>NKIW01000011.1 GCA_002256205.1 Rhizobiales bacterium PAR1
TTTCGCTCCGAGATGTCGAGACTGCCGAGATCCTGCACATAGGTCATGATCGCTGCGAGGAGTTTCTGCCCCTTGGGATCTCCCTCCGCCGGGTTCGCCGCAACGATCGAGAGGAGATAGGTGCCCTTCGCGATGCGCACCAAGCCGAAATGGGGCGCAGAGGTCGAGACCTTGGCGCGGTCCACCAGCGCCTCATGTAGCGAACCCGGCAACTGGCTGCCAAGGAGGTTTGCCAGCACCGAAAGCCGCGCGAGGCCCGTAAGTTCATCCCCGTCATCCAGATGGATGAGCTTCTTGTAGACGACCTGAGGCTGGGTGATCTGGCGATCCGTTTCGGCAAGCAGATCCTGACGCGCGGAGATTTTCGGCGGCAGGCTTGTCGCGTGCGGTGGCAGCACTGCCGGCGTCAACGCCCCGAGGGCTTTGTCGCTGATCTCCTTGAGCAGCGCCGGGTCGACATCACCCCGGATGACAAACCAGACGTTGTTTGGCTGATACCAACGCTTGTGAAAGGCCTTTGCATCGGCCAGCGTCAATTGGCGGATCGTCTCGCGACTGCCGATCGTCCATTGCCCAAGCGGGTGATCCGGCAGCAGCGCGCGATCCAGCTTCTGGATAAACCGGGAAGCCCCGTTTGCCCCGTAGCGCCAATCATGTTCTTGCAAAACGACATTGCGTTCTCGGGCCGCCTCATCCTCGGGAATATTGAAATCCCTGAGGCGCGCGGCATAAAATCCGAAAAACTTCTCGAGGTCGGCGCGCGCCCCTCCCGCCCGTGCCGGGATGCGGTGCCAGTAGACCGTCGCGACCTGATTGGTCCAGCCATTCGAAACCGCCTCCGGAAAAAACCGGAACGCGATGTCCTTGTTCTCGGGATTGCGCCCGACAAGGATCAGATGTTCGAGATAGTGCGCGAGCCCGCGCACCTGTCCGCCCGCTTCATCCGCGGCGCCGGCATTGACGATCATCTGGAATTCGAGGGACGAGCCCGGGCGGTCCTTGACCAGAAAAACCCGGTCGGAAATCCGAATCTCCTTGGCCATCAGCGGCAGAGAGGCCGTGAGCAGCAAGGACACCGCAAGGCTAAAAATGGAGAGGGATAAAAAGCGCAAAATCCACATCGTTAGGACTATACAGCTTCGGCACGCCTTGGGAAGGCATGCCCCTCCCGGCTTCACAGCCCGACCGGACGATCTGCTAAATTTTCGGGCAGGTCTGCCTGATAAGTAGGCGGACCAGGCTTCTGGCATGCGTTACCGTCTGGCCTTCAGGCGCAGCCCATCGTCAGACGGCCTGAAATCCCATCCTGCGAGGCCGATCGGCACAAGCTGGCATGCTTCCTGCTGATCCCTCTCCAGACCTGTTCGGGATAAGGGATTGACGATGACTCTTCGATTGAAAGCGCTGCTGGCCGCCACCTTCCTTGCCACCGCCGCCCCGGCGCTCGCGCAGGGCACGCTTCGGATCGGCATGACCGCTTCGGATATTCCGCTGACTACCGGCCAGACCGATCAGGGCGGCGAAGGCATGCGCTTCATGGGCTATACGGTCTATGACGGGCTCATCAACTGGGACCTAAGCAAGGCCGACAAACCTTCCGATCTCGTTCCAGGCCTTGCGAGCAAATGGTCCGTCGATGCCGCAGACAAGACCAAGTGGACGTTCGAGCTCCGGCAGGGCGTGAAGTTCCACGATGGCTCGGAATTCACCGCCGAAGCCGTGGTCTGGAACCTCGACAAGCTTCTGAAGAACGATGCACCGCAGTTTGACCAACGCCAGTCGGCGCAGGGCCGGTCGCGTATTCCGGCGGTGGCGAGCTACAAGGTCATCGACAAATACAAGGTTGAGATCACCACCAAGTCGCCGGATGCGACCCTGCCCTACCAGATTGCCTGGGTGATGATCTCCTCGCCGGCCCAGTGGGAAAAGCTCGGCAAAAGCTGGGACGCCTTTGCGAAAACCCCCTCCGGAACCGGTCCGTGGAAGCTTACCGCCTTCACCCCGCGTGAACGCGCCGAACTCTCGCCCTTCGCCGAGTATTGGGACAAGGCCCGCGTGCCCAAGCTCGACAAGCTGATCCTGCTGCCACTCCCCGAAGCCAATGCCCGCGCGGCCGCGCTGCGTGCTGGTCAGGTCGACTGGATCGAAGCACCCTCGCCCGATCTCGTGCCTTCGCTCAAGGGCGCGGGATTCCAGATCGTCACCAACGCCTATCCGCATAACTGGACATGGCATCTCTCCCGCGTTGAGGGCTCGCCGTGGAACGACATCCGCATCCGCAAGGCAGCGAACCTCGCGGTGGATCGCGAGGGGCTGAAAGAGCTTCTCGGCGGCATGATGATCCCGGCTCAGGGCTTCTATCCGCCGGGCCACCAGTGGTTCGGCAACCCGAAATTCAAGCTGACGCGGGACCTGACGGAAGCGAAGAAACTCCTCGCCGAAGCGGGCTATTCCGTCGCGAAACCACTCGTCACCAAAATCCTGATCTCGCCCTCAGGTTCGGGTCAGATGCAGCCGCTGCCGATGAACGAATTCGTGCAGCAGAACCTTGCCGAAATCGGGATCAAGATCGATTTCGAAGTCGTCGAGTGGAACACGCTGATCAATATCTGGCGCGCGGGCGCAAAGCATGAATCCTCGCGCGGCGGCACCGGAATGAACTACACCTACTTCATTCAGGACCCCTTCACCGGCGTGATCCGGCATCTCCAGTGCAATCTTGCCCCGCCCGCGGGCACGAACTGGGGCTACTATTGCGATCCGGAGATGGACAAGCTCTTCACCGAGATCCGCAACACCTTCGACCCTGCCGAGCAGACCAAGGTGATGCAGAAAATCCACGAGAAATACGTCGACGAAGCCCTCTTCCTGATGGTGACGCATGACGTGAACCCGCGCGCCATGAGCCCCAAGGTGAAGGGCTTCGTGCAAGCGCAGAACTGGTTCCAGGACTTCTCGCCGATTTACATGGCGAAGTGAGGCGCCGGCGATGTTCCGCTACTTCCTGAAGCGGCTGGCCTATGTCGCGCCCGTCGCGCTCGGGGTCAGCTTCTTCTGCTTCCTGCTGGTGCATATCGCGCCGGGCGATCCGCTGACATCGGTGCTCCCGCCCGATGCCTCGGCGGCGCAGCAGGAAGAGATGCGGAAAATCTACGGCTTCGACAAACCGCTGCCAGTGCAATTCCTGCTCTGGCTGTGGAAGGCACTTCAGGGCGATCTCGGTGTCTCCATCGCCACAGGGCGCCCGGTGGCGCTAGAGGTTGGTAAGGCAGTGGGCAATACGCTGATCATCGCCCTGCTCGCCATGGTCATCGGCTTTGTGCTTGGATGCCTTTTCGGCTTCATCTCCGGCTATTTCAAAGGCTCTTGGCTGGATCGACTCTCCTCTGGCATCGCGATGCTCGGGGTCTCCGTGCCGCATTACTGGCTCGGCATGGTGATGGTGGTGGTGTTTTCGGTCCAGCTCGGCTGGTTGCCGCCGGGCGGCGCAGGACCGGATGGCTCTGGCGCATGGAAGTGGAACTGGGAGCATGTCCGCTACATGATCCTGCCCGCGCTCACGATGTCCGTGGTGCCGATGGGTATCATCGCGCGTACCGTCCGCGCGCTGGTGGCGGACATCATGGCCCAGGATTTCGTGACCGCCCTGCGCGCCAAGGGGCTGCTGGATCGCGGCGTACTCACCCATGTTATCCGTAATGCCGCGCCAACCGCACTCGCGGTGATGGGTTTGCAGCTCGGCTATCTCCTCGGTGGTTCGATTCTGATTGAAACCGTTTTCTCGTGGCCCGGCACCGGCTTTTTGCTCGGCAATGCGATCTTCCAGCGTGATCTGCCGCTGCTGCAGGGCGCGATTCTCGTCCTGGCGATGTTCTTCGTCGGGCTCAATGTGCTCGTCGATATCGTGCAGGGCCTTATCGATCCGCGCGTGAGGCGGCAGTAACATGAGCGCTGCCACCCTTCCCCCCGTTGCCGCCTCCCCGGGCTATTGGGCCGGTGTTCTCACCCGCTTCAGCCGCGAAAAACTCGCGATTGCCGCTGGAATTGTGATCCTGCTGATCATTCTCGCGGCGATCTTCGCAGACGTCATCGCTCCGGCGGACCCCTCCAAGGCCTCGATGCTGCGTCGCCTGAAACCCTTGGGCACGCCGGGTTATCCGCTCGGCTCGGATGAACTCGGCCGCGACATGCTTTCGCGGCTGATTTTCGGCGCCCGGCTGTCGCTCTTCATGGGGCTGGTGCCAGTCTTCATCGCCTTTGTCATCGGCTCGCTGATCGGCATTTCCGCCGGGTTTTTCGGCGGACGGTTCAACACGCTGGTGATGCGCACGGTCGATATTTTCTACGCCTTCCCCTCGGTTCTCCTCGCGATCGCGCTTTCGGGCGCGCTGGGTGCGGGGATCACCAACTCGATCCTCTCGCTCACCATCGTCTTCATTCCGCCGATTGCGCGCATCGCCGAAAGCGTCACCGCGCAGGTGCGCGGGATGGATTATGTCGATGCCGCGCGCGCGAGCGGCGCCGGATCGTGGCTCATCATCCGCGCGCAGGTCGTCGGCAACGTGATCGGCCCGGTGTTCGTCTATGCGACGAGCCTGATTTCAGTGGCGATGATCCTCGCCTCGGGCCTCTCCTTCCTCGGGCTTGGCGTCAAACCGCCAACGCCGGAATGGGGCCTGATGCTCAACACCTTGCGCACCGCGATCTATGTCCAGCCCATCGTCGCGGTACTGCCGGGTGCAGCCATTTTCATCACGTCGATTGCGTTCAACATTCTCTCGGATGGCCTGCGCTCGGCGATGGAGGTGAAAAGCTGATGCATCCCGCAGCCCACCCCCACCCGGACGAATTGAAGGCGCTGGCGGAGAAATCCCGTGCCGTGAAGCTTCTGCCCAACGCAGATCGCGGCGGCCCGGCGACGCCGCTTCTCTCGGTCACCGGCCTCACCAAGCATTTCCCGCTCGCGCGTGGTGCGGTTGTGCGTGCGGTCGATGGTGTAGATTTCACCGTCAAGAAAGGCGAGACGCTCGGCGTTGTCGGCGAATCCGGCTGCGGGAAATCAACCACCGCCCGGCTCATCATGCAGCTTCTCGACCAGGATGCGGGCGAGATGCTGTTCGACGGCGAACTCGTCGGTGGGCTGGAACTGCCGCTCAAGGAATACCGCCGCCAGGCGCAGATGGTGTTTCAGGACAGTTACGCCTCGCTCAACCCGCGCATGACGATCGAGGCCTCAGTTGCCTTCGGCCCGCAGGTGCATGGTCTCTCGAAGAACAATGCCATTACCCGCGCCCGCGATCTTCTCGCGAAGGTCGGGCTTGATCCTGCCCGTTTTGCCGGGCGCTACCCGCATGAACTCTCTGGTGGACAGCGCCAGCGCGTCAATATTGCCCGCGCGCTCGCGCTCTCACCGCGCCTGCTGATCCTCGATGAATCCGTCTCCGCGCTCGATAAATCCGTCGAGGCCCAGGTGCTCAACCTGCTGCTCGACCTCCGCGAAGCCTTTGACCTTACCTATGTCTTCATCAGCCACGATCTCAACGTCGTCCGCTTCATGTCGGACCGTGTGATGGTGATGTACCTCGGGGAGATCGTGGAAATCGGCCCGGTCGAGACGCTTTATGCCGCGCCTGCCCACCCCTATACGCGCGCCCTCCTCGCCGCGATGCCCTCGATGGACCCGGACAGGCGCACCGAGGAAGCGCCACTTGCTGGTGATCCGCCCAACCCGATCAACCCGCCGCCGGGTTGCCGTTTCCACCCACGTTGCCCCTTCGCCGAAGCTCTTTGCTGTGCAGTGCGGCCCGAACTCTCTCCCGTGGGTGAGGATGGCCGTCAGGTCGCCTGCCACATAAACACGCCCGGCGCGCGCCATTCGAAAGCGCCGCCTGCGCTGGAAATCATTCCATGACGCCGCTGGTCGAGATCGAGAACCTCCACGTAACCTTTCGCGGGGAGCGGACAGTCCATGCCGTCAATGGTGTCAGCGTCAGTCTTGCACCCGGTGAAGTGCTCGGCATCCTCGGAGAATCCGGCTCGGGCAAGAGCGTCACGCTCAAGACCCTGCTGCGTCTCCTGCCGGAAAGGCGCACCGTTATCACAGGTGCTCTCAGCGTCGATGGTCAGGATGTTCTGGCGCTTGAGGGGCTTGAACTCGCCAACTTCCGGGGCGGCATTGCCTCGATGATCTTTCAGGATCCCGGCCTTGCCTTCGATCCGGTCTACACGATCGGCGACCAGATCAGCGAAGCCGTGATGCGCCACATGGGCGGCACGAAGGCTGGCGCGATGATCCGCGCGCGTGAACTGCTTGAACGGGTACGCATCCCCTCCCCCGAGCGGCGCCTCAAAGCCTATCCGCATGAACTTTCCGGCGGGATGCGGCAGCGCGCGATGATTGCGCTCGCGCTCGCGGGCAAGCCGAAACTCCTCCTCGCGGATGAACCGACGACCGCGCTTGATGCGACGGTGCAAATCCAGATTCTGCTACTGCTCCGCCAATTGCAGCGCGAATTCGACATGGGGATGCTGTTCGTCACGCATGATATCGGCGTCGCGGTCGAAGTCTGCGACCGGATCGCGATCATGTACGCCGGGCAGATCGTTGAAACGGGCACGGTGCGCGATCTCATCCGCGATCCGCGTCATCCCTACACGCGCGGGCTGCTGGCAGCTAATCTGCACGGCGCAGTCAAGGGCATGCGGCTCGATGCCATTCCCGGCGCGCCGCCGGCCCTCAATGAGGCCCCGACCGCCTGCCCCTTTGCGCCACGTTGTGCCTCGGCGATTGAAGTGTGCAGCAAGACTTTGCCAGAAAACGCCGATCTCGGCGGCGGGCGGCGCGTGCGCTGTCACCTTGCCTCAGGCTAACACCGCTTCCTTCAGTCCGAAGCCACGCCCCGGAATGGAAGCCAGCAGCGCCCGCGTATAGGCATGCTGGGGATTGCCGAAAACATCCGCAATCGGCCCGGCCTCCACCACTTCCCCGCTTTTCATCACCGCCACGAGGTCGCAGACCTGCGCCGCGACCCGGAGATCATGTGTGATGAACACGATGGAAAGACCCAGGCGCGCCCGAAGGTCGGCCAAAAGTTTGAGCACCTGCGCCTGCACGGAAACATCGAGCGCGGAGACCGGCTCATCCGCCACCAGCACTTTCGGTTCCAATGCGAGTGCACGGGCAAGGCCGATGCGCTGACGCTGACCGCCGGAAAATTCATGCGGAAAGCGGTCAATCGCGGCCGGATCGAGCCCCACCAGCGAAAAAAGATCGCGCGCCCGCTTGAGTGCCCCGGCGCGCGGCGTGCCATGCACGATAAGGCCCTGCGCCACAAGTTCCCCCGCTTTGTGACGCGGGTTGAGCGAGGCAAAGGGGTCCTGAAACACCATCTGGATATTACGCGTCTCGGCGCGCATTTCCTCCTTGGAAAGGCTCGCGAGATCGCGCCCGGACAGCCAGATCGACCCGCTTTCCGGGTCAATAAGCCGCACGAGGCAGCGCGCCAGCGTCGATTTTCCCGAGCCGGACTCGCCGACAATCCCGAGCGTACCGCCCTTGGGAAGCACGAGAGAGACATCCTTCACTGCATGCGTCACGCGCTGGCCGCGCCCGAGAAAGCCGCCAGTGCGATAGGTCTTCGAGACATGATCGATCGTCAGGATCGCCTCGTCGGATATCGCGCGTGGCGGCGGCGCTTTCAGCGGCGGTACAGCAGCGATCAGTTGCTGGGTATAAGCGTGTTGCGGGTTATCGAGCACCGCCTCGACCGTTCCCTGCTCAACAACGCGGCCCTTGCTCATCACCGCGACCCGGTCGGCGATTTCGGCCACGACGCCAAAATCATGGGTGATGAACAGTACCGCCGTGCCTTTGCGGCGCTGGAGATCGCGGATGAGTTCGAGGATCTGCGCCTGCGTCGTCACATCAAGCGCGGTTGTCGGCTCATCCGCAATCAGCACCTTGGGATCGAGCGCGAGCGCCATGGCAATCATCGCGCGCTGGCGCTGGCCGCCGGAAAGTTCATGCGGATAAGCCTTCGCGGCGGCGAGCGGATCGGGAATCCGCACTTCCTCAAGCAGCGCCTGTACCCGCGCGCGGATTGCGCTCTTCGCCAGATCGGTATGGATCTCGAACATCTCGCCGATCTGATCGCCGATGGTCCGGAGCGGATTGAGCGCCGTCATCGGCTCCTGAAAGATCATCGCGATGCCGGCGCCGCGCACCTTGCGCATCTCGGCCTCGCTGACGCCCGCGAGATCACGCCCTTCAAAAAGAATGCGCCCCCCATCGAGCGTTACGCCGCCCGGCAGGAGGCGCATGATCGCATTGGCCGTCATGGATTTGCCGGAACCGGATTCGCCGACGACACAAAGGATTTCACCCGCCGCGACAGAGAGCGTCACCTCTTCCATCGCATGGCTACGATCGGCGCCTTTGGGCAGCTTCACGCTGACCTGATCGAGAACAAGAATAGGGGTCATCGGCCCTTCAGCCTCGGATTGAGCGCGTCATTAAGGCCCTGCCCCACCAGCGAGACCGCGAGCACCGTGATGAGGATCGCAACGCCCGGAATCGCCGAGACATACCACTGCACACGCAAGACATCGCGCCCAATGCCGATGAGATTGCCCCAGGAAGCGACATTGGGATCGGAGAGCTTCAGGAATGCGAGCGCGCTTTCGAGCAGGATAGCAATCGCCATCACGACGCTGGCGTAGACGATGACCGGCGGCAGCGCATTCGGCAGGATTTCGCGGAAAATGAGACTTGCGTCTCGCAAGCCCAGCGTACGCCCGGCCTGCACGAATTCGCGGTTCCTGAGCGAGAGAAATTCAGCCCGCGTCAGCCGCGCCGAGGCAGGCCATGAGACAATGCCGATCGCCAGCGTCACGGTGGTGATCGTGGAGCCAAAAACCGCGACGAGCACGAGCAGCAACAGGAAATTCGGCAGGGTCTGGAACGCCTCGGTAACGCGCATCAGGATGGTGTCGGTCCAGCCACCATAATAACCGGCGAAGGCGCCGATAGTGATGCCGATCAGCACCGAAATCACCGTCGCGACGAGACCGATTTGCAGCGAGATCCGCGCGCCATGAAAGATTTGCGCGGCGATATCGCGCCCTGAATTGTCCGTGCCGAGCAGGAAGCGCGGATTGGTGAAGGGCCAGATCAACGGGCGCCCGGCCAGCGCGAGAGGGTCTTTCGGATAAAGCCAGCCGGCGCTCGCCGCCATGCCGAGCACGAGCAGCAGCAGAATGAGACCGATCACCGCCGGCGGGCTGCGGAAATAGAGCTTCACGAACCCCATACTCAGGTTCCCGTCGTGATGCGGGGATCAAGCCGCGCGTAGAGAAGATCGACGATGAAATTGACGACAATCACCAGCAACGCCGAGACAAACACAATGCCGAGCAGCGTATTGAGGTCGCGCTGGATCACGGATTCATAAGCGAGCCGCCCAAGGCCCGGCAGCGAAAAAACGCTCTCTACCACCACCGAACCGCCAAGCATGGTACCCGCCTGAAGGCCGATCAGCGTCACCATTGGGAGGAGCGCATTGCGCAGCACATGGTGCACCACGACGCGGGTTTCATCCATCCCCTTGGCGCGCGCTGTGCGCACGAAATCGAGGTTCAGGACTTCCAGCATCGAGCCGCGCATGATGCGGAGGTAGATCGCCATATAGAACAGCCCGAGCGTCAGGGTTGGCAGCACCAGATGCTGCGCGATATCGAGCGTGCGCCTCAGCCCCTGATACCCGATAGTGATATCCTCGAAGCCGCCGGCGGGGAGCCATTGCAGGTAGATCGAAAACACGACAATCGCCATCAGCCCGAACCAGAAGGTCGGCATGGCGTAGAAGACGAGACCGAGCGTTGAGATCAGCGTATCGGGCCAGCGGTTCACCCCGCGTGCCGCCACAACGCCGAGGATCAGCCCGAAGAAAAAAGCGAGCGAGAGCGAAGCGACCATCAGTAGGATCGTCGCGGGCAAGCGTTCGGCGATCACTGTCGCCACAGGCTTGCCATAGATCGCAGAGAAACCGAGATCGAAGCGCACGAGACGCCAGAGATAATTGCCAAGCTGGGCCATGACGGAGAGGTCAAGACCGTAAAAGCGGCGGAGATCGCGCGCGGTTGCGGCATCGCCGCCCCCCATCTGCGCCATCATCGCATCAACGGTATCCCCCGGTGCGAACTGCAACAGCAGGAACACCCCGATCAGGATCAGGAACAGCGTGGGGATGGAGGCGACAAGACGCCGCCCCGCAAGCGCGAAAATACGCATTCTAAAGTCCTCGCGTGACGGCGCGAAACTGCGCCGTCACAGGTATTGCACTCACTCGGATGCTCTCATTTGGCCAACCACAAATCGTGCCAAGATGCAGAGCCCCAGCGCGGCGTGTTGGAGTGGTTGCGCGCCTTGGCATTGATCACGGTGAGGAAGATCTGCTCAATCGGCGTCCAGATCGGCAATTCGGTGTTCGCGCGCCGCACGAAATCACCATAGAGCCCCTTGCGCTTGGCCGGGTCCACCTCGGTCGCGGCATCGTCAATGATCTTGTCAATGGTCGGATCGGTCCAGTTCCATTGGTTGGTCCAGGGCGCGCCAGCCGGCTGGCCAGAGCGATACCACACGGTCGTCGAAACCGCCGGATCGTTGCGATACTGGTGCCAACCCGACGCCAAATCGAAGGCATGATCGGCATAGACCTGCTTGAGGAAGCCGCCGCCGTCGTTTCGGACGATCTCAACCTTGATCCCCACCGCCGCCAGCGACTGCTGGATGAAGGTCGCGAACAGTGAAATATCCTCGCCCCACGGCGCCGGCAGAAGGCGGAGCGAGAAGCGCGTGCCATCGGCACCGGGCTTGAAACCGGCCTCATCGAGCAGCTTGATCGCCGTCGCTTTGTCGAAGGGATACTGCGGGCCGTTGTCTGCGGGGTAGAAATCGGTCGAGACCGAGGGAACCGGTCCGGTGCCGCGCTTGGCGAAGTCGCCGAGGAAGTTCTCGATGAAGAACGGGATATCAAGCGCATGGGCAATCGCGCGGCGCACGCGGATGTCCGCGAGTTCCTTGCGGCGGAAGTTGAACTCCACCGTATTCGTGCGGGCATTGCCCTCATTGCCCTTGGTGGAAACGATGAAGCGCGGGTCTTTGGCGAGGCGCGCCGAATCCGAAATCGTCAGGCCCGAGAACGGGCTGTAGTGGATCTGCCCGGCTTCCATCTGCGCCGCCGCCGCGGCGCGATCCGTCACCACGCGCCAGACGATACGATCGAGATACGGCAGGTTCGGACGCCAATAGTCCGCGTTCCGATCCGCGATAATGTGCTGGCCGCGCTCGTAGGAGACGAACTTGAACGGGCCGGTGCCGACCGGCGCAAGGTTCACCTGGTTCTGGCGGATATCGCCCTTGCCCTCGTAGAGATGGCGCGGCGAGATGTAACCGAGGTCCGGCAGCGCGCGCAGCAGCAGGTTCAGCGGCATCGGGCGCTCGTAGCGGAATATCGCGGTATGCGCATCCGGGGTATCGACGGCGGTCAGGAAGAGCTGGAGCGTCGAGCCATAGTTGAGGATCTTCTTCCACATCTCCATGGCGGTGTATTGCACATCCGCCGAGGTGAAGGGTTTGCCGTCATGCCAGGTGACGCCCTTTCGCAATTTGAAGGTAATTGTCTTGCCATCCGCCGACGATTCCCAGCTCTCCGCGAGCACGCCGACCGGCTGGCCCTTGGCGTCGAGATCGACGAGCTGCTCCTGAATCTTGCCGCCGATGATGTAAACACCGGTCGAGGCCTGAAGGCTCGGGTTAAGCTGGCGCTGCTCGGCACCGTAATGCACGGTGAAAACGCCACCCTTTTGCGGTGTTTCCTGCGCAAAAGCGCGGAACGGGTTGATCACATTGGCGGCGATGGCGGCACTGGTCATCAGCGCGGCGCGACGGGTCATATCCATGGGGTCGTCTCCTCGAAGGTCAAACAGGGTCGAAGGCCGTAAAACCGGGCGGAATAGATTGAAGGCTCAGCCCTTGGTGAAGCTTACGATGATGCCGTTGGCGGCATTCGCAGGCACGCTGACCACACCGTCATGCTGGACGGCGGGCGCGCCGATCGCCTTGGCCGCCGCGTCAACATCGGCGGTTCCCAGCACGATCGCCGCCGCACCGCCCGGCGCCGCACCGGCACGCACCGCCTCGGGATAGCGCCGCGCGAAACCCGTCACGTCATAAAACAGGAAATCGGCGCGCTTACCGCCCGAGGGCACGCGCCAGCCATCGCCTGACACTGAGGCCGGCTCGTCGATGAGGTGGCTCATATGTTCCGCCGCGGCTTTCGGATCTGCCGCGAGGATTTCGACGCGCATGATCCGCTTCGCGCCATTGGCGTGGCGCTGCAATTCGGGAATCCAGACCGTCTCACGCGTCAGATGCTGACAGGCGAAAATCCGCATACCGCCGGGATTTTCGTGCAAGGGCCACCGGAAAACGTTGAATTTCGCTTCCCCTACCGTGCCGTCTGGCAGCTCCACAGGACGGCCGAAATGCACCGGCCCGAGGGGCGAAAGCCCACGCGCTTTCAGCTCTTCCGCGCCTTCCGCAGCGCTATCGGTGGTAAAGGCGGCGCGTTCAAGCCCCTCGCGCTGGCTGAGAAAATCGCGCGTCGGCTTGTTATGCTCGGTTTCCTGCAAGACGCCGATGAGCTCGAGGTAATCCTCGCCAAACATCATCGTGTAATTGCCAGTGCCGAGGAGCGCCGAATGCGTACCACGCGGCGACACCGTAAAGCCGCGCCCGGCCCATTGGCGCGCGGCGGCATCCAGATCACGCACCGTGACGACAACATGATCGAGGCCGAGAATATGGGAGAGCGACATAGAACATCCTTCCGACGCGGGCGCCTGCCGGGCGTCACGGTCACTGTTGACCACAGATAACGACCGAACGGATTTAAATTCAATCCTTGGACGTAGCCGAGAGAAAATTAAACAGGTTCTCCATTGCGCTAGAGCCAGGTGTAGAAAAATTTTCTTCTCGCACCGGAATCGCCGGCAGAAATCCACGAAACGCCTTGAGGTGCCGAATAGCCTTGCGATCCCGGCGCGAGAGGACAAGGATAGCGGCAAAATCGGCTTCCCCGATCCAAACGACCATTTCACGAAAGAGTTCCCGATGGCTCCGCTCCCCTCCGTTGTCTGGCCGCCCTCGCTCTGGGCCGCGACAGCCCCGCCCGGCCCGGCGCTGACCCCGCTTGCCGGCGATGTGACCACCGATGTCGTGATCATCGGCGCGGGCTTCACTGGGCTATCGACTGCGATTCATCTGCGGGAAAGCGGGGTGGAAACCCTCGTGCTGGAGGCGGCTGAGCCCGGATGGGGGGCTTCCGGTCGCAACAACGGGCAAGTGATCCCGACGCTCGCGGGGCATGATCCTTCGGCGATGACACAGCGCCATGGGGAAGCGGGTGAACGCTTCAACGCGCTTTTGCGCGACAGCGCGCAGTATCTTTTCGACCTCGTCCAGAAATACGATATCGCCGCCGAGGCCGAACAGGCGGGCTGGGTGCAGCCGGTCCATTCACCGGGCCGCTTCAAGCTCGCGGAAAAGCGCGTGCGAGAATGGTCTGCACTCGGCGCGCCGGTGGAGTTGCTGGACCGTGACGCCATGGCCCGGATGCTTGGTTCAACAGCGTGGTTCGGCGGATTCTGGAACCGCACCGGTGGGCATATCAACCCGCTGGCGCTGGCGCGCGGTATGGCGGATGTCGCGCTCAAACTCGGTGCGGTGATTCACTCCCGCTCACCCGCAGCCTCGATGCGTCATGAAAACGGGCGCTGGATCGTCAAAACGGCAAACGGCAGTGTAACCGCCCGCGCCCTCATTCTCGCCACCAACGCTTATACCGGCGAGATCGAGAGCGATCTCGCGCCCGAGATCGCCAACGAAGTGATCCCGGTGCTCTCGTGGCAAATGGCGACGAAGCCAGTCAGCGACAACATCGCGAAAACCATCATCCCGGATCGGCAGGCCATGTCGGATACCCACCGCGAGCTCTATTTCGCGCGCTGGGATGCTCGCAACCGCCTCGTCACGGGGGGTGCTGCGGTGTTCCCCGGCGAAGGTGGCTTCAACCTCCGTGCCGATGTCGGCGCAAGGCTCAAGCGGCTCTGGCCGCAGCTTGGCGAGGTAGAATTCGATTACGTCTGGTCCGGCTACATCGGCATGACGCCGGATAATCTCCTCAAGCCGCAAGTGCCGGGTTTCCCGCGCGTCCATCGCCTCGGCCCGGAGGCCTATGGCTGGGTGGGGTGCAACGGCCGCGCCGTCGCGCTGTCGATCTCGCTTGGGCGCGAGCTGGCGCTGGCAACACGCGGCGTCGCGGCGGAAACGCTGGCTTTGCCGTTTTCGGAGACCAAGACGCAGCCCTTCCGCAGCATCGTCCGGAAGATCGCGCCGCTCGCACTGCCGCTCTATCGGCAGCTCGATGCGCAGGAAATATGACGGGCGCGGCTACTCCCGTACGCCCGGTGCATAACCAAACCCGACGGCGGGTTCAGCCGCCGTCTCAACCCAGACGCTTTTAACCTGCGTGTATTCGTAAAGCGCCTCGACGCCGCTTGAGCGGCCATGACCCGAATGGTTGAAGCCGCCAAAGGGCGAAGCGACGTTGATCGTCTTGTACGAATTGATCCAGAAGGTCCCGGACTTCACCGCTGCCGCGACGCGATGCGCGCGCCCGACGTCCCGCGTCCAGACTGCACCGGCGAGCCCGAAATCGCTGTCGTTGGCGATGGCAATCGCCTCGGCCTCGGTCTCGAAAGGAATGGCCACGACAACCGGTCCGAAGACCTCGCGCCGCGCGATCCCCATGGCATTAGTCACGCCTTTGAGCACGGTGGGGCGAACGAAATAGCCGCCTTCGGCTAGCTCTCCGGTCTCACCCGTAGCGATCACCGCCCCCTCTTCCGCGCCTTCCCGCACGAGCGCGAGAACATGGCTATACTGCTTGCGGTTGTTGATCGGCCCGACCTCGGTTTCGGCGAGCGCCGGATCGCCGACGCGGATTTTCGCGGCTCCTTTCGCAACAAGATCAACAAAGTGGTCATATATAGAGCGCTGGACAAGAAGCCGTGACCCCGCGACGCAGCTTTGCCCAGCGCCCGAAAAAATCGCGGACTGCGCACCAATCGCCGCGCGTTCAAGATCCGCATCCTCGAAGACGATATTGGCGGATTTGCCGCCGAGTTCGAGCACGCAGGGCAAGAGGCGTTTTGCCGCAGCCTCTGCGATCAGCCGGCCTGTCGGCACGGAGCCAACAAACACAACCTTTTTCACCGCGTGTTCGGCCAACGCCGCCTGCCCGGTCGAATGGCCGAAACCCGCAAGCACATTGATGACGCCCTTCGGCAGGCCCGCCTGCTCCGCAAGGAGCGCCAGCGCGAGCGAGGTCAGCGGCGTGAGTTCGGAGGGTTTCAGGATCACCGCATTGCCCATGGCGATCGCCGGCGCGATCTGCCAGCCTGCCGTGAAAATCGGCGCATTCCAGGGGGTGATCTGGAGCACGACGCCCATCGGCTCGCGGCGGGTGTAATTGAGGTGGCTGGAAGGAACCGGAATCACCTCGCCGTGGAATTTATCTGCCCAGCCCGCGTAATACTCGAACATCTCAGCGACCTTGGCGACCTCGACGCGGGTATCGCGGATCGGCTTGCCGGCGGAGAGCGATTCGAGCTTCGCCAGCGCTTCCGCCGAGGCGAGCACGGCCCGGGCAATTGCCTGCATGACACGACCCCGCGCCGCGGCGGTCAGTTTGGCCCATTCGGCTTGCCCGGCCTGCGCGGCCGCAACGGCTTTGGCGGCCACAGGGGCCCCGGCATCGGGATAAGCAAGCAACAGCTTTCCGGTGACGGGATCATCCACAGAAACGCGCGCGCCGGTTCCGGCGATCATCACACCCCCGACGTGCGATCCCACCTCGGCGAGATCGGGCCAGAACGGATGGAGCGCCTCGGCAAGACGCGGATCAAGAAAAGAAGTCATGGCAGATCCTGTGGCTCAACTTGTGGCAACCGGCCCGAGTTGAAGGGAGACGATGCGGTTGAAATCTTCCGTATCGGGGATGGTGGCTTCGCTTGTCGCCCAGAGGCGCGCGGTATCCGCCGCAAGCGGGAGATCGAGCCCGAGTTCACCGACAAATTGCGCGGCGAGGCGCACATCCTTGCGCATCAGCTTCATCGTGAAGCCGGAATCAAAAGCACCGTTGAGCACCCAGGTCGGAAAATTTACCTGCGTCACGCCCGAACGCCCCGAGCCAGCGTTGAGCCCTTCAAGGAGGCGCTCGGCGTCCACCCCTGCCTCGCGCGCGATGCGGAGCGCCTCGGCGCCGGTCAGGAGATGTGCGGCACAGAGAAGATTATTGACGATTTTGGTCACGTGCCCCGCCCCGACAGGGCCGATATGGACGCGCTTGGCGCTCATCGCTTCGAGCACCGGCATCGCACGGGCAACGTCGGCCTCCGTCCCGCCGATCACCATGGTCATGGTGCCGGTGATCGCGCCCTTTGGCCCGCCACTGACCGGAGCATCGACCATTGCCATGCCCGCTGCTTCAAGGCGCGCGGCGAGTTTGCGCGTAACTTCCGGGTGCGAGGTTGAGGTATCGACGATGAGCAGACCGGGCTTTGGATGGGCAAGAAGACCGCCCGGCCCTGTGATCACGGCCTCGACGATCTCGGCATTCGGCAGCGAGAGGATGATGATCTCCGCTTCGCGGCAGAGCGGCGCCATATCCGGAAAGGTCTCGATCCCTTCGCCGGCGAGCGCGGCGCGCGTGGCTTCCACGGCGTCAAATCCAAGTACCCGATGCCCGCCGCGCGTGAGGCTGAGCGCCATGCCGCGCCCCATGTTGCCCAGACCGATAACCCCGACCGTCGCCATATCCTGCCTCTGGAATCCCACGTTTCTGATGACCAGCATACACGCCGGAAGAGGCACGCCAAGCGCACAATGAAAACTGGAATTCGTTTATTGCAAATCGTTTCGTTGCATCATAGACTTTTGTCCATGGCCTTCTGGATGGGAACATTCCTTTCCTGAAAGGGCAATAAAAAACAAGATCTTAGGGAGGTAAACTATGCGCAGGCATCTCGCGCGGGCCGTGCTCGCAGCGGCATCGATCACCGCGACCGCGCTGGCGGTTTCGGCTCAGGATATCAAGGTCGGCTTCAACGGCGACGTCTCGGCCTCCCCCTCAGCGCTCAGCGGCCAGGCTGGCGTGATCGGCATTCAGGCCGCGATCGACGATATCAACGCTGCCGGTGGTCTTCTCGGCCGCAAGGTCGTGCTGGTGGTGCGCGATGATCTCTCGCAGCCGCCGAAATCGATCCAGAACATGTCGGACCTGATCGACAACGAGAAGGTCGCGGCGGTGTTCGGGCCGACGAATTCGGGCAATGCGCTCGCCTGGAAGCATATCGCCAACCAGAAGCAGGTTCCGGTGCTCGGCATGATCGGCTCGGCGACGGACATCACCAAAGCGGCGCCGGGCGTGCCGAACTATATGTTCCGCGTCTCGATGGTTGACCGCTCGCAGGTCGCGGGGCTGATGGCCTATGTGAAGGCGGGCGGGGCGGGCAAGAAGGTCGGCTACATGGCCGAAACTACCGGCTACGGTCAGGGCGGCCTCAAGGATATTCAGGAGATCGGCGCGTTGCACGGCATCAAGCCGGAAGCGGTCGAGGCTTTCGCGGTCGGCGATACCGACATGACCTCGCAGCTCAACAAGATGAAAGCGGCGGGCGTCGATACGCTCGTCATCTGGGGTCAGGGCACGCCGCTCGGGCATATCCTGCGCTCGATGGAGAAGATCAACTATTTCCCGACCTACCTCACCTCCTGGGCGGCAGATAACAAGAGCTTCTTCGATGCCGCTGGACCGCAGCTCGCGGAAAAGCCGCTGTTCATGCGCACGATCACCGATAGCCGCACGCCCAAGCAGCAGCAGCTCTATGATCGCGTTTCTGCCAAGCTGCCGACGCCGAGCGCCTTCGGCTTCCTCGCGCATGGCTATGATTCGATGATGCTCCTTGGCGCGGCGATCAAGCAGGCGAAATCCACCGAAGGCCCGAAAGTGAAGGCCGCGCTCGAAGCGCTCGAAGGCAAGCACGAGGGCTTCATGAAGACCTATGAGAAGCCTTTCTCGGCCGAAAATCGCGAAGGCCTTGGTGCGGCTGACTACAAGTGGACGCGCTGGAAAGACGGCAAGCTGGTGATTGCCGAAGATGGCGTGATCTCCTCGCTCAAGCTCTCCGACTTCAAGATGTGATGCCAGAGGCAGGGGTGGCTGCGCGCCACCCCTCCACGCGTCTGCCCGGAGTGTCATTTCATGGAAGCCTATGTTCAGGCGCTTCTGAGCGGTCTGGCGGTCGGTGGGATTTATGCCCTGATCGCGCTCAGTTTCTCGATCACCTTCACCACGACGCGGACGCTGAACTTCGCGCAGGGCGAATTCGTGAGCTTCGGCGCCTTTGTCGGCGTCACCGCGCTCCTGGTGCTTACGGGAACCGCGAGCCTCAGCCTCACCTATCCGTTTGCGCTCGTCGTGGCGGGCGTGGTTGCGGGCGTCGTCGGCATTCTGGTGTTCGTGCTTGCGGTGCGGCCCTTTGCAGGCAAACCCGGCATGTCGTGGGTGATGAGCACCATCGGCTTCGGGATCATTCTGCAAAGCGCGGGCCTCGCGCTCTGGGGACCGGCGCCGGCGAAGCTGCCCGGCCCATTCGGTGAGGGCATTATTCGCATCGCCGGTGCGGGCGTCCGGCCGCAGGAAGTGCTGATCCTTGTTGCGGCGATTGTCATTCTCTTCGGCTTCGAGGCGGTGATGCAGCATACCCGGCTCGGCAAGGCGACCCGGGCCGTTGCGCATTCGCCGGACGTCGCAAGCCTGATGGGTATCAACGTACCCGTCGTGATGATGGGCGCCTTTGCTGCGTCGAGCGCGCTGGCGGGCGTTTCCGGCGTCTTGATCGCGCCGATTTCCACCGCCTCGCTCTACATGGGTCTTGGCTTTGCGCTGAAAGCTTTTGCCGGCGCCATCATTGGCGGGCTCGATAACCCGCGCGGCTGCATCTATGGCGGCTTCATGCTGGGCGTCGTGGAAAGCTACGTCGGCCTCTGGCATTCGCAATGGCGCGAAATCGCGGTGTTCCTGCTGATCATCCTCGTGCTGGCGATACGCCCGAACGGGATTTTCGGTGCCCGCACCTTGCAGAAGGTCTGAGCCGATGCGGCAGGCCCTTCTTGCGCTTCTCGTCGGGATGATCGCGGCGACCTTGGCCTCTATGATCACGAACGACTTCTATCTGCGCATCCTCTTTTCCATCGCGACCTATTTCCTCTGTGCCGCCGGGATGAACGTGCTTCTCGGCTATGCCGGGCAGAAATCGCTCGGGCAGGCCGGACTTTTCGCCGCGGGAGCCTATACCGCCGCGTTGATGACGACGCGCTGGGGCTTTGGGCCGTGGACGGCGTTTCTCGCGGCAGGCGTGGTCGCAGGGCTTTTCGGCATCCTGATCGCCCTCCCCTCCTTGCGCGTGAAAGGGCCGAGCCTTGCGATGGTCACACTCGCCTTCGGCATTGTCGTCGAGAAGGTCGTCAGCGAATTCACCGATCCCTTCGGCGGCGCCATGGGGCTTTACGCTATCCAGCCGCTGACCTGGAAAGGCGCGCCCTTCACCATGCAGCACTGGGTGCTGTTTGCGATTTTCCTCTCGGTCGTTACGCATATCCTGCTCGCCAACCTGCTGACCGGGCGGTTCGGGCGGGCGTTGCTCTCGCTTCAGGCGGATGAACTGGCGGCGAGCAGTGTCGGGGTGCCGGTCTATGCCACGAAGGTGCTCGCCTTCGTGATCGCCGCCGTCACCTGCGGCCTCGCGGGGGCGCTGGTGGCGCAGCAGAACCAGTATCTCAACTCTGATTTCATCTCGTTCCATCTCTCGATCTTCATCATCCTGATGGTGCTGTTCGGTGGCGCGGGTTCGCTTGCAGGGCCGTTCCTTGGCGCAGTTGTGCTGGTGATCCTCGGCGCCTATCTCGCGCGCTGGAGCTGGCTGGAGCATTTCGTCAACGGCGCGCTGTTGCTCTTCGCGCTCTACGCCATGCCGAAGGGCCTTGCGGGGCTGTTCCGCCCCAAACCAGCCGCACGCATCGGCGGCGCGCTCGGACAAGCCGTGGATGTCGCCCTGCCGATCCGCCCTCGTGCATCGGCAAGCGCCGATACCCCGCTTCTCGCCGTCACGGGTATCTCCAAGGCCTATGGCGGCGTGAAGCCGGCGCGCGATGTCTCGTTTTCCCTCACCGAAGGCCATATTCATGCGTTGATCGGCCCAAATGGCGCGGGCAAGACGACGATGATCAACATGCTCTCGGGTGTGATTACACCGGATGCAGGCACGATCCATTTCCTCGGACAGGCGATCGAGGGGCGCGGCACGGAAGACATCGCCCGGCTCGGACTTGCGCGCAGCTTTCAGAATTTGCGCCTCTTCACCGATCTTTCGGTGCGTGACAATGTGCTGCTCGGCCAGCACTCGCGGATGCAGAACGGCTTTTTCGCCTCACTACTGGCACTGCCTTTCGCGGGCCGCGAGGAGCGGCAAGCGGAGGCCAAGGTCGCGGCGATCCTCACCTTCTGCGGCCTTTCCGCTCATGCGGATCTTCCTGCAGGAAGCCTGCCTTACGGGCTGCAACGCCGCGTGGAACTCGCCCGCGCGCTTGCGCTGGAACCGCGCCTCCTGCTGCTCGATGAACCGGCAGCAGGTCTCAACCCGAGCGAGACCGCGCTCCTCGGCGATCTTCTGGAAGCCATCCGCCGGCAAGGAATCACAATCCTGATCGTCGAACATCACATGGATCTCGTGATGCGCATCTCGGACCATGTCATCGTGCTCGATTACGGCACCAAGATCGCAGAAGGACCACCCGCGAAGGTGCAGGCCGACCCCAAGGTTATCACTGCCTATCTCGGTATCGACGAGGAGGCCGCGTGATGGCGCTGCTCGAGGTTTCCGGACTTGGTCTCGCCTATGGCCCTATCCGCGCGGCGGAGGATATTTCACTTCAGGTCGGAGCGGATGAAATCGTCGCGATCATCGGCGGCAATGGTGCGGGAAAAACGAGCCTCCTCAAGGGCATCGCCGGGCTTTTGACGCCCACAACAGGTACGGTCCGCTTTTCCGGCGAAGACATCACCCGCCTTGCACCACACCGGCGCGTTGGGCTTGGCATTGCACTCAGCCCGGAGGGGCGACAGGTCTTCCCGGACCAGAGCGTGGCGGACAATCTCGTCCTCGGCGCCTATGCACGCAACTTCGCTCGCGGCGAGCTTGAGGCGGAAATCGAGGAGAAGTTCGCGCTCTTCCCGCGCCTTGCCGAGCGGCGGAACCAGCCCGCACTGACCCTTTCCGGCGGCGAGCAGCAGATGCTGGCGATCGCCCGCGCGCTGATGTCGCGCCCGCGCCTGTTGCTGCTCGACGAACCTTCACTCGGCCTTGCGCCGATCATCGTCCGCGATGTGTTCCGCATCATCGAGACCCTGCGCGGACGTGGCATCTCGATCCTCATCGTTGAGCAGATGGCGAACCTCGCGCTCAAGGTCTCAAACCGCGCTTACGTCATCGAAAGCGGGCGGATCACGCTCGATGGGAAAAGCGCCGATCTCCTGCATGATCCGCGAATCCGGGCGGCCTATCTCGGGGTGTCGCATGGCTAGCGCGCTCGATATTTCCACGAAGCCGGAATCCGTCGGGCGCGGCGTTCAGGCGATCGAGGTCGGCGGCAAACTGCTGGCTGCGATGGTAGCCGCAGGTGCCCCCGCCATGCTGCGCGACATCGCTCTTGCCGCAGGGCTCACTCCCGCGCAGGCCCATGCCTATCTGCGGAGCTTCCGCACTATCGGGCTTGTGGAGCAGGATGGCGACACCGGGCGTTACGCCCTCGGCCCCTTCGCGCTTCAGCTCGGCATGACACGGCTCAAGAGCTTCGATCCGCTCCGGATGGCGGGACAAGTGGCAATCACGCTCTCAGGTGAACTCGGATTGATGGTCGCGATCCTCGTCTGGGGGACCTATGGCCCCACCGTAGTGCAGGTGCAGGAAGGGACCGATCAGCTTCATGTCAATGTGCGCGCCGGGACGGTTTTCACCCTCTCCGGCACTGCGAGCGGCGCGGTTTTTGCCGCTTTCATGAAGGGTCGCGCGGCGGCAGAGATGCTCGCCGCCGAACTTCAGGAAGGCTCGCGCACGCAGAAGATCGGCCCGCCCGCCGCGCCAGAAGATGTGGCACAAACCATCCGCGCCGTGCGGGAACAGGGCTATGCGACCACCGAGGGGCGACCTGTTCCCGGCGTCAACGCTATTTCTGCCCCCGTTTTCGACAGCACCGGGCAAATCCAGCTCGCGCTGACGTTGATTGGCCCGGCAGCGGCACTCCCGCTGGAGGCAGGAAATCCCTTCGTTCTCCGCCTCATGGAAGCCACCCGTCAGCTTTCGCAACACCTGGGTTGGGCGGGCGAGGTCTTGCCCGAACGTTCCCCCCTCAAAAGGAAAACCGCATGATCACGGCCTGGGAAGAAAAAGTCGGCGATCTGCTGGCCGGGCAGCTAGCGCTTGTAACCGGGGCCGGGCAAGGCAATGGCGCGGCGATTGCGCGCGGCCTCGCCCGCCACGGCTCGGGCGTGATCGTGACCGATATCAACGCCGACACCGTCGCCGAAACCGCGAAGTCCATCCGCGATGCAGGCGGAAAAGCCTGGTCATTTGTGCTCGATGTGGCAGATCCCGCAGCCTGCGAAGCGCTGGCGTCCCGCGTCGAAAAGGAGATCGGGCAAGTCTCGATCCTCATCAACAATGCTGGCATCTGCCCGCGTCATACCATTGACGATCCTAACCTGCGTGCCGCCTGGGACAGCGTGATGTCGGTCAATGTTGACGGGACGCTGAATACCGCACTCGCCTTCGTCGCGCAGTTGCGCGCAACGAAAGGCGCCATCGTCAATACGGCCTCCATCGCGGCCTATGTTTCGACCGCAACCTCAGTAGGCTATTCTGCGTCGAAAGCCGCTGTGCGGCTCCTAACCCAGAACCTCGCGCAGGAACTCGCGAAGGATGGCGTGCGTGTGAACGCCATCGCCCCCGGCCCCTTCATCACCGCGATGACCGCGCCGACGCGCGAAAACCCGGAGCGCAGCGCGAGCTTCCTCTCGCGTATCCCGATGGGGCGCTATGGCGAGCCGGATGAACTCGTCGGGCCGATCCTTTTTCTCGTCTCGCCGATGGCGAGCTACATCACCGGCACGACGCTGGCCATCGATGGCGGCTATCTCGCCGTTTGACCTCTTTTTGCCGCCCGTCGGGCTGGTGAGCACCAAGACAAGAGAACCGTTATGAGCGACACCATCAAAACCGTCACCACCGATGTTCTCGTCGTCGGCTCCGGCGCAGGTGGGCTTTCCGCCGCCGTCACCGCCGCACATCGCGGGCTGGAGGTGATCGTCGCGGAGAAGGATGCTGTTTATGGCGGCACCACCGCCCGCTCCGGTGGCTGGCTGTGGATTCCGGTCAACCCGCACGCGCAAGCCGCGGGGATGCCAGATTCAAAGGAAGCCGCCCGGCGCTACCTCCAGCACGAGGCGGGCAACCAGTTCAACGCCGAGACAGTCGATGCCTTCCTCGACAACGGCCCGAAGGCGGTGGCGTTCTTCGAGAAGAATACCGCCCTGCAGTTCGATCTAGGGCCTGGATTTTCCGATTACCACCCCGAGGCACCCGGCGCCGTCAATGGCGGACGCTCGATTGTAGCCCAAGCCTTCGACGCGCGTGCACTTGGAGAGGAGGTCAAGCGGCTCAGACCGCCGCTGAAAGAGATCACCTTCGTCGGCATGATGATCGGCTCGCAGCGCGAATTGCTGCATTTCTTCAACGTAACGCGCTCGATCAAATCGGCGGGCTATGTCGCGCTGCTTCTGGCGAAATACATCCGCGATCTCGCCTTTCATGGCCGTGCAATGCGGCTCACGAATGGCAGCGCGCTGGCGGGAAGGCTCGCCAAATCCGCCTTCGATAAAGGGGTGAAAATCTGGACTTCCGCGCCGGTCGTCGAAATACTGCGCGAGGGTGAAGCGGTCATCGGCGCGATTGTCGAGACGCCGGAAGGCCGCTTGCGGGTTGAAACACGCAAGGGCGTGGTGCTCGCAGCGGGCGGCTTTCCGCAGGATATCGCGCGCCGCAAAGCGAGTTTCCCGCATGCGCCGACGGGTAAGGAGCATTGGTCTCCCGCGCCAGAGACCAACACCGGTGATGGTTTGCGCCTCGGCGAGAGTGTCGGTGGCGGGGCGGTCGAGGGGTATCCGAATGCCGCCGCCTGGGTTCCCGTCTCGCTCGTGCCGCGCGGCGATGGCACCAACGGCGTCTTCCCGCATTTCATCGATCGCGGCAAACCGGGTGTGATCGCTGTGCTCCGCGACGGCAAGCGCTTCGTCAACGAAGGCAATTCCTACCACGACTTCATTCAGGCGATGGTGGCGAAAACCCCGGCCGGCCAGCCGCCGGTCGCCTGGCTGATCGCGGATCATCCCACGCTCCGGCGCTATGGCATCGGTCATGTGAAGCCGTTTCCGGTGCCGCTCTCGGGCGCACTGAAATCCGGCTACCTCACGCGCGGGGCAACCCTCGCCGAACTCGCGGGGAAGATCGGCATAGACGCGAAGAATTTCGAAGCCACCATTGCGCGCGTCAACGAGACCGCCGCACGCGGCGAAGACCCGGACTTCGGCAAGGGCGGGAATGCCTACAACCGCTACCTCGGTGATGCCACCGTGAAACCCAACCCCTGCATCGGACCGGTGGCAAAGGGGCCGTTCTATGCGGTGAAGGTCGTACCGGGTGATCTCGGCACCTTCGCGGGCCTCGTCACCAACGGCGAGGGACAAGTGCTCGACGAGGCGAAAGCGCCGATCCGGGGGCTCTACGCGTCCGGTAACGACATGGCCTCGATCATGGGCGGCAATTATCCCGGCGGCGGGATTACCCTCGGCCCGGCATTGACCTTCGGCTATATCATCGGCAATCACCTCGCAGACGCATGAAGCCCCCGGAGATATCCCGTTGAACCCGCCCAAAATGCCCGAGAGCTATCCGTTCTGGACCATGGACAAGATCCGCTACGGCGACACCGACAAGCTTGGCCATGTCAACAACGCGGTCTTCGCAACCTTCCTCGAAACCGGGCGGGTCGATATGCTCTGCCATCCGACCATGTCGCTGAACGACCCCGGTACGGCCTATGTGCTGGCACGCCTCGCTTGCGATTTTCACGGCGAGGTGGTCTGGCCCGGCGAAGTGAAGATCGGCACGCGCATCGCGTCGATCGGGCGCTCCTCGCTCCAGTTGCAACAGCTCGTGCTGCAAAACGATGTCGCAGTCGCCAGTGGTGAAACCGTGCTGGTGCAGATGGATGAGACAACGCGAAAATCGCGCTCTTTCTCACCGGAACTGCGCGAGATGCTCGAAAAAATGGTGAAGTAGAGGCCCGGCGCAAAGGCCGATGATCATTGCATCGGCGAGAAGAACGCCGGTTTGACGATCTTGTTTTCCATCTTCTCGATATAGGCGCCCGTCTTCGGGATGAAGGCCAGCCAATCGGGGTCGGCGTAGAGCTTTTCACGGCGCTGCTCGCGCTCGGCGTGGCTCTCATAACGCCACATCATCATGATCTGGTTGAGCGCGCCGACCTCGGTATAGAACCAGCCGACCGAGGGGCCGAGATAGCGGCAGTGAATCTCGAAGCCCTCCTGATGATAGAACTTCAGGTAATCCTGCAGAAGGCCCGGCTTGATCGTGTAGGTGCGGATTTCAAAAATCGCCATTTTCAGCTCCTTGCGCCAAGGTAGCGCGGCAGATAGCGCCCCTTGCCAATCGCGCTCTCCATCAGCGCGCCATCGCGCAGGATGAAATCGCCACGGAGCACGGTATGCACGACGCGGCCCTTGAATTTCATCCCATCGTAAAGCGAATAACCGGCGCTGGATCGGAGATCATCAAGCGAGAGAACCCAGTCGACGGCAAGGTCCACCACCGCGAAATCAGCGTCGCGCCCCACGGCAATCGCGCCCTTGGCATGGGCGAGTCCCATGGCGTTGGCGGCGTTGGTTGAGGTGAGTTCAGCGATGCGCTTGAGCGGCATTCCGCGCTTGTGATGCCCCTCAGTAAGCATCACCGGCAGCATGGTCTCCAGCCCCGGACAGCCGGGCGAAGCATCCCAGACCGAACCTGACTTGCTTGAGACATCGCGGTGGATGTGGTCGGTGCCGATGATATCGACGTGGCCATCAAGAATGCCTTGCCAGAGAGCATCGCAGTCCCTGCGGCTCCTGAGCGGTGGGTTGATCTTGCCGACATTCCCGCGACCCCAATCCTCATCGTGGGTGAGGTAATGCGGGCAGGTCTCGATACTGATCGCCGCGCCAGCGTTACGCTGCATCACGCCGGCCTCCAGCGCGGCGGCGGACGAGGTATGGACAATATGAATACGTGCGCCGTTCACCCGCGCGAGATAGGCGGCGCGCTGCACCGCATCGGCCTCGACGAAATCGGGGCGCGAGGCATTCCAGGTTTTCAGCCCACCCTTGCCCTCGGGATCGCGCGCCTTCTCGCGGTTGCGTAACACCCAGGCGATTTCAATCGTCTCCGGATGCGGGCAAACAACGCCGTTTGATGCAGCGGCCGCCTCACAGAGCCGGAAGAGGAAGCCGTCGTCGATATCCGGCAAGCCGAGGCGCGCGCCCTCGCCGCCCCGGTTGTTCATGAAAATCTTGAACGAGGGCACGCCATAGCGCGCAGCGTAATCCGCTACACCCGCAAGCTGCGGCTCGGTAGAGATCACGAAATGATAGCCAAAATCAATGCGGCTTCCGGCTTCCGTGACCGCTTTCACGTCATCGAACAAGGTGTCGAAAGGCTCGGTCGCCATGAGGTAGGGGATGAAGGAGGTCACCCCACCGACCGCCGCCGCCGCCGTTTCCTGCGCAGCATCGCCTGCCACACGCGGGCGGGAAATATCCTTGCCGTGGCCGAGGTGGAGATGCGGATCAATCAAACCCGGCAAAACGACAAGGCCCGAGAGATCAATACGCTCGACCGGGGAACTTCCTGCATCGTAGGCCCCCAGCGCGATGATCTTGCCGCCTTTTGTGACGATATCACACACGGCGGGCTCACGATCCGGCAGCACAACCAGCCCGCCGGAAAAAAGGATGATCGGCTCGCTCATGGTGAACTCCCTTGTTGCGCCCCGGTGGCAAGCGCCTCGGCAAGAGGCGAAAAATCACACGCACCGGTCACGAGAAAGAAGGTTTCAAGCGCCTGAATGGCCGTGACGGGTAGCTGCCGCGCCGCATTGGCGCGGAATTTCGCCAGAACATCGATCTCATTGGCCGGGCGGCTCGCATTGCCGAACACATCATCGATGCGCGCCGACAAGGTGCGGCCATCGGCAAGGTGACAGAGAATTTCCGCCTCGAAGGCTTGCGGAAAGCGGTTCGGCTCCAATGGCTCCCAGCGGCTCTTTGCCGCAAGCGCAAGCACGGCTGGAAAAGCCTTTGCCGCGAAGGTATCGAGATCAACCTTGCCATCGATGAAGCGCGCGGCCACCGCAATCGGCAGGCTCCAACGCGCTGCATGGCCATCCGGTGGGTCAAGCTTGTCCGACCATGGCTCGCACACAATCGGCGCCGCACCGGGCGCGATGCGCAAAACCAGTTCGGAAATCCCGGTCGGATCGCGGATCTCACCCGCAAGCTTGCCAGCCGCTTCGACGAACGGGTGGAGATAATGACAACAGGGCAGGAATTTGAACGCGACATCCGCCATGTGCCAGGTCGAGCCCAAATCTGCCAGGAGCGCAGCAAGTCGCGCAGGAGCGGCATCATCGCGCGCAAACGCAGCAAACAGCCCGCGCGTACCTTCAATGGCGGTCTCCGGCCCCGTCAGGCCCGCGATTGCGAGCCGCGCGGCAAGAATACCGGCATGGGCCGCCCAACCGGGGTGCATGGATTTGACCGAGGAGCCGTTCGAGAGAAACTCGAAAACACCCGAAGCCTGACTGAGCGCAATGCCCATGGCATGAACGCTCGCGTCCTCATCAGCACCCATCAGTTCCGCCGCCATCAGCGCCGCGACGAGCGACCCCGCGACCGAGGTGATCTGGAAACCGTTGCGCTGGAAGCCACCTTGCGCCGCAAGCCCGATGCGGATCAGCACCTCATAGCCAAGAATATAGGCCCGGAGTGCAGCCTCTGGCGCAACCGCACGATCCTGCGCCACGGCAAGCACGGTCGGCACCAGCACCGCGCTGCCATGGACGATGGAACCGGTATGGGTGTCATCAAATTCGAGCGAATGAATGAGCCCGCCATTCACCAGCGCCGCATCGGCCGCACTCGCGAGAGTACCGCCATTGAGCAGGCTGATCTTGCCTTCTCCTCCAGCAGAAAAGCGCCGGTAGGGCTCGCCCTGCGGGGTGGAACTCGCGGCGACACCAACGCCGACAATGTCGAGCATATGCAGCCGAGCCGCCGCGCACACCGCATCTGGAATCGGCGCATCCCTGAGGTTCCGCCAGCGCCGGACGATGTTCCGCGAGAGGGTCACGCGGCTATCCCCCCGATTTCGCTGGCGGCCGTCAATCCCGCGAGGCGCCCAAGCGCGATTGCTGTGAGCAGCCCGTTGCCGGAAGCATAACCCAACGCGCCCGCCTTGCCGGAAATGCCCGCTGCCGCGCCGCCGCCCGCAAAAAGACCGGGAACCGGCGTGCCATCGGTGCAGAGCACGCGCGCATTGCCATCCACACGAAGTCCACCCTGTGTATGGAAGAGGCCCGGCACGACACGACAACCGTAGAATGGCCCCTTGAGCGCGCCGAGGCCAAAATTGGAGCGCCCGAAAGTGTCCTTTGCCTCGCCATTTGCCGCGAGATTGTAGGCCTCCACAGCATGCACGAGTTCCGTGCCATCCAGCTCGAACATCGCGGCGAGTTCGGGAAGCGTTTCCGCCTTTTTCACCCCGCCGTAGCGGACGAGTTCCATGAACTCTTCTTCAAGCGCGGCAACCTCGAAAATCTTCTGATCGAACACTGCAAAGGCGTATTCGCCCTGCTCAAGCACGACGCGGGCATAGCCGGAGTAGCCCAGACTCTCGTCGCCGAAGCGCTTCGCATCGGCCCCGACAAGAATGCCGCCCTTCTCCATCGTGGTCCAAGACAGGAGGCTCCCGTGCGGATAAGCCACCGCTGCATAGCCCTGATAGGCGCCCATATTGGCAAGCGCTGCGCCGATCTTCAGGCCCCAGCGCACCGCTTCACCATGCGAGCCGAGCGCGCCGAAATACTGCGCACCCGCGATTTCTGGGCAATATTGCTTCACGAGCGTGGGATCGGCGGCAAAGCCATTGACCGCAAGGATGGTCTTTTGCGCGCGGATTTCAAACGCTCCTTCGCCCGCATTGACCCGCGCGCCGAGAACCGTGCCGTTCTCGACAATCAAGTCTTCCACCGCATTGCCGACTGCGAGCGGGATTTCACGTTTGGCAATCGCTGCGAGAAAATCATCGACAAGGTCCTGCCCGCGCCGCGAGACCGGTGCATGCAGCCGCTGGATCGAATGCCCGATGTGCTTGTAGGCCGTGATCAGCACGATGCGCGCGCCCACCGTATCAACGAGCCACTCCACGGTTTCGGCAGAAACCTCGGCCATGCGCCGGACAAGCGCGAGATCCTCGGTCTCCTTGGCGATGCCCATCAGATCCGCGACCATTTTTTCAGGCGAATCCGTAAGGCCTGCTTCGCGCTGAAAACGCGAGTTCGCCGCCGGAACCGAGCCTGTCGAAAGCGAGGAATTGCCGCCGGGGCGCTCACGCTTCTCGACAATCGCCACCGAAGCGCCAGCGTCATGCGCGGCGATTGCCGCGGCGAGCCCGCAGGCGCCCGCGCCGATCACGAGGACATCGACGTCGAAATTCATGACTGTTTTCCCATCTCAATGACGCAGTCGCGCCACGGCCGATCATCCGCTGCCGAGGGCTTGAGTAGTGCCACCAGCGGTGAGACCATGCCGGGAAGCGCGGTGCCGGCGTTCTCGGCAAGCTTGGCAATCAGTGTCGCCTCGTCAAAAGGCTGATCCGCGCCGCCGCGTGCATTGAGGCAGGAGGCAGTATGACGCTCGCCATTCGCCATCACCCAGGTGAGGCGCGCTGCGCGATCATTCGGCCAGGGCTCAAGTTTTTCGAGCGGCTTCAGCGTGACCTTACGCCGCAGGGCAGAGATGCTGGGATCGACTCGCGCCGCGCTTGAGAAGGCGGCCTGTCCGCCGGTGCCGAGCCGGGCGACCGCTGCCGACGCATGCGGCATGGAGAATTTGGCGGCAAGCACGGTGGCCGGTTCCACGCCGGTCAGCGTGAGCCCACGCGGATGCGTCTCAACCTCGATGGCGGCAATCTGGTTCCGCGCGTCCGGCCCGAGGCGGGCATGGAGTTCCAGCGCCGCCTCGATCATCGAATGCGCATACTGGCAGCAGGCGAAAATCTTGTGATAGCCCTGTGCGATGGCCCAGCGCATGCCGAGCTCGCGGTCGAGTTCATCCGGCTTGCAGGTGGTGCCGAAGCAGACCGCGAAAACATCGTAAGCCGTCTCAGGGATTCCCGCGATACCCGCCAGCGCCCAATCCACCGCGCGGAAGGCGATGAACCCGTTCGCCGCCGTCCAGGCGTTACGGATCAGCGCGCCATCAATCGCATGGCCATAGGGGCCGGCGAAGGTCATGCTGGCCGCCCCGGTGATCGCATCGAGAAGCTGGTTTGGTGTGAGCCTTCGCAACAGGCCGATGCCGGCGGTCGCACCAATCGTGGCGTAAGCGGCATGCGGATGCACGCTCATGGTCGCAAAGGGAAAGGCCTCGGCAAAGCGCGCGGTGATGTCATAGGCAATCGCGAGGGCGCGCAGGGTCTCACCGGTCGTGGCACCGCTGGCCTCGGATTCCGCGACCAGCGTCGGCCAGATACAGGCGCCGGCGTGACAGGGGGCGAGGCGATACCCCTCATCCAGCTCGCACCAAGTCGCCGCCATGCCGTTGGCGATGGCCGAACCGACGCGGTTGAGGCGCGGCAAGCCGCTTGCGAAAACGCCCGCCTCGTCACCCGGAAAGGCGCGTGTTTCAACGGCGCGCGCGGCGATGACTTCCGGCTCGGTCGAGGCCGCTACAGCTGCACCAAGATCATCCATCAGCACGAGGGCCGCGCGGTAGCGGATCGCCTCGGGCAAGGGCTTGGCGAAGGCGGAAACCGCCCATGAGCAGAGGTTTTCGAGCGCTTGCGCCGAGCGCGCCCGCTCGTCCGCATTCACACCGGGCGCAACGCTCAGAACCATTTCCACAAATCCGTATTGGCCGAGAGTTCGGCTGCTGCCCCGTCAAAAACAATGCCGCCGGACTTGATGATCACGGCGCGATCGACGAGTTTCAGCGTCGCGGGGACATTCTGCTCGACGACAATCAGCCCCATGCCAAAGCGCGCATTCACATCGCGCAGGCGGTCCATCACATTGCGCACGATGACCGGCGCAAGACCGGTCGAGGGTTCGTCGAGCAACAGCCACTTCGGTCGGGTCATGATCGCCATGCCGAGCGCCAGCATCTGCTGTTCGCCACCGGACATCGAACCCGCGCGCTGGGCGCGGCGCTCATGCAGCACCGGGAAGAGGTTGAACACCTCGGGCAGAAGGTCCGAGCCGAAGGGCAGGCCCGCAATCTTGAGGTTCTGCTCGACCGAGAGCGTCGGGAAGACATTGTGCCCCTGCGGCACAAAGGCGATGCCCTTCGACACCGTCTCCGGCACATTGCCCTCCGGCAGGGCTTCACCGTTCCAGGTGATCGACCCGCCGCTCTTGGCATGCGCGCCGATGATGGAGCGCAGCAGCGTGGTCTTGCCCGCGCCGTTATGGCCGAAAATCCCGACCTTCGTGCCATCCGGGATCGAGAGCGAGAGATCGCCGATCACGGTGAGAAGGCCATAGCGGGCAACGAGGTTCCTGATTTCCAGCATGGTTCAGGTCCCGAAATAGAGTTCAGTGAGTTGCGGATCGGCGATCAGGGTCTCGACCGTGCCGCGCGCCAGCACCTTGCCCGCGAACATGAAGACGCCCTCGTCGCAAAGATCGCGGATGAAGGCGACGTTATGCTCGACGACGCAGATCGCGACGCCACTCGCGGCGATATCGCGCACGACCTTCTGGATCAGCGCATAGGCCTGCCCCTCAACGCCGGCCATCGGCTCATCCAGCAGCAGGCATTGGGCGTCGTTCATCAGCGCGCGGGCGACGCCAACGAGCTTCTGCTGGCCGAAGGTGATATCGCGGATCGGCTGATGCGCGATACCCGCCAGACCGGTGCGCTCCAGCACGGCGAAGGCCCGCTCGCGGCTTTCACGCTCGGAGTCGGCAACATGGCCGGGCCGGAAGACGACATCGAGCAGGTTGTCGGCGCTATAGGCGCGTGGGCCAAGCATCAGATTGTCGAGCACCGACAGCGAGGAAAAGAGGCGCAAATTCTGCCAGGTCCGCGCAAGACCCATGCGGGCGCGCTCGCGGATCGGCAGACCGTTGATCTCCTGCCCGACAAGCGTGATCGAACCGGAATCCGGCTTTACCACACCACAGACGAGGTTGAAGAACGAGGTCTTCCCGGCACCATTTGGCCCGATCAGGCCGAGCACGCGCCCCTTGGCCAGCGCGAGGTCGATATTGTCGGCGACAACAATGCCGCCGAAGCGCTTGTTGAGGCCGGAGACTTTGAGCACATCAGCCATCCCGGCGCTCCTTGCTGTCACGCCCCGCCCAGATATCGGGCGCAGCGAGAAGGCCTTGCGGGCGCGCGAACATGAAAACGAGCACAAGGCCGGAGAACATCAGCCCCTGCAACGGTCCGAGAATGCTCGGCGGCAAGCCGAAAAACGTGATCGCCTGCGGCAGGATCTGGAGAACAATGGCGCCGATCACCGGCCCGAGTGTTGTCCGCATTCCGCCGACCACAACCATCGTGAGGATCGCGGAGGATTGCAAAAGCCCGAACTGATCCGGCTCAAGAAAGCGGAAATAATGCGCGTAGAGCCCGCCGGCGATGCCCGCGATGCCCGAGCCAATCGCAAAGATTGACACTTTCACCCAGATCGCGTTGCGCCCGAGCATGGAGAAGGCGAGTTCGTCATCGCGCATCGCTGCCATCATCCGGCCATAGGGACCGCGCGTCAGCCAGCGTACGAAGAGCACCGTCAGCAAGGCAATCGCCAGCACGAGAAGCACGTAGCTCACTCGGCCATAAGTGTTGACAAGGAACGGCGGGATATTCGTGAGCCCACCCGCGCCACCGATGCTGTGAATATGCTTGGCGAACTCAATAAGCCCTAATTGAAAGCCGATGCTGGCGATCAGGAGATAATCGCCCGAAACCCGCAGCGAAGGCAGCGCCACCAGTACCGAGGCAGCAAAAGCCGCCGCTCCACCCGCCAGCATCGCGAGAGGGATCGGCATGCCGCCTTCTTTCGCAAGCATCGCCGAGACATAGGCACCGATGGCGTAGAAGATCGGATGGGCGATGGAGATCAGCCCGCAATGCCCGATCACGAGATCGAAGCTTGAGGCGAGGATCACGAAAAGGCCGATCAGGATCAGAATGGTGTAGACATAATCCATTGCTCAGCCCCCCTTCCCGTCCGCCGCGATCACGGGCGCGGCGACGGTGCGTTTGAGAGCCTTGCTGCGCTCGGGCAGGCGGAACCCACTCGGAAACAGCACGATGGCGAAGAACAGGAAAGCGTAGAGCAGGAACCCCTGCCAGGCCGAGGGGATGAACAGGATCGAGCTGTTCTGCACCACGCCGAGGACAACCGCAGCCAGTGCCGCACCCCAGAGATTGCCGATGCCGCCGAGAATGGTCGCGGCCACCGCGAAGAGCATGAGCTCGGTCGCCGCCGCTGGCTGAACCTGCGCGCGGGTGCCATAGAGAAACATGCCGACGCCGCAGATGAGCCCCGCGATCAGCATCGAAACCATCAGCACGCGGTCCTTGCGGATGCCATAGAGTTCCGCAAGATCGGCGTTATCCGCCACTGCGATCATGAACTGGCCATAGCGCGTGAAGCGCAGGAAGGCCCAGAGGCCACTAAGCACAGCGACGGTCGCGAGGATCGCGGGGATATCCCAGGCGCTCACAGCAACATCGGCGACCAACGTCACCGGCCAGAACATCGAGGCGAAGATCGTCGTTGGCCAGGTGCCGAAGATCATCGTCATCGCGTAGGTGATGAACTGCGAAGCGACGAGCGTGAAGATGAAGACGAACATCGGCGAGGCCTTGCGGTGCCGCAGCACGGAAAAGCCGAAGCGTTCGAGCACGAAGGCCATAGCGGCACCGCCTGCCAAAGCCGCGATAAAACCTGCCGGTCCCGGCAGACCAACAACACGCACGGCAACATAAGCCGCATAAAATCCGCAGGTCATCATGCCAGCTTGGGCAAAATTGAAGACCTTGTTGACCTTCAGAACCAGCGCGAACGCCAGTGCGAACAGCACGAAGTAACTGGAGGTCGCAAGCGACGTCCAGAGAATCTGGCTGATCACGGTAGCGTTCAACATGGTGGGTTATCCTTGGTCAGACGCGAACCGGAGGGCGGAAGGCCCTCCGGCTTTGCTGCGTTACAGAGTACGCCCGCTCACTTGTTGACGACGGCCTTGCCGGTCCATTTGCCGCCCTTTACCTCGACGAGGTAGACGGGCTTGTTGACGGTGTGATCATCCGCAAAGGTCACCTTGCCGGTCAGCGGCAGATCAAAGGTCTTGATCGTCAGCATCTCTTTACGGAAATTCTCGCCGGTGATCGGGGTGCCCTTCTTGTCGAGCGAAGCGAATACCGCCGCCACGAGATAGGGCGAGTCATAGAGATACTGCGTATAGGGGAGGCCGTTCGGCGGGCGACCCACTTCCTTCACCCAGCGCTCGACGTAGGTCTTCACAGCGGGGGAATCCTCAACGCCCGGCGCGAGCGAGGTTGCGATCACGCCTTCTGCTGCCGCACCGAGCTGTTCGATGAGCTTGGGGTTGTAGATGCCCGAATAGGAAGTAATCGGCACGGTGATGCCAAGCTGGCGCGCCTGAGCGATCACCTGCGGTGATTCCGAGACAAGGCCCTGAAGGTGGATGATCTCGGGGTTCGACGCACGGATCTTGAGCAGCGGACCGGTAAAGTCGGTGGCCTTCTGGTCATAGGCCTCATAGGCCACGACCTGCCCGCCCGACTTGGTGAAGGTATCGCGATAGACCTCCGCCGAACCAATACCGGTCTCGTTGTTGATGAAGAGCACGGCGGCCTTCTTCTTGCCCATCTCCTTGGCGGAATAGGCCGCGACAGCGCGGATATCGACGTCCGCCAGCGGGAAGGTCGTGTAGACATAATCGCCGAGCTTGGCGATATCCGGCGCATTCGCCCCAACCGAGAGTTCGACAATCTTGTTGTCGTTGGCGATCGGCGCAACGGCCTTCACAACCCCCGACCACGCGGTGATGAACACCGGCGTCTTGTCTACGCTGATCATGCGGTTGACCGCCTGAATGCCGACCTGCGGATCGGCCTGCGTATCGAGGACGACCATCTCGAACTTCTTGCCGTTGATGCCGCCTGCCTTGTTGATCTCGTCCACCGCCCACTGAGCAGCCTTGACCTGATCATTGCCGTAAAGCGCCTGTCCGCCAGTCAGCGGCATGGCGAGGCCAAACTTCAGCGAGGCCTGCTGCGCGAGCGCAAGGCCCGAGGTGGCGGAAAGAAGCACGAGGGCAAGCGCCGTCCTGCGTCCGATGGAAAGTCCCGTCATGGTCCTGTTGGTCATGTCTGCACTCCCGTTATTGGTTCAGGTTGTTTTGGGGATCGATTTCAGGGCCGAAAGGATGTCGTCGGTCGGCATGACATCCGCATATTTCTCCGACATGTCGAAAAGGTTCACCGCATGCGAGACCTCCGAGCGGTCGAACACCGCATCCTGAGGCACCATCACTCGGAAATTATAGGCAAAACCGTCGACCACCGTGCCGCGCACGCATCCAGATGTAGAGCAACCGGTGACAATCAAGGTGTCCGCCCCCGTGTTGATCAGGTAGCTCGCAAGTGGCGTGCCGAAAAACGCGCTCGGATGCTTCTTGGGAACGAGAATGTCCTTCTCTGAAGGTGCTATCTCGGCCACGAACTCGTAGCCTTTTGCGGCAACACCCATGATCGCCGGCACCTTGTCCGAGAGGCGCCCCGCGTCAAAAGTCTGCTTGGGCGAAACGTAAGGGTAAAGCACCGGCCAGCCATTCTCGCGGAAGACCGCCAGAAGCCGCGCGATATTACCAACAGCATCCCACGCGACCTCACCGCAGGAGGTCGGGAATTCTTTGATCGCTTCCCAGAACGGGCGGCGCTCGGTGCCGACAGTGCGATATTGTACGTCGATGATCAGCAGTGCTGGCTTCTTGCCAAAACCGGTCGGACGACCAAATCCGGCAGCGCGATAGGCCTTCTGCTCGTTTTCGGAAATCAGGTGATCCCAGGGACGTTTGGGGGGCGTGCTCATGGGGGGCTCCTCAGACCTTGTATTTCGCTTCAAGCGCATCCCAGCGCGGCTTGGCGACCGCGTTCTGGCGCTCCTCGAAGGAGGCAAGCTTATCGGCCACGCGGTCGAGCGAACCATGCTCCTTGAGCGAGGATAGCACCTCGAAAGAAGCACGCAGCGCCGCCTGCAAGGCCGCATTGGCATAGAGCACGCCCGCGAAACCCATCTCGGCGAGTCGCGCACGGCCGGGGTCCGGCGTCTTGCCGCCGAAGACGATGTTGGCGATCTGCGGCACCGGGAGTTCCTTCGCGATGCGCACCATCTCGTCAAATGAGGTCGGCGCCTCGACAAAAGTCGCCGTCGCGCCCGCCTCGATGAACGCATGGGCGCGGTCGATTGCGGCATCAAGCCCCTCGATCGCCCGGGCATCGGTCCGCGCGACGATCTGGAAATCCGCATCGCCACGCGCATCGACGGCTGCCTTGATCTTGGCGATCATTTCGGAGAGTGGAATGACTTCCTTGCCGTTGAAGTGGCCGCATTTCTTCGGGAAAACCTGATCCTCGATCTGGATGCCCGCGGCCCCTGCCCGCTCCAGCACTTTCACCGTGCGCGTCATGTTCACAGCATTGCCGAAACCGGTATCGGCATCGACAAGCATCGGCAGGTTGATGGCGTCCGCCGTTGCCGCCGTGACATTGGCAATTTCGGTGAGGGTTGTGAGGCCAATATCCGGCGCGCCGAGGTGCATGTTGGCGATGCCCGCGCCAGTTAGGTAGCAGACCTCAAAGCCCAATTCCTCGATCACGCGCGCAAACATCGCGTTGGCCGCACCGGGAAAGGTGATGCCCCGACGCGCGCCAAGCAGCGTCTTGAGCCGGGTGGTCGTCCTCATATGCGCGGCTCCGACGTGCTGGTTTGGGTGCGGAAGGTGGTTTGAGTATTACGCCACGAAGAGCGGATATGTGCCCGCATCGCTTCTTCGGCGCGCGCGGGATCACGACTGCGCAGCGCTTCGACAATCGCGCGGTGCTCGTTGCGCGCCTCGATGGCGCGGCCCGGCGTGAGGCTGGAACGGAAGCGGTAGAGCCGCATCACGTCGTAGAGCTCGTCCGAAAGCGCCCGGAACAGGCGCTGGTTGTGGCTCGCGCGGGCAATACCGAAATGGAAATCCTGATCGCCGCCCGGTTGGTAATACGACTGCCCCGAGGCCACTTCAGGCCGCACCGCATGACCGCGCAGGCTCTCCTCGAGCACCACAAGCTCCGCATCGGTGATCCGCTCGGCGGCAAGACGGCAAGCCATGCCCTCCATCGCCTCGCGCAATTCGAAGAGGCTCCTGAGATCATCGAGCGTGAGATCCACGACTCGGGCGCCGAAATGCGCAACGCGCGTCGCAAGGCCCTTGGCCTCAAGGCGAAAAATTGCCTCGCGCGCCGGGCCGCGACTAACCCCGAACCTCAGCGCGATCTCGTTCTCGCTGATCGGGCTGCCGGCCTCGATCTCACCAACGACAATGGCTTCCACCACACGGGCGAAAACCTGATCGGCGAGGGTCTGGCGGGTGACGCTGTCTCTCATGTCGTAAACTGTAGACAGTATGCGATTTGTGTCAACGGCCCTGATGCGCCTTTTGAACGCACGTTCAAAGACTGGGTTCGGGAACCGGTTTGGCTGAGCAAAGCGCATCAGGACGACGGCACGCGGGGTCGATTGCCAGTAGCAAGACAGCCGGGGGAAATATGCGTCCGGGAGGTATTCCAGCGAGAAAATCCCGGCGCAGCGTAGCGTACCGCGCCGGGATGTGAGGCGATCCTCAGTCTTCGTTCGCCTTGAACTTGTTCAAACCGCCCGCCACATAGGGTGCGATGAGCGCGAGGAAGGCGACACCGAGCAGCGTCGCGGCAATCGGGCTTTGCACCAGCACGAGCGGATCGCCAATGCTGATCTGAAGCGCGCGGCGGAACTGGCTTTCGGCCATCGGCCCGAGGATCAGCCCCACGACCATCGGCGCGACAGGATAGTCATAGCGCCGCATCAGGAAGCCGATGATGCCGAAACCGAGCAGCATCAGGAGTTCAGCAATCGAGCCCTTGGTCGCGATCGACCCCATCGCGGCGAACATCAGGATGCCGGCATAGAGCCACGGTGTCGGGATTTTCAGCAGCTTCACCCAAATGCCAACCAGCGGCAGGTTCAGCACCACGAGCATCGCGTTGGCGATGAAGAGGCTGGCGATGAGGCCCCAGACGAGATCAGGCTTCTCCGCGAACAACAGTGGGCCGGGGTTGAGTCCGAACTGCTGGAAGCCCGCAAGCATGATGGCCGCGGTCGCCGAGGTTGGCAAGCCGAGCGAGAGCAGCGGCACCAGCGTACCGGCCACCGAGGCATTGTTGGCCGCCTCAGGCCCCGCGACGCCTTCAATCGCGCCAATGGTGTCCCATTCCTCGGGGTGCTTCGAGAGCCGTTTCTCGGTCGAATACGACAGGAAGGTTGGGATTTCCGCACCGCCCGCTGGCAGCGCGCCAATCGGGAAGCCATACATGGTGCCGCGCAGCCACGGCTTCCACGAACGCTTCCAGTCCTCCTTCGACATCCAGAGCGAGCCGGTCATCTGCATGACTTCCTCGGCAACCCGGTGACGCGAGACAACAAACATCGCTTCGCCAATGGCAAAGAGTCCCACCGCCAACGTCGTGACTTCCACGCCGTCGAGCAGTTCCGGCAGGCCGAACGTCAGTCGAGACTGGCCCGTCAGTTTGTCAATGCCGATGAGACCGAAGGCGAGACCGCAAAACAGACTGATGAGCCCCTTGAGCGGCGAATCACCGAAGGTCGCCGAGACGGTGATGAAGGCCACCACCATCAGCGCGAAGTAATCCTCCGGGCCGAATTGCACCGCGAACTTCACCATCCACGGCGCCAGAAATGCGATGCCCGCCGTCGCGATAAAACCGGCGATGAAGGAGCCGATGGCCGAGGTCGCAAGCGCAGGCCCGGCGCGGCCGCTTTTGGCCATCAGGTTGCCTTGCAAGGCCGTCGCCATCGAGGCGCTTTCGCCCGGCGTGTTGATGAGGATCGAGGTCGTCGAGCCGCCGTACATCGCGCCGTAGTAGATGCCGGCGAACATGATCAGTGAGCCAGAGGGGTCAAGCTTGAAGGTGATCGGCAGAAGAAGCGCCACCGTTACCGCCGGGCCGATACCCGGTAACACACCAACCGCCGTACCAAGCAGCACGCCGACAGAAGCATAAAGGAGGTTTGCCGCCGTCATTGCGACGGTGAAACCCGACATCAAGGCATAAAAGGATTCCATCGCCGCACCTCAGCCCAGAAGCCGTTCAAGCGGGCCTTGCGGCAGCGAGAGCGTCAGGAGTTTCGAAAACAGGAGGTAGATAAGCGTCGAGAGCACAACCCCGATCGCGAGATCAACCAGAACCGCGCGGCGACCGAAGGCGAATGATGTGATCGCAAAGAGCACTGCCATAGCCGGGACGAACCCGCCGCCAAAACCGATCATCGCCGTAAGTACGAGGAACCCGATCACCAGAATGCCGACCGGGCCAAAATCCGCTTCTTCAGGCTCGGTTCCGGCACTGCGGAAGCCGGAGAGGATAGAGAGCAACCCGAGCAGAACAAGTCCAGCCGCAATGATCTTCGGCACTACAGCAGGGCCGATACCGTAGGCCACGACGCTGCCAAGACTCACAGCGTCGGCCCAGAGAATACCGGCCAGCGCCAGCATGAGAAAGCCGACAACAATGGCCGGCTTGTCACGCCCCTTGGGCGCGCTTGTGGATTGAGACATGGTTCCCCCCCTGAACGTCCCTGATGCCAGCCTTCTTGTCGGGCGGCTTTTTGAAATGATCCTTCCCGCCAGAGGCGGGAAGGCAACGTCTTACATTGTGCTTACTTCACGAGGCCTACAGATTTCAGCACCGCCTCGACGCGGACCTGCTCCGTCTTCAGGAATTCACCGAAGGCCGGTTCGGGCAGGTAGGCATCATCCCAACCACGCTGGACGAGGACTTCCTTCCATTCCTTAGACTTGACCATCTTGTCGATAACGTCCGAAATCGCCTTTTTCTGGTCCGCCGTGATCCCCGGCGCCGCCATCACAGAACGCCAGTTAATGAGTTCAAGGTTGATGCCCTGCTCTTTCAGCGTCGGCGTAGGGTTGTCCTTGAGACGGTCCGGAGTAGCGAGCGCGATGGCGCGCAGCTTGCCGGCCTTGATCTGGCCCTCGAACTCGCCCCAGCCGGAGATGCCCGCCGTAACGCGGCCTGAAAGCATCGCCGCCAGCGCTTCGCCACCACCCGAAAACGGCACGTAGTTGACCTTCGAGCCATCAAGCCCAACCGTGCCTGCAAGAAGACCGGCGAGGATGTGATCAACACCGCCCGCCGAACCGCCGGCGAAAGTCACCTTGGCGAGATCAGCCTTCATCGCAGCGACGAGATCCTTCGCATCCTTGATCGGCGAAGTAGCCGGCACAACGATAACTTCCGCCTCGGCGGTAATCCGCGCGATCGGTGTCACCATGCCGAGGTTGACCGGCGACTTGTTGGTGATCAGCGAGCCGACCATCACGAAGCCATTGACCATGATCTGGTTCGGGTCGCCCTTGGCCGTATTCACGAACTGGGCAAGGCCAATCGCGCCACCAGCACCCGGAATATTATTGACCTGAACGCTCTTGCCGATTCCGGTTGCGGTCAGAACCTGCTGCATCGCGCGCGCGGTGCCATCCCAGCCGCCACCCGGCGCAGCAGGGGCGAGAATCTTGAGTTCCATCTGGGCACTGGCCGTTCCAATGGATGCCGCCATTAACAGCGTTGCAGCCGCGCCCGCGATGAAGTCTCGTTTTTTGATTGGCATTTTGTTCCCTCCAACTGACGCCCGACAGGGCGTGCGTCGGTTAGGAAAGTAGCGTCGTTCTTTTCCCAGACAAGGAAAAACAACGACGAGAAGATGCAATCAGGGCCGGACCTCGCCCTTCAGCTGATTACAACACCTGCCGCATCCACCCGGCCAGGGCGCCCATCGCCTCATTCGAGCGATCTACGAGCCAGACCCAGTTGAGAAAGCCGTGGTTCATGTCGTCGTAGAGCCTCAGATCGACTGCAATGCCTGCTTCGCATAAGCCTCGCCTTCATCGCGCAAGAGGTCGTATTCACCTGCGATGAGGTAGGTGCGCGGCAGATTGGTGAAGGATTTTGTGCGCGGCGGCGAGACCATCGGGTTGTCGGCATCCGACTTGTTCGGCAGATAAAATCCCAGAACCATTTCATGCCGTCCACCGTCAGTCCAAAGCCGCTGCCGCGTTCCGGCCACGAGGGGTAGGAAACTGAGCAATGATCCGTGACCGGATAGACGAGGATCGCCGCCAATCTCGCGCGCATGTTTCGCGGCCCAAAGCCTTGCAACATTACAATCGCCGGGTGCGGCGGGAAACGGGTTTTCCGGCGCCATCCGGACCGATGATCGAGGTCAGCGCGCCTGTTGATCGCCAGGAAAATAGGCCAGCACTTTCTGGTCTTGCGACAGCAGGTGCATGGGCTCAGTCCTCGCTTGCGCGACGAGCATCCGGTCAAACGGATCGGCATGCAGCGGAGGCAACGTCTCGACGGCCAGCGCATGCCGGGCCGTCATATCCAGAACGTGGTAACCTGCTTCGAGGAAATAGCGGTGGGCAGCTTCGGCCGAGAAGGGCAAGGCATCCACGCGGCCACGCGACAGCGGAAATTTGATCGCGATTTCCCAAAGGCTGACGCTGGACACGAATTCCTCGTTCTCGAGTGAGGCGATCAGCGTCTGTTCAGCCTGCGTTAGCCGATCGGGCGCGACCAGAGCCCAGATCGCGATATGCGTGTCGAGCAAAAGCCGCATCAGCGTGAGAACCCATCGCCGAGGAAAGCGGCGGCGATCAACTCGTTGTCAGCATCCAAACCTTCGAGCGACGGCGCCGAAAAACGCCCGGCAAGAAGCCCGAGACGAATACCCGGCCGGGGATCCTGAACAGGCACCAGACGTGCGGCAGGCTTGCCATTGCGGGCAATCACAATTTCCGCCATCGCCCCGCTCTCGACCGCTTCGACAAGGCGTGACAGCTGCGATTTCGCTTCGAACATGTTGACTTGCGAGGAAGGCATGAACACTCCCGTCAGCTCCAGACTTAGCTAGGCCCGACTAACCCTTATCACACCTTAGTCCGATCGAAAAGTTTCCCGTTTCTGCCCTCTTGCCTCCTTCAGTCTGGCACTGATCAACGCCATAAGGATCGGGCCCACGGAGAAATGCCCCTCACGCTTTTTCTCGGTCAATGCACGCAAATAACCACCGGGGAAGCGGATATCATCACCCTTTTGCAAGATTGCGGCGATCACGATCGAGGCATCGACAAGACCCATCGTCTCGACGGCATCCTGCCAGGCATCCGGGGAAATCCCGAGCATGGCCCGGACGAGAGCCGCCGTTTTCAGGAAAGCCGCCCAATTGCGGATCGTCGGGGTCTCGAGTTGCCCCTCCCCTGTCGGGGCTTCGGCATAGTCGAGGATATCCGGGCAGGCCTCGAGCACCATGCCGAGTGGTGTTCCCATCGCCGGGTGGGCTTCGGCAGGTGCGGTAAGTGGGTCGTCGAGTTCTGAAATGGCATGTTCTGACTGCTCTGGCTGAAGCGCGTCGATTTCGCCCCTGTCATTTTTGGAGGCAGGTTCAGATTCATGAAGATCAGTTTTTGAATTCTGTTTGTGAGCGCCATTTTGGGATTCATTGGCGTCTGGAATCGATGAATTCACGAAAAGTTCGAGATGGTTGGCGATGGCACAAGCAAGATCCGTCAAATCCGCTGCGGTCGTTGTCAGGGCGGCAACGTCCGCCGACCGTCTCAACCCAGCGATGATACCGAGATATGCAGCGTGAAGACCCATCCAGTCGCCCGGCAGGGCCTCCTCAAGCCCCAGGGCGATCATCTTGGTGATATCCCGTCGCGCCAGCGTCACGCGCTCCCGTGCGAGCCGGAGCGCCTTCTTCCGCGCCTGCACCTCGGCCGCAAGCGCCTCGAACTCTTCGGCACGGGCCACAAGCGGCGTCAGGTCAAACCCGAAGGCTTCACTGACCGCCCCACCCTCCCCGCGCCGTGCGTAGCGCTTGCCGTTGGGACTGTCGCGCCGGATCACGATGCCAGCATCGACGAGAATCGCGAGGTGTCGCCGCAATGTTGTCGGCGCGACGCCATGGGCGCGCGCGGCCAGTTTTTCATTGGAGGGAAACACCACCAGCGGATCGCCCGCCGTGAGCGTCGTCTCCTGATGAAATGATAGCAGCGCATTCAAAATCGCCAGCGCCCGATCCGGCAAGCCGAGCCGGTCCTTGGCTTCCGTTAGCGCCGTGAACACCTTCCATTTGTGGACGGTCTTCTCCGGCTCCACTGCTCTCGCCTGCGCCTGGGTTGCAATCAGACCAAGCGACATCGAGCGCCGCCCGAAGGGCGTCGTTGCCAATCCATGTGTCATTGTCTTTGCCTTCAATCAGGCAAAAGAATTACGGCCGCCGAAATGGCAGTTTCCTCAAAGGGACTCTTGACAGCGATTCGCGGAAGTGGGATTCTCAGGGTGCTTAGATCTGAGGAAGGCTTCCGGTGGAAACGTCGGGGGCCTTTTTCTTTTGTCAGGTTGCTCCGTGGTTAAGGGGTGTCGTGACTGTAAACGTGTTTGCCTGCCGATTATCTCGGTGCCTTCCTCGTGGAAGACGTGGACGTCGCCTGATCGAGATAGCGGCGGTAGAAATTCGGCAGTTCACTGGCAAGAAAACTCATGAAGCCGGGTGCCAGGGTTTCGTTGAAAATCAGCTGTGACGTAGACTTGCCACGCTTCCGGGAGACGATGCCCTTCCCCGCAGGATCCTCCACCAGAACATCCGGTTCCGCTTTTTCATCTTCTCGTGCAGATGGCACATCGAGCGCCCGCATCGCTTCAAGAAAACGACGATCGGAATCGAACGCACTGAACGTGCTTCGCTCCAGAACAGCCCCGAGACGCCGCTCGGCGCCCGGCGCCTGAAGCAACTCGGCAAGCGCCATCCAGCGTGCGCGGCCGGCCTTGGGTGCCGAACCAATTCTCTTGGCAATTGCCTCGGGCACGGAACGCGCGACCTGTATCAGACGACTGAGGTCTGCCTTGTCGGTCGAGAGCGACGTGCCGATCACCGCGCGATCATAGCCCGCTTCTTCAAGCCGGCGCGCGAACAGCGCCTTCTCGATGAACGAAAGATCGCGACGCTCGCTGTTCTCCTTGCCCTGCGCCGTGATTAGCGCCTCATCCGTCAGAGCCTGAACGATCGCGCGAACAGGTTGGCCGAGGCGACGCGTTGCCTCGATCCGGCGGTGCCCGTAGGCGGCCTGAAAGCGCCCTGTCTGGTTCGGGTGTGGCCGCACCAGAATCGGCACCTGTTGACCTGCCTCCGCAATCGATTTGACGAGTTCATCGAGTGAAGGGTCGTGCTCGATCACGAGCCGATCGCGCACAGGTGCAGGATCGATGCTCTGCGGGTCCAGTTCCACGATGGTCTTTGCATTCGCGATTTGCGCCTGCAAATCTTCCGAAGCTTTAGCCGCCGCGGACCATTGCTGGAGCGAGGCCCCCATGGCAGCGACGGCACCCGTCCTCACGGCTGGCACGGCGCGTTCCATGCTGTTGGGAGCTCCCAACGGTTCAATCGGCTTATCGACTGGCTTCTTGGCAAAGAGGGCGTCGATGGTGGTTTTGCGGCTCATGCTTCACCCCTCGCCCGCAGGCTTCGACCCCATGCCGAGCGGATCAAATTCTCGATCTCGACATGCACCGCCTCAAGCGCCTCGGCCGCGCGGTCATAGGTCGAACGCGTCAGGTTTTCGCGCCCGATCTCATAGAGCGTCTGCTTGGTCAGACCGGCATCGGACATTGCGGTCGATTTCACCATCGGGTTGGTCAGCACATGATCGCCGAAGAGGTTGCGCAGCAGGGCGACCACCTTGGTTTGCGGACCATCCTGAGGCTCATAGCGTGTGATCAGGTAGCGCAGGAAGTCGTAGTTGAGACGCGCACCAGCCTCGCGCACCACGGCGAGAAGGTCGCGCGTCATCAGCAGGAATTGGCTCATCGAAGCAATATCGAGCATCTGTGGATGCACCGTAACGAGTACGCCGGTGGCGGCACAAATACCGGAGAGCGTGAGATAGCCGAGCTGCGGCGGGCAATCGATGATCACCACATCGAAGTCGTCCGCCACCGGATCAAGCGCCTGCGCCACGCGTGCAAAAAACACCTGGTCTGGTGCACGCATTCCGGCGGAGAGCGCACGCGGCGTTTCATGCTCGAACTCCATCAGTTCGAGATTGCCCGGCACCAGCGAGAGCCCGTCGAAATAAGTCCTGCGGATAATATCCTTCAACGGCCGCCGCTCGCCATCATAGCGGATCGCGGCATAGAGCGTTTCGTTCGGACCAACCTCAAATTCCGGCGTCAGGCCGAGGAGGGCGGAAAACGACGCTTGCGGGTCAAGGTCGATGCCGAGCACGCGGTAGCCGCGCAGCGCGAGATATTGCGCAAGATGCGCTGACGTCGTGGTCTTGCCCGAACCACCCTTGAAATTGGTGACCGCGATGACCTGAAGATGATCACCCTCTGCCCGGCGCGGGAGGTATTCGAGCGCATCCTTGCGGCCACGGGCAGAGCGCGCCAGCAGGACACGCAGCTCGTTGATTTCCTCAAGGCTGTAACGTCGCTGGCCATTGCCCACGGTTTCGGGCTGCGGGCCTTCCCCGGCAAGCGAGAGCTGGCGTAGGCGCGAATCCGTGACACCAATCAGCTTCGCGGCTTCCCCCGAGGTGAACTTGCGCAGCACCTTCTCCGATGTCGGCGGGAAGAGGGCCGCGCTGATGGTGCGCAGCTGATCACTGAGCAAGCCGGCATGCTCACCAATCGTCTCGTCGATTGACGGCAAATGCGGTTTTGTCTCGCTTGAAGCACGGTTCACGATGGGCACCCAAATTCACGGCAAAGCGCGGGGAACAGCGCCTTTGACGTTAGGGTGCCAGTTTAGCCGATTCTGGCAAGCGATTTTTCGTTAACCAAACCCTAATGGCGCGTATTGGGAGCTCCCAACACCGCCTTCCTACCGTAAGCCAGCATTGATTTTGACCAGCGCAGCGCGACCTGGCACCAACGCCTCATCCGGCAGACTGTTGAGCGGCGCAGCCACCGTGTTCAGCCCCTCGTGAAGATCGCGGGGCAGCGGATCGAGATAGAGGAGACCCGTTGCCACTTCACCGGCCGCCGCACGCTCCTGAATATGGGCGAGGGCGCCTGCCTTGTCCGACGGATCATAATCCTCGGCGAGCTTGCGGAGCCGCAACGTCGTGCCGTCGTGCTGAAGCACGTCCGTGACCGTCCCCGGCGCGTAATCCGCCGTGATTGGCTCCTGCCCGGTAATGAAATCAAGGCGGTTCATCGCCTCGTTATGCTCGCGGATGTAATCGTAGCTCTTGGTCGAGCCGGCGTGATTGTTGAACGCAACACACGGCGAAATCACATCGAGGATGGCCGCGCCCTGATGGCTGATCGCCGCCTTGATCAGAGGCACAAGCTGCGTCTTGTCGCCCGAGAACGAGCGCGCCACGAAAGTCGCGCCCATCAGGATCGCGAGGCTCGCGAGATCAATCGCGGAATCCTGATTGACCGCGCCCTTCTTGGATTTGGAACCGCGATCCGCCGTTGCCGAGAACTGACCCTTGGTGAGGCCATAGACGCCGTTGTTCATCACGACATAGACCATGTTCACGCCACGCCGCATGACATGCGCGAACTGTCCGAGGCCGATGGAAGCCGAATCGCCATCGCCCGAAACGCCGAGGTAAATGAGTTCGCGGTTTGCCAGATTGGCCCCGGTCAGCACCGAGGGCATGCGCCCATGCACGGTGTTGAAGCCGTGGGAATTGCCGAGAAAATACGTCGGTGATTTCGACGAGCAGCCAATGCCCGAGAGCTTGGCAACGCGGTGCGGCTCGATGTTCAACTCGAAACAGGCGTGGATGATTGCCGCCGAGATCGAGTCGTGGCCGCAGCCAGCGCAGAGCGTCGAGATCGTGCCTTCATAGTCGCGGCGGGTGAAACCGGCGGCGTTATGCGTCAGCGCCGGGTGATGCAGCTTGGGCTTGGCAATGTAGGTCATGAGTGCACCAGCGTCTTGGTGGCGGCATCGGTCTTGCCGAGATGGGTGGAGATCGCCTTGACGATGAATCGCGCCGTGATCGGCGTGCCATCGAAATGCAGCACAGCAATGATCTTCGCCGGATCGACGCCAATCTCGTTGATCAGCATCGAGCGGAGCTGACCATCACGGTTCTGCTCAACGACAAATACCTGCTCGTGGTTGGCGATGAATTCGGCCACGCTGTCCGCGAACGGGAAGGCGCGGATGCGCATGGCATCGAGCGGCGCATCGGCCTCGGCAAGGTTATCGAGCGCCTCGGCCATCGCCGGCGCGGTCGAGCCGAAATAGAGCACGCCGCAGCGGGACGGGGAGGGCGCGAGATGCGCAATCGGCGCCGGCGCATAGGTCTTGGCCGTCTCGAATTTCTTGAGCAGCCGCTCCATGTTCTCGACGTAATCCGGCCCGGCTTCGGAATAACCCGCCATGCGATTCTTGGAGGTGCCGCGCGTGAAATACGAGCCCTTGGTCGCGTGCGTGCCGGGGAAAGTGCGGTAGGGGATGCCGTCGCCATCGACATCGAGGTAGCGCCCGAAGGTCTTGCCTGCATCGAGATCCTCGGCCGTCATTACCTTGCCGCGATCAAGACTGCGGTTTTCATCCCACTCGAAGGGTTTGCAGAGCCGGTAATTCATGCCGATATCGAGATCGGTCATCACGAAGATCGGGGTTTGCAGCCGGTCTGCGAGGTCGAGCGCAGCGGCCGAAAAATCGAAGCACTCCTTCGGGTCTTCCGGGAACAGCAGGACGTGCTTGGTGTCGCCGTTGGAGGCATAGGCACAGGAGAGCAGGTCCGCCTGCTGCGTGCGTGTCGGCATGCCGGTGGAAGGCCCGCCACGCTGCACGTTGATGAGCACCGCCGGGATTTCCGCGAAATAGGCGAGACCGATGAATTCGGTCATCAGCGAGATGCCGGGGCCAGAGGTCGCGGTGAAGGCGCGCGCGCCATTCCAGGCGGCGCCGATCACCATGCCAATGGAGGCGAGCTCATCTTCCGCCTGCACAATCGCGTAGCGCGCCTCGCCCGTTTCCGGATCGTGTCGCAGCTTCTTGCAGTAGCTCTGGAAGGCTTCGACAACAGACGTGGAAGGGGTAATAGGATACCACGCACAAACTGTCGCGCCGCCGTAAACGCAGCCGAGCGCAGCCGCGCTGTTGCCCTCAACGAAAATCATGTCACCAACGGCATCGGCGCGCCGCACCTTGAGATGGCAGGTGCCCGTCGCGACGTTGTCACGGGCATAATCACGCCCGAGGTTCAGGGCCTTCACGTTGGAGGCGAGAAGTGCCTCCTTGCCCTTATATTGCTCGGAGAACAGCCGCTCAATTTCCTTCGGCTCAATCTCGAACAGCCAGGAGAGCACGCCGAGGCAGATGATGTTCTTGAACAGCTGACGCTGGCGCACATCGGCATAGGTCGCGTTGCAGATCGCGGTCAGCGGAATGCCGATCACCGTGATGTCATCGCGGAAGGCCGAGGCGGGCATGGGCCGGGTGGAATCGTAGAGGAGATAGCCACCGGCCTCGATTTCCTTGAGGTCCTGCGCCCAGGTCTGCGGGTTCATCGCGACCATCATGTCGACGCCGCCGCGCCGGCCGAGATACCCCTTCTCGGTGACGCGGACCTCGAACCAGGTCGGCAACCCCTGAATGTTGGAGGGGAAGATGTTGCGCGGACTGACCGGCACACCCATGCGCAAAATCGCGCGGGCGAACAGCTCATTCGCCGAAGCGGAGCCGGAACCGTTCACATTCGCGAACTTGACGACGAAATCATTGATCGCCGCGATGGGCGTCCTTGTGTGCATGTTCACGACCGGCATCCCGCATGGGTCATTTCCAAGAAATACTTGTGCATGTCCCACGCGCCGGTGGGGCACCGCTCGGCGCAAAGGCCACAGTGGAGGCAAACGTCCTCGTCCTTCACCATGATCCGCCCGGTTTTCAGGGCAGGGGAGACGTAGAGGCTCTGTTCAAAGTTGGTGGCAGGCGCGGAGAGGCGCGTGCGTAGCTCGGCTTCCTCGCCGTTGGGCGTAAAGGTGATGCAATCCATAGGACAGATGTCGAGGCAAGCATCGCATTCGATGCACTTCGGCCCTTCAAACACGGTCTGGACATCGCAGTTGAGGCAGCGCTGGGCTTCCTTCACCGCCAGCGCCACGTCAAACCCTAGTTCGACCTCGGCGCGGATGTTCTTCAACGCGGCTTCCTTCGCGAGATGCGGCACCTTGGTGCGCGGATCAATCGCGACGTTGTTGTCGTAGCTCCATTCATGAATGCCCATCTTCTGGCTGATGACGGTGACACCGGGGGCAGGGCGCTCGGAAAGGCTTTCACCCTCGCAATGCTTGTGGATCGAGATGGCGGCATCATGGCCATGCGCGACAGCCCAGATGATATTCTTCGGCCCGAACGCCGCATCGCCGCCGAAAAAGACAGTCGGCAAACTGGATTGGAAAGTCGTGGCATCGAGCTTGGGCAGGCCCCAGCGGTCGAATTCGAGGCCGATATCACGCTCGATCCACGGGAAGGCATTCTCCTGCCCGACCGCGACCAGCACATCATCGCCTTCGATGAAGCGATCCGACTCGCCCGTGGGGACGAGATCGCGGCGACCCTTGTCGTCGTAAACGGCTTTGACCGGCTCGAACATCATGCCAACGAGTTTGCCGCCCTCGACCACGAAGCTCTTGGGCGCGAGGAAGTTGAGGATCGGAATATCCTCGGCAATGGCATCATCCTTTTCCCAGGGCGAGGCCTTCATTTCCTCAAAGCCAGAGCGGACGACCACCGTCACCTTCTCGCCACCAAGACGACGCGCCGTGCGGCAGCAATCCATCGCGGTATTGCCGCCTCCGAGCACAATCACGCGCTTGCCGATGGTCGTGAAATGACCGAACGAGACATTCGCCAGCCACTCGATGCCGGTGTGGATATTCTTTTCGCCCTCGGTCTTGCCAGGCAGATCGAGCGCACGGCCGCGCGGCGCACCGGTGCCGACGTAGATCGCGTCAAAGCCCTCGCCGAGCATGTCTTTCAGCGAATTCACCCGCGTCTGGTGCACGACAACGTCGCCCGCACCGACCGCGTAACCACATTCCTCGTCAATCACCTCTTCTGGCAGGCGGAAGCGGGGGATTTGCGTGCGGACCATGCCGCCGAGCTTGGCGCCCTCGTCAAACACTTCGACGCGGTAGCCAATGGCCGCCAAATCACGCGCGACAGTCAATGAGGACGGCCCGCCGCCGATGCAGGCGATGCGGCGCCCGTTCGAGGGCAGCGGTTTGGGGAGACGGCCCGTCAGGTCATCCTTGAAATCGGCCGCAACGCGCTTGAGACGGCAGATCGCCACCGGCTCCTTGCGGCTTCCCGACAGCGTCTCGTCCTCGACACGCCCGCGTCGACAGGCCGGCTCGCAGGGGCGATCACAGGTGCGGCCGAGAATGCCGGGGAACACATTGGATTTCCAGTTGATCATATAGGCATCGTCATAGCGGCCATGCGCGATCAACCGGATGTATTCCGGCACAGGCGTATGAGCCGGGCAGGCCCATTGGCAGTCGACAACCTTGTGGAAATACGACGGATTACGGATATCGGTGGGCTGCAAGTCGTTTCCCCTGATCGTCATGAGCCAGCGTCCGTTCCGGAGAGGCGCTGTTATTTAGTTAGGCAATTTGATCACTGCATTGGCGCGACAGCAAGTCTCGGATTGAGAATTTTACCGGTAAAATGTCACGCGTACACAATCGCCGCGCTCCCAAAGCCCCGTTATGCCATCCGGAAAAGGTGAAAGGCACTATTCCGCTTTTTGCGAGGAGAACAGCGCGACCATCACTGCCATCGACCCGGCAACGACCATCAGAAGCAGGCTTGCAGCATTGAGCGCCGGAGTCGCGCCCTCGCGCATCTGGCCATACATGTAGATCGGCAGCGGCGCATCCGAGCCAACGAGGATCAGCGTCGTGTTGAAATTCTCGAACGACATCAGCATCGCCACCAGCCCCGCGCCGATCATCGCCGGCTTGAGGAAGGGCAGGGTGACAGTCCAGAGCACCCGCCAGCGACTTGCGCCAAGGTCAAAAGCCGCTTCCTCAAGGGAGCGATCGAACTTTTTCAGCCGCGCGCCGATAATCAAGGTCGAGATCGTCAGGACGAAGGACAGCTGCCCGAGGATGACGAGAAAGAGGCCGGGGCGGAGGAAATCGAGATCCATGTTCAGCCAATCCTCGAGGCTATTGGCGATCCGCGAGGAAAACGCGAGGATCGAGATGCCAAGGATCACGCCGGGGATGACAAGCGGCCAGAGCATCATCATCGAGAGGAGCGCCTTGCCAGGGAAATTCCGCCGCTCCAGCAGGAAGGCATTCGCGGTCCCCAGCACCACCGCCAGCACCGTCACCGGGAGGGCGATTTTCAGCGAATTGAGGATCGCGGTGAGCATCGCCGGGTCTTTGAGGATGCCTGGTTTACCGAAAACAGCACCGGTTCCAGTGAACCATTCGACTGTAAAACCCTTCCACGGCGGGGCGGGAAACAGGCTCGCGTTGAAGGCAAACAGCGCGACCACCACCAGCGGCGCAAACAGGAACAAGTAGAACGCCGCCACATAGAGCCGGAAGGAGAGCGAAGCCTTCTGCATCACGCTTTCCTCAACGTCTCTGCAAAGCCCTGCCCGGTGAGGCGCAGGCCGAGCCAGACAATCACCGTCGAAAGCAGGAGTAACATGAAGCCGAAGGCCGAGCCTTGCGGCCAGTTGAAGCGCGTGATGAACTGCGAATAGATCTGCTCGGTAAACCAGAGTCCGTTTTTGCCGCCGAGCATCACGGGGGTGACGAAATTCCCCACAGTCAGCATGAAAACGACGATAGAACCCGCGACGATGCCCGGCATTGCATGCGGAATGATAATCCGTCGGAGCACGGTGAGGTGCGAACCGCCCAGATCATACCCCGCCTCGATCTGCGCGGTTTCGAGACTTTCGAGCGCGTTGGTCAACGGCACAATCATGAACAGCATCCCGCCGTAGACGAGGCCGAGCACCACAGAGGCATCGTTATAAAGCATCTCGACCGGCCCGCTCGCGAGCCCAGCCTTCTGGAGCAGGAAGGAAAGCACGCCGGTTTCGCGCAGCATCATCATCCAGCCCAGCGTGCGCACGAGTTCCGAAGCCCAGAACGGGATCAGGCACATCAGGAACAAGAGCGGCTTCGATTTCCCGCTCGCGAATTTGGCGATGTAGAGCGCGACCGGAAACGAGATCACCAGCGTGATCAGCGTCACGAGGATCGAGAGGAACGCTGTGCGCGCAAACGTCCGCCAGTAGATCGGCTCGCCGAGGAATTCGAGGTAATTGCCGAAACCAAAGGCATAGACGCGCGGCGCGATGCGCTCGGAGAACGAGAGAACCGCGATCTCGACATGCGGCAGGATCACCAGCACACCGAGCCAGAGCACCGCCGGCGCGAGCAGCAGAAAAAGCCCGAGCTTTTCGGCGAAAAGCGATCTCTCGGAGGAGGGAAGGGCGGTCATTTCTCTCTCACGCCGGGAAAATCTTCAGCGCTTCGGGCGCAAAGCCAAAGCCGATCGGCGCGCCCGCCATGATCCCGGCGAGCGGCCCCGCCTGCGGCAGCGTCGCACGCAAATGGGGGAAGCCCTCGGCCTTGATGACCAGCGTTGAAGCCGCGCCGTCGAACAACACGGTCGAAACCGTGCCGGCAAAGCGGTTAGGCAGCGAGGAAAGCTCGCCGGGCACAGCCGCCAGCGCAATGGCCTCGGGGCGGAGATAGGCGGAAACCGCTCCGCTCCCTGATCCGGCTCCCACCAACGCTGCACCCGTCGAGAGCTTTATGCCGAGGCCGGTGGCCTGTGCCCCAAAGGTCGAACCATTCCAGACATTGGCATCGCCGACAAAACCGGCAACGAAGCTCGTCAGGGGATTGTGATAGAGTTCGCGCGGCGAGCCGACCTGCTCAAACCGGCCTTTGTTCATCACCGCGACACGGTCCGACATCACCAACGCCTCGGATTGGTCGTGGGTGATGTAGAGAAAGGTCGTGTTGAAGGCTGCCTGAAGCTGCTTCAGCTCCAATTTCATATGTTCACGCAGCTTGAGATCGAGCGCGCCGAGCGGCTCATCGAGCAGTACCAGCGTCGGTTCGAGCACGAGGCAGCGGGCAATCGCCACACGCTGACGCTGACCGCCGGAGAGCTTCGTCACCGGGCGATCCTCAAAGCCTGCAAGGCCGACGCGATCAAGAATCCGCGTGATCCGTTGTCCGGCCTCGATTTTATCGACACCCGCGCAGGCCAAACCATAGCCGACGTTCTCCCCCACGCTCATCATCGGGAACAGCGCGAGGCTCTGGAACACCATGTTCACCGGACGCTTGTTCGCCGGCACAGCGAGCATGGATTTGCCGCGAATGCGGATATCCCCGCTCGTCGGATGCTCGAACCCGGCAATCATCCGCATCAGCGTGGTCTTGCCACAGCCGGAAGGACCGAGAATCGAAAAAAACTCACCAGGCGCCACGTCGAACGTCACGGAATCGACGGCACGATGCGCGCCAAATTCCTTGACGACCGAGAGAAGCGCGAGATCGGCGCTATCGGACATGAAATCCCCCCGGACGCCATTCCCCACAAGCGTCATAACAGGAAAACCGCCCCGCGCTCGTGGCGCGGAGCGGGCTCGAAAAGAGGCGCAAGGCCTCAGTTCGCGGATTTCACCTTGTCGAGCACCTTGCCCTCGATGGCCTCAAGCCCGGCCGGGACCGCCGGATACCACTTGATATTCTCGATCGCCGCGAGCGGGAAGCTCTCCGCGAACTGGTCCTTCAGCTTGCCGGCGGCGAGCTTGTCCGCGCCTTGAGACGCGGAGAAATTGCCGGCGGAAGCTGCAACCTTTGCCGCGATATCCGGGCGCATGTTGAAGTTGATCCACTTGTAGGCGGCGTCATCCGCACGCCCCTTCGCCGGGATCGCGAAGGTATCGACCCAGCCGAGCGCACCCGACTTCGGTGCGATGAACTTGATTTCGGGGTTCTCGCTGTTGAGCTTCCAGCCGCCGGTATCCCAGGCCATCGCGGCGGTGACTTCACCGGCGCGCAGGCCCGCGAGCAGCGCGTCCTTGCCATCCCAGAAGAACTTAAGGTTGGCCTTGCACTCGGTCAGCTTGGCACCAACCTTGTCCATCATCTCGGAATAGGCCTTCTCGTTGCTGTAGGCCGCAAAGGGGTTCATGCCCATCGAGAAGGCGAAGGCGATCAGCGTCGGGCGCTTGGCACGAAGGCTCGCCTTGCCTTTCACCTCAGGCCCGCAAAGGTCGAGATAATCCTTCACCCCCGGTGCCGCCTTGGTGTTCACCACGAGGCCATCCGTGCCCCAGATATGTGGCAGGCCATAGACCTTGCCGCCGGCGGTGGTATTGGCCTTGGTGGCTTCCAGCATCGAGCCGATGAAGAGCTTGGCGTCGATCTTCGAAAGGTCGAGCGGCTTGTAGATCCCGAATTCCGCCTGCGGGCCGGTGATGCGATCCTGACTCGGCTGGGCGAGATCAAAACCCGCGCCTTGCGTGGCGCGCAGCTTGGATATCATCTCTTCGTTGTTGGAAAGTGTGATCTCGACCTCGATGCCGGTCTCCTTGGTGAAGGCATCCACGACTTCCTTGGGCGCGTAATCGGCCCAGGTCAGCAGACGCAGCTTCTCGGCAGCTTGCGCTCCCCCCGCGGCCAGAAGCGCGGCAAAGGCAACAGAACCGATCACAAAAGACCATTTTTTCATCAAAAGTACCTCCCTGAAGTCAATCACATGTCGATGGCTGATTTTGTCGTTCCCAATCGACCAGCCAGCATGTTCGTGCGGAACTGTTTCGTTGTCTAATAAAAATTTTGCTTCGGCTTTCGGGCCGGATTTTCGCCAGACACAGGGTTATTGGACCGTGCGTTCGACAGTTTTATGACTGTTTGGTGTCTGGAGATATCGGATTGCGGCGTTTGAAGTGGATTTGCGCCAATCCAACGCACGTTGGAGCAAAAGCAGGCGTTGCAATGCGCGCCAGCTTTTGCATCAATACGCCCCGATAGCCGGCAAACGGGCGATTTCGGCCCGTTGCGGCATGCTGGAGGGGCGAAGCATGAAATCGAAATTCCTTGTGGGCGTGGGTCTTTGTCTTGCGGCCTTGATCGCGAGCGCGCCGATCGCTTCCGCGCAGACGCGCACGAAAGTCACGGCCTATACCGCGCTTGAAAATGACCAGCTTCAGCCGTTCAAGGCAGCGATCGAGGCGGGCGTGCCGGATGTTGAAATCGTCTGGGTTCGCGATTCCACCGGCGTCATCACCGCGCGATTCCTTGCGGAGAAGGATAACCCGCGCGCCGATCTCGTGATCGGCCTCGTCGCCACCAGCCTCCTGCTGTTCGAAAAGCAGAACCTGCTGGACGAATACAAGCCAAAAGACTCGGACAAGCTCCGTCCCGGCTTCCGGGACACAGCAGGCCCCTATACCTGGACCGGGATGGACGCGATCCTCGCAGTCGTTTGCTTCAACACGGTTGAAGCAAAGAAGGACAGCGCCGCCGCGCCCGTCTCTTGGGAAGACCTCACCAAGCCTGCATTCAAGGGCAAGATCGTGATGCCGCATCCGGCCTCCTCCGGCACGGGTTACCTTCAGGTCGCGGCGTGGCTGCAGATCATGGGCGAGGAAAAGGGCTGGGCTTTCATGGACAAGCTCCATGAGAACATCGCCGTCTATACCCATTCCGGCTCTGCCCCATGCGTGCAAGCCGCGAAGGGGGAGCGCATGGTCGGCATTGGCTTCGACATGCGCGGCGCCAAGGAAAAGACCAATGGCGCGCCGATCGACCTCATCGTGCCGAAGGAAGGCGTGGGCTGGGACCTCGAAGCGACCGCTGTCGTCAAGGGCTCGAAGAACCTGGAAGCAGCGCGCAAGGTTGCCGAATGGTCCGCCACCAAGGCCGCTAATGATCTCTACGGCAAGTATTCCGCCATTGTCGCGCATCCCGATGTCAAGAGCGCACCGCCGAACTACCCGGCGGATGCCGAGGCGAAACTCGTGAAGAATGATTTCGCGTGGATGGCCAACGATCGCGAGCGCATTCTCAAGGAATGGGTGAAGCGTTACGAAGGCAAGGCCGCGCCGAAGTAAGCAACGGAACAGGCTTTGAGTGGGCCCGGTCGGCAAGGCCGGGCCGTGTTGTTGGGAATCGGGGGACGTATGGCGGGTGAAGCCGGGGCTGAGGCGGTGTTCGTCGCCATCCGCAATCTTTCCAAGCATTTCGGCGCGTTTCAGGCGCTGAAGGATATTCATCTCGACGTCAAACGCGGCGAATTCGTCAGCTTTCTCGGCCCCTCGGGCTGTGGCAAGACAACGCTCCTGCGCGCCATCGCCGGGCTTGATCGCCAAAGCGGCGGGACAATTGCGATTAATGGCCGCGATGTCTCGAACGCCCCGCCGTCGGAGCGCGATTTCGGTATCGTGTTCCAGTCCTACGCGCTGTTTCCGAACCTGACGATTGCCGACAACGTGGGCTATGGCCTCGTCAACCAACGCCGCTCCAAGGCCGAGATCACGGCGCGCGTTGCCGAGTTGCTGGCGATGGTCGGGCTTTCCGGCCAGCTCACGAAATATCCGGCGCAGCTCTCAGGCGGCCAGCAACAGCGTGTCGCACTGGCGCGGGCGCTCGCGACCTCCCCCAGCCTGCTTCTGCTGGATGAACCGCTTTCCGCGCTCGATGCGCAAGTGCGCCTCCGGCTGCGCGAGGAAATCCGCGATGTGCAGCGCCGCCTCGGCGTGACAACCTTCATGGTCACGCACGATCAGGAAGAGGCACTCTCGATGGCCGAGCGGATCGTGGTGATGAACCACGGCGTCATCGAGCAGATCGGCACGCCGGAGGAAATCTACCGCAACCCGGCGACAACCTTTGTCGCGGAATTTGTCGGCCGCATCAGCCTGCTGCCGGGCGTGGCGCATGGTATCGACGCCGTGGAAATGGCGGGGCGGCGGTTTCTCGCCACCCGCGCAGCGGAGATCGCCGATGGCGCGGCTGTTGAGGTCGGAATCCGCCCCGAAGCGATCCGCGTCCGCGGTGTCACCGGCTCGGAGCCGAATGCCTTGCCGGTCCGGATCACGGATCTTGAATTCCTCGGTGCCTTCTGCCGCGCAACACTCGTTGCGGAAGGCGCGCCCGGCCTCACGCTGATCGCCGACTTCTCGGCCAACCTCCTGCGTGACCTCGGCCTGCAACAGGGGGCAGCTATCACGGTCGATTTGCCCGCCGACGCTTTGCGGGTCTTCCCAGCACGAGCTTCGGCATGAGCGGCGATGCGCGCCTTCGTCGCCCCCTGATCCGCGAACAAACAGTCGCGACGCTGCTGGTTCTCGCGCTGATCATCGTTCTGGTGCTGATCATTGCGCTGCCGCTGTGGTCGCTCCTGTCGAAGAGCCTGCAGAACGCCTCCGGCGGCTATGTCGGCCTTGCCAACTTCGCGACCTATTTCGCAACACCCTCGATGGTCTCGGCGTTGTTCAACAGCCTTGGCGTCGCGCTGATGACGACACTGCTCGTCGTGCCACTTGCCTTCGCTTATGCCTATGCGCTCACCCGCAGCCGCATGCCGGCAAAGGGCGTTTTCATGGGCATTGCCTTGTTGCCGATCTTTGCGCCCTCGCTTCTGGGCGCGATTTCGCTGATCTATCTTTTCGGCAATCAGGGTGTGCTCAAGGGGTTGCTGTTCGGTCATTCGATCTACGGCCCAATCGGCATTGTCTTCGCTGAAGTCTGCTACTGTTTTCCTCATGCCGTGATGATCATCGCGACCGGTCTGCGCCTCGCGGATGGGCGGCTCTACGAGGTCGCAGAAGCGCTCGGCACCAAGCCGACACGCGTGTTCTTCACCATCACCCTGCCGGGCGTGCGCTATGCCGCGATCAGCGCCGCCTTTGTGGTCTTCACGCTGGTGATCACAGATTTCGGTATTCCCAAGGTGATCGGCGGGCAATTCACGGTGCTCGCGACCGATGCCTACAAGCAGATCGTCGGGCAGCAGAACTTCGAGATGGGCGCAGTCGTCGGCCTCATTCTGCTGGTGCCGGCAGTGCTGGCGTTTTTTGTCGACCGGCAAATCCAGAAGCGTCAGGTGGCGCTCCTCTCGGCGCGCGCGGTGGCCTATGAGCCCAAGCCCGCCCCGATGCGTGATGCCCTGCTGCTCGCGTTTTCGTCCGTCATCGGCCTTGTGCTCGTTGCGATGCTCGGCATGGCGATCTGGGCCTCATTCATCCGCTACTGGCCCTACAATTTGTCGCTGACCCTGGCGCATTACAATTTCGGCGAGTTCGAGCCGGGCGGCTGGGAGCCTTATCTCACTTCGCTTGCCATGGCGGGCTGCGTGGCGACCTTTGGCACGGGACTCGTCTTTCTCGGCGCCTATCTCGTCGAAAAGACCAAAGTGCCGATGCCCCTGCGCAGTCTCGCGCATTTTCTCGCCATGTTACCGATGGCGGTTCCGGGGCTGGTGCTCGGCCTTGGCTATGTCTTTTTCATCAACGCCAAGAGCAGCCCGTTTGGATGGCTCTATGGCACGCTCGCGGTGCTAGTGATCAACACTATCGCGCATTTCTATACCGTCGGACACATTACAGCAACGACCGCGCTCAAGCAGATCGACGGCGAGTTCGAAGCGGTTTCCGCCTCGCTCAAGGTGCCGTTCTGGACCACCTTCCGGCGTGTGACGGTGCCGATTTCGATGCCCGCGATCCTCGACATTGCGGTCTACATGTTCGTCAACGCACTGACGACGATTTCCGCCGTGGTGTTCCTCTACGGCCCTTCAACCAAGCTGGCCTCGATCTCGATCATTCACATGGATGAAAGCGGCGCGACGGCCCCCGCCGCCGCCATGGCCACCTGCATCGTGCTCACCGCGATCGGAGCCAAGACGCTGCATGTCGTGCTGGACCGATTAGTGTTCAGCCGCCTGCAGGTGTGGCGGAAGCGATAGCGTTTGCGAGCGAAGTGGGCACCGGTTCGCATGAAGCAAACGAGCCAAAGACCGAAAAACGGATCATCGCCCCCTACTGCAACCGGATCAGCACCAGCCCTGTCACGATCAGCACGGCGGCGATGATCCGGTTGAGGCGTAGCGGCTCCTTCAGGAATACTACCGCAATCACCGCGCCGAAAAGAACGCTTGTTTCACGCACGGCCGCCACGAGCGGAATCGGCGCCTTGGTCATCGCCCAGACAGCGATGGAATAGGCGGAAAACGCGAGCGTGCCACCCGCAATCCCCGGTCCGGCAAAACCGAGCATCGGCTTGAGGCCCTTCGGACCGCGCAGGATGAGCGCCAAAAGCGTGATGATGCCGCCATCGAGGATGAACATCGCCGCCATATAGGCAAAGACATTGCCCGAGGCTCGGGCGCCCGAGCCATCGGTGATCGAATAGCCGCAGATCATCACCGCCGTCAGCCCCGCCACCATCAGAGCGGCGCGATCCAAATGCGCGCTCTCGGAGGCCTTGCGCATCGACATCGTGAAAATGCCGATGCCGAGGATCGCAATCCCCGCCGCGCCAACCGCCGAAAGCGGCTCACCGAGCAATGCGACCGAGAAGATCGCCGTCAGCAGAGGCGCGGAGCCGCGTGCGACCGGATAGACAAGGCTCATATCCGCGAGGCGATAGGCCTGCGCAAGGAGGAGGTTATACGCCGTGTGCAGCGCCGCCGAAGCCGCAAGCCAAGGGTAGCTTGACGGCGCAGGCCAGCCGAACCAGTAGAGCGCGGGCAGGGCGATGATCCCCGCGCAAGCATTGATCAGCACCATCGCGAGGAAGGGGTCGAGCCGGATCTTGAGCAGGGCATTCCAGCTCGCGTGCATCGCGCCCGCCGCGATGACGGCCAGAAAGATCTCGAGCGACACGCCTTACCCCCTGAGCCGCGATTGGCGGATTTCGCCGAGGGCCTCGAGGATCGGATGCGCGACCGAGACGATATGAGCATTGATACGCTTCATGTCGCGCAACATATCGAGGTGCAGCGCGCTCGTTTCGATCGAGGCGGCCGTGCCTTCGCGGAGCCGGGCGAGATGCTGTTCGGTCGCGGATTTCTCCGCTTCCCGGATCAAATCCTTCTCGTTGACAAGTTCGCGCGCCATCGCCGCATCCTTCGTCATGAAGACGGTCATCGCCAGCGTCATCTGGCGCACGATGCGGGCGTGAAAAATGGTGAGTTCACTCCAGCCAGCCGCCGAAAAGCTCATGGCATAGCGCTGCTTCTTGGCGGCGAGTTCAAGGAGGTTTTTGTCGATGATATCGCCCACGGCCTCAAGATTGGTCGTGAAGAGAATGAGATCAAAGGCCCGGCGCGCGTCATCCTCACTCAGTGGCTGGCGCGTGAGACGGGTCAGATAGAGCTTGATCGCCTCCTGAAGCGTATCCACCTCATCGTCGAGCTTACGGATGGCAAGGCGACGCTTGTCATCATTGTCGGTGAAGGTGTGGATGGTATCCGAGAGCATGGTTTCGACACGTTCGGCGAGCCGCATCACCTCGCGCGAAGCCGCCCCGAGCGCCAGCGCCGGCTGATCGAGCAGGGCCTCATCAAGGTGGAGCGGGCGGCTGACCCCCGCATCATGGCCAGGATCATCCGGCATGGTGCGGTTCAGCAAAGCGGCGACCTTCTCGCTGAAGGGCAGGAAGACAAGCGCCAGCACCACATTGAACAGCATATGCGCGCTGGCGATCGCGCGTTCCGGGCTCGCCATGCCAGTGGAAACCTGGGCAGAGAGTGTCGAGAGGAACATCAGCGCCACAACCGCGCCCACTAGGCGGAACAGGAAGTTCCCGACGAGAATTCGCCGCGCAACCTGCGGCTCGCGCCAGCCCAGACCCAGCGGAATGAGCCCGGCACCGATATTCGCGCCGAGCAGCAGAGTGAGCGCTAGCGGGAGGGTCACAATTTCCGAGCCCGCAAGCGCCATGATAAACAGCACCATAGCCACACTGGAATGCAGTAGCCATGTCAGGCCGGCGGCGAAGATCACCGTCAGCACCGGCTCGCTGCCGAGGTGGCCAAGGAGATAAGTGATCGTCTCGTGCTGGCGCATCCCGGCGCTCGTCCCGACGATCATGCCGAGCGAAAGGATCATCAGCGCGAGGCCGATAAAGATACGCCCGGCCTGCCGCACCGTCGCATTGCCAGAAAGCATGAACATCCCGACCCCGAGGAGCAGCAGAACGGGAATGAAGCTTTTGAGATCGAAGCTCAGTGCCTGAACCACCAGCGTCGAGCCGATATCGGCACCGAGCATCACGGCCAGCGCTGGCCCCAGCGCGATCAACCCGCGCGTTGCGAAAGACACCAGCAGCAGCGCCGTCGCTGTCGAGCTTTGCAGTGCCGTCGCGACGACCACACCAAGTCCGCAGGCGCGGAAGCGATTCTCGGTCGCCAGCTGGAGCAACGCGCGCAATTCCTCGCCGAAGGCCCGGAGAACGCCTGTCTTGACCAGTCGCGTCGACCAGAGCAGGAGCGCAATGCCGCCGAAAAGATTGAGAAGCAGCGAGCCGCCGTTATTCACCCGTTCCGCCACCCTTTGCACGGCTATCCTACGCCATGGAGAGCGCGGAGCAGCCGGATCAAGCCTTTGAAAACAATGGCGGATATTGAATCGGCCATCTCCTGTTCGCGGGCATGATGAGCATAAGCAGCCACGCGATCAAGGGTAGCGACCCGAAATGGGACAAATTATTTTGACGGCTACACAAAAAACGCATTGCCAGCCGGTTTTCGCCGCGCATGATTGTGCCGGATCGAAGGGTTTCAAACGATAAACAGTCCGGGAGGGACGGTATGGCGGGAATGCTGGATTTTGGAACGCTGAAGGCGGCTGTTGCCTCGGGTGAGATCGATACGGTTCTCGTCTGCATGGTCGATATGCAGGGGCGCCTCATCGGCAAGCGGTTCCATGGCGAGTTCTTCGTCAACGGCGGCCATGAGGAAACTCATGCCTGCGATTACCTCCTCGCCGATGACATCGATATGGAGCCGGTGCCAGGCTATAAGGCCGCGAGCTGGGAGAAAGGCTACGGCGACTTCGTGCTGAAGCCGGATATGGCGACGCTGCGCCGCCTGCCATGGCTCCCCGGTACCGCCATGGTGCTCTGCGACGTGCAGGACCACCATCACCACGATATTCCCCATTCGCCGCGCGGCATTCTCAAGCGACAGCTTGCCCGGCTTGAAGAACGAGGCATGCGCGCCTTTTTTGCCTCGGAGCTGGAATTCTATCTCTTCGACGAGAGCTATGAGTCCATCCGCGCCAAGCGTTACCACGCGCCGAAAACCGCTGGCGAATACATCGAGGACTACCACATTCTCCAGACCTCCAAGGAAGAGGATGTGATGCGCGCCGTGCGCAACGGCCTCGCGGGGGCCGGTATTCCGGTCGAAAATTCCAAGGGCGAATGGGGTCCGGGGCAGGAGGAAATCAACGTCCGCTATGCCGATGCACTCGACATGGCGGACCGCCACGTCATCATCAAGAACGGGATCAAGGAAATAGCTTGGGGTAAGGGCAAGGCCGTGACCTTCATGGCAAAATGGCGCGCGGACCTTGCGGGCTCTTCCAGCCATGTCCATGCCTCGCTCTGGAGCAAGGACGGCAAGACTCCGCTCTTCCTCGACAAAAGCGCCGAATACGGCATGTCCAGCCTGATGCGCTCTTTCGTTGCCGGGCAGATCAAATACGCGAAAGACATGACCGTGTTTCTCGCGCCCTACATCAACTCCTACAAGCGCTTCATGGCCGGCACTTTCGCGCCGACCAAGACGGTATGGAGCCGGGATAATCGCACCGCCGGTTTCCGTCTCTGCGGGGAGGGGACCAAGGGCATCCGCATCGAGTGCCGCATTGGCGGCGCGGACCTTAACCCCTACCTCGCCTTCGCCGCGCTGGTTGCGGCGGGCCTTGCCGGCATCGACGAGAAGCTCGAACTCGGTGCCCCTCACGGCGGCGACGCCTATGGCGGCAAGCGCCTGCCGGAAGTGCCGAAGACCTTGCGCGACGCCACCGAAGTGCTCGACAAATCAAAGTTCATGCGCGCCACCTTTGGCGATGACGTCGTCGATCATTACGTGCATACCGCGCGCTGGGAACAATCCGAATTCGACAAGAAGGTCACGGATTGGGAGCTCTTCCGCGGCTTCGAGCGCTACTGATTTATTGGAAAAACCATGACTGAGATCACCTGTATTTCTCCCATCGATGGCAGCGAAGTCGCGCGCCTCAAGGTCGCCTCCGGCGCCGAAATTGCTGGTGCGGTCGCCGCAGCGAGGAAGGCGCAAGCGGATTGGAAGAAGCTCCCGATTGCCGAGCGCGCGGCTTTCCTCACCCGCTTCGTTGACGCGATGCTGGCGATGAAGGACGAGATCGGCCCCGAGCTCACCCGCATGATGGGTCGCCCGATCCGCTATGCGGCGGGCGAACTGAACGGCTTTGCCGAGCGCGCGCGGCATATGATTGCCATTGCAGAAACCGCGCTGGCGCCGGTCAAGCCGGAGGCGAAGGAAGGTTTCACCCGCTATATTCGCCGCGATCCCGTGGGTCTCGTGTTGACGATCGCGCCGTGGAATTACCCGTACCTCACGGCGGTGAATACGGTGGTTCCCGCACTGATGGCAGGCAATGCGGTGATCCTGAAACACGCCGCACAGACGATCCTCGTCGGCAAGCGTTTCCAGATGGCGGCGGATGCGGCGGGCCTGCCGAAAGGCCTCTTCCAGTGGCTCGTGCTCGGCCATGAGGATACGACGAAGCTCATCGCCTCTGGTGCGATCGATCATGTCGCCTTCACCGGTTCGGTTGAGGCTGGACGTGCGATCGAACATGCAGCGGCAGGCACTTTCGCTTCCGTCGGCCTTGAGCTTGGCGGCAAGGATCCGGCCTATGTGCGGGCCGATGCGGACCTTCAGCAGGCCATCGATACGGTGGTCGATGGCGCCTTCTTCAACTCCGGGCAGTGCTGCTGCGGGATCGAGCGCGTCTACGTTCACAAGGACGTCTACGCCAAATTCGTCGAGGGCGCGGTGGCGCTGACACAAACCTATGTGCTCGGCAATCCGCTGGAGGAAGCCACGACACTCGGCCCGATGGCGCAGCTGCGCCTTGCCGAAACCGTCCGCAAACACAACGCGGATGCGCTCGCCAAGGGCGCGAAAGCCCATCTCGACCCCAAGGCCTTCGCAGCGGACAAGGCTGGCACGCCCTATCTCGCGCCGCAGATTTTCACCGGTGTTGATCACTCGATGCTGGTGATGAACGAGGAAACCTTCGGCCCGGTCATCGGAGTCATGCCCGTTGCCTCGGATGAAGAGGCCATCCGGCTGATGAATGACAGCCGATACGGCCTTACCGCGGCACTGTTCACGCGCGACGAGGCGGCAGCGGAACGCATCGGCGAGGCGCTTGAAACCGGCACTGTGTTCATGAACCGCTGTGACTACCTCGACCCCGGTCTCGCCTGGACAGGCGTCAAGGAAACCGGGCGCGGCGCGAGCCTTTCGAGCCTTGGCTATGAGAGCCTGACGCGGCCGAAATCCTTCCATCTGAAGAAACTTTGAGAGACGATCATGCAGCTTCGCGGCAACTGGAACTACCCGACCTCCATCAAATTCGGTGCGGGCCGCATCGCGGAACTCGCCGAAGCAGTCAAGGCAGCGGGAATCAGCCGGCCTCTGCTCGTCACCGACCCGGTGCTCGCCAAGCTGCCGATGGTCGCGGCGGCAAAGGCACAACTCGATGCGGCGGGCCTGCCCTGCACGGTCTTCTCGGACGTGAAGCCGAACCCGGTCGCGGCGAATGTCGAGGCCGGCATCGCCGTGCTGCGTGCCGGCAAGCATGACGGGGTTGTCGCGTTCGGCGGCGGCTCGGCGCTCGATGCCGGCAAGGTCATTGCCTTCATGGCCGGCCAGACCCGCCCGATGTGGGATTTCGAGGATGTCGGAGATTGGTGGACCCGCGCCGACCCAAAGGGCATCGCGCCGATTATCGCCGTCCCAACCACTGCCGGTACAGGTTCCGAGGTTGGTCGCGCCGGCGTCATTACCGATGAGGCGACGCACACCAAAAAGGTGATCTTCCACCCTTTGATGATGCCGAAGACCACGATCTGCGACCCGGAACTCACGGTTGGCATGCCGAAGATGATCACCATCGGCACCGGCATGGATGCCTTCGCCCATTGCCTTGAGGCCTATTGCGGACCGTTCTACCACCCGCTCGCGGACGGTATCGCGCTTGAGGGCATGCGCCTTGTGAAGGAATATCTCCCGCGTGCCGCGAAAGACGGCACCGATCTTGAAGCGCGGGCGCAGATGATGTCCGCCGCCGCGATGGGCGCTACAGCGTTCCAGAAGGCGCTGGGCGCGATCCATGCGCTCAGCCATCCGGTCGGCTCGCTCTACAATACCCATCACGGCATGACCAACGCGGTCTTCATGCCCTATGTGCTCGAGTTCAACCGCCCGGTAATCGAGGAGAAGATGGGCCGGGTCGCGGCCTATCTCGGCCTCGGGACGACCTATTCAGCGTTCTATGATTTTGTGATGCAACTCCGGCGCGATCTTGGCGTGCCGCACACGCTGCCAGAACTCGGCGTCACGGACCCGGATATCCAGCTCATGGCGACGATGTCCCCGAACGACCCGACAGCCGGCGGCAACCCGGTTCTCCTCGACGAATCCGCCGCGCGGATGCTGTTTGAGCAGGCCATGCGGGGATAACACCACCACTATTACCCATTCGACATCATGTTGTTGAGGATCAATGGCCTCGCCCTCCGGCGGGGCCATTTCCTTTTGAGTGCCTGCTCGGGGAAATTCGGGAACTCCTTCCTGTCTGCGGAATTGATCGAACGCAAACATATTCAAGAGGCTTTACATTAGAAAGATTCCAAACTAGGCGTCGTGCCTGATCCATTGCTCTTGCCTGCCGAAAGGATTTTCCTCGTGTCCCAAATTCTTACCACCGAGGATTCCGCCCTTCCTTCCGAACCGCATGATGAGACCGTGCATGATCACGCGCCCTTCGAGCGTATGGCGCTTGTGCGCATTGCGGTGGCCATTCTGGGCGCTGCGGCTGTCTGGTTCCGCCTCTGGGAGCCCTTGCCGAGCGTCAGCGTAATCGGCGTGGCCGCGCTGGCCTTTGTCGGATGGCCTATTTTTCGCGAAGCCTTCGAGAACCTTCTCGAACGCCGGATGACGATGGAACTCTCGATGACCATCGCGATCATCGCTGCTGCCGCGATTTCGGAATGGTTCACGGCGCTGGTGGTCTCGCTCTTTGTGCTTGTGGCGGAGGAACTGGAGCATCTCACGCTGGCGCAGGGCCGCGTCGCGATCCGCGATCTTGTCGAGTTCATCCCGCGTGAGGCCCGCGTGCGCCGGAACGGCGAGGTCGCCATGGTGCCACTCGATACGGTCGAGGCCGGCGAATTCGTGATGGTTTCTCCCGGTGAGAAAGTCCCGGTCGATGGCGCGGTGGTCGAGGGGCATTCCTATGTCGATCAGTCGCGCATCACCGGTGAAGCGATGCCTGCCGAGAAGGCAGCCGGCAGTGCGGTCTTCGCGGGCTCGATCAACCAGATGGGCGCGCTCGAGATCCGCGTCGAGAACGTCGGGCGGGACACCAGCTATGGCCGTATCATTCAGGCAGTGGAGGCCGCCGAGCAGACCCGTGCTCCAGTACAGAAGCTGGCCGACCGGCTGGCAGGCTACCTCGTTTATGTCGCTTTTGCCGCCGCCGCGCTGACCTATTTCATCACCCGCGACATCCGCGACACCATCTCGGTGATCATCGTCGCCGGTGCCTGCGGGATCGCGGCGGGGACGCCACTAGCAATCCTCGGCGGCATCGGCCGCGCGGCCAAGCTTGGCTCGATCATCAAGGGCGGCATTCACCTCGAGACACTGGGCCGGGTCAACACCGTGGTGCTCGACAAAACCGGCACGCTGACCCTTGGCGAACCCGCCGTGCAGGCAATCAATCCCTCGTCCGCCTTCGCGGAAAGCGACCTGCTGCGCCTCGCCGCTGCCGCGGAGTTCCATTCCGAGCACCCGCTGGCGCGCGCAATTGTTGCGGAAGCGCTGGCGCGCGGGATCACCATCCCCGAGCCGGAGCGGTTCCACTATACGATCGGGCGCGGCATCACCGCGATGATCGACCGCCAGCCGGTTCTCGTCGGCAACCGCAAGCTGCTCACCGAGAATGGCATCACGCCGCCGGATCGGGTCGACGGGCGCATCGGCTCGGATATTGTCGTCGCGGCGGGCGGGGTTTATGCGGGCGAAATCGTCGTGGCGGATACGCTACGCCCCGAAGCCAAATCCGCGCTGGCGAACCTCCATGCCCTCGGCATCCATACCATTCTGCTCACCGGTGATACCCGCGCCGTGGCTGAAGCCGTGGGCAAAGAACTCGGCATCAGCGAGGTCGGCGCCGAGATGATGCCGGATGACAAGCTCACCCGCGTAAAAGTGCTCGTTGCGAGTGGGCGGATCGTCGCGATGGTCGGTGATGGCGTCAATGATGCACCGGCTCTGACCGCCGCGAGCCTCGGCATTGCGATGGGCTCAGGCACCGATATCGCCAAGGAAAGCGCCGATGTCGTGCTGATCGGCAACCACCTCGGCAAACTCGTTGAAACGCTGCGGATCGCACGGAAAACACGCGGAATCATCTGGCAGAATTTTGCCGGCACGCTCGGGGTGGATGCCCTCGGCATTCTTCTCGCCGCCTTCGGCTTTCTCAACCCGTTGATTGCCGCCTTCATCCACGTCGGATCGGAACTGCTGTTTATCCTCAATTCCGCGCGTTTGCTCGCGCTTGATGGCGCGCCGACGACAACCACTTTCTCTCAAACGAGCCCTGCAAAGGAGCCGGACCATGCACCCGCTGCACCGTGAAAACCATCTCGTCGAGCGCATCGGTTGGCTGCGTGCCGCGGTTCTCGGCGCCAATGACGGGATTATTTCCACCGCGAGCCTTGTGGTCGGTGTGGCTGCGGCGGCAAAATCGACCGACGAGATTTTCGTTGCCGGCGTTGCCGGGCTGGTGGCTGGCGCGATGGCCATGGCTGCCGGTGAATATGTCTCGGTGAGTTCGCAAGCCGATACCGAGCAGGCGGATATCGCCCGCGAGAAGCGCGAGCTTGCCGAAACACCCGAAGCCGAACTCAACGAGTTGACGCAGATCTACGTCTCGCGCGGTGTTGAGCCGGATCTTGCCCGCAAGGTCGCCAAGCAAATGACCGCGAAAGACGCTTTCGCCGCCCATGCGCGCGATGAACTCGGATTGTCGGACCATGGCTCGGCGCGCCCGGTTCAGGCAGCGATCACCTCGGCCATTACCTTTGCGGCCGGCGCGGCCATTCCACTGCTGATCGCGATGGCTTCCCCAATGAAAAGCATGGCCTGGACCGTATCAGGCGGCTCGCTCATCTGCCTTGCCGTGCTGGGTGCCCTCGGTGCCAGAGTCGGCGGTGCCCCGGTGCTCAGGCCGGCAGTCCGTGTGACTTTCTGGGGTGCCTTTGCCATGGCCGCGACATCAGCCATCGGCGCCATAGTCGGCCACGCGGTCTAGCGCAAGGCGGTCTTGCCCGTCTCTCGCTGAAGGCGCGCGATCCCCAGAAAGCTGACCACCAGAATGCCGATGCCATTGGCAATCAGCGTCGGCCCGAAGCCAATAGCGCTGGAGGCGATCTGAAACAGGATGGGGCCGGAGGCTATACCGAGAAACAGGAAGAATGCGTGCAGCGACACCGCCGAGGCGCGCGCTTCCGGCATCACCTCCGTCACGCGGGTTTGCAAGCCGGAATGGAGCATGTAGAACCCGAAGCCATTGATCATGAACACCACAAGCATCGATTGCCAGCTCCATACCACCGGCATGGTGATCAGGCACAGACCCATCACCGCGCCGCCGGTCTGCATGATCCGGAACGGATCGAACCGCCGGACCATGGTCTTGACCGCCACGGTGAAAGCAAGGCCGCCGAGCCCGACGCCCGCCAGCACATAGCCCGCCTCGGTGACATCACCGAAGCCACGCGCCTTGAGAAACAGCGCGATATGCGGCGTAAAGCCGAGAACACAGAGCCCTTCGAAAAATACCGTAATGTAACAGGCGCGGGCGCGCGGATCTTTCAAAAGCGCCCGGTATGTCGCGAGCGAACGCGCTACCGAGAACGGCGGCCGGGGAATATCCGGGCGTGGCTTGATGTATTTGATCAGAAGCAGGAGGCTCGCAACGCAAACGACCGCCGCGACCAGCAGCACGCGATGCCAATTCCACGCTTGCGCGATGGCGGCAGACAACGGCGAGGCAAAAACCTGTCCGACCATCAGTGCGACCATGAAATGGCTCATCGCGACCTGTCGCTCGGCCAACGGATAGCGATCCGCGATCAACGCGAGCGAAGCCGGAATGACTCCGCCCCCGGCAAGCCCTGCCAGAAGGCGCATCGGTAACAGGGTTGCGTAATCCGGCGCGATGGCTGCCGCGATGGTGGAGAGAGTCAGCACGATGATGCAGACCTTGAGCACCAGTGCCTTGCCGAAACTATCGCCCACCGGCCCGAGGAACGGTTGAACGAGCGCATAAGGCAGCGTGAAAGCCGGCGAGAGCATGACAACGAGATGCGGATCGACGTTGAGTTCCGTGGCGATCAACGCCGTCAACGGATCAAGAACCCGCTGGTTGAACGACACCGCGAGGCCAATACAGCCAAGCACGAGCAGGAGAGGCATGCGTCAATTTCCCTGCCCATTCCGGGCATTCCGCGTCACAGCCACGCCGGAAAACGGTCGTATCGCAAGGCTTGATCCATTCGTATAAGTCATGGAGCGGCTATGCAAGAGCAGAAGGGCACATTTGGCCGACCATTCCTTCACAAGCCGGTGAGCCCGCGATCTTCTCAAGAAAGAAGCGCCTCGAAAGCCTCCGCCACCGCAAGAACCTTCCAATCCGAACCCACCGGACCAATGATTTGCATGCCGACCGGAAGACCTAGCGAATCCTTGCCGCAGGGTATCGATATGGCCGGCGTCTGGGCGTGGTTGAACATCGGCGTCAGCACCGCATGACCGCGCGGCTCGACCGGCACGCCGCCGATGGTCGCGGGTGCGGTGCGGTCATTTTTCCAGGCCGTGCAAGGCGTTGTCAGCGAGACAAGAATGTCGTGCTCCTCGAAAAACGCACCGACATTGCGCCGGATCGTCTGGCTCGTTTCCAGCGCGGACGCGACCTCGACACCGGACAGCGTGAAGCCTCGCTCGATCTGAACCGCAATATCCGGATCGAAAAGCTCAGGCGTCTTGCGCCATGTTGCACCATGGATGGCGGCAAGACCGGCGTGCTGGGCGGCCATCAGCATCTGCGGTGTCATATCTGCGGGCCATTGCGGCGCGGCGTGCGTGAAGGAAAACACCCCCGAGAGCTTTGCAAGGGCCCGCTCGAAGATTTCCAGCACCTCGGTATCGACCGGCGCGGCAAGCCCAAGCATCGGTGCGACCGCCATACGCAGGCTCGGCACCGAAATCGTCACTTTCGGCGCAATCCCCCGGCTGTCCGGATCGCTGCCATCCGGCCCGGCGATCACCTCGAACAGAAGCGCAGTATCCGCTACATCGCGCGCAATCGGAGCAAGACAGGTGATGTTCCAGAACGGCTCGGCAAAACCGTAGGGGTGGGGGATCGCGCCGTAGGTTGGCTTGAACCCAACAAGCCCGACATGCGCCGGAGGCCTTCGGCTCGAACCGCCGCCATCCGTACCAAGACTGATTGGCGCATAACCCGCCACGACGCCCGCGACATTGCCGCCGGAGGAGCCGCCGGGTGTGCGATCCGGATGCGTCGGGTGCCGCGTGATTCCGCGCTGCGCTGTATTCGTAAAACCCTTGCAGGCAAATTCCGGGCAGGCGCCGATGCCGATGATGATCGCACCCGCGGCCTTGAGCCGCGCCACGGCCAGTGCATCGCGCGGTGGCTGGAATCCGGCAAAAAGACGCGATCCCTGCGTAATCGGCATGCCCTCGACCCAGACATTGTCCTTCACGATAATCGGCACACCGGCGAGCAGCAGAGCTTCACCGGCCCCGATCCGCGCCTTGATGCCACCTGCCGTGGCGCGCGCTTCGGCTTCTGCAACATAGGTCAGGGCCCCAAGATCGGCATCGCGTTCCCGGATGCGCGCAAGACAGGCCTCGACAACCTCCTGCGGATCGAGCGTTCCCGCGCGCACTTCTTGAGCGATATTTCGGGCGGAAAAGGCAGTCATATCGCGCATGCCAAGGCCTCGCTGAACGTGTCACGTCAGCATACAAGCGGTTGACGCGAAAAGATAAGCCCCGAAATGAAGGTCTCCGATTGGCAACACAGGAAATCGCGCTACATCTCGCCCGGCCCTGCCGGAAGGAGCGACCATGACAAACCGCTTGGCGCTGGAAAATACCTATGCCCGTGACCTCGAAGGCCTTTCCGTGCCGTGGAAAGGCGCAGAAGTGCCAGCACCCGGCCTTGTCCGCTTCAACAAGCTGCTGGCGGAAGAACTCGGCCTTGCCGATGCGGGACTGGAGAGTGAGGCGGGCGCGGCGATCCTCTGCGGTGCTGCCGTTCCGGAAGACACCACGCCGCTCGCGATGGCCTATGCCGGGCATCAGTTCGGGCAGTTCTCGCCGCAACTCGGCGACGGGCGTGCGCTGCTGATTGGAGAAATCATCGACCGCAAGGGCAAGCGGCGCGATCTCCATCTCAAAGGGTCTGGCCGCACGCCGTTTTCGCGCAGCGGCGATGGAAAGGCCGCTCTCGGGCCGGTGCTGCGGGAATATCTCATCGGCGAAGCGATGCATGCGCTCGGCATCCCGACGACGCGCGCACTCGCGGCTGTGACGACCGGCGAGACCATCTACCGGGATCGCCTTGTGCCCGGTGCGGTGCTGACTCGCGTGGCGGCGAGCCATATCCGGGTTGGAACCTTCCAGTTCTTCGCGGCGCGCGGTGAGGCGGAGAAGGTTCAACGGCTGATGGACTACACCATCGCGCGGCACTACCCTGATCTCACTGGCATGCCGGATCGCGCGATCAGATTACTCGAACGGGTCTGCGAGAGGCAGGCACGGCTCATCGCACAGTGGATGCTCGTCGGTTTCGTTCACGGCGTCATGAACACGGATAACATGGCGATCTCAGGCGAAACGATCGATTACGGCCCCTGCGCCTTCCTCGATACCTACGATCCGGCGATGATGTTCAGCTCGATTGATCATGGCGGACGCTATGCCTATGGCCGCCAGCCCGCCATAGCCCAGTGGAATCTCGCGCGCTTTGCCGAAACGCTGATCGATCTGATCAACCCGGATGATTCCGATGCCGCGATTGAGGGGGCGAGTGCCGTCATCACCGATTTCGGCGGCCGCTATCGGGACGCCTGGCTCACAGGCATGCGCGCCAAACTCGGACTGAAGCAGGCCCACGACGCCGACGCCGACCTGGCCGAAGCGTTGCTCGGGCTAATGCCGGCGAAGCGCGTCGATTTCACGCAGCTTTTTCGTGCGCTGGGCGAGGCGGCGGCGGGCAACCCTGAACCGGCGCGGGCGCTGTTTTCAGAACCCGACGCGTTCGACAAATGGCTCGCTCGCTGGCAGACGCGGCTTGCACAGGAACCTGTCGCACCAACCGAGCGCCGTGACGCCATGAATGCCGTGAACCCGGTCTATATCCCGCGCAATCACCATGTCGAAGCCGCGCTTGAAGCCGCAATCGCCGGAGACCTGGCGCCGTTCGACCGCCTCCTCGCTGTTCTGCAGGCGCCTTTCACGGTACAGGACGGCGCGGAGACTTATGCCCTGCCGGCACCTGCCGATTATGGCCCCTACCGCACCTTCTGCGGAACCTGACTTCAGGCAGGCATCCAGACCGTTTCGGGATCGAGCGGGAAAATCGGTCGTCGCACCCGCGTATACGGCAGCTTCGTGAGGTCGGGCGTGCAAAGCGCACCGCTGTCGCAAACCATAACCTTGCCGGCGATGGGTTCGAAGGCTGCGCGGAAATGCTGCATCGATTTCAGCGCCACGACACGCCGTGTTGTCGGTTCGATCCCGAACGCGCGGAATTGCTGCAAGTCGAGCATCTGCGAGACGTTCGAGATCACGAGAATATCGATATCACCGACGCGCAACACCGCTGTCGGGCCGAAACTCCCCTTGAGGCCGCCCATCATCGGGCCATCGCCGATGTAATCGCCCTCGCTCAGACGCAGGAGCGTGCCTGTTACCGTGATTGGGCCGCCACCGATCAGCGGATCGGTCTTACCGCCGAGCGCGAGGGTCACGGTCGCGCCTGGCGCGTGGCGCTGGAGTTCACGCACCGCCTCGGGGTCAAGGATCGGCCCGAAACAGGCATTCTCAAGGTTCGCGGCAATCATCGCCGCAAGCAGCGCCGTCGAATCGCCATAGGCACCACCGCCGGGGTTGTCGGCATAATCCGCGATCACCAGCGGCCCGCCCTTCGCGACATAGGCCTTTGCTTCAGCGACCGCCGCCTCAACGGTCAGGAACTCGGTGATGCGCTTGTGGCGCCGGTCCCACATGTCCATGGCGATCTCGCGGATGAAGGCACGGTGCCGCGCGAGATCCCCCTGACAGGTCACGAGGACCGTCGGCCCGACCTCGCGGATATTGGCATTGCCGAAACCGCCATCGACACTGACGGCGAAGACATCCGGCTCCTGTTCGTAGGCACGGGCCTTCGCGATGCGCTCGACCATTGGGCCGATATCCGTGCGCCCGCCGGTGACTTCTTCCAGCATCGGCGGCGCTTCCCGCAGCGTGACAGGGCGGATTTCGCCCGTCATCGCACGCTGCATAATGGAGGCGGCCTGCACACCGCAATCGCGCATATCGACATGCGGATAGGTCTTGTAGGCCACGATGATATTCGCGAGCTTTGCCATCCGCTCGGTGACATTGGCATGCGGGTCCAGCGTGATGCCGATGGGGATATCGGCCCCGACAATCGCGCGGATGCGTTCGAGAAGTTCGCCCTCGCCATCTTCAGTGTGCTCCGCAACCATCGCGCCATGCAGCCCGAGGAGGATGCCGTTGACACTCCCCTTTACCTCAGAAAGGCGGGCAAGGATGATCCCGGCGATCTCCTCGTAGGCCGCTTCCGTTACCGGTCCGGAGGGGTTCGCACCGGCGCTGATCGCATGAACGACCTGCCAACCCGCCTTCCTGCCGATGTCGAGGAAGCCTGCGAGCGGGGTATTCGCCGCACCGCGCTCGGCAATGCCCTGCTCGCCGGGGTAGAAATAGCGCGCGTGAAACGCCGCGACATCTGCAAGACAGCGGCTGAACGTGTTGCTCTCGTGCTGGAATTCGGCGGTAAAGACGGTGAAGGGCATGGGCCTCACTCCAGTGGATGATGGCAGGCGATGGCATGGCCGGCGGTCTCGACCAACAGCGGTCGCTCGCTCCGGCAAAGGGCGCTGGCACGTGGGCAACGCGCCGCAAAGGCGCAGCCCGGCGGCCGATCATAGGGGCTCGCGATTTCCCCTGTTATCGGCTGCACCTCGCGCCGCCGCGTCGGGTCCGGCACGAAGGTTGAGGCCATCAGGGCCAAGGTATAAGGATGGCGCGGGCGGGCCTGCGGCTCCGGCAGAATTTCCACCACCGCGCCGAGATACATCACCACGATCCGGGTGCAGAAATAGCGCACGAGGCGGAGATCGTGGCTGATGAAAACATAGGTAAGCCCGAGCCGTGCGTGCAGCGCTTCCAGAAGCGCGATGATCTGCGCCTGAATCGAGACATCGAGCGAGGCGGTGGGCTCATCGAGCACCACGAGCGAGGGTTCCAGCGCCAGCGCCCGTGCGATCCCGACCCGCTGTTTCTGTCCGCCAGAGAGGTGATGCGGGTAGTTGCCGCCAAGCGAGGGATCAAGCCCCACCATGGTCAGGAGAGCCGCTACCCTGGCATCGGCTTCCGCCTCGGTCAGCCCGATGCCCTGAACCTCGAAGGGTTCGAGCACGGCATCGCGGATCGAAAAGCGCGGATCGATCGACGAATAGGGATCCTGGAACACCATCTGCATCCGCCGCCGCATGGCACGCAAAGCGGGGGCGCCGAGGGTTGCAAGATCGGCATCCTCGAAGCGCACGTGACCGGCACTGGGGGCGATCAGCCCGGTGATCAGTCGTGCGAGGGTGGATTTGCCGCAACCGGATTCCCCCACGACACCGGTGATTTCGCCACGCTGAAGGGCAAGCGTAACCTGATCCACCGCCTGCATCGTGCGGCGCGGCCGGAAAAGGCCACCGCCTGCCGAATAGCTGCGGCTGACGCTGTCGAGCACAACAAGCGGAGCAGCGCGATCACCCATGCGCCACCTCCGTAACCCAGTCGCAGGCAACGCGTGCCGCGCCCAGACGTTGCTCTGGTGGCACGTTCACCGCACAGGCGGGCACGGCCAATGCGCAACGCGGATGATAGCGACAGCCCGAGGGGTAGGCGAAAACACCGGGAATAGTCCCCGGAATACCGACGAGGGAACCCGATGCCTGCCCCTCTTTCGCGATGCAGCCGATGAGCGCGCGCGTATAGGGATGGCGGGGCGAAGCGAAAATCTCGCCCACGGCAGCAAATTCGGCGAGCCGCCCGGCGTAGAGCACCGCAACCTTGTCGCAGGCCTGCGCAACGACACCCATGTCATGCGTGATCAGGATCAGCGCTAACCCGCGCTGGCGGACGAGATCGACCAGAATCTGGATGATCTGTGCCTGAATGGTCACATCGAGCGCCGTCGTCGGCTCATCCGCGACGATGAGGTCCGGTTCGCCCATCAGCGCCATGGCGATGACGATGCGCTGCTTCATCCCGCCCGATAACTGGTGCGGATATTGGCCGTGGACGGTTGCTGCATCAGGGATTCGCAGCTGTTCCATGATCTCGATGCTGCGCTCCCTCGCGGCCTCAGCGCGCATCCCCATATGGAGTGTTCCGACCTGATCGATCTGCGCGCCGACGGTACGGATCGGATCAAGCGAGGTCATCGGATTTTGCGTGATCAGCGCCATGCGTTTGCCACGCAAGCGGCGATAGTCCGCCTCCGGAAGTTTGGTGAGTTCCACCCCGTCAAAGCGGATCGCCCCCGCGCTCACTTTGCCGCCGATCAATGGCAGGAGGCCCATGATCGCGAGCGCCGTCATGGATTTTCCGGAACCCGACTCACCGACAATGCCGAGAATTTCTCCCCTATCGATATCAAGGCTGAGGCGATCAAGCGGTTCAGCCTGTCCGATAGTGACGGCGATAGTGTCGAGCGTGAGGAGCGCCATGTCAGCCCTCCCTCAACTTGCCGCGAATATCGAGCGCATCGATCAGCGCATCTCCGAAGAGGTTGATCGAGACGACCGCAACCGCAATCACGAGACCTGGATAGAGAATGACCCAGGGCGCAATGAAAATCTGCGCTGTGCCTGAACTCATGATCGCGCCCCAGCTCGGCAGCGGCGGCTGCGCACCAAGGCCGAAAAATCCGAGCGTCGCTTCAAGAATGATCGCATCACCGGTCGCGAGCATCCCGGCAACTAGCACCGGCGTCATCGCGTTCGGGATGAGATGCCGGAACAGGATCGCGGCGTCCGAGGCGCCAAGATTGCGCGCCGCCTCGATATAGGTCTCGCCCTTTAGCGCGATGATCTGCGCCCGCGTGAGCCGCGCGAATTGCGCGAAATACCCGACCGTGATCGCTACCGCTGTCGAGCCAAGGCCCGGCCCGATGATCGCGATCAGCACTAGCGCAATCAGGATTTCAGGGAAGGACCATGTCATGTCGGAAATCGCCATCAGGGTGCGATCCACCCAGCCGCCGAAATAGCCGGCGAGGCCACCGATGATCACACCGATCAGGACGGAAGCCGCCATCGAACTCACCGCGACGCCAAGCGAGATCCGCGCGCCGTAGAGGATGCGCGAGAAGAGATCGCGCCCGAATTCATCCGTCCCCATCCAGTGCTTGGCATCAGGCTCCATATTGGCGGAGGGCAGGTGCATGGCGTCATAAGGGAAGGGGGCGAGCAGCGGCGCGAAAATCGCACAGAACACGAGCGCCAGCAGCACCAACGCAGCCGGGCCACCGCGCAAGGTCCGCGCGGCTTTGAGGAGGGGCGCAAGCGCACGCATCAGCTCACCCTGTCCCGGATGCGCGGGTCCATCGCCGCCTGAACGATATCCGCCAGCAAGGTGCCAAGCATCACGGCGATGCCAAGCATCAGAAGGCAGCCCTGAACCACCGGGTAGTCCCGCTGGTTGAGCGAGGTAATCAGGAGCGAGCCCAGCCCCGGCCGGGCAAAGACGAATTCGATCGTCACCGCACCGCCCAAAATCCAGCCGATCTTGAGGCCGAGAAGCGTCACCACCGGCAGCATGGCATGGCGCAGGATATGGCGGAGGTAGATCTCCCGCCGCGAGACGCCCTTGGCATGCAGCATCAACACAAAATCCTGCCGCGCCGCATCGAGCATCGCGACGCGGGTGACGCGCGCGACGAGCGCGATCCCGCCGAGGCCGATGGTCAGCACCGGCAGCACCATGGCCTGCCAGTTCTTCGCGCCAGAGACCGGAAACCAGCCGAGTTCGACGGCAAAAATCAGGATCATCATCAGCCCGAGCCAGAAGCTCGGCACCGTGGAACCGGCTAAAATGATGCCCATCAGCGCGCGGTCAAAAAAGCTGTCCTTCGCCATGGCGGCAAGAGCGCCGATGGTCACGCCAATGACGGTAGAGAATACCAGCGCGGCACTGCCAAGCGCGAGGGAATAGGGCAGGTTCTGCGCGATCAACGTGGAAACCGGCTGCTTGAGGATGATCGCATCACCGAGGTCACCCTGCACCAGCTTGCCGAGCCAGATGCCATATTGCACCAGAAGCGGTTGATCGAAACCGTATTTCGCCATCAGCGCCGCCTTGCGCTCGGGCGAGGAACCGATTTGCAGGATATGGTCGATCGGATCGCCCGGCACGAGGTGGATGATCATGAAGATTACCACCGAAAGGCCGAGGAAAACCGGGATCAGCAGCAGAAGTCGCCGCGCGAAATAGCTGATCATCCCGGTTTCCCGTTTTTCACGTCAGTTCCGGTTCAGTTCGTGATTTCGGAGTCGAGGATCGTCTGGCTGGTCAGACGCACGCCACGTACGGTCTCCGGCAGCTTCAGCTTCTTGGTCGAATAAGCGAAGATATTTACCGGCTCGTAGATCGGCGCGAAGGCATACTGCGAGAGAATATACTCGTGGTATTTGCGGAAATTGACGACGCGCTCATCCCAGGTGCGGGATTTCGTCATCGCGATCACATTGAGTTCCTCGGCCTTCGGATCGTTGAGCAGCGAGACGTTCGGATAGCCCGCGCGCTTGGCAGCGAAGAACCAGTCGATGATGTCCGCATTCGTCCAGGAATAGGAGCGCACCGCGAGCTGGTGATCGGTCTTCTTCTTGTACTGCGCGTTGATCGTGGAGGCGTCGAACACCGTGATATCCGCCGCCATGCCCACCGCCTTGAGCTGCGCCTGCACCACTTCAGTGATGCGCTTGAACTCGGTGCCATTAGTCGTCCAGAGCTTCACCTGAAGCTTCTTGCCGTCCTTCTCGCGAATGCCATCTGCGCCGGGCTTCCAGCCAGCTTCATCGAGGAGCTTCTTCGAGCGCTCCGCGTCATAGGAAATCGCAAATTTCGGATCAACCTTGGCTTCCGCAAGACCCGAAATCAGGAAGCCGTTCGCGGGCACGCCGACACCGCCGTAAAGCGTCTGCCAGATGTCCTTCTGGTTGACGGCATAGGCCGCCGCCGCGCGCACCTTGATATCCGTAAAGGGCTCGGCCTGCGTATTGATCGGCATGTAGACGATTTCCGTGCCGGGGATTTGCATCACCTTCACGGTTTTCTCACTCTTCAGACGCGGCAGGAAATCCGCCGGCACGGTGTAAAGAAGGTCAACGCCACCGGTCTTGAGTTCGAGGAAGGCGGTTGAATCATCCGCAATCTCGCGCACCGTGATCTTCTTGATCTTGGCCGGTCCCTTGTTCACCGAAAGGTCCGAAGGCCATTTGTAATCGTCGTTACGCACTAGAACCGTCTGCTGGCCGACGGTGAAGCTCTCGACCTTGTAGGGACCCGTACCGACCGACGCGGTGACACCGAACTTGTCGCCGAGGGCATCATACGCCTTGGGCGAGGGGATACCCATGAACGAGGTCGAAAGGTTGAAAAGAAGGTTCGGGTCCGGGTTCTTCATGTGGAACTTAACCGTGAGATCATCCACAACCTCGACGCGCTCGATGGCCGCCACAGTATCGGCATTCTCGGTGCCCTTGAACTTTGGCACCCACCATTCGATGACCTTGGCGTTGAAGGGTTCGCCGTCGTGGAACTTCACACCTGCCTTGAGCTTGAAGGTCCACTGCATGCCGTCCGGCGTGGTCTCCCACGAGGTTGCGAGATGCGGGTGAAAGCTCTGGTCGGCATCCTGCTGGATCAGGCGATCATAGATCAGCGAGTTGGCGCTGTTGAGTTTGGTTGCGGTGATCGGGTTATAGGTCGGAGTGCCGACCTCGCGCGCGGTGACGGCGAAGGTTGCCTCCTGCGCCAGCGCAACCGTCAGCGCGCCGAAAGCCACGCCGGCGCCAAGGATCGAGGAAACGGCGAGCCGCCTGAGGCTCAAAGGGCGGGAGAATGTCATTGAGGTGGTCATGAGCGGCTCCGTCAGTTGGGGCAGGGGTTCAGAACAGGGGGGCACGATCCGGGCCGTTGTCGTCGCCGACATAGCCGGTAAAGAGACTGTAGAGCTGCGAGACACGGTTCATCCGCGCCTCGACACCGGGGCCGATCTCGATGGAAATCGCGTTCATCATCAAGTTGATCAGCGAAGCCATCTGGGCCGTCGAATCCCAGAAGAGGTTAAATTCGGTTGGTACGACGAACATTTCCGAGACCGAACTCTGACCCCAGGTGCAGAAGGCATCCGTGATCAGCGTCACCGGAATACCCGCCGCATGGGCCTCACGCGCCAGCACAGCCGCGAGCCGCGAGTAGCGCCGCGCCTCGAAGATCACGAGAGCGCAATCCTCGGGATCGGTCGCCAGAATCTCGACGAAATTGCCGCCCGCAAGATCCACCACGCTGACGCCATCGCGCAAATACTGAAGCTGATGGCCGAACATATGCGCCATGCCGCGCTCGGTCTGGAACCCGGCGACAAAAACACGCCGCGCCGAAGCGAGACGCTTGACCACGCGCGGCCATTCCTCGCCCTGCGCGAGTTCATAGACTGCGACGAGGCCCGCCATTTCGAGTTTAAGCGCCGCCGCAAGCTGATCCTTGTCCGCAAGCGATTTCTGCTGAAACTCCCGCATCCGGTCGCTGATCAGCCAAGGCTTGTCGCCAATATCCTGCCCGAGCTGCTGCTTGAGATCCTTGAAGCTGGCATAGCCGAGAGCACGGCAGAAGCGCCCGACCGTGGGCTCGCTGACACCCACCTTTTCGCCAAGGCTCGCGGCGGTCTCAAACGGAATGACCGTGGTCTTCGCAAGAATATAGCTCGCCAGCGCGCGATCCGCCTTTGATCCGGCGACCAGACGCTCCTTCAGCCGTTCGCGAACGCTCGCTTGCATGCCCCATCCCGCTTGCCTGATGGAGAAAGCTGTTATCTTTCTTTCACTCTGTCAAATGTTTTTATTTTTCTTGCGAAACGCCTCATGATGCGCTCAATAATGAAGCAGTGGAGCCTCGCCTACCCGGGCGTCCCGCCATGCAGGAGCGCGAAACGCCGACCATGACAGGCTATGATTTTCTGGTGATCGGCGCCGGAATCTCCGGAGCTTCGGCGGCTTTTTCGCTGGCAAAACGAGGCAAAACCCTGCTGCTCGAAGCCGAGACCCTGCCGGGCTACCACAGCACCGGCCGCTCGGCAGCGCTGTATACGCCGAATTTCGGCTCCCCCGTGGTGCGCAAGCTCAACATGGCCGGGCATGGTTTTTTCGCCACCCCGCCGGAGGGATTCTCCGAGCGCCCGCTGCTGACACCGCGCCAGTCATTGACGCTCGCAAGGCCGGGCGAAGAGGCCAAACTCGCTGCCGTGTTGGCCTGCTCGACCGCAGAGCACCCCATCCTGCCGATTTCCGCCGAGGAAGCCTATCGTCTCGCGCCGATCTTGCGCCGCGAGGTGATCGGTGCCGCCGCACTGGAACCTGGTGTGACGGATATGGATGTCGCGGCGATCCATCAGGGATTCCTGCGCGGCTTTCGTCTGAGGGGCGGCGAATTACGCTGTGCGGCGGGCGTCTCGGCACTTCACCGTGAAGCAGCGGGTTGGCGGGTAGAAGCGGGTGGCGAGATTTTCCATGCCGGTGTGGTCGTCAATGCCGCCGGCGCTTGGGGGGATGCGATTGCGCAGCTTGCCGGTATTGCGCCCATCGGCCTCGTCGCCAAGCGCCGCACCATTATCGGCATCGAGACCACGATGCAGGTAAGCGACATGCCGCTTATCGAATTTGCCGGTGAAGAGGGCTATCTCAAGCCCGATACGGGCCGTATCCTCGCCTCGCCGGGCGATGAAACGCCTGTTGCTCCGCAGGATATTCAGCCCGAGGAATGGGATATCGCGGTGACGGTTGATTGGCTCCAACGCCATACCGTGCTGGATATCCGCCGTGTCGCCAACAGCTGGGCAGGCCTTCGCACCTTCGTGGCGGATCATGCGCCAGTGGTCGGGTTTGACCCCGAGCATCCCGGCTTCTTCTGGCTTGTCGGGCAGGGTGGCTACGGCATCATGCACTCGCCAACTCTGGGACGGGCGACCACCAGCCTGATCGAGACAGGTGAACTTCCCGCCGATCTCTTGGCCCTTGGCCTTACCCGTGATGATCTCAGCCCAGCGCGCCTCAGGGCAATCGCGTCAGCCTGACGTGCTTGATCGCCTGCCGGTGGTAGGTGAAGGCGATATCGAGGCTACCGCCCGCCAGTTGATGCACCGAGGGGTAGGAGAGTTCACGATTTTTCCGGTCGGTGGAATTGTTGGTCATGCAGTAGCCGTCGCCGGTTTCGATCTCAATCCGGTCCGGCCATGTTCGCCCGCCATCCGACGAGAGCGCGAGCAACAGTGGCGCACGCGGTGCACCCCAGAACGCCGTACGGGCGCGGGGCAGGGCAGCCGCAGATGGCTGAGCCGTTCCCTCCTCATCCTCTATTTCATCGTAGAGCGAAAGCCGGCGCTCGGCGGCATTTTCCGCGCTGGAATGGTTGTAGACCAGCGCCAACCGCCCGTCGGTGAGGCGCGTGCACTGAATTGAGGAGTTGTTATTCGGCAGCTCGGTAGGCTTGGGTTCAGACCACGTAAGACCGCCATCGGGCGAACGCGATTCATGGACAAAATCCGCCCAGCGGCTGCGGAACAGCGCCAGAAGCTCACCTTTTCCGGCCTCGACGATGTTCATATGCACAGAGCCGAGGCTTCCGGGCACCTCAATCGACCGCCATGTCCTGCCCTGATCGGAGGAAAGACGCACGACGCTGATATCCTCATCCCCGACCCATTTGACGCCCGGATATGTGCGGCAAAGGAAGGTGCCGAGCAGCCAATCGCCATTCGAGAGCACTTGGATTGGCTGGCGCACAAACGTCCCGGCGTCGCCGATCATCGTCTCGGGCGCTCCCCAGGTTTTGCCGTGGTCGTGCGAGATGCGGCGACGGACAATCGCGGTGTCCTGATTGCCGGATTTCTGCGAGGTGTAGACGAGCCAGAGCGGCCCGCCGGGCACGGGAAACAGAATCGGGTTTTGCTCCGAACGCGCCGGATCATCGACGAGTTTGATCGTCTCGCTCCAGGCCGTCGCGCCAGGTTCGAGGTGCGAAAAATGGACCGAGATATCCGCCATCCCTTCCTGCGTGCCGCCGAACCAGACGCAACCAAGCGCGCCATCTCCAAGGGCCATCAGGTTTGCGGCATGGTTCTGCGGGCAAGGCGAGGGGATGAACGCCTCAAGCTGCCCGGCATACGTGGCACGCGGACGCAGTATACCGTCCTTGCGGATATCTTCACCCATCGCGATTCCACCCTTGAGACGCTGGACGAGGCTTTTCGCCGCATTGCGGATGAACACTGCGTCGGTCGCAAAACTGATGAAATCGAGGCCATCGGTGAGGCGGCGTTTGAATTCCTCCTCGTTGCCGGAGAGATAGCCGGCAGGTTTGCCCATCGCTTTCAGACGACGGAAACCGTCATCAATCGCGGCTTGAACGTCCGGATGCTGCGGATTGCCGATATGCCCCATTGAGGCGGCGAGATCCGAGGGGCCGATGAAGACCGCATCGACACCCTCCACCGCCGCGATCTCCTCGATCCGTGACAAGGCGCCGGCGGATTCGATCTGCACGATGACGCAAAGCTCGGCCTCGGCGGCGGCGAAATAGCCCGGTGTCAGGCCGTAATTCGCGGCACGCGAAGCGCCGGAGACACCGCGCACCCCATGCGGTGGAAAGCGGGTGTAGGAGACCGCCGCGCGCGCTTCCTCGACATTCTCGACGTAGGGAATGAGCAACGTCTGCGCGCCCTGATCGAGAATGCGCTTGATCGTCACCATGTCGTTCCACGCCGGGCGCACCAGCGCAGAGACACCCGGCGTATTGATCGCCCGCATCTGCTCAATGATATCCGGCACTTCGATGGGCGAATGCTCGGTGTCGATCAGCACCCAATCAAAGCCGCAGGCCGCGAGCATCTCGGTGAGACCGGGCGAACCGAGAGTCGCGAAAAAGCCGATCTGCTGCTCCTTGCCGAGGCGAGCTTTGAAGAGATTCTTCGGATGGGCAGGCGCGGGGTGAGTGATCATCGGTGGTTTCCGTGTTGGAGAAAGAGGTTAGCGAGCAACGGAAATCGTGCCGAAACTCAAGGATATTGCGCGCGTGAGGTCATGAGCGACACGCAAGACTTCCGGCACGGCACGCGCGGCAAAGGCCTCCATCGGCATCCGGTCGGCATGAATAGTGAGGCTAACGCCGGCAACCGGCGAGCCATCGACATCGAGAACCGCCGCCGCAACGGTACGCAAACCAAAAGCGTTCTCGCCATCCGAAAGAGCGTAACCTCGCGCTTTCACCTCAGCGAGGCGCGCCAGAATCGCCTCCATATCCACGAGCGTCTTTTCCGAGAGGCGCACACGGTTGGAGCGCTCGAGAAGTTCGCGCTGCCGTTCGATTGGCAGGCAGGCGAGCAGCACATGGCCGAGCGCCGCGCCATAGGCGCCGGTGCGGCTTCCGGCCCGGCGGTCGAGGTTGAGCTGGGGCAATTCCACCTGCGCGCGTTCGACATAGACGACATCCGCCCCGTCGAGCATGCCGAGCGAGGCCGCATCGGCGACCCCCGGTACAAGTTCATGGAGGAGGGGTCGCGCCAGCATCTTCAGATCAGCACGAGCAAGCGGCGTGTAGCCGAGTTCGAGGCATTTCAGCGTCAGGCGATAGCGCCGACCGCGCGGCACGGACGCGAGATAACCGAGGTGACAAAGCGTGTGCACCAGCCGGAACGCCGTACCGCGATCCAGCCCCGCGCGCGCCGCAACCTCGGAGATCGTCAATTCCGGGAGACTCGCGTCGAAGACCTTGAGGACGGCAAAGGCCTTGACGACGGATTGCACGAGGTTTTTCGGGTTCTCTTCCGGCATTTTTCCAGAAGGCTTCATAGCGAGGAGCCTCCGCAGATCGTGAGCACCTGCCCGGTAATCGCACCCGCATCCGGCGAGAGCAGGAACGCCACCGCCGCCGCGACTTCAAAAGGCTGGATGAGCCGCCCGATCGGCGGCACGCGCACTGCGACATCGGCCCGGATCGGGTCGTGCAGCATCGGCGTATCAGTCGCGGCAGGAGCAACAACATTCGCCGTAATTCCGCGCGGTGCGAGCTCAATCGCCCAGGACCGTGCCATGGCCACCAGGGCCGCCTTGGTCGCGGCATATTGGCTGCGGCCAGCCGACCCGCTCGCTGTTCGGCTGCCGATGAGCACGATACGGCCACCAAGAGTCATTTTCGGCGCCAAAGCATCGGCAAGGTGCTCTGCCGCCGCGACGTGCAGCGCCCACATGCTGGCATGGGCCGAGGATTCCAGCGCGCCGAGCGCCCCTGTTGCCAGAAATCCGGCGGCATGGATGAAGGCATCGACACCTTCCAGCTTCGTTAGCAGCCCCTCGCGCGCAGTCTCGTCGGAAAGATCGCACACGACACCGCTGTACGCCGCATGTGCATGCGCTGTCGAGCGGCGGGCCACACCGGTGACGCGCCAGCCTTCAGCCAGCAGACGCCCGATCAGCGCCGCGCCGATGCCGGAGCTGGCCCCGGTCACGAGGGCATGGCGGGCCTTGACAGGCATCACGTCGGCTCGAAATTGATGCTCTTGAGGAGATTGCCCGATCGGGTCACTTCACTTTTGATGAAGGCACGGGTCTCGGCGATGCTCTCGGCAATCGGCTCGATCAACGTTCCCTTGAGCTTGGCAGAGATCACGGGATCACGCATCGTCTCCTGAATCATGGTGTTGACCTTCTCCTGAATGACGACCGGGGTGCCTTTCGGCGCCCAGACGCCATACCACGAGTTAAAGATGAAATCCGGTACACCGGCTTCCGAGATCGTCGGCAGATCGGGCGCGAGGACCGAGCGGGCTTTCGAGGCAATGCCCAACGCGCGGATATGGCCCGCACCCCCCGTTTGCGGCAGCAGCGCGAAGGTCGGGTCAATCAGGAGCTGAACTGTGCCGCCCATCAGATCCTGAAGCGCGGGCGTCGTGCCGCGATAGGGGATCATGTCGATGTTGAGACCCGTGCGATGCAGGAAATCGACCGTTGCGAGATGGCCGGCTGAGCCGAGCGAGGAAATCGCGAACGAGAACTCGCGCGGGTTCGCCTTGGCCGAGACGATGAGTTCGGCGAGCGTTTTTTCCGGACGTTTGGCGGAAATCACCAGCACCAACGGTGCAACTGCGGTGCGCGCGACGACTTCGAGGTCTACCTCCGGGTTGAAGGTCGCGGCCTTGAGCACCTTCGGCATCACCGCCGTGTTGAAGGCACTCGCGAGAAAGGTGTAGCCATCGGGCTCCGCCTGAATCACGGCATTCGTGCCGACAAGCCCCGCACCGCCGACGCGGTTTTCAGCGATCGAGGTTGCACTCATGGTTTCCTGAAGGCGCTGCGCCACAAGGCGACCAAGCGCATCATTGGCCGCACCGGGCGGCCAGGGGATAATCACCTTGATCGTCTTGCCCGCCTGCGGCCAAGGCGCCTGCGCGGTCACTTCAATGCCGGAGAAGGCAAGCCCGCCGAGCGCCGCCGCACCTTTCAGAAAATCACGCCGTTTCATGGTGCCGTCCTCCCCATGTCGCTTTCTCATTTGATCGGATAGCGAACATTTATTCGTTATTTCAACAAACCATGCTTGAGCCTCGCTCGCTTGTCAAGAACGAGCCGTTGGATTGCCTGATCACGAGGAGGAGCGGGCCCGCCTAACCGCCGCCAAGGGAACGCGCGGGATAGCGCAAGCCGAGATCGAACGGATTGATCGCCGCACCAAGCGCCGACGCTTCAGCCTGCACAATCCGGACAATGCCGGGCAAGCGTTCCGGCCCCAGACGCTCGGCAAGCGTGCCGATGCTCAGCGCCGCGACAGGAACGCCAGCGGCATCGAAGACCGGGACCCCGAGCCCGGCCATGCCTGGTATCAGCCCGGTGTTGAGATTCACCCAGCCCTGCGCACGGGCGGTTTCGAGCGCCGCGCGCATTGTCGCTTCATCCAGAAATCCTCGATCCAGCAAGCGCGGCACGTTGAAGCGGATCACCGCCTCGCGCTCCGCCTCGGGCAGATGCGCGAGGATGGCCAGGCTTCCTTGCCCGAGCCCGAGCGGCACCCGGCCGCCGATATCCCCCGTGAAGGAGCGGATCGGGAAAGGGCCTTCGATCCGGTCGATGCAGACGGCATCAAAGCGGTCACGGACCAACAGGAACACGGTATCCGACAGGGTCGCGGAAATCCTGAGCAGCGCGGGGCGGGCAAGGTCACGCAACTGGCTGGTCTGGCGCGATCCTGCCGCGAGCACGAAGAAGCCCAGGCCGAGGCGATAACGCCGGGCGACCTGTTCGACAAAGCCTTCCGCGACAAGATCCTGCAACGCCCGGTGTACCGTGGGCTGAGGCATGCCGGTGGCGGCCGCAAGTTCGGTGATCCGCATGCCCTGTGCCTCCCCCGCACCCAACACTTTGAGGAGGTTCAGCGCACGGCGCAGGCTGGAAAGGGGTGCAGGAGGATCGTTCATGAAATCCGGAACCAGAAGAGGGGTAAGGGATCCGATATTCCGCTCTATGGAATTTTTCGCAAATTAATTCTGAAATACGGAATTATACGTTGACGCTTCCCGTCTCCCGAAGGCTCCATGCCTTTCTCGTCACTCCAGAAACGGAACGGGCATGGCTTTTCTCGCGCTCCGCTCTCTCAGCAAGGTCTTCGGCGACTTTGCCGCCGTGCGCGACGTCGACCTCGGGGTCGAGAAAGGCGAATTCGTCTCGCTGCTCGGCCCGTCCGGCTGTGGCAAGACGACCACGCTTCAGATGATCGCCGGGCTCGCCGAGCCTACAGCCGGCACTATTCTGCTGGATGGCCGCGACATTACGAACGAGAAGCCGAACAAGCGCGGGCTCGGTATTGTTTTCCAGAGCTACGCGCTGTTTCCGCATATGAGCGTCGCCGAGAATGTCGCCTTCGGACTCGAAATGCGCGGCGTGAACCGCGCCGAGCGCGAGGCGCGCGTGAAAGCCATGCTCCAGCTCGTGCGCCTCTCGGAAATGGCCGAGCGCTATCCGCGCCAGCTCTCCGGCGGCCAGCGTCAACGCGTTGCGATTGCCCGCGCGCTGGTGATCGCGCCGCCCGTTCTGCTGCTCGACGAGCCGCTCTCGAACCTCGACGCCAAGCTGCGCGAGGAAATGCAGTTTGAATTGAGCCGCATCCAGCGCTCGACCGGCACCACGACCATCATGGTGACGCACGACCAATCGGAAGCTCTGTCGATTTCGGATCGCGTGGTCGTCATGGAAGCGGGGCGAATGACGCAGATCGATGCGCCGTTCCACCTCTATGAAAACCCGGCGAATGCCTTCATCTCTTCCTTTGTCGGCAAGATGAACCGCCTCGAAGGGCAGATGCGCGGCGGCGCGGCGGTGATCGCCGGGATTACATTGCCCTGTGCTCCGGCAGGGCTTTCCGAGGGCACCGCAGCAACCTTCACGATCCGCCCCGAGAAAATCGCGCTCTGCGCGGCAGGCCAGGGCCTGATCGACGGCACCATCACCAGCCGGTTTTTTCTCGGCAACACCTGGCTGATGCAGGTCGAAACGCTGGCGGGCAGCCTCGCGGTTTCCCTGCCCAATCAAGGTGAAGAGCCCCCGCGCCCCGGCAGCCCTGTCGCGCTGGATTGGCCCGCTTCCGCCTTGCGCGTGGAGGAGGGCGGATGAACCGTCGCGTCACGCCCTGGCCGCTGGTGGGTCCGGCGACCTTGATGTTCTTCGGCCTCGTCGTGGTGCCACTGACCCTCACGGTGATCCTCTCGTTTCATGGCTATAACCACACCACCGGCATCGAGAACCGCTTCACGCTGACGCACTATCAGGCGATCCTGAGTGACAGCTATTTCCTTGGGATTTTCTGGCGCACGCTGCGCATCGCGGCGCTGACGACCGTGATCTGCGCTGCCATCGGCGTCCCCGAGGCCTATGTTCTTGCGCGCATGCGCGATCCGTGGCGCTCGGTATTCTTACTGGTCATCATCGGCCCGCTACTCGTTTCCGTAGTGGTGCGCGCGTTCGGCTGGAGCATGCTGCTGGGCTCGACCGGGCTCGTCAATCAGGCCTTCATGGCGGTGGGACTGCCCACCACGCGGCTTCTCTACACAGAAACCGCCATCGTGATCGCGCTGGTGCATGTGATGCTGCCGTTCATGGTCATCCCGGTCTGGACCTCGCTGCAAAAGCTCGACCCTGCCGTGGAAGCAGCGGCCCTGACGCTGGGCGCTTCGCCCTTCACCACGTTGCGGCGGATTGTGCTGCCACAGGTGACGATGGGCATGCTCTCCGGCAGCCTGATTGTCTTCGGGCTCTCCGCGAGCGCCTTTGCGATCCCCGGCCTTCTCGGCGGGCGGCGCCTCAAGATGGCGGCAACGCTCGTGTATGATGAGTACATGCACGAGCTGAACTGGCCGCTTGGCGCGACCATCGCCATTCTCGTGCTGGTCGCGAACCTCGTCATCATGCTCGCCTATAACCACGCGGTCGAAGCGCGCATGCGCCGGACGATGGGGTGAGGCGATGCTGAAAAATGGCCCTGTTTCCCTCCTCTTTCACAGCCTTGTTGTCGGCTTTGTACTGGCGCCGCTGGTGGTCATCTGCCTCGTCGCCTTCACGCCGGAAAACACGCTGTCCATGCCCAAGTTCCTGACACCCTGGAACGGGTTTTCGCTGCGCTGGTTCCGGGCGATTTTCGAGCATCCGGATTTCACGGCCTCGTTCTGGAACTCGCTGCTGCTGGCGACGCTTTCGGCCAGTATCGCGGTGGCGCTTTCCGTTCCCGCCGCTCTCGCCATCGACCGGATGGAGTTTCCGGGGCGCGCCAGCCTCAACGCGCTGTTTCTTTCGCCGCTGATCATTCCGCATCTTGTACTGGGCGTCGCGTTCTTGCGGCTTTTCGCGCTGATCGGCGCGACGGGTAGCTTTCCTTGGCTGGTCGCGAGCCATGTCATCATCATCACGCCGTACGTGCTGCGCCTCGTTCTGGCCGCGCTTTCCGGCTTTGATCGCTCGATAGAGGCCGCCGCGCTGACGCTCGGCGCGGGGCCGGGTACCGTGTTCCGCCGCGTCACCGCGCCAATGATCCTGCCCGGCATTACTGGCGGCTGGCTGCTCGCCTTCATCAATTCCTTCGATGAACTCACGATGTCGATTTTCGTGACCTCGCCGCAAACCGTTACCCTGCCGGTCCGGATGTATATGTATGCGACCGAATCCATCGATCCGATGATGGCCGCGGTCTCGGCGCTCATGATCGCATTGACCGCCATTGCGATGCTGGTGCTCGACCGAGCCTTCGGGCTCGACAAGATCCTCGTCGGTCAGAAGTGAGTCCGGAATGAGCCTGTTCAAGCGCCTGATACGCATGGATCAACCACCCATCGGCTTTTTTCTTGATGGAAAGGCTGTGGAGGGTCGGGCGGGCGATACCGTCCTGACCGCCATTCTGACAAACGCCGACGCTGTGCGCGCGAGCGACGTTTCGAAGAATCCGCGCGCCGGCTTCTGCCAGATGGGTGCCTGTCAGGATTGCTGGGTGACGCTGGAGAACGGTGAGCGTCTGCGCGCTTGCACAACGCTGCTCACCGCGGGTTTGCGGGTTGTCACCGGGAGGGCGGCATGAAGCCTGCGCCATTGATCGTCGGGGCTGGCCCGGCAGGAATACGCGCGGCGGCGACGCTGGTGAGAGCAGGGCTGCGCCCCGTTGTGGTCGATGAAGCACCCGCGCCGGGCGGCCAGATTTACCGCCAGCCGCTCGTGCCGGATGGTCGCTCACCAGAAGCACGTTATGGCTCAGAAGCGGGGAAGGCCCAGCGTCTTCATGCCGAATTCGCGGGGCTCCTGAACCGCATCGACTATCGACCCGAAACACTGGTCTGGAACCTTGGTCAAGGCGCGGCAGACCTGATGCATGCGGAAAAGACGACGCGGCTCGCCTATGACGGCCTCCTCCTCGCAGCGGGCGCGACAGATCGCATCCTGCCTTTTCCGGGCTGGACAACGTCAGGCGTTTTCACCCTTGGCGGCGCGCAGATCGCACTGAAGGCACAGGGTGTTTCCATTGGGGAACGTGTGGTCTTCGCAGGTTCGGGCCCGCTGCTCTATCTTGTTGCATGGCAATACCTCACGGCAGGCGTCAGGGTTGCGGGCGTGCTCGAATGCGCGCCGTTCTCGGCGAAATTCAACCTCGTCCAAGGGTTTTTCCACGAGCCGCGAACAGTCCTTCTCGGGCTTCGCTATGCCGCCGCGTTACGTATGGCTGGCGTACCGATGCGCTTCGGAGCCTCCGATCTGGCCGTAGCAGGGGAAACCCGCGTCACCGGCATCGGTTGGCAGGAAGGCAGGCGCAAATATCACCTTGCTTGCGATGCAATCGGTTTTGCCCTTGGTCTGAAGCCAGAAACGCAACTCGCGGATCTCGCGGGTTGCGCCTTTGCCTTTTCGCCGCGCGATTGCGCTCACCTTCCCACCCGCGATGGAGCAGGGCGAAGCAGCGTTGCTGGCACTTACATTGCCGGGGATGGCGCGGGCATCATGGGTGCCGATGCGGCGGAGCGCGCCGGCGAGCGCGCAGCCCTCGCGCTGATCGAGGATCGTGCGCTGCCGTTTGATGCGGCGCGCGCGATACTCCTCGAAAAGCAGCTCGCCACAATGTCGCGCTTCCGCGATGCGATGGCCAAGGCCTTTCCGTTTCCGGAAGACTGGTCCATCGCGGATGAAACCCTGATATGTCGCTGCGAGGAGATCGCCGCCGGCGAGGCTCGCGCAGCAATCAGGCAGTTCGGTTCCACCGAAATCAACCGGCTCAAGGCTGTCAGCCGCTTAGGCATGGGACGTTGTCAGGGCCGGGTTTGCGGCGCGGGCATCGCAGAAATCCTCGCTGAGGAGAGCGGGCAGAGCCTTGCCGCGGTGGGTCGTCTGCGCGGACAAGCGCCAGTAAAACCTGTACCTCTGACGTTGCTGGACACTTTGCCGGAGGCGGCGGAATGAGCGCACGGTTTGATGTCGCGATCATCGGCGGTGGACTTGTCGGTACCTCGGCGGCGCTTTCGCTCGCGCGATCCGGGCGCTCCGTCGTGCTGCTGGACAAGGGCTTTTGCGGCGCACAGGCAAGCGGGGTGAATTATGGCGGGGTGCGGCGGCAGGGGCGCCCGCCGGAGCAACTGCCACTCGCCCAGCGCGCGCATGGGATCTGGCCGGAACTTGCCCGCCTGATCGGCATCGACGGCGAGTTTATCCGCTCCGGTCACCTCAAGCTTGCGCGCGATGAGGCCGATATGGCCACGCTGGAGGCTTATGCCGCGCGCGTGGCGGAGTTCGGCCTCGACCTCGAACTGATCGGTCGTAACAGTCTCGCAGAGCGGTTTGGCTGGGTGAATTCCAGTCTTTGCGGCGCGTCGTTCTGCGCTGGCGATGGCCACGCCAACCCGAGGCTCGTCGCTTCCGGCTTTGCCATCGCGGCGCGACGCACCGGCGTCGATGTGCGGGAGAAGACCGCCGTCACAGGCTTTCTGCGTCTTGCCGAAGGGTTTTCGCTTGAGACCGAAACCGGCGCGACATTCTCCGTCCGCTATCTCGTCAATGCAGCAGGCGCGTGGGCGGACACATTCGCAGCGCTCGCAGGTGAGCCGGTGCCGCTCACCCGCATCTACCCCTCGATGATCGTGACCGAGCCGGTCGCTCCGCTGATGAGCGTCAACATCGGCATGGAAGGTGGCGGGATTTACGCGCGCCAAGCGCCGCATGGCAGCTGCATCATCGGTGGCGAACGTGGCGCCGTGCTGGAAAATCCCGATTTCTCCCGCCCGACAGGTGAGGGTGCCCGAACGATCATGAACCGCACGGCGGAAATTTTCCCTGCGCTGAAGCACGCGCAAGCGATCCGCTTCTGGTCTGGCACGGAAGGCGCGATGCCGGATCGTAACCCAGTACTCGGTCTGAGTTCCACAATGCCAGGACTGATCCACGCCTTCGGGTTCACAGGCGCCGGGTTTCAGCTGGCGCCAGGGGTCGGCGAGGTGATTGCCGACCTCGTCCGGATGGGCGAAACGAACACGGCCATCGACGCATTTTCCATTGATCGATTTTTTGCGCCGACAACGAAAACCGCCCGCATCCCCTATGGCTCGGGTGCAGGGCTTCTACCACAGCCTGAAAAAACGGGAGTTCCATCGTGAGAATGCTTCGCACCGCGCTTGCGGTCACTACGGCCCTTGTCGGGCTGACCGACCTAGCCTCCGCCCAGACCAAGACGCTCTATATTGGCATGAACGGTGGCAATTTCGAAAAAACCTTCACGCAGGCCGTGTTCCCAGATTTCGAGAAGGAGAACAATGTCAAGGTCGTGGTCGTCCCCGGCGGCTCGGCCGATATTCTCGCCAAGGCGACCGCCGCCAAGGACAAGCCGCAGATGCATGTGATGTTCCTTGATGATGGCGTAATGGTCCGCGCTATCGGCGCCGGTCTATGCGAGAAAATGGCGCCTTCGTCCGCGATGGCAGATCTAACGCCCGGCACCCGCATGAAAGATGACATGGCGGTGGGCATCGACCTCGGCATGACCGGACTCGCCTACAACACCAAGATGTTCAGCGAAAAGGGCTGGCCCGCCCCGACCTCCTGGATGGACCTCGCCGATCCGAAATTCAAGGGCAAGGTGGTGTTCCAGTCGGCTTCCGCCTCGTCCTTCGGGCTTCATGCCTTCCTGATGTTCAACCGCATTCAGGGCGGCACGGAGAAGAACGTCGAGCCGGGCTTCACGAAGTTCCGCGATACCATCGGCACCAATGTGCTCGAATTCATTCCCTCTTCGGCGAAAATCTCGGAAATGGTCCAGACGGGTGATGCCGCGATCTTCCCACTGACCCCGACGGCGGTCGCGACGCTCAAGGACAAGGGCATTCCGGTGGAATACGCCCAACCGAAGGAAGGCTCCGTGGTGCTGATGGTCGCGCAATGCGTGATCGCCAAGAACTCCGAGCCGGAACTCGCGCAGAAGCTCGCGGCCTATCTCCTCTCGCCCGAAGCGCAATCGAAGGCGCTTGCGGCGGGCAATGTCGTGCCGTCCAACACCAAGGCCAAAGCGGCCACGCCCGAAGCTGAGAAGAAGCTCGCGGCCTTCCATGGCTTCATGAAGACCGCCGTGAACCTCGACTGGGACGCGATCAACGAGAAGCGGCCGGAATGGAACAGCCGCTGGAACAAGATGATCGAGCGGTAAGATCAGGAAACGATGTGGCGGCGGGGTTACTTCACCCCGCCGTCCGTCAGGCGATACCAGGCGATGATCGCCGAGACATAGAGCTTGTGAAGCGCGTGGAACGGCAATGGCTCGATCGGCACGACCGGGAAGGGCAGGTCCGCCCGCTTGCCGCTCGCACACCAGGCAGCCATCGCCTTGCCGACCGCGCTTTGCAGTCCGACACCGCGCCCCATGCAGCCAATATCGATCAGGAAACCCGGCTCTGGCTCGTGGAAATGCGGGAAGAAATCGCGCGTCAGCGCTACGCGGCCACACCAGCGATACTCGAACGGCGTGCCTTCAAGTTGCGGAAACATTTTGGCGACGACGCGTTCGAGATGCGCCCAATCGGCATCGGACGTCGGCTCCCGGAACGGCCCGCGCCCGCCGAGCAGGAAGCGGTTGGTGTGATCCTTGCGGAAATAAAGCAGCAGTTGCCGGGTATCGGAGGAGACCTGTCCTCCGGGCATCAGGCTGGCGGCGAGATTGTCGCCGAGCGGCCGCGTCGCGACGATGAACGAATTTGGCGCGATGATGGTCTGGCGCAGTTTCGGCACGAGATCGCCGGTATAACCCCCCGTCGCCAGCACCACCTTGCCGGCGCGCACCACGGCCCCGCGTTCGGTTCGCACCTCGAACCCGTTGCCGGATCGGGTGATCGCGGCAACGCGGCTCTGGCCGTGGATCCGTGCGCCCGCCTTCAGCGCCGCCTTCGCAAGACCGCGCGCATAGGCAAGCGGCTGAACGCCGCCGCCGCGCGGATCCAGCCAGCCGCCGAGATATTGGTTCGAGCCGAGGGCTGCCTCAATCTCTGCTTTATTGAGAACCTTTGCAGCAACACCCTGCTGTTGCCACTCCCCGGCGCGACGCTTGACCGTGTTGATCATCTCCTGTGTATGCGCGCCTTGAATCCAGCCATTGCGGGTGAAAGGCACTTCCATGCCGTGTCTGGCGATAAGATCAAACACGAGATCCGCCGTGCCACCGACAAAACGGATCAGCGCCTCGCCCGCTTCAGGACCGAATTTTTCGCGTATCTCGACCGGATCATACTTGATGCCGGGGATCACCTGACCGCCGTTGCGGCCTGAACCACCCCAGCCCGGCTCATGCGCCTCCAATACCACCGCGCTGATGCCCTGCTCAGCGAGATGCAGAGCGGTCGAAAGCCCGGCATAGCCACCGCCGATGATGCAGACATCGGCTTCCGCATCCGCATCAATTGGTGGGGTCGGTGCGGCAGCGGGCGCCGTGGCAGCCCAGAGCGAGGGGCTAAGCGGGAACGGGTCGGCCATGGCAACGTCCTCTTGTCTTGATGACCCTCGCAGTGGATTGCCTTGACCTCCGGTCAAAGTTCCGCGCCGCTGGCATCACATCGGGTGGAGAACCCGGCGCAGGAAATCCTGCGTGCGGGCCTGTTTTGGTTGCGCCAGCATCTCGCGTGCCGGACCTTCCTCGACGATCACACCCTGATCGATGAAGAGCGCCCGGTTCGCGACCTCGCGCGCAAAAGCGATTTCGTGGGTGACGATCACCATCGTCATGCCTTCCCCCGCGAGGCTTTTCATGACGCCGAGAACCTCGCCGACCAGCTCCGGGTCTAGCGCGGACGTGGGTTCATCGAAGAGAATGGCGCTCGGCTGCATCGCCAGCGCACGGGCAATCGCGACGCGCTGCTGCTGGCCGCCGGAAAGCTGGCCGGGATAGGCGGTTTCCTTATCCTGAAGACCGACGCGGGCGAGGAGGTCGCGACCGCGCTTGCGCGCTGCATCCACATTCTCGCGTTTGACGAAAATCGGTCCCTCGATGACGTTTTCGAGCGCGGTGCGATGCGGGAACAGGTTGAAGCGCTGGAACACCATCGAGACCTTGGTGCGGATATCGACGATGCTCCTCTTGGTCCGATCCACCGGCACACCCTCGACCAGAATCGTGCCGCTATCGTGCTTTTCGAGGCCGTTAATGCACCGGAGAACCGTTGATTTCCCCGATCCCGATGGGCCGATGATGGTGACGATCTCGCCCTTGCCGATCTGGGCCGAAAAGCCGCGGATCACGTGATTGGTGCCGAAGCTCTTGTGAATGTCCTGAAGCTCGATCATCGGCTATTTCCGGCCCTGCGCCGCGCGCCTTTCGAGCCGGCTGACAAGATACATCAAGGGCAGGCTCATGCAGAGGTAAAGGATCGCCACGAGCGTGAAGACCGAAGTGTTCTTGAAGGTCGAGGAGGCGATGAGCTTGCCCTGAAGCGCCAGTTCCGCGACCGTGATCGTCGAGGCCTGCGAAGAATCCTTCAGCATCATGATCATCACGTTGCCGTAGGGCGGCAGCACAATCCGAACCGCCTGCGGCAGCACCACGCGACGCATCACCATCCACCAGCCCATGCCGATGGATTGCGCCGCCTCGATCTGCCCCGGCTCGATCGCTTCGATGCCGGCACGGAAATTCTCGGCCTGATATGCGGAATAGGCGATGCCAAGACCGATGATCGAGGCCTGAAGCGCGCTGAGCGTCACGCCGAAATCCGGCATCACGAAGTAGATATAGAAGAGCTGGACGATGATCGGAATGCCGCGAATGAAATTCACGACCACTCTAGCGGAGACATCGAGGATCTTGATCCCCGAGACCCGCATCAAGGCCCAGACGAGGCCGAGCAGAGTCGAGAGCACCAGCGAACCAATCGTTACCAGCACCGTGAGCTTCACGCCCTGAAGCAGGATGGGCAGGAACTCGATCGCGTCGTTGATAAATTTCTGCATCGAGCACCAGAAAAGGCAGAACAAGTGGGGAGGAACAGGGAGCGAGACGAGCCCGCTCCCGGCAGGAGATGCGTTATTCAAGGCCCCACTTGGCAAGAACCTTCTTCACCGTGCCATCCGCCTGCATGGCGGCAAGTGCGGTGTTGATCTTCTTGAGAAGCTCGGTCTCGCCCTTGCGGACGCCGATACCGATGGAGCCGGCCATCGTCGCCTTGTAGCTCTTGACGATCCGGGTCTCACTGAAATTGCCCTGCTGGAGGTTGTAGGCCACGATCGGGTAATCGGCGAAGCCGGCCTTGATGCGCCCGGCGTTCACATCGCGCAGGATATCTGGGATGGTGTCGTAGATCTTGACCTCAGGGAACACTTTCTGGAGCGGCGCGACATAGGCCGTGCCGACCTGCGCGCCGACCGTAAAGCCCTTCATGTCATCGAATGAGGCGTAATCCTTGGTGTCGCTCTTCGGCACGATCAGGCCTTCGCCATAGGTGTAGATCGGGTCCGAAAAATCGACCTGCTCCTTGCGGGCCGGCGTGATGTACATCGCCGCCGAAATGAGATCGATCTTCGAGGCGGTCAGGCCCGCGATCAGGGTCGAGAACTGCATCGGCTCGACCTGCACCGAGAAGCCAGCGCGTTTGCCAACTTCCGTGACCATATCGACCATCACGCCCTGAATGGTGTTGGTCTTGGTATCGAGGAAGGTGAAGGGAATCCCGGTCGGCGTCGAGCCCACCTTCAGCGTCTGCTGGGCGGATGCCGTGCCTGCGGCGAGCGTAAGGCTGGCGGCGAGCGCGAGGCCAGTCAGGGCGTTACGACGTGTTACCATCAGATCCTCCTTCGTTGGTTCAAGGAGGGTAGGCCGAAAACATTGCCTTACGCAACAATTTTCATCTATATGAAATTCGATGAACGAGATGACGAAAACCGCAGCGCTTGTTTCCACCGAGCAAGGCCAGCACGATCGGGCCGTCGGCCTGCGCGTGCGTGCGCTTAGGAAGGACAAGAACGTCTCCTTGCAGCAGCTTTCTTCTGCCTCGGGGCTCTCGATCGGTTATCTCAGCCAGATCGAGCGCGGCATTTCCTCCGCCTCGGTCCGTGCGCTTGCGCTGATCGCGGATGGCCTCGGCGTGGGGCTTGATGCGATCTTTCCGCGCCAGAGGGGCGCCAATCCCGCCACGGATGCCTTTGCTTTCCGTGTCTCCGAGCGCCGAGGCCTTGGTTTCTGGCGCGACGGGATCGAAAAGGAGCTGCTGACACCGGGAGAGAGCAGCACACTCAACCTGTTTCTCGTCCATGTCGCACCCGGCGGGACTTCGGGCGAGAGTGCCTATACCCATCACGGTGACGAGGCCGGTTTTGTGCTTGAAGGCGCGTTTGAACTCACGGTGGATGGGGAAACCCGGACCATGGAAACTGGCGATGCCTTCCGCTTCCGGAGCAATCGCCCGCATCGCTGGCGCAATATCGGGCTAAGCCCCTGCCAGATTCTCTGGGCCTTGAGCGGCAGCTGAATCCCATCAGGCCGTGAGCGTGCGAACGGCTTCCTGCCCGGCGCGCTCGATATGCACCCTTGCGGCCTTCCGCGCGGCCTCGGCGTCGCCTGCCAGCACTGCCTGGGCAATGGCGTTGTGCCCGTCCCACGACACCTTGCGGTGATTGTAAATCGAGAGCGCCTTACCCATCGAGCGCCGGAAATGCGGCCAGAGCGGCGCAATCGCCTCTGAAATCACGGCACTACCACAAAGCCGATAAAGGCAGAGGTGGAACTCGACATCCGCGAGGATGCAATCAAGCACCGAAGTGTCCGCACCGATTGTGCCCCCAAACTCAATCAGGTGTTTGAGCCGATCAAGGTCAGCAGGATTGGCATGGTCGGCCTTGACCGCAGCCGCCGCGCGCGCCGCCACCAACCCTTCGATCTCGGTGCGGAGGTCATAAAGGTCGCGCAGCCGGACAAGATCGACCGGCGCGACGACCAGCCCCTTGCGCCCGGTTTCGGTCGCAAGCCCCGTCGCCTTGAGGCGATGGAGCGCATGGCTGACCGGCTGGCGCGAGACCATCAGTTGCTCGGCGAGATCGCGCTGATTGAGACGCGCGCCGGGCGGCAGCTTGTCGGTCGCGATGGCATCAACCAGCCGCTCGTAGATCGTATCCGTCAGCGAGCGATGGAGATCGACCGGCATGAGCTTTTCGGTCGAAGAACCTACGATCATCACTGCGCCTCCGAAACCCGACATGAAGACGGCGGGGTCTTGCCCGCCGTCACTCGCATAAGCCGGGACTTACCCTTTTGGAAAGGGCTTAATCCACGAGCTCCGGCCAAGGGATAATGGTGGATTTGACCGTCTTCATCGCCATCGCATCCGCCACCGCACGGGTCACGCCATCCTCGGTGAAAGGGTAGAGCGTCTGCATATCGAGCCATGGGTACTTGTTGCGGGTCTTGTAGAGCATATCGACACCAAGCGGCAGATCGTTCGCGGTGAAGGCCCAGGAGCCAAGCACGTTCAAATCCTTGGTGCAGATGCGGTGCCAGTTGGTCATGATCGAGCCGGCATCTGTGAACTGACCCATTTCGACATAAGTCCCGCCATCGCGCAGGAATTCGATGCCTTCCGGCCCTGCCGTCGGATGGCCGGAGCAATCCACGACAAGATCGGCCCCGAACCCGCCGACGATATCGCGCACACGTCTAATGCGCTCATCGGCGGTTTTGTAATCCTCGATATTCACGGTTGCCTCAGCACCGAACCTGCGCGCGAGTGCGAGGCGCGGCTCTTCTGGCGCACCGACGCAGATCACGCGGCCCGCGCCCATTTCCTGCGCGGCGGCGACCGCGAGAATGCCGATCGGGCCGGAACCCTGAATGACCACCGTATCGCCCCAGCTGAAACCACCAGCGTTCTTCGCCCGGTTGATCGAGCGGATCGCCGAAGTGAGTGGTTCAGAGAGAGCACCAAGGCGCAGCGACATGTCATCGGGCAGCTTGTAGATCTTGGTGCCCGGCAACATGTCGAGGTCGACATAGACATATTCGGCCCAGCCGCCCCAGAGGTGCGGCGCCTTGTCGAAGCCGAGATAGCGCCCGTAATAGACCGGCGTGAGGCACTTGTTCGCCGTCTGCGGGTAGTGGAGACAATAATCACACGAGCCGCAGGGCATCAGCGGCGGAATCATGATCTTGGAGCCGACTTCGAGCGGCTTGCCCATGAAATCGCACTTCAGCTCCGACCCCTTCTCGACGATCACGCCGCCGATTTCATGCCCGAGGGTGAAGGGCCACGGCAGGGGCTTGGGCCAATGGCCCTTGAGGATGTGCTGATCCGTGCCGCAGACGCCGCAAGCGCCAATCTTGATCAGCGCGGCCTTCTTCGGAACTTCCGGCCAGCGGACGGTTTCAATCTTGGGCTTGGCGCCCGGTCCGGCAAAAGTTGCAACGCGAATATCCGGCTTGGCCATGTTTCCCTCCCAAGGTTCCCTCTGGAGATGACCGTGCGGTTCGGCCTTTGCTCTCCTGATCGGAATGACTTTTGGAATTCGGAATTCCAAAAGTCAATTCACAATAGTGAAACCACCCTGCGACAGCATCGACTCGCGGAAGAGTCACCGCCGCTTGGGGTCGCCCCGCGCATCATGATCGCGACTTTGGTGATGTCGAGGTTCGCGCCGCTGACCTCTTCCGGCATGATGATATTGAGCCAGCCATATTTCCCCTCGAGATTGTCATGCTCGATGGGATTTCCTGGCCAGAAGGCCGCCTCTCATCCGATGTAAATGATCTTTTTGCCATTGTTTTCGCCGGCATAGAGCGCAGCGATGGCACCAGGTGCGGTCGCAATGTCGTCCGAGACATCAAGCTCGTAGGTCACCTTGCCAGCGTTAAAGAGCCGGGCGAGTTCATCCGCAGCGGTGGCATATTGCGCCATGTAATCGAAGATGATGAAGCCGCTCCAGACGAGGCGTCGCGTCAGGATTTCACGCTCGTTGCGCGGACCGGTCGGCGGCGGGTTCCACGAACCAATCGAGGCGGTTCCGCATTGGACCACCCGCGCACCCACGGCCAAGCGCCGGAGCGCCGTATCGAGAATCGAACCGCCGGTATTGTCGAAGAACACATTGACGCCATTGGGCGCCACCTTGGCGATCTCGGCATCAAGGTCCGCGCTCTTGTAGTTGATCGCGACATCATAGCCAAAGCGCGCCCGGCAGCGTTCAACCTTGTCGTCCGAACCGGTGAGACCAATCGTGCGGCACCCCAGACTCTTGCCGATCTGCCCGACGAGGCTACCGACCGAGCCGGCAGCGGTCGAGACCAGAAGAGTATCGCCCGGTTTGGGGCGCCCGAGTTCGGTCAGCGCGAGGTAGGCTGTCGTACCGGCGATCCCGATCAGCGCGAGAAAACCGGCGAGCGGGATATCCTGCGTTGCGCGGTGAATTACCTGCTTTTCGGTGGCGACGACATAATCCTGCCAGCCAAACCAGCCATAGAGGAAGTCACCGGGCTTGTAGTCCGCGTGCTGGCTCTCGACCACGACGCCGATGGTCAGCGCGCGCATCGGCCCGCCGAGCGGCACGGGGGCGGAGTAATTCGCCTCCGCCGAGGCCCAGCCGCGCTGCGCCGGGTCCACCGAGAGGTAGATGTTGCGCAGGAGGAATTCGCCAGCGCCGGGCTTCGGAACCGCCGAGGTCGCCAGCGCGAAATCACTCGCCTGCGGTACGCCCTCGGGACGCTTGGCGAGCAGGACCTGCCGGTTTTCGCTCCGAAGGGAATAGGCCGGGATATCTCTGGGCATCGTCTTTCCTCAAATCGCGGTGTTGTTGGCGCCCTTGGTACCAAGCATGCGGCGGGCATCATCTGGAGTGGCGGCTTCGAGCGAGAGTTCGGAAAGGATGCGCTTGATCTTGGCAACCTGATCCGCGTTCGAAGGTGCAAGCTGGCCGCGCCCGAGATAGAGATTGTCCTCCAGCCCGACGCGGACATTGCCACCGAGTATCGCACCCATCGTCACGAACGGGAACTGGTGCCGCCCTGCCGCAAGGATCGAAAGGTAATAATCGTTGCCGAACAGGCGATCCGCCGTCGCCTTCATGTGCATGAGGTTTTCCGGCTCCGGCCCAATACCGCCGAGAATGCCGAAAATCGACTGCACGAAGAACGGCGGCTTGATAATGCCGCGATCCGCGAAATGCGCGAGATTATAGAGATGGCCGACATCGTACATCTTCCCGTCGATGCCGATGACGCCGATGCCAGGCGCGGAGGCAAAGGCCGCAACAACTTGCTCGGCATGAGCGATATCCGCCGCGGATGGCGTAAAGACCTCATTGATCGCCGCCACCTGATTGGGATGGATCGCGATCCGCCCGGTGAAGCCTTCGCGACAGGCCTCAGCGCATAGAGGCGGGGGAGGGGCGTCTCCGGATAGGCGCTGAGCGCAAAAGGATCACGCGCTGTTTCGGTCGCTACTGGCATCAGCTTGATCGATTTGGTGATCCCATCGCGCAGTTCCAGCGCGTGCAGGAAATGGCTGAGAGTTGCCAGCTCGGAGGGGTGGTTGACCTTCGGCACGACGATGCCATCCGGCCCCGCGCGAACGACAGCCACGAGATCCTCGAGGCCGCCGTCACTGATCGGGTTCGGCCGCACCCAAAGTTCGGGTGAGCGCATGCCACTGGGACGAGCGGCGATATACTCCCACACCAGATCGCGCGCGAGCGCCTTGCGTGAAGGCGCCACAGAATCCTCGATATCGAGGATCAGCGCATCCGCACCCGAGGCGTCGCCCTTGGCGAGTTTGCCTTCGTTGTGCCGGGGACAAATAGGAACGAGCGAATCGTCATGCTTTGGGACGCTTGCGCTGGAGGCCGCTGCGCTTGCAATGGGCGACCAAATCGCCGTGCTGGTTATACGCCCGGTGAAGGAAGGTCACGATGCCCTGCTCGGGCCGCGAACGGCTTTCCTTCAACTCGATCACTTCGGTTTCCACGCGCACGGTATCGCCATGAAAAAGCGGCTTGGGGAAACGCACTTCATCCCAACCGAGATTCGCGACCGCCGTACCCAAAGTCGTGTCGCCTACCGAGATTCCGACCATAAGGCCGAGAGTAAAGGCGCTGTTGACGAGCCTTTGGCCGAATTCGGTCTGGGTTCGGCAATATTCCTCGTCTAGGTGCAGATAGGCCGGGTTATGCGTCACAGCGCTGAACCACACGTTATCCGCCTCGGTGATGGTGCGCCGGATCTCGTGCTTGAACACCTGCCCGACCTTCATCTCGTCAAAATAAACGCCAGCCATGCGCGCCTTGCTCCTTCTTTATTTTATCGATTGTTTTATTGGTCTGATAATTTAGTTGATCCGCCGTGTTGAGTCCTTTATGACGGCTGCAACAGTCTAGACATAAAGACCGCAGGGACGCACCAGCTTGGACGGCCAATTGACATCTCAAAGCGCAACGGCGTTCGGCGGCGGTTCGACTCGCACCCCACGCACGACGAGTTGCGCAACTGGTTCGAAGCCACCACCGGCGGCACAGTCTCTTCCTGGCAGCAGATATCCGGCGACAACCGCTGCTGGTCCTTCGCGGTGGATGTCGTGGGGGGGGGACGCCGGCATCCCTTCCACGCTTTATCTGCGCTATCAGCCGCCGCGTCCGCCTCCGGCAGAGCCTTATACGGTCTGGCGCGAGGCCAAATTCTACGCGGCGCTGGCGGCCGTGCTCGGCGCGCCGCCAATCTCGGTTGAAGCGGGCAAGATGGCGATCCTCGAAGCCGTCCGGGCGAGCACTCTGCCCTTCGCTGAAGCCATTCGATATTTTGTGCGCTGTGTCGCACTTGAATCCCAATTGGCCGCATCCGCTTCCGGCGGGCTTGCTGGCAGAACCTTTCCTCCTCTTGAAGAAGCCTGGAACCGATAAAACCTGCCTTCGATGTGAGCCCCTTCACACCGAAGGGCGATCATTTCCACACCGATGTGATGTCGGATCGCTGGTGGGAAACGACGAATTACGCATTTCAATAAGACATGACCTGTCCTAGTTGAATTGGTTCACCAAAAACGTATTTGGACCAGAATGCGGACCATGGCTTTGGGAGACGAGAGATGACGCTGAACCCGGATTCGCTGATTGCGCCCGTAATTGTCCCCAAGGCGTCGGATATTCTGGCCGCACGCCTTCGCGAGATCATCGTGCAGGGGCGTTTCGCGCCGGGGGATTTCCTGCCGACCGAGCGCGAACTCGTCGCTGAAACCAAGCTGAGCCGCACCTCCGTGCGGGACGCGCTCCGGGTTCTCGAAGCCGATGGGTTGATCACCACAAAAGTCGGTCGCTCCGGTGGTTCAATGGTCACGCTGCCGGGGCGCGCATCGGTCGCTCGCTCGGTCGAACTCTTTGTGCGCACCCACGGCGTGCGGCTAGAATCGCTGCTCGAATGCCGGGTCGCGGTTGAACCCACGCTAGCCGCGCTTGCCGCCAAGCGCCGGACCAAGGCGCAGCTTGAGAACATCGAGGCGATCCACGAGCGCTTCATCGTCTCGGTCGATAATGTGACGGAATACAAGCGCATCAACCTCGATTGGCACCTCGCCATCGCTGTCGCGAGCGGCAACGAACCCCTGATGGCGCTGATGGAAGCGATTTCCGCGCCGATCCGTGACGCGATGGATTACCAGCATGTGACAACGCCCGAACTGCGCGCACTCGCGGTGAAAGCGCATACAGCGATCCTGAAGGCGATCCAGGATCAAGATGCCGACGCCGCCTTCAAGCGTATGGACCGGCACGTCAGTGGCTATCGGGATATCGCGGTGCAGCCGGACCAACTCGCCAAAGCGGCCCAAGAATAGTCATCCGATCTTTCTGACCAAAGAGGGACCCATGCAACGTTTCAACGGCAAAATGGTCCTGATCACGGGCGCGGCGGGTGGCATTGGCAAGGTCACGGCCAAACGCGCCATACGCGCCATACGCGATCTTGTGGTCGAAGTTCTGCGGGAAAAGCGGGCAGGGGTCGAAGATCCGTTCTCCCTGGCGAATGTCACGCCGATCTTGCGCACGGTGCCGGGCCGGGTGTTCCCAACCCAGCCGCCCGACCGGCGTTCCGCGAAATCAAACTCAGCGCGATCAACCCCGGCACGCTGACCGCCTGTTGTGGAACAAACCGAAAGGGTTCTACGGCATATTTATTTCCCGGATTGCACCTTATTGTTCGGTGACATGAAAAAATATCTCTCAAATGTCATTTTGCTCGTTCTGTCCTTCATCCTTGCCGGTGCCGGATTCTACGCGTTTTCGATCTATGGCAAACGCCATACTCCCGAAGGGATGGCAGTAAGCGGGGAGAAAGCCAGCGCGATTGAATCGGCGAATCCGACGCAACCGGATCGCCAGACGGCGCGGGATCTCCTGATTTTGAAGCCAATTCCATTTGGGACAGGAAATGATTGGCAAAACAGGGAATTCCCGGTGGGTTCCTTCTCTGAAGCCGCCACGCCAGGGCCAGCGCTGCGGGCTGATCCCCCCGTGGGAGAGCGTGCCCCTGTGATCGAGCCGGGCGCCATTTCTTTCAATTGCTCCGCGATCCCCGCCGTCAAAACAGTAAGCCTGTTGCAAGCGTACCGGGGCGGGCTGATCGAGATCAACGAAAAGGAAGAAAACGCTGACAAGATCGTGACTGCGTCTTTGGATTGGACTGTTGCCTGTCCACAATCCGGCGGCGCAAAAGCACTTGTCGTGAGTTCAACCCTGAGACTTGCGGGATATGAGCCCATCGCATTGTCTCTTGATTATCAGGTCATCGGAAAGAGCGTTCAACTGCGTGAGGCGGGCGTTTCGTTCGGCCCATCCGCAGCAAAATCCTTTGTCTTCAACGGTCTTGAATTCCGGCAGACCGGTCTGAGATACGGTACGACCGTGCGTGCGGAAATCGACATCTCGAAGCCCGGCGCCACAAGGTTCAGATTGGCGAACGCGAACGAGCCTATGGCAAGGGAGAGCGCACTTGTAACCCTCAACGCGCAATGGGTGGATTTCCCGATGCTGCTCGGCAACCGGAAGTTCGTTCTCGCGATTGAACTGCCGGTTCCACGGACCCTTATACCGGAATGAAAAAGGTTGCGGTCGTGCACGGGCTGGCCATCGAAACGCTGGAGCAGGACCTGCTCGAGGTCCTCAATCATAGGCCGCAAGCCAACATTACCCGCGCGCATAATGAACATTATGGAACCTATCAAGCAGGGAGTCCGGCGCAGCCGCTCCGTATCGGTGATGCTCCCGTTCCGCACCTTCGCCTAGCGGCAAGCCTCTGCCTCTGAAGGCTTGGCAATTGCGCAATCGACCTTGAACATCTCCGGTGACGGCGTGACGATCACCGTGGCGAAGGCACGCCCGGCGAGCTTCTTTCGAATATCATCATTGACCTTCTCGGCGCTGACCTGCGCGATGCGCGCATCATAGGTTTGGACATGGTCCGCCGGAAACTCCTCGAGCATGGCATTGCGCAGGAGGCGCGCGACAACCGGAGACCGCCTGAGGCTTTCGCGGGTTTCGGACAGAAGCTTGGCTTTTTCCGGTCCAAGTTCATCGGCCGTGACGCCTTCGGCAAGGAACCGCGTCAACTCACTGCGCAAGGCGTCGAGCGCCGCGACGGCCTTGTCATGTTCAACTGCGGCGCTCACGGAAAAGAACGCGTTATCCGCGCCCAACGTCGAGACCTGCGCCGAGGCACCGTAAGCCGCGCCGAGCTTCTCCCGGATCGCCTTGAACAGGCGTTCGCGGAGAATTTTCGTCGCCAGTTGCGCCGTGACCAGTTCGGGATCACGCCCGAAACCGCTCCATCCCCCGATCATGAGAAAGGTTTGGGGAACATCGGCCTTCAGCGCCACGCTTCTGGCAGCATCGCGAACCGAAAACTCGACTTTCCGCATCCCCGCGCCTTTGTCGGGCAAGTCCTTGAACAACTGGTCGATCTGTCCGGCGAAGCTTTCCGCACTACCAGGCCCGGCAGCCACCACCTTCAATCCGTCCCGCGTCAGGACCGCCGCGCGCCAGGCTTCGATGCCTTTAACCGTGACCTGATCAAGGAGGGCGTCATCGCCGAGACTGTTGCGCCGGACCACGCCTTCGGGGAAAAAGAGGTGGCTTCGGATATCGCCAGCCAATACCTCGGCCTTCACGCGCGCCTGCCGGATCGCGGCGCGACGGTTGCGTAGCAGATCTTCAAGACGCTCCTGCCCGAGGGCCGGATGGATCAGCATCTTGTTGTAAAGCGCGAGCGCGGCCTCGAACTTGTCCGGCGGTCCAAAGACCGAGCCAAGGGTGTTCCTGAGATTGGAGTTCAGCGCCATCTGCGCCTGCGTATCCTTGACATCCTCGACGAATTCGCCGCGCGTCATACCCGCCGGCCCCTGCATCATCAGGGTCGTCGCCCAGTTCCCAGCAAGCTGCCCCTGCGGCAGCGAGAGGGCATAACCGTCATGCCAGCCGAACTGGATCGCCTGGCTCTTCGAGTTCGGCAGGTGCACATAGCGAAAGGGAATACCGCCCGGCGTCACACGATCCTGCACCACGAGTTGCGCGGCGGCAGGCGCAAGAAATCCGACAAAGATCACGAGCACCGGCAGAAGGATGGCGCGAAACCCTCTCATGGCTTGGCTTCCTCATTCGGGTTAAGCGTTCCGGCAGCGACGGCCCCCGGACCGGCAAAGGCGGCCAGCAAGGAAAGGAGCTCACCTTTCCCGACCGCGGCAATCTTCTCCGGCAGGCGATTGAGATCCTCAGGCTGATCACCGCGCGCCAGCCAGCCGACGAGGCGCTGAAAGACCTGCTCGGGTATCTCATCTGCGGTTTTCCGCTGGTCGAGCAAGCGCTTGCGCATACGCTCGACATTTCGCTC
>NKIW01000022.1 GCA_002256205.1 Rhizobiales bacterium PAR1
TCAGGCTCATAACCTGAAGGTCGTCAGTTCAAATCTGGCCCCCGCAACCAACCTTCCAAATCATAGCATTCCATACAATCATTCAAGGCAAAACGCCGCCCGCGCGCTTGGCTCCCACGCCCGTCGCTGACGTTGCCCCTCTGACCTATTCCAGCTTGAAGTTCGTTCTGGCCGTATCGAAAGGACCAGAACATGAAGCGCAGCCGGTTCAGCGAGGAGCAGATCATCGCGATCCTGAAGGAGCAGGAGGCGGGCGTGCCCGTCTCGGAGCTCTGCCGGAAGCATGGCGTCAGCGACGCCAGCATCTACAAGTGGAAATCGAAGTACGGCGGCATGGACGTGTAGGAGGCCAAGCGTCTGAAGGCACTGGAGGACGAGAACGCAAAGCTCAAGCGCATGCTCGCGGACGCCATGCTCGATAGCGTCGCCCTGAAGGATCTCCTGGGAAAGAAATGGTGACGCCCGCTGCCGAGCGGAAAGCTGTTGCCCATCTCGTGGAGAAGCACGGGATGAGCGAACGGCGGGCGTGTAAAGCCATCGGCTGTTGCCGCATGACAATCCGATATCAATCGACCAGGCCCGATGACACTGTCCTCCGGGAGCGCATGCGCACGATTGCGCGTGAGCGCCGCCGGTTCGGGTACACCTTGGCCGACAGGCGATTGCTTGCAATCACCGAAAGGCGACGTCTGCACGTAATGCTCAAGCGTGAGGGGCTGGCGGTGAACCACAAGAAGCTCTTCCGGCTCTATCGGGAGGAGAAGCTCTCCGTTCGGCGCCGTGGCGGCCGCAAGCGAGCCATCGGGACACGCGCGCCCATGTTCGGGCCGCTGCGGCCCAACGAGCGATGGTCGCTGAACTTCGTCTCAGACCAGTTCACGGACGGGCCATAGGATCGCGGAACGCGATCCGTTCCGGATCGCAATGGCTTCCGTGTGCTCGCGATCGTCGACGATTGCACGCGCGAGAACCTGGCTCTGGTGGCGGATACATCGCTATCGGGGGTGCGCGTTGCCCGGGAGCTTGATCGGCTCATCACGGAGCGTGGTCGGCCGAAGATGATCGTCAGTGATAACGGCAGCGAGTTCACCAGCAACGCCATTCTGGCATGGGCCGATCAGGCGCATGTTGAGTGGCATTACATCGCACCAGGAAAGCCGATGCAGAACGGCTTTATCGAGAGCTTCAACGGCCGCCTGCGGGATGAGCTGCTCAACGAGATGCTGTTCTCATCCCTAAGCCACGCTCGAGCAGGCCTGGCCATCTGGCGAGCAGATTACAACGGCTCGCGGCCCCACTCGCAACTCGGATGGCAGACCCCGGCCGAGTTCGCCTCCACCTTCAACCCGCGTCGGGCTCTGGCGCTGCGCAATCTGAAAAGCTCTGCGCCATCGCCCGCCTCTTCACCCGCCCATCAGGGCAAACCCAACCCCGGAAACGAACTCAGAACTGGATAAAACTTGGGAGCAATGTCAGCGATCCTGCTGGTCAAGCAGAGTGCCAATATGGCGCTCGCCATGCCTGATTACAGCTAAGTGCTGGAATCAGGCAAAGTTCTGCTCGCCGGTTCATCGTGCGATCTTGCGCATAATCCGCGGGTTAAGCCGGCGTATATGGGGCAAGGTGTCGAAGTGTGACGCACCCCTTGCTCCCGGTCATGACCGTTCGGGCCGTGCTGGGGTATGGTCGTACCCGCCGATCCATGGTGATTCCGGGGACAGTGTGAGCAGGCGGTTCGCGTTACAACGGGTCAGATCGAGCGCGCCTGAAACGCGAGATCGCTCGTCCCGACTGTGAGTCCATCAACGCTGATGCGCGCCGAGGCGTGCCGTAAGTCCCGCTCGTTGAGCTTGCAGCCCTCATCAGCAGCAAAAACACTGAGATGCGGTAACAGTTCTTCAGTTTTCATGGCGATGCCGGATCAAAAGAAATTGCGAAACCGGCGCCTAATGCTTTCTGCCTGAGCGAAAGACGCAGGCCGGATAAAGTCCCCCACTATCTTCGGTCGGGTGATCTGCAAAAATCAAGAAGACCGTTACCCCTTAATCGTCGCCGGACTGTCCTTAAACGACGAGGCGACCCTGCCAAAATAGTGAATGTGTTGATCTTGCCTTCTAGTTTATCAGATCGTCTGAATTGCTTGGTTGACGCGAATACATGAGACATCTTGTCGCATTTTGCGGATCAGCGCAAAATGTTTGCATAAATTCAAGCTTATCAATGCGAATTTCATCATCCAGAAAATTCAAGGGGAAATTTTTCTTAAGCATTGACCATTAGATTTCTCTGCTGGACCAGAATGGTTAGGGTGAAGAAATGCTTGCCAAAAATGTGGCGTGGCGGCAGTCCGAAGGCGCGTCCGGCTTGGCGCGTGCTCTTGCTTTCGCCCCTGATTTCATTCTGTTTTTTGGTTCTCGCGATGGCTTGAGCGACGGTTCGGTCTTCGATGATCTGCGGCAGACCTTTCCAGACACCAAGCTTCTCGGGTGTTCGACCGGCGGGCAATTTGATCGTTCATCTATTGAGGATGAGCGCTTTCTCGGGATCGCCGGAAAATTTGGCAGTGCTCACTGCCGCCTAGCTTCAGTTGAGATCGGTGCGTGCGGCGGGTCAACTGGCGCCGGACAAAGTATCGGGCGCGCGTTGGCCGCACCGGACTTGCGAGGTCTGCTCGTTCTCTCGGATGGTCTTGGCGTCAATGGCAGCGAACTGGTGGCCGGGATTACGCAGGAGGTCGGCGCCGGTGTGATCGTCAGCGGCGGCCTGGCCGGTGATGGGGCGCGCTTTGAAGCGACGCTCGTGGCTGCGGATTGCCCGCCGCAAAGCGGCCTCGTTGCCGCAATTGGCTTTTATGGCCATGGCATCGAGATTGGCACGGGGTCTGCCGGTGGCTGGGATGCTTTTGGGCCGCGCCGGACGATCACACGCGCGACAGGCAATGTGCTCTACGAACTCGATGGCAAACCGGCGCTCGACCTCTACGAGCGCTATCTCGGCGAGGATGAGATCAAAGCCCTTCCTGGCTCCGCACTGCTCTTTCCGCTCAAGATCAGCGATCCCAAAACCGAGGGACGCGATGTTGTTCGCACCATTCTCGCAGTTGATCGCGAGGCGCGCTCGATGACCTTTGCTGGCGATATGCCGCAAGGGTGGACCGCGGAATTGATGCGCGGCAATTTTGATCGCCTCGCCGAGGGAGCGGCCCATGCGGCGCGTCTTGCCGACCGTCCCGGCGAGAACGGCATGGCCCTCATGGTATCCTGCATTGGCCGCCGTCTGCTCATGGGGCAGCGCACGATTGATGAAGTCGAGGCGGCAGCTGGCGCTTTGAGTGATCATCCGGCCATGGTCGGCTTTTATTCGTATGGCGAGATCTCCCCGCATGCCAAGTCCGGGTTTTGCCAGCTTCATAACCAGACCATGACGGTTATGACCGTCCACGAACGACGAGTATAAGCCCGTGACAGACCTGCCCCTGCATCGCTTGCTCCAGAAACAGATCGAGCGCGCTCGCACCCCGGATGGCGAAATCGAGACGGATGTGCTCTTCGGGTTGATTTCCTCGGCCTATGAGGAAACAGATCAGGATCGTCGCCGCTCGGAGCGGTCGATTGCGCTGATGATTGAGGAGGTCGATCAGGTCAACGCTGGCCTTGAAACGCTTGTTGCGCAGCGGACCTCGGAACTCAAGGACGTCGGTCTGCAACTTCAGGCCACCATCGCCAATGTTGATCAGGGTATTGTCATGACCAACGCAGATGGCTGCGTGGTCATTTTCAACCAGAAATTCCTCGAATTTACCGGACTGACGGAAATGGAGTGCGCAGTCGCTCCACGCTTTTCGACCCTCGTCGACCGGATGCTGGCCAGGGGCGAATTCGACCCCATGGGCGAGCCGTTCAAGGATTGGGTCAGGCAGCATGGTCGTAACCCCGGTCTCTTCGCCTTCGAGCGCACGCGCCCCGACGGCACGGTGCTCCATGTGCAGACACGCAGCCTGCCCGATGGCGGCGAGGTGCGCACCATGTCGGACATCACGGCCATCGTGCGACGCTCGAAAGAACTCGACGCCACGAAACGCATCCTTGAGCTGACGCTGGAAAACGTCTCGCAAGGCATCCTGAAGATCGATCCTGAACGACGAATCGTTGTGTTCAACAGCCGCGCGGTTGAATTGCTGGGTCTTCCTGAGGGATTTCTTGAGTGTGGGCAGACCTTGCAGAGCCTGCTCAACTACCAGATTGATTCTGGCGAGTTCGCCAACATGGACCAGAGCTTCATCGACTTCATCCGCTCTGGCGGTATCGCCGACATGCCGCAGGTCTATGAGCGCCAGCGCCCGAATGGGGTCATCCTCGAAATACGCACTCTGCGCCTCCCGGATGGCGCCGCCGTGCGCACCTACACCGACATCACCGAGATGCGGAACCGTGAGCGCGCGCTGGAGCGGGCGCAGGAGGAATATCGGGGCCTTTTCGAGAATTCGATTGTAGGCATCTACCGTTCCGGCATCGACGGCCAACAACTGCGTGCTAACCCGGCGCTTGTGCGGATGAACGGCTACGAGAACGAAGCCGAGATGGTCTCCAGCGTCAGCGATATTGCGAACCAGTGGTATGTCGATCCGCGCCGGCGAGACGAATTTGTCACAGCTCTGCACCGGGAAGGCAGAATTTCCGATTTTGTGTCGGAGGTTTACCGCCATAACACGCGCGAGAAGTTCTGGGTCTCAGAAGCCGCCTGGCTGGTGCGCGATGAAACTGGAACACCTGTTTGCTACGAGGGCATGGTAATCGACGCGACTGCCCGCAAGAAGGCCGAAAACGAGATCGCCCATATCGCCCTGCACGATATGCTGACGAACCTGCCAAATCGGACGCTGTTCCTCGACACGCTCAAATCAGCCTTGATCGAGAATCGTCGGGGCCATGATATCGCGGTTCTGTGTCTCGATCTTGACCGGTTCAAGGATGTCAACGACACGCTGGGGCATGATTGCGGCGATATCCTGCTGCGACTGGCGTCCCGGCGTCTTGCCCGCGCGATCCCAGTTGGCGGCATGGCCGCGCGCTTTGGCGGCGATGAATTCGCCGCGCTCATCCCCGACGTTCGTGACCGTGATGTGGTCATGCATCTGGCTCGGACCATCGTCGAGAGCCTGTCACGGCCTTACCGGGTTCGCGGTCACCGGGTGTATGTCGGCGCGAGTATCGGGATTGCGATTTCCCCGTCCGATGGCACCGATGCGCATGATCTTCTCAAGAAGGCAGATATTGCGCTCTACCGCGTCAAGCGCGACGGTCGGGGCACCTACACCTTCTTCGACGAAGGCATGACCGCTGCCATTCTTGCGCGTCGCGAGATCGAGGCAGAACTGCGAAGGGCGATTGCCCATGATGAATTCCGCCTGTTCTATCAGCCAATCATGGATCTCGAATCCGACCAGCCGAATGGCTACGAGGCGCTGATCCGCTGGGAGCATCCGACGAAGGGGCTGCTGTCACCTGCCTATTTCATCGATATCGCCGAGGAATGCGGCCTGATTACCCAGATCGGCGAGATCGTGCTCCGGCAAGCCTGCGCCTGCCTCGCGCGGCATGACGATCACGCCAGCGTTTCGGTCAATCTTTCGCCGGTTCAGTTCCGCAATCATCAGCTTGCCGTCTCTGTCATCAGTGCACTGGCCAACTCCGGCCTGCCGCCGACGCGGCTGGTGCTGGAGATTACCGAATCCGTCCTGCTTGCTGATGACAGCCGGACCGTGGACGTACTTCGGCAGCTTCGCTCGCTCGGTGTCAGGATCGCGCTCGATGATTTCGGCATCGGCCATTCATCGTTGAGCTACCTTCAGAAGTTCCCGTTCGATCGCATCAAGATCGACAAGTCCTTCGTCCAGAATGGCGAAGATGGCCTGATGAATACCGCCATCCGGCGGGCTATTCTCGGGCTAGGCAATGATCTGGATATCGAGATTGTGGTTGAAGGTGTCGAAACCGCCGAGCAACGCGATATGCTGGTCTATGAGGGGTGCAGGCTTGTTCAGGGCTATCTGTATGGCAAGCCCCAGCCGGAGGGTATCGTATTTGCACGCTCCGCCAAGGCCGAACGCAAAACAGCCTCCCCGCTCCAAATTGCGGTTTAGGGACGTCACGCGGCAATTGATCGAAAACTGAAACGAAATAAGGGCAGCACCAGGCGCCGGGCTTCGCTTTGCCCAAACCGATTACGGTATGCTCCCGACCCAGTGTAGTTGAGCCGACGGTAGCCAGTGTCCAAGGGTAGCAAAGTCCCTGACATTCATGGAAGTGCGACTGGCAATGGGGCAAGCGGTCCGCGACGCTCAGGCCAGAAACGGTGGGCTCAGCGCCAGGGAATGCCAAGCCGCGGTGTTATCCTCCGGAGTTTTCCGAAGAATATCCAAACTTAAAAACTAATAATATCAGTGATTTGAGCAATTCTCTCCTTGAGAAACAACAGGGAATCCAGACTCCAATAACAGGGAATTTTTCGCGCACAACAGGTCGATTTCCCCCTGTTATGAGCGAAATGGTGCCAGTTCAGGCCGCTTGGTCGGTGATATGCGACCTTTCAGGTGGGATTTCGCGCCTTCTCTCGCGGAAAAAGGCGGTGCCTGCCCGGTTAATCTGAGGTCTCTTGCGGGTTGGCGTCGGCTCTTAGTGGGATATGCGCGGCAATAGACGGGAGGCTTCTGCGTCTTGGATTGCCCGAAGTTAGGCAAGGAACAGACGTTCTTTACCGGCGCACACGATGTCGCTGAAGTTTGGCAGACTGAAGGGCAAGTGACCCCTTCTCCGGGATTCATCGCCTTACTCGAGGGCACTGTCAGAGGAAAATCGGGTTACCGGCAGAGGGGCAGGGCGGGTGGGTCGGCAGCATGTCGAGCCCGCGCATTTTTAGCTACTGCACGACGTCACCCGAGATCATCTGCCTCGCCATGATGATGTATGTCCAGTATCCGCTGTCGCTGCGGAATTTTGAGGATCTGCTCCACGAGCGCGGAATCGGCATCACGCATGAGACGGTACGGTTCTGGGGAACCGGTTCGGCACAATCTTCGCAGCCGAGATCCGACGGAATCGGGTTCAGGCGATGCGGGCCTTCCGGCATCGGCGATGGCATCTCGATGAGGTCTTCGTGAAGATCAACGGGGTAAAGCACTATCTCTGGCGCGCCGTCGATCACGAAGGTGAAGTGCTCGAAAGCTTCGTCACAAGGCGCCGAGATAAGAAGGCGGCGTTGAGATTCCTTCGAAAATCACTGCGGCGGCATGGTGCGACCGAGACCATCGTCACCGATCGTTTGGCATCGTATGGTGCAGCATTGAAGCAACTCGGCTCGATCCACAATCACTTCAACCAGGAGCACACTCTCACATCCCGAACCATATTCAAGGAATGTCGTACCGCTACTCTCATCGCGTGGCGTCAGCTTTATGCGGGCTGAAGGCTGGCGAGAGTACGGCTTCCTGAGACTATTCTGGTGTGTTGACAGCGCTTCTTCAGAACCACTCCTGCCTATTCATCGCGCATTGCCTTGGCGATTTTGTCGCGGAGGGGTCCGAGGATATAGGCCAGCATTGTCCGCTCGCCGGTAATGATCAGGACGTCGGCAGGCATGCCGGGAACCAGTTGTTTTGAAATTTGGGCCGGGATATCTGCCGGTTCGACAATCACCTTAGCCTGATAGAAACTCTCTCTGGTGCGCGCATCTTCCACGATGTCGGCGGATACGTTCTCGACCCGTCCGAAGATCGGGTCCGGCTTGCGCGCCGAGAAGGCCGGGAAGCGGATTTCCGCGCGCTGGCCTGGAGCCACGCTCTGGATGTTAAGGGGGGAAATACGGGCCGTGAGGGTCAGCCTTTCGAGTGGCGGAACCACCTCGGCAAGCGTCGCGCCGGGAGCGACGACCGCACCGGCCGTCTTGACGGAAAGGTTGAGGACAATGCCACCGCGCGGAGCGCGGACATCCACCCGGTTTAGGATGGATTCCGCCACGTCCAGCTTCTCGCGCAGATCAGCAATCTTCCCGCGTGCCTCCGAAAGCGACTGGGTTTGCTCCTCGACAGCTCGTTGGCGGGTCTGGCGGATCTGGATACGCGCTTCCTCCACAACCTCTGCGAGGCGCGCGAGATCACCTTCCTGCCCGCCCACATCGCCTTCAAGCCGACTTGCCTCGCGCTCAAGGGCGCGCAGGCGATTACGAGGGAAAAAGCCCTTTTCCACCACGGGCCGGATCGCCTCGATTTCCGCCGCAAGGCTTGCATGCTGCGTGCGGAGCGATGCCAGCCGCCGGTTCCGGCCCTCGACATCCTTCTCGGTCTGATCGATGCGCGCTGCGAGAATGTCGACCTGATTCTCGATCGAACGCTGACGCTCGGTCAACAGACGCTCCTGCTCACTCATTACTTGCCGCAGATCAGCGCTACCAGTTTTTGCGGTTAGGGATGTGGGAAAGTTGATCGTACTCCGTCCTTCGCGCTCGGCGATGAGGCGGGCTTCCTGCGCCAGCAGCCCGTCCAGTTGGCGCGCAAGCAGATCGACATTGGCACGGGCGCCCGTGGCGTCGATCCTAAACAGGATCTGCCCCTCGGAAACGCTTTCGGCATCCTTGACGAGGATCTCGCGGACGATGCCGCCTTCAAGGTGCTGGACGGGCTTGCGATCGCCCTCCACGGCTATCCTCGCCGGTGCCACTGCGGCGCTGTCGAGCGGTGCGATGGCGGCCCACGTGCCAAACCCGCCGAAAACAAGTAGAACAGCGCCGAATGCCAGCCGTGAATAGCCCCGGTGATCATGAAGCTGATCGTCGTGCTCGCTGCCGTCGTTCATCTCGAAGGTCCTCATGGCGCCGTTGGCGGGATGCCCCCCATCCTAGAATAGCCGGGCGCGCGACAGTGGTTTTTGCTGGTTGCCACCGGAGGGTTTTCCTCCGGTGGCCTGGTTTCGAATTCTGCGATCAGAAGAGGTTGAACGAGGACGGTGCGTTGTTGTCCCCGGCATCCTTGTCGAAGTCGCCCTTGTCGAAGTCACCCTTGGAGTCGGGGGCTTCGGCTGCCTTGCCCTTGTCGGAAGAGGCACCGGACTTCTTGCCGCCCTTTGAGAAGGAGGGTGGCTCGAAATCGAAATCCGGTTTCGGCTGTGGCTGCTTGTCGAAGAAACCGTCCGGCAGCTCTTCCTTGAGCTCGAAGCGCGGCTTCTCGAAGCCGAAGTCCTTCTCGGCGGCGACCGATACGCCCTTCTCGTCGCTGCCATCGGTCTTGGTGAAGTCGAAGCGCGAGAACTTGGAACCGGACGACGTCCCCGAACCCTTGCCCTTGACCTCATCAACCGCAGCCTTGGCATCATCGAAGAAGGACGAGAAGAAGCTGTCGTCGCCCTTGGCCTTGCTGGTCGTCAAGGCCTGTTCCGAACTGCTTTTCGAGGTCTGGACAACATCGAGTGTATCATCCGCCTTGCTGTTCTTGTCGAAGCCATCCCGGAAGGCATCGACAATCTTGCCGCCTGCCTCGGCGGCTTCCTTGCCCGCCTCAGCCACACCGCCGATGACGCCCTTGCCGAGATCGGCAGCTGCCTCGACCGTATCGGTCACCTTGCCGGCTGCGTCCTCCGCCAAATCCCTGGCGCCCTCGACGATCCTGACGCCGGCCTTGGCCGTTTCTCTCGCGGCATCGGTCAAGGTCTCAGCAGCACTGTTCACGACATCCCCGGTGCCCTCGGCTGCTTTTCCGAGGAAATCCCCGACAGCGGCGACAACAGCGCCAGCCCCCTCGGCAACTTTTCCGGCAACATCCGCAACGGCCTCGGCATCCTTGACGATCACATCGGCAGCAGACTTGCCGGCCTCAACCACGACATCGACGACGGCGTCCCCAGCCACCTTGCCAGCATCCATGATGACATCCGAGACAACCTTGGCCCCGTCATTGACAACCTTGGCCCCGTCCACCACCGCACCGGCGACGATCTCGGCACCTCGAACCACGTCTCCGGGGAGGCCGACCACCTCATCGACAACGGCCTTGCCGGCATCAACGACAGCGGCGCCAACCGCATCGACCACGTCGTTGGTGACAGCGCCGACCACTGACCTGCCACTGAGATTTTCCTCCACATGGAGTTAGAGTCCGGCCCTGATGAGGACGGACTGATGAAGCGAGCAAGATTCACGGAAGAGCAGATCATTTCTGTGCTGAAGGAGCATGAGGCCGGCGCGAAGACCGCCGACCTGGCGCGCAGGCATGGGATATCGGAAGCGACCCTTTACATCTGGAAGGCCAAGTACGGCGGCATGGACGT
>NKIW01000003.1 GCA_002256205.1 Rhizobiales bacterium PAR1
AATGATCTGCTCTTCCGTGAATCTTGCTCGCTTCATCAGTCCGTCCTCATCAGGGCCGGACTCTAACTCCATGTGGAGGAAAATCTCAGTGGCAGGTCAATGGGTCAAATGCCAATGCTCTGAAAACAGAAATCAGCCGGCTTCTGCCAAAACAAAAACAGGAGGCGTTCCCGTGAGATTATCTAAATGACATGATCGGTGCGACCTTCGCGATAGCCATACTGAATGTAGTGTATTGTAGCAGAGTGTTCATCTGTGCCAAATGCGCTTCGAATATCCGCATAATTTGCTAGATATTGCGTCGCGTTGAAATGATCACGAGAGCGTCCTTCGACTTTTCCATACTGAATGAAATGCAGTTCTGCAGCATGGATATTTGTGCCAAGTGCCCCGACTAAGTCACCGTAACCTGCAATATATTGAATAGGGTCAAAAAGAAATTTATTTCGTCCTTCAGAGTATCCATTATTGACATAATGTGTCGAAGCAACCTGTTCATTTGTTCCAAAGGCTGTAATCAAATCATCATAGGATGCTGTATAGCGAAGATTGTCAAAAACATCTCGCGAGCGTCCCTCACCACGGCCATGTTGAATATAGTGAAGCGCCAGAGCCTCACTGTTGTTTCCGAGTGAGGAAATCAGATCGGTATAAGATGCTGCATATTCCGTAAAATTGAAGAGGTGGTTGCCGCGACCTTCAGCATACCCATTTTGAACAAAGTGCGAGGCAGCGGCATCGGAATTGCTTCCTAGGGCAGAAGTAAGGTCGTCGAAGGAGGCAATATATGTATAATTATTAAATACATCTGCGGACCGTCCCTCTTGCGCGCCACTATGAGCGTAATGGTTCCACGCGGACTGAGAATTTGCACCAAAAGCAGTTATTAGATCGCCGTAAGAGGCAAGATATTCAAGCGGCTTAAAAGTCGATGCGGTTGCAGCACCGATTGTCTGGTCAGAAAACGTCAAGCTCTCGATATTTGTAATGAAGTCCGTACCGTCGCTGACGTTACCTGTAACCACCACCTGACTGTTAAAACTCCAGATCGAATAGGTATTCCGCGCGGCGGCAAAAACAGCCGTATCAGTCCCGGTGCCGCCATCGATCGTATCATTTCCGGCCCCCCCAATGATCGTATCATCGCCACCATTGCCGGTGAGTTGGTTATTTGAGCCATTCCCCGTAATCGTATCATTGCCGCTGCCGCCAACAGCATTTTCGATAATCGTGTTTGTTGCGATGCCGATGTTGTCGATTAATCCGCCGATATTCGACCAAGAACCGCCATTTAGATTGATAAGCTGGTTCTGAGTGTATCCGGAGACATCCAATGTGTCATTGCCGCCGCTATCGTAGATCGTGAGCGCGGGTGCTGTTGTGAAATTGGCGAAGTTGTAAAGCTGGGCACTCAGGCCAGTGAGGCCAGAAACATGGAAGCCATAGGTTGTGTCTGTGGCATGTCCCGAGCCCGCGCCATAAAGAGATTGGACAGCCATAATATCCGCAATCTGCGGCGTAACCAAATAACGGAAAGAGGCTCCCCCGTAATTTTCCTGGGAGTTATAGGACATAATGGAGTACTGCCAAGTGTCGTTGACGTATTGATTGTCAACGCCGTAAGTCGCGCTTCCATTATAGTTGCCGCCGTGGCCTAGCCCGAGAGCATGGCCAATTTCGTGAATGAAGGTCTGGAGCGTATAGCCATCGATGGCGGAGGAGCCTCCAAACCAGTTCGTGGCGACATTGATACTCTCGCCCAGAATAGTCTGGCCGACCAGCGAGGTCGGCGAAGCGTAAGCGCCAGATGAGTCCGTATCATCAAGGGTGATTTCAGCGGCACCGCTCGTCTCGGTGAACGTCAGCCCGCAAACGTCTGCCCAGGTTGCAAAAGCAAGCCGTGCAATCGTCGCGCGATCCGCTGTCAATCCGGCCACATTGAAGGTGATATCCGTGTTACCGGCTCCCCAGTGACGCGGCGTGTTGCCATTGGATGCCCAGTAGCCGTTGACCAGTTGGTCTTGAATTTGTGTGAGCGTATAGACTGGCAATGATGGTGCAGAGGCCACTGAGAGGGAATATCCACCCGTAGTGCTGCCATAGCTTCCCGCTGATATGTAGTATGTTCCTGCAGCGGAAAATGTAAATCTCAGTGAGGAGTTATAAACTCCTGAGCTCGCATCGTCATTGTAAGCAATTTGAGTTCCGGAGCTGTTGAACAGACGCAAATAAGTATCAGGACTTGCGCTGGCTCCATTGTAGGCGGTGCCGGAGAGCGAAATCTGAACGGCTTGTCCAGCCGTGACCGTGATGGCGTACCAGTCCTGATCGCCCGCGACATCGGTCACACCTTGGACGGTGCCGCCCAACGTAATCGTCGAGGCGGCGCCTATGCTGCTTCCGATCGTATCGCCGCCGCCACTCGGCCCCTCGTATGCAGGGGTAAAGGTTTCAAGCAGAAAAGTCTTTTCTGTAGAATGGGTTGTACCACAAATCCAACACATGGATTACCCCTTGGACGTTTAAGGACATTCTTCTCCAAACGAGATCAAAATAGCGCAGGTAGGCAAATAGGAAAACTCTCAACTCAACAGATGTAGCAAATATGCAAATATTGCTGACCAAGTTATGAAGAAAGGTAGATCTCAAGCCCCTTTGATTGCCCCGGAGATAAAGCTCCGCGCCGAGATATCTTTGATATCCTCCATGATCTCGGCGGTGGCATCCACCACGGCATCGATCTGTGCCTCGCTATGCGTTGCATTGATGAAGAAGCGCAGGCGGGCGGATTTTTCCGGGACACCGGGCGGCAAGATCGGGAAGGCGTTGAAGCCGCGCCGCTGCAGCCGCTCCGCCAGCACCAGAGTGCGCACCGTTTCGCCGACAATCGCCGGGATGATCGCATAACCCCAAGCATCGCCCGTATCGAGGCCGCGCGCCTTGGCGCGGGCGAGGAAGTATTGGCTGTTCGCCTGCAATTTCGCGACGCGTTCCGGCTCCGCGTTCATGATCGCCAGCGCCTTGGCCGAGGCTGCGGCAACCGAGGCCGGCATACCGACGGAATAGACAAACCCGGGCGCGTGGCATTTGAGGAGATCGACCAGCACAGCGCTGCCGGCGACATAGCCGCCGCAGCCGACGAGCGTTTTGGAGAGCGTGCCGAACCAGAGGTCCACACCGCCGGGGGCGACGCCCTGATGCTCGAAAATGCCGCGTCCGGTCTTGCCCAGCACGCCGAGCGCATGGGCATCGTCCATCAGCAGCCAGGCACCGTAGCGCTGCTTGATCTCGATAAGACGCGCAAGATCCGGCCCGTCGCCATCCATCGAGAACAGGCCTTCGGTGGCGATCATGCAGCGCTCGAAACGCGAACGCTCCGCGGCCAGCAGCTTTTCGAGCGCATCGAGATCGTTATGCGGGAAGTTCCGCCGTGTCGCGCCGGAGAGCTGAGCACCGACAACGATGCAATTGTGGATCAGCGCGTCATGGACGATGAGATCCTTCGGTCCCACCAGCGCGGCGATGGTGGAAACGCCGCCCGCGTGACCCGAGTTGAAGACGATGCAATCCTCGGCCTCGTAGTTTTTCGCGAGCGCCAGTTCGAGATCACGATGCACCTGCCGTTCGCCGGCGCTGATGCGGCTGGCAGAAACCGAGGTGCCAAATTCGCGCGTCGCGGCTTCCGCTGCGGCAACAATCTCGGGATGGCCATTGAGGCCGAGATAGTCATAGGAGGCGAAGTTGGTGAGCGTTTGCCCATGGATGATCGCTTCCGCACCCGAACGCGTCTCGTGCATGCGGTAGTAGGGTACGGTCAGCTCAGCGAATTTCGCGAATTCCCGCTGGAATTTGATCTGCTGATACTGCGGCAGGGTGTCGAAGGCGACATCATAGGTTTTCTGCGGCGCCTCAGGGCGCGCCGCTGCTTTCGCCGGGGCCTGACGCATCATCGAAAGGAGCTTGTCGACATCCTTGCTCATCGGTCCCGGTCCTTGTGTCTGGATACCAGAAATCTACCAGCCCGAACGGGCGTCCGAGCTTACGCGAAGGGATGGCTCGAAGAGGACCTTTCGTAAGAAAGGCTAGTTCTGAGAGCCGAAAAATTATGGCCGATGGCTCTCGCCTGCGATCTTCATGCGTTGGCTGAGCGCTTCGGCCTCTTCCGCCGACATCTCTCCGCCGGCGTGCATGCCGGACATGGCGAGCACGAGGTTGGCATCAGCCGCAGCTTCCTCGCCCTCGGAACCTTCCGAACCGATGGAGGTGAGGATGACGCCGGCGATATCCGCGAGGCGCCGGTCGCCCGCCCCGACCATCGGAATGTCGGTACCGCAGAGGCGCTCAATGGAGAGCTGAAGTTCCAGAGCCATCAACGAGTCGAGGCCCAACTCGCCCAGTGGACGGGAGGTGTCGATTTGCTCTTCGGGCATACGGAGAATGTGTGAAATCTCGCGTTTGAGCGCGAGAATGATCAGCGCAATCGCATCCGCCTTGCTCTTGCCTTCAATGGCCGAGACAAGATCACCGCCCTGTTCTCCCTCTTCCTCGCGGCGCGCCAAGCCTAGACCGGAGAAGGCCGCACTGTTGATGAGGCGGAGCTTTTCCGCCGCCGCGCCGGGCGAAATGTTGGTATAGAACTGCATCGGCCCGGCAGCATTGCCGAGCGAGAGCAGCCGCCCGAGATGCGCCAGCGACTCCGATGAAGAGATGCCGACAACGCCCGTCGTGCGGCGCAGGCGGCGACCCAACTGCTTGTCGCGCGCGATGATCCCGACATCCGAGATCGCGCCCCAGCCGATGGCGAGCGCGGGCTTGCCGTTGGCGCGACGCTGGCGCGCAAAGCCTTCGAGCCAGGAGTTCGCCGCGACATAGGCGCCCTGGCCGGGGCTGCCGATTACGGTTGTTGCCGAGGAATAGACAACGAAGAAATCCACCGGCTGATCCGCTGTGGCGGCATCAAGGTTCTGGGCACCCAGCAGCTTGGGCTTGAGCACGGCGCGCAGGCGTTCCGGTGTCAGGCCGGAGATCATGCCGTCATCGAGCAGCACGGCCGCATGGACCACCCCGCGCACAGGACCATGGTTGCGTGCAAGGCGCTGAACCAGCGCAGCAACCGCCGCACCATCAGCAACATCGAGCGCTTCGATCAGCACCTTGGTGCCGGCCTTGCGCAAAACCTCGACCTCATTCTCGAGGCCTTCTTCCACCGTGCCGCGCCGCGAGGCGAGCACCACCGTGCCGGCACCCTTCTGGGCGAGCCAGCGCGCGGTTGCAAAACCAAGGCCGCTGGTGCCGCCGACGATGAGATAAACGCCCTCGGCCGGCTGGAACTTGAGCGCCACGGCATTGCGCGAGGCCGTTTTCGCCGGGCGCACCACAATCTTGCCGACGTGTTCCGAAGCCTGCATCAGGCGGAAGGCCGCACCGACATCATGCGCTTCGAAAACGCGATAGGGCAGGGGCTTCAACTCACCGGAGGCGAACTGATCCGAGATCAGCTTCATCATTTTTTCGACGAGCGGACGGTCATGCGCCAGCAATTCATCGAGATCGACGCCGAAATAGGCGATGTTGCGCACGAAGGGGCGCAAGCCGAGATAGGTGTTGTCGAGATAATCGCGCTTGCCGAGTTCGACGAAACGTCCGAACGGCTTGACGAGCTTGAAGCTCGCTTCCATCGCCGGACCGGCAAGGCTGTTGAGCACGACATCGACGCCGCCGAGATCGTTCCGGATCGCTTCCGCAAAACGCTCCTGACGGGAATCATACGTGAGATCGGCACCCGCCGCACGCGCAATAGCGCGACGCTCCTCGCTGGAGGCGGTAGAAACGACCCGTGAACCCGCAAGCTTTGCAAACTGGATCGCGGCAAGGCCAACGCCGCCCGCGCCGCCATGGATCAGGACATCATCGCCTTCACCGATCTGCGCGCGCTTGACGAGCGCAAACCAGGCGGTCGCGAAAGCCACCGGGATCGTGGCCGCAGCCTCAAGGCTCACACCCTCCGGCACCTTGAAGAAGTGCCAGCCGGGCGAGACGAGGTGCGACGCGAAGGTGTTGGCGGCGAAGCCCATCACCGCATCGCCAACGGCAAGATGCGTCACGCCGGCACCGATACGCGTCACGATGCCCGAGCATTCGAAGCCGAGCGCTGCAGCTGTCAGGCCCGCGCCGAGAAGATCATCATCGAGAATGCCAAGGCCAACGAGAATATCGCGGAAGTTGAGGCCCACAGCGGCCACTTCGATCTCGATCTCGCCTTCGCCCGGTTCCGTGCGCTCTGCCTTGATCCAGCTGAAGCTGTCTAGGCGACCGGCTTGCTCGAAGCGCAGCACAGAGCGCTCGCCTGCCGTGAGGGGCTCGGGCGGGAAGAGGTTACGGCGCATCCGAAGTGCTGAAACGCCGGCGGCATCCACCCGCAACTCGAGTTCTTCGCCCGAGTAAGTCAGCAACTCTTCCAGCAGTTTCGAGGCGTTCGCACCGGAAACATGGCTGGCGATTTCCGCCAGACGCAGATCGACGGTCGGGATCTCGTTGATCGCGACGCGCATGAAGCCCCAGATGCCGCTGGCAAGAGCGGAGGGCCGGGCATCCGCATCCATCGCACCGCGCGTCAGCACCGTGCAACGGGTTGTGGCGCCCGCCGTTTCCAGCGCTTCGGCAATCGCCTTGATCGCCTCGATATGCTGTGCAAGTGCCTCGACTTCGTCCGGAACGGTGCCCGAAACGAGATAGAGGATATGCGGCGGCAGGGTGCCAGCGGTTGCCAGCTCGCTGATCCGTGTGCCGAGGCGCGCATCGGCATCAAGGATGAGATCTGCGTGTTCCGCGAGTGTGTCCGAAAGGGCATCGGAGGATGAAACCAGCGCATAGCCGTTAGACTTCGTCGCCACGGCTTCCACCGGAGAAATGCTCCCGACCAGCAAGGCGCCGAGGCCGTCGGCGGCTGCGTGGCTGCTGATCTCCGTCACGCCGAATTCGGCCAGCGACGCGATGAGCCGTTCCTGCGTCGGGAAACGCACGAGGCTGTTTTCAGTCTTGCTGGCATCACCGAACCAGCCAGTCCAGAGACCAAGCAGGAAGTCGAGCGTCGCATCCGCTCCCGGCGCGGCAACCAGCACCGGCGCCTTGGCCCGCATCAGCGAGCGCAGAGCCGAAGCGATCCGCCCGTCTGCATCCCCGATCGGCGCCGTGCCTACGGCAACCAGCGCATCGAACGGCAATGGCGAAGTTAGCGCCCCTTCCGAGCCAAGGTCGAGGAATTCGATTTCCGCATCGACGCGGCTGTAAGCGCGTGCGGTGTCGATGGCCTTGCGATCCGGCGCGGTCAGTGTGAGTTCGATCACACCATCCTGCACCAGCGGCAGCAGGGCCTGCATCAGGCCTGCGCTCCAAGGCTCGATGGCGAGGAAGCGCAATTTGCGGCCGGCGCTCGCGGCAAGGCTCGTGGCCGCTTCGCGCAGGGCAACCAGCGCACCGGTCGTGAGCACGCCGCTCGTCTCGATCTGGTCCTTGAACGAGGGCGGAACCGGCAGGCGTCCGCCCGAACCGATCAGGCGTTCGGTATGGGAAAGAGCATTGGCCGCAAGGCGGATTTCGAGGTTTGCCTCGGGAAAATTGGCGATCAGCGTCGCCAGAATCTCTGCTGGCGGCGGCAGCGGATTTTCCGCCGCAACGGTGCCATCACTGATGAGGCCTAAGCCTTCAAGGATCATGCGGGCGGCTTCCACCACCGGGCGAGACGCCTCCGGTGCTGCGCCATCAAGGCGCGTCAGCAGCCCATGGGCCAGCGAGACTGAGAAGGCGCGTGCCACGAGCCATGGCGCGGGGACTTCATGCGCTTCGGAAGCGGCATCGCCAAGGCGCGCCAGTGTCGTCGCCAGCTTCTGCGCTTCATCCGAAGGCAGCGTGACAGGCAAGGTCTCGATCCGGAAGGTGCGGTCGGCGGTGGTCGCCTTCGAGAGGTAGAGCGCGCGCAAGACGGCGGCTTCGACGGAGAACACGACGTCGCCTTCGGCATCGAAAAGCGTAATCGCCACGGTCTTGAAGCGATCCGTTTCGTGGGTGAGCAGCGTGATCGCGCGGCGCACGACAGCGCCCTGTTTCCAAACGCAAATCTTGCGAAAACGCACCGGAAGATGGGCCTTCTTCTCGCCTTCCTTCTGCGGGCGCGAGATGAAAAGCCCATGGAATGCCGCATCAAGCGAAACCGGGCTGATGACCTGCAAATCCTCAAACGCGCCCAAACCGATTTCCGCCGGGGCGGCAAGGAGCGAATCGGTCGTCACATGATCGCGCTCGCTGGCGGTGACGAGCTGGAACAACGGGCCATATTCGAGCCCGGCGAGGGTTGCTTCGGCGTAAACCTCGGCAGCGGTATCCTTGACCTTGAGATGTTCGATCGGCGGCGGCAGTGGCGCGCTGACCGGGCGGGTCAGAATGCCAAGGCGGCCGCGCGCATGGAGCACCCAATCCTGCGTCGAGAACCGCTTGCGGCTCCAGACTTCGATGGAGCTGCCGGCCTCGGAATAGCGGGTCGAAACCTCGCGCGTTTCGTCCTGCGCGATTGCGAGTGCCTTGAGCACGTCGAATTCGTCGAGTTCGAGCGGGCGTTCGCCGAACAGATCGCGTCCCGCCGCGAGCGCCATTTCGATTAGGCCCGCCGCCGGGACAATCACGCCACCATCGACGCGGTGATCGTCGAGATAGGGCACCAGAATGGGATCGACGAGGTTACGCCATTCAGGCGAACCATCGGCCATGCGCGCGCCCAACAGCGGATGCCGCAATTCGGAATGATTGAGCTTGCCGAAGGCATTCAGCGCTTCGTTCGTGCCGGGCAGCGCGTAGGACTGGCGCTGGAAGGCGTAATTCGGCAGTGGCGCCGGCCGCGTCGGGCGGGTGCCGCAGAGGCGGCTGCGGTCAAAACCGGCGCCATGAGCAACAAGCCGCGCAATCGTCAGCTCGACCGGATTGCCACCTTCCTTCTGCGACAGCGAGGACAGCGTTTCGCCGGCGACGCCTTTGTCGCGCAGGTTTTCGGCGATGGCGCCGGTCAGGATCGCGCGCGGGCCGATTTCGATGAAGATCTTGCCGTTGCCCCCCGCCGCCGTGTTCAGCGCATCCTGAAAGCGCACGGTGTGGCGAATATTCCGCCACCAATAGGAAGCGTTGAGGTTTTCTCCCGCCGTGACCTCTCCCGTAACCGTGGAGACGAACGTGGCGTGCCCGGCTCTGGGGCGAATGAAGCTGAGATCGCCGACCATGCCGGCATGTAGCGGCTCCAGCGCCGAGGAGTGGAACGGATAGTCGATATCGAGCGGGATGGTCGCGACCCGCGCCGAGCGGCAATGCTTGGCAAAAGCCTTGAGAAGGTCGGCAGGGCCGGAAACCGTGGTCGAGGTCGCGCTGTTGACGGCGGCAATCTCGATGGTCGCATCGCCGAAATCGCGTAGGCGCTGCTCGACCTGCTCGCGGTCGGCGGCGACAACGAGCATCCGCCCAAGGCCGCGCGCACCCTCCTGATGCTTGGAGCGCAGGTAAATCAGCCGTACGGCATCGGCGCGCGTCAGAGCACCGGAAGCTTCCGCCGCCGCGACTTCACCTACTGAATGGCCCAGAACGGCTTCAGGGCGAATGCCCGTTTCGGCAAGGCAACCCACCAGAGCTGACTGGATCGCGTAGATCAGCGGCTGTGCGACCGAGGTTTTCTGAAGCTCTTCGGCGGGAATCACCTGCGTCAGGCAGTCCGTGATCGACCAGCCCGCTAGCGGCTTGAACAGCCGGTCGATATCCGCGATCTCGGCGCGGAAGGTTGCACTCGCCGCATAGGCCGCATGGCCCATTTCAGGGAACTGGCTGCCATTGCCGGAAAAGACGAAAACAACCGGACATTCGGTCAAAGCTGCGGCGCCGGAGGCAAAAGCAGGGCTTTCCAGCGTCCCGCCGGCAAAGGCGCGCAGCGCGTCAATCGTGGCGGTCTCGCTCGCTAGCGGAATAGCGAGGCGATGCTTCATCAGATCGCGGCCATGGCCCAGCGTACGGGCGACGGCATCCGCGCCAATGCCGCCTTCGATCTCATCGGCGAGGTTGCCGGCAAATTCGGCGAGGCTTGCTCGGTCGGCAGCGGTCACAACCAGCTGGCGCGCGGGGGTAACGCCTTTTTCACCGGCTGTGACAAGGCTTTCGCTGGCGGCACGCACTAGAACATGCGCGTTGGTGCCGCCAAAACCGTAGTTGCAGATACCGGCGTAACGTCCGTGACGCGCAAGATCGAGCGGCCGCGCAGCCCCGTTCGGCACAAGGTTCAACGTCGCAAAATCGATGTTCTCGTTGGTCTCTTCAAGGAAGAGCGATTGCGGCAACACGCGATGTTCGAGCGCCAGAACCGATTTGAGCAGGCCGGCGAGGCCCGATGCCGCTTCAAGATGGCCGATGTTCGACTTGACCGAGCCAATTGGCAACGGCGCACGGCGCTTTTGCCCGAGAGACTGACCGATCGCGGCAGCCTCGATCGGATCGCCGACTTTGGTGCCAGTGCCATGGGCTTCGACAAAGGCAAGATCATCAGGCTTGATGCCGCTTTCGGCATAGAAAGCTTCGATCAGTTGCTGCTGGCCGTCGAGTGAGGGGAGCGAAATGCCCGTCGTCCGCCCGTCCGAGTTGACAGACGCACCGACGATGACACCGCGCACGCGATTTCCCGCAGCGAGCGCTTCCGGCTCGCGTTGCAGAACCAGCACCACCGAGCCCTCGGAGCGCACATAGCCATCCGCTTTCGCCGAGAAAGGGCGTGAAAGCCCGGTCGGTGAGAGCATCCGCGCCTGCGAGAAGCCGATGAAGGGAACCGGCGAGAGCAGTAGGTTCACGCCGCCGACGACCGCCAGCTCGATCTTGCCCTCGCTCAGCGCATCAATCGCCTGCTTCAGCGCGACAAAAGACGACGAGCAGGCGGAGTCGACCGTAAAGCTAGGACCCTTGAAATCGAAGATATAGGAGATGCGGTTGGAGAGGACCGACAGCGAATTGCCGGTCATGAAGTGGCTTTCCATCACCGCCGGGTCATGCGACGCCGTGCCCTGATAGTCGACCATCGAGGCGCCGATATAAACGCCGACCTGCTTGCCCGCGAGCGAGGAGGGGGGAATCGCGGCGTCATCCAGTGCATCCCAGACCACTTCGAGCAGCAGGCGCTGCTGCGGGTCCATCTGCTGGGCTTCACGCGGAGACACACCGAAGGGAGCAGGGTCGAAATCGAGCGGGCGGTCGAGATAGCCGCCGGCGAAAGTATACGCAAAACCGGGCGCAGGATCGCCAGGGCGCAGGAAACGCTCGATGCTCCAGCGATCCACCGGCTGCTGACGGACGGAGTTCTGGCCAGCCATGAGCAGGCGCCAGAAACCAGCCAGAGAATCGGCTCCCGGCAAACGGCACGCTGCACCGATAATGGCCGCCTGCGGCCGGGAGAGTTTATTGTTTACCTGCATCACAACATCAATCAGCCAGTTCCCGAACCGCAGCAGCGGTGAGATAACTGGAAACTAGACAATAGGAGACAAGGCTTTTCGAAAAAGGAGACCGTTTGTCAACCTTCTTCACCACCACAGGCTGTTTACATCAGGTCTGTGGCACGTCCGCCATGCTGGCATCGGGCAAGGATTTACGCTGATTTTCACCGGCTTTCAGGGCTCGGAGAGGAGCCGGGCTTCGAAATCGATCAGGATGGAACCTCGGTTTTGGCGTTATTTCCGGAACTGCGGGTGCAGGATCAGCCAATCGGCAAATTTTCGCGCACCTTCCTGAATGGAGGTCTCCGGCTGGAAACCGGTCAGCGCATGCAGCTTTGCAATATCGGCATAGGTTGCCAGCACATCACCCGGCTGGCGCGGCATATGCTGCTTGATCGCCATTTTGCCGCAAGCGGATTCGATTGCGGCAACAAAATCCGCGAGCCGTTCGGGACGATTGTTGCCGATGTTGAGGATGCGGTGGGGTGATTGCAGGCCGTCTTTCTGTGGCGCCAGCGGCAGGAGCCGGAGAATAGAGGCCACAATGTCATCGATATAGGTGAAGTCGCGGCTCATGCCGGCTTCATCGTAAACCTCGATGGCGCGACCGGCGAGAATGGCATCGGTGAATTTCCACATCGCCATATCGGGCCGGCCCCACGGGCCATAAACGGTAAAGAACCGCAACCCGGTCATGGGAAGCGCGAAAAGATGGGCATAAGTCTCCGCCATCAACTCGTTCGCACGTTTGGTAGCGGCATAAAGCGACAGCGGATGCTCGACTGGATCGTCCTCGGAAAAGGGCACCTTGGCATTGCTGCCATAAACCGAACTCGACGAGGCATAGAGAAAATGCCGAACCGGGTGCTGCCGCGCCGCCTCGATCATCGAGAGAAACCCCTCGATGTTGGATTGCGTGTAGCTGCGGGGCGCATCAAGCGAATAGCGGACACCTGCCTGTGCCGCGAGATGAACAACGACATCCGGCCTGAAGGTCGCAAACGCCGCCATGACCGCCGCGCCATCCTCGATCGAGATCTTTTCGAACGAAAAACCGTTGCGTCCGGCGAGCGTCGCGAGCCGCGCCGCCTTGAGTGCGGGGTCATAATAGGCGTTGAGATTATCCATCCCGAGCACCTCGATTCCCTGATCGAGGAGCAGGGCGGAAAGGTGCATGCCGATGAAACCCGCAGCCCCGGTGACCAGCACACGGCGAGGAAGAGCACCTTGCGGAACATCAACTGCTGGCATGAACCCTCTCCCTGTCATCGCCTTGGTCTAGTCAACCCCAGGCTTCATGCCAAGCGGCCAACACGCAGCCAATACGCGGCCATTTGTCGGCACTGGCCTTTTTCTCCGCTACTCTTTATGGCAACGCTCATGTTGCGCCAGCCCGTAGAGGCTGATCTATCGGGAATTGCCAATGACAAAGACCGCGCTGATTACCGGGATCACCGGGCAGGATGGAGCCTATCTCGCCGAATTGCTGCTCGCGAAGGGCTATCGCGTGCATGGCGTGAAGCGGCGCTCCTCATCGTTCAACACGGCCAGAATTGACCATCTCTATCAGGATCCGCACGAAAGCGACGTTCGCTTCTCACTCCATTACGGAGACATGACCGATGCGACGAACCTGATCCGCATCGTGCAGGAAACCCGGCCAGACGAGATTTATAACCTCGCCGCCCAGAGCCATGTGCAGGTCTCGTTCGAGACAGCGGAATATACTGCCAATGCCGATGCCGTCGGCACGCTTCGGTTGCTCGAAGCGATTCGCATACTCAAGCTCGAAGAGAAGACGCGGTTCTATCAGGCCTCGACCTCGGAACTCTACGGCAAGGTGCAGGAAGTGCCGCAAAGCGAGACGACGCCCTTCTATCCGCGCTCTCCCTATGCTGCGGCAAAAATCTACGCTTACTGGATCACAGTCAATTACCGTGAAGCCTATGGCATGCACGCCTCGAACGGCATTCTCTTCAATCATGAAAGCCCGCTCCGGGGGGAGACCTTCGTGACGCGCAAGATCACGCGCGCTGTTGCGGCGATCCATCTGGGTTTTCAGGACAAGCTTTTCCTCGGCAATCTCGATGCCAAGCGCGACTGGGGCCATGCGAAGGATTATGTCGAGGGGATGTGGCGCATTCTCCAGCAGCCGGAAGGTGATGATTACGTGCTCGCCACGGGTGAAACCCACCCGGTACGCGAATTTGTCGAGCATGCCTTCGCGGCGACCGGCGTGAGCCTTGTCTGGAAAGGCTCGGGCGTCGATGAAATCGGGTTTGATGCCAAAACCGGGCGCGCGTTGGTCGCGGTCGATCCGCGCTATTTCCGCCCGACGGAGGTCGATCTTCTGATCGGCAACCCCGCGAAGGCGCACGCCAAGCTCGGCTGGAAGCATACCACCGGCTTCGCCGATCTCGTCCGCGAGATGGTCGATGCCGATTTGAAAGCGGTAAAGCATGAGCAGGATCGCACGGAACGTCACGGGTGAGATCATGAACAAGCTCTTCGATCTATCCGGCAAGCGCATTTATGTCGCCGGTCATCGCGGCATGGTCGGCGGGGCTGTCGTACGGGCGCTTGAGGCGCGCGGCATGGTGCCGCTCACCGCGACCCGTGCCGAGGCGGATCTGGAGCGGCAGGCCGATGTCGAACGCTGGTTTGCGGCCAATACGCCAGAAGTTGTGGTGCTGGCTGCTGCGCATGTCGGCGGGATCCTTGCCAACAGCGCGTTTCCGCGTGACTTCATTTACAAGAACATGATGATCGCTGCGAATGTCGTCGAGGCGGCGTATCGCAACGGCGTGCAGAAGCTCGTTTTCCTCGGTTCCTCCTGCATCTACCCGAAGTTCGCGCCGCAGCCGATTACCGAGGAAGTGCTCCTCACCGGCAGCCTCGAACCCACCAACGAATGGTACGCCATCGCCAAGATCGCGGGAATCAAGCTCGCGCAGAGCTATCGTCGCCAATTTGGGGCGGATTTCATCTCCCTGATGCCAACGAACCTCTACGGCACCGGCGACAATTACCACCCCGAGCATTCCCACGTGATCGCGGCGCTGCTGCGCCGCTTCCATGAAGCGAAAGAGGCAGGCGCGAAGGAAGTCGTGATCTGGGGCACCGGCACACCTTGCCGCGAGTTCCTGTTTGTTGATGATCTTGCCGAAGCGACGCTCCATTCGCTAGAATATTATTCGGGCGAAAGTCATCTCAACTGTGGGACCGGCGTCGATGTCACCATCGCCGAACTTGCTCGCGAAATCGCCCGCGTCACCGGTTTCACGGGCGATCTCGTGTTCGATACCTCCAAACCCGATGGCACGCCGCGCAAGCTGCTGGATGTCTCGAAATTGAAGGCGCTGGGCTGGCAGGCTAAGACGGAACTTAGGGCCGGGCTCGAGGTCGCCTATCGCGATTTTTTGGCCGGTGGTGGGCGAAATCTCTGATTCACACAACTCATCAAAATGCGGTCAATGGGCGTGTATTTGACGAGTAGATTTTAATACCAAGATTGGTGATATGTGGGGTTTTTCCTATGAAAACATTACTCAAAGCGGTGTTATAAATTTTATTTTTCAATCGAATATGCGTAATTAGTGGCTGCAAATCTGCTTGTCTCGTGTTCGATGCTCGCAATAAGAAATTTGGCGTCAGGGAGGTGGAGCTTTGCAAAGCAAGCGTTTTGAGATCGATGGGCCCGTTGTTTTTACGCCCAAACGTCACGGCGATGATCGTGGATTTTTTTCAGAAGTCTTTCGGCAGGACGTTGTCGATGCCGCGCTGGGTGCGCAGACCTTCGTGCAGGACAATCACTCTTTTTCGGCGCGGAGAGGGACGCTTCGCGGGCTGCATTATCAGTCCCCGCCGGCCGCACAGGGCAAGTTGTTGCGCGTGGCGCGCGGGGCGGTCTTTGATGTTGCCGTCGATATCCGCAAGGCTTCTCCAACCTATGGACGCTATGTCGGTCTTGAATTGAGCGCGGCCAATGGAGAGCTTTTCTGGATTCCACCCGGTTTCCTGCATGGCTTCTGCACGCTGACGGACGGTACGGACTTTCTGTATAAGGTGACCCATTATTACAGCCACCCGAATGACGGTGCCGTGATCTGGAATGATCCGGACATTGGCATCACTTGGCCCTTACCGACAGAGGACATCATGCTGTCGTCCAAGGATGCTCAGGCACCGCGCTTGCGTGATCTCCCGCCGATCTTCTGATCCCGAACAACGCGGTCTCTTCTCAAGAAGGTCAGGTCGATCATGCGAATTCTCGTAACAGGCGGAGCAGGGTTTATCGGCTCGGCCGTGTGCCGGTTTCTTGTCAATGAAGGCGGGCACACGGTCCTGAATGTCGACAAACTCACCTATGCCGGCAATCTCCAGTCCCTCGTCTCGATAGATAACAGCCCGAATTACCATTTTGCTCAGGTCGATGTCTGCGATCAGGCCGCCGTAATGCGGCTCTTTGCGGAATTCCAGCCCGAGGGCGTGATGCATCTGGCTGCTGAAAGCCACGTCGACCGTTCCATCACCGGCGCGCGCGTGTTCGTGGACACCAATGTCCTGGGAACACTGTCGATGCTGGAGGCAGCGCGCCACTATTACGGCGGACTGCCGGCTGAGGCCAGAGCGGGCTTCCGCTTCCTCCACGTCTCCACCGATGAAGTCTATGGCTCGCTGGGGGATACGGCCCTCTTTACGGAAGAGACGCCCTATGACCCGTCTTCTCCCTATTCTGCGTCGAAGGCCGCGGCGGATCATCTCGCCAGCGCCTGGCATCGTACCTATGGCTTGCCGGTCGTCATTTCCAATTGTTCGAATAACTACGGCCCGTTTCATTTTCCCGAAAAGCTTATTCCCCTCGTCATTCTCAACGCGATGCACGGCAAGCCCTTGCCCGTCTATGGCACCGGCGCGAATGTTCGCGACTGGCTCTTTGTTGAGGATCATGCACGGGCGCTTTTCCTGGTGATGACGCAAGGGCGCTTGGGCGAGAAGTACAACATCGGCGGGCGCAACGAACGGCGGAATATCGAAGTCGTCGAGACCATCTGCGAGACGCTGGATCATCTCATGCCGAAGCTGGAACCGCACCGCTCCCTCATCGCCTTCGTCGCTGATCGCCCCGGCCACGATCACCGCTATGCGATCGACGCCACCAAGCTGGAGACGGAACTGGGCTGGCGCGCGCGGGAAAATTTCGCGACCGGCATCGAGAAAACCGTCCGGTGGTATCTCGATAATGAGTGGTGGTGGCGACCGCTGCGGGAAAAGGTATATTCCGGCGAACGGCTGGGTCTGGCCGTCCCGAAGGCATAGACGCGGGACAAGACAGTGAAAATTTGCGTGACGGGAACACAAGGGCAGGTCGCGACAGCCCTCCAGGAACTGGCAGTGCAGGCTGGCATCGCGGTACATTGTCTTGGCCGTCCGGCGTTTGATCTTGGCCAGCCAGATAACGCAGAGGCGGTTCTAGCCGCCCTCAAGCCCGATGTGCTCATCAGCGCGGCAGCTTATACTGCCGTCGATCTTGCGGAGGGGCATGCGGAGGAGGCTTACCGTGTCAACGCTGCCGGCCCTGCTGCACTGGCGCGGGCGAGCGGCAATCTCGGCATTCCGATCCTGCATCTTTCGACGGATTACGTGTTCGATGGTCTGAAGCGGACCCCTTATATGGAATCAGACATCACGGGCCCCTGCAGCGTCTACGGCGCTTCCAAACTCGAGGGTGAATATGCCGTTGCTGCTGGCAATCCATGCCACGTCATCCTGCGCACCGCTTGGGTCTACTCGCACAGCGGAAAGAATTTTCTGCGGACAATGCTCCGCATCGCCGAAACGAACCCGGTTGTCCGTGTCGTCAGTGATCAGTTCGGCTGTCCGACCTATGCCACGGATATTGCCGCGGCGCTGATCGCCATTGCCCGGCAGGTCGTGGTAAAAGCGGCAGGGGATCCAGCCTTTGGCACTTTCCACATGACCGGGCGCGGCGACACAAGCTGGGCCGGGTTTGCCGGGGCGATTTTCGCCATGGCCGCGAAGGGCGGGCACGCCGCTGCGAGGGTTGTGCCTATTGCCACCTCAGACTACCCAACGCCAGCGAGAAGGCCGGAAAATTCACGGCTCGATTGCGGTAAGCTCGCTGATGTTTTCGGGGTCGAACTCCCACACTGGCACGATGGTACCGAGCGATGCCTCGCGCGCCTTTTTCAAATGTCCGAGAGCCTTCAAGGAGCCGCCCCATGAGCAGTAAACCGCGCAAAGGAATTATCCTGGCGGGAGGAAGCGGCACGCGGCTGCATCCTATGACGCTCGCGATTTCGAAGCAGCTTCTGCCGGTCTATGACAAGCCGATGATCTATTATCCGCTTTCGGCGCTCATGCTCGGCGGTATTCGCGATATCCTGATCATCTCGACACCGCATGACCTGCCGCATTTCAAGACACTTCTGGGCAACGGAGAGAAGTGGGGCATTCGGCTCAGTTATGCCGAACAACCGAAACCCGAAGGGCTTGCTCAGGCGTTCATCATTGGGGCCGATTTCGTTAAGGGGCACAGTTCGGCACTGATCCTCGGCGATAACATCTTTTATGGCCACGGCCTGTCCCAGTTGATGCACGCGGCAGGCGAGCGCAGCAGCGGCGCGACAGTTTTCGGCTATCACGTCGCGGATCCGCAGCGCTACGGCGTTGTGGAATTCGACCAGCAAGGACATGCGGTCAATCTTGAGGAGAAGCCTAAGCATCCCAAATCCAACTGGGCTGTGACGGGCCTCTACTTCTATGATGAAGATGTGGTGGATATCGCCGCCTCGATCAAACCCTCGGCACGGGGGGAGCTCGAGATCACCGACGTCAACAAGGCCTATCTTTCGCAGGGCAAGCTACAGGTCGAGCGGATGGGGCGCGGATTCGCCTGGCTTGATACCGGCACGCCCGAATCCCTTGCGGATGCGACGAACTTCGTACGCGCGCTGGAACGTCGGCAGAATGTCCGCATCTGCTGCCCGGAAGAGGTGGCATACGAGCGCGGTTTCATCACAAAAGCACAATTGCAGGTGCTCGCCAGCGCCCTTGGCAAGAGCTCCTACGGCGAGTATCTAAAGTCGGTTGCGTCGTTGCGCAGTGGTCAGGATCTGCTGAATCCCTGAAGACTTGCGGGTTTTTACAGAGCGCGCAAAGTCGATCGTCCAGCATGTTCTTTCTGTTAAGTGAAATCTGGGACACTGCGGTGTTCCGATTTCGCTTTTTGGATTTACCGGATGAAGCGTCGCCTTTCCTCGCCGGATAGCCCGTTCGCCCGCGCCTGGGCGCGTGCGCGACAACCGTTCGCGGCGGTGTTCCTGTTTTCCTGCGTCGTCAACATCCTCGGGCTGACCGGCTCGATGTATATGCTTCAGGTCTATGATCGGGTTCTCACCAGCCGGTCTGTCGCGACTCTTGTGGCGATTTCCGGCCTCGCACTCGGACTTTTTGCGCTGCAGGGCATTTTGGAAGTGGTGCGCAGCCAGGTGCTGGCGCGCGTTGGCGTCCGAGTCGAGCGCGAGTTCCTCACACCGGTCCATGATCTTCTCCTGCGCCTGACGATGCTCGGCCGTAGCCCTGTGGAGGTGACCCAGCCGGTGCGGGATATGGAGGCCGTGCGCGGTTTCATGTCCGGACAGGCGCCGGTCGCGTTTTTCGATTTGCCGTGGATGCCGTTCTACCTCGGCGCGATTTTCCTGCTCCATCCGTGGCTTGGTTTTCTCTCGCTCGGCGGCATGGTGGTGCTGATCGGTCTGACATGGCTCTCCGAGCACCGGCTCAGGCAGCCGAGTCGCGATGCCACGCTGGCCACGGCCAGACGGCAACAGGCCGCGGAGACGACGCGGCGTCATGCGGAAGTGCTGCGCGCCATGGGCTTTGCGGATCGGGCGGCGGCGCGCTTCTATCGCGCGTCGCGCGATCTCTTCGCGGCGGGAGAGAAAATGTCCGATGTGGGCGCCACCATTGGCGGTATCTCGCGCATGTTCCGTGTCATGTTGCAATCCGCGACCCTTGGCCTTGGCGCCTATCTCGTGCTCAAGGGACAGATGAGTGCGGGCTCGATCATTGCCTCCTCGATCCTTTCGGGGCGGGCCATGGCACCGGTCGAGATGACCATTGCCAACTGGAAGCTCTTTGTCGCGGCGCGTCAGGCGCGGACGCGGCTCGGCGAATTCCTCAAGTTCGCCCAGCAAGGCCCGGAGAATGTCGATCTGCCGCTGGCCAAGGACAGCCTTTCAGTGGATTCGATCCACGTCGGCCCTCCGGGTTCCCGTACCCCCGTGCTGCGGAACATCCGGATGAACCTCACTGCGGGCGATGGTCTCGCGGTGATGGGGCCGAGCGGCGCGGGAAAATCCACACTGGCGCGTGCGCTTGTCGGGGCCTGGCCGCTGCTCTCGGGCTCGGTGCGGCTCGATGGCGCGCCGCTGGACCAATGGCCGCAGCATCGCATCGGCCAGTTGATCGGCTATCTGCCGCAGGATGTCGAACTCTTCGATGGCACGATCGCCGAGAATATCGCCCGGCTCGATCCGGATGCGCCTGACGACAAGATCGTCGCGGCGGCGCAGGCGGCCAATGTCCACGACATGATCCTGCATCTGCCGCAGGGCTATGCGACGCAACTCGGCGAGGGCGGGCATAACCTTTCGGTTGGCCAGCGCCAGCGCATCGGTCTGGCGCGCGCGCTTTATGGGGATCCGTTCCTCGTCGTGCTGGATGAACCCAATGCCCATCTCGATCAGGAGGGGGAAATTGCGCTCTCGCGCGCCATCGCCCGCATCCGCGAGCGCAAGGGCATTGTGGTCGCGGTGTCGCATCGCCCCGCGCTGATGGAGGCCGTCAATCTCGTCGCGATTGTTGCCGACGGAGAACTCAAGGTGATGGGGCCGCGCGATGATGTGCTCAAGCGGTTGAAGGAAGGCTCTCGTGGGCGACCGCAGGAAGCGGTGCGGCCGTTTCCCGGCCCGATGCAGACCGGCGCACGCATGACCGGGACCATGGCAACGGCACGCCCTGCGGGTGCTGTGGCTTCCGAGGGAGCCACCAAGACGCCCATCGAGGGGACCGGCGGGAGGCATGCCGGATGAGCATCGAGGTTGCCGAATTCCCGCCCGAGCCGATGCTGCGGGGCCAGATCAGTTTCGGGCTTGCGAGCGTCATTCTCGGCTTTCTGGGCTTTGTCCTGTGGTTGATGACAGCCGATCTTTCCGGCGCGGTGGTAGCCTCCGGGCAGGTCGTGATCGAATCCGACGTCAAGAAGATCCAGCATCAGGCCGGCGGAATCGTCGGAGAGATCAACGTTCGCAACGGCCAGCGGGTTGCGGCGGGCGATGTGTTGATCCGGCTCGACGAGACCATTCCTCGCACCAACCTCGCGCAGATCATCTCGCAATTCGTGCAGGCCACAGGCCGCCGCGCGCGGCTTGAAGCCGAGCGGGATGATCGCGAGACACTCGTTCTGCCGGAAGGCTTCGCCGCGACGAGTGCCGAAGCGGCGGAGGTTGCCTCCGGCGAGCAGCGGTTGCTCACTGAGAGCCGGACCGTCCGGCGCCAGCAGGTCGAGCAATTGCGCGAGCGCATCGGCCAGTTTGAGCGGGAAATCGAAGGGTTGACGGCACAGGCGGAAGCGCGAAAGCGCGAATCCGCGCTGATCAGGACCGAGCTGAAGGGGGTGCAGGAGCTTTATGACAAGCAGCTCGTGCCGCTCCAGCGGATGACGGCGCTTCAGCGCGAGGCCGCACGCCTTGATGGCGAAAGCGGCTCCCTGATCGCCAGCATCGCCAAATCACGCGGCCAGATCGCGGAAATCAATCTCCAGCTCCTGTCCATCGACCAGAAAACCCGTGCCGATGCGATCAAGGATCTGCGTGAGGTGGAGGCGATGCTTTCGCAACTCATCGAAAAGCGCGCGGCGTCGCTCGATATCCTGCAACGCATTGATATTCGCGCGCCGCAATCGGGGTATGTGCATGAACTGGCCGTGCATACCATCGGCGGCGTGATCGCACCGGGCGAAGCGATCATGCAGATCGTACCGGACACTGAGAAGCTGGCGGTGGAAATGAGGGTCAGCCCCTCGGATATTGATCAGCTCAGCATCGGCCAGAAGACCGTGCTCCGTCTCTCAGCCTTCAACCAGCGCACCACGCCGGAAGTCGAGGCGGAGATCACGCGGATCGCGGCGGATGCCTCGCGCGAGGCCCAGACCGGCGCAACCTACTACGTCATCCGTGCCACGGTTCCAGAGGCCGAGATGAAGAAGCTCGCGGGCCTGACGCTGTCGCCCGGCATGCCGGTGGAGGCTTTCGTGACGACGGAAAGTCGCTCGGCCTTCACCTATTTCGCCAAACCCCTGATGGATGCGATGCACCGCTCCTATCGTGAGCGGTAATCAGCCGGCGTAGGTGTGCCACTGGCCGTTTGGCGCGCGGATTTCGAGGCCGCCAACGCCCTGCCGGATCGAGGACGGCCCGATCTCGACCTTGCCGAACCCGCCCGGCAGATCGAGCACATAGGCGGGAATGGCATGGCCCGAAAGGCGACCGCGCAAGGCGCCGTAAATCGCCTGCCCCTCTGCGATTGTCAGCCGGAAATGGCCGGTCCCCGGCGCAAGATCCGGGTGATGGAGATAAAGCGGCGTGATGCGGTTCGAGGCCATCTTGCGGAAGAGCGCAAGGAGCGTTTCCGCGCTGTCGTTGATCCCCTTCAGCAGCACGGTCTGCCCCAGAAGTGCGATGCCGTGATCGGCAAGCCGCGCCAGCGCTACCACGGCCTCCGGTGAAAATTCCTGCGCGTGGTTGGTGTGAACCGCGACGTAATTGGCTTTCCCGGGAAAACGCAGCGCGCGCACCAGTTCTGGTGTGATCCGCTCCGGCGAGACCATCGGCACCCGCGAATGCCAGCGCACGGCGCGCACATGCGGGATGGTCGCGAGGCGCTGACCCAGCGCCGCGATCCGCCGTGCCGAGAGCATCAGCGGGTCGCCGCCAGTGAAAATCACCTCGAAGACGCCGGGTTGCGCGGCAATATAGGCGAAGGCGGCGTCCAGCTCTGCCTCTGAGAGATTGCCGTCGCCCGAAGGTCCGACCATCTCGCGGCGGAAGCAGAACCGGCAATAAACAGGGCAGGTATGTGTGAGCTTCACCAGCACCCGGTCGGGGTAGCGGTGCACGAGGCCTTTCACCGGCGAATGCGGATGATCGCCGATCGGGTCGGCACGCTCCTCCGGGCGTGTTTCAAGCTCGGCCAGTGACGGGAGAAACTGCCGGGCAATGGCATCATCCGGCGCAGTGATGCGCGCGACCATGCCCGGCGTGATCGCGACGGCATAATGCGCGGTGACGGGCGCAAGCGTGGCAATATCGCCGGGCGCGATGAGGCTCGCTGCGGCAAGGTCTTCCAGCCGGGTCATGGCGCGCGGGCGGCTCATATCGCGTGATCCTTGGACGGCCCGGATTCTTCCAGAGCCCAAGGCGTGAAGATGACATCTTCCACGCGCTCAACGCCTGCCGCCAGCATCGCAAGACGGTCAAACCCGAGCGCGATCCCGGAGGCAGGCGGCATATGGGAGAGTGCGGCGAGAAAATCCTCGTCGAGCGGATAGCGCTCGCCGTAGAGGCGTTTCTTTTCCCCCATCTCCGCCTCGAAACGCTGGCGTTGCTCATCGGCGTTGGTCAACTCGCCGAAGGCATTCGCGAGTTCGACGCCGCAGACGTAGAGTTCAAAACGCTCGGCAAAGCGCGGATCTTCCGGGCAGGGGCGCGCGAGCGCGGCTTCCGAAATCGGGTAACGATCAAGGATCGTGGCGCAGGCTGAACCAAGATCAGGTTCGATTTTTTCCGACAAAACGCGCGAGAAAATATCCGTCCAACTATCATCTTCCGCGATCCGGACGCCGATACTTCGTGCGGCAGCAGCAAGCCCATCGCGATCTGTCAGTACGGGCTCAAGCGAAATTCCCGCATGACGCTCAAACGCCTCAACGACGCTCAACCGTTCCGGCTCGGCGGTGGCATCGCAGGTGCGGCCCCGGAACGAGAATGCTTTCCGTCCGCCGATGTCGCTGGCGAGGCGCAGCAGCGCGGCGCAATCCGCCATCAGCGCAGTGTAATCCTCGCCGGCGCGATACCATTCGAGCATGGAAAATTCCGGGCTATGGAGGCGAGAAATCTCGCGGCCCCGGAACACCGGCGCGAACTGATAGATGCGCTGCTCGCCCGCCGAGAGGAGCTTCTTCATCGCAAATTCCGGCGAGGTATGGAGATAGCCGGTGATGCGGTTCTCTCCCGGCGCGATCCAATCGGTTGCAAAACCGTGTAGATGGGTCTCGTTGCCGGGCGAAACCTGAATGATCCCGGTCTCGACCTCCAGAAACCCATCCGCCTCCAGATGCGCGCGGATCGCCGATTTTAACTTCGCACGCGTCAACAGCCCAGGCCGCCGCGCGGCATGGCGAAGCGGATTCCAGAAGGGCAGGGCAGAATACGGCCGGTTATCCATCTCAAACGCACGCTTTTCGAAAAAGACTTGCTTCTCAGAAAGACTTGCTTTCCCGGAAGGGCTTGGCGTTTTGGCTTTCTGCGGCTATGGGAGCGCCTCTGATTTCATTTGCGCAACGCGCGTGCAAGCTAAAAACGCTTAAACCTCCGAGGACAATCGTGGTCAAGGTCATCGCCTCTTCCATCCGCAAGGGCAACATCATCGAGCTCGAGCTTGGTCTTTATGCCGTTATTTCCGCCGAGAGCTTCTTTCCGGGGAAGGGTACGCCGACGACTCAGATCGATTGCCGCCGCCTTTCGGACGGCGTGAAGACGCAGGTTCGCTACCGCACCACCGAACAGGTCGAGAAGGCCTTCGTCGAGGACAAGGACTACACCTACCTCTACGGCGATGACGACGGCTTCACCTTCATGGATCAGGAGAACTTCGAGCAGGTCATCGTGCCGAAGGACGTGATGGGCGATCAGGCCGTCTATCTTCAGGAGAACATGGTCGTTCGCCTCGGGCTTTATAACGGCATCGCGGTGACAGTGATCCTGCCGCAGCGCGTAACGCTCGAGATCGTCGAAACAGAGCCGGTTACCAAGGGCCAGACGGCCTCGTCGTCCTACAAGCCGGCGATCCTCTCGAATGGCGTGCGCACGCTCATCCCCCCGCATGTCACCGCCAACACTCGCGTTGTCATCAACACGGAAGACGGCTCCTACGTGGAACGCGCCAAGGATTGAGATTTGAATTGAGCGATTTCTTTGCTTGAGAATGACAAGGCCGCCGAGAGGCGGCCTTTTTTATACTCCCATTGCCGCCCGCACCTGCGCTGCCGTCGGGATCGGCGCGACGGCGCCATAGCCCTCGGTCGAGAGCGCGGCAGCCACGGCGGCATAGCGTCCCGCCGCCTCAAGATCATCCCCGGCGACGATCCGCGCAATGAAGCTGCCACCGAAGCAATCGCCCGCGCCCGTGGCGTCGATCGGCGTGCAGGGGTGTGGCGGAATGCGGAAGCGGCGATCCTTGTTCGCCACCAGCGCGCCCTCATGGCCGAGCTTCAGCGCCACGATCTTCGCGCCGCGATGGAGGCACCAATCCGCCAGAACATCCGGCTTGGTGATGTCAGTGATCGCAACGATATCGTCGTAGCTCGGCAGCAGGATGTCCGAGAGGCCGATCACATCGGTCATGATCGCCCGCGCCCGGTCCTTCGACCACAGCTTGAGGCGGAGATTGGTGTCGAAGGAAACGAGGCACCCGCCCTCGCGCGCGGCGTGAATCGCAGTGTAGCAGGCGTCACAGGCGATGTTCGAGATTGCCAGCGAAATGCCAGAGAGGTGGATGGCTTTCGCCTGTCCGATGGCGTCGCGTGGCACATCCGCCGGCGCATAAAGGCTGGCGGCAGAACCGGCGCGGGCAAAATTGAACTCGTGGCCGTTGGGGCCGTGGGTCACGAAATACATGCCGGTCGGGGCGGCCTTGTTCTCCAGAACAAGGCTGTGATCGACGCCTTCGGCATCCCAGAGCGCGCGGAACATCGCGCCATTGGCATCCGCCCCCAGTGCGGAGAGATAGCCCGTGCGGGCACCTTGCCGAGCGGCGGCAATGATGAAATTCGAGGTATCGCCGCCGAAGCCTTGAAGGAAGTTGCGTCCATCCCCCCCTTTGACCTGATTGAATTCGATCATCGGCTCGCCCACCGCGAGGATTTCTGGCGCGAGAATTTCGGGGGAGTTGTGAGACATGCGCAAACCGGATCGAGAAAGAGGATGAGGACGGATAGCCAAACGGAGGAGTTCCTTTTATGCGTCTTGGACGTTTGGCGAAAGTCGTATGGTAGAGGAATCCCGTCTGATGTCCGATCCGGTTCTGGTTGAAATCACGCGCGGCGGCGTGGTCGAGAGTTTTCACCACGGCGCGGTGGCGGTGATGGATGCCGATGGCAAGACCGTGCTCTCGCTTGGGGATATCGACCGTCCTATCTTCCCGCGTTCGGCAGTGAAGGCGTTTCAGGCGCTGCCCCTGATTGAGAGCGGTGCGGCGGATCGTTTCCAGTTGACCGATGCCGAGATTGCGCTCGCCTGCTCGTCGCACTCGGGAGAGCCGCGTCATGTCGGTGGCGCCGCCTCGATGCTCGGCAAGGCGGGGCTGGACCTGCATTGCCTCGAATGCGGCGCGCACTGGCCGATGGGTGAAAAGGCCGCGCGTGCGCTTGCTGCCGAGGGCAAGATGCCACTGACGCTGCATAACAACTGCTCGGGCAAGCATTCCGGTTTCATCTGCGTCGCGGTGCAAGAGGGGATCGACCCCAAGGGCTATATCGCGCCGGATCATAAGCTGATGCGCGAGATCACTGGCGCGCTTGGCGATATGACGGGCTACGACCTCTCGAACACCGCGCGCGGCGTCGATGGCTGTTCGATCCCGACCTACGCCATCCCGCTGCGCAACATTGCGCGTGGCTTCGCGCAATTCGCGAGCGGGCAGGGGCTCGGCACCGAGCGCGTCAAGGCCGCGGCGCGGCTCCGGAAGGCTGTTGCGGCAGAACCCTTCATGGTCGCGGGCTCGGAGCGCTTCGATACGGTGGTGATGGAAGTCCTGCGCGAGCGTGCTTTCATCAAAACAGGTGCGGAGGGTGTCTATTGCGGTGCCTTGCCGGAACTGGGTCTGGGGATCGCGCTCAAGATCGAGGATGGTGCAGGTCGCGCGGCGGAAACGGCGATGGCTGCACTGCTGGTGCGATTCCTCAAGCTCACGGCGGAGAAAAATCCGGTCGTCGTTGCCCGCACGGACCATTCGATGAAGAACTGGAACGGCATCGAGGTCGGGCGGATGCGCGCGGCGGCAAGCCTTACTGCCTGAGCCTGATCTTACGGCCTAAGCCGCGCTCGCAGCATCATCATGCGCACCACGGCGGTGACCCCGCGCGCCATCGCGGCCATGTCAGGGCGGCGATCCTGCTTGCGTCCTCCGGCCTTCGCCGGCAGCGGGATATGCAGGAACAAAACTTCGGTGTTCCTCGGCATCGCCCCGAGCATCCGCCAGTAGGCCGCGTTGCATACGTAGCGCCCGGTATCGCGTGAGAGCCGCGCCGGAACCTGCGCCATATGCAACGCGCGCAGCACAGCGAGGCCGGGGTAACGCCCGAAGCGCGTCGTCTCGGCATCCGGTGCGAGACAGGTCGCGCGTGGCTTGGCGCTGGTGGCATCGCGCTGCGTGGTCGAGACACGATTTTTGGCGCGCAATTCGACCCTGATTTCCTTCTCGCGGGCAGCGACGCCGAGCATTACCACGAAGGCCGGGGCAGGGTGTGAGGCCGCTCTCTCATCGATCCGACGGGCGACAATGTCATAGCCGGTCGGGAAGGCGATGGCCTCCGCTTTCCAGCCCAGACGCTCCCAGGTCTTCGCTCCGGCAACCCGTCGTGCCAGGGTCTCGCTCGGGTTGATCTTCACGCCCGGAAACGGCCCGAACCCGGTGATCAGCAGCGTGGGCGAAAAGCCACAGTCACCTTGATTTGGCCGGATTTGGCCGCCATGAGCGATCCCATGGCCCTGAGGGGCGGCAGACATTAACGATTCCTTTCCAAAATCGCTCTAGCGCGAAGGGAAGGCTTCAAGGAATTCGGCCAAACCCATGTCTAGAAACGTCGATCATGATGCCGTGCCGCAAGGTGCGATGCCAGCCCTTTCCCGTGGTGTGCGCCCCAGCCGCCGCGCGCTGCTTGTCGCGCTCGGGGTGATGCCGCTTGCCGGGTGTCTGGAGACCGGCTCGAACTTCCGCGCGCAAGCCGGCGCGGAGCAGCTTTCGCAAGATCCGACGCTCCATGTCATCACAACCCGCAAACTGGTGCGTGACGGAATGCAGTCGCCGTTCTTTGATTCGAGCCGTTCGAACCAACTCTCTTACGCCCGCGCCACCTTGCAGGCGCCGGACGGCTCGGTCTTCGGTCAGATCAATGCACTGGTGACAACGCCCTTCGCCGTCAAAAGGGTTGTGCCGGTGACCGGTCCTGCGGCTGTGACTTTTGCAGAAAGCCTGCGCGGGCGTGATTCGTTGCTCTTCGTGCATGGCTACAACCAGACTTTTGAAGCGGCGAGTCAGGATGCGACGCAGCTTTCCAACGGAATTGGCTTTGCCGGAAGCACGGCGCTGTTCTCCTGGCCGTCGAAGGGCGGCCTTCTTGATTACGGTTATGACCGCGAGTCGGCCCTTCTTGCGCGCGATCCGCTCTCGGATGTGCTCTCGAGTCTGTTGCAGGATGAGTTCGGCGCGCGGACCCATCTCGTGGCGCATTCCATGGGAACGCTGGTGACGCTCGAAGCCTTGCGCATCTACCGTGATCGCTACGGGGACAAAGGGCTTGACCGGGTCGGTGCGATTGTGCTGGCCGCGCCGGATGTCGATGCGGATGTCTTTCGCGCTGCGCTCGACAAGCTCGGTGCGTGGCGTTCCCGCATGACGGTGATCACCGCCACCAATGATCGCGCGCTCGATCTTTCGCGCCGCCTTGCGGGCGGTGAACGTGCCGGAGCGCTCCCGCGCGAAGCTCTGGAAGGTGCGGGTGTCCGGGTGATTGACGCGACGGAGTTCGCTTCCGGCCTCATCCGGCACGACGTGTTCGTCGCCAATGCCGATGTGCGCGCAGCGATCAAACGGGCAATCGAACGGAGTTAAGTTCGCGTCTCCGTTGGTCCGGTGCGACAAGATGGCAATAAAAGCAGAGCTTCGCAGACTGATTTCGGGTTGGATTTTACCAAAATTTATTAGCTGCCGTGCATCTTATGCAAGATCATCTTGCAGATGGGCAATGTCGGGAGCATCCACTGCGTCATGTTCTATTCTGACGTCAAAGCATCACATTTCAAAGACTCCGGCTCCTCGCTTCTGGCGGCGCCGTTGGCGATCTTTGCTGTCGTGCTGCTGATCGGCTCCTTTTTGCCTGGCATGCCGAAAGGTGCGGTCTTCGCACATGAATGGGGCACTCACGGCGCCCCGATGCCGCTGCGTCTGCCGCTGATCCGGCCTGTTCATCTCAAACGGGGTGAGGCGCTTGAGATTGAATATTCGGCAAAAGTGCGGGCGGGCCGCCTTGCCGTGAAGGTCGCCTTTTCCGAGGATGTTCTGACGCTTCTGCTGGCGCGGGCCGATGAACGCGCGCTTTCACTGAGCCAGTCCGGCAGCGGTGCCGTGCGCTATACCGCGCTCAAGACGGGGTATTACCTGTTTTCACCAACTGTAGAGCCTCCCAGCAACTATGTCGGCGGGTGCCACGACATTCTGGGTGACTTCTGGGCAGCAACGCGCGCCGACCCCTCGCCCTGTCCGAGCTATAACGTCAGCTATCGGCTGAGTTATTTCTAAAGGATCGTATTAGGGTGTCACCGCGCCTGCACGGTCGAACAGGCACGGTGCTTTTTCGAAAAATCAGACGAACTGGCTGAGGCCGGGGATGGAGCCGACGATGGCGCCCATCTTGTCTTCACCGACCTTTTCTTGCGCGTAGGCAAAGACTTCCTTCGACAGCGAGCCGATCTGGCCCATGTCGATGCCGTTGCTCATGAGCTGCTGGCCGAGCGCCATGACACCGCCGCCGGCGCCCATCATGCCCATGAGGCCGCCGAGGAGGCCACCCCCGCCTTCTTCCGGCGCATGGGCTGCCGCGAGCTCTGCCGCGCCCGGCATCGAGTTCATCATCTCGCCGACGTGCTCTTCCGGGGCGTTCTTCTGGAGGAAGCCGATGATCAGGCCAACGGCCTTTTCCGCCAGCGCCGGATCGATGCCGACATTGGTGGCGATGCGATTGATAAGCTCTTCCATGGTCGTCTCCCGAATCCGCGCCGGGCCCTTTGCCCGCGTCGGCCTCGGTTACGCCAACGAGATGACCGATGCAAGACGATGTAGTTCACACATGAACGGTACAGGTCACTTTTCGCGGAGTTGGACGCCGCGCCGTGGCTGGGCGGTCCCCCAGGGGCCTGGCCTGACCTGACGGGCAAACTCAGCCGCGAGTGCCCCGACTGTCTCACCCACAGATCCACGGTCTCGTCCGCCAAGTTCAGCATGATTGGCGCCATCGATGATCGCAAGGCGCTTCTTGCCCGGCGGCAAGGAGGTAAAGGTAGAAATCCGGGTTTCAAATCCGCCGTCAACCGAGCGGTCTTCGGTGCCGGTAATGATGATCACAGGCTTGCGGATTGAGCTCATAGCGCCAGAGGGGAAGAAATCCGTGCCTTCGCCTTGCGCTGAAACGGCAATATAGGCGTCGAAGCGGTCGCGTCCCGCGATCCCGGCAGCATTGCGGGCGCCGGCTTCCACCAGCGTTTCGCGTGCGCCTATGGAGTGTCCGCCGAGCACCTTGTGCGGCACCGGGCAGCGCCGTTCTTCCACCGCAAGAATCGCATCGAGATCTGCTTGCCGCGCCCGATGCGCCGTCGGATCGCCGGCTGCCGCCGCGACGCCTGCGAGACGATTGGGACTGCGCATCGCCGCCATCAGAAGGTGCGGGCCGCTCTCGGCGTGGCTCGGCAGCACAACTCGATAGCCAGCGCTCCGGAGCGCTTCCGCGAGCGGGCGATTGCCGTTCGACGAGCCGCCGAGGCCGTGGCTGATGATCGCCAACGGCGCGCAACCAGAGCCTCCGGCATCCAGAACGGCGGCATTGACACTGCTGCCATCGGCCCGGCGGTAGCGCGCGGCTTCCTCCGCCGTAGCGGGAAGGTTCGCAGCGAGAAGCGCAACAAGGACAATCGGATGAACGCGAGACATCATGAACTCCACAACAGGATAGTGATGCTACCTGCCTAACAACCCCAACCTTACGAGCTTCGGTCGGCAACCTTGCTGCGAGATGAAGATTGCTTCGAATTCTCTGCATTTCGTACCTGCCAAAAACCGGCTATAGGCAGCGCTGACGCGTGATTTTTTAAGACGCGGATTTCGGAGGACAGTATGGCGGCGCAAGGTGGAGCACAGCTCGACGGGACGATCCTGATCGGCAAGAGCGAGGCAGGTTACGAGCGTATGGTGCTCAAGCTGGCCAACCGGCATGGCCTCGTGACCGGCGCGACCGGTACCGGCAAGACCGTGACGCTGCAAAAGCTTGCCGAAGGCTTCTCCGCCGTTGGTGTTCCGGTGTTCACCGCCGATATCAAGGGCGATCTCTCCGGCATTAGCGCCAAGGGCAATGCGCTGCCGCCCTTCGTCAAGCGCGCGGCGGAGATCGGCGTCGAATACAAGGCCGAGCAATATCCGGTCGTGTTCTGGGATCTGTTCGGCGAGCAGGGCCACCCGATCCGCGCGACCATCGCGGAGATGGGCCCGCTGCTGCTCTCGCGCCTCCTTGAACTCAACGATGTGCAGGAAGGTGTGCTCAATATCCTCTTCCGTTACGCCGACGAGAAGGGCCTCCTGCTGCTCGACCTCAAGGATTTCCGGGCGATGCTCTCGGAACTGGGCTCGAACAAGGAGCTTCAGGCCGAATTGCAGACCGCTTACGGCAATGTCTCCTCGGCTTCCATCGGCACCATCCAGCGCCAGTTGCTGGTGCTCGAGAATCAGGGTGCGGCGAATTTCTTCGGAGAACCGGCGCTTGATATCCACGACTTCATGAAGCTCGACGAGGATGGCCGGGGCCAGATCAACGTGCTCGCAGCCGACAAGCTGATGAAGTCACCGCGGCTTTATTCAACTTACCTCCTTTGGATGCTCTCCGAGCTTTTCGAGGCTCTGCCGGAAGTCGGCGATGCAGAAAAGCCGAAACTCGTCTTCTTCTTCGATGAAGCGCACCTCCTGTTCGACAACGCCCCTCCCGCGCTGCTGGAGAGCATCGAGCAGGTTGTTCGCCTCATCCGCTCGAAGGGCGTCGGCGTCTATTTCGTGACGCAGAACCCGCTCGATGTGCCGGATAAAGTCGGCGCGCAGCTCGGTAACCGCATCCAGCACGCGCTGCGTGCCTTCACCCCGCGCGAGCAGAAGGCGGTGAAAGCGGCGGCAGAAACCTTCCGCGCCAATCCGAAATTCTCGACCGCCGATGTCATCACCAACCTCGGCGTCGGTGAAGCGCTGGTCTCGACCCTGCAGGACAAGGGCTCGCCCTCGATTGTCCAGAAAACGCTGATCGCCCCGCCGGGTGGCCGTGTCGGACCGATCACGCCAGATGAGCGCAAATCGCTGATCGCGGAGAGCCCGTTCCGCACCAAGTACACCGAGACGATTGACCGCGAGAGCGCGTTCGAAATGCTCGCCAAGCGCGCAGAAGAGGCCGCCAAACCTGCCGAAGGCGGCGGCATCGGCGGCTGGCTCGGTGGTCTGCTTGGTGGCGGCGATGCCGCGCCGACAACCGGCGGCCGCGCCGCGCCAAAGGGGCGTGTGCAACAGTCTCTTGGCGAGAAAATCGCCACTTCCGCCGCGCGTTCGGTCGCGACTTCCGTGGGGCGCCAGATCGGCACCGCGATTGTGCGCGGCGTGCTCGGGAGCTTGCTGGGCGGGCGGCGCTAAAGGCGCATGTTCTCTCCCTTTCTGTCCGGCTTTCTGATCGGTGGCGGGTTGATCGTTGCCATCGGTGCGCAGAACGCCTTTATTCTCAAGCAGGGCATCCGGCGCGAACACGTCTTCGCGCTGGCGTTGATCTGTTCGCTCTCGGATGCGCTGCTGATCGTCCTCGGCGTGGCGGGGTTGGGTGCGTTTATCGAGCGCTTCCCGGCGCTGCTTACGGGCGTGACGCTGTTCGGCATCGGGTTCTTGCTCTGGTACGGCTGGCTCGCCTTCCGCCGCGTCCTTGCGCCCGAAGCGCTGCGCCTGAGCGAAGAGGGTGCCGTTCCGCTTGGAAAAGCGGTGCTGACCTGCCTCACGCTGACGTTTCTCAACCCGCACGTCTATCTCGATACGGTGATCCTTGTCGGTAGCCTTGCCGCGCCCTATTCGGGCGCTGCGCGGCTTGCTTACACACTGGGCGCGATGTCCGCCTCGTTTTCGTGGTTTTTCGCGCTGGGCTACGGCGCGCGCGTTCTCACGCCGCTCTTCGCGAAGCCGGTGGCGTGGCGCATTCTCGACGCGATCATCGCTCTGGTGATGGTTTCGATTGCAGGCAAGCTCGCCCTTTGGCTACTCTCGCGCTAACCCCGTTTTCTGTTCCTGCCGGATCGGAATTCGGCTTACCTGGCTTACCTGATTGACGCATTTTCTTCACGCGAACCGGTATCCACTTCGCTCGAAAATGCTTTTCCGAACCGCAAGGAAACCCTCATGTCCATTGAACCCGTCCTCGCCCGCGTTGATCGCGATCTCGATGCTAGCCTCAAGCGCCTGTTCGAGTTCATCCGCTTCCCCTCGATCGGGGCGGATAGTGCCTTCAACAAGGACACGCGCGCCTGCGCAGAGCATCTCGCCAAAGACCTCAAGACCATGGGCTTTGACGCGACAGTGCGCGAAACAGCAGGGCAGCCGGTCGTGATCGGCCATCGCCGCCGCGCCGGCAAACCGCATGTCCTGTTCTATGGCCATTACGATGTGCAACCTGTCGATCCGCTCGACCTCTGGACCGATCCGCCGTTCGAATCGAAGGTGATCGAGCTTGATGGCCGCAAGGTGATCACCGGGCGCGGCTCCTGCGACGACAAGGGGCAGGTGATGACATTCCTCGAAGCCTGCCGCGCAATGATCGCCGAAACCGGCGATCTGCCGATTTCGCTCTCGGTGATGATCGAGGGCGAGGAAGAATCCGGTTCCACCAACCTGCCGCCGTTTCTTGAGGCGAATGCCGAGGAACTGAAAGCCGATCTCTGCCTTGTTTGCGATACCGGCATGTGGGACCCGAACACCCCGCAGATCACGTCTTCCTTGCGCGGCATGCTCTACGAGGAAATCATCGTTCGGGCGGCGGATCGTGATCTGCATTCGGGCATGTTCGGCGGCACAGCGCAGAACCCGATCCATATTCTCTCGCGCATCGTCACTGCGATGCACGATGAGAACGGCCGCATTCTCGTGCCGGACTTCTATCAGGGCGTTCACGAGACCGGTGATAACCGTAAGGCCCAGTGGGAAGCCCTCGGCCTCACCGAGGAGGCCTATCTCGGCACCGTCGGCCTCAAATATGCCGCCGGCGAAAAGGGCCGTACGCTCGTTGAGAAGATGCAGGCGCGGCCGACCTGCGATTGCAACGGCATCTGGGGCGGATACACGGGCGAGGGCACCAAAACCGTGATCGCGGGCGAGGCGCGGGCGAAAATCTCCTTCCGCCTCGTCCATGATCAGGACCCCGTGGCGATCCAGAAAAACTTCCGCGCCTATGTCGAGAGCATGATCCCGGCGGATTGCTCGGTCGAGTTCATCGGCTACAAGGGTTCCCGCGCCGTGCAGGTGCGCGAGGAAAGCCCGGAGCTCAAGAAGGCGATCACCGCGCTCAAGGCCGAATGGGGCACCGAGCCGGTGATCCTCGGAACAGGCGGCTCGATCCCCATCGTCGGTGATTTCAAACGCGTGCTCGGCCTCGATGCGCTGCTGATCGGCTTTGGCCTCGATGACGACCGGGTGCATTCGCCGAACGAGAAATATGACCTCAAGAGCTTCCACAAGGGGCAGCGCAGTTGGGCGCGGATCATTGCCGCACTGGGGTCGTGAGGCGAGGCTTGCCGGTGCCCCCGGCAAGCCATCACCAACCGTGATCGGATGATGAAATCTTCGAATATGCGGCCGGTTTTGCCGGTTTTTCCGAGCTGACCGGTTGACCCCTTCGCCTTGCGGCGCTCGAATAGAAAAAATTTCTACAGCATTTTCAAGCGAGCCGGGATCCGGTCCGCGTGAAGAAAATGCGCGAATAAAACGTGGAGCGTGGATATGGCCTGGTCGCAAACTTGGACCTTCGTGAACGGCGATTGGCACGAGGGGAATCCGCCGATCCTCGGCCCGCGCAGCCACGGCTTCTGGCAGGCCTCCTCGGTGTTTGACGGCGGGCGTTACTTCGAGAATGTCGCGCCGGATATTGCGCTGCATGCAGCCCGGCTCGCGCGCTCGGCAGCGGCAATTGGTCTTAAATGCCCTGTTGAGCCGGATTACATCGTCGGCCTTCTGAAGGATGGCGTGAAGAAATTCGCGCCGGGCACCGCGCTTTACGTCAAGCCGATGGTCTGGGGCGAGGGCGACAAGGGCTCTGCCATTCTCGCCGACCCGGATGACAGCCGCTTCCTGCTTTGCTTGTTTGAAGCACCGATGCCGGAGCCGGGACCGTCGTCGATTACGCTGTCGTCGTACCGCCGCCCGACCATCGAATGCATGCCGACAGATTCGAAAGCCGGCTGCCTCTACCCCAACAACGCCCGCGCGCTGCGCGAGGCTCGTGCCCGCGGCTTCGATAACGCGCTGGTGCGGGATATGCTCGGCAATGTCGCGGAAACCACGACCGCGAATATCTTTATGGCGAAGGATGGCGTGGTCTATACGCCAATCCCCAATGGCGCCTTCCTCAACGGCATCACCCGCCAGCGCGTGATCGGCCTGATGCGCGAGCGCGGCATCACGGTGGTCGAGAAGAGCTTGACCTATGCCGAGTTCGAAAACGCCGATGAAATCTTCTATTCCGGCAATTATTCCAAGGTGATGCCGATCACCAAGATCGACGATCGCTCGCTCCAGCCCGGCCCGTTCTACACCAAGGCGCGCGCCGCCTACTGGGACTTCGCGCATTCAAAGTAAGGGCGGAGAGGCGCAAGGCTTCGCCACAATTGTGCCAAAATGACGAGGTCATGCAGCGCGTACCTTACGCGTCCTTAAGGCGATAACGCTAGATTTGCCCTTGTGGTTATCGGGTGCGTCGACCCCCGAAAAAGTTTCTCGATGCCACCAAAGGTTCGAGACCCCTTTGAACAAAGGCCGCGGTGCAGAACCGCGGCCTTTTCGTTTGCGGAGCGCCTTCAGGCCTGCCCGCGCATCTTTGCGAACCACCAGCGCAGGCCGACAAACAGGAACCGCCAGTCCTTGAAGAACTCGGGCGGTTTGCCTTCAAAAATGTGGCCGATGAACTGGAAAACCCAGCACACCACAAAGAGCGCTGCTGGCCAGATCCAGAAGCCCGGCACAAAATACGCCAAGACAAACAGCGGAATCGATACCGCGATCATTGGAATGCCGAGCGTGTGAAAGAAGCGATTGGCGGGATGCTGATGGCTCGTCGCGTATTGCGCGATCCATTCCTCCCAGGTTTTTCCGCCGAGCATATGTCCCTCCCGAGGCGTGTTATTTTGCTGGAGGGTAGCGCAGGGCAATCTGGTTCACAAATGAACAATGACGGCGACACCATGTGCCGCCGCCAGTTTTTGCAGCGTCTACTGACCCTTGGTTTACTGGCCCTTGGCCTTCAACCAGGCCTTCATCTGCGCAATTTCCTTTTCTTGCGCCGCGATGATCTCCTCGGCCATTTTCTTCGTTTCCGGGTCCTTGCCATATTGCAGAACGACCTTGGCCATATCGATCGCGCCCTGATGATGCGGAATCATGCCCTTGAAAAAGTCGATATCGGCATCACCCGAGAACTTGATCGACATGTCCTTGTGCATACGGTCGTTCGCGGCCCGATAGGCCTTGGTGGAGGCCGAAGTGTTCTTGTCTGGCGTGCCGTGCATTTTGCCATGCATGGCGCCATGGTCCATCTGGGCTCCGTGGTTAATGCCCTGATGCTGCTGGGCCGAAGCCGGCAAGGTCGAGGCGGCGAGGGTGGAGAAGGCAAGCACTGCGGCTGCCGCGAGAAGCGTTTTCATGGAGGTCTCCTGAGAAAAAAGGGGGGAAATGACGCTCAGGCGAGGTCTCGTGGCGGGCGATCCAGCCGGGGAGGGACGAGACCCTCGCGCCAACGGGACGGGGCAACACCAAAGCGTTGTCCCTGCAGCAGGGCCGGCGGGTTCGCATCGACTTCTGGCGTCGGAATAACGAGGCACGCCGTAAGGCACTGCGCGTGATCAACAAGCGGCGCCTTGGCCGGCTCGGGTTGGGCCGGCTGGGGTTTGGCCGGGTGAGAATGGTGGGACGGCCCGTGATGATGCTCCACCGCGACAGCACTTTCCGGCGCCATCACGCCGACAAGAGCATGAAGCCGCGCTGGGATGAGCAAGGCCATCACCAGCGCCAGAATCATCAAATCGAAACCAAATCGGCGCATATCCTAGAAATGGGCACGAAATGGCGCGAGTGCAATGCTGCAAAGCAAGCCACGGCACATTTCACGAATTTACTCACGAAGACGCTGGGAATCGGCTATGCAACGCCGATCAGGATCGGAACATTCGCATGCGCACTCGTTTCAAGCTTTTTCTGTCGCTCTCGTTTCTGGCCGCATTGGTCGGAGCCGCTTCCGCCTGGACACCGCCGGAAGTCGGCCGTGCCTGCCCCGGCACGCGCGGCCCCGGCCTTCGCCATGAGGCTGTCGCCGGGAATTTTCTGGGCGGGCGCGCGATCCGCAATGGCCTTGTGGATCGGAAGTCGTTCCAGAGCTGTTTTGCAACCACGGATCGCTGCGAAGCGTGGCTCGCGGACAAGGCGCGCCAGTTCCCGCTGGTGCCCGGCTTTGCAACCTGCACCCGCGTTGTTGTTCGCTGACGAGCGCATTTTCAAGCAAAGTGGCTTCCGGTTTGCTTGAAGAAAATGCAATCAGGTAAAAAACGCACTACCTGAGGTTCAACGGTAGCCGGAAGAACCGGAAGCCACCGATCACCAGCCCGGCATAGACGATGAGGCCTACGCCGCCGTCAATCGCCAGCCGCAGGATCGGATGGAAGCCCGCAACAGCGCGATCGGTATAAATCAGCGCGACGCCAAGCCAGATCGCCCCGACAACCACCAGCGAAATCTGGAGCGCTAGGTCACCATCCGGTGTGGTTTTGCCTTGCCGCCACGCCAGCGCGTAGAGAATGCAGAAATTGGCGATGGCACCGATAGCGGTCGCAAAAGCGAGGCCCGCCGCACCCAACGATTGCCAGAACACCAGCTTCAGCGCGAGGTTGAGCGCAATCGCCGTCAGCGAAGCATAAAGCGGTGTGCGGGTGTCGCCGCGCGCATGGAAGCTCGCGACAATCGAACGGATCGCCACAATCGCCGGCAGGCCGATGGCATAGGCTGTCAGCACCTGCATCGTGGCGTGGGTGGCCTCCGGCCCGAATGCGCCGCGCTGGAACATCGCTGCGACGATTGCATCCGGCACCAGCAGGAAGCCGGAGAAGAACGGCAGCGCCAGCATCCACGAGAGCGCCAGCGAACGGTTCTGCTGATGATGGGCATCCGCGATACGTCCGGCTGCAATCAGGCGGCTCATTTCCGGCAGGAGCACGGTGCCCGCGGCAACGCCGATGACGCCCACGGGGAGCTGGTAAAGCCGATCCGCGTAATAGAGCGAGGAAGCTCCACCCTGCGGCAGGAAGGTGACGATAATCGTATCCGCGAGCATGGCGATCTGCACGCCCGCAGCGCCGATCACCGCCGGTCCGAAGGCCTTGAAGAAGGCTCTGACCTCAGCGTCCGGTTTGGGCCAGCGCGGCAGCACCAACAGTCCGGCCCGCCATGCGCCCCAACCGAGAAGGGCGGCTTCCAGAAAACCCGCGACCAGCACCCCCCAGGCGGCGGCATGCGCCAGCGTGACGAAATATGCCCCGGCAAGCAGGGTCGAAATCATTGCTAGATTGAGAAGAACCGGTGCCGCTGCGCCCTCGATGAAACGCTTCTCGGCATTGAGCACGCCGGACCACAGCACCACCAGCGTCACCAGCGCGAGATAGGGGAAGGTGATGCGCGTGAGATCGATAGCGAGGCCCATCGCATCCGGGCGGTCTGCAAAGCCGGGTGCCAGCAGGCGGACGAAGCCGGGCGTGAAGGCCATGACCAGCGCCAACAGCACGAGTTGGCTCAGGAGGACCATCGAGAGAATGCGGCCCTGAAAACTCTCTGATGCCGCAACGCCGAGGGTGGTCCGGATGCGCGTGAATGCCGGAACGAAGGCGGTGTTGAACGCACCTTCGGCAAAAATCGCGCGGAAATGGTTCGGCAACCGGAAGGCCACCGTGAAGGCATCCATCCTGAGGCCAACGCCGAGAAGATCCGCGAGCAGAATATCGCGCAGGAACCCCGTGACGCGAGAAATCAGCGTCCAAAGACCGACGGAGAGGAAAGAGCGGATCATCGGAACGGGGCCGGTGGATCAGGGTATCGAAGGCGAAGCAGGCGCAGCTTCGGCTTGCGGCGAAGCAAGGCGGTTTTCACCGCGCGAGCGGCCGCCGATCTCTTCTGCCACGATGTAAAGCGGCCTGCGTTTCACCTCCGCGAAGATGCGCCCGACATATTCGCCGATGACGCCGAGAAACACGAGCTGGATGCCGGATAGAAACATCACCGAGACGATCAGCGAGGGAAAGCCCGGCACATCGGCCCCGAAGAAGATCGTCCGCATTGCCATCGCGATGGCATAGGTAAAGGCAAAAATCGAAATCCCGACGCCGATATAGGTCGCAAGCTTCAGCGGGAGCGTGGAGAAGGAGGAAAGACCGTCAAACGCGAAGCGCGTGAGCTGCCGATAGCCCCATTTCGAGGAACCATGCAGACGCTCTGCAACCTCGAACGGCACACCGACTGACTTGAACCCCACCCAGGCGTAAAGCCCTTTCGAGAAGCGCGCCCGCTCGCCGAGACGTCGCAGCGCCTCGACCACCTTGCGATCCATCAGGCGGTAATCACCAGCACCCGGCGGCAGTGGCGTTTCGCCGAAGCGGGCGAAGAGCGTGTAGAATTTCTCGGTGAACCAGCGCCGAAGCGGCCCATCCGCCGAGCGGTCGACACGTTGGCCATAGACCATGTCGTAGCCCTCGCGCCATTTGGCGACGAACTTCGCGATGGTCTCGGGCGGATGCTGGAGATCGGCATCGATCAGCACGACCGCGCGGCCATAGGCATGGTCGAGCCCTGCCGCAAGCGCGATTTCCTTGCCGAAGTTGCGGCTGAACAGCACGGCACGGATGCGGCTGTCTGCCGAGGCGGCACGCGAAATGCGCTCTGCGGTATCATCGCGCGAGCCGTCATCGACGAACAGCACCTCGAAGGTCGAAACGGTGTTTTCGAGCACCGGAATGAGCCGCGCAATCAGCGCCTCGACGTTCTCGCCTTCGTTGAAGACGGGCACGACGACCGACAGTTCGGGATGGGGGCGGTGCGGACTCATCGGAGATAACTCGAATTCCCCGACCTCGACGGTCGGCAAGACTGGTACACTTCAGATCTATGGCACGCCGATGGTTCGACGCGGCGCGACTTTGCCTGAAAGCCGAACCTGCGTTAAGCCCCGTTTGTCGCTTCGCGCAACCTTGCTGCAACTTTCTAGGCCGATTCCGATGAATGGAACCCCAATGCCGCGCCGTTTCGTTCTGACAGCGGATGACTACGCGATGACCCCCGCCGTTTCGCACGGCATTCTGCGTCTGCTCGATGCAGGGCGGATCACCGCGACGGGCGCGATGACCAATCGGCCATCTTGGCGCGCAGCAGCGCGTGATCTGGCGGCTTTCGAAGGCAAGGCGGATCTCGGCATTCATATCAGCCTGACCTGCGGTGCGCCGCTGACCGAGGCGGATGCGCTGACCCGCAGCGGTGCCTTGCCGAAGCTCGGAACCCTGCTCGCGAGCGTCAACACCGGACGCATTCCGCTGGCGGTGATCGAAGCGGAAATCGAGGCGCAACTCGCTGAGTTCGAAGACGTCATGGGGCGTACACCGGATTTCGTGGATGGACATCAGCACGTCCACGCCATGCCGGGCATCCGGCGGGCTTTCGCGAAGGTGCTGTCGCAGCGCTATCCGGCTGCGAAGCCCTATGTTCGCGATGCAGCGGACCGGTTCGGCGCCATCCGTCTGCGCGGACGCCAAACCCTGAAAGGGGCTGTGGTCGCCCTTCTCGCACGCGGTTTTGGGCAGGGCATGACGGCACGCGGCTTCGCGCTCAATCAGGGGTTTTCTGGCTTTTCGGCCTTTGATCCGGCGGTGGATTATTGTGCTGATTTCCCGAGCTACCTTATTGCGCCCGGCGCGAAACCGCTGGTGATGTGCCATCCAGGCGAGGTGGATGACGAATTGCGCGCGCTGGACCCCGCGACCGAAAGCCGCCCGAAGGAGATCGCCTATTTTCTCTCCGAGCGGTTCACCGAGGCCTGCGCGCGCGCAGGCATGACACCCGCTCGGTTTGCCGACCTCTAGAAAGGAAGCCCGATGTCCCTCTCGCCTGCCCATCTCTGGCCTATCGGGCTGCTGCTGGCCTCCAATGTTTTCATGACCATCGCGTGGTACGGTCATCTCAAGTTCAAGGGCACGGCACTCCCGATCGTGATCGCTGCGAGCTGGGGCATTGCCTTCATCGAATATTGCCTCGCCGTGCCGGCCAATCGCATGGGGCACGCGGTTTATTCCGCAGCGGAACTCAAGACGATCCAGGAGGTGATCACGCTTCTGGTTTTCGCCGGTTTTTCGGTGCTTTATCTCGGCGAAAAACTCACTTTGAACCACGGAATCGGTTTTGCGCTGATTTGCGCCGGGGCATGGTTCGTTTTTCAGGGAAAATGACCGCGCTTCGGCCGTTTGGTCTTCACCGAATGGTCTAGATGCTGCTATGCAGCAAAGGATTGCTCCGGCCCCGGATAGGCTGGTAGTAACAAGACAGCATCCGGACAGCTTGCCCGGCCGGACAAACGAGGAGACGCATCATGAGCCAGACTTTGGATCGGCCGAAGGAAATCATCGAATTCTGCCTGAAGCCGCTCGACCTGCCGAAGGACGACGCGACCTATCAGGAAGTCTTCCGTCGCCTCGAGCACGTGATCCGCACCTATCAGGTGCAGATGGTCAAGGCCAAGGCGCCGACCGCTGTCGATTTCTCGGCGATGCGGACCATCACCATCAACGAGGATGCGCACGGTCACGATTGATTCGGCCCTGCCTCCTTTCGCGAAGATCGAAAAGCGCTGCGGTTTCCGTGGCGCTTTTTTGTTGCGCAACCGCGATTGCTCGCGCTGCGCAAGTCGTTGCAATCGGAACTCTTTTCACACCAGCTTGGAATTGTTACAGGCTGATGCAGTTTAGAAAAATTATAAGCTATTGAAAAACAATTGTTTTTTGGATTTTGACGAGATAGCTTGCGGCATCAATCGCAAGGACCTTGACCCATGCCGATGCTGTCTCTCGCCCTTCAGTCGGGCTCCATTCTCCTGCGGGAAGGGCTCGAAGCCCTGCTCGTGATCTCCGCACTCGCGGCGTTTCTTCATCGCTCGCATGCCGGTGGCGGCATCCGGGCGCTCTATGCCGGTGCCGGCGCGGCGATCCTCGCCAGCCTTGGCGCGGCACTGGTTTTTGAACTCTACTTCAGCGGCGCGCATGATGATCGCCTCGAGGCGGTGACGATGCTGGTGGCGGCGATTCTGATGTTCTACATGTCCGGCTGGCTGTTCCTGAAGCAGGATCCCCGCGCCTGGCAGGCCGACCTCCGGCAGGCAGCTGATCGCGCTTTGGCCTCGGGCACGCGCGTTTCTCTCGGCCTGATTGCGTTTCTCGCGGTGTTCCGCGAGGGCGCGGAGACCGTGCTTTTTCTGCACAGTCTCGCCAAGACGAGCGGTGGCTGGAACTTGGGCCTCGTGATCGGGCTTGTCGCTGCCGCTGCGGCGCTGGTCGTGATTTTTGTCGCCATTCAGGCCTTTGCGATGCGTCTGCCGCTGCGCCCGGTTTTTCTGATCACCTCGGCGCTGCTTTTCATCATGGCGCTGAAGTTTGTTGGCGGGGCCATTCAGGAAATGCAGGAGATGCAGATTCTCGATGTCACCGCGCTGGATGTGCCGGGCTGGTATATCGATATCGTCGGTAATGCGACGCGGGAGGCGCTGCTCATCCAGATCGCGATCAGTGTGATCGCGATCGGGGGAACGGCGATAGCATGGTTCCGTCGCCGCCCGCCGGAGGCTCTTTCCCCGGCTGCGGCCGAGTGACAGGGCTCAGCTAAGCGTGACGCCGCGCCGGGACATCTGGAACCCGGCGCCGTCATCGCGGCGGCAGATGATGCCGGCTTCGTTGCTCTCGCAGGTGAACGGCGCCCGACGCCATACCGTGCCATAGGTCAGCTTCGGCTCGACGCCGCAGCACGAGGGATCGCCGACATTGCGGATGAGTTTCACCGCGCCGCGGCTGGACATGATCACGCGGACATAGGTCGGTTCAGCCCGGTCGCAGGAGAGCTCCGCGAGCCCTCCCTGTGGTCGGTAAACCGAAGTACCCGCCGGGCCGGTGTAGGTGCATTCGACATTGCCCGAGGGCATGACGAAGGTTTCCTGCTGCGCCTGCACGGGTTGAGTGGAAAGCGTAGTCGCACTGATCGCCAGCATGGTCGGAATTAACAAACGCAAATTCCACGTTGGCTTCATGTTCCACGCGGGCTTCATGTTCATGGCGCTCTCCAATGAGGTCGGCACCATTGAAAGCCGGTTTTCGCGCCTCGGCAAGGTTCAACGCGTCGGCAAGGAGAGTTTTCTGGCGGAGCGGCATCGTTCCGAGCAGAACTTCACCTCATCCCAGACCTTTTCCCACTTCTTCCGCCACACGAAAGGCAACCCGCAGGCCATGCAGGGCTTGGTCGGCAGGTCCGCCTTCTTGCGCATTTTCGCCATCAGGCTCAGCTCCGCGACGTTCAGCCTTTGGTACGCAGCGTCGAGCGTCCGCCATCGACACCGATGACCTGCCCCGTCATCCAGCCCGCTTCCTCCGAGATCAGGAAGGTGGCCAGCGCTGCGCTGTCTTCCGCCTCGCCAAGCCGGGGCAGGGCGTGCATCGCCGCGATCGCGGTAGCCATCTGCTCGTTGCCGGTCAAAGCCTTGGCGAGCGGTGTTTTTGTCAGCGAGGGCGCGATGGCATTTACCCGGATCTTTGGTGCGAGTTCGGCGGCAAGCGCCCGCGTAAGACCTTCCACGGCGCCCTTGGCCATCGACACAGAGGCGTGCGCCGTAAAGCCCTGCGCGACGGCAACTGTCGAGAACAGCACCACGGAGGCCGTGCCTTCCGAAGCCTTCAGCGCGGGCAGCGCCGCTTGAACAGCAAGCGCCGCCCCCATGGCGTTGAGGCGGAAATCCCGCTCGAAATCGGTCGCGGTGAGCCGTGCCAGTGGTTTGAGGTTGATGCTCCCGACCGCATAAACCAGTCCCGCCAGCACCGGACCAGCCTCGGCGGCGGCGCGCGCGAACACCGTGGAGTCGTCGATATCACCAAGCGTCATTGTTGCGCCGAGTTCGTCCGCGAGGGCGGCCAGCTTGCTTTCATCGCGCCCGACAAGATGCAGGGCATAGCCGCGCGCCCGGAGCTTCCGCGCGGTGGCAGAGCCAATTCCGCCCGTACCGCCATAAATCAGAACTGTTCCAGGCATTTCATCCCTCATGCGTCTTACGTCTCGCGAGTTGATACGTTCGGGACGGGCGCGCGGTTCAGTCTGCCGGCGGTTGAAGGGATGGATCAGGCACAAAAAAAGCGCCGGATCGCTCCGGCGCTTCCAATGTTGCGGTTTGCAACCTTACTTGGTGCAACCTTACTTGGTCGCCGCGTCGAACATTTCCGCCACGTATTCCCAGTTCACCATGTGCTCGATGAACGCCTTGAGATAATCCGGGCGGCGATTGCGGTAATCGATGTAATAGGAGTGCTCCCAGACGTCGCAGCCGAGGATCGGCGAGGCACCGGTCACGAGCGGGCTTTCGCCATTCGCGGACTTGGCGACGATGATCTTGCCATCCTTCACGGCGAGCCAGGACCAGCCCGAGCCGAACTGCGTCACGCCGGCCTGAATGAAGTCTTCCTTCATTTTCTCGACCGAGCCGAGATCCTCGATGATCTTCTTTTCGAGCTTGCCGGGGATCGCGCCGCCGCCATTCGGCTTCATCCAGCGCCAAAAGTGGAGGTGGTTGTAATGCTGGCCAGCATTGTTGAACAGGCCGGCGTTCTTGCCGAACGAGCCCTTGACGATCTCTTCAAGGCTCTTGCCTTCCCACTCCGAACCCTTGAGCAGGTTGTTGCCGTTGTTCACATAAGCCAGATGGTGCTTATCGTGATGATATTCCAAGGTTTCCTTGGACATGTAGGGCTGGAGGGCGTCGTGGGCATAGGGAAGATCGGGCAGGGTAAAGGACATGGGGAGTTCCTCGATCGGGTCAAATTCGAAAGGTGGTGCGTTGCGCCACGCCCCTTCTAATTAGGTCGCCTTGAGGCAAGTGGCAATCGCCAGCAGCGTCGGTTTGCACCGTTTGCGCGGACGACATTAGCCATTTGCCGAGATCAACCGTGATTTTGCCGACAATTCAGTGTATTCTCTCAATATCTGAATACACATTGCCGTTGCTTGTTGCGTTTGAAAGGCCTGTTGATGATCCCTGCCATCTTTGTGTTGGCGTCCCTCCTGCTGGTCTCCGCCGCCCTTGCACTCGTTGCTGCGATCAATCTGGTCCCAACGGATTTCGGGTTCACTTACGCTCAAGTCGCCGCCGTACTGTTGAGTGCAGGCACCATCACGCTCGCGATCGGTCTGGCGACGCGGGTGTTGAATCGTCAGTTGCGCCGTATGGCTTCGGCGCTCGAGGATAACCTCAAAGTGACGCACACGCCGGTGGAGGCGCCGCTGACGGCACCGGTCGCTGCCTCGCATGAAGCAGAATCTGCCATTGAAACAGAGCGTCCGGCGCTCGGCACTGTCGCGGCGGTCGGCGCGGCAGGGATTGCTGCTGGCGCCCTTGTCGCGGGCTCCCACGTCCTTGCGGATCACGCAGAGGCACCGGGAATAGTTCCGGAAAACACCCACGATGCGGCTACGCCTGCTGTCAGCGATCGGATGATGGAAGAGCTGGAAAGCGATCTTTTCGCCCTTGCCCCAGTTGTGGCCGAAACACCGGTTGTGGAAGCGCCGATCATGGAATGTCCTGCGCAAGAGGCTCTCTTGCCAGCCGATACGCCGACGCAGGATGTCGCCGAACGGGATCCGGCTCCGCTCGCCGTTGCGGAAAAAGCGCTGGCTGCTGTCGAGAAGTCGCAGTTCGGACAGGATTTCGACCTGAGTCCGGATTTCACCCTGCCGCTCACCTTGCCGCCTGACCCCATTCCGGCGCCTCAGCCCTTGCAGCAGAGCGAGCCGGACGGGACTGTCGCGCAAGAACCTCAGCCTCCCGAACCTCAGCCTCCGGAACCTCCGCCGGTAGAACCCGCTGTTGAAGCCGTACCCGCACCACAGCCCGGCCTGATCGCGGATGCGGATCTCGCCGCGCTGGCCGAAGATATGCTACCGCCTCTGGCACCGATCTCGACGCTGGAAGTCGTGGGCGCCTACGATTCAGCCGGCACGCGCTTTACGATGTATTCCGATGGTTCGGTGACCGCTGCGGGACCGGAAGGCGAGACGCGCTTTCGCACGCTCGATGATCTTCGTCGCCATCTCGGTACGCATCAGGGCTGAAATCAGACCTGAGCTTCCGGCACGGTGCCCGTCACTTCCATCGCAAAGGCAAAGACCCGCGCGATATCGGCGAGTTGCTCGAAGCGACCTGACGCCCCGCCGTGGCCCGCGCCCATGTTGGTGTGGAGCAGGATGGGGCCGCCTCCGGTCATGGTCGCGCGCAGTTTGGCGACGAATTTCGCCGGTTCCCAGTAGGTCACGCGCGGATCGGAAAGCCCTCCCGTGACGAGCATCGGCGGGTAGTGCTTCGCGGCGATGTTATCGTAGGGCGAATAGCCCAGCATCGTGTCGAAGGTTGCCTTGTCCTCGATCGGGTTGCCCCATTCCACCCATTCCGGCGGGGTGAGCGGCAGCGTGGGATCGAGGATTGTGTTGAGACTATCGACGAAGGGGACTTCGGCAACGATGCCGGCGAATTTCTCGCCCGCCATATTGGCGATAGCGCCCATCAGCATGCCGCCGGCGGAAACACCATTGGCGACGATGCGCTTCGGCGCGGCGTATTTCTCCGCAACGAGAAAATCGGCGACAGCAATGAAGTCGAGGAAGGTGTTAACCTTTTTCTCGCGCTTGCCGTCGCGGTACCAGCCGAAGCCCTTCTCCATGCCACCGCGGACATGGGCGAGCACATAGACAAATCCGCGATCGACAAGGCTCAACCGTTCCGTTTCGAAATCGGCCTCGAGCGCATGGCCATAGGAGCCATAACCGTAGAGGAGAGCCGGCGCGGTGCCATCGCGCGGAGTATCCTTGCGCGACAGGATTGTCACCGGGACCATGACGCCATCATGGCTCGGCGCAAAGACACGCTCGACGCGATAGAGGCTTGCGTCATGCCCGGAGGGAACCTCCTGAACCTTCAGGATGGTCTCTTCGCCGGTCCGGAGGTTGCGATCGAGCGTCATTTCGGGCTCAGTCGGCGAGGAAAAGCAAAGACGCAGCGTGTCGCTGACATATTCGAGCCCGACCATGCCGGAGATGTCGCCGACCGCTGCGCGCGGCGCGAACACCTGATCTTCGCCGCTCGTCCAGTTGCGAACGCGGATACGCGGACCATCCTCGCCGAGGTCGGACCAGATCAGCCAGTCCTCCAGCACGTTGAGGGATTCGAGCACGCGCCCTGGCGTTTCGGGAACCAGCAGCAGCGCCTTGGTGATGTCGGTTTGCCCGACAGGTAGCGAGACAATCCGGAAGTCCGGTGCCTTAAAGCCTGCTTCGCCGCCATGGTTGGTGCGGATAATGAGATTCCCGGCGTGATGTTCGATGTCATATTCGATGCCCTGAACGCGGGGAAAGATTGGCGCCGGGACTTCGGAGGGATCATCAAGATCGAGCAGCAGCACCTCACTGGTCTCGTGGTCGTGCACCGAGATGAAACCGTAACGGTCATCCTGCGTGCAATCGAGCGAGACGAACCAGCCCGTATCGACTTCGCGAAAGATCTCGACATCTGCGGCCTGTCTGTCACCAAGCTTGTGGCGCATCACACGATAGGGCCGCTGCGATTTATCGAGTTCGATGTAATAGAAGAACGTGTTGTCGCGACCCCAGACAACCTCACCACTGGTGCGGGAGAGCTTGTCGCTGTCCTTGCCGGTGGCGAGATCGCGGATGCGGATCACGTAGCTTTCCGCGCCGGTGGTATCGGCGGCCCATGCCATCAGCGCGTGGTTCGGCGAAGGCAACACCGCTCCGATATCGAAGTAGTCAAAGGCGCGCGCCTCTTTCGGTCCGTCGAGCAGGACTTCTTCCCGTTTCGAATCAACGGGCTTGCGGCAGAACACGGGGTATTGCTGTCGCTTGCGGAAGCGCTCGTAATAGAGATAGGCGCCATCCCGGATTGGCGGCTCGGATTCGTCTTCCCGGATGCGACCGCGCATCTCGGCGATCAGCCCCTTCTGCAGGTCTTCGAGCGGCCTTAGGGCCTCCGCAGTAAAGGCATTCTCGCGCTTGAGGTAAGCGCCGATTTCCACCGGCACCGCCTTGGGGTTTTCGATAACTTCCTGCCAGTTTTTCGCCCGGAGCCAAGCATAGGAATCCTCCAGGCGCACGCCGTGGACTGTACGGCTCGTCGGGCGCGGCTCGGCCACGGGCGGCTTGCGGGTGAGGTGGGAAAACGGCGTCACTGTCGTTTTGTCCATCGCTGCTTTCCTGCTTGGGTGCTGTGGCTCGGGCAGATGCTCGCGTGGAAGCGATAATCCGCCCTTGCGCTGGTTGCCAGCGGGAAATCAATCCGCTTTGAAGTTAAAGGCGGCCCCGTTGATGCAATAACGCAGCCCGGTTGGTCGCGGCCCATCCGGGAAAACATGACCAAGGTGCCCGTCACAGGTCGCGCAGCGAACCTCGATCCGGCGCATGCCATACGAAGTGTCCTCGTAGGTTGTGACCGCTTCGGCGTTTTCAGGCTCGAAGAAGCTGGGCCACCCGGTGCCTGATTCGAACTTCGAATCGGTGCCAAATAGCGGCGATTCACAGCCTGCACAGCAAAAAACACCCTTCCGCTTCTCTTCAAGGAACGGCCCGGTGAACGCGCATTCCGTGCCGTGTCCGCGCAATACGCGATATTGCTCGGGAGTCAGGATCTCCTTCCATTCCGCATCCGTTTTGATCACTTTGTGTCTTGAAATCATTGGAGTCTTCCCTCCCTCAGGAAACCTAAAGATAGTCTATCTTTGATATTCAACAACCGCACTTCACGTAAATATGAGTGAATGTTGATCATGGAAGTAGAGGTGAATTTTCGCCTGTTTGTTTTGTGAATCAGCAATCCTTGTTTCGAATTTTCCGGGCTTGGACTATAAAGTCTTGAAAAAGGCACGATAAAGAAGCATCTCTTGCGTCCTTCTGGTCTGCGAGCCTGTTTGAGCTTGAAGTGATGAGATCAGGAGGGCTCACGAACGTGCTTATGGAATTTCTCACGTCGAGCGCATTCACCACGTCATTTCTCTGGTGCGCTCGGATCAAAAGGAAGTGAAAATGGCTGGCGCTGTTGAACAAGGTGACTTGATTGAATTGGCGGCCGAGATTGTCTCGGCCTATGTAAGCAACAACTCGGTTCCTGCCGCGGACCTGCCGGGACTGATCAACGAAGTCTTCGTAGCGCTGACGCGTGTCGGAACGCCGATCGCGGAAGTGGCCTCCGAGCCGCTCAAGCCCGCCGTTTCCGTCAAGAAATCGGTCAATACCGATTACATTATCTGCCTCGAGGACGGCAAGAAGTTCAAATCGCTCAAGCGGCATCTCCGGACGCAGTATAACATGTCGCCGGAACAGTATCGCGAGAAGTGGGGTCTTCCGAGCGATTATCCGATGGTGGCGCCGAACTATGCAGCCGCCCGCTCGCGCCTGGCGAAGGAAATGGGTCTCGGTCAGCAGCGTCGACGTAGCCGTTGAGACTCTCCTTTCCGGATTGTCAATGAGGCGCCTTGGGCGCCTCATTTTTTTGAGACAAGTTGCCGCATTTGACCAAAAACTTAATTAAATCTTACCGCAAAGGTTTATTCTTGGTTTATTCTAGCTCAGAAAACGGGGATAAATAATTCGGATTTGATCAGTATTTGATTATTTTGCTTGAACAAGCATTGAGAGCCTAAGTAACCTAACTTTCGGGGAGAGGTGTTTAGGAGATTAGATCATGGAGCTGGATTCGCTTCCTTCTCTGTTTGTAAGCAATATGAAAGTAGTGCCTCTTAGAATTTCAAAACGACGCGGGAATTTCAAATCAACTGTAACGGTTCTTGCGATGCGCCGTGCCTTGAGTGAGCGGATCAGCGAGTCCTGCGCTGCGGCTTGGCGGGCTGTCCCCTCGATGGAATTGCGATGCCAGAGCCGCCGGACGGCCAGGGTGGCTTCAGCACGGCAGGCTGCCATTTATTTTGCGCATGTTGTCTTTGCCGCCAACCTCACGCGCGCTGGCGGGATTTTCGGTCGCGATCGGACGACCGCCCGGCATGCCTGCTCGCGCATGGAAGATTGGCGCGATGATGGACGGATCGATCGGGCTTTTGATGCGCTTGAGCCCGCGCTGCGCACCTGGGTCGAGGCCTTTGCCACGAAAAACGAGCCGGGAGATCAGTCATGACCGCCGGGCGCGGAACAATCCGCCCCCACGGTGTCGCACCATCGGCGAGAGCGCTATCGCAGGAATGTCGGCGTCTTGGGCGCCAGTTATTGAGTCGGATGGCGGAAAGCAATCTGGAGGCGGAGCGTCGGGGCGACCAGATTGTCCTGCTCAAACCGGGGAGTCGGGTGAGTGTCGCCGCCGGAATGCCGACCGGAGTCCTCGCGGAATTGCTGCATTCCGGCGCGGTTCGATGCCTCTCGAAAGCCGGGAAAACGGTGTTCACGATCACCGATGAAGGGCGTGCGCGGCTTCGTCGAGAGATGGCAGGCGGCGATCCTTTTGCCAGTCAGCATCGCGTGCTTGAAACACGTGAGATCGCCGGCAAGGAAGGGCGCGAGACTGTTCGGGTGAACACGCGCGAAGACCCGCTGGAGTTCTTCCGGCGCGGACGGGAAGGCGGACGCCTTGTCGGTGCGGCCGAGATCGAAGCGGCGGACCGGCTACGGCGTGATCTGGCCATGGCACAGGCCATTCCGCAGGTAACGGCAAACTGGTCGCGTCTCGTGGTGGATGGTGCGGGCTTTCATCCCGGCCTGACCAAATCGGAGGCGATCCTCGAAGCCCGACGGCGGGTTGATACGGCGATGCGCGCCGTGGGGCCTGACTTCGCGAATATCCTGATGGATATCTGCGGCTTTTCGAAAGGGCTTGAGGCTTTCGAGAAGGAGCACGCCTTGCCACTTCGCTCCGGCAAGGTTGTCGTGGGATTGGCCTTCCGGGCTCTGGCCCGCCACTACGGGCTTGCCAATGCCGCGCGAGGTCCGGCTTCGGCACCGATCCGGCAGTGGGGGGCGGAGGGGTATAGGCCTGCCCTGAAAACCGCCATGAAGCGGTGAGAACCTGTAACGCCGGTGATCCTCGTGATGACCGGCGTTATACCTTAGCCTTTTGCGGCTTCGGCCTTGATCCGGGCCACCATCGAGGCAAGCCCGTTCGAGCGCTGTGCCGTCAGATGATCCTTGAGACCGATCTCGCCGAAAAAGGCCTGCGCATCGAAGGTCGCGATGTCCCGGATTGCGCGACCGTTGAACATTGCGATCACGAGCGCGACGAGGCCTTTGACGATCAAGGCGTCGCTGTCACCACGAATATCAAGGGTTGAGCTATCGGCGCTTCGGGCCATCGTCAGCCAGACCTGGCTCGCGCAGCCCTGCACCTTGTGGGCATCGGTATAGGCATCCTCCGGGAGCGGTGGCATCGCCCGACCGAGATCGATCAGATAGCGATAGCGATCGTCCCAATCGTCAAGAAAAGCGAGATCATCGCGGATCGCCTGCAAAACGGCATTCTCGGCCATGGAAATCCTCATCGGAGAAACGCGTCGCGTTCGGGTCTTTCCGGTGAGTGGGGCGGTGCGGGCCAAGCGTCAAGCCCCATCTGCCGTCAAGCCCCATCTGCCTTCAGGCCTCAAGCGCTATCAGGTTCCCTTGCGGGGATGCAGCATCGCCGGACGAATGGGCGGGAGAGGGAATTCCACTGCCGTAACCGGGGTCGGGGGCGTCTTGAGCGACGTGACAGCCGAAATCTTGCCGGTGTGAGCGGGGGGCTCGCTCTGTGGGCCTCCGGCGGCATGGCGCAAGACCTGCTGGCAAAGCTCGGCCTTGTCGAGGCAGGCGGCGACAAGCGCACGGGGGGCTTCAACGGCGACTTCTGATGCCACGCGTGCCGCATCCTGCCGCGAGGCTTCCGCGCCATGCATGAAATAGATCGCAGTGATGGCCGCCGTGATGCGCCAGAGCATTCGCCTGTCTCCTCGTTGCCCCAACCATAGGCCCAGCCCTCTGAGAGGACCGTTCCGGGATTCGCTCAAATTTTAGGAAACTGCCGAATTGTTCGGTTCAACCTGCGGCAGACAACAGGCAAAACGCTTTGAGTCGTCGGGTTTGGAGAGAGGTTGTTCACCATAGGCTTCAAAACCCTCGAGCCATCCCGCGGAAGGGGCGGGAATCGCGGTTGCTCGTTGCTGATCTTAGGCTCCGCTTAATATCGCCCGGCGCATTTTCCGCCTCGGGGTTGGGGTAAAACAGAACGGGAAACCGGACGTCCATGCGTATCGATTGGACCCAGACAATGATCGGGTCATCCGCTTTGCTTCACGGAGCGGATCACGATCAGACCGGCAAAGCCGGCGAAAGGACGGCAACGTCTTTCGCACTCGCGCGCCTTGCGGGACTTCTGAGCGTTTCTACCCTGATTGGCTTTTCGATCGCCTCGATGCCTTGGCGTGGCTCGGTGGCGACACTGCCGGAAATTCTCGCGCTGTCGGGCTTCCTGCTCGCGCATGTTACGGGGCTGTTGAGTGCGGCGCGGTTCGGCTGGCGCAAGGCTGCCGCCACAATGGTTCTGGCGCTTCCCTTCGCAATTTTTGCCGGTCTTTCAGTGCAGGTTCTCGCCGCGTTGAGCGTGCTGGTCATCCTCGATGGTGTTGCGGCCTATGTCGCTGCAGGACGCTCGCGCTTTGCGGTTGTCGCGCCTGTAGGCGTTGCAACCTTCGTCGCGTTGGCAACCTTCGGGTTTGCCAGGACTGGCACGGGCGGCGCGATGCTGGTGCTGGCTGCGCTGATTCCGACGCTGGTCACGGCGGTTCTGTCCCTCGCCCGACGGGAGGAAAACAAGGTCGAACTGGCACAAACAGAAATCGCGCGCCTCAATGCCCTGTTGCAGGCGAGCGCGGAAGGCGGAACGCGGCAGATGCTGGTGACCGATATTGTCGGCACCCTTGATCCGCTCGCGGCCAAGGGCTTCGAACAGCATCTTCATGCGGAAATGTTTCCGGAAGGCTCGGTTGTCGCTGCAACCCTGATCGCCGATCGTGTGCAGCTTCTGAATGCGCTCTCACGCGCCATCCATAGCGGTGAGCGCACCGAGAGCCTGCGTCTGCGCGTGCGGCGCGATCCCGCCGGTGCCGGCTACCCGATGCCGCCGCGCTATGATGCGGTGGATTGCGCGGTTTATCCGATGCCGGGTGTTCCGGATCGTGCGGTTGTGGCGCTTGGACTTTCGGGTGCGATGGCTTCCGACGTCGCTCCGGCTGTTGTCTCCTCCGGCCTGCCGGATGCCGCTGTGCTGGCGCGGGCCATGCACGATTGCACGGCCCCGTTCAATGCCGGCCTAGGCTTTCTCGAAATGATAGCCGATCCGCGCCTTGCGCCGCGTGATATCGCGACATACCGCGATTTCGCCGCCGAAGCCCACAAGGCGATCTCCGAGGCGCATCGCAATTCGGTGTTGCTCGGGCGCTGGTTGCGGCAGGTTCGCGCGGCGGAAGAGCCGATCGAGGCGGCAGAAATAGCACCGGCACGGCTGGTTCAGGATGGCATTCGCGGGCTCAACCTGCGGGATGTCGTGGATCGCGGGGAACTCAGGATGATCGAGGTCGAGAGCCTGCCAGTCGCCTCCGTCTCGCTGGTTCAGGCCCGCTTCGCGGTGGAAGTTCTGCTGCGGTTTGCGCAAGGACAGGCGCGGTCCGAGGTCCGCCTGAGCCGTCAGGGACATGATCTGGTGCTCACGTGCCGGGTGGTCGGTGAGGATGCCGATGATGTCGCCGTCGATGCGTTTCAGGATGCGCTCGAAAGGGCGGCCAGCACGGGCAATCTTCATTTCACGGCGGCTGAAGGCGGCCGGGAGCGTCGCCTTGTGCTGACCGATGCCTTTCCGGTCTCGCATCTGGTGTCGGTGGAGGATCAGCCGGCTGCCCATGGGACCGTCAAGCCTGTGAACCCGGTTCGGCTTGCATCATGAGCCGTCATCAAGGGAGTGGAGAACCGATGAACGATCGCGTGAAATCCGAACGTCGTCCTGCCAGCTCGCGGCCGGAGACTGCGGGTGGAAGGCGCCTGTTGCCGAAAAATCCGCTGGCTGGAGTCGCGCTGCCCAGAAGTCTTCTGACGCGCAATCGTTTGATCGCCGGGCTGGGGTGCCTGTTCGCTGGCGCAATCGTGGTCAACGCGGTGATGCTCCAGAACGAGAAGCATCCGTCGCCGCTGTTCCGGACGGTGGCCAAAGCCAACGAACCCTTCCCGGTTCCGCCAGTGCGGCCGGATGCGGCGGCGGCGCGGAATGCTGCTGCGCCGACACCGGTGCAGACTGCTGCGCCCAAACCTGCCCCCGCCGACAAGACGAAGGCGCCTGAAAAGGCCGCTGCCCCTGAAACCAGCGATGCGCTCGTTGCGGAGATCCAGCGCGAACTTGGCAAGCGCGGCTATTTCAAGGGCGAGGCCACCGGCAAGGTCGGTGCTGCAACGACGCAGGCGATCCGCGATTTCCAGTTCGCGCAGCGCATGGCGGTTGATGGCAAGCCGAGCGAGCCGCTTCTGAACGATATTCAGGCCTCCAAGGTGACGATGAAGGATGAACTCGTCGACCTCCTGAAGCGAACGGCCGGTGCAGAGGACAAGACGGTCAAAACCGTGTCGGATGTGCAAAAAGCCCTCAACAAGGTCGGCTACGGCCCGCTCTCGGAGGATGGCCAGCTCGGCCCCTCGACCAAGCAGGCGCTGGCGAAATTCGAGGCCGACAAGAAACTTCCGCCGCGCGGTGAGCCGAAAGGGCCGGTGCTCAAGGTGCTGGCTTCGGCGAGCGGCGTGCAGATCTCCCAGTGACGGCAACGGAAGGGCGCTGACAATGCGCCTGACAAGCGACTTTTTTGTTTCGGCCTATATCCGGCGCTGCGGTGTCGAGGGCGCCTTTGCGGCCCTGCGCCGACGCGGTGGGGCAGAGGCGGGAGCGATCTTCATCCTCGTCGATCGGCTTGATGGCACGGGAACGCTCTATGGCCCGGCCTCGCAATCGGCATACGAGGATCGCCCTTCCGACAGGGCGTTCACCCGGCTGCACAAGGCAGAGGTTCTGCCGCGCGAGGACATCGAGGCACGGATCGAGAAGGAAATCCGCTTCGATCCGGATTGCTGGATCGTCGAGGTTGAGGAGCGGCAGGGGCGTCACTTTTTGGAAACGGTGATCTGATGCCGCGCACTTCAGGCCCTGCTTCGGCGCGGTTCTTAAGCAGGCTTTAACAAATTGCCCCCACTTTGCCCGTAGGAGACTGATTCGGACGCCTGTTATGGCCTATCCGCAGTCGCCGGAGGAGAATGGCCATGGGCGAACTTATCCGCTTCAGGCCTCGTCAAGGGGCCAGACCAGCAGCGTCAGCTTCCGCAACCGCGGAGGCAGGCAGCACGGGCGGCGCACAAATCCTGCTTTTCCTGGGGGTGCGCTACGAGCGCCATCAGGATGACAGCGCCACGCAGGGCAAGAGCCCGGTGCGGCGCGCAAGCCGGCGCAAGCGCGCCTGATCGATCTCGCGCTGGCACGTTTCGCCAGCGCACAAATTCCCCGATGCGCCATCGCGGTCGGGGTCGCACCCGTGAGCCGGTCCGGCTTCGGGTGTGTGTGCTTTGCGTACCCCAACATGTGATGTGGTGTGACGGAGGCTCACGATGGCAACCCCGATGGCCTTTGGCAAAAAGATGTTCCGCCGAAATCCGGCGCGGACAGCGCTTCTGTCGGTGCTGGTGACGCTGCCGCTCACCGGGTGCCTCAACACGACTGGCGATTTCGGGCGCGCGCAAAAGGGCTTCACCGAGGATGTTCTGCTGCCGTTTACTGGCACCGTTTCAGGCCGCATGCGGGGCGAGCCGGTTTCCTTCTACGCCCTGACCGAAGACGAAAAGGAATTGCGCAACCGCGCCTGGAACTTCCTGATGCCGGAAAAAGATGCCCCCGCCGGCACCTGGCAGCAGGATCACCAGAGTTTTTACCACATCCTGCCGCCGCGTGAGCCGGATATCACGCTCTATCACCGCACGATCATGGGCGGGCCGCAATTTGGCACGCTTGTCGGCGATTCGCCGATTGCGCGCCGGGTCTCGAACCCCGCCGGCAGCTTTACCTCGCTGGTGTCTCGCTACAACCGCGTTCGTGACCGCGTGATGGCTGATCATGCGCTGATCCCCTATTTCAAGCTGATCGCCAATCAGGTGACGCAGGCTGATCACGTACGCGCAAAAAGCCTTGAACACGTCGGTAACCTCACCGAGGAACAGCGCAGCGAGGCGCAGGCCCGGATGTGCGAGAATGCGCTGATCATCGCGCGGGTGAACTGGGCCTTCTTCGACAAGGCGGAGCAGTATCGCTATTCGCTCGAGCATCTGATGGTCGAGGGACCGGAGCGTGAAGCGATCCCCGCCGAGCGGACGCTGATGGCCTATGAGAACGACATCGGCAAATTCACCCGTGACACTCATATTCCCTCAAGCTGCATGCGCGATGCGGAAATGCCGCCGGTCCTCACTCCGCGTCCGCTGGTGCGCAAGGGCTGATCGTCTTGGGGGCTTGACGCCCGCGCCAATCTCAGTTCGGGAGCACTTCCGAAGTGCATTGCGCCTCGCGCAGCACAGCCTCCGCGCGTTCGCGCCCGCTGGGGCGGTCCACGAACACTTTGATGATCGCAAGGCCCTGCGCGCGCGGCGCGGGAATGCGCACTTCCTCCACCGCCTGATCCTCTTCGTCGAGGCGGGCGATGCGGTCGAGCTGGGTCTGTGTGGCGAGCACCACATCAAGGCTACCGCCTGTCGCTGCGCGATCCGAGACGGACGAGAAGATTCCACGACGCCGCTCGGCAAAAACAATCGCCAGAAAGGTCTCCGACAAAGGAACCCGAACGCGCAACGGGCCGCTGCCAAGATCGTAGCGGCAAACGGCCAGCGCAAAGGCGGGGTCGGAATAGGGCAGTTGCCGCGCGGTCTCCTCCGGGATGAAGGCGATGGCATTGACCGGCGTCTCAGCTTCGAGCCGCGAGAAGGCATCGGAGCGTGCAAGCCTCGGAAGGGCGAAAGTGCTCGCGATATGGCTGATGCCGGTGACCACCACGAAGAGAACAAGCCAGACGAAGGCTCTCATGTCGGGCATCCAGTCTTGCGCAGGGTCGGCAATGTACGGATGTCGAGCTGTGTGGCGGTAGCGGCCAGCGGCGTTTCATAGAAGCGCAGGATGACTTCAAACGTGCCGGTGCTCCGGCCCGTGGGCAGCCAGTTTCCCGCTTGCGGATCGGGACCAATTTCGATGGAGAAGCGTCCCTCGTGGTTGCGGGCAATCTCCGACGAGGTGAAACCCGTCCGTTCGGCAAGGTTCGAAACAAGCCTGCCGCTGCGGTCGACAAGCGTGATTGTCCAGTAGCGCGCGACCGGGAAGGGGCTGGTCAATTGATACTGGCAGGATGAGTCCAGCGGTGTTCCTTCGCTGTCGATGCGGGATTGCAGGGCAAAGCCCTCTCCCGAGGCCAGTGGCAGGCCGCCTTCGGCGAAGAGCCGAGCGCGGGCATAAGGATCGATATCCGGCGCACCGACGCGGGGCGAAAATGACCAGCCGTTGAGCTGTCTTACGAACAAGGGCGCGCCGGAGCCGACAGCAAACGCCGTCAACGCCAGTCCTAAGACACCTCCCGAGAGGCAAATGATCAGGAAAAAGACGATGTGCATGCGAGCCGGATATCAGGAGCGTCTCGCCGGACCTGCCGGCACCTCAGAAACCGGCCCTTCTGGCGCATCGGCCTCCAGCGCCTCGATCTCCTTCAGGAGCGCCTTGCCGCGCGGCGATAGGCGGTATAGGCGCCCGGCTTGCGGCAGTTGCGCCTCACCGGCGCCGGCGATTTCCGCGAGCTTGGCATCCCGCGAGGGCTTGTCCTCATCGCCAAGGCCAAGGATATTTTTCGTCTCGATATCGAGATGCGCAAAAGCCATGACGTGCTGGAAAGCCATGGCGGGAAGGGAGCCACCGGTCATGTTGCGGGTGGCGGAATAGTCGTCATTCCCGAACCAGACTGCGGCCGTGAAATTGCCGGTGTAACCGACGAACCAGGCGTTGCGGTATTCATCCGTCGTGCCGGTCTTGCCGGCGGAAGGCACGCCCGGCAGCAGCGCGCGCTTGCCGGTACCATCGGTCACTACCTTGCGCATCATCCGGTTCATATCGAGTGCGACGTAGGACGGGATCGTTTGCGGGCGGGCATCAAGATTGGTGTCGGCGCGGTAGATCACCTCATCGTTCGCCCCGAGGATTTCGCGGGCGACATAGGGTTTGGTCTGCTTGCCGCCGTTGGCGAAGGCGTTGAAGCCCGTCGCCATGTCGATCACCGTGACCTCCGAAACACCGAGCGGCATGCCGGGAATATCGCGCACTTCATTGGCAAAACCGGTGGCGCGGATGAGTTCGTGAACCCGCCCGCGCCCCGCCTTGTGATTGCCCTTGCCGATCTTCTCGTTGAGCTGGATCGGGATCGTGTTGATGGATTTTGCCAGCGCGACGGTCGCGGTCATCGAGCCGCCGTAGGAGCGGCCATAGTTCTGCGGACACCATTGCCGGCCAAAATTAATGCAGGTCGGCTTGTCGACGACGATGCTGGACGGGGTGATCACGCCATCAAGCAGGGCTGTCGCGTAGACATAGGGCTTGAAGGAGGAGCCGGGCTGGCGCATCGCCTGCGTCGCGCGGTTAAACTGGCTCGCACCATAATCCCGCCCGCCAACCATGGCTCGCAAGCCGCCGGAATGGTCCAGCACGACCATGGCGCTCTGATGGACGCCATAGGAGGGGCCTTGCTGGCGCAAAATCGCATCGAGCGCGCGCTCGGCGTGCTTTTGCAGGCCGGGGTCGATGGTGGCGCGCACAGTCAGCACACGCTGGTTACCGAGCTTGCCAGCTTGCGCGAGCTGTTTGATTTCCTCGAAGCCGTAATCAAGCGCGTAATCCGCGATATTCTGGTTTGCGCGCTCCACGGGGGTGGCGGGGTTGCGCAGGGCTGTTGAGATCTGCCCCTGGGTCAGGAAGCCGGCTTCCACCATGTTCGAGAGAACATCCGCCGCACGGGCGCGGGCTGCTGGGAGGTTCACGGTCGGTGAATATTTCGATGGTGCCTTGAATAAACCGGCGATCATCGCGGATTCAGCGAGGCTAAGATCGCGAACATCCTTGCCGAAGTAGTGTTCGGCAGCCGATTGCACGCCGAAAACACCATTCCCGAGATAGGCGCGGTCGAGATAGAGCTTCAGGATTTCCTGCTTGGGGAGACGCGCTTCCAGCCAGAAGGCAAGGAAAGCCTCCTTGATCTTGCGTTCGATGGAACGCTCGTTGGTCAGGAACAGGTTCTTGGCAAGCTGCTGGGTAATGGTCGAGCCGCCTTGCACGACGCCATTCGCGCGGGCATTGGCTGCCAGTGCGCGGACTAGGCCCGAGGGGTCAATGCCGAAATGCTCGTAGAACCGGCGATCCTCGGTCGCGAGCGCGGCCTTGATCAGATGCTCGGGCAATTCATCGATCGGGATCGCCTTGGCATGGAGAATGCCGCGCCGGCCAATGACTGTGCCGGTCTGGTCGATGAAGGTGACAGCAAGATCCTGCTGCTTCAGCCACTGGTCTTCGTTGACGGCCCGGAATGCCGGTTTCGCCAGCGCCGTCAACAGCACGCTGCCGATAGCGGCATAGGTCAGCGCTTCGCATGCGAGCGTGACGACGATTCGCCCCGTATTCGAGGGTTCGAGACGGTCGGAAAGGGCCCGAATACGCCAGAGCCCCTCGTTGAAACGCTCGCCGAGGGCGTGAAGGGAATGCTCAAGCCAAGCATCCGCATCGCGCAGGCGGCGCGCCAGACGTTCCCCGAAGGAAATTTTCCGGAAATCGGCCATTCAGGTGCTGCTCGCGGACGAAGAATGATCGCTTCTACCCCGGAGGGCGCCACAAGACCAGTGGGTTCGATGCGACAGCGACATCACAACGACTTGACGTTGTGGAGGGCGCACGACAAGGGAAGATATGTCCGAATCTTCAGCACCTTTCTGGAAAACCAAGCGCCTCGACGACATGAGCGAAGCGGAATGGGAAAGCCTCTGCGACGGCTGCGGGCGCTGCTGTCTCATCAAGATGGAAGATGAGGACACCGGGCGCTATTATTTCACCGATGTCGCCTGCAAGCTCTTCGATGCCGGAACCTGCCGCTGCCGTGACTACCCGAACCGGGACAAGGAAGTGCCGGATTGCGTGCGGCTGACCCCGGAAAATGCCGGGTCGCTCGGCTGGATGCCGCCGAGTTGCGCTTACCGCCTTCTGTCGGAAGGGAAAAATCTGCCAGAATGGCACCCCTTGGTGTCGGGTGATCCAAAAACAGTCGAGACAGCTGGGGTAAGTATTAGAAATCGCGTATTTGCCCTCGAAAATGAGGTTTCTATCCCGGAATTGGTTGAAAGAATACGAAAATGGCCAGGGCAGTGGCCGCGCAGGCCGAGCAGTAGTGTTACCAAGATGGGTAAATAGTCCCCGTTATTAACCTAAACGTGGAAATTTAGGATTTTTGTCTTTGACAGTGTCACGCTGTTGGGCTATCACTTCCTCACGCTCCGGAATTGCGGATTGAGACAATTCTCCCGGACCAGAGCGCGACAGAGTCTCCCACATGGCTATTACACTTCAGGCGTCGGAGAGGGCGCGGATACCGTTTTGCAGCGGAATTATTCAAATGACCGGGGTCTGCGTTCACGCAGGCCCTTTTTTTATGTCCTCCGCCGAGGGCGCACGCGTTTCACAGTCAAGTCTGGATTTGAGGAAGGAAGATACTGTTATGATCCTGAATAAGGAGAAATCGAACTTAGCAGATCAGTCTGTCAAAAAGGCAGCCGCGCCCCGTAGACGCGTGGTTTCGCGGCTCTGGCGTACAGCCGAGCGACAGGTTGCGGAAATCGAAACGCGCATGGCCGGCGCCTCGGATGATCCGCTGGCGCTCGAGCGCGACGCCAAGACCCTCGCCATCATTGCCAAGACGATCCGCGATCTTGTTGCCATCGACGGTGAAGCGAGCGAGTTCAATAGCCGGACAAAAGCGAAGGAGCAGGCTACTTATGGTGCAAAAGCCCACCTGCTTGCCGCCGCCGATTCCGGTGACCTCGGACCCCGCGATATCGAAGGTTTCCGTGCCGAACTTGCGCGCCGACTTGATGAGTTGCGTGGAGAACGAGCAGGGAGCGCAGCTTCTTGAAAGTCTGAGCCCGCGCGCGCTGGCGCTTTTCCTCAAGGATTGGATGCTCTTTGCCCGCCCGGATCAATTGCCGCCCGCGGAAGCGCAAGGCGGTGGCAGCTGGTTCACCTGGCTGGTGATGGGCGGGCGCGGGGCGGGCAAGACCCGCACCGGCGCCGAATGGGTGAGAGGGCTGGCACTGGGGCATTCTCCTTTTGCTGAGAAGCCGGTCGGGCGGATCGCGCTCGTGGCCGAGACGATGCAGGACTTGCGCGAGGTGATGGTGGACGGGATTTCCGGCCTTCTCGCCATCCACCCTTACGAGGAGCGCCCGATCTGGCATGCCTCGCGTAAGCGGCTGGAGTGGCCGAACGGTGCGCTGGCGCAGGGATTTTCGGCGGAAGACCCGGAGAGCCTGCGTGGACCACAATTCGAGGCGGCGTGGTGTGACGAACTCGCCAAGTGGCAATATGCCGATCAGGCGTTCGACATGTTGCAATTCGGTTTGCGGCTCGGGGACAACCCGAAGCAGGTGATCACCACGACCCCGCGTCCCACGCCTTTGCTCAAACGTTTGGTCGCGGACCCGAGGACCGCGCTCAGCCATGCGCCGACGCGGGCAAATGCGGCAAACCTCGCGCCGAACTTCCTTGCGCGGATCGTCTCCCGTTATGCCGGGACGCAGCTGGGTCGGCAGGAACTCGACGGCATCATGATCGAGGACAATCCGGATGCGTTATTCCGGCGCGAGATGTTCGAAGCGAGCCGGATCGACCGGGCACCGCACCTCGTGCGCATCGTGGTGGCGGTGGACCCGCCAGCCGGGGGCAAACGCGGTGGTCGCTGCGGAATTGTCGTCGCCGGCAAGGACGAGAACGGCGCGGTGTTCATCCTCGAGGATGCCTCGCTGGAAGTCGCGCGCCCGGAGGTCTGGGCGGCGAAAGCCATCGACGCCTATCAGCGCCATGCGGCGGATGCACTGGTTGCCGAGATCAATCAGGGCGGTGAAATGGTCTCGAGCGTGCTCGGCGCCATCGATGCCAGCGTGCCGGTAACAACGGTGCGGGCCAAGCGCGGCAAGCACACCCGCGCCGAGCCGGTCGCGGCGCTCTATGCGCAAGGGCGGGTGAAGCATGTCGGTCCTTTCCCGGCGCTGGAAGATGAAATGGCGGCCTTCGGGGCCGATGGTCTCGCCGATGGGCGCTCGCCCGACCGGCTCGATGCGCTGGTCTGGGCGGTGACCCATCTGGTGCTCGAAGGTGAGGCGGGCGCGCCAAGAGTGCGACGGCTGGGCTGAGCCTGTTTTTGGATGTTTCGAGGCCGCCCGCGAGGCGGCCTTTTTGTTGGGCCAAGGTCTGGTCCCTAAACCTCGTCATGGAGAGACGCATGGTCAATCTTCTCGAACGCCTCTTCGGGGGCGAGGCAAGCCGCACGAAAGCGGTGCGGCAGGCGCCGATGGTGGCCTTCCATCAACCCGGCTCCGGGTTCTTCTCGGACAGATCGGGGCCGGGGCTGGTGCATGCGGGTTTTCATCGCAACGCCATCGTCTACCGCTGCGTGAGGCTCATTTCCGAAGCCGCGGCGCAGATCGCCTGGACGGTGCTGATCAACGGGTCCGAACAGAAGGACCACCCGGTTGAGGCACTGCTGACACGCCCCAATGCCCGCGAAAGCGGCACGGACATGCTCGAAGCACTCTACGGTCACCTCCTTGTTTCCGGGAATGCCTATTGCGAAGTGATCGCGGCCAGCGGCAAGCCCGCGGAACTCCATGTGCTGAGGCCGGATCGCGTCAGCCTCGTGCCGGGACCAGATGGCTGGCCGTTGGCCTATGACTATGCCGTGGGCACGGGGCTGACGCGGTTTCCGATTCCGGAGAACGGGCCGTCGCCCATCCTGCATCTCCGGCTTTTTGATCCCCTGAATGATCACTATGGCTTCGCGCCACTTTCGGCGGCGCAGGTGGCGCTCGAAATGCACGATGCCGCAAGCCGCTGGAACAAGGCGCTGCTTGATAATTCCGCGAGGCCCTCCGGCGCGTTGGTCTATGGCTCGACAGATCAGATGAGCGAAGATCAGTTCGAACGGCTCAAGGGTGAACTCGAAAGTGCCTTTCAGGGTTCGACCAATGCCGGACGCCCGATCCTCCTCGAGGGCGGGCTCGATTGGAAACCGCTATCGCTCACGCCGAAGGATATGGATTTTCTCGAAGCGCGCGCCGGGGCTGCGCGGGAAATCGCGCTGGCCTTTGGCGTGCCGCCGCTGCTGCTCGGCTTTCCGGGGGACAATACCCACGCCAACTATGCCGAGGCGAACCGGGCTTTCTGGCGCTCGACGGTGTTGCCGCTCGTGCAGCGGACGCAAGGTGCGCTTGCACATTGGCTCCAGCCCTACTTCAGCGAAGACATTCGCTTCAAGCCGGATCTCGATGGCATCGAGGCTCTTTCCAGTGAACGCGAGGCGCTCTGGCGCCGGGTTACTGCCGCAACCTTCCTCACCGAAGAAGAGAAGCGTGAGGCGATTGGCTACGGCAAGCGGACAGCGCCGCTGAACCCGGCCAAGCCTGTCAAGCCCGTCCTGCCTGCCAAGCCGTGATCCCGCATGGGTTCGATCACGGAGTCGATCCTCACGCGGGGAGATCTCGCGCATCTCGCACTTTTTCTCTGGGCGAGCGGCGCCTCGGCGCTGCTCTACCAGGCCTTTCGTGAAATCACCGCTGCCAACCGGCGGTTCGATGCCTTCGTGCGTGAACTCGCGCGCTTCAACAACCGTCACGGAGAAACACCGCCATGAACCGCCTGCGCTTACCTCCGGCGCTGAGGAAGAAGGATGAACCCGCCGCGCCACGCGGGGTACGGGATGTCTTCCAGCGCTTTTTCGATCTCATCGAGCGGCTCGAACGCCCGTTTCACCCCGGTGATAGCCGCCCTGCGCCGGAGGTGAAGGCGCGGATCACCCGTCTGGACGACAAGCCGCACCGCCCTTCCTGACGGCGGTGCTGCCCGTTTCCATCTGATCCGAGGTTTCCCAAAATCCGAGGTTTTCCATGACCATTGGTTCGATTTCCGGCCGGCTTCCCTCCCCACTGGCCGGAATAGGCGTCCGCGCGCCTGCCCCCTCACTGTGTAGCGCGGACGCCACCTTCTCCACTGATCCGGTGCGCGGCGAATTCGAGGGCTATGCCTCGCTGTTCGGCGTGATGGATCTCGGCCGCGATGTCGTGATGCCCGGCGCCTTTCGGGATACGATCGAGCGGCGCGGCGCGCCGGGCGTGAAGCTTCTCTGGCAGCATGATCCGGGCCAGCCGCTTGGTGTCTGGACCTCCATCGAGGAGGATGGCCGGGGGCTTTATGTCCGCGGCGCGCTCGACCTTCAGCAGGGCAAATCCCGCGAGGCGCTAAGCCTGATGCAGAAGGGCGCGCTCGACGGATTGTCCATCGGCTATCGCACCGAGATTGAACGCAAGGACCCTTCCACGGGTCTGCGCCGGCTTGAGCGGATCGACCTGTGGGAAATCTCGCTGGTGACTTTTCCGCTGCTGCCGCAGGCGCGGGTGCGCTCGGTCAAAGCCGCGCCGCCGCCGGGTCGGAACCCCTATTTCATGTGAACGGCCACCGATCCGATTTTCGCCAGCGATCGTGATCGCGGTGAGTTCAAGTCTATCCGGCTCGCAAGGCCCGGATGTTCGCCGCCTTCGGGCGGCTTTTTTGCGTGAAAACAGAGGATACTGATGATGGATCTCTCCAACAGCGGGCGCATGGCGCCCGAGACCAAGATTGATGACGCCCGCACGCATGAAGCGGCGGTGATGCAGACTTTCGAGGCGTTCAAGGCCGCAAATGACGAGCGTCTCGCCGAGATCGAGCGCAAGCAGCGCGCCGATGTCCTGCTGGAAGAGAAGGTGGATCGCATCAACCGCGACATGGATCGGATGATCTCCAAGGCGGCCCGTCCGGCTCTTGGCGCCCCGGTGCGTCGCGACGAGGTGATTGCCATCGAGCACAAGGCGGCGTTCGAGTCCTATGCCCGTACGGGACAGGCCGATGCGATCCGCATGATCGAATCGAAGGCGCTGAACGGGGCCATCGCGCCGGATGGCGGCTACCTCCTGCCCCCGGATGCCGAAGCCTCCATCCTATCCCGCATGGCGGCGCTTTCGCCGATCCGTTCGGTGGCGATGGTGCGGACGCTTGCCAATTCGACCCTCAAGAAGGCCGTGTACCCGACAGGTTCGAATGGCGGCTGGTCGTCGCAGTCGACGGCCTCGAATACCGTGACGACGAACCAGTATTCCGAGCTGAGCTTCCCGACCATGGAGCTCTTCTCGCAGCCGGCGGCGACGCAGACCATGCTCGACGATGCGGCGGTGGATGTCGAATCCTGGATTTCGGATGAGATCGTCTACTCGTTTTCGGCGGCGGAAAGCACGGCCTTCATCAATGGTGACGGCATCAACAAGCCCAAAGGTCTCCTGAGTTACACCACGGTGGCCGATACCTCCTGGGCCTGGGGCAGCCTTGGAACTATCGCGACCGGCGTCTCCGCCGGTTTCTCCGCGACCAACCCGTCGGATATCCTGTTCGACTTCGCCCATGGCCTGAAAAGTGCCTACCGCCAGCATGGCACCTTTGTAATGAACCGGAAAACGCAAGGCGTGATCCGCAAGTTCAAGGATACGACCGGCAATTACATCTGGGCACCGCCGACCATGATCGGCGCCAAGGCAACCCTGATGAACTTCCCGGTCGTCGAAGCCGAGGACATGCCGGATATCGCGGCAAATTCGCTCTCGGTGGCTTTCGGTGATTTCCGCCGCGGTTATCTCGTGATTGACCGCGTCGGCATCCGGGCGCTGCGCGACCCGTATTCCGCCAAGCCCTATGTGCTGTTCTACACGACCAAGCGTGTCGGCGGCGGAGTGCAGGACTTCCAGGCGATCAAGCTATTGAAGTTCGGCGTTTAATCGCTCGATGAAATTGGGACAGCGCCTGCCACCCGGCTGCGGCTGCCCCAACGGATCAGCACACTATCGATCCATCCGCGTTGCGGGGCGATGCGCACGGCCTGCGCTGTCGTCCCGCAATGCCGAGCGGTGCCGAATTTCTCTTTTCCGTAGATGACGCCGACCATCACGGAGCCATCGAAAACCGGGCCACCGGAATCGCCGGTGCAGATGGCGAAATCGCCGAGGTCGGCATCAACGCGATAGCCGATCCGCATGAAGCGTGGGTAGATCTTCGGCAAGACGCTGGCCGAAGCGCTCCGCAACGTGCCGGAACTCGCTTCCTCGCGCTCGCCGATCAGACCGAAGCCCGCAATGGTTCTCCGGTCGCCAATGGCATGGGGATGCCCGTCCGCCTCAAGTTGAACCGGCACGAAACGATCCGGCAGGTTGGTCTCGAGCTTCAGCAGCGCCATGTCGATGGAGACATTGGACGCGCGGGAATAACCCGGATTGACCGCTTTGGTGGCGACACGCTGCACAATATGGGAGCCGTGCTCCTCGTAGGCGATGATCACCTGCTTCGCCTGCGCGACACAATGCGCGGCGGTGAGGATGATATCCGGCGCGATGACGGTGCCGGTGCATGTGCCAAAACCGCGCGCGGCCGCCGATTCGACAATGACGACATGCGGCTTGAGGCCGGAATCAGCGCTGGTCGCCCTTCCGCCTAGGGAAAAGGCAGGAAAACTGGCGAAAGAACCGGTCAGAACGCCGGTGGCGAGGACGAGCGCAATGCGCCGGAAGCAAAAATCGTAGGTCACGGACGGACCATTACACCGGTCACGGGACCGCGCAAGTCATCTGTCTACCCCAGCAAGTCATCTGTCTACCCGCCAAGCCATCTGATCCGCCAGGCTCCACCCATGCTGCATCGGGGGGGGCTTTGGACAGATCTGCCGCCCGAGCGGCCCTTTTTCAAAACAGAGATTGGATAGCCCCATGATCCCCGTGCTGCTGGACGGCCCGACCGTCGAACCGATTTCCCTTGCCGAAGCCAAACTGTGGTTGCGCCTTGATACAACCGACGAGGATGATCTCGTGCGCGCGCTGATTGTTGCTGCGCGGCTGATGGTCGAGGCCGAAATCGGGCAGGTGCTGATCGGCCAGAACTGGCGCCTCGTCGGGGATGCCTGGCCGGCTGGAGAACTGATCCCGGTGCGGATCGGCCGCATCCGCAGTGTTTCCGGAGGCCGGGTGTATTCGGTGGACGGTGTCGCGACAGCCATTGCTGCAAACCGATTCACGGTGTTTGCCAACAGCGAGCCGCCGGCGATCCTCGCGCTCGATCGGCTGATTCCAGGGCGGGCTTATGCCGGCATCGAGATCGATATCCGCCTCGGCTTTGGCGAGGCCGCGAGCGATGTGCCGGAGACGATCCGGCTCGCGATCCGTCGCCTTGTGACGCTTTGGTACGAAAATCGTGGCGATACGCATGATCCGCAGGCGGGAATACCGCCGCAGATCCGCGCCTTGCTGCGTCCCTTCCGTCGTATCCGGCTGTGAGGGTGCCATGACAATAACAGGACGCATGGCAACGGCAGAACGACATCCCACCATTGAAACCCGCCGCTCCCGCGTCTCGCTGGAGGCGCCGCAGGAAACCGCCAACGCGCTCGGCGGCGCAGCGATTCAGTATCAACCACTCGTGACGCTTTGGGCACGGCTCGAAGCGCGCGGTGGCGCCGAGAAGCTCCGGGGCGGACGGCTGGAAGGCACCAGCGATACCCGCATTACCCTGCGTTGGCGCGGCGGAGTGGATACCCGGCACCGGCTTCGCCTCGGCAGTCGGATTTTCGCGATCCGCGCCGCCTTCGATCCTGATGGACGCAAGCGCGATCTCGTCTGCCTTTGCGAGGAGATTTCGGCATGAGCCTCACCGCGCACCCCATTGCCGCATTGAAGGCGGCGCTTCGGACAAGGCTTCTGGCGGATGTCGATCTCGCAGCACTGATTGGAGCGTCGATCTACGACGCCCCGCCGCGCGGCGCCGCCCCGCCCTACCTCGTGCTTGGCGAGGCAGATGCGCAAGAGAGCGGCACGAGCGAGCGCGACGGTCTCAAGATCGAGCTGGAGTTGGTCTCGGTGACTTCCGAACGCGGCACCTCGGCCGCCCTGGCAATGGCTTCGGCCGTCGCCGCAGCAATCGCCGCGCCGCTGCCGAGCGCTGATGGCCAACGCCTGATCGTGCTCGGTCTACGCCAGATGTCGACCCGCTACGACGCAACGAATGAACTGGCGCGTGTCACCCAGCGGCTCAGCGCCTTCACCGAACCCCTTTAATCTCTGGAGAGCTCCATGGCAGCACAACGCGGCAAGGATATTCTGCTCAAGGTCGATGATGGCACGACGCAATTCGTGACCGTGGCGGGCCTGCGCACCAAGCGTTTCGCGCTCAACGCCGAAACAGTGGATATTACCCACGCCGAATCCGCCGGGCGCTGGCGCGAATTGCTGGATGGTGCTGGCGTCAAACGCGCCAGCGTGTCGGGCAACGGCATTTTCAAGGACGCGACCTCCGATGTGCTGGCAAGGCAGATCTTCTTCGACGGGCTGATCCGGAACTGGCAGGTGATCCTGCCGGATTTCGGCACGATCACCGGTGCCTTCCAGATTACCAGCCTTGATTACAAGGGCGAGCATGCTGGTGAGATGACCTTCGATCTCACGCTCGAGAGCGCCGGCGCGCTCAGCTTCACCGCGCTGTGAGGCCGCGATGAGTAATCCCTTGAGGGCGGAGGCGAGCGTCGAACTCGCAGGGCAGCGCTATGTTTTGCGGTTGACGCTTCAGGCGTTGGCGGAAATCGAGGCCGCTTTTGCGGTCAAGGGGCTCGATGCCCTCGGCTCCCGGCTATCGGGCGGGAACCTCGGCGCGCAGGATTTGCTGGCGTTGCTCGGTGCGCTGATCCGGGGCGGCGGCGGGAGGATCGCCAATGCTGATCTTGCGAGCCGGATCGAGGCACGCGATCTTCCGATTCTAATCGAGGCCATCGGGGCAGTATTTACTACCAGTTTTGGCGAAAGCGAGGCAGCGGACCCTCGCTAGCCGCAGCGCGCCCGAAGCCTGCTGTCAGCAGTCCTGGCCTGCCCTGGGCAGAGATGATGGCATTTGGCCTCGGTGTTCTGCGGCTTTCATCGATCGATTTCTGGCACCTCACCATTCCCGAATTCCGGGCCGCCGCAAGGGGCGTGCGTGGTGAATTCGACCTCGCCGAGCCGCTGCCACGCGGCGCTTTCGCGGCGCTGATGCAGCGCTTTCCTGACCAGACACCTCAAGGAGCCTGATCCATGGCAACCGATCTCTTCGGCGGCACCGATACCGTCGGCACACTGACCGGCCAGATGGCACGGCTCGATACGCTCACCAACCAGTTTGGTCGCTCGCTCTCGAAAGCGCTCTCGACCGGCATCATTCAGGGCAAGAGTTTTGACGACATCCTGCGTTCGCTCGGTCAGAGATTGATCGATATCTCGCTTCGGGCGGCGTTCAAACCACTCGAAACCGGCATCAACAGCCTGCTCGGCGGGCTCACCAACAGTCTGAGCGGAGTGCTCTCGGGCGGGCTGTCCGGTGGTGGCTCGCTGGTTTCCGGGCTGACGGGAGAAGGGGCGAGCGGTGGCTTTGCGGGGTTCACCAGCAGTTTTGCCAATGCCGCGGCACCGAAGGCCGGCGTGACCGTCAACATGGCGGTTTCAACGCCGGACGCCGCGAGTTTTTCCCGCTCCGAAGCGCAGATCAGCGCCGCACTGGCGCGGGCCGTGTCGCGCGGCCAGCGCAGTCTTTGACAGGAGAAGCCGATGCCGATCACCGGATTTCATGATGTGCGCTTTCCGCTGGACATTGCGCTCGGTGCGCGCGGAGGACCGGAGCGTCAGACCGATATTGTCACGACGGCATCCGGGCGTGAGGAGCGCAACGCGCGCTGGGCGCATTCACGCCGCAAGTATGACGCGGGCTATGGTGTTAGAACGATCACGCGGCTTGCCGAGGTGATTGCGTTCTTCGAGGAGCGCCGTGGGCGACTTTACGGTTTTCGCTTTCGCGACCGGCTCGACTGGACCTCGGCTGTCGGCAATGCCACCCCGACCGCGCTCGACCAGCAGATCGGTACCGGAACCGGAACGCTTGCAAGTTTCAACCTGACAAAGACTTACGGCAACGCCTTTGCGCCTTACGCCCGCCCGATCTCCAAACCTGTCGCAGGCTCCATCAAGCTGGCGGTGAATGGCGTAGAGAAGGTGATCGGGACGGATTTCACGGTGGATACAGCGACCGGAACCATCACGTTTCTCGCCGGGAAAATTCCCGGCAGCGGGGCGGCGGTGACGGCGGGCTTCCTGTTCGATGTGCCGGTGCGTTTCGATACTGATTACCTCGAATTCGACCTCTCCGCCTTCGAGGCCGGGGCCATACCGGCGATTCCGCTGGTCGAGCTGAGGAGTTAAGCCATGCGCAAAATCCCTGCCGCGCTCGCCGGTGCGCTTCAAACCGGCGCGACGACGCTCTGCCGCTGCTGGCGGCTCACCCGCCAGGATGGCGTTGTGCTCGGTATCACCGATCATGACATCGATCTCGTGATCGAGTGCACGGCCTTCGAGGCCAATGGTGGCTTCGAGGCGAGCGCTCGCGAGGCGGAAGCGGGTCTGGCGACGCTGGGTGGCGAGGTCAACGGCGCCCTGACATCGGACCGCATCCGCGTCGAGGATATCGAGGCGGGGCTTTATGACGGCGCGGAATTGCGCTGCTATCTTGTCAACTGGCAGGCGCCGGCGCTCAATTTCCTGACCGATGTATCGACGCTCGGCGAAATCCGTCGCATCGACGGGCGCTTCGTTGCGGAGACCCGCAACGCCTTCCATACCTATGATCAGGAGCGCGGGCGGCTTTTTACCGCGAGTTGCAGCGCGGAACTTGGTGATAACCGCTGCGGCGTGGTGCTCGCCGCACCACCGTTTCGCATGACCGGGACGGTTGCGAGTACAGATGGTCGGCACAAATTGACCGCGACGGCCGTGGCCAATTCGGTGACCGGGCTATTCACGCGCGGAACCGTTACTTTCACGTCCGGCGCGAATGCGGGGTTTTCCACCATCATCAAGGATCACCGGGCAGGGGGAGAACTCGTCCTTTGGCAGGGGTTGGTGCGCGAGCTTGCGCCCGGCGATGGTTTCTCCGTCACGGCAGGCTGCGACAAGCGCTTTGCCACTTGCCGCGACCGCTTCGCCAATGCGGCGAATTTTCGCGGTTTCCCGTTCATGCCGGCACCCGAATTCGTGATGACCTACGCCCGACCGGGCGAGGGGCATCACCAGGGTCGTCCGCTGGTTCGATAGGAGAGAGGACATGGCAGAAATCGATATGCCGTCCTCCGGTCGCCCGGAGGTCGTGGCTGCCGCACGCGCCTGGGTCGGCACGCCCTATCGGCATCAGGCATCGTTGCGCGGGGTCGGCTGTGATTGCCTCGGGTTGCTGCGCGGCGTCTGGCGCGACCTTTTCGGCGATGAACCGGAGACGCCGGAGCCCTATTCACCCGCCTGGGCGGAACTTGCCGAGGGTGACCCCCTGCTGGCCGCGGCGATGCGCCATCTCGTGCATTCCACGGATGGCATCATCCGGCCCGGCTCGGTGCTGGTGTTCCGCTGGCGTGCCCATGTCGCGGCCAAGCATTGCGGCATCGCGACGGACGATACGCATTTCCTGCATGCCCATGACGGCGCCTCGGTCGCGGAAGTCGCGATTGTGTCGGGCTGGCGACGTCGGATCGTGGGCATTTTTGATTTTCCGGATCGGATGAGCTGATGGCGACCATTGCACTCCAGATTGCCGGCACGGCGCTCGGCACCTTTCTTGGCGGCCCGATTGGTGGGGCGCTCGGCTCCGCCCTGGGGGGCACGCTTGGCGCGATGGTCGACCGCTCACTGCTCGGCGGCGGCAAGGCGATCGAAGGGCCGCGCCTCTCCAATATCAACGGGATCACCGCGACAGAAGGGGCGCCGATCCCGCGTGCCTATGGCCGCGTGCGGCTTGGCGGACAGGTGATCTGGGCCACGGAATTCGAAGAGCAAAGGGTTGTCGAAAAGAACGGGACCAGCGGCGGCAAGTCCACCGGCGCAACGGCGACCAAAACCGTCCGCTACACCTATTTTGCCAATGTCGCGATCGGCTTATGCGAAGGGCCGATCCATTTCGTGCGCCGCATCTGGGCCGATGGCGAGGAACTCGATCTCGCAGCGCTGACCTTCCGCACCTATACCGGCAGCGAGACGCAGGAAGCTGATCCGTTGATCGTCGCCAAGCAGGAGACGAGCGCTGTGCCGGCGTTTCGTGGGTTGGCTTACGTTGTATTCGAGCGCTTGCCGCTTGCGAACTACGGAAATCGCTTGCCACAGTTCAGCTTCGAGGTGGTGCGCGCCGCGCCCGGACTGCCGGAGCAGCTTCGGGCTATCAATCTCATGCCTGGCTCCACTGAATTCGGCTATGCCACCACCGAAGTTCGCGAAGACTTCGGGCTGGGCTCCTCGCAGCCGATCAACCGGTCGCAATGGACCCATGCCACCGATTGGGAAGCGGGGCTCGATGCCTTGATGGCGGTTGCACCCAATCTCGAACGTGCGACGCTGATCAGTGCCTGGTTCGGCGACGATTTGCGGGCGGCATCCTGCACCTTCCGGCCCAAGGTCGAGAAGAATGCGAAGGCGACAACCGGCCAGCAATGGCAGGCGGCGGGCTTGACCCGTGCGAGTGCTCAAGCGGTCTCTGAAAGCGACGGACGCCCGAGCTTTGGCGGTTCGCCCTCTGACCAGAGTGTGGTCGAAGCGATCCGCGATCTCAAGGCGCGCGGGCTGAAGGTTGCGCTCCACCCTTTCGTGTTGATGGATATTCCGGCGAGCAATGTCAGGCCTGACCCCTGGACCGGCGCCGCGTCGCAGCCTGCCTATCCCTGGCGGGGGCGGATCACCTGTGACCCCGCGCCGGGACGCGCTGGAAGTCCTGAAAGCTCCACGGCGGTTTCCGCTCAGATCAATACTTTGATGGGAACCGCGACGGCTGCGCATTTTGCTCTTACGGGCGATACAGTTGTCTATTCGGGGCCGAACGAATGGTCGTTCCGGCGAATGGTGCTGCACCATGCCATGCTCGCCAAGGCGGCGGGCGGAGTGGAGACCTTCATCCTCTCCTCTGAATTGATCGGCTTGACGCGCTTGTCATCCGGCAACGGGAATTACCCCTTCGTGCAGGCGATGATCGGGCTGCTGGCGAACCTGCGCAGCATTCTCGGACCCTCGACCGTGATCACCTATGCGGCGGACTGGAGCGAATATGGCGCGGATACCCGCAATGGCGGGCAGGAGGTGCGCTTCCCGCTCGATCCGCTTTGGGCACATGCCGAGATCGGAGCGATCGGGATCGATTTTTACCCGCCACTCACGGATTGGCGCGATGGGCGCGACCATCTCGATGCGGCGGAGGCGAAGAGCGCCGTTGATGCGGGGTACATTGCGGATCGCATCACGGCCGGCGAAGCCTTCGATTGGTATTACGCGAGCGAGGCTGGCCGGAAGGCGCAGCAGCGTCTGTCGATCAGCGATGGCGCTTATGGCAAGCCGTGGGTGTTCCGCCAGAAAGACCTGAAGAACTGGTGGAGCCAGCCGCATGTCGAGCGCGTCGGTGGGGTGGAGTTGGCGCAGCCGACGGCCTTTGTGCCGGGCGCCAAGCCGATTTACCTCACCGAGATCGGCTGCCCGGCTGTCGACAAGGGCGCAAACCAACCAAACGTCTTTCCCGATCCGAAGTCGACCGAAAATGCGTTGCCGTATTTTTCGAATGGCAGCCGCGACGATCTCGTCCAATGCCGCGTGCTGGAAGCCTATCTCCGGCGCTTTGATCCGGCTGTGTCGGGATTTGATCCTGCGGATAATCCGGCAGCGAGCCTCTATGCCGGTCGTATGATCGATCCCTCGTTCATCGCGCCATGGGCCTATGATGTCCGGCCTTATCCGGCTTTTCCTTTGCAGCGCAGCCTCTGGGCAGATGGGACGAATTGGCTGCACGGGCATTGGCTAAATGGCCGGCTTGAGGCCCTGCCCGTCGATGCGCTGCTCACGATGATCGCCGAGGATATGGAGGTTCAGGCACCCGCTTTCGAGCACGCCGACGGTTTTGTCGATGGCTATGTAATCGATCGTCCGATGAGTGCACGAGCGGCGGTTGAGCCTGTCGCGGCCACTTTTGGCCTTGTTGCAACGACGACCGGCGATGTGATCCGGTTCGGCGGGAGGCCGGTGACTGTCGATGTCACGCTCATTGAGGAAGATCTCGTTCCGGCCAAGGATGGCAAGCTGGTCGAGATCACCCGCAAGCAGGAGAGCGAACTGCCCCGGCAATTGAGCTTCGGGTACATCGATGGCGAGAACGGCTTTCGGCAGGCGGTGGCTTTAGCGGAAACCTCGGTGGTGGAATCTAGCCGCGAGCAAACGCTTTCGGCGGCGCTTCATTTGCCGCGCGGGTTGGCGCGGCGACTGGCTGAAACCCGACTTCAGGATATCTGGAGCGGACGCGAGACCTTTTCCTTCCGCCTGCGCCCAAACCTTCAGACGCTGGAGCCGGGCGATCTTGTCTCGCTGCCCACCGCTTCCGGCGCTCGGCTGGTGCAGATCACGCGGATCACCGATGGGGCCTATCGCGAGTGCGAGGCGCGGGCCTATGATCCGCAATTCGCGGAAACCAGCCCAACGCTTGACGAACTGCCTCCCGAAACGGGTATTCCTGCTCTGCCGGGGGCGGCCTTCGTCCGGTTGATGGAACTGCCGCTGGATCGGGGAGGAGGACTGTTATCGGCGGTGGTGCGGGCCGATCCCTGGCGCGGGCCGTATTCCGTTCTGCTCAACGCCGGTGGAATACCGACCTTGGCAGGCACAGTGCCGACAACAGCACTGGTCGGAAAGACACTGACGCCGCTTTCCGCGGGACCGCTCTGGCGCTGGGATGAGGCGGCGAGCCTTGAAGTTCAGGTTGAAGGCGGAGCGCTTGGAAGCCTTGGTGCCGAAGCAACGCTTGCGGGCGGAAATGCGCTCGCCCTGATCGCGCCTTCGGGCGAGATCGAGGTGATCCTGTTCCGGCGTGCGGAGCTTGTGGGTGAGAAGCGTTACCGCGTTTCGGGTCTGTTGCGCGGAATAGGCGGATCGGAAGCCGCAGCGACGCGCGTTCTCGCACCCGGCGCAGATGTCATCGTGCTCGACGATGCCGTGACGGATATTGGCATGGGCAGCGAGGCCATTGGCGCGGCCAAGAACCATATCATCCTCCCGGCGGGCCGCGATCTTGGCGATCCGACAGCGGTGAATGCGAGTGCGACGCCCTCAGGTGTCGCTCTGATGCCGCTTGCACCGGTACACCCCAAGGCGCGGCGCGAGGCGGGCGGAGTTCGCTTTTCCTTCATCCGGCGCACCCGAAAGGATGGCGACTCCTTCGATCTCTTCGAGGTCCCCTTGGGGGAGGAAGTCGAGGAATACCGCTTCGAGGTGATGAACGGGGCCGCCGTGGTTCGAACGGTTGTCCTCTCGACTCCAGACTATCTCTACCCGACAGCGAGCGAGTTGGCGGATTTTGGTGCCGGCCAATCGAACATCGCCGTTCGCGTTCGGCAGGTGAGCCGAACCGTGGGGCCCGGTGCCGCGCTCATCGCGACCATTCCGGCTTTGTAAATCGACCGACAATCAGGAGACCTTGATGGCAAGCGAAAGCTTCGAGCCAGCGCTGACCTGCGTCCTTGCGCAGGAGGGTGGCTACTCCGACCACCCCGCTGATCCCGGCGGTGCGACCATGATGGGCATCACGCAAGGAACGCTCGCGGAATGGCGTGGGAATGCGGTGACGAAAGCCGATGTCCGGGCGTTGAGCCGGACGGAAGTCGCCGAGATCTATCGTAAACGCTACTGGGATTCCGTGCATGGTGATCAGTTGCCGGCCGGACTCGATCTGGCCGTGTTTGATTTTGCGGTCAACTCCGGCGTCTCGCGGGCGGTCCGGAGCCTCCAACGCGTGCTCGGGGTTGCCGCGGATGGACGCGTCGGGCCGGAGACGCTTCAAGCGGTGGCCATCTGCGATCCGGGCGAGATGGTCACGCGATTGTCTGCGCTGCGGCTCGCGTTTCTTGAAGCGCTTTCGACCTTCCCGGTCTTCGGTCGCGGCTGGACGCGGCGCGTACGCGAGGTCGAGGCCGAGGCCCGCAAGCTGGTGTCAGCTTTATCCGTCACCCCCGCTCGACTTCCCTCTACCACAAAGGAGCTTGCCCCCATGGACATCACCAAAGGAATTCTGACCAGCCGCACCGTTTGGGCAAATGCGATTGGCATAGGCGCGCTCGCGCTCTCCTGGCTTGGCTTTGATACAAGCGGTCTCGACAAGGGCGCGCTGACCGATAGCCTGTTACAGGCTCTCGCCGGGGTCAGTTTTGTCGCTTCGACGATGTTCCGCATTCTCGCGACGAAACGTCTGGATTCTCGCGACGAAACGTCTGGCCTGATCGGAGAGCCCCGTTTGACCGTTTTGTATGCAAGCGGGGTGGATCACGGATTTTCTGTCGAAACGCCGGCGAGTTGGTATATGTGTGCGCGATAGCCGGGCGCGTCGGTGCGCCCGGATTCGGCTGGACGAACCGGAGTTTGAAATGCGCCTTCTCGTGATTGAGGATGATCGGGACCTGAACCGCCAACTTGTGGCGGCACTGGAAGACGCAGGATATGCCGTCGACAAGGCGTTCGACGGCGAAGAAGGGCATTTTCTCGGCGATACCGAACCTTATGATGGTGTGATCCTCGATATGGGTCTTCCGCTGATGGACGGTATTCGCGTGCTCGAAAAATGGCGTCGGGGCGGCCGGACCATGCCAGTGCTGATCCTTACCGCGCGCGATCGCTGGAGCGAAAAGGTGCAGGGCTTCGATGCCGGCGCCGACGATTACGTCACCAAACCGTTTCATATGGAAGAAGTACTCGCGCGGCTGCGGGCACTGCTGCGCCGCGCAGCGGGCCATGCCACAAGCGAGTTGATGTGCGGGCCCGTGTTGCTCGATACGCGCTCAAGTCGCGTGGTGGTGGACGGCAGTGCGGTGCGGCTCACCAGCCATGAATACCGCCTGCTGGCCTATCTGATGCACCATCAGGGGCGGGTGGTTTCGCGGACCGAGTTGGTCGAGCACCTTTACGATCAGGATTTTGATCGCGATTCCAACACGATTGAAGTCTTCGTTGGCCGTTTGCGCAAGAAACTCGGCGTCGACATCATCCAGACCGTGCGTGGCCTCGGATATATTGCTGCCCCGCCGGAACCGCCGGCCAAGCGCTAAGCTGCCATGCCTCTGGCGTTCCGCAGCCCCATCACTCCGAAATCGCTGGCGGGCCGCCTGTTCTTCTCGGCGGTGGTGCTGTCTGTTCTTGTTCTGGTAACGGCGGGCACCATTCTCTCCGCGATTAACCGACGGACGGTCGAGGCGGCCTTCGACGAGCGCCTGAAACTTTATCTCAAGGTGCTGGTGGCGGACGTCGCAGCCTTGAGCGATGGCGGCAATGTCGAGCCGGGCAATCTCGGTGAGCCGCAATTCCAGATCCCGCTCTCCGGCTGGTACTGGCAAATTATTCGCGTGGACCGCGAAAGCGCGGCCTCCAGTATCCTCAGAACCTCCCGATCCCTGTTTTCAAGCCGACTGCCGGCTTTGGTCGAGCCGGGCCTTCCCTCCGCGCGTGGCGATTTTCGTGATGGCTACCTGACCGGACCGGAAGGGCGGCGCATCCGCATCGTCGAGCAGGAAATCGATCTTGGCGAGCAGAACCGGTTTGTCATTTCCGTTGCTGGCAATGCAGAGGAAATCGCCGAGGAAAGCCGCCGGTTCGAATTCACCCTCGCCATTACGCTGACTTTGCTCGCCTCGGCGCTCGCGGTCTCTGCTTTCTTGCAGGTGCGCTATGGCCTCACACCGCTGCGGCGGCTCTCGCAATCGCTGGCGGAAGTGCGCGCCGGCGAGAAGGATCACGTTGAGGGCGATTTTCCCGAAGAAGTCGCGCCGCTCGCACAGGAACTCAACCAGGTGCTGGATGTGAACCGCGAAATCGTGGCGCGGGCACGGGGGCAGGTAGGCAATCTCGCCCATGCACTCAAGACGCCATTGAGCGTTCTGCTCAATGAGGCGGGCTCTGATTCAGGGCTGCTAGCCGAGAAGGTGCGCGAACAATCCGCTGTGATGCGCGATCAGGTCCAGTATTATCTGGACCGTGCCCGTGCTGCGGCGCGCGCGGCAACAATCGGCAACATTACCGATATTGAGCCCGTCATTGCCTCCTTTGTTCGCGCCTTCGAGAAAATTTACCGCGACCGGGATCTCGTTTTCGAGACGGAAATCGAACCCGGCTTGCGGTTCCGCGGCGAAAAGCAGGATTTCGAGGAAATGATCGGAAATCTGGCCGATAATGCAGGTAAGTGGGCCAACGGTCGTGTGATGATCCGTGCGACGCGCATGGAAGGCGGTGCGACTCCGATGCTGATCCTCACGGTCGATGATGATGGGCCGGGGCTCGCGGAGGAAGCGCGCAAGGAAGCCACCAAACGCGGGCGTCGCCTCGATGAAACCAAACCGGGTTCCGGATTGGGGCTCTCGATCGTGGTCGATATGGCTTCCCTTTATGGTGGCTCGTTTCATCTCGACGATTCCCCGCTTGGCGGACTGAGAGCACGCCTTGTCCTGCCGACATTGTGACCTACCTCATGGTTTGATTTGGCGTGCTCACGGCACTCTGGTATGCGGGCGCCATGGTTTGGCTCACTGAACAAAATTTCCGCGCCAATTTGCGTATGATCATGGGCGGGGGCGAAGGCCTGTGCTCGAGATCGGCGCCATTTGCCTTCAGGACTGCACCATGATCCTCTGGTTCTCCATTGCTGCTTTGATTGTCGGCGCGAGCCTGTTCGTGCTTTGGCCGCTGATCCGTGGTGGTGTCGGCGAGAATCGGCTGGCGCGCGAAGTCGCGATGTACGAGGCGCGCAAGGCAGAGTTGATCCGGCAGCGGGATGCTGGCGAGATTTCGACGGGCGAATGCGACGCCGCACTTGCCGAACAAGGGCGTGCGCTATTGGTTTTGAGCCGGGGCAGGGCTGCCGCCGCAGGTGAGGATGCCGGCAAGAGCGGCGCGCGCCGCAAGCTGGCAGCCTTGATGATGCTGATTGGTGTGCCGGTTCTTGCGCTCCCGATTTATCTGCGCGTCGGCGTACCAAGCTTGCCAGATGCCCCGCTCGCCTCGCGCGAGCGCTCTCAGCAACCGTTTGATGTCGAGACAGCGCTTCAGAAAATCGAGGCACATCTCGCGCAGAACCCCGGCGATGTCCGCGGGTTTGAGGTTGTCGCGCCGGTTTATCTGAAGGCGGGGCGCTATGCCGACGCCGCGCGCGCTTATGCCCGCGTGATTGAGCTTTCCGGCGAAACCCCGGAGCGGCTGGCTGATCTTGGCGAGAGCCTTGTCGCTGATAAGGATGGCCTCATCAGCGCCGAAGCGCGGCAAGCCTTCGAGCGTGCGTTGAAGCTGGATGGGCGCTTTGCAAAACCCAAATTCTATCTCGCCCTTGCCCGGGAACAGGACGGCGATATCGCCGGGGCGCTTGCTGAACTCGAAAAAATCGCCGCAGAACTGCCGGAGAGCCCGGCAAAATCGCGTGTAAATGGCGAGATCGAACGGTTTCGGGCGCAAAACAAGATGCCATCAAATCCTGCGGGACAAGCCATCGCGAACCTTCCTCCGGCAGAACGCGAGGCGATGATTCGCTCAATGGTGGAAGGGCTGGATGCGCGCCTATCCGAAAAGGGCGGCACCCTGGCGGAATGGCGCCAGCTTGTTCAGGCGCGACTCGTGCTGCGCCAGCGCGATGCAGCAGAAGCGGCTCTGGCCAAAGCACGCGCGGCGCTGGCCGCCGATATGTCTGCCGTATCCGAACTTGACGCGCTTGCTGCCGCGATCAAAGCCCAACCGACGCCGTGAGGAACGAGAGATGACCCGCAAGCAGAAGCGTTTGGCGTTGATCGGTGGCATTGGGGTCGTTCTGGCATTGGCGGTTGGCCTGATCCTGACGGCCCTGCGCGATCAGATCGTCTTTTTCCGCTCCCCGACCGAAGTGGTTCAGGGGAAAGTAAAGCCCGGCGATTCATTCCGGCTGGGTGGTCTTGTTGAAAAGGGAAGCGTCAACAAGGAATCGGGACAGATTGTCCGCTTCGTTGTGACCGATGGCGCAAATGCTGTGAAAGTGACCTTTACGGGTCTGTTGCCGGACCTTTTCCGAGAGGGGCAAGGTGTCGTCGCCGAGGGCAAGCTTGATCCTGCCGGACAATTCACAGCCTCGAACGTGCTCGCCAAACACGACGAGAATTATATGCCGCGCGAAGTGGCAGATTCGCTCAAGAAGCAGGGCGTTTGGCGTGATGATGCCGGAAGCAAAGGAGCCAAGCCATGATCGTCGAGCTTGGTCATTTCGCGCTGGTCATGGCGCTGGTTGTCGCCTTGTTTCAGGCCAGCGTGCCCCTCTGGGGGGCACTGAGGCAAGATGACGTTCTGCTCCGCCTTGCGCCGCGCGCAGCTATTCTGCAATTCATTCTCGTTGCGATGGCGTTCAGCGCGCTAACCTGGGCGTTCCTGACGTCCGATTTTTCTGTCGCGAACGTTTTCCAGAATTCCCATTCGCTCAAGCCGCTGATCTACAAGTGGAGCGGCGTCTGGGGCAATCACGAAGGCTCGATGCTGCTCTGGGTGTTGATTCTGGCGCTTTTTGGGGCAGCTGTGGCGGTTTCCTCCGGTCATTTACCAGAGGATATGCTAGGTGTGACGCTGGCCGTTCAGGCCATGGTGGCAGCGGCGTTTATCGCCTTTCTGGTGTTTGCCTCCAACCCTTTCCTGCGGATCCTTGCTGCGCCCTTCGAGGGACAGGGGCTGAACCCGGTGTTGCAGGACCCCGGTCTCGCGATCCATCCGCCTCTGCTTTACCTTGGCTATGTCGGGTTTTCGATTGTGTTTTCGTTCGCGGCGGCCGCGCTCATTCTGGGCCGAGTCGATGCGGCATTTGCGCGGATGGTGCGTCCCTGGACGCTTGCGGCCTGGATTGTGCTGACACTTGGAATCGCGATGGGCTCCTATTGGGCCTATTATGAGCTTGGCTGGGGCGGTTACTGGTTCTGGGATCCGGTGGAAAACGCCTCGCTGATGCCGTGGCTCACCGGCACGGCGCTGCTTCATTCCGCCATTGTGATGGAAAAGCGCGAGGCGCTCAAAACCTGGACGATCTTGCTCGCGATTGTCACGTTTTCGCTCTCACTGCTTGGAACTTTCCTTGTCCGTTCCGGGGTCCTGACATCGGTTCATGCGTTTGCGGTCGACCCCGAACGCGGGTTGTTCATTCTGGCGATCCTGATCGCGTTTATCGGCGGAAGCTTGTTCCTTTTCGCCATGCGGGCCAGTGCGATGGATGGTGGCGGCCTGTTTGCGCCAATCAGCCGGGAAGGCGCGCTGGTCTTCAACAACCTGTTTCTGTCAGTTGCCGCACTGGCGGTCTTTATCGGCACGCTTTACCCGCTGTTGCTGGAAGCGTTGACCGGTGCCAAGATCTCGGTGGGGGCACCGTTCTTCAATCTGACGGCCGTGCCTTTGATGATCCCGCTCTTCATTGCGATCCCGATCGGTCAGAAGCTGGCGTGGAAGCGGGGAAATCTTGCTGGTGCCGTGCAGCGCATCTGGTGGGCTCTGGCGTTGGCTCTGACGCTGACGGCGGGTGTAAACTTCATGATCGGCGGTGGCCCCGTGCTGGCGCTGGCGGCTATCGCGCTTGGGCTCTATCTTGTGTTTGGCGCACTTGATGAACTGGTGGACCGGGCATCGCGAGGGGGGGCGTCCATGGTTTCGGCCCGTCTACGAGCGATCCCTCGATCCGTCTACGCGATGGTGATTGCCCATGCCGGCGCTGGAATCATGGTGCTGGGGTTGGCTGGAACGGCCTTCGAGCAGGAACGGATCGTGGCGGTCAAACCAGGCCAGACCATCACGCTCGGTGGTTATCTCCTGACATTCAAGGGCATTAGCAATCAGCCGGGACCGAATTACTTGGCGACGGCAGCCCGTTTTGAACTTCGGGATGGCGCGACACTGGTCGCCGAACTGGTACCGGCCAAACGGGTTTATATCGGGCGTCAAATGCCAACCTCCGAAACAGCACGATATCGTCATGGCTTCAGCGAAGTGTATCTCGCGATCGGTGAGGTTCAGGACGATACCAGTGTGGACCTCCGCGCCTATAACAAACCCTTCGTGCTCTTTATCTGGCTTGGTCCTTTGATCATGGGGATCGGCGGAATGCTCTCGCTCTCGGATCGCCGGTTGCGGGTGGGCGCACCACGACAGGCACAGCGCGCTAAACCACAGGGAGCGGCGGCATGAGATTGCGTGCGATTTGCCTCGCCCTTCTGGTGAGCTTGAGCGCGGCAGCCCCGGCTTTCGCGGTCCGGCCCGGTGAGCAACTGCCCGATGCGACGCAGGAAGCGCGCGCGCGACGTATTTCTGCTGAGTTGCGGTGCCTCGTCTGCCAGAACCAGTCGATCGATGACTCGGACGCCTCACTGGCGACAGACCTGCGTCGTCTCGTCCGGGAGAGGATTGCCGCAGGCGATTCTGATCAGTCGGTGCTCGATTTTATTGTTGCCCGCTACGGCGAATTTGTCCTGCTGAAACCGTCCTTTTCCACGCAAACACTGATCCTTTGGGGGCTCCCTGTCGTTGCCCTGCTGTTGGGCGGTATGGCGGCATTCAGGCTCTTTCGTCGCGTGAGGGCTGGCGAAGAACCTTCCGGCGATGAAGCTGGCAAGTCGGTTGCCGGGCTGTCGGAGACCGAACAGCAGGAACTGGCAAAACTGATTGCACAGAAATCCCTGCGCTGAACTTTTCGAGCAGCGCCGAAGATTACGAAGTTTTCATACTGCCGACAGGTGGGTGACATCAGCCAGACGTTAGACCGTACTGGTGTCTCGCGGCGAGGCTTTCTGGTCACCCCCGTCGCCCCCCGCTCCGGAATTCCCGCCGCGAGACCGCCCGATTTTCAGGCGAGGCGCCAGCCGCTTGACGCATACCCCTAGGGATGGCGATGGTGCGTGGAGCTGCGCGGCAAGAGGCGTTTCGAGAGGAAGAGTCCCCTGCATGAAAATTCTGGTGGTTGAAGACGACGCCGAGGCGGGGCGCTACCTCACCCGCGCGCTCAACGAGTCCGGACATGTCGCGGATCTTGCTGCTGATGGTGAAATTGGTCTCGAAATGGCGCTCTCCGGCACCTATGATGTGCTCGTTGTTGACCGGATGCTGCCGAAGCGTGACGGCCTTTCACTGATCATGGCGCTCAGATCGGAAAAGCGATCCACGCCAGTGCTGATCCTCTCCGCACTCGGGCAGGTTGATGACCGCGTGCTCGGCCTCCGGGCCGGCGGCGATGATTATCTCACCAAGCCCTATGCCTTCACGGAGTGCCTCGCGCGGATCGAGGCGCTGGCCCGTCGGCAAAACCCGCAGAGCGCGCAACTGACGTATCGCGTCGGCGATCTGGAGCTTGATCGGCTCGCGCATCGGGTCACGCGTGGCGATGAGGAAATCCTGCTTCAGCCGCGTGAATTCCGGCTGCTCGAATATCTGATGCGCCATGCCGGACAGGTCGTGACCCGCACGATGCTGCTCGAAAACGTCTGGGATTATCATTTTGATCCCCAAACCAATGTCATCGACGTCCATATCTCACGGCTGCGCGGCAAGATCGACAAGGGGCAGGGTGCTTCGTTGCTTCATACTGTGCGCGGCGCCGGCTACATGATTCGCGACAATGCCCGCTGAGGGAACCGGTTTTATCGCATCGGTAGGGCGCATCGTCCGCACGACGGCCTTCAAGCTGTCGGCGGTCTATCTAATGATGTTCGTCTTTTTCGCGGTGTTTGTGCTCGGCTACCTCGCCTGGAATACCCGCCGCTTGCTCGATGCGCAGATTACCGAAACCATTGAAACCGAGATCAATTCGTTGGCCGCGCAATCCCGGCAGGGCGATATCCGTCGGCTCACGGCCATCATTGAACGGCGGGGCCGACAGCTCGGCTCGTTCATCTACCTGTTGGTGGATAACAAGGGTGATTCCGTCACCGGCAATGCCATTCTTCACGTCCCGGCGCTTGACCAGCGTCCCGGCTGGATCGAAGCCGAGTTCAATTGGCCCGACGAGGCGGATGACCGGAAGCGGCTCGCGAAGATCCGGGTCTTCCTGCTCCAGTCTGGTCTACGCCTCTTCGTCGGGCGAGACCTTGAAGAGCGCGCGCGGCTCGAACTTTCCATCCGCCGGGCACGCGGCTGGTCGCTCCTGATGGTGCTGCTGCTCGGTGGCTTTGGTGCGTGGTTTGTGACCAAGCGCGTGCTCGGGCGCGTCGATGCCATTGCAGCCTCCAGCGCTCGCATCATGGATGGCAACCTTTCCGAGCGACTCCCGGTTTCAAATACCAACGATGAGTTTGACCGCTTGGCTGGCCATCTCAACCAGATGCTGGATCGCATCGGCGAGTTGATGGACGGGTTGCGCGAACTCTCCGACAATGTCGCGCATGATCTCCGCACGCCGCTGACCCGGCTGCGCAACGGTGCGGAAGAAACGCTTCGAAAGGCAACAAGCCTTGAAGAAAGCCGCGAGGGGCTTGAGCGCGCCATCGCCGAATCCGATGGTCTGATCCGCGTCTTCGAGGCGATCCTGATGATCGCGCGGGCCGAGACCGGCAATCTCGCGACATCCCTGAAGGATGTCTCACTGGAGGAAATCGCCTCCAGCATCGCCGAGCTTTATGAGCCGTTGGCGGAGGAGGCTGGCATGCCCTTGCGTCTCGCGCTGGAGCCCGGCCTTTGCGTCCGGGCCAACCGCGAGCTGTTGGGGCGCGCGCTGGCGAACCTCGTCGATAACGCGCTGAAATATGGAGCTTCGACGGCTGTCGGTGCGTCGGAGATCATGATTACAGGTCGGAAAATTGACGGCATGATCGAGCTTTCCGTTTCGGATCGCGGGGCGGGCATCCCTGAAGATGACCGTGAGCGCGTGATGGAGCGGTTTGTGCGGCTTGATCGCAGCCGCGCCAAGCCCGGCTTTGGCCTTGGCCTCAGCCTCGTTGCCGCCATTGCAAAGCTGCATGGCGGCCAGATGCGACTAGAAGATAACGCGCCGGGTCTTCGCGCTGTGCTTGTCTTGCCGGCTGCGAGCGGCAATGATCCGGGCGATGAAAAAGCCTGACTCGTCCGCTTCCCTGATTTCCCGTTTGACCAGAACGCCCAAGGCAGGCCGGGCCGGCGCCCGAAGCGTCGCTGACCTGCTGGAATCGGAAGAGGCGGCTGATCTGCGCGCTCTTCTGGCGGAGGCGCCGCAGGCGGTCGATCTGCTCGCGGGCATCGCTGAAGGCGCGCCCTACCTCTGGCGGCTGATTTCTCGCTGGCCCGAGCGCGTTGCGCCCTTCTTGTCGCAGTCGCCGGAAACCTCCCTTGAAGCGATTTTTGCCGAGACACGCGCCGCCGGTGACCTCACCGATGCCTTGGCTGCGATGCGCATTCTGCGTCACGGCAAGGCGAAAGCCGCGTTGCTGATCGCGCTCGCCGATCTAGGCGGCGCCTTCGATACTGTCGAGGTGACCACCGCGCTCTCGGATTTCGCCGATGCCTCGGTTCAGGGCGCCTTGCGCTTTGGCCTCAACGAGGCGATGCGCGCCAAGCAAATCTCCCCGCCCGATCCTGAGCAACCCGAGCTTGCCTTCGGCCTTTTCGTGCTGGCACTTGGCAAGCACGGCGCGCGCGAACTCAACTATTCCTCCGATATCGATCTTGCGGTCTTCTACGATCCCGAGCAGCCCGGAATCGCCTCCGCCAGCGATCCGCAAAAGATAGCAATCAGCCTCGTCAAGACCATCGTGAAGCTGCTCAACGAGCGCAACGCCGATGGCTATGTCCAGCGTGTTGACCTGCGTCTCCGGCCCGATCCGGGGCTCACGCCGATCGCGATGCCGGTGCAGGCAGCCCTGGGTTACTATGAGACGGTGGGTCAGAACTGGGAGCGCGCTGCCAACATCAAGGCGCGGCCCGTGGCGGGCGATATCGAAGCCGGAAAGGCCTTTATCCGCGAACTCGCGCCCTTCATCTGGCGCAAATACTTCGATTATGCCACCATCGCCGATATTCACGCGATGAAGCGCCAGATCTATGCCGTACGCGGACATGACCAGATCACCGTGCCGGGACATGATTTGAAGGTCGGGCGCGGCGGCATCCGCGAGATTGAATTCTTCGTTCAGACCCAGCAGTTGGTTTACGGCGGGCGCCGCCCCAGTCTCAGAGGCGCGCGCACGCTCGATATGCTCGATGAACTTGCGCGCGAAGGCTGGGTGACGCCGGAGGCCGCAGCCGAACTGGCCACAGCCTACCGCTTCCTGCGCGATCTTGAGCATCGCGTCCAGATGGTCAACGACGAGCAGACCCAGAAACTCCCCAAATCCGAAGATGACCTTGCCGCTCTCGCGCGTCTCGCCGGTTTCACGCGCGCGGGTCTCGATAAGGCGCTGCTCAAGGAAATGCGCATCGTCGAGCGGCACTATGCACGCCTGTTCGAGGCAGTGCCGGGCCTCGCGTCAGAGGCAGGAAGCCTCGTTTTTACCGGCGTAGAGGATGACCCCGAAACCCTCAAAACTCTCCGCCGCCTCGGCTTCCAGCGTCCCGAGTTGGTGGCGGAAACCGTGCGCGGTTGGCACTTCGGACGCCGCCCGGCGGTGACAACGCCGCGCGCGCGCGAAATCGTCACGGAACTCGTGCCAGGCCTGCTCGAAGCCTTCGGCAATTCCTCCGACCCCGATGGCGCGCTGATGACGTTCGACAACGCGCTCCAGCGCATGCCTGCGGCGATCGAGCTGTTTTCCATCCTCAAGAATAATGACGAATTGCGTCGCCTCTTCGCCGAAATTCTCGGCACTGCGCCGCGCCTCTCGGATATTGTTGCGCAGAACCCTCATGTGCTCGATGTGCTTGTCGACCCCGAGTTTACGCGGGGCCTGACGGTGGAGGCGACGCGCGAACGCATCGCACCGCGCCTCGAACGCGAAACGGATTTCGAGCTGTTCCTCGACCGCGCCCGCGAGCTCGCCCGCGCCGAGCGCTTTCTGCTGGGCACCCGCGTTCTTTCCCGCGTGCTCCCACTTTCGGAAGCCGGGCATGCCCATACGGCGATTGCCGAAACCTTCCTCGATATGGTCTTGAAGCGCACCCGCGCCGAATTCGCGCGCCAGTACGGCGTGATCGAAGGCGCGAGCATGGTGCTGCTCGGCTATGGCAAGGCCGGCTCACGCGAGATGACCGCCAATTCCGATCTCGATCTCGTGGTCATCTACGATGCGCCGCCCGATGGCATGTCGGACGGCAATCGCAGCCTGATGCCGGCAGAGTATTTCGCCAAGCTGACCCAACGTCTGATCTCGGCACTTTCGGCCCAGATGCGCACCGGTACGCTCTACGAGATCGACCTGCGCCTGCGCCCTTCCGGCCGCAAAGGCACGGTCGCGACTTCGCTGGCCGGCTTCCGCGATTACCAGACCACCGAGGCCGAGACCTGGGAGCACATGGCGCTCACCCGTGCCCGCGTGCTGGCCGGCGATAGCGATCTCGCCAATCGTCTCAAGGTGACCATCGGCGAAATCCTCTCGCGGCCACGCGAGGACAAGCCCACCCGCGCCGATGTCTCTTCCATGCGCGGCTTGATGGGGGGGGGAAAGCCGGGCCGCAACGCTTTTGACGTCAAGGATTGGCCGGGCGGACTCGTCGATTGCGAGTTTATCGCCCAGATCGTGGTGATCCTGCACGCGGGGCGGTACCCGGATCTGATCGGTCTTGGTACCCTCTGCGCTTTGCAGAGGGCAGGTGAACTGGGACTGATCCCGATGGAGGACAGCGAGACGCTTGGCGCGGCATGGCAACTCCAGAGCGCGCTGACGCAGGCGACGCGTCTCTGCATCTCAGGGCCGTTTGCCGAGGCGCAGGCGACGCCGGTTTACAAGCGGCGGCTCGCGAGCCTGATGGATATGCCGGATTTCGCCTTCCTGATCGCCGAACTCACCACGAGCCAGAAAAAGGTGCGCGCCATCTTCGAACGCCTGATCGGCAAGGTGAAGGTGGGATAATTCTCTATATCTCAACCGTTCATCGGCAGGTCGAGTTGCACCGGCTGCACGGTGACCGGCAGGTGGATCATCACAAGAGAACCGATCTGCTGCGAGGAACGCAGGCGCATTGTGCCGCCGTGAAGCTCAATCAGCGAGCGGGCGATGGAAACGCCGAGGCCCGAGCCCTTGCAGCCGTCTTGTAGCATCCCGTCGATATGCCCGAAGGGATCCACCATTTTCCCGAGATCGCCCGCCGAGAGCATATAGCCACGATCCGCGACGAAGATGTTGACGTGGTCGCCGTTCATCCGGGCACGGATCGAAACCTTGCCCCCTGCCGGCGAAAGACGAATGCCATTGCGCAGGAGGTGGGCGAGTGCCTGGCTGATAGCATTGGCATCGACGTGGATGAGGCGTTGTGCGGCCTTGTCGGTCGGGTCGGGCTCGATTTCAAGCGTAATGCCCTTGGCCTCCGCAGCAGGGATGACTTCCGCCGTTGCCTTTTCGAGGAGGGCTCCGAGCGCGGTAGGCGCACGGTCGAGTGAGACGCGTCCGGCTTCGATGCGGGCCATGTCGAGAATATCGGAGATCAGCGCGAGCAGGTTGATGCCGCTTTCGCGAATATCGCGGGCGTATTCGATGTAGCGCGGTGACCCGCAGGTGCCGAAAACTTCCGTTTCGATGATCTCCGAGAAGCCGATGATGTGGTTCAGCGGCGTGCGGATCTCGTGATTCATGTTGGCGAGGAATTCGGCTTTCGCCTTGTTGGCGCTGATCGCCTCAGCCTTCTGCTCAAGGTAGCGATCGGCAAGCTCGGCGAGCTGCCCGGCTTGACGGCGGAAGGCTTCGCGGGAGTTGCCGAGGTCAGTCACGGTCATCCGGAGCTGGCGCTCGTTCTCGACAAGGCGCTCTTCCTGAAGCTTGCGGGCAGTAATGTCTGTACCGACCGAAACGTAGCCGCGATCATTGGTGTGGCGTTCGCTGATCAGCAACCAGCGGCCATCCTGGAATTGTGCTTCATAGGAGCGCGCGCCGCTCTCGGGTTCCGAGCCGCGATCGATCTCGATCAGAACGCGCGGCTCGCGCGCCTCCGCCATCAGCACCTTGTAGGCCACGCCGCGGCGGACGTGGTCGGGGTTCAGGCCGTGGAAGGTCTGGTATTTCGAATTGCACATCACGAGGCGGTTGTTTTCGTCCCAGAGCACGAAGGCTTCGGAGATCGATTCAATCGCGTCGCGCAGGCGAGCGTCGGCCCTATGGCTCTCTTCCTCGACAGCGCGTTCGCGGGTCACATCCATCACGATGCCAAGAAGGCGCGGCGAGGCGGTCTGGGTCGTGGCGTCGATCACAGCGCGCATCCGGAGCCAGACCCACTCGCCCGCCTCATTCATCATGCGGAAGAGATAATCGAACTCGCAGTGACCAAGGCGCGCGCCCTGCTCGATACGGGTGAACAGGTCCGCGTCATCCTCATGCAGGCGCGAGAGAATTTCAGCCCGGGTGAGGTGCACCTGATTGGTCAGTCCGAGCATGCGGAACATCGATTCCGACCAGATCAGCGCATTCGCCGAGAGCGACCATTCCCAAAGACCGCAACGGCCATGGTCGAGCGCAACCTCGAATTGTGAGCGCACCTGTCGTCCTGCGCTCACCGTGCGTTGGCGCTGCGCATAGTAGACCAACGTGAAAGCAATGGTCACCGCGCCGAAACAGGCGAGGATCGCCCCGATGATCCCGACATGCTGACGCCAGAATCGCAACTCGTCCTCAATGGGCTGCATCACCACCAGCGAACCGGCAAAGCCCTCGGGCTGATGCGCGACGAGGCTGACCATGCGACCATCCGCCAGTTGGACGCGCGCAAGTTTATGCTCGTCCAGCATCGATTTCATTCGATAAGGCTCTGCGAGAACCCGGCTCGCTTCCTGATTGATGCCTACAAGTCCGGCATGGCCGCCACGGATCATGCCATTCTGATCGAGCAGGAGAAACTGTCGGCCAGGCTGGTATGCAAGTTGGGGGAGTTGCGGCAGATCGTAGCCTGTGGCGCCGTTTTCCCGCGTCTGGCGGGCGATCTCGTTGGTGGCGATATGCGCGGCAAGCGCTAGGCTGGCCTCGCCGCTTTCCAGATGTTCCTGCCGCGAAGAGGTAAACTGGAGCGTGATGCTGACAGCCGTCACGGCAAGAAAAATAACCACGAGCAGCGGAACTGCATGGTCGAGCATGGAGCGGGCCTGCGCGATCTCGCTGCGCGGAGGAAGGCCGGTCTGGCTCTTGCTATTGCCCACGCCAATAGCGTTGGCCGCGAATGCTCGCACCATGATTGCCCCCTCGGTAGTCCCCCAAATTGACCCGAGGAATGTGCCGCATCGCCCCGAATCACCCCTAGTTGAATCGACGGGAATCAGGCTGACAAGAGGGTTTTTACGATTGATTCATCTTCTACCGGAGGCTGCAATGCTTGCCTCCGGGGCAAAGGAATCCTTGCCTTGAACTGGATTCTCTTTGCCCTCTATTTGTTCGCGTTTGTTCTCATTTCATTGCATGAATTATTTTGCATGAACGAGAAGTACGGGTGCTGAAAAACACCCGCATAGAGGGACGGCTTGAAGATAATCAACCTATGAGAGTGTTCGTTCCAGAATATCCGTGAGATCACGCGAACGGCTCTTGCCCTCCGCCAGCCCGCGCAAGGCCTTCTCGGCCAGGGCGCGACGCCCCGCCTCAAGGCTTCGCCAGCTCCGGAAGGCGGTGGCGAGACGCGCCGCGATCTGCGGATTGCGTTCGTCGATCTGGCCGATGATCTCCGCGACGAGCGCGTAACCGCTCCCGTCAGCGGCGTGAAAGCCGCGCAGGTTGGTGTTCGCAAAGACCGCGATGAGCGACCGCGCACGGTTCGGGTTCGCTAGCGTGAACTTCGGATGCGTTGTGAGGGCTTTGACCCGAGAGACGCAATCCGGCCCCGGTACACGCACCTGTAACCCGAACCACATGTCGAGGATGAGGGCATCCTCGGAGTAGCGCGCGTAGAACGCGTCGAGCGCTTTTTCACGTTCCGGTGTCTCGCAGACGAGCAAGGCAGAAACCGCCGTCATCCGGTCGGTCATATTGTCGGCAGCCTCAAACTGCGCGGAGGCGAGCTTCGCACCGGCTGCCATATCCGCAGCGATCAGGTAGCGCAGAATCTGCGCCCGCAAGGCGCGGCGGCCCGCGCTCGCGCCATCCGGGCTAAACGGCAACGGTACCGACAGCGTTGCATAGACCTTCTCGGCGACGGGGCGCACCGCGCGCCCAATTTCGGCCCTGAGATGGTCAATCGCCTGTCCGATGGCTTCGGGATCAATCTCCGTGCCGATGTCGCGGGCCAGATCACCTTCTGTCGGCAGGCCAATCGCCAGTGCGGCGAAGGCGGGGTCAGTAGCGCTGGTTTCGATGAGCTTGCCGATGGCCGCGGAAAGTCGCGGATCGCTCAGCGGTGCCTTGCCTTGGCGGATCGCCGCCACGGATTGTCTGAGCAGCGCCGTCTCGGCATCCTGCAAGGCCTGCCAGCGGTTGAACGGGTCACTGTCATGCTGGGCAAGCACAAGGAGATCACCGTCCTCCCGGCTGATCACCGGCTTCACGGGGGCCGAGAAGCCGCGGAACAGCGAGGGCAGGGGGCGTTGCGTGAGGCCAGCATAAACCCTGCTGGTGCTCTCCGTGTCGAGCACGATGAGATCATCTTTCACAAGTTCGGTGCCGTCCTGTCCGATCAGGCCGAGGCGGATCGGAATCACCTGTGGTCCCTTGTCAGGCTGGCCCGGCGTCGGCGCGGTTTCCTGTCGCGCGGTGAGGCTGAAGGTGCCCTTGGCCGCGTCATACGCCTGCTCGATGGTGACAACCGGCGTGCCGGCCTGATCATACCAGCGCATGAAGGGCTTGAGATCCCGGCCTGAAACATCCGCGAAGCACTGGATGAATTGCTCGACGATCGCGGCCTCGCCATCGTGACGCTCGAAGTAGAGATCCATGCCCTCGCGGAATTTCTCCGGGCCGATCAGGATGCGCAGCATCTGGATCAGCTCGGAGCCCTTGTTGTAGACGGTTGCCGTGTAGAAGTTGTTGATTTCCTTATAGGTCTGCGGGCGTACCGGATGCGCGAGCGGGCCGGAATCCTCAACGAACTGCGCCGCACGCAGGGTCTGCACATTGGCGATCCGCTCCACCGGACGGGAGCGCATGTCGGAGGAGAACTCCTGATCGCGGAAAACTGTCAGCCCTTCCTTGAGGCAGAGCTGGAACCAGTCGCGGCAGGTGATGCGATTGCCGGTCCAGTTGTGAAAATACTCATGTGCCACAATGGCTTCGATGTTGTGGTAGTCCTGATCCGTCGCGGTTTCCGGCGTCGCCAGAATATAGCGATCGTTGAACACATTCAGGCCCTTGTTCTCCATCGCGCCCATGTTGAAATCCGACACGGCGACAATGTTGAACAGATCGAGATCGTACTCGCGGCCGAACTTTTCCTCGTCCCATTTCATCGAGCGGATCAGCGCATCCATGGCATAGGTTGCGCGCGCGCCCTTGCCCTTCTCGACATAGACGTTGAGCTCAACCTTCCGGCCCGAGGGCGTAGTGTGATGGTCAGTCACCGCATCAAGATCGCCCGCGACCAGCGCGAAGAGGTAGCAGGGCTTCTTGTGCGGATCATCCCAGACAACGAAATGCCGATCGGTGCCGGGCACGTCGCCCCGTTCCACCGGATTGCCGTTGGAGAGCAGCAGCGGGATCGCCTTCGCGGCTTCGATCCGCACTTTCCATGTCGCCATGACATCGGGGCGGTCAAGATAATAGGAGATGCGGCGGAAGCCGTCGGCCTCGCACTGGGTGCAATAGACGCCGTTCGAGCGATAAAGCCCCATCAGCTTGGTGTTTGCCGCCGGGTTGACCAGCGTTTCGATCACCAGCGTGAAAGCATCCTTCGGCGCGGCAGGAATGATCAATTTCTCCGGCGAGGCGATGAACTCGGATGGAGCCAGTTTGCGCCCGTCAATCGCCACCGCGACAAGGCTCAACTCATCGCCATCGAGTTCCAGCGCGGCGCCCGGTATCCCTTTCGGATTGCGTCGCATCGAGAGCGTGGAAACAACGCGCGTCGCCTCCGGTTCGAGCGAGAAGTCGAGTGCCACGTGGTCGATCAGGAAATCGGGAACCCGATACTCGGACAGGCGGATGACGGGCGGATTTTCAGAGCGCATGGGAAACCTGATCGCGGGAGTTGGCGTGTTCAAATCGAAGGACAGTCGCGACCAGCCTTACACGCGCCGGTGGCTCGGCGCAAAGGTCTGGCGCCTACTGATGTCGTTCTTCAGTGGAGACCGTTCCGGGCACAATGCCGATGCAGGACGAGCAGCAGAGCGAGCCCCAGGGCGGAAATCCCGAGCATGATATCGAGCACCGTATTGGCACCGACACTATCGAGCATATAACCGCCCGCTACTGGGGCCAGTGCACCGGCAATATTCTGCGCCACAGTGATCTTGTTAATCTGCTCGCCATAGCCGCGTGCGCCGAAGATCGCGAGCACCATGCCACCGCGCGCGATGGTGAGCAGGCCATTCGAAATTCCGTAGAAGGCTGCAAACGCGCTGCCGATCACAACATTCCCGCCCGCGTTCAGCAGGATCGTGAAGGCGATCGGCAAGAAGCCGACGGCGACAAGGCCGGTCCAGAAAATCGAGAGCCGCCGCGCCAGTAGCATCTCGCCCATGCGGCCGACAACCTGCCAGATGCCGACGATAGAGCCGACAAACACCGCGACCCCTGAGGTGAAGCCGATGCCGATAAGCACTGGGAAAACCAGCAGCGACCAGCTGTTCACAATCGCACCGGTCAATGCCAGCATTGCCGAAAGCAGAATAAATGCCAAAGGTTGCGCCTCGCGCGGAATCCCCGCCTCGATAACCTCGGCAGCTTCGGCCCCGTTCTCATCAATTGTCCTGCGACCCAGGCAGGTAAGATGGATCGGGATGCAAATCGCGAGATTTAATCCTGCAAACATCAGCGCGATCGTGCGCCAGTCGAGAAACCCCATCAGCCACGCTGTTGCTGGCCATGACAATGTCGAGGCAAGACCGCCCATGAAGGTGAGGTAAGAGATTGCCCGCCGTGATGATCGCCCGGCAATCTGCGTCAGGGCGGTAAAAGAGGCGGAGTAGAGTGCCATCGGTGAGCCGATGCCGATAATGATCCAGCAGAGGTAGTAGGTGATCCAGTTCTGCGCCAGGGAGAGCAGCGCAAGGCCGGCGGCAATGATGACCGATCCCGTCGTCATCACAACACGAGAGCCGGCTCTGTCCTGCCATCGCCCGACCTGGGGGCCAATGACTGCGGCGCACCCAAGTGTAATCGAAACGCCTGCCAGGATAAGCCCGTTGGACAGTCCAAGATCGCTGCCGATCCGGGACCCCAAAAGTGATAGCAGGTAATAGGTCGTGCCCCAGCCGACAATCTGGCTGAGGCCAAGACCCAAGATGGCGCGCCGCACTTCAAAAGGAAGCGGGGTCACCGCAGGCGCGTGCATCGATTGCCCCGCAAAATCATGTCTGCCCGGAATCGAGCAAGCGTTGCCTAAAAGAATGGCGCTGAATGGCCAGAGCATTCAAGCGTGTTCTGCCGCCTGTTAGAAAAATTTTCTGCCGTATTGGCGCTGGCGTCCGTGTGTGGGGTGGTATGTCATGCATAGGCGACATGCAGGGTACGCGCTGTGCAGCCTCTTGATTTGGATTGCCAATCTCCCCCTCCTCCTTTAGGCGGAGATGGCTTTGAGCGCTCAAGGCCTTCCTCCCGCGAGAGATTTTCCGCCATGTTTGGAATTCCTGTTGCCGATCTCATCACGCTCGTGATCGCCCTTGTCGGCGCGGGGCTGATCACGGGCCTGCTCGCGGGCATGTTCGGGGTCGGCGGCGGCGCGGTGATCGTGCCGGTGCTCTACCAGATCTTCGGGTTTCTCAACGTACCGGAAGAGGTCCGGATGCACCTCTGCGTTGGCACCTCGCTGGCCATCATCATCCCGACTTCGGTGCAGTCCTTCCGCACCCATCATGCCAAGGGCAAGGTACTGATGGATGTGCTGAAGGTCTGGGCCGTGCCGGTCGTGGCCTCGGTGATCGCGGGCGCGGCGATTGCGGCCTATGCGCCGGGCCTTCTGCTCAAGCTCGTGTTCATCTTTGTCGCAACCTCGAACGCCATCAAGCTGCTCTCGGGCCGTGATGACTGGCGCCTTGCGGAAAAATTGCCGGGCGTGGTTGGCATGCGGGCTTATGGCGTCCTTATCGGCCTCGCCTCGGCGTTGATGGGCATCGGCGGCGGCGCGATCTCGAACATGATCCTCTCACTCTATGGCGTCGCGATCCACAATGCGGTCGCGACTTCTTCTGGCCTGGGCATCCTCATCTCGATCCCCGGTGCGATCGGCTACATCATCGCCGGCTGGCCGAAAATGGCGATGTTGCCGCCCCTTTCCATCGGCTTCGTCTCTATCCTCGGCTTTGCGCTCGTTGCACCGACCTCGACGCTGATCGCACCATTCGGTGCCAAGCTTGCGCATGCCATGCCGAAGCGCCGGCTGGAGGTGGCGTTCGGTCTGTTCCTGCTCACCGTCAGCGCCCGCTTCATCTGGGGCTTCATCGGGTAAATCCAGCGGCTGCCAATTGCATGGCATCCTCGAGGCGCTATGCTGCGCCCGTTACAGGGAGGTCGTGCGGCGATGACGAAGGGTGAAGGAGCGGGTGGCCTTGCTGATGATGTCAGCCGGCTTTTCCAGCGCATCGACGCCGCCCGCGATGATCTCGTTCGCCTGACGCAAGATCTCATCCGCTTCCCTACCATCAATCCGCCCGGCGACGCCTACGAGGTATGTGCGCGTTTTCTCGGAAAGCGCCTCGCGGATCGCGGCGCGGCGGTGGAATATGTGCGCGGGCTTGGTGAGCCGGATGACACCGATCTCCACCCGCGCTTCAACGTCATCGGTCGCTTTTCTGGCGCAAGTCCCGGCCCCTGCATCCATTTCAATGGGCATATTGATGTCGTGGAGGCCGGACTGGGCTGGACCGTTCCGCCCTTCGAAGGCCTCGTGCGCGACGGCAAGGTTTATGGGCGTGGCGCCTGTGACATGAAGGGCGGCATTGCTGCTGCGATCATCGCCATGGAGGCCATTCTTGATGAAGGGCTGCTGAGCGTCGGCGCACTCGAATTTTCTGGCACGGTGGATGAGGAATCCGGTGGTTTCGGCGGCGCGGGGATGTTGGCTCGAAAGGGCTATTTTGCTCGTGACAGGGTCGACCACGTCATCATTCCCGAGCCACTGAACCCGGATCGCGTCTGCCTCGGTCATCGCGGTGTATGGTGGGCGGAGGTCGAGATCACCGGCCAGATCGGTCATGGCGCGATGCCATTCCTCGGTGTCTCGGCCATTCGCGGCATGGGCGATTTTCTGGGGCTTCTTGAAGCCGAATTGCTGCCCGCGCTCGGTACCCGCATCACGCGGATGCCTTGCGTTCCGGAAGGCGCGCGCGCCGCGACGCTCAACCTCAATTCCGTGCACGGCGGCCAGCCCGAGCCCTACAACGGTCGCCCCGCGCCGGTGGTGGCGGATCGCTGCCGCCTCGTGCTCGACCGGCGCTACCTCATCGAAGAAGACCTCGATGGCGTCAAAGCCGAGATCGTCGCGCTGCTGGAGCGGGTGAAGGCGCGTCGCGCTGGGCTCGATTACTCGGTGCGCGAGATCATGACTTTCGAACCGACCATGACCGAACCGGAAGCACCGCTCGTGCAAACGCTCGATCACTGGATCGAGGCGCTGTTCGGCAAGCCTTCGACGCATGTCGCTTCACCCGGCACCTACGACCAGAAGCACATCACGCGCTTTGGGTCGGTGCGCGATTGTGTCGCCTATGGTCCCGGCATTCTCGATCTCGCGCATCAGCCGGATGAGTGGGTCGGCATTGACGATATGATCCTTTCCGCCAAGGTGATGGCGGCAACGGCATTGACCCTGTTGCGGCGGCGTTGCACGGCGGCATAGGATCGACGAATCGAAGCAGTCAATTCCTGTGATTGGATAGTGCTGCAACGCGTAAAACTGGAGTGGTAACGATGGCTGCAACGACCGGACGGGTTTTCGGGAAGCTTCTCGTGCGGAGCGTCGCGACGTTCGCGCTCATGGGCGCAGCCGCGATTCCGGCGCTCGCCCAGAACAAGGATACGGTCGTCATCTGCCAGACGCTGGAACCGCCGATCCTCGATCCCTCGGCCGGTGCCGCTGCCGCGATCCGCGAAGTCACCTACGCCAATATTTTCGAGGGTCTCGTTGGGCTTGACCGCACGTCGAAAATCATTCCGCGCCTCGCCGAAAGCTGGACCGTCAGCGACGACGGGCTGAAATTTCGCTTCAAACTCCGCAAGAACGCGACCTTTCATGATGGCAGCCCGCTGACCTCGGCGGATGTGAAATTCTCCCTTGAGCGCGCGGTCGCGCCCGATTCCAAGAACACCCAGAAATGGATTTTCGAACCCATAGCCGCCATTGCGACGCCCGCGCCGGATGAGGTCGAGATTACGCTGAAGACTTTCTCAGCCGATTTCCTCGATGGTCTCGCCTGGGGCGATGCCGTGATCGTCTCGGAAAAAACCATCGCCAAAGCTGCAACCGAGCCGGTTGGCACTGGTCCATACAAGTTCGTGCGCTGGAACCGGGGTGACCGGCTGATGCTTGAGCGCAACGACACGTGGTGGGGTGGACAGGCTGCGATCAAGTTCGCGACCTTCCGCTTCATCACCGATGCGCAAGCGCAGGTCTCCGCGCTGTTGGCCGGAGATTGCGACGCCAACACCAACATCGGTGCGCAGGAAGCGGTGCCGCAGCTGATGTCGAACGCGAACCTCAAGGTTAACGTGGGACGTACCGAAGGCGAAACTATCGTCGCGATGAACAATGCCAAGGCGCCGCTCAACGATGTCCGCGTGCGGAAGGCGCTGGCGATGGCGATTGACCGTCGTCTCGTCAATGAAGGCGCGGTCTCGGGTCTTGGCACGCCGATCGGCAGCCATTTCTCGCCCAATCACCCGGCCTATGTCGATCTGACGGGTGCAATTCCCTACGATCCTGCAAAAGCAAAGGCCCTGCTCGCCGAAGCGGGCTTCCCGAATGGTCTGAACCTCACCCTGCGTCTGCCGCCGCCGGCCTATGCGCGGCGTGGCGGCGAGATCGTCGCTGCGATGCTCAAGGAAATCGGCGTCAACGCGACCATCGAGCCGCTCGAATGGCCGCAATGGCTGGAGCGCGTATTCCGCGGCAAGGATTTCGATCTCACCATCGTCAGCCACGTCGAGCCGATGGATCTGAACATCTACGCACGCGACAACTACTATTTCGGCTACACCAATCCGGCGTTCCGCGCGGCCCTTGCGCAGACAAAAACCGCTAAAACCGAGGCGGAACGTAACGCTGCCTTCGCTGCCGCGCAGCGCCAGATCGCGGAAGATCAGGTCAACGTTTTCCTGTTCATGCTGCCCAAGGTGACGGTTGCGAAGAAGGGGCTGTCCGGCATGTGGGAAAACTGGCCGCTGCCGGCCAACCCGCTCGCCGAACTGAAGTGGAACTGATTTCGCGCGCGGCGAAGGCCGGGGCGTGGTCCGGTTTCTGATCAAACGACTGGCCGCGATGGGGCTCACGCTCTTCTTCGCGGCCCTTGTCGTTTTTGGCGTGCTCGAAGTGCTCCCCGGTGATCCCGCCGCGACGATGCTCGGCCTGAGCGCAACACCGGATACCATCGCGGCGCTGCGGCTTGAACTCGGGCTGGACGCCCCACCGCTGGCGCGCTTCTGGGGCTGGGTCGTCGGCTTTTTTTCCGGCAACCTTGGCATCTCCTACACCTACCGCGTGGCGGTGGGCGGCCTCATTGCCGAGCGCATGGCGGTGACCCTGCCGCTCGCGCTGATGGCGCTGGCACTGGCGGCGAGCCTCGGCATCGCGCTTGGCGCACTCGCTGCTGCCAAGGCGAATACGCGGATCGATGCGTTGGTGATGGGCCTTGCCCAGCTCGGTCTTGCGATCCCGAATTTCTGGTTCGGCATCCTCTTCGTGCTGCTGTTTTCGATCACACTCGGCTGGTTTCCTTCCGGCGGCTTTCCCGGCTGGCGCGAGGGTCTTTTCCCGGCCATTCAGGCACTGGTTCTGCCCGCCTTCGCGCTCGCGCTGCCGCAATCGGCGGTTCTCGCCCGCATCACCCGCTCCTCAATGCTGGAAACCCTCAGCGAGGATTATATCCGCACCGCCCGCGCCAAAGGGTTGACGCGCGGACAGACGCTGCGTCGCCATGCCCTGCGCAACGCGCTGGTCCCGGTGCTGACCATGCTCGGCCTGCAATTTTCCTATCTCGTTGCCGGCACGATTATCGTCGAGAACGTTTTTGCACTGCCGGGCCTCGGACGGCTCCTGGTGCAGGCGATTGGCGGGCATGATCTCATCCTGATCAAGAGCCTCGTGCTGTTCTTTGTTGCGGCGGCCGTGATCACCAATGCGCTGGTCGATATCGCTTATGGCTTTGCGGACCCACGCCTGAGGGTCGCGCGGACATGAGGCGCGCGCTGTCTCACCCTTCCTTCATGATTGGCGTTGTGCTCAGTGCCGCGATCCTTGCCGTTGCGCTCATTTCACTGGTCTGGACACCCTATGACCCCGGTCAGATGCGCATCATCATGCGCCTCAAGCCGCCCGGCGCTGATTTCTGGCTCGGAACAGACCAGTTCGGGCGCGATGTCGTCTCCATGCTGATGGTCGGCACGCGCAATGCCCTCATGGTCGGGCTGGTGGCGGTCGGCCTCGGGCTGACAGCAGGGTTGGTGCTCGGCATGCTCGCCGCGCGTTTCCAAGGCTCGTTCCTCGATGAAGCGCTGATGCGCAGCCTCGATTTTGTCTTCGCCTTCCCGGCGGTGCTGACGGCGATCCTGATCCTGACCTTCATGGGCCCCGGCCTTGCCAATGCGATGATCGCCATCGGCATTTTTAACATACCCGTCTTTGCCCGGCAGGCGCGTGGGGCGGCCTTGCAGGTGATGGCGCAGGATTATGTCCGGGCCGCGCGCCTTGCCGGCTGTGGCACCTTTTCGATCCTCCGCCGCCACGTGCTGCCGAATATCGCCGGGCTGATGATCGTTCAGGCGAGCACGCAATTTGCACTCGCCATTCTTGCAGAAGCCGGACTCTCGTATCTCGGCATCGGCACCCAGCCGCCGAACCCCTCATGGGGGCGGATGCTCAACGATGCGCAAACCTTCCTCTCCCGCGCGCCGCTGCTGGCGATCTTCCCCGGCGCGGCGATTGCGCTTTCGGTGCTGGCGTTCAACCTTCTGGGTGATGGCCTGCGCGATCTTCTTGATCCACGCCTGAAAGAGCGTTGAGCATGCTCAAGGTCACCGATCTTTCAATCACGCTGGGGTCTATCACGGCGCTTCGCGGCCTGAACTTCGCGATCCGGCCCGGCGAAACGCTCGGCATTGTCGGCGAATCCGGCTCGGGAAAATCGATCACGGCGCTCGCGATCATGGGGCTTCTGCCGAAGGTGATGCGGGCCTCGGGCCGGATCGAACTCGAAGGAAATGACCTTCTCGCGCTCGATGAATCCGCGCTCTGCAGATCGCGCGGACGGCGCATGGCGATGATCTTTCAGGAGCCGATGACGGCGCTCAACCCGGTGATGCCTATCGGCGCGCAGATTGCCGAAGGGCTGGTGTTGCACGGAATCATGAGCCGGCATGAGGCGGCAGAGGAAGCCATCCGCCTCGTGGGTCGTGTTGGCCTGCCGGACCCCGCCGCACGCGCGCATTCCTATCCGCATGAACTTTCCGGCGGCCAGCGCCAGCGCGCGATGATTGCGATGGCGATCGCCTGTCGCCCGGCGTTGCTGATTGCCGATGAGCCGACCTCCGCTCTGGATGTTACGGTGCAGGCGGAAATTCTCGCGCTTCTGAAGGAGGTCCGTGAAGAAACCGGCATGGCGATGCTGTTCATCAGCCACGATCTCGCGGTGATCTCGAAGCTCGCGGAGAATACCCTTGTGCTATACGGCGGCGCAGCGATGGAAATGGGCGAAACCCATGCGCTGCTGGCCGCGCCGCGCCACCCCTATACGCGCGGGCTGATCGCGGCGATTCCGAGCGGAAACGCCCATAATACGCGCCTCAACCCCATTCGCGGACATGTGCCGGAACTGGCAAAGCTGCCGCCGGGCTGTCCGTTTCATGGTCGCTGCCCGCTCGGCGACGAGCGTTGCCGTATCGAGCGCCCGGCACCGGATATCGCAGAAACAACCGCATGGTGCCATCACGCGGGTGCGCATGCGCCGCTTGCACCTCTTGGAGTGACCTCATGAGCGTGATCCTCGAAGCGGTTGATCTTCACCGGCACTACCCCCTGCCGCGTGAGGGCATTTTCGCCCGTCGGCGTCATGTTTCAGCGGTGAACGGGGTCTCCTTCGCGCTGGAAGAGGGCAAAGTCCTGGGCATTGTTGGCGAATCCGGCTCCGGAAAGTCGACACTCGCGCGCCTGTTAGTCGGGCTTGAAGCGCCGGAGAAGGGCGAGGTCCGCTTTCTGGGACAACGCATTTCCGGCCTTGGCGATGCCGCGCTGCGCCCGGTTCGACACCAGATCCAGATGGTGTTTCAGGACCCCTTCGGCTCACTGGATCCGCGCATGCGGGTTCTCGACAGCATCGGCGAGCCGCTGGATGTCGCCGAGCCGGGTCTCGCGCCTGAGGCTCGCCGGGAGCGCATCATCGGGATGCTGGAGCGCGTTGGCCTCGGGGAGGGCGCGCTGACGCGTTATCCGCACCAATTCTCCGGCGGTCAGCGCCAGCGCATCGCGATTGCCCGCGCGCTGATCACCCATCCGAAGCTGCTGATTGCGGATGAACCCGTTTCCGCACTCGATGTCTCGGTGCAGGCGCAAATCCTCAACTTGCTGCTCGATCTCAAGCTCGAATTCGGCCTCAGCCTCGTCTTCATCAGCCACGATCTCGGCATCGTGCGCTATCTGTCCGACCGCGTGATCGTGATGCAGAACGGTAAGATCGTCGAGGAGGGCGAGACGGAGGCGCTTTTTTCCGCCCCCGCCGAGGCCTACACACGCCAGCTGATCGCGGCGATGCCCAAGCTGTAGAGCATTGAGCTTTTAGCGGGTCTCAGATGCACCGCCCGCCATCGACCTCGAGAACCGAGCCGGTCGTCATACTGGCTTCGTCGGAAGCCAGAAACAGCGCCGCGTTGGCAATGTCGGCAGGGGTCGAGAACCGCCCGAGCGGGATGGTCGAGATGAACTTCGCGCGGATCTCGGGCGTATCCTGGCCCATGAAGGTGGCGAGAAGCGGCGTCTCTCCCGCAACGGGAGCGATGGCGTTGACGCGGATCCGGAACGGCGCGAGTTCTACTGCCATCGATTTCGAGACGAGATTCACCGCACCCTTCGAGGCGTTGTACCAGGCGAGGCCGGGGCGCGGACGAATGCCGGCCGTCGAGCCGATATTGATGATCGCGCCGCCCTTTTCCTTCATGGCCGGCACGCCAGCGATGGCGAAGTTGTAGATCGATTTCACGTTGACCGCGAAGACCCGGTCAAATTCCTCTTCGCTTACCTCGGTCATCGGCTTGTTGCGATGAGAGATGCCGGCATTGTTGACGATGATATCGAGTTTGCCGAAAGCCTTGAGCGTCTCCGCGACGATGGCCTTCACATCAGCAAGTTTCGAGACATCACCGCCGATGCCGATGGCGCCGCCGGGCAGGCTGGCGGCCAGTTTCGCCGCGCCCTCGCCGTTGATATCGGTGACGACAACCTTCGCTCCCTCGCGCGCGAAGACCTCGGCGATGCCCGCACCGAACCCCTGCGCGCCGCCGGTAACGATGGCAACCTTGCCCTGAAGACGCATATTCCACCCCTGATGTGTTGTTGGCTTTGCCGCAGGATGCGCGGACTTGGCGCCGCGAGCAAGGTACCGCCACAGAAAATTCGCCTCCCGTTGGCAACTTGGAGAAAAGTCGGTAGGAGGCTCCCATGTCGAGCGATGCGCCCCGCCTGAAACCCGTTGATCTGCGCTTTTCCGTCGCCCCGATGATGGATTGGACGGACAGGCATTGCCGTGTCTTCCACCGCCTGCTTTCTCGTCACGCACGGCTCTATTCCGAAATGGTGACGACCGGCGCGATCCTGCATGGCGACCGCGAACGCCTGCTCGGGTTTTCGGCGGTCGAGCAGCCGGTCGCGTTGCAACTCGGTGGTTCAGATCCGGATGATCTTGCCCGCGCGGCGAAAGTCGGCGCGGAGTTCGGCTATGTCGAGATCAATCTCAACTGCGGTTGCCCCTCCGACCGTGTACAGAACGGGCGCTTTGGTGCTTGCCTGATGCGTGAGCCTGCGCTCGTGGCGGACTGTGTGGCTGCGATGCGTGAGGCAGTTTCGCTGCCAGTCACCGTCAAGTGCCGCATCGGCGTCGATGAGCAGGAGCCGGATGAAGCACTGTTCAGGATGGCGGAAGCGGTTGTTGCCGCGAAGGTCGATGCGCTGGTCGTCCATGCGCGGAAGGCCTGGCTGAAAGGCCTGTCGCCAAAGGAAAATCGCGATATTCCGCCGCTGGATTATGGCATCGTGCGGCGTCTCAAGGCGGTTCACCCGGCGCTGCCCATCGCGATCAACGGCGGGATCGCGACGGTTGAGGAGGCTCAGGCGCTCCTTGTTGCTTCTGAGGAAGGCCCAGCGCTCGACGGCGTGATGATTGGCCGCGCGGCCTACCAGAACCCCTCGATCCTGCTCGATGTCGATCCCGTTCTCTTTGGCGAGCCCGCTCCGCATGTGGATGCCTTCGAGGTGCTCGAAGCGCTGATCCCCTATCTCGATAGCCTCATTGCGACGGGGCATTCGCCGCATGCTCTCACGCGCCATGTGCTCGGGATTTTCCAGAGCGTACCCGGTGCGCGCGGCTTCCGCCGTCACCTTTCAACTGAGGCGGTCAAAACAGGTGCGGGGGCGGAAGTCCTGCGTGATGCCATGGCGCTGGTGCGACGAACCCCGAAAATCGCAGCCTGAGGAAGCCCGATGAGCAACGCCCTGTTTGACCGTATCGCCGAGAGCTTTGGCCGTCAGGGTCTGATGGGCACGCTTGGCGCGACGCTCGAAATCGTCGAGCCGGGCAGGGTGATGATCCGCATGCCGTTCTCGAAAGCGATCTCGCAGCAACACGGCTTTGCCCATGCCGGCTCGATCTCGACCATTACCGACACCGCCTGCGGCTATGCCGCGCTGACGCTGATGCCGGATGACAAGGCCGTGCTGACCAGCGAATTCAAAATCAACCTTCTTGCGCCCGCCATCGGTACGCATTTCGAGGCCGAGGGGCGCGTGCTGCGCGCTGGCAAGCGTGTCCATGTCGTGCAGGGAGAGGCTTACGCCGTTCAGGGCGAGAGCCGGAAGCAGGTCGCGGTCATGCTCGCAACGATGATGGTCATCGAGGGTGAGACGGGATTAAAAGCTTAAAACCCGAAATGCGCCTTGTAGCTGTAGGCGAAGGCGACCACGGCGATGATCACGCCCCAGATCAGCAGGTTGCGCAGCGATTCCGAGAGGTTGCCGCGCATTTCCGCGAGTGTCCAGGAGCCAATGAGCGTGAGCACGAGGCCTGCATAAGCAAGGCGCCCGAGGGTGTCACCGGAAAGCGCGCCGCCAGCGAGGCCCGCCACCACCAGCGCGACCAGCAGCACGACAATCACCCCGATCAGGATCCTCTGTGACATGAGCAACGCCCTCCTTTGCACCCAGATGTGACGCTTGCTTCGTGCGTTTTCAAGCACCTAGACCGGTCCATGTGCGCCCGCGACAGCGGAAAGGCCGATCAGCAAGGTGATCTCGACAAGCTGCTGGCAACCGCCGAGAACATCGCCCGTATAGCCCCCGATCTTGCGCTGAGCGATGGCCATGCCCAGCGCCAGCATGCCGAGTGCGGCACCCAAGGTCAGAAAAACACCGGGCAGGAGATCGAGCGAAAAGGCGCCCCCGACGAGAGCGGCAAGGCCAAGTGCCACAGCAATTCCGAGGCCCGACGCGCCGGGCATCGGCACGCCTGCCGCAAGACCCGAGCCCTGCGCCGGTGAAAGCATCAGCACGGGCAGCAATGCGAGTGGACGCGAGAGCGCCGCGATGCCGATCACGAGCACCAGCGCCATGGGACCGACGAGGCGGAAGAGTTCTGCTAGCGCGAAAATCCGCAAGGCGAGCGACAGCGCAACCGCCGCTGCGCCAAAGGTGCCGACGCGACTATCTTTCATGATCTCCAGCCGACGCTCGCGCGTGGCGCCGCCCCAGAACCCGTCGCAGCAATCTGCAAGACCATCCTCGTGGAAGGCACCGGTCGCCATCACCAGCGCGCCGATGGTCAGTGTCGCGGCGATCAGCATCGAAATGCCAGCAAGATAGGCAAGAATGCCAATGCCCGCGCCGGTGAGGCCGATCAGCACCCCCGCCAGCGGGATCGCCCATGCCGCGCGGGTGAAATCCGGCAAGGCATGCGGATCACGCTCGAACCCCATCACAGGCGCGGGCAGACGCGAATAAAACCGCAGCACGGCAAGAAAATCGCTCGCCCAGCCGGAAAGGCCGGTTCGATATGAGGGAGGGTTCGGCGCTTGGGTCATCGGCGGCGGACTCCCGGTTTGTGATGCGAGCCTCACGCGGGTTGCGAAAGCCTTGGCGCGCATGATAGCGAGCCGGAGCACGGGCTGTCATCCCCGTGGCATCAAGGAACATCCCATGTCCGCCTCTGGTCTGCCCTTTGACGATATCCGCGTGCTGATCCATTCCTGTCAGGGGCCGGATGAAGCCGCCTATGCTGCCGTCAAGGCGCGCGAAGACCAGCTGATCAAGCCGCGTGGCGCTCTGGGGCGGCTCGAGAGTATCGCCGCGCATGTCGCAGCCTGGCAGGGCAAGGCGATGCCGCGGATCAACCGGCCGATGGTAGCGATCTTTGCCGGCTCGCATGGCGTAACGGCGAAGGGGGTCTCGGCTTTCCCAAGCGATGTGAACCGCGCGATGCTGGCGAGCTTCTCGGCGGGGCATGCGGCGATCAACCAGCTCTGCAAGAGCTTTGATCTCGGCCTCAAGGTATTCGATCTTGCAATCGACCTGCCGACCGGGGACATCACCGAAGGGCCAGCGCTGGAGGAGGCTGCCTGCGCGGCGACCATCGGTTTTGGCATGGAAGCCATTGCCAACGGCACGGATCTCCTTTGCCTCGGCGAAATGGGCATCGGCAACACGACGCCCGCCGCCGCGATCTATGCCGCGCTCTATGGCGGCAAGGCTGGCGAATGGGTCGGGCGTGGCACCGGCGTGGACGACAAAGGCTATGCCCGCAAGGTCGCGGCGGTAGAGGCCGCGCTGGCGCTCCACCGTGATCATCTCGGCGATCCGCTTGAGGTGCTACGCCGTCTCGGCGGACGCGAAATCGCGGCGATGGTTGGCGCAATTCTGGCAGCGCGGGTTGAGCGCGTGCCGGTGATCCTCGACGGCTATGTCGTCACCGCTGCTGCCGCCATTCTCCATGCCATCGAGCCGTCCTCCATTGCGCATTGCCTTGCCGGACATTGCTCGGCGGAAGGGGCGCATGCCCGGGTGCTCGAAAAGCTGGGGCTACAGCCGATCCTCGATCTCGGCTTGCGACTGGGCGAAGGCTCCGGCGCGGCGCTGGCGGCCTCGATCGTCAAGGCGGCGGTGGCGTGTCACACCGGCATGGCGACCTTCTCGGAAGCAGCAGTTCCGACGCTGAATTAAGGCACTGATTTGGGCGTTACGCCGCGCGACCGCGCGCTGCAGGGCCTTTTTCCTGCACGGCCGCCATCGCGGTCATTACGCGGCTCGGCGGGAACATGGCGATGGCTTCGGTGCCTTCGCGCAGCTTCGAGCGCAAGCGGAAGGCTCCGCCATGCAGCTCGACGAGGCTCTTGACGATCGGCAGGCCAAGGCCGGAACCCTGCTCGGCGTTCTTGATCGCCTGGCTGCCGCGCCCGAAGGTTGAGAGTACAATCTCGATTTCTTCTTCCGGAATGCCCTGCCCATTGTCGCGGACGGAGAGATACTGCCCCCCGCTGGCGGTCCACCCGACATGGGTGACGACCTCGGAGCCCTGCGGTGTGAACTTGATCGCGTTGGAAAGAAGGTTCAGCACCACCTGCCGTACGGCGCGCTCGTCGGCCCAGAGGCGCGGCATACCATCGGTATAGCTGGTTTTTAGCTTGATGCTGCGGGCATTGGCCCGAAGCTCCAGCATATGGACGCAGGCATCGACGGTGGAGACGAGATCAATCGCTTCCTCGACAAGCTCGTGCTTGCCGGCCTCGATGCGCGAGAGATCCAGCACCTCGTTGATCAGCGCGAGCAGATGCCCGCCGCTCTGGTGGATATCCTCGACGTAGGATTTGTATTGCTCATTGCCGACAGGGCCAAAAAGTTCGTCCTTGATCACTTCGGAGAAGCCGAGGATGGCATTGAGCGGCGTGCGCAACTCGTGGCTCATGGTCGCCAGAAAGCGGGACTTTGCCGCGCTCGCCTCTTCCGCGCGTCGCGTTGCCTCGCGCAGACGCATGTTGGCCTGCTCAACCTCGGCGAAGAGATCATCCTTTTCCGCCCGTGCCTGAAGATTTTCGAGCGTCGTGAAATAGAGCCGGTTCGCAAGGCCGACGAACAGCAGCAGCGCCGTGAAGCACAGCCCCGCGATTGCCCAGCGTTCGGACGGCGTCCGGTCCACCACAAGCTGCGCGATCACCACTGCGAGCGGGATCGCTGCGCCATAGACCGCCGCCGGCAAGGTATGCGCCAGAACGGTGGAAACCGCGCCGATCACCAGCACCGAAATCAGCAGGAAGAGGCGCAGCGCTTCATTGGCCGGAATGCCGACGATGGTCGGCAACAGAGCCCAGATCGATACAAAGGCGATTTCACTGATGATCAGCCGTTTGATCCAGCTCGAAAGATGAACTTCGACCTGATCAATCTGGAGAAAGTTGCGACACGAGAAGAACTGGAAAATGACGACCATGGTCGCCATCAGCAGCCAGATCGCCGAATGGATCGGTTTCGCCCAGGCCAGCGTCGTGCCGGCGATGATCATCGAGAACGGCACCAGCGCGATCGAGGCACTGACGTGATTCTGGGCAAATTCACGCGCGAGTTCGAGCTCGAACGCGCGGTTGAGCCCGGAGGAGGAATTGATCTTTTCCCGTGCTTCCTTGACAGCACGCTGCATCCCGCGACGATGCCTCGTCGCGCGCTCATTGGCGGCCTGTTTCCGCTCGATTTCCGAGGCGGTGGGAATGTTCGGGTTCATGCGATGATCGTGTTTGTCCACCCTGATCATGCCTGACAAAGGGTTAATCGAAGACTGACGCGGTCCGCAAAATGCGGTTCAATGGCGTGGTCTTTTTTCGCGCCGGCCTCGGGCGGAATCGGATAGAAGGGCGCGATGTTGACGCCCCGCTTCACCCTTGCCACGGCTATCATCGCGATGAGCTTGCTGATCCTCGCGATCATCGGCCGCGTGCCGGACGAGCTTGTCACCGGCGCCGCCCGTGCCATCGACGGCGACAGCGTGGTCGTCAGCGGGCGGGAAATGCGCCTCAAGGGCATGGATGCGCCGGAATCACGCCAGACCTGCGAGGTTGCCGGCCAGCAGACGCCCTGTGGGCGGCAGGCGGCGATGGAGCTTCGGCGCTGGCTCGCGCGAGGCCCAGTGACCTGTACCGGCAATGAAACCGACCGCTACAATCGCCTGCTCGTCGTTTGCCGCGTCAACGGGCAGGATATCGGCGCGGATATGGTCCGCAACGGCTTTGCCGTGGACTATGGCGCCTATCCCAAAGAGGAAAAGGCCGCTGCAGCGGAGTTTCGTGGCATCTGGGCCGGAACGTTCGAACGCCCCGAGGCGTATCGTCGCCGGATGCGCGAAACCGGGCAGGCCTATCATCATCCGCCCAGTAATCCGACGATGCGGCCTTGACCCATCCACAATCCTCGTGTCCGCTTGGCACAAACAGGGAGGCATGATCATGCGGCTTTTCGACGGGGGCAGGGTGCCCAATGCACGCCGGGTGCGGATTTATCTGAGCGAAAAGGGGCTTTCAGTTCCCATCGCGGCGGTCGATCTCAGTAAATCGGAGCACAGATCCGGCGAGTATCTCGCGAAAAACCCGCTTGGCCGCGTGCCGATGCTTGAACTTGACGATGGCACGGTGATCACCGAGTCCATCGCCATCTGCCGCTATTTTGAGGAGCTTCACCCCACGCCGCCCCTGTTCGGAACCGGTGCGCTCGGCAAGGCGCAGGTGGAAATGTGGAACCGCCGTGCTGAACTCGAGCTCTATTTCGCCATTCAGGCCGTCTTCCGCCACCTCCACCCCGGCATGGCGACTTCCGAAGTCCCGCAAGTTGCTGCCTGGGGCGAGGTGAACAAGGAGAAGGCCAACGCGGCCATGGCGCTCCTCGCCAGCCAGCTCGCCAACAACCGTTTTCTCGCGGGTGAAGCTTATTCTGTGGCGGACATCACGGCACTGGTATCCGTGGATTTCCTCAAGGCCAGCAAGCTTGCGATGCCGGCCCATCTGACCAACCTTGCCCGCTGGCATGCCGAGGTTTCCGCGCGGCCAAGTGCCAAGGCGTGATTTTCATGACAAACCGGCGTTTGTTCCAGGCGTTCCTGTTGGCGGCTTCGGCACTCGCCCTGAGCGGCAGTGCTCAGGCGCAGATGCTGACCGGGCCGGAGATCAAGGAGCTCTTCTCGGGCAATACGGTGGCCGGAATCTACGTCGCCGGAAATTTCTTCTCGGAGTTCCATTCGAGCGATGGGCGTGCGCTCGGTGATAACGGCTACACGCTCAACGTCGATGCCTGCTGGAATACCGATGGCGACAAGGCGTGCTATCACTACGGCCAGCCGAAGGATCGGCGCACCTATTGCTTCACGGTCGAGAAAAACGGTGACAGTTACAGCCTGCGTACGTCGGATACGGGGCGCCTCAATGCCGTGGCGAGCATTGAAAAGGGCAATCCCCGCAACCACACGGACGGCGGAAAACGCTGGTCCTGTGACGATCTGATGTCGCGGCGCGGTGCCGTGCCGCACATGGCGCGCCTGAAATGACGTGCATTCAAATGATCCGTGTCATGGCGCAGGCCCTGATTTCGCCCTTCTCTGTTCATCTCGAGTCTAGGCGCGTGCTGCGAGGCTAGCGTACGGAAATTTCCAGGAGGAAAGCCATGCAAACCGATGCAATGATGCGAACCGAGGGAAAAAGGACACCCGTCCTTCGCCTTTTGGCGCTCGCCTGTCTGACACTGCTGGTTGGCCTGTCCGCCGCCGAGGCGCAGGGTAAACGGCTGGGGCTTGTGATCGGCCTTGCGGATTACGGCGATGTCAAGCACCCTACCGCCTTGCAGGATGCCGGTCTTGTCGCGCAGAGCCTCAAGCAGGACGGTTTCGAGCTGATGGAGGCCGCCAACCTCACTCAAAGCGAATTCCGTGCGATGTTCCGCGATTTCACCGAACGCGCTGGCGCTGCAGGGCCGGATGCCGTGCTCGCGGTCTATATCTCGGGTGTCGCGCTTCAGGACGATGGCGAGAACATTTTGCTCCCGGTCGGCGCGCGCCTGCGCCAGCGGTCCGATTTGGCGCTGGAAGGCCTGCGCGTCGGTGATTTTCTCCGCTCGCTCTCCAGCCTCCCGGCTTCGGCGCGGATCGTGATGCTGGATGCGTCCTACACTCACCCGCTTGGTCAGCTTGTGGCGGAAGGTGGCCAAGGCCTGGCCCCCGCCGAAAAGCGTGACGGGCTGCTTGTCTCCTACAACCAGAGCCCGGATCAGGTCGCGACCTTGCCGCGTACCAACTACGGTCATTACGCGATGGCGCTCGCCGAAGCACTGCGTGAACCGGGACTCGATACCAACGGCATCTTCGAGCGGGTTCGCCTGCGCGTTCATGATCTCAGTCAGGGCGCGGAAACGCCTTGGGCGGTTTCCGGTCTTTCGGCGCCGCTGATCCTTGTGCCCGGTGTGGCCGGTGCACCGGTGGCCGCGCAAACACAGGAGTTCATCGAGGCCCGCCGCAAGCCGATCGGTCAGCTCGGCGCCGATGATGCCTATTCCCGCGCCATCGAACTCGATACGATTCCCGCTTACGAGGAGTTCCTGAAGGCCTATCCGAGCCACGTTCAGGCCAAACGCGTGCGCGCCATGATTGCCGCACGCCGCGAGGCCTACACATGGCAGCGTGCCCGCCGGACGAATACCGATCGCGCCTACTGGACCTATCTCCGCCGCTACCCGAATGGCGCGCATGCCGCCGAAGCCGAATCCCGGCTTGCACGCCTTGCCGCGCCGGTGGTGCCGCCGCCGCAGTTCGAGGAGGTGATCTATGATGACCTCCCGCCGCCCTTGCCCGAAGAGCTGGAAATCTACGAATCGGTGGTGATCGAAAATCGCTGGGGCATGTTGCCGCCGCCGACGGGCTATTCGGATCGCTTTCTGCCGCCGCCGCCGATCGAGATCATCGAACTGGCGCCGCCGCCGCCGAACCCGTCCTCGCGCCTGCTTCCGGCCGTCGTGATCGGCGCTGGCGTTGTCGGGGCCGCCATTCTGGCTAATCGCGCATGGAAGCGCCCGGCAGAGGTTCGCCCGGTTGTGGCCCCACCCGTCATGCGTCCTCCCCGTGTGCCTGGCCAGTTCGGCATTCAGCAGCCGGTTCGCCCGCCAATGGGGCAACCGCCTGTGGGCGCTGTCCAGCAGCCGGTTGCGCCTCTGGGAGGTATGCGCCCACCCATTGGCCAACCACCGGTTGGCGTGGTTCCGCCGGTCGGTGGCGTTCAGCAGCCGGTTGTGCCACCGGGGGGCGTTCGTCCGCCGGGTTCGCCGCCGGTAGGCGTGGTTCCGCCCGTTGGTCAACCGCCAGTCGGTCAGCCCGGTGCCATCCGCCCGCTTCAGCCGGGTGCTGTGCCGAATGCGCCGTCGGGCTTGCCGCGTCCCGGCGCGATTCCGCCGCAAGGGGGACTGCGTCCGCCGCAGGCGCCGAATGCCCCAGGTGCTCCGGTTCAGACCGCGCCTCCTCCTGCCACGTCGGGGCAGCCGGGCGCCTTGCCTCCGAGCGCCTTGCCTCCGGGTGCTGCGCCGCAGGGCCGCCCCTTGGTCGGTGCTCCGCCGTCGGTAAGTGGTGCCCCGTTGGGCGGTCCGCGTCCGCCACAGGCACCGACCGCGCCGGTTGCTGCCCCGCCGACAGGTCCGAGGCCGGTTCGGCAGGTGCCGCTGACGCAATCGCCGCAGATGCGTCCTTCACCGCCGCCGGCCAATGCACCGCGCTATATGCCGGTGCCGCAACGCCCCGCGCCGCAGGTTCGTCAAGGGCCCGTGCCGCAATATCGACAGGCCCCGCCGCCTCAGGTGCGTCAGGCACCGCCGCCGCAGGTCAGGCAAGCGCCTCCGCCGCAGCAGTTCCGGGCGCCTCCGCCGATGATGCGCCAGGCCCCGCCGCCGCAAGCCCGACCGGCTCCGCCGCCCGCGGCAAGGCCTTGCACACCGCAGATGCGTGCTGCCCGTCAGTGCTGAACCTCTCAAGAGGCTAAACCAACAAAAAAGGCCGGGTTTCCCCGGCCTTTTCTTTGTCTGAACGTTAGGCTCGTGATCAGCGATCGAGGCGCGCGATCAGGCTGGAGGTGTCCCAGCGCTTGCCGCCCATCTTCTGGACTTCGGAATAGAACTGATCAACCAGCGCCGTGACCGGCAGGTTGGCGCCATTGCGGCGACCTTCCTCAAGCACAATGCCGAGATCCTTGCGCATCCAGTCGACGGCGAAGCCGAAGTCGAACTTGCCAGCATTCATCGTCTTGCCGCGATTTTCCATCTGCCATGAGCCGGCGGCACCCTTGGAAATCACGTCGAGCACGGCCTCAATATCGAGACCTGAGCGCTTGCCGAAGTGGATGGCCTCGGCGAGGCCCTGTACGAGGCCAGCGATGCAGATCTGGTTCATCATCTTGGTGAGCTGGCCTGAGCCCGAGGGGCCAAGCAGGCGGCAGGCACGCGCAAAGCCCATGATGACCGGCTCGGCCTTGGCATAAGGTTCGGCATCGCCACCGCACATCACGGTGAGGACACCGTTTTCAGCTCCGGCCTGACCACCCGAAACCGGTGCATCAACGAATTCGAAGCCGCGCTTTTTGGCTTCGGCGTGGAGTTCGCGTGCCACCTCGGCGCTTGCCGTAGTGTTGTCGACGAAAATCGCGCCCCTCTTCATGCCGTGGAAGGCGCCGTCCGGCCCGATGGTCACGGCGCGGAGGTCATCGTCGTTGCCCACGCAACAGAACACGAAATCCTTGCCGGAGGCGGCTTCCTTCGGCGTCTTGGCGAAGGCACCGCCGTGCTGCTTCACCCAGGCCTCGGCCTTGGCGGTCGAGCGGTTATACACGGTGACGGCATGGCCACCCTTGTTCTTGAGGTGCCCTGCCATGGGATAGCCCATCACGCCAAGCCCGAGGAATGCGATTTCCGCCATGGTTCTCTCCGAAGGAATTTCTTGTTGATTAGCGCAACACGAGATGCCGCGTCAGCCGATGCTCCATCCCATCCCACAATCGCCGGATGATTTCCACCAGACAGAGATAGATCAAAGCGGCGACAAGATAGATCGAGAGATCAAAACTGCGCGCGAAAGCAAAGCGTGTTGCGCCCATCAGGTCGAAAAGGGTCACAAGCGAGGCCAATGCACTCGCCTTGATCATGACGATGAGTTCATTCCCGAGCGGACGGAGCGCGACGATCATCGCCAGCGGTATCTCGATCTTGAGGAAGATCGGCAGCGGACGCATCCCGAGCGCGCGCGCCGCTTCCGCCTGCCCGGAAGGGAGTGAAGACAGCGCGCCGCGGAAAATCTCGGCCTGATACGCCGCCGTGTTCAACGTGAAGGCGAGCAGGCAACAATACGTCGGATCGCGGAAGAACCACCACAGGCCGACATCCTGCCAGAACAGACGGATCGATCCGAGGCCGTAGTAGATCAGGAACAGCTGCACCAGCAGCGGCGTGCCGCGAAAGAAGGTCGTGTAGCCATGAATGAGCGCGGCGGAGATGCGCCCGCCACGCAGTTTCGCCACCGCCAGCCCAAGCCCGATGAAAAGCCCGAGGCCGAAGGAGATCGCCACGAGGTACATCGTCAATCCGAAGCCGCTCGCCATGCGGCAGCCGTATTTCTCCAGAACCTCAAGGCCAATGAACGCGCCGGGCCATTCACACCACATCAGCGTGCACTCCCGATGTGATCGCGAGACCGAGGGCCGCTTTGGCCCTCGGCAAGCGCAATTGCGCGCCCGAGCTTATGCAAGGAAGGTGAAGCCGGTGAGGCTTCACGCAAGAAGGACCAATCGCGGGAATTCTCTCGGCAAAACGGCTCATCGCGCCCTCACGTAACCGCGATTGGCGCGTTCTTCGAGTTTGCCGAAGCCCCAGGTCGAGAGCATCGAAAAGGTGAGGTAGATCATCGCCGCGACACCAAAGAACAGGAACGGCTCCTTGGTGACGACGTTCGCGCGTGTCGCGATGAACATCGTGTCCTGCAACGTGATGACCGAGACGAGCGAGGTCTCTTTCAGGAGCACCATCCAGTTGTTGCCAAGGCCTGGCAGGGCGACGCGCATCAGTTGCGGAAACACCACCAGCCGGAATGCCTGAAATCGGGTGAGGCCCAGCGACGAAGCCGCCTCGCGCTGACCCTTCTGGATCGCGTTCAGGGCGCCAAGCCAGACCTCAGCAGAAAACGCTGCGAGTACGACACCGAGCGCGACCATGCCTGCGAAGAAGGGGGACATCTCGATCGAACTTTCGAAGCCCAAAAATTTCCAGAGCCGCTGCACCAGAAGCTGGATGCCGAAATAGATGACATACAGCGTCAGAAGCTCGGGCACGCCGCGAAAGATCGTCGTGTAGAGTGTCGAGATGAGCCTGATCGGGTAGGAGCGCGAGCGCTTGCCAAGCGCGACCAGTAGTCCCAGCGTCAACCCGAAGGGCACCGTCGCGAGTGCAATGGAAATCGTGATCCACGCGCCTTGCAAGAGCGCCAGACCCCAGCCTTCCGGGCCGAACGAGAGGAGGGTGAGGTATTTTTCCATGGCGCGCAAAAAAGGCCGGCGGGAGTGCCGCCGGCCGTCATCGCTTCAACTTACTGGATCGCCTTCTTGCCGAGCCACTTCATGGCGGGCTTATCGATCGAACCATCGGCCTTGGATTCGGCAATCGCCTTGTCGAGCATCGCCTTGAGGGCGGTATCTTCCTTGCGCATCGCCATGCCGACGCCCGGACCGTGCGTCTGCGGATCGCGCGGAACGTTCGCGATCATCTTGCAGCATTCCTTGCCCTTGCCGTTGAGGAAAGTATCGAGCGATTCCTGATCCGCAACGACGTAGTCGAGGCGACCGTTGAGGAGATCGAGGTTGGCTTCTTCCTGTGTCGGATAGGGACGCAGCACCGAATCCTTGTAGTTCGCTTCAAGGAAGTTGGTGTGGACCGTCGAACCCTGCGCACCGATGGTCTTGCCCTTGAGAGCGGCTGGAGAAATATCGGTCGAGGTCACGGACTTCGCAGCGATGATCGCGATCGGGCTGCGGGTATAGACGTCCGTGAAGGCGACCTTCTTCTGGCGCTCCGGCGTCGCGTTCATGCCCGCAACGATGACGTCATACTTGTTCGAAAGCAGCGCCGGGATGATGCCATCCCAATCCTGCACGACCCAGGTGCACTTCACCTTCATACGTGCGCAGAGATCGTTCATGTAGTCGATCTCGAAGCCTTCAAGTTCCTTCTTGGCGTTCAGGTTGTTGAAGGGAGGATAGGCACCCTCGGTGCCGACGCGGATTTCTTTCCATTCCTTGGTCTGCGCCATTGCCGGGCCGGCAAGCGCCACGCCGAGCGTCACCGCAAAGGCCGAAGCCATCAACACGCGAAACGATTTCATTTGATTGATCTCCCTGATGTCGTCCTGCCGCCGGATTGCTTCTTGATTTTTCCAAGGACGGCCTTGTCCGGAGGCAGCGAACTTGTACCAGTCTGCCAAGCAAAACGCAGATTTGGCAATGCGGTTCTTGGTTCAATGCAGAAGTTTTTTCTGGCGCATCCTCATCTTCTGCCGCGCCGCGCAGCAGGTTGCTGAAGGAATTTGCGCAGCTCCCATTGACCGCGCACCGCTGGCATTCATATCTGCCGGGGGGATGGGGTCGATTTGAAAATATCGCAGGCATCGACAAAGATCGGAAGTGACGGAATGTCGGACAAGAATGCTATTCTCGCCGCGCTGGAGCGCCTGATGATGCCGGATGGCAAAACCAGTCTGGCGCGCTCCGGTGCCCTGTCCGAAATCGTGCTGCATCAGGGCAAGGCCTATTTCTCGATTTCCGTCCCTGCCAATGCTGTCGCGGCCTCCGAAACCTTGCGAAAGGCAGCCGAAGAGGCTGCGCGCGCCGTGCCCGGCATTGTCTCGGCGCTGGTGACGCTGACTGCCGAGAAGGCACCCTCACCGCAGGCCGCGCAAGCCGCAAAACCCGCCGCACAGGGTGGCCCGGCAGGAGCCAAGGTTGCCGTGGCAGGCGTCAAGCACATCATTGCGGTGGCGAGCGGCAAGGGCGGCGTCGGTAAATCGACAACCGCTGCCAATCTGGCCCTGGCGCTCAGTTCGAAGGGCCTCAAGGTCGGTGTACTCGATGCCGATATCTACGGTCCTTCAATGCCCAAGCTTTTCGCCATTCACGGGAAGCCGACGCTGGCCGGCGGGCGTGTCCTCAACCCGATGGAGGGCTATGGCCTCAAGGTGATGTCGATTGGTTTCCTCGTCGATGAGGAGGCGGCGATGATCTGGCGCGGCCCGATGGTGATTTCCGCCATACAGCAGATGCTGCGTGAGGTCGCATGGGGCGAACTCGACGTCCTCGTCGTCGATATGCCGCCGGGCACCGGTGATGCCCAGCTTACCATGGCGCAGAACGTACCGCTCGCCGGAGCGGTGATCGTCTCGACGCCACAGGATCTCGCGCTGATCGATGCGCGGCGTGGGGTGGCGATGTTCCGCAAGGTCGAGGTGCCGATCCTCGGTGTGGTCGAGAATATGTCGACCTTCATCTGCCCGTCTTGCGGCACCCGGCACGATATTTTCGGACATGGCGGCGCGAAAACGGAGGCCGAGCGTATCGGTGTGCCGTTCCTCGGCGAAGTCCCGCTGGCTATGGCGATCCGTGAGCGTTCAGATGCTGGCCTGCCGATTGTCGTCACCGAGCCCGATGGTCCGCATGCCGCAGCCTATCGCGCAATTGCCGACAAGGTGTGGACGATTCTCGAAAGCGGCACGCAAAAGGCCGCGCCGAGGATTGTCTTCGATTGAAAAGCAGGCTGAAAGGCACCGCTGCTGATCAGAAAAGACCGCTTTTGATTGAGTGTCAGCGACATGGATCTATAAGGCATGTCTCTATCGCATATCTCGCATGCGTTAAAGTGAGAGATATTTGCCTGTTCCCTTCGGCAAATTGATTGATCTCATGCCGTTGCGATCTAAAAGCAAATACCAACGAAGAAGCGGGGATACCGCTCGTACCGAGAAACGCCCACACCGAAAACACACATAAAAATTAGGAGTTTGCGCATGAAGCGTCGTCAGTTTCTGACTGCAGCCGGGGCGGGAGCCGTGGCCTCTGCTGTGGCAGCACCCGCCATCGCCCAGTCGATGCCGGAAGTGAAGTGGCGTATTACGTCCAGCTTCCCGAAGTCGCTTGATACGATCTTCGGTGGTGCGGAAGTCATGGCCAAGATGGTTTCTGACCTGACTGACGGCAAATTCCAGATTCAGGTCTTCGCGGCTGGCGAACTGGTGCCGGGCCTTCAGGCGCTGGATGCCGTGTCGAACGGAACGGTCGAAGCCTGCCACACCGTTTCCTATTACTACGTCGGCAAGGATCCGACCTTTGCGATCGCCGCGTCGGTTCCGTTCGGCCTCAATGGCCGCATGCAGAACTCTTGGCTGTTCTCGGGCGGCGGCAATGAGCTGTTCAACGAGTTCTACAAGGGCTTCAAGGTCTATGGTTTGCCGTGCGGCAACACCGGCGCCCAGATGGGCGGCTGGTTCCGTAAGGAAATCAAGAGCGTGGCCGATATGCAGGGCCTCAAGATGCGCATCGGCGGCATCGCTGGTCAGGTTCTCCAGAAGCTCGGCTCGGTTCCGCAGCAGATCGCCGGCGGCGACATCTATCCGGCGCTCGAAAAGGGCACCATCGACGGTGCCGAGTGGGTCGGCCCCTACGACGACGAGAAGCTCGGCTTCAACAAGGTCGCGCCGTTCTACTATTATCCGGGTTGGTGGGAAGGTGGACCGACAGTTCATGCCTTCTTCAATCTCGAGAAGTACAACGCGCTGCCGAAGCAGTATCAGGCCGCTCTCCACGCCGCCTGTACGCATGCCAACAACTGGATGCAGGCGCGCTACGATGCCGTAAACCCGGCGGCGCTGAAGCGTCTTGTCGCGGCCGGCACCCAGCTTCGCCCGTTCCCGCTCGATGTGATGGAAGCCTGCCTCAAGGCCTCCAACGAACTCTATGCGGAAATCTCGGCCAAGAATCCGGCGTTCAAGAAGGCCATCGACTCGATGATCGCCTTCCGCAACGACGAATACCTCTGGTGGCAGGTTGCCGAATATACCTACGACAACTTCATGATCCGCGCTCGCGCACGCGGCGGCTGATTTCAGCTGTTCTGATCATGCATAATGAAAGCGCCGGCCTTTTTAGGTCGGCGTTTTTTGTTTCAGGCCGGCAGGCCACTTGCTGTAATTTCCGCAGTGTTCTACCTATGCGAGAGGTGTATGGCAGCTATCAATTTTTCGCATAATGGTAGGACGTGATATGTCCTTCCCAAACTTCGAATTCGCTGGATGCCTGACCGGTACAGAACCGGAGAGGGGATAACCCTCCCGGGAGTGCAAGGACACTTCATTGAGGGAGAAACAGTATGAAGCGTCGTCAATTCCTGACTGCAGCCACAGTTGGCGCCACGGCCACCGCAATCTCTATGCCTGCGATTGCCCAGAGCGCCCCTGAGATCAAATGGCGGGTAACGTCCAGCTTTCCGAAATCGCTCGATACAATTTATGGCGCCGCCGAAACGCTGGCAAAGGCTGTTGCGGATATCACTGACAACAAGTTTCAGATCCAGCCCTTCGCTGCTGGCGAGGTGGTGCCGGGCCTTCAGGCCGCCGATGCCGTGTCATCTGGAACGGTCGAGATGGCGCATACCGCGCCATACTATTATGTCGGCAAGGATCCGACCTTTGCATTCGGCACGGCGGTGCCGTTCGGGCTCAACGCACGCCAGCAAAACGCATGGTTCGTTTCCGGCGGCGGCCTTGAGGTGATGAACGAGTTCTACAAGGAATATAATATTCACAGCCTCGTTGGCGGCAATACCGGCTGCCAGATGGGCGGCTGGTTCCGCAAGGAGATCAAGACTGTCGCGGATCTCAACGGTCTCAAGATGCGCATCGGCGGCTTTGCCGGGCGCGTGCTTCAAAAGCTCGGCTCGGTGCCACAGCAGATCGCCGGCGGCGACATCTATCCGGCGCTCGAGAAGGGCACCATCGATGCGGCGGAATGGGTCGGGCCTTACGATGACCAGAAGCTCGGCTTCAACAAGGTCGCGCCCTTCTATTACTACCCCGGTTGGTGGGAAGGCGGCGCTGCGCTGCAATTCTTCATCAACAAGGCCAAATGGGATTCGTTGCCGAAAACCTACAAGGCCGCGTTGGAGTCGGCTGCCCATTTCGCCAATACCGAAATGCAGGCGAAATATGATGCGCGCAACCCCGCCGCACTCCGCCAGCTGGTTGCAGCCGGAACGCAGTTGCGCCCGTTCACAGGTGAAGTGATGGATGCCTGCTGGAAAGCGGCGAATGAGCTTTATGCCGAGACCTCTGCCCAGAACCCGAAGTTCAAAAAGGTCCATGATCACTACATGGCCTTCCGTAACGACGAATACCTCTGGTGGCAGGTCGCGGAATACACCTACGACAACTACATGATCCGCGCCCGCGCCCGCGGCTAAGTGCCGATCAAGGTCGATCAGGAACAAGCAACCCCGGATGTAAATCCGGGGTTTTTCTTTGCCTGGTTTCGTTCGCACAAAGTGTGGAGAAGGCCTACGGCAGGCTGCTAGGAATGCCTAGCCCGCAAGCGAGGCTGACGCTGGCGCAAAAGATAAGGCCGGGTTTTGCTCCCGGCCTTTCCTGAATTGACGCCTCGTTGCGCTTTATGGCGCCTTGGGCGGCGGCGTAAGGCCCGGCAGGCTCGGCGGTGCGAGACCCGGCGGCGGGCTGAGGCCCGGAGGTGCACCAAGGCCCGGAGGAGCGAGCCCAGGAAGACCGCCACCCGGATTGTCGAAACCCGGAATGGTCAGGTTCTTGAGCTGCTGCTCGATCTTGGCCGGATCGATCACCGCCTGCGTGCCCTTATAGTGCATCACCATTTGCGGGAAGATAATCACCAACGCGACCATGATGCACTGGATGATCACGAACGGCACCGCACCCCAGTAAATCTGGCCGGTGGTGACGGGTTCGGTCTCCTTGCCCGTGACCTTGTCGAAGTAGGGATTTTTGGGCGCGACCGAGCGCAGGTAGAACAGCGCGAAGCCGAACGGCGGATGCATGAAGCTCGTCTGCATATTGACGCCGAGGATGACGCCGAACCAGATGAGATCGATCCCGAGCTTCTCCGCCGGCGGCCCGAGCAGCGGCACCACGATGAATGCCAGCTCGAAGAAGTCGAGGAAGAACGCCAGCAGGAACACGAAGACGTTGGTGAAGATCAGGAAGCCGATCTTGCCGCCCGGCAGCGAGACAAGCATCTCTTCCACCCAGATATGGCCGTTGACGCCATAGAAGGTGAGCGAGAACACGCGCGCGCCAACCAGGATGAAAACCACGAAGGCCGAGAGCTTGGCAGTGGAGTCCAACGCCTGCCGCACGAGATCAAGGCTCAGGCGGCGCTTGGCGATGGCAATGATCATCGCGCCCGTTGCACCCATTGCACCGCCTTCGGTCGGCGTTGCAAGGCCGATAAAGATCGTGCCGAGCACGAGGAAGATCAGCCCCAGCGGGGGCATCAGCACCATGATGACTTCCTGCGAGAGGCGGGAAAGCAGCGGGAGTTTGAACACCTTGTTCGCCAGCGCGACGCAATAGGCGATGATCATCGCGGCAAAGGCTGCGAGGATCGTCTCCGAGCCCGGCTCGACATGGCCGACAAATTTGCCTTGCAGCAGATATGTCAGGCCGCCGGCCAGCGCGAGCATGACGATCAGCGACGTGATACCGCCACCGAGGGTGCGCGCTTCGATCGGCAGAGCCGGAACCCACTTCGGTCGAATGATCGACACGAGGAAGATGTAGCCGGCGTAGAGGATCGACAGCACGATGCCGGGGATGAAGGCGCCCTCGTACATATCGCCGACTGACTTGCCGAGCTGGTCAGCCATCACGATCAGCACGAGCGAGGGCGGGATGATCTGCGCCAGCGTGCCCGAAGCGGCGATGACGCCGGAGGCCACGCGACGATCATAGCCGTAGCGCAGCATGATCGGCAGCGAGATCAGGCCCATCGAGATTACCGAGGCGGCGACAACGCCGGTGGTTGCCGCAAGCAGCGCACCGACGAAAATCACCGCGTAGGCAAGACCGCCCCGGATTGGCCCGAAGAGCTGGCCAATGGTGTCGAGCAGATCTTCCGCCATGCCCGAACGTTCGAGAATAAGGCCCATGAAAGTAAAGAACGGGATCGCGAGCAACACGTCGTTGTTCATGATGCCGTAGATGCGTTCCGGCAGCGCCTGCAGGAAGTTCGGCACGAAGAGGCCAAGCTCGATGCCAAGCAAGGCATAGAGCAGGCCGCAGGCCGCAAGCGCGAAGGCGACAGGGTAGCCGAGCAGCAGCATCAGCACGAGCGATGCGAACATGATCGGTGCCATGTAATGCGTCAGGAACCCGGCGAGGCCCGGTTTCGCATCAGCGGCGAGGGCCGGGTCAGCGCTGAAGAGCACCAGCACGGCAAGGGCAAGAAATGCGCTGAAGAGGGAACCGCCCAGCGATTTGCCACCCAGCAATTGGAAAAGACGCGATTGCATCGGTTTGACCTTGGAAAAAAAGCGTGGGGGGATCAGTTGCGGCCGGGAATGTCAGCCTGCGCGGCCTGAAGCAGGCGCTCGGCTTCGGCTTCGGCTGCACCGTGATGGCCAACGAAGACATGAGGATCTTCCATGTCGCCGCGCATGATCGCGATACGCTTGATGAGTTCGGAAATGCCCTGAATGAGCAGCAGGATGAAGCCCAGCGGGAGCAGTGCCTTCGCCGGCCAGACCGTAAGGCCGCCTGCATTCATCGAGGATTCGCCAATGGCGAACGAGCGGTAGAAGAACGGAAGGCCATGATAGATCATGATCCACGTGAAGGGGACCAGGAAGAAAATATGGCCGAACACGTCAATCCGGTCGCGGGTGCGCTTCGTGAAGTTCGAGGTCACGATGTCAATGCGGATATGCTCGTTCTTGAGGAAGGTATAGGCGGCTCCGAGCATGAATACGGCGCCGAAAAGATACCACTGCAACTCAAGCCACGAATTCGAGCTGACGTTGAAGAGTTTGCGGATAATGGCGTTGACGGTCGACACGAGCACCGCTGCCAGAATGAACCATTTGACGACCTGGCCAACGCGCTCGTTGATCGCATCGATCACGGCACTGATTTTGAGTAAATTCTGCACGCCGCCCTCCCTGTGGGCATTGCGAGACTGGCGAGAGCCAGAGTCGCTTCGACAAGACTACTTTTCGTTACGAACCCGGTTTCGTACGTCTTATAATTGACGCCTGCCCGAATTCCGCCACCGCTTTGACACAAGGGTTGATCCCGAACAACGCGATCACCCATCACCAACCCGCATGGATGCCATGCGAAATTGTGATGCACTCTGATGGTGCTGCACGCAAATTGGCGGGATTTGAGCGAAAAGCAACCCTTTATTCAGACTTTCGCCTGACGCGCTCTCGGTGCAGGGTGTAAAGGCCGCTCGCGCCAATTAAGGCAATGCCGAGAATCGCCAGCGACGTCGGCCATTCGCCGAAAACGAAGATCCCGAGCGCCACGGCCCAGACCAGCACGATATAGCGGAACGGCGAGATCACCGAGAGTTCGGTGTCGCGGCATGCTTCAATCATGGCGTAATTCCCGAGAACCACAAAAGCCGCCGCACCGCCGGTCAACCAGAGGAAATCGCTGGTCATGGTGTGCCAGGCTGGTCCTGTCGCGGAAAGCGCGGTTCCCGCAAGCAAGGTACCGGTTGAACTCGTGATCGCGACGATGACGCTGGGAATGCCTGCCGGGATTTGTCGGGTCAGAATGTCGCGAAAACCGACGCCGATCACCGAAATCACCGCCAGCATCACGGCAAATAACGGCACCGAACCACCGGGGCGGACTACGAGCAGCATGCCGCAGAAGCCGACGACAACAGCGCTCCAGCGGCGCCAGCCCACCTTTTCACCGAAGATGACCGTCGACAGCGCCGTGATGATCAGCGGCGCCAGCATCAGGATAGCGGTAATGTCGGCGAGAGGAATGTCGCTGATTGCGGAAATGAAGCAGCCGGCAATGCAGCCTTCGATCACGCCGCGCAGCACAAGCTTAGGGTGAAACAACATCCGCGCTTTGTCTCTCAGGCCGGCGAGAAAAAGCCATAACGTGAGGAGACCCAGCGAAAACACGCCCCGGATCACGAGGACCTGGCCGGTCTCGAAATGCTCGCGTGCCAGTTTGACGCAGGTGTCGTTCAGCACAAACAGCGCCATGGCCAGCGTCATCGCGACAATGCCGCGAAGGTTCTTTTGGGCTTGGGACACGATGCGCGCTCGGCAAATCCGGCGGGGCGCCGGCAACGATTTATCTTAGACGATTGGATGAAGGCATGGCCAGAAATCTCTTCTTTCTGTCCCCACCCCAATAAGTTGCAAAACTGCAAAGTAGACTTTGAAAGAAAATCATCAGGCTTAATAGTTGCTTAAGGGCAATTTGATCTAATTTATAGGACAAAGCCAACGGACTCAAAATCAACATGATGCGCAACTTGAAATTGAAATTGTTTTCAAGCGCTACAAAAAGCGCACCCGAGGAGTCTGAAAAATTGGCAGTCTCGGCTGAGAGCGCATCAAATTCGGCCCATTCTCCCGAATCGGACAATTCGGCAGTCGGCGCCGCGCTCGATCTTTTCGAGCAGGATGTCACCCGGATCGTCAAAGGCCTAAGCTTGGATATCCTGGAGGCTCGGGATCGTTCGAACTCGGCCTGCGATCGCCTCTCAAATGTTAAAGGCGCAATGCAGACGCTCGTTGCCTCCAGCGAGCAGATCAATGCCGAAATCGCCGGCATTGCCCATTCCACCGATGAGCTGAGCGCCGCCGCCAACGAGATTTCCGCGACAGTGTCCACCGTGCAGGAACGTGCCGCCGCGACGCTGCATTCGGCGGATGCCTCAGCCTCGGAGATCGAGAGCCTTGGCGCGGCGGTCAACGAGATCGGCGCGCTCCTCAATTCCATCGCCGAGATCGCGACGCGCACCAATCTGCTGGCCCTCAATGCGACCATCGAGGCCGCGCGCGCGGGCGAGGCTGGACGCGGGTTCGCCGTGGTTGCTGGAGAAGTGAAGGCGCTTTCCGTCGCAGCCGCACAGTCGGTGGGTGCCATCCGCACCCGCATGGAAGCGCTTCAGCGCGCGAGCGTTGTCTCAATCGAGAACATGCATCGCATTCGCCATGAGATCGGCGGGCTGACCCCGATTTGCGGCACAATTGCCGATGCCGCGCAGGAGCAGCGCGAAACGATTGCCGATCTGGCCGCGCGTATGCAGGTGGCGCAGGGGGCGGTCTCGCAGGTGACTTCTGCCGTCCGGACGGTCGATACGATGACCGAGGAGGCCGTCGCTGTCAGTCTTGAGGCAGGGGAACTCAGCAACGCCGCCTCCAATGAAGCCGATGATCTGGGGCGACGCGTTGTGACCATTTTGCGCACGATGCCGGCAGCGGATCGCCGCCAGCACGAGCGCTTCCCGATTGATCTCGCCATGCGCGTCAAGACCGGCGGCGAGATGGTCTCGTGCCGTTCTTTCGATGTCAGCGAAGGCGGCGTTCTCATCAAGCCGCAGGACAAGGTCAATCTGGCGGCCGGCACGACCTATGACGCGGAAATCTCGCGTATCGGCAATGTAAAGCTGCGCGTCGTCAACGTGACTCAGCTCGGCACGCATTGCTGCTTCGACTGGCTCTCCGACGATGCACGGCAGGGGCTTGCCCGCACGCTCGAAACTTTCCGCACTGAGAACCGCCCGTTGATCGAACGCGCGCAGAAATTCGCCTCGGACGTCACCGAAGCCATCGAGAACGAGCTGGCGAGCCGGCGCCTCGGCCTATCGGCGCTGTTTGATACCAACTATGAGCCGATTCCGAATACCGATCCGGTGCAGGTCCGCACGCTCTATCTCGAGCGCTTCGAGACCTTCATGCCGCAGATCATCGAGCGGACACTCGCGCTGGATCCGACCATGACCTTTTGCATCGCGACGGATCGCAACGGTTATATCCCGGTGCATATGAAGAAGGTCAGCCAGCCGCAGCGGCCCGGAGATCGCGCGTGGAACCACGCCAACAGCCGCAACCGTCGCATCTTCGATGATCGCGCCGGCCTGCTGGCAGGCCGCCTGATGCGCCCCTATCTCGTGCAGTCCTATCATCGCGATATGGGCAATGGTGTGCGCATTCCGATGAAGGAAATCGACGTACCGCTGAACATTTCCGGCCGCCATTGGGGCGGTGTACGGATGGCCTATACCATTTAACGCGATCAGCCGCCGGTCATGCTCATATGCCGCGAAACCGCCGGCTGGCGCGTTGTGCGGTCGATGACGAAATCATGCCCCTTCGGCTTTTTGGCGATGGCGCGGTCGATTGCCGCCATCAGCGCTTCGTCGCTCTCGCTGGAACGGAGCGGCTTGCGAAGATCCACCGCATCTTCCTGACCGAGGCACATGAAGAGTGTGCCTGTGCAGGTGAGGCGAACGCGGTTGCAACTTTCGCAGAAATTATGCGTCAGCGGGGTGATAAACCCGATCTTGCCGCCGGTTTCGCGCGCGGTGACATAGCGTGCCGGCCCACCGGTCTGGTAAGTGCTCTCATCAAGCGTGAAGGTGTCCATCAGACTGGCGCGAACGCGGGTCAGCGGCAAATATTGATCGACCCGCTGTCCCTCCACCTCGCCGAGCGGCATCACCTCGATGAAGGTAACATCCATGCCCCGGCCATGCGCCCAGTGGATCATCGGGATGAATTCGTCCTCGTTGAAATCCTTCAGTGCGACGATGTTGAGCTTCACCTTGAGACCAGCGGCCTGCGCGGCATCAATCCCGGCGAGCACCTTGTCGAGCGCCCCCCAGCGCGTAATGGTGCGGAACTTCTCGGCATCAAGCGTATCGAGCGAGACATTGATGCGCTTAACGCCGCAAGCCGCGAGTTCCGTCGCATACTTCGCGAGTTGCGAGCCATTCGTCGTCACGGTCAGCTCATCGAGCGTACCCGCCTCAAGATGTCGCGAGAGGCCGCGGAACAGCGTCATGATATCACGTCGGACAAGCGGTTCGCCGCCCGTAATGCGCAGCTTGCGCACGCCGCGCCGCACGAAGGCCGAGCACAGCCGGTCCAGTTCTTCGAGCGTGAGCAGATCCGCCTTGGGCAGGAAGGTCATATTCTCGCTCATGCAATAGGCGCAGCGGAAATCGCACCGATCCGTCACCGAAACACGCAAATAGGACACCGCACGACCAAAGGGGTCGATCATCGGTTCGGGGCGGGGGAGGTTCATACGCTTGGACCGTTTCCTGTTTCCGGCGCGCTGCCCGCGCGGTTCTGCCTTGTCCTGTGCAATCTGCCCCCTATTTCGGCTGTGACAAGGGGCTTGATCAAACTGAGATCAGAAATTCGCGGTTGAGGCTTGATGTTGTGCGAAAATAGCCCGATCACGGCGCCAAGAGAAGGAAACCACGATGTCCAACGCCCCCTGGCCGACCGAACTGCGCCTGAGTGCGGACAAGCGCGCCCTGCACCTCACCTTTGATGATGGCTTCTCCGCCGAGATCAGTGCCGAGATGCTGCGCGTGATGAGTCCGAGTGCGGAAGTACAGGGTCATTCGCCCGATCAGCGCAAGACTATTCCCGGCAAGCGTGAGGTGATGATCATCGGGGTCGAGCCGGTCGGGAATTATGCCATCCGCATCCGTTTCGACGACATGCACGACAGCGGGATTTATGGCTGGCCGCTGCTCTACAAGTTCGGCAAGGAGCGCGAGGCGCTGTTCGCCGCCTATGAGACCGAACTGGTGGAAAAAGGCATGAGCCGCGAGCGGGCCCGCCGCACGTAACCCCGCAGCCGATACAGCAACAAAAAAGCCGGCATTGCTGCCGGCTTTTGCGATCCGAAAGATGTGGTGTGCTTAGCGCGTCACAACCACGCGGGTGCCGATCTTGACACGCTCGTAGAGGTCCATGACGTCTTCGTTGAGCATACGGATGCAACCCGAAGAAACTGCCTGTCCAATCGTCTCCGGCTCGTTCGAGCCATGGATGCGATAGAGCGACGAGCCGAGATACATGGCACGTGCACCGAGCGGATTGCCTTCACCGCCGGGCATGTGGCGCGGCAGATCCGGGCGACGCTTCAGCATCTGCGGCGGCGGGGTCCAGCCCGGCCATTCAGCCTTGCGGGTGATGTTCTTCTGGCCAGCCCAAGAGAAGCCCGGACGGCCCACGCCCACGCCATACTTCATCGCGCGACCATTCGGCAGCACGAAGTAGAGACGCTTTTCGTTGGTGTCGACGACAATGGTGCCGGGCGCGTATTTGCCGGTGTAAGCGACTTCCTCGCGCGGAATCGGGGTCGCCATGATGCGACCATCTTCCGTCATCTCGAGCGGCTGCCGTGTGATCGGATCGACCGTGTAGGCCGAGGCGGTCGAAATGACGGCAAGCCCAGCCAAGGCCGCCATCGAGATCGTCTTCAGAAGACGCATCGAAAATCCCCATGATTTCAAGTGAACAAGAAAGCCGCAACTCAGCGCGAATTCAGCCCCTTATGCGCGCAGTGAGCGATGCTTGACAAGTGCGCCTGCACACATCTGCGTGATCGCTCCCAGCCCGGTTTGTCTCTTTGCCGCGATGTTGCTTGATCGCAACAGCGCGACATGTCTCGCGTTACTTCTGGTGCGGCAAACATCAAATGATGCCACTCCGAATGTCGATCCGTCCTTGACGAACAAGGTCGGGTTGGCCTATCGGGTGTCCCACCGGGCGGTTAGCTCAGCGGGAGAGCATTCGCTTCACACGCGAAGGGTCACAGGTTCAATCCCTGTACCGCCCACCATTCCCTCATATTCCGGGTTCTGACGCCGGGTCCATTCGGGCCCAACAGGGCGTTGACATCATCTTGCCAGCGACCTCCTGCAAAACCGTTAACCAGACAACGCTTTGAGGGCATTGTCTGATTCGGGATTTTGCTGGCCTCGGCCTTACCGTGTCGCCGGAATGAACAACCCGCCGCGCGCCTGCTGACGCTTGATCCGCCATTGCCGGAAGAGGTAAGCGAGCCCGAATCCCACCGCGAGCACGATGATCGAGAGCACCGGGCGATAGGCGAACCACGCGATCGCGATGACGCTCGGGCCGACAACCGCCGTCGCTGCGGCGGCAACCAGGCCGACCGCTCCTGAAACAAGGCTGCCGAGAATCGGAATGTAGCTCGCAAGCAGCGTGACCGGTGAGAACAGCGCCGAAAACCCGATAAACAGGAACAGCAGGCCGACCGCACGCAGGATCCACGTCAGCGTGGCATTATCGTCCTGCGCCTTCTGGAACAACTCATCGCTGGTTTGCGCGCCGAGCCCTGCGAGCAGGAATTCTTGCCCGTTTTTCGCGCGGTAGACATGCAGCCCATCGGCCTCCTGTCGCCCGACGAAGGCCGCCGGGCCTTCGTTGACGATCTGGTAGGTCACTCGGATATCACCGATCCGCGGCGAGCCGGGGCTCTGGCCCATGTAATAGCCACCGCCGGAAATCTGCACCGGCTTGCCCGCCGCGCGCTGCGCCTGTGCGATGCCGGCATTGGTGATCGTGAAATCCTGCATCGGGCCAAGTTCGGCAACCGCTGCTGCACCAATCGGAATCGCGCCGATTTTGGTGTCCGCCGCGCCAAAACTCCGTGAGCGGAACGTCGGGAACGCCGGGTTTTCATGGCCGCCAGGCGCCTTGAAGCGGTTTGATTCAACCGCGCTGCCGCGCCATTCGCGGCTGTAGACGAATTTGCGGTCCTGTCCCGAGCCTTCCTCGCGCTCGGTCCATTGATACATCTCGACATGGCGCGAGAGCTTGAGACCCGGCGCTTTCACGCCGAGGTCGGGGTCGGTGACGCCATTCGCGCTGCGGGCATCGCCAACGACATGGACGAGCTTGCCGTTGAAGGTAGCGTCGAATTTTTGCGGCGAAACCGTCTGGACGATGCCCTTGCCCTCATCGAGCGCCCGCGCTGTCTTGATTGCCCGGCCCTCGTTCCAGAACAGACCCCAGCAGGAGAGGGGGATGAGCACCAGCCCGAAGAGAATCGCGCCGAAGCTGTTCGAGAGACGCTCGAAGAACCCTTGAGGCGCCGCAACGACATCGCTGCCGCCAGCACCGGAAAGATCCGGCGCGGGCACGCTGTCCGGCGTCGGGTTGAAGAAGTCGTCGTTGCTCATGCCGCAGGGCCTCCGGAAAGTCGGGTCGATTGTTTCTTATTGCAGACGCACGGTGACCTGATCGGTCGCACCGGTCGAATCCATCACCGATATCTGTGTAAAGCCGAGGCCCTCTGGCCCTAGGCCTGCTTCCCGCCGAGCGATGCGCCCATGCACCGGAAGGCCGTTGAGCATATAGGTGAAGGGTGGCGAACCGCCGGTGATCTTCACCACCACCCAAGGCTTGCCATCCTGCTGCGTCGCGCCAGCATCGATCGCCGCCCCATCCGGCGGGAAGGCAATGGCGAGGTTCTGCCTGCCCATCGCGGCCATGGATTTCGGGATATCCTGACGCACGTGCCGAAGCGGCGGCGGCAGGGTTGCATTGGTGGCGACCAGCGCCTCGCGCGGTCGGGGCGGCAGGCCCGACTCCAGCCCAATGCGCGAGAAGGCATCGAAGAGGATCGGCGCGGCAACCTTGCGGCCGACCAGCCCCGGCACCGCGCCATTATCCGCTTGCCCAACCCAGACGCCGATGGTGTGCTTGCGATCAAACCCCACCGCCCAGGCATCGCGATAGCCGAAGGATGTCCCTGTTTTGTAGGCGATCTTCAGTGGTGGGGCATTCTCCGGTGGCGGCGCGCCGATCAGGATGTCCGCGATATACCAGGCCGGCACATGCCCGACAAAGCGCGGCGCGGTGAGTGGCCTTGCGCCCGGGGCGGTCTCGGCGAGCGGCAGCATCGCGCCGCCACGCGCAAGGCCGGAATAGAGCATTGTAAGGTCTTGCAGTGAAATCCCGAGCCCGCCGAGGCCAATGGCAAGGCCCGGCGCGCTCTCATCCGGCGTCTCGATATTGGCGCCGGCTTCACGCAGGCGCGAGAGGAAGCGCTGCGCGCCAACAAGCTGGAGAAGGTCCACCGCCGGCAGGTTTAGCGACATCTGTAGCGCTTGCCGCGCGCTCACCATGCCCTGAAAGGTGAAATCGAAATTATCCGGCGCGTAAGTACCGAAGCGATGTGGGCGATCCTCCAGCATCGTTTCGGGATGCGCGATACCATTCTCGAAGGCGAGCGCGTAGATGAAGGGTTTCAGCGCGGAACCCGGCGAGCGGATCGCGCGCGAAAGGTCGATGCCGCCTTTGCGCGTCGCGTTGAAATAATCCGCGCCGCCCACCGAGGCGCGAACAAGCCCGGTTTCATTCTCGACAACAACCATTGCGACCGAGAGCTTGGGTCCCAGAGCCTCCGCGCGATCCAACGCAAGCCGCTCCAGCACCACCTGCCAGCCATAATCGAGGCTGGTTTCAATGCGCCGGGCCTTGGTGTCCGCCGCCACCAGCGCTTCAGCGCGATGTGCGGCGTGATTGGGAAAGGGGCGGCGCGCCTCGGGGATGCTCTCGGCTTCGCCGCGTGCGATTTCCGCCTCCGGCAACAGCCCACCGAGCCGGATCCGCTCCAGAACGCGGTTCCGCGCCGCAAGAGCGCGAGGCAGGAAGCGGTCGGGTCGCCGCACTTCCGGCGATTGCGGGATCGCGACCAGCAAAGCGGCTTCCGAAGTCGAAAGACGCGCCGGCTCCTTGCCGAAATACGCCAGACTCGCCGCGCGTACGCCCTCGAGATTACCACCGAAGGGCGCGAGGCTGAGATAAAGGTCGAGAATGCCGGCTTTGCCGACGCGGCGTTCAAGCTCGAGCGCCCGCGCCATCTGCCGGAGCTTGGCACCAAGGCTGCGGTTTTCGCGCGGCTCGGCCAGACGTGCGACCTGCATCGACAGCGTCGAGCCGCCGGAGACCACGCGCCCGTGCCGGATCAGCTGAAACCCGGCGCGCACCAATGCCATCGGGTCGATGCCCGCATGCTTCCAGAACCGCCGGTCCTCGTAGTCGATCAGCATGGAGAGATAGCGCGGATCGACATCCTTCGCAGTCACAGGCATCCGCCAGCGCCCATCCGCCATCACGAAGGGCCGGAGGAGTTTGCCTTCGCGGTCCACCACAATGGTCGAACGTTCCTTCAGCGCCTCAAGGTCGAGCGGGGGTAACGAGGAGGCATAAAGCGCAAATCCGATCGGCGCGGCGGCGAGACCCGCCGCCACAACGCCTGCCCAGAGTGTCTTGCGCCCCAGCCTCATCGGTTCACGCCCGCCTTACGGCTTCTTGCCGGCCGGCAGTACGGTCGCGGTACCGAAGGCCGTCCGCCCGAAACGCTCGGGGCGATACATATCCTCGGCAATCGCGGCGGGATGTACGTAGGTGCCGGGCGTCACGGCACGGACAAGATAGCCGATCTTCACCGGCTTCTTTTCCACACCCGAGCGGTTGAAGGCCGCGACGAAGCGATCATCCCGTGCTTCGGCATGGTCTGGCTCAGTGCGATCGGTGAAGAAACTGAAGCCTTCCGAATTGGAATCCGTGAGCTTCGGGTTCTCGATTTCAAGCCCCGCCGGCAGCGGATCAACAACCAGCAACCGTGCACCGCGCGCCGGCTTATCCTCGATCTCGAGGCCGACGAAATAGCGCTCGTTTTGTTGGATTTCAGCCGGATTAACGACATCGCCCGAGAGCGTGTAGATCGTCCGCTTGACCGAATAGCCCTCGTTGAGCTCCGGCGTTGGTGTGGTCGGAATGCCGGAAACCGAGAGGATGACGCGGCTTTCGGCCTGCCCGTCGTTGCGGATCGACAGCGCTTTGTTGTCGAGCGCGGCCTGCGACAAGGTGCGATAGAGTGCGCCGCGCTGCGTGGTGCCGTCCACGGTCAGCGAGAAGTTCTCGGCCTCCTTGGCGAGCGCCTGCGCCGCCAGAACCATCCAGTTCTGCTCCTGCGTCGAGGTATACCGCGAGCGGTTGCGCGCGGTATCAAGCTCGGTGGCGACGCGGGTGATCCGGGTGCGGTCGGCGTTGGCTTCCGCGAGAAGCGCCAGCAGGCCGGCGCTGTCACGCAGCTTGGAGCCGTAATCCGAGCGGTAGACGAGGTCTTCTTTCGCAGTGCCGAGCGCGGTGATCGCCGCGTTCATCACGGTCTCCGAACGTCCGCGATCGCCAAGCAGTGCGAGCGCCGCGCCGATCTGCCCCTTGGCGAGCGGGGAGGCGAAATCGCTGAGCTTGTTGTCGGCTAGGTAGCGAAGATCGCCCATGACCGGGCGACCGTTCCGCGCCAGCACATAGATCGCATAGGCGAGGCCCGCCGCTTCTTCCTTGCGGACTTCCGAGGTGTTGACGACCTGATTGCGCAAGCGATCGAGCGCCAGCCCGAAAGCCGTCTGCGGCACCGCGATGTTGCGTTCGCGGGCGCGGGTCAGGAAGTCGGTCACGAAGGCATCGAGCCAGAGATCGGAGGAATAGCCGACGCTCCAGAGGCCAAAGCCGCCGTTCGCACCTTGGCGCGAAAGCACGCGTTCGATGGCCGCTTCGATGCGCTTTTCGGCGGCCTCATCGAGCGAGAGATGCTCCATCGAGGCGAGCTTGTTGACGTAGAGCAGCGGCATCGCGCGGCTCACGGTCTGCTCGGTGCAGCCATAGGGGTAACGGTCAAGTGCGGTGAGCAGGGCCGGGACATCGAGCGCCGCAAAGGGCGATACCGAGACCGACACTGAACCGGAATTGGGCACGAAATCCGCGAGGAGATCGTTCGAGACCTGCAAGGTCTGCCCGCCGGGGAGCGCCCGGGCGATGCGGTTGACGATGCTCGGCGCGGAAGGCTTCACGTTGACGCGGACGGTCTGCGGCAGGGTTTCGCCCCCCCCTTTGAGCGTGAGGTCCACCTCGGCTTGGCCGAGGCCCGCCGCGATGACCGGCAGCGCGAAGGAGATCTTCTTGCCCTTCTCGAGCCGCAGCTTGCGGAACGCCGGATCAAGCTGAACGCTGATCGGCCCGCGCATCTCGACATCGAGGATATAGTCGCCGGTGGCGCCCTCGACATTATTGATGTCGATATGGAACTGCGAGCGGTCCCCCAGCGCGAGGAAGCGCGGCACGGTCGGCTGCACGACGATGGGATCACGGACGATCACATCGGCCTGCGCTTCACCCGTCTTGCCCGCGCTCCACGCCACCGCCATCACGCGGACGGTACCGTTGAAGGCCGGAATGTCGAAGCTCACTGGCACCGTGCCATCGGCATTGGCTTTCACCACACCAGAGAAGCGCGCGAGTGGCTCCTGCGTCGGGCGTTCGCCCTTGGATTCCGGCGTCGAGTCGCCGCCCGAGCGGATTGCGCCGCGCACGCCCTGCATCCCATCGATCAGATAGCCGTAGAGATCGCGCATCTCGCCCGAGAGTTGGCGCTGGCCGTAGAAATATTCAGTCGCATTCGGCGCCTGATAGCGGGTGAGGTTCAGAATGCCGACATCCACCGCCGCAACGGTGATGAAGGCTTCCTCGCCCGCCTTGAGGTTTGCGAGCTTGACGGGCAGGTTCATCATCTGGCGCGGACGCATCTGCGCCGGAGCACCGAGCGTGACCTCAATCTTGCGGGCATCCTTACCGATCGTGAGCCACGAGAGCCCGAGCGCGCGCCCCGGCATGCGTTTGGCTGCCTCATCCAGCGGGCGATGCGCCAGTGCCACGAGGTAAGCGCCCGCGCCCCAGTCGCCCGAGACCTTCACCGGGAAGGTCTTGCCCCCTTCCGGCACATCGACGACCTCGATATGTGCGACACGGTCGGAGACCACCGCGAGCGTTGCCTTGCCGCTGAAGCGCGAGGCGAGGCGCACCTGCATGGTTTCGCCATCGGCGTAGGATTTCTTGTCGAGCGCAACGTCGAGCACGTCAGGCGTATCCGCCTTGGCATCCGCGACATAACCCACCGTGAAATCATGCGCCGTTTCTGCGCCATCCGAACCGGTGGAGCGCACTTCCAGTCGGTAGGTGCCCCACTGGACCTTGGCCGAGAGTTCCGCGACGGCGGTTTCCGAGGTCGAAACATCGCCATCGGCGACGCGACGCGAGGTCTTGATGCCCTCGTAGGCCCATTTGCCGTCCTTGAAGAACCACTGGTAATTCCGGGTGATCTTCGAGAGTTGCCATTTCAACCCAGCGCGCGCGATGCGCTTGCCTTGCCCGGTGGCGAGAATGACCCCGAACTTTGCGGTATCACCATCGCCGATTTCGCCTTCGTTGAAGAGCGGCTTGACGCCAATCGCCACGCCCTTTGGCACAATCGGCAGTACGACAGAGCGCGTCACCGCGCGCCCGCCCGTCTCCGAGGCGGAGATGATGAACTCGGCTTCGAGCGGCAGATTGGTTTCCGGTTCTTTCAGGGAAATCGAAAGGCTCGCCTTGCCATCGTCATCCGTCGAGGTGGCCTCGATCTCGCTTTTCACCGCCTCGACCGGCTCATCCGACAAGCCGACCGTATAGCCCGCAAAACCGGGAATCGCGCTCTCCTTGGCGCGGCGGATGGTGACATCGCCCGAAACCGAGAGATCCGCGCCCGGCGCGCCGTAGAGGTAGCGCACGTTGACGTCGATCTCGGCATCTTGCCCCGACTGGATCGGCTTGGTTTTCGGTTCGAGCGCGATTTCGAGCCGCTCGGGCACATAATCCTCGACGAGAACCGTGGTCTCGCCAATCGCGGGACGCTTGGGATCAGTATAGGCGGCAATCCGCCATGTGCCGACCGGCGCGCCGGAGAGGAGCGGCACGGAAATCGCGCGGCCGCCGCCGCCCTGATCCTGCACCACCTGACGGCGGTATTCCATGCCATCGGGACGACGGACAATCACAGTCAGCGGCAGACCCGCAACGACATTCGAGCGGCCATCCCGCAGAAGCGCCGTGACATATACCGTCTCACCGGGGCGATAGACGCCGCGTTCGGCATAGAGATACGCGTCGAGGCCCTTCGGCGCGATGCGGCCCGAAACGCCGCGATCCGAAAGGTCGAACGCGGTCTGCTGGAGGTCGAGAAACCCGTAATCGTCCTTGAGTTGGGCAGTCACGATGCCCGGCGCGAGCCCGCCTTCGCCGCGGGAGAGGCCGGCGTCGAATTTTGCATGGCCCATCGCATCAGTTTTGAGCGTCGCCATCACCTCGTTGTTGCGGGCGATCAGGCGCACTTCGGTTTCCGCTACCGGCGCGGCGCTGGCGAGCGAGCGCACGAAGACATGCACGCCGTCCTGCCCCGAAAAGGCGGTAAGGCCGAGATCGGAGACCACAAACCACTGCGTCGCAATGTTCTCGACAACGGTATCGCCATCGTTTTCACCACTGGCAGGTGCGGTTGCGCCGCTCTCGGTCTTGAATTCGCCAGCCTGCGCCGCGATCAGGTAGATTCCGGGCTCGAGCTTGCCGGTCGCCTCTGTCACCGGGAAGGCGGTGACGACATCCTTGTTCAGCTCGGATTTGACATCCATCGTGCCGCGCCAGACTTGGCTGCCAGATTCCCTGATGATCTTCTCGACCTGATACGGCTCCATCTGCCCGAGGAAATCCTCGTTCCGCACCGTGTTGATCAGGTTGCGATCGCCGATGCGGAGCACGCGGATGCCGAGCTTGTTGGTGTTGACCGAGGTGAGCGGCACGCCCTGCTGGCCCGAACGCGGCAACACATAGGTTTTCCCGCTGGCGCGCACTGAAGGCGTACGATCCCGGACGTAAATCTCGTAATCCGCGTTTTTCAGCAGGCTCTCGCCGGGAATGCCGGAGGGAATGCCCTGCCGGAGCACAATGCCGTAACGCTCGCCATGGCGAAGCCCGTCGACGCAGATCTGGCTCTCCTCAGCGGTCACCGCGAAATCGCCCTTGCCCGAGACGGCGACATAAGGCGCGAAATCGACGCGGCCGCGTGCCAGCGGTTCGGAGAAGGTGAAGCAGGCGCGTGGCGAAGCCGAATCTGCATCGGTTTCATTGCCGGTTAGGCGAAAACCGCGCGTTTCGCGCAGCTTTTCGTATGCCGTACGGATCGCCGGTTGCTCCTGCGCCTCAAGGCCGATGCGATAGGCCGTCAGCGCCGGGCGCCACATCTCGCGCCATTCAAAGATCTGGCCGAGAAGGCCAAGCGAATTGCCCTCGTCATCCTTTGATTTCGAGCGTTGGTAGGCGAGATACCCCGCAGCAACCGCGCGTTCCTGCATGTCGTACCGTTCGCGCCAGTCGCGCGGGGTGATGCCCTTCGCGGCTTTCGCCATGAGACGCCACGCGGCGGGATTGGAAGGAGCTGCGACCACCGCCTGATTGGCGATGGGGAGCGCAGCACGCGGGTCTTTCGCCAGCGCCGCTTCACCGGCGGAAATGAGGCGGGCAATATCAGCGCCCGGCGGGACGGAAACATCGCGTTTGAGCTTTTCCTCGATGGCCGCGCCGGATTGGGCAAGATCATCCCGGACGAAGGGCTTCTGCACCGTTTGCGCCAGCGCCGTGCCAGCCATCAACGCGAGGCCGAGCAGCCCGACCGAGAACCATCCCATGCGCTTCGGGCGCGATGTGCGGGCGGTGTCAGGCAGGGGAAAACCGGGGTTCAAGCGCGCGCTCATGGGGTGATCTCCGTTTGACGTGTTCCCGAAGCGGTAGCCTATCACCCCTGCTCGCGCCTGCAATGTGCGATAGCGCACTGAAACGTTGAATTGCATCGGTTGTCATGCTCTCTTCACGCATGCGACGCTTGGGTTACCGCTGCTTTCTGCCACGCCGATGTGACGGATTGCCGATGGAGAAGATGCCATGAAGAAAATCCCGTCGAATGCCTTGCTGTTCCTGTTGGCATCAAGCGCCCAGGGACCCGTTCTGGCTCAGGCACCCAGCGCTGTTTATCCGCAAGGGCTCCGCGTCCAAAGTGTTCCTCTTACCAGTCAGGCGGGTCCCAAGTTTGGCACGCCGACGGCACCCACACCCGCAAATAGCGCGGCTCCTGCCGCCAAACCTGTCGATCCAGCCTTCGCGGCAGCCGAAAAGGCGTTTCTGGCGCTCGATGTCGAGGCGCGGCGTGCCATCCAGAAGGATCTGATCTGGGCTGCAAAATTCGAAGGCACGGCTTCAGGCGATTTCGGGTCATTGACCTTTGCCGCGCTCAAGCGCTTTGAAACGGAAGCGAAATTGCCCGCGGATGGCCTTATCAATCCCGCCAAACGCGAGCGCCTTGCTAAAGCGGCCGAGGCGCAGCGGCTTGCCGCGAAATTCACCGTCGAGACTGACAAGGTTTCCGGTATGAAGATCGGCATTCCCGGCGTGATCTTTTCGAAATCCAGCCCCAATATCCGGCGGCACGCGCTGGCAGGACAAGGACGAGAAGGTCACGCTTGATCTTACGGTATTTAAACCAGAGGATTCATTAGCGACCCTGTTCGAAAAAGGCATCGACCCCAAGAACACGGGACGCAAGATCACCTACAAGCTGATCCGCCCGGATTTCTTCGTCATTACTGGCGAAACCGCCTCGGGCAAGTTCTACCGCCGCGTCCAGAGCGAGGGCAGCGGCCCGTTGCGCGGCTTCTCGATCGGTTATGACAAGACGGTCGCTCCCGTCGTCGACAAGATGGTGATTGCGATTGCCGCCGGTTTCGAGCCCTTCCCGAAAGCGGGTGGCACCAAACCGGTGACAACGGGTGGCACACCCATCGCCACGCTGCCACCCAAAGCCACGCAGCGTCGGGCCTCGGGGCTGGTGCTGTCGCCGGATGCGATCATCACCTCCGATGCCGCACTCAAGGGGTGTACCGACATCATGGTCGCGCCCGAAGGCAATGCCGCTCGCGTTCCTGCAAAACTCGTTCGCACGCTCGAAGGCACTGGACTCGCGGTTCTTTCGTCCCGCGCGGGCAAGGCTATGCCGATCCGCGTCGCGGTGGCGGCGAAGGACGCCCTCCTCGTCCAGCGCGATTCCGAGGGTGATCTTCTGGCGAGCGCCGCAACGATCACCGGCGGCAAGGCCGCAACCTCGCTTCAGGAGGGCGGTGCAGGCGGCGCGCTATTCGATAAATCGGGCGCGCTGATCGGCGTGATCAACACGATGCCGGTGGCAAAGTTCAAGGTCGCGGGCATCGTCCCGACCCTGAGCTACACCTACCTTGGAGCCGAGGATGTGCTAAAAGCCGCAGGGCTTCCTGCTGGCGCCAAAGGCGATGGCGCGGCGAAATCCTCGGCGGAAATCGCGGAAGCGGCCCGCCCGAGCATGCTGTCGCTGGTTTGCGCGTCGGACAAATAAGCTAGCGCGAAAGCGCCAGAACAGCGTCTACCAGTTCATCAAAATGTTGGATCAGCCGGTCCGGCTTCAACGCTGCCATCGGCGTATCGGTGTAGCCAAAGCTGACACCGATCACCGGGATGTTCGCAGCCCGAGCGGTATCCACATCAGTGCGTGAATCGCCAATCATGATCGCGCGGCCAGCGTCACCGCCGGCTGTCAGAATCGTTTCCGTCAGGTGCCGCGGGTCCGGCTTGCAGAAGGCATAGGTCTCGCGACCTGCAACGGCGGCGAACATCGGCAGGATGCCGAGTTGCTCGACCAGAGCCCTTGCGTGCGGCTCGGGCTTGTTGGTGCAGATCGCGAGGCGGAATTCTCGCGCTTCCAGAGCCTTCAAAGCGCTCTCGACGCTGGGATAGAGGAACGAAAGTTCGGCGACATGCTCGAGGTAATGCGCGAGCAGCGCCTGAAAGATTGTCTCGAGCTTCTCGGGGCTGAGCGGGCGGCCGGCCGCACGGAACCCGCGCTCGATCAAGGCCTTGGCACCGGCGCCAACCAGATTGCGCGCTTCGGAGAGCGGCAGAGGCTCCAGCCCTTCGAGAATCAGGAAGTGGTTGAGCGACGCCATGATGTCGGGCGCGGTCTCGGCCAGGGTGCCATCGAGATCGAAAACCAGCGTGCCGCGCATGTCGAGACCCTTTTCGTCAGTGGATGGGAGTGCGTACACTGCCGGCAGCGATTCGCGAAAGTGGCAAATCAGGAGGCAGGATCATGCTCGGACGCAGCACTTCTTGGAGCGTGGCACTCCTTCTTTTAGCGATGGCGGGCCGCGCGAGGGCCGAAAATTTCGCTTTTGCTCCGGCGCCGCAGCAGGATCTCAACCGCATTTACCGCATCGACACCGCGACCGGCGAGGTCAGCGCCTGCCAGTTCGCGGTGAAGGACGACAGCCCGATCGGCCTCACGCTCTGCTACCCGGCAGGGGAGGGCGCGAAGCCGGGCGAGGCGGGCGATTATGGCCTCATTCCCTCCAGCCATAAGCAGGAGGCGGGCATTTTCCGCATCAACCGCCGCAATGGCGCGGTTAGCGTCTGCTATGTACGAGAGGATCAGGAGGTTGTCTGCACGCCGCCGACGAAGTAGGAGCGGGGCAGAGTCTTTCATCAACCTGTCGGCGGTGGATTTATCATGAGCGATCATTTGAAGCGTCGTGCGGCGGAAGTCGCGGCGAAAACCGAGCTCCGCTCCGGCATGAAGCTCGGTCTTGGCACAGGCTCCACCGCCAAGCATTTCGTCGATATCGTCGGTGAACGCATCCGCGCAGGCGAGACCTATCTCTGCGTGCCGACCTCGGAAGCAACCCGTATTCAGGCCGAAAGCCTGGGCATTCCGCTCACCACGCTCGATGAAATCGGCGAGATTGATTTGACCGTCGATGGCGCGGATGAGTTCGATCCCGCGCTCAACCTGATCAAGGGCGGTGGCGCGGCGCATTTGCGCGAGAAGATGGTCGCTGTGAATTCAAAACGCATGATCGTCATCGCCGATGCCTCGAAAAAGGTCGCGGTGCTTGGCGCGTTTCCGCTTCCCGTGGAGGTGGTGCAATTCGCCCATAACACGACGGCGCGAGCCGTCGCGCGCGCGTTTGCGGCGGAAGGAATCACGGTCGAGACGCGCCTCCGCAAGGCGAAAGATGGCTCGACGCTGGTGACCGACAATGGCAATTTCGTGCTAGACTGTGTCAACTCTGGCATCGCCAATCCGGGAGCATTGGCCGCGCGCCTGGATAGCATTCCGGGCGTTGTGGAACACGGATTGTTCATTGGCCTTTGTTTTGCCGTTTATCTTGGATCAGAGGATGGGGTTGCCGTGATCGGCAAGACGTCCTAACAGGCGTCCGATACGGCCTTTAAAGGCTCCATGAAGGCGCTAACAGGCTCCGGTGCCCCACGAGGGGCCCCGGAGTACCACCAGCAGAGGTAGGCCCATGTCCATTCCCGTTTCCTTTCTCCGTTCCGCTGCGCTCGCCGCCCTGCTCATGGCGGGTGTTGGCTCGGCCTTCGCGCAGCAGCCTGCCGCGCCGGCCCCGACAGCGCCCACCGGCCCTTCGGTCGAAGAGATTATGAAAACGCCGTTCCTGCCCTCGCACCTCGCGGTCGCGAATGACGTTCTCAAGGCGTCCGGCATGCGCACCATGTTCGAGAATTCGATGCCGAACGTAGTCGGCGCGTTGCGCGTCAATGTGACCCGTCAGCGACCGGAACTCGCGAAGGTGATCGAGGAATGCCTCGCGATCGTCGAGAAGGAATCGGGCAACGTCATGAATGAGGGCGTCACCAGCGCCGCCCGTTTCCTCGCGGTCCGCATGAGCGAAGCGGAACTGAAGGACGTCAACACCTTCCTCAATACCCCGAGCGGCAAGAAATACGTCGAGATTTTGCCGCTTTTCATGGATCAGGTGATGCCGTTCATCGAAATCTGGAGCGAGGAATCGGGCGCGCGTCTGTCGAAGATATTCCAGGATGAGATGGCCAAGCGCGGCCACAAGCTCTGAGAGCTTCGGGCATCACTCCAATCGGCGGGCCTTGAAAGAGCGCCCGCCTTTTTTCTGTCTCGGGTTCGGGTCTTGGGAATATCGGGGCCCTGAGGAAACAACGTGGAGCTTCACGGCATGGCCGAAACCTATGATGTCGATCTTTTTGTGATCGGGGGCGGTTCGGGCGGCGTGCGCGCGGCGCGGATCGCTGCGGGGCATGGTGCAAAGGTGCTGCTGGCGGAGGAATTCCGCATGGGCGGCACCTGTGTCATCCGAGGGTGTGTGCCGAAAAAGCTTTATGTTCTGGCCTCACGCTTTGCCCGCGACTTCGAAGAATCGCGCGGCTTCGGTTGGAAGCCCGGATCCGCGAGCTTTGATTGGCAGCGGCTTGTCGGTGCCAAAGAGGCCGAGATTACCCGCCTTGAAGGGCTCTACGCCAAGGGGCAGGCGAGCGCAGGCGTCGAGGTGGTCAAATCCCGAGCAGTCATCGAAGGGCCGCATACCGTGCGCCTTCTCGCCGACAGCCGCGTGATCCGTGCAAAGAATATCCTCATCGCAACCGGCGGGCGGCCCAACCTAGATCGATCCATTCCCGGTATCGAGAATGTTGTCACCTCCAACGAGGTTTTCGATCTCGAGGAGTTTCCCAAAAGCATCGTGATCGCCGGCGGCGGCTATATCGCGCTGGAATTTGCTGGCATTTTCCGACTGCTAGGCGCGGAAGTGACGGTGCTCTATCGCGGCGCGCAGGTGTTGCGCGGCTTCGATCAGGATCTGCGTGACGGGCTCATCTCGGCCTACGAGAAGGCGGGGGTGCGCTTCATTCTCAACGATACCTTTGCCCGGATCGACCGTACCGAGGCGGGGCTGGTCGGCAAGACCAAGGCCGGGCTTTCACTCGCCGCGGACCAGATTCTCTTTGCCATCGGTCGTTCACCCAACATCGAAGGGCTGGGGTTAGAGAAGGCAGGCGTTGCCTTGGCGAAAGATGGTGCCATTGCGGTCGACTCCGCCTCCGCAACCAATATTTCCGGCATTTTTGCCGTAGGGGACGTGACGAACCGCGTCAACCTGACCCCGGTCGCGATCCGCGAGGGGCATGCGTTGGCCGATACGTTGTTCGGCGGCAAGCCCTGGTCTGTCGATTACGCTCACATCCCGACGGCGGTTTTTACGACGCCGGAACTCGGCACTGTCGGTCTCACCGAGGCCGAGGCGCGCGAGAAGTTCGAGATCGTCGACATCTACAAGACGAGCTTTCGCGCCATCAAGGCGACGCTCTCCGGCTCGGAAGACCGGGTGATGATGAAAATCGTCGTCGATGGCACCACCGACCGCGTGCTTGGCGTGCATATCCTAGGTGAAGGCGCCGGCGAGATGATCCAGCTTCTCGGCATTCCCCTGCGCATGGGCGCGACCAAGGCGGATTTTGATGCCACAATGGCGGTTCACCCCACCGCATCGGAAGAATTGGTAACTATGCGGACGCGCACAGCGCGTTACAGTCGTTCCTGACGCAACGATCGGAGTTCCGGGCTGGCCATGCCGCTGATCAATTACCTCACGACCATTCGCTTCGATTTTGGTGCTGTTGGCGCTCTGCCAGACGATATCGCAGCACTGGGGCTTCAAAACCCGCTGCTGGTGACCGATAAGGGCCTTGTCGCGCTCGGGGTTGCCGGACGGATTGCTGCGTTGATGCCGAAAGCGGCGAAAACGCCCGTCTATGACGGTACACCCTCCAACCCGACCGAGGAGGCTACCGAAGAGGCCGCAGCGGTTTATAAGAAATTTGGTTGCGACGGCATCGTCGCGCTCGGCGGCGGTTCTCCGATGGATCTCGCCAAGGCGGTGGCGATCCTCGTGACGCACGGCGGCACCTTGCGGGATTATGTGCTGATCCTTGGTGGCGGGCCGAAAATCACCGAGAAGGTTGCGCCGGTTATCGCTATTCCGACGACAGCCGGCACCGGCTCGGAAGTCGGGCGTGGTGCGGTCATGAGTTTCCGCGACGGGCGCAAGCTCACCGTGATTTCGCCCCACCTCATTCCCAAGCGGGCGATCTGCGATCCTGAATTGACGATCCAGCTTCCGCCGGGCCTCACCGCCGCGACCGGCATGGACGCGCTGACCCACGGCATCGAGTGCTTCATTTCCAACGTCGAGAACCCGCCAGCGGGCGCCATCGCGCTGGAATGCGCACGTCTCGCGGCCCGTTCGATCGAGACGGCCTATAACACCGGCACCAATCGCAAAGCGCGCTACGACATGATGATGGCGTCGATGATGGGGGCCATGGCTTTCCAGAAGGGGCTCGGCGCGGTGCACGCGCTGGCGCATACCCTCGGCGGTATGAAGGAGGTTCACCTCCATCACGGCACGCTCAACGCCGTGCTGCTACCGGCGGTGCTGCGTTTCAACGCCGATATTCGCGGCGAGCTTTATGCGCGCCTTGCGCATGAGATGGGCGTCCCCTCGGGGCAGACGCTGGACCAGTTCATTGAAGCACTCAATGCCCGCATCGGCATGCCGAAATCGCTCGGAGAAATGGGTGTGAAACGGGAATGGTTCGCACGCATCGCCGAGCTTTCGCTCGAAGATCATTGCACCAAAACCAACGCGAAAACGCCTACGGCGGCGGATTATCACGCTATTCTGGAAGCGGCCTACTAAGGCTTTCGTGCCACGAGGTAGCGCCGCGGTGGGGAGGCCGGATAGTTTCCGGCCTCGAGAATCTCAAAGCCGGCATCCCGGACCCAGACATCCATCTGATCGACCGAAAAAAAGCGAACCGCGGGTGCAAAGCCCACGGCGCGGACGATTGGCAGCACCAGCTTGATTAGCTTCACCTTGAACGGGACGCCTTCACCGGAAAGGCAGACCGTTTTCGAGATAAAAAGGCCGCCGGGTTTCACACGGGCGTGGATTCGGGCCAACGCGGCGGGAATGTCATCGACAAGATGCAGCAGGTTGAAGGCCAGCACCGCGTCATAGGTTTCGGCGCACTCCGGTTGGCCTACGAGATCGGCAACAACAAATCGCACATTGGTGATGTTCTGATCCGTCGCTTTCTGGCGGGCAATCGCGATCATCTTCGCGGAGACGTCACTTGCGACGATCTCCTGAACGTCTTTTGCGAGTTCAAGCGCGGTCGAACCCGTGCCGCAACCGAGTTCCAGCACGCGATCTGTCGGCTTCAGGAGGCTCCGTGTTCGCTCGAGGGTATGGAGGTAGGCAGGCATATCCGGGATGGGTGAGCGGGCATAACGCTCGGCCATGCGGTCCCAGAAGGCGGCAGCTCGTGACATCGGTTCTCTCTCTTTGCTTACCCCTATCGCACCGTCGACAGGCGTGAAAGGGCTTCCGTCTGGAAGGTAAGTCCGAAGGTTGAGGCCATCTCAAGGCAGACATGCAGCCATTTTGGCTCGCCTTGGCGTTAAACCCGGTGTATGAACCCGGTCCTCCGGCGTGACGAAAGTCATTTTTGTAAAGGTCATGCCGCGCGATGGGTAACAAAGGAACGGCACCATGACGACGACCGGCAAAAACACCTCGAAGCAAGCCTGGAACCCGGCAAGCTGGCGGTCGTTTCCGATCTCGCAGGTGCCGGACTATCCGGATCAGGGCGTTCTCGAAGCCACCGAAGCGCAGCTGAAGAGCTTTCCGCCGCTGGTGTTTGCCGGTGAGGCGCGCAAGCTCAAGCGCGCCCTGGGCAAGGTCGCGGCGGGTGAGGCCTTCCTGCTTCAGGGCGGCGATTGCGCCGAGAGCTTTGCAGAGCATTCCGCCGACCATATCCGCGATTTCTTCCGCGTTTTCCTGCAGATGGCGGTCGTGCTGACCTATGCCGGTTCTTCGCCGGTGGTGAAGGTGGGCCGCGTGGCGGGCCAGTTCGCCAAGCCGCGTTCCTCGCCGGTTGAGAAGGTCGGTGATGTGGAACTGCCCTCCTATCGCGGCGATATCATCAACGGTACCGATTTCACGCCGGAAGCGCGTATCCCCGATCCGCGTCGGCAGATCGAAGCCTACCGCCAGTCTGCGGCAACGCTGAACCTGATCCGCGCGTTTGCAACAGGTGGTTATGCCAACCTCGACAATGCGCATCGCTGGATGCTCGGCTTTGTGAAGGACAGCCCGCAGTCGGGCCGGTACAACGAGCTGGCGAACCGCATCACCGAAACGCTGGACTTCATGCGCGCCATCGGGATTTCCGCCGATACGCATCCGGAAATGCAGCAGACCGAGTTCTTCACCTCCCATGAGGCGCTGCTTCTTGGGTACGAGCAGGCGATGACGCGCGTCGATTCGACCTCAGGCGATTGGTACGCGACCTCTGGCCATATGCTCTGGATCGGTGACCGCACCCGCCAGCCGGACCACGCGCATATCGAATACTTCCGCGGTATCAAGAACCCGATTGGCCTCAAGTGCGGTCCGTCGCTGACAGCCGATGGCCTCATCCAGCTTATCGATGCGCTGAACCCGGAAAACGAGGCGGGTCGCCTCACGCTGATCTGCCGCTTCGGTGCCGACAAGGTGGGTGATCACTTGCCGGGTCTCATTCGTGCGGTGGAGAGGGAAGGTCGCAAGGTCGTCTGGTCCTGCGATCCGATGCACGGTAACACGATTTCGCTCGCGGGCTACAAGACCCGGCCCTTCGATCGCATCATGGGCGAGGTGAAGAACTTCTTCTCGATCCACGAGGCGGAAGGCACCTATGCCGGCGGCATCCACCTCGAAATGACCGGCAAGGACGTCACCGAATGCACCGGCGGCGCGCGGGCGTTGACGGCTGAAGGTCTTTCGAGCCGCTACGACACCGCCTGTGATCCTCGCCTCAATGCCGAGCAAGCGATCGAACTCGCCTTCCTCGTTGCCGATCTTCTCAAGCACGAGAAATCAGCGCGTGGCCCGCGCGTTTCGGCGGCGGCGGAATAAGTCAGCACGACATTCAGGAAAATGGCCGGGTTTCCCGGCCATTTTTATGTGCGGGCGGATGCGCCATGGTCCCGCCATAGAGATGAACGCCAGCCAACGGCGGCTTCAGCTTTGCGCTATCTCGCCTGCAGTAGGTTGCCTGTCATGAAGCGAGGGGATGCGTTCCAGAGAACGCCTTGCCCGAGCATCGCTTCTCACAGGAGAGACGACAATGGCAACCGTGACCACTTTCAGCCAAAAGGCCGCTGCGGCGGCGCTGGTTGCGCTCACGATGGGTGCAGCCCTGACCGTTCAGCCCGGAACCGCCGAGGCACGTTTCAACCGCAATGGTTGGGCTGCTGCCGGCATTATCGGTGGACTCGCGGTCGGCGCGCTGGCGGCGGGAGCCGCGCATGCTCATTCCCAGCCGGGGTATTATGCCGATCCGGGCTATGATGTTGCGCCGGCACCGGTCTACACCGCCCCGACCTATTACGGCGGCTATGCGCCCCAGCCCGCTTATGACGAGGAACCGATCTACCGTCCGCGTCATCACCACCGCTATGGCCGCGCGCCGGTCTCAACCGAGCCGACCTTCGCCTACAAGGGCCCGAATTGCACGCTGCGTCGCCAGACCTACTTCGATGGCTATGCCTATCGCGTTCAGAAGGTTCCCGTCTGCGACTGATCCGATTTCAGGTCTCGCGTAACCCATCACGAAAAAGCCCGGCGAAATGCCGGGCTTTTGCATGACCAGTGCTTCCTGTCAGATCAGAACTTGATACCGCCGCCGACACGTGCCGTGTTGATGGAAATATCCGGGCGCTTTCCGCCACCCGCGAATTGGATGTGCTGGTATTCGGTTCGGAGGAAGGTGTTGGGCAGGATCTGCATGTCGAGACCGCCGCCGAAGGCCGTACCGTAGGAAATGCCGCGGCGGCCGACGACCCCTTCGAAATTGCCGGAAATCGGAAGATGCGCCGCCGGCGTCGCCGTGCTGGTGTTGGTCCAGGTGCCAGTCGTCGAAGCGCGGCCATCGACATTGCCCAGCGCCAGACCCGCAGTGAAATAGGGCATGAACATGCCGGCCGCATAACCGATTCGGCCGCGAATCGTGCCCCAATCCGTGATCCGGCCGCGCGTCGTCGAGGTGCTGGTGACGGACCAGCGCTCGGTGCCGACATCGCGTGACAAACCATACGGCCCGAATGTCGAAGTCCCGTTGAGCGAGGAGCGGGTATAATCGGCTTCAAGGCCCATCACCACGTCGTCCCAGAGGTAGTTGATGCCGACGAAGCCACCGACACCATACCCCATCTTGTTCGTCGTCCGAAGATTGATGGTGTTGCGAAGCAGGTCCTCGATCGTCGAATTCGGCAGCGCCGCATGTGCTAGCGGGCTGGCAAATCCGGTCGGATCGAACTGGCCGGTGGAGGCGCTCGCATGCACACCGCCGTAATAGCCGGCCCAATCCGGGCCAGCGGCGGCCTGAGGCGCCGTCTCTCCCGCATATGCGCCGCGAAGGTAATCCGCTGCCTTCGCGTTGCCCCCGATGCCGATGGCGGAAAGTGCCAAGGCAAGGGCTACTCCGCGGCCCGTGACATTGCGAGATTTCGACATTTTACCCTACTCCCGACCGTCGAATTCGAATCCGGATTTCGAATCCTGATATTCGAGGATAATAAAAAAGTAACGTTACTCGCGGGTTAAGCGGTTCTGTTGTCAGGTGATCTGAATTGACACGTTTTGGTACGAACGCGGTGCGGGGCAATTGCAGCCGGCTCGCCCGCGCGATACACCAAGGACCATGATCAAGACCGCTTCTCCTTCGCCCGTGTCCGACCATCTCGTTGTGGCATTGGCCCAGCTCAATCCCGTCATGGGCGATATCGCAGGCAACCTCGTGAGGGCGCGCGCCGCGCGTGCCGAGGCGGCGAGAGCGAAGGCGCATCTCGTGATGTTCTCCGAGCTGTTCCTGACCGGCTACCCGCCGGAAGATCTCGTGACCAAGCCTGCGCTGGAGGAGGCCTGTCGCGCTGCCCTCGATGACCTCGCGCGGGAGACTGCGGATGGCGGGCCGGCGGTGCTGATCGGCCTGCCGTGGCGCGAGGAGGGCAAGCTCTACAATGCCTTCGCCGCGCTTGACGGTGGGCGGATCACCGGTGTGCGCTTCAAAGTGGATCTGCCGAATTACGGCGTTTTTGATGAAAAGCGCGTGTTTGACTCCGGGCCGATGCCGGGGCCGCTCGCGGTGCGCGGTGTGCGCATCGGCCTGCCGATCTGCGAGGATATCTGGGGCTCGGAAGTCGTAGAGTGTCTTGCCGAGACCGGCGCCGAAATGCTGCTGGTGCCGAACGGTTCGCCCTACGAGCGCGACAAGCGTGACACCCGGCTCAACATTGCGGTCGCACGAGCAACCGAAAACCGCCTTCCGCTGGTCTACCTCAATCAGGTCGGCGGGCAGGACGAACTCGTGTTCGATGGCGCCTCCTTCGGCCTCAACGCCGATGGCAGCCTCGCCTTCCAGATGCCGGCTTTCCGCGAGGATATCTGTCTCGTCACGCTTCACCGTGAAGGCGGGGATTGGCGGATCGAACCCGGCCCGCTCGCGTTGATCGAAGAGGGGCAGAAGGCGGATTACTGCGCCTGCATGCTCGGTCTTCGCGATTATGTCGAGAAGAACCGCTTCAAGGGCGTCGTGCTTGGCATGTCCGGTGGCATCGATTCGGCGCTTTGCGCGACCCTCGCCGCTGACGCTCTCGGACCGGAGCGTGTCCATGCGATCATGCTGCCCTACCGGTATACCTCCGAAGATAGCTTCACCGATGCCGAAGCCTGCGCCAAGGCGCTCGGCGTGCGCTATGATGTGCTGCCGATCGCTGCGGCTGTGGAAGGGCTTGAAGCCAGCCTCCAGCCGGTGTTCGCGGGCCTCGGCCGCGATGTGACGGAAGAGAATATCCAGTCCCGCGCGCGCGGCACCATCCTGATGTCGATCTCAAACAAGTTCGGTTCGATGGTTGTCACCACGGGCAACAAGAGCGAGATGTCAGTCGGCTACGCGACGCTCTATGGCGACATGAACGGCGGCTATAACCCGATCAAGGACCTCTACAAGATGGAGGTGTTCCGCATCTCTGCCCTGCGCAACAGCTGGAAGCCGATCGGCGCACTGGGGCCGGAGGGCGAGGTGATCCCCGAAAATATTCTCGTCAAACCACCGACTGCGGAACTGCGCGAGAACCAGAAGGATCAGGATTCGCTGCCGCCTTACGAGGTGCTCGACGACATCCTTGAATGTCTTGTCGAGAAGGAAATGCACACTTCGGAGATCGTCGCCCGCGGGCATGACATCGCCGTGGTGCAACGGATTGAGCATCTCCTCTCGATCGCGGAATACAAGCGCCGCCAGTCCGCGCCGGGCGTGAAGGTGACGCGGCGCAACTTTGGCCGTGACCGGCGCTACCCCATCGTCAGCCGCTTTCGTGACAGGCTGGCGGGGCCGTATACGCCCGATGCCGCGATCCAGCCGGAGGGCGGGAAGGGGATCGGCGAGGCGTATGACGGGTGATTGGCCCCTCTGTGATTGTCATCGCGCCGCAGCTCAGCTATCGCGAGAGGCATGACAAGCACCAAGCCCATCTTCCGCTTCGCCCCGTCGCCCACGGGTTATATCCACATCGGCAATGCCCGCACAGCGCTGTGGAATGCGCTGCTCGCACGCAAATCAGGTGGCACGTTCATCCTTCGCTTTGACGATACCGATACCGAGCGTTCACGCCCCGAGTATGCCGAGGCGATACTCGAAGATCTCAAATGGCTCGGCATCGTGCCGGATCGCATTGAGCGCCAGTCCGACCGCTTCGGGCGCTACGCCGAGGTGCTGGAGGATTTCAAGGCGCGTGGCCTTGTCTATCCCGCCTATGAGACCGCCGAGGAACTCGACCGCAAGAGAAAACGTCAGCAGGCGCGGGGCTTGCCGCCGGTCTATGATCGCGCGGCGCTGGCGCTGAGTGCCGAGGATCGTGCGAAACTCGAAGCCGAGGGCCGCAAGCCGCATTGGCGCTTCAAACTCTCCGGTGCCACCGCCCGCTGGCAGGATGGCGTGCGCGCCGAATGCCACATCGAAACCGCCTCGCTCTCGGACCCCGTGGTTGCTAAGGCAGATGGCCAGTTTCTCTATACCTTCGCGTCGGTGATCGATGACGCCGATATGGGCGTGACGGATGTGTTGCGCGGCGAGGATCATGTCGCCAACACGGCCGTGCAGATTGAGCTTTTTGCCGCTCTGAAGGCAGCGCCGCCGCGCTTTTCGCACCATAACCTCATCACCTCGGCAACCGGCGAGGAAATGTCGAAGCGCACCGGCGCGCTATCGATCCGCTCGTTCCGTGCCGAGGGGATCGATCCGCTGGCGGTGGCGATTGTCGCGACGCTGACCGGTACTTCGGAGTCCGTTCACCCGCTTGCCTCGCTTGATGCGCTGGCGGCGCTGCTCGACCCGCACAAGTTCTCGCGTGCGCTGACGAAGTTTGATCCGGCAGAAATCAATGAACTGTCGAAGCGTCTTCTTCACGCCAAGCCCTTTGTCGAGATCGCCCCGAAACTGGCGGCCCTCGGGATTACGGGAGACAAGGCGGAGCCTTTCTGGGCGGCGATCCATGGCAATATCGACCGCATCGATGAGGCGAAGCACTGGTGGAGGCTGATCACCAGGCCGCAGCATTTCGAGAGCGCCGAGCCCGAATTTCTGGAACACGCGGCGGATTTGCTGCCGCAGGAGCCGTTCGACTTGACGACCTGGTCGTCCTGGATCGCGGCCATTCAGGCGCAGACCGGGCGCAAGGGCAAGGCGCTGTTCATGCCGTTGCGCCTCGCGCTGACGGGGCGGGAGTCAGGCCCCGAGCTTAAGGCTGTACTGCCCCTCTTAGGTCGGCAGGCTTGTCTCGCACGACTAGGCCCGGCGCCACATTCCTGACCGTTCCGCGCGCAGGATCGACTGGCGCCATCGTCGTGGGAGCCGTGCGCGAGATGCGTGGTCCGATGCCGGAAGAGGCGTTGCCGCCGGTCGGTAGCATCTCATCTGGCAGGCCGTCAGCAGGCTCTTCCGGCGTGATGCGCGCGGCTGTTTTGGGCTGCTCGCCCTTTTTGCCTTTGCGGTCCGCAGGCGTTTGCAGGCCCTTGGGCCGGGACATCGCCAGCGCCTGCTCTTCGGTCACGACGATATCACCCTTGCGGGCTTCTACGAGGTCTTCGAAGCCCTTGGAAATACTGGCCCAGGTCTGGCTCGGCTGTTTGCAGAAGCAGGCGGAGTCACGCGAGGTCTGGAAGCGCTTGGCAGCAGGCAGCGACATATAGGGTGTGCCATCGCGCGCGGCGGCGCGGTCGATCTCCGCGCCGAGCGGCATGAAGAACACCTGGGTTTCCGCCGAGGGGCAGAGCCGCTGGCAGACTTGGCTATATTCGTCGCGTGCGCCGATACCGCCAAAATTGACCGGGAAGAAATAACCGTCGCAGGTGCGCACGCAGACAGCGGTGCGCCCGCCAAGGCGTTCGCGCGGCGGTTGATCGTTCTCGAGATCGCGCAGTGATTCGCTTCCAGGCGGCACATCACGCTGACCATCGACGGAGGTCTGACCGAAGAGCCGTTCCGCAAGGCCCGGCTCGTTCGGCGCGGCATAGATCACGCCGCGTTGCTGCTGTGGTTGCTGTCCGTTACAGCCATAGCGGTCCAGCGCCGAGATGAGCTGCGCGCGGCGCGGGGAGGAGGGGTCCGCTCCGCCACCTTCCATCGCGCGGATCTGCGCCGCATATTGCCCGGCCTGCGCTTTCAGTGGCGCACAGACCGCTGGCGGCTGGTTGAACAGGATAAAGCCGGAGCGATTGCAATCGTTCTGCTGGATCGCAAGCTGGATGCGGCTGAGTTCCTGCCGCAGACGCATCGAGTCCCGCGTAGCGCCACCACCCCCACCACCGCGAGAGGGGCCAAGCTGGGCGAGTTCGGCCCTGATTTGCCCACAGACCGGCGATTGCGCCTCGGCCATGCCCGCAGATGCCACCAGCACAGCAAAGCCGGCAAGGCTTGCCCGACGGGCAGGAACAAGGACGCGGCGGATGACGGAGCGGAAAGACATTCGCGTGCGGAGCGCCCAAAACAGTGTCACAAAGCGTCAGCGAATCCCCGATGTGATTCACCGCTTACGTTCTATGCTAGCCGAATATGGTCGATGCAAGGCGATTTGAGCCGCATTCACCCGGATTTGAGGGGGGAAAGGACTAATCCCCGGCGCCCAGATGGCTCACGCGCTCGGAGAGCCGCGCAATCAAGCGATCCAGCGTCTCACGCTCCTCGGGGCTCAGGCCAAGGCAGAGGGACTCGGAGAAGGATTTCGCCATCGGCACGATGTCGCGATAGACGGCCTGACCCGCTTCGGAAAGCGCAAGAAATGCCTCGCGCATATCCGAGCGATTGGCCCGCCGTGCGATCAGCTGGCGCTTCTCCAATGCCGCGACAGCGCGCGAAACGGTGGTCTTGTGCATCCGGCTGTGGATGCCGATATCGCGCGCGGTCATCACGTCAAACTGGCCTAATGTCGCCAGAACGCGCCATTCGGGAATCGAAATGCCGAATTGCTTGCCGTAAACGCGCGCCAAAGTCTGGCTGACCTCGGTCGCCAGAAGGTTGAGCCTGTAGGGCAGGAACCCTTCCAGCTCAAGGGTCGTGCTTGCAGTCTCGCCGGATGCCGGCGTCATGCCAGTTTGCTCATTGAGAGCCATAATGATCAGAATCCACTATATAGTTTCATTTGAAACTAATTTTCCACAGTGGATCATCGTGGTTTGAGGCAGACTTGTCCAGTATCTTTAAGAAAGCGCCTCTCATACGAAGGGCGTAGACTGCCTCATTTTTCATCTCCGGACGCGGGTGCGGATCATCAGGCTGTCGTAGGAATACTCACCAACCTGCCACCAGATATATTGCTCGCCGAGGAACTCATTGACCGAATCGAGCCCCTTCTTGAACAGCGGGTTCGTGGCGGCGATTTCGTCGTAATAAGACTTGGCGGCATCGAAGGCGGCATCGATGATGGGCTGGCTGAAAGGACGCAGTTCCGTGCCTTTCGAGACGAGGCGTTTGAGCGCCGGTGCATTCACGGCGTCATATTTCGCCAGCATCCAGTTGTTCGCCGCCTCTGCGGCGAGGCGGAACGCGGATTGATAATGCTTGGGCAGGCGGTTCCACTGCTCGATGTTGACGCAGAGGTGCAGCATCGCGCCGCCTTCCCAGAAGCCGGGGTAATAGTAATATTTCGCAACTTTGTTGAAGCCGAGCTTCTCGTCGTCATAGGGGCCGACGAACTCGATGGCGTCGATCGTGCCCTTTTCGAGCGCGGGATAGATGTCGCCCGGCGCAATCTGCTGCGGCACGACACCAAGGCGTGAAAGTACAGCGCCGCCCGTGCCGCCGATGCGGAATTTGAGACCCTTGAGATCGTCAACCGTATTGATTTCCTTGCGGAACCAGCCGCCCATCTGTGTTCCGGAATTGCCCGCCGCAAAGGAGATCACGTTGAACTTCGCGAGCGCCTCGTTGACGATAGCTTCGCCGCCGCCGAAGTGCCACCACGAGTGTTGCAAGCGCGCATTGGGGCCGAACGGCATGCCGGTGCCGAAGCCAAGAGTCGGATCTTTGCCGTTATAGAAATAGGTCGGCGTATGGCAGCATTCGAGTGCGCCGGAGGAGACGGCATCAAGCGCTTGCAGGCCGGGAACGATTTCACCCGCCGCAAAGGCCTGAATCTGGAAGCGACCGTCGGTCGCCTCGGCGAGATATTTCGTGAAAATCTGCGCCGTACCGAAAATGGTATCGAGCGACTTCGGGAAGCTGGAGGTCAGGCGCCATTTGATTTCCGGCATACTCTGCGCAAGGGCAGGGCTCGCTACCGTATTGGCCGCAACAGCCGTTCCGGCTCCCAGACCGGACAGCAAAAGATCCCGACGCCGCATTATCCTACTCCTCGTCCTCAACCTGTCGATGCAATCGGGCGATGGGCGTCACCCAACTTGTTGCACGCGAAACTTTCTCTTGTGTCTTCCCCACGATCTCAAGCAGAATTGCACAGTCATTGCGGTGCGTCACCCAATTTACGTGTTTCATTTTTCAGCGAAGCGCGGCGAAGATGGCGTCCGAATAAAAATGGTGCCTGGGAGGTATGGTATGAAATTGGCTTCACTCAAGGGAGGCCGCGACGGGCGGCTCGTGCTTGTCTCGCGGGATCTGACCCGCGCGACCGATGCGGGCCATATCGCCCCGACGATGCAGCGCGCACTCGATAACTGGCCGCTGTATCAAGCCGCGCTGGAAGACCTTGCCGAATGCCTTGAGCACGGCTCCGTGCCGACCTTCCGCTTCCACGAGCATGATTGCGCCGCCCCACTGCCGCGCGCCTACCAGTGGGTCGATGGCTCGGCCTACGTCAATCACGTGGAACTGGTCCGCAAGGCGCGGGGCGCGGAATTGCCCGCTTCGTTCTGGACCGATCCGCTGATGTATCAGGGCACCTCTGATTCCAATCTCGGCGCGCGCGATTCGGTCCCCGTGGGCTCCGAGGATTACGGCATTGATTGCGAGGCCGAGATTGCGGTGATTACCGGGCCGATTGCCATGGGCGCCACGCCGGAGGAATGCCGCGCGGCGATCCAGCTGATTCTGCTCGTCAACGATGTTTCCTTGCGCAATCTCATCCCGGCAGAACTCGCCAAGGGCTTCGGTTTCCTGCAATCGAAGCCGCCGAGCGCTTTCTCCCCGGTCGCCGTGACGCCGGATGAACTGGGCGCGGCATGGAAGGAGGGCAAGCTCTCGCTGCCGCTCCTCACCGCGATCAATGACAAGCCGCTGGGCTGCCCTGAAGCGGGCGAGGAAATGACCTTTGATTTCGGCACGCTCCTCGCCCATGCGGCGAAGACGCGGCCGCTCTCGGCGGGCACGATCCTCGGCTCAGGTACCGTGTCGAACCGTGATCCCGATGGCTCACCGGGGCGTCCTGTGAGCGAAGGCGGGCGCGGTTATTCCTGCATCGCCGAGCAGCGCATGGTCGAGACCATTCGTGCCGGCGCGCCCAAGACCGCGTTTCTCAAGTTCGGCGATACGGTGCGCATCGAGATGAAGGACCGAAAGGGTCATTCGATCTTCGGCGCGATCGAGAACCGCATCGAGCCGGTTGGCATCAAGGCAGGGGCATGAGCATGTCGAAACCGGTTTTTGCTTCCGCTGCCGACCTTGCCGAAAAGAAAATCACCTTCTCGGAAATCGGCCCCGGCCTTTACGCTTTCACCGCTGAGGGCGATCCCAATACGGGCGTTATCATCGGCGATGACGGCGTGCTGATCGTCGATGCGCAGGCGACGCCGATTATGGCTCAGGCCGTGATCGACCGTGTGCGCTCGGTAACCGACAAGCCGATCACCCATGTGCTGCTCTCGCATTATCACGCCGTGCGCGTGCTCGGGGCGTCCGCGTACAAGGACGCCAAGACGATTATTGCCTCCGATGCCTCGCGTGATCTTATCGTCGAGCGTGGTGCGCAGGATATGGCCTCGGAAATCGGCCGTTTCCCGCGCCTCTTCCGGGGGCAGGAGTCGATTCCGGGGCTGACCTGGCCGACGGTGACGTTCAAGAACGAGATGTCGATCTGGCTCGGCAAGCGGGAAGTCCGGATCAAGACCATCGGGCGCGGGCATACGGCGGGCGATACCATCGCCTGGGTGCCGGACGCTGGTGTGATGTTCTCGGGCGATCTCGTGGAATACAAGTCCGCCTGCTATTGCGGCGATGCGCATTTCAAGGATTGGCCGGAAACGCTTGTGCGCCTTGCAGCGCATGATCCCGTGGCGCTGGTGCCGGGGCGCGGCGATGCGCTTGTCGGGCGCGAGAAGGTCAGCGCCGCTGTTGCCGGCACCAAGGACTTTCTAGAAGCGACTTACGGCGCTGCTAAACGCGCAGCGGAAGAGGGCAAGGATCTCAAGGCCGCCTTTGCCGCAGTCCGTGCTGCGATGGATGGGCCGTTCGGTTCCTACGCGATCTACGAGCACTGCCTGCCGTTCAATGTCAGCCGCGCCTATGACGAGGCGCGCGGGATCGACCATCCTGTGATCTGGACCGCCGAGCGCGACCGCGAGATGTGGGCCGCGTTGCAGGGTTAGGCAGCGCGCGGCTTGATGGAGGAATAATCATGCAACGCCTGAGCTTTTGAAAGATCATGTGCTGTTTGCAGGTTCAGCCAGAACTCTGGCCCCGTTTCGAAATAACGCCCGAGGCGTAAGGCCGTGTCCGCTGAAACATCCCGTTTTTCACGCAGAATGTCACTGATACGGTTGCCTGGTACGCCGATTTCTGCTGCCATTTGCCTCGCGCTCAGGCCGAGTGGAAGCAGGAACTCTTCCCTCAGCACTTCTCCCGGATGTGTCCGAACTCTGGGCATGTCGCGCCTCTCTTCAATGATAATCAACGATTTCTACGTCCTCGACGTCCCCGTTTACCCAGCGAAAGCAGATGCGCCATTTGTCATTGATGCGAATGCTCCACTGTCCTTCCCTATCGCCCTGCAGTCGTTCGAGGCGATTACCTGGCGGCAAACGGAGTACCTCGATCCTGATGGCAGCATCCAGCATATCCAGCTTTCGAATGGCGACACTTTCAAACCCGCGCCAGCGTCGATCACAAATATGATCGAGAAAAAGCGCCGCAGTTTCCTTGCATCGAAAAGATTTGATCACGGAAGTCTCCTGTCGAAGAGCCAGAATTTGGATGTTTTGGCATCGCATCACTCCTCAAATCAGGTTCGACAGGTTCATTAGGTAAGGGTATCGGAGTAAAAACGATACATTATACATATCGCGTATCATGAAAGAATGCAAGAGGTAAGCCGCGATGTATGCCGCCTATGCCGTCTTCGACTATAAGAAGTCGCCCGATCAGTCCCGCAGCCAGCCGGCGCATCACCCCTTTGTGGTGATCGGCGCTGGCCCGGTGGGGCTCGCCTTTGCGATTGATCTCGCCAAGCGAGGTGTGCCGGTCGTGGTGCTCGACGATAACGATCGCATCGGGGAAGGCAGCCGCGCGATCTGCTTTTCCAAGAAGGCGCTCGAGATTTTCGATAAGCTCGGCTGCGGCGAAGCCTTGCGCGACGAGGGGGTTTCGTGGAGCCGGGGGCGGGTATTTCAGGGCGAGGGTGAGCTCTATGCCTTCGATCTTCTGCCCGAGGCCGGCCACAAGATGCCAGCCTTCATCAACCTCCAGCAGTTCGTGGTCGAAAAGGCGCTTGTTGATGCCGCCGAGGCCGAAACCAAGCTCGATCTGAGGTGGAAAAACCGCGTCACGGCGGTGAAAAACGGCTCCAGCGCCGTCACGCTCGCTATCGAGACGCCGGATGGGCCCTACACCATCACCGCCGACTACGTGATTGCTTGTGACGGCGCGCGCTCACCGACCCGCGCGATGCTTGGATTGGATTTCTCCGGCGAGATTTTCGAGGAGCAGTTCCTCATCGCCGATGTCAAAATGCGTGGCGAGTTCCCTGCCGAGCGCTGGTTCTGGTTTGATCCGCCCTTCCATCCCGGCGGCTCGGCATTGCTCCACAAGCAGCCCGATGATGTCTGGCGCATTGATCTCCAGCTCCCCGCGACGGCGGATGGTGCCGAGGAAACCAAACCAGAGAACGTGCGCCCGCGTATCGAGCGGATGCTGGGACATACGAATTTCGATCTCGAATGGGTGTCGATCTACCGTTTCCGCTGCCTCCGACTTGAACATTTCACACATAACCGGGTGTTTTTTGCCGGTGATGCCGCACATCAGGTCTCACCCTTCGGCGCGCGCGGCGCGAATTCCGGCGTGCAGGATGGCGAGAATCTCGCGTGGAAGCTCGCTGCTGTTCATCGCGGCGAGGCAGGTCCGAACCTGCTCGCAACCTATGATCTTGAACGCGGCGAGGCGGCGGATGACAACCTTGGCCATTCCACCCGCTCGACAGATTTCATCGCGCCGCAATCCGCCGCCGAGCGCGTGCTGCGTGATGCGGCGTTGAGCCTTGCGCGAAAGCACGATTTCGCCAAGCGCATGGTCAATTCTGGCCGTCTCTCGATGCCGACAGCCTATCGCGCCTCGCCGCTCTCGACGCCGGATCGCGAGAACTGGTCCGGCGGAATCCCGCCCGGGGGCTTTATTCCCGATGCCCGCATTCGCTGCCCCGACGGTAAAGACGGCTTCCTCTCCGAATGCCTCGGGCAGGATTTCACGCTGCTGATCCGCGGTGCGGAGATCGCCGGGCTGAGCAAGGGGATCAAGACCATCATGCTCGGCGGGCGCGGCTATTTTGATCGCTACGGCGAAATTGCGGAACGTTTCGCGCTGGAATCCGGCGCGGCGTATCTTATCCGGCCGGATGGCCATGTCGCTGCGCGCTTTGCCAGGCCGGATACCGCCTCGGTGGTCGCAGCCTATAATCGTGCCCTTGGAAAGTGAGGAGGACGTTATGACCGGAAAACTCGTCACAACCTCCCGCTTTCCCGATCCGGATCGCGCGTTTCGCCTGATGATCGAGGCTCGACGCGGGCTTTCGACCGAGGAAGCTGCCGCACTCGATGCAAGGCTGGTGCTGCTACTTGCCAACCACATCGGCGATGACGCTGTGCTGGCGGAAGCGATTGCGGCCGCAAAATCCGCGCTTTCCACGGGCTGATCCGCCTTTCAATCCGGCACAGGCGTGTTTATCTCAAGGTCAGATTCCTTGAGGAGACACGACCATGCGGGCAATTCTGACAGCGGCGATTCTGGTGGCCGGGCTTATGCCCGCTCTGGCGCAGTCGCCCGATCTCATCTTCAAGAAGTCGACGGTGTTCCGCTTCCTGACGCCGGACGACAAGCTCGCGACTTATGCCATTGACGATCCAGATATCGAGGGTGTCGCCTGCCATTACACCATTCCGGAAAAGGGCGGTGTCTCCGGCGGGCTTGGGCTGGCGGAAGAAGTCTCGGATATTTCGCTCGCCTGCCGACAGGTCGGGCCGGTGAAATTCAAGAACAAGACCGAGCAGGGCGATGTGATGTTCCGCCAGTCACGCTCGGTGCTGTTCAAGCGGATGCAGATCGTGCGCGGCTGCGATGCCAAGCGGAATGTGCTGGTGTATCTTGTCTATTCCGACAAGCTGATCGACGGCAGCCCGAAGAACTCGACCTCCTCCGTGCCGATCATGCCTTGGGGGCAGGCGGAGGCGCCGAAGTGCTCTGAGTGGATCAAGTAAGAGCAGGGCGCCTGTTCCGGCGCGAAAGCCGCATGCGACAGGGCCTCACCTGAGGCCCTGAAGCCTTATTCCTTGCAGGAAATCAGGAAATTCTCGACCGGCTTGCCACCAACCTTGGTCGGGGCGGTCGAGCCAGTGATCTCGTCGCGATCAAGCTGGCGGTAGGCGAGGGCGGATTTGAAGCCTTTGGCCTCACACCAGGCATCGGCAACGATTCGCCCGCAGTTGCTCTGGCTGGAGAGGCATTCCTGCGTGCCATAACCATCCGAACCGGCGATGACGAAATCGCGGATTTTGGCCGATTTTGCTTCGCTTTCGACGCCCGTCGCGGCAAAAATAACGGCAGAAGTTGCCAGAACCGCGAAGGCGGCGAGAATGCTGACGCGGGTGCGCATGGCAAGAGGCCCCTTTGAAATGGATACGCGATGCAACCTGAGATGGGTAGCATCGCCTCAAAACGTTAAAGAAGGGTTCACAAGGAGGCTGTGCTGTGCCGCACCTGTTGCAGAATCAGCCACTTGTTGCGGTGCAATACCGCGCGGTGACTTGACCCGACGCGCCTGATCGCGCAAGCTCATGACATGCAAAAGACGGCCTTGCACCGAAACCTGATTTCGATTTGTGGCTAGCGCGCAACGCTCGCTGGCCCGCCGTCTCGTTTACCCCCCAAGGTTAAAACCCCGAGATGACGCCCCCGGCGAGTGGCGGCGCTTTCACATGTCGGCAGCAATGGCGCAGGCAAACGATGGGGACTGAACATGGCGGAGCTGAAGCTCTACAACACGCTGACCCGGACGAAGGAAACCTTCGCCCCGCTCGATCCGGCGCAGGTCCGCATGTATGTCTGCGGCCCCACGGTCTATGATTACGCCCATATCGGCAATGCGCGCCCGGTCATTGTGTTCGATGTGCTCTACCGGCTGCTGCGGCATCTCGGCAAGCAGGGCGTTTGGGATGGTGGCAAAGGCGAAACGCAAGTCACCTATGCCCGGAACATCACCGACGTCGATGACAAGATCAACGATCGCGCGGCGCGGGATTTTCCGGATCTGCCGCTGAATGAGGCGATCCGCAAGGTCACCGAGGCGACGAACGCTCAGTTTCAGGCGGATGTGACGGCGCTGGGGTGCCTGCCGCCGACCGTTCAGCCGCGTGCCACCGAGCATATCGACGAGATGAAGGCGCTTTGCGAACGCCTCGTTCAACGCGGGTTTGCCTATGTCGCGGAAGGGCACTTGCTGTTCTCGCCGGCGGCGATGGATGCCGCAAAAGGGATCTTGCCTCGTTACGGCAAGCTCGCGAACCGCAGTCTCGACGAGATGATCGCGGGTGCGCGCGTCGATGTCGCGCCCTATAAGAAGGACGCGACCGATTTCGTGCTCTGGAAGCCTTCCAGCGAGAATGAGCCGGGCTGGCCGTCACCCTGCGGCATCGACGGCAAGGGCCGCCCCGGCTGGCATATCGAATGCTCGGCGATGTCGATGGCGAAGCTGCTGGAACCCTTCGGCGGCGGTCTCACTTGCGATGATCCTATCAAAAACACCTTCGATATCCACGGCGGCGGCATCGATCTCGTCTTCCCGCATCACGAGAACGAAATCGCGCAGTCCTGCTGCGCCTTCGGTTCGCCGCGCATGGCAAACATCTGGATGCACAACGGGTTCCTGCAGGTCGAAGGACAGAAAATGTCCAAGAGCCTTGGGAATTTCGTGACCATCAACGAGTTGCTGGCTCAGGGCTGGGACGGTCGCGTTCTACGCTTGTTGATGCTCAAATCCCACTATCGACAACCGATAGATTGGACGCGCGAGGGGCTCGTTCGCGCTGGAATGGAGCTAGAAAAATTCAGTCGTTTCATCCCAGATGCGGACCATAGCTCTCCAGCAGTCAATGCGCGGTTTATGGATGCGTTGTACGATGACCTTAACACGCCTCAAGCAATCGCTGAGCTACATGCGATCGCATCAAGAACTCTAAAAAAGGACGAAGAAGGAACGTCGATCGCCGATGAGAGCGTGGATCGCGCTTATGCTGAAATGGCGAACGCCCTTCAGATACTTGGCTTTGATGGACTTCGGGACTTCGACTTCAACGCGATGCTAGCTCGAATTCATTATGGAGACATGGGGCCAGATACAGCCAGGATCAACTCCCTCATCGCGGCCCGCATCGCCGCCCGCAACACAAAGAACTGGGCCGAGTCTGACCGTATCCGCGATGAACTTCTCGCGATGGGTATCCAGATCATGGATTCGAAAGACCCCATCACGGGTGAACTCAAAACCACGTGGGAAGTGAAGCGGTGAGCGATAAAACCTCTCCCGCCCGCTTCACCGGCGGCTGCCAATGCGGCGCGGTGCGCTTCTCGGCCGAGGGGCTGAAGCGCCCGTCGATCTGCCATTGTCGCATGTGCCAGAAGGCGTTTGCTGCTCCCTATGGAGCGCTGGTCTACGCCGAGAAGGTGGTGTGGACGCGCGGTGAACCCAAGCGCTTCCAATCCTCGGCTAACGTCAAACGCGGTTTTTGCGGCGATTGCGGCACGCCGCTGGCCTATGAATGGGATGGCAAGATCGATCTTTCGATCTGCGCCTTCGATGATCCCGCCGCCCATCCTCCCGCGATGCAACTCGCCGAGGAAAGCCGCATTCCGTGGTGTGAGAGCACCGCCGGCCTGCCGACCCGCACGCCGGAGCAGAAGGCGAAATATGCGCCGCTGATGGCAGCTAACTCCTCCTACCAGCATCCGGACCACGACACGGCAGAATGGCCGGTCGCACCTCAGCGATAATCGGAAGGGCGCAACATGTTCGAGAAGCTCAAAAACAAGCGCTGGACGGTTATTCTCGCGATTGTCATCGGCGCCTCTTTCACCGCCTGGCGGCTGGAGACACGTCGGCAGGCACGGAACGCTGCCGAAGATGAGGCGCGCATGAAAAAAGAAGTCAACGAGAGCATCGGCAAGAGCTTCAGCGACTTCAAGCTCTGCCCGCTCTCCCAGCCCGATTGCAACAAGCCCGGCGCGGGAGCGCCTGCTACAGGAGCGCCCGCGAAATGAGCGCGCTTTCTTTCCGCCCCTATCTGGCAAAAGACGCTGAAGCGACGGCGGAGCTTTTCGTTGCCTCGATCTTGGAGCTTGGCCCGGAGGAATATTCCGCCGACCAATGCGCGGCCTGGGCCTCGGCGGCAGAGGATGTGACAGCCTTCGGCGAAAAGCTTGGCGGCATGTTGACTATTCTCGCCGAAGCCAAGGGCGAACTCGTCGGGTTCGCGTCGCTCAAAGACAATAAACAGCTCGAAATGCTCTATGTCGCGCCCGAACATGCCCGCAATGGCATCGGCAAGGCGTTGCTCGGCGTGATGGAGCTGCTCGCGCGCCAGCGCGGCGCGGATGCCCTCACGGCCGATGCGTCGGAAGTCGCACGGGAGTTCTTCGTCCGCTTCGGCTATGAGATGCAGGCGCGGAACACCGTGATGCGCGCTGACGAATGGCTCGTGAACACTACCATGAAGAAGTCGCTGAAGGCGGAAAGCCATCCGCTCGCGACGCCGAAAGCGAGTGCATAATCTCATGTCCGGCCCAACCGCTTCCGCCGCAAAAGAACGCCTCTACCTCTTCGACACCACTCTGCGGGATGGCGCGCAGACCACGGGCGTTGATTTCTCTCTCGCCGACAAGGCGAAGATTGCCAGCATGCTCGATAAGCTCGGCGTGGATTTCATCGAGGGCGGTTATCCCGGTGCCAATCCTGTCGATACAAAGTTCTTCGAAAAGCCGCCGGCGACGCGCGCTTGCTTCACCGCCTTCGGGATGACGAAACGCGCGGGCGTTTCCGCCTCGAACGATCCGGGCCTCGCGGCGCTGCTTCAGGCGGGCGGACAGGCGATCTGCTTTGTTGCGAAAAGCTGGGATTTCCACGTCGAATTCGCGCTGGGCTGCACGCTGGAGGAAAATCTCGAGTCCCTGCGGGAATCAGTTCGGGCCACGCTTCACGTCAAGAAGCGCGCGATGGTCGATTGTGAGCACTTTTTCGATGGCTACAAGGCCAACCGCGCCTATGCGATCGCCTGCGCTCGCACGGCGAAGGAAGCCGGGGCGGAATGGGTCGTCCTTTGCGATACCAACGGCGGCACGCTGCCGCATGAGGTCGAACGCATCGTTGCCGATGTGCTCAAGGAAGTGCCGGGCATCAACCTCGGCATCCATGCGCATGACGATACCGGCCAAGCGGTTGCGAACAGCCTTGCAGCGGTGAGGGCTGGCGCACGACAAATTCAGGGCACGCTCAATGGCCTCGGTGAACGCTGCGGCAACGCGAACCTCGTCACCATCATTCCGACGCTAAAGCTCAAGCCGGAATATGCTGAGAAATTCGAAATCGGTGTCACGGATGAAGCGCTCGCAGGCATCACCGCGCTCTCGCGCAGCTTCGACGAGTTGCTGAACCGCGTTCCCAACCGCCAGACACCCTATGTTGGTGCATCGGCTTTTGCGACCAAGGCCGGCATCCATGCTTCCGCCTTGATCAAAGACCCGAAAACCTACGAGCACGTGCCGCCTGAGACCATTGGCAACCGGCGCCTCGTGCTGGTCTCGACGCAGGCCGGAAAATCCAATGTGCTCGCAGAGCTGGAACGCCTTGGTGTGTCGGTCGAGAAGAATGATCCGCGCCTGTCACGCCTTCTCGACGAGGTGAAGGAGAAGGAGGCGCAGGGTTACTCTTACGAAGGGGCGGATGCGAGTTTCTACCTCCTTGCGCAGCGTCTCTTGGGTCGCGTGCCAGAGTTCTTCAAGGTCGAGCGCTTCAAGGTCAACGTCGAGCGGCGCTACAACGCCAAGGGCGAACTCATCACCTTCTCGGAAGCGGTAGTGAAAGTGCGCGTCGGCGAGCGTTCACATATCTCGGCAGCGGAGGGCGATGGCCCGATCAACGCGCTTGATAAGGCACTGCGCAAGGATTTGGGACGATACCAGATTTATATCAAGGGCTTGAAGCTGACGGATTTCAAGGTCCGCATCTTTCAGGGCGGTACCGATGCCGTTACCCGCGTGCTGATCGATTCGACCGATGAAAACGGCGAGAGTTGGACCACTGTTGGCGTTTCGCCCAACATTATCGACGCCTCGTTTCAGGCGCTGACAGATTCAATCATCTACAAGCTGATGCGCAGCCAGGTTCCGGCGGAATAACAAAAAACGCGGCGAGGGAGCCCTGCCGCGTTTTGAATGGATAGAATTTCTTAGAAATTACTCGGTGAAGCGCACGGTCTTGTCGGCACAGAGATCAACGTCGGCCTGATCAAATTCGGCATCATCGGAGAACGAGGCGTTGACCGCGAAGGTGCAGCCGGAGTTCTTCGGCAGCTTGATCGAGATCTTTTTGCCCGGCTCCAGCGCCTTCTTGAGCTTCGCAACATTTTTACCTGCGGCACTGGTGACCGCAACGCCGGTAACGGCCGCCGAGCGGCTGTTCACCAGAATGATTTCGCTCGCATTCTTGGCGGCCAGCTTTTTCTTGGCGGTGCGCTTGGCCTTGGCGGCAGCAGCCGTTGCGGCGCCACCGGCAGCTTCAGCCGCTGCTACGGGGGCCGGCGCAGTCTGGGCCAGCACGGGGGCCGAAAAGGTGATGAGCGCGGCGAAGCCAACCGCCAAACCGATCCTGGAAATCATCGTTACACTCCAAAACTGCACGATAAACCATGCTAATGTTAGAAGACTCCACCGTGCAACGGAGCCGCCCGAATATACTCGCGCATGCGCGAGTTCCTCGTGCGTATTCATTACGCAGAAGCGGGTTCCACGCAAGCCGGGAGATCAAAGGGAGTTTTACTGGGTAATCCGGCTGAATTCAGGCGCTGCGATGCACCCTGTGCTGCGCTGCCTGTTCCAGCATCGGCAGGATGTCACCGACCTTTTCCGCAACGAGATAGTTGATCTCAAGGCCGGGGCGGATGAAATGCGCGTCGCGCATGTGCGCGAGAAGCACAAGCAGCGGCTTCCAAAATCCGGCGATATTCGCCATCAGGATCGGCTTGTTGTGCTGACCAAGCTGCGACCATGTCATTTGCTCGACGAGTTCTTCGAGCGTTCCGATGCCGCCGGGCAGAGCGATGAAGGCATCCGCGCGCTCGAACATCAGCATCTTGCGCTGGTGCATGTCGGTGGTGACAATCATCTCCTGCGCAGCATCGAGCATCACTTCCCGGTTCTTGAGGAACTCGGGGATAATGCCGGTGACGAGTCCGCCGTTGGCGATAACCGAACGGGCGACGGTGCCCATCAGGCCATGCGAACCGCCACCATAGACAAGGCGAAGCCCGGCGGCGGCAATCGCGCGCCCGAGTTCCTCGGCAGTTTGCTTGAAAACGGGATCGGCTCCGTCACCGGAGCCGCAAAAAACACAGACGGATCGAATCAATGGATTTGTCACAACGTGAGAATCGCGATTTCGGCCCCGGCTGGCAAGGGGGATGTGGCGTGAGCGTTAATGCCCGGACAAGGCGCAAGGGCAAGGCAACCAGCGGCTTCCATCGGCTCTATCGGGACTTTGTTCCGCGTTTCCACGGGTTCTTTCGCCTTTTCCCTTGGCATTCGGCCAGCGCGACACCAGATTGTAAAAATGTCCTCGCCGCCGTCGCTCCTTCCTCTTACGGGAAGCAGGCCGGATTGATGTTCCCGACTGGCGCTTTCGTTTTTCCCGATCCGGGCTTCCCGGTTGTCAAAGGCTCGTGACGTGTCCGTTTCTCCTGCCGCCACCCCTTCTGCCGACACTTCGCGCAAGGAAGCCTCGCTGATTTCCACCGTGCGGCAACTCTGGCCGTTTTTCTGGCCAACCGACCGGCCGGATTTGCAGCGGGTGATCGGGCTTTCACTGAGCCTGATCATCGTCGCCAAGGGCTTCACCATTCTGATGCCCTTCACCTTCAAATGGGCGACGGACGCGCTGGTGGCGGCTGCTGGCGGCAAGATCGAAACCGGCAGTGCGACCACTTGGCTGATCGGTGCACCGGTTCTCGCCACCATTCTCTATGGTGTCGTCCGTGTTCTCATGGTGGTCTTCACGCAGTTGCGCGAGGGGCTTTTCGCCAAAGTGGCGATGCACGCCGTGCGCAAGCTTGCGATGCGGACGTTCACGCATATGCACCAGCTTTCGCTGCGTTTTCACCTCGAGAGGAAAACCGGCGGTCTGACCCGCGTGCTGGAGCGCGGCCGCAACGGCATTGAAGAGATGACCCGGATGACGCTGATGACGCTCATCCCCACCATCGTCGAGTTCAGCCTCGTGATCGCGGTTTTCGCGTTCGAGTTCGACTGGCGTTACGTCGTCATCGTCATCGTGATGATCGTGATCTACCTGTGGTTCACGGTCAAAGCGACGGTCTGGCGCATGACCATTCGTCGCCAGATGAACGAGAGCGACACCGACGCCAATGCCAAGGCGGTCGATTCGCTGCTGAACTTCGAGACCGTGAAGTATTTCGGTGCCGAAAAGCGCGAGGCCGCGCGCTATGACCGAAGCCTCGCAACCTACGAGAAGGCCTCGATCAAGACCTACACCTCGCTCGCGATCCTCAACACCGGGCAGGCGGTGATCTTCACCATCGCGCTCACGCTCTGCATGGTGCTCTCGGCGGCGGATGTGGTCTCCGGCAAGAACAGCGTCGGTCACTTCGTGATGATCAATGCGCTGATGATCCAGCTGTACCAGCCGCTGAATTTCATGGGCATGGTCTATCGCGAGATCAAACAGGCCATCGTCGATATCGAGAAGATGTTCGATGTGCTGTATCGCGAGGCAGAAATCGAGGATGCGGCGGATGCGAAGCCGCTTGTGGTCTCCGAAGGTCACATCCGCTTCGAGAACGTCAAGTTCCACTACGCGCCGGAGCGCGAAATTCTCAAGGGCGTGACCTTTGAAGTCCCGCCGGGGCAGACTGTGGCGATTGTCGGCCCCTCGGGCGCGGGCAAATCGACGCTTTCGCGGCTCCTGTTCCGCTTTTACGATGTGATCGGTGGTTCGATCTCGATCGACGGGCAGGATATCCGCAAGGTGACGCAAAGCTCTCTGCGTGCTGCGATCGGCATCGTCCCGCAGGATACCGTGCTCTTCAACGATACGATTCTTTACAACATCGGCTATGGCAAGGATGGCGCGGACGAGCATCTCGTCGCCGAAGCCGCCTCGATGGCGCAGATCGATCCCTTCATCAAGCAATTGCCGGAAGGCTATCAGGCACAGGTCGGCGAGCGCGGGTTGAAGCTCTCCGGCGGCGAGAAGCAGCGCGTCGCGATTGCGCGGACAATCCTCAAGGGCCCGCCGATTCTCGTGCTCGACGAGGCAACCTCCGCGCTCGACAGCTACACCGAGAAGGAAATTCAGGACGCGCTCGATAAGGTGTCACGCGGTCGCTCGACGTTGGTGATCGCGCATCGGCTTTCCACCGTCGTCAATGCCGACAAGATTATCGTGCTCGACAAGGGCGTGATCGCTGAAAGCGGCACCTTCGAGGAACTTCTCGCAAAGGGTGGGCTTTTCGCCGGCATGTGGAACAAGCAACGCGAGGCGGATCTTGCCCGCGAAACATTGCTGCGGACCGAGGCTGGCGAGGAGCCAAGCCTGCGGCAGAAACTCGGCATCTGATCCAACCGGAATGCGTTCCGTCAAAATGAGCGCATTCCGTCGAATTTGATCTCCCTACACGGCTGAGCGGCTGTTTCATTAGCAAGAAATTATACTTTTGCGCGAAAATACAACCATAAGATGCATTATGGGGTGGTCGATGCTCAAGAGGTTGAAAATTCGCGGTCGCATCATTGCGGCGTTTTCTGTTCTCTCCGCGATGATGCTGGGCATGGTTTTTTCCGGTGTCTACGGCATCAGCCAGTTGGCGGCTAAGCTTGATGCCACGGTGTTGGCATCCGATGCCGCTCTCGCTGCCTCCGATATGAGCGTCAATATGGCCAAGGGGCTCTTCTGGGCGGCCAAGTACCGAGATGATCATATGGCGGAATCGCGCGAGAAGGCGGTTCACTTTGTTGATCAGGTCGGAAGCAGTCTCGACGCCTACACCACCAAGGCCGGAAGCACGGTGGATGCCACTGCATCCCGTGTGTTGCGGCAAGGCATCCAGACGTTCCAGCGCGGCCTTGATACTCTCGACGGGCAAACCCGCGACCGGGACCGTCTCGTCAAGGCACTGTATAAGCTCGGCCCTGCGATCAACAATGCGTTCGAGGCTCTGGCGACCGCCACGCTGAACCGTAAAGATGTCGAGATGATCGCCTCGGTCACGCAAGCGCATCAGCGCTTTCTTGCTGCGCGTGTCGATATCATGAAATTTCTCGAATCGAACGTGAAGGAAGATCTCGACAGCGCCGACAAGGAACTGGCGGAAGTGGCGCGTTATCTGCTGTCGTTCACGCAAAACCTGTCGGAACAGCAGCTTTCGGCACAAGGCCAGCAGATTAGCCAGTACTTTTCGACCTACCGCACAACCCTCGGACAGATCGCGACCCTTTCTACCGAGCGCAAGGAGACAATGGACAAGCTGATCGTCCATGCTGGAGAAGATGTCTCGACCAGCAGCGATCAGCTCAGAGCCTCGGCGCTTGAGCACAAGACAACGTTCTCCACCAACGCGATGAAGTACGGCGATGATATCGAACACCTGATGATGATCGGCGGCCTGTGCTGCACCTTGGTTGGTTTGGTGATCGCCTGGTTGCTGAGCGGTCAGCTTGCCAAGCCGATTGTCGAGATGACCAAGGCCATGGCAACTCTCGCGAGCGGTGTCCTTTCTGTGGGTATCCCCGCGCGTGAGCGGGACGATGAAGTCGGTGAAATGGCTTCGGCGGTACAGGTTTTCAAGGAAAACGCCCTTTCGGCGCAAGAATCGCGTGAAACCACTGACCGCGAACGTGTGGCGGCGGCGCGCGACGCGCGGCGCGAACTCGAATCCGCCATCGGTTCGTTCGAGAAAACCGCTGGCGGTGTCATCGAGACAGTCTCGGCAACCGCGGCCAGATTGCAGGTTTCCGCTAAGAGCATGTCCGAAATCGCCGAGGAAACCTCGTTGCAAAGCACTTCTGTCGCGACCGCGGCCATGGAAGCCTCGAGCAACGTGCAGGGCGTCGCCGCAGCAGGCGAGGAACTCTCAGCCTCCGTTTCCGAAATTGGCCGTCAGGCACGCGAATCACGTGAGATGGCGGCCAAGGCGGTGAATTCAGCCCAATCGGCGGATGCCAAGGTGCAGGAATTGGCCAGCGCGGCCGAAAAGATCGGCGTGGTCATCGGTCTGATCAACGGGATTGCGGCGCAAACCAATCTTCTCGCGCTCAACGCCACCATCGAGGCCGCGCGCGCGGGCGAAGCGGGTAGGGGATTCGCAATCGTCGCGGCCGAAGTGAAGGAACTTGCCAGCCAGACCACGCGCGCGACTTCGGAAATCGCCGCGACAATCTCGGAAGTGCAGAATGTCACGCAGGAAACCATTGCCTCGATCCAGACCACGGGGCGGATGATCGGCGAGATCGACACGATTGTCGGAGTGATCTCGGGCTCGATCGAGGAGCAGATGCGCGCCACGGCAGAAATCGCAGCCAATGTGCAGCAGGCCGCGCGCGGCACGGAGGAGGTCTCCTCCAGCATCAGCGGCGTGACGACCGCCGCCGCATCGACCGGCACGGCCTCCGCCGATGTCCTTGGCGCGGCGACTGATCTCGCCCAGCAAGCCGTCAATATGCAGAACGAAATGAACCGCTTCCTGACAACGGTACGAGCAGCCTGACAGCAAAAAGGCCGGCTAAGCCGGCCTTTCCGCAATAAGTATGGTTCAAACAGCGATTAATGGGCTGTCGCGCGGGTGGCTTCCGCCTTGAGTCGGGCGAAAATCGCACGACGTGTTTCCGCGTCGATCTTGGCGGTCCAGTCCGGATGCGCGTCATGCAAGGCATCGACGCAGAATTGCACCGGGTCGGGTTGTTTCAAAATCCAGTTGGCGGGGACGGCAAAAGGTGCCGTCGAGAACTTCCGTTCGCGCAACATGCGAACTGACCCATATCCGATGCAGGAAAATGCCAGATTGTGGTCCATCTCAACCTCCCTTCTTCATTGATTCAGATCATACCAAAGTCACAAGACAAAGGAAAGACAAGCGGGCAAATCAGGTCAAAAGATGACGCAGTCGTGACCACAATCCGCCGCTCTTTCCGGGCGGACGAATCGCATGGCTTGCGGCAGCCCCCGGCTCCCGGTATGGGAACGCGACGTGGAGAACGGCCTCTGGTGGGTTCGCGGGCGGAAGCGCTGCAAGAATCCCTGCCCGGTCGGCTTATAAGAATCCTTTGGAACACAAGAACAGGAAGTCCGCCCGATGTCCGTTGTCGCCTCGGTCCGCAAATTCATCGTGCCGATCCATCCGGAAGGCTACCTGTTCATCGTCGCAGCTGTGCTGCTGGCGCTGTTCGTGCATTGGCTGATTCCGGCGATTGGCTGGCTGTTCTGGTTCCTGCCGGCCTTCGTCGCCTATTTCTTCCGCGATCCGCCGCGCGTCTCGCCGATGAAGGAAGGACTCGTTCTCTCGCCCGCCGATGGCCGCATCAGCCAGATCGGCTTTTTCGCGCCGCCGGCCGAGCTCGGCCTTGGCGATACGCCGCGCCTCCGCATCTCGATTTTCCTCAACGTGTTCGACGTGCACATCAACCGCACCCCAGCCGGTGGCAAGATCCGCAAGATCGTCTACACGCCCGGCCTGTTTCTCAACGCCGATCTCGACAAGGCAAGCCAGGACAACGAGCGCAATGCGCTGGTGGTCGATACCGCGCATGGCCCGATCGTCTGCGTCCAGATCGCTGGCCTGATTGCCCGCCGCATCCTGTGTTTCGTGCGCGAAGGCGAAGAATTGGCGCCGGGCGCGCGTTTCGGCCTGATCCGCTTCGGCAGCCGTACCGATATCTATCTGCCGGAAGGCGCGCAGGCGCTGGTGGCAGAGGGGCAGCGGGCGATTGGCGGCGAGACTGTTTTGTGCGACCTTACCTCCAAGGAACCGCAACGCAGCTACCGGGTCGCTTGAAATCATCCCATGGAACCGATTTTCCCGCCCTTCGAGCCCGAACCGACACCGCCCCAGCGGCGCTTTCGCCCGATTCCGCTTCGGCTGCTGATCCCGAATGTCATCACGCTGCTGGCTCTGGCGGCTGGGCTGACCTCTGTGCGCTTCGCGATTGAAGGTAAGCTCGACTACGCCGCGCTGGGAATCATCGCAGCGGCGATTCTCGATGGTGTCGACGGACGAATCGCCCGCATGCTCAAGGGCACCTCACGATTCGGGGCTGAACTCGATTCGCTCGCGGATTTTGTCAGCTTCGGCTGTGCTCCAGCGCTGATTCTCTACTTCTGGCAGCTCCATGTGCTGAAAACCGCCGGTTGGCTTGCCTGCCTGCTCCTCGCCTTTGCGATGGCGCTGCGGCTGGCACGCTTCAATGTCTCGCTTGACGCGCCGGAACGTCCGGAATGGCAGAAGGCCTTCGCCACCGGTGTTCCGGCCCCGGCGGGCGCAATGATGGTGATGTTCCCGATCCACCTCACGCTCACCGGCATTCCGCAGTTTGCCGGCGAATCGGTGATCGTTTTGATCTGGACGCTGATTTCGACCGCCTTGATCGTCTCCCGCCTGCCAACTTTCTCCGGCAAGGGGCTTGGTGGTCCGGTGCCGCGCGAGCGTGTGCTGCCGATTCTCGCGCTGATCGTGGTGATTCTGGCCTTGCTCGTCAGCCATCCGTTCGAGACTGTTGCGGTGCTGACGTTGGTCTATATTGTTGGCATCCCGGTCGCGGTTCAGCGCTACTTGCGCTTTTCCGCCCGCGACAAGGCTGAAAGCACCTCCTCACAGGCCTGAGGTCGACGCGCCAGATTCGGCGCGCTTTGCAAGAATTCACTGTCTTGCACCCATAATTTCCTAACAAATCCTCACCAAAAGACCCGTTCTGGGTCATGTTTTGTCGTGCCGGGAGCAACAGGCGTGTCATTCTCGCAACATGGGTTTGAAAAGCCGAGCCGGAGCGGGGTGTGGGGCATTTCTGTAGTTGAACGCCGGGCGGGCATGAGTATGTTGCCAATCGCGACGGGAGTTTCCGGTCGCTAGCTCGTTGTTTCTTTCGGGGGGTCCGGGGAAGCAATTGGTGACAAGGGAAAGCGGGTTAGGCAGCGGGTTCGCCCAAAGCTTTGTTCGTAAGCTCCCGATTTGGTCTCGAAATCTTTTGGAGGTATCACCATGAAGCTCGTCAAGAGCCTTCTCCTCGGTTCCGCTGCTGGCCTCGTTGCCGTTGCGGGCGCCTCGGCTGCCGATCTCGGCGTTAAGAAGCCGACGGCTGTTGAATATGTGAAGACCTGCCCGACCTACGGCGCTGGCTTCTTCGTCGTTCCGGGCACCACTTCGTGCCTGAAGATCATCGGCCGCGTTCGTATGGACGCTCGCGTCGACGCTCCGGTGACCCGTAACGGCCACAAGACCGTTGCTCGCGTTCGTGGTTACGTTGGCTTCGATCATCGCACCGCCACTGAATATGGCCTGCTCCGCACCTACGTTCGTGCGTACATCCAGCATCAGTCGGGCAACACCTCGGCCACCGGCGCTTCGTCGGTTCCGTCGGGTGTCAACCTTGAGTACGCCTTCATCCAGTTCGGTGGCCTCACCGTTGGTCGCGTTGCTCCGGCCTTCGAACATGGCTGGTCGCAGTGGTACCTGACGTCGGGTGGCAACATGGCCGGTGGCTATCACTCTGACGCTTCCTACGTGAACTCGATCGGCTACACCGCCAACTTCGGCGGCGGCTTTTCGGCCACGATCGCTCTCGACGACGCGACCGATCGCCACAACTACAATGCTCAGGCCGGTTGGGCTGCTTCGCCGCGCGCTGGTCATGCCATGCCGGATCTCGTTGGCTCGCTCGCCTACGATCAGTCCTGGGGTTCGATCAAGCTCTCGGGTGCTCTCACCCAGCAGCGCTATAACTTCGCTCTCGGCGCTCCGTTCGCCGGCAAGTCCACCCAGTACGGCTATGCCGTTGAAGGTGGCGTGAAGATCAACCTTCCGTTCCTGACGAAGGGTTCGAACTTCTGGATGTCGGCTTCCTACGCCAAGGGCGCTGTCAACTACGCCGGTTACTCTGTTTGGGGCGGCACCACGGTTGGTGGCGTGACCTATAACGCTTCGGACGTCAACTTCGCCACGGGCGCTCTGAACACCGCCTTCTCGGTGATCGGTGCTCTCCAGGTCTATGCGACCCCGACGGTTGCCGTTTCAGTCGGCGCTGCTTACGGTTCGTATAACCCGGCTGGTGCCAACAACACCATCAACGGCCTCACCGTTCTCGGTCAGGTTCAGTGGATGCCGGTTGCTGGCTTCCTGATCGGCACGGAAGTTGCCTATCGTTCGCTCACCGCGTCGACCGGCGTTATCGCCGCTGGCACGAAGAAGAACGACGTTGTTGGCCGCATCCGCTTCCAGCGCGACTTCTAATCTTCGATTGGTGTGAACCTCACACCAGCTGAAGAGCAAGGATTGGGGGATCGCAAGATCCCCCTTTTCTTTTGTCTGTACCTGTCTTTGTTTCTAACCCGGCGTTTCGGGACAGCCTTTGTGCATGGATGAAGGCTGCCGCGCGTGGGCGGGACCTCCTCAAAACAGTTGACCTTCCGTTAACCTCCGACGACATTGGCGCCGGGGCAGGAAGCTTGCGCGCAACGTTACCTGCCAGCGCATGAGGCGGGGGAGTTGACGGCATGATGCAGCCACGCAAATGGGTCGCGGGATTGCTTCCGCTTGGCGCGATCTTTCTGATTGCCGCGGGGTGGATGCAGGCGTCTGTCGAAGCAGATCTGACAAAGCGGGGTGTCGCAGGACTTTCGGCCGCCGGGCTTGACTGGGCCAAAGTCGAGCTGTCCGGGCGCGATGCGCGCGTCACAGGAGAGGCGCCTTCGCCGGACTCGAAGGCACTCGCCATTGCCGCGGCAGATCGCGTGTTCGGCATCCGCTATGTCTCCGATGCGATGACGGTTCTGCCGGAAGCCAAACCCTTTACGATCACAGCGCTGCGCGATGGCGCCAAGGTGACCCTGACAGGCTCCGTTCCGCCCGGATCGGCGCGCAAGACCCTGCTGGATGCGGCAGCAAAGGCGCTTCCTGGCGCCACGCTGGTCGATCAACTCAAGGCCGCGCGTGGAGCGCCCGCAAATTTCGATATGATGACAGTCTATGGCCTCGGTGAACTCAGCAAATTGAGCGAGGGCACGCTCTCGATTTCCGATACCGGGCTCGGATTGACAGGTCGCGCGGCGGATTTCGCGAAGTTCACCGATGTCCGGACCAAGCTCGCCTCGCTTCCTGCCGGTGCGCGCCTGACCAAGGGACTCGCATCCGGCGACATTCTCCCGCCGTTGGTCAAACCCTTCATTTTCTCTGCTGAAAAGTCTGCTGGCGGCATAGTTCTGGCCGGCTATGTCCCTTCCGACGAGATCAAGGCCCGACTTCTTGGCGAGGCGCGGGCCTCAGGCCTGCCAGTGCGCGATAGTCTGCAGATTGCGGATGGCGCGACGAACGGTGATTGGGCCGGCGCAGCCGCACTGCTCGTTCGCGAACTCGGACGGCTGGAGCTTGGCAAGGCGTCTCTTTCGGATGAAAAGGTCGCGATCTCCGGCAAGGGGCGTGATCTGATTGGCGAAGAGGATGTCCGGGCCGATCTCAAGGCCTTACCCGCCGGCTTTGTGTTGACGCAGGCCGCGATTGAATCCCGTGCGATCCGTCCCTATGTCTTCAACGCGACGCGCGAGGAGGGCAAATTAACGCTCTCGGGCTATGTCCCTGACGCGAAAACGAAATCGGATATTCTAGATACCGCGAAGCGCTATTTCGAGGGCGACAGGATCGACGACAAACTCGCCGAGGGGCTTGGCGCGCCTAAGGATTTTGCCTTGGCGGTCCGCAACGGGTTGCAGGAACTGTCGCGGCTTGGCGCAGGCGCGACGCTCGGGCTTTCGGATAGCACCTTCAACATCAAGGGGCTGGCTCTGTTCGACTTCGCGCGCGAGCAGATATCCGCGGCGCTGCGGAGCAGCCTGCCGAGCGGGTTCAAGGGCAATTTCGAGGTCGGCACGGCTCCTTTGCCGCCGCCGATCACGCTCTCACCGGAGTGCCAGGCACTTTACCAGCAGGTTCTTTCGCGCGGTACGATCCGATTCAAGGTTGCTTCTGCCGATTTGAGTGAGGAATCACGCGGTATTCTCGATCGCCTGACCGTGGTGACCTTACGCTGCGTGGAAGCCAAGGTCGAAATCGGCGGACATACGGATAGCGATGGCTCGGCCCAGGCTAATGCCGAACTTTCGCGGCGACGCGCCGAAACAGTCGGGGCGTATTTCCTGCGGGCTGGCATTCAATCTGAACGGCTTGAGGCGGTTGGTTACGGCCATACGGTGCCGGTTGCGCCGAACGATACGCCGGAAAACAAGGCGAAGAACCGTCGTATTGAATTTCTGGTGAAGTGAGGGGCGGAACCATGGCTTATTTGCTGTCGACTTTCTGGTTCTGGTGCCTGCTCGCGTTGGTGCTCGGCCTTGTCGTGGGCGCGATGACATGCCGCCGCGACCTTGAGATCAACTGGCGCACCTTCATGCCCTGGTTGATCGCCATCGGTATCGGCGGGCTCGTTTCCGTCGTCAAACTTCTGCCGGATCGGGTTGGATACTGGTTTGATCTTGGCATGCTGATGCTCGTCGCCTATTTCATCGGCTGCTGCATCCCCTGCCTCTGGCGTAAATACAGCGCGTCCGAGGCGGCAGGTGCCGCATCGACACCAACAAGTGCGACAGCCTCGCTTGCCGCCACACGGATAGAGCCGGTGATGTCGGCGCCGGTTGCCGCAGCGGCGCGCGATGTACCGGTCGAGCCGGCCGCCAAAGGGAGCGGACCTGACACATCTGATCCTGTGGAAGAGGCGGTCACCGGCCTCTCGGGCCCGCGTGCTGGCAAGGCCGACGATCTGACGCGGATCTATGGCGTAGATCCGGAAACGCAGGCGAAGCTCAACAGCCTCGGGATCTATCATTACGACCAGATCGCGAGTCTGACGCCGGGAAACCGGCGCTGGTTGTTCCGGCAGTTGGGCTACGAAGGCCGCTTCCCGAGCTGGTGGTGGCGCTGGCGGTACGATGCTGAAAAGCTCGCGGGGGCTGGCACGGGTGCCCCCGTCATGGCGGCTGCACCGGGGACGGTTTCAACGACGTCTGCGACCGCGACGCCCCTTAACGAAGAGGGCTTTGAGGGTGCCAAGCCATCGGTGCTCGCCGCGCCGCGCGGCGGCAAAGCCGATGATCTCAAGCGGATTCGCGGCATCGGCAAGCAGAATGAGGGGCGACTGCATGGCCTTGGCGTCTGGCATTTTGACCAGATCGCGGCCTGGACGCCGGACGAAGTGAAATGGGTCGGTGGCTATCTTGCATTCCCCGGTCGCATCGAACGCGAGGATTGGCAGGCTCAGGCCAAGGTGCTGGCGAGCGGCGCTGACACGGAGTTTTCGAAACGTGCTGACGCTGGCAAGGTCGCGACATCCAAAGACGATACCGGTGATGACGGCCAGAAAAATGTCGCGGTGCTCGGCAAGGATTTCGGTGATCAGAAGCCGACCGAGAAGAAGCCGCGCCCCAAAAAGTAGGGGCGCTGCCTTGGCGCCACCTTACAGCGAAAAATCAAAGCGATAGGTCGCAGATGCGCCAATCGTGAACTGGTTGGTCGAGCCGCGTTGCTTCACGAGGCTCGAATCCGCCGCTGGGCCGAGGAGTTTTGAATACTCGGCAAAAAGGCTGGTTGTGATCTTCTCTGTGGCTTTCCAGGTGATCGCGCCGCCGAGACCAACCGAGCGGAAGCCGCCGCCCGGCGAATAGGGCGCAAGACCCGAGGCGACGGATTGCCCCGCGTTCACCCCGTAATAGGCCTTATAGAAGCTCGACGTCGCGAGCGAGACGCGCGGACCGGCGGAGAGCCGGATGTCCGGCCGGATGTCATGGAAGGCATCGGCGGCAAAATCGGCGACGACGCCGGAATGCGCGCGAAAGCCCTGACGGACTTCGGTTCGAACGCGGAGCCAATGCGTCGGGAATAGATCGACGAAAGCACCAGCTTCGCCGCCCCAGCGCACCGGCCCCAGTCCGCGCAAATCGCGGTCCTTGTCGGAACGCTCGAACAGGATCTTCCCGACCGGGCCGACACGGAAATAGTCGGTCTCGTAGAGCGCGAGCGAGATATTGTCGTTGCGGGAGGAGAAAATCTCCTTCTTCCCCTGCCGGCTCAGCGAGACCATCGGCACGGCGTTGAACGCCAGCGAGTTCGCGCCTTCAAAGCGCGGCGCCATATAGCCAGCCGCCCCGAGGGTCAGCGACCAATCCCCGGCGATCCAGCTTGGCAGGCGGCTCGGCTCCTGCGCCAGAGCGGGCAAGGCGGCGAGCGCAAAACTGGCAGTGAGAAGCGAGTGACGCATTGCGACCATGGGAAACAGTTCCTCTCTCAATTCCCTCAGATGTGAGGGAAGAGGGCAAAGTTTCCGTGAAGGGAAAGGCTTAATGCTTCGTTTATGCCGGGGTGCTGGGTTTATGTCGGGGTGCAGGTCTCGATGAAGGCCCGGATCGCCTCGATAGTCGGCGTATCTTCGAGCAACGGTGCATGGCCCTCATAGGACACCTCATGCAGGCGGGCATTCGGATGTCGGGCGACCATCTCCTCGGCGGTTTTGCGCGAGAAGAGATCGCTGAGTTCGCCGCGAATGACCAACATCGGCGCGATGTTCAGCGTCGCAAACTGCGGCCAGAGGTCGGGCATCGGCTTTTCGAGATCAAGATCGGCGAGGGGGCGCATCAGATTGGCGTCGTAGCGAGGGACGAGCTTGCCAGCTTTTTCAACCCAGGTGCGCCGCGCATAGCGCTCCCACGCCTCGGAGGGGAGATTGGTGAAATGCGTGCCGAACACGTTTTTCAGCGTCGCTACACCCTCGGCGAAGCTCTTTGGAAGCGGGAGCTTCCCGACATAACCGCGAATGCGCGCAAGGCCGCGCGCCTCGATCACCGGGCCGATATCGTTGAGGATCACGCCGGCAATAACCTCGGGGCGGACGATTCCCATCAGCGCGGTGAGGAGCCCGCCGCGCGAGGTGCCAAGAAAAATCGCCTGGCTGATCCCGAGCGCGATAATCACGTTCTGGAGATCATCCAGTTCCACGGTCAGATCATAGTTCTTCCAGTTAGGATCATAATCCGAGCCCCCGCGCCCGCGACTGTCGAGCGCGACAACCCAACGGTTGCCACCTTCCGCAATGGCGCGACCCACGGCATCAAAATCATCGACATTGCGGGAAAGGCCCGGCAGACAGATCACCGGAAGGGCCGTGCCTGCGCGGTTGCCGATGTGATGGACATGAAGCCGGAGGCCATCCTTCGCCGTCACATAAAGGCTCTGCCAATCGCTGGCGGGTGCTGAAGTCATGTCCGGCATCAGGGCTCTCCGAAAGATCGCCTCTCTTTTACCCGTTGCAGCGGGGCTGACAATCGCGCTTTCGGCCCATTCCCATCGCCCCTGTTGACGCGGGGCCGGAATGAAGGGAAAAGCATCGTTCCGGCAATTTCCTGCCGTGCAACCCTTCGGAAAAGACCATGACCAAGTCTGCCTCTGCCGCCCGTTTCCGTGGATCGCTCACCGCGCTGGTGACGCCGTTCAAAAACGGGGCGCCGGACGAGGCCTCCTTCCGCAGCCACGTCGCCTGGCAGATCGCCGAGGGCACGATGGGCCTCGTCCCGGTTGGTACGACGGGCGAGAGCCCGACGCTCAGCCATGAGGAGCACAAGAAGGTCGTGGAATGGTGTATCGCCGAGGCGGCCGGCCGCGTGCCGGTGATGGCGGGCGCGGGCTCGAACAACACGGCGGAAGCGATTGATTTGGCGCGTCATGGCGAGAAGGCCGGCGCCGAAGGGCTGCTGGTTGTCACGCCTTATTACAACAAGCCGACGCAGGAAGGGCTCTATCAGCACTTCAAGGCGATCAACGACGCCGTAGGCATTCCGATCTTCATCTACAACATCCCGCCACGCTCGGTGGTCGATATGTCGAACGAGACGATGGCGCGGCTCTATGAACTGAAGAACATCGTCGGCGTGAAGGATGCGACGGGCAATATCGCCCGTGTGTCGCAGCAGCGTGCCATCGTCGGCAAGGATTTCATCCAGCTCTCGGGCGAGGATATGACGGCACTGGCCTATAACTCTGCGGGCGGCACCGGCTGCATCTCGGTGGTTTCAAACGTTGCGCCGCGCCTCTGCGCCGACCTTCAGAACGCCTGCCTCGCGGGCGATTACGCCAAGGCCTTGGCGGTGCAGGATCGCCTGATACCACTGCACGACGCGATCTTTAAGGAGCCGGGTCTTGCCGGCGCCAAGCATGGCCTCAAGCTTCTCGGGCGTATGAGTGAGGAAATTCGCCTTCCACTGCTCAGCGTTCAGCAGGATTCCACCAAAGCCGCAATCCGTGCAGCGATGGTCCATGCCGGCCTGTTGAACTAAGCCTGAAAATCCGGCTTAGCGCAGATGTATGAGCCTCAACACTTCAAGCTCGAAGATCAGGAAACGCTTTTCGCGGTGATCCGCGCGAACCCATTGGCGATACTGATCACCAACGGCCCGGGTGGCCTGATGGCTAACCCGATCCCCTTCCTGATCGCGAAAAACGCGGCAGGCGAAGATGTTCTGCGTGCGCATCTCGCCCGGCCAAATCCGCAATGGCGCGAGTTGGCCGACGGCGAAGTTCTTGTCGTGTTTCAAGGGGGCGATCATTACGTTACGCCCGGTTGGTATGCGACTAAACGCGAAACCGGCAAGGTCGTCCCGACATGGAATTACGTGCACATTCAGGTGCGCGGCCGTGCCAGCGTGCAGGACAACGCCGAATTCGTTCGTGCACAGATAGAGGCCCTCACCGATCAACAGGAGATGTCGCGCGCTGAGGCGTGGGCCGTTTCCGATGGGCCGGAAGCCTTTATTACGGCGCAAATGCGTGGCATTGTCGGCATCGAAATCGCGATCGATTCAATCTCGGGCAAATTCAAGCTGAGCCAGAACCGCAACGAGGCGGATCGACAAGGGGTTGTTTCGGGGCTGGCCCTTGAAGCAAATGCCGCGGGCCCCGCGATGGCCAACACGATGCAGAGATTTAGTAAACCGATATCATGAGTGCCGCCCGCAACGAGGACCGCTACAAGATCGCGGCAGAAAACCGCAAGGCGCGCTTCAATTTCGAGATTCTCGATGTCATTGAGGCTGGCATCATGCTCACCGGCACCGAGGTCAAATCGCTGCGTGGTGGCAAGGCGACAATCGGCGACAGCTATGCCTCGATCGAAAATGGCGAGTTGTTTCTCGTCAATTCCTACATCCCGGAATATTTGCAGGCCAACCGCTTCAACCATGTGCCGAAGCGCCCGCGCAAGCTGCTGGTCCATGCGCGCCAGCTCGCCAAACTCGCGCAGGGCGTCGAACGCGAAGGTATGACGATCGTGCCGCTCAAGGTCTTCTTCAACGAGAAGGGGCGCGCGAAGGTCGAGATCGCGGTGGCGCGCGGCAAGAAGCTGCATGACAAGCGCGAGACCGAGAAAAAACGCGACTGGCAGCGCGAGCAAGGCCGCATCATGCGGGACAGAGGCTAGCTCTAGCTGAGCCGCGCCCGGATATCCGCAAAAACCGCCCGGAACATCGCCTCTGTAAGCACGCCCGTGTTGGTGTTGTAACGCGAGCAATGGTAGCTTGATACCAGCGTCACGCCACCGACCTTCTGCGCCTTGCCATGCCCGAAGGGCGCCTGTGAAAGCTTCGCGCCGAGCGCCCGCACGGTCGAATCATGGGCGATGCGGCCGAGTACCATCACGACCGTGAGGTTTCGCATTTCGCGGATCGTTTCGCTCAGGAAACTACGGCAAGTCACGATTTCCGCGCCGACCGGCTTGTTTTCCGGCGGCACGCAGCGCACCGCATTGGTGATCCGGCAGTCGTGGAGCGTGAGGCCGTCGTCCTTGTGCTCGGCATAGGTGCCGCTCGCAAAGCCGAAGTCCGCCAGCGTCGCATAGAGGAGGTCACCGGCGTAATCACCCGTGAAGGGCCGCCCGGTGGCATTCGCGCCGCGTAAGCCCGGCGCGAGCCCGACAATCAACAGCCGCGCATCGGCGGCGCCGAAGCTGGAGACCGGGGCGTTATGCCACAGGGGTTCGCGCCCTCGCCACGCGTCGCGGAACGCCGCAAGACGTGGGCAGAGCACGCAATCCCGGTCAGGATTCGTTTTTGACATCTGAATCAGGCGTCGTCGCGATCCCGGGTCGGGCGTGCAGGGGCTGTCGCAGGCTTTTCCAGGAAGGCCGGCATGGCGCCACGGGCGTCGGGTTTCGCGTCGGTGCGGAATTCGCGCGGCGCACGCTCGCCCGGGTCACGACCGATTCGCGCCTGAAGGTCCGCGAGATCGAGGAAAACATCGGCCTGACGGCGCAGATCATCGGCAATCATCGGCGGCTGGGTCGAAACGGTGGAAATCACCGAGACGCGCACGCCCTTGCGCTGCATCGCTTCCACGAGGCTACGAAAGTCACCATCACCCGAGAAAAGGACCATGTGATCGATGAACGGCGCGAGTTCCATGGCATCGATCGCAAGCTCAATGTCCATGTTGCCCTTCACCTTACGGCGGCCCATGGCATCGGTGAATTCCTTCACCGGCTTGGTCACAACAGCATAACCATTGTAATCCAACCAATCGATTAGCGGACGAATTGAAGAATATTCCTGATCTTCAATCAGTGCGGTATAGTAAAATGCACGAACAAGGTAGCCCTTGGTGTTGTATTCTTTCAAAAGGCGACGGTAATCGATGTCGAACCCGAGAGATTTTGAGGTTGCATAAAGATTTGCACCGTCAATGAAGAGCGCAATACGTTCCATTTGCTGCATTTTTAATATCCTGTTTCGCCGGGGTGCGAGGTGTTGTTGCCCCAAAAAATCAAAAGCGGAAGTCGGGAGGGTTCGAAGGGGTAGTTGAACGGCCAAGCTTGCCAGCGACCGTCAGCCTGTCATGCACACGCGGGCTGAAATCCGCAAGGTGCGCTCCAGTAGCAAATTCGAATATACTGCCCGCGCGTGAAGCTCAAGCCCGTTTGAATACAAAATATATTCCGAAATCGGGCGTTAGCGTCCCGACCGGCGGCCTGCCGGTAGGGTGGTCTGGCATTCTGCCAATGATACAGGTTGAAGCGGCGGGGGAGATCGTGTATCAGCCCACTCTTCCATGGAATTTACGGCAATTTGAAGGAGCGTGTCGAACATGGCTCGCGTAACCGTCGAAGATTGCGTCGACAAGGTCGATAACCGTTTCGAGCTCGTGCTGCTGGCCAGCCACCGCGCCCGGATGCTTTCGAGTGGCGCCGCGCCGCTTGTGCAGCGTGATCGCGATAAAAACCCGGTCGTCGCTCTCCGCGAGATCGCAGACGAGCGCCTTGCGCCCGGCGATCTGAAGGAAGACTTCATCCATTCGCTCCAGAAGTTTGTCGAAGTCGACGAGCCGGAACCCGAAGCGGTGCCGCGTCTTCCGGGCTCCAGCGCCTCGCAGTCGACCACCGTGTCGAACGTCGATGACAGTGAGGTCGCCTTCGACCGTATGTCGGAAGATGACCTCCTGCGTGGCCTCGATGGTCTCGTGGCGCCGAAGGAAACCGACGACGAGGATTGATATCGTCCTCGTCATGCTCACACGGTCGATTGACCGTTGCGCAGCGGATTTTTGCTGACATACTGATCAAGGCGGCGCCACCAACGGGCCGCCTTTTTTCGTCGCTGGACGTTCCGGGCGCTGACAGGATCAGGGCGCGGAACTCCGGGCAGTGAGCGGGTATTCACGCGCATGATGCGCCAATTTGAACTGGTTGAGCGGGTGAAACGCTATCACCCGGATGCGAACGAGGACTTGCTCAACCGCGCCTATGTCTACGCGATGAAGGCCCATGGCTCGCAAAAGCGGGCATCAGGCGACCCATATTTCACGCATCCGCTCGAAGTTGCGGCGATTCTCACTGATCTCCACGTTGATGACCAGACCATCGCGGCCGCGATCCTGCACGATACCATCGAGGATACCGGCACAACGCGGGAAGACATTGCCTCGCGCTTTGGCGAGAACATTGCTGATCTGGTCGACGGCCTCACCAAGATCAAGAAGCTCGATCTCGTCTCAAAGAAGGCGGCGCAGGCAGAAAACCTGAGAAAGTTGCTGCTCGCGGTTGCGGCGGATGCGCGCGTGCTTCTGGTCAAGCTCGCGGACCGCCTCCACAACATGCGTACACTGCACTTTGTCCCGCCGGACAAGCGTGCTCGCATCGCCGAGGAAACGCTGGAGATCTACGCACCGCTTGCAGGCCGGATCGGTATGCAGGACATGCGCGAGGAGCTGGAGGATATCTGCTTCCGCGTGCTCAGCCCCGATGCCCACCTGATGATGACCAAGCGGCTCAACACGCTCAAAGAGCGTGCCGGAGGCCTCATCCAGATCATCGAGAAAGATCTGAAAGCCAAGCTCGTCGCCAATGGCATTCCCGGCGAAATCAAGGGACGCGAGAAGCGTGTTTACTCAATCTGGCGCAAGACAGAGCGGAAGAGCATCTCCTTCGAGCAGCTCTCAGATATCTTCGGCTTCCGCGTTGTCGTCACGACGATGGACGATTGCTATCGCGCGCTCGGCATTATCCATCAGGCGTGGCCCTTCGTGCCGGGGCGCTTCAAGGATTACATCTCGACCCCGAAGCAGAACGATTACCGTTCGGTTCACACCACGGTTGTCGGGCCGAAGCACCAGCGCGTCGAGCTGCAAATTCGCACACGGGATATGGATGCCGTGGCAGAGTTCGGCATTGCGGCCCACGCCGCCTATAAGGAAGGGCGCACAGCCGCCGGCGCGGACGCCAAGGGGGGCGGCGAATCCAATGCTTATCGCTGGCTTCGGCGCACCATCGAGCTTCTGGCGGAGGGCGATAACCCGGAAGAATTCCTCGAGCATACCAAGCTCGAACTGTTTCAGGATCAGGTCTTCTGTTTCACGCCGAAGGGCCTGCTGATCGCGTTGCCGCGCAACGCCACGCCAATTGATTTTGCCTATGCCGTCCACACCGATATCGGCAACAACGCCGTCGGGTGTCGGATCAACGGGCGCAACTCGCCGCTGATTTCCGAGCTTCAGAACGGAGATGAGGTCGAGATTCTGACCACAGAAGGTCAAGTGCCGCCTTCCGCCTGGGAGAGCATGGTCCGCACTGGCAAGGCCCGCGCGGCGATCCGCCGGGCAACGCGTGAGGCGGTCAGGAAGCAGTTCGTTGGCCTCGGGCGGCGCATTGTCGAGCGCGCCTTCGTGCGGGCCGAAAAGAAATTTTCCGAAGATAAGCTCGTCGCAGCCCTGCCGCGTCTGGCTCGCGCCACACTCGATGATGTGCTGACCGCCGTCGGGCGCGGTGAGATGTATTCGGGCGATGTTATCAAGGCGGTTTTCCCGGATTTCCGCGAAGAGGTCGCCAAGGCGGCTGCACCCGGAACCGGTGCCGGCTGGTTTGGCGTACAGGGTGCCGAAAAGCTCAAGTTCAAGGTGCCGGGGCAGGAATCTAATGCCGGTTCGATCCCGATCCGGGGCCTTTCTGATGATCTTCCCGTGCGCTTTGCGCCTAACGGCGGCGCCGTGCCGGGGGATCGCATCGTCGGCATTCTGACGCCGGGCGAGGGGATCACGATCTACCCGATCCAGTCACCGGCGCTGATGGCCTATGACGAGGAACCGTGGCGCTGGCTCGATGTCCGGTGGGATGTTGACGAGCATGATCCGCGCCGCTTCTGGGCGCAGCTTGTCGTCTCGGTGATCAACGAGCCGGGCAGTCTGGCTGAAATCGCGCGCGTGATCGCGGATACCGATGCCAACATCGACAATATCGCGATGCGCGCGAAAACGGCGGATTTCCGTGAGATGATCCTCGATATCGAGGTCTGGGATCTCAAGCATCTCAACGCGATCCGCTCCGAACTCAAGGCCAAACCCATGGTCAACAGTGTCGAACGCGTGATCGAATAGGCACTCTTCAGGAACCCTAGATGAGCCGTTTTGCCCCGCTGCCGCCGGATATCTACGACAGGATGACCGGCCTCGAAATTTTACAAGCCATGGTGCGTGGTGAAATGCCCGGCGCGCCGATTGCGCAGGCGCTCAATTTTTCGCTGGTCGAGGTTGATCATGGGCGCGCGGTTTTTGCGGGCGAACCGACGGCGGATTACCTCAATCCGCATGGTTCTGTGCATGGTGGTTGGGCCGCAGCGGTGATGGATTCGGCGCTCGGCTGCGCCGTTCACACCACGCTGGCGCTTGGCGAGAAATACACCACGGTGGAAATGAAGGTGAATTATCTCCGCCCGATCTTTCCCGGCAAGCCGGGGCGGCTTATCTGCGAGGGGAAGGTGATCAATCGCGGGCGTACGCTGGCCCTGAGCGAGGCACGGCTTGTCGATCTGGAAGGCCGCGTTTACGCCCATGGCACGGAAACCTGCATGATTTTTCCCAAAGCATGATTTTCCCGAAAAGCTAAAAAACGGACGGAGCTGAGAAATGACCAAAGACGAAGTGCTGGCTGTGTTCCGTGAAGCAGGAGCGCTGCTCGAAGGCCATTTCATCCTCTCTTCGGGGCGCCGCTCGGGCTTTTTCATCCAGAAAATGCGCGTGTTCGAAAATCCGGCCCGCACCGAGAAGCTCTGCCGCGGCCTTGCCGAGAAGATCGTCGCGCAATTCGGCAAGATCGATGTCGTGGTCTCGCCCGCTGTCGGCGGCATCGTGCCGGGCTACGAGATTGCTCGTGCACTCGGCGCCCGCGCGCTTTTCGTCGAGCGCGAGGACGGCGAATTCCAGCTCCGGCGTGGCTTCGCGATTGAGCCGGGCGACAAGGTGATAGTGATCGAGGACATTATCACCACTGGCCTTTCGGCGCGCGAGTGTATCAACAGCCTCGCGGATCAGCCCGGCACGATCGTCGGCGCCGCCTGCCTGATTGACCGCTCGGGTGGCAAGGTCAATGTCGGCGTGCCGCTGGTCGCGCTCTGTGAATTCGCGGTGCCGGATTATGATCCTGCCAACCTGCCGCCGGAACTCGCGGCCCTGCCGCCAACCAAGCCCGGTAGCCGGGGCATTCAGGGTGTGAAGTCATGACGCTGGATTCCAAGCGGCCAGAGCGTATCCGCCTCGGTGTCAACATCGACCACGTAGCGACCGTGCGTAACGCGCGTGGCGGGGCGCGACCTGATCCGGTGCGTGCTGCCATGCTGGCGATTGGTGCAGGCGCCGATGGCATTACCGCGCATCTGCGTGAAGACCGCCGTCATATTCGCGATGAGGATATGGCGCGGCTCAAGGCAGAGATTGCCAAGCCGCTGAACTACGAAATGGCCGCAACGGCGGAAATGCTCGCGATTGCGCGCCGCATTCGCCCTCATGCCTGCTGCCTCGTGCCTGAAAAGCGCGAGGAACGCACGACTGAAGGCGGACTCGATGTCCTCGGCGGGCAAAATCATCTCCGGCCCTATATCGCCGAGCTGAAAGAGGTGGGCATCCGCGTCTCACTCTTCATTGAGCCGGATCGCGCGCCCATCGAGATGTCGAAGTCCCTCGGCGCGGATATTGTCGAACTGCACACCGGCTCGTGGTGCCACGCGATAGAGGCGGGAGATACCGCGAAGGCCGAGACCGAATTCAGGCGTCTGAAGTCTGGTGCGGCCATCGCTGCTGCGGCAGGGCTGGAGGTTCACGCCGGGCACGGGCTTGATTTCGAAACCGCTGAAAAACTCGCTTCAGTCAGTGAATTCGTCGAGTTCAACATCGGCCATTTCCTGATGGGCGAGGCTGTTTTTGTGGGGCTCGCACAGGCCATTGCCACCATGCGTCTTGCGATGGACCGGGGGCGGGGGCTCATTCCGGTTGACGCCAGATGATCATCGGCATCGGCTCGGATCTGTGTAACATCGACCGTATCGGCGAGACGCTGGCGCGGTTTGGTGAGCGGTTCATCAACCGAGTCTTCACGGAAGTCGAGCGCGATCGTTCCGAGCGCCGGGCCGAGCGCGTCGCGAGCTATGCCAAGCGCTTTGCCGCCAAGGAAGCCTGCGCCAAGGCGCTGGGAACCGGCCTGAGGATGGGCGTCGCCTGGCGCGAAATGGGCGTCGTGAACCAGAAATCGGGCAAGCCGACGCTCGAACTCACGGGCGATGCGGCGGCGCGCCTCGTTGCGATCACGCCGCCGGGACATCGCGCCGTCATTCACCTCACGATCACGGACGACAAACCCTTCGCGCAGGCCTTCGTCGTGATCGAGGCTCTGCCGGTGGGGTGAACCTGAAATCCGGCAAAAATTCACCCCGAATTTCGCCGCATTGCCCTTGTCAAACCGCGCCTGTATACCCCTCAAGGGCTTTCGGTCGCGTCTGGCTTCCGGGGCTTGTTTTTCGAAAGACATTCTGGAATGGCGATGGACAATTTGCAGGAAAAGACCAAGCCCGCCGATACTGGCGGAATTGGCGAAACCATCCGCGTGATCGTCGAGGCGCTGCTGATTGCGCTGGTGATCCGCACCTTCGTCTTCCAGCCCTTCAACATTCCCTCGGGTTCGCTGATCCCGACCCTGCTGATCGGCGATTATCTCTTCGTTTCGAAATACACCTACGGTTATTCGAAGCACTCGTTCCCGTTCTCCATCGCGCCGATCAGCGGCCGCATCTGGGGCGCTGAGCCGAAGCGTGGCGATATCGCGGTGTTCAAGCTGCCGCGCGATGGCGAGACAGATTACATCAAGCGCGTCATCGGTCTGCCGGGCGACCGCATCCAGATGATCGACGGCCACCTCCGCATCAACGGCCAGCCGGTGAAGAAGGAGGCCGATGGCTTCATGGAAAGCCGCGACGCTTTCGGCCGCACCGCGCGCATCCCACGCTACAAGGAGACGCTTTCGAATGGCGTCACCTACAATGTCATCGAGCGCGAGGGGAATTCCGGCTATTGGGATAACACCATCGAGTATGTCGTGCCGATGGGGCACTTCTTCATGATGGGTGACAACCGCGACAACTCGACTGACAGCCGTGACCAGTCGGCCAGCGGTGTGGGTTTCGTGCCCTATGAGAACCTTGTCGGACGCGCGGAGATCATCTTCTTCTCGATTGAAGAAGGCACTCCGCCCTGGCAGCTCTGGAAATGGCCGGAAGACGCCCGCTGGGGCCGTTTCTTCCAGAAAATCCGGTAATGGGTGGAGCGCCAGAAAATCTCGGGCGGCTTGAAGCGCGGCTGGGTCATCGCTTCGCCAACAAGGCGCTGCTCGAAGAGGCGGTGACGCATATCAGCGCCGGGATTCTGAACGCAGAGGCAAGCCGTGGACTCTCCTACCAGCGGCTGGAATTTCTGGGCGACAGAGTCCTCGGCCTGATCGTCTCGACCATGCTGTTCGAGACCTTTCCTCTGGCACCGGAGGGCGAACTCTCGAAACGCCTCGCCGATCTCGTGCGCAAGGAAACCTGCGCCGCTGTGGCGCGGGACTGGCATCTGGGTGATCACCTGCGTTTGGGGGAGGGCGAACGCCGTTCCGGCGCGAAGAAGCGTGACGCCATTCTCGGCGATGCTTGTGAAGGTGTTATCGGTGCGGTGTATCGCGACGCCGGTTTTGAAGCTGCGGAAACGCTGATCCGCGCCAACTGGACCGCACGGATGCATGCGCCGCGCGTTGTCCCCAAGGACGCCAAGACGCAGTTGCAGGAAATCGTGCAGGCCGAAGGGCTTCCGGTGCCTGTTTACAAGGATATTGGCCGCTCAGGGCCGGATCATGCACCTGAATTCGAGGTTGCGGTCACGGTGCCGGGCTACCCGGATATTTCCGGGCGCGGTACCTCAAAACGATTGGCGGAGCGCGCGGCGGCAGAAGCCTGGCTCCAACGTGCCGGCAAGCGCCCGGCCTCCACAGAGACGAAAGAAACGGTATGACCGAGACCACCACAACTCCCGAAGCAGGGCCGACGCGCTGCGGCTTTGTCGCCCTGATCGGCGTGCCGAATGCTGGCAAATCGACGCTGGTCAACCAACTTGTTGGCGCCAAGGTCTCGATTGTCTCGCGCAAGGTTCAGACGACGCGGACGCAGATCCGCGGCATCGCGATGGCTGGACAGACGCAGATCGTGCTCGTGGATACCCCCGGCATTTTCGCCCCCAAGCGCCGGCTTGAGAAGGCGATGGTCACTTCCGCCTGGGGCGGCGCGGCGGATGCTGATCGCGTCGGCGTGCTGATCGATGTCACCCACGCGGATAACGATTCCGAGGATGCGCTGCTCAACGCGCTCTCCGAGATCAAGCAGCCGATGTTCCTTGTGCTCAACAAGATCGATCTTGTGCCGGCGGAAAAGCTCCTCGCCATCGCCGAGACGCTCAACAAGCGTGCGAATTTCGAGGCGACCTTCATGATTTCGGCCTCGAAGGGGCACGGCGTCGGCAAGATCGTGGAATGGCTGAAGGACAAGCTCCCGCTCGGCCCTTGGCTTTACCCGGAGGATGAAATCTCCGATGCGCCGCTGCGCTTTCTTGCCGCCGAAATCACCCGTGAGAAGATCTTCGAGCGCCTGCACGACGAGCTTCCCTACCGCTCCACGGTCGAGACCGAGAAATGGACGGTGATGAAGAATGGCGATATCCGCATCGATCAGGTGATTTTTGTCGAGCGTGAGGGCCAGCGCAAGATCATGCTGGGTGAGGGCGGCCAGACCATCAAGTCGATCGGTTCCGCCGCGCGCAAGGAAATCATGGAAGCGGCGGAGGCCAAGGTTCACCTCTTCCTCTTCGTGAAGGTGCGCGAGAACTGGTCTGATGATCCCGAGCGCTATCGCGAGATGGGGCTCGAATTCCCGCACGAGAAGAAGAAGTAGCAGCAGGGATACGGCGCTTCCGGCGCGGAAAAGAGAGCCGGCATGGAATGGCAGGATGAAGGGCTGGTGCTCTCCACGCGCCGCCACGGCGAGCGCGATGCCATTCTCGAGGTCATGACGATTGGCCATGGCCGCCATCTCGGCATGGTCCGGGGCGGGCGCTCCTCGCGGCAAGTGCCGACGCTTCAGCCGGGCAATCGCGTCGCGCTGACATGGCGCGCGCGGCTGGAGGATCACCTCGGTCAATTCACAGCCGAAACACTCGAAAGCCGGGCAGGGGTCGTGCTCTCCGACATGCTCGCTTTGCATGCCGTCACGCACCTTGGCATGCTGATGCGCCTACTGCCGGAACGCTCGCCGCATCCCAATGTTTATCAGGCTGCTGACGCGATCTGCTGTTTTTTGGCAAACCCCGAAATTCTCGGGCCTGTGCTTATCCGTTTCGAAATCATGATCCTGTCCGAACTGGGTTTCGGGCTTGATCTGTGGCAATGTGCCGCGACCGGCGAGACCGAAAACCTCGTTTACGTCTCGCCGAAATCGGGTCGTGCGGTCTCACGCAGCGCGGGGGCGCCCTGGGCGACAAAGCTCCTGCCGCTGCCCGCCTTTCTGGCAGAAAACGCCGCGACAGCGCCCGTCGCGCCGGATCAGGTCGCGGATGGTTTTCGCCTCGCGGGCTATTTTCTCGACCGGCATATTTTTGATCCGCGCGGTCTTGCACACCATGCCTCCCGCGATGTTGTGATCACCGAAATTCTCGCGCGCCTGAGGCCGCAGAATGAATCAAGCGCATAAAATTCAGCATAGAAATCAACGCACAGCATGTGGCAAGGGAACGCCTTTGTGCCGTCCTTTCGCGCGCTTGTGGCCGACTGTCATCCGGCAAGAGGTCGGTCTCCGGCGCGGTGCCGCATCGTGCTTTCTGCCCGAGTAAAGGGTGCCGCATCACGGCAGAGCACCCCGGTCCGACCCATGTTCCCGCGCGAGCACCGAGGTCAAGGCGGGCGAGGTCTGGGAGAGCCAAAAACGATTCTTTTCCGCTCTTCAGAGGCGTTTCAGTATCGAAATTGGCAAAAATTCCGGCAAATTCCCTACGGTCGGTTAGGCATATCCCCTAGCAAATTCTTTGGAGTTCGGCGGCTATAAAGCGGTTCGTGAATTTTCGTCCCGAATTGTATCGAGCGGGCTATGAGTGCGAAATTGAGCAGATTGCGTCGGATAACAGCAGCGTTCCTTCGGGCCCGACAGGGTACGACGGCGACGGTCTTTGCCTTTGCGATGCCGGCCTTGCTCGGGATTGGCGGGATCGCGGCGGACTACTCCTCGATTACAACCAGCCGGAACCGGCTTCAGGCCGTTGTCGACTCTGCCGCACTCGCTGTCGCACGGGAAATGACCGTATCGACGACCGCCAGCTCACAGGTTCAGGTTCTCGCGCAGCAGTATGTTGCGGCCAATATTCCAGCCAACACCCCTTATCCGATCAGTACGACAGCGGTTCTGACCGAAGCCGGTCTTGCCGTGAAGGTCGATGGCTCGCAGCAGATTGTAACCCCGTTTGGTCTGGCCAGCACGGTTGGTGGCATCAATACGATTTCTGCCACGGCAACAGCGCGCGTTACCGGTACCTCACAGACGCAGCGCATTTGCATTCTCGCACTGGCCGATGACATTAAGTCCGGGCTTTTCATGCATAACGGCGCACAGGTTCTGGCACCGGAATGCGCGCTCTATTCCAACTCCACTGACAAAAATGCGGTGGTCATTCAAAAGAGTTCAATCATTCGCTCGTCGATTGTTTGCGCGCGTGGCGGCATTTCTAACCAAGCAAGTACCCTCTTGACGACCCTTGTGACGGATTGTCCGGCAATGAAGGATCCCCTTGCGGCCAAAGGTGAACCCCCGCTGACTGATCCTTGCCTTGCCAAGTCGAAGATCATCGTGACCGGAATTGTCACGCTGAATCCGGGGACCTATTGCAATGGGCTCTTCATTTTCAGCACCAAGTTTACGGGCACCCCGCCCGTAGTGAAAATGAATCCCGGCATCTATGTTTTCCGGGATGGTCCGATCCTGATCGGCGGCGATGCGACTGTTACAGGCGCTGGTGTGTCGCTGGTGCTGACCGGCAAGAACGCGCTCTTACGCCTCCATGACAATGCGCTCATCCAGCTCAGCGCACCATCGACCGGTATTGCAGCAGGTATGTTGATCTGGGAGACGAAGAGCTGGCAATCGGGTCTGAATTCATGGAAATCAGGCGGCTGCGGCACTGAGATGTCTGGCACCAAGGTGAAGGGTGGTACGAGCGTGCCATCTGAGGACACGGGCGCGACGGGCTGCTCAACTGTGCAGGCTTACATCCAGAAATTGCTGAAAAAGACCAACGAGCATCAGATCAATTCGAACCGTGCCAAGGAATTGACCGGCACGATCTACTTGCCGAAGGGGCTCCTGCTGGTCGACTCCACCGGCCCGATTGCCGACCAGTCGCCCTTCACGATCTTCGTGGTCAACAAGCTCGACCTTTATGATGGCCCGGTTCTGACCTTGAATGCGAACTACACGGCCACCACCGTGCCCGTGCCGCCCGGCCTGACGGCTGCCATCGGTGGCTCGCAGGTCCGCCTCGGCCAGTAGACAAGTCCGCCTCGGGCAATAGCCGCGAACAGGCCGGGGATAACCCCGGCCTTTGCATAGGCCCCCGCCTTGTCGCGACTCGGCCCATGCGCTAACCCGAAAGCATGGGCAAGCCGGTCGAACCACCTCCCGAAGACGCAACAGAAGCGATTGCGCTGCGCGATGCGCTTGAGGAGCGCTACCTTGCCTATGCGCTCTCGACGATCATGCACCGCGCGTTGCCGGATGCACGCGACGGGCTGAAGCCGGTCCACCGCCGCCTCCTGTTCGCGATGCGGATGCTCAAGCTCGATCCCGGTCAGGCGTTCAAGAAGTGCGCCCGCGTCGTCGGCGACGTCATCGGTAAATATCACCCGCATGGCGATCAGGCCGTCTATGACGCGATGGTCCGCCTCGCGCAGGATTTTGCCCAGCGCTATCCGCTCGTGGAAGGGCAGGGCAATTTCGGCAATATCGATGGCGATAATGCCGCTGCCTATCGCTACACCGAAGCACGGCTGACCGAGGTCGCCCGCCTGATCCTCGACGGGATCGACGAAGACGCGGTCGATTTCCGCCCGACGTATAACGGGGAAGATGAAGAGCCGATCGTTCTTCCCGGTGCCTTCCCGAACCTGCTGGCGAACGGTAGCCAAGGCATCGCGGTCGGCATGGCGACCTCGATTCCGCCGCACAACGCCGCCGAGCTTTGCGGCGCGGCAATGGCACTGATCGATGATCCGAACGCCAGCCTCGAAACCCTGATGAGCCATGTGCCGGGTCCGGATTTCCCGACGGGCGGCATCATCGTCGAGCCGCCGTCGAGCCTTGCGGAAACCTATCGCACCGGGCGCGGCTCAGTGCGGCTCCGGGCGCGCTGGCACAAGGAAGATACCGGGCGCGGTTCTTACGTCGTCGTCATCACCGAAATTCCCTACAACGTGCAGAAGAGCCGGCTGATCGAAAAAATCGCCGAGCTTCTTAACGAGAAGAAACTGCCGCTTCTCGCTGATGTCCGCGATGAATCCGCCGAGGATGTTCGCGTCGTGCTGGAGCCGCGTGCCCGCACGGTCGAAGCCGAGCTGATGATGGAGGCGCTGTTCAAGCTCACGGAGCTGGAAACGCGCTTCTCGGTCAACATGAACGTGCTGATCGACGGCAAGGTGCCGAAAGTCGTCGGCCTTGCGGAAATGCTCAAGGCGTTTCTCGGTCATCGCCGCGAGGTGCTGCTGCGCCGCTCGCGCCATCGCCTCGGCAAGATCGACGCGCGGCTGGAAATTCTCTCCGGCCTCATCATCGCCTTCCTCAACCTCGACGAGGTGATCCGCATCATCCGCGAGGAGGACGAGCCCAAGCCCGTCCTGATGAAGCGCTTCGAGCTGACGGATGTGCAGGCCAACGCCATTCTCGATACGCGCCTGCGCCAGCTCCGCAAGCTCGAGGAAATGGAACTCCGCCGCGAGCATGAGGAACTGACGAAAGAAAAGGCCGCCATCGAGGCCCTGCTCGCCTCCGAGGCGAAGCAGTGGAAAACCGTCCGCTGGGAAGTCGCGGCGGTCGCAAAGGCGTTCTCGAAGGAAACGACGCTCGGCAAGCGGCGCTCCGATTTCGGTGTGGTCGGCGAGGTTTCCGGTGATGTCGCCGATGCGCTGATCGAGCGCGAGCCGATCACCGTGGTCGTCACGCAGAAGGGCTGGATCCGTGCGCTCAAGGGTCATGGCGTCGATCTCACCAACCTTCAGTTCAAGGGCGATGACGGGCTCGCCTTCTCCTTCGCAACCGAGACGACGGCAAAAATCATCCTGCTCGTGACCGACGGCAAGGCGTTTACGCTCGAGGCTTCGAAGCTGCCGGGTGGACGCGGCTTTGGCGAACCCATCCGCCTGATGGTGGATCTTGATGCCGAATCCGAAATCATGGCGGCCTTCCCGTTTGTTGCGGGCCAGAAGCGCCTGATCGCCTCACGTGATGCGCGCGGCTTTGTCGTTGCGGCGGAGGATCTCATCGGCAATACCCGCAAGGGCCGGCAGGTGATGAACGTCGATGATGCAAGGCTCTGGATCGCGCATCCCATCGAGGGCGATATGGTCGCGATCGTTGGCGAAAACCGCAAATTGCTGGCGTTCCCGCTGTCAGAAGTACCGGAAATGCCGCGCGGCAAGGGTGTACGCTTGCAGCGCTACAAGGAGGGTGGCCTTTCTGACATCAAGACCTTCGCTGGCGCGAACGGCCTGACGTGGCTCGACAGCGCCAGTCGGACCTACACGCTCAAGGGCGATGATCTCAAGGAATGGCTCGGCCACAGGGCTGAATCCGGCCGCTTGCCGCCGAAGGGTTTTCCGCGTTCGAACAAGTTCACAGGATAAACCTGCTAAATTTGCTTGCAAAAAAGCAATATCATTCGGCGTGAATTCGGGTTGTCGATTGCGCCAATGCAACCCATTTATCCCCCATCCTGTCTCACGCGGGCCTGAGGCCTGCACATACAAAGGGGGCTATCCCATGACCAAAGTTGCCATCGTTTATCACTCCGGCTACGGCCACACCGCTGCGCTCGCAGAGGCTGTTGCTGCGGGCGTCAAGCGCGCGGGCGGCACGCCAAACCTTCTGCGCATCGAGAATGCCGCGCAGGATTTCGGTCCGTTTCTCGATGCCGTCTCGGCCTCCGATGCCGTGATTTTCGGCGCCCCGACCTACATGGGCGACGTTTCGGTGGGGCTGCGTGCCTTCTTTGAAGCGTCCTCGAAGATCTGGTTCACGCAGGGCTGGAAAGACAAGCTTGCCGCCGGTTTCACCGTGGGTGCGAGCTTTGGCGGCAACAAGGATCACACCCTGATGTCGATGATCGTGCTCTCGATGCAGCACGGCATGATCTGGTCGGGTCCCGGCGTCCCGAACGCGCAGATCAACCGCAACACCGATGCTGGCGGTGCGCATCCCAACCGTATCGGCTCGGCATTGGGTGTCGTGACGCAGGCTGACAACGCCGCACCGGACGTGACCCCGCCGGCAGGCGACAAGGAATTCGGCAGCCTGCTCGGTGAGCGCATTGCGAAGCTCGCGGCCAAACTCAAGGCCTGAGCGGGCGCGACCTGAACTCTCGCCTTTGGGCGATTTCAGCTTTAATCATCAGCGGGCGGGGATTCTCCGCCCGTTTTTTTCAAGGAGCAACCATGGCCTCCGAGAAGCTGGCGCGTCCGCGCCTCCTCTACTTCGCCGATACGATGTGCTCGTGGTGCTATGGCTTCGCACCGCAGATGGACACGATCCTTCAAGCATTGGGAGACCGCGTCGAGATCATGTTGTTCTCCGGTGGTTTGCGGCCCTTCACCACCGAGCCGGTCACGGAAAAGACGCGCAGCTATCTCGCGGAAACCTTCCAGCGTATTGGCGCGCTGACCGGGCAGCTCTTTGTCGAGGGGGTGCTCCAGCAACCGGGATTCATCTACGATACGGAGCCGGCCTCGCGCGCTGTTGTCACCATGCGCAGCCTGGCACCGGGGCTGGAATATCCCTATATGCTGGCGATCCAGCGTGCATTTTATGCCGGTGGGGCGGATATAACCCAATCGGAAGTGCTTGCGACCCACGCTGCGGGCTTCGGGTTTGATCGCGCCGCCTTCCTCGATGCCTTCGAAAGCGATGTCATGAAGCAGGCGACTCTGGCGGATTTCCAGGTTGCCCAGCGCCTCGGGATCGACGGATTTCCCACGCTGGTCCTGCATCGTCAGAAGGCGGATGGCGAGGATGAGCTGATCCTTGTCGGCAAGGGCTATGGACAGGCCGATGAAATCATCGCCAACCTCGAAGCGGTGTTGGCGCAGGGCTGACGCACTGCGTCAGTCCTTGACAGCGCCCTTTTCCACCCGTTCCCAGGAGAGCAATCCAAGTCGCTCCTGCGGCAGGAAGCGGCCTTTGTAGGCCATCTTCTTCGAGCCTTCGACCCAATAACCGAGGTAGAGGTAGGGCAGGCCGAAGGCTTTCGTCTTGGCGATATGATCCAGGATCATGAAAGTGCCGAGAGAGCGATCCTGAAGATCCGGATCGTAGAAGGAATAGACCATCGAGAGCCCATCCGAGAGGATATCGGTGAGGCCCACGCCGACAAGCTCGGCGGTCTCGTCCGGTTCCGAGGGCGGGCGGCGATATTCCACCAGCCGGGTCTCGACATGGGTGTCCTCGACCATCGAGGCAAAATCGATCATCGACATATCGACCATGCCGCCATCAGCATGGCGGGCATCCAGATAGCGGCGGAAGAGGCCGTACTGCTCGGCTGTCGGGCTTGCCGGAACCATGCGCGCCGTGAGGTCGCTGTTGGCCTCGAGGATGCGGCGAAACCCGCGCGAGGGGGCGAATTCATGGGCGAGAACCCGTGTTGAGACACAGGCACGGCACCCATCGCAGGCGGGGCGGTAGGCAATGGATTGGCTACGCCGGAAGCCGCCCTGCGTCAGGATTTCGTTGAGCTGCAACGCCCGCTTGCCAACGAGATGCGTGAACACCTTCCGCTCCTGCTTCCCCGGTAGATAGGGGCAGGTCGAGGGGGAGGTGAGAAAGAACTGCGGCGTATCGCGCGGCTGGTCGGTCATGGGTCGTCCGGGCGGGAAGCCTCCGGGATGGGTTGGCTCAGAGGCGCGAGTCGCCTCTGATCGCGCCTGCCGGGATCATTCCGCAAATGCTCTGTTTCGGCAAGCACGCCGGCTCAGGAAGCGGGCAGAAGCGCGCCATTGGCGTCGATCCGGCGCACAGAATAGCCCTCGGCTTCAAGCCGCGCCACGATCTCCGCCGCATGGGCAGCATCGCGTGTCTCGACAGTGACATCAAGCGAGACGCCCTTCGCCGGCACCGAGAGGAAGGTCCGGCGGTGCGTGACTTCAAGGATATTCGCGCCGAATTCGCCAAGCTTGGTTGCCACGCGGCCCAGAAAGCCGGGGCGATCCTCGCCCGTGAGGCGGAAGGAGACGATGCGCTCGCGCCGCTCCAGTTCGCGCACCATGATCGAGGCGAGGATGCGTGCGTCGATATTGCCGCCGCAGAGGATCAGCCCGACGCGTTTGCCACTGAACATGTCCGGCTTGTGCAACAGCGCTGCGAGTCCTGCCGCCCCCGCACCTTCCGCCATGGAGCGCTGGTGCGTCGCAAAGGCATCGACCGCGCGCTCAACCGCGCTTTCCGGTACGATGACATGATCCGCGACAAGGTCGCGCACGATAGGCAAGGTTTTCGCGCCGACGTATTTGACTGCGATGCCCTCGGCCAGCGTCTGCCCGCCGATCGGGAGGGTGTCGCCGGTCAGAGCATTGTGGAACGAGGGGTAGCTCGCGACCTCAACGCCGATCACCTTGATATCGGGCCGGAGCGCGTGAAACGCCACAGCATTGCCGGAGATCAGACCGCCGCCGCCCATCGGAATCACGACGACATCGAGATCGGGGTTATCCTCCAGCATTTCGAGCGCGATCGTGCCTTGTCCGGCGATCACATCGGCATCGTCATAGGGGTGGACGAGGATCAGACCTTGCTCGGCGATCATCCGCTCGACGAGGCCCTGACTTTCCGCGAGCGTCGTGCCTTCAAGGATCACCTGCGCGCCAAAGCGGGCGGTGTTCTCGACCTTCACGTAAGGTGTGCCGACGGGCATCACGATGGTCGCGGGAATGCCGAGCTTTTGAGCGTGATACGCTACCGCCTGTGCGTGATTGCCGGCCGACATGGCGATAACGCCGGTTTTTGCCGCCCGAGGGTCAAGCCGGGACATCTTCACGAAGGCGCCGCGCTCCTTGAAAGAGCCGGTGACTTGCATGTTCTCGAATTTGACATGGCATTCGGCGCCCGTCAGCGCCGAAAGGCGCGGCGCATGCAGAAACGGCGTGCGTACCACGTTGCCTTTGACGAGGCGCGCGGCATCGCGGATCGCCTCAAGATCGACGGCATAAGGAAAGCTTGTCATGGTCCACCCTGTTTCGAGCGTTTTTTTTGAACTACACTTTTCGATGCGCGCCATCGGCAAAGCCGAAAAATCCGCCCGGCTTGAGCACGAGGGCGATCGAAAGCAGCGTGAAGGTCGCCAACTCCCAGTTCGCGATCTCGCGCAGGGCCGACCAGCTCACCTGAAACGCCGCAATTGCCACGCCGCCGAGCACCGCGCCACCGAGCGAGCCGATACCGCCGAGGATCGCCGCAATCAACCCGGTGAGGCCAAGGAGCGTTCCGCCGGAAAAGTGCATGCCGCCGTAATTGAGCGTGATCGTCACACCCGCAAGCCCTGCAAGCAGCGTCGCCAGCGCGCTGATGGCGATGAGCAGCTGGCGCGGATCGATCCCGCAGAGGCTTGCCGCAAGGGGATCATCCGCGCTTGCACGCCACGCCCGCCCGAGGCGGGATTTGTGCATCAGGAGAAGCGTGAGGAGGATCGCCGCCCAGTCCACGGCCACCATCGCCAGAAGACGCGGCTGGGCAATGACATCAAACCCCGTCGCCGAGGCGAGGCGCCAGCCTTCACCATGGACCGGTTGCAGCCAGAGTGTTCCCGCGCCTTGTGCAAGCCTCAGCCCCTCCTGTACCGCGACCAGCAGGCCGACGCCGGCGACAAGCAGCGGCTGGCCGGAGGCGCGCTCGCCGCGCCCTGCCGAGAGCGGCCAGAGGATCGCCCGTCCCATGACCAAGCCGTAGAGCGCCGAGAGCGCGAGCGCGCCAAGCATCGCCAAACCCCCGGCAATGAGCGGTGAGCTGATGCCCAGTGTCACCAGCCCCACCACGATCAGGCTCGCCGCGATGCCACCGAGCGCGGCGAATTCGCCAAACGCGAGATTGATGCGGCCGATGAGCCCGTAGATCAGCGCGGTCGCCAGCGCGAGCAGCGCGAGAATGCCGGTGCGTGGCAAACTGTTGAGGACATGCTGGAGCGCCACCGCCGCGCGGCGCGGCATGTGCACGAAAGCCTTGCCGATGCGCGAGGAACCGGGATCAGCGATCACCGCATCCTGTGTTTCGAGCCAGCGCTCTTTCAGGAAATAGAACGCGGCTTCGCCCATGCCGACGCCATCGACCTGAATTGCTGCGAGGTCGCGCTTGGCCGCAGAATAGCCGATACCGCCAAAGCGACATGAGAGAAGGTGCTCCTGCTCGTCTGCGGCGGTCCGGAAGGTGATATGCACGGAGCTGCGTGTCCCCGGTTCGCTCAGGATGACGCGGATGCCCTCGTCTTCCGGGTAGAGCGCAGGCAGCAGCATCCGGCAGAGGCGCGCCTGTTCGGCATCAGCATTGGGCGAGCCGGCGAGAAACAGCGGCACGATGATCAGCGCGAGGCCGATCATCGAAGCCAGTGCGAACCAGAGGATATGGCGTAAACCCGCCAACCCGGAACTGGAGCGGGCAGGCGGCATGGTCTCAGGCGTTTTTGGCGAGATAACGTGCCATCGCCGGCGCGAAATAGGTGAGAATCCCGTCCGCTCCCGCACGCTTGAAGGCCGTGAGCGTCTCCACCATCGCCTTTTCAATGTCGATCATACCGGCAGCAGAGGCGGCCTGAAGCATCGCGTATTCGCCGGAGACCTGATAGGCATAGGTAGGCACGCCGAAGGTCGATTTCAGGCGATGTACGATATCAAGGTAGGGCAGGCCGGGCTTGACCATCACCATATCGGCCCCTTCGGCGATATCGAGTTCGGCCTCGATGATCGCTTCGTCCGAATTGGCATAATCCATCTGGTAGGTCTTCTTGTCGCCCGAAAGCGTACCCGAGGAGCCGACCGCATCGCGGAACGGCCCGTAATAGGCTGAGGCATATTTCGCCGAATAGGCCATGATCGAGACATCCTGAAAGCCGGCGTCATCGAGCGCGGCACGGATTGCGCCGACGCGCCCGTCCATCATGTCGGACGGGGCGATGATATCCGCGCCTGCTTCGGCCTGAACCAGCGCCTGCTTGCAGAGCACCGCGACGGTCTCGTCATTGAGAATGCGCCCGTCTTCGATCAAGCCGTCATGGCCATGGCTGGTGTAGGGGTCGAGCGCGACGTCGGTCACGAGCCCGAGGCCCGGCACGGCAGCCTTGATCGCGCGGAGCGCGCGGCAGGTGAGGTTATCCGGGTTCATCGCTTCCGAACCCGTCTCATCGCGCAAGTGCGACGGCGTATTCGGGAAAAGCGCGATGGCGGGAATACCCAGCGCCACCGCTTCCTGCGCGACCTTCACCGCTTCTGCGACCGAGAGCCGATCGACGCCGGGCATGGAGGCGATGGGTTCACGCGGCGTATCGCCCTCGTTGATGAAGATCGGCCAGATCAGATCATCCGTGGTGATCCGGTTTTCACGCACCAGCCGCCGCGCCCATTCGGCCTTGCGGTTGCGCCGGGGGCGACGGGTGAGATCGAGGGTATCAGCGGAGAGTTTGCGCATATCGGATGTTCCCGTGAACGTTCCTCTTCATAAGAAGGCTGCTCGGTAAAGGAAAGCCTCCGTTGCACGCGCCTTCGTGGAGATCGCGGCCTTCCTGAGAGATTGACCTGCGCGCGCCACACGGCTACCGCCAGAGGGCTATCGAGCGGAGGACAACATGCGGATTGAGAGCGGTGACATTCTGGTCGAAAAGCGCGGCCATCTCGGGCTGGTGACGCTGAACCGTCCGCAAGCGCTGAACGCCCTCAATGATGCCATGGTCGATGGTCTTCAGGCCGCACTCGACGCCTTCCGTGTCGATGATGAAGTCACCTGTGTCGCGATCCGTGGTGCGGGCGGCAAGGCCTTCTGTGCCGGCGGCGATATCCGCCTGATGCATGATCTCGGCCGTGCCGGAAAGCAGGAGGTCGCGCTCGATTTCTGGGCACGTGAATACCGCCTCAACACCGTTATTCAGGCCTACCCGAAGCCCTATGTCGCGCTGCTCGATGGCATCGTCATGGGCGGCGGTGTCGGCGTGTCGCTGCACGGGCGCTATCGTTTAGCGGGACCGAACTACCTTTTTGCGATGCCGGAAGTGGGCATCGGCTTTTTCCCCGATGTCGGTGCGAGCTATGCACTGCCGCGTCTCAAGGGCGCGTATGGCATGTATCTCGCGATGACCGGCGCGCGTATCCGCCGCGCCGATGCGATGATGCTCGGCCTCGCGACCCATTCCGTGAAGGGCGGCGCGGAGGAGGAGATCATCGCCGCGCTGGCCGCAGGCGAGGCCGTTGAAACAGTTGCGGCCCGCTTCGCCGACGACGCTGGCCCTGCGCCACTCGTCGCGCAGGAAGCGAAAATTGAGCAGTATTTTTTGCAAGGCAGCCTCACCGCCGTGATCGAGGCGCTGGGCGATGGCGCGGAGGAGGACCCCTTCGCTGCGGAGACGCTGGCCGGTATGCTCAAACGTTCGCCGATGAGCATGGCGCTGGCCGCCGAGCAGATGAAGCGTGGCAGGGACATGACCTTCCCCGAGGCGATGGTGATGGAGTTTCGCATCGTCAGCCGCATTGTGCATGGCCACGATTTCTATGAAGGCGTGCGCGCGCTGATCATCGACAAGGACAACAAACCGGTCTGGCAACCCGCGAAAATCGCCGATCTCGATGAGGCGGCGGTGCTGGCGCATTTCGCAGCCCTCCCCAACGACCTGACATTCAGCAAGGCCTGACCGTATGGCCATGTTCCAGCTGGGCAGCAAGACAGGACGACCGGAGGACCGCAAGGCCAGCGGCGATCTTGTCATCGAACCCGGTAGCCGGGATGAGCCGCCGATCGGCGCGGAAATTCATAACCCCGGCATTCGCTGGGATGTGATGTTCGTGCTGTTCCTGCGGCTGATCGCGGTGGTGTGGCTCGCCAAGGGCATCAGCTTCTGGGCTCTCTTGATGGGCCTCGGTGATCTGCCCTTCACCGAAGAAAGCCGTTTGCGGCAGGCGCTGATCGTGGCCTTCGCCCTTGTGGATTGTGCTGCAGCCGTCGGGCTCTGGCTGGTGTCGCCCTGGGGCAAGAGCCTCTGGGTTTTTGTCGTGGTCGCGGAAATCGTGCTTGGCGTCACCCATTTCGGCCATGCGGTAGGGTTGACCTCGGCGTCGGGCTCGCTGCTAGCGCTGTTCAGTTTCTTTGTGCTGGCCTTCGCCGTCAAGCGCCGACACCTCGGAATCTTTTAGAAAAATTGCTGATCAGGCATGGTATCCAAATGGTTTCGAAGGTGTTCGAAACGCGGTAAACAGACATTCACATTTACATTTTAAAAATACTAAGCGTTTCTCAATGCAATTCTTCGTTCACTCCAATAGATAAACATCAAATTTACGCTGGAATTTAAACTCATTTTCACCCGCCACCTGTACAACCCTAGGCATAACAAGAGGACGAGCAAAAGCACGCCTCGAACAAACAGGGGTTTGGTGTCATGAACAACGCGAATGTCGCACGCGCACTTGAACAGAAGCCGGAAGCAGATACGGCCGTTCGTCCGCTTTATCTTGAATCGCTCGCGCTGGTGGAGCGTCTTCATCGCCGCCTTCTCGATGTGATCAAGGACGAGTTCGATCGTCGTGGTCGTGCCGATGTCAATTCGGTTCAGGCGTTGCTGCTCTATAACATCGGCGACAACGATGTGACTGCGAGCGAGCTGCGCACGCGCGGTTACTATCTCGGCTCGAACGTCTCCTACAACGTCAAGAAGCTCGTCGAACTGGGCTACCTCAGCCATCAGCGCAGCCGCGTGGATCGCCGCTCGGTCCGCATCCGCCTCGCCCCGAAGGGCAAGGAAGTGCATGCGATCGTCGCCGGCGTCTACGAGAAGCATATCCGCACCGTCGAGCAGATCGGGGGCATTGCGGCCCATGAATTCGATACGCTCAATCAGGCGCTTCTCCGCCTTGATCGATTCTGGACTGACCAGATCCGTTACCGTCTCTGAGTGGCAGGGTGAAGGGATTGATCAATTAAGATAGGTGTCATTTTGATCAAATCTGGAAAATCATCCAGATATTAAGGAAGATGACATGCTGGATTGGATAATCAAAGATATAGTGTCCGCTGTAAGTTGGATCACGGAGTATGATTGGGCAAGATTTATGGACGGAAAGTCCGGTGCATCGATCGTTATATTTATGATATTCCTGATGATCAAAAATCTTCGCGGTGATAACGCGAAGAATGGCGCCTGTGATTTAGGTGTCGGCGGCGATAGTGGTTTTGGTGATAGCGGGGGCGACGGCGGGGGCGATTGACATCATCGCGTCGGAGCAAATCCTCGTCCTTGAAGCTTCAAAGCCCGCCCCAAGGCGGGCTTTTTGCCGTGTCGGCGTGGGGTTGTGCATGTCCCGCAGCGCTGTTATGCGCACAGCCGGGCTTGCCGATGGGCCGCAGCGTGGTAACGACCGCGTGATCAAAAGCTTTTCGTGTTCCTCGCCACATTTTCGCCCGAGAGCGCGCGCTTTCCCTTGGTCAACGTTCAAGCGCGGCATCGGGCCGCAATTTTTTGACACGACGTGGCTCTCGATCATCGTGAGTTAACGAAGTATGATGAGGAATCGGGCATGAATGATGCTGGTTCTTGGAATGGAATGGGGCAGAAGATGCAGCGGGATACGCAGGTTAAGGGTTTGGTGAGCGGGTTGGACCGTCGGCGCTTCCTTCTGGGAACGGCGGGCGTGATCGGTGGTGCGAGCCTGACGACCTTCCCGGCGCTTGCCCAGCAGGGCAACCTTGTCGGCGGTCAGGCCGAATGGGCGCAGACTTATGATGCCGGCGGCCAGAAGACCCGCAACATCGTTACCCCTCATCCCATTCTGAGCCAAGCCACCATTCAGGCAACCGAAGGCGCTATCCGCGTCTATCAGGATATCGTCGCGAAGGGCGGTCACCAGCCGCTGCCGACCAGCCAGCGCCTCAAGCTCGGCATGCGCCACCAGAATGTTCAGCCGCTCCGCGACCGCCTGATCGAACTCGGCGACCTCTCGCCGAATGTCGGCTCCGGGCAAGTTTTCGACTCATACGTCGATGCCGCTGTGAAGCGCTATCAGGCCCGTCATGGCCTCACGCCGACCGGCGTTGTCGGCGCGCAGACCTTTGCTGCGTTCAACACCTCGGCGCAAGTTCGCCTCAAGCAGCTGGAAGTGAACCTCGTTCGGCTGCGCACCTACAACGGCAACCTCGGCACGCGCTACGTAACGACCAACATCCCGGCGGCCTATGTCGAGACCGTGGAGAATGGTCAGGTCGCAACCCGCCACGTGGCTGGTGTCGGCAAGATCGACCGCCAGTCGCCGATCATGACCGCGAAGATCCTCGACGTGAACTTCAACCCGACCTGGACGGTTCCGGCCTCAATCATCAAGAAAGACCTTATTCCGCTGATGCGGAAGAACCCGAATTACCTCGCCGAGCAGAAGATCCGCATCATCAACAAGCAGGGTCAGGAAATCCAGCCTTCGGCGGTCAACTGGAATTCGGACGAGGCGACGAACTACATGTTCCGGCAGGATCCGGGCGGCGAGTTCAACTCGCTTGGCTTCGTGCGCATCAACATCGCCAATCCGCATGGCGTTTACATGCACGATACCCCGGCCAAGGGCATTTTCGGCGACGATTACCGCTTCGTCTCTTCGGGCTGCGTGCGCGTTCAGAACGTCCGCGATTATATCTACTGGATCCTGCGCGAAAATCCGCAATGGACCCATGAGGCCATCGATGCCGCACTGCGCTCCGGCCAGCGCATCGACGCGCGTCCGCGCGAGCCGATCCCGGTGTATTGGGTTTACATCACCGCCTGGGGCACGCCAGAGGGCGTAATCCAGTTCCGGGATGACATTTATGGCCGCGATGGCGTCGGCCCCGGTGCCGTCACCGAGGCGCTGCGTGAAGGCGATGACCGGCCGGCTGAATAAACACAGCCTCCCTGCGAATTTTATGGCCGCATCTGCAAGGGTGCGGCCATTTTGTTTGTCGGATGTCTTGTCGTGGCGGGTCTATCCCTTTAGGAACGCGCACGACGATCCCATCATGAGAACGCACCGATGACGGAACGGGCACGCCGTGCCCAAAGGCGTTACGCTGCCGAGACAGGAATGATCCCGATGACCGCTGCCCCCATTCGTTCGAATTCGTTTTTCTCTGCCGGTCTGGCGGATGTGGACCCGGAAATAGCGAAAGCGGTGCAGCTGGAACTCGGTCGCCAGCGCGATGAAATCGAGCTGATCGCCTCGGAGAACATCGTCTCCCGCGCTGTGCTCGAAGCGCAGGGGTCGGTGCTCACCAACAAGTACGCCGAGGGTTATCCGGGCAAGCGCTATTACGGCGGCTGCCAGTTCGTCGATATCGCCGAAGACCTCGCTATTGCCCGCGCCAAGCAGCTTTTCGGCTGCGATTTCGCCAATGTGCAGCCGAATTCCGGTTCGCAGGCGAATCAGGGTGTGTTCCTCGCGCTGATGAAGCCGGGTGAGACCTTCATGGGCCTCAACCTCGCGGCAGGTGGGCATCTCACGCACGGCGCGCCGGTCAACATGAGCGGCAAGTGGTTCAATGTCGTATCCTACAATGTCGACAAGGAAACCCACCTGATCGACATGGAAGAGCTTGAGCGCCTTGCCCACGAGCACAAGCCCAAGATCATCATCGCCGGCGGCTCGGCCTATTCGCGGCATTGGGATTTCGCGAAGTTCCGCGAGATTTGCGATGCGGTGGGCGCGTATTTCATGGTCGATATCGCGCATTTCGCGGGCCTCGTGGCCGGCGGCGCGCATCCCTCGCCGTTCCCGCATGCGCATGTCGTCACCACTACGACGCACAAGACCCTGCGTGGCCCGCGCGGCGGCATGATCCTCACCAACGATCCCGAGATCGCGAAGAAGGTCAATTCGGCGATTTTTCCTGGCCTTCAGGGCGGCCCGCTGATGCACGTGATTGCGGCCAAGGCCGTGGCGTTCCATGAGGCGCTGCGCCCTGAGTTCAAGGCTTACGCGGCGCAGGTCGTGGCCAATGCGGCGGCGCTCGCGGCACGGCTCAAGACGCGTGGCTTTGATATCGTGGCGGGCGGTACTGACAACCACCTGATGCTCGTTGATCTTCGCCCGAAGAAGGTCACTGGCACCATGGCGGAGAAGGCCTTGGGGCGTGCGCATATCACCTGCAACAAGAACGGCATCCCGTTCGACCCGGAAAAGCCGATGGTGACGTCGGGTATCCGCCTCGGCACCCCGGCAGCGACTTCGCGCGGCTTCGGCATCGCGGAATTCGAAGCCGTTGCCGAGATGATCGGCGATGTGATCGATGGGTTGGCCAAGAACGGCGAAGCTGGCAATGGTGCGGTGGAAGAGACCGTCAAGGCGCGCGTCCATGCGCTGACCGCGCGCTTCCCGATTTACTGAAGCATTTTCAAGCGAAGTGGGAACCGGTTCGCGTGAAGAAAATGCGACACTACCAGGAAAACAGCCTGGCCGATCAGATACTCTCTGATCGGGCGAAAGGCTAACCCGCTATGCGCTGCCCGTATTGCGGATCGCTGGACAGTCAGGTCAAGGACAGCCGTCCCTCGGAGGATCACGCCGCGATCCGCCGTCGGCGCGTCTGCCCGGATTGTGGCGGGCGGTTCACGACCTTCGAGCGGGTGCAACTACGGGAAATCACCGTCGTCAAGCGCAATGGCAAGCGCGCACCCTTTGACCGCGACAAGCTCGCGCGCTCCATTGAGGTTGCGCTGAGGAAGCGGCAGGTCGATCCCGAGCGCGTGGAACGGCTGATCAACGGCGTCGTCCGCCAGCTCGAAAGTCAGGGCGAAGGCGAGGTTTCAAGCGAGGATATCGGCGAACTCGTGATGGAGGGGCTGAAATCCCTCGATGATATCGCCTATGTGCGCTTCGCCTCGGTCTACAAGAATTTCCGCGAAGCCAAGGAATTTGGCGCGCTGATCCATGAACTCGAAGCCAAACCGGGCGAAACGGTCGATCCCGACGGGGACATAGACTGATGTCCTCGTCCCGCGATGTCTTGTTCATGCGCGCAGCGCTGGCGCTGGCTCGGCGCGGGCTTGGCCGGGCGGCGCCGAACCCCAGCGTTGCGGCGCTGGTGGTCGATGAGCGTCGCTCGCCGCCCGTGATGCTCGGACGCGGCGTTACAGCACCGAAGGGCCGGCCGCACGCCGAGGCCATCGCGATTGCGCAAGCCGGCGATGCCGCGCGCGGTGCAACGCTCTACGTCACGCTGGAGCCCTGTGCGCGCCGATCCGAGCGGCACTTCGGACCGTCCTGCACGGAAATCATCCTGACAAGCGGCATTGCCCGCGTCGTAATCGGCGCTTCCGATCCCTCGCCGTTTGCGGCGGGGGACGGGGCGACCCGCCTTCGCGCGGCGGGTATCGCCGTCGAGGAAGGCGTGCTGGGGCAGGAAGCCGCCCTACTCAATCGCGGCCATTGCCAGCGCGTTCGGCTCAATCGCCCCTTCGTCCGGGTGAAACTTGCACAAACAGCGGATGGCTTCGCGGCCACGGCGGATCGCAAGCCGCTCGCGATCACCGGCGAAGAAACCCGTGCCTATGTGCATCGCCTGCGCGCCGATGCCGACGCGCTGATCACCGGGATCGGCACCGTGCTCGCGGATGATCCGTTGCTTGATGTTCGCTTGCCGGGCATGGCGGATTGGTCGCCGCTCCGGGTGGTGGTCGATACGCAAGGGCGGATGACGCCCGATACGCGCCTCATCAAGGATGCCGCCCGCGTGCCGGTGCTGATCGCGACCGCTGGGCCGGAAGCCGTGCGGGCCAAGCTTGGCGAACAGCAGGGCGTTGAGGTCGTCGCGATCCCCAAGGCGGGCGAAGAGATTGATTTACCGGCGCTTCTGGGAGCGCTCGCGGCGCGTGGCATCACCCGCGTGCTGGTCGAGGCCGGGCCGACACTGGCCAATGCCTTTGCCGAGGCAGGTTTTTGCGACGAACTCATCCTGCTCAGCGGGCCTACCGCGATAAGTACAGGCCTTCCGGCAATCGGCACCGCCCTTGCGGATTGGCTGAAGCATGCCGATATGCTGGAGACTCGGCAAATTGGTACCGATACCCTCACGCTTTTCGGGAAAAACCTCTGATGTTCACCGGCATTGTCAGCGATATCGGCGAGATCATCCATGCGGAAGGTGAGGAGAAGCTCCGCCGCTTCCGCATTGCTTCCAGCTATGATCCGGATGGCATCGAGATCGGCGCCTCCATCGCCCATGCCGGTATTTGCCTCACTGTAACCCACAAGGGTCGTGCCGATCACGGCAAGGCGGATGCGCATCCCGGTGGCTGGTTCGAGGTCGAGGCGGCGGCAGAGACGTTGCGCCTCACCAAGGCTGGCCAGTGGCAGGTCGGCACCAAGCTCAATCTCGAACGCGCGATGAAGATCGGCGATGAACTTGGCGGCCATATTGTTACCGGGCATGTCGATGGCCTCGCCGAGATCATCGCCCGTGAGGACGTGACGCCGGATGATGCCAACTGGGGCGCGACAGCACGCTTTACCTTCCGCGTGCCAAGGCCGCTGCATCGCTTCATTGCGGCGAAGGGCTCGGTGACGCTCGATGGCACCTCGCTGACGGTCAATACTGTGGCCGATGACACCTTCTCGGTGTTGCTCATCCCCCATACCCTCAAGGTAACCACCTGGGGAAGCCGGAAAGCTGGTGATCAGGTTCATCTTGAAGTCGATCTGATGGCGCGCTATGCCGCACGCCTTGCGGAAACGGCCTGAGCGCTCTATCCCCAACTTCCAGACACAGAAACGTCTCCCAACCGGAGTTTAATTGCCATGGCCGAGGCCGCGCGCCGCGCCCTTCCTGATGTCGACGCCAAAGGCGCGCATTTCGTCATCGTCGAAGGGCGGTACTATGACGCTCTTAACGATCAACTCGTCGCGGGCGCTCGCGCCGCCTTTGAAAAGGCCGGTGCGACGAGCGAAGTCATCACCATGCCGGGCGCACTCGAAATTCCGATCGCAATCGAAGTTGTCCGCCAGCAGGCAAAGGACGGCCAGCGCCGCGCCGATGGGTTTGTCGCACTCGGTGTCGTGATCCGGGGCGAGACGACGCATTACGAGATTGTCTCCAACGAGAGTGCGCGCGAATTGATCGCGCTGGCGACCCGTCAGGTGCTCGCCTTTGGCAATGGCATCCTCACCGTTGAGAATTACGAGCAGGCCGAAGTGCGCGCCAACCCGGCCAAGGGCGATAAGGGCGGCGATGCCGCCCGCGCCGCATTGGCGCTCTACGCGCTCAAACAGGGGACGACCCGATGAGCGATATGAATGCGCCCCGCCCGAAGGCCACACCCGCCTCGCGCGGCGAAAAGCGCTCTGCTGCCCGCCTTGCGGCGGTGCAGGCGCTCTACCAGATGGAAATCGCCGCCAAGGGCGTCAACGAGGTCTTCGCCGAGTTTGAATCCTTCTGGATGGGCCGCGAGATCGAGGGCGAGCAGTACAAGCCTGCCGAGAGCAAGCTCTTCCGTGCGATTGTCGAGGGCGTGCTTGCCAATCAGGTCGAGATTGATCGGAAGGTCGACCAGCTTCTGGCCGATGGCTGGCCGCTGAAGCGCATCGAGGCGATCATGCGCGCGGTGCTGCGTGTCGGCGCCTTTGAGCTGATGTTCATGGCGGATACACCGGTGCGCGTCGCGATTTCCGAATATGTCGATATCGCCTCGGCGTTTCTGGAACGCGACGAGGTCGGCATGATCAACGCCGTGCTGGATCGGCTTGCCAAGGAAGTCCGCGCCGAGGAACTCGCGCGCCCGGCCCGCACCAACTGACGGCGGGAGAGCGGCAGCATGTCCCCGCTCTCTGAAAACCGGCTCTCCGAGTTTGATCTCATCGCCTCGCTATTTGCGCCGATGGCGGGCGAGGGTGCGCTCGGTCTGCTCGATGATGCGGCGGTGCTGACGCCCTCGCCGGGCATGGACCTCGTGGTCACCAAGGATGCGCTGGTCGAAGGCGTGCATTTCTTCGCCGATGATCCGCCTGCCTCGATTGCGCGGAAAGCCTTGCGTGTAAACCTCTCGGACCTTGCCGCGAAAGGTGCGACGCCGCGCGGCTTTTTGCTCGCGCTTGGGCGCGGACCCCGACAGACCGACGACTGGCTCAAGGCTTTTGCCACGGCGCTTGCCGAGGATAGTCGCAGCTATGCAGTTCCCTTGCTGGGAGGCGATACGGTGAAAGCCGCGCAAGGTTTCTTCTCGATCACCGCCTTTGGTGAAGTGCCGCAGGGCCAGATGGTCAAGCGACAGGGCGGCAAGCCGGGCGATCTTCTCTATGTCTCGGGCACCATCGGCGATGCCGCGCTCGGGCTGAAACTCCGGCTTGAACCGGAAGCGCCATGGGCAAAAGCGCTCGCGCCCGAACATCGCGTGTTCCTTGCGGATCGCTACCTCCACCCGCAATCACGCATCGCGCTGGCATCTGTACTGCTCGTCCATGCCTCCGCCGCGATGGATATCTCGGACGGGCTCGTGGGCGATGCCGACAAGCTTGCTGCGAGGCTAGGGCGAAACATCGAAATCGCCTCTTTGCCGCTCTCGCCGGCGGTTCGCGCAGCGATCACACATGACCCCGTGCTACTCGACGTGGCGCTCACAGGTGGCGACGATTATGAAATCCTCGCCGCTGTTCCGCCTGAAAATGCGGTGGCCTTTGAAAACGAGGCCTTGCGTTCCGGCATTCCCGTCGTGAAGATCGGAACCTTGCTGACAGCTGAGTCAGAGGTGGCTTGGCTTTTGCCGGATGGTTCGCTGAAGGCCTTCGGAAGCCGATCCTACAAGCATTTCTAGACCCATGCGCCCAAACCGAAAGACAGACGCTTATGCCCTATGATGATGCCCTCGCGCGGCGCAACGCCATCATTCTTGCGGTGGCCATGGGCTTCGCCGGTGCTAATGCCTCGGTGGTGATCGCAACCGGTGCGCTGGTGGGCAAGCTGCTCGCGCCTTCCGCCGACTGGGCGACGGCACCGGTCACCGCCTTTGTGGTTGGCACGGCGCTGGCGACAATGCCGGCGGCCTGGATGATGCGGATCATGGGGCGGCGCGATGCCTACCGCATCGGTGCGGCGTTCGGCGTGCTGGCGGGACTTCTGGCCGCCTGGTCGGTCAAAGAGGGGCTGTTCTGGAGTTTCCTGGCTGCAACGGCGCTCTGTGGTTGCTATCAGGCTTTCGTGATTTCCTATCGCTTCGGCGCAGCGGACAGCGCGAGCCCGGCCTTTCGCCCGCGCGCGATTTCCTATGTCGTGCTCGGCGGGCTGGCCTCGGCGGTGATCGGACCGCAGCTCGTGATCCATACCAAGGATCTGATGCCGCCCTACACCTTCCTGCCGAGTTATATCGGACAGGCGGTGGTGGCCGCGCTGGCGATCCTTGTGCTGGGCAGCCTGCGCTTTCAGCCCGTTCCGAGCGTCGAGAACGGCGCCGAGCCCTCCCGCCCGATGCGGGAAATCTTCGCCTCCTCGCGCCTGCGCGTCGCAGTCGCCTGCGGAGCTATCGCACAGGCACTGATGAACCTCATCATGACAGCAACCCCGCTCGCGATGATCGGCTGCGACCACACTACGACCGATGCGACGCTGGCGATCCAATGGCATATCGTGGGGATGTACCTGCCGGGTTTCTTCACCGGCAATCTCATCGCCCGCTTCGGGGTCTACCCGGTGATGATCGCTGGCCTTGGCCTGCTGAGCCTCTGCGGCGTGGTTTCGCTGAGCGGCATCACGGTCTCGCATTTCTTTATCGCGCTGATCCTGCTGGGTCTCGGCTGGAACTTTGCCTTTGTCGGCGCCTCCAGCCTTGTCGCGGATGGGTTGAAACCGGCCGAACGCACCAAGGTGCAGGGCATCAACGATCTCATCGTCTTCGCTACGACCTCGGTGGCCTCGCTCTCGGCAGGTAAAATTCTCGCGGTTTTTGGCTGGGGCACGCTCAACGTGACGATTTTTCCTTTCGTCGGTGCGGCGGCCATTCTCGTGCTCTGGTTGATCCGGGACGAGAAAAAGCGGGCGATGTCCCCGGCAAATTAAGGTCGCCCATTTCTAAAGGTGGGATAAAGACGAAAATTCGACGAAGTGACCGTGGATTAAACGTTAAAGCTTTGCTAACACCGCTGGCGATCAGCGGGCAGGGGCTGGGAGGCCGCGAACGTTTCACCTGCCGTGGGCTGAGCACATAAGATCGAGTAAAAACATGACAGCTCTTCTCGCTATCATCGCGCTCGGTGCCCTCTCCATCGTTTATGCGATCATCACGATCAATTCCGTGATGGCGCAGGATGCGGGCAACGCACGGATGCAGGAAATTGCCGGTGCCGTCGCCGAGGGCGCCAGTGCCTATCTCAAGCGCCAGTACAACACCATTGCCATCGTCGGCGTGGTCATCTTTGCTGCAGCCTGGGCTCTGCTCGGCTGGCAGGTTGCCATTGGCTTTGCCATCGGCGCGATTCTTTCGGGCGCTGCCGGCTTCATCGGCATGAACGTATCGGTCCGTGCCAACGTGCGCACGGCTGCTGCGGCGATCAAATCGCTCGCGGGCGGCCTCGACATTGCCTTCAAGGCCGGTGCCGTGACTGGCATGCTCGTGGCAGGCCTCGCGCTCCTCGGCGTTGCGGTTTACTACGGCATCCTCACGGTGGGCCTTGGCCTCAAGCCGGGTGACCGCACTGTGATCGACGCGCTGGTCGCGCTCGGCTTCGGCGCCTCGCTGATCTCGATCTTCGCCCGTCTCGGCGGCGGCATCTTCACCAAGGGTGCGGACGTCGGCGCTGACCTCGTCGGCAAGGTCGAAGCCGGTATTCCGGAAGATGATCCGCGCAACCCCGCGACGATCGCCGATAACGTTGGCGACAACGTCGGTGACTGCGCCGGCATGGCGGCGGATCTGTTCGAAACCTACGCCGTGACCGTGGTTGCGACGATGGTTCTCGCGGCGATCTTCTTCGCCGGTTCTGCGCTGCTTCCGACTATCATGCTTTACCCGCTGATGATCTGCGGCGCCTGCATCGTGACCTCGATTGTCGGCACCTATTTCGTCAAGCTCGGTGCTAACGGCTCGATCATGGGCGCGCTCTACAAGGGCCTGATTGCGACCGGTGTTCTTTCGGTGGCGGGTCTCGCGCTTTCGACGCAGTACATGATCGGCTGGGGTGAAATCGGCAAGGTTTCGGGCCAGTCCATCACTGGCACGGGCCTGTTCTGGTGCGGCATCATCGGTCTCGTCGTGACCGCGCTGATCGTCGTGATCACCGAGTACTACACCGGCACGGGCAAACGCCCGGTAGTGTCGATTGCGCAGGCTTCGGTGACCGGTCACGGCACCAACGTCATTCAGGGCCTCGCGGTGTCGCTCGAATCGACGGCGCTTCCGGCGCTGGTGATCGTCGGCGGCATCATCGTCACCTACCAGCTCGCGGGCCTCTTCGGCACGGCGATTGCCGCGACCACGATGCTTGGCCTTGCCGGCATGATCGTCGCGCTCGACGCCTTTGGTCCGGTGACCGACAACGCTGGCGGCATCGCCGAAATGGCCGGCCTTCCCAAGGAAGTCCGCCACTCGACCGATGCGCTCGACGCGGTGGGCAACACCACGAAGGCTGTCACCAAGGGCTACGCGATCGGTTCCGCCGGTCTTGGCGCTCTCGTGCTCTTCGCGGCCTTCAGCTACGATCTCCAGTACTTCGCGGCGCAGGCCGATGCGGCAGGCTCGAAGCTCTATCCGTACTTCAAGGGCATGGGTGTGGTCTCCTTCGACCTCTCGAACCCCTATGTTGTTGCGGGTCTGATCTTCGGCGGCATGATCCCCTACCTCTTTGGCGGTATCGCCATGACCTCTGTCGGCAAGGCAGCGGGCTCTGTGGTCGAGGAAGTTCGCCGTCAGTTCCGTGAAATGCCGGGCATCATGCAGGGCACCCAGAAGCCGGATTATGCCCGCGCGGTGGATATCCTCACCCGCTCGGCGATCAAGGAAATGATCATCCCGTCGCTGCTCCCGGTTCTCGCCCCCATCGTCGTCTACTTCGGCGTGCTGGCGGTCTCGGGCTCGAAGGCTTCGGCTTTCGCGGCGCTCGGTGCCTCGCTTCTCGGCGTCATCGTCAATGGCCTCTTCGTCGCCATCTCGATGACCTCGGGCGGTGGTGCCTGGGATAACGCCAAGAAGTCCTTCGAAGACGGTTTCGTCGACAAGGACGGCGTGAAGCACCTCAAGGGCTCGGATGCGCACAAGGCCTCCGTCACCGGCGATACCGTCGGCGACCCCTACAAGGATACGGCCGGTCCGGCTGTCAATCCGGCGATCAAGATCACCAACATCGTGGCCTTGCTGCTGCTGGCGATCCTCGCGCACTAAGCTTTGTTGATGCAGTGCAAAATAGAAACCCCGCCGCAAGGCGGGGTTTTTTATTGCCAAAATGTCGACCTGACGTAATCTATTGATGAAATTCCGGTTTAAGCTCCCGGATTTCATTGTGAGATGATCGTTTAAGGAAAATCACATGAAAACGACAGTATTGAAAGTTATCGGTTTTTCAGCATTTCTTTTCACGTTGAACTATCCGGTTCAGGCCTACGATGCGCAATGTGACAAGATTGCCAACGGGCAGCGTCGTGCTCTCTGCCAGTGCCGCTCGGATGCTGGCGCTACCGTGAGCGTCCGGGCTGACGATTCCGGTAAACTCAAGGTTCGCGAGTCGCGCGTGCGCAGCAAGAACCTGCCGCAGGTTCAGGCCTGCATGGATCAGAAGGGCTTCAAGGGGCCGGTCTGAGGCCCAGGTAGTTCCCGAAATACAAAACCCCGCGAGAGCCTCGCGGGGTTTTTTGTCTGCCGGCCATGGAGCTTGTGCTTAGAGCGCGCTGGCGCCGATGCGGCGGAAGAGGCTGGTGATCATGCTGCCGTCGTTGCCGCCTGTCGGTGTTGTGCGCGAGATGAAGTCGAACACCACGCCGTCCTTCATGCCGTAATTCGCCACGCGCTCGACCTTGTTGTTCTTGTCGAGATAAACGGCCACGACGCGCTGATCGGTGATCTTCTCTTCCATGAACAGCGCGGGCTGGCTGATTTTCTGAGAGATGTAATAATAGGCCTTGCCACCCACCGTGGAGGTGGTGGAGGGCGTACCCAGCACCAGGATGACCTGTTCGGCCGAAGAACCCGGTCTGATCTGATCGAGAGCCTTTTCATCGAGCACGAAACCGCGGATGCCGGTCCCTTCCTGCGTCGAGAGCGTATCGCAGCCGCCGAGCGCCAGCCCCATGGTCATCCCCATCAGGACTACGCCGAGAAGCGCGCGGCGTGAGGTGCCGGAGGTCATGCGGTTGCCGGGGGTCACGCGATCGAAAAGGCTCAGGTCACGTTTCAAGGCGTCTTACTCCACCGAAAAGCCGATCCGGAACGACGGATCGGTGCAAGAATTTCGTCTGTCCGGCTCACCATGCTTTGCACGTCGGGACGAACGTCGCTATGGATGCCCAAATTGCGCGTGAAAGACAATCTCCGATCCCGCCGAATTCTGCCAAAACTGGCAGTTCGTTGCGGGCATCGCTGATTTTCTCTGCACGCTGAGCATCGCCGCAGGAGCCTGATGATCTCGTTTCCGTTTTTCAAGCCGCGCAAGGATCCTGTCGCAGCGCTCTACGGCGATATCGTGGCGGCCTCGCGCGCACCTGAAGCCTATCGCGTTTTTGGCGTCGCGGATACGTTCGAAGGCCGTTTCGAGCGCCTCGCGCTGGTCACCACGCTGGTGCTCCGGCGCTTGCAGACCATGCCGCCTCCGGCTGCTGCACTGGCACAGGAGCTGGTGGATCGTATCTTCGCCGGACTTGATGAGGGTCTGCGGCTCGCCGGCGTCGGAGATCTCTCCGTTGGCAAGAAAGTGAAAAAGCTCGCGCAGGGCTTTTATGGTCGTGCCGAAGCCTACACGGCGGCGCTGGAAGCGGGTGAAGCGACCTTGCGGGATGCGCTATCGCGCAATCTGCTGGCGGGTCGGGTGCCGCCCGATGCCGTATCACAAGGTCTTCTCGATGAAATCGCTGGTCTGAATGCCCGCCTTGAGGCCGCTTCGCTCGAAAGCCTTCTTGCAGGCGGCGTGCTCAGTGCCCACTATTCCTGAAGAAAGATAGGATGACAGGCAAAAGAGCCTGCGCATCGCCCGTTTCCCGGAGCCGGAACCATGTCGAAGCCTGATCCTGATCTGCCGTTCTCCCACCCGGTTCCGGTGGCGACGCTCCACGGCGAAACCTACCTGAAGCTCGCGCCGGATGCCGCCGCGCGCGAGCGCATCGCGGACGAGCTGAGTCTCGACGGGATCGACGCGCTCAGCGCCGAGATGAAGGTGACGCATGCCAACAACGGCCTTGTCACCATTGAAGGGCAGCTTGAGGCCAAGGTGCACCCGGTCTGCGTGGTCAGCCTCGAGCCCTTTGATCAGACGATTTCCGAGCCGGTGATCGTCAAATTCGCGCCAGCCGGTCTTATCGAGAAGATGACAACGCGTGCCGAGGAAAATGGCGACGAGGATTTCGAGCCGCCGGATGAAATCATCGACGGCGTCATCGACTTTGGCGCGGTTGTCACCGAATTCCTTGCGCTTTCGCTCGATCCCTATCCGCGAAAGCCCAATGCCGTCTTCAAAGGTGGCGATCCCGTGGAGCCGAAAATCTCACCCTTCGATGCCCTCAAGGCTTTGAAGGCAGACAAGGCCTGAGGAGATCCTCGGAGGAAAATACGGCATGAGGCGGTTGGTTTTGCGCTGATTTGCCCTTGGAGTGACCCTTTTCGGCTTGCACAAGGGCTGCACAAATTCTATGCCGTCACACCCCCTCGGCCGGGGTAGGCTCTTTGCCGGTTCTTGGCTGGTCAGGCGTGAGCTTCGATCCGATCTGAAGGCAGTTTTCTGGTATGAGCGAAGCGGTAATACACGGCATCAGCGAAGCGGTAGTGTAAGGCATGAGCGAAGCGGCAACCGGCCTGGTACGGATTTCGCTGGATGCGATGGGGGGCGATTTCGGCCCATCCGTTGTCATTCCCGGCGCGGCACGCGCGGCGGAACGCCACCCGGATGCCCGTTTCGTGATTTTTGGCAAGGAAGCCGAGATCAATGCTGAACTCGCCAAGTTTCCGGCGTTGCGCGACAAGGTCAAGGTCACCCACGCCGAGATCGCCATCTCGATGGAAGACAAGCCAAGCCAGGCGCTGCGTGCCGGTCGCTACAAATCCTCGATGTGGATGGCGATCGATGCGGTGAAAAAGGGCGATGCGGATGTCTGCGTCTCCGCTGGTAATACCGGCGCGTTGATGGTGATGAGCCGCTTCTGCCTCAAGATGATGCCGGGGATCGATCGTCCCGCCATTGCCTGCATGTGGCCGACCGCCAAGGGCGAATCCATCGTGCTGGATGTCGGGGCGTCGATTGGTGCCGAAGCTGAAAATCTCGTCGATATGGCGATCATGGGTTCCGCGATGGCGCGGATCGTGTTCGACATCGACCGCCCGACGGTCGGTCTCCTCAATGTGGGCGTCGAGGAGATGAAGGGCGTCGAGGAAGTCAAGGAAGCCGCGCGCATCCTGCGCGAGAGCAACCTGCCGAATATGCAGTATATGGGCTATGTCGAGGGCGACGACATCGGCAAGGGCACGACCGACGTGGTGGTGACCGAAGGATTCTCGGGCAATATCGCGCTGAAGACCGCCGAGGGCACGGCCAAGCAGGTCGCCGATTTTCTGAAAGCCGCGATCAGCCGATCGTTCATGGCGAAGATCGGCTATGTCTTCGCGCGCGGTGCCTTCAAGGCGCTGAAGGCCAAGCTCGATCCGCGTCGCTCGAACGGGGGCGTATTTCTCGGCCTTGACGGCATTGTCGTCAAAAGCCATGGCGGTACAGATCCCCTCGGCTTTGCTACAGCGATCGATGTCGCCTATGACATGGTGAAATACGAACTCTTGGCCAAGATTACGAAGGCCCTTGCGGAGCGCGGCGACTGGGTCCTGCCCGGCGCGTCGTCTTCCATGGTCGAGGCCGCTGGCGATGCTGGCGCGGCACAACCGGCCAAAGCGCCGACGAACGGGACGGAAGGTTGAGTATGCGTCGTTCGAGGATTTTGGGCGTCGGGAGCTACCTCCCGGAACGCCGTGTGACCAACGCGGAACTCGCGGCACGGATCGAGACATCCGACGAGTGGATTACCCAGCGCACGGGCATCAAGGCTCGTCATGTCGCCGCGGAGGGTGAGACCACCAGCATGCTGGCGACTAAGGCCGCCGAGCGCGCGCTCGCGCATGCCGGCCTCAACGCTGCCGATATCGATCTCATCGTGCTCGCAACCGCGACGCCGGACTACACCTTTCCGGCCGCCGCGACGCAGGTTCAGGCGAACCTTGGTATCACGCATGGCGTGGCGTTTGACGTTGCCGCCGTTTGCTCGGGTTTCGTATTTGCACTGACGACGGCGGACAAGTTCCTCACCGGCGGATCGCACAAGCGCGCGCTGGTGATTGGCGCCGAAACCTTCTCGCGCATTCTAGACTGGAATGATCGCACGACCTGTGTGCTCTTCGGCGATGGCGCCGGCGCTGTCGTGCTTGAAGCTTACGACGCGGAAGGTACGCCACAGGATCAGGGCATCCTGACGACGCATCTGCGCTCGGACGGCCGCCATCGCGAAAAGCTTTATGTCGATGGTGGCCCCTCATCGACCCAGACGGTCGGGCACTTGAAAATGGAAGGCAAGGAAGTCTTCAAGCATGCGGTCGGCATGATCACCGATGTTGTGGTCGATGCCTTTGCCGCCACTGGCTATTCCGCCGAAACCATCGATTGGTTCGTGCCGCATCAGGCCAACCGTCGGATCATCACCGCCAGTGCTGATAAATTAGGCATTGACCTTCAGAAGGTGGTGCTAACCGTGCAGGATCATGGCAATACATCCGCAGCATCGATTCCCCTCGCGCTGGATACGGCTGTGAAAGACGGTCGTATTCAGAAGGGGCAGGTTGTGCTGATCGAGGCTATGGGTGGTGGATTCACCTGGGGCTCGGCTCTTTTCAGGCTCTGAGAAGGCTTGACCCTGGTCAATGCGCTGAATAGCGTGCCTTTTCATAATGATACGAACAAATTTATCTGAACGACAGGGAAGAACGACATGGCTGGCCAGACGATTACCCGCGCGGATCTCTGCGAAGCAGTTTATCAGAAGCTGGGCTTGAGCCGCGCCGAGTCATCCGAGCTCGTCGAAACGGTGCTCCGCGAGATCAGCGACACGCTGGCCAAGGGCGAAACGGTGAAGCTTTCCTCCTTCGGCTCCTTCGTAGTGCGCCAGAAGGGCGAGCGCGTCGGCCGCAATCCGAAGACCGGCGTCGAGGTGCCGATCACGCCGCGCCGCGTGCTGGTGTTCAAGCCTTCGAACGTTATGAAGGCTCGCATCAACGGCCAGGAAGTCGCCGACGAGGATTGATCGGGATTTCGGGGGGCGGGTGACCGGTAGGAGAAGTTTCAAGTGAGAATTTCCCCTTGATGGACAAGGCGCCCGATGCCTACCGCACGATCAGCGAAGTGGCGGAAGATCTCGATCTTCCCCAGCACGTGCTGCGTTTCTGGGAAACCCGCTTCGGACAGATAAAGCCGCTCAAGCGCGGCGGGGGGCGTCGCTATTACCGCCCGGATGATGTCGAACTCCTCAAGGGCATCCGCCATCTCCTTTACAAGGAAGGCTACACGATCAAGGGCGTGCAGCGAATCCTGAAGGAGCAGGGCGTCAAGGCCGTGCAAGCGTTCGTGCGCGAGACCATGGCGGACCCCGCGTATGCGCCGGTGCCGCCGCCCGCGCCAAGGCCGGAGCCGATTATCCGCCTGGAACAGGCACCGGTTCCAGCCGCCGTTTCGTATGCCGCAGCGGCTTTAGAGCCGCCACCGGTTCAGGCGCCGGCCTGGCAGGAGGATGCGGACGATACGCCCGCTTTTGATGATGAAGAGCAGGACGAGGCTCCGGCCGAACTGCCTGAGGCTGTTCAGCCTGCTGCGGCGGTGATGCAGACACCCGTCAGTCCAGCCCCGGTTCCGGCACCTCCCGAGGTTGCGCCGAGCGTTGCGCCACCCGCGCCGCGTCCGCAGGTCTCCATGTTTCGTGGCGGGTTACAGCGTGCCGATCATGCCGAGACGCCGAGTGCCTTGTCCGCGCATGGCGCCTTGCCTGTACTTGATGTCGCCCGCGCGGGAGAAACACCGGGGCTTTCCTCCCGCGATGCGCTTCTGATGGCGCTCGACGAGCTTCAGGCCTGCCGTGCCGCGATTGATCGTGTGCTCGCCCGACGCATGGGATAGGCACGTCTGGGCTGAGCCCATGGCTCTCCGATCCAGGGTGCCGATCAACCGTTGTTGGCGCTGATCAGCCCGCGTTGCAGCAGATAACGCCGCACCATGCCGCGCGCCGGCTCGAAGTGGAACAAGACCTTCTGCGCGCCTTGCGGCAGGATCACGGCGCGGAAAATGCCATTGGCCCGCAGGATTTTCGCTGGCATGCCATCGACGGTCGCGAACCACCACGGATGCCAGACATCGTTGAGCACCAGCACGCCGCCCTTGGGCGCATTCACTTCAATTTCGATCTCGGTATTGTTGTAGCTCACGATTTTCGCCGTACCGCCCGCCGATTTACGCGGCAAGGGCAGGGCGCTCGGCTCGACATAGGCGATCTTGGTGAAATCGGTCGAGGGCCAGTTGCCGGATTTGATCAGCGAATCCTGATCGAGCGGCACGGCCTGTGGCACCACCATCACCCGCGGCAGGGTATCCGGATTTTCATAGATATAGCCGTCCTTGGTCCGCGCGACGAGCGGCATCGGGTTCTCGGCGAGGGTGGGGTCGATCTTCTCGATCGGAACCGGGCTCGCGATGAAGCGCAGGCCGAGGAGGTTCGCGAGCGGCGAGCGATACCCCGGCATGAGGGCCGAGAATTTGCGGTAATCCCACCACGGCACATGGTCACGCGCGCCGACGGCCGCGCCGTAATGGCCGACGCGCAGCGGGTTGTAGCCGAGCACGTTTTCCAGCTGGTGGATCATTGAAACATTCGGCCAGTCAAACCCGAGGCCGGCAAGTTCGATGCGGTCGCGGCGTTCATCGTTCTGGACGACATGCGATTTGAGGAAATCGATCGTCTCGTTATGCTTGTCCGGCTCCATGAACGCGTAGTTTTCCGGCGGTAGCGCGGTCGAGTGGTTGGGGCGGATGTTCCACGCGAGGTCGGCCGTCAGGCAGATCGACAGGGCCGCTGCAACGCGCATCGGGTGGCTGCGCGCGTGGCGCACCGCATAGGCCAGTGCCGCGAAGCTCACGCTGATCGTCAGCAGCGCCACCATGATTTCCGGCATCGCCTGCCCGAGCTTGCCAAGCCAGATCGCCATGCCGATCCCGATCAGGATCGGGACAACAAGAATGAGGCTCAGCGTACGATCCGCCAGCGGCGGCAGGCGTTGCTCGCCTCGTTGCAGGATCGCGTTGAGGCCGAAGCCAGCGAGAATGGCCCCGAGCGCGCCGACGAGGAAGGTGGAATCCGCCGGGCGGCGGAAGAGATCTGCGCCGGGGAGGGCATGGTAGAGCGCTTCGAACACCGGTGTATAGCGTCCGAGCGAATAGGCGATCATCAGGCCGAACAGGATCGCCAGCACGATCATCCGGCGCGAATAGGCCTGCTTGTTGGTGAGCCAGGTCGCGATGCCGATCACCGGCAGAATACCGGTGTAGAAATTCGCCATGTTCCGGGACACCCACGTCTGGACCATATAGGGCCAATGAACGCTCGGTGCGCCCCAGAAATCCTGCTGCGGGCCGATGGTGCCGAAGATGTTCGAGACGACAAAGGTGATCAGGCTCGTCGGGTGAAGCGAGCCGAGGAACGCGTCCTCGATGTCGATATGCGCGCGGTTCGAGCCATCGGCGAAACTCAGCACCATCAACATCGGCAAGGCAATCATCACGATGCCGACAATGCCACCTGCCGCCAGTGGGCGGATTGTGTCACGCACCCGCTTCCAGCGCGCCTCGCCGCCGAGCCAGTGCACGATGACGAAGGCGGCCAGCGTAATCAGGACAAGGAAGGACACTTGATCGGGATCGAGGACGCAAAGCGCGGCAAAAAAGCCGGAGAGCGCGCCGTAACGCGCGGAGTGCAGGCGCAGGCCGCGTTCCAGCATCCAGAGCGCCCACGGAAAATAGATCAGGCTCATGATCTGGCCGACATGTTGAATGCGCCATGCCGCACTCGAACCAAAACCAAAAGCAAGCGCCGCTACCAGTGCGGCGGCAGGATGCCAGCGCCTGTCACGCGCAAAGCCGAGCACGCCAAGCGCACCAAATACCAGCGAGCCATAAGTCACGCTGTCGACCATCTGGAAAGTCGGGTTGGCCGTCAGCATCGCCAGAATGAGATGCGGCGGTGAGAAGATCATCGCCTGCGGGTCTGCGATCTGCGGGTGCCCGCTGAACACATAGGGGTTCCAGAACGGGCTCTGGCCGGAGTGGATTGCCTGCGCGAGGAAGGCGACCTGCGCCTGAAAATGCGCCTTGGCATCCCAGGGGATCGTGACCCGGCCGGAAACCCAGGGCCAGGCGAGAACCAGCGAACAGGCGAGAAGTAGCGCCGCGATAACAGCCCACTGCCGTAGCCCGCTATCAAGCGGCGGCAGCGGATAATCAATCCGAGGAGATGGGGCCAGTTTGGCCTGTTTCTCCACAGTGTCATGACGCTGAAGCATCGCTCCTCCAAGGGCGGTCAGCCTGAAAGGAGGCGCAGAATGCGCCCCAAATCCTGATTAAACGTTCACAGGTGCGTGCGCCACCATCGCCTCGAAGTCAATGAAATGACCGGCACGATCCCGCTTGGAAGCAAGATAACGGACGTTTTCCGCTGTCTGGCGACCATAGGCGCGGTTGTCCGACACCACATCGAGCCCCGCGGCCTCAAGGGCACGCAGCTTTTCAGGGTTGTTGGTCATCACCTTGACGCTGGCGACGCCCAATTGCTTGAGCATCTCGGCAGCAAAATCGAAACGGCGCTGGTCGAGCCCGAAGCCGAGCACTTCATCGGCGTCATAGGTATCCCAGCCCTGACTCTGCAGCTTGTAGGCGCGCATCTTGTTGGCGATGCCGTTCCCGCGTCCCTCTTGATCGAGGTACAGCAGAATGCCGCCTTCGCCTTCCGCCATTTTCTGAACGGTGCCACGCAGCTGATCGCCGCAATCGCACTTTAGCGAGCCGAAGAGATCCCCCGTCAAGCACGCCGAATGCATGCGGATCGCCACGGGTTTGGCAAAATCCGGCTTGCCGACGATGATCGCGACCTGATCGCGCATACCTTCGCCGCCGCGAAACACCACAAACTCGGTATCCGCCGCAAATTCGAGCGGAACGGGTGCGCGGCCCACGATCCGGATCGCGCGGACCTGACTGGCCCGATACTCCATGAGATCCGCCAGCGTGACGCGAACCATGCTGGCCGGAATGGTCGAGGTCGGCATGGGGACAGCGTAAACCGCCGGCGTGACCAGCGTCAGACGAGCGAGTTCAAGCGCAGCCTCATCAAGCGCGACTACGGGTGCGACAGGCGCATCAATCCGCCCCTCGATCTTGAGGCCGAGCATTTCCGCCCGTTCCGCGTTCGGCACCGGAAAGGAGACCGCTCCGGGAAGGGTGCGATCAAGCCCGAGACGACGCAGACGCGCCGCCGGCAGCACTAGCCGGGCGCGCGCCGGCGCCACCTTGTCGAGCGCGGCGGCCACGCGGCCATCAAGCGCTTCAACGTTGAGCACGATCAGCGCTTCTTCGTTCTGGAGGATGGCTACCGGGCGTCCGGCGCGGTATTCTGCGATGGCCCGATCTACGGCGAGTTCACCAGCGGTATCGAAGAGCCCGAGAATCTGACTGACGTCACTCATTTACGCCTCTTTCGTCCATGTTTTGCGGTCTTGTCGGTTGGAAAATTCCACCGGATGGACACCGTGTACCGTCATAATGCCCGCATTCTTGTGTCAGCGAACATGAACGGCTCATGTCTGCCTTTCGGACAATTAAAAAAAACGTTATCCGGCGGTGAACCGCTTCTCCAGATGAAAGTCGCTCATGGTGCAGGAAGTTCCGAACATGGGCGATTTTGCTTCAAACGGCGAAGCGTCCAACCCGTTTACGCACTTCCGACGCGATCAGATGGATCGGCCCTTCATCGTTGCGCAATTGGGCCAGTCTCTCGATGGACGCATTGCGACGCGGACCGGCGATAGCCGCTATATCGGGGCTGAGCCCTCGCTCTGCCACCTCCATCGCATGCGCGCCGCAGTTGACGCGGTTGTGGTCGGCATCGGCACGGTGCTCGCGGATAACCCCCAGCTCAACGTCCGCCGTTGCGAGGGTCGAAACCCTGCACGCGTCGTGATCGATGCGAAGGGGCTTCTGCCGCCAGATGCCAAGTGCCTGGATGGTGCGGATGGCGCACGCAGGATCGTCTTTCGTGGCGCGGGGCAGGCGTATCCGCCGCTGCCCGCAGGCGTGGAGACCGTCACTCGCCCGGTCGATGCTGCCGGCCATTTCGACCTTGTGGATATGGCAAGAGCGCTCAACGCGCTCGGGTTTGACAAGGTTCTGATTGAAGGTGGCGCGCGTATCATTTCTCGGGCGATCGACGCCGGGATCGTCGATCGTCTGCACCTGATGATCTCGGCGGTGATCCTTGGCTCGGGGCAGGCGGGGCTTGATCTGGCCCCGATCGACTACCTGAAGGATGCGCTCCGCCCGGCGGTCACAGTAATTCCGCTTGGCGCAGGCGAGGTACTCTACGATTGCGCATTGAAACCGAAGCGCTAAGCTCGCCTGCATCGAAGGAGAGATCCCATGGCTGGCCTGCGCCCGATTGCCTATTCCACAACGCAAAAAGCGCTGCACTGGATCATTGCCCTGATGGTGATGATTCTGCTGCCTGTCGGCTTTTACATGAAGGATCGCGGCCTCGCGACCAACTTTGATGCCCTCACGGACCGACTTTACACCGCGCATAAAACCTTCGGTGCGCTGGTACTTCTGCTGGTTATCCTGCGTATCGTTGTGCGCGTCCGACGTGGCACGCCGGCCCCGGAGCCGACACTCAACCGCCTGCAAATCATCGCTGCCGAGGCGGTCCATGGGCTGATTTATGTCCTGCTGCTGATGGTGCCCGTGCTCGGCTGGTTCGGCGTTTCAGCTTATGGCGCGCGGGGCATTCTGGGCGGGTTCAGCTTGCCGGAAGTCCTCGGCAAGGATACGCTACTGGCGGAGATCATCCTGAAATATCATGGCGTTGCTGCCATCGGGCTTTTGCTGCTGATCGGCGCCCATATTGGCGCTGCCGTGCTGCATCACTTCATCCTGAAGGATGGCGTGGTCAAACGCATGCTGCGCTAGAGCATTTTCCGGTCAAGTGGATACCGGTTGAACGAAAGAAAATGCGACAAAGACAAGAAATCAGCGCGGATGGGCCATGATATCGGTATGGCCCGTCATCATCCACGAACCTTTTTTGCGCGCTTCCGCCTTTCGGAAGGCGAGCCAATCCGCGAGCGCTTCTGGCGCGATAAGGCCCGTTTCGCCCACGGCACCGGCGAGTCCACCGAGCAGTTCCTGCACCAGCGCCTTGTCGGATGTGTTGAGTACCCACGGTGAATCGCCCGTCTCGACCGAGTAGCCCGCTGCGACAAAAGCATCGACCAGCGCTTTAGCGGCCTTCGGGCCTGCTGCGGGTCCAAAACCCTTGTCGCGCTTCTGGTGTTCCCCGAAAGCGGCAACGACAGCGCGATCCTGCGCATGGGCGGGCGAGAATTCATCGCGCCCGTCATAGGTCAGCACGGTGTAGAAATTCGCGCCGGACGCCGCAACCGCCTTGGCGAAGTGCGCCATCCATGCGGTGGAAATCAGATCGAACAACGCCGAGGCGGTCACCAGATCCGGGTGCTTCTCCAGCACCGACTCAAGGTCGAGATTGAGATCGGCGATGCGAAAGGACACGCCAATATTCTTCCCCCCCTTAATCAGCACGAGACTGTCGCCGATGGCGCGTGCCTCGTCTGCCCAGAGGGTCAGCACCCGTGCGGCCTCTTCGAGCAGGGCAGGATTGTAGTCGACCAGCGTCCATTCCTGCATGGGTCCAAGGAGCGGGGCTGTCGCGCGCAGGTTCGAGCCCGTCCCCGAGCCAAGATCGACGACGCGAACACTCGGCGTATCGATAAAGCGTCCAGCAAGCCGTCGCACGAGATCGGGGTTGCGCGAACGATGGTCGACACCCTCGCGAAGCGCCAACCATGCGGCGGAAAAGCCGGTCATTACGAGGCCTTCCGCGTCAGCGACAACGGATGCAACGCGCCGGCGATGATGCCCGCTGTATCATCCCAAGTCGGCAGTTTTTCGCCGGCGAGATAGGCGGCGTCAGCAAGGCGCGCCCGCAGCGACGGATCAGCCATCGCCTGTTCGAGCGCGACGCGCAGGGCATCGGTATCGCCGGGCGGAACCTTGAGGCCCGCACCATCCGGAACGGTCTGGCTCGCGGCCCCGCCAGTCGTGGTGATGATCGGCAACCCGCGCTGGAGCGCTTCGGCCAGCACCATGCCGTACCCTTCGAACAGCGAGGACATCACAAAGAGATCAGCCTTCTCGTAGAGTTCATCGAGTTCCTTGTCGCGCACCGCGCCGACAAGCTGGATGCGATCCGAAAGACCTTCGCGGTCGATCTGCTGTTGCAGCGCATTGACCGTATCGAGCGCACGTGCGGCGCCGACAATGCGCAGACGCCAGTTGCGCTTCTTGAGGCCAGCGAGGGCTTCAACGAGCACAGCATAGCCCTTGCGCGGGACAATCGAGCCGATGGCGAGGAGTTCCAGCGTGGCGTTGCCGGAGCCCGTGGCGCGCGCCTTGCGGGCAGTGCCGGGCTCGGCAACCGTGATCTTGCGCTCGGGAACGCCGAAATCGCCCTGCAAAATCTTGCCGGTCAGCGGCGAGGTCACGACGACATGGCTCGCGAGCGCCAGCGCCGCCGCTTCCGAAAGATGCAGCGCCTGCGCACGCTCGGCGGAAATGCCGTTCTCCAGTGCGAGGGGATGGTGACACAGCGCCACCAAGGGGCGGTTGAAGGAGCGGATCAAATCCGCCGGCATCGCGCCATAAGCCAGCCCGTCGATCAGCAGCACGGCACTCGGCGGCAACCCGCGCACGATGGCAGCGCAATCCGCGAGGTCTTCCGGTGTGGCATTGGGGAAGGCGCCGGGGAGTGCCACATGCATCGTCTGCACGCCATGCTGGGGCAGCAGCCGGATGACCGCGCGATCATAGGCATAACCGCCGGTCGGCAGGCTGAGATCGCCGGGGATCAGGAACGCGACTTCGCTCATCATCAACCTCAGGAAACCGGGCCTTCGAACCAGGCGCGCGCGAGATCGGTTTCGTGCAGCGTCACGCGGATTTTAGAAAGGCCCTTGCCATCCTCGCCGAGCGCGCCGGATTTTGCCGCCTTCACCATCTCCTGAAAGATGTGGTGGGCAAGAAATTCGGTCGTCGTGAGAATGCCCTTGAAGGCCGGAACCTCATCAAGGTTCTGGTATTTCAGCGGCTTGAGCACGGCAGCGAGCGTATCGAGCGCCGCGCCGATATCGACCACGACATTCTGCTTGGTCATTTTTTCGCGGAAGAACGCGACATCGACGACAAAGGTCGCGCCGTGCATGTTCTGCGCCGGGCCGAAGAAGGGATCGGGCAGCGAATGGCCGATCATGATGCGGTCACGGACTTCTACGGCGAACATCAAGGCTCCTGATACGTCACGAGGGTCACCAAACCCGGAGCATCTCCTGCAAGAAGCCTCGGAATGGCAGGGGGCAAATCGGAAAACCGGATCGTCTCGGTGATGAGCTGATCGAGCTTGTCATCCGCCACTAAGCGTAGCGCTGCCTGAAGCCGGGATGAATAAGTCCAGCCGCGGGCCGCATGTCCCGGAGAAATCGTGCCGACTTGCGAAGAAACAAGGCTGACGCGCCCGGCATGGAACAAACCACCGAGCGGCGCCGTGATGTTCCTGCTGCCATACCACGAGAGTTCGACAACCTTCGCCTCTTGACCGGCTGCAGCAATCGCGGTCGCAAGGCCGGCTTCGCTCGCGGAGGTGTGAAAGACAATATCCACGCCCTTCGGCGTATGGGGCGGTTGAGCGAAGTTTGCCCCGAAATGCCGCGCGATCATCGCGCGCTCGGGGTTGATATCGACAAGCGTCACCTCAGTGCCCGGCATTCTCGCGGCGAGATAGGTGATCAGCAGACCAACCAGCCCGCCGCCGACCACCACCACCTTGTCCGCAGCGCTTACGCCGGAATCCCAGATCGCGTTGAGCGCGGTTTCCATGTTCGCCGCCAGAGCGGCACGCGCGGGGGGCACGAAATCCGGCACGACATTCAGCCAGCTCACGTTGCAGGAAAAGCGCTCCTGATGTGGATGCAGCACGAAAACGCGTTGGCCGACCCACGCCTTTGGCCCATCTTCCACCACGCCGACGGCGCAATAGCCGTATTTCACCGGGAAGGGGAAATCCCCCTCCTGCAAGGGGCAGCGCATCCGCGACTCTTCTTCCCGCGGCACGAGGCCGGAGGCGATGAGCCGTTCAGTGCCGCGCGAGAGCACAGTAAACTCCGCGCGGACCACGGCTTCGCTTTCGCTCGCGGAACCCAGAGCAACGTCCCGGAGTTCGCCCTGCATCGGCGCCGTATAGAAGAGCGCGCGGGCCGTCTTTGAATTTTTCGGGGAGGGCGCCACATGATCTGCCATAACTGTGATCGCTCCTTGAAAAGGGACTGGTCTATGCAATGCCGGATGGCTTCCGTTCAGCTTCGATCCGCCATACGACAAGAACAGAGTGAAGTCTTTCAAGCCTTTCCACGATGGGAAAGGCTCCGCAAGAGCCGATGAGACAACCCCTTGAGGTCAAACGCCTGATGCCCGCCGAATCCACGCCCGTTTCTCCGCGCATCGCCCTGACGCCCACGGGCACCCAGAGCGCCGAGGTGCTGATGCTGCGCCGTGCGATTGTCGCCGGGCTCAACATCCTCCTTTATTTTGGCCTCGCGTTCTGGGCGTGGAGCCTTCTCGGCGCGGGTGGCTGGACGCTTGTCGATATCCTGCTCTTCATTTGCTTCCTTCTCGGTACGCCCTGGGCGGTCCTCGGCTTCTGGAACGCGCTGATCGGCCTTTGGTTGCTGCATTCAAACCGCGATGCCATGGCGGATGTCGCGCCCTTCGCGGCGCTCGACGATCCCGCCGCGCCCATCGCGCTCAAGACCGCGATCTTCATGACGCTGCGCAACGAAGACCCAACGCGCGCGCTTCACCGGATGAAACTCATCAAAGCCGAGATCGATGCGAGCGGTTTCGGCGAGAAATTCGCCTATTTTCTGCTCTCTGATACCAACAAGGATGACGTTGCAGCCATCGAGGCGGCCGGCGTTGCTAAATGGAAGGCGGAGGCGGGCGAAGGCGCCGCGATCACCTATCGCCGCCGCGAGGATAACACCGGCTTCAAGGCCGGTAATGTGCGGGATTTCCTCGAAAACTGGGGTCACGCCTTCGACCTGATGCTGCCACTTGATGCCGATAGCCTGATGGATGCGAAAACGATCCTCCATCATGTCCGCATCATGCAGGCGAACCCCAAGCTCGGCATTCTTCAAAGCCTCGTTGTCGGCATGCCCTCGCGTTCGGCGTTTGCGCGCATCTTCCAATTCGGCATGCGGCAGGGCATGCGCACCTACACCATGGGGCAGGCGTGGTGGGTGGGCGATTGCGGCCCGTTCTGGGGCCATAACGCCCTCGCGCGTATCGCGCCCTTCCGCGATCAGTGTGAGCTCCCTGTCCTGCCGGGCGAAGCGCCCTTCGGCGGGCATATCCTCAGCCATGATCAGGTAGAGGCGACCTTCATGCGCCGCGCGGGTTATGAAGTGCGCGTGATGCCGGAGGAGGGTGGCTCATGGGAGGAAAACCCGCCGACGCTACTCGAATTCATGAAGCGTAACACGCGCTGGTGTCAGGGAAACTTACAGTATTTCAAGCTGCTGAACACGCCGAACCTCTATCCTGTCAGTCGCTTCCAGCTCATCTGGGCGATCCTGATGTTCCTCGGCATTCCGGCCTGGACCTTCATGCTGCCGCTCGCGGCGCTCAAACCCTTCGACAGCGAAGGGCTCGCGGGCTTTTCCAACTGTTCGGCGCTGACGCTCTACATCCTGTTCACGCTGATGAACCTGATGCCTAAAATCGCCGGCCTGATCGATATCGTGCTGACGCCGGGCGGCACGGCGCGCTATGGCGGCACGCCGAAATTTCTCTTCGCCGGCATCACCGAGATCGGTTTTGCTTGGATCTTGGGCGCGTCCGATACTTTCAAGACCACGGTGTTCATCGTCGGCCTTATCTTCGGCAAGTCGATCACATGGGGCGGGCAGGCGCGCGATGCGCATGGCGTGCCGTGGGACGTCGCGGCGCAGAACCTCTGGCCGCAGACGCTTTTCGGCGTCGTTGTGGTGGGACTTATGGCCGCGACAAGCCTCGAATTCGCACTCTGGGCTTTGCCGCTGACCTTTGGCTTCCTGATCGCCATCCCCTTCGCTGTCATCTCCGCCGATCCCGGATTGGGCGAAACCTTGGTCCGCAACGGGCTCTATGCGATCCCTGAGGAAATCGAAAAGCCGGAGATTGTCCTGAAGGCGCAACTGGGAGAAACGGTGTGAGCCTATCCAAAGCCGAGATCGCCGCGCTCACCGCGCGTTGGCAGCATCTCCAGCGCTCGTTCGAGGTCTATTACGGTGATCAGCCGCGTGATGACGCGATGGATGTGCTCTATGCGCGCTTTGTGAAGCCCGGCGGGCTCGCCTTTGATATCGGCAGCCATGTCGGCGACAGGATCGGCTCTTTCCGTCGCCTTGGCGCGAGGGTTGTTGCGCTGGAGCCGCAGCCTGATTGCGCGGCCGCCGTGCGGGCGATCTACGGCGCGGACGCCAATGTCACGCTTCTGGAAGCCGCCTGCGGTCCGAAACCGGGCGCGCTCACATTGCATGTCAATTCCGCCAATCCCACTGTGACCACAGCCTCACCTGAGTTCGTGAAAGCGGCTGAAGGGGCGGCGGGTTGGGAAGGGCAGGTCTGGGACCGGGCGATCGAGGTGCCGGTGACAACGCTCGATGCGCTGATCGCCGCCCACGGCACACCGGATTTCGTTAAAATCGACGTCGAGGGTTTCGAGGCCGATGTCCTTGCGGGCCTCAACCAGCCGATCCCGGCGCTGTCGTTCGAATTCACCACCATCCAGCGCGATGTTGCCTGCAAATGCATCGCCATGATCGCGGCGATTGCGCCCTACCGGTTCAAGATCGCCCTCGGCGAAAGCCAGCGCTTCAGCTTCGATGAGCCGCTGCTGGCGGGTGACATGGCCGCGCATATCCTCTCGCTGCCCCATGAGGCCAATTCCGGAGATGTCTATGCCTATCGCGGGACCTGAGAGGCTGCTCCGTCGGGTCGTTTTTCTTCTTACACGTACCGTTTTCCTTCTCACCCGGCCCGTTTTCCTTCTCACCCGGCCCGTTTTCCTTCTCACCATGGTGATCACGATGTCCCAAGGCCAAGCCGATCAAACCAAGCCGGATCAAACGGTTCTTGGCGCGCACAACAAGAAGCCTGAGAGCCTCACCGTGAAGGTCGAGAACCATTCGGAACCTGAGGTTTGCGCGGAGAAGGACAATATCGACATCCGTTTTCTCAGCCCCGAGGTCCGGAGTTTCCGCATTCAGGCGATCCATCCCGCCTATATCGGCACGCTGCGCGAGGATCTTGCGCTGCCGGATTTTACCGATTGCGACATGTCCAGCGATCCGGTGTTCAACCCCGGCAAGCCGCGCCAGGTCACGCTCTATGAAACGCCCTGGCTCTGGATCGTCGGGCAGGTGTATCCCGGCTTCTGGCGCCCGGCAGATGTGCCGGTGAGGATCGGCGACAAGGTCGAGCACGGCATCCACCTCGTGCAGGTCTACCAGCGCACCGCGCAGCGCATGGAGGAAATGCTGGTGGTGTACCCACCCGATGGCTACTGGCGTGCGCGACCGCTCCCCGCCAAACACATGAACTGGACCGCCTATGGCTCCTCCTTCATGGTCGGACCGGTGACGCATGAGGGGCGCCCCGTTGTGGCCTTCAAGGAATTGCGCTTCGATCCCGAAACGCTGACCTTCCACTTTCCCTTCGTCGCGGGCGGGGAAGGCAGCCTGAAGCTCGACAGGCTCGATACCGATCACATCAGTCTGGAAGTCGCGCTAAAAGGCGATCTGCCGAATGACAAACCCTTCGCGGCCCTGCGCTCGATGTACGTCACCGAAATCAACAATGATGCCTCGCGCGTTGCCTGGCGCGAGAAGGGCAAGACCCGCTGGGGCGAGGAGCATATCCTTGATTACAATGGTGGCGAGGCCACGGAATTCTGGGCCGGACGGTACACGCCTTCGCGCCACAACATGTCCGCGCCGGATATGACCTTCTCGCGGTTCGGAAAATAGTCGCGTTCAGGGCAAAGGCAGACGCAAGCTCTTCTATTTTAATTGCAATTGTTGACGGCAATTAAGGGCAGGTTAACCCGACGTGCGTCATAAAATACAACCACAGGTTTAGTTTTGGGGGTGCGCAATCGTTGCGTAGCTTTCCGCATTTCCTTTGATCGGGAGTCGATGATCAAGATGATCTTCCTCAATAATTACAGGCTCAGAACCAAGCTTCTGACCGTCTTGACGATCCTGATCTCTGTATCGCTTGGCATTTTCGCCATGACTTATACCACCATGCAGCGCATTTCGGCCTCGACGCAGGATATGGCGGCATCGGCGGAGCGATTGCAGCACCTTGGGCGGGCGGGCGCGAATTTGCTGTCCTGGGCGCGCGCGGTCGAATTCCTGCCGCTCGATCTGAGCGAGAGCGAGCGAAAGGGCTTTGAGGATCAGGCAATGGATGAAATGCGCCGTATGCTGGCCCGGCTCGACAAGTTCGTCCCTTTCTCCGAGACCGGAAAGACGGATATCGCCCAGTTGCGGCAGGATATCGCACGCTATGAGCGCCAAATCCATCAGGTCGTTCAGCGTCAGTCACGAGAGAAAGATCTTGATGGCGCGACCAAGACCGCCTTCCTCGGGATCACCCAGATCGCCGGAATGCGTCAGACCCTCCGCCAGCTCGAAGAGCGCAATCAGGAGCGTTACAACCAGTCCATGACGGATGCCTTGACGCAAGAATCGCGGCTGATCGAGCGGATTCTTCTGATTACCGTGCTCGGTGGCGTTCTGGGGCTGGGTGCTGCGCTGGTTGTCATCCACTACGGCATTTCAAAGCCGCTCGTTGACCTGTCGCTGACCATGGAAGCGCTGGCATCGGGCAATCTGGCCGTCGATATACGGGGAACAGAGCGCATGGATGAGATCGGTCCCATGGCGCGGGCGGTTGCGATCTTCAAGGAGAATGCCTCCGAGCGCCGCCGTCTCGAGGAGCATACCCGCAATGAGCGCGCCCGTGAGATCCAGCGTCAGAAGCGCATTGAATCGCTGATCCAGCACTTCCGCGGCGCCATCAGCGGTATCAAGCAATCCCTGGAGGTCGAGCTGGTTTCGATGCAAACCACCTCGACAACGCTCAACGAGATCGCTGAGCGCGCCTCGGACGGCGCCAGCGCAGCGAGAGATGCCTCGCAGGAATCCTCCGCGAATGTCGGTGTCGTGGCCGCCGCAGCGGGCGAACTGACGTCGGCAAGCCGGGAGATTTCAACACAGGTTCACAAGGCCAGCGCTTGCGTCAATCAGGCGATGGAGATGGCCCACAACACGGATCGTGATGTTTCGGGTCTCGCCAATCTCGCCAATAGAATTGGCGATATCGTCGGGATCATCTCGAATATCGCCGAGCAGACCAACCTTCTTGCGCTCAATGCGACCATCGAGGCCGCGCGCGCCGGAGAGGCGGGCAAGGGCTTTGCCGTGGTCGCCTCCGAGGTGAAAACGCTGGCGGGGCAGACCGCCAAGGCGACCGAGGAAATTTCAGCGCAGATCTCCTCGATCCAGAACGCGACCCAGAAGGCGGTGCTCGCCATTCAGGCGATCACAGGTACGGTCACCGAGATCGAGGGCCGAACCATGGCGATTGCTGCGGCAGTCGAGGAACAGGAAGCCTCGACCCATGAAATTTCAAAATCCATCGCTTTGGCCTCGGATGGGTCCGATCGTGCCGCGCACAACGTGGCGAGCGTGACCACTGCTATTGATCGCACCAGCGCGGAATCTTTGCGCCTGCGGGAGGCTTCGAATGAACTCTCGAATGTCGCGGGTGAACTTTCCCGTACGGTGGAAACCTTCCTGACCAATGTTACGGATGATGTCACCGAGCGCCGCGCAGCGATCCGCAAGGCGACGCGCGAGACGGCGATCATCACCGCCAATGGACGGCGCCAGCAAACCCAGATGGTCGATATTTCCGAAGGCGGCGTCCGCATCGAGGTCACGCCGGGCCTCCGGGTGGGTGAGCACGTGGAAGTCGCGTGGTCCTCCGGCGCCTCCACCAAGGGCTCCGTGGTCTGGATGCTGGGCGGACATGCCGGCATCGCCTTTGGCGTCAAGATTGGTCAGGAGATCCTTGATCTCGCGGCCTGAAGCGCTTCTGGCCAGAGGTGGTCTGCTCCACCTCTGGCCGGAGACATCAGGCTGCCATGTCGCCCGGCGTGAAAACTCTGAGGCGATGGTTATCGGGATCAAGTGCGGTGAAGGTGAAGCCGAAATCCATGATCTCCGGGGCCTGTGCGATCACGATGCCCTGCTTCGCCCATGCGGCATGCGTATCGAGTACGCCCTGTCGATCCGCCATCATGAAAGCCAACTCGCCGCCGCCGCCGGTCAGGCTCGCGGCGGGCAGCACACCGTTCCGGCGCCAGAGGCCGAGCATCATGCCGCCATCGAGAGGGAACATGGCAAAGCCAGGCGAGGCTTCCGCCGGGGCCTTGCCGAGCAGTTGCGCATAGAACGCCGCGCTGGTCTCGGCGTTCTCAACGTAGAGAATAATCATTTTGGGGTCGGACATTCAGGTCTCCATCGGTTTCAATGGAGACCCTGATCGCGGATCCGAATGTCAGTTTATGTCAGGAGAGCAACACGCTCCGCATCGAGATTGAGCCGAGGTCGAAACCCTCGGCAAAGAAGCTCGGCGTATCAGCCTCTTCCCCCGCGCCGAGGGTATAGAGTAGCGGCAGCAGGTGCTCCACCGTGGGATGCGCCATGCGTGTCAACGGGTCGCGCGGATTGATCTCCGCCAATGCGCCGAAATCATGATTCCGGATACGCATGGCCAGATTTTCATCGAATTCGCGCGCCCAGTCGAAGGCTTCGATGCCGTAGCGCATCGCCGGCAGGTTGTGCACGGCATTGCCCGAGCCGACGATCAGCACGCCCTTGCGACGCAGGGCGCGCAAATCCCGCGCAATCGCCATATGGTCGGCGAAGGGGCGCGAGAGGTCGAGCGAGAGCTGGTAGACTGGCACATCCGCCTTTGGGAACATGCGAAGCAGCACACACCACGCGCCGTGGTCCAGCCCCCATTCCATATCCGCCTCGGCATGGTGATTCTGGAGAAGGTCCAGCGTCGCGGCAGCCAATTCCGGTGCGCCGGGCGCGGGATATTGCACCTCGTGCAAGGCACGCGGGAAGCCGCCAAAATCATGGATCGTGCGCGGCTTGCGCCCAACATGGACGAGGCTAACGCCGCGCGTCATCCAATGGGCGGAAACCACGAGGATCGCAGTTGGAGCTGGCAGGCTCTCGCCCATATCGCGCCAGGCGCGGGAGAACGGGCCATCCTCAATGGCATGCATCGGGCTGCCGTGGCCGATGAACAGCACCGGCATGGTGGGGGTCGAGGCGAGGGTATCCGTGAGAAGCTGTGTCATGACCCAGATATAATTTGCCTTAATGCAAAAATCAGTGGCCCAACAACACCTTTATTGCAGCCTTTGTTGGCAAATTTGCACGCGATATAATGAAGCTGTCGCTCGTGAGCCGTTCGATCCCGTGCGTTGCGCGCATGCCCGAAAGGAAGCGATTGAGTGCCGTCTCTCCAAAATAGTGCATCGGCACGACGATTTTCGGCTGCAATTGCCCAATCACCTCGATGATTCCGGCGTGATCGAGCGTCCACGAGCCATCGACTGCGGCAAACACGATATCTACCTGTCCGATCGCCTTGAGGTGATCCGGCGTCAGCGTATGATGGAGATGCCCGAGATGGGCGATGCACAACCCCGCAACCTCGAAAATGAAGATCGAATTGCCGGAAAATTCAGTCGCCTCGCCATCGCGGATATTGGTCGGCACGTTGCGCACGCGCATATCGCGCTCCTGCACATCGTAGGATGGCGGCTTACCCTCGCGTGACCAGCCGCGCAGCACGTGTTTGATCGCCTGATCGGGGCGGTGGGTATAGTGCGTGGAATGCGCGTGGTTCATCGTCGCGATGCTGGGTGGGGCAAGCGGACGAACGTAGTCATTGTAATCCGTTGCCGCGATCACACCCTGCGGGCTTTCTATGGTGAAGGTCGCATGGCCGACATAAGTGATCTTCACCTCGTCCTTGCCGAGTGCCGCGAACTGGATCGCCGTGCCATCCGGCGCAATCGGCCCGCGTGCCACGGGGCCGAGGCAGGCATCCGCATGTGCAAAGCTCGCCGGGAGGGCGAGCAGGGCCAGCGCCAGCAGCAATCGGGAAACGAGGGAACACGGCATCGGCGATCCTCCTTGATTGAAGATCGCACGCCCGGCGGCGACGTCAATCGCCCCCGCCGCTCACGTTTTCGTGGCTCGTTAAAACGTCACCACGCCGCGGATCGATTTGCCCTCGTGCATGAGGTCGAAGGCCGTGTTGATGTCCTTGAGCGGCATGGTGTGGGTGATCAAGCTGTCGATGTCAATCTTGCCCTCCATGTACCAGTCGACGATCTTCGGCACATCGGTGCGCCCGCGCGCGCCGCCAAAGGCCGAGCCCTTCCAGACGCGCCCGGTGACGAGCTGGAATGGCCGTGTCGAAATCTCGGTGCCCGATGGCGCAACGCCGATGATGATGCTTTCACCCCAGCCGCGATGGCAGCATTCAAGCGCCTGACGCATGGTGTGAATGTTGCCGATGCACTCGAATGAGAAATCCGCGCCGCCGCCAGTCAAGTCGACAATTGCCTGCACCACCTTGTCGCGGCCGACTTCATCCGGGTTGACGAAGTGTGTCATGCCGAACTTCTTCGCCATCTCGGCCTTCGCCGGGTTGAGATCGACGCCGATGATCTTGTCTGCGCCGACCATGCGCGCGCCCTGGATGACGTTAAGACCAATGCCGCCAAGACCGAACACCACGACATTCGCGCCGGGCCAGACCTTGCCGGTGTAGATCACCGCGCCAAGGCCGGTGGTGACGCCGCAGCCGATGTAGCAGATTTTGTCGAAGGGCGCGTCCTCCCGCACTTTCGCCACCGCGATCTCCGGCAACACCGTGAAATTCGAGAAGGTCGAGCAGCCCATGTAATGAAAAATCTCGCCCTTATGCGGCACGGTTTCACAAGAGAAACGTGAGGTGCCATCGGGCATCACGCCTTGTCCTTGTGTCGCGCGGATCGCGGTGCAGAGGTTCGAGCGCTGCGAGAGGCAAGTTTTGCAGCCCCGGCATTCCGGCGTGTACAGCGGGATCACATGATCGCCCGGCTTCACTGAAGTCACACCCGCGCCGACCTCGCGGACGATGCCCGCGCCCTCATGGCCAAGAATCGCCGGGAACTTGCCTTCCGAATCGAGACCCGAAAGCGTGTAGGCATCCGTGTGGCAGACACCCGTCGCCATGATCTCGACCAGCACTTCTCCGGCCTTCGGCCCTGAAATCTCGATGGTTTCGATCGTCAACGGCTTGTTGGCTTCCCAGGCGACGGCGGCACGGGTCTTCATCGGGCAATCCTCTTGGTTTGAAATTTGCGCGATTTGGCCGAAATGACGCAGCCTATGCAAGATCAAAACCGCATCACCGTCAGGAAAATTGTCCGGATGCCCGGTTGCGCCGCCCCTTCTGCGCCGTAAGATAAAGCCAACCTTTCCGTTTCAGCGAGAATTGCCGTGAGCACCTTGTCCTTCCGTCTCAATCCCCGTGTGCTGGCGGTCGATTCTCCGCCGATTCCCGAAGCGCAGGGCTGGAAGGCGGCCTATGACGGGCGCCATGGCCCGATGATCGATCTCAGTCAGGCCGTACCGGGTACGCCGCCGCCGCAAGAGATGCTCGCGCGCCTTGCCGAGGCGGCAGGGCAGGGCGATGCAACGCGCTATGGTCCGATTCTCGGCGATGGCCTGCTGCGCGAAGCCTATTCGGCCGAGATTTCGCGCTTTTACGGCGCCCCGATCCCTGAAAGCGCCATCGCGATTACCGCGGGCTGCAACGAGGCCTTCGTTGTCACCATGATGGCGCTGGCCGGAGCAGGGGATACGGTCATTCTGCCGACGCCGTGGTACTTCAACCACAAGATGACGCTCGATATGCTCGGGATTTCAGCGCGCGCGCTCCCTTGCGATCCCGCCAAAGGTTTCGTGCCGGAGGTGGAGGAGGCCGAAAAGCTGATCGACGGAACTGTCCGCGCTATTGTCCTCGTCAGCCCCAACAACCCGACCGGCGCAATCTATCCGGCTGCGACTATCGAGGCCTTTGCGGCGATGGCGAAACGACGCGGCATCGCGCTCGTGCTCGATGAAACCTACCGCGATTTTCTGCCCGCCACGCATGGCTGCCCGCATGCGCTTTTCACCGACCCTGAGTGGGGTTCAACACTGATTCAGCTTTATTCCTTCTCGAAGGCCTATGCGATTCCGGGCCATCGCCTCGGCGCTCTGGTTGCAGCGCCAGAAGTCATTGGCGAGATCGCCAAGATCCTTGATAGTGTGCAGATCTGCCCGGCGCGCCCGGCGCAGCGTGTTGTCGCATGGGCAATTGAGGGTCTGCGCGACTGGCGCGAGAGCCAACGTGCCGAACTGCAGGCCCGCGCGGCTGCTTGCAATGCGGCGTTTGCACCGCTCAAGGGTTGGCGGCTCGATAGCGTCGGCGCCTATTTCGCCTATGCGGCGCACCCTTGGCCAGATCAGAAAGCGGGGGATGTCGCGCGACGTCTTGCGACCGAATTCGGGATTCTTGGCCTTCCCGGCCCGTATTTTGGACCGGGGCAGGATACGCATCTGCGTCTCGCCTTCGCCAATGTCGGCGCGGATGTGCTCGCGGGGGTGACGGGACGGCTGAAGAAGGCATGATCGCAAAACCGATCATCGCGTCTTGCAATTCGGCTCTTGATTTTGGGTAAAATCAAATGGTCGGAGTGGCCGGATTTGAACCGACGACCCCTTGTCCCCCAGACAAGTGCGCTACCAGGCTGCGCTACACTCCGACGTGGGAGGGCTTATAGGAGGTCCGGCCCGGACTGGCAACGCCTTTCGCGGTGTTCTCTGCTCTTCCGCAAATTAGGATAAAATGCCGCCGGTTTTTTCATCTTTTGGTGCTACGGGATCGGGTCATCTGTCGTGAGAGTCCTCCCCCATGCGCATCATCCTCATTCTCGATACGGCCTATGTGAATGGCGGGCAGGCCAAGGTCGCGATTGATTCTGCGCTCGGGTTGAAGGCGCGCGGCCATGAACCGGTGATTTTCGCCGCTGTTGGACCTGTTGCCGCCGAGCTGGCGGACGCAGGCATCGAGGTCCATTGTCTCGATCAGCGCGAACTCCTGAAGGATGGCTCGCTCCTGAAGGCCGCATGGCGCGGCATTCATAACGCTGATGCAGCCAAGGCGCTCGATGCCCTGCTGGCCGTGCAACCGCGTGGCGAGACGGTGATTCACGTCCATGGCTGGGCAAAGGCGCTGTCGTCCTCGATTGCCGGACCGATTGCCCGCTCGGGTCTGCCCTGCATCTGGACGATGCACGAATATTTCCTGCTCTGCCCGAACGGTGGTTTCTACAATTACCAGAAGCACGAGCATTGCCACCTTGAGCCGCTCTCGCTCGCCTGCCTCGCGACGAACTGCGACAGCCGTACCTATGTCCACAAGATGTGGCGCTCGGTGCGTACCGGGGTGCTCAAGCACGTGCATCACCTGCCGGATGTGATGAAGAATATTGCCTACTTCCACCCCTTCCAGCGCAAGGTGATCGAGCCGCATCTCGCGCCGGATGTCCGCCTGTTCGAGGTGGCGAACCCGATCGAGATCGACAATCTCGGCCCCAAGCCCAACCCGGCGAGCGGCGAGATGATCTTTCTGGGGCGAATCTCGCGCGAGAAGGGGTTTTCGATCTTCGCCGAGGCGGCGCGCCTTGCCGGGATCACGCCCGTTTTTGTCGGCGATGGGCCGCTTGCGGGCGAATTGAAACGCAATTACCCCGAGGCGAAAATCGTGGGTTGGCAGGATGCTGCGGGCGTGCGCAGGCACCTGCGCGAGGCGCGGGCGCTGGTGTTCCCGTCGATCTGGTACGAGGGCCAGCCGCTCACTGTGCTTGAAGCGCTGGCGCTCGGAACGCCGGTGATCGCAGCGGATGGTTGCGCGGGCCGCGAGAGCGTCATCGACGGCGAAACAGGACTCTGGTTCAAGCATTCCGACCCGGTGGATCTCGCCCGTGCCTTGCGCGAAATGCAGGATGATGCCCGTGTTACCGCGATGTCGAACGCTGCTTACAACCGGTTCTGGGCCGATCCGTTTCTGATCGAGCGGCATACGCGCCGGCTCGAACAAGTTTACGCGGAATTGCTCAAGCCCTGAGCGGCTCGTCCGGCGGCGAGGCGGTTCGCCACGCCATGGCGCGCTGGTAGGCACGATGGGCATAGACACGATACTCGTCGAGCCAACGGTTCGAGATCGCCGCCAGCCCCCAGCACAGCCCGTAGATCAGGAAGAGATGCCGCCAGCGGTCGGTATCGATCTGGAAGTTCTGCACAAGATGCGGCACCAGCCCGGCGAACATCACGACAGCATGGGATTGAAACGGCGTGCGGGTCAGCGCATTGCGCCAAGCAACCACCACCGTGCAGGCGATAAACGCCAGAAACGTCAGGCCACCGACCCAGCCGTAGGACGAGAACGCCATCATATAGGTGTTATGCGGGTTTTCCGGGAAGTAATAGGAATGCCGGTTCGGGCCATAGCCGAAAGGGAGTTTCAGCAGTTCCGGCAGCGCCCGAAGCTGGTTGCCGAAGCGCCCGGAGGGACCGGAATCGTAGTCCTTCTGCAGAACGAAACGATCCTGAATGATCTGCGAGACGTTTTCCATCGACAGGAGCGCCGCCAGCGACAGGGCAATCACCACAAAGAACAGCAGCGTCAGCAAGGTGAGGCGGGCGCGCATGGCGTCCTGCCGGGTCGTGATGAACATCATCGCGGCAAGCACCAACATGCCGATCACCAGCGCGGCCCATGAGCCGCGCGACTGGGTGAGGAACAGTGCTAGCAGCACCGGCATCGCGATCATGAGGCGAATGAAACGGCCGCTCGAATCGCGGAGGAAGTCGTGGATCAGGTAGAGCGCCGGCAGCACGAGGAAGGAGCCGAGCACGTTCGGATCGCGGAAGGTGCCGGAAACGCGGCCCTCATACATCGTGAAAGCCGTCCCCAAACCGGCGATATCGAGCCAGCCGATGATGCCGATGATCGAGGCGGCGAGCGCACCGAGAATGAGGCCCCATTTGATCGCCGTCAGGCGCTGAAGCGCATTCTGGTTGATGGAGAGCGCAAAAAAGATCGCGGTGGTGCCGACAAAGCAGGTGCCGAGCATGAATTCACGCGCTTCATCGACCTCGAGATAGGGCTGCAAGGCTGCAAGGCCCGCAAGGTTGAAGACCACGAGAAACAGGATCAGGGGAATATTGCGGCGGTCGAGCCGCAGGCCCAGCAGGGCAAACACGCCGATCGCCAGCAGGCTCATCGCGTTGTAGGCGACGTCGATCACGACGAAGGCGCCGGAAAATACCATCAGGCAGAGGATGATGAGTTGCGTGGTTTCCGCGCTGTGCGGCGGCACCAGCAGACCGGAAGGGAAAGGTGACACCGCCGCCCATGCAGGCTTGGGGATCGCAACACGGCGGGCAGGGGCGGACGTACGCAACACGGGAACTCCGGAACGGCCCAACACACAGCCGCAACGAAAGAGTACCCTCGACGCTTCAAGAACTCGTTAAGGACGTTATGCCCTGCGCTCGGCGATGGCGGCCCGATACCCCGAGAGGATGGTCTCGACCATCACCGGCACGGTAAAGTGACTCTTGATCTTGTCCGAGAGCACCGTCGCATCCGCCTGAAGATCGGGGAAGGGACGGCCAAAAGCGTCCTTCATCACGTTCGCGAGGCGCTGCGGGATGTTCGGCGGCAGGAGGTAGCGGTAATCGCGCGTGACGATTTCCGGAATGCCGCCGACATCGGTCGTGATCAGCGGCAGTTTGCCCGCGACAGCTTCGAGCACGATATACGGCAGCGATTCAAACCGCGACGGCACGACCATGATGCGCCCGAGCCGGAAGGCCTCGGCCGCCGGGGTCACACCGCGCCAGCGGAACTGGCCATCGAGCCCGCGCTCGGCGATCAACGCGCGGATGCGCTCCTCGGAGGGGCCGGAGCCTACCATGGTGATTGAGGGGTGGAGTCCTTCGTTCGCGAGCAGGAACAGCGCTTCGACCAGCGTATCGATGCCCTTGGCCTCGCGGAACTCGCCGACATAGAGAAAATCGGTGGCATCCGGGTTGGGCTGCACCGCGTCAAACTCGTGCTCATAAAGTCCGTTGAGCGCGATCCGCGTCGGGCGTTTCGGCACACAGACGAACTCATAATAGCGATCGGCGATGAATTGGCTCTCGAACAGGAACAGGTCCGTGCCACGCACCAGCGCACGCTCAATCAGCATGAAGGCCTTGTGTGCGAGCGATCCGGGATAGAAATTGAGGCTGCCGCCGTGCGGTGTATAGCAGCGGATCGGGCCGGAATTCGGTGTTAGAACGCCGGCCGCGCGCGCATAAAGCCCACCTTTGGCGCCGTGACCATGCACGACATCAACCTTGTGCTCAGCGACAAGTGCGCGAATTTTCATCAGCGCCGAAATGTCCGTGGGGTGCGGATTTCGGTGCATCGGCTGGCGGTGAATGCCGAGCTTGAGGATTGGGCGGAGTTCTTCAAGCAGGCGATTGCCACGCTCGCCGCCCGTGGTGCTGTCACAGAAAATACCCACCTCATGTCCGCGCGCCACCATCGCCTTGATGACGTCGTAGACATTCCGGAACAGTCCGCCGACCGGCGCCCGGAAGACATAGAGGAGGCGCAGCGGGCGATCAGCGGATGCGGTCACAGGTCAATTCCGGAAGTAGCGCACCCGAAGGGCCGCGCGGGGGCATCAGAAGTAGCGTTCCTTGATGACGATGGTGTCGCCGGGGCGAACCGGGGTCGTCAGCGGTACCTCGACCACATAGGTCTCGCCCATGTGGGTGCGGGTGAGTTCCGCATAATTGCGGTTGGCGCGTGGCGAGAAGCCGCCAGCAATCGCCACGGCGGTCTGCACGGTCATGTTGTTGACGAACGGGAACTGGCCCGAGGTCGTCACCTCGCCGAGAACGAAGAAGGGCCGGTATTGCTCAACCTCGACTGAAACCTTCGGCTCGCGCAGATACCCCTCCCGGAGCTTCGCCTCGATCTGGCGGGCCAGAGCATAGGTGGTGCGACCCTGTGCGTCGATCAGGCCGATCAGAGGCATGGAAATGCGGCCCGAGCCGTCAACCGAATAGGAATTCGACAGGCTATCCTGCCCGAAAATGATCACGCGCAGGCGGTCACCGCCAGCGAGCGTGTAGGTTTCCCGCGCTTCGGTGCCGAAAAACTCGGGCGCAACCCGCGGATGCGTCGCGCAAGCGGAAAGCACCAGCGACATCAGGGTAGCGATCAGGGCATGTTTCAGGCGCATGGGAAACTCGGACAATGGAATAATCCTGAGGGAACCATGCGCGCTTATGGTTAATGATTGCTCAATTTTACGAATTTTAACGAGAAAGAAACCATGTTCGCCCAACGTGCCTCTTCAGAGTAAGAGGAGCAATCCGCATGGATCAGGCGGAGACCATGGCCGTATCACCGCGCCCGACGCATGAGAGCGTCGGCGGCGTTGCGGCTGCGCTCTGGCGCAAGAAGTTCTGGATTCTCATCCCGACGCTGATGGCCTTTGCCCTCTCGATGGTCGCCGTCAATATCCTGACGCCCCGCTACACGGGTGAGGCGCGGGTGCTGCTCGAGAATCGCGAGACCTTCTATTCGCGCGCGGATCGCGATCAGAACAATGGCCCCGCGACTGCTATCGATCCGGAAGCTGTTGCCAGCCAGGTTCAGAACGTCATGTCGAAAGATCTGGCGCTGAAGGTGATCAACGATCTCGGTCTCGCCAAGCGGGCTGAGTTTGACCCGGTCCAGAAGGGCCTTGGCACGCTCGGGCAATTGCAGGTGTCGCTCGGTCTGATCAAGGACCCGCGCGCGATCCCGCAGGAAGAGCGCGTTCTGGAAACCTATTCTCGCCGGCTGCTGGCGTTTCCGCTCGGCAAAAGCCGGGTGATCTCGATCGAATTCCAGTCGGAAGACCCGCAAATCGCCGCGCAGGTCGCGAACCGCATCGCCGAGGAATACTTGCTGCGCGAAGAGGGCGCGAAGAACCAGACGAGCAAAGTTACCTCCGAATGGCTCGACAAGGCCATCGAACCTCTGATGAAAAAGGTTGTCGCCGCCGAGGGCAAGGTCGAGGCTTTCCGTTCGGCCAAGGGGCTCTTTGTCAGCTCCAATAACACCACGATCTCGACCCAGCAGCTGTCTGAACTCAACACGCAGCTCTCGCAGTCGCGGGCGCAACAGGCCGATTTGCAGGCCCGTTCCCGCGTCATTCGCGAGGCCATCCGCCACGGCAAGGTGTTCGAGACCTCGGAAGTCATCAATAACGAACTGGTGCGCCGCCTGCTGGAGCAGCGCGCCCAGCTCAAGGCGCAGGTCGCTTTCGAGGAGCGGACGCTGCTCCCCGGCCATCCGCGCATGAAGGAGCTTGGCTCGCAGCTCGCCGATCTCGAGGGACAGGTGCGAGCCGCCGCCGAGCGCGCCGCCCGTGCCTTCGAGAATGACGCCCGTGCCGCCGGCGCCCGTGTCGCCTCGATGCAGGCCGAACTCGACAGCCAGAAGAAGACCGCCGCGCTCTCCAACGAGGACGAGGTGCAGCTGAAGGCCCTGGAGCGCGAGGCTGTTGCGCTGCGCGAACAGCTCAATTCCTACCGCAACAAATTCCTCGATGCCGCCGCCCGCTCCAACGAGAGCGCCCAGCCTGCGGATGCCCGCGTGATTTCGCGTGCCTTCCCGCAGAGCGATCCGACCTTTCCGAAGAAGGTGCCGGTAGTTCTGCTTGTGACGCTCGGCACGCTGGTGCTTTGCTGTACGCTGATCGCCACGCAATCGCTGATGGCGCGGCAGGCGATGCCGACCTATGCAGACGCCGGCTACGATTATGATCTGCCCGCAGGGCCTATGTCCGCAAGGCAGGGCGGCTTTTCGATGCCCTTCGGTTTCGGAAAATCCGGCGACCCCGTCCCCGAAGCAGTCAATTTCCCCGAGAGCGAGACGACGGCACGTCCTGCCGCGACCCTGCGTCGTCCGCCCGCGAGCCAGTCGACGGCGGCGGATGATCTCGCGCGCGAACTCGCGCTGATGGACTTCAATAATCAGGGCAAGGTCGTGCTGGTCTTCGGGCTGGAGCATGAGGTTCGCACGGGGCTGAGTGCGGTGCGCTTTGCCCGGCGCTTTGCCGAGGATGGTGCAGCGATCATCCTTGATCTCGTCGGGCAGGGCTTTGTCGGGCGCAGCGGCAATCTTTATTCGCGGATGCTGCCGCCCGGTGCTCTGGGGCTCAATGCCTATCTCGACCGTGTCGCCTCGCTGGGCGATGTCATCCATCGCGATTCCCGGTCGCGGCTTCATGTCGTGCCGGCGGGTGAGTCGCTTCATCACCGCATCGCCGGGACGGCAACGCGTGACGAACTGGCGACCCTCGTGGAAGCCTTGCGCCGCACCTATTCGCATGTCGTTGTTGACGCTGGCGCAATCGGCGGCGCGGGCGAGTTCTTCGCGGGCCTCGGCGATGCCATCGTGCTGCTGTCACGCCAGTCGGAAGACGATCATTTCCTGCGTCGTACGGTCGAGCGCCTTGAGGGCTATCGCGACGCCCCGGTTTACGTGATGGCGGATGAAAGCGGCACGGAATATGCCGCCGCTAACGATGCCTATCCTTCGGACTTTGCGCGCAACGGGTAATTTCCGTGCGCGGTGCTAGCGCAACCTGCGCCGAAGTCGCTTGAGAAGGCCAAACGCGGCCTCGTTCTGCTTGAACTTACGTTTCAGCCCGCGTTTTAGTCGCCACATCGCGGCAAGGATACGCCCGCGACCACTGACCGGCACGGCGATATCCGCAAGGGCGATTGTTTCAGGGCAATAATGCGCCTTGTAGCGTGCCTCACCGACGCCGAGGTCGAATTGGTGCGCGCCCTCGCTACACAGAGTGCGGATCAAGGCGACCAGCAAGACCTCGCCGGGGCTATAGCGGGCGACAGCGGCATCCGGATCATAAGCCGTGAACATGCCGGAGAAGCTTTCGGCTCCAAGCGCACCGCCCAGAACCGCCAGCAGCCGCTCGCCGGCGTGAAGCGTATAGAGCCGGATCGCCCGGGTGTCGCCAAGGGTTGCGGCCTCCAGAAAGGCGCGGATTTCCGGTTCAGCGAAAGGGTCAGTAATGCCGAGGGCGGCGAATTGCCCGGCTTTCCAGCTGAAATACTGCGCCAGCACGGCGCGGATTTCGGTCTCCCGCGTCACCCAGCCGGTGCGCAGTTCGCCGAATGCGGCGAGCTTGGAACTCTTCTGGCGCAGCTTCTTGCGATCATCGCGATCCGACAGGCGGGCCAGCAGCGCTTCCGCATCGGGCATCAGCGTGAGACCGGCTGCCTCGCTTGGTGCCGGCTGATGGGGTAACTCAGCGAGGGGATTGGCGTGGCCCATCCATGTCAGCGGCGCTTCCTCGAACAGGAAAGCATCGAAACCGGCCTCTCGCCCGGCAGCGGTGAGGGCTGCGCGCAGCGCCTCCTGCGGCCAGTCGCTGGTTTCGCCCGCAAGAACCGGGAAGAAATAGCTCGCGTGCCCTTCGCCGATCTTCTCGCCGACATTGCCGCCCCAATGGCGGGATTTCCTGAGGGGGAGCAGCAGGGCATTGCCCTTCACATCCGAGATTTCAATCAGCCGGAAATCTGTCAGTGCCAGATGCGCAACCAGAAAGCTTTCCAGCCAGCGCGCGCTCTGGAACGGCGTCGCATGGCCGCGCGCTCGCGCAAGGATGTCCAGCGCCTCCGCACCCTCAAGAACGCGTGCTTTCAGCGCCGATCCGGTGTCGAAAAGGGCTGCGGCAAAACTCTGCGGGGCGATCAGTGCGGTCATGGCGAGGTTTATAGAGGTCAAACCCCGAAAAAACCGATAATATCGCGCAAAGCACGAATCGCCGAGGGATCATATGCAGGGCCTGCGCTATCGCGTGATCCGCCTGATGCTCGAAACCATTGCCCGGTTGCGGTTGGATCATGCGCTGGCACCACGCTTTCGCGGGCGTGGCGTGATCCTGACCTTTCACCATGTCAGGCCTGATCCGTTATCGATCCTGCCGGAAAATGCTGGGCTTTCGATCACGCCGCAGTTCCTCGATGCCGTATTGAAGCTCCTCCGCCAGCTCGATTACGACATCTTGCCGCTCGGGCATGTCGCATCGCGGCTCACCGCGCCGGAAACCACACGCCCTTTTGCTGTGCTGACCTTCGACGATGGTTATCGCGACAACCGCGATTATGCCGCGCCGATCTTGAGGCAATATGCGGCACCCTACACGATGTTCGTCTGCCCCGGCTTCGCCGAGCGGACGGCGCCGCTCTGGTGGCTTGATCTCGAAGCCGCGGTGATGCGCCTCGACCGTGTGCGCGTCGCGCTTCCCGGTGGCGACTTCGTCGCCGAAACCGGGACGCCGGAGGCGAAAATCACCGGCTTGCGTGCGCTATACTGGCGCTTGCGGCAGGAGGACGAGGCCACCTTGCGTGTCGCCGTCAGCACGCTGGCGCGCGAGACTGGCATCGATCCCGAGGCACGCGTCGCCGAGCTGTGCATGGATTGGGATGAATTGCGCGCCTTCTCCGACAATCTGCTCGTCAATATCGGCGCGCATACGCTCACGCATCCACGCCTCGCCAAGCTGGACGCAGATGCCGCGCGGCTGGAAATGGCGGGCAGTCGTGACCGCATCTTGCACGAAATGGGGATCGATGCGCGCCACTTTGCCTATCCCGTCGGCGATCCGACCTCCGCCGGGCCGCGCGATTTCGCGCTGGCGGGCGAGGTGGGGTTCGAGGCGGCGGTGACCACGGTGCCCGGCATTCTCAAGTCGCAGTCTGCGCCGCTCGCGCTCCCGCGCATTTCAGTCAATGGCCTTTATCAGGACCCGCGCTATCTCAAGGCGCTGATCTCGGGCGTGCCGTTTGCGTTGAAGAAATAGCGCGCTCAGGCGTTGTTCTTCTCTATCCCGCGGATGAACAAACAGACGTTCAAGCGAAGTGGGAACCGTTTCGTGTGCAGAAAATCCGGGAATAGATCCCGGTTATCCGGCTTTTTTCTCCATCCAGCGGATGAACAAACGGATTTTCAAGCGAAGTGGGAACCGGTTCGCGTGCAGAAAATCCGGGAATAGATCCCGGCTATCCGGCCTTTTTCTCCATCCAGCGGATAATCGGCATCAGGGGCAAGGCCCACGCGAGGCCGGCGATTACATAGAACGCCATTTCGACGCCCTTGGAAGCATCGGTCAGGATGCGCGGCGCAATCGCGACGATCACCATCACGTAGAAGATGACGAAGGCGATCATGGCGATCGTACCGATGAATTTCTTCAGCCGTGGGTTCATGGGGCGATCCTGTTCAGGCCACGCGACGTAAAACACCTTGTCGCGGGCGCGTCAGCGTGCATATCGACCAGATCACGCGGCAAAACAAGCCGTTGGAGCAGAAGGAAATCGAACGTGGCGGCAATAGAAGCACTTCCGGTGGGTTTGCGCGCGGATGCTGCAACGGCGGTGCGGCGCTGGCTTCTCGTGCTCATCGGCCTTGTGCTGGTGATGGTCACCGTTGGCGGGGCGACACGGCTCACCGGTTCGGGCCTCTCGATCACCGAATGGAAGCCCGTTCTCGGCGCGATTCCACCTCTGAATGCGGCGGATTGGGCGCGGGAATTCGCGCTCTACAAGGCTTCGCCGCAGTATGAACTGATGAATTCCGGTATGTCGCTCGGCGAATTCCAGTTCATCTACTGGTGGGAGTGGGGCCATCGCCAGCTCGGGCGCTTCATTGGCCTCGTGATGCTCGGCGGCTTTCTGTGGTTTTTCCTCCGTGGCGCGATCCGTGGCCGCTTTGCCGCCGCGATCTTTGGTCTCGGCCTGCTGCTCGGCCTTCAGGGCGCAATCGGCTGGATCATGGTGGCCTCTGGGCTCGAGAAGGGCATGGTGGCGGTCGCGCCCGTGAAACTCACGCTGCACCTCGTCTTTGCCTGCCTGTTCTTCATTGGCCTTGTGGTGACGGCAACACGGCTCGGCGCAAAGGATGCCATGGCCTCACCGGGACTGGCGCGCGCCGCCCGTTGGCTGGTCTTGGCCATTCTGGCGCAGATCGCGCTCGGCGGGCTGGTTGCTGGCTCGAAATCCGGCTTCACTTACAACACCTGGCCGCTGATGGATGGCGAATTCGTCCCCGGCGCAGAGAAGCTTTTCGTGGTGAAAGCCTTCTGGGAGAATTTCGTCGATAACCCGGCGCTGGTGCAGTTCAATCATCGTATCGGAGCGTATCTGCTGCTGGCGCTGGTTGTCTGGCACGCCTTCGCTGCGCGCGGCACGTTCATCGCGCGAAGGGCATGGCATCTTGTGGGGCTGATGGTTGCGCAGGCCGTGCTCGGTATCGTCACGCTCGTGCTGGTCGTGCCGCTCTGGGCGGGTCTTGCGCATCAGGCACTGGCGCTCATTGTGCTGGCCTATGCGACGCGCCATGCCGTGATGGCGTGGTAGCGGCGGCGCATCTGCGCCGCCGAGCTTATGCGAACGAAGACATCAAGCGCCCGCTTTGAGCGCCTGATCGAGATCGGCAATCAGATCTTCCACATCCTCGATGCCGACTGAAAGGCGGACGACATCTGGACCCGCGCCCGAAGCGGTCTTCTGCTCGTCGGTGAGCTGGCGATGCGTGGTCGAGGCCGGGTGGATCACGAGGCTACGCGTATCACCCACGTTGGCGACGTGGCTGAAGAGCTTGAGGTTCGCCACCAGCGCGATGCCTGCCGCATTGCCGCCCTTGACGCCAAAGGTGAAGACCGCACCCGCGCCCTTGGGCGTGTAGCGCTTGGCAAGCGCGTGATACTTGTCATTCTCGAGGCCAGCGTAGGAAACCCAGCTCACCAGCGGGTGTTTCGCGAGGAACTTGGCCACCGCGAGCGCGTTATCCGAATGCTTCTGCATGCGGAGCGGCAGGGTTTCGATGCCGGTGAGGATCTGGAAGGCGTTGAATGGCGAGAGCGCCGGGCCGAGATCGCGCAGGCCAAGCACGCGGCAAGCAATCGCGAAGGCGAAGTTGCCGAAGGTCTCTCCGAGGATCATTCCTGCATATTCCGGGCGCGGCGCCGTCAGCGAGGGATAGCGCTTGCCGGCCTTCAGCCAGTCAAACGATCCGCCGTCGACAATCACGCCGCCGATGGAATTGCCATGGCCGCCGAGGAACTTGGTCGCCGAATGCACCACGATATCCGCGCCATGCTCGAATGGGCGGATGAGGTAAGGCGAGGCGAGGGTGTTATCGACGATCAGCGGAATGCCCGCCTTCTTCGCGACCTGTGCAATGCCGGCGATATCGAAGATCGCGCCGCCCGGATTGGCAATGGATTCGATGAAGATCGCCTTGGTTTTCGGCGTGATCGCGCGCTCGAACGAGGCTGCATCGTCGGAATCAGCCCAGATCACGTTCCAGCCGAACTTCTTGTAGGCATGGTTGAACTGGTTGATCGAGCCGCCGTAGAGCTTCTTGGCGGCAACGAACTCGTCGCCCGGCTCAAGAAGCGTATGGAACACGAGATGCTCGGCCGCGTGGCCCGAGGCGACAGCCAGCGCAGCGGTGCCGCCTTCCAGTGCCGCGACGCGCTCTTCGAGCACCGAACAGGTCGGGTTGCCGAGGCGGGAATAGATATTGCCGAAGGCCTGAAGCCCGAACAGCGAGGCCGCATGATCCACATCGTCGAACACGAAGGCAGTGGTCTGGTAGATCGGTGTCGCGCGCGCGCCGGTCGCGGGATCGGGCTGCGCGCCTGCGTGGATGGCCAGCGTCGAAAAGCCGGGAATGCGGTCGGTCATGGTCAATTCCTCCGTGATTTGGCCCGTTCTAAGCAGCGGAAATTCGTTCGTCAAGCCGGATTGTTCGGTTTGACGAACGCTTGTTTTCACTGCCTGCGGTCGATGGTGAGTTTCTGGAAGCCCTTGGTCGAGAGCGCCGGGCGCTTCGAGGAGAGGATGCGCGAATTCACGCCCTGCCACGAGATTTCGCCCGAAAGACGCCCGTATTCGATCTTGGGGCAGCGGTTCATGATCACGGTGACGCCCTTGGCTTCCGCGAGCGCGGCGGCCTCGTCATTCCTCACGCCAAGCTGCATCCAGATCACCTTGGGCAGGGGATCGAGCGTCAGCGCATCCTCGACGATGGGGAGCGCGGCTTCCGAGTTCCGGAAGATCTCCACCATGTCGAGCTGCCCTTCGATATCGTGGATCGAGGCGACAAAGGGCTTGCCGAGCAGCATCGAGCCGACACGGCCCGGATTGACCGGAATGACATCATAGTTCCGCTCGGTGAGGTACTTGAACACGAAGTAGCTCGGCCGGGCCGGATTGTCGCTGGCGCCAACGAGGGCGATCCGCTTTGCGGACTTCAGGATCGAGCGGATGAGGTCATCGGGATAGGATTCGTGTGTCATTGCCTGCCGGATTTTGTGGGCTTGTCCGTTGATGGTGTTGGTCAGGATCATTGAACCGCGTTGGCGACGGATGCCAGAAAAATTTATCTGAGTCTCGCGCCCGTCGGCGTGCTCCCCGTCAGGGTTACCCAAAACTCCGGATTCTCGATCCCGACACGGCAGGGTTGCTGACGATTTGTCGCGCTTCCCGTTTGGAGTGCACCAAACGTTTACCAGATTAGCATCAAATAGAGGCCTATTTCAGAATGGAGAGCGGCTGTGTATGCGTTTGGCAACAAGTTATTTTTGTCCCTGCAGGGATCGATTGCCGGCATTGGCGTGCTTTGTCTTGTCCTGACCACGGTGATCTGGAAATCCGAAGCGTACCAGCAGGAGCTGAACGTCGCTGTCGAGAATACCATGAAAAAGCAGGCTCTGGTCGAAAAGGCCAACGGGCTTGTCTACGCCGTCGTGATGGAATCGCGCGGACTGTACATGGCGGAAGACAAGGCACGCGTCGAGCAGTTCGGCGGCGGCCTTGCCAAGCAGCTTGATGTTCTCAAGCAGATCACCAACGAGTGGCGTGCGCTGGTCGAGCCGGCGGAGAAGGCTGATTTCGAAGCCTTCGAGAAGCAGGCCGAATCCTTTAGCAAACTGAGAACTGATCTTCTCGCTGCCGCGCGTGCGAATGGCGCGAAGGCGGCACGCGAGATTGGCGACAATGATGCGAACCGTCAGGCGCGAACAGCCTTCAACCGCACACTCGAAACGCTTTCCGCCCGGTACAAGGAGCGGATCAATGCTCTTGATGTGGAAAATGCGCAGAAGGCACTTTATCAGGCCTGGATCGAGCGTCTGATCCTGCTGGCGATTGGCGCGGTCATGCTGGCGCTGATGATCTGGACTTACAAGGTCATCGCCGGTCCCTTTGGCGATCTCGTGGTATCGATCCGTCAGATCACGGCAGGGGAAACAGCCGCTGTGGTCAAACACAGCCATCGCAAGGACGAACTCGGCGATTTCGCGCAGGCGATCGAAGGCCTTCGGAAGGGTGAGATTGAGCGAGCCCAGCATCAGGAAGCCGAACGTGCCGCGGTGCGGGCGCGCGGCGAACGCCAGCAACGTCTTGAACAGGCCATTGCCCGCTTCGAATCCACTGCAACAGCACGGGTGAATATCGTCGCCGGTACCTCGAGCGATCTACACCAGGCCGCCGCGACACTCTCGACCGGCGCCGAGGAAACCGCCCGGCAGGCGGAAATCGTCACCGACGCCTCGAATGAACTCAACACCAACATCGAGACCCTGGCGACGGCCGGGCGTCAGCTTGCCGATGCGATTACCGAAATCGCAGGACGGATCGATCAGGCGAGCACGGTGTCTCAGCGCGCCTCGCAGATGAACGAGGAAACCAGCGGCAAGTTCTCCGAGCTTGCCTCGGCCGTTTCGACCATTGGGCAGGTTGTGGACCTCATCAACCAGATCGCGGCGCAGACCAATCTGCTGGCGCTCAATGCCACCATCGAAGCCGCGCGCGCGGGCGACGCAGGCAAGGGCTTTGCTGTTGTGGCCTCGGAAGTCAAACAACTTGCCAGCCAGACAACGCGGGCGACGGCAGAAATCGCCGCCAATGTCGCCCATGTCCAGAAGGTGACCGACGAATCCCTCGCGGCGGTTCAGAGCATCGGCCTCACCATTGAGGATATGCGCCGGATCGCAGGCGAGGTGGCTTCCGCCATCGAGCTTCAGAAGGTTGCGACCAGCGATATCGCGCAGAATGTTCAGGGTGCTTCGGAAGGGACCGTGCAGGTTTCCTCCAACATCATGGGTGTCTCTCAGGCGGCGGATGAAACGGGCCAATCCGCGATGAAGGTTCTGCAATCCGCAGCACGCCTCTCGGAAGAAGCCAGTGGCATCAAGCGCGAGGTCGAGAATTTCCTCGGCGAAATCCGCGCCGCTTAAGCTTTCGCGGGCGGTCGGCGCTCGACAAAGGCGCCGATGCCCTCTTCAGCCTCGCGGATCAGCATGTTCTCGACCATGACGCCACTCGTATAGGCATAGGCCTCATCGAGCGGCATGTCCTTTTGCCGGTAGAAGGCTTCCTTGCCGATCTTGATTGTCGCGGCGGGTTTGGAGGCGATCAGCGTGGCCAGAGCGCGTGCCTCAGCTTCTGCCGCGCCCGCCGGCACGACCCGGTTCACGAGGCCGAAGCGATGCGCGGCTTCGGCATCGGTCATCTCGCCGGTCAGCAGCATTTCCATCGCATGCTTGTTGGTGACGTTGCGCGAGAGCGCGACCATCGGCGTCGAGCAGAAGAGCCCGATGTTAACGCCGGGCGTCGCGAATTGTGCCGCCGCTCCAGCGACCGCGAGATCGCAGGAGGCCACGAACTGGCAGCCCGCGGCCGTTGCCACGCCTTCCACCGCAGCGATAACCGGCTGCGGTATCGCCCGGATCTCCAGCATCATCGCCGCGCAAGCGCCCATGAGATCGGCGAAGAACGCACGCCCCTTGTCGGGGTTGGCACGCGCCGCCTGAATTTCCTTGAGATCATGCCCGGCCGAGAAGGCGGGGCCTTCACCGGTCACAATCACCACGCGGATCGCCTTTTCCTGCGCCGTGGTGCGAAAGGCTGCGTGTAGCTCCGAGATCATCGCCAGGGAAAGCGCATTGCGCCGCGCACCATTCGCCAGCGTGATCTGCCGGATCGCACCCTCGTCCGTGATGCGGATGAGGGAAGGGGCGGCGGCAACAACTGTATTTGACGTCGCAGGGTTTGACATGGCGAGCCTCAGTTGATCTCATTTACAGGAATCTAGCGGCCTCCGCGTCAAAGCGCGAGTGGCCCAGGCACATCATTTTGAAGGACCAGCATGTCGTCTTCGTCCGTCCAGTCGCCCGCCCTCGAACTTGCCGAGATGATTGCCTTCGTTGATGCGGTGTTTCCCGAGATCAACCAGCCGGATCGCACCTTTACGATCGAGGCGGTGGGGCGCGGTACCTGCCAGCTACGAATGCTCTATCATCCCAAGCACCTCAGGCCCGGCGGCACGCTTTCGGGTCCCTCGATGATGGCGCTGGCGGATCTCGCGCTTTATGTCGCCGTGCTCTCTGTGATCGGGAAGGTGGAACTGGCGGTGACGACCAATCTCTCGATCAATTTTCTCTCGAAACCCGCCAAGGCGGATCTCATCGCCGAATGCCGTCTCCTGAAAGCGGGCAAGCGCCTCTGCGTCGGCGAAGTCACGATCCATTCGGACGCCCATGACGAGCCCGTGGCGCATGTAACAGGCACTTATTCCGTGCCGCCGACGCGCTGATGCGCCTCACTTTACAGGAATCGGATCGAGCCCGGTCTTGCGGATCGTAGCTGCAGCCTCTGGTCCTCCAAGGCAGGTAATCAGAGCGCGCGCAGCTTCGGGTTCCTTGGAGCCGGCTGCAATGCCGGCAGCGAAGATGGTCACCTGCTGAACTTCTTCTGGGAGTGTACCAACAAAATCAAGTCCGGGAATCGAGATCAATTCGCTCACCTGTTGGAAGCCCAGTTCGGCTTCGCCTCGTGCGACAACCGATCCGACCCGCTCGCTGAAAATCTTCTTGGACTTCGCCATGATCTGACCGCCATCGTCGAGCTTGGGAAACAGCACCTCGGAAAGATAAACACCGCTTGCGCTGGCCGAATAGGCAATCGATTTGGCTTCGAGCAGGGCCTTCTTGAGAGCCGGAACGGTCGAGATATCCGGCTTCGGCGTGCCTGTGCGAACTGAAAGCCCGATAACCGAGCGCACGAGATCGACACGGCTGCCCTGCTTGGCCTTACCATCCTTGATCAAGGCATCCAGCGCCGGGGCTGCCAGAATGATGACATCGGCAGGTTCATTCCGTGCGAGGCGATTGGGGATGGCATCAGGAGCGCTGCCCATCGAGGCGCCATAGGCGCTCTCCACCTTATGCCCGATCCGGCTGGAGCAGCCATTGACGAGCTCCTTGTAAGCAGCCGTAAAAGCGCCAGAACTCATGACATAAACCTCTGCGAGGCCCGGCGAGGTCAGCTGCAGCAATGCGGCCAAACCAATGACTTTGCGAAGCATCGTGTTTCCCCTCTATTTTATCGTGTTGCCGGCATTTTCCATGATCTGCGGCCAAATTCAACCATGTGGACGAAAGAATAATAGAGGTAAAATAATACCACATCACGTAATTAATTGAAATATATTGGAAAAAATGAAATATAGGGTTCCTAGAGGCCGTTGACCGTGTAATCTCAATCGCTTATAGCCTCACCCAGCGGCGGTGCTGAAGAAGCGCCGCCTCTTCGTTTCGTTTTACTCCTTCTTCGAGGATTTCCATGAAGGCCCTGACCTCTGCCACGAAGTCGTTCGTGGCGAAGCCGGCCGAAGTCGAAAAGAAGTGGATCGTGATTGATGGCACCGGCCTCGTTGTGGGTCGTCTGGCTTCGATCATTGCCCTTCGGCTTCGCGGCAAACACAAGCCCGATTTCACCCCGCACGTCGATACCGGTGACAATGTCATCGTGATCAACGCCGAGAAGGTGGTGTTCACTGGTCGCAAGCGCGAGCAGAAGAACTACTATCATCACACCGGCTTTATCGGCGGCATCAAGGAGCGTTCGGCCAAGTTCATTCTCGATGGGCGCTTCCCGGAGCGTATCGTCGAGAAGGCGGTTGAACGCATGCTGCCGCGCGGTCCGCTCGGCAAGCAGCAGCTAGGCAACCTGCGCGTCTACAAGGGTGGCACTCACCCGCATGAGGCCCAGCAGCCGGCAGCGCTCGACGTTGCTTCTCTCAATTCCAAGAATACGAGGCTTGGTTGATCATGGCTGAGGTTCTCTCTTCCCTTTCGGATCTCGCCGGTTCGAAGGTCTCGACCCAGGCGGAAGCCCCGGTCCATGTCCAGAAGCTCGACAAGCACGGCCGCGCCTATGCCACTGGCAAGCGTAAGGACGCGGTGGCGAAGGTCTGGATCAAGCCGGGTACCGGCAAGATCACCGTGAACGATCGCGCGCTCGAAGTGTACTTCGCGCGTCCGGTTCTGCGCATGATCCTTAACCAGCCGCTCGTTGCTGCTGGCCGCGTCGATCAGTACGACATCGTCTGCTCGTGCAACGGTGGTGGTCTCTCGGGTCAGGCCGGCGCAGTGCGCCATGGCATTTCCCGCGCGCTCACTTTCTTCGAGCCGGAATTGCGCGCTGTTCTCAAGCGTGGCGGCTTCCTGACGCGCGACAGCCGTACCGTCGAGCGCAAGAAGTACGGCAAGGCGAAGGCCCGTCGTTCGTTCCAGTTCTCGAAGCGCTAAGTTTCGCGACCTGCCAGACATTCAAAAGCCCCGGGAAGCCGGGGCTTTTTTGTTGACAATGTATTATTTCATGTTCAGATTTTCTATCTTATCGCTATATATTGAGGGGAATGAATTGAAAAAGCTTGGTTTTCTTTTGCTGGCGGCTGCTGTATTCGGATTTGCTTGCCCGGCGAGCGCACAAAATGCGACATGCGCAAATTTGAAAAACCCTAAGCATCGCCAAGTTTGCAATTGTCATGCAGCAGCAGGTGGCATCATTGAGCAGGAGCCCGATGGGCGTGTTAAATGGCGAACACCCGGTGGGAATGGCAACATGTCGCTTCAGTCGTGCTTGTCTAAGATCCAGTGAGCACAGATAGCGGTGCCGACCCAAGCCCCGGGAAACCGGGGCTTTTTGTTGCCTGCCTCGAGGAACTCACACCTCTTCTTCGCCCACCGCCTCGCTCCACGGATGCTCGATATCCGTCATGCCGGTATTCACGCTGTCCTTGCGCGAAACAGCGCTGGCAATCGTGAAAGGGTAGGGCGAGGGATTCGGTAGCGCGGTGGCGACGAGGTATTTGGCCTCCAGCGCCGCAAGAACATCCTCTCCAAGCCGCGCATCGGCAACGATGGCCTTGCCGGCAGAATGGTCGATGCGGGGCTTTTCGAAGGCCGCTTCAAGGTCCAGCCCGCGATCTTCCATCAACGCGAGAAGCTGGAACACGGCGGGGATGATCTTGCGTCCGCCCGCACCACCGATGGCGACGGTTTCTCCGCCGCCGGTCATGATCGCCGGGCAATAATTCGCCAGCGCGCGGGCGCCCGGCGCAATCGCACTCGGCGTGCCGGGGCGCGGATCGAACCAGTTCATGCCGTTGTTCATGGCGATGCCGGTGGTCGGCAGCACATAGCGCGCACCGAAAATCGAAAGCAGCGTCTGCGTCAGCGTGATCGTCATACCGTTCTTGTCGACGACAGAGAGATGCGTGGTCGAGGTCGGCGCGCGTTCCGCCATCACACTGAGATCGCCCGCGTGACCGAGCCGCGCGAAACGGTCCTTCCACGCAAATTCCATCGCATCGGCGTAGTTGACGAAGAGACTGGCATCATCCTTCGGTGCCTTCGAGGGCAGGTGCGAGAAGGCGGCATCGAGCGTCGGGCCGCCATTGAGTTCGGGCAGAACATAGATTTCGCGTCCGCCATGGCGGATGACATGCGGCGTTGCCGCGATGGGATTGCAGGCCTCAAGGTCGACGCGGCTGAGCGAACCGCCCGCAGCCTGAATATCGGCGACAATCTTCGCGCCGATTTCGCCGTGGTAAAAGGGCGCTATGCCTTCCCGCGCGATCTGCTCAAGCGTTGCCGCGAGCTTGGCGTTAGGCAGACGCGTGAGCGCGCCGGAGTTATGAAGCGGTTGTCCCGGCGGCACGCCACCCGGCAGGAACCACGCTTTTGAACCCGGATCGGCCAGCAAGTCTGCGAAGGCTGCGGCGATGCAAACCGTGGCATACCAATCAACCACGAGGCCCTCGGCGGCAAGCTTGGCCGCGGGTGTGACAAGATCGGCCCAAGGCATGGAACCGTAGGTATCATGCAGCGACTTGAGCCCGGCGAGGTAGCTCGGCGTCGCGACCGACATCGGCCCCTTGAGGTTGCGATCCTCTTTGACGGCGGGCCAGCCGAACATATCAGAGGCCTTGCCCTCGATGACCGGATAATCCGCAGGGTTGAGGTTTTTTGGTGAGACGCCGCCAAAGTCCCAGCCGCGCACCACGCCATCTTTCGCAACGAGCGCGATGCCAACACCGCCGATACCGCTCATCCAGGGCTCGACGACGCCCATCGCAAGGCCGGTCGCGACGGCAGCATCCACCGCATTGCCGCCAGCCTTGAGCACCTCTGCGCCGATACTCGCTGCAACGCGGTTCTGACTGACGACGATGCCGCCTTTAGAACGCAAGGCGGGCTTCGCCACGCTGCGACGGCGCGAAAACGAGGGGGAGTGAACGGAAACGCGTGTCATCTTGGCCTGCCGGGATCGATGGCGCGCGGCGAGGGCCGCGCTTGTCATGCCGTGATCATCAGCGGGCGGGAATGGAAAATCCAGCCGGAAATCGCGAGGTCAGAGCTCAATCCACTTTCGCAAGACGCGGGTTGGGCGTCAGCACCATGGTGAAGTGGCCGGCCAGCTGGCAGCCCAGCGGATAAACCTGCGGCGCGAAGGCCTTGAGCAGGTCCATCTCGTAAAGCGCGGTCGCTTCAACGCGGCACAAGACATATTTTGCCGCAGCGACGATATCCTCGCGATCAATGATGCCAAGTACGCGCCATTCCGGATGCGCACGCAGCCACCGGTGAACGCTCTCGACGAGTTCCGGATAGCCCGGATGCAGCATGTCATCGAGCACGATGATCCCGCTTTCGTGCATCAGCGGCGCGGCAAGGTTGAGATCGTTGGTGATATTGGGATCGTCGTGCTGGCCGTCGATATGGAAGAAGCGGACCTTGCCGCCGCCCGCTGGCGCGACAACATCGGCGGGAGTCATATCCGCCGTGTTGCCCTTGATCGCGGTATACTCCGAGCGCTTCAGCCCATGCCGGGCGCAATTTTCGTGCAGATGATCGAGCACGGCCTCGCTCGGCCAGGTGAAGACATCGATGCCGATGGCGTGCTCACCCGGCTGAAGCCCCAGCGCGGCGGCAATAAAGAACCGCCCTTCGAAGGTGCCGATCTCGGCAACATGGCCGACAATGCCCATCTCGGATTGCCGGCGGATGATATAACCGCAAACCGAAGCCGCAAAGCCGGAGGACATGCCGAGAACCTTCTCGTAGCCGTCCTGAAGGTAGGGATCGAGGCGAGCGTTGCCGGTGGGAAGATACATGAGGGAATCCACTGTGAAAGGAAAGCGAAGGAAGGTCGCGTATCGTGAGGTTTGGCCTGCTTCGTCAGCGCGGCAGTTCGATGCGGATTTCGACGACATCACGAACATGCCTGGGACCGGGGCGAAGGTCTGAAAAGGCCCGCAGGCTGAAATCACCCTCGCGTGCCGGGTTCGGTGCGCCGTTTTCCTCCGTGATGACCGTTACGCTCTCGCCGGCTGCCGCGTTGAAGAGCTCGCCCCAACTGAAGCTGGCGCGATAGCCATCTTTGGCAATCACAAGGATGGTGGCCGCGCGCAGCCCATAGCGATCTAGCGTCTCAATGCCTTGCTTTTGCAGGAGCACGGGGAGGGATACCCCGCCGTAGCGGATTTCGAGGCGTTTGGTTTCGCCGTTGACGTTGATTTCGCGGGCGTCCTTGATCACGCGGATGCCTATTGCTGCAAGATCAGTTCGGGTGACATGCTTGGCATCCGGCCCGATGCCGAGGATGCGGAGTGGCTCGGCCAGTCCCGGCAGGTTTGCCAGGCTCAGCATCAGCACGGCGAGCGCGGCATTGAGCGGGATGCGGAAAGGGCACAGGAGCGGCATCGGAAATCCTCAACGACGAACGAGGCGGGTTGCGGGAACCTTCCTGATATGAGAAGCCCGTTTTCAAAGCCGGAATCAAGCTCATGCGCATCTTTATGCTCGCCCTGACCTTTGCGTTGGTGCTCCTGCCTACGCTGCTCATCCTTTTTGCGCCGAAGAAATCGATGTCTTCGCGTGCGATCTGGGCGCTTATCTCGTTCGTCTCGCCCGTCGCCACCTTCGGCATCGTGCGGTTGATCCCGATTTTGTCGAACAACAACCCGGAGTCGGCGCAATGGGAGCGCTTCTTCGGGCTCCTCCTGTCCGGCAGCGGATTCATCCTGCCGTGGATCATTTTCGCAGTCTTTCTGCACCGGACCGGCAAAACATGAGCGGCAAACCGACCATCGACCACGCCTTCACCGGGGATGATCGCGGCGGCGCGCATGATCCGACCTATGCCGGCGCGCTCTCCTTCATGCGGCGGCGCTACACCAAGGTCGTCGCAGGGGCGGATGTCGCGGTCTGGGGTGTGCCGTTTGACGGCGCGACCTCAAATCGTCCCGGAACGCGCCTCGGCCCGCAGGCGATCCGCCGCGCCAGCGTGATTTTCGACGGCGATCCGCAATATCCCTCACGCATCGATCCCTATGACGTGCTGCGCGTCGTGGATTACGGCGATTGCGCCCTGCCGCGTGGCGATCTCGCCGGTTGCCGCGAGGCGATCGCCACGGAGTCGGCGAAGCTCATCGATGCGGGCGTGCATCTCGTCACCATGGGCGGTGATCACTTCATCACCTTGCCGCTTCTGCGTGCCCATGCCGCGAAATATGGCCCCATCGGCCTCGTGCAATTCGATGCGCATCAGGATACCTGGGATGATGGTCCGGGTGCGATCAGCCACGGCTCCTTCGTGCTCGAAGCGGTGCGTGAAGGATTGATCGATCCCGCGCGCTCGATTCAGGTCGGAATTCGCACGGTTTCGCCGCGCGATTGCGGCATCGAAATTCTCGACGCCTATCAGTGCCATGACATGGGGCCGGCGGCCGTTGCTGCGGCAGTCAAGGCGCGCACCGGGCAAAAGGGGCTTGCTGAGGGAGCGAGCTACCTGACCTTCGATATCGACGCGCTCGACCCCGCATATGCGCCCGGAACGGGAACGCCCGTGGCCGGTGGACTATCAAGTGCCTTCGCGCTGCGCACGCTCTGGGCCTTGCGCGATGTCGCGTTCTGCGGCATGGACGTTGTCGAAATGTCTCCGCCCTATGACCACGCGGATACAACGGCAATTGCGGCGGCGACCATCATGCAGCACTACCTTCAGGCTCTGGCCCTTCGACGACGAGGATGACCCAGCAGCTCTCTGGATTGACGGAACGTCAGGACAGGAGAGCGCTGCAAGCCCGAATGGGCGTCCGAGCTTATGCGAGGGAATCCCGAGGAATACCTTTCATTAGAAAGGAAATTTCTGAGGGCCAGCAAGATGAGTCGGATAATTTCATCGTTTAGTCTTGAATCGGGTGGAAACTGGTTGGTCTGAGGATCACGTTTCACCCTGCCAGCCGGAGTGATATCCATGTCGAATGCTGCTGCCCCGAAACTCAAGGGCGCCAAACCCACCGTTTTCATCGATGGCGAAGCCGGAACCACCGGCATCCAGATCCGCGACCTGCTCGCCAAAGAGCCGGGCATCGAAGTCAAGTCCATCGCCGCCGAGGCTCGCAAGGATGTGAATGCCAAGCGCGACATCATGGCTTCGGTGGATGTCGTGATCCTCTGCCTGCCGGACGAGGCGGCAAAGGAGGCCGTGGCGCTTGGCGACACCCTCGGCACGGATCGGCCGCGGTTCATCGATGCCTCGACCGCGCATCGCGTCTCGCCGGGCTGGACCTATGGTTTTCCTGAGCTCGCCAAGGGACACGCCGAAGCTGTGGCCTCGGCGGCGAATGTCGCTAATCCCGGCTGCTACCCGACGGGCGGCATTGCGCTGCTGCGCCCGCTTGTCGATGCCGGGTTGATGGCGCCGGATTACCCGGTCGCGGTGAACGCGGTCTCCGGCTACTCCGGCGGCGGAAAATCGATGATCGAGGCCTATGAGGCCCCGCAACCCGGCGTCCATGCGCCAGCCTTCGAGCTTTATGGCCTCACGCTTCACCACAAGCATCTGCCGGAACTGACGACCTATTCGCACCTGACCCGGACTCCGATTTTCGTGCCCTCGGTCGGGAATTTCCGGCAAGGCATGCTGGTGTCGGTGCCTCTGCATCTCGATACACTCAAGCATGTCTCCAGTGCTGGCATGCTGCGCGATTGCCTCGCCGCGCATTTCGCCGGTCAGAAATACGTCCATGTCGAAACGGGGGCTGAAACCGTCGCTCTCAAGGGCAAGCTCGAACCTGAGGCACTCAACGGCACCAACAAGCTCGAACTTTTCGTGTTCTGGAACGACATGCGTGGGCAGGCGGTGCTCGTCGCGCGGCTCGATAACCTCGGCAAGGGGGCATCCGGCGCGGCGGTGCAGAATTTGAAGCTCATGGTCGGGATGGCCTGAGCTATCCTTCTTCGATCACGGCAATAAAAAAGCGGGCTTCTGGCCCGCTTTTTCGTATCGGATGGCCGCCTCGATCAGGCGTGCCAAGCCGTAAACAGCTGCTTCTGCTCGCCAAGGCCGTCAATCCCGAGGCGGACGATGTCGCCCGGCTTGAGATACATCGGCGGCTTCATGCCCATGCCGACGCCCGGCGGCGTGCCGGTGGTGATGACATCGCCAGGCTCCAGCATCATGAACTTCGAGATGTAGGAGACAACGAAGGCCGCTCCGAAAATCATCGTGGCGGTCGAGCCGTTCTGGACGCGCTTGCCGTTTACTTCGAGCCACATGCCGAGCTTCTGGACATCGGCGATCTCATCCGGCGTCACCAGCCACGGGCCGAGCGGGCCGAAGGTCGGGCAACCCTTACCCTTCATCCACTGGCCGGTGCCTTCGGTCTGATACGCGCGCTCCGAAACGTCATTGCAGACGCAGAAGCCGGCGATGACGCTCATTGCGTCCTTTTCCTCGACATAGGAGCAGCGCTCGCCAATGACGATGGCCAACTCGACTTCCCAGTCGGTTTTGAGCGACCCCTTGGGGATCATCACGTCGTCGTTCGGGCCGACGATGCAGGAAGGCGCCTTGTTGAACAGGATCGGCTCGACCGGGATCGCCGCGCCGGTCTCGGCCGCGTGATCCGCGTAGTTGAGGCCAACGGCGATGAAGTTGCCGACCTTGCTGACACAAGGACCGATACGCGGACGACCGCGCACCAGCGGAAGCTTCTCGGGCTTGATCTTCGCAAGCTTGGCCAGCGATTTCTTCGACAGTGCCGCACCGGCAATATCGGGGATATGCTCCGAAAGATCACGGATCTTGCCCTGGGCGTCGATCAAACCGGGCCTTTCCTTGCCTGCATGCCCGAACCGTACCAGTTTCATGGTGTATCCCCGCCGTTTATTGTCATGATTGAATTAGCCCAATGTCTATAGAACGCCGTTAAACCGATCCTGGCAAGGTGGTCAACGGCCAGGTGTGAGGTTGAGACGCCCAAAGCGCCATGCGTCCTGTGGTTTGGGAGCAACACCTTTAACAAAATCTAAAGAGTGGGAGTATTTTGCACCATGCAAAGCCATGCCTGAACCCTGCAAAAACACGCGATAAAGTTCACCCATAAACCAAGTTTCGCCGGGTGGCAGAAGATCGCCAGGCATTTTGACCGGCAATTTGCCGCATTTGACCGCACTTCGCCTATGCTCTGCTCAAAGGGCCGCGTCAAAAGTGCAGTTGCGTGGCGGAATTGTGTCTGCAAGATGAAGGCAGCGGGATTAACGGCACGTGAATCGATCAACCAGTGCCGGGTAAACAAACAGGGGTGCTTTTATGAAGGCTGTTCTTCGCAACGTGCTGGTGGCGACCACATCCATGATCGCGGTTGGCGGCATGGTGTCGGGCGCTCAGGCTGGTGGCTTTATCAACTCGTCGCAAAGCACGGTCTTAAACGGCATGGCCTATGCTGGCGCGGCGGCTGGTGGTTCGTCCTCTGCCGCCACGATGTTCTACAACCCCGCGACGATGACCAGCTTTACCGGTCTGGTGATCGATTCGAATTACACTTTCGGTCTTCCGTCATCGAAGGCGACAGGTGCCTTCAGTGGCGCTCTTTCGGCCGGCCTCAACGCCGCGCTGCCCGGCGCCGCGAAGTATGACAAGGATTACTTCGTGCCGGCGACGTATATCGTCTACCAGATCAGCGATAAGCTGTGGGGCGGTATTTCGATCAATTCGACCTACGGAAACCAAACCAAGGCCGATACGCTCTGGCGCGGCAGCCTCGCGGCAGCCTCGACCAAACTGCGTGTGATTACGGCTACTCCGTCGATCGCCTACAAGATCAACGAGCAATGGTCTATTGGCGCTGGTCTCCAGATTCAATATGCGTCCGCCCGCCAGATGGTCGCGTTCCCGTTTGCGCCGCTTCCCGTACCCGGCGCTGGTATCGAGAAGGCCGACGGCTGGGCTGTTGGCTTTACGCTGGGTGCTACCTATGTGCCGGTGCAAGGCACGCAGATCGGCTTGGGCATCCGCTCCCTCACCGAACAGAATGTTGAGGGGACAACGCGGTATGGCGGCGTTCAGAACGCCAGTTCTAAGGGTACGCTGAACCTCCCGAACCGCGTTAACCTATCGTTGCGCCAGACGATCAATCCGCAATTGGATGTTCTCGCCTCGGTTGAGTGGCAGAACTGGAGCCGCATCGGGCACGCAAAGCTGAACAACCCAGCCAATGCAGCGTTGGCTGTTCTGCCGTTTGGCTATGACGATGGCTGGTTCTTCTCGCTGGGCGCTGAATACAAGGCTACTGATAAGCTCAAGCTGCGCGCTGGTGTTGGATACGAGATTTCGCCGGTAAACAGTCAGGTTCGTCGCCTTTCGCTGCCCGATAGCGATCGCATCTGGGCATCGATTGGTGGTAGCTATCAGGTAACGGAGCGCATGACACTGAACGCTTCTTATTCGTACCTCCATTTCCAGAAGGCGAATATCACGCAAGTGATTGTGCCCGGAGCGCTCACCTTCAATGGTGTCTCCAAGCAAAATGCGCATCTTCTTTCGGTGGGCCTGACCTCGAAGTGGGGTGACGCGCCGAAGAAGGAAGAACCGCTGGTCAAGAAGTTCTGATCGGCGCGTCGCACATCACGATCCTGCTTCAGGGGCCGGGAAACCGGCCCTTTTTGCTGTCCGGAGCACAGTCCTTCCCACCGCTTGGTCTCGCGCGTCGGTGCGAAAGGTGCCCGGCTGAGGAAGGGGATCGGCACACTCAAAAAGGAGGGCACCCAAAAAAACGGCCTCCGGGAGGAGGCCGTTATCTGTTGCGTGGCAGAGCGGTGCCGAAACTCAGGATTTGATCTTCACATAGGTGCCGGGCGCATCGCACAGCGGCTTGAGCTTTCCGCCGCCAGGCTCGCGGGCGGGAACGAGCTTGTCGCCCTTGGTCAGCCATTCCATCCAGTGCGGCCACCAGGTGCCGGGATGTTCGGTCGTGGACTTCACCCAGTCCTCGAATTCGCCCGCAACCGGCCCGCCGGTCCAGAACTGGTATTTCGGCTTGGCCACAGGATTGACCACACCCGCGATATGCCCGCTACCGGCCATGACATAGGTCACCGGCCCGCCGAAGAACTTGGAGCCGACGAACACCGATTTCGCCGGTGCAATGTGATCTTCCTTTGCAGCAAGATTATAGACCGGAATCTTGACCTTCGAGAGGTCGAGCGTGCGGTCGCCGACCACCATCCTGCCTTGGGAGAGCGTGTTGTTGAGGTAGCAGTTGCGCAGGTAGAAGCTGTGGTTCGCCTCCGCCATGCGAGTGGAATCCGAATTCCAGAACAGAAGGTCGAACGGCGCCGGCTTCTTGCCCTTGAGGTAGTTGTTGACCATGTACGACCAGATCAGATCGTTCGGCCTGAGCATATTGAAGGCTCCGGCCATTTTCTCGCCCGGCAGATAGCCGAACTTGGCCATAAGCTCCTCGACGCCCTTGATCTGGTTTTCGTCCACGAAGGTGAGGAGATCGCCCGCATAGGTGAAATCCACCTGCGTGGTGAAGAAGGTGGCGGATTTGATCCGCTCCGGGCGCTTGCCTTGTGCGATATAGGCGAGCGTGACCGCCAGCAGCGTGCCGCCGACGCAATAGCCGATCGTGTTGACCGACTTTTCACCCGTCGCCACTTCGATCTGCTCGATGGCGGTGAGGATGCCCTTCTTCATGTAGGCTTCGAAGTCATAAGTCCGATGCCGTGAGTCCGGGTTGATCCAGGCGATGACGAACACCGTCTGCCCCTGGCTCACAGCCCAGCGGATGAAGGATTTTTCCGGGTTAAGATCAAGAATATAGAACTTGTTGATCCAGGGCGGCACGATCAGCAGCGGGGTTTTGTACACCTCCGGTGTCGACGGCGTATACTGGATCAGCTCGAACAGCTCATTGCGGAACACCACCTTGCCGGGGGTAATCGCAAGATTGACGCCGACCTCGAACTTGGTGTTGTCGGTCTGGCGGATCTTGAGCTCGCCCTTGCCGGCCTCAACATCCTCCGCCAGCATCTTCATGCCGCGTGCGATATTTTCGCCCTGCTCCTCGACGGTGGCGCGCAGGAGCTCCGGATTGGTCATGACGAAATTCGATGGTGAAAGTGCACCAGCCAACTGGCGGACATAGAAAGACGCCTTGCGCTTGGTGTGCTCGTCCAGCCCTTCTGCGCGATCCACAAGATCCTGCGCCCAGTGCTGGCCAATGAAATACGCCTGCTTGAGGAAGTTGAAGTAGGGGTTGTCGTTCCACTCGGCATCGGCAAAGCGCGGATCGCGTGCCGGCATCGGCGCGACGGGCTCGGGCTTCTCGCCGCCCACCTGCTTGATCGCGGAACTCCACAGGTTGATCAGATCGAGCGAAATATCCTTCTGCGCCGAAACGAAGCGGGCCGGGTCTTTCACCCAGTATTCCGCCACCGCGCCGAAAGTCTTCGCCATATCGGCGCTTTCATCCTGAACGAGCGACGCCTTCTCACCGGTTTCCATCGCCTTGAGCATGGCCGCGCCGGCCTTGCCGGATTCGGTGAGGATTTCGGTGGAAACGGCGGTCAGCTTCTCGACATCGGGCATGGGGATGGCGGCCAGCCCTTCTGCGTGCGGGGCGGGCTCGGGCTTTCTGGCCTCGGCAGCAGGAGCCGCAGGCTTGGGAGCAGCCTTCGGCACCTCCGAAGTAACCGGGGCGGGTTTGACCGGTGCCGGGGCAGGGGCAACCGGCGACTTTGCCGCCTTGTCGAGCGTCTTCACGGCTTTTTTGCCCGGCTCGCTTTTCTTGACCAGATCCTTGTTCTTGGTCAGATCTTTGCCCTTGGTTGCGCCGGTTGCCGACGCCTTGTCCTTGCGCTTGCTCATGCTGCCCTCGCGTTGCCGCGTCTCCCCGATCGTGCGCCACTGTTAGGACCGCGACGCTTCCGAGTTCTGTCATAGCGTTCTGAGCGGCGACGACTAGCGCGACTTTGGAAGACCACGCAGCACCTTCGCGCAGAGCTGATGACGAACTCTTTTGACGACTGTGCCTTTTTCCGCCCCATTAGCAAAGGATAAAGGTGCCTTCGGTGATTCTCGACGGCAGCATCAGAGGTTTGAAATGCAACGTTTTCATGTCCCCGCGCGCGGTTCCGGGATGCTTTTCGCCGTCATTGTCGCGGCCTTCGCAGCCGGCTGCGCCACAGACGGTGAAGGCACGGCAGGCTCCGCGCCGCTCACGGTCGCGGGAGCGCGTCTTCCGGGGGTGACGACGACGGCGCAGGAGCCCGCTGAATTTGTGCGCTCCAGCCGGACCGCAGCGCCGACGACATTCATCCCCGTCGGGGTGACGCCGCCGCCGCGCGCGGAACCCAAGCGCAATGCTGATGCCGTCAAGAAGCTGGAGGAGCAGCTTGATGCGCAGCGCAACCGCAGTCGCGCCTATGCCGCCCGCCCGAAGCCCAAGTCGCAATACGACGGCAAGATCCCGCCAAGGCCGGCACCCGCTCCGGCACCGGCGGCGGAATAGGGCTGCCCCATGCAGCGGACCACGCGCATCCTGCCGATTGCGGTTATGCTCTTGATGCCTGCGCTGGCCGCGGCGCAGGAGACCTTCAAGCTCGACCCGCAAAGCGATTATCGCCACCGGGGAGAAGACTGGCCGACCGTGAAATGCACGCGCTACCGGCAGGCGTGGCAAGAGGCCACGACACGGCAGGGGATGAGGGGGCTCGGCGCGGAATTTCTTGAAAATCACCGGCTGTTTCTCGAGTCGAACTGCCTTGAGAACCGCCGCGTCTGCCCGGTTTCGCCCGAGGAATTCAATCTCGCGAATACACTCATCCTTCTCGGGATGAACCGGGGCATGTCGGGCACCTTCTTCCCGTTTTCCTGCAAGAAGGACGGCGAAGGCGGCAAGATGATCGCTCCGCAAGGCAGCGCAACGCCCGGAACGACCAATTAACGAGCCGGGCGTAAACTCGAATCGCGTTTTTGTGCTAGACTTGTTTTACACCCTGCGTCATGCGCAGAGGCGCCGGTTCCCCAACCGGTATTTCACCGGCTCGCAGGATGGTCCAGGAAAATACGGACCAGGAGATTCCTGAGAGCCAACACCAACCTCTGGAAGAGATGAAAGCCAGAACGATGAACGAGTTCCACCGCATCCGCCGATTGCCGCCCTATGTTTTCGAACAGGTCAACAAGATCAAGGCGCAGGCGCGAGCTAACGGGGCAGATATCATCGATCTGGGGATGGGGAACCCGGATCTGCCGGCACCCAAGCACGTCATCGAGAAGCTGGTTGAAACGGCTGGCAAGCCGCGCACCGACCGCTATTCCGCCTCGAAGGGCATCGGCGGACTTCGCCGCGCGCAGGCGAATTATTACGAACGTCGCTTCGGCGTGAAGCTCAACCCGGATACGCAGGTTGTCGCCACTCTCGGCTCGAAGGAAGGCTTCGCCAATATGGCGCAGGCGATCTGCGGTCCCGGCGATGTCGTGATCGTGCCGAACCCGAGCTACCCGATCCACGCCTTCGGTTTCCTGATGGCCGGCGGCGTGATCCGCTCCGTTCCGGCTGAGCCGACCCCGGCGATGTTCCCGGCGCTTGAGCGTGCGGTGGCGCATTCGGTCCCCAAGCCGATCGCGCTGGTGGTCTGCTACCCGTCGAACCCGACGGCCTATACGGCAGACCTCGACTTCTACAAGGACCTCGTCGCCTTCGCGAAGAAGCATGATCTGATCCTGCTCTCGGACCTTGCTTACGCCGAGGTCTATTTCGACGAGACCAAGCCGCCGCCCTCCGTGCTTCAGGTGCCGGGCGCGATGGATGTCACGGTCGAGTTCACCTCGATGTCGAAGACCTTCTCGATGGCTGGCTGGCGCATGGGGTTTGCTGTCGGCAATGAGCGTCTCATCGGCGCGCTGGCACGGGTGAAGTCCTACCTCGACTACGGCGCCTATACGCCGATTCAGGTTGCAGCGACCGCCGCGCTCAACGGCCCGGATGACTGCATCCGCGAGATGCGCGCGACCTACAAGGGCCGCCGCGACGCGCTTGTCGAGAGCTTCGGCAAGGCAGGCTGGGAGATTCCGGTGCCGGAGGCGACGATGTTCGCCTGGGTGCAGATCCCGGAAAAATTCAAGGCGATGGGCTCGGTCGAGTTCGCGAAATTGCTCGTTGAGAAGGCCGATGTCGCGGTCGCGCCGGGCCTTGGTTTCGGCGAATATGGTGACGATTACGTCCGTCTCGCGGTGGTCGAAAACGAGCAGCGCATCCGCCAAGCTGCCCGCAATATCAAGAAGTTCTTCGATACGGCGGATTCAACGCTTCATAACGTGATCCCTATGCCGAAGGCGGGGTAATCCAAAGGCCTCCGGCCTTTGGCAAGCGCGACTGCGCGCCCGAGCTTATGCGAGGAACTCCCTGAATTTGCTCGCGCAAATGAAGGGAAAGAAGGAAACCCTATCCTTAAACCTGAATCAGAACATGAAGAGGCGGGGGCAACCCCGCCTTTTTTGTTAAAGCGCTGCCTTCACCACAGCCGAGCAATGCGTCTGCTGGAGGCTGGCGGAGAAGCCCTTGCACGGCACCGGCGCGGCTTGAACCGGCATCGCAGCGCGGACGAGAAGGAAGAGGCCGGCGAGGGCGGAGAGGAAGGGGATGAACTTCTTCATGTCGGGCTCCTGTGGTTCGGCGTTGTCCCGTTATCGCTATTTGCCCGCCCGCTGGCGGTGCGCTGGCGCACAGGGGGCGAAGTCCAGCGCGCGCGATATTTTTGTTCCCGACAGGTGACATTCATCCGCCCCGTGCATACCTCGATAGCGCCCGCGCGACGTTCCGCGCATTTCCTTCTCAAGGGTTCTCCATGTCCGACGCTGCCAAGACCGATACCGACCTCCTGCGCGCCCAAGCGCATCTGCCGTCGATCCAGTTCGACAAGGCCGCCGTGGATCGCGCCGCGAAGGAGCTGAACATTGAGGACCGTGGCGGCATCGTCACCTATGGCGATCGCGCGCAGCGGCAGGTCTCGGATTTCGCGGATCGCATCCTCGCCGAGACGCGCAACAAGGAGATGGGTAAAACCGGCGAACTCCTCTCCGATATTCTCGCCAAGGCGAAGGGGCTCGACCCCGCGACAATCGGCAAGCTCAACTGGTTCCAGAAGCTGTTCTCCTCGGTCGAGGCGCGGGTGCGCCGTTTCAAGGAGCGCTTCGAGGATGTCGCGGGGCAGGTGGACCGCGTTACCATCGAACTCGACAAGCACAAGGAAGGGCTTCGTCGTGACATCGCGATGCTCGATGAACTCCACGATCAGACCAAGGAGGCCATCGCCGAGCTCGACATCTACATCGAGGCGGGCAAGCAATATGGCGAAGAGTTCAAGAAGGGCCGGCTTGCCGAACTGAAAGCCGCTGCCGATGCGCAGGCAGGCACCTCCGAGGGCCTGATGAGCGCGCAGAGCTATCAGGATGCCCTTCAGGCGCTCGACCGGCTGGAAAAGCGCGTGATGTATCTGATGCAGGCGCGTCAGATCGGCATCCAGCAGCTGCCGCAGATCCGCATCGTACAGGCGGGCGACGAGACCCTGATCGAGAACCTTCAGGCGACGACGCAGCTCACGATTCCGGTCTGGAAGCAGAAGATGATCCTGCTCCTCGGCCTCAGCCGTCAGAATTCCGCGCTTGAGATGCAGAAGACCGTGACCGACGCCACCAACGAGATGCTCAAGCAGGCCTCGGAAATGATGAAAACGCAGGCGATCGAGATCGAGCGTCAGAGCCAGCGCGGCATCATCGATATCGCGACGCTGGAGAAGACCAACCGCGATCTCATCGACACCATCTCCGGCGTGCTCAGGGTGCAGAACGAGGGCCGCGCCAAACGTGCCGAGATCGAGCGCAAGCTCGGCGAGATGACCACGGAGCTGAAAAAGCAGCTCACGGCGCTGCCGGCGCCCTAAGGCGCGTTTCCGCCTTCAGCAAGGGCACGAAGACCCGTCCGGAGTTGATCCGGGCGGTCCCCACCCAATTCCGCATCGAGCGCGGCATGCTCGGAACGCCAGACGGGTAACGCGGCGAGCAGCAAGGCGCGCCCGGCATCCGTAATCTGAAGCCGGCGGTTCCGGCGATCCTTTTCATCCGTCTCGCTTGTTACCAGCGAACGCCGCTCAAGAGATTTGAGCGCGGCGGTCAGCGTCGTGCGATCCATCGCCAGAAAAATTGCAAGCTGCCCGACAGTTGGCGATCTCGGCCCGTTTAATGCCATCATCAGCGAAAACTGACCGTTGGTCAGGCCGAACGGTTGGAACGCGCGGTCGAAGCGGCGCGCCAGAACGCGGGCAGCACGCTGGACGGCAAGGCACAGGCAGGTGTCGCGTACCTCATGAACCGTCTCGAGCGGAATGTGATTTGACAGGGTCATATTGAGTTGATATCAACTTAATTACATTGCGTCGTTGATGATAGTCAATTCAAGGGGTTTGCGACATGTTTATCAGCGGATGGGTTGTGCCTGTGCCGACGGACAAGCGCGAGGAATTCAAGAAGTGGGCCGAGGTTTCTGTGGCGTTCTTCAAGGAGAACGGCGCGATTGACGCGGTCAATGGCTGGGGTGATTACGTGCCGGACGGGCAGCTCACGTCCCTCCCGATGGCCGTGAAACTTCAGCCCGGCGAGACGGTCGTTTTCGGCTGGATTGTCTGGCCGGACAAGGAAACGAATGATCGGACCATGCAGGCCATGATGGTCGACCCGCGTTTCGGGCCGGAACAGAACCCCATGCCCGCAGACGGAAAGCGGATCATTTTCGGCGGTTTTTCACTGTTGAACCGGATGTAATCCCGGCACGCCGCAGTTTCAGCAGAGGGTTGGACGGCAACGTTCGGCTCCGTGTCGCCACCGGAAGCCAGCTTCATACGGGACAAATGCCATGATTGCTCCACCAGAGATCATCCAGTCCAACGCCGTGGAAGCGGCTGTCATTTCCATCACCTGCAAGCGGGAGGATATGCCGAAGGTGTTCGGCCCCGCCGTGCAGGAGCTGTTTGGCATGCTCGGTGCGCAAGGGATCGAGAGCATCGGCGCGGTCTTCGCGCATCATCTCACCATGCCGCCGGGCATGTTCAATTTCGAACTGGGTGTGGTGGTGACATTACCCGTGAAGCCGATGGGGCGGGTTGTGCCGGGCGGATTGCCGGTCGGGCGCGTGGCGCGCACGGTCTACACTGGGCCTTACGAAGGCCTGCACGGCGCCTGGGGCGAATTTGATGCCTGGCTGCAAGCAGGCCAACATCAGAGGGCCGGGGGCCTCTGGGAGGTTTATGTCCACGGACCAGACAAGACGCCGAACCCGGCGGAATGGCGCACCGAACTCAACCGCCCGCTGGCTGGCTGAATCACACCTCACGCTACGGAACCCAAGTTATGCCTCTCAAAAATGACGCTCCGATCCAGATTTCCGCTTTTTCATGGCTGCCGCCCTTCGCTCATGGCGTAGCCCGCGATATCCGCGTGCGCTGGGCGCTGGAGGAGGCCGGTCTCGACTATCGGACCCGCCTTGTTGATCCGCGCCAGCCCAAAACCGAGGACTATCTTGCCGAACACCCGTTCGGGCAGGTGCCGAGTTATCGCGATTCCGAAGGAACGATGTTCGAGTCGGGCGCCATTGTGCTGCATATCGCGCAGAATTGCCCGGCCCTGCTGCCCGAAGAATCACAAGCCCGCAAGCGGGCGACCATCTGGGTCTTTGCTGCACTCAATACGCTTGAGCCGGCGATTTTTCCTCTCGTCGATCTCGAGATTTTCCACGCCAATGCCAGTTGGGCCGCAGAACGACGCCCGGCGTTTCGTGAAAGAGCCTTGTCGCGTCTGGCTGTGCTTGAAAGGACGTTGGGGAACAAGCACTGGCTCGAAGGCCAGTTCACCGTCGCGGATTTGATGATGGTGCATGTCCTCCGCTTCCTCCGTCCCACCAATGTTATCGGCGAGTTTCCACGCCTCGTTGCCTATCAGGCGCGTGGCGAGGCTCGCCCCGCTTTCCAGCGCGCCTTGGCCGATCATCTCGCGGCACTGTCGGCGGCGGCTTCTTGACGCCGATTTTGCATGGTTGGGGATGACTCGGTGTCGCGCGCCCGCTAGAACCCCTGCATATTTTGCGGGATTCGACGGCGGAGGAGATCACCATGTCAGACGCACTCAAGATCGGCATTGCCGGGCTGGGCACGGTCGGGGCCGCGACCATCAAGATCCTGACCGCTGCGCATAACGAACTGGCCGCGCGCGCCGGTCGTGCCATCGAGATCGTTGCGGTCTCGGCGCGGTCCAAGGGGAAGGATCGCGGTGTCGATCTTGGTGCTTACCGCTGGTACGACGATCCCGCCGATATGGCGAAGGATCCGGAGGTCCAGCTGGTTGTCGAGTTGATGGGCGGCTCGGAAGGCTCGGCCAAGTCCGCTATCGAAGCGGCACTCACGCTCGGCAAGCCGGTGGTGACCGCCAACAAGGCACTGCTCGCGGCGCATGGCCCGGCACTCGCAGGCCTCGCGGAAAAGCATGGCACCACCATCGCGTTCGAGGCCGCGGCGGCGGGCGGCATTCCGGTCATCAAGGCGCTGCGCGAAGCGCTGGTCGGCAACAAGGTCACGCGCGTTTCGGGCATCCTCAACGGCACCTGCAATTACATCCTCTCGCGCATGGAAGCGGAAGGGCTCGATTTCGCCGCCTGTCTCAAGGCCGCACAGGAATTGGGTTACGCCGAGGCCGATCCAACCTTCGACGTTGAGGGCTATGACACCGCCCACAAGCTCGCGCTGCTCACGGCGCTCGCCTTTGGCACCGAAGTCGATGGCGATGCGGTGTATGTCGAGGGTATTTCGGGCGTCACCCCGCTTGATCTCGCGATGGCCGAGGAACTTGGCTTCCGCATCAAGCTGCTGGGCGTCGCCGAGCGTACAGCGCAGGGCATCGAGCAGCGCGTCCACCCGACCTTCGTGGCGCGCACCGGCCAGCTCGCCAACGTGATGGGCGTGACGAACGCGGTTTCCATCGAGGCCGAGCCGGTGGGCATCGTTACCCTCGTTGGTCCCGGCGCCGGTGGCGGCGCGACAGCTTCCGCGGTGGTAGGGGATATTGTTGATATCGCGCGCGGCAATCTCGTCGCGACCTTCGGGCGTCCTTCGGGCGAGTTGGAGAAGCCGATCCGCGCACCGATGCAGCGCCATGAGGGCGGCTATTATATCCGCCTCTCCGTGCTCGACCGGCCCGGCGCGGCAGCGATGATCGCGACCCGCATGGCCGAACGGGGCATCAGCCTCGAGTCGATCCTCCAGAAGGGGCGCGATGCCCGCCGCAACGCCAACGGCTCGGTGCCGGTAATCCTGATCACCTATGCAACGACGGAACTCCTGATCCGCAACGCCGTCGCGGCAATCGCCGAGGGCGGCGTGCTCGACGGTCCGCCGCAGGTCATCCGCATCGAACGATAAAATCGAGTTGATCGAGATTAAGGCAGTTTGCACGGGGATGCGTGACGAAACCTTCGCATCCTGCTAGAAGCCGCGCCAACCGTATCTCCGAGCGCCAACAACAACACGTGGAAGAACACCCATGACCGACCTGATCGTCACCGAAGACAAGATCATCGAACGCATTCTGACGATGGAACTCGTGCGCGTGACGGAACGCGCGGCGGTCGCCTCGGCGCGCCTGCGTGGCCACGGCAACGAGAAGGCGGCAGATCAGGCGGCGGTCGACGCGATGCGCCGCGAACTCAATCGCCTGCCGATCGACGGCACTATCGTTATCGGCGAAGGCGAGCGCGATGAAGCCCCGATGCTGTTCATCGGCGAAAAGGTCGGCACCACCAAGGGCCCGAAGGTCGATATCGCGGTGGACCCGCTCGAAGGCACGACCCTTTGCGCGAAGGATATGCCGGGCTCGATCGCCGTGATGGCGATGGCGCAGGCTGGCACGCTCCTCTACGCGCCGGACGTTTACATGGACAAGATCGCCATCGGTCCGGGCTACCCGAAGGGTGTTGTTGATCTCGACAATACCCCGGAAGAGAACATCGCGGCGCTGGCCAAGGCCAAGGGCTGCAAGCCGAATGAAATCACCGCGCTGGTGATGGATCGCCCGCGCCACGCGGAACTGATCTCGCGCCTCCGCGCCATTGGCTGCTCGATCCGCCTCATCACGGATGGTGACGTTGTGGGCGTCATCCAGTGTGCCGAGCCTTCCACCGGCATCGATATCTACCTCGGCATCGGCGGCGCGCCGGAAGGCGTGCTCGCGGCAGGTGCGCTGCGTTGCGTGGGCGGCCAGATGCAGGGTCGGCTCATCCTCGATACGCCCGAGAAGGTGGCGCGCGCCGCGACCATGGGCATCAAGGATCCGAAAAAGAAGTATGAGCTCAATGAGCTCGCCTCGGGCGATGTCGTCGTGGCCGCGACCGGCGTCACCGATGGCTCGCTGCTCAGCGGCGTGAAGTTCCGTGGCGACGTGATCGAGACCGAAACCATCGTCTATCGTTCGCTGACCGGCACGGTGCGCCGCATCGCCGGTGAGCACCGCGAACTCTCGAAGTTCCACATCGATTGAGAACTTCGGTCTGGACGAAGCGACATCGTGGCGTCACGTTCGGAGAAGAGGGGTTCTCCAACCGAAAGTGACGCCATGACTATTTCCATCCGTCCGCTCACCGCCGCCGACCGCGCGGCGTGGGAGCCGCTCTGGCAGGGCTATCTGACCTTCTACAAGGCGGCGCTGACGCCGGAGGTCACCGAGACCACCTGGCAGCGCTTCCTCGATCCCGCCGAGCCGATGTTCGTGCGTGGCGCCTTTGAGGGCGAGATATTGCTCGGCATCGTGCAATGTGTTCTCCATCGCACCTCATGGAGCCAGAAGCCTATCTGCTACCTGCAAGACCTCTTCACCGTGCCGGAAGCGCGCGGCAAAGGCGTGGGCCGCAAGCTGATCGAGCATATCTATGCGGAAGCTGAGAAGAACGGCTGGTTCCGCGTCTATTGGCAGACACATGAGACAAACGCCGAGGCGCAGGTGCTCTACAACAAGCTAGCGGATCGTTCCGGGTTCATTGTGTACCGGAAGAATATGTGACGCAGGTGATGAGTACCGCCTACCTCGGGGTCTCCCGCTCGGCGCTGAACCGGCGCTGGGCGGACAGGCTGGATGATCGCACTGCGCGCGAAGCGCAGGCGATTGCCGGGACGGAAGGTATTTCCGAGGTGCTGGCGCGCATCATCGCGAGCCGGGGTGCGGATGTGCATTCGGCGGCGGCTTTCCTCGCGCCCAAACTGCGCGACGCGATGCCGGACCCCTCCGTGCTGATCGACATGGATCGCGCCGCCGCCCGCCTCGCCAAAGCCGTGGAGATGCGCGAAACGGTCGCGATCTTCGGCGATTATGATGTCGATGGCGCTTGTTCCGCCGCGCTCCTCGGCGAATATCTCACCGGCTTCGGTCTCACCCCCATCATCCATATCCCCGACCGGATCACGGAAGGTTATGGTCCGAACAGCGAGGCCATCCGCCTTTTGCGCGAAAAGGGTGCGAGCCTCCTCGTTTGCGTCGATTGCGGCACCTCGGGGCATGAACCGCTGGCGGAGGCCAAACGCCTCGGCATGGATGTCCTGGTCCTCGACCATCATCAGGCACCTGAAGTCCTGCCCTCGGTTGACGCGCTGGTGAACCCCAACCGGCTCGATGATCTGTCCGGTCTTGGCCATCTCTGCGCCGCGGGTGTGACATTCCTCGCATTGGTGGCGTTGAGCCGCGAACTGCGTGCAAAGGGTAAATCTGTTCCGGACCTGATCCCCGCGCTGGATCTCGTCGCGCTGGCGACCGTGGCGGATGTGGTGCCGCTCACCGGGCTCAACCGCGCCTTTGTCGCGCAGGGCCTGAAGGTGATGCGCAATCGCCAGCGCATCGGCCTCGTGGCGCTGGCGGATGTCGCGCGGCTCGATGCCGAGCCGGAAGCCTGGCACCTCGGCTTCCTGCTCGGCCCGCGCATTAACGCAGGTGGGCGCATTGGCGATGCCGCGCTCGGTGCACGCCTCCTGATGACGCAAAACCCGGACGAGGCGCGGGATATCGCGGCACGGCTCGATCTTCTCAACCGCGAACGACAGGCCGTGGAGGAGGGTATGCTCGCCGAGGCCGAGGAAGAGGCCTTGCGCCTCGCAGGGATGGATGAGGCCGGTCACGCCGTGCTGGTGGTCGCTGGGGCACGCTGGCACCCCGGTATCGTTGGCATTGTTGCCGGGCGCATCAAGGAGCGCTTCCAGCGCCCAGCCTTCGCCATTGCGCATGGGGAAGGGGAGTTTGCCACCGGCTCCGGCCGTTCGATCGCTGGCGTTGATCTCGGCGCTGCAGTGCGCGCGGCAGTCGAGGCCGGCATCCTTGTCAAGGGCGGCGGTCACGCCATGGCGGCGGGCGTCACACTCGCGCCGGAAAGGATTGCCGATTTCGCGGCTTTTCTTGAGGCACGCCTCGCGCCTGCTGTCGCGGCCTCGCGCGAAGCCGATAGCCTGATGATCGATGCCGCGCTGACCGCCGAAAGCCTGACGCCGGATTTCGTGGCGGACCTTGCGCGCGCAGGCCCCTTCGGGCAAGGCAACCCGGAGCCGGTGATTGTGCTGCCCGCGCATAAGCTGATTGATGTCCGCGAGATCAAGGCCACGCACCTCAAGCTGACCTTCCTCAGCCCCGGCGGCGGGCGTATAGAGGCCATGGCCTTCCGCGCGGGCGGGCGTCCGCTGGGCGATGCCTTGGTCAAGGCGCGTGGACACACCGTGCATCTCGCGGCAACAGCAGGGCGCGATACCTGGGGCGGCAAGCCGCGCGTCTCGCTGCGAGTGCTTGATATCGCACTGGTGCGCTAACCCGCGCTGTTAGCCTTTTCCCTCGCCCGCACTTGCTCGCGGATGAAAATATACATCCCCGCCGCAACGATGATCCCCGCGCCGACAAACACATGCGGCTTTGGCCAATCGCCAAAGAAGAGATAGCCGAGCACGACAGCCCAAACGATCAGTGAATACTGGTAAGGCACGACCACTGCAGCAGGCGCATAGCGCAGCGAGCGGTTGACACCCATATGCGCGAGATTGCCGACGATGCCGAGCAGGCTCAGCGCGAGAAAGTCGCGCAGGGTCAACGGCGCCCATTGCATCCACGCGAAGGCGAGCCCGAAAGCCAGCGCACTCAACACCTGCCACGTCACCAGTGTCACCTCGTTGGTGCCGGCAAGCCGGCGCGTCAGGGTGTTCGCGCCGGCGAAGATCAGTGAGCCGGAAATCGCGATCAGGGCCGGCCAGCCCATCCCCGCGCCGGTGGGGCGCACGGCGATGACCACACCGATGAAGCCGATGAAAATCGCGCTCCAGCGCCGCCAGCCGACCTGCTCCTTAAGGAAGATCACCGCGAGAATCGTCACGAAAATCGGCGAGGCAAGATAGAACGCCACCGTATCCGCGAGCGGCAGATACACCACCGCCCAGTAGAACAGAGCCACTTCCGCCGTCGAGCAGATCGCCCGCACGATATGCAGGCCGATTCGATCCGGCGTGAGGATCGTTTTCAGCCCAACGCGGTGGATCGCGGGCGCCAGCATTAAAAGACCGGCAAACGAGCGGATCAGCAGCAATTGGGCCACGCCATAGGTCGCGACCAGCCATTTCCCCATGACATCGTTGAGGGAGAACGCAAACATCGCGAGGAGCATCAAGCCAATTCCGGCAAGGATGCGGTCCTGACTGGGAGAAAGCGGCTGCAAGAGGCTGTTCCTTGACGGGGCTGGCGCCATCGGCGCTTCAGGATCGGGGTCTTCCGAGAGCATGAAGCGACTGGGCTCGCAAGGGTGATTAAGCCTCTGCGACGAAATTCCGTTGGCGAAGGCGAAAAATCGTCATCCGGGAGCTTGCCCCCCAGAGCGAAGCTCGCTAAGAGCGTGCTTCTCGCGGGCGCCCTTCGTCTATCGGTTAGGACGACAGCCTTTCACGTTGTAAAGACGGGTTCGACTCCCGTAGGGCGCGCCACGAGATTTTCAGCACATCCAATCTGAGTGCTGTTTCGCTTCACCAAACTTGAAACCAGCTGAAATGCATTCGCCCCTACGACGGGACGAGAGCATCCACGTAAGAGAATGGAACGCGAAATTAGGGTTGGGGAGGGGTTAGACTCCACAAATTTCCCAAAGTATCAAAACCGAGGACACTGCGCCGGCTGCCATTTCGTGCGGAATAGTACCTTTCCGAGGTGGGTAAACACTCGGACAGTGGCAGGCTCGATCTTGTTGTCGCGTCGAGCGGTTCGACCGGCAGCAGGCCAGATAGCACTCTCTTCTAGGCCAGCGATGGGCGAACCGAGCGCCAGCTGGTTACAGCTTCATAGGCCGCGCCAAGCTGGAATAATGTTGGTTCGTCGAACGCATTCCCGACAAGCTGGAACGCCAGCGGCAAGCCGCTTCCTTCCTCATACCCCGCGCAAACGGTCATAGCCGGTTGCCCCGTGACGTTGAATGGCATGGTAATTGACGGCTTTTGGTACATCAGCCATTTCGGCACCTTGTCGATCTCGGGCGCGGGGAAGGGCGAGCTTGCAGTGAAGAGGCAATCAACACCGAGCATCGCATCCGCCACGGCAACGCAGAGTTCGCGCCGCTGACGCATCGCCTGAACATAGTCGCCACCGGTGAGGAGTCCGCCCATCATGATCCGGTCACGGCCGATTTCACCGTAAAGTTCGGGAGTTGCCTGCAAGTCCTTCTCATGAATCGAGAAGGCCTCGGAGGACATGATGATCAGCCCTGTTGCGGCAAAGTCCATCAGCGGCGGCAGCGTGATCTCCTTGACGATGCAGCCGAGCGATTTGAAGACATCAATTGCAGTCTCCATCGCCGCGACAACGCTCGGCGCAGCCACGTGATCCTCCTCATAGAAGTGGCGGATGATGCCGATTGTCTTGCCCTTCACTGAGGCGCCAATCTGGCCTGTATAATCCTTGACGACGACGTTCGCCGCTGCCGGATCGAGCGCATCATAGCCCGCCATGCCCTGAAGCATGATGGCCGCATCTTCCACCGTCCAGCACATTGGCCCGGCGTGATCGAGCGTTTGCGAGAGCGGCAGAATCCCGCGCCGCGAGAGGAGGCCGTAGGTCGGTTTGATGCCTGCGAGACCGCAGAGCGAGGAGGGCGAGCGGATCGAGCCGCCGGTATCCGACCCCGTCGCACCAAGCACCATACCCGCCGCGACTGCTGCGCCGGAACCGGACGAGGAACCGCCGGTCATGCGCGTTGGGTCCCACGGATTGCGCGCGGGCGGCGAGAGAATGTCAAAACTCGGCCCGCCAATCGCGAATTCGAAGGTACCGAGCTTGCCGGTGATCACGGCGCCGGATTCCCGCAATTTTGCGACCGTGAAGGCATCTTCGGTCGGAATGCGGTCTTTCAACAGACGCGAATGTCCCGTCGTGCGCGTTCCGGCGGTATCGTAGATGTCCTTGAGGCCGACAGGAATCCCGTGCATCGGACTGCGGACTTTCCCCGCCATGACCTCGGATTCCGCGACCTTCGCCGCCTTGAGCGCGAGGTCCGGTGTAAAGGTGACATAGGCGTTGAGCGTCGGTTCGAGCTTCTCGGTCTTGGCGATGCAGGCCGAGACCAGCTCGACCGGCGAGAGCTTCTTCTTCGAGATCAGTTTGGCGGCATCGGCGATGGTCAGCAGGGTCGGGTCCATCGCTCAGCGCTCCGCCGGCTTGAAGATATGGGCGGGCTCGGCGTCGTAGCCGCGCGGCTTGCGGACGCGCTCGCGCATCGCCTGCAGATAGCCGTAGGCGATGCGGAGTTCATCAAACTGCGGCGGTGTCAGCGTGAGGCCGGCACGGTCAATCAGGGCCTGAAAGGCTTCCTTGGAAATGGCTTCGCTCATGGGGTATGTCCTTTCTGGCGGTTATTCGGCGGCAATCGACGAGGGCATCGCCCATTGCGCCGGGCGGGTATCGCGGAAGGCGGTGGCTTTCTCGAATGCGCTGCCGAGACGCAGCACGAGATCATCCTGAAACGGCCGCCCGATCAATTGCATGTTGAGCGGCAGGCCTGAGGCCGTGAATCCGGGGCAGATCGAGAGCGCGGGCGAGCCTGTGACGTTAAAGGGCCGGGTGAACGAGGGCCGCGCCCGGCTCAGCATGTTGCCAAGTTCACCGAGCTTGGGCGCAGGCGTCGGCATGGTCGGTGTAACGAGAATATCAACCGTCTCGAACACCTTGGCGATCTGTGCGATCAGCACGCCGCGCTCGCGAAGGGCATTGACGTAATCCGAGGCGCGGATGAACGCGCCCATCATGATCCGTTGGCGCGCGAGTTCGCCGTAAAGCTCTGGCGATGCTTTCAACGTCTCCTCATGGAAGGCGAAAGCTTCCGAACGCGAGATCAGCGCCGCGACATCGGCATAGGCCGAGAGCGGGGCGATGGTGACGTCAATAATCTCGCATCCAAGATCCTTGAAGGTCGCGAGCGACGCTTCGATGCCGGCCTTGATCTCGGGATCAATCTCGGCATCCTTTTCAAAAAAGTGCCGGACGACGCCGATTTTCAGGCCTTTGACGTCCTTTTTTACAGAGGCCGCGAAATCCGCCTTGGTGACATCCGCACTGCCGGGATCGATGGGGTCGTATTTGGCAAGCACGTCCATCATCAGCGCGCAGTCTTCGCTGGTCCAGCACATCGGGCCACCGTGATCGAGGCTGAACGACAGCGGGAGAATGCCGCGCCGGCTGACGTAGCCATAGGTTGGCTTCAGCCCGGCGATGCCGCACCATGCCGCCGGACCGCGGATCGAGCCGCCGGTATCGGTGCCCATTGTGCCCATCGCGAGGCTGGCGCCAATCGCTGCGCCTGAACCGGAGGAAGACCCGGCAGGATCATGCGCCGGGTTCCATGGATTTTTGGCGGGCGGCCAGGGCAGATCGAAGGATGTGCCACCGATCGCAAATTCCCAGGTCGAGAGCTTGCCAAGCAAGATCGTTCCCGCCTCCGCCAGAAGCGCAGTCGTGACCGCGTCTTCCGCCGGAACGTGATCCTTGTAGAGCGCGGAATGGCCGGTCGTGGCGATGCCCTTGGTGTTGTAGATATCCTTGAGCGCAATCGGCACGCCATGGAGCGGCCCCTTGTACTCGCCCTTCATGATCGCCGCTTCCGCCTTGCGAGCGGAGGCCATCGCGGCTTCCGGCAGAACCTTGATGAAGGCATTGAGCGCACCATCAAAGGCCTCGATCCGTTTGAGATAGGTCGCGGTGAGTTCAACCGGCGAGAGCTTCTTGGCCGCGATCAGCGGTGCGGCTTCGGCGATGGTGAGATCGTGAATGTTGGTCTTGGACATGGCGCCCTCACTTTTTCCAGAGGCGGAGCGCGTGAACCGGCTCCTCAAGGTAGGATCGCGGCTTGCAGATGTTCTTCGCTGCGGTCTGGAGATCTGCCACGGCGCCCTTGAGCGATTCCAGCGTCTCGGGACCGGCCTTGAGGCCATATTCGGCGAGTTTCATGTCGATCGTGATCGGGCTTTGCGGGGTGGACTCGGCACTCATCGGGGTCTCCTTTGTGCAGGGGATGACGGGGGAGCGGGTCAGGCAGCGAGGGCCTTGAGGCCGGCATCGAGGTCGGGGCGGCGCGAGCGCCATGTCGTCGTGGCTTCATAAGCCTGTGCGACGCGGTAGACCGTCGCTTCCTCGAAGGCGTGTCCCGCGATCTGCACCGCAAGCGGCAGGCCCGAGGCGGAATAGCCGCAGCACATCGACAGCGAGGGCATGCCAGTGACATTGAATGGGAAGGTCAGCGGCGGCTTGGTGTAGAGGCCGAACTTCGGCATTTCCTTGATCTTCGGCGCAGGTGTGGCCGCCGAGGCGCAGATGATCACGTCATAGGTGCGCATCACTTTGGCCACGGTCGCGACCAGTTCGCCGCGCATTTTCATCGCGTGGACATAGTCGGAAGCGTGGACAAACCCGGCGAGGAACAGCCTGTCACGCAGGATTTCACCATACTTCTCCGGACGCTGGCGGATATTCGGCTCGTGGATCGCAAAGGCCTCCGAGGAGAGGATCATGTTGCCGCAGGAGGCAAAATCCATCAGCGGCGGCAGCGTCACTTCCTCGACGATGGCGCCGAGACTTTTCAGCGTTTCCGCGACATGAGCGACGCCCTTCATCACCTCGTCGCTCGCGCCGGCCTCTGCGCCGAGTGACGGAAGATACGCCACGCGCAGACCCTTCACACCGCCATGAATTCCAGCGCTGGCGCTGACATAGGGGCGATCTGCCGAGGCGGGATCGAGCGGGTCATGCCCGGCAAGCACATCGAGTAGCAGGGCATTATCCTCAACCGTCCACGTCATCGGCCCGATATGGTCGAGCGATTGCGAGAGCGGCAGCACACCGCGTCGGCTGACGAGCCCGTAGGTCGGCTTCAGCCCGACAATGCCGCAAAACGCTGCCGGCAGACGGATCGAGCCGCCGGTATCGGTCCCGAGCGCCGCCGGCATGAAGCCCGCTGCCACTGCCGCACCGGAGCCGGAGGACGAGCCTCCGGAAAAATGCTCGCGGTTCCAGGGGTTGCGGGCGGGCGGGAAGGGGAGATCGAAGCTTGGCCCGCCCATCGCGAATTCATGCGTCGAGAGCTTGCCGAGAATAATTGCCCCGGCCTCCTTCAGCTTGGCAGTGACAACGGCGTCCTCCTTCACCCAGTTGTCGATCAACTGATGCGAATGCGCGGTGGTCCGATAGCCCGCGAGGTCGATGATATCCTTGAGCCCTACGGGAATCCCGTGGAGAGGCCCGCGCGAGAGGCCGTTCATGACCTCGCTTTCGGCCTTGCGCGCCGCTTTCAGAGCAAGCTCCGCCGTGACTTCGATGAAGGCATTCGTCACGCCGTCATATTGGTCGACGCGGTCGAGCAGGGTCTGCGTCAGCTCGACCGGGGAGAGCGCTTTGGAGGCAATCGCCTTGGAGAGCGCGGTGATCGTCATGAAAGGGAGCGGCTCTGCCATGGTGGCCTCGCGATGGGAAAGAGGGGACAAAGGTGGGGAAGGCCGGGCGCAGCGCGCTCGGCCGACAGCCGCTAGTCGAGTTTGATGGTGACGATGTCCTGCATCCAGCTCTGTGCCGGCACAAAGCCCTTCACCTTGGGGGACATCGCGCGCGGGTTAAGATCGTGGACGATGAACAGGCGTCCCGCGTCCTCGTTGACCATCTCGTGCAGGCGCGTGAAGAGCTGGAGCTGCTTTTCAGGCTCGAAGGTCTTCAGCGCCTCTTCCGAGAGGCGGTCGAATTCCTTGTTGTCGTACCAGCCCCAGTTAAAGCCGTTTGGACCGCGCTTGGGGGTCGAGAAGTGGTTGATGAGGCCCGAAACAGGATCAATCGAGCTCAGCGAGATATTCATCGCATCAAGCGTCGGGGATTTTTCCCAGCCCTTGAAGAAGGCGTCGAGAATGGCATTCCAATCCATGATCTCGAATTTGACCTTGAATCCGGCAGCCTCCAGTTGCGACTTTACCAGCTCGTTCATCGAGAGCGGTTGCATCTGCCCAGAGCCCGAGGTCGAAATCCCGACCGTGATCGCGCAAGGGTAGCAGCCCGCTTCTTTCAGCAGGGCGGTCGCTTTCTTGGGGTCGTATTCGTATTTGACCGGCTTGCCGTAGATCGATTGCGAGGGCGTGAAGGTCGCATAGCTCTCGACCGCAACGCCGCCGAGCATATCGACCACTTCCTTGCGATCGACGGCGTAGTTCGCGGCACGGCGGATGCGGAGATCCTTGAACGGGCCGCGCTGGAAGTTGAACTGGTAGTGCCAGTTATGCGGATATTGCAGCAACGTGACGGTCATTCCACCGGATTTCAGGCGCGGAATGGTGTCGGGCGAGGGCGCCTCAATGAAATCGACCTGCCCGGAGAGTAGCGCCGCCGCGCGCGTTGTCGCTTCCGGCATCGGCAAGAGCACGAGGCGATCATGCTTCGGGATGCGCGCAGGGTTCCAGTAGGTTGCGTTCTTGACGAGCTCGAGTCGTTCGTGCGGAACCACGGAGGCGAATTTGTACGGCCCCGAGCCGGCAGGCGCTTTGGCGTATTCCTTGTAATCGTAGTTCACCTTCTCGAGCGCGCACTTCGAGATCATGAACATGGTCGCCATGTTGTAGGGAAAAATGGATTCAATCACCTTGGTGCGCACGGCGATCGTGTAGTCATCAATCTTCTCGACGCTGGCGATATTCGAGGTGCGCGAGCGGTTGCGGGCGAAGTGGATCGTGTTGAACTGCGGAGCCTTGTCATCCATGATTCGCGCCATGCCCCACACGGCAGCATCGGCATTCCATGGGCAGCCATCATGGAATTTCACGTCCCGACGCAGCTCGAAAATCCAGCGGGTATGGTCCTTCTCATCGACGTACCATTTGGTCGCAAGGCCGGGAGCCAGAGGCGCTTCGCGGTCGGAACGGGTCAAATCCCAGTTGATGATCGAGTCATAGAGCGAAAAGCCGACAAAACGCTGTCCTTCTGCGCCCTGATCGGGGTGGCCGGTCCAGTCCGGCAAATCGCCGGCAGTCATCGCCACGCGCAGGGTGGTCTGCGCCGAAGCGTCTGAATTGCCTGTCAGTCCGAGGCTCAGGAAACCGAGAAGCCCCGCTGCGAACCCGCGCCGCCAACGATGCCCGATGGAAAACGATCCTTGCATGCCACTCTCCCCTGATACGACGTTGAAGCGAGTGCCTCATCGGCCTCGACATCAGGGTGGCAGCAACCATCGTGCCAAATTGCATCCAATTAGAAATATGAGAACTATTTGTGTGTCGCAACAGGGTATGACTTGCGAATGGATGGCCTGAATCACGGAAATTTCGACAATTTCGATGCGAATTGCGATAATCGGGGACTGTTGCGCTGCACAATAATCTGAACGCTTGGTTAAATTGGATGCAATTAACGATGAAATTTAGCATCACAAGTTCGCTTGCTGCGGATCGTGAGGAAGTCATGGGTGACGAAAATTACTGACAAAATAGCCGGACGAACGTTCACTCTCTACGCGGTGCAGTTTGGCGCAGAGATTGCACACAATATCTCTGAGGGCATTGATGCCCGCTTGGCAGGATCGGAGAGGCTTATGACCCGCAAACTGAGCGAACTCGTGGAGGAACAGGCGTTCACATGGTCCGGGGTGAAGCCGCCGAATATGCCCGGTGTCCGGCTCGCGGAGGCGCTTGAAAGCAGCATCTCCGGGTTTGAGGCTCTTCGCGGTCTGCTCGCGTTTGAGGATGAGCCTTCGAGCTTTGAGGCTGCGCTGCAGGCCACCAAGGAGGTCTGCTGATGAACAAGCCGCTCCCATCCTCCGGCGTCCTCGCGCTCTCGATGACCGATGTCGCTGCCGCCATCCGCAAGGGCGATGTGACTGCCGTGGAGGCAACGAAAGCCTCGCTCGATGCCTTTGCAGCGCATGACAAAGCCATCAACTCGGCGATCTGGCTCGAACGCGAGACCGCGCTCGAAACTGCCGAAGCCTATGACAAGCTGCAAAAGACCGGCAAAATCCTCGGCCCGCTCCATGGCGTGCCGCTGGCCCATAAGGATATGTATTACAAGACCGGGAAGCTCTCGACCTGCGGTTCCGCGATCCGCAAGGATTTCAAGCCCACCTACACTGCGACCGTGATTGAACGGTTGGAGGCTGCAGGTTCCGTGACGCTCGGCGGCCTCAATATGGCGGAATTCGCGCAGAATCCTACCGGGCATAACCGCCATTTTGGCCATTGTCGCAACCCTTGGGGCACGGATTATTGCACCGGCGGTTCGTCGTCCGGCTCGGGCGCGGCGGTGGCGGCGCGCTTTGTTTTCGGTGCTCTGGGCTCCGATACCGGCGGTTCGGTCCGTCTGCCAGCGTCGATTTGTGGTGTCACCGGCATCAAGGGCACGCAAACCCGTGTCTCGCGCTATGGCGTGATGCCGCTTTCGTTCTCGGCCGACAATGTCGGTCCATTGTGCAAGACGGCGAAGGATTGCGCCGCCTTCATGCAGGTGATTTCCGGCCACGACCCGAAGGATCCGACCTCGGCGAGTGAACCGGTGCCGGATTATCTCGCGATGCTTGATGGCGACATCAGGGGTATGCTGATCGGCGTTCCGACCAACTACTTCTTTGACGATATCGACGATGAAGTGATGGCGGCCTTCACCGAGGTCTGCAAGATACTCGAAGCGCGTGGCGCGATCATTCTGCCGGTGACAATCCCCAATATGGACGCCATTGCGACCTATGGCGGCATCGTTTCCCGTGTTGAGGGCGGCACAATCCATGCGCAATGGATGCGCGAGCGGCCGCAGGATTACGCGGTTCACCTCAGCGCGCGGCTCTACGGCAGCTATGGCATCCCGGCGGTCTATTACATTGAGGGGCTGGCGAAGCGTGGCCCGCTGCTGAAGGCGCTGGCGGCAGAAGTATTTGAGAAATGCCGCGTCTTCATCACGCCGACGTTGCGCACCAAAGTGCCGACGCTGCTCGCGACCGATATCGACGCCGGTACACCCGGTGCTGAGAAGGCCTTCATGGATGTCTCGCTCAACACCAGGCCCATCAATTATATGGGTCTGCCCTCTGTTTCCGTGCCGTGTGGATTTGATTCCAACGGCCTGCCGATCGGCTTCCAGATTCAGGGTCGCCCGTTTGCCGAAGGGCTGGTGCTGAAGGTTGCTGATGCCTACCAGCGCGAGACTGATTGGCACTTGAGAAAGCCGCCGATCTCGGCGTGATGCACCAATACAAAAGCCGGGCATCGCCCGGCTTATTTATGCGCCCGTGCTGGGGTTCTATTTGACGAGGCTGTCGATTTCCGCGAGGTCATCGGCAGTGAGAACCCATTCCGTCGCTTTCACATTGGCCTCGATCTGCTCCGGCTTGGTCGCGCCGGCAATCACGGAGGAGACGACGGGCTGCGCGGCCAGCCACGAAAACGCGAGTTCCACCATGGATTTTCCGCGCTTTTCGCAGAAATCCATGAGCTTTTCGGTTTTCGCCCAGTTGGCATCGGTCAGGTAGCGGTCCGCGAGTCGTTGGGTATTGGTGAGGCGGGCATCCGCGGGCATCGCAGCGTTGCGCTTGTATTTTCCGGTCAGCAGTCCGAAAGCGAGGGGGAAATAGGGCAGGAGGCCAAGACCATAGGCCTGCGCGGCGGGGATCAGCTCCTTCTCCGCGTCGCGTACAAGAAGGCTGTATTCATCCTGTGCCGAAACAAAGCCCGCGAGATGATGCTCTCTGGCGGTCCATTGCGCGCCGGCAACCTGCCACGAGGGCATGTTCGAGCAGCCGAAATAGCGAATCTTGCCCTGCTGGACGAGATCGTCGAGCGCGCGCAGCGTTTCCTCGATGGGCGTGCGCGGATCGGCGCGATGAAACTGGTAGAGGTCGATGTAATCGGTCTTGAGACGCCGGAGGCTGTCTTCCACCGCCTGCATGATATAGCGCCGCGATCCACCGCATTTCTCGCCGCTATCGTCCATATCCATGCCGAACTTCGAGGCGAGGACGATATCCTTCCGACGCGGGCCGAGCACCTCGCCGAGCATCGTTTCCGATCCGCCGCGATTGCCATAGACATCAGCGGTATCGAACAGCGTGATGCCGCAATCAAGCGCCTTGTGCACGACCGCGCGTGTCGCCTCAAGGTCGATCCGCATGCCGAAATTGTTGCAGCCGAGCCCGACCACCGAAACACGGAGGCCCGAACGGCCGAGATTGCGGATTTTCATGGCAGTCCTCTCGAAATGTCAGCGAATGGAGGGGCGACGTTGGCCGCCATCGACATGGATATCAGCGCCATTGATCCACGAAGCCTTGGGGGAGGCAAGGAAGGTGATTGCATCCGCGACCTCGGTGTCGGTCCCAAGCCGCTGCCAGGGGAAGTCATTAGCCTCGAAAGCCGCGAAATCTTCCGGGCGTTCGGCGCGCGTCCGTTCCCAGCCGCCGCCGGGAAAAAGGATCGAGCCGGGCGAGACCGTGTTGACGCGGATGCGCTCTGGCCCCAGTTCCCACGCCAGCGAGCGCGCTGACTGGATCAGTGCGGCCTTCGCGGCGGCGTATTGCGCGCCGCGTGTTGCTGGCGCGCGCCCGGAAATCGAGGCGATGAAGATCGCGCTGCCCTGACCCGAGGCTGTGAGCGCAGGCCTTGCCGCCTGAAGCGCCGAAACTGCATGAACCACGTTGAAGCGAAAGGTCTTTTCCCAATCCGCTTCCGTGGCTTCGGCGTGCTCGCGCGCGCCAAACGAGCCGCCGGCATTGGCGATCAGGATATCGAGCCCACCCAGCGCCGAAATGGCCGTTTCGACGGCCCGCGTAGAGGCGCCTTCCTCGGTGAAGTCCGCGGGGATGGTGATCACTTCGGCACCGAGTGCCGCGATTTCCGCTGCCGTTCTGGCGAGTTGCTCCGGCCCGCGCGCGGCAATGGCGATCCGGGCGCCTTCTTTTGCCAGCGCCAGCGCTGTGGCGCGCCCGATGCCGCGCGAACCGCCGGTGATGAGCGCACACTTGCCTTTGAGATCGAGATCCATGTCTTATCCTTGCGTCAACAGACGCTTTTCGATGACGCAATGGATGCCCTTTGAGCCATTGACGGTCTGCGTCACGCGCAAGTCTGCAGCAAGCGAGCAAAGCGTATAGGCATCCTCTCGGGAAAGGCCGCGCACTTCGCCGAGCAGCACGATCATGTCGCGCAGCGCCATCACCGCGCAGCGATCAAGGTCCGGGTCCATGCCCATCGTGATGTAATGCGTCGGTGTTTCGGCGCGCGGATAGGTGAATTTCAGGTCCTTGCGCAGGATGAAGGTGAAGGTGCCTTGCAGCGCGGTCTCGATCGCGGTGACGCAAACCTCGCCGTCACCCTGCGCGCCATGGCCATCGCCGCAAGAGAAGCGCCCGCCCGGTACGAAACAGGGCAGGAAGATCGTCGCGCCCGCGACCAATTCCTTGTTGTCGAGATTGCCGCCAAAGGCGCGCGGCACCAGCGAGGTCACACGGCCCCAGGCGACGGGTGGAGAGGTGCCCATCACGCCGAAAAACGGTTTCAGCTCCAGTTCGATTCCGAATGGCAGTTGCGCGGTTTTCGCGTTGAGATCCATCGGGATATGCATGATCCGGGTCTCGTGGAAATCATCCTGCAAGGTGCCTGCCAGCGGGCGAATGACGTTGTAACCCCAATTGGTTCTGGGTGTGACATCGAGGATTTTCACCTCCAGCACATCGCCGATCTCCGCACCTTCCACCGCCACCGGGCCGGTGAGGATATGGCCCGGCAGAGTTTTCGGCGCATTGGCGTGGATGTCCGCGATTTCTGGCAGCACATTCAGCCCTGTGCCCGGTGCGGGCTGGATTTCCGGCGGGCCGGTCACGGTATCGATGGTGACGGTGTCGCCGCTCTTTACCGTGAGCACGGGAGGTAGAGCGGCATCGAAGAAGCCCCAATGGCAGGTTTCCGCGCTCGCTTTGAGATAATGATGCGTCATATCAGGGCCTTCGGATGCTGTTTATGCGAGGGGTTGTTCGACAACCGGCTTTTTTAAAACCGATTTCGAAGTGCGGGAATTCGCTGTGACGGTGAGGATCGTGCCGGTGAGAACCAGCGCGGCGCCGAGAATGGTGATCAGGCCCGGCACTTCAGCAAAAACGAGGTAGCCACTGGCCGCGGCGAGCAGCAGGCGCACGAAATCGAGCGGGGCTAGCGCCGAGGCTTCCCCGATCTGGTAGGCGCGGGTGATGAGCCATTGGCCTGCGGTGCCGACAACGCCGAGGGAAATCAGCCAGAGCCATTCTGTCGGGGAGGGCGGAACCCAGTACAGGTAAGCAGGCACGGACATAGCGGAAACCAGCACCGCGCCCTGCCAGAACATGATGGTTTCGGTGCGCTCGGTATTGCTCAGAATGCGTACCGTGATCGTGATTCCAGCCCCAAAAGCCGAGCCGATGATCGCATAAAGCGCATAGATGTTCATGCCGCTCGTGGAGGGGCGGAGCATCACCAGCACGCCGGCAAAACCGATCGCCATGGCGATCCACCGGCGGAGATCCACGGTTTCGCCGAGGATGACAATGGCGGCGAGCGTCACGAACAGGACTTGCGAGAAGCCAAGCGCTGTCGCCTCCGCCATTGGCATGTGGATGATGGCACTGAAGCCGCCGCCCATCGCGCCAAGCGAGAACGACCCGCGCAGGATTTGCAGAAACGGGCGTTTGGTTCGCATGGCTGTGATGACGCGGCCGCGCACGACAATCATCATCATCGCGAGAACGATCACCTGCCGGACCAGCAGGATCTCCGCGAGCGGAAGGCCTGCGCCGACCAGCTTGATGAGCGTGGTCATGAACGCGAAGAACGCAAAGGCGCTGACCATCAGGATCGATCCGCGCAGGTTCGAGGAGGCCGCAAGCCACCAGATCGAGAACCGTGCGCTGGCCGCCTGTCTTATGGCCACCGGATGAGCGGGCGGTTGAGGCGTCATGACAGGTTCTTCCATAACGCCTGAAACCGCAGCCGGCAGGCTTTCGCAGATACTGAAGGCGCCACCTTCAAAATCCGCTTCGGCGCGTCCACTCTCGAGATGGTCCCGCATGGTCCTGTCCGCCCCGTGCCAGTCACGCCGCCTTCCGGAAGTCCATCTTGGGTCGAATAGCGGTCAGTGCCAAGGCTTTCTCGATGGCTGCGCCAATTCTCAACACCATCGGCTCATCGAAGGGCCGCCCGACGATCTGCACCGAAAGCGGTAGGCCGGATTTCGAGAAGCCTGCCGGTTGCGAGAGCGCTGGATTGCCCGTGACATTGAACGGCATCGTTTGGATCGGCCAGTTCGGCGGAAATCCGCTCGACATTTCATCAAAGCGCGGAGCTGGAGCGAGCGTCGAGGCGCACAGGATCGCGTCGTAGTCCTTGAGCAGCTTGTGGTTCACCGCCACCGAGAGTTCTCGCCGAAGGCGCAGCGCCTGAGTCAGATCTGCGGCGCTGGTCATCGCGCCGAGCACCATCCGCGTGAAGGTGAGGCGGCCGAAATCGAGCGGGCGCGTCTGGAAATCCTGCTCGTGGATCGCAAAGGCCTCCGAAAACATCACGACCCGGCCGACGGCGTTGAAAAGCTCGTAATCCGGCAACGTGACCTCCTCGACAATCGCACCGCCCTTGGTCAGGAGGCTTGCCACATTGTCGATGGCGTCGAGTGTTTCCTGGCTGACGCCTTCTGCCTTGGCGAAGAAATGGCGCGGCATCGCGATCTTGACTCCGTGAACACCCCAATCGAGCGCACGGCGGAACTCGGGCTTCGGCACATTCTCGCTGGCGGGATCAAGCGGATCATGGCCGGTGATGACCTCCATCGTGATGGCGGTATCTTCCACGGTCCAGGAGAGTGGGCCGCAATGATCGAGCGTGTAGGAAAGCGGGAAAACGCCGCGGCGCGAGACAAGCCCGTAGGTTGGCTTCAGGCCGACCGTACCGCAATAGGCGGCGGGTCCCCGGATCGAGCCGCCGGTATCCGAGCCCATCGCCATGCGGCAAAGCCCGGCTGCGACCGCCGCACCCGAACCTGAGGAAGACCCGCCGGGGATATGATCCCGGTTCCAGGGGTTGCGCGCGGGCGGGAAGGGGAGATCAAAACTCGGGCCACCCAGCGCGAATTCATGCGTTGCAAGCTTGCCGAGCAGCACACCGCCGCCTGCCGCCAGCTTGGCAGCGACCACGGCATCCGCTTCAGGCACATTATCGACGCGAAGTTTCGAATGGCAGGTCGAGGTAATGCCCGCAGTATCGTAAATGTCCTTGAGACCATAGGGAATGCCCTGCATCGGCCCCTTATCGATGCCGGCCTTGAAATCTGCATCGGCCTGAGCCGCATCACTCAGTGCGCGTTCGCGCGTGATCTTGATGAAGCTGTCGATCCCGGAATCAAGCGCATCGATTCGGGCGAGCGCGTCTTCGGTCAGTTTGGTGGCGGTCAGCGAGCCTGCGCGCAAAGCGGCGCCAGCTTCGGCGATGGAAAACTCGTGGAGCGGTTTGGCCATGGTCAGACGCCCTTCATCAGCAAGGAAAGCGAATAGGTGTTCGAGGGCTCGGATGCCGCTGTACGCGGCTGGCGCAGCAGCGCGGTCATGCGCTTCAGGTCTTTGTAACCGGCGAAAACGGCCTCAACCCGATCTTCGGGGATGACGACGCCCGCGCGCTTGGCGAGGACCTCGAACTCAAGACGCAGATCAGTATCCGCTGACTGTGACATCTCATCCTCCGTTGCATGTCAGGCGATTGAGCCGGTGATGCTGAGCAAGCAAGGGGGATGCCATAATCCTGATAATTCCAGAATTGAATACAATTTAGGAAAGTCCACCATCTGTGTGTGCTTGTGCGTTCGGCAGCGCGTCTTGGAGGCGGTCGCGCATTTCATTCTCGACCCAATTTCATGTGGAACGGTCTTTTAGCAGAGTCAGCTCCTCGCCTTGGCGATGAAGGGCTGGTGGAGCGACTTCAGGGCGATATGGCAATTTTGTGAGCAAATCCGCTGAAATCCGACCATATTAACTTCTGTGGGTTACAGAATGAACACATTGCCCAAATTTGTGTGCAATGCTGCGCTGCAATAAGGCAGGTCGGGCCATTTCCCTCCGGCGTTCACGATTCAATTGGCGTCACCTCTGAAAAATCACCGAATTTTATCGAATTCAGGCTGCTGCAAATGCCCGGAATAGCAGCGTATTCCCGGATCGCGGAACTTCAATGATTATGGTGGTTGTTAAGATTGGACACAATAAAGCGAATTTGGCTCGGCTTGGCATATCGATTGCTTTTCCCTGTTCAGGAGCCGGATCACCCGGCATGCAGGGAAATGAGGTAGGCGATGAAAGGTCTGTTCCGAACGACGAAAGCCGCGTGTCTCGCATTCGTAACGCTGGGAGCCACGCTGGGGCTGACGCCTGCAAAGGCCGAGAGCACCCTGAGGGTTGCCATGACCGCAGGCGATATTCCCGATGTCACGGGCCAGCCGGATCAGGGCTTCGAAGGCTACCGCTTCGTCGGTTACACGCTCTATGACTCGCTGATCCTGTGGGACCTGTCGAAATCCGACAAAGAAGCCTCGCTGATGCCGGGCCTTGCAACCAAGTGGTACATCGACCCCGCCAATTCCAAACGCTGGATCTTCGAGCTGCGCGACAACGTCGCCTTCCATGATGGCTGCAAGTTTGACGCGGAAACCGTGGTCTGGAACGTCAAGCGCCTGACGGACGAGAAGGTCTCGTATTTCAATCCCAAGCAATACGCGGCGATGCGTACGCGCACGGTCAACATCGACCACGCGGAAGTCGTGGACCCGCTCAAGGTCGCGATCCTCACCAAGGAGCCGGATTCGCTCTTCTACATCCAGATGAGCTTCTGGATGATGATCTCGAAGTGTCAGTTTGAGAAGGCGGGCTCCTATGAGGCCTACGCCAAGATGCCTTCCGGCACCGGCCCCTACAAATTCGACAAGATGGTGCCGCGTGAAAGGCTCGAACTGGTCCAGAATACCAAATATTGGAACCCCGCCCGCGTACCCAAGCACGAGCGGCTCGTACTGCTTCCCATGCCAGAAGCCACGACCCGCGCGGCGGCTTTGCTCTCAGGACAGGTGGATTTCATCGAGGCGCCGTCGCCCGATACCATTCCGCGCCTGAAATCCTCGGGCATGACCGTCATCACGCTGCCTTATCCGCATAACTGGCACTACCAGTTCAACTTCGTCGAAGGGCCGTTCAAAGATCTAAAGGTTCGTCAGGCGGCGAATTATGCGATGAACCGCGACGAGATGGTCGAAATGCTCGGCGGTCTTGCGCAGCCCGGTTACGCCACCGTGCCGCCGTCTTCGCCCTATTTCGGCAAGCCGGTCACCTACAAATACGACATGGCCAAAGCGACAGCGCTCCTCAAGGAAGCCAAGTGCTACCCCTGTGAGGTCACGCTGGCGATTTCAACCTCCGGCTCCGGCCAGATGCAGCCGCTGCCGATGAATGAACTCGTGAAAGCGCAGATGGAAGCTGTCGGCTTCAAGGTCAAGCTCGAGGTAATGGACTGGAACGCGCTCCTCGATGTCACCTTCAAGGGACGCGAGAAATTCCCGAACTATCACGCCGTCAATGTCAGCCGCGCTACGCAGGACCCGTTCTCCGGCATCTTCCGCTTCGCGATGAAGAAGCAGAATGCGCCCGCCGGTGGCAACTGGGGGCACTACTACAGCGCCGAAATCGAGAAGCTGATCGTCGATATCTATAACGAGTTCGACGAGGTGAAGCGCGACGCGATGATCATCAGGGTTCACGAGGTGATGAACGCGGATGCGGCGATGCTTTTCGTCACCCACGATCTCAACCCGCGCGCGCTTTCGCCCAAGCTCAAGGGCTTCGTACAGGCACAGAGCTGGTTTCAGGATCTGACACCGATCACCGTCGGCACCACGAATTGAGCGACGCCGGGGGCCGGATTCGCCCGGCCTCCAGACCCCCGTTTTCAACGCGAACCCTGCGGAGGGGACCATGTGGCACTACATCGCCCGGCGTATACTCTATGCCATTCCGATTGGCATCGGCGTCACGGTTTTCTGCTTTGCCCTCGTGTTTCTGGCGCCCGGCAACCCGGTCCAGATGCTGCTGCCGGCGGATGCCTCGCAGGAAACCATCGACCTCATCATGAAGACCTACGGCTTCGATAAGCCCTTGCCGCTACAATACCTGACATGGCTGGAGCGCGCGATTGTCGGCGATCTCGGCATGTCGATCCAGACCAACCGTCCTGTGCTGGATGAAGTGCTGAAAGCGCTGTCGAATACGATCTTCCTCTCGGCTGGCGCGGTGATGCTGGCTTTCACCATCGCCTTCATCTTTGGCACCACAGCCGCCTACTACCGCGGCTCGCTGATTGATCGGGGCGTCACCGCGCTCTCGATTATCGGTGTCAGCGTTCCGAGCTACTGGCTCGGCATTGTGCTGGTGATCATTTTCGCGGTGGACCTTAACTGGTTGCCCGCGACCGGTATGGGACCGAAGGGGTCCGAGACCTTCAACATCTTCTCGTGGGATCACTTCAAGTACATCATCATGCCGGTGATCACGATGTCGATGGTACCGGTGGGCATCATCACCCGCACCACGCGCTCGGCGGTGGCGGAGGTCCTCGGCAATGACTTCGTCAACACGTTGCGCGCCAAAGGCCTCAGTGAATTCGCGGTAATCCGCCACGCGATCAAGAACGCAATGCCGCAGATCCTGGCCGTGATGGGCCTGCAATTCGGCTACCTCATGGGCGGCTCCATTCTGGTCGAGACCATCTTCAACTGGCCGGGCTCGGGGTTCCTGCTTTCCAAGGCGATCCTGACGCGGGATATCCCGGTTTTGCAGGGCGCGATCCTGATCCTGGCCCTCTGCTTCGTTTTCACCAACCTCGTTGTCGATCTGGTCCAGACCTCGGTCGACCCCCGCATCAAGCGCGCCTGAGGAGAGAGTCATGACCGACATGTCCATTGGCAATGCCAGCCTGCTGCGTCTCGCGGAAGAAGAGGCGCCCGCTACCAAGGTTCGCTCTTACTGGCAGATGGTGGGTTATCGCCTGCGCTATGACTACGTGACGCTGTTCTTCGCGGCGCTGATCATCGCCATCGTACTGATGTCGATCTTCGCACCGTGGATCGCGCCGAAAGACCCTTACAAGACCTCGATGGCCTTCCGTTTGAAGCCGATCGCATTCCGGGATTTCTGGCTTGGAACGGACGAACTCGGCCGCGATATCCTCTCGCGCCTGATCTACGGCGGCCGCATGTCGCTGCTGATGGGCCTCGTACCGGTGGTTATCGCGACCTTCATCGGCGGCACGCTTGGAGTGATCGCCGGTTTTATCGGCGGCAGCGTCAACATGATGATCATGCGGACGATGGACGTTTTCTACGCCTTCCCTTCGATCCTGCTTGCGGTGGCGATTTCCGGCGCGATGGGGGGAGGGATGGTCAATGGCATGGTGGCGCTGACGCTGGTGTTCATCCCGCCGCTGTGTCGCATTGCAGAAACCGCGACGACGCAGGTGCGCAACCTCGATTTTGTTGAGGCAGCACGGGCGTCCGGCGGCTCAACGCTCTCGATTGTCGGAACGCATATCCTCGGCAATGTCCTCGGTCCGATCTTCATCTACGCCTCGGGCCTTGTCTCGGTGTCGATCCTGATCGCGTCGGGCCTCTCCTTCCTCGGCCTTGGTGTCGAGCCGCCAAACCCGGATTGGGGGCTGATGCTCTCGACCCTTCGGCAGTCGATCTACGTCAACCCAATCGTCTGTGCGCTTCCGGGCGCAATGATTTTTATCACCTCGCTGTCCTTCAATCTGGTGAGCGATGGGCTCCGCCAGGCGATGGACGTCAGGATGTAATCCGATGGAGGCTCCCATGGACCCGATCGAAACCCGCCCCGTTCCGCAACTCACGACCGTGCCGACTGGCGATCCACGGGATCGTGGCGGCCCGGCCCAGCCGCTACTGATCGTCAACAACCTGCAAAAGCATTTCCCGATCCGGGGAGGGGTGCTCAACCGCGTCGTCGGCAAGGTGCGGGCCGTGGATGATGTCTCCTTCAACGTGATGAAGGGCGAAACCCTTGGTGTTGTTGGCGAATCCGGCTGCGGAAAATCAACCCTTGCCCGGCTCCTGATGCATCTCATCGACTATGATGCGGGCGAGGTGATCTTCGACGGTGAAGCCGTCGGCGCCATGCGCGGCATCTCGATGAAGGACTTCCGCAAAGCCATGCAGATGGTGTTTCAGGACAGTTTCTCTTCACTCAATCCGCGTCTGCCGATCGAGGATTCTATTGCCTACGGACCGATTGTGCATGGCGTGGCCAAGGCCGAAGCCAAGGCGACGGCGCGCGAACTCCTCGCCAAGGTCGGGCTCCGGCCGGACCTTTTCGCCCAGCGCTACCCGCATGAACTCTCCGGCGGGCAGAAGCAGCGTGTGAACATCGCGCGCGCACTGGCCCTTCAACCGCGCCTGCTGATCCTCGATGAAGCGGTCTCGGCGCTTGATAAATCGGTCGAGGCGCAGGTGCTCAACCTGCTGCGGCACCTCAAACGGCACTTCAACCTGACCTACGTCTTCATCAGCCATGATCTCGATGTTGTGCAATACATCTCCGACCGCGTGCTGGTGATGTATCTCGGCGAGGTCGTTGAAATCGGCCCGGTGGATGCGATTTATTCCGCGCCGAAACACCCCTATACCCGCGCATTGCTCGCTTCGCGCCTCTCGTTCGACCCGGAGGATCGCGTTGAGGAGCCGCCGTTGACCGGCGACCCCCCTAACCCGATTGCGCCGCCTTCCGGTTGCCGCTTCCGCACCCGCTGCCCGATGGCGGAGGGGATTTGCGCGGAGAAAGTACCCCCCCTTGGCAAATGGATCGACCAATTGAGCCATCTCGCAGCCTGCCATGTCGAGGACCCCGGGTCTGGGCACACCATGGCCGGCAAAACCGCACTGTCCCGTCCATCCCCGGCGCCCAAACATGCGCCAAAAGCCAAGCTGAGCGCGTGAGGATCGGAACATGACCAAGATCTCTCCTGTCTCGACCCTTTCCGCTGCGCCTGTTAGCGCGCTTCAGCCGCTGGTAGAGGTTGAGAACCTCACCGTGAAGTTCGTCAGCCGCGAGGCCACGGTGAACGCCGTGAACGGCGTCTCCTTCGTCATCAATCCGGGCGAGGTGCTCTGCATCATCGGCGAATCCGGCTCGGGCAAATCCGTGACGATGCGCGCGTTGATGCGCCTTCTCCCCATGAACAAGACGCGGATCGGTGGGCATATGCGCGTCGGCGAACATGAGATCCTCAAGCTGACCGATCGCCAGCTTTCGACCATCCGTGGCTCGACGATCTCGATGATCTTTCAGGAGCCGATGACCGCGCTGGATCCGGTTTACACCATCGGTCACCAGATCGCCGAAACCGTGGTGCGGCATGAAGGCTGCTCCTATGCCGACGGCATGAAACGGGCGCTGGAACTTCTCGAATTTGTGAAGGTTCCTTCCGCCGAGCGACGCCTCAAGGCATTCCCGCATGAGCTTTCCGGCGGCCTGCGGCAGCGCGCGATGATCGCAATGGCGCTGTCCTGTCGGCCCTCGCTGCTGCTGGCGGACGAGCCAACCACGGCGCTTGATGCCACCGTGCAGATTCAGGTGCTGGTGCTGCTCCGCAAGCTTCAGGTCGATATGGGCATGAGCATGATTTTTGTTACCCACGATCTCGGCGTAGCGGCGCAGATCGCGGATCGCGTCGCGGTGATGTATGCCGGGCGGATCATCGAAAGTGGCCCAGTGAAGGACGTGCTGATGAACCCGCAGCACCCCTATACCCGCGGTATGCTGGCCTCGTCGGTCCACAGTGCGACACGCGGCGAGGATATCGAGGCAATCCCCGGTTCACCCCCGGATATGCGCCGTCTCTCGTCTGGCTGCGCCTTCGCACCGCGTTGCGCCTACGCCGACGATGCTTGCCGCGCCGCCATTCCGCCCGAAACCGTGCCCGGCCCCGGCCGAACGGTCTGTTGCTTCAAGGCCGGCGCGACCGCGCTCGCCTCCTGACACCTGATTTGCGGAGAAACCCCATGCATAAGATCACCATTCCCCAGCGTGTCATCGACAGTGTCATCGCCCGGCGCGGCAAGGAGCATGTCTATGCCGATCTCGATCCGGCGAAGACCGCGCTGATCGTTGTTGACCTCCAGAACGGCTTCATGGTCGAGGGCATCGCCCATGCGCTTTGCGAGACGGCGGTGGAGATCGTCCCCAACGTCAACCGCATCGCCGGCGCCGTGCGCCGCACCGGCGGCAAGGTGTTCTGGATCCGTAACACGCACGACGCTGAATGCCTGACCTCGTGGTCGCATTTCCACGAGGATCTGACCCGGCCGGAGCGCCGCGCCAAGCGCGTGGAATCGATGTCCGAGGGTAAGCTCGGTCATCAGCTTCACCCGGATCTGGTGGTGATGCCGGAGGATGAAACCGTGCTCAAGAAGCGCTTTTCGGCCTTCATTCAGGGCTCATCCGACCTTGAACAGCGCCTTCGTGCGCAAGGTTTCGATACCATCATCATCACCGGCACGGTGACCAACGTCTGCTGCGAATCCACCGCGCGTGACGGCATGATGCTGAATTTCCGCACCATCATGGTAACGGATGGCAATGCGGCGGCCAACGATGAGGAACACAACGCCTCGCTCATTGCCTTCTATCTGACCTTCGGCGACATCATGGATACCGACATGCTGGTCGCGTGCCTCGAGCACAACGCCGCGCAAAAAATCGCCGCCGAATAGCGCTCGGAGATTCCATGTTCGTTAAACCTAAGGTCGCCGTCATCGGGACCGGCGGCACGATCTGTTCGATCGGCACCGGTCCCTTCGATATTCTCGATTACGGAGCAAACGAGAAAATGCTCCACGCGGATGCGCTCGTGGCGTTGTTCCCCGAGGTGCAGGAAATCGCCGAGGTGATCCCGGTGCCTTTCAAGGCGGTGCCGAGCCCCGATATCTTCTTTCCCGAGTGGAAGGAGCTGGTGCTGATCTGCGATCGGCTCGTCGCGGAGTACAAGGATCTCGCAGGCATCGTGATCCTGCATGGTACTGCCTCGCTGGAGGAAACGGCGTATTTCCTCTCGCTGACGGTCAAGGTGGATATTCCGGTGGTTGTCGTGGGCTCGCAACGACCGGCCTCCGCGCTCTCATCCGATGCCGGCATGAACCTCGCGAATGCGATCCGTACGGCGGCTTCACCTGAGGCGTACGGCATGGGTGTGCTCGCGCTTCTCAACGATGAAATCCATGCGGCGCGCGAGGTCACCAAGACCTCGACCTTCCGCCTCCAGACCTTTCGCTCGCCGGATTTCGGCGTGCTCGGTCATGCCGATGGCGATAAAATCGTGTTCTACCGCAAGCCGATCCGCAAAGTGGGGCCTGAGACCGAGTTCGATATCCGCACGCTGGAGGCTCTGCCGCGCGTGGATATTGTGTACGCCTATACGGGGGCAGATGGGACCGCGCCGCGCGCTTTTATGGCCGCAGGCGCGAAGGGGTTGATCTCGGCAGGTTTCGCGCCGGGCTTTGCGGGGAAGGGCGATTTCGAGGTGCTGAAAAAGGCAGTTCAGGCCGGCATCGTGGTGATGCAATCGACGCGCGCCGGCTCTGGCCGCACCTTCAAGGGCAAGCGGTTGCGCGAAGCCGGCTTCCTGATTGCGGACAATCTCAACCCGCAGAAGGCGCGATTATTACTCGCGCTGGCGTTGACGGTGACAACGAAACCGGAAGAGATTGAGCGTATTTTCCTCACCTACTGACCCCGAAAAGGATGCCCGCCTGATGGCTCTTGCCGCCGAACCGCAGCTGATCGGAACGCATGATCCGCGCAAGGGCATCTTGTTCATGGTGGGCGGGCTTGCACTTTTCTCCATCCTCAATGGGGCAGTCAAAGCGCAGGCTGGCCTTTTTCCACTCAACCAGATCATCTTTTTCAGGAATGGCTTTGGCCTGCTGGCCCTGCTGTTACTTGTCAGGATGATGGGCGGGACTGCGCTCCTTGCCACTAAGCGCCCGCTAGCGCAGCTCTGGCAATCGACGACCTTCACAGCAATCCTGCTTCTGATGTTCTTCGCCTATCGGCACATGCCGCTGGCGGATGCTACAGCGATCTCCTTCTTCCAGCCGCTGATTGCGACTGTTCTGGGCGCCTTCATCCTAAGGGAGCGGCCCAGCCTGGCGAGTTGGGTCGCGGTCTTCATCGGACTTGGCGGCGTGATGCTGATGGTGCAGCCTTCCGGGCAAGGCATGGGTGAAATGAGCCGGCTCGGCGCGATGGCAGCGCTTGCTGCAACGCTGCTCTCCGCGCTCTCGTTGATCCAGCAGCGGTCTCTTTCGCGAACGGACGAAACGCTGACCATCGTTTTCTACACGATGCTCTATTCCACGCTGACGATGACGCCGACCCTCTTCTGGTCGTGGACCCAACCTACGTTTCCGCAGCTCGCCGGGCTCGTCGCGATGGGGCTCGCCTCGGGCTTTTGCCAATATCTGACAACGCGCGCGCTCTATTTCGCGCCGGTCGCGACCATCGCGCCAATCAATTACACCAAAATGATCTGGGCCGTGCTGATCGGCTATGTCTGGTTCGGTGATGTTCCGACGATTTGGGTGCTCGCGGGCTCGGGAATTGTTATTCTTGCCGCGTTGATCGTGATGCGGAAGCCGGCGGTAGCGCCTGCCGTGCCCCTCGGAGATGCTCCCTGATGCGCGCCCTCTGGCACCAGACCCGAAACGGCATTGCGGCGCTCAAGCCGGGGAGCTTCCCTTGGGGACGTTTTGCGCTCGCGATGCTGATCGGCATCGCGGGAGGCTGGGGTTTTGCCTCGCTGCGCTTGCCACTGCCTTGGATGCTCGGGCCGATGAGCGCTTGTACGCTCGCTGCGGTTCTCGGTTTGCCCGTCGCAGCACCACCCGTCATCCGTCCGCCGATGACACTGGTGATCGGCGTCCTGCTCGGCACCGCTTTCAAGCCGGATTTCTTTCACCAGTTTCCGCAATGGCTGCCGGCGTTGGCGGGTCTGGTGGTCTTCATGGCCGTCAGCGCGCTCGCCTGTGTCACCTTTTTTCGCCGCGTTGGCGGGTTTGACCGCACCACGGCGTATTTCGCCGGCATGCCCGGCGGGCTAGTCGAGATGGTGACTGTCGGCGAGGAGCGGGGTGGCGACGGGCGCATGATCGCACTGGTGCATTCTGCGCGCATCTTGCTCGTCGTGATGACGCTGCCCTTCGCTATTCAGATGATGGCGGGAATCCAGCTTGGCGGGCGTCGTCCGGCCGGGATTTCCATCGTTGATACGCCGCTTGTATCCGATCTCTGGTTGGTGGGATGCGGGATTGTCGGCCTCTTTGTCGGCCAACTTTTGCGGATGCCAGCAAAATTCCTGCTGGGTCCGATGCTGGTGACGGCAGTGGTGCATATCGCCGGGCTGGCGACGTTTTCGCCACCCTCCGAGGTCATTATCATGGCGCAACTTGTCCTCGGTGTGACCATAGGCTGCCGGTTTGTCGGTACGCCGCCGCGCGAAATCGGCCGTATTCTCGGCCTTTCGGTGGGATCAACGATCATTCTGCTGTTCTTCACCGTGATCTTTGCGCTGCTGATCAGCCGGATGACTGACTTCGGCGTCGTGCCGCTGATGCTGGCCTATGCCGCAGGCGGGCTTGCCGAGATGAGCCTGATCGCGCTCGCCCTTCATGTCGAGGTAGCCTTCGTAGCAGCGCACCATATTGTACGCATTTTTCTCGTGATGGTTGGTGCTGGGCCGTTATTTGGCGTCTTTCTTGGCGATGATACGGGCGCTGAAGCGTCGGATTAAGCCCTGCAACGCCGGATATGTACCAGGTTGGCGCTGTTTTCGGCTTTGAAACGAAAGCAATCCATTTTTTCCCACCAACGAAGGATTGCATCCAACCTACGACGCAGATAGGAACAGGCAAGCAAGAAGACCAGAGAGGGGAAACACCTTGGCGACCAGAGGATTGACCGTCACGCGCGCCGTGCGCGAAGCTATTCTCAATGGCGATTATCCGGGTGGCGGGCGGATGAATGAGGTCGAGTTGGCGACAACGCTCGGCGTTTCGCGAACACCGATCCGTGCCGCACTCTCGACACTCGCGGCGGAGGGGCTGCTCTCCTACACGCCGAACAGCGGTTACGTCGTCAAGAGTTATACCTCGCAGGATATCTCCGGGATCTATGACGTGCGTTCGACGCTGGAAGGGCTTGGCACCCGGCTTGCCGCCGAGCGTGGTCTTTCGGATGCCGCCCGCGGCCAACTCCACAAGATTGTACAGGACGGCGCGGAGCTTGTTGCCGGTGGCGTGTGGAATGATGCGGTTGCCGAGGCCTGGGAGCAGGTCAACAACAGTTTTCATCGTGTGATGATGGAAGCAGCGGCAAACCCGCATCTGCTGTTCCTGATGCAGAAATCGCGCGAAATCCCGCTTCTGAACCAGCTCAAGTTCCGCTGGCATGATTTTGATGTCATGGCGCGTTCGCAGGAAGATCACGCGACGATTTTCGAGGCCGTGACCCTGCGGCAGGTGCATCGCGCCGAAGCGCTGGCCTGCGAACACGTGTTCAAGTCAGGCGCGCGTATCGTCGAGCATTGGCGCAAGACCGAGGTGGCAAAGCGCCCCTCAGGTGCGCGCTCGAAAGTGGCGGCCTGAGGGGTGGGCCGGCTATTCCGCTGCCATAGGCATGGCGCTGCCGGCTGCGATCGTGTCGATAACCTCTTCGGTGGATTGCACATCGGCAAACAGCGCGAGCATGTTACCAAGCGTGCCGTTATGCTCTTCGTCGGTGCGGCAGGCATTCCCGTCCGAAACAAAAACCACCTTGTAATTCATCATCATCGCGTCGCGTGCCGTGGATTCACAACACACGTTTGTGGCCGTCCCGGTGATGATCAGGGTATCGATGCCCGCCTTCTTGAGCAGGGCATCAAGGTCCGATGAGCCGGGCACAAAGGCGCCGAAACGTTGCTTTTCAACCTTCCAGTCCTCCGGCTTGACTATGAGTTCCGGGTAGATCGCATGGCCGAATGAGCCGCGTTCGAAGGCAGCGATCATGCGTTCCTTGATGGCCCCATGCAGGAAGTTGTCGAACCAGGTCGTCCATTCGGCCTTGGTTTCCTCGGTGACCGTGTTCTGGATGTAGACCACCTGACCACCCGCAGCGCGCAGGGCCTCGCCGATCTTGTTGACGTTGGGGACGATCTCCCGCGCATTGCCGATCTCAGCTGGCTGCCCAGGCGCCATGAAGCCATTCTGAAGATCGACAACGACCAGGGCTGTCTTTGATGGCACGACGCTCTCGAACAGGCGAACCTTGCCGCGCCGCTCAATGACACGGGCGAGAACGAAATCGGGAATCGCAATCTTGTGCATATCGGGCTCCTGTTGGTGGAATACCGGCATGAGCCCGACATTGGGCGATATGCCATGGATGTATCCAATTCAGGCATCTCAGCAATCTGCGCGCCAAGCCTTTGCCGATCCAAGAGCGCCTATTGCGCTTCGGCCTGATCCTTGCGTCATTCGGGGGAAAGGAGCGTCCATGGATACGCATACAATCCGAAAAGGCATTCTCTGGATGCTGGCCAGCGCAGCCTTTCTGGCGCTCGGCAATTCCATCGTGCGGACAATTGCCCGCGAACTGCATCCTTTTCAAATCAGTTTTCTCACAAATGGGCTGGTTCTGGTGATCGTTTGGCCATCGCTCGCGACAAGAAGTAAGCAGGATGGGCGTGCAGAGCGGATAAAATTGTACGCAATAACGGCGATGATTGGCGGCGTGACCAATCTGACGTGGTTTTATGCCCTGGCGCATGTCCCTTTGGCCGAGGCGACCGCGATTACCTTTGCCGCGCCTATTCTTGTGACGGCTCTGGCGGGTCTGGTCCTCGGTGAAGTTGTTTCGCTCCATCGCTGGATTTCAGTTGTCGCCGGTTTTTTCGGCGTTATGATTATCGTTAGGCCCGGATTTGCTCAAATTGACGCCGGTATTGTCACAGTGCTGATCTCCACAGTTGGCATGGCCTCAACCTATCTCCTGTCGAAGCGGATCATGCGGGTCGATACCGCAAGACGCGCAGCCGCGATGATGACTGCGATCCCGGTGGTCACGGGAAGCGTCCCGGCACTCCTTGTCTGGAAAGGCCCATCTCTGGATACAATGATGTGGGTCTTGTTCATGGCAGTTGCCATGTACTGCGGGCGCCTTGCCATGCTGCATGCGCTCAAGTCTGCTCCGGCGACGACCGTCATGCCGTTTGATTTTGCCCGATTGCCCTTTGTTGCGGCCATTGCCTTCGTCGCCTACGACGAAAAGCCTGATCTTTATGCTCTGGCAGGCGCGCTTATCATTCTCGGCGCAACCTTGTCCATCTACCGACAGGAGCAGGGTAGCAGTCGCAGAGATGTGGCATGAGGGTTGCTTTGTATTCAATTGGCGCGTAGGAGGCGGATTGCCTTCGCAACCGGACAGTTGGCGCCAGTGTCCTTCAAGGAGTTCGCCGGTCATGTCCCATACCACGCCAACCGTTTCCACGGCGGTCTCGAAAGAGGAGATCGCCGTCTTCATTAAGCGGGCAGGGTTCACGCTCTCCCAGCCCGAGATCGACGCCTATTACGAAGCCTATGGCTACATCGAGCAGATGGCGGCGCTGATCCGCGCCCCGGCGCCGAACCGCATGAGCTACATGGTCGAACCCGCGCATATGTTCAGCTTTCCGGTGGAGGGAACGAAATGAGCAAGGACATGCTGACCATTGCTGAAGCCTCTGGCCTGATCGCTGCTGGCAAGCTCTCGCCGGTGGAACTGACCGAGGCGTGCCTTGCGCGGGTCGAGACGCATGATCACGCCATCCATGCCTTTGTGACCGTAACAAAGGAGCGCGCGCTGGCCGATGCGAAACGCGCCGAGGCCGAAATCAAAGCCTCGGGTCCGAAATCGCCGCTGCATGGCATCCCGATCGGCCTCAAGGATATCATTGATACGAAAGGCATTCTCACGGCATGCCAGTCGTTCCACAATCTCAACAACATCCCCGGTTCCGACGCGACATGCGCCGAAGCGCTCGCCAAGGCCGGCACGGTGCTCATGGGCAAGCTCACGACGCACGAGTTTGCCGATGGCGGTCCCTCCTTTGACAATCCATGGCCTCCTTCGCGCAATCCGTGGAATACCGCGCATTTCACCGCAGGCTCTTCCAGCGGCACGGGGGCTGCCATTCCGGCGGGGATGATCCTCGGCGGGCTGGGTACTGATACCGGAGGGTCTATCCGTGGTCCGGCCGCGCTTTGCGGTATTGTCGGGATCAAGCCCACCTACGGACTGGTGAGCCGCGCCGGTGTTGCACCCGCTGCCTATTCGCTCGATCATATCGGCCCGATGGCTTGGACGACCGAGGATTGCGCGCTGATGCTTCAGGCGCTTGCGGGCTATGATCCCAAGGATCCCGCCAGCGCTAATCGACCCGTGCCGGATTACTTGGCAAGCCTCAAGACCGGCGCCAAAGGTCTCAGGATCGGGGTGCTGCGGCGCTGGCATGAGGAGGATCGCAAGGTCGCGCCTGCCGTGCAGGCCGGGATCGATAATGCGATTAAGGTCTATGAGAGCCTCGGCGCCGAGATCCAAGAGGTCAACGTCTCCTCGCTCAAGCATTATGCGGCGGCGGGCTTCTTTATCTCGACCGCTGAACGTGCCGCCGCATACGAGGCGATGATGCTCGATAGCCCTGAGAAATTCGGGGCGCGCTACCGGGATCGCCTGATCTTCGGCTCGTTTGTTACCTCGATGGACTATGTTCAGGCGATGCGGCGGCGGCGTGAGTTGCTGGCAGAAATGTCAGGCATTCTCGCGGGGGTGGATGTCGTGTTGACCGCAGGCAATCCGGATGAAGCACCGCTGATCGATAAGGTGCCGCGCTGGGATAACCTCGACAAGCCGAACTTCACCATGCCGTTCAATCTCACGGGGATGCCCGCGATCTGTGTTCCCTCAGGTTTTGGGCCACAAGCGCTGCCGGTCTCGATCCAGCTCGCCGCCAAGCCTTTCGATGAAGCGACGCTGTTTCGCGCAGCGCATGCCTTTGAAGAGGCAACCAGCTTCCGTGATGTGAGGCCGGTGCTGGCGGCTGTTCAGGCTGCTGCCTGAAGGGTGGGCATCGTTCCTGATTGGCGGTCGGTCCGCGAGGCACTGTCACAAAAGATCGGCTTACCTCGCCGGGAATGCCATAGCAGCAGTCGACGACCTGCTTGACTGCTGCTCTCTTGGACTCCGGGGTGACCCGCTCTTGCTCACATGCTGCATCCTACGCTCAAAGGATAGGCGGTGGCATCCATCGCGCTTGGGACAGCACATTCTGCTTCGGAATGCGTTCTGAAAAAGCAGGTTACGACCACGCGAAGGCGCGATCACCGAAGCATTGGGACCGGTTAATCAGGGCCCAATTTCGCGCAAGCGGCTTATCTTGATGAGCCGAGCCGCCACAGCTCAAGGAAGAGGGGAGCGGTTGACCACCCTCTATACCGCCCTCTATTGTGCAACAATTGATCTGTTCCCCTCAGTGTCTAGAGGGCCGAGGCTGTCAAACAGGGTGGCGATGATATCGGTTGTGTAGATCCGCTTGCCATTCTTGTCGTAAGATCATTCCTTGACCCACACCCGACATAGGCCGGATCGCCCCTCGTGACGTTTGTTGCAATCGAGATTGCGATCTTATCGTTGAGAATGGAAACCGTGATCCATTCGGGGGCTTTTCGACGCTGACCCTTCTGTTTCTACCAGGCATTTTCGGTGGTCACCTCTCCCTTCCGGAATTCGGTTTATCGCGTCGGGCGTGTGTTGAGCTTTGGGGATCATCGACCTTGATCATGTCGTCAAATAGCTGTGCGTATCACCTATCAAAACCACTACGTAATTTCTTCATGACCACCTAAGGCTCAAGACAAAATCGAATTTCTTGTAGATTAGCAGTAAAGAAATTGTATTCCTGCACTGGTAAACGAATCGCGATACGCGCATAATGCTGCGAGCGGCTGGCAAAGACGCGTCATTCAGAAAAATCTAATAAAGAGGTATTTAACATCATGACCGACGACATTGATCCGGCCGAATTTGTCGCCTGGGCTGCGGATATCGTTTCCGCCTACGTCCGCAACAATTCGGTTCAGGCTTCGGATCTCCCGGCGCTCATCCATGCTGTTCATGGTGCACTGACGCGTGTGGGACCGGCCCCGGTCGAAGCACCGGCCGAGCCCGCAAAGCCGATTGTTTCGGTCAAGAAGTCTGTCACGCCGGATTACATCATCTGTCTTGAAGACGGGAAGCGGTTCAAATCGCTCAAGCGACACCTCCGTACGAGCTACAACCTCTCGCCTGAGCAGTATCGCGAGAAGTGGGGCCTCCCGTCAGATTATCCGATGGTTGCGCCGAATTACGCGGCTGCGCGCTCTGAACTGGCGAAGGCCTCCGGCCTCGGCAACCAGCGCAAGAAGGCCAAATAACGCCAGGCCCGTTGAACGGGTCTTCCGGCGAATTTGAAGGAGTCGGGCTGTCATGGCCCGGCTCCTTTGCATGTCTGGTTGCGGAATTGCTCCTCAGCCCGGCGTGATCGGCACCACCGTGGTGTGTTTTACGCGGCTGAGGGCGAAGCTCGATTCGATCGAGGCCACGCCTTCGAGGCGGCTGAGCTTGTCCTTGATGAAGCGCTCGTAGTCGCTGAGGCTGCCGACAACGATGCGCATCAGATAGTCGCGTGTGCCGGTCATCAGGTAACACTCCATCACCTCCGGCCATTGCGAAATCGCGGCGCTGAAGCGCTCAAGCTCTTCCTCGCGCTGACGCTCGAGGCGGATGGAGGCGAAAACATTGACCTCCAGCCCCACGACATTCTGGTCTACAACTGCAACATAGCCCGCGATGGCGCCGCGCTCCTCGAGCAGCTTGACTCGTCGGAGGCAGGGCGAGGGCGAGAGGCCAACCCGTTCGGCAAGTTCGGTGATGGTCAGACGCCCGTTGCGCTGAAGCTCGACGAGGATGCGCGCATCGATGGCATCCAGTGTAAGTTTAGTAGATTTTGCCAAAATTACACCTTAATATCTCAATTTGCGCCAAAAATGATGCTAAAGATAGCATAAAATGGCATAAAGGTCTCGCGAAAAAACGCTAGTCTTCCCGAAGAAGCCGGAAATCCGGCCTGCTCGCGTGAGGAAGCGCCATGATATCGCAATCCATGACATCCCCGAGCACGACATCTGTTGATGCGCGCCTGCCGTATCTGGCCGAGATCGAGCGCCGTGTGCTCTGGCTAGCCTCATGGATGATCCACAACGCGAACCACATCCGCGATGCGGGCGAGGTCAAGGTCGGCGGGCATCAGGCTTCTTCCGCGTCGATGGCCAGCATCATGACAGCGCTCTATTTCGCCGCGCTGAAGCCGGAGGATCGCGTCGCGGTCAAGCCGCATGCCTCACCGATCTTCCATGCAATACAGTATCTCGCCGGCAATCAGACCCGCGAGAAGATGGAGAATTTCCGCGGCTACAAGGGCGTGCAGAGCTACCCCTCGCGCACCAAGGATATCGACGACGTCGATTTCTCGACCGGTTCGGTCGGCCTTGGTGTGGCACAGACGCTGTTCTCGAGCCTCGTGCAGGATTACGTGAAGGCCCACGGCTGGATGCAGGACAAGCCGGAGGGACACATGATCTCCCTCGTGGGCGATGCCGAAATGGACGAGGGCAACATCTACGAGGCCCTGATCGAGGGCTGGAAGCACGGGCTGCGCAACACCTGGTGGGTGGTGGATTACAACCGCCAGAGCCTCGATGCCGTGGTGCGTGAGGGCCTCTGGGAGAAGTTTGAATCCATGTTCCGCAACTTCGGCTGGGATGTGGTGATCGTCAAAAATGGCAAGCTTCAGCAGGCGGCTTTCGCCGAGCCGGGCGGCGAAGCACTGCGGCGCTGGATCGATACCTGCCCGAACCAGCTCTATTCGGCGTTGACATTTCAGGGCGGGGCAGCCTGGCGCAAGCGCCTGCTGGATGAAATCGGTGATCAGGGGCCGGTGACGCGCCTGATCGAGAAGCGCTCCGACGCCGAACTCGCGGCGCTGATGGGCAATCTCGGAGGGCATGATCTCCCCTCGCTGGTCGAGGCTTTTGAGGCGGCGAAGACGCATGATCGGCCGGTGCTGTTCATCTGCTACACGATCAAGGGCGCGGGCCTGCCGCTCGCCGGCCACAAGGATAACCACGCCGGGCTGATGACCCCGGCGCAGGTCGAAACGCTGCGCGCCTCGATGGCCGTGCGTCCCGGCGCGGAATGGGAGAAGTGGGAAGGCGCGCGCCTGCCGGCAGAAGAGTTGCAGCGTTTTGTCGATGAGGCGCCGTTCTTCTCGAAGGGGCGCCGCCGCTATGCCGCGCCGAAAATCGCGGTGCCGCCCGCGCTGCCGTTCCCGGCGCCCGGTGACAAGCCGATCTCGACCCAGATGGGATTTGGCCAGATTCTCAACGAGATTGCCCGTGAGCAAACCGATTTTGCGAACCGCATCATTACCACGGCGCCGGATGTCACGGTCTCGACCAACCTAGGCCCTTGGGTGAACCGGCGCGGCCTTTTTGCGCGTGAGAGCATGGCCGATACCTTCAAGGCCGAACGTATCCCCTCGACCTTTGCGTGGGAATTCTCGCCCTCGGGACAGCATCTCGAACTCGGTATTGCCGAGTCGAACCTCTTCATCGCGCTGTCGGCGATGGGGCTCAGCCACTCGATCAACGGCGAGCGTCTGCTGCCCATCGGCACGGTCTATGATCCGTTCATCCTGCGCGCGGCGGACCAGCTGAACTATGCCTGCTATCAGGATGCGCGCTTCATGCTGGTGGCGACCCCCTCAGGCGTAACGCTCGCGCCGGAGGGCGGGGCGCATCAATCGATCGCGACGCCGCTCGTCGGCATGGCACAGGATGGGCTTTGCGCATTCGAGCCCGCTTTCCTTGATGAGCTCGCGGTGATGATGCGTTTCGGCTTCGATTACATGCAGCGGGACGGTGAGGCGGAACCCGATGCGCGGTCCTGGCTGCGCGACGCCATCGGCGGCTCAATCTACCTCCGCCTTTCAACGCGCCCGCTCGAACAGCCGACGCGCGTCATGACGCCGGATCTCGCCCGAGACATCATCGACGGCGCCTACTGGATGCGAAAGCCCGGCCCCAACGCGCAGGTCGTGATCGCCTATGCAGGTGCACTGGCGCCGGAGGCTGTTGAGGCGATTGGACTTTTGGGAGAAGACCGTCGTGACATCGGCCTGCTCGCGGTGACTTCGGCGGATCGGCTGAATGCAGGGTGGAGTGCCGCCCAGCGCGCCCGCGAGGCCGGGCTTGGTCATGCGCAGAGCCATGCCGAACGGCTTCTCGGCGAGTTGCCGCCGCATTGCGCGCTGATCACGCTGGTCGACGGTCATCCTGCGACCCTTGGTTGGCTCGGTGCGGTGCAAGGCCACCGCACCCGCGCACTTGGTGTCGAGCACTTCGGCCAGACCGGTACGATTGCCGATCTCTACAAGCATTTCGGCATCGATACCGCCGGCATCCTTCGCTCGGTCGCGGCGATGACGGCGGGGCGTCCGATCCGTCATCTCAAGGCGATTTGAGCCGGGGCTTCACGCCCCGGCCAGCAGCCATTCACCGAGGCGCGCCTTGCGTGTCGCGGGATTAACCGCTGCGCCAGGGTCTTTGGGTCCGCCAACGGCCACAAGGTGCGGCGCAATCAATGCGGCCACGCTTCCCGGTGTTGGCGGCTTTGCTGTCGCTCCCGGCTTGCCCGCATAGGCCAAAGCCAACGCGCGCGTTACTTGCGGCGCGGCGGCGCTGGTGCCGTTGAGCCGGAAGGTGATGCCCGAGCGCGTACCTGCCGCGCGAATGCCGCCGAGAACGGGCGAGTCATCGGACGGCGCGGCAAGTCTTACCGTTCCCGGCGATCCCGGTCTCGCCGTCAGCGGTCCCGCTGAGCTGTAGGTCGCGGGCGCTGTGCTGCTTGCGACATACCCGCCGACCACGACCACAGCATCATGCGTCGCGAGCCCGTTGAGGCCATCGAAACGGCGAACAAAGGTATTCCCCGGATTTTCCGTCGCGGAGTGCTTGCCGGTCTCGTCATAGGCCTGATCGTGGCGGTCATCGAAGTAGCTTTGTCGAGCCCCGTGGTAATAGCCGAAGGGGTCATTGTCGCGCTGGATGCGGCAGGTGATGACACCGTGTTTGAGAACGGGCCCAAGTCCGCCAAGCTTCACCTGCCAAAGCCCGGCTTCGGCGCTAGCGAGCGTTGAATTCTGGGGATCGGTCGGCGCGAGAACGACCATGAAGCGCCAACGCCCCTTGCCGCTTTCTAAGCGGTAATTCTCGACGCTGAACTGACCGATGGCGCGCTTGTCGACGGAACCTGGCATTGAAAAGGGTGTGTTTTGATCGCCGCTCGCTTCTACCGCGAGAGAGAACGATTTTCCTGAAGGTGTTCTCAGCGCCACTGAAACACCCTGCGGCGTCGCGCCATCCGGCAGCCAGATCTCGAGGTAGTTCGGCGTCCGGTCCGTCGGCTGCACCCGCCACGGGATATCGAAGGTGCCCTTGGCTCCGCCGCGTGCCGCGATGAGGCTCTCCGAAATTTCCCCGCCAAGGGCACCGGCGAAGGAATTGCCCGAGGGGATGACGAGATGCGCCGGCGCGCCGGTCGCCTCGCGCGCCCGGATCAATGCGCGCATCGCCCGCTCCAGCCGGTCCTGCCCGTTGTGCGGTCCGCCGGTGAACCCGTAGCTGAAGTTGACGATCAGCGGCAGTTTTTCGCCCTTGCCGAGGTGCTTTTCAGCAAGGCGATCCGCGCGCTCAAAGATATAGTGCAGGGCGGCGAGGATATAGGAATCCTTGCCGAACCCCGCCGTATCCAACGTTATCGGTGACGGGAGTTGCACGCCGATCAGCGCCACCGCATCAAGCGCGTCACCGACGCGCGCGCCGCCAGCCAGATCCATGACATTCGAGCCGTGCGATCCCAGATGCCGGATCGTTGCACCTCTGGCCGGCCCCTTATCCCCCGCACCAGCCGCGCGGTAGAGCTGATCCTCGTCGTGGCCGTAATCGCGGATCAGCTCGTCGATCTCGCCCTTGAGATATTCGCGACCATAAAGCACGGTCGGCGTCTGCCCCTTGGGCGTCACTGCGGATTGCAACCAGCAGAACGCGACGCGCGTGCTCCCATCTGCACCACGAAAATCGCGATGCGCGAAGGGCAGGCCGTCATCAATCACCGCGACAATGGCAGCGGGTTTGACGGCGGATTTAGGGCTTTTCGCATAGGCTTGCGTGATTGCTTCGGCAGAAAACCCGCCATTGATCGTTTCTCCCGGCATCACAGAGTTGAGCCGGAAGCCGAGGGTATCCGCCGCAGGCTGTGCCTTTTTGCGATGCCCGGCGATTCCACCCGCAAGCGGCTTCATCGCATGACCGAGCCGGGCGAGGGGGCTTGTTGCCCCGCCCGCTTTGCCAGCCTTCACCCGCACAACGAGCGGCCAGAAGGCGTTCTCCTTGCCGCTGCAACCCGGCTCCCACACGGTGGGGACATGGATTTCGCCAATGTTGTCGCTTCCTGCGAGATCGCCGACAATATCGCCGGTACGCGGGTCTGCGCCCGGCGGGAGTTCCGCAAGCGCAGCGATGGCCGTCTCGGCGTTCAAATGTTGCGGCGGGAGGCCATAATCGGCCCCGGTCTCGAAGGTCCAGAACTCATAAGGGCCGACGAGTTCGGCCATAACATGCGTCTTCTCGGCATTCGGCATGGTGCTCGCGCCTCCTTGTGGCATGGGTCATGGGAAGGGTGGATCAACCGAGCGAGAATTCGCCCTGTGATTTCTTCCACAACCAGCCGAAGAGGTCGCTCGACGTGACCGGAATGGCCTTGTCAGAGCGCGCGAGGCCGCAAACCTTGGGTGCCGCGCCGGCCGGGGCCTTCGCCTGCCAGAGCATCCACTTGAAATTGCTGACCGAGAAATCGACATCCGTCGCATTGTAATGACGGGGCGTTGCGCTGCCACTTTTGGTGCATTTCGCCAGAATGATCTGGCCGATGGCCTCCCCGAGCGCAGCACCGGCCCAGGTGTCGATCGGGTAGTGCATGCCGGCCACCGTACGGTTCACGGCGATGCGTTCAGCTTGCTTGAAAACAAGCTTCTTGAGCCGGATCACCGACGGATAATGTTTGACCGCAGCCTCGGTGCCAAGAAGCCCTTCCAGCAGTGTCGCGACCGCGAAAGCCTCCGTTGCATGCGCGCTGGGGAAGGTCGCATGACCCGGCGTAGGGATCATCGGCATCACGGTGGCGCCAAGCCGGTCCGGGCGGCGGCAGGCGAGGTGATGCTTCACCACCATCGCGACATGCGAGGCGATGACCTGCGTGATGAGGATCAACTCGAAGGTAAAGCGGTTGCGGGCCGCATTCAGCCCGAGGATCGTTGCGAAATAATCGATCGGAAAGCCCATCTGGCTGAGGATTTCCGCGCTGCGATCAGCACGCTGATCCTGATAATCGCGCATCTTTGCGAGCTGCGAGACGAAGAGATCGATATCCGGACGCTCGATGGCGTAAAACGCTTTGCCGGCGAGCGAGAGGGTCACGCTCTGGGCCTTCTTGTCGACCTTCCATTTGAGATCCTTGAGGAAATCGCTGAGGTAAAGCGAGGCACGCACCCAGCTGTCCCACCCGTCGAGATTGCTCGCGCTGGACATCGGCAGCGTATGTGCTCTCGCAAGCGGTGAGGTATCCTGCTCGGCAGTATGGATGATTGATTGCGTGGCGATCAGAAGGCCGGATGTTGTCAGGCTGTCGGCACCGCCGCCGCCGATGAAATTGCCGAGCCCTGTGAAGTTGACACCTCCGACGCCGCCAACTCCACCAACCCCGCCGACGCCGCCCACACCTCCAACGCCGCCTACGCGTCCCACGCCCCCTACACCACCGAGTAATGACATATTTCAATTCCTTCTCTAGGGAATGCCGGAACCTCGCATCGCGGCCACGGCCTGTTTTCCAAAATTGAAGTCTGCTGCCGGGTGCCCCCGCAGGTATTTATCGACAGTAAAATCAGGCTGCCGCCGCAAGAGTTGCTCTGCCGCCGCCTGAGCTTCCTTCTTTCGCCCCAGATGATAGAGAGCGACAATCCGCGCCCTGTGGGTCGAAAGGTGCCGGTCATTGACCGCGAGAGAGCGGTCAGCCAGTTCCAGTGCGTCTTCGAAACTTCCGAGACTGAGGTTCGCGCTCGCCGAAAGCGTGTCGTAAAAATACCCGAAAGGATCGAGGGGGGATAACTTTCTTGCGTGCCGGGCAGCATTCACAGCCTGCTGTCCCTCATCGCGAAAGGCGCAAAGCGTGCCTTTCAGCAACCAGGTCAACGCCGAATTCGGGTTATAGTTCAGCGCCATATCATAGCGCTGCTCGGCAATATCGAGGCGGCGCAAAAGGTTGTTCTGGGCAAAGCCATCAATCGTCAGGCAGAAGGGATCATCGGGCGCGAGATCGAGCGCGCGCGAGGTGAAATCGGTCGCGCTGGCGGTTTCGCGTGCCACATCGGTGCTCCAGCCGTTGAACACGCTGAGCACGTACCACTTGCCGAGCCAGGCATGGATTTCCGGCGTGAAGGCTGCCCGTCGCAAGGCCTCCTCCAACAGCTCGCGGGCGCGAGCGAAGTCCCTGAGCGTCGAGCGGTGCATCAACCCGACGCCGGCAATGACGAGGCGATGATCCTCGATATCCGCCAGCGCCAGACCGCGCGTATGCGTGATGGAATCGTCGGCAATCGCGCGACCGATCGCCTTGACGATGGTTGAGATCCCCTCGATCGAGCTTTGACCGAAGTGCGCGGCAGCTGCTTCGACTTGCCGCGTCAAGATGATCTTGCCGGAGCGCGTATCGACAAGATCGGCATCGAGGATCAAAGCCCCCCTTTGCCGGCGAATCGACCCGACGACGCAATAATCTGCCCGAAGCAGGTCGCGCACCTTGCTCATATCGACCGAGATCGCTCCGAGCTGCCGACAGGAAAGATGCGAAATCACGCTCAGCAAACGGGACCGGCTGAGCGAACGGCTGATTTCTTCCGCCAACCAGTCGCCCAGCACGCCATCCGAACTCTCGCTCCCGACGGCCCTCAACGGAAGCACCGCTACAACCGGCAGGATCGGAAGGTCTGGCATGGGGTTTGAAAGGCTGAAATGGCCCGCCAGTTGGCCCGGATTGGCGCGAATGCCTGCAAGCCACTGCTGGAAGAGGGCTTCGGGAACGTTCAGCCCTTCCAGAAATAGTCCCGCGCCGGGATGACCCGTGAGGCGAACTCTGGAAAGATCGATCGTTAGGTCGATATTGTTGCCGGAGAACAGCACGCCGAAACTTTCGCCCATGACGTGTTTGATGTCGGAGAGCGCCCGACGAAGACTCTGCCGCCCGGTGTCATAATTGGTGGCACCCCAGAGGGTTTGCTGGAGAAAATCACGTGTGCGCCGACCAAAGGGTGCTGTCACCAGCAACGCGAACAGCGCCTTGTGTTTGGCCCCCTTGATGTCGAACTGTCCGGCATGCGCAGAGCGTACCGAACATGCGCCGAACAGATTGATTTCAATCAGTTTTTCGGCCATCGCCTTGATCTGCCTACCCTACTACGTAAGCTAGACCATTCGGCGCGACAGGCCAAGCCGTTTTCATCCGGTTTCACAGTTTACTCACGCGCAAAACTTTTGGTTTGCTGTCAGAAAATGGTTCATGGCAAAACAAAGTCTTTCCGAGAACAGGAATACCGCGAATGAAGTTGTACAGCTTCCGGCAGATCTGGCGGATCTGCATGTGCGCTGGCCACAGTTGCGTTGCCATATTGCGGCGATTGCAGAAAAGCCGGGCCTTTGTGCCACGGAGCGCGAACTCATCAACTGGATGGTCAAGCTCGGGGATCGCGTTGGGCGGCGCGATATCGATTAAAGATCAGGCTTGATGCAACCAAAACCGGTCGCGCCGCGTATGCCTCGCAGGCGGGCAGGGGCTCGCACTTGCGAGGGCTGGTTCACATGGCACTTTGGCTGCTGCGCCTTTTCATCCTGACGGTTGTGCTGCTGACGCTGGACGCCGTCTGGCTCATCTCGATGAACGAATGGCTCTATCGCCGCGAACTCGGCGAGATTTTGCTCAACGGCTTCCGCATCGTCCCCGCGCTGCTGTTCTACATGATTTATGTCCTGGGCGTTGGTCACTTTGTGCTGCGCCCGGCGCTGGAGGCCAACAATCTTGCGCTGGCGTTGCGACAGGGGGCTTTCTTCGGCTTTGTCTGCTACGCGACCTACGATTTGACCAATTATGCGACGCTGAAAGTCTGGTCGCCGCTCGTTACCAGCCTCGATATGGCTTGGGGGACGATCCTGACTTCGACGGCCGCCACGGTTACCTTCCTGATCTGCCGCCGGTTTGCGCCGTTGAAGAAGGTCTAAGCTTTCTCAGGCGAGGAAAGACTGGCATCTAGGGAACTCTTTTTTATCCGGCATCGCTCTGTTCGGCCCGGCGAGGGCCGGGGAAAAACGCATTCACCCGGCGTTGATATGCACGGAATGCCTCACCACGCGAGGCGAGCATCTCCGCTTCAAGCGGTGGAATGCCGGAGGCATGGACGAGCAGGAGATACATCAAGGCAGGCGCCAGAAGCGCGAGCCAACCGAAAGCGTACCCGCCCGTTAGGCTTATCGCTGCGAGCGGATAAGCGCACCAGCCGAGCCATTCGAAGAAGTAATTCGGATGCCGCGAATAGCGCCACAGCCCGACCTCGCACACCGCCTTGCGACCCGGATTATCACGGCGGAATTGCTCCAGTTGCCTATCCGCGAGGGACTCCCCGAGAAAGGCGATCCCGAAGACCACGAGCGCCAGTATATCGCCCGGCGCGGGGAAGGGAGCCGGATTGCCAGCCGCTGAGCCAACCGAAACTGCCAGCGCCAACCCTGCCAGCGCCTGAACCTGTAGGAACAGGAACAATCTCAGCGGGAAATTTGCACCCCATTCCACCTGAAGTGCAGCGTAGCGCGGGTCTTCCCCATGAAAAGTTGTGCGTGCGGCAATATGTCCGCCCAGCCGGACCGCCCACAGGCCAACCATGCACACGATCATCAAGGAGCGCCCGCCGGAAAGCCCACCTGCCGGCGGAACGGCGGCGGCGATAGCGGCGAGCCCCGTTGCGACCGACCAGATGACGTCGATCCAGCCACTCTTGCCGGTCCAGCGTTGAACGCCCCAGGCGAAGGCCAAAGCAGCCGACAGGCCCGCAGCCAGAAGCGCAATCAGGGTGAGCGACATGGCGTAAGCTCCACTTCCTCAGATCGGGGTGAAAGCCGGAATATCGGGCCCGGCGGCGAGGCTTGCAGTCCAACGGGATACGTGATCCCCCGTGAACTGGATCGCGCTTCGCTTGAATTTTGAGTCGACCGGGATTTTGAGTTGGTCTGGATTTCCAGCTGTCCGGGCTTGAAATATTCTTGGCCGACCGATCCAATCGGCGTTCGGCTGCGTTGATAGACTGGGCGCTCGCGCAGCGGCGCACGGATGTGTTCAAAAAATGGAACGGGGAATGGTCAGCGCAGGTTCCGAACCCGGATCGCCGAGGCCGACACCACCACTGTCGATCGGCGTGATTGGTTCCGGCATTTCCGGGCTTTCGGCGGCATGGCTGCTCTCGAAAGGGCATCATGTAACGGTGTTCGAGGCTGAGGATCGGCTTGGTGGGCACTCCAACACCTTCGTCGGTGAGATCGCGGGCAAGCCGCTGGCGGTCGATACCGGGTTCATCGTGTACAACGAGCCGACCTATCCGAACCTCAAGGCCCTGTTTGCGGAACTCGGTGTGCCCACTGTCGCCACCGACATGTCCTTCGCGATTTCGCTCGATCACGGCGCTTATGAATACGCGGGCAGTGATTTCGCCGGGCTTTTTGCGCAGCCCACGAATATTCTGCGCCCGCGGTTCTGGTCGATGCTCAGGGATCTCGTGCGCTTTTACCGCGAGGCACCGCGCGATCTTCCGACGATGGGCGCTATTTCGCTCGATGAATACCTGACGAGCAACCGCTACGGCGCAGCTTTCCGCGATGATCATCTCTACCCGATGGCGGCAGCGATCTGGTCGACGCCAGCTGCAGATGTCGGTGCCTATCCGGCAGCATCTTTCGTGCGTTTCTGCGATAATCACGGCCTGCTGAAGCTTTCGAACCGCCCGATTTGGCGCACGGTGCAGGGCGGCAGCCGCGCCTATGTCGAGAAAATCACCGCGCCGTTCCGTGAGAATATCCGCCTCGGCACGCCCGTTCGTCGCATTGAGCGTAATCCCGGTGGGGTCACGCTGATTGATGCCTCGGGTGAGCGGCACAGCTTCGATCATGTGGTGATCGCGACCCATGCCGATACCGCTCTGGCGATGCTGGCTGAGCCAAGCCCGGAGGAAGCGCGCCTGCTCGGGGCCTTCCGCTATGCGAAGAACCAGGCGGTTCTCCATACTGATATTCGTCTGATGCCCCGCCGCAAGGCCGCGTGGGCGAGCTGGAATTACCTCGCCAACCGGCAGGCGGGCGAGCGTAATCTCTCCGTGACCTACTGGATGAACCGGCTCCAGCCGCTCGGCGATGTGCCCCCGGTACTGGTGACGCTCAACCCGATCGTAGAGCCCGCGCCTGATACGGTCATTCATCTCGAGACCTATTGGCACCCGCAGTTCGATCTTGCCGCCGATGCCGCGCAAAAAGCACTGTGGTCGTTGCAGGGCCAGCAGAACACTTGGTTTTGCGGCGCGCATTTCGGTGCCGGTTTCCACGAGGACGGGCTTCAGGCCGGGCTTGCCGTGGCGGAAGACCTCGGCGGCATCCAGCGTCCATGGCGGGTCGCGAACGACAGTACGAGGATTACCCGCGCGCCGGTCGCCGTGCCTGTAAAACCGGAGCCTGTGGTATGACAGTTTCCGCGCTTTATCCCGGTGAGGTCATGCACTTGAGGCTCCGACCGCGTGAGCACCGGCTTGATTACCGGCTCTATTCGCTGTTGCTCGATCTCGACGAATTGCCCGAATTGAATCGTCGTTTGCGGCTGTTCTCGCTCGACCGCTGGAACCTCTTCTCGTTCTACGCAAAAGACCGCGGCGATGGGGCGGGCCGCGATCTCCGGGCGCAGATCGAGACGAGCATGCGCGAGGCCGGACTTGCGCCGGATGGCGGGCCGATCCGGCTTTTCACCATGCCGCGCGTGCTGGGCTGGTCATTTAATCCGCTCAGTATCTTCTTCTGTCATCGCAAGGATGGCAGCCTCGGCGCGATCCTCTGGCAGGTCGATAACACCTTTGGCCAGCGCCATTCCTACCTTATTCCGGTGGAGGTGGAGCAAGGTGACGCCATTCGCCAGAGTTGTGACAAGGCGTTTTATGTCTCGCCCTTCATGCCCATGAACCTGCGCTATGATTTTTCGGTCACGCCGCCCGGCGAGCGCCTGCTGGTGGTGATCGGCGTTTCCGATGCCGAAGGGCGGTTGTTGACAGCCCGCCATAGCGCGACGCGTCAGGAATTGACCGATGCCACCCTTCTGCGGGCGTTTTTCACGCTACCGTTCCTCACCTTGCGTGTAGTCGGCGGTATCCATTGGGAAGCGCTCAAGCTTTGGTGGAAGGGTGTCAAGCTCGTCCGTCGTCCGGCGCCGCCACAAAACCCTGTCACGGCTGTTCTTCCACGCATCGGTACGCCGGGGGAGGCCCCATGAGCGGCGCAGACGAACGCTCTCTTGAAGGCATGGCGACAACCGAGCGTCAGCACGCGCCGGCTGGCTGGCGCGTGAAGCTTTTGCAACGCCTGCTCTCTGGCCTGACATTCGGGCATCTGCGCGTCACGCTGCCCTCCGGCGCTCATTTCGATATCCGGGGGAGCGAGGAGGGCCCTGAAGCCGTTCTCGTGATTCATCGCTGGCGCATGCTCTGGCGCTGCCTGGCCGGCGGGGACATCGGCTTTGCCGAGAGCTACCTCGATCACGACTGGTCCTCGCCGGATCTGACCGCCCTGATCCGCCTGATGCTGCGCAACAGTGCCGCGCTCGAAAAGAGCATTCGCGGCGCGCGTTTCATCGAGACTTTCAATCGTTTCCGTCATGCCCTGCGTGCCAATTCGCGTAAGGGAAGCCGGAAGAACATCGAATTTCACTACGACCTCGGCAACGCCTTCTACCGCCTCTGGCTTGATCGCTCGATGATGTATTCCTCCGCGATCTGGACCGACGAGCAGCTCGATCTGGAGGGCGCGCAGCAGGCCCGGCTTGAGCGCATTTCGCAGCTTCTGGCCCTTTCAGCTGGGGATTCCGTGCTGGAAATCGGCTGCGGTTGGGGTGCGCTGGCGGCGCATCTGGCACGCCACGCCGATGCCCATGTGACCGGCATCACGCTTTCGCCCTCGCAGCTCGAATGGGCCAGCACGAGCATCGCGACCGAGGGCCTGTCCGAGAAGGTAGCACTGCGCCTGCAGGATTATCGCGATCTCGACACCACCTTTGACCGCGTGGTGTCGATCGAAATGCTCGAAGCGGTGGGCGAAGCCTATCTGCCGGGCTATTTCGACACCATCGCAAAAAGCCTGAAGCCGGGCGGGATCGCGGTGCTGCAAGGCATCACCATCGAGGAGTCCCGCTTCGAGGACTATCGGAGCCACCCGGATTTCATCCAGAAGCACGTCTTTCCCGGTGGCTTCCTTCCGACACGGACGCTCCTGAACCAGCTGATTGCCAACGCTGGGCTGAAACTCACCTCGGCGGAAACTTTCGCGACCTCCTATGCCCGCACACTGGCGGAATGGCACCGTCGCTTCCTTGCCCATTGGCCAGAGATCGCCGCGCTGGGGTTCGACGCGCGCTTCAAGCGCCTCTGGGAGTATTATCTCTCCTATTGTGAGGGCGGCTTTCTCGAAGGCTCGATCGATGTCGGCCTGTATGTGATCCGGAAACCCGAGATCGCCTAGGCGTTCACCGCCCGCTTGTGCGACACACCGCCACCGCGCGTGGCAGGGTCGAATTCCGCCACCCAGGCACGGAACGCCGAGGCGGGCAGGGGCCGCGCGAAGAGGTAGCCCTGACCGTAGGGCACGCCGAGCTGGCGCAGTTCCTCGACGACATCGAAACTCTCGATGCCTTCCGCCACGACGGAAATCCCGAGATCGGCGGCAAAATTCGCAATCGAGCGCACCAGCGCCGAAGCCTTGCGCATTTCCTCGTCGGACCGTCCTTTGGCACCGATCCCGGCGGTGATTGACCGGTCGAGCTTGATGATATCGACAGGCAGACGGTTGAAATAGCTCAGCGACGAATAGCCCGTGCCAAAGTCATCAAGCGCGACGCGAATGCCGAGCGACCGGATATCGGCAAGGATTTTGATCGCCTCCTCGAAGTTGCCGATTACCGCCGTCTCGGTGATTTCCACGACGAGCCGCTGCGCAGGAAAGCCCGTGGCGGCAAGCTCGGCCTTGAGCGCGGGCAGCAGCCGCGAGTCGAGCTGACGCGCGGAGAGGTTGAGCGAGAGGTAGCCATTGGCGGCGGAAATCCCGGCGATATCGCCCGCGTGAGTCAGGGCATCGCGAAGCACCCATTCACCGATCTGGGTGATCTGCCCGGTTTCCTCGGCGGTCTGGATGATGGCTTGTGTCGGTTCCGCTGCCATGCCGGGGCGCTGGAGACGCAGCAGCGACTCCGCCCCGATAGGACAGAGGTCGCTCAACCGCACGATGGGCTGGAACAGCAGCGAGAACCAGCCGGAGTCGAGGCCGTCGCGAATGGTGTTGGCTCGTGCCGTGCGCGCATCGACCGCTTGACCGAGGGCATCCGAATAGAGCGCAAAACGGTTCTTGCCGCCCTGTTTGGCTTCATACATCGCAAGGTCGGCGGCACGCAGGCCCTCGGACCACTCCTCGTCGCTCTCCCCTAGCGCGGCGATACCGACACTCGCCGAAACATGGCCGACCGCATCCTCCCCCAGTTCGACTGGCGAACGCACCGCCTCGATTACCGCTCCTGCCACGCGCTGCGCTTCCGGTAGCCCTTCGGTATCGGCCAGCATGATCGCGAATTCATCACCGCCGAGGCGGATCACCGAGGCGTCCGGTTTCAGGCACGCCTGCATGCGCCGCACGACTTCCTTCAGAAGCTGGTCACCGGATTCATGGCCAAAGCTGTCATTGACCTGCTTGAAATTGTCGAGGTCGATATAGAGGATTGCAAGGTAGCCGGTCGGGTCGAGATCATGGCGGATGCTCTCGACAAGATCGTTGATCGCGGCACGGTTCGGCAGGCCGGTCAGCCGATCTGTCAACGCAACACGCTTGAGCGCGCGTTCGGCTTCCCGCAGATGACTGATATCCGTCACGACGCAGAGAAACCCGCCACCCTCCTGTTCGCGGTGAGAAACGGACAAAAGACCGTCGATCTCGCGGCCTGAGGCATGTTTGACGATAACCTCGGCGCGTTTATGCTCGGAATGCGCGGTTTTATGGACAAGACAGGCGCCGTGGCAGTGCACGCCGCGCTTGGGTGTCTTCATCGCTCGCAGGAACGCCTGAACCGGGTGCCCCAGAACCTCGCCACGTTCCCGCCCGATGAACTCCAGCCAGAAGTCGCTCGCCTCGGTGATCAGCCCGCCTTTGTCGACGCACAGCATCGGGGCGGGGGTGGTGTTATAGAGCTGCCGGATTTCCTTCAGCGAGGCCGCGACCTCGGCGTTGTTCGTCTTCAGGCGCGTCTGCATCGTGTTGTAGTTGTCGATGACGACGCCGAATTCATCCGATGTTTTGCCCGTGATAGACCGGAATTCGCCAGTGCTCGCGGTGTGACTGATCGCCGCGAGCAGCCTCCGCAGCGGCGTTCCGATGGTCTGGCGGAAAGCCATCATGCTGGCACCGACAGCCACCAGAAGGCCGAACACCAACAGCAGGAAGGATTGATCGCGCTGGCGGCGGCGGGCTTCGGTGATTTCCGAAAGATCAAGCGCTACGATCAGCCGCGAGCCGACAAGATCATCCACCGGAATGTCGAGTTGCGGATCATCGCGTCCGGGTGCGCAGGTAAGGCCACGCGGCACCGTGATGATCTTCGCAGGAAGGGGATCGGCCCAGAGCGCGGCGCAGCGCACCGCGCGGTCCGCGGTCAGGGAGGAGAGAAGATCGGCTGCAAGATCAGGTTCCTGAACTGCATCATGGCGATTGATCGCCGCGGCCGCGCGCCCGGCATGATTGCCGACACGCGCAGAAATGAGATCCATTTCCTGCCGAAGTTCATGCTCTGTGATCAGGACCATACCGCCAGCTGAGACGAGCACGAAGCTCGGCACCAGCCAGAGAAGGAATTTCCCCAGCAGCCGACTTTTCAGAACAGGTCGCACGGCCCACCCCATGCTCTTTGTCCCTTATCGCTGTCTCCCCGCGCGTCTACTCGGTCATCGTGACCTTGCCGGCCTTCATCAGGGCTTCAAGCGGGGAGCGGTTGTCGATCTCGGTGCGGAATATCACGAAGGACTTGCCCCGGCGCGAAGCGTAGAAATCGACATTCACGGAATCGCCGCTCGCGGTCTTGAAATCGGTGCACAGCACGTAATGCTCGCCCATGCGCAGCACCATCGGGTGGTTCTTCTGCGGCACGAGCGGGCGCACATCGCCGCTCTTGAGGTTCACATCGTAGTAGCGCCCCTCGACGAGCTGGCGGTCGATATGTTGGAACATGGCGGACTGCATGGCCGCCTTTTCGGCCGGCTCGACCGGGTTCGCCATGGCGGAACCCGAGAACAACAGCGCTGAGGCAAGAAACAAGGCACGAGCGAACATGACGCAACTCCACGTTTTTGATTTGGCTAATTTATGGGCATTGCGGGCTTTACAAATACTTTTCGCGAAGGAGCGAAATCCGGGCGGAAACCGCTAAAGTGCGGCCTTTCGTCGCAATTTTCGCATGCAGCCTTAACTGGGGGTAAAGGTTCTGGTGCCGCGTTTCGCAGTGCCCGGCCATGGGAAACTAAGCAGCCGCAGACGGTGCACTTGCCGAAAAAGGCTGATCTGCCATGCGTCTTTCGGCGGCAGGTCCGGCTTGCCCTTTTGTGCAATCCCGCTTATCGAGTGCGCACAGCGATGGATGTGCCTCGGGGTTTGGGTTTCCGGGATCAGCCAGCCTGAACGGCCACGAGGGTGTGGCCGGGCGTTAGCGCTGTTTCCCTTTGTCCCCCCGCGTGGAATGGGCCTTGCCCGTTCCCGCCGCCCTGTCAGGAATCCCCTATGAACATCTTCCAAACCAGCCCGATGCTGGCCCGTGCGCTTGCCGAACGTCAGTACAGCGATCCCACCCCGGTTCAGGCCGCCGTTTTGACCCCGGAAGCCGAGGGGCGGGATATTCTTGTCTCGGCGCAAACCGGCTCGGGCAAGACCGTCGCTTATGGCCTTGCGATGGCGAAGGATCTGCTCGGCGAAGCCGAAATCCTGCCGCGCGTCAACGCGCCGCTCGCGCTGATCGTCGCGCCGACGCGTGAACTGGCGATGCAGGTCGAACGCGAACTCGCCTGGCTTTACGAACACCTGCGCGCCCGCATCATCTCCTGCGTTGGCGGCATGGACTCCCGTGCCGAAGGTCGCAAACTCGCCGATGGCGCGCATATCGTTGTCGGCACGCCGGGTCGCCTGCGGGATCATATCGAGCGCGGGCGCCTCGTTCTCTCGGACCTGAAGGCCGTCGTGCTCGACGAGGCCGACGAGATGATGGCGCTTGGCTTCCGCGAAGACCTCGAATTCATCCTCGACGCTACTCCTTCGGAACGCCGCACGCTGCTCTTCTCGGCGACCATGCCAAAGGCGATCGCGACGCTGGCCAAGCAATACCAGAAGGATGCGCTGCGCCTTGAGGTCGTTGGCTCGGAAAAGGGCCATGCCGATATCGAGTATCGCGCTATCCGTGTCGCCTCCAAGGAACACGAACTCGCGGTGGTCAACCTCCTGCGGTATGTCGAGGCCGAGACGGCGATTGTCTTCTGCAACACGCGCGAGAGCGTCCGCCATCTTCAGGCAACCTTGGCCGAGCGCGGTTTCAACGCCGTTCTCCTCTCGGGCGAACTCAGCCAGAACGAGCGCAACCACGCCATGCAAGCGCTGCGTGATGGCCGCGCCCGCGTCTGCGTCGCGACCGATGTTGCCGCGCGCGGTATCGATCTGCCGAACCTCGGCCTCGTGATCCATGCCGAACTCCCCAACGATGCCGAAACACTTCAGCACCGTTCTGGCCGCACGGGCCGCGCGGGGCGCAAGGGCATTTCCGCGATGCTGGTGCCCGCCTCGCGTCACCGCAAGGCGCATCTGCTGATCCGCGATGCCGGCGTTCAGGTTTCCTGGGGGCCGCCGCCGTCTGCTGAAGATATCCGCAAGCTCGATCAGGAGCGCCTGCTCGCCGATCCGGTTCTCGCCGGCAAGGCCGATGAGGAAGACCTCGTGCTGGGCCGTCTCCTTCTGGCCGAGCGTACGCCGGAAGATCTCGCAGCGGCGCTGGTGCGGATCTACCGCGCCAAGCTCCCGGCAATCGAGGAAGTCACCGATCCCGGTACTGGCCCTGAAATGCGCGAGAAGCGCGGCGAACATGGCCGCCCGATCAAGGAATCGCGTGCGCCATGGGCTGAAGCCTCGGGTGAGGGAGGTGTCTGGTTCAAGCTCGATATCGGTCGCCAAAAGAAGGCTGATCCGAAGTGGCTGCTGCCGATGATCTGCCGCAAGGGCGGGGTCACGCGCGCCGATATTGGCGCCATCCGGATTTTCGACAACGAAACCCGCTTCGAAATTACCAACGAAGCTGCGCACAACTTCGAGATCGCGATGAAGCGCCCCGGCGGCGACAATATCGCGTGCGAACGCCTCAAGGACGGCGCGGAAACCCCGCTGCCGCCGAAAGCACCGCGCGGTGGCGAAGGCAAGCCTTTCAAGGGTGACAAGCCTTTCCGTGACGACAAGCCTTTCCGCGAAAAGCCGCGTTTCCGCGATGAGAAGCCAGCGTCGGACAAGCCGTTCCGGGAAAAGCCATTCCGGGAAAAGCCGGCGTACGAGGATCGCGCTCCGCGTGCCGAAGCGCCGGCCCGTGCGAGCCGCGACGCTGCCTTCAAGAAGGAGGAGCGTCCTGCTCGTGAGAAGCAGCCGTTTAACGAACGCGCCTTCCGCGAAAGCCTGCCACAGCCGGCGGAGCCTGAAGCGCGCGCCTACGAAGGCAAGGGCAAGTCTGAGGGTAAACCCTATCCGAAGAAGCCCGACGACAGGGCCTATGAGGGGAAAAAGCCTGACTTCAAGAAGCCTTACGAAGGCAAGCCGTATGAAGGCAAGAAGCCGGATTTCAATAAGCCCGAGGGCAAGAAGTTCGATGGGCCAAAAAAGTTTGACGGGCCGAAGAAGTTCGAAGGCAAGAAATTTGAAGGCAAGAAATTTGAAGGTCCGAAAAAATTCGAGGGCGGTCCCAAGAGCCGCAAGAGCTGGCCGAAGGCCTGAGGCGAACCAACCAAGGGCCACCCCCCCTTGCGGTGCGGCTGAACCTGCGGGAGTGTGGGGCACATTTTTGCCTCGCGCCCCGGAGCCTTCATGCCGACCTCTGACAGCCTGATCTCGAAAACCGCCATCGAGACCATCGATCTCCTTTCGCGCGGCGAGATCACGCCGCTCGATTGCCTCGACGCTCTTGAAGCGCGGATTTCCGCCGTCGACAAGGCCGTGAACGCGCTGCCGACCCTGTGCATGGACCGCGCCCGCGAGGCTGCCCGCGCCGTGATGGCCAAGCCGAAATCCGAGCGTGGCCTGCTTCAGGGCCTTCCCATCGCCATCAAGGATCTCACAGACGTCAAGGGCGTGCTGACCACCTATGGCTCGCCCGCCTTTGCGAAGCATATTCCCGCTGCCTCCGATCCACTGGTCGAGCGTCTCGAAGGCGAAGGCGGCGTGATCTACGCCAAAACCAACACGCCCGAATTCGGCGCTGGCGCCAATACGTTCAACGAGGTTTTCGGCCCAACGCTCAATCCCTGGAACACTTCCCGCTCGGCGGCGGGCTCCTCGGGCGGCTCCGCGGTGGCGCTCGCGACCGGCACCGCCTGGCTCGCGCATGGCTCGGACCTCGGCGGCTCGCTCCGCAATCCCGCGAGCTTCTGCGGTATTGTCGGCCTGCGCCCCTCGCCGGGGCGTGTGGCGACGGCACGCGGTGCGCCGGTTGAAAATCTCCTTTCGGTGCAGGGGCCTATGGCGCGGAACGTCGAGGACTGCGCGCTCTTCCTCGATGCCCTCTCGGGCGAGGATGTCCGTGATCCGGTGAGCCTGCCCAAGCCTTCCGCCAGCTTTCTCGCCGCAACCCGCTCAGGCTGGAAGCCGAAGCGAGTCGCTTTCTCAGCGGACCTTGGCATCACGCCGGTGGATAGCGAGGTTGCGGAGATCTGCCGCAAGGCGGCCTATCGCTTCGCCGAACTCGGCGCGGTCGTAGAAGAGGCGCACCCGGATTTCACCGAGGTGCATGATACCTTCAACGTGCTCCGCGCCAAGAATTTCGCCATTTCCAAGAAGGACTTGCTCGAAACCAAGCGTGAATTTCTCAAGCCCGAGGTCATCTGGAACATTGAGAAAGGGCTCACGCTGACCATGGCGGATCATCATCGCGCCGAGACCCAGCGCGCGACGCTCTATGGTCGCACACTCGCGTTCTTCGAGACCTACGATCTCATCTGCACGCCCGCGACGATTGTTGCCCCGTTCCCGGTTGAAAACCGCTATGTCGAGAGCTGTAATGGCGTCAAATTCGACAATTACGTCCATTGGCTCGCGATTGCCTATGCTTTTACGACCGTCGGCTGCCCGGCGATTTCCATCCCGTGCGGCTTCACGAGGGAAGGTCTGCCGGTCGGCCTTCAGATCGCGGCGCGCCAGCGCGGCGACGGACGCTTGCTCGCCGGGGCGAAAGCGCTGGAAAACGTACTGGGTTGTTCGACACTCACACCGATTTTTCCCAAACAGCCGCCTCGCGCAAAGGAATAATCCACATCCGGTGCAAGATTTGGATCATTTTTCTGATTGCGCGGACCTGACAGGCTTGTAAAGTCAGGGTATCGAATGCGTAGCGTGGTCGCCCGGCCCGCGCGTGTGAAAGAATAAAAGCAAAACAAAAAGACAGGGCGGGATTGAAGTATGGCGTCACCCATGCGTGAACTCGAACGGCTGCTCCCGCTGATGGAGCGGGACCGTCTGGATGTTGTTGCGCTGGTGGGGGGAGCGAATTTCCAACGCCTTTTCCGCTGGGATTTCCACCAGAACGAGCGTCCGCTCGTGGTGCTGCTGCGCCGGGATGGCAAGGCCGTGGCAGTGGTTCCGCATCTCGAATTGCCTTCGTTCAACCCGCTTGGTTTCGAGGGCGAGGTGTTTTTCTGGCGTGATGAGGAGCGCTTCGAGGGCGCTTTCCAGAAGGCTGGCGGAGCGCTAGGCCAAAGCACAATGGGCAAGGTGGCGCGCATCGGCGTCGAAGGCCAGCGGATGCGCGTCTTCGAGCAATTAGCGCTGGCGCGGGCGTTCCCCGGCGCTGAAATTGTCGATGCCCATGCCGCGATTTCGACCATTCGGCTTCATAAAACGGCAGAGGAGATCGCCGAACTGCGTGCCGCGATCCGGGTTTCGGAAGCAGCCCTCGAAAAAACCATTGCGCGCGTCCGTATCGGCATGACCGAACGCGAAGTGGAAGGGCTGTTGGTGGGCGAGCTTTTTGCCGCCGGCGCGCAGGAACTTGCCTTTTCGCCCATCGTGGCGGCGGGGGATAATTCCGCGCAAAGCCATGCCAAGGCGCGGCCTGATTATCGCGTCAAGGCAGGCGATGCGTTGCTGTTCGATTTCGGTGGCGCCATCAATGGCTATCGCGCAGATATCACACGCACTTTCTTTCTGGGGCATGTCTCGGATGCGGATCGCGCGTTCTACAATGCCGTGCTGGCCGCTAACGAAGTTGGCCGCGCGACCGCAAAGCCCGGCATCACCGCGCACGATCTGGATGACGCAGTGCTGTCCAGCCTCGAAGCCTCGCCCTTTGCGCGCTTCATGCGGCACAAGACGGGGCACGGCCTGGGGCTCGAAGTCCACGAAGACCCCTACATCATGCGCACCAATGGTACGGTGCTTGCAGAAGGTATGGTCTTCACCATCGAGCCGGGGCTCTATGAAAATGACCGGATTGGCGTTCGTATCGAGGATGACGTCGTGGTGATGGCAACCGGGGTCGACGTCCTGACGAGCTTCCCGCGGGATCTGAGGGTCATCGGCTGAAAATGCTGGTGCCTCAACCCAAGCGAGAGGAGTGTTGTACGAACCGCAAAAACGGGAATAGGCTGCCGCTTCTGCCTGCCCGCGCGGTCCGAAGAACCGCCAAAATGTAGGATCAGCGGCCTCCGGGCCAAAGAGAGTAAGACTTCCAGCATCTGGATTTGACAAAACGGGAGACGCATATGTCGAAAGTGAAAAAAACAGCCCTCGGCCTCGCCGCTGCGCTGGCCGTGCTGGCGCCGGGTGCGCTGGGCGCCAAGACGCTGGTCTATTGCTCGGAAGGTTCGCCCGAGAACTTCACCCCGGCGGTGAACACCACCGGCACCAGCTTTGATGCGGCCCGCCCGATCTATTCCCAGCTCGTCGAGTTCGAGCGCGGCTCGACCAAGGTTGTTCCGGGCCTCGCCGAGAGCTGGAAGGTGAGCGATGATGGCAAGACCATCACCTTCAGCCTCCGCAAGGGCGTGAAGTGGCACTCCGGCATCAATGGCTTCAAGCCGACGCGCGATTTCAACGCCGATGATGTGATCTGGTCGTTCGAACGCCAGTGGAAGGCCGAGCATCCCTACGCCAAGGTCTCCGGCGGCAAGTACGATTACTTCGCCGATATGGACATGGGCAAGCTGCTCGCCAGCATCACCAAGACCGACGATTATACTCTCGTCATGACGCTCAATGAGCCGAACGCGCCGATGATGGCGAACCTTGCCATGGATTTCGCCGCGATCCATTCCAAGGAATACGCCGATATGCTCGACAAGGCGGGCAAGAAGGAACAGTTCGACCAGATCCCGGTCGGTACCGGCCCGTTCTCCTTCGTCGCCTATCAGAAGGACGCCGTGATCCGCTACAAGGCGAACCCGGCTTATTGGGGTGAAAAGGCCCTCGTCGATGATCTCGTCTACGCGATCACGCCGGACCCGACCGCCCGCTATTCCAAGCTCAAAGCCGGCGAATGCCACTATGCAATCGCGCCGCGCCCGGCTGACGTGCCGGAAATCAAGAAGGACCCGAAGCTCCAGATCATCAGCCAGTCGGGCCTCAATATCGCCTATTGGGCGTTCAACGTCGGTAAGCCGCCGTTCGACAAGAAGGAAGTCCGTCAGGCTTTCAACATGGCGATCGACAAGCCGACCATCATCCGCGATGTCTATCTCGGTGCCGGCCAGGCCGCGAAGAACCTCATCCCGCCGACCCTGTGGTCATATAACGACAAGGTTCAGGATTACGCTTACGATCCGGCCAAGGCCAAGGAACTCCTTGCCAAGGCTGGCGTGACCACGCCGATGGAAGTCGACCTCTGGTATATGCCGGTTCAGCGCCCCTACAACCCGAACGCCAAGCGCATCGCCGAAATGATGCAGGCGGATCTGGCGAAGATCGGCGTGACCGCCAAGCTCGTGACCTACGAGTGGGGTGAGTACCGCAAGCGTGCCCAGCAGGGCGAGCACACCACCGCCCAGCTCGGCTGGACCGGCGACAATGGTGATCCGGATAACTTCTTCTTCCTGCGTGGCTGCTCGGGCGCCCGCGCTGGCGGCCAGAACCTGACCAAGTGGTGCAACAAGGACTACGACGATATGCTCGTCAAGGCCCGCGCCACCCCGGATGTCGCCGCGCGCACCAAGCTCTATGAGCAGATGCAGGTGATCGAGCACGAAGAAGCGCCGGACATGAAGATCGCGCATTCGATCGTCAACGATGCGGCCGTCGCGAACCTCACCGGCTACAAGATGTCGCCGCTCGGAGGCCATCATTTCAAGGGCGTCGACCTGAAGTAAGGTTGGTTACAAACCATTTGGCGGGGCGGCCTATTTCGGCCGCCCCGTTCCAGTTCTGGGGCGGGGAGCACCCATGCTGATTCACTTTCTGAAGCGCTTGGCGCTGACCATTCCGACATTTTTCGCGTTGATGTTCATCACCTTCGTTGCCATCCGGCTGGTGCCGGGCGATCCGGTGGAAGTGCGCGTCGGCGAGCGCGGTATCAGCCCCGAGCGGCTGGCACAGTTCCGCCACGAACTGGGGCTCGACCAGCCGGTCTGGAAGCAGTTTTTCGATTATGTCTGGGGCATTCTCCACGGCGATTTCGGTAAATCGCTGGTGACCAACGAGAAGGTCGTCACCGAGTTTTTCACGCTGTTCCCGGCAACGGTTGAGCTCAGCTTTGCCGCGATGCTGTTTGCGACCTGCATCGGCATTCCCGCCGGCGCGATTGCCGCCGTAAAGCGCGGCTCGCGCTATGATCAGACGCTGATGGGTCTTTCGGTCGCCGGTTTTTCGATGCCGATTTTCTGGTGGGGCCTGCTCCTCATCATGCTGGTCGCAGAAAGACTGCACCTGACGCCGGTTTCCGGGCGTATCGACCTCATCAAATACTATTTCGAGCCCGTCACCGGCTTCATGCTGATCGACAGTCTGCTGTCGGACCAGAAGGGCGCCTTCAAGGACGCGTTGCATCATCTCATCCTGCCGATGATCGTGCTCGGCACGGTTCCGCTCGCGGTCGTGGCGCGCATGACGCGCTCCTCGATGCTGGAAGTCCTCAGCGAGGATTACGTTCGTACCGCCCGCGCCAAGGGACTCTCGCCCGCCCGCGTCATCGGCTTGCACGCGCTTCGAAACGCGCTGATCCCGGTCGTGACCGTCATCGGCCTTTCGGTGGGCTCTCTCATGGCTGGCGCGGTGCTCACCGAGACGATTTTCTCGTGGCCGGGCGTCGGTAAGTGGCTGATCGAAGCGATCGGTCGGCGCGACTATCCCGCGTTGCAAGGCGGCGTGATGCTGGTCTCGGCTATCGTTATTCTGGTCAATCTCGGCGTCGATGTTCTCTACGGCGTCATCAACCCGAGGATCCGTCATGGCTGATGAAACCGTTGTATCGCCGGAAGTCATTCCGGCGGCGGAGAGTCCTATACGGCAGCTCTGGGCCTCGTTTTCGGAAAATCGCGGTGCGGTTTTTGGGCTGATCGTGCTCTGCATCGTCACGCTGCTGGCGATTTTCGCCGATTTTCTGGCGCCACACGGTCCGCTGGAGCAATTCCGCGATGCCGTACGCGCACCACCGGTCTGGGAGGCGGGTGGTAGCTGGCGCTTTATTCTTGGCACCGATGGTCTGGGCCGCGACATGCTCTCGCGCCTGATGTTCGGTGCCCGCGTCTCGCTCTTCATCGGCATCATGGTGATGGGCGTTTCGTTTGTGATCGGCGTGCTGCTCGGGCTGGTGGCGGCATTTTCCAGCCCGCTCGTCGATACGATCATCTCGCGCTGCATGGACCTGATCATGGCCGTGCCGGGCCTGGTGCTCGCGATCCTGATCGTCGCCGTGCTCGGCCCGAGCCTTACGAACACGGTCGTGGCGGTGACGGTGGTGTTCCTGCCGCGCTATGTCCGTCTGGTGCGCGCATCGGCGATGGCGGAACTCTCGAAGGATTACGTGATCGCGGCGAAGGTTATTGGCGTCAAAAAACTTCGGTTGATGTTCTCCACCGTGCTGCCGAACTGCCTCGCGCCGCTCATCGTGCAATCCGCCCTTGGTGTTTCCGAGGCGATCCTCGAAGCGGCGGCGCTCGGCTTTCTTGGCCTTGGTGCGCAGCCGCCCGTACCCGAGTGGGGTGCGATGCTCGCCGATGCGCGCGAGTTCATCCGCTCCGATCCGTGGATCGTTACCCTCCCGGGCCTCGCGATCCTGATTACTGTCGTCTCCATCAATCTGATGGGGGATGGCCTACGCGATGCGCTTGACCCCAAGATGAGAAGGAGCTGAGCCAATGCCGCTTCTTGAAATCCGAAATCTCTCGGTGGCGTTCCGCACGCGCGGCGGCCTCTTCAAGGCCGTTGATGGCGTTGATATCGTTGTCGAACCTAACGAGGTCCTGGCGATCGTCGGTGAATCCGGCTCCGGTAAATCGGTCGCGATGCTTGCGGTGATGGGGCTTCTGCCCTGGACTGCCAATGTCACGGCGGATGCCATGCTCTTCGACGGGCAGGATCTGAAAACTCTGAAGCCCGCCGAGCGCCGCAAGATCATCGGCAAAGATATTTCGATGATCTTTCAGGAGCCGATGTCCTCGCTCAACCCCTGCTTCACGGTCGGGTTCCAGATCGGCGAAGCGCTGAAAACCCATCTCGGAATGGACAAGGCGGCGCGGAAGCTGCGCACGCTGGAGCTTCTCCATCAGGTCGGGATCACCGATCCCGAGCGGCGCCTCACGGCGTTTCCGCACCAGCTCTCGGGCGGCATGAGCCAGCGTGTGATGATCGCGATGGCGCTGGCCTGCAAGCCGAAACTCCTGATCGCGGATGAACCCTCTACTGCGCTCGACGTCACCATTCAGGCGCAAATTCTCGATCTTCTCGTCTCGCTCCGGCGGGACACCGGCATGGCGCTGGTGCTGATCACGCATGACATGGGCGTGGTGGCAGAGACGGCCGAGCGCGTGATCGTGCAATATGCCGGAAGGCAGGTCGAGCAGAACGCGACCATCCCGCTCTTCGCCGATCCGCATCACCCCTATACCTTCGGGCTGCTCGCGGCGCTGCCTGAGCGCGCGACCTCCTCGCGCCTGCCGACGATTCCGGGCATGGTGCCTGGGCAGTTCAACCGCCCGACAGGCTGCCTCTTTGCGCCGCGTTGCCAATTCGCGACCGCCGCCTGCAATGTCTCGGCGCCCGGCAAGGCCAGCAAGGCGCTGGGCGAAGCGCTGTGCTTCACGCCGCTGGTGAATGGCGCGCCCGTCAGTCAGGGAGCCGCCGCATGAGCGCCATTCTCGAAGCCCGCGCACTCTCGCGGCAATACGTGGTGCGGCGCGGCATGTTCGCGCCCTATGCCAGCGTCAAGGCGCTGGAAGGTGTCTCGTTTACGCTGGAAGCTGGCAAGACGCTGGCGGTGGTCGGCGAATCCGGTTCCGGCAAGTCGACGCTGGCGCGCCTCGTCACAATGATCGAGACGCCATCCTCCGGCGAACTCATCATTAACGGCAAGGATGTCGCAGGAGCGGATGCCGAAACGCGCGACCGTCTGCGCCGTGAAATCCAGATCGTGTTCCAGAACCCCTATGGTTCGCTCAACCCTCGCCAGACTATCGGCGCGGCGCTGGAAGAGCCTTTGCTGGTCAACACCAATATGTCGGCGTCAGACCGCGAGGCCGCCGCGCGAGCGATGATGGCGCGGGTCGGGCTCCGGCCGGAATTCTATGGCCGCTACCCGCATATGTTCTCGGGTGGCCAGCGGCAGCGTATCGCGATTGCCCGCGCGCTGATGCTCAACCCCAAGCTGCTGGTGCTCGACGAACCGGTCTCGGCACTCGATGTCTCGATCCGTGCGCAGGTGCTTAACCTGTTGAAAGACCTGCAGGAAGAGTTCCAGCTCGCCTATCTCTTCATCAGCCATGATCTCTCGGTCGTCCGCCATATCGCGGATACCATCATGGTGATTTATCTGGGCCATGCGGTCGAGATCGGCACGCGGGACGCGATCTTCAACAACCCGCAGCACCCCTATACGCGCGCACTGCTGGCCGCGACGCCGGTGGCTGATCCGGGCCACAAGAAGGAGCGGATCATTCTTTCTGGCGAATTGCCGTCCCCGTTCGAGCCACCGACAGGCTGCCCTTTCCACCCGCGTTGCGCAGCTATGCTGGCGCGTTGCAAAAACGAAAAACCCGCCCTCGAAACGAAGGCGGGTCGCAGTGTGGCTTGCTGGGCGGCAAGTTAGAACAGACCTCCGGCGATCAGGAGGCCATCTGGCGGATGTCCTGAAAGAAGGCGTGGAGTTCCTGCTCGATCTGTTGTGAGCCGGAAGCCACGCCATCTGCCGCGGAGAAGGTTTCGCGGGCACAATCCTGCGTATGGGCGATGGCTTCGGAGGTTTTTTCAGCGCCGCGCACCATTGTTGCGCTGGCCTGCGCCGAATTTTGTACCGAATGCGCGATTTCGCCCGTCGCAAGGTTCTGCTGGCCGATCGCATCCGAAATCGCCCGTATCTCCGACTGAATCTCGTTGACGTGCGAAGTCACTGTTGTGATCGAATTCACCGTATCCGAGGTGGTATTCTGAACCGCGACGATCTGTCGGGCGATTTCTTCGGTCGCCTTCGAGGTCTGTTGCGCGAGGTTTTTCACTTCCTGTGCCACGACCGCGAAACCGGCGCCTGCGTCGCCCGCCCGCGCGGCCTCGATGGTGGCATTGAGCGCAAGCAGGTTGGTCTGCTCGGCGATGGCGCGGATCAGGCCAACAACCTCACCTATGCTTTGTGTTGAGCCCGACAGCTTCGTGGCGGCGTCGCTCGCCGCGATGCTGACACCGGAAACATTGTTGATGATCTGCATCGAGCCAGCGAGACGGTCGTTGATCTCGCGGATAGAGGCCGACAGCTCTTCTGCGGCGCTTGCAACCGAATTGACATAGTTCGAGGCTTCGCCAGAAGCCTTCTGGGTCTGGATAGCTGTTTCGGCGCCGAGCCGGGCGATGGAATCCAGCTCGCTGGCGGATTTGCGCAGGGTCTGGCTGTGCTCCTGAAGCGAACCGAAGCGTGTCTTGAGCGATGTTTCCAGTTGCGCGACGGCGTTGTCGATCCTTTGCTTTTTGTCGACCTGCTGCTGCAAGACATTGTCGTGATACGTCGAGATCGCGATGTCGAGATCAAGGAAAACCGCTTTGCTCATAGTCTTGAGCGCCGCATTGACCGAGCGGGCCGAGGTGAAGGTGCCGCTCGAGAATACATCTGTCAGCGCGGTCAGGAAAAACTGATAGCTTGCCACATACCACGACGGCTCGAGTCCGATCCGGCAATGCGCCATGCCGATCCGGATCGACGATGAGAAGTATTCATCATCGAATCGGCCCGAGAACAGCCGCTTCCAATGCGCGGTCTGTGCCGCAACCAGCCGGGGCTTGTTGTTGCCGACGAGGCCTGCGAGATGCGGGATGGTGCTGACATGCATATAGAAACGGTCGAGAATGCCAGGAAGCGCCGGCTCGATCCGCTCCCAGAGCTTCGGCATGACGGTGCGATCCTCGGCCGTGATTCCAGCAAAGGCAATTCGCTTCTCGAGTGGCGCAGCGCTCACAGAAGGCCTCATCAGATTTTCAAGGATTCGATTGGGCTGAAGGGTGTTCAAAGCACGCTCGCCTAAGGGAAAAGCATCGGTGCCAATGGTTAACAAAATGCAGGGCTATGGTTGTCTTGTCGTGAAAAACAACAACCAAAGATAGCAATTCGTGCCAATTTGACGGAGTTTCTCGCCGCGGGTCTGGGAATGATTAATCGGCGCGGCCTCAGTCCAGGTTCGCAGTAAATCCCTCTATCACGCTGTCGAAAAAGAGGAAAATTGACAGAGGGGAAGGAGATTGTTGCGGTCTGGCGGCTCCTGACAAACCGGCGGTGGCCGTAGGGTATATGCGACACTGTGTAGCATGCGCTTTATCGTGTTTGCCTCTGCGCGCAGCTGCATTGCTGCACCGGATTGCGGAACGTGTCTTGGTAACGCTTGAGGCTGGCCTTACAGATGGAAAGCGGCAAGACAGCATGACAAGTCAGTAGTTCCGGAGATCGCCATGGCAGGCACCGCAGGTTCACCCCAGAAAACCGTCTGGAATTTCTGGGTCGATCGTGGCGGCACCTTCACCGATATCGTTGGCTGTGATCCCTCCGGAAAGCTTCACGCAAAAAAGCTGCTCTCGGAAAATCCAGGCGTCTATCGCGATGCCGCCGTGCAGGGCATCCGCGAGCTTCTCGGTCTTGAAACAGGAGCGCCGATCCCCGTGGGCCTCGTCGGCGAGGTGCGCATGGGCACCACCGTCGCGACCAACGCACTGCTGGAGCGCAAGGGCGAACGAACGGTGCTGATCACCACACGCGGTTTCCGCGATGCGCTCGAACTCGGCTATCAGGCGCGGCCCGATATTTTTGCGCGGGAAATCATCAAGCCGGAGCTTCTCTACGCCGAGACGGTGGAGATCATCGAGCGTATCCGCACCGATGGCACCATCGAAACCCCGCTCGACGACGCCGCTGCGCGTGAAGCGCTGGAGACCCTGAGGGCAAAGGGCGTCACCGCCATCGCCATCGCCTTCATGCACGCCTACCGCTATCCCGCGCATGAAAAACGCGTCGCGGCCATTGCCCGCGGCATGGGCTTCGCGCAGGTCTCGGTGAGCCATGAGGTCTCACCGCTGATCAAGCTCGTCGGACGCGGCGACACCACCGTGGTCGATGCATACCTCTCGCCGATCCTCGCGCGCTACGTGACGCAAGTCTCGGAGGAACTGGATGTCGCGCGGACGAAAATCCGGCTGATGTTCATGATGTCCTCGGGCGGGCTGACGGCGGCGGAGCTGTTTCAGGGCAAGGATGCGATCCTCTCCGGCCCGGCGGGTGGGGTAGTGGCGCTGGCGGAAACCGGTAAATCCGCCGGGTTTTCCCGCGTGATCGGTTTTGATATGGGCGGTACCTCGACCGATGTCGCGCATTTTGACGGCACCTTCGAACGCGCCTTCGAGACCGAGGTCGCGGGCGTCCGGATGCGTGCGCCGATGATGCGCATCCACACTGTCGCGGCAGGCGGCGGCTCGATCCTGCATTTTGATGGTTCGCGGATGCGCGTCGGGCCGGATAGCGCCGGCGCAAGCCCCGGCCCGGCCTGCTACCGCAATGGCGGCCCGCTCGCCGTAACGGATGCGAATGTCATGGTAGGCAAGCTCAATCCGGCCTTCTTTCCCGCGATTTTCGGCGCAAGGCGCGATGAGCCGCTCGATGTTGCGGCTGTCCAGATGAAGTTCGCGGATTTCGCCAAAGCCATTCCGGGTAAATCGGCGGAGGAAATCGCCGATGGTTTCATCGCCATCGCGGTGATGAACATGGCCAACGCGATCAAGAAGATCTCGGTCGAGCGCGGCTATGACGTGACGCGCTATGCCCTCAACTGCTTCGGTGGCGCAGGCGGTCAGCATGCTTGCCTCGTGGCCGATCATCTCGGCATGACCGAAATCCTTGTTCACCCCTATTCGGGCCTGCTCTCGGCCTATGGCATGGGCCTCGCCTCGATCCGCTCGACGCGGCAGATGGCGACAGAGGCGCCGCTCGCGGGTGATGTCGCGGCGCTTGTTGCCCGGGCTGAAGCCGGCATTGGTGAGGAGGCGGTTCGGGAGGTGGAAAGGCAGGGCGTTCCCCGTGCCGGCATCCGCCTCGTGACAGACCTTCATGTGCGTTATGCCGGTACGGATAGCCCCATCGCGATCACATGGCTGTCAGGCGATGATGCACAGGCCTTGCGCGCGCGCTTCGAGATGGCGCACCGCGCTCGTTTTGGCTTCACGGATCGTGCCAAAGCCGTCGTCATCGAGGCGATCTCGGTGGAAGCCATTGGCGGCGGCACCGGCTTCGAGGAGCCTTCCTTTGCGGCGCCCGAAACCACACCTGCCCCACGCCACAGCACGCGGTTTTTCTCGCACGGAGCATGGCAGGAGGCGGGCGTATATCTCCGCGCCGATCTCGCGCCCGGCGCGCGTTTTAACGGGCCGGCGATCCTGATCGAACCCAATCAGACCATTGTCGTCGAGCCGGGCTGGGAGGCACGCGTCACGGCGAAGGATCACATCGTGCTCAGGCGCTGTGAGGTTTTGCGGCGCACCAAGGCGGTCGGCACCGAGGCAGACCCGATCCTGCTGGAGATTTTCAATAATCTCTTCATGTCGATCGCCGAGCAGATGGGCGTGGCACTCCAGAACACGGCCTATTCGGTCAACATCAAGGAGCGGCTGGATTTCTCCTGCGCCGTGTTTGACCGGCACGCGCGCCTTGTCGCCAATGCGCCGCACATGCCGGTGCATCTCGGCTCGATGGATCGTTCGGTCGAGAGCATCATTCGGGCAAACGTGCTGGTAGCAGGAGATGCCTCCCAACGTAGCGCGAATGCGCGTCCGAGCTTATGCGAGGGAGCCGCCGCCAAAGGCGGCAAGGGAATAAAACCGGGCGATGTCTATGCCATCAACGCACCCTATAACGGCGGCACGCATCTGCCGGATATCACGGTCTGTACGCCCGTGTTCGATGCCAAGGGCGAGAACCTCCTGTTCTGGGTCGCCTCGCGCGGCCATCACGCCGACATCGGGGGGATTGCACCGGGCTCGATGTCGCCGCTCGCGACCAATATCGAGGAGGAGGGGGTCTATATCGACAACTTCAAGCTCGTCGATCAGGGCGCGTTCCGCGAAGAGGCGCTGGTGAAGCTGCTGACTTCGGCGAAATATCCCGTCCGCAACGTCATCCAGAACGTCAATGATCTCAAGGCGCAGATCGCCGCAAATGCCAAGGGCGTCGCCGAACTCGAAAAGATGATCGAGAACTTCGGCCTCGATGTCGTGCAGGCCTATATGGGCCATGTGCAGGATAACGCGGCGGAGAGCGTGGCCCGCGTGATCGCGAAACTCCACGATTCCAGCTTCGACTACGAAATGGACCAAGGCTGCCGGATCAAGGTGAAGATCACAGTGGACCGCGAAAAGCGCGAGGCCACGGTCGATTTCACCGGAACCTCGCCCCAGCGGAGTGACAACTTCAATGCGCCTGAACCGGTGACGCGCGCCGCCGTGCTCTATGCCTTCCGCGTGATGGTGGAGGATATGATCCCCATGAACGCGGGCTGCCTTCGTCCGGTGAAAATCATTGTGCCGGAGGGCTCGATGCTCTCGCCAAAGTACCCGGCGGCGGTGGTCGCGGGGAATGTCGAAGTGTCACAGGCGGTCACGAATTGCCTTTTCGGCGCGCTCGGCGCGATGGCCGCCGCGCAAGGCACGATGAACAACCTCACCTTCGGCAACGACACCTACCAGTATTACGAGACGATCTGTTCCGGTTCGCCCGCAGGGCCGGGCTGGAACGGCACGCCGGGCGTGCATACCCACATGACCAACTCGCGCCTGACGGACCCGGAAATCCTCGAACTCCGCTTCCCCGTCGTGCTGGAAGATTTCCACATCCGCCGCGGTTCGGGCGGGGCGGGCAAGTGGAAGGGCGGCGATGGCACGCTCCGCCGCATCCGCTTCCTTGAACGGATGGAATGCGCGCTACTCTCCGGCCATCGCCGCGTGGCACCCTTCGGGCTTGCGGGCGGCGCGGCGGGGCAGGTGGGTGTCAACAGCGTCCGGCGGCTTTCAGGCGTGATCGAGACGCTCGGCGGCTGCGATCAGACCGTGCTCGAGGCGGGCGAGGCGATCGTCATCCAGACCCCGACACCGGGCGGATACGGGGCGGCGTGAGCTTTAGACACCTCTCCGCACGCCGTTCATCGCGTCAGCGTAAGCCTCTTCGAACCAATTGATGCGCGTCTCATGCAGCGCGAGGCGCGGCGGCGGATCGGTGAGGCTCGCCGCTTGCTGCAACTTCTCGCAGGCCTCATTGTCTTCCATATGCACCCGCCGCGCGAAGAAGCGGAAGACCCGGTCGATGCTGATCCACGCCAAAGCTCGCGCCGCCTTGCGCCAGCCTTGCGTCGTCTCCGGGTGCGGAATGCGGAAATAACGCGACACGGTCCGCGTTCGATCATGCGCCTCGGGGATCATCTGCAACACGATGACATACCAATAGCCTTCGCCGAGATAATTGATCGCGTGCGCAAAGGTCACGACAAGCCCGGGAAACAGCTGGAGAATGCGGTACCGCTTCGGGAAGAACAGGCCGTCCTCGCATTCACGCACCATCTGGGGCAACGATTCCGCGTTCCCGCCCCGGAAATAGGCGCTATGCGCGCCGTAGCGCTCGTAATGCGTATCGCTGCCGGGAATGTAACCCGATTTGCCGAAGGTAGAGGGGTGGATCGCGACGAGGTGATAATCGTCGAGCGAAATCTCCTTGAGATAGCGCCAGTTGGCCTTCACCTCGCATTCGAGGCGTCCTGCCTCCTTCTGCATGAAGCCGGAGACATGCTTCAGAATCGGGAATGCCGGGCCGAGCCAGCTCTCAAGGCTGGGGCCTTGAGGGTCAGCGAAACGTCCGAAAATCATCCCGCCGACCTGCGAAATTTCCACCCGCTCTAGTCGGGCGTTAATCTCGCGCGGCGTCTTGCCGAACATGTCGGGACAGTTCGGAATCCCGAGCGCCAGCCCCTCGTGATTATAGCGCCAATGGTGGAATCCGCAGACGAGCGGCCCGCTGCCCTTCTCCGCCGTCCGGAGCGGATAGGCCCGATGCGCGCACTTGTTCTCGAAGGCGGAAATTCCTTGCTCGAAGCGCTGCACGACAATCGAGCGCCCGCCGAGCAGGGCGCGGAACCAGTCATTCACCCCGGCGATCTGGTGCTCGAAACCGAGGAAGGTCCAGCATTTGCCAAGCGCCGCGCGCTCATCAGTGAAGGCTTCGGGCGAGACGCGTGCGGCGTTCATCCGGGCGCGCATCTCGGGGGGAATCGTGTCGGTCAGGGGCAGGGTGGTGCTCATGGCGGGCAATGGTGCACTGCCACGAGCCGCCTCGCAACCCTTACCAGCTGCCGATATTCGGCATGCTCGCCCAAGGCTCGGCGATCGGGAGGTTATCGCCGGTCTGGAGCAGCTCGATCGAAATCCAGTCGGGCGATTTCACGAACGCCATGCGGCCCTCGCGCGGCGGACGGTTGATCGTCACGCCGGCCTTTTGCAGCCGCTCGCAGGTCTCGTAGATATTATCGACGCGGTAGGCGAGGTGGCCGAAGTTGCGCCCGCCGGTATATTCCTCGTCATCCCAGTTGTAGGTCAGCTCGACTTCCTTGGATCGGGTTTCCTTGGCGTGCTCGACGTCGCCGGGCGCGGCGAGAAAAATCAGCGTGAAGCGGCCTTTCTCGTTGTCGACGCGGCGGGTTTCGACGAGCCCGAGGGCATCGCGCCAGAAGGCGAGGCTCTGATCGATATTCCGGATGCGCACCATCGTGTGCAGATATTCCATCATGAAAACCCTTGTACTGCTTGCCTCGGAGAAGGCACCTGAGGATAACTCGATCTGGAACATAGGCCATCCGGCCCGTGCCACAAGCTCTTCCGCCGATAAGGTTCCCGCATGTCCACGCTTCCCCGTTTCTCCCCCTTGCTTGGCGCGGCGCGCGTCATCCCGGTTTTGACCCTCGAAACGGTGGAAGAAGCCGTGCCGCTCGCCGAAGCACTGCGTGACGGCGGCATCACCGTGATCGAGGTCACGCTGCGCACCAAGGCGGCGCTGAAAGCCTGCGAAGCCATCGCGAAGCATTGCACCGGCGTCGTGCTCGGCATCGGCACCGTGCTGGTCCCTTCGCAGGTGAAGGAAGCGAAGGACGCCGGCGCGCAATTCCTCGTGACCCCCGGCACCTCTGAAAAGCTCGGCCTCGCCGTCGCCGAAAGCGGGCTCGCCGCCCTTCCGGGCGCGGCCACCGTCTCCGAAATGGTTGCGCTGATGGAAATGGGCTTCCACGAACTCAAATTCTTCCCCGCCGAAGCGGCCGGCGGCATCAACTATCTCAAGTCCGTTGCCGGTCCGCTGGCCGAGTTGAAATTCTGCCCGACCGGCGGCATTTCCGCCGCCAATGCCAACGCCTATCTCGCGCTTGGGAATGTGATGTGCGTCGGCGGTTCATGGATCACGCCCAAGGCCGCAGTCGACGCAAAGAACTGGGCCGAAATTACCCGCCTTGCCGCAGAGGCCGCCAAACTCGGCTGATTTTGGCGGGCGAAATAAAGCCGACAAAAGTCGCGGTGGATATTTTGCTGTGGTCTGCTCGCCGGGCTTCGTTTTGGGATTGCCGAAAACCCCGGATTGAATGCTATGGTTAACGAAGGAGAAAGATTCGTTGTGCGTCTGGCTCTCTCCAGGGTCCTTTTTTGAAGGGCTTCGGGGGAGGGAAGAGGGGCCCGGCGGATCTGCCAGGAAGCCTATTTTCAATGCGGGCCGCGTGTATCAATGAGTGATGATTTCATCGCCAAGGGATTTGGCAGTCGCTTCATGGCCCCCGGTGTCGGGGCCGATGCGGAAGCACGACAGGATGATCAGCCGCTCGATCTCGTCGAGATTTCCGGGCGCATCAAGTGGTTCGATGTATCGAAAGGCTTCGGCTTTATCGTACCGGACAACGGAATGCCGGATATCCTGCTACATGTCAGCTGCCTGCGCCGGGATGGCTACCAGTCCGCCCCGGAAGGCGCGCGCATCACCTGCGAGGTGATGGAGCGGCATCGCGGCTATCAGGCCTTCCGTATTCTCTCGATGGATATGACAACCGCTACGCATCCGTCGCAGTTGCCGCCCGCGCGCACCCATGTTCAGGTCACGCCGACCGGGGGCTACGAGCGCGTGGTGGTCAAGTGGTTTAACCGTCTACGCGGGTTCGGGTTCGTTACCCGCGGCGATGGCTCAGAGGATATTTTTGTTCATATGGAAACCCTGCGCCGGACCGGCATTGCCGAGCTGACGCCAGGCGAGACGGTGTTTGTGCGTTTCGGCAATGGCCCCAAGGGGCTCATGGCTGCGGAAGTCCGTCTGCCTGAACACGGGAATCCCCCCAGTTCACATTGATGCGGCAATAGCCGCGAGGCTCACATGCCCGAAGAACACAAGAAAACACCTGTCGCCGGTCATGGCTTTATGACCAAAGAGCGCATGATCCTTGCCGGGATCGTCGTAGTTTTGCTGGTGGTCGTCGCAATCTCGCTGACGACGAATCTCAGCCGCATGAGCGACAAGTGGGATGAAGCCAACCGAACCGGGCAGCCGACACAGGCCCAGGTCAAGATGGAGTCGATCGAGGTCGTCTCGGGTGAGCGCCGCCATCGGTTCATGGTCGAGGTGATGAAGACCGACGCGGATCGAGCGCGCGGTTTGATGTTCCGGTCGTCGATGCCGCAGGACAACGGGATGCTGTTCGATTTCGGACAGGACCAGATGGTCACGATGTGGATGAAGAATACCTACCTGTCGCTGGATATGGTCTTCATTTTTGCCGATGGGCGCATCCACCGCATCGAGAGCCGCACCGAGCCGCAGTCCGAAAAGACCATTGCCTCCGGCGTGCCGGTCCGGGCCGTGCTGGAGCTGAATGCGAATGTCGCGAGCCGACTGAACCTCAAGCCGGGGGACAAGATCGTCCATCCAATGTTCCGCTAAAATCACTCATCACATAAACCTTGTCTGGTTGTGCTTGTCGTCGCCGCTTCGGCGTGTTAGCCGGAAGCCGGATCGTTTCGTTCGTTCCAATCGGGGCATAGCGCAGCCTGGTAGCGCGATAGTTTTGGGTACTATAGGTCGTTGGTTCGAATCCAGCTGCCCCGACCAAACCCACCCGGCAGGCCTGCCTCGCCGGTGTCTGGAAGACCGAAGCGGCTTGAAGTAGGAAAGGCCCTTTTCGATGACGGCACGCATTTACCGCCCCGCGAAAACAGCGATGCAATCTGGCACCGCGAAGACGACGCGGTGGCTGCTGGAATTCGTTCCCGATGCGCAGACGCGCTCCATCGAGCCGTTGATGGGCTGGACCAGCTCGGTCGATACCCTGGCACAGGTCAAGCTCTGGTTCGACACCAAGGAAGAGGCCATTGCCTACGCGGCGAAGAGTGGTATCGCCTGCAAGGTCGAGGAGCCAAAAGAGGCGTTGCGCCGCCCGATGGCCTATTCGGACAATTTCAAGTCCGATCGCATCGGCACCTGGACGCACTGAGCGGTCTTCGCGGGAAACCCTCGATAGATCAAGGCGTTGCGGTATTGGACATCAAGCGCGCGCAACTTGGGCATGATATTCTCAAAAAACACACCCGGAGAGTGAGGTATCTCTCCGCCGGCCCCTTAGCTCAGCTGGATAGAGCACGTGCCTTCTAAGCATGAGGTCGCAGGTTCGAACCCTGCAGGGGTCGCCAAAACCTTATGGTTATCAAAATCTTACAGCGTGATTTTGATAACAAGATTCAAGGGCTTCATGTGCCCTCTGAACGACTTCACAGATTGATTCCGGCATTTCAGGCCTGACGGATCTGTTCATCCCATCTGGGAGAAAGCCGCCACAATACCCTCATCCGGGATTCCTTTCGGACTCTCAGGATTTGCCATCGAGATTCGGGGAGAATGAACCGCCCAAAGCCCTTTCTGGCTTGAAACACGAGGCCGGAAAGCGCACATAGACGCCACCGGAAGAAGCCTTCTGCTTGTGCTATCAGCTCTTGATTCCCTTGATGAATCGGATCGGGCCTGCGGGTCAAGCGAAAAAATTCCCGCTGTCTGTCGGCGCGCCGCGCTGATATCTGGCGGATCGATAGACCATCACGCCGCGCGGGAACCCGCCTTCCCGGACTGGTGACGGAGTACATTTCATGATGCGACATGCGGTCACCGCGCTCCTGCAACACGATTGGCGCGGCATGGTCTTTGCGCTCACGCGCAGCCATCTCAGGGCGGTGCTGGCTCTGACCGTCATCGCCTTCTGCTTCTTCGCGCCGGGCCAGTTCAGCCTCCAGCCGATGGATCGTGATGAACCGCGTTTCGCGCAGGCCTCCAAGCAGATGCTGGAAACCAGCGACTTCGTTGACATCCGGTTTCAGGAAGAGGCGCGCCACAAGAAGCCTGTCGGGATCTACTGGTTGCAAGCCGCGAGCGTCCGCATCGGGCAGGCGCTTGGCGTCGAGGATGCGCGCCGTACCATCGGACTCTACCGCATTCCCTCGCTGATCGGCGCCATCGCCATGGTGCTGCTGACCTACTGGGCGGCGCTTGCTTTCCTCTCTCGTGAAGGCGCGCTGCTGGCGGCGTTGATGATGGCGGGCTCCGTATTGCTCGGCGTCGAGGCAAGGCTCGGCAAGACCGATGCCGTGCTCGGTGCGCTGAGCGTCGCGAGCCTCGGGTTTCTGGCACGCGCCTATTTTGCCTGGCGCGCGCCGGGCATCGCGCCGATGCTGGAGCGTCGCCACCTGATCCTGTTCTGGCTGGCGATGGGAGCGGCTGTTCTGATCAAGGGGCCGATCACGCCGCTGATCGTCATCCTCGCGCTGGTGGTGCTCGCTTTCCGCGATCGCACGCTGCATTGGGCAATGAACCTGCGCCCCGGCCTCGGTGCGTTGATCGTTGGCCTCGTGGTCTTGCCGTGGCTCGTGCTGATTCTTATGAAAACAGGCGGCAGTTTCTTTGCCGATTCGGTGGGCAAGGACATGCTCGCCAAGGTCGGCGGCGCACAGGAAAAGCATGGTGCACCTCCGGGCTCTTACCTCGGGATTTTCTGGCTCACGTTCTGGCCAGCCGCGCCGCTGGTTCTGCTGGCGCTGCCTTTCGCCTGGCGGGAACGCCGCGACGATGGTGTCGCGTTGCTGCTCGCGTGGATTGTCCCGTTCTGGCTGATTCTGGAAGCGGTGCCGACAAAACTGCCGCATTATGTCCTGCCGCTTTATCCGGCGATTGCGATCCTCGTGATGCTCGCGGCGGAACGTTCCGGTTTTCTCCGGTCACGCTGGGCGTTGGTGCTCTCGGCGCTCCTGTTGGTGCTGGTCCCGTTGGTGTTCCTTGTTGGCGCGCCGGGGTTGTTCCTGCTGCTGGAGGAGGGGCCGTTCTGGTCGCGCCTGCCGACGCAGGCGTTGCCTTTCCTGCTGATCGCCGCCGGTCTCGGCGTGATGGCGGCGCTGCGGCTCGGTTATTTTGAAAAACCGATCCGTGCGCTGGTGGTGGCGCTCTTTGCCTCGTTCAGCCTCACGCTGGCGGCCTATCCCTTCGGCCTGCCGAAGCTCAGTGCCTTCAACCTCTCGCCGCGTCTCGCTGCGGCGGCGAAGGCTTCTGGCTGCGAGAAGCCGGCCTATGCCACCGTGGGCTATCGCGAACCTAGCCTCGTCTTCCTGACCGACACGGCGCTTGCCATGCCGGATGCGGCAGGTGCAGCGGCTTTCTTTGACAAGGAGGGCGTGGGTTGTCGCATCGCCTTTGTCGAGAAGGCTTCTGAGGCAGAGTTCAAGGCTGCATTGAAGGGGGCGAGCGCTCCGGTTTTGCTGACCCGCGTTTCGGGCGTCAACATCAATGCGGCTGTCGACAAGCAACGCAAGTTGCGCATCCTCGACATCGGCGTGTATGTGCGGCGCTGATCTTTTGGGAGAGCCGCCTGTGGCGAACGAGAACCAGACTGAAGCGCCGCTGATTTCGGTGGTGGTGCCGGTGAAGAACGAAGAGGGCAACGTCGCGCCGCTGATCGCGGAGATCGCGGCGGCGCTGGACTCGCCTGTGGCCGTTGAGGCCGGCATGACCTACGAGATGATTTTCGTGGATGACGGCTCGACCGATACCACGGGCACGATCCTTTCGAACCTGCGCGGTACCTATCCAACCCTGCGTCAGCTTCGCCACGCGGCGAGTGGCGGGCAGTCGGCGGCGATCCGCTCCGGCGTGCGGGCCGCGCGCGGTACCTATATCACGACGCTCGACGGCGACGGCCAGAACAACCCGGCCTTCATCCCCGCGATGATCTCGATCCTGAAGACCGATCCCACCATCGGCATCGTGCAGGGCCAGCGCGTCGGGCGAAAGGATACTGCCTTCAAGCGCTGGCAGTCGCGGCAGGCCAACCGCATTCGCGGCGCGATCCTGAAGGACGGTACGCGCGATACCGGCTGCGGCCTGAAAGCCTTTCCGCGTGAGGCCTACCTCAAGCTGCCGTATTTCGATGCGATTCATCGTTTCATGCCAGCGCTCGTGAAGCGCGAGGGCTATACCATCGCGCATCTCGACGTGATCGACCGCCCGCGCCATACCGGCGTGTCGAATTACGGCTTCTGGGGACGTCTCAAGGTCGGCGTACTCGACCTTGCCGGTGTCTGGTGGCTCCTCAAGCGCAAGAAGCCGACGCCGGCCGTTCAAGAAATCACTGGAACGGAGATCGTCTGATGCTCATCCAGTTCTCGCAAGGGCTGAACACCTTCCTGCATGACGTTTTCGTCTCGAATTTTACCTGGTGGGCGGCTTTCGGCATTTTCGGCCAACTCCTGTTCGCCGCGCGCTTCATCGTGCAGTGGATTGCCTCTGAGCGGGCTGGGCGCTCGGTGATCCCGCTTGCGTTCTGGTTTTTCTCGATTGGCGGCGCGGGTATCGTGCTCGCCTATGGCATTCAGAAGCGAGACCCGGTGATCATCCTCGGCCAAGCGCTGTCGTTCTTCATCTACTTCCGCAATCTCGCACTGATCGCCAAGGAGCGCCGCGCTCGTGGCAAGGTGACGATCGAGGGCGGCGAATAGCCCAATAAAAAACCCGCCCGGTTTTCACCGGACGGGCCTTGGCTTTGCCAGCCGAAACAGGGTGGCTTTATGCGGGAACCTTCGCCATCGCCGCGAGCGCGCCATCAAGATCCGCGATGAGGTCGATGGGCGATTCCAGCCCGATGTTGAGGCGCACCGCCCGCCCGCCGGGCTTGAACTCGGTCGCCGTGCGATAGGGTGTCGCATCGAAGGGTACCGCGAGGCTCTCGAACCCGCCCCAGGAATAGCCCATCCCGAAGAGCGTCAGGTGGTTGAGGAAGGCCTCGACCTGTTTGTCCGTGGAGGCCTTGAGAACGAAGGCGAAAAGCCCCGAGGCGCCCTTGAAATCGCGCTTGAACAGAGCATGTCCCGGTGAGGACGGCAGGGCGGGGTGCATGACGCGCACGACATGCGGGCTCTTCTCGAGATGTGCGGCAATCGCGAGCGCATTCGCGCCTTGCTCGCGCATGCGCAGTGGCATCGAGCGCAAGCCGCGGAGTGTCAGGAAGATATCATCCGGCCCGAGATAGACGCCGAGATCGCCGTGCATGGCCTTGAGACCCGGCAGTGCCTTTGCATTGGCCGCCACGAGGCCGATCAGCACATCCGAGTGCCCCGAGGGATATTTCGTCGCCGCATTGATCGACAGATCGACGCCGAAATCGAGCGGACGGAACAGCAGCGCCGTCGCCCAGGTATTGTCGATCAGCGTGGTGATGTCGTGCTTCTTCGCCACCGCGACGATCGCTGGTACATCCTGTACCTCGAAGGTCTGCGAGCCGGGGCTTTCCATGAAGATTGCGCGCGTATTCGGCTTGATCAGCGCTTCGATGCCACCCGCGAGATGCGGATCGTAATAGGTGGTCTCAACGCCGTAGCGCTTGAGGATATTGTCGCAGAAATTCCGGGTCGGGCGATAGACGCTGTCGACCATCAGGAGGTGGTCGCCGGCTTTCAGGCAAGAGAGCAGGGCGGTCGTGCAGGCCGAGGCGCCCGAGGGGCAGATGACCGTGCCGGCGGCGCCTTCGAGTTCGGACCACGCGCTTTCGAGCGCATCCATCGTCGGATTGCCCTTGCGCCCGTAGGTGTAGCGGTTGCGATGTGCGAGGCAGGCCGCCGCATCCGGATAGACCACGGTGGAGCCGCGAAACGGCGGCACATTCACGAAGCCGAAGGTCTCGGCGGTGTTGCGGCCCGCCAGCACCATGCGGGTATCATCCTGCAAGTGTGATTTTTCCTCAGACGACAGCGATTTCATGGAATTGTTCTCTTTCTTTGCCAATTACAAGAAGAATTTTCTGGTCAACATTCTACCAGCAGAAAAACACATTTCAAGAGGCTGTGTATGCTGCCTGTGATTTCCTCGTTCTGCTGCCTCAGCGTTCAGTTTGACCGATTTTCGACGTTTACACAGCGTTTTGTGCATGGCTTGCCGCCCTTTCAATGCAAATTCCCGATCATCGGAGGCGTTCCAGCAATTGCGCTTGACCTTTCGTTGGATATCGCCTGTCATGAAGGTTCTTGCCACAATGCGGCGAGCCACGGGGGTGTCTGAAATCGGATGCAGGTGGCGAGCGTTTCGACGGGTGGCAGGAGCAACGAAACACTCGGGGAGACGAGTTAATGAAAAAAGTACTGATGTCGTTCGCCATTGGTGCCGCAGTCGTGATGACTGCCGGCGCGGCGTCGGCGCAAACCACGCTTGAGCAGGTCAAGAAGCGTGGCACGCTGCAATGCGGTTCGAACACCGGCCTCGCTGGCTTCGGCGTTCCGGATGCTCAGGGTAACTGGTCGGGCCTTGATGTCGATTATTGCCGCGCGATGGCTGCGGCGATCTTCAATGATCCCACCAAGGTGAAGTTCGTGCCGCTGTCCTCGAAGGACCGTTTCACGGCGCTCCAGTCCGGCGAAGTGGACGTGCTCGTCCGCAACACCACCTGGACCATGTCGCGCGATACCTCGCTCGGCCTCGAGTTCGGCCCGGTCAACTACTATGACGGTCAGGGCTTCATGGTGCGCAAGAAGCTGAAGATCGCTTCGGCGATGGAGCTTTCGGGCGCCTCGGTCTGCACACAGCAGGGCACGACGACCGAACTCAACCTTGCGGACTTCTTCCGCGCCAACAAGCTCAAGTACGAAGTCGTGACCTTCGCGACCTCGGACGAGACGATCAAGGCCTATGACGCCGGTCGTTGCGACGCCTTCACCACCGACGCTTCAGGCCTCTACTCCGAGCGCCTTCGCCTGACTGCGCCGGACGATCATATCGTTCTGCCGGAAATCATCTCGAAGGAGCCTCTTGGCCCGGCGACCCGTCATGGTGACAACCAGTGGTTCGACCTCGTCAAGTGGACGCACTATGTCATGCTGACGGCGGAAGAACTTGGCGTGACCAAGGCTAACGCTGATGAAATGGCGAAGACCTCGACCAACCCGGACGTGAAGCGCCTTCTGGGCACCGAAGGCAACTTCGGTGAAGCCATCGGCCTCACCAAGGATTTTGGTATTCAGATCATCAAGCACGTTGGCAACTACGGCGAGAGCTTCGAGCGCAATGTTGGCGCCGGTTCGCGTCTCAAGGTGGCCCGCGGCGTAAATGCCCTCTGGACCAAGGGCGGCCTCCAGTACGCCCCGCCGATCCGCTAAGATCCGAACATCTCCTCAGGAGAGCCTTTTGGGCTCTCCTGATTTTTATCTGACAAGGCCGGTCGCCAGTTGGTGGTCGGCACCGAGCTTTTGCGCCTTATCGTGATGGCTGTCTGCCAAGAAATCCGTGTTTTTAAACCTGCATTCTCGCTGAAAGCGCGAGGGGGCCGGTGCATGGCTTCCGAAGTCAGCAGCAGGGCGCTCACCGTTTTTGGCACGCGATGTGTAGGCAAGCCTGCATCGACCGTTGGGAGCTATCCATGAAAAAGACTGTTCTGGCTCTGGGGGCGGCTGTTGCCCTCGCTGTTATCGCGGCTCCGGCCTCCGCTCAGACGCTGAAGACCGTGAAGGATCGCGGCGTCGTCAACTGCGGTGTCGGCACCGGCCTCGCGGGCTTCTCGATTCCGGACAATCAGGGCACTTGGACGGGCATCGACGTCGATGTCTGCCGGGCTGTGGCCGCTGCTATTTTCGACGATCCGAAGAAGATCAAGTTCGTCTCGCTCTCGGCGAAGGATCGTTTTACCGCGCTACAGGCGGGTGAGGTCGATCTCCTCTCACGAACCACGACTTGGACCCTTTCGCGCGATACCTCGCTCGGCTTCAACTTCGGTGTTGTGAACTATTATGATGGTCAGGGCTTCATGGTTCGCAAGAAGCTCGGCATCAAGAGCTCGAAGGAGCTGGCCGGCGCGACGGTCTGCACCCAGCAGGGCACGACGACCGAATTGAACCTTGCAGACTATTTCCGCGCCAACAACCTCAAGTACGAGCCAGTGACGTTCGCGACCAACGACGAAACCGTCAAAGCCTATGAATCAGGTCGTTGCGATGCGTTTACGACTGACGCTTCGGGTCTTTATGCCGAGCGCCTGCGTCTCGCCAATCCGGAGGATCACGTGGTCCTGCCGGACATCATCTCCAAGGAACCACTTGGCCCCGCTGTCCGCCATGGCGATGATCAGTGGTTCGATATCGTCAAGTGGGCGCATTACGCGATGGTGACCGCCGAGGAACTGGGCGTCACCCAAGCCAATCTTGGCGAGATGATGAAGTCGAGCAATCCGGAGATCAAGCGGCTGGTCGGTACCGAAGGCAAATATGGCGAAGCCATGGGTCTGACCAATGATTGGGCTGCGCGCATCGTCAAGCACGTTGGCAACTACGGCGAAGCGTTCGAGCGCAATGTCGGTATGGCATCGCGCCTGAAGATCGCCCGGGGCCAGAACGCACTCTGGACCAAGGGTGGCCTGCAATACGCGCCGCCGATCCGCTGATATCAGGGTGGGGCCGGTCTCCGGCCCCCTCGCAGCGCACGTGAAAAGAAGGGGATCGGCTTCCCGTCGAGGGAAGCCGTCCGGGGTTGAAGTGGGGAGACTTCAATGAGTTCTGTGGATGCCCGTCCGGGCAGTGCCGCCAGCGTGGAGAAACCACGCGTCGCTTTCTGGAATGATCCGGAAAAGCGCGGCTATATCTTTCAGGCTGTGTTGCTCGCAGCCGTAGTCTATTTCGTCTATTCCGCCGCCGACAACGCGCTGGCGAACCTGCAAAAGCAGAAGATCGCCTCGGGTTTCGGCTTCTGGAACAACACCGCAGGGTTTGATATCGGCCAGCGGCTGATCCCCTACGAGACCACCTCGACCTATGGCCGCGCCTTCTGGGTTGGCCTTCTGAACACGCTGCTGGTGGCGGGCGTCGGCATCTTCTTTGCCACGATCCTTGGCTTCATCATCGGCATCGCACGCCTCTCGAAGAACTGGCTCGTACAGAAGCTCGCGACGATTTACGTCGAGGCGATCCGCAACACACCGCTGCTGCTGCAGCTCCTGTTCTGGTACAACGCCGTGCTGAAAGCTCTGCCGGAAGTGCGCGATTCGCTCGCGATTCCCGGCGGCCTTTTCCTCAATACCCGTGGCCTTTTCGTGCCCGAACCAAGCTTTGGCCCCAGCTTTTCCTGGGTGCTTTACGCGCTCGGCGCGGGCATCCTTGGCTACTTCGGTTTCAGCCGCTGGGCCAAGGCCCGGCAGGCGGCGACGGGGCAGATCGCGCCGCTTGGGCTTGCCGCCCTTGGGCTGATCGTGGTGTTTCCGGTGCTGGTCTATTTCCTTGCCGGAAGCCCGCTGAGCTTCTCGGTGCCCGAACTCGGCCGCTTTAACATCCGTGGCGGCGTTCAGGTCTATCCGGAATTCGTCGCGCTGGTTGTGGGTCTCACCATTTACACCGCCGCGTTTATTGCGGAAGCGGTGCGCGCCGGCATTCAGGCAGTTTCGAAGGGGCAGACCGAGGCGGCCTATGCACTCGGCCTTCGTCCCGGTCCAACGCTGGACCTCGTGGTCATCCCGCAGGCGATGCGCGTCATCATCCCGCCGCTGACTTCGAACTACCTCAATCTCACCAAGAACTCGTCGCTCGCGGTGGCCATCGGCTACCCCGATCTGGTCCAGGTCTTCACCGGCACGGTGCTCAACCAGACCGGTCAGGCGCTCGAAGTCGTGGCGATCACCATGCTGGTCTATCTCACGATCAGCCTTTCGACCTCGCTGTTCATGAACTGGTACAATGCCCGCAAGGCATTGGTCGAACGCTGAGGAGGGAAAAACCATGACATCCTCTGCTTCTTCCAAGGCTTACGTCCAGAACATACCGGCGCAGGTTCTGCCGCCGCCGGCGAGCATGGTCGGCGTGGTAGGCTGGTTGCGCACCAACCTGTTCTCCTCGCCGGCGAATATCGCGCTGACAGTTGTCGCCGCGCTGGTCGCGTGGTGGCTCATTCCGGGCTTCGTTAAGTTCCTGATCACCGATGCGGTCTGGACCGGCTCGGACCGCGAGGCCTGCCTCGCCAAGGGCGGCGTGTTGCCGGGCGCCTGCTGGGCCTTCGTCAAGGATCGCTGGACCTTCATGATCTATGGCTTCTTCCCTGTGGAGGGCTACTGGCGCGTCAACCTGTTCTTCCTGCTCGGCGCCATCGGCCTCACGTGGATGCTCTGGCTCAACGCGCCACGGCGCGATCTCGGCCTGATTTTCTTCCTCGTGATCCTGCCGCTGACCGTTTATGGCCTCCTGAGCGGGAATAATCCGGTTGGCTTCCTGACCTATCCGATGGATTTGCTCGCCGGCAAGAACGTCGCGATGGCCGGCATTTTCTCGGTGCTGCTGTTTCTGGTCGGCGTTTTTGTGGGGCGCATCCGTAATACCAGCGGCAAGACTTCGCTCGTCTATGGCGTGATCGGGCTCGTCGGGCTCACGGCCTTCGGCTTTGTGTTCGCGAAACTCTGGGCGGGCTTCGGCCTCAGCCAAGTGGATACCGCCAAGTGGGGCGGCCTCATGGTTACGCTCGTCGTGGCGGGTGTCGGCATCGTGGCTTCGCTCCCGCTCGGCATCCTGCTGGCGCTCGGGCGGCGCTCGAAACTGCCGGTTGTGAAGTTCTTTGCGGTGATGTTCATCGAGTTCGTGCGCGGCGTGCCGCTGATCACGGTGCTCTTCATGGCGAACACCATGCTGCCACTCTTCATGCCGGATGGTGCGAACGTGGATAAGCTCCTGCGTGCGCTCGTAGGTATTGGCCTCTTCGCCTCGGCCTATATGGCGGAAGTGGTGCGCGCCGGCCTTCAGGCCCTGCCGAAGGGCCAGTACGAAGGCGCGATGGCCATGGGGCTCGGCTACTGGCAGATGATGCGCCTTATCATCCTGCCGCAGGCGCTGAAGGTCACAATCCCGAACATCGTCAACACCTACATCGGCCTTTTCAAGGATACATCGCTGCTGCTGATTGTCGGCATCTTCGACTTCCTGAAAGCCATCGAAACCGCGCGTATCGACCCGCAGTGGGCTGCGCCGACCACATCTCCCACGGGTTATGCCTTTGCGGCGATTGTGTATTTTATGTTCTGCTACGGCATGGCAAGCTACGCCCGCATGACTGAGCGGCGGCTTTCTGTGGCTGACAAGAGGTAAGGGAGACCCTCCATGGCGGTATTGAATCTGAAGCCCACCCTGCTCAAGAACGAGACGGCAGTGGAAATGATCGGCGTCCACAAGTGGTACGGCGAATTCCATGTCCTCAAGGACATCAACCTCAAGGTGACGCGCGGCGAGAAGATCGTCGTCTGCGGCCCCTCGGGTTCCGGCAAATCGACGATGATCCGCTGCATCAATCGCCTCGAGGAGCACCAGAAGGGCTCCATCGTGGTCGATGGCACGGAACTCACCAACGATCTCAAGAAGATCGATGAGATCCGTCGCGACGTGGGCATGGTGTTCCAGCACTTCAACCTGTTCCCGCACCTCACCATTCTCGAGAACTGCACGCTTGCCCCGATCTGGGTGAAGAAAATGCCGAAGAAGGAAGCGGAAGAGGTGGCGATGCACTACCTCACGCGCGTCAAGATCCCCGAGCAGGCCGGCAAATATCCGGGCCAGCTCTCGGGTGGCCAGCAGCAGCGCGTGGCGATTGCCCGCTCGCTCTGCATGAGCCCCAAGATCATGCTGTTCGATGAGCCGACCTCGGCGCTTGATCCGGAAATGGTCAAGGAAGTGCTCGATACCATGGTGAGCCTCGCTGAAGAGGGGATGACCATGATGTGCGTCACCCATGAAATGGGATTCGCGCGGCAGGTGGCAGACCGCGTGATCTTCATGGATCAGGGCCAGATCGTCGAGATGAACGAGCCTAACGCCTTCTTCAAGAACCCGCAGCATGAGCGGACCAAGCTCTTCTTGAGCCAGATCCTCCATTAAGCGCGGGGCAACCCGGATAACAAAAAGGCGCCTTGCGGCGCCTTTTTTTATGGGAGCGGCTTAGCCGCCGGTCTGGATCGGCAAATCCTCGCGGCTGCCCCATTCGGCCCACGAGCCGTCATAGATCGCGCTGACTTCGGCACCTGCCTTCGCCAGTGCCATCGCGATCACCACGGCTGAGACGCCCGAGCCGCAGCTCGTGACGATGGGCTTGGAGGGATCGATCCCGGCCTTGGTCATCTCGGCGCGGATATCCTCGGCGCTTTTGAGCGCGCCGTTTGCGGTCACCACATCGGGGAAGGGCAGGTTTTGGCTACCGGGCATATGGCCTGCGCGAACGCCAGGGCGCGGCTCTGGCGCATCACCCCGGAAGCGCGGGGCCGGGCGGGCATCGACCACCTGCGCCGAGCCGTCCTTCAGCGTGGCGGCGATGCGGCTGACATCCGCCACCGTTGCCGCATCAAGCGTGGCCTTGAAGGTTGCGGGCGCGACAGCGGGAACCTCCGCCGTCACCGGCCGCTTTTCGGCCACCCAGCCCGGCAGACCGCCTGCGAGGATGCGGACATCCCTCGCGCCATAGATGCGGAACATCCACGCCACACGCGGCGCGGTGAACAGCCCGAGCTGGTCATAGACAACGATGGTATCGCCATCCGAAATCCCCATTGCGCCGACAGCTTCAGCAAAAAACGCGGCGCTCGGCAGCATATGCGGCAGGGTTGAGGCGGGATCGGAGACCGCGTCGAGGTTGAAGAACACCGCACCGGGGATATGCGCGGCGGCATATTCCTTGGCACCGTTCCGACCTGTCGGCGGCAAATGCCACGAGCCGTCGACGATCTTCACCTTAGCGTTGGCAAGGTTCTCGCCCAGCCAGGCCGCAGAAACGAAGGGGATGTCACGAAAGAGGGCGGACATGGGAAAACTCCTGAGGGTTGGGCAAAGGCCCGTTTAAGCGAAAGCGATCCTCACACGGCGGTTCTGCTTGCCCTTCTTTTCGATATTGGTGACGACCATCGGGCCGATTTCACGCGTGTTCCGGACATGCGTGCCGCCGCAGGGCTGAAGGTCGATGCCCGCAATCTCCACGAGCCGCACCCGGCCCGCACCGCGTGGCGGCTGTACCTTCATGGTTTTGACAAGGCCGGGGTTGGCATCGAGTTCCGCATCGGTGATCCAACGATCGGTGATCTCGGCGTTTTTCTCGATCATCGCGTTGAGATTCGCAGTGATTTCCTCCTTCGACAACCCCGCGTCAGGGATATCAAAATCGAGCCGCCCGTCTTCGGTTCCGACGGAGCCGCCGGTCACGGCATAGGGCAGGGCGACCGAGAGGAGATGAAGTGCGGAGTGCATCCGCATCAGCTTGAGCCGGCGATCCATGTCGAGCGTCATCGACACGCCCGCGCCGAGCCAGGCCCCATCCGCATCCGGAGGCAGGGCGATGCCCACGATTGTCTTGGCAGGGTCGAGATATTTCATCTCACCAATGGCAAAGCGCACGCCATCGGCGCGGGCCAATGTGCCCGCGTCGGAGGGCTGACCGCCGGAGGAGGGGTAGAACAGCGTCTGATCGAGCACCAGCATGCCGTTATGGATGCCGATAACCTTTCCCTCGGCGGTGGTACGATAGGCATCGTCCCGGAACAGCAATTCCGTGGCGGGAAAGGCGGGCAGGACGTCGGCAGTCTCCACGGCAAGGCTTCCTTGTGCTCATGCAATCATCAGGTCAGCGACTATAACGGGATTGGCTTCGACGGGAAGGGCGTGCGGCAGAAGTTTGGCGGCCTGCGCATCGTTCCGCGTGCGATCCGGACTATTGCCGTCAAAAGCATGGCAAAAAGAGAACGGCTGCGCTGAAATATCACAGTGGTGCGGCAAATCGCGTGCTTTCCTGATCATTTTAGATCCCACATTTGTTTATCTCATCGTGGTGAAATTTTAGGTGATCCGCTTAACGGGATCGCGCGTAAAATTGAGGCAGCTGATAAACCGGTCGTTTGATCGGGTGAATTTGAACAAGTCATTTGGAGCGATGAGCAGGCAATGGTCGTGCATGAATCCGATCCATCTTCGCTGGCGTTGGTGCTCGCAGGGTATGCGACCGGCACGTTACCCCCGGCGCTGCATGCTCTGATCGGGGCTCATCTAGAGCTTTCGCCTGCCAACCGTGCCTTCGTTCAGACGCTGGAAGAATCACTCGGCCGGAAGGTCGTGGAAGCCCGCCCGGCGGCGATCAGCCATCGCGATGCGCGCCTCGACGCCATTTTTTCCGCGACGACTGCGCCGTTTGTCCGCGCGAAGACGTCCTCGGCGGAACCCAGAGCCTTGCGCCATTACCTTGGCAAGTCCGTTGATGATCTCGCGTTTCGCACCATCCTGCCGGGCGTTCAGGAATGCCGCTTGCCGGTGACGGATGACGCATCAGCGATGTTCTACAAGATCCGTCCGGGCAGGAAGATGCCACAGCACTCGCACGAAGGCTTCGAGGTGACTCTGGTGCTGCGTGGCGGCTTTTCGGATGCCTCCGGGCATTTCGTGCGTGGCGATATTGCTGTCGCCGATGAGCATCTCGATCACGTGCCGGTTGCGGATTCGGACGAGGAATGCCTGTGCTTTGCTGTGCTCGACGCGCCGCTGCGCCTGACGGGCCCATTTGGTCGCTGGGCCAATGCGCCGCTGCGCCTGCTCGAAAAGTTAGAGCGCAAGCCGCGCCACTGATTTTCAAGCTGCGCAAATAAAGTCAGTCTCCCGAGAGGCTTTTGAATGCTGCCAGCGCCCTCTCGCGCGCAAAGCCATGATCAACGAGCGGCTTCGGGTAAGTCGTCCCTAGCGTGATGCCGGCGCGCGCCAGCACCTGCGGCGGTGCCTCCCACGGGCGGTGGATCAGATCATCGCCGAGGCCGGCAAGCTCCGGCACATAGCGGCGGATATATGCGCCCTTGGGGTCGAATTTCTCTCCTTGCGTGAACGGGTTGAAAATCCGGAAATAGGGCGCGGCATCAGCACCGGCGCCCGCAACCCATTGCCAGCTTGCCGCGTTGTTCGCCGGGTCGGCATCGCAGAGCGTATCCCAGAACCAGGCTTCGCCAGCGCGCCAGTCGATCATCAGATGCTTGATCAGGAACGAGGCGACGATCATCCGGACGCGGTTGTGCATGAAGCCAGTTTGCCAGAGTTCGCGCATCCCGGCGTCGACGATGGGGTACCCCGTCTGCCCCTGCTGCCACGCGAGCAAGGCGGCGTCGTTCCGCTCCCAGGGGAATGCATCGAATCGCGACTGGTAATTGGCCGTCGCAAGATCGGGATAATGGAACAGCAGATGGTAGGCGAATTCCCGCCAGCCAATTTCGGCAAAAAATTTATCGACATCCCTGCGGTTGGAGGTGGTTTCACCCGCCAGAAACGCCGCCTCGGTTGCGTGCCAGATCTGACGTGGCGAAATCTCGCCGAACGCGAGGTGTGGCGCGAGCATCGAGGTCGACTGGAAATCGGGCCGATCACGATTCTCGGCGTAGCCCTCCATCGGACCATCGAGAAATTCCGAGACGCGCCTGACCGCACCGGCCGCGCCCGGTTGCCATGTCGCGCGCAGACCGCCGGCCCAATCCGGCTTGGTCGGCAGCAGGGCGAGATCAGTCAAGCCAAGGGCTTGCGGGATGCCAAGGCTTTCCGGGACGCTTCCGGGCATCGGCATCCGTTCCGGCGCGGGCAGGGGCGTTGGCGGTTCGCGCAGGGCGCGGCAAGCCTTCCAGAACGGCGTAAACACCCGCAATGGGCCGCCAGCCTGCGAACGCACCTCCATCGGCTCATAAAGAAGGTTGCCATTGAAGCTCTCGGCGCGAATGCCGCTCGCTTTCAGGTCGGCCTTGATCGCGGCATCCGTTTCTCGCTCCACTTTGCCGTAACGGCGGTTCCATGCCACGAGATCGCAGCCATAGCGCGCGGCAAGCGCCGGGATCAGCACCAACGAATCGCCTTTGAGAATGACCAGTTTTCCGCCTCGCGCGGAAACCGCATCGCTCAGCGCTTGCAGCGAAAAGTGCAGCCACCAGCGACTTGCACCGCCGCGCGGGCGAAGCCCGGCGTTGGTCTCGTCGACAAAAACCGTGATGGCCTCTTCCGCTCCCGCCGCAGCCGCCAGAGCGGGGTTATCCTCCAGCCGCAGGTCTGAACGGAACCAGAGTAACGCGCGACGGGGAGCAGGGGCGGGAAATGCAGGAGCGGCCAGGTTCGTCATCGGCAGGACATATCGCGACGAGCCGGATCGGCAAGTCTATTGCGGTATCGACAAGGCACTTTGCACCCTGACCTCTCGCCAAACCATGCTGTTTGCGCTTCTCTGCGGACAGGGAGGCCATGATGCCGCGACATAAACTTTCCCGCCGCGTGCTTCTCGCCGGTTTGGCGATGGGCGCGCCGGTCTCGGCGCAGGATAACGCCGCGTCGCTGCGTCACGCTGCCGCCTATGGCGATGCCGATGCCGTGGCGCGTCTCATCGGAATCGGCACATCGCTCGAATCGCGCGATTCGGCCGGGCGCACCGCGCTCCTGCTGGCCACGCACGGCAATCACATCGAAGCAGCGCGAATCCTGATCGAGGCGGGCGCTGACGTGAACGCAAAGGATTCGATTTCCGATTCGCCTTACCTCTATGCTGCAGCTGAAGGGCGGATCGAGATCCTGAAAATGACGCTGGCCCATGGTGCGGACCTTGCCGCAACAAACCGCTATGGTGGCACCGGGCTCATTCCCGCCTGCCATCATGGGCATATCGAGGCAGTTTACCTGCTTCTGAAGACCCAAATCGACATCAATCACGTCAATCGTTTGGGCTGGACGGCACTGCTTGAAGCGGTGATTCTAGGGGATGGCGGCCCGACCTACATCGAAATCGTCGATGCCCTCGTCCATGCCGGCGCCAACACGCGCATCGCGGACAAGGACGGCATCACACCGCTGGAACACGCGAAAAAGCGCGGATTTGCTGAAATCTCAACAATCCTGACCTGGGCAGGTCGGTAAATCATTGTGATGGAAAAGAAAAATGGCTCCTCGAGCTGGACTCGAACCAGCGACCATTCGATTAACAGTCGAACGCTCTACCAACTGAGCTATCGAGGAATGAGGACCGGCGTTTAGCAAACTCCGGCCCGAATGCAAACGGTTTATCGGCCCCCCTGTTAAAAAAAGATGTACGGGCCGGAGACAACAAAATTTGCCATTCGGAAAAAATCGCACACCGGGACGCAAAAGCTGGCTTGCTCCCGGCGGCAAGGGCGGGTTATACGCCAACTCCCGACGCGAGGCCTCGTGGCGGAGTGGTGACGCAGAGGACTGCAAATCCTTGTACGGGGGTTCGATTCCCTCCGAGGCCTCCAATTTTCCCGCGTGGACAAGTGCTGTCGGGCATCTCACCCCAAGTCCCCGGTCTGTTTCGCATGCCACTGGCTCGACTATCTGATGCCCGCGTGACTGCGCGAGCCTCTTGCATTCCCGCGTGCACTCGCGCAAAAGCCGTAGAAGTCGAGTGCTTGTCTGAAACACCCTCTTTTCGCCGGTCCAATTTTTCCGGGAGCCTAAAATGGTCGATATGTCCACCGCCCGCCGCGTGATGGTCGATAACCAGATCCGCACCTTTGATGTGACGGATCGCGAGGTTCTTGCTGCTTTTGATGTCGTGCCGCGTGATGCTTTCGTGGCGCCGGGCGACAAGGCGATTGCCTATGCCGACCGTGTTCTGTCCGTCGGCGAGGGTAATGCCCGCCGCGCCATGCTGCCGCCGCTGATTCTCGCCCGCCTCATTCAGGCGCTCCAGCCGGTTGCTGGCGAGCGCGCGCTCGACGTCGCTGGTGGTCTTGGCTATTCGGCCGCTATTCTCGCTGCGATCGGGCTCGATACGACAGCAGTTGAAGCCGATGCCGGCCTGACCGAGGGCGCTCGCGCCGCGCTGGTTGCCGCTGGCGCCAAGGTGACTATGGCAGCCGCTCAGCCAGGCCTTTCGGCGAATGCCGGCGCGAACCTGCCGGGCGAGGGCTTCGATATCATCCTCATCAACGGCGCGACCGAATGCGAGCCGAAGGGCTTTTTCCCGCTGCTGAAAGAAAATGGCCGTCTCGGCGTGCTGTTTTCGGATGGCCGCTCGGCGCGTGCGCTGGTTTACGTCAAGGCGAACGGCAACGTCAGTCCGCGCCGCGCCTTCGACGCACAGGCTCCCGTGTTGCCGGGCTTTGCCAAGGAAGCCGGCTTCGTTTTCTAAGCGCGTCGTGTCCGGCCGGTGACGAATTTGCCTCATTCGTCAGAGGTGTAACCTTTTCGTCTCAGTCCGAGTTTTCCACCGGCGCCGTTAAGGATATTCCCTAAGCAAAGGTTTACAAGCCGATCCCCGATGCTAAAAACAGCGTCGTGATCCCGAATGTCGGTGCGGTTTTCCTGCGCCATTTTGCGTGCGGGACATGGTCGATGGCGGCCCGGGGTTTATGCCGGGTTTCCACGCGCTGACGATGCCCTTGACGAATTTAGGTGTTTTGCCGTGCCACGGTTCAATCTTCCTGCGTTCCGGTCTGCTTTGGTCGTTGCCCTTCTCTCTGGGGGCTCGTTGCTGGCGTCGGGTGCGGTTGCGCAGGATCTGACGACCGCACTGTCGAACGCCTATATGCTCAACCCGGATCTGAACGCTGCCCGCGCCAATACGCGTGGTGTCGATGAAACGGTGCCGACCGCGAAATCGGCCGGTCGCCCTAAAGTGACCGCGACAACGGATTTCGGCCGGACATGGTTCGACACGCGGCAGCCGGGCAAGCTGGCGAACACGAATGGTGGTCTGTATCCAAGTGGTGCTGGCGTCACGGTGAACCAAACGCTGTACAATGGTGGCAGGACTGAAAACGGCATTCGGCAGGCCGAATCGAACGTTGCCGGCGCGCGCGAGACGCTGCGCAACACTGAGCAGAACACGCTGCTCGATGGCGTTACCGCCTACATGAACGTTGTCCGCGATACCGCGATTTTCAATCTGCGGCAGAATAACGTCACCGTGCTCAACGAGCAGGTTCGCCAGACGCAGGATCGCTTCAATGTCGGTGAAGTGACCCGCACGGACGTGGCGCAGGCTCAAGCCGCGCTGGCCGGTGCGAAATCCGACGTGGCGCTGGCGCAGTCCAATCTGCGCGCCTCGATTGCGACGTTCAAGCAGCGCATCGGCGTCGAACCCAAGAAGTTGAGCCCGGTACAGCCGCTGTCGCCGAAGCGCTTGCCGAAGTCGCAGGGCGATGCTGTACAGCGCGGCCTTCAGGACCATCCGGCCATTGCCGCCGCGTTACATGGCGTCGACTCCCAGCTCCTGCAGGTGAGGGTGGTCGAGGGTGAGCTTTACCCGACGGTCTCGCTCAGTGCGAGTGCGACCCGCCGGTTCGATACGACAATCCGTAACGATACGCGCCTGACTGGTACTGTCGTCGGGCAGGTCTCGATTCCGCTTTATGACGGTGGCTCGGCTTTCTCGCGTACGCGCGGCGCCAAGGAGACGCTGGGCGAGAAGCGGCTTCAGGTCGATTCGGCGCGTGATCGTGTGGTTCAGGCCGTGATTGCTTCTTGGGCGCTTCTCGAGGCGACCGGCTTCCAGATCGAAGGCGCTGCGGCGCAGGTTTCCTCGGCGGAAATCGCGCTGAACGGCGTGAAGGAAGAGGCCCGCGTCGGCCAACGCACGACGCTTGATGTGCTGAACGCTCAGCAAGCGCTGCTCAATGCCCGCGTCTCGCAGGTCTCTGCGCAGCGGGATCGTGTGGTCGCCTCCTATTCGGTTCTCGCCTCCATCGGCCAGCTCTCGGCGCGGACTCTCGGACTACGTGTCGCAACCTATGACCCGAAGGTTCATTACGAACAGGTCAAGGATAGCTGGCTGGGTCTTCGGACGCCGAGCGGCGAATAAGCCATCGCCTTCAAGCACAGGGACTGTGCTTTCCACGTTTGTCCCCACCGTTCCGTAACCTAACCGCGCGGGATCACTTGATCCCGCCTTGAGCGCTGCCATACTTGGCGCAAGTTGCGGGTGATTCTATGCTCGCGCGTGAAGTTTTGGCAGGGGACGAATGTTCCGTCCCGCCCGGCGTGGTTTCGCCGTAACTGATGGAGCCGAAAGCATGTCCTCGAAATCCGCTGCGGCGCCGGACACAAAGGACGACAACGAGCCGTCAATGGAGGAGATTCTGGCCTCCATCCGCAAGATCATTGCGGACGATACGCTCGGCACCAAGAAGGACGAAAAGAAGGCGCCCAAGCCGGAGCCAAAGGTCGCCGTGCCCGAGCCTGTCGATGTCGTCGAGGAGGACGAGGACGTTCTCGATCTCGCCAGTGTCGCGACCGTCCAGAGCGCCCCGGCAGAAGTCATGGTCGAAATGGAGGAAGACCTCCCGGAAATGACCTTCGAGCCGGCACCGGTTGTGATGCCACCGCCTGTCGCTGCGGCCCCTGCGCCAGCGCCAGTTCAGACCGTGGCGGCGCTTGAGGATCGCATCATCTCGGATAATGCCGGCAGTCTGGTGAGCCAAGCCTTTGCCACGCTCTCGCGCCACACCGCGATGCCTGCGGTCGGTCGGTCGCTGGAAGATGTGGTGGTCGAGTTGGTTCGTCCGATGCTGCGAGGCTGGATTGATGACAACCTCCCGGCCATCGTCGAGAAGCTCGTCAAGACCGAGATCGAGCGCGTCGCACGCGGCGGGTGAGCAAATTCGAGCGAAATGGTTCCCGGTTCGTGTGAAGAATTTGCGAGCGGGAATAGCGTCTCCAAGCGGCGGCTAACAGCTCAAGCCCAATTCCCGGCTTGACGCGGCGCGAGGCCGCTTTACACGAAATCCCGACCAGGGCGCCTGTCTGGCGCCCTTTTTCGTTTTCCGGCCCTGTTGGGCCAGCCGGTGTTGTCATCATGGAAAAGACCTTCGACCCGCAATCCATCGAAGCCCGCGTAAATGAAGCCTGGGCGCGTTCCGGCGCTTTCAGGGCCGGTGCGAAGGGACGTGAAAACGCGGAACCCCTTACGATTGTCATTCCGCCGCCGAATGTCACCGGCTCGCTGCACATGGGCCATGCGCTTAACAACACCTTGCAGGACATTTTGTGCCGCTATTGGCGCATGAAGGGCAAGGATGTGCTCTGGCAGCCTGGCACCGACCATGCCGGCATCGCGACCCAGATGGTGGTGGAGCGCAAGCTCGCCGCCGAGGGCAAGCCGGACCGACGCACCATGGGCCGCGAGAAGTTTCTCGATGAAGTCTGGACCTGGAAGGCCGAAAGCGGCGGCACCATCGTCAACCAGCTGAAACGCCTCGGCGCCTCCTGTGACTGGAGCCGTGAGCGCTTCACCATGGGCAGCCGCGAAGAGGGCGAAAAAGGCCAGATGCAGCAGGCGGTTGTCGCCTTCTTCATGGCGCTCGACAAGCAGGGCCTGCTCTACAAGGACAAGCGTCTTGTGAACTGGGACCCCAAGCTCCTCACCGCGATCTCGGACCTTGAGGTCGAGCAGCGCGAAGTGAAGGGCGCTTTCGCGTGGAAGCGCGGCGAGGTGGATAAAGAGGGCAACATCAAGCCGTTCGATGCCGCAGCTCTCGGCAAGGTGATCGACCGCGAGCCCGGCGGCCACCTCTATTATTTCGATTATCCCATCGAGGGCGAGGCTTACGACCCCGAGAACCCCGCAACTTACGTCACCGTGGCGACCACGCGTCCGGAGACGATGCTGGGCGATACCGCGGTGGCGATCCACCCCGAGAACGAGAAGCTCAAGCACTTCATCGGCCGCAACGCCGTGCTGCCGCTTGTCGGGCGGTTGATCCCGATTGTCGCCGATGACTACGCCGACCCCGAGAAGGGCACCGGCGCGGTGAAGATCACGCCAGCGCATGATTTCAATGACTTCGATCTCGGCAAGCGTCACGCCCTGCCGATGGTCAATATGCTCGACCGCGAAGGTAAGATCGATCTGTCGGATGCGGCCTTTGCGAGCGTGCCTGCGGAGATCAAGGCACTGGCGGGGCAGCCGCGCTTTGAGGCGCGCAAGCGCGTTGTCGCGTTCATGGAATCCGAAGGGCGCGTGCAGAAGATCGAGCCGCACAGCCAGCAGGTGCCGCATGGCGACCGCTCCGGCGTGCCGATCGAGCCGTGGCTCACCGAGCAATGGTATGTCAACGTAAAGCCGCTCGCCGAAAAGGCGATGGAATGGGTGCGTTCGGGGCAGACCAAGATTTTGCCCGCCAACCGTGAAGCGGATTTCTTCCGCTGGATGGAGAACATCGAGCCGTGGTGCATCTCGCGCCAACTCTGGTGGGGCCACCAGATTCCGGCGTGGTATGGGCCAAAGAAGTTTGGGGCCGATAGCTACCGGCTCGGTCTCGCAAACGAGGATCGCGAGATTTTCGTAGCAAAGAGTGAAAGCGAAGCCCTGCACAAAATGTCTGCCTACTATGGTGGGCGTGAGATCGAAATTGTCGCAAGTCGTGAAAAGGCTAAGACGATGTTCGATGCACAGAGTATTTCGCCTGTCAGCGAACAGATCGTTCCGATTTGGCGCGACACCGACGTCCTCGATACGTGGTTCTCTTCCGCGCTCTGGCCGTTCTCGACGCTGGGCTGGCCTGAAAAGACGCCGGAACTTGCGAAGTATTACCCCACCTCCGTGCTCGTCACCGGCTTCGACATCCTGTTCTTCTGGGTGGCGCGGATGATGATGGCCTCCGCCGCGACGCAGACCGCGCTGCCGGCTGACCGGCAGGCCCCGTTCAAGACGGTGTATCTCCACGGCCTCGTGCGCGACGAGAAGGGCCGGAAGATGTCGAAGACGCTCGGCAACGTCATCGACCCGCTGACCGTGATCGATGCGCTCGGCGCCGATGCCCTCCGCTTCACGCTGGCTTCCCTTGCCGCGCAGGGGCGTGACCCCAAGCTCGGCGTCAAGACTGCCGAGGGCTACCGCAACTTCTGCACCAAGCTCTGGAACGCCTCGCGCTTTGCGGAGATGAACGAGTGCCGCCGCGTTGCAGGATTCGACCCCAAGGCGGTCAAGGAGCCGCTCAACATCTGGGCGATTTCCGAGGCCGATAAGGCCCTAGCCGAGATCGAGGCGGGCCTTGCCGCCTACCGCTTCAACGATGCGGCGCTCGCCGCCTATCGCTTTACGTGGAATACTTTCTGCGATTGGTACGTGGAGCTGGCCAAGCCGGCGTTGCAAACCGAGGGCCACGCGGCCCGTGCCGAGACGCAGGCAACGACCGCCTTCCTGCTCGACCGCATCGTGGCCATGCTGCACCCCTTCATGCCCTACATCACCGAAGAGCTGTTTTCTGCTTACGCGGAACAAGCAGGCAAGCCGAACGCGGGCCTGCTCTGTGTCGAGGCATGGCCGACCCCGGTGGGGCTTGATGGCGCGGCTGCGGAGTCCGAAATCGGCTTCCTCGTCGATCTGATCACCGAGATTCGCTCGGCCCGTGCCGAGATGAATGTGCCGGTGGCGACCACCGCGCCCCTCGTTTTCGTCGGGCTCGATGCGGCAGGCACGACGCGTGCGGAAGCCTCAGCGGACGTGCTGCGTCGCCTCGCACGCGTCTCCGAGCTTCAGTTCGCCGCGACGGCCCCGGCGCAGAGCGTTCAGATCGTCGTGCGCGGCGTGGTCGCCTGCATTCCGCTCGCGGGCATCATCGACTTTGCCGCCGAGAAGAAGCGCCTCTCGACCGAGCGCGACAAGCTCGCCAAGGACATCGACGGCACGATGCGCAAGCTCAACAATCCCGATTTCATGGCCCGCGCGCCGGAAGAGGTGATCGACGAGAACCGCGAGCGCGTCGCGGAGGCCGAAGGGCGCATCGCCCGCATTGATGAAGCGCTGAAGCGGCTGGGGTGAGGGGATGCGCCGCCTTAGGCTTTGGCTGAGTGGCGCATTCCTGCTGGCGTTCTTCGGTTTGTGGTTTGGCGAGCGGCCCGGCGATCCCCAGCTGATGGCAGGAGCCTCGTTTGATCCGGCACGTCCGGTGATCGTAGTCTCGCATGGCTATCATAGTGGCGTTATTCTTTCGCGGGCGACGCTGACGGAGATTGCGAGCCGCAAGGGGCATCAGGGACTCATTCAGCTCGCTGCGCGGTTTGGCGGATTTGAATGGCTGGAGATTGGCTGGGGTGCCGAGGATTTCTATCGCAATGTGGCGCGGCTTGAACTCCGCACTCTTCCTCATGCGCTTGGCGCACTGTTCTTGCCCGGCAATGCATCTGTCTTGCATATAGTCGGCTTTTCGGTTCCGCCAGAGAAGGCATTTCCCTTCTCAGACCTCCGAAGTGTTCCCATCAGCGATGCGGGATTTGAGAGGCTGGCGGCAGAGCTTGAAGGCGCTATCGCGCTCGATCAAACCGGGCAGGTGCAAGATCTGGGTTCGGGTCTTTATGGGCCGAGCCGCTTCTTCCGTGCCCATGGCGCCTTTTCAATCCTCACTGTGTGTAACCATTGGGTTGCGGGATTGCTCAATGTTGCCGGGCTTCGGGTCAATCAACTCCTGGCCATCCTGCCGCAAGGGCTAATGATAGATATCACGCTGCGGTCCGGCGCTCGTCGCCTCACCCTGATTTTGTGACAGTTTCGCAACATCTAAAGTAGTTCGCATCCGGGGCCGCCGTCGGGCTGCTCCATGCCCCTTTTGCGCCACAAACAGGCGCGTAAGGTTGCCTCGCTAACGCCCTTTATGGGCTGGCATTTCGGGAAAGTCGGGTGGGCGGCGTGCCGTCAACCCTTTCGTAATCGGATAGCCGTTTGCTGATCCGGCGGGGAGACCGCTGTGGCAGATGAGTCGTCCGGTCGTGGCTTTCGCGTAACATCCGGGCAACCGGTAGGGCGGTCTTTGTAGGGTCATTACGCTAGGTCATGGGTCATCGCGGCGCGGATCAGTTCTGGAATGTTGAAGGCGCCATGCCGGGCCTTCTGGCGCGTGCCTGTGGCGGGTTTGCCACGCAACGCGCTTCTTTTCCGCAGGATGCAAAGACCACGAGCCCGGCACAAACTTGCCTTATCGATGCCCCAGTTGCCGCGCCAATTCGGAGCTGTAAGGCGCATGGAACCGGCTTCGTGCCGGACGCGCTGGAAATTCACGCTTCTGCCTTCGCCAGATCTCTTATGGGATCGGCCCTGATGGGGTCAAACGGGCGTTCGCAGGGCGAAGCCGAGATGCAAGATCATGATGATCGCTGAACCGCTGACCTTTGACCGCGCGGGCGTCGCGCCCTTCTCCGCCGCATTCTTGAGGCTCCCGCCGTTGCGAGCGTCGCTCGTCCGTCTGGCGATGGTCTTCGCGCTGGCGATGCCGGTTGGCTTGGTTCAGGTGTTTGACGTCCATGCCTTTGACGTCAAGGAATCCCCGCCCGCGCCGGTTGAGAAGGGCATGTTCAAATCGGTTGGTGAATCGCTGAAGGCAGGCCTTCGGGCGCTTTCCAGCGGTGATCCCGGCTCGGCTGTCGAACCGCTGACCTTTGCAGCCCGCGAAGGCAATGTCGCCGCGCAGTGGAAGCTCGGCCGCATGTATCAGGATGGCAGCGGCGTCCATCGCGATGATTACAAGGCCTACCAGAATTTCTCGCAGATCGTGAATTTGCGCGCTGACGAGAGCCCTGAATCGCCGCAGGCGCGCATGGTCGCGCAGGCTTTCGTGGCGCTCGGCACCTATCACCTCGCGGGTATCCCGAATACCCGCGTCCGGCGGGACCCGGCCCGCGCGGCGGAAATGTTCCACTACGCCGCCTCTTATTACAACGATGCCGATGCCCAGTATCAGCTCGGGCGGATGCTGGCGGATGGCGTCGTCGGCGACAAAGACCCGCAGCAGGCGGCGCGCTGGTTCAACCTCGCAGCGGAGCAGGGCCATTGCTACGCGCTCGCCCGCCTTGGACAGATGTTGTTCAACGGTGAGGGGGTTCCGCGTCAGGCCCCGCGTGGGCTGATGATGATGCAGCTCGCCGAGCAGCAGGCCGACCCCAAGCGTGATCTCTGGGTGCTTGAACTCGGCGACAAGGCACGCCAACTCGCGACCGAAGACGAGCGCAAGCTCTCTGAAGCGATTCTCAAGAAGCGCGCGCGCGGTATCCGGTAGCTTTTACTGTCAAAATCCGACATCATTCCCGCCATTGGTGTTTGGCGGGATTTTTGGCATGTCGGCATTTCAGCAAACCACGACCTGTCACGGCAGGCGATCCTGTGTGTTGACACACAGCTATCGATCTCTCACGCGGGTAGACATGAAGGCATGGAGCGGAGAGCCAACGCCATGTCGCTGAAGATTACCACGGCCCTGAAGAGCGCCAAACCTCGGAGCCGTTCTGTTGCCGCTCAAGGGCGACAGATGTTTTCCGTCGCATCGCGTCATGTCATCTGCCTTGTCGGCGTGCTGGGGTTCTCCTCGGCGGCTCTGGCCGATGACCCGATCGGCAAGGCCGAGAAGATCGATAACGCGGTCACAGGTGCCATCGGCAGCCAGATCCGCGCGCTGGCCGTACCTGACCCCGTACACCGCGACGAGAGCATCCGCACGGCCGACAAGGCGCAGGCGCATTTGCGCTTCAAGGATGAGACCGACCTTCGCCTCGGCCCGAATGCCTCGATCAAGCTCGATGCGGCGGTGTTCTCCGGCAAGCCGGACTCGGCGATGGACCTCGCGACTGGAACGATGCGCTTTGTCTCCGGCAATGGTCCCAAGGGCAGCTACCAGATCAAGACACCCGTCGCGACCATCGGTCTGCGCGGCACGACCGTTGAGGTGACGATCCGCAACGGGCGCACATATGTCTCGCTGCACGAGGGCGCAGCGCAGGTCTGCACCCGCACCGGTCGCTGCATGGACCTCACCAATGCCTGCACCTACCTTTACGTCGATGCGCGCGGTGTGACCCTGCCGCAGAATTTGAGCCGGAACGTGCCGACCTATTCCGGTCAGTGCACGGGTGATTTCTGCGTCGTCGATCGCTGTACGCCGCAAATCGCCGGAACACCGGGGGCGGGCCCAGCCGCGACACCGCCGCGCGCAAGGCCGCCGAAAGTCACGCCGCCCAAGGCCAAGCCCCCCAAGGGCAAGCCGCCGCGCAAGCGTCCGCGGGGCGAGGTGGTTGAGGAATACGATGTCGACGAGCCGGTGTATCTGCCGCCGCGCGGAGGGATATTGCTTCCGGGCTTCCAGATAGGACCGCGCTTTCCCGGTGGTGGCTTCCCGCGCCCGCCCGGTACCAAGCCGCCAATCGGGCGGATGCCGGGCTTCACATCGCCTGGCGGTGGAAATTTCCGTATCCGTTGATCAGTGCAGGCCGGCTGATCACCCCAGCCGGCACCAGATCGGGACATGGTCCGAGGGCTTTTCCTCGGCCCGCATGTCCTTGTCGATCCCGACCTCGATGAGTCTATCCGCCGCGCGTGGGCTCAGCAGCAGATGGTCGATGCGGATGCCGTTGTTCCGCTGCCATGCGCCGGCCTGATAATCCCAGAAGGTGTAGAGCCCGGCGGAATCGGTGGTGGCGCGCAGCGCATCGGTGAAGCCGAGATTCACGAGACGGCCGAGCGCCGCGCGACTTTCTGGCAAGGCGAGTGCATCCTGCGTCCAGGCCTCGGGGAATTTTGCGTCGCGCGCCTCGGGGATGATGTTGTAATCCCCGGCGATCACGAGCTTTTCCTCATAGGTGAGAAGCTCTTTGGCATGCTCGGTGAGCGCTGCCATGAACGCCATCTTGTAATCATATTTCGGCCCCGGCGCCGGGTTTCCGTTGGGGAAATATACCCCGCAGACGCGGATCGCCTCGCCTTGCTGGTTGTCCTTGCCCGGAAGGGAGACAACCGCCTCGATATAGCGCGCCTGCTCATCCTCGAAGCCGGGAAGACCGCACTGCTCGATCTCCATCGGGTGTTTGGAGAGGATGGCGACACCATTGAAGGTCTTCTGGCCGTGCGTGGCGACGTTGTAGCCCAGCGCCTCGATTTCTGCGCGCGGAAACGCTTCGTCGAGGCACTTCAGCTCCTGCAGGCAGACGATATCCGGCGATCGGGCGACAAGCCAGCGGCTGAGATGCTCAAGACGCTGGCGGACGGAATTGACGTTGAAGCTCGCGATAATCATGCCGTGAGCATAGCGCTTTTCGCCGGGGAGGGTACCGGTGTTGCGCGGAAACGCGTGAATAAGTCCGCACATGAAAGGCCCGCGCGCGAAACGCGCGCGGGAAGGGCGCCCGGAACTGGGTCTGCTTAGTCCTTGGTCATCGTGGTCTTGAAGTCGTCGATGATGTCGACCCAGAGTGCCATCGAGGCATTCAGCATGGCGCGCGAGACACCGTAACGCGAAAGAACATCGAAGCTGATGTTGGGGTCGCCATCCTTGTCGAGATAGGCCTTGGCCCAGCGCTTGGTGCGGTTCCACTCGTTGATCTTGGCGGCGCTGACCTTGTTCTTGGTCGAGATGCCATAATAGAACTGCATCGTCTTGCAGTCCTCGCCCTTAGTGCAGCTGTAATACGAGATCACCCAGTTCCCGGTCTTGGACTTGACCTTGATCTGCGGATCGCCGCTCGAATCCTTGCCGAAGGTCACCTCGCCATGCGCCTTGGCGATCTCGACCGTTTTCTCGATATCGGTCGTGCTGGCGGCGATCAGTTCGCTGTCGGGATGCCGGGGGAAGGGTTTGAGCGCGACATTCAGCCCCTTTGCGGTTTGGGAGAGCATCGAATTCAGCTCATCGAAGCCAACATTGAACTCGCTCTGGTTCATGTTGCAGTTCTTTTTCTTGTCCTTGGCCAGCTCCGTCATCACCTCATCCGCTGCGGTGGCGGCCTGCTGGTCGTTCATCCCTGCGGCGGGGGCGAGAATGCGGCTGTTGGCGGTTGCTGCCTCGGCGATGTTCGGTTCGACTGTGAGACCGCAGAGCTTCGAGAGGGCGAACACGAGGCTGTTCATCTGGAAAACGGCCTTCGCCTGCTTTTGCGTCTGCGTGGGCTCCTGCGCCGAGGCGTTTGCGACCCCGAGGGTGCACAGGGCCGCAACAACGAGGGTTCGTGTCAACGTCATGGTCAATCTCTCCTGAGATATCTTTCCGGGGAAGCTTTCGACGCGAGGGGGGACGTGGGGCCCGGCGCGCGAGCGCAGAGGCAGAAGGTGGCCCAGCCTGCCGGATTAGGCAAGCGATATCATGGCGTTGAAAGCAAAGCCGGCTTCGCGGTTTGTGGAAGTTCAGGGGAGGATGGCCTGCGCCAAAAGCCGCTGCCCGGTGCGGGAGCGGGGAAAACGCGGGGTCCGCCGGAACCGCCCGACGTCGCGCGAAAGGAGAGGTGCCGGTTGCCGGTTGTGCCAGGCCGGAAAGGGCAGAACCCCGCGCCGGATGGGTTTTGGCCCGCATCCTGCCCGAGGGTCATGATCCCGCGGGCGCAGGGAGAATAGCAGGGGGAGTGGGAGCGGGGATTAAGACATAGAGATGAGCGAGGCATAAAATTCAATGCTGTCTCGTCTATTTAGGTTCCAGCACTTGAGTTACGTAGTGAGTAGTCATCAACTTGGCCCCATGTTGGCGTTGAAGCGTTCTTAAGCGAACAACGATTCGGTCGCCGTGTTTAAATGAAACAATTCCATTTAGAACTTTCTCAAGGTATTTAACATCTTGGATTTTTGCTACCAAATTCATAGATCCATATTTGAATCGCCAAACGCCTTCGCCTTCAAGGATAGGTGATACGACAAGCAAAATAGCATCAATTTCTGTATCAACTTCTTCGCCAACTATTTTAATTGGAGAAAAGGATTTTACATCTTCAGGAGAATACTCTGCGATGGGCTTCCCTTCTCGCATTAGATTCAATGATTTGGCGCCTGCCTGTATCGGAGCTTGTAAAGCTTGAGCCAATGAACCAACATCAGCAATCACACATGACTGATAGATATTTCCGTGCACGACCGTAACTTGGCCATCTCTATTTGTGACTTGAACGTTCGTTCCGTCACCTGACTGAGTGACTTGAACCGGAGGTGAGCCTTTTAGATGTTTGAGTAAATCAAACCACTTCTTTATCAGTTCTGGAATATTTTCAATTCCAAGACTAATTGCAGGAAGCATTGGAAAAATTGGTTGCAACCCACCAATAATCGAAATTATCCCAGATAAATCGAATGATCCGCTTTGTACGTGCTCTAGGCGGATATCTAATTTTGTTTGTGAACCATAAAGTGTCCCAGATGCGCGTCGAATTATTGAGTTATATGACCGTAGTATTTTTATTGTGTGCTCAATCGGAATGTCAATTGGATGGATATTCCCCTTGAATAGCAATGCAATTTGCTCATTACCCATATTATTTCCTTTTATTATAAGAAATTACGCCACTTCCTCAAAAACACTCGCCACCATGCGCGGCTCTTTCGCGATCACGGCGAGATAGGCGCGGGCAGGGGCATCGGGCGTCACGCGGCCCTGTTCCCAATCGCGCAAGGTGCCGATGGGGATGCGGTAGCGGGTTGAAAACTCTTCCTGCGTCAGCCCGAGCGCAAGGCGGATGATCGCGACCTTGGGGTAACGCTTGAGGCGCGCAAGCTGCGCGTTGGTCAACTGGCTGTCTGAATGCGCCTCGGTCTTGTCTTCCGGCGGCTTTGCTGGCGTGGTCGTCATCCCGCTCCTCGCCCTGATCGGCCCGGTGATCCCTTGTCGCGATGCGAGAGACGGCACGAAACACAGCATCCTGAAGATGGAGGCCGTGTTTCGCTAATTCTTGTCGTCATCCCCTGCATAATTTAGCGCAGGTGACTACGGATTACCAGTAGTTACGAGCACCCCGTCGTCGAGCCGCAGGTGTCGCACTTCAGGCAGGTGCCGTTGCGCACGAGCGTGAAGTTCATGCACTCTGGGCAGGCCTCGCCGACATAGCCCTTCATCTTGGCGATGGAGCGCTTGGTGGCGATATCGTCGGTGCGCGCCGCCGGAGCCGCCGCCGCCGGGGCGACAAAGCCGAGCGTTTCGATGGCTTCCGCGACCGATTGCTCCTGCTTCAGCGCCGTCGCACCCGCCATGGCATAAACCGTGGTCGTGCTGGTCGCGGTGGTGGTGACGGCGCTGCCGCCGCCCTCGACCACGCCGAGGAAGTTGGTCGCCTTGCCGCGCACGAGACCCTTCGATACCACCCGCGCCTGCGGCGTGCCGCCGGAGGGCAGGCCCTCGGCATTGTCGCCGCGCCCGAGCGTGGTCGCGCCGAGATCGTCCATGGTGACATGGGCGAGATCGTCACGGCCGGCATAGGAGATCGCGAGTTCGCGGAACACGTAATCGAGGATCGAGGTTGCCGATTTGATCGCGTCGTTGCCCTGCACGAAGCCCGCCGGTTCAAAGCGGGTGAAGGTGAAGGCATCGACGTATTCTTCCAGCGGCACGCCGTATTGCAGGCCGAGCGAGATCGCGATGGCGAAGTTGTTCATCATCGCACGGAAGGCGGCGCCCTCCTTGTGCATATCGATGAAGATTTCGCCGAGGCGGCCATCCTCGTATTCGCCGGTGCGCAGATAGACCTTGTGCCCGCCGACGATCGCCTTCTGGGTATAGCCCTTGCGGCGGCCCGGCAGCTTCTCGCGCTCGCGCACCTTCTCGATGCGCTCGATGACGCGCTCGACGATCTTCTCCGAGATCTGCGCCACGCGCGCCGCATTCGGCATCGCGACCAGCGCTTCCACGGCCTCGTCAGCCTCTTCCGCCTCGTCCTCGATCAGCGCCGAGTTGAGCGGCTGCGAAAGCTTGGAGCCATCGCGGTAGAGGGCGTTGGCCTTAAGCGCGAGCTTCCACGACAGCAGATAAGCGTTCTTGCAGTCGTCAACGGTCGCCTCATTCGGCATGTTGATCGTCTTGGAGATCGCCCCCGAGATGAACGGCTGTGCCGCCGCCATCATGTGGATGTGGCTCTCGACCGAGAGATAGCGCTTGCCGAGGCGACCGCAGGGGTTCGCGCAATCGAACACCGAATAGTGCTCGAGCTTGAGGTGCGGGGCGCCCTCCAGCGTCATCGCACCGCAAACATGGATGTTCGCGGCCTCGATGTCCTTCTTCGAGAAGCCGAGGAAGGGCAGGAGTTCAAAGCTCATGTCGGCGAGTTGTTCGTCGCTGACGCCGAGCGCCTTGAGGGCTTCGTCACCGAAGGTCCAGCGGTTGAAGGCGAACTTGATGTCAAAGGCCGAGGGCAGTGCCTTCTCGAGCTTTTCGAGCATCTCGTCGGTGAAGCCCTTGGTCTTCAGCGTCGAGTGGTTGATGCCGGGCGCCTGACGGATCGAGCCATGGCCGACCGCATAGGCTTCCATCTCGCCGATCTGCGCCTCGGTGTAGCCGAGGGTGCGGAGCGCCGGGAGGGCGGCCTGATTGATGATCTTGAAGTAGCCGCCACCGGCCAGCTTCTTGAACTTCACCAGTGCGAAATCAGGCTCGATGCCAGTGGTGTCGCAATCCATCACGAGACCGATGGTGCCGGTCGGGGCAATCACCGAGACCTGCGCATTGCGATAGCCATGCTCGGTGCCGAGCGTGAGCGCGGCATCCCACGAGGCAACAGCGTGCTGGACGAGGTTGGGGATCGGGCAGTTGGCATGGTCGAGCGCGACCGGGTTGACTGCGAGGCCTTCATAGCCCTGCGTCTCGCCGAGCGCGGCACGGCGGTGGTTGCGGATGACGCGGAGCATGTGGCTCGCGTTCTTCTTGTAGCCGGGGAAGGCACCGACTTCGGACGCGATTTCCGCCGAGGTCTTGTAGGAAATGCCGGTCATCAGCGCGGTGAGCGCGCCGCAGAGCGCACGGCCCTTATCCGAGTCATACGAGAGCCCCATAGTCATCAGCAGCCCGCCGATATTGGCATAGCCGAGACCGAGGGTGCGGAACTCGTAAGACAGTTCGGCGATTTCCTTCGACGGGAACTGCGCCATCAGCACCGAGATTTCGAGCACCAGCGTCCAGAGGCGGATGGTGTGCTCATAGGCTTTGATGTCGAAAACGCGGGCGTCCGCATCATAGTATTGCAGCAGGTTCATCGACGCGAGATTGCAAGCGGTATCGTCGAGGAACATGTACTCCGAGCACGGATTGGACGCGTTGATCCGGCCCGACGCGGGGCAGGTGTGCCAATCGTTCATCGTGGTGTTGAAGTGTAGCCCCGGATCAGCGGAAGCCCAGGCGGCGTAACCGATCTTTTCCCAAAGGTCGCGAGCCTCAAGGGTTTTCACGACCTTGCCGTCCTTGCGCGCCGTAAGGTTCCACTTGCCATCGGCTTCAACCGCGCGGAGGAACTCATCGTTCAGCGAGACCGAGTTATTGGAATTCTGGCCGGCGACGGTGAGATAGGCTTCCGAATCCCAATCGGTGTCGTAGATCGGGAAATCGAGGTCCTTGTAGCCCTGCTTCGCGAACTGGATGACGCGCTTGATGTAGTTGTCCGGCACCATCAACTTGCGCGCGGCCTTGATCTCGCGCTTGAGAACCGGGTTCTGCTCCGGATCGAAGCAAGCGTCGCCCGAGCCCTCGCAGTTGAGGCAGGCGCGCATGATCGCCTTGAGAGCCTTGGCGTTGATCTTGGAGCCTGTGACGAGAGCGGCAACCTTCTGCTCCTCCTTCACCTTCCAGTCGATATAGGCCTCGATATCCGGGTGATCGGCGTTGACGACGACCATCTTCGCCGCGCGGCGCGTGGTGCCGCCGGACTTGATGGCGCCCGCCGCGCGATCGCCGATCTTGAGGAAGCTCATGAGGCCCGAGGAGCGGCCACCGCCTGAGAGGCGCTCGCCTTCACCGCGCAGGGCAGAGAAGTTCGAGCCGGTGCCCGAGCCGTATTTGAACAGGCGCGCTTCGCGGACCCAGAGGTCCATGATGCCGCCTTCGTTGACGAGATCGTCCTGCACACCCTGAATGAAGCAGGCATGCGGCTGCGGATGCTCGTAGGAAGACTTTGAGCGCGTCAGCTTGCCGGTCTTGTGGTCGACATAATAGTGGCCCTGACCCGGCCCATCGATGCCGTAAGCCCAATGCAAGCCGGTGTTGAACCACTGCGGCGAATTCGGTGCGCAACGCTGGGTGGTCAGCATGTAGCACATTTCGTCATAGAAGGTCTGGGCGTCGGCCTCGGCGGTGAAATACCCGCCTTTCCAGCCCCAGTAGGTCCAGCAGCCGGCGAGACGATGCGCGACTTCCTTCATCGAGGTCTCAGAGCCGTAGCGCTCCTTCTCGGGCAGGGTGGCAAGGGCAGCCTCATCTGGCGTCGAACGCCACAGGAACGAGGGAACATCGTTCTCCTCAACCTTCTTGAGGCGCGCGGGAACGCCGGCCTTGCGGAAATACTTCTGGGCCAGAACGTCAGCCGCGACCTGGCTCCAGCTCGCGGGGACTTCGAGCGCTTCGAGGCGGAACACCACCGAACCGTCGGGATTCTTGATCTCCGACTTGGTGGTGTGGAAAGCGAGACCCTCGTAGGGGGACTTGCCCGCCGCAGTGAAGTGCCGTTCGAATTTCATCGTCTGTCCCCTTTGATCGCGCGCGAAGCCCGCGTCGCGAAATGATGTCGAAAGCGGCGTCTTCCCCAAATCAGGGAAGACGAATCCTCATCGAGCCGTTGCACACGGCCCCCGCAAACTGTTTAAAACGCCAAAAGCCCCCGAAACGCGTGATACAAGATGTTGCGGTTGTTCTGGCACCTCGGTAGCGCCAGCCAGCACCCACCAAAAAACCTGTGTCCGCCTTCTGCGAAGCACCCCAACAGGCCAAGCCCAGCGGTGCGCTCCCCCGATCACGCAAGAAGGCCAAGCTAGGCCAGAGGTTTTAGCCTCGTCAACATCTAGTTAGCCTCGGATAAGGTTGTCCCTATATCTGGTAATAAAGTGTGAATCTTGGGGACAAAGTGGCGATTCTTTGCAATGCCCTGATGTCCTTCGGTTTTTTGCCTATCGGCGCTATCCGCGCCTTGCGATGAGGAAAAATCAAGGGGGTTTCTTTGCCATTTTGCATTCATCCCCGTTGTCCACCGGGCACATCGCAGCCACTAGATATGGGGGGTGACGGCGTCGAAAACGCTTGCATTGCAATTTGAGGGCGATGCACCAAAGCGAGGACTCATCCACGCGTGTAGGAATGAGCCCTGCGACTCAGGCGGACGCGCTGAGTCGCGATGTGACGTCCGAGCAACGGAAGCTCCGTTCGCCCCTCATGCTAAAGAACAGGCGGCGAGGTGCGTGGACGGCCTGTAAAGGCCGCTCGTCGGGCTGGACCTTGGCCTCCAAATTTGCGAGAAGCGCTGAAATCACCCGCGCGCGGAATCGCGTGCGGGAACGCGGGCGCTCCCGCCCGGACCGTTTTTGAGGAAAGCGACAGCGATGAAGGCGTTCCTGCTGCAGATTTTTACCTGGTGGAACGGGCAGACCGTGGGCACCCGCTTCTTCACCTGGCGCAAGGGCGAGCGCGTTGGCGCTGACCAGTTCGGCAATACCTATTATCGCTCACGTGGCGGTGCCGTCGATCCGACGCTGGGCCATGAGCGTCGCTGGGTGATCTACAAGGGTGAGGCTGATGCTTCGATGATCCCACCCGGCTGGCATGGCTGGATGCATCACCGCACCAACGTCGCGCCGCCGCAGGAAACCTATACCCCGCGCGATTGGGAACTGGCGCACGAGGGCAATCAGACCGGTTCGGTCAATGCCTATCGCCCCGATGGTTCGATTCTCGCCGGCCAGCAGGCAACGGGCAAAGGCGACTATCAGGCCTGGACGCCGTAAGCCTTCAGGGCGTTGAACGCGTCCCTATGATGACAATCGGGGCCGGAACACCGGCCCTTTTTTTGGCGTGATTCGCGTGTTAGTGCGATCCGTCCCGGTGATTTCGTCCGGCGATGCGGAAATGGCGTCGCAGGACGCTTCGATGAACGGTTGAGCATGCGCCTTTCGATTTTTTCCCGCTCGATTTTTCCGGGCATGGCCCGACTGGCGGTCGCTGGCGTTCTGACCGCCGGCTTTGCCATGAGTCCCGCGCTGGCCGACAAGATCAAGAACCCGACGGCGGTTTTCGCCGGTCTCGACAAGATCACCGGTCGCATCATCGCTTTTGAGGCGGCTGTGGATGAAACGGTGCAGTTCGGCTCGCTCCAGCTCACCGCGCGCATCTGCTATTCGCGCCCCGAGTACGAGAACCCGCAGACCACGGTGTTCCTCGAGGTTGAGGAAGTCGCCTCGGACAATCAGTTCAAGAAGCTGTTCAACGGCTGGATGTTCGCTTCCAGTCCCGGCCTGAATGCGATTGAGCATCCGGTGTATGACGTCTGGCTGACAGAGTGCAAAGGCGGCAAGGATATCATCAAGACCCCGCCCGAGCAGGACGATCAGGACGATATCCCGGCGCCGCTCTCGGCGGATGCCAAGAAGGGCGCCAAGCCGGTCGAGCCGCTCAAGCGTGGCAATGCCGCGACCAACGCGCCACTCCGCCTGCCGGATGCAACGGCGGCGGGCAACGTACCGGGTGGGCCTTTGCCGCCGGGGGCTGTTGCGCCGCGCGCTCAGCCGCGCCAGAGCTTCTTCCCGACGACGAGCGGGGGTGGTGGTGGTCGTGGCGGTGCCGCCTATGATCCAGCGGGCAATTCGAGCCGTTAAGGAAGAGTGAGGCGGGAAGCCTAGGCTTCCTCGCTGCGCATCGGCCCTTCGACGAGCGTGATGATCGCCGCGCCATCCGGCGGGGCATCTTCCGGCCAGCTGTGGAACTCGGCCTCTCGTTCCAGCGCCAGCTCAAGCTGTTTGCGATAGAGCCGCCGTGGCACCTCGATCGCGCCGAATTGCTTGAGATGATCGGTCACGAACTGCGTATCGAGCAGCGTGAATCCGCCCGCCTTCAGGCGCGCGACGAGATGCACCAGCGCAAGCTTCGAGCAATCGCGTTCGCGGTGGAACATGCTTTCGCCGAAAAATGCCGAACCCAGCGCGATCCCATAAAGGCCACCGACGAGGGCATCACCGTCATAGACCTCGATGGTGTGGCAAAACCCTTGATCGAAGAGCGCGCCATAGAGCCGGCGGATATGAGCGTTGATCCAGGTATCGCCGCCCTCGGATTTGCGCGGCGCGGCGCAGGCGGCGATCACGGCGGGAAAATCATGATCCGCGACGACCCGGTAGCGCTCCAGCTTCACAAGGCGCGCGAGCTTTCCCGAGACATGAAACCCGTCGAGCGGAATGATGCCCCTGAGTTTCGGCTCGATCCAGTGCAGGGTTGGATCATCAGCGCTTTCCGCCATCGGAAAGATGCCGGCAGCGTAGGCACGCAGCAGGATTTCCGGTGTGACAGGAAAATCAGCGTCGGACATGCGACTTCCGCTCCGGCAGCGATGAAAACGGCGTCCCGCAGGACGCCGCAGCAAGCCCGTTGTGCGCTTCTAGCTCAAATCGCCCATGCCGCCATCCTTGAGGAATTTCTCAAGCCAATGGATGTCGTACAGGCCGTTCTGGATGTCCTGATTGCGCACCAGCGTGCGGAACAGCGGCAGCGTGGTTTCGATACCATCGACGACGAACTCGTCGAGCGCGCGCCGGAGGCGCATCAGGCATTCGTTGCGGGTGCGGCCATGCACGATGAGCTTGGCCACAAGCGAATCGTAATGCGGCGGGATGCGGTAGCCCTGATACACGGCTGAATCGACCCGCACGCCCAGCCCACCCGGCGGATGGAAATAGGTCACCAGTCCCGGCGAGGGCCGGAAGGTCGCGGGATGCTCGGCGTTGACGCGGCATTCGATGGCGTGACCATTGACCTTGATATCGCTCTGCGACACCGAAAGCGGCGAGCCCGCCGCAACCTTGATCTGTTCGTTGACGAGATCAATCCCGGTGATCATCTCCGTTACGGGATGCTCGACCTGAATACGCGTGTTCATTTCGATGAAATAGAACTCGCCGTTCTCGTAGAGGAACTCGATCGTCCCGGCGCCGAGGTACTTCAGCTCGCTCATCGCATTGGCGACAATGGAGCCGATCTTCTCGCGCTGCTCGGCGTTGAGCGCGGGCGAGGGGCCTTCTTCCCAGACCTTCTGATGCCGGCGCTGGAGCGAGCAATCGCGCTCCGCGAGGTGGATCGCGCCACCCTTGCCGTCACCGAGGATCTGAAGCTCGATATGGCGCGGCTTTTCGAGATACTTCTCGATGTAGACGGCATCGTCACCGAAGGCGGCCTTCGCCTCGGTGCGCGCGGCGGAAAGCGCATAGGAGAGTTCATCCTCCGAGCGCGCGACCTTCATGCCGCGCCCGCCACCGCCGGCGGCGGCCTTGATGATGACCGGGAAGCCGATCTTCATCGCGACTTTTTTCGCCTCGTCATCCTCGGTGATGCCACCATCCGAACCCGGAACAACAGGAATGCCGAGGCGCACGGCGGTGCGCTTGGCCTCGATCTTGTCGCCCATGGTGCGGATGTGTTCGGACTTCGGACCGATGAAGCCGATCTTGTGCTGCTCCAGCACTTCGGCGAAGCGGGCATTCTCGGAAAGGAAGCCATAGCCGGGGTGAACCGCATCCGCGCCGGTGATCTCGCAAGCCGCAATCAGCGCGGGAATGTTGAGATAGCTGTCGCGCGGGGAGGGAGGCCCGATGCAAACGCTCTCGTCGGCCAGCTTGACGTGCATGGCGTCGGCATCGGCGGTGGAATGCACCGCAACCGTTGCAATGCCCAACTCTTTGCACGCGCGGAGGATGCGAAGGGCGATCTCGCCCCGGTTGGCGATCAGAACCTTGTCGAACATGGCTTTTCGCTTTTTTCCGAACGTGCTCGATGACGTCGCCGTCATCTTGTCCGTTCTATCTTCTTGTTTTGGCGCATTTTCTTGATGCGAACCGGAGTCCACTTCGCTTGAAAATGCTCTCGGGTTTATTCGATCACGACAAGCGGCTCGCCGTATTCGACCGGCTGGCCGTCCTCGACCATGATATGCGTAACGGTGCCGGCGCGCGGCGCGACGATCTCGTTGAAGGTCTTCATGGCCTCGACGAGCAGGATCTTCTCGCCTGCCTTTACGACAGTGCCGATCTCGATGAAGGCATTGGAGCCCGGCGAGGGGCGGCGATAGGCGGTGCCGACCATCGGCGAGCGCACGGCTCCGGGATGAGCGCCAAGATCGGCGGGCTTTTCGGCCGCAGCGGCGACAGGCGCAGCCGCAGGAGCGGGCGCAGCGACCGGAGCCGGGGCGGCGACAGAGTGCATCACCTGCTGCACTGTGACCTGCCGCGCGACACGGATCTTGAGATCCCCCTTCTCGACCTCGATTTCGGTCAGATCCGTCTCCGAAATCAGTTTGGCAATCTCGCGAACGAGGTCCGGATCGATGGTGAGGTCTTTGGCCATGGGGGTGGGCGCTTTCATGGTATTTCCGCTCGTCACTTTCATCAGCTTGGCAAAGGTCGTTTTCGTATCCTCAGCCGCCGGTGGTTTCTCTAGGGGAGCGTGCGGTTCTTTTCTCAAACAGGAGGCGCAAGGCCATAGCGGTTTCCTTGCAGAACCGCAATTCCACTCTGCACCTGCCTTGGAAATCCCTAGCGTTTTTCCACGCCGGAGGAAACAGGCCCCTGTTGAGAACCTGTTATTCCTCGGCGCTTCAACAGCATAAGGCCTTGGGATACGGCCTTATGGCCCGCCGGACGCGCTTTAGCATTCGGCCTTCTTGCACTGCCGCCACGAGGCGATGCGCTTCTGAAGTTCACCATAACCGCGCGCGCCGACGACGAGGTCTTCCGCGACGATGTAGCTCGGCGTGCCGTTGATGCCGAGCGCATCGGCGAGGAGTTTCGATTCCTCGAGCGCCAGGGGAATGCCGGGCGACGCCATGGCAACCTCGAGCTTCTTGAGGTCGGCTCCCATGTCCTTGGCGACCCCGAGCGCCAGTTCCTTGCCAATCGAGCCCTTGGCGTTGAGCAAGTTGACGTGGAATTTCAACAGCTTGTCCTTGTCGAACTGCTCGCGCAGCGCGAGTGCGACGATCGAGGCATCGCGTGAGCCGGGCGCAAGGATCGGGAACTCCTTGAAGATAACGCGGACGTTCTTGTCCGTCTCAATGACCTTGACGATATCCGCGAGGCCTTTCTTGCAGAAGCCGCAGTTGAAATCGAAGAACTCGACCAGCGTGACATCACCGTTCGGGTTGCCGACGACGGTGTGATGCTCTGAGGTATAGAGCGGGCTCTTGGGGTCGGCCGTGATCTTCTTGACGGCGGCGGCTTCGGCTTCCTTCTGCCGACGCTCCAGCTCGACCATCGCCTCCTGAATGACTTCCGGGTTCTTGAGGAGATAGTCCTTGATGACCGCCTCGATCGCCGCCTTATCCGGTGTCTGCGCGGCGGCAGGCATCAGTGAGGCCAGCGCGAGGAGCGCGGCAGTCGCGAGGTTTCTGAAAGTATTTTGGCTCCGGAAGGTCGAAGTCAGGTTCATGGGGTCGTCCTTTTTCGGTTCGGAGCCAAGGTTCGGAAACAGCGTCCGAATACTTGGACTCGATCTGTGTGGCGCAGAATAAGGCGCTGGGTTGATGAAAGCGTTATACTGGAGAAGCGCTATTCGGTTTTTTCGGGTTTGGATTCAGCGATATCCCGCGCGGCGAGATAGGCTGGCGAATTGGCTGGCAGGAGCGGCATTGCCCGCTTGGCGAAGCGCTGGGCATCGGCAAATTCGCCGCTGATCAGCGCCTCGCGCGCAGCGGCCAGGGCGGCATTACCCTCGTCACCCTTGCGGGCATAGGCTTGGCTCAAATAGCGGAAACCTTCATAATTATCCGGATCACGGCTCGTAGCGTTGGTGAGCTCCTTGATCGCCTCGGTGATCGAGGCGGGTGTATCCTGCGCGACAAGCGCGTGGCCAAGCATGGTGCGGATCAGCGCCTGTCCCGGCGCGAGTGCAACGGCCTTGCGCAATGGCGCCAGTGCTTCGGAAGGACGCCCGCCTTCGAGCAGGGCCTGCCCCTTCAATTCCCAGAAATACGGATTGCCCGGCTGTTCGGCGATCAGGGAATCAATTGATCGCATCGCGGCATCGGGCCGCCCGAAGCGGTAATCGATGATCGCGCGGGCGTAACGCGCCGCGAGTGTGGTGTTGTAAGCGGGATACCGCCGCGCGATTTCATTCGCATCGCCCGTGAAAGCATAAAGCTTGGCGCGAATAAGATCGTGCTTGGCCTGCCGGGCCGGCGGGTCTTTCTGGCCGAAGAACGGGCTTTTCGGCGCCAGTTCCCTCAGGGCCGAGACGCGCTCCTGCGGCAGGGGATGGCTCATCAGGTATTTGTCGATCCGCGTGGCAGAAAACAGTGAATCGTTTGCCATGCGCTCGAATGTTTCGAGCATGCCCTTTGGGGATTGCCCGGTCTTTTCCAGAAAGCTGATCCCGCCGCGATCCGCCGCCTGTTCTTCGCCGCGCTGATAGGCCAGCAGCGAGCGCCGCGCCATTTCCGAGCCGCCCAGCAGCGTGCCGACCGCACCGATGGGCGTCGAGCCGACTTGAGGAGAGCGCGCCGTGCCAATCACCGCAGCACCGCCCAGAATTGTCCCGATCACCGCAATTGCGGTCGCCTTGTCGATCTCGGCGCGCATGCGGGCAAGGTGGCCGCCGGCGATATGGCCGGTTTCATGCGCGAGAACGCCGATGATCTGGTTCGGCGTTGTGGATTCCATGATCGCGCCGATATTGACAAACACGCGCTTGCCATCCGCCACGAAGGCGTTGAACGAGCGGTCTGATACCAGCACGACGCGGATGAAGCCCTTGCGCAACCCCGCCGCGCCGAGGAGCGGATCGAGATACTCGCGCATCACCTGTTCGATCTCGGCGTCGCGGATGAAGCTCATCCGGCGGCTTTGGGCCTGCGTGGGCGCGACAGACGCCCATGCCACAGCGGCACCGAGCACAGCGGAAGCCAGCGGGCGCAACCGGGGCAGCAAAGCTGACCGGAACAGGGAGGCGAGGGGGGCGAGACGGCTCAAGCGCAGGGTCCGATTTGCTTCAACAACAACGGGAATAAGCTAACGCCCCCAATGCGGTCAATTCTGGGCAGGAATTCCCACGATCTTGTGATGACACCCGCTTTTCAGGTGGGAATTGACAGCTCCTCCATCAATCGAGCAGATGGTAGAAAATTTTTCTCCTCACACGGCACGTTGCTCTCTTTCGCAGGCCTATCATGACTGATCCCGTCGCCTCCCGCCGCGCGCAAATCGCCTCCTTCATTGCCATGGATGTCATGCGCGAAGCGAAAGACCTGGGCCGGGCCGGACGCGAGATTGTCCATCTCGAAGTGGGCGAGCCGGGCGTTGCCAGCCCCCGCGTAGTGCGGGAAGCCGCCAAACGCGCGCTCGATGCCGGACGCATCGCCTACACCGAAGCTCTCGGGATGCCCGCCCTGCGCGAAGGAATCGCCGGGCATTACAAGGCGCGTTACGGACTCGATGTGCCCGCAAGCCGCATCGTGGTGACAACGGGCTCCTCGGGCGGGTTCATCCTCGCGTTTCTGGCGCTGATGGATCACGGCGGGCGGATCGGCATCCCGTCGCCGGGCTATCCCGCCTATCGCAATATCTTGCAGGCGCTCGGGATCGAGTGTGTGGAAATCCCGACCGGACCGGAGACCGGTTTCGTGCTGAACGCCGCGTCGATCCGCGCCGCGCATGCTGAGACGCCGCTTTCCGCCGTGCTGATCATGAGTCCGGCAAACCCGACCGGTGTGCTCACGCCGGCATCTGAGGTCAAAGCCATTGCCGAGACCTGCCGCGAACTTGGCCTCTGGCTCGTCTCGGACGAGATTTATCACGGGTTGACCTATGCGGGGGAGGAAGCCACGGCGCTGCGCTATTCCGATGACGCGATCATCGTGAATTCCTTCTCGAAGTATTTCTGCATGACCGGCTGGCGCATCGGCTGGCTGATCGTCCCGGAGCGGCTGATCCGCACCATGGAGTGCCTCGCGCAGAACCTCGCGATTTCGGTGCCCTATCTGAGTCAGGTCGCGGCGACGGCGGCCTTCGAGGCCTATGAGGAACTCGAGGTCATCAAGGCGAGCTACGCCCGCAACCGCGCCGTGCTGATGGAGGCGCTGCCCGCCATCGGCCTGAAACCGCTCCCGATGGACGGCGCTTTCTACGCTTATTGCGATATCGGCCGCTTCTCGAACGATTCGATGGCCTTCTCGAAAAAGGCGCTGCACGACGCGGGCATCGCCATCACGCCGGGGCTCGATTTCGACCGCACCGAAGGCAACCGCTTCGTGCGCCTCTCCTATGCCGGCAGCGAGGCGGATATTGTTGAAGGCGTGAAGCGGTTGAAGGGGTGGTTGGGTTGATTTGAAATGGATCAGAATTTCGAAATTAGAAAAACCAGAATTTTAAATTTCATATCGTTGTTTTATATCTTATCGTCTACTGTATTAACATTTTATATATGCATTAATTTGATATTAGAAAAATCAATTTTCATCGCATTAATTTCATTTGCTTTATATATTCAGTATGTAATATATTTTATAATCATAAAAAAATTCATAAAAATAAAAAACAAAATATTTAACATATTAAATTTAACAATATTTGTAATTATGATATCTAGCAATTTGACGAATGATTTCTGGAAGGAAATTTGGATTAGATTTGGTGGTGGATCAATTATTGTTAATTTGGTATCTATATTTTATGCGGCATCTTTTTTTGTTCCATATGTCCTGTTTGCAGTAAATTTGATAATTTGGATCAAAACAGTCAGTTACGATGATAAGCGGCAAGAATGATCGCTGCCAAGCTTTGAATTCCCGCGCCTCACCGCGCATCAAGATGCTTCGCTCGGTCGGGAATGACACGTGAGTGCGTGGCATGGCATGGTGATGCTGAACCAAGCCCGGAGCACAGGAGCCTATCATGCCCATCTCTGTCCAGATGATGCTGGCGATTCTCACCGTGTTGCGCCTGTTGTGCTTCGCGATTGCGGTGCTGTTCCTGCTGCTGGCGATCCGCGCGCAGTTTGATACGAATGTTGCGCTCTCGTGGTTCCAGGCCACGCTCGGCGGGGCCGCATTTCTCGTCACCGGCGTCGCAGCGGGGATGATGCGCGCCGCGCTCGCGAAGCGCGCGGGGCAGTAACTACACACTCTGCGCTTGACGCCTCGCGCTGACGCCGCGAAAAGGCGAGAGTTCCCCTTCCATGGGATTCCTTTTTTCACGAGAAGCGAGCATTTCCATGCCCCTCGATATCCGTTCCGCCCCATCCAAGTACTGGATCAAGGGTGCCAAGGCCGATTGGGAAATCATCATCGGCATGGAAATCCACGCGCAGGTGAACTCCCGCGCGAAGCTCTTCTCCGGCGCCTCGACCGAATTCGGCGGCGAACCTAACGCGCATGTCAGCTTCGTGGATGCCGCGATGCCGGGCATGCTGCCGGTGATCAACAAGGAATGCGTCGCGCAGGCCGTGCGCACCGGGCTTGGTCTCAAGGCGCAAATCAACAAGCGCTCGCGCTTTGATCGCAAGAACTACTTCTACCCCGATCTGCCGCAGGGCTACCAGATCAGCCAGTTCGCCGAGCCGATTGTCGGCGAGGGCGAGGTGATCGTCGATGTGCCGGGCGAGCCGGAACCGATCAATGTCCGTATCGAGCGCCTGCATCTCGAGCAGGACGCGGGCAAGTCGATCCATGACCAGGACCCGCTGAACTCCTTCGTCGACCTCAACCGCGCCGGCGTCGCGCTGATGGAAATCGTCTCGAAGCCGGACCTGCGCTCGGCGGAAGAGGCGCAGGCCTATGTGACCAAGCTCCGCACCATCCTGCGCTATCTCGGCACCTGTGATGGCGACATGGAGAAGGGGAACCTGCGCGCCGACGTCAACGTCTCGGTGCGCCAGCCCGGCACGCCGTTCGGCACGCGCTGTGAGATCAAGAACGTCAACTCGATCCGCTTTATAGGTCAGGCGATCGAGGTCGAGGCCCGCCGCCAGATCGGCATTCTGGAGGACGGCGGCAGCATCGATCAGGAAACCCGCCTCTACGATCCCGGCAAGCGCGAGACCCGCTCGATGCGCTCGAAGGAAGAGGCGCACGACTACCGCTACTTCCCCGATCCGGACCTCTTGCCACTGATCCTCCCGGAAGGCTTCATCGAGGAGATGAAGGTCGGCCTGCCGGAACTCCCGGATGAGAAGAAGGCGCGTTTCATTGCGCAGTACGGCCTCTCGCCCTACGACGCTTCGGTGCTGGTGCAGGAGCGGGATAACGCCGCGTACTTCGAGGATGTCGCCAAGGGCCGCGATGGCAAGACCGCCGCGAACTGGGTCATCAACGAGTTGTTTGGCCGTCTCAACAAGGACGGCAAATCGATTGAATCGACTCCGGTTTCAGCCGCCCAGCTCGGGGGCATCATTGATCTCATCGGCTCGAATGTCATCTCGGGCAAGATTGCGAAGGATCTGTTCGAAATCGTCTTCACCGAAGGCGGAGATCCTGCTGAAATCGTTGAGAAACGCGGCATGAAGCAGGTGACGGATACCGGCGCGATCGAAAAGGTCGTCGACGAGATCATCGCTGCCAATCCGGAGAAGGTCGAGCAGGCCAAAGCCAAGCCGACGCTGCTCGGCTGGTTCGTCGGGCAGGTGATGAAATCCTCCGGCGGCAAGGCCAATCCGGGCGCGGTGAACGATCTTCTGAAGGCCAAGCTGGGGATCGAGTGACCCCAATCCTCCGCCCCGCGACGCTTCATGATATCCCCGCGCTGCGGGAGATGCTGGTCGCGACATGGCACGCGACCTATGACGCGACGCTCGGGGTGGAGAAGGTCAACGCGATTGCCGCCTCGTGGCATTCGCCCGAAAAGCTGAGCGCGGAATGTGACGCTGCGCTGGCCGAACCGGAAGCCAATGCGATGCTTGTCGCGGAGGCGGGCGGGCGGATCATTGGCACCGCATCGGCGCATTTCCTGCCCGATTCCTTCCTTGAACTCGCGCGGCTCTATATCCTTCCCGAGTGCCAGCGCACGGGGCTCGGCAAGGCGCTGCTCGCGGCCTCCATTGCGCGCTTTCCCAAGGCCCGCACGGCGCGGCTGGAGGTTGAGCCGCGCAACGCCGGCGCGATCGCTTTCTATGCCCGGCAGGGATTCTTCGCGGTCGGCGGCGGCAAGGCGTGCGGGGGCGATGTGAAGGCCAGCGTCGAGCATCTCATCATGGAGGCGGATCTGCCGCTGCTCGCGCTGCGGCCCGCCGAGGATCGCGATGCGCAGGATCTCTTCGGCCTTCTCACCCTGTGTTTTGCCGAGTATCCCGGCTGCTACACCGATCCGCATGACGATATGCCGGATCTCGTCCGGCCCGGCCATTGGCCTGAGCGGGCGAAGAACGGCCAGAAGCTCGGCGGTGAATTCCTCGTGCTGGAAGATGCGACGGGGCGGGTGTGCGCTTGTGTCGCTGTGGATTTTCCAGCACCCGGCATCGCTGAATTGCATCGGCTCTACGTGCGGCCGGATTGCCGCCGCAGGGGGATTGCTGAGGCATTGGTGCGCCGCATCGAGCGTATCGCAGAAGCCGCCGCGGCAGGACGGGTAATCCTGTGGTCGGATACACGCTTTATCGGTGCACACCGGCTCTATGCGCGTCTGGGCTATGTGCAGGGCCGCGAACGGCGCCCGCTGGGCGATATCTCGAATTCGGAAGAGTTCGATTTTACCAAAAAGCTGTGAAACAGTCGCAGGCTGTAACCCGTTCTTGGCAACTCGCCGCTAAAATGCCAGAATTCATTCAGCAAACTGTCAGGTGCGACGGCGCACTTTTGCCTCAAGTGACCAAGCGTATGGTGTTTCCATCGAGATCGACGGCAAGTCTGATGATCACCCTCCGGTGAGCGGACATCCTGGGAAGCGGTTCCCACCGGTTTCGAAGACAAACGGGAGAACGAACATGATCAACCTTCTCAAGAAATCCTCGACCCTCGCCGCCGCTGCGCTCGCGCTGGGTTTTGCTGTCATGCCGATGTCCTCGGCCGAGGCGCGCTATTATCGCAATGGCTATCTCGCCGCTGGCGTGCTTGGCGGTGCGGTTCTGGGCGGTGCGCTGCTCGCCCCGCGCGTTTATGGCCGTCCGGCCCCGGTGTACGTCGAGGAAGAGCCGGCATGCCGCCGCATCCGCGAGCGCGTCTGGGACGATTATCGTGGCCGCTGGGTCATGGTTCGCCGCACGGTTTGCGATTGATCCTGATCAGTCTCAAGGGCGTTGAATTCAAACCCCGTCGGTTTTCCGGCGGGGTTTTTCGTTATGGCAAGGGGTTTTGTTAGGGTACGACAAGACCGGGGAATTTCGCCTGAAACCATGCCGAACTGACCATCAGATAGCCCGGCAGGAAAAATCCAACGGTCCAGAGCGCGGAGCCGATGAGGTTCGCGATCATGAACGGTACCGGTGCGAGCCGCGTGACGCCGGCGAGGATCGGCACCAGCACGCGTAAGGAAAACAGGAACTCCCCTGCGATGACACCAAACGCCCCCCAGCGCCGGAAGGTGCCGAGCACGGTGTTGACGGCCCCGGCATGGCGCAGCAGCGGCGGCAGCATCAGGAGTTGCGGGCCAAAGCTTGCACCGACAAGGTACATCACGGAAAACCCGAGCGAGGCGCCCATCCAGCAGGCAATGAACGAGGGCATCAGCGGCGCGCCGCTGGCCGCGAGCAGCCCGCCGATGCCATACAGCAGGATTGTCACCGGCAGGAAGGCGGCAAGGCCGATTACCGTCTTGCCAGCGGCGATCAGGAACACGATCAGCGGCGCATAGGCCTGATGCGCCTTGACGAAGGCGATGATCTGTTGCGGATCGATCTCGAACGGCATGAGGTTCCTACGGTTGCGGCGAAGAGAAGTAGTCGTCCGCCCCGCCGCCGTCTATAGGGCAGGTACCCTGACGCCGAACATGAAAGACCATAGCATGAGCGCAACCGTAATCGTCGAAACCGCAACGCTGGATGATCTGCCCGGCATGGTCGACGTGCTGGGCGACGATGATGTCGGCGGGCATGGCGACGTCTGGAGCGAGGCGACCGCACCTGCGTATCGCGCCGCCTTTGCCGAGATTTCCGCCGATCCCAATGCCGAGCTGATTGTCGCGCGGGAAGGAGGTAAGGTGCTGGGCGTCCTGCTGCTGCGCTTCAACCGCTCGATCTCGGACCGCGGGGCGCTCCGGGCAATGCTTCAGTCGGTGTTTGTTGGAGCTGCGGCGCGAGGCAAGGGCGTCGGGCGGCTGATGGTGGCCGAAGCCGAGCGCCGCGCGACCCTGCGCGGGGCGGATTTTGTCAACCTGATCTCGAACAAGAAGCGCACGGATGCGCATCGCTTCTACCGCACCCTCGGCTACGACCAGAGCCATGAGGGCTTCAAGAAAAAGCTGTCGACATGAAAAAGGCTGCGGGGGTACCGCAGCCTGAAGGTCCATGAGCCCGAACGGGCACGCGCGTCTGTGCGAGGGATAAGCAACGAATGCCTTACTGCCCCGCGGCCTTCATGCGGGCGCGGCATTCCACGTTGTAGGTGCGCCAGGTCTTGCCCTGCGCCTTGAGCGCGGCGCTGTTGGCGCGCCATTCGGCACCACAAGCCTTCATGCGGCGATCATTGGCGAGCTGCGCTTCCGAGCGGGCGCGCTTGGGCTTCGGGGCCTCAGCGGCAGGCGCGGTGGCGGCCGGTGCTGTCGCGGCCGGAGCCGCAGGCGCCGCTGCGGGGGCCGTGCGGTTGGAGGCCGGGCGCAGCGGGTTGGGGGCGGTCTGGGCGAGGGCCGCAGCGCCGGTGGCGGCGAGAAGAACAGCGGCGAAGGCAAAACGTTTGAAGCCGGACATGGAAGTCTCCATCAAGAAAAGCATGAGACGCGCGACTCGCGCGGACAGCGCGAAAAACATTGCCGCCGGGCGATGCGAAAGGAAAGCCCCTCCGTCAGAACAGGCGTTCACGCGAAAGTTTTGCGTCCACGGCGCGCCGACCTTGTTTGCGTGACGCGTGACACGATATCGTAAGGCAACGTTACGCCCTCTGGAGCTCACAATGCACCCGATTGATCTGTACTACTGGCCCACGCCGAACGGTTGGAAACTCTCCATCGCGCTCGAAGAGATGGGTCTGCCGTATGAGACGCATCTCATCGACATCACGAAGGGCGAGCAATTCGCGCCGGAATTCCTGAAAATCTCGCCGAACAACAAGATGCCGGCGATTGTCGACCACGAAACCGTGGGCGGCGAACCGATCTCGATCTTCGAGAGCGGGGCCATTTTGCAATATCTCGGCCGCAAGACGGGCAAGTTCTATCCGGTCAACGAGCGCAAGCGCATCGAGGTCGATCAGTGGCTGTTCTGGCAGATGGGCGGTTTTGGCCCGATGCTCGGCCAGACGCATCACTTCCGCATCTATGCGCCGGAGAAGATCGAGTACGCGATCAACCGCTACACCAACGAGGCAAAACGGCTGTATGGCGTGCTCAACACGCGCCTGAAGGACCGCGAATGGGTCGCAGGGGACTATTCCATCGCCGATATGGCAATTGGCCCCTGGGCGAAGCTCTGGGAGCGCCAGGGCCAGAACATCGCCGAATTTCCGCATGTTAAGCGCTGGCTCGATGCATTCCTCGCCCGGCCCGCCGTGCAACGCGGCCTTGCAGTTGGCGTTGAAAAACGCGACCCGAACAGCACGCAGATGAAAGACCCGAAGGTTCAGGAAATCCTCTTCGGCAACAAGGCGAAGTGAGCGATGCGGCACCTCGCGGCGCCAGCCCTGCTGATGGTCGCGAGTGCCTTGCCTGCCGAGGCGCAGGATATTTCCCGCTCCTGCTTTCCCGGCTTCTGCGTCGAGGCGGTGCAGGATTTCACGGTTCAGAACCGCGTCGCGAGCCGCGGCTTCTACGCGCTGAAAATCTCGCGGACGCAGTCGACGGTTTATGTCAGCCCGACCACAGCACCCGCCTTTCCGCGCTGTGAGGCGACCTGCGAGGTGCGCGACGAGACGGGCGAGCCGCGCGCGTATCACAAATGGACCGGCAAGCTTATGGAGCGCCTCGTCGGCCCGGTCGAGCCTTGTGTGAGCGGCGCGCCTTTCTTCGTGCATCTCTTCGTCTACGATCCCGAGGCCAGCCCCGGCTGGCTCCGGATCGAGCGGGAATGCCCGTAGAGATCAGATTTTCGAAATCAGACCTTCGCGGTCAGGATCTTGATGGCCGCCGCGCCGAACATCAGCGCGAAGGTCGCCTCGAACCAGCGCTTGAGGCGGATGTAGACCTTCACCGCGACAGGGCTTGAGAACAGGAACGCGTAACCGATGAAAATCCCGGCGCTCTGAAAGGCAATGGCGCCGATGACAACCGCCAGCGTCTGTGGAGGCATACCCGGTGGCACGGCGATGGCGAAGAGCGAGGCAAAGAACAGGATCGCCTTCGGGTTGGTCAGATGCAGCGCGAGCCCCTTGAGATAAAGTAGGTGCAACGCCATCGCCGGGCCGGTTGCGGCCCGCACGGTGTTGTTTTCCACCGCCGAGCGCGCGGAGCGGAACGCGAGATAGAGCAGATAACACGCGCCGAAATAGCGCATGCCGGTCGCGAGCCACGCATTCGTGAGCATCAGTGCGGAAAATCCGAGCGCGGCCAGCGTCGACCACACCATCGAGCCGGTGAGCACCCCGGCCGCCAATGCCAGCGCCTGGCGCCGACCATCGTGCATCGCCGTGCCGGCAATGGTGAGGTTCGCCGGGCCGGGGCTTGCGGTATTCATCAGTGCCGCAAGCAGGATGACGGGGAGATTGATCTCGGGCATTTCAGCAGCTTTCCGAACACAATCCCCTCTGAGGGCGAGTGAGACACGCCGGGAAGAAAGGGTCAAGCGCCGTGCCATTGCCGAACGAACGCAGCGCGGAGCGGAGTGGTTACACCACCACCGTGATCTGCTTCGCGGCGCGGGTGATCGCGGTATAAAGCCATCGTGCTCGATGCTCGCGGAAGGCGAAGCTCTCGTCGAACAGCACGATCTGGTCCCACTGCGAACCCTGCGCCTTGTGGACCGTGAGCGCATAGCCGTAATCGAATTCCTCGACATGGCGGCGGATTTCCCACGGGATTTCCTCGCCGATGCCATCGAAAAAGGCGCGCGGCACCACGACCTTGACCGTCGCGCCGACGCCTTCCTCAGGGGCGACGCGCATATGCACGAAATCGCCCGCCCGCTCGCCGACAAGCTTCACCGTCCAGGTCGAGCCATTGAGAAGCCCCTTCTGGCGGTTGTTCCTCAGGCAGACGAGCTTTTCCTCCTTGGAGGGCAGGGGGTCGGCATGTCCGAGCAACGCCCGGATGCGGGCGTTGTACTTCCGCCGCGTCTCATTACGTCCCACCAGAACCTGATCGGCGGCGAGAATCTGGCTGGCATCGATGTCTTCGCGGCCAATTACCCTGGATTGCCCGAAAATGCCGCGCGGCAGACGCTCGCCCTCACGCGCGAGCATGGACAGGCGGATGATCGGGTCGCCCTCCGCCTGCCGATGCACTTCGGTGAGCATTACATCCGGCTCATGCTCGGTGAAGAAGCCGCCGCCTTTGACAGGGGGGAGCTGCGCGGGGTCGCCCAGCACAAGCACCGGTACGCCGAAGGAGAGCAGGTCGGTGCCCAGCTCCTCATCTACCATCGAGCATTCGTCGACGATGACGAGCTCGGCCTTTTTGACGTCGGATTGCCGGTTGAGCACGAATGTCGGCTCTTCGGATTTCTGGTCCTTCGAGCGGTAGATCAGCGAATGCAAGGTCTGCGCATCGCCGCAACCTCTGTCACGCATCACCGCAGCTGCCTTGCCCGTGAAGGCCGCGAACAGCACATCGCCGGCGATACCTTCCGCGATATGGCGGGCTAGGGTGGTCTTGCCGGTGCCGGCATAGCCGAACAGCCGGAACACGCGGTCACCCCGGCCCTTGCGCGCCGCCTTGTGCCATTCCGAAATGGCGACAAGCGCCTGATCCTGCTGGGGAGAAAACTGCATCCCGCGCTTTTAGACGCATCGGGCGCGATTCGCACCCTCAGGGCGGAGGGTTATTGCAACGGCCCTTATGTGACCGACAGGGCAGATAAGGGCCGTTGTAGGAGCGAACGCGACGCCGAGCTTATGCGAGGCCAAAAGCTATTCTCTGGCCCAGCTCACGCTCTTGCAGATGAGTCCGCCGAGCGCACAGCCGGCGGTGGTCAGTGTGCTGCCGGAAAGCGTCATCTTGCCCGAATAGGTCTTGCCGTCTTCCGGGTTGAAGGCCTTGCCTTCCCACTTGTCCTCGCCCGCAGGCTTCATGTCGTAGAAAATGCGCTGGCCGACCTTGGCCGGACCGTTCGGATCCTTCAGCCAGACGAGCGAACCGCAATAGGCCTCCCCGCACTTGGCGATCCGCACCTTGCTGGCGCCGGTATCGCGCAGATAAACGCCTGAGGGATCCGCCGCCTGAGCGGTGAACGCACCAAAGCTGAGGGCGACGGCGACATAAGCGAGACGGCTTGCCTGTATGCGCATGAATTCCTCCCGAAGCATTTTCCGATCCAGTGGATGCCGGTTGATCGGAGTAAATGCGTGAAACCAGAAAATCAGAGCGGCTTTCGCCCTGAACGGCTGCGTTGTTCGCAGCTCATGCAAGGTAGTTCACACATAAACTGTCCTGACGTCAAGCCTGTCCGGTCAAGCACCTTGGAGAGATCAATCGCTGGAATGGTTTCGAGAAGCTTCCGGTAAGGGAGATTGAGAGAAGCTGAATCACTGATTTTGCGAGGAAATTCAGGTTTTGAGTCTTATCGGAGTCTGAATCCGGTCGCGGGCATCCGAAATGCTTGGATTTTGTTAGGCACATCGATTCCGGGAATCTTATAAAATTTAGCTCAAATTGTTCCCATCAGCCGAGGGGAACTGGCGAGAAAGTCAGGCCCTCGGTGCAGAAAAACAAAGTAACGCAACAGGGTATTTGGGGTAAGTCAAATGGGACAGTCACAAGCTTTCACTCAGGACCGCGAACCGGAACTGAACTTCTTCGAAATGGGCATCAATTATTCTTGCGGTCGTCAGGTGACGGCTGATCTGATTGAAGCGCACAAGTGGTTCAACATTGCCGCAATGCGTGGGGATCTTGAAGCCGCCCGCCGCCGGCAGGAAATCGCCTCCGAGATGAGCGCCTTCGAAATCGCCGCCGCCCAGCGCCGCGCCCGTGAATGGCTTTCGGTTCACTAACCCGAGTTTCATCCAGCACGATCAGAGGGGCGCCGGTGAGGCGCCTTTTTGCTGTCTGTGTCAGGGCTAGCTTCCGTGCGTCTCATCAAGTCGCAGCGGCCATGCGCAGCTGACGCCGCCTTGGGGGGGGGAGAATGGGCCTGCCTTTCCCAAAGACTTCGATCCCCTATGCAGTTTGTCGCTTGAATCCGCGCGTGGCGTGAGGCATAGAGCGAGCCTCCGGTGAGAATCTTGGTTCTTCCGGCGCGGAGTCGTGGCCGAGAGGCTGAAGGCACTCGTTTGCTAAATGAGCATACCTCGAAAGGGGTATCATGGGTTCGAATCCCATCGACTCCGCCACTCACCCCCGAAATTGTCTCGGATTGAGCTGCTTCGCCGCATGTCGCGGGAATATCGCGGCTTTTGGCGTCCATTCCGTTTCTGCTGGCACTGTCAGAGGAAAATCGGCTTGCCGGCTGAGGGGTAGGGCGGGTAGGTCGGCAGCATGTCGAACGCCCGCATATTTCGCTACTTCAAGACGTCCCCCGAGATCATCCGCCTGGCGGTCATGATGTGAGTCCGATATCCGCTTTCGTTGCGGAATGTGGAAGACCTGCTCCATGAGCGTGGCATCGACATTACCCATGAGACGGTGCGCTTCTGGTGGAACCGGTTCGGGGCGATCTTCGCGGCCGAAATCCGACGGAGCCGCGTTCAGGCGATGCGGGCTTTCCGCCATCGGCGGTGGCATCTCGACGAGGTCTTCGTGAAGATCAACGGGGTGAAGCACTATCTCTGGCGTGCCGTGGATCACGAGGGCGAAGTACTCGACAGCTTCGTCACGAATCGCCTGGACAAAAAGGCAGCATTGAAATTCTTGAGGAAATCGTTGAAGCGCCATGGCGTCGTGGAAACGATCATCACCAATTGTTTGGCGTCATATGGCGCGGCGCTGAAGCAGCTCGGCACCATCGATAAACACGAAACCGGCCGCTGGTTGAATAACCGGGTGGAGAATTCGCACCAACCGTTCCGACGAAGGGAGCGGGCGATGCTTCGGTTCAGGCGAATGCGAAGTTTGCAGAAATTCGCCGCACTGCACGGCTCGATCCACAATCACTTCGATCAGGAACGCACTCTCACATCACGAGCCATATTCAAGGAACGCCGTACCGCCGCTCTCATTGAGTGGCGCCGGCTTTGCGCGGCCTGATCAATGCTGGGGTAGAGCGCTTTCTGAGACCATTCTGGTTTGTGATAGCACCTTCCGCAGTGCTTTTCTTGAGGAGGCATTAGAGCGGACTAGTCCATGACGAGGGCTTGGAACTTCGTCCTTCAATCTATTGATTTGAAATTGGGCTGGTGTTCGATTCGGTAGACATAAAAGGTGCCAAGCGCGTCCTTTTTGGGTTTAGTGGCTTCGGTTAGATTTCTGGCATGGAACAGGCACGGTTTCTTATCGTCGATGATCATCCACTGGTCCGGATGGGTCTGCGAACGGCCCTTCAAGCCGCCATTTCGAGCGCACTCATTGCCGAGGCGTCCAGTTTGGGCGAAGCCTTTCCGTTGCTCGTGGGGTGCTCCTATGACGCCGTGCTTCTTGATCTGACATTGCCTGATTCATGCGGCGCAGAGACCTATCAGGCTATCCAGAAGCAGTGCCCGGAAACCCCGGTGGTCATTATTACGGGCGAAAATCCAAGGGAATTGAGCCAGTCGCCGCAACTGGCTGGCGCGGTCGCTGTCTTGTCTAAAGCATCTGGTCCCGATGCCATCCTCACAGCGTTAGCCACGCTCGTCGGGCACAAGTCCGATGAGGGGCAGGTCGATATCACTCGTCCAGCCCTGACATCGCGCGAGAGGGATATTCTGATCCTCTGCGCGCGCGGGCTTCAGAACAAGGTTATCGGGCGAAGTCTTGGCATTAGCGAGAATACGGTTCGCGCTCATCTTGCCAGCGTATTCAAACGCTTCGGCCTTTCGCATCGCGGGGAGGTCAAGGGGTTGCTGGAGCAGTTCCGGATATGCTGAGGCAAATGGCCTCATCCAATGCGCGTCGCAACCTCAACGCGCCCACAGGTTTGAGCAGGACGTGGATCCCTTCTCCTGGTGAAGGGGCCGCCGGATCGGCCGTGACCAGAAGCGCCGGGATGGGCTGACCGATCATCGCGCGCAGACGCCGGATGGCCGCAAGCCCATCCATCCCCCCAGGCAGGCGAAAGTCAGAAACCAGGATATCCGGCCCTCGCCCTGTGGTTTCAATCGTTGCCAGAGCTTGTGCTGCATCGGCCACGGCCTCAACCTCGAAGCCCCAGGACGCGAACAACTCGCTCAGGATCTCGCGGACGGGGCCGTGATCCTCGATGAGCAGCAATTTTCTGCCAGAAAAGGCTTTCCCATCCGCAGAAGCCGAATGAGATGGCAGGAACTCTAGCTCAGGTGCGAGCGCAGGGACATCAGCGTAGGGAATGGAAATCGCAAACATCGACCCCTTGCCGGGCCAGGAGCTTACGGTGATGTCACCGCCGATAATATCCGCCATGCCACGCGCGATGGTCAGGCCAAGCCCATGTCCGCCGCCGTATTGCCGGCCGGGGTTTGCGAGTTGATGAAAGGGCTCGAAGACTTTTGGAATATCCTCGGCTTCGATGCCGGGGCCAGTATCCCAGACCTGAAGCTGGAGGTTCCTGCCTTGCCTGCGAACGCCAACGAGGACACGTCCGCTCTCGGTGTAGCGCACCGCGTTGCCGACGAAATTCCGCAGGATCTGTGTCAGCAGGGCAGGGTCTGTCCATGCCCAGAGCTTCGTACCGACGAAGCAGAGATCAAGTTCTTTCGAATAGGCGTCCACTGCGAATTCAACGCCGATCTGTCTTAACACCCCTTCGAGTTCCACAGGCCCCAGTTGCGGCACATAGCCCTTTGAGCCTGCGCGGGCCGCCTCCAGCATCCGTTCCAGCAGATCGCTTATGGCGTTCACGGATTCCCCGATTGTGGCGACCCGGCTCGCGCGGGTCGCGCTGTCGCCTACATCGAGGGAATCGAGCAGCAACCGGATCGCGTAGAGTGGCTGGCGAAGGTCGTGTCCGGCTGCTAGCAGGAATCGGGTCTTTTCAGCGTTGGAGCGCTCCGCCCGATCGCGCGCTTCTTCAAGATCCCGCGCCAACGCCTTCTCCTGATTCCGCAGTCGGATCAGGTCGCGCATCGTTCGGTTTTGCAGTATCGAGTAGCCGAGATGGGTCACAAGAAAGACGATACCGAGCACGCCCATCGCCCGATTGGGCTCATCCGGCGCGAGCAGGAAGCGCACGATCACAGGGCCCATCGCACTCACCGCGAAAGCGCCGTAGACGAGCCGGTCCGCGGAAAGGGAGGCAACCGAGCCTGCCGTGAGGCCGACGACCATCATAATGGTGAAGACCATCAACTGGCCGTCACCCGTTTGGGCCGCCATCCAGCCGAAAGCGCCAAAAAGGCTGCCAGACGCAAGGCTACCCAGGGCAAAAATCCAGCGCCAGAGCGCGAGAGTCGAGGCGGTCCTGAACTGCCAGTAGGCGACCACCAGCGCTGCCCGGATGGCCCCCAGAACGAGCGCCAGAGCAAGCCAGCGTTCCACCCACTCGCTCGAACCCATGCGGAGGTTATGGATATAGAACGCCGTGGGCGCGACGACCACGACGGCCGCCAGAACCATCGGCATTTGCCGGGCGAGCAGTTCGATCAGCTCGTGGCCCTCACTCGAAGCCACGGGAGGCAAGTTGCTGCGCGTGTCCGGTATCTGGCTTTCCTGCATCGCTTGATCACTCTTTCAAGAAGCGTGGCGCTGACATGACGACGAGGATATTCGTGTGTCTAGCCCAGTTCCGGTTCATAAAAGGTGAGATAGTCGCAATTCAGGATGCTCAAATGAAACGTCGAATAACTTGAAGCGACGGCTTTCAGCTCGCTAAAGCGGGAAGCACGCCGACTGTGATGGGATGCAGCATGGAATCAATCGACTGATATGAGAAGGTATGCTCACGCTGGGTTTTATTTATATCCTGATTTTTGTTCACCCAGGCAATTGCCGCCGCATCATCCGTCAAAAATGCCTTGAAAGCCTGATCATCGCGTAGCAGGGTCCGGATGTTTTGCAGAGGGATAATATCCTGGCGGCCGAAGCGTTTCTGGAACAGTGCCAGCCGATCCTTCATGGCCTTGTTCTTGGGGTCATCCTCGATGCTTTTCAGCCAGATCTGGCCAAATCGCCGCGCATAATCAAAACGCTCGGGAGTGATTCCGGACTTCTCGAGCACGCCAACCCCAGGAAAATAGGTATCGATTGAATCATAGGTAATATCCGGATAGCGCGCGAGATAAGCCCCGACCACGTAGTTGATGAAAACATCCTCGTTCTGAGTGAAATCGCTCCGGAAACTGTCGGGAAGATAAAATATCGCTTCTCCGAAAGCCGTGTTGAAAAGAGCCGTGTTTACCCAGCTACTGGACCTTCCAATGCTTTCCAGAGCAGCCTTCTGCTCTTCGCGAGATTGCCGGAAATGGAGTGCGACGCTACCCTGTACGAGTCCAGGGTCCACAGATGTGCAAGCCGGCAGCACAAGGATAGAGATGAATAGGCCCGCCAGAGCCAAAATACGGGGAAATGACTGAATCCGCTTGGACATGGTAGAACCTTTGAGGAAATGGGGCGCGCCGGTTGGGCCATGTTGATGGAATGGTCTGGACTTGTAGGGCGCGCCAATCGCTCGGCGGGAATGACATTCGCGATTTAGCTTGCGAGCGCTGGAAGCACGCCGATGGTAATCGGCTGGAGAATGATCGGCGCGCTGTATGTCAGGCCGGAAGAACTGGAACTGTTGGGCATCGAGTGTTTTGCAGCGGTGAGAAAGTAGTTTGCAGCACTGTTATTGGTCAGGAAGTCCGTGAATGCTCTGTCGTTGAGCAGCAATATGCGAACCATTTCGGGATCAATGTCATACTCGGAGTACGAGCCGGCACCGATGCGCTTCTTGAAAAGGGCGTAGCGTTCCTTGAGCCCACTGTTTCGGGTTTCCAGATCTGCGATCCATGCCTTGCCATAACCTTTGTAGAAATTGAAGGTTTCCCGGTTGAAGGGAACCTCGAGACCAGCTTGGCTGAGCAGGTCAACCAGTCCCTCATAGGTGAGGCCATCGTTGCGTGCGAGGAGCGAGCCAAAAACGGTCTTCATGAAGACGTCTTCACTGCGGGTCAGATCCTGCTTATACGTCGTCGGCAGGTAAATAATCGTGTTGCCGAGCGCTAACGCCCAGATCTGGCTGGTGATGCCCGTGTTCTTCGGATCTCCCAGACCTCGAATTTCCTTCGCTCTCTCTTCTGCCGGCTTGGCGATAACACCGGCCAGATATTTCGTTACTTCCGGTGCGTCGATGATGCACGCCGAGAGCGTTGTTGAGAGCACGATAGCAGCGCCGAAAGTGCGCAGCTTGTGAAAGATTGAACTGATGTGAGACATGGCGCTTAGCCCTTCAGAACTTGTAGGATGCGCCAATGGTTGCTCGGGAATAATTCATTCGCTGGTTCGAGAGCCAGGTCATCCCCTTGAGGGTGACTTCCCATCGCTCGGTGAGCATGTAACCCGCTCCGAGTTGCAGCGTGAACCAGCTCTTATCGAGGCCGCGATCGGCCGGCGCGACCTTCTGAGAAAGAACTTGATTGACAACAAAGCCAGCGGAGAGGCGCAGGCGGTCGGTCATGTCGTAACTGGCCCCAAGCTGGACCATCGCAATATTCGAGCCGAAATTGGCGGAGGGCGGAATGTTGCCAGGGTCGTATTCCTGACGATTGTGGACGCTGATAATTGTCGCATCGAGCGACATCATCACCGGTCCGACCGGATAGGAGGCGCCGACAAATGCACCGTAGCGATACCCATTAGATTTGGCACCCACGCTCGGTGCCGGAACGCCGACAAACGAGTATGCGCTGCTGCCAGTGCCCAGACCTCCGAGCACGCCAACGCGCAGGAAGGGCAGAGGTGCAATCCCCAGCACGGCATCGACCGCGCCGGCATTCGCGCTTGCGTCCATAGCGAGCGGGAAAGCGAGGATTGTCGACTTGATGTTCTCGCGTGAATAGCTGCCAGTGATTGAAGCAAAACCCATCGAACCAATGCCAAAGCTAAGGCCCAGCTGCGTGCCATAGCTGTTTTGCTTCAGCTTCGTAGGCTGCTTGCGCTTTTCGGTCAGGCCGGTGCCAGCCTCTACCGATAGTTTGAAGTTATGCAGCAGGCCCGTGGCGGGTTCGCGATAGGCACGATAGGGTTTCGGTAGCGGCTTGACCTGAGCAAGCGTTGGCAAGCCCTTGTTGTTCAAGGGCGTTTCGGCAGCCACTGATGCTGTGGTGAGGACAATGCCTGCCGCCAGCTGCGAGGCACCGAGAAGGAGCTTCGCGCCAACCGTCTTGGTCTTGGTCATAATACCCCCAAAAAGAAATGCGGTCTCATGCTGATTGCTTGACCGCCGGCACACATCCGGGGAGGTCGATCAACCAGCCCATCGCACTGAAAATCAACGATGTGTTAAGCAGGAGCGGCCAGCTTTGGGGAGCTTCTGTAGTGGACTAGTCCATATGAGGGGCGGCACTCACGATCTGAACCGCCCCGGGACGGCGCTGCCTGAGGTAAATCGGGTTGCCGGTTGGGGGCAGGGCAGGTAGCGCGACGCTACGTCGAACACCCGCATTTTCTGGTACTTCAACCAGGAACACACCCTCATCAGCCGACAGAGTTTCAAGGAGCGCCGCACCGCCGCTCTCACCGAGTGGCGCCAGCTTTGCGCGGCCTGACCCATGCCGGGGTAGGGCGCCTTCTGAGACTATTTTGGTTTGTCTGACAGTACCCCGAGAGATGGTCCCCGACCTCAAGAGGCAGTGCTTCAGGGGATGCCGGCGTGCGCATCCGAGCCATGGCGTGCCTGCCGCTTGCGGAGGATCAGAATAACGCCGAGCGCGACGAAAATCACCAGAAACGACACCGCGCTCGTCAGTGTGCCCAGCGCGTAGATATCCGGCTTGGTGACAGTCGTCGTCAGGCCTTGGAGTTCGAGGGGCAGCGTGTTGACCGCGCCGATGGCCTGGCTCGACCGCGCCAGTTCATCCCACGAGAGCGTGAAGCCGAAAAGCCCGATACCGACCACAGAAGGAAGGATGATCGGCAGCACGACATGGCGGAACGTCTGTGACGGGGTCGCACCAAGGTCGCGCGCCGCCTCTTCGAGGCGGTGATCGAAGCGGTTGAAAATCGCGAACATGATGAGAAGGCCGAAGGGCAGCGTCCATGAGAGGTGCGCGCCAAGCCCGGAGGTAAAAAGCCCCATGCCGGTCTGCCAGTCGCTGGCCCATGCGCCGACGCCCCAGCCCGAAACGTGCTTGTGGATGAAATCGTCGATCAGCCGGAATTCGAGCGCGATCCCGAGCGAGGTGATGATCGAGGGGACGATGAGGCTCGCGATCGCGGTGTAGAACAGCACCGCAGAACCCCTGAATGTCTTTCGGAAGGCCATGCCGGCGGCGACAGAGAGCACGACCGTCACCACCGTCACCACAAGCCCGAGTTTCAACGAGCGAACGAAGGCCGAGCCGATATCGACAATGCCGGTGCCGGCAAAAAGCTTGTAAAACCAGTGCAGAGAGAGCCCGTTCATCGGGAAGGTGAGCCCGCCCTCCGGCCCCTGAAAGGAAAGGATGAAAATCGCGATCATCGGGCCGTAGAGAAACAGCACATAGCCTGCAAAGAAGGTCGCGAGCAGGTAGAAGGCTTTCGAGCGTCCCTCGCGCATGGTCATCTCTCCCTGCACATGACGGTCTCGAAAAACCGGCATCCACTTTTTCGCATCATGCTCAGAGCTCCTTGCGCACATCAACGAGCCGCGAGAGCGAGGCGATGATGAGGAAGGTGAAGCCGAGCAGGATCACCGCATTGGCCGCTGCGGCGGGAAAATGCAGCGCATTGAGCCGTACTTCGATGATTTTTCCGGCGGAGGCGATCTGCTGCCCGCCCATTACGCCGACGGTGATGAAATCCCCCATCACGATGGTGATCACGAAAATGGAGCCGATCACAATGCCGGGTTTGGCGAGCGGGATGACGATGTCCCTGAGCGTCTGCCAACCTGTTGCGCCAGCGTCATAGGCGGCCTCGATCAGGCGCTTGTCGATGCGGATCATCGAGTTGAAAATCGGCACCACCATGAAGAACGTGAAGAGATGGACGAGCGCCAGCACTACGGCGAATTCGGAGAAAAGCAACCATTCCAGCGGCTTGTCGATGACGCCGGCTTTCTGGAGGCCGGAATTGACGAGCCCGTTGCGCCCGAGCAGCGGAATCCACGCGATCATCCGGATGACGTTCGAGGTCCAGAACGGGATGGTGCAGAGGAGCGACAGCACGATCTGCCATGTCGTCGAGCGGACGTGGAAGGCGAGGAAATACGCCACCGTGAAACCGATCGTGAGCGTGATCGCCCAGACGAGAAAACACAGTTTAAGCGTCTTGAGATAGGTTTTCAGAATGGTGCAGAGGTTTGGGAGCTCGGTGAGGCAGCCCTCAAAGGTCTCGGTGTAACCCCGCGCTGAAAAGCGCGGGATGATTTCGTATTCGTTGTAATCCCAGAAGCTGACGATGATCACCAGCGCCAGCGGCAGCAAAAAGAACAGCCCGAAGACGAGCATCATCGGGCCGGCTTGCAGCCAGGCGACAAGCTCGCTCCGGGCGTCGTTCAGGGTGCGGGCGATGCTCACGCCGCGATGAACTCGTTCCACTTGCGGACCATGTAGTCGTTCTCGTCCATCACCGCGTTCCAGCAGGCGACATTGCCCATGCGGTCATCGTAGGAGCCGCCGTCACGCTTGGCCCCGGCCTTTTCGAGCGTGGTGCCGTCGGGGGCCTTAATATCCTTCTCGGCGGCCTTGCCTTCCATCCAGTAGCCCCATTCGTCGGCGCTCATATTGGCCTTGGCGGTGGAGAGAACGGCGGAATAATAGCCCTGACGGTTAAGATAGGCGCCCGCCCAACCGGAGAGGAACCAGTTGACGAACTCATACGCCCATTCGAGCTTCTTGCCCGAAACGCCCTTCGAGACGCAAAAGCCCGAGGCCCAGGAGCGATAGCCCTCCTTGAGCGGCTGGAACACGCAGGGAATGCCCTGTGAGCGCACCTTCGTCACGGCAGGCGACCACATCGACTGGATGACAGTTTCGCCCGAGGCCATCAGGTTGACGCTCTCGTTGAAATCCTTCCAGAACGCGCGGAACTGGCCGGATTTCTTCGCTTCGGTCAGGATTTTCATCGTGAGGTCGATTTCCGCGCGGGTCATGTTGCCCTTGTCGGCGTATTTATATTGCCCTGTCGCTTCCACGACCATCGCCGCATCCATGATGCCGATGGAGGGAATATTGAGGATCGAAGCCTTGCCCTTGAATTCCGGGTTGAGCAGTTCCGCCCAGCTTGAAATCGGCCGCTTGATCAGATCCGGGCGGATACCGAGGGTATCCGCATTATAGACCGTGGGGATCAGCGTGACGAATTCGGTGGGCGAGGTGGCGAACTTCGAGGAGCCTGCACCCTCAAGGTAGAGCACCTTCCACGGCGCGGTGCCTTGACCGCCGATCTTCTTGCCGTTGGGCAGCTCGCCCTTGGTGAAAACCGGGGTGATATTGTTGAACTCCTTGATCTTCTTTGCGTCGAGCGGGAGGATGTTGCCCGATGGCACGAGCTTCTTCAGGCTGAAATACTCGGTATCGAGCACATCGAAGGAATTCGGCTGGGTGATGACGCGCTTGGTGACATCATCGGTCGTCGCGGTGATGTATTCGATCTTGATGCCGGTATCGGCGAGGCACTTCTTGGCAATATCATCGCCCTCGTTGACCGCTGTGCCGAGGTAGCGCAGCACTTTGGCTTCCTGGCTCATCACATAGGGAAAGCCGGTAATCGCGCCGGAACCGGCGGCAAGGCCCGCAGCGCCCGCAGCGCCTTTGAGAAGGGTGCGGCGGTTGACGCCGGTCGTGGTCTTGGTTTCGCTCATATCAATGCTTCTCCCTGTTGGCTTGAACGTATGCGGTTAGAGGTGAGGGCCTTCGAGTGGATGTGCCGCCATCGGCAGCCAAGCGGCGGTGACGCCCTCGCCAACGGCGAAGGGCGCGGCATCGAAATCCGCTTCGGGAAGCTGGGCAACGAGATCTCCTGCCGTGCTCGACAACGCGATCTGCACAAAGGACCCCTGATATTCGACCTCGGAAACTGTCGCGATGAGCGCATCGGCCTCACGCGGGGCCGCCCCGCGATGGAGCGAGAGGCGGTCCGCCCGTACGGCGATCTCGTGATCATCCCTCGCGATCACATTATGGCCGCCGATGAAGCGCGCGACGAAGGCGGTGCGCGGCCGGTTGAAAACCTCGCGCGGCGTGCCTTGCTGCTCGATCCGCCCGCCATTCATCAGCACCACGAGATCGGCGACGGCCATCGCCTCTTCCTGCCCATGCGTCACATGGATGAAGGTGATGCCAAGTTCCCGCTGGAGGCGTTTTAACTCGCCGCGCATCTTGACGCGGAGGAAGGGGTCGAGCGCTGAAAGAGGCTCATCGAGCAGGAGGATTTGCGGCTCGGTGATCAGGGCGCGCGCTAGCGCGACGCGCTGTTGTTGACCGCCCGAGAGTTGGGCCGGAAGCCGCTCGGCGTAGGGCTCCATATGTACGAGCTTGAGGAGATCGCGCGCCTTTGCATGGCGAGCCGCCTTGTCGATACCGCGCATTTTGAGCGCAAAAGCAACGTTATCGAGCACGCTGAGGTGCGGAAACAGCGCATAGGACTGGAACATCATCGCCGTGCCACGCTTCGCTGGCGGCAGATCAGTCACATTGCTCGAGCCGAGGATGATATCACCGCGCGAGGTTGCCTCATGTCCTGCAATCATCCGCAGGGTGGAGGTTTTCCCGCAGCCGGAGGGGCCGAGCAGGCAACAATAGGTTCCCGCAGGAATTTTGAGATCAAGGGCATCGACGGCGCATGTTTCGCCGTAGAATTTCGAAACCCCCGCAAGCTCCAATCTCGCCTGCATGACCATTCAAACCCCATCATATTAGCAACGGGTTCAACGTCAGCAACTGCTGTGCCAGTCCAGAGCCGGAATGTGGTGATCCAGAAAGCGCAACAGCGGTATTGTTAGGACAAGTTGCCCTGAAAACGATCAATGCGTAGAAAAAACCAGCACCATCAGAGGGCTGATATGTGGCAGGGTACTGTCAGAGGAAAATCGGCTTGCCGTAGAAGGGGCGGACGGCGAGCGGGACCGCATGAGTAACGCTCGCATTTTCCGTTATTTCAAGACGTCACCCGAGGTCATCCGCCCCGCCGTGATGACGTATGTCCGGTACCCGCCCTCGCTTCGGAATGTCGGGGACTTGCTGCACGAGCGCGACGTCGATATCCCGACCTCCGGAGCCGAGGAAAGCGACTACGCCATGCTAGACCAGCCAGCCAACGCTGCATCACTCAATCAAATTGGCCTCCCGCAAACTCGGCGCGGATCAAGCGCCAGTGCCGATGCTTTGCCTATCTGACATCTATCAAGCCACCAATTTGTGCTAAGCCACAATTTAACAACCATAGGAGTGCAACCGTGAGTGAGCCGACCGTGACCGAGGCAACCGACCGCATCTATGCATCGCTCCAGTCAAACAATACTGACATCGACGTCCATATAGCGACGCTCAAGGCAGCGCTAAAACGGGAGGGCATGAAAGAGGCAGTGTTCGATCCGGCCCGGCTAGCACAGAACAACCGTTCGGGCCGCAAGTTGATGCAAGGGTATTTTCGGCAGCGCGGCGTGAGCGTGAAGTTTTCCGTCTAGTAATACTGCCTTGGTGCATGACTAATGCTCACCTCCGCTGATGGGTAGCGGCCGTTATGCCGGCAATGGGGGTGCGTTACGGAATATTTGTAGCTTCTCTCCAACTTACATAGGCGCGAGCTTGACTGGCATTGTCGAACGGCAATGTCGGAGAAAATTGGCTTGGCGCAGTGGGGCAGAGCAGGTAGCTCGACGCCATGTCGAGCGCCCGCATATTTCGCTACTTCAGGACGTCGCCCGAGATCATTCGCCTCGCCGTGATGATGTCTGTCCGTTATCCGCTGTCGCTGCGGAGCGTTGAGGATCTGCTGCACGAGCGAGCCATCGATATCTCGCATGAGACGGTGTGATTCTGGCGGAACTGGTTTGGGACGATATTCGCCGCGTTACACGGCTCCATTCATAATCCCTTCAACCAGGAGTGCACCCTCACTTCACGAACTGTGTTCAAGGAATGTCGCACCGCCGCTCTGACTGAGTGGCGCCAGCTTTGTGTGGCCTGATCAATGCCGGGGTAGGGCGCCTTCTGAGACTCTTTTGGTTTGTCTGACAGCGCCGACGGGCTATGTGATCCAGACTTTATTCGTCAACCAGTCGATTGGCGAGGTCGAGCGCACGCAGGATATCCGGATATTTGGCACGACGCTCGCGAATGTCATCTTCCAGATTTTTGAGTTCGCCGCATTTGCTGCTGGTGCGATTGTTGTCAATTTCGGACTGGGACAACGATGGCCCTGCCTTCCGGATTTCGCCAAAATAGCGGCATGATTGAAGACGATCGATGTAGCTTCTCAACTCATCCGTCAGGTCGGAATCGGCTAGCCCTTGGCGCGGCAATCCATCTTTGAAGCCGCTGCGTGTGGTGTAGAACAGTCGTTGCACGGCGCGCCTCAACGAGGGCACGGAGAAAAACATTGTTGTGCCATCAGCCCTCTCGCTCCATTCGGCCAGATGGTAGAAACCATTATGATAGGCAATCATCTCGATTGATCTTCGGTCATCGTCGGTGAACCGGAATATGATGAGATTTTTCCGTTCCTTATGCGCGATATCGATCACGTCAGGCTTGGGCCGCACGAGCGACCATCCTTCCGTCGGCTTGTCTTCGATCAGCGCGACGAGGATGTCCTTCGTCAGTTCCGGCGCATGCTCCGCAAATGGGCGGCCGGGTAAAAGGCGCAGGACATCCTCGATAGACTTCCTCTTTTCCTTGCTTGAATCGCGTTGAGGAAGAACAAAACCCGGCATCCGCTCGATTTGAGCTTTGCTGGAGACGGGGACAAGCAGACCACTGAATTGTGCCCAGGGCGGACAATCATCCGGTGCTCGCTCACTCTGTTCCGGCGTCTCGATGGTCAGGCCCGCATCTTGCTGCCGCTTCATCGTCACATGGAAGACGCCCGGGTCGGCATTCTTCGGCCCCGTATCCGTCCGCCAATCCGCCCGCGCTCGAACGACCCGACTTCGCCAGCCACAATCATAGGCGTTTTGTCCGAATCCCTGACTGCGGAACTTCGCCGACAGCTTTGTCTGCCCCGTGACAAGAAGATCGACGGAATCACTGGCCCAAGCGCCGCCAATGCCCTTGCCCGGCCGAGCCTCTATCGAGTCCAGAAGTGCCTTGTGTCGCTTCAGGGCGAGCAGCGGCTGCATCCTGTCCGCGTCGAACTGCACACCAAGACTGGAAACAAACGCGGCATTGAGTGTCTCGACTGAGGTCAACAGGGCGGGGTGTGCCTTCAGGCGGATCTTTGCCTGATCGAAACTCGCCTGTGTCTCGCGTGCCAGCGCGAGAAGTTGTGGATCGGCACAGAGGCCGCGCGCCAGCGCGAGCCGCGGCTTGGTACAATCGAGCGGGTCTTCAAACATACCGGCGTGGGCAGGTGCAGAAAGAGGCACCAGCAGGGCCAAAGCAAAAGAAAGATAAGCCCGCCGCATCAATGTGTTTCCAGAAGGGGCAAGAGGCGGAATGGCGGCGGAGTGATGTTGCCTTCGCAAACGTCTGGCTCGCGCCGTTTGCGCCTGCCTGCTGCTTGGTAGACAACCTCCACCATGCCGTTGCTGGCACTCACTTTGATGCTGCGTGAGGGCAAGTCCTCACCATCGCCTCGATAAATTCTTGCGGAACGCTGCGTCAGGTCGGACTTTTGAGCGCTGCGTAAATCGCCCATACCGCGGCACAGCCAATCCTCTACATAGTCGAGACGCAGATCTTTGCGCTTTGCATTCAGACTGACAAAGTAGCCATGCTCGCGTGGATGGATGCTAAGATAGCCATCCGCACCACCCCATTCACCGATCAATGTCTTGCGCGGCGTGCCGTCGATGCGCGCGAGGAAGGCAATCCGCTTGCGCATGATGTTGGCAGGATCGTGGAACTCTGCCTTTTCCTTGCGGTTATAGGGATCAACCTTTTCGAGGTTGGCAACGATTGTATCGCGCTGCGCGAGAAACCGTGCCTCATCCTGCTCCAAAGCAGCCACGAGGACCGAGCTTGCGGCAAGCCGTTTTCGCGCGGCGTCGAAGGCTTTGGCAAGGTCTGCCTCAATCGCGCGCAAACGCGCATTGGCACAGACAGGGCTGGGCTTTTGCCCTTCTGCAAGTTGTTGGCCGCAATAAGGTGGGGGTGCGGCGAGGGCTGTGAGCGTGCTCAGGCCGAGAGAAAAGCCGGCAATCAGTGCGATTTTCATGGCGTTCAATTCTGAAAGTTCAGTTTCGGCAATGTGGCGGGCCGCTCGCTCAGTGCTTTTGCGACGGCATCTTTGGTGACGCCGGTTTTCCAGACATTGGCGAAGGTCAGTGCGGGCTGTCTGACGATGTCACCCAGAACCGCATCGGTAACGTCTGTGCGGTGGATGCTCAGGCTGGTCAATTTGGGGAAAAGCAGCCCTTTGAAACCGGCATCGGTAAGGCTTGAGCCACCAACATCGAGGGTAAGCAGCTCCCGGAACTTGGCAAACTCGGCAAGGCTTGCGTCAGTAATCTTTGATTCGCGCATCCGAACCTGCCGCAGGGTTGGTAGCTTTGCCAGAACTGCAACCACAGAGTCATCAGCAGCCGTTTGGTTGAGCGATAAGCCCCACAGTCCGGTGAATTTTGCAAAAATGGTCAGTTCGGCTGGCTTCACAGCGCAGCCATCCAGCGTGATGCTGCCAAACAAAGCCGGGTTCTTCAGATAGGCAAGCCCGGCGCTGGTGATCCCCGTCTTTTCGGCATAAAAATAAGCGAATTTCGGCATCGTACCGAGATATTCGAGCGTTTTATCCGTGAGTCCTTTGGTGTTGTTCACATCGACCTGCATCAGCACGGGGTGATCAACAAAGCCTTTGAAGGCGTCATCGCTCAGGCTCAACTGGTCAAGCCGCAGGATTTTGAGCTTTTTCAGGGCGGAGAGTTTTGCAACACCCGCGCTGGTAATGCCCTTCGCGCCAACAAGGCTGACCTCCGTCAGATTTGGCATGGTTGAAATGACCTCGAGACTTTCGTCGCTCAGGGTCGCGAGGTTCAAATTCAGACGGGTCAGCTTGCCGTCCTTGGCGAGAATGCGGAAGCCATTCGCTGTCAGTGCTGAATCCGTGTTGGCACTGATCAGGTTGAGCTTGGGAATGGCGATGATCATCTCAAGATCAGCCTCGGTGATGTCCTTGGCCGCACCAAGTGGCATCGAGGTCGCATCTTTGACTGTCTCCGGTGTCGCTTCCTTGTAGCCATCCACCTTGAGGCCGAGCGCTTTGAGCCGTGCCGCCGTTGCGACAGGATCAAAAGCAAAGGCCATATTCGGCAAAGCGAGCGTCAGCGCGAGTGTTGAGGCTAGAAAAAGGGATGTGCGCTTGATCATGATGACCTCCTGAAAATAGGGGCGAAGGAAATGTTATTCGCGGCACTGGCCGGCCGGAATGCCGGCACAGGGATTGTCCGGCAATTCGTCCGCCGGGAAATAATCCCCTGCGAGGCTGCCGTTCATGCCGCAGAACGGCGCACCGCCGCGCTCAAGGCCCTCGGGCCGAACGGTTTCAACAGTGGCCATCCGACCATCACGGCTGATCTTGAGACGCCAGCCTGCATAATCCTTGCGGTATTTGTCCCGCCCCTCAACGACCAGAGTATCGCCATCTCCGCGCGCTTCACCGAGGAATTCGCAGGTCCATTGTTTTGAATCGTGGGTGCGGCTGCTGATATTGACCGGGCGGAGGCCACTGGAGGCGGGCCGACCGATGAACAAGGTGCCTTCGGTCGTCTTCCATTCGCCTTCCAGGCCTTTGCGCGGATCAGGACCGATGCTGCGCAGAAGATCAAGTTGAGCTGCCATGTGCTGTTCGAGATCGTAATCACCGCCAAGGTGCGGGACAAACTGCACATTGCGCGTGGTCAGAAATAGGCGCTGACTGGTCTTGAGTGCGGCTACTGCCTTCGGATCCTCCCCAAGGCGAGCCAACGCATTAGGATAGGCCTTGGCCATCGCGCGATCGATGTCGCCTAGTCGTTTCTTGGCGCAGATTTCCTTCTCAACCGCTGTCTTGGCTTTGCGGCAGTCGAAGGATGGCGCGGCAAGGCTGGTCTGCGTGCCGACCCAAAGGATCGTCAGGGCGGCCAGAGCTTGGCATGCAGCATGAACTTGGGCTTTGCGCATCGAGTATCCTGTCTTGGTATCCAGTCCAGGGGCGATTTATGGGGCAAGAAACTGGTTGGTGCGGGAGATGAGTGTTAGCCAGCGTTCCTGATCCTTGAACTGAACCATCAGCGTCTTTTCGTCCCGTTGCCGTCCGGCGCAGTCCAGTTTTTTTAACGTGCTGGCGATCTGCTGCTTACGCGCAGACGCGCCATCGTCACTCACTTCGCCTTCCCAATGCAGGCATTGCTCTGTTTTCTCGATATAATTCCGGATGGGTGCCGGAATATCTGACAGGGGAATGGCGTCGCTGCCATCTTGGGTTTCGTTGAGCAAACGCCTCAGCCCTCGCGGCGTATGGCTGGTGAGCGGCGCGCTGGCTGCGCCTACAGCCCAATAGCTGTAACTGACGGCCTTCTCGTTGAAGGTCAGGGCCTGAATGAGATCGGTGCCATCCATTGTTGTGCGGGTCAGATGCACCTCCGAGAAGGGCCTACGCGCGGAAATGACGACCTTTTGCGTGGAGATCGATTTAAGTGTCCAGTTCGCGCTCGCGCCTGTGGCGATCAATTGCTTGAGTTCGGTTTCATCGATGCCATCTGTCGTGTTGTCAAAAGCTGCGGCGGGCAGGCGAGGCAGAACATTCGCTAGCCTCTTTTCCGATGTCGGGGGAATTGGCTTTTGCTCGGCCACAATCGGTTGTGCGCTCATTACCGGAAACATCGCATCCGTATTCTTGCCGATAAAGCCGCAACTGGCGCCTGTCTCGACATCTGGCGCACTCAGAATGCTCATGATCAGCAACCGATTCTTGCGCTCGAAGCGCATGCCATCATCCTTGCTGCCGGTCACCAACGCGCCGCGCTCCAGCCGTCCGGGGGTCGTCTCTTGCGGATCGCCGCAATTCCAGCTGCGCAAAACGGGTTCGCTCATCCAATGGCTGATGTCGAGGTCGCCACGATTTGATGATCTGATGCGCGTTTCGCCCCAGAAGGATTTCCAGTGACCTTCGACACTGCCGCGCGCTGTCGGGTCGATCGAGAGCAGAAAATCACGCCGCCGCGCCAAAAAATCAGGCAACACCAGATTTTCATTGTCGATGAACTTGTCACGGTAAGTGACAAACGCTTTCTGATCGATTTTCAGGCGCGCCACGGCATTCGCATCAGCCTCAAGCCGCGACAAAGCGAGGCGGTAAGCATCGGCCACGGCCGAATCGAGGCTAGACACCTCTGGGCTGGCACAAATGGCCTTCTCGGCTTTGGATCGCGCCTTGTTGCAATCAAATGACGGGGCCGCGACAGCAGGGCTTGCAACGAGTGCGGCAAGAAGCACGAGGCGTTTCATCAAAGAGGCCTTTAAGTGGGTAGATCAACAGAAAATGAAGCGGCACTACTCGAAACGTTGCAAATTTTTATGGCCCTCAATGTGCTACAACGCACAAATTGTGTCATTGAGAACTCCGATTGCGTATTGTCGTCTCAGAATATCTGAACAACCGAAGATTTGCTTGCTGGCATCCGGCAAATGGCGATTATACCATATCAATCATTTTCATATTCGCCACCGCTCGGCACAATGCACGGCGTATTACGGGTATTCATCGGGGGGGGAATTGCCCGCATGTTTGAAGTCTACCAAAGGTCAGCTTTTGGCCGGATTCGGTATGACTCTAAACGACCGCAATGGGGCGCATTTTCTACAACTTGGAAGGGGCACCAAGCTGACCTTCGCCACCGACGCGACCTACATCGATAGCAAGGCTTTTAGCGGGGTTTACCTGGTGCTTTTCAGGTCCCCTGAAGCTGGCGCGGGCTACAGCAGAAACGATCAGGCGGCTCGGCTGCTACGCGCGGCCAGTGCCAGCGCATCCGGCACTTCCAGTGGCCTGCTGAGCAGATAGCCCTGACCCTTGCTGATCCCGAGGACATGAAGGTGCTCAGCCTCGGATTCGGTTTCGATGCCCTCGGCAATCAGGCCCGCACCGGTTTCCCGCGCGAAGTAGAGCAGCGCAGAAATCAATGCGCGGCGCGAAGGGTCGGCATCGACCCCGCGAATGAGACCGATATCCAGCTTGATGACATCAGGCTTGATCTGCACGATGTGCTGAAGGCCCGAATAGCCGGCACCAGCATCATCCACTGCGATCTCGCAGCCGCGCGCCCGCAGCAGATCCAGCGCGCGGGAGAGCAGGGCATAGTCGTTGACACGGGCGTGCTCCGTCACTTCAACCAGCAACCGCCGCCCCGGCGATTGGCCGATGAGCGCAGGCAATTGGCCCGACACCAGCAGCTCCGGCGAGGCGTTGATCGAGACATAGTGATCACGCGGAAAACCTTCCGCCATCTTGAGTGCTTTGCGCAACGTAGCGATTTCGAGTGCCAGCCCAAGATCACAATCCTGCGCCTCGGCAAACCAGACATCAGGCGAACGGTATGGCTCCCCGGAGAAGCGGCATAGAGCCTCGAAACCCACCACACGACGAGTGCTTAGATCAAAGATGGGCTGGAAGACAGGGCGGAAATCCCCTTTAGCCAGCATGCCCCGGATGCGCGCAGCCCTAGCTTCCTGTTCGCGAACTTCCTTACGCTCCTCCTCGATCTCGCGGGCTGCCATATCAGCGAAGACCCGCATAACCTGAAGATCGCGCGCGTTGAGCGAGGGATCGGGCTTGAAGCTCAGACAACAGAACATGCCATAGGTTTCGCCATCCTCCAGCCGGATCGGCACGCTCAGATGCGCGCCGATCGGCACCCGCTGCATGATCGGCAGGCTCATCGCGAAGGGTTCCTGGGCCACATCGGGCATCACCTCCGGTAGGCGTCCCGCCAGAATGTGGCGACAGAAAATGTCATCCAGCGGCTGGCTGTCCCCGGGCTTGATTACCCCCTCCAAGCCCGGTGCATCCACCGCCTTGAACAGCGAGGTGTCGTCTTTGAACTCTGAAACATAGGCGACCTCCATGCCTAGATGGGTGCGAATTGCCTCCAGCGTACGTGCAAGTGGGGCCGAGGGGCGGTCCGCGACAGAAAAAAGACCGTGCAGACTGTTGGAGTTCCGGGACATGGGGCTTCCTCACGGGGTGACGCCCGAGAATAATGCATCAATCCTTAGCGTTTGGTGCCGCCCCCATGCGTTTCAAACTGAATAGGCCAGAGCTTCTTGAAAACCGCCGACGTCCGGCTTTGGTCGATCACCTTGGAGCCGCGAACGACCGGCATGAGGCGCATTGCTGCCGGCTATGGGGCGGGGCAGGTAGGTCGGCGTTATGTCGAACGCCCGCATTTTCCGGTGCTTCAAGACGTCGCCCGAGATCATCCGCCTCACCGTGTTGATATACATTCGGTAGGCGCTCTGACCGATTGCCACCAGCTTTGCGCGGCCTGATCCATGTCGGGGTAGGGCGCTTTCTGACACTATTTTGGCTTGTCTGCCAGTGCCCGATCCTGTCACCCGAACTGGTGGTCCAGCGCCTGAAAGCGCGGCAGGTCGACCAAAGTCGAGAATTCGGCATAGGTCATGAGCTGTTCAGCGACCGCGCGCGGTGTGCCGTCGTTCTTGAGGATGGTCAGCGCATCCTGCATCGCCTTTGCCGCGGCAAAAAGCGCTGTCACAGCGTAGAATACCACCGAAAACCCCATTTCCTGAAGCATCGGCGCAGTCAGCGCTACGGTCTCGTTTCCATCCACGATGGAGACAACCTTCGGACCGGAAACATGGCGAGCCACGGCTTCCACATCCGCGATCTTCTTGATTCCATCAACAAAAACGAGATCGACACCTGAATCCTGATACAGTTTTGCGCGTCGAATGGCCTCGTCGATCCCGTCTGCGCCTAGCGCATCCGTGCGCCCGATCACCAGCGGGCCACCGACACCCTGCGACGCCATCGCGCAGCGGAGTCGTCGTGCGGCTTCCTCGGCTGGAATAACCTTGACACCTGCCAATTGGCCGCAGCGCTTGGGCGAGACCTGATCCTCGAAATGGACCGCCGCCACGCCGGCCTGAGCGTATTCCTCCATCGTCCGGGCGATGTTGGCCGGGCCGCCATAGCCGGTATCGGCATCGGCGATCACGGGAATGGAAACTGCGCGCACCATATCGCGAGCATGAGTCGTCATTTCGGTTTGCGTCAAAAGACCGATATCGGGGCGGCCAAGTCGGCTCGCGGTTGCGCCAAAGCCGGTCATGTAGATTGCAGGAAATCCGGCCTGCTCGATAAGGCGGGCGGCAAGGCTGTCCGGTGCCCCTGGCGCGGAGATGATGGTTCCAGCGGCCAGAAGGTCGCGCAGCCGTTGCGGATGGCTCATGAGAAAATTCTCCGTGACAGGTTCAGATCAATGCCATCCGGCGCGGTCCCGGTTCAGGCGTTGCAAGCGCTGCTTCATAGACCTGCCGGGTGCGATTTATGTGCTCGGCCAGCAGTGCGAACAATGCATCGAGATCGCCGACCTCGAATAGCGTTGCCATGCGCCGATGTTCGTCGAGGGAGTGGGAGCGACGTGCCTCGACATGGGCGGTGAGGTGGGTGCGGAGCGCCGCAACCCTGCCGGAAGCGAGCCTGTAAGCCTCGGAGAGGTAGGGGTTGCCGCAATGATCGAGAAAAGCCTGATGAAACTGCGTATCGGCGCGACCATAGGCCACGGCATCCGAGGTCAGGGAGGCTTCCATGGCGCGGATGGCCGCTAGCATGGCAATTTGTGTCTCCTCGGGCGCAGCAAAGCGCGACAAGCGAAGCCCCTCGCATTCAAGGAGAAAACGGTAGTCACACAGCGCTGCTGTATCGGCTGCCGAGGGACGAAAGACGAAGCTGCCGCGCTTTGCGAGCACAACGACAAGGCCCGAGCGTTGCAGCGCGGTCAACGCATCGCGCACCGGTGTGCGGCTGACCCCGAAGGTCTTCGCCAGCGTTTCCTCCGAGATTGCTTCACCAAGCCCGAACTCACCATCGACAATGGCCTGTTCCAGTCGCGCCATGACCATTTCGGTCAGGGACTTCGGCTGCTCGATTTTCATGTCGGTGCGCATCAGGCGGTTTGTTCCTTCGGCATCAGGCGTCGCCAGAGAATCCGCAGCATTGGGTAGGTCCACGCGATGATGGTTAGAACGCCAAGCACGCCTGCGACAGGGCGGGCGAAGAAGTCCGCAAAGACACCATCGGACTTAATCATTGATTTTACGAAGTTTTCCTCAAGCATCGGGCCAAGCACAACGCCGAGAATGGCTGGCGCTACAGGAAAGTCATTCTCCTCCAAAATGAAAGCCACCACGCCAGCAACCAGCATGATGCCAACATCAAACGCCGAGTTGTTCATCCCGAAGGTGCCGACGATGCAGGCGAGCAATATGATTGGCAGCAGGATTTCGCGGCGCACATTCAGGAGCTTTTTCGCGACTTTGATCGTCGCCCAACCGAACGGGATCATGATCAGATTAGCAAAGATAAACAGGATATAGATTGCATACATATTTTGCGGGTTCGTAGTGAACAGCGTCGGCCCCGGATTGAGGTTCTTCATGTAGAGAACGCCGATCACGATAGCTGTCAGGGTGTCACCGGGAATGCCGAATACCAGCGCCGGAATCCACGCTCCAGCCAGCGCGGAGTTGTTGGCCGCGCCTGATTCAATAATACCCTCAACATGGCCGGTCCCGAACTTCTCCGGCTCCTTCGAGAGTTTCTTCGACATGGCGTAGCTCATCCATGCCGCAATATCCGAACCCGCGCCGGGCAGTGCACCGACGATGGTGCCGAGAACGCTGCCGCGCAGGATCTGTATCGGGTATTTTACCGTCAGTTCCCACATGCCTTTGAAGACATTGTGGATCGGCTGATCGACAATCATGGCTTTCGGCGAGCGGTCGAGCGCGCTGCGGAGAACTTCCGAAGCCGCGAACATGCCGATCAGCATCGGGAGGAAGCCGATCCCGCCCAGAAGGTCCGTGTTGCCGCCGGTAAAACGCGGAAAGGCGGCAGGGTTGTTCATACCGACCGACGCGACAAGAAAGCCACCGAGCAGCATGATCGCGCCCTTGAGTGGTCGGTCTGAGGAAATGACGATGGCGCAAGTGATCCCGAGCAGGATCAGCCAGAAATATTCGAATGACGTGAAATTGAGAGCAAATTCGGCCAGAACTGGTGCGGCAAGGATCAGTACGGCCGTTCCGAACAAGCCACCGATGGCGGAAAATACCAGCCCGGAGCCAAGTGCTGTATCGGCGTGGCCATTGCGGGACATCGCATAGGCTTCGTCGGTATAGGCGGCGGAGGCGGCGGTTCCGGGCATTCTGAGCAGGCACCCGGGGATGTCGCCAGCGAAAATCGCCATGGCGGAGGTGGTTACCATCGCAGCCAGCGCGGGAATAGGTTCCATGAAGAAGGTCATCGGCACCAGAAGCGCCAGCGCCATTGTGGCGGAAAGTCCCGGTACGGCCCCAACGAACAGACCGAAGATCGAGGAACCCATGATGATCAACATCGTTTCGACGTTGAACACCATCTTGAAGGCGAGGAGCATGGCATCCATGGCGGGGCCTCAGAAAGCGTAGGATTTCAGGAGGCCCCAGGGGAGGGGAACGCCAAGGCCTTTGTAGAAAACCGCCCAGGTGATCAGCGTGGTCAGCACTGCCGAAACAAGCGAGGTTTTCACACTGACACCGAAAGCAAGATGCCAGACGAACAGCACCATCGGCGCGATGATCAGAAACCCGAGGACGGTCGAGAAAAAAGCATAGGCCGCACAGCCGAGAATGATGCTCAGGCCCGCCAGCGCGTGGCGAGGGGAGTGTGCCCAGTCACCAAGTGCGAACAGCTGTCTCGGTCCTGGCAAGACACGAGCGCGGATTGTCAGAATGCCGCCAAAAACAACAAGCCCTGCGGCCATTACGCCGGGGAACATCGCCGGCCCGACATCCTGACCCGGCATCTGCGGGTAACTTGAGACCGTGTAGAGGATCGCGGTGCCGATCAGCACGAAAATCAGTCCGAGGATCGAGTCGTGGATTTTCATCGAGGAATCCGGTCCGGGCGGCAAAAATGCCGATCATGCACAGTGAGGGCATACCGTGAGAAAGAAATTCCGGACGCGCGAGACGCCCGGAACTTGGTGTCACAATCTGCTATTTCTTGAGGCCGACTTCCGCGAGCGTGGCGCCGAGGCCCTTGTCACTCTCGGCCATGAAGGTGCGGAAGCCTTCACCTGGCGTCCAGCCGGTCGCATAGCCTTTGCTCTTCATAAAATCGAGGTACTGCGCGGTGGCGACAGCCTTGCCGACTTCCGCCTGCAATTTGGCCACGACATCCGCTGGCGTGCCCTTCGGGGCGACAATGCCGCGCCAGGAGCCAATCGACCAGTCAAACCCGGAGGCTTCCTTGAAGGTCGGGACATCCTTCATAGCTTCATCCCGCTTGGGCGCGAAAATCGCCAACGGACGAATGCGCCCGGCGGAAATCAGCGCCACCGCTTCCGGCAGAGAAGCGGTGGCGATCTGCACACCGTCAGCGGCAAGATCCTGAAGGCCCGGCGCAGCGCCTTCGCTGGGAACCCATGCGACACGCGCCACCGGAATACCCGCAGCCTTCAGCATACCCGCGAGCGCGAGATGATTGACGCCGCCCTGCGCGCTGCCCGAAGCTTTGAACTTACGATCCGCGCTGGCTTTGACCGCCTCAAGCAGATCCTTGACACTCTTGTAAGGCGAATCCGCGCGCACGAAGAGGGCGGCAGGATCGGAGTTGTAGAGCCCGATCGGCGCGTAGGCTTCATGCGTCAGCGGGGTCAGGCCCTGATGGTGCATGGTGCCGATTTCCAGCGTCGCGATGCCGATGGTGTATCCGTCCGCTTCTGCCGAAGCGATCGCTTGATGGCCGACCGCACCGGAGCCGCCCGTGCGGTTCACTACGGGAACGGGCTGGCCGAGTTGCTTTTCGAGCAGGGAGGCGATCATGCGTGCCGTTGCATCCGTACCGCCACCCGCTCCCCATGGGACGATCATGGTGATGGGCCGGCTCGGCCATGTCTGCGCGCTCGCGCTGCCAAGGGTGGCGCAAACTGCGAGTGCGGTCGCACCCGCGAGCATGAGGCGGCGTGAGAGAAGGGTCTTCGTCATTGTTTCCTCCATTTATTGGAAACCTCACTTCTCCGGTGAGGCACGCTTCCTGTGGTTTGATCGTTAGTCGTCCGGCAGAACCTTTCCGGGGTTGAGAATGCCGAGCGGATCAAGCGCCTGCTTGATCGTGCGCATGATCCCGACGCCTGTACCGTGCTCAAGCAGCATGAACTTGCGCTTGCCGGTGCCGACGCCGTGCTCGCCTGTCGCCGTGCCTTCAAGCGCAATGGCCCGCTTGACGAGACGATCATTGATCGCGGTTGCCTCGGCCATTTCAGCGGGATTGTCGGGATCGATGATCAGGCCAACATGGAAATTCCCGTCGCCGACATGCCCGACCATGGTGACGTAGAAGCTCGCATCCTGCGTATCCGCATGGGTGGAGCGCATCAGTTCCGTGAGTTGGGAGAGGGGGACGCAGACATCCGTGCCCCATACGCGCGCGCCGGGCCGCATGCCCTGTACCGCGTAGTGGACGTTGTGGCGCACATGCCAGAGCCGGTTGAGTTCTTCTTGACCGCTGGCCCACTGGAAATTCGTGCCATTCAGACTTTTTGCGATCTCCTCGACCTGCTGTGCCTGCTCGGCGACGCCGGCCTTCGTTCCGTGAAACTCGAAAAACAGCGTCGGCGTTTCGGCAAAGTCTGCCTTGAAGTGGCGGTTGATCGCCTTCATCGTCCGACCATCGAGGAATTCCGCCCGCGCGACTGGTATGCCACACTGGATCGCCGTGACGACAGTGCTCACCGCCGAGGCTACATCCGGGAAGGTGCAGGTTGCGGCAGAAACCGCCTCCGGTATGCCATAGAGGCGGATTGTCAGCTCGGTGATGATACCAAGCGTGCCCTCCGAGCCGACTAGCAGGCGGGTCAGATCATAGCCCGCCGACGATTTCCGCGCACGCCCCGCGGTCCGGACAATCGTGCCATCCGCCATCACCGCCGTCACCGAAATGACGTTCTCGCGCATCGTGCCATAACGGACGGCATTGGTGCCGGAAGCGCGCGTCGCTGCCATGCCGCCGATGGTGCATTCCGCGCCGGGATCAACCGGGAAAAACAACCCCTGATCACGCAGGAAGGCGTTGAGTTGCTGCCGCGTGACGCCGGGCTCGATGGTGACGTCGAGATCCTCGGGGCGCACCGTCAGAATGCGGTTCATGCCGCCAAGATCGATGCAGATGCCGCCGTGTGGCGCTGTTACATGCCCTTCGAGCGAGGTGCCGGCCCCGAAGGGGGTGATCGGCACGCGATGCTCCGCGCATAACCGGACAATGGCCGCGACTTCCTCCGTCGACTGCACCCGACACACCGCCTGCGGCGGCATCATGGCGTGATAGGATTCGCCCCGCCCATGCTGCTCGCGGTCCGGCAGACTGGTGGAGAACCGGCCGCCCAGAAGCGCATTCAGGCCGCCTGAGAGAGCGGCGGGGAGTTCCGTCAGGTTCAGGAAAGGCGCGTTCACAGCAAAAGCTCCAGTGAGGATGCGTCATTCTTGACAAAACGGGTCGTTGGTCAAGGGCTTGTATGTAAGGCTCCGCGTTTTAGGTTGGCGCAAGGCTGACCAAAGGGCACTGTCAGAGGAAAATCGCGTTGATGATGTACGTTCGCTATCCGCTGTCGCTGCGGAGTGTTGAGGATCTGCTGCACGAGCGAGCCATCGACATCACGCATGAGACGGTACCGTTCTGGTGGAACCGGTTCCGGAGGTTCCGGCGGATGCGAGTTTGCAGAAGTTCGCCGCGCTGCACCGCTCCATTCACTACCCCTTCAACCAGGAGCGCACCCTCATCAGCCGACGGAGTTTCAAGGAACGCCGCACCGCCGCTTTCTCCAAGTTGCGGCAGCTTTGCGCGGCCTGATCCATGCTGGGGTAAGGCGCTTTCAAAGAATAAAGGGCGCCGCATTGGAAGGCGCCTCATGGTCGATCACTTTGCGGTTGGTTTCGGATGATCGTGCCTGCCCAATCGCGGTGAATGGCATCATCAGCGCAAAGAAAATCACGGTTTGCTTAAGGCAGGCTTTGAACGTCATGATGCTTGTCCGCATTTCCAAGTGGAGCGGAGAATAGACCCGGGATGGTCCAAAACATGATGAGATTGCACCTGAGCGCGCTGTGGCTCGTTCTTGCGTTTGTTGGGTTGATTGACGGCAGTGCCCTCGCACAGACGTCCCCGCCAATTGCGGCGACGACTTCTTTACCGCGTATCACCACGTGGAAGGGCGATTTCGATGGCATTATCGAGCGGCGCACCTTCCGGCTGATTGTGCCCTACAGCCGCACGCTGTTTTTTGTCGATCGTGGGCGGCAAATGGGCGTGGCGGCGGAATTTGGCCTCGCACTCGAGGCGTGGTTGAACAAGCGCTACCGGCAGAAAGCCCGCGGCATCAGCGTCGTCTTCGTCCCCACCGCCCGCGATGAGCTGATCACGGCGCTCAATGAAGGGCGCGGTGATGCTATTGCCGCCAACCTCACCATCACGCCCGAGCGCGCGGCGCTGGTCGATTTTGTGACCCCATGGCTTCATGATGTGAAGGAAATCGTCGTCACCGGTCCCGCCGCGCCGGCGCATGCGACGCTGGATGATCTCTCTGGCAAAGAGGTGCATATCCGCGCCTCGAGCAGCTACGCGACCCACCTCGATACCCTGAGCAAGAGCTTTGTCACCAAGGGAAAACCGCCGATCCGACTGCGTCCGGTGGATGATGACCTTGAGGACGAGGATCTCCTCGAGATGGTGAGCGCAGGGCTTTTACCGCTGGCGATTGTCGATCAGCACAAGGCTGAGGCCTGGGTCGGCGTGTTCCCCAAGCTCAGCCTCCGCAACGATCTCGTGGTGAACACGGCGGGTGAAGTCGCCTGGGCGATCCGCAAGGGTTCGCCGAAACTTAAATCCGAGCTGGATACCTTCTTTGCGCAGCACCAGTCCGGCACAAGTTTTGGCAACACCATTCGGCGCCGCTATTTCGGTGGTTCGGCAACGGCCCGCAGCGCCGCGACTGCCCGCGAGATTTCGAAGTTCAACGGGCTCGTCGCCTCGTTCCGGCAACACGGCAAGGAACGCGGGTTCGATTATCTGATGCTCGCCGCGCAGGGCTATCAGGAATCCCAACTCGAACAGAAGCGCCGCAGCCATCGCGGTGCTGTCGGCGTGATGCAACTGCTGCCGCGCACCGCCGCCGCGCCGCCGGTGAGTTCGCCGGATATCGCCTCAAGCGCCGACGTCAACATCCGCGCCGGTGCGATCTACATGCGTCACCTTATGACAGCTTACGTGCAAGACCCTAGCCTTTCGGAGCGCAACCGCTTGTTGATGACGCTTGCGGCCTACAATGCCGGGCCAGGAAACTTGCGCAAGTTCCGTCGCATCGCGCGCGAACGCGGGCTCAACCCGGATCTCTGGTTCAACAATGTCGAGCAAGGCGCGGCGCATGCCGTCGGCCGCGAGACGGTTCAATATGTCTCCAATATCTACAAGTATTACCTGACCTACCGACTTCTGATCGAACGCGAGGCCGAAACCGATGCCGCGCGGACGAAAGAGAAGGGGCTTGCACCGCAGGTTCAGCAGTAAATGCGCGCGTGATACCGGCTCTGGAAATCCTAACAACGGGTGGGACCAGCTCTTGTTGTGTTCTTTGTCGAACGCACATGTTCCGCTACTTCAAGATCTCCACCGGGATCATCCCGCACACCCGGAAGATTTGTGTCTGGCAGAGGTCTGCTCGGTGGAGTTGCCCCGAAGGCCGCTGAATAATCACACGCTTTTTTACTCGCCTCTGCGCTGGACGTGCTGTCTCGCACCGAATAGCGTGAGCACTTCTGTCATCGTGCATCCGGTGTGTTTTGTGCCGGATTGAAAGCTCAACGGGTGTCGATGTGTCAAAGTTCGGTTTCTGCCTTGGGCGCGCGTTCGTGCTGCTGTCTTGCTGGGTTGCGCTTGCTTCTGGGGCGTCAGCGCTGCCGAATAACGTGCAGATCCAGTCAGACCACCCGATAGCGGGCGCGGACGGAAAGACCTGCCTCGCGGTTGACCGGTCCCGTCGCATCGACCTTGCGCGGCCCTCGGCCCAGCCCCGCAGCGGCAGGCCTGCGAAACCTGTCACCGATACCTATTTTGCTATCGTAATCGCGCCTTGCGCCGCGCTCCCAGCGGAATACCCCTCGAGCTGGACCTTCACGGATACGCGCGAAATGCGGATCACCGTCGATGGGGCGAGTTACTGCCTTTCGGCGCGGCTGATGGCGAACTTCGTGCCGTTGCTCGATCCCTATCTGAAAGCCTTTGGCGCGGATCAGCCGGGTTCATCCTTTGCCTATCTTGCCAAGGATCTGCGACCAAACGGGATGCCAGACCTCGAGCGCTTGCGACGGACCAGCAATCTTGTGGCGGCTCCTTGCGGTCAGAAGGAAGGATATGATTTCTGGCACTACGATGACCAGAACGGGATGCTTTCAACCTCGGCGGACACGGACGATCTTGGTGCGCGACGCAGCTTGTGCCTGACCATTCATGCGGACTGGTCGGTAAAGCCAACGCGATTTCAGGCGATGATGCCGGTTGGCCTTTATATTTGCCCGCCTGGTGCTTCCCGCGGAACGCGAAACAATGTCGTCAGCCAGCAGCGATGGAAACTGGCAAGTGGCCTCGAGTTTCTTCCAACCTATAAGGTCGCTGATCCTCGAGAGTACTTCGATGGCACAGGTGGGTTGCCGATCGTCGGCCCGATGGGGCGCTGCCTGACCGGCGAGCCGGCGACAGCGCTTGTCGTGACGTCTGACTGTGATGGACGAATCGAACAACAATGGCGAGCCGCAGGGCACCAGATCCGCCTCGGATTAACCACCGACTGCCTCACCCGAACCCGGGAAGGGCCGGCGACACTGAAGCCCTGCACTCAGTCCCCGGAACAGGCTTGGGATTATGTAGTCGCGGACCCGACGCCTAACCCTCGGTGGAAGGGGGGCGATGTCTATGCCCGTATCTTCCCTGCCGGCAACAGCGCTCTGTGTCTGGTGGTTCGTCTGGACCCCTTCATCGACCCCATGCTGCAACGCAATCCCGTTGCGTTAGCGGGGTGTGGAACGGTCTTGCCCCGCCAGACCAGTTGGTTCAGAACCGAACGGATCAAGACCATTGCTCTTGGGATTGTCCGGGTTGCCGATGATGACGGCAGCAGCGCCGCCATGGGCACAGCGACGGAAGAAGCCGTAAAGATGCGCGCCGTAGGCTATGCGGCCAATCTCAGCCATCATTTCCGGAGCCTCGGCGTGAGGTTCGTGTTTGACCCCGAGACCGGCTACCACCAGCTCAACAGCAGTGCTGCCAACAAAATCGGCAACGGCAGCCCCTTCCTCCAGCCGGAAAGCCGTGAGCCGAACCTGGCGCTGGCGCCGGTGGTCGGGCATCAGTTTTATGGTCGAATGCCGACTGTTGTGGTCGGCAAGGCAGGCGGAGGTGCCTCTTGGGGCGCATACATCGAGTTTGACCCGGCTCGGAACATCATCCCGATCGAGCGCAAGCCCAGCGTCAACCCGAAGACGTTTGATCAACTCGCGCGCGACAAGGCTGGGCTCAGGATGGCATCAACCCTCATCAGGGAAGCTGCCGTGAGTGAATCCTTCAGTTCTTCCCACTACGCGCACGAAGCCGGCCATTATTTCGGGCTCTATCATACGTTTTCGCCGGATCCCTACGCGGATACGCCGGAGGATACGAAAGGCGGGGATTTATGGAAGGAGATGGGCGTCACGGTCTGCGGGAATCCTCGTAGCGTCACCGTTGAAGGGAAAACCGTCACCCCTGACCGGATCAATAGCCAAGGGTATTTCGGCTGCCTTTTCGGTCGGTCGAGCAACGCTTTTTCACCCATGCAGCTCGGTTATATGAACTGGATGCTGGAGCATCAGCTCAACCGCTATCCGCTGGTCGCGTGTCAGCCGTTGGCCGCCTATGATGCGAACCGTCTGGAGTGCGAATCCAGTGAAAGCCTGTCGATTTGCCAGCAGAACGCCGCATTCTTCAAAAGAACCGGCGGGCCCAACCTGATCTGCGAGCCGGGCGGCAACCAGTCCCGGACAATGGCGCGGTATTTGCGGACACCGGCTGTCCGCCACCTTTTGCAGGGAACGGGCGCAGGCAAAGCCGTTCTCGCTCAGCTCTCGGGAGCGCAGTCGCGTGGGAGAGTGAATTTTGAGGCTCTTGCCATCGCCTTGATCGGCAATCGCAATCTGGCTGTCACCATGGCGCTGAACACGCGGTTTACAGAGTTGGAGGCTGCGCTCAAGGCGAAGACTCCGGGCTCGTCGGAGGCGGCCTTTTCGGTCTCTTCACAGGCACTGGCACCCCCGGTCATGCGGATGATCGAGGGCTTTGCTCCCACAGTGTTTACCGAGGGGCTTATTGCCAACCTTCCTGCCTTGCTGGAGCCTTAAGGCCGCAGAACTACAAAGCCGCGAGCGTTTGAAGTATCTTCCTGTGAATTGCCGTTGGTTTTCTGGACGCTTCGAGGTCCGGTTTCGGCCAAACCCCTTGGGACCACGAACGACCGGCATTGGGCGCAAAGCGGATGGCAAAGGCTCCAGCAAGGTAATCACGCCTCTGCTTGCCCCTTTAGCCGGGGGGCCACCTTTAAAAGCCGCTGGAATGTCGGGCATTCCAGATGCGAGGGTGCAGGGCAGTTCGCCGCGTGCTCGAGTGCCTTCTTGAGCGCCGTGAGCCGGCGGATCTTCTGGTCGACCTCGCTCGCCTTCGTTTGTTGGCAAAGCGCGTGGCATCGGGCTGATCATTCGCCCGATCTATGATAGCATTGCCTTGCTCCACCGCTGATTATCACCGAGGCGGAAATCGACGGAATGTTCGACTGCTTCGAGCGTGCCCTCGATCAGGTCGAGCCCACCCTCAAGGCGTTGAGTGCCGCAAGCTAGCGGTCAGATCGCGACTTTCAGTGCCGGTTCTTCATCAAGCACGTGGACCTTCGACGATCTGACCACCGGGCACGGTTTGCCAAAGAGGTAGCCCTGAATATGGGTGCAGCCGGCAGCTTGAAGCAGCCTGAACTGTTCTTCGGTTTCAACGCCTTCCGCAACTACCCGAATATCCAGCGCGCGGCCGATATTGCTGATCGCCGCGACCAGCGCCATGCCCACGGGATCCCTGGCGATGTTGGTGATGTAGCTCCGGTCGATCTTTATCGCATCAAACCGCAGGCGGCGGAGATAATCGAGGCTGGTCGCGCCTGAGCCGAAATCGTCGATGCTGATCCGAATTCCCGCCGCCATTAGCGCATCGAGATTGCGCATTTCCACGGCATCCGAGGTCATCCGTACGGTTTCGGTTACCTCAACGACGATGGACGCCGTGGAGGTTCCGAACTGAGCGAGAATAGCCAGAAAACGCGCTGAGAATTCGGGCCGCCGCAACTGCACCAACGAGACATTCACACTTACGCTCTTGGCCTTCAGATCTGCCAGATCCTGACAAACGCGCGCGAGGACCCAATCTCCGAGGCTGTCGATCAGGGTCGAGCGTTCTGCAATCGGGATGAAATGCGCCGGGGAGATGAAGCCGCGATAGGGGTGCTGCCAGCGCAGAAGCGCTTCGTAATAGCCGACATCCCGGCCGTGGATATCGACGATCGGCTGGTAATGCACATCCAGCTGATTGAGGATCAGTGCGCCGCGCAATTCCCGCTGAATGAAGCGACGATAGCTTTCATCGGCCGACATTTCCTTGTCAAAACCTACTACTTTGCCGCGCCCGGACCCCTTGCCGACGTAAAGGGCGAGATCGGCGTTGGCGAGCAGGTTTTCGAGGCAATCACCGTCGATAGGCGCAAGCGCACACCCCAAGGTCGCCGAGAGCTGAAGGTAGAGCCCATGGATATCCACCGGCTCGTTCAACTGCGCCAGCATCTTCTGGGCGAGGGCTTCAAGCGCCTCCTTCGAGTCGATATCGAGAACCAGCACGGCAAACTCATCCCCGCCAAGCCGACCGATCAGCGCTTCAGGTGCAATCGCGCGCAGGACACGCACCATGTGGGCGAGCGCGACATCGCCGGCCTTGTGGCCGTAATTGTCGTTGATGACCTTGAGGTTATCCATGTCGATGTGGATGTAGCCGACCGCACATTTTGAGCTTTCTGCGATGGCCATTTTCATTCGATTGAGAAAGGGTGCGCGTGCCATTGCGCCAGTAAGGGCATCGGTATGTACCTCGCGCATTCGCTCCTGTTGCGTCTTGGTCAGGTGACGAAGGCTGGAGCGGAACCAGAAGTAGGTGGCACCGACAATCGCCAGAAGTCCAATCAGAAGCGTCAGCAATAGCCCGCCGGATATGGCATGGAGAGCAGAGCCTGCTGGCGCATGATCCCTCACAAGCGCCGACCCAATCGCCGCAACTACACCGATCCCCGCAACGCCCAACAGGCGCCGATAGTGCAGGAACGAACTCGTAATATCTCGTTCAGCCAGCATGCTTGCAATTCCCAGTGCTGTGTCTCGCGCCACATCATTCTGAACCTGCGCGTCGAATGGGAGGAGCCTCGCACGAAAAGCGTAAACAGCTAATGCATTGAATTTATTGATAAGTCGGCCAAGCAATTTGCTTAGTTAGAATTTTATAAAAATGAGCGCTCACTGAATGAATGTCGGCTTTTGGTGTGCCTGAATCGAGCCCTGAGCGTCCACAATGGGGCGCAAAGCTGCCGATCGAGGGCAGGATGAGGGCGAATCCGCAGCGTCAGGAACACCAAGACGACGGACGGCATACCGAACCAACTTTCGGAGTGCATGCAAAAGCCGGAACTATATAGTCTCTGCATTCATGCACCATTGAACGTGGGGAGGAATGCCGTGAGAATTCCCGTAAGTGCCATATTCTCGATCGTCCTTGGCGCGATTCCCCTTTCTGCCGCGGCCCAATCGCTCGGTCAGCAGGTGACGTTCGGTCCGGGCAAAACTTCCAAAGAAATTCGGGGGACGGTCCGCGGAAATGGTGATGCGACCTATCGGCTTCGGGTCGGATCAGGACAAGTCATGCAGGTCCTGTTCTCACCGTCGAACCGCTCCTGCTACTTCAATGCATTCGCGCCGGGGCAGGAAGAGGCAGCGCACATTGGCTCGACCTCAGGCAATGAGTTTGGCCAAAGCCCTGCCGTTGCCGGCGAGTATCGCTTCCAGATCTATTTGATGCGCAACGCTGCCCGACGAAACGAAACCTGCCGTTACCGGATCTCGTTCGAGGTCACAGGAGCGGCCGGAGGCGTCAGTGCTGGCAGTTCCGATCGCCAGATGCGGGATCATTGCCAGGCGCGCGTCTCCACAATGTATGCCGTGCGCGGCTCGCGTATCCGCATGGGAGCAATCCGGTCGGCATCGGATGGCACGCAGATCGATGGAACCGTGAACAAGGGGGCGGAAGGCATCAAGAAATTTCGCTGCCTCTTCTCACCGGCGCGCGAGTTGCGCGATGTCATGGCGATGACCCCGGATGGCGCTTGATCACTTTGGAGCCGCGTTTATGCAATGATCGCTCCAGTTGCCGTTTCGCTTGTCAAGCTGCTGTTCTGGTGGGAAGTTAAGGACATCGATGTCGGCCCGAACAGATGGTGGAGATATCAATGGACCACGCTCAGATTTTGGCTCTCATCGCCTCACTTTCTGTCACCCCGTCGCCGGATCCATTCGCCGCTTTGCGCGCAGCGAGCCAACAGCAGAACGCGATCATTGCTATTCAGGCCTGCCCGCGCCCACTGCCATCGACCGATATCGAGGGCATGACGATCCTTTGCGGTGCGGTGCAGGTACCAGAAGAGCGCAATAAGGTGGGCGGCAAGACGCTCCCGCTGAATTTTGCGATCCTGCGGGCGACTTCGCGTTATCCCGAAGCCGATCCGGTCGTCTATCTTGAAGGCGGGCCGGGGGGCAGCGCGATGACGATGCTTCCCTTGCTTGATCGGCTCTTCAAGCCTTGGCGGGACCGGCGTGATGTTGTGATCTACGACCAGCGCTCGGCGGGAATTTCCGGCGCCTCTGTCAATTGCAATCAGGCACTCTCGGAAAACGTGGTCGATCTCGTCAAAGCCGGAAAGGCCATTCCATCGGCCGAGCGGATGAAGCTTTGCGTGGATGAACTCACACGGCAGGGCGTACCGCTCGCAGCCTACAACACCACCCAGAACGCGCTCGACCTCCCGCTGATTGTCTCCGCGCTGGGCTACAAGGACTACAACATCTACGGGATCTCCTACGGCACGAAACTCGCGCTGGAAGTGATGCGCGTCGCCCCGCAGAATGTCCGGTCGGTTATTATCGATGGCGTCGCCCCTTCCTGGGTGAACCTTTACAATTCCTTCGCGATGAAGACGGACGAAGCCATCCAGTATGTCGTGGACCAATGCGTAGCGGACAAGGCCTGCAACGAGGCCTACCCGGAACTCGGCCGGATCTTCTCGGAAGCGATCGAAAAAGCCGTGAAGGGCGAGATTACTTTTCAGGGGCAAAAGCTACCGGTCGAGATCGCGCTGATGCCGGTGATGTCACGCAACGGCAAATATGATTCAGCCTCGATCACGCGGTTCGTCCCAGCCTATATCTATGAATTGTGGCGCGGCAAGGAGATGCCGACGGTCGAAAAGCTTGTGGGCATCAACTTTGACATGCCTAAGCCAGGTGATACCGAGGTGATGGCGGCTTCGGCCAAACTAGAGCCGGCGCAGAAAGCGATCATCCAGCAGATGCTCGACAATGCCGCCATAGCCAATCGTGCTGCCAAGGGGACCGCTCGGGCGCTTGAGGGTCTGCGCGAAGCGAACGAAAGTGCGCGCGCCTTTGGGCCTCTGGCGCGGCTCTTCGATTCTGAACTTGCAGCGGCCATGAAGGAGAATTTGCGTGGCGATGCCGAAAAACTGAAGCGCGTCCTTGCCGATTACACTGCCCTGCAAACTGCAAGGCCTAGCCGCAAGCAACTGCAGGATTTCATCGAGGCACATTTCGCGGGCCCAACGAAGGAGCGCCTTTCCGCGCTGATCGCGGGGATGACGGAGCGCGAGATTGAAGGCTCCTTCGCCATCATCCGACGGGATACATACCGGGCGCTCAGTGACTTCCTCTCTGGCCTCTATCTGGATGTTTATGCCTGCCAAGAGGATATCCCTTTCAATAGCTACGAAGGCTACAAGGCACTGACCGCAAAGCTGAAATATCCGCATCTGGATAAGATTGCGGATGGGACGGCGAAAGCCTTTTTCGATGGGTGCAGTGCCATCAGGCCGCAGCCACGAGAGAATTGGCATGTACCGGTGCAGAGCAACATCCCGACGCTTTCCTTCGGCAGCACCTTTGATGTGCAAACCCCCGCAAGCTGGGCAAAGATCGCCATTGAGAAGATGACAAATGCGCAGGTCTTCCTCATTCCCGAGGCCGGGCATGGTGCAGTGGCCTACCAGCCCTGCGTGGCGGAGATGGGCGTAGCCTTTATCGACAACCCCAAGCGTCGCTTCGACAATTCCTGCGCCCAGAGCATCAAGGTCGATTGGCACATCGCGCCTTGGGTAGCGGGACAAAAGAAGTGACGACGCGGTTTGACAATTTCTGGTACGCGTGATCGTCTAAGGGGCACAAGGGCGGTGATTTTAACGGGTTGTCACGCACGCGGCTGGGTTTGAGTTTCTTCTGGTTGGGAGCGTCATGAAACTTCGGCTTGTTGCTTTGGGTTTCACCCTCGTGTTCGCTCTTTCCGGTTGTGCTGCCTTGCCGGAAGCACCCGGAGAGGTCCCCAGCGGTGCTCAGATAGCCTCGACACTCACCGAGCGCCCGACGGAACTGACGCGTGAGATGCTCATCGGTCGCTGGGGTATCGCCTCCTTCCGCGAAGAAAAGGATCGCGGACGAGTAGCCGCCCAGGCGCGATCCTTCTGCGGACGTCAGCCTTACGTGATTACCGCTGGGCCTCGGAATGGCGTGATGATGCACGCGGCCGATGATGCCAAACTCTACGAACTGCGCCTCAAGGGCGGTTCGGATGGAAAGACCTATCTTGGCTTCGAAGCACCGCCCGGGGACTGGCAGGATCGCGTCATTCTCTCGGCAAGCAACGACCAATGGGTAATGCGTTTCGTCGATCCAGAGATCCACAATCGCTACGGAACCTTCATTTATGTGAGGTGCAAGTGATGCGCGCGCTGCTTGTCTTGGCCGTTCTTGCTGGTCTCGCGGCCATACCGGTCGCTGCACAAGGGCGCACGCCGCTGCCGGAAACTATGGATATCGGCGACGAGCCCGGCCGCGTTTCCACGCCCGAGACCGTCATCAAGGAGGGTCCTTACGCCCGTCAGATGGTGTTCTTCCGCTCGAACGATCCACCCAAGACTGTCGTGATCAGCACCTCCGATCGCTTCCTTTATGTGGTGATGGGCAACAATCGCGCCTTGCGCTACGGCATCGGTGTCGGTCGCGAGGGTTTCCAGTGGGCAGGGCTCCAGAAAGTCACCCGCAAAGCGGAATGGCCGGATTGGACCCCGCCTCCGGAAATGATCCAGCGTCAGCCCTATTTGCCGCGCTTCATGGCAGGTGGCCCCGGCAACCCTATGGGCGCACGGGCGCTCTATCTCGGTTCCACCGTCTATCGCATTCACGGCACCAACCAGCCGGAAACGATCGGTCAGGCGATTTCCTCCGGTTGTTTCCGCCTTGCCAACGGCGATGTGATTGACCTTTTCGAACGCGTGTCCGTGGGCGCGAAAGTCGTCATTCGGCACGGGCCGCAGGTCTGAGGAGGCCCCAATGCCTTGGCGCACAAAGCTCGCAGCACTTTCACTGGCATTTCTCGGCTTGGCGCTGCCCGCGCAGGCCCAAACCGCCACGCTGGAGCAGGTGCGTCAGCGCGGCAGCCTGCAATGCGGCGTGAGCACCGGCCTCTACGGATTCTCGTTCCAACAGGATGGAAAATGGGCAGGATTCGATGTGGATTTCTGCCGTGCGTTGGCAGCGGCGGTGCTCGGCAGCCCCGATCGTGTCAACTTCGTGCCGCTTTCCGCGGCTGAACGCTTCGACGCGCTGAAAAGCGGGCGTATCGACATCCTTTCGCGCAATTCGACCTGGACCCTCCAGCGCGAGGCGGAACTCGGGTTGCTCTTCGCTGCGGTGCTCTTTCATGATGGCCAGAGCTTCATGGTGCACCGGAGCCAGAACATTACCTCCGCGCTTGAACTCGTTGGTAAGAAGGTTTGCGTGCAGGCTGGTACCACCAGCCAGAACACCGCACGCGATTTCTTCGCTGCGAATGCAATGTCGGTCGAGATCAAAGTCTATCCCGATGCGCCTGCCACGCTTGCCGGGTTCGCGAAGAGCGAATGCGAGGCGATGACGACCGATAATTCCGGACTTTTCGCCGAGAGGTTAAAGCTCGAAAAACCAGGCGATGCTGTTATCCTGCCGGATATTATATCGAAAGAACCGCTGGGCCCTGTCACGCGCGCTGACGACCTGCGGTGGCACAATATCGTCAAATGGGTGGCTTTTGCGCTCATCAATGCAGAGGAACTGGGTATTTCCTCAAGAACGCTCGGTGATGCTATGAAGTCGAGCAAGCCGGATGTTATGCGCTTGCTCGGTGTGGAAGGCGGCCTAGGCAAGATGCTCGGCCTTTCGGATGACTGGGCGCGCCGTGCTATCGAGGCCGTTGGAAGTTATGCCGAATTCTACGAGCGCAATGTCGGCACGGGCTCAAAATTGGGAATTCCGCGCGGGCTGAACCAGCTTTGGAGCGAAGGGGGGATCCTTTACGCCCCCCCGGTGCGGTAGCTTTATCAGGGCACGATTGCGAAGCCGTCACGATCGCCCGAGCCTCATTCCGGAAAGGTCTCACTTGGGTAAGCACGCGAGTTCCCGAAAGGTACTGTAAGAGCAAATCGGCTTGGGATCGGGCAGGGGGGCGGTACCCTCGGAGCCATGCCGAACGCCCGCATTTTCTATTACTTCAAGACGAGCCCCGAGATCATCCGCCTCGCGGTGATGATGTACGTCCGATATCCGCTGTCGCTTCGGAATGTGGAGGATCTGCTTCACGAGTGCGGTATTGATGTCACGCATGAGACGGTGCGGTTCTGGTGGAACCGGTTAGGGACGATTTTTGCGGCTGATACCGGCCAACCTGTAAATGGTGCCATCGACCCGTAAAAAACGCTTTCGATTTGGCTTCTTACTCGCGCTGCCAACTTGGCAGGAGCTGCGCGCACTATCGCTGTGGCGATGCCCGTGACGAGGAACGCGACCCCACCGGGCGTCGCCTCAAGACACCAGAGCGCGACGTTCGCGTCAAATGGCACTGTCAGAGGAAAAACTCCCTCATAGTGTGGCAAAGCACTGGCAACCGGGCGGATAAAAATCTGTACCTCGCGCCCAGTGATCGGCAAGCACATCTTTATCTGACAGTGCTCACAAATCTGTTGCGCAACTGGCTGTTGGGATAGGCAAAATTCGTATCTCTGCCCTTCGTATCCTTGCCCCAGGAACCGAAAGCTCGTCCTGCCCTGAGCAATAAGCACTTGGGGCGGACGAGCCTTCTGGCAAATATCAGGGCAGAATTGGATCAAGCCCGGTCTTCTTGATCACTGGTCTCGCTTCAGTCGAAGCCAGAAAATCGATCAACGCCTTGGCTGCCTCTGGCGCTTGCGTGCTGGAACTCACAGCTGCAGAGAAAACAGTAATCTTCTGAACCGCATCCGGGATCGGACCCACAAGATCGACGCCCGGCACTGGCAGCAATTCGCTGATCTGCTGAAATCCGAGCTCTGCCTCTCCCTTGGCGACAATGCTCGCCACCGGATCAGCCGGAATCATCCGGGCCTTGCCCTTCATTTGAGCTTCAATTCCAAGGGTCTTGAAAAGCTGCGTCTCGACATAAACACCGCTTGCGCTGTCGGAATAGGCGATAGATTTCGCAGCAAGAAGCGCATTGCGCAAAGCATCCGGCGTGCTGATATTCGGCTTTGGTGCACCAGCCTTGACGGCCACGCCAATCGGCGAGCGGACGATATCAACGCGCGAAGCCTGCGTGGCCTTACCCTGCTGAATGAGGCCCGTCAGTGCTTCCCCGACCATAACCAGCACATCAACCGGTTCGCCACGCGCAAGCCGAACCGGAATAGCGTTTTCGGTATGGCCCATCGAGGGGCCATAGGCGGTCAGAACCTTGTGCCCGGTGCGCTTTTCGAATTCGGGCACAAGCTGCTTGTACGCAGCTGACAGGCCACCCGAAATCATCACGCGCACCTCGGCGGCGATCGCTCCGCCCTGCGCGATGAGCATGCTGCCTGTGAGGATTGCAGCGGAGACTATTGATTTGAATTTCATGGGTTTCCTCCTGATTTTTGTTTTTTGATTGTCGATTGAGGGGCCGCTCAGCGATGCACCTCTCGTTCGCGCGCATACCGAACAAGCGCCGCAAAGCGATAAAGGCCATGGACAAAACGGCTGTAAGGCAGCGTCACAAACAGCGCGAAGACGATGCCGAGATGCAGCGCGAGCAACCCGCTCATTGCCGGTGTTGACCGGAGAGCCAACAAGGCGAGTCCAGAAACCGACGTCAGCACCAGCATGAGAATGAAGGCCACATCCATGCCGGATCGGCTTTTGTCCACCATATCCGGAAGGCGCTGACGCTTGGCGCGAGCAAGACCAATTGGCCCGACAATCAACCCCACCCCGCCGAGCGTGCCGAGCACGACCGGCAAGTCCCACAGGGGATACGGCGCTTCGCGTCCCAGCAGGTAATGGTAGAGCGTGCCAACGCTCGTCGCAGCGAAGCAGAGGAGAAAACCGTAGAACGTAAGATGATGATAGAACCGGCGCCGGTCGTCCGGTCGCTCATCCGCGTTAAAACAACCAACGCCGCCGCCATCGAGATAACGCAGCGTTGAGGCATCGCGGATCGCCTGCCAGAGCGGCTTTGGTGCCGCCAGCGTCGTCACAGGCTCGCCGATATCCAGCCAGAAATTGCGTAAAGACATGACAAGTGCCAACAGTGCAAACGCAAAAGCACCGCCGAAAAGTCCAGCCATGACGTTGTGTGGCATGATGCGGTAAAAGGAGGCGGGGGCATCGGCGGGTATCACCATCGCGACATCGCCCGCGCGCATGAAAAGGAACAGGAAAGCCGCGACGCTGATCGCGGTTATGAGGGCAATCGCCACACCATTCCGGCGGAAAAGCCCCGCGAGGAAGCCGGGCCAAGCATAAAGCTCCCATGATTCAGCGCGGACAATCGCCAAGGTTTTCGGCACATTGACGTTAAATTCGTGCGGTGGGGAAAACTGGCAATCGACATAGCAGGCGCCGCAGGCATGGCAGAGATTGGCGAGGTAATTAAGATCGCCATCGCCAAAAGAACGCCGCATCTCCATTGCCGGGAAAACAGCACAAAGCCCCTCGCAATAGCGGCAAGAATTGCAGACCGTCATCAGGCGGTCCGCCTCAGTCAGCGCATCACTGGCGTGCATGGCTTGCGGCCTCCCGTCCTGCAATGCGCCCGAAAACGCTGCCAATTGTCATGCCGATCCCGGCGGCATAGCCGCGTCCGAGCACATTGCCGGCCATGATCTCCCCGGCCGCGAACAGGTTCTCAGCCGCTTTGCCATCTGCCATCTGCATGCGCGCATCCCCGTCCACACGAACGCCAAGATAGGTGAAGGTGATCCCTGGCCGGACCGGATAGGCATAGAAAGGCGCGGTTTCGATTTTGCGCGCCCAATGCGATTTCGGCGGGGTGAGCCCCTCGGTGCGGCAATCATCGAGAACTTTGTCGTCAAACGTTCCCGGCCGAACCGCTGTGTTGAAGGCAGAGACCGTGGCCTCAAGCCCCGCAGAATCGAGCCCCAGCTTTTCTGCCAGCGCTGGAATAGTCGGCGCCTCAATGGGCGGGAAGAGCGAAGGCATGAAGAGGTTGAGCGAGGGGGCGTCGAAGAGGATATAGGCGATCTGGTCCGGTTGCTGCGCGACAAGCCGGCCCCAGATCGCGTAACGCTTAGGCCAGATATCCTCTCCCTCGTCGTAGAAGCGCTCCGCCCGGTTGTTGACGACAATGCCGAAGACGACGCAATCGAGCCGCGTGATGATGCCACCGTCGAATTTCGGCGCACGCGCATCGATCGCAACCGCATGGCACTGCGTCGGATCGCCCACTTCTGCCACGCCCTTATCGATGAGCATCTTGAGGAGCGTGCCACGGTTGTAGGGCGTGCCCCGGATCAGGAAATTTTCGGCGCTCGGCCCCCAGGCCTCCTTGAGCCAGTCGATATTCGCTTCAAAGCCACCTGCCGCCGCGACAACGGCTTTGGCCTCGATACGCTGTGATCCATCAGGCTGCTTGATGATTGCCGCGCGACAATACCCACCCTCCAGCTCGAGGTCGACGACTTCAGAATCATAGGCAAATGTGACGCCGAGCTTTTCTGCTGTCAGATAAAGCGCGTTGAGCATTGCACGGCCACCGCCGAGGAAAAATGAGTTCGTTCGCCCCAAACTCAAGGTGCCGCCAAGCGAGGGTTGCCACCGCACGCCCTGATCGACAATCCAGTTCAGGATATCCTTGGACTCGCGGATCATCAGACGCGCGAGATCTTCGTTGGTATTCCCCTGCGTGACGCGCAGAAGATCTTCGTAGAACTCGGCCTCGGTGTAAGGTCCGGACAATATCTCCGTCGCGCTGTCATGCGCGCACCGCATATTGCGTGTGTGGCGCGTATTGCCGCCCCGATAAAACTTCGGGGCGGCTTCGACAACGTGAACCGATGCTCCCGCACGGCGCGCAGCAATGGCGGCACAAAGGCCAGCATTCCCCCCGCCAATTACCAGCACGTCAACGGATGCATGAGTCACGAGGCTGTCTCCAATCAGGTTCTCGCCGGCGCGGCGCTACGACCCCGATAGATCAGGAAGGCGGCGATCAGGCCCGAGGCAGCCGCGCCCATCAACCAGAAGCCCGGCGAAGCCCGATTGCCGGTATGCTCGATGAGCCAGGTCGAGGCGAGGGGCGTGAAGGTGCCGAAGAGTGCCGCGGCTAGCGCAAAAGCCAGCGAGAAGCACGTTGTCCGGACATTCGCTGGAACTTCTTCAGAAAGCGCCGCGACCATAGCGCCATTGTAGAGACCAAAATAGGCCGAGAACAGGAGTTCCACCATCAGCATCTTCGAGAAGCTCGGATCGACGACAAGCCAGGCCAGCGCGGGATATGCCGTCGCCAGCGCAAGCGTTGCGATGCCCATCAGGACCGGCTTCCGGCCGATTCGGTCCGAGATCATGCCGCCAACGGGTAGCCAGATGAAGTTCGTGGTTGCGACAAAGAGCGTAACGAGCAGACTGTCTGTTGCAGAAAGCTTCAGCACATTCTTGCCGAAGGTCGGCGTGTAAACCGTGATGAAATAGAAGGTCACCGTGGTCATCGCCGTCAGCATCATGCCGAGCATCACGATGCGCCAGTTCGCGAGCATGGCCTTGAAAACTTCACCCTGCGTCGGGTGCTTTTTCTGGGCAAGAAACTCCGGCGTTTCTTCCAGGGTACGGCGAATGAGGAAGATGAAGGGAATGATCGCGCAGCCAATAAAGAAAGGAATGCGCCAACCCCAATCCGCGATGGCCGATGCTGACATCCAGTTGCTCAAGGCATAACCGATGATGGCCGCGAAGAAGATCGCAACCTGCTGGCTGGCGGACTGAAAGGACGTGTAGAAGCCCTTGTTGCCGGGTGTGGAGATTTCGAAGAGGTAGATCGAAACGCCGCCGAGTTCAACGCCTGCCGAAAAGCCCTGCAAGAGCCTGCCGACCAACACAATAATGGGCGCGAGAACGCCGATTTGCGAATACGTTGGACAGATCGCAATCAGGACCGTGCCAACCGCCATGATCGCAAGCGTGACAATCAGCCCCTTGCGGCGTCCGATGTGATCCAGATAGGCACCGAGCACGATGGCACCGACGGGGCGCATCAGTGCACCAAGCCAGAAGGTTGTGAAAGTCAGAAGCAGCTCGGTGACTTCGTTTCCTGTCGGGAAGAAGGCCTTCGAGATCGCACTCGCGTAAAAGCCGAAGAGGAAGAAATCAAACTGCTCAAGAAAATTGCCGCTGGTCGAGCGCAAGATGGCGGCTGTTCTCGACTTGATGGCAGGCGGCTGCGTAGCAGCGCCTGAGGCTGGCGATGTCATGTCTCTCTCCCATGGCCGCGCATTTTAAGATGGCGCGATCCCCGATTGTTTTTGTCGTAGGGGTGCTTGTCCGCTGGATGAGGCCAAACTCTTGGCGTTATCGCAGTGTGGAACACCCCCATGGGATATCCGTTAAACCGGCCAACCTGTCAGGAACCTGTCCCGGCTCTCGCCACGCCAAGAAAAAGCACGTGATGCTGTCAATCCGATTCAAGAGCCTTGCGCCATTCGCGAAAGAAGAGCCGACGTTTGGCCTGATCTTGAAACGTCAGCAGTTCGGGACCGACATGAATCGGGCGCAGGCGCGAGGTGTCAGATGGCCGTTCTTGCGCCATGTCGAGACGCACTGTGCCAAAGGCCCGGCGCGCAAGATCTGCCTGCCCTTCTCGCGAGAGGAGAAAATCGAGAAACAACCGCGCGCCGGTGGGATTGGGGGCCTTTTTCGGGATCAACGCGATCCGCGTCATCACCATTGTATAATCATCGAGCGATACCACTCCAATCGCGGGGTCGCTCGCCGCACGTGCGTGGGCATAGGATGAAATCATGTTGTACGCGAACAAGTGGTCACCAGCGGAAACGCGATCCAGCATCGTATGGGCAAAGGAATAGAGCTTTGGACCCGTACGGCCCATCGCCCTGATTAGGTGCCAAGTATCCGCTGTGAGCTGGATATCGCTATTCCAGAAGAGATAGCCGGTCCCGCTGCGCTCTGGGTCGTAAGCCGCGATTTTACCTCGGTAGAAGCTGCTTTTCGTCCGGAGCAGCCGGATCAGATCGGTATGATTATGCGGTACATCTTCCGATGGCACGAGCTTTTTGTTATAAGCGAGCAGGATCGGTTCCGCTGTGACACCGAAAGCCTCGTTGCGCCAAACCGCCCAGGACGGCAGAAAGGGTACAGCCGGAGAGTCGTACTTTTGCGCGTGGCCGTCGTTGACGAGCTTGATCTGGAGATCCATGGCCGAACTCCAGGCGACATCCGGACATGACCGCCCTCCGCCACATTCGGCCACGTCGGAATAGACCTCCAACGAGTTCTTATGCGTGTAGGTCAGGCGGATATCGGGATAGCGCATCCGCCATTGATCGAGGAGGTCTCGCACCTCCATCGTGTCACTGGATGAGACAACACTTATCGCTCCCGCCGTTCCGGTGCCGATCACAATTGTGTCGACCTGACGCGGTTGCGCGAAGGTGGGTGAAGGATCAGCACCAGCAAGGCTAGACGCAAACCACGCAGCAAGAAAGCTCCAGCGCGAAGACGGACGCTTGCCGCTGCCAGATATCCGATGCCTGCGGGCCTTCTCAATCGTGCGAGTCTGCCCAACACTCATACTGGACCTCACCTTGCCGCCCATTTTAAGTGACGAGCTACCTTTTTAGTTCCGACCACTTGAACTCCGCTCAAATTCCCCGTCAAGATCAAGAGAGGCCGCGAAAGTTGGCTTATCGGTTGAGGAATGGTGCTGTGAAGCGTGTTCAGTGGGCAATGTTAGCAGCTTACTGGACAGAAATCTCCGAGGGGGCGCGCTTTGCGCATTCTGATCGTCGAAGATGACCGGGCTCTGGCCAGCGGATTGAAGCGCTCGCTCACCTCGCTTGGCTATGCCGTCGATCATCAGTCGGATGCGGCAGAGGCTGCCGAGGTCGCCGTACTTGAGCCCTATAACCTTATCGTGCTGGATCTCGGACTGCCCAACGGGAGCGGTTACGACGTCATGCGCAAGGTACGCCTCAAGGGTCTTAAAACGCCGATCATGATCCTGACCGCGCGTGATCATGTCAGTGAGAAGGTCAAGGCGCTGGATTTGGGCGCGGATGATTACGTCAACAAGCCCTTTGCGCTGGAAGAATTTGAAGCGAGGGTGCGCGCGCTGGTCAGGCGAGGCTTTGGCGTCAGCTCACCGGTGCTCGAATGCGGTCCTCTCACGTTCGATCCGACAACCGGTATCGCGCAACTCAATGGGGCGCCACTTGATTTGAGGCGACGGGAATTGGCAGTGCTTCATGTTCTTCTGGTGCAAGCCGGAAAGCTCGTGCCGAAGACACGGCTGATTTCCGAAGTTTTCGGCTTCGATGATCCGGTCGCGCCGAACGCACTGGAGCTTTACATCGCGCGCCTTCGCAAGAAATTTGGCGAAAGCGGCTTGAGGATCAGAACCGTTCGCGGCCTCGGCTATCTTCTGGATCATGCATAATGGGCTTTTCCACCCGTTCGCTGAAACGCGCGGTCCTGCTCAACCTTCTGGTGCCAGTTTTTGTGCTGGCGGGGGCTATTGCCTTCGGCGGCTACTATGTGATCGCGAATGTTGTCGAGACCGCGCATGATCGCCTGCTTGACGGTTCCTTGATGGCGATAGCCGAACGGCTCGCGGTTGAGGACGGGGAGGTCACCGTGGATATGCCGCAGGTTGCGCTCGGCATGCTGGAGACCAAGGCACAGGACAATGTCTACTACCTCGTCACCTCGGAAAAAGTGCCGATCACCGGTTATGCAGATTTGCCACTTAGCCGGATGAAACAGGCCACGCCCAATCAGCCTGTTCATTGGGATGACCGATACCGCGACCAAGCCGTGCGTCTGGCAGCGGTTGCCCGTCGAATCCATGGCGTCGAAGCGCCCGTTATCGTTGCGGTTGCGGAAACGCGCCTCGCTCGCAATCAGCTTCGAGAAGAAATGCTGCGTGATCTTGGTCTGGCCGAGGCGGCGCTGATGGTGCTGATCGGTGTTCTGGCCTGGTTGTCGGTCGAGCGGGGGCTGCGCCCACTGGCGGACCTCAGCCAACAGATCGATACACGTGCGGTGGCAGATTGGCGCGATTTGCGTCCACTCGATTTATCCGCTGTTCCGCAAGAGGCGCTTGCGCCAGCAAACGCCATGAACGCCCTGTTTGCCCGCTTGCAGACCGCTACAGACATGCTGCGTCGATTTACAGCTGATGCCTCCCACCAGATGCGCACGCCCTTGGCCGTCGTGCGGATGCATGTTGATCTGCTTCGTAGGGAAGCTGCACAATCCGAGATGAGCAAGCAGGCAATATCCGAGATTCACAAAGGGGCGGAAAGACTTGAACGGCTGATTGCGCAGCTGTTGGCGCTAGCACGCGCAGACGAAAGCACCATTACACTTATAACACTTGCAAGCGTCGATCTTGCTGAAATCATAGAGCGGATTGTCGCGGAATTCGTTGTGAACCTTCCGCACGACATTCAGATCAGTTGCCATCTTGATGAGCGGCCATTGGTGGTTCAATCTGATGGGAGCCTGCTCTCGGAAGTACTTGGCAATCTCCTCGACAATGCCATCAAATATTCAGGCCCAGCTCTGCATCTCGCGATCCGTCTGTCCCGTGACCATGCGCATGCATTGATTACTGTCGAAGACAACGGCCCCGGCATTGCCGAGAGCGAACGTACAAAGGTCTTCCAACGCTTCTATCGAGTTCCGAATGGAACCGGGGCATCGGGTAGTGGCCTTGGGTTAGCGATCGTCAAAGTTCTGGCTGATTTGTTGTCGGCTGAGATTGTTCTCGACCAAAGCGTCGAACTCGGCGGGCTACGCGCGATCCTGAAGATTCCGCTCAACAATGAGGATTGATTGCTGCAGAAACTGCCATGGCTTTTGAAAGCATCTTGCACAAAAGGCCTGCATGTCCGCTCCAGCAAGAATTTTACCCGTAACAGGACAGTCCGTTTGGGGCCGCCAGCGATAGTGGCGGCAACGCAGCCCGCACCGGGCATGGCGTCCGAAACTCATGTTCACGAGAGCGGCGTTAGTGTCGAACATCCCAAGCGTCAATTGGCCAAGACTTCGGCAAGCGAAAACCGCATGTCCGCTTTCTCTACGACTCTCTCCGATTTGGAACGACCGTCTTGGGGCGCATACCTGCCCATCAGGCTCGAGCGCGTGCGCTCGCCAATTGCATTTCCTCCCCGTTCGTGGAGAACCGCCCCCTTTGGGTTTTAATCCTTGCGCTGCGTGATCAAAGTTCGGCTAGGGCACATTCTGGGAATGCTTTGATCTGTCTGATAGACTCAAAAAATTGTCCCCGTCGGTGTGAAGCCAATAGCGATGTGAAGGTCCTGAAGCTCGGCAAGGAAATTTAGATCCGGCACACCGTTGACACGCTGAGGAGCCAGCGAGAATGTGTATCGTCGATGAAGGTGCGGGTGGGGATGCAGCGTCAGGTTTTCGAGGTTCCCGTTGTCTCTGAGGCGATCCGGCGGCTCGGCGCGCCAACCTCTGCGCTGGTCCGCGCAGGCGATCTGCTCTTCACCTGCGGCATGCCCCCGATTGATCTCCGGACGGGTGATATCGTCAGCGGCGATATTACGGTCCAGACGCGCGCGGTTCTTGATGCACTCGATGCGACTTTGACCTTCGGCGGCTCGTCCCTCGCGGATGTAGTGAAAGCAACGGTCTTCGTCACCGACCCGGTGCTGATGGCCGGCGTTAATGCGGTTTACCGCGAACGGTTTCCCAACGGTTTTCCCGCGCGGACTAGCGCCGCCATCAAGCCCTGGCCCTTGGCCTTTGATATCGAGATCGAATGTGTCGCGACCCTGCGCTGATCATGTAATGCCGCGCGGCTTGCGCATTTTGTCCAGCCGGGTGCCCCTCCTGCCATCGATCTGATGGCGTACCTGTCCATCAACAAGGATAATTCCATGCCGCAGATCCTGTTCCGGAATTTTGGACTTCTTGACCCCGCGATCAGCGAGACGGTTGTTGGCGGGTACGAGATGCTGGTCGAGGGGGATCGGATCGTTGAATTGTCGGATAAGCCGATCAAGGCGGGTCAGGCGAATATCGTCGATTGCGGCAAGCGCACGTTGATGCCGGGGCTGGTGGATTGCCACGTCCATGTCATCGCGACGATGGTCAATCTTGGGCAGAACGCTTTGCTGCCGGATGCGCTTGTCGCCTATCGTGCCGCGCGCATCATGAAAGGCATGCTCGATCGCGGCTTTACGACTGTGCGCGACCTTGGCGGTGGGACCTATCCTCTGGTCGAGGCGCAGGAGCAGGGGCTCATTGACGCCCCACGCTTGATCATTCCGGGCAAAGCTCTCTCGCAGACCGGCGGCCATGGCGATTCGCGCTCGCGCTACGACCGGCGCGATCCCGAGACCTGGACACGGACTTTGGGCTCTCTCGGGCGCATCGCCGATGGGGTTGATGCCGTACGCATCGCCTGCCGCGAGGAAATCAAGCAGGGCGCGCATTTCATCAAGATCATGGCCAATGGCGGCGTTGCCTCGCCGAATGATCCGATACACTTTCTGGGGTACTCGCGCGACGAGATCACGGCTGCCGTGGAGGAGGCGACCAATGCGGGGACGTATGTCGCCGCGCATCTTTACACCGACGAGGCCATCCTCCGCGCCGTGGAGTGCGGGGTCCATAGCCTTGAACATTGCAATCTCATCCAGCCCAAAACCGCGAAATTCTCAGCCGACAAGGGCGCAATCGCCTGCCCGACGCTTGTGACCTACGAATATCTTGGCGTCGAAGGGCCGGCTTTGGGACTTGATCCGATTTCGGTCTCGAAGATTGATACTGTGCGTGTGGCTGGCATGCATTCGCTTGAAATCATGCAAAAGGCCGGCCTTACCATGGCATTCGGCTCGGACCTGCTTGGCGAGATGCATCGCCACCAATCCGAGGAATTCGTGATCCGCGGCCGCGTCTTGCCGGCCATCGAAGTGATCCGTTCGGCCACGATGCATGCCGCCAAGCTCTGCCGCCGCGAGGGCAAGATCGGCACCTTGCAGGCGGGTGCCTATGCCGATGCGGTTCTGGTGGATGGTGATCCGCTGAAGGATCTGTCTCTGCTCACGCGTCAGGGCGCCCATCTCGACGTGATCATGCAGGCTGGACGCCTGTACAAGAACGTGTTGAACTGACGTTTGAATGAGGCTGGCGGCATGATGTTGGACGGGCGTATCTTTGGACGCATGGCGCTTTTTGGCACCGCGTATCTGACGCTTGGCTTCATCCTCCTGCCGCTGTTCTTCGTCACGTGGCTGGCGTTCTTCGCGCAGGAGATTCCGTCCTTCCCGCCTGAGGGCTACACGCTCAAATGGTTCGGGGCGATTGCCGATAACCGCAATTTCGCCACCGGCTTTCTGACGAGCTTGCAGGTTGCCATCGCCGCGACGCTGATTGGCCTTGCTCTGGGTGTTCCGGCGAGCCTGATTCTTGCGCGGCAGACATTTCTTGGCAGCAGCGCGATCAACCAACTCCTGCTACTGCCCATCGTCGTGCCCGGTATCGTTCTGGGCACGTCGATCTATGTCTTCCAGATCGAAACCGAAATCGCGACCGGCCTTCCGGTGCTGGGATCAATGGGCGGACTTGTCGCCGGGCATGCTTTGCTGGTTATCCCGTGGACCGTTCGGCTCGTGACCGCGAGCCTGACAGGGCTTGATCGCGCCGCTGAAGAAGCCGCGCAGAGCCTTGGTGCGGATCAATGGACCACCTTTCGGCGGGTAACGCTCGCTGCCATCCGGCCCGGTGTCGTGGCGGCGGCTCTGTTCGGCTTTGTGGCCTCTTTCGGTAATCTCGAGATGAGCCTGTTTCTTGTGGCGCCAGGCAGCATCACCCTGCCGATCGCGATCCTGCAATATCTCGAATGGAAGATTGATCCCACGGTGGCGGCAGTTTCCGTGTTGCAAATCGCCCTGATCGGCGGCGCAATGATCATCACCGACCGTTATGTCAAACTCGCTCGGGTGGTCTGAACCATGGCATCATTGACCCTCGACAGGTTGACCAAGCGCTACGGTGACACGACCGTTGTCCGCGATGTCTCGCTCGATGTGCGGGATGGCGAATTCCTCGTGCTTCTGGGGCCATCCGGCTGCGGCAAGACAACCACGCTCCGCATGATTGCTGGGTTCGTCCCGCCAAGCGAAGGGAGCATCCGGATCGGCGAAAGGCCGGTGACCGACTTGCCACCCTGGAAGCGCAATGCTGGGCTCGTGTTCCAGAGTTATGCGTTGTTTCCGCATATGACCGTGGCGGAGAATGTCGCATTCGGGCTGGAGATGCGAAAGGCTGAAAAGGCCGAGATTGAACCACGTGTCCGCGAGGCGTTGCGGCTCGTCCGGCTCGACGGTTACGGTGATCGCTACCCGCGCCAACTTTCCGGCGGGCAGCAGCAACGCGTGGCGCTTGCGCGCGCCCTTGCCATCCGGCCGGATGTGCTGCTGCTCGATGAGCCGCTCTCGAACCTTGATGCCAAGCTGCGGCTTGAGGTCCGGCTCGAAATTCGCGCCCTGCAACAGCAATTGGGCCTGACAACCGTGATGGTGACGCATGATCAGGAAGAGGCACTGACCATGGCCGACCGCCTCGTCGTGATGTCGGACGGAGAGGTTCGCCAGATTGGCAGCCAAGCCGATCTCTACGAGACCCCGACGGACCTTTTTGTGGCAAATTTCGTCGGCCGGTCCACGATGATCGCTGGCACGATCTATGCACCGGGTGCTTTCCGATCCGAGGGCGGCCTTGAATTGACCTGCCCACCCGGTCCCGTCACCGGTCTGGCGACGATGAGTCTGCGTCCGGAGCGGCTGACCATCGGGCCGGATGCGGCACGGCTCGACAATCACATGAGGGGGAGCGTAGCCTTCGTTTCCTATCTTGGCGGCCTGCTCGATGTGCATGTTCGCCTTAATGACCGGGATCAGGTCGTCGTCCAGATTCCGAACCGCGGGGACGTTTTCGTGCCGGCCATCGGCGATCAGGTCGAGGTCGGCTGGCCTGCCGCAGCCTGCCTCGTCTTTCCACGCGAGACCAACTGACATTCGCAGCGCTCCGGGTGACGCGCAAACAAGAGGGAGAAGATCATATGTCCGACATCAAAAAAGGTGTTGATCGCCGAACTACCCTGAAGGGCCTCGGGCTCGTGGCCGCCGGCGGCGTGCTCCCGGCCGGTTTGACCACCCGCGCCGAAGCTCAAGCGGGCGGGCGCGTCGTCGTCGGCACCTGGGGCGGCGATTATGCGCGCCTCCTCACCAAGAATGTCGAGGAACCGTTCCTTAAGCCCAAAGGCTTCGAGGTTGTCCAGGATCAGGCTTCGGATGCGCCGCGCCGCGCCAAGATGGTTGCGGAGAAGCGACTGCCGCGCGGCACGGTCGATATCCATGGGCTTTCGGCCGCGCAGATGTTCGAGATGAACGTTGCCGAAGTGGCGGAACCGATCGATTATTCCAAGCTCAAGAATGCCGACAAGATTATCCCGATCGCGAAATATCCCTTCGGCGTCGGTCATATCATTTCCGGCAAAGTCGTCGTCTACAATCCCAAGCTCGTGACCCCGGCACCGACCTCCTACAAGGATGCTTTCGATCCGAAATACGGCAATAAACTCGGCTATATCGATATCCAGTATCAATTTGTGATGCTGGCTGCGGGCCTGGCTGCTGCCGGCGATATGACGGCTCTGGAGAAGGGCAAGGAACTCCTCCTTGCGGCCAAGAAGGGCGGTGCGCGCGTTTACCCCACCAACGAGGCTTTCGCGCAGGCACTGAAAACCGAAGAAGTCACCATCGGCCTGATGTGGAAGGCCCGCGCGGTGCAGTGGCAGAATGCCGGGATCACTGTTGACTCGGTCGCGCCCAGCGAAGGGGCCATGGCTTATATCTCGGGCTTCATGATCCCGAAAAATGCGCCAAACAAGGCTGCTGCCTACGCCTATATGGACGCGATGCTGGAAAAGGGCGCGCAGGAGAATTTCGCCGTCGATATGGGCTTTGTCCCAACCGTGACGAATGCTTCCGTCGCGCCTGATCTGATGAAGCGCATCGGGTTCACCGAGGCTGAGTCAAAGCAGATACGCGATCTCGACTACGCCTTCCTCGCCAAGAACGATTCGGCGATGAAAGAATGGTGGGACAAGGTCTTCAAGGCCTGACAAGGACGCGCACCGGCCATGGCAATCGCCAGAGATCGTCCAGCCGGTGAGCAGGGATCCTTCACGGCGGCAGGTCTTCTTGTGCCTGCCACCCTTTTTGTCGCGATCGGCCTCCTCGTGCCGATCGCGATCCTCCTGCGCTACAGTCTCAACGCCTTCGAACCCGGCAAGCTGATGGTGGATGCGTTCACTATCGCCAATTATGTCAAGTTCTTCACCGATCCGTTCTATTTGCAGGTTTTGTGGCGCACGATCCGCGTCTCGGTTGCCTGTACGGCGGCCTGTCTCATCTTCGGCTTTCCGCTCGCCTACGTTTTGGCCCGCACGCGGTCACCCTACAAGAACCTGCTTGTCATGCTTGTCGTTCTGCCGCTTTTTGTCGGCAATGCCGTGCGTGCGGCGGGCTGGATGGTGGCCTTCGGCTCCAAGGGTTTCGTCAATTCGACCTTGATGGGTATGGGGATGATCTCGACCCCACTCGAGATCATGTATACCGAGACCGCCGTTGTGATCGGCATTATTGCGGTCAACCTGCCCTTCATGGTGCTGACCCTGCAAAGTGTCATCGAGGGGATCGATCGCAATGTGGAGGAGGCGGCCTTCTCTCTCGGCGCGCCGCCTATGGCGATGGCGCGGCGCGTATTGTTCCCGCTGGCATTGCCCGGCATTCTCGCAGGGGTGATCCTGACATTCATTCTGGCGATGAATGCCTATGCTACGCCGGTTTTGCTCGGAGGACCAAAGTTCCAGACCATGGGACCACTTGTCTTCTCTACCTTCGCCCAGCAAAACAACTGGCCGTTTGGTGCAGCAGTCTCCTTTGTGCTCATGACGGCGACCCTGGTTTTGACTCTTCTCTCGAGCCTCTTGATCCGCCGCAGCGCAAGATAGAGTGCCAAATCACGCACCGCAGCTTTCACCGAGAGATGGCAGCTTTGTGAGCCCGGAATGCCGGCGCAAGTCGTGGCTTCAGAGCTCATTTTGGTTTTTTCGAAAGTACGCTACGTCACCTTGAATATCTGGTTTCGGATTTCAACCACGAACTTTCATTGACCGATATGAGGCGCAAGTCCGACATTCAGCATGATTTGGGCTGGAAAAGTGGCGAACGCGTATCCAGCTTCAAGCGCGATCGAGCGGCAAGCTCATCGCGCTGGCGGGCGGCGTACGATTCCATCCTTGATGAAGACCCTGAACGGAGTCGTGCCCGAATCCTTTCCATCCTTTGTGCGCCAACGGCCATTCTCGCACAGCACTCCACCGGCGACCGGCCGCGCGTCAAACTCGACGACCGAAAAGATCGTCGCGCGCTCCTGGTCAGGCAGCTTGACCGAAAAATCCGTGCGACATAGCGCCCCCTCAACCACCGGCATGTAGCCGTCGATCAACACGCCGCCACCGGAGGTGCTCTCGAAGGGATTGACCAAAACAGGCCAGCTCGTGAAATCTTCAGTGCTTTGAGACGATGCTGCTGACAGCCCGAAATTTATCAGGACCAGCACGCTGATCGAAATGAAATAGCGGATGCGGTGCATGTGGTTTCTCCCTCAAGTGATTACCCTTGAGGGGGATACCCACGAAACGGCCAACTAGATGCAGGTTCAGACCAATCGCGCGATCAAAAATGGGGGCGCCGTCTGATAAAAATGCGCTGGCCGATCACCGGCAAGAGGTACGCATTTTTATCCGCCCGGCTGCCAGCGCTTTGCCACACCACGAGGGAATTTTTCGTCAAAGTCGGCTTTCTGCACCTTATCCATGGTGACGGGGGGACGCCAATTCAGCAATTTTTCCTTTCATAGTGCCGTTTGTCTGACAGCACCTCCGCTTGCCTACAATAAAGCCTTTCGCACAGCCTCCGGCGTGATCGGGATATGGCGCAGCCGGGCACCTGTGGCGGCGAAGATCGCATTGCCGATAGCTGGGCCAACAACAGTGGTCGCCGGCTCGCCGAGCCCGACTGGAACCTCGGAACTCTCGACGAAATGGATATCAAGCATGGGCACATTCTTGATGCGCAGCGGGAAATAGCTCGCAAGGTTGGTGTCTTTCACCTCACCGTTGACGAACTCTGTGCCTTCGTGCAGCGCCATGCTCAGGCCCCAGAGCGCGGCACCTTCGGTTTGTGCCCGTGCACTATCGGGAGCGATGATGGTTCCGGCATCCGTCACGATCGTGAGCTTCTCAACCTTCACGATGCCGGTCGCGCGCGCGATATTCACCCGCGCGACGCATGCGACCCATGTCGGCATGGCGCGTTCCTGCCCGAAGCTTGTGGCAATGCCGAGTGCGGTATCTGGCGGTAAGGGCTTGCCCCAGCCGGCCCTTTCTGCCGCCAAGCGTACGACATTCGCCTGCCGCAAGGCGCCTCCTTCCGAATCCGGTGACTTGCCCGCGTTGCGGCCCGCGCCGGTCAGGAGCTTTAGCCGGAATGCCACCGGGTCGAGCTTGAGATGGCTTGCTGCCTCATCGATGAAGCTTTCGAGCGCCCAGTTGGTCCAGCCCGGCCCAACGGAGCGCAACCAACCGGGGCGGAAGGTCGCGTTGGCGAGGTCATTCGAGAGCGCCCGCACTTTGAGCGCGCCGACTTCGTACCAATGGTCTGCGCCAGAGATCGCGAAAGGATCATAAGATACGCCATTCGTGCCCTTGGGCATAAACCCCGGCACCATGACTTCTGTCGGCCAGCCGGCAGCGGCGTGGTGCTCCATGCCGATCACCGCACCTTTATCGTCAAAGCCCATCTTCAGGCTCTGGATGGAGGGCGAGCGAGGGGAATCGAACCGCGAGTCGTCCTCACGCGTCAGGATCATTTTTACGGGCCGGCCCATGGCTTTCGCAGCCAAAGCGGCAGGAATGGCATAATCGCCGTTGAGTCGCCGGCCAAATCCGCCGCCGAGCATATAGGTGCGCATCACGATGCTGGCTTCTGGCCGCGCCAGCGCCTTGGCGAGCGTCGGCAGGATAAGGCTCTGCCACTGGTTCCCGGTATGGATTTCAAACACGCCGTCCTTCTCGAACGCGAGCGCGTTCAAGGGTTCGAGTGCGAAATGCAACACAGTCGCGGTGGTATAGCTTGCCTCGATCGTGGTCTTCGCGGCCTTGAGCGCGGCGATGGTGTCACCGCCGCCGGTCTCGACAAGCGAGCCGCCGCTTGCCTTGGCGATAAGGGCTGCGCCATGCGTTTGAACATCCGCCTCGGAGACCTTGGCCGTTGGGCCAGCCTTCCAGGTGACCTTGACACGTTCCGCTGCGCGATCCGCCGCCGGATAACTCTCGGCGATCACCATCACCCAGCCCGGTACGGTATTCGAAGGATCGTCGAGCGTGATGGTCTTGATATACCCCTTTACCGAGCGTGCCGCGCTGTCATCGACCGAGGTGACCACCGAACCGTTGCGTGTCGGCGGGATGATCGGTCGCGCAAAGACGATACCGGGCACCTTGGCGTCGATGCCATATACGGCGGTGCCATTGATCTTGTTCGGTACATCGAGCGCGGTGACGAGTTTGCCGATAAGGCGACGCTCGGTTACGGGCTTGATCGGCAGTTTCGCGAGTTCCTCGGGCGAGAAGCGTCGATCGAGCGCGCCTTTTTTGACGATATCGCCATAGCTGATGGATTTTGCGCCGGCGGTTACGATGCCGTTGCGCGCTGTGCAGGCCGCCGGTTCGACCTCAAGGAGCTTCGCGCCTTGCTCGATCAGCGCGAGCCGACCCGCCGCACCGGCGCGGCTGAAAGGGGGGAAGCTCTGCCAGACCGACCAGCTGCCGCCGGTAACCATCGTGCCCCATTTGGAATCGGAATCGACGTGGAGAATCCGCACCTTGTCCCACTGAACCTCGAGTTCATCGGCGAGAATCCGTGCGAGCGCAGTGCCGACGTGTTGGCCCATTTCAGCGCGGATGACGTGGATCGTCACCATGCCGTTGCCATCTACCGTGAACCACAGTGTCGGCTCGAAAACCGGGCCCTGGAATTTCGGCGGCAGGCCACTCTTGGCGGCAGGATCATTTGCTGCACGCACCGGCACCGGAAGACCAAAGGCGATCCCCGTCGCAGTCGAGACAACGAAAAAGCCACGGCGGGAAAGGCTGCCGAGGGATGTGTCGGTCATGACAAGCTTGCCCATTACGCCTTCGCCTTCATGGTTTTTGCCGCAAGATGGATGGCGGCGCGGATACGGGGATAGGTCATGCAGCGGCATAGGTTGCCCGCCATCACGGCGTCGATGTCCTGATCGGTGGGATTCGGAAAGCGCGTGAGAAGGTCTGCCGCCTGCATGATCTGGCCGGATTGGCAGTAGCCGCATTGCGGCACCTGCAAGGAGAGCCATGCTCGTTGCAGCGGGTGATTATTGGCCGGATCAAGCCCTTCGATGGTGACAACATCAGCACCGGCGACCGCGCTCAACGGCGTGATGCAGGAGCGGATTGCCTTGCCGCCGAGGTGAACGGTGCAAACCCCGCACATGCCTATGCCGCAGCCGAACTTGGTGCCGGTGAGGCCCGGTTGATCGCGGATCACCCAGAGCAGTGGCGTATCGGGTTCGGCATCCGGCGTGACGACAAGGCCGTTCAGTCTGAAGGTGGTCATGGCAATGCCTTTTCGGGATGCGACGTGCTGGCAAAAGGGAGAGGGTGTGCGTTATTCATCGCTTGGACCACGTGCGCGGATGCTGGCCACGAGCTTTTCGATATTGGCCCAGGGGGGGGGATTTGGTGCGGCTCGCCCGGAGATAGGCCGCGATGCCGGCAATCTCGGCATCGGTCAGGCCTGTCCTGAAGCCCGGCATTCTCAGGCCCGGCACATCGTCTTCTGCAGGAACACCAAACAGGATCTTGCTGACAAGTTCATCCGCGCTTCCCTTGCCCGCCGGGCTGCGCGAGCCGAAGTCGACCTTTTTCGCGCCATTATAATGGCAGGAAAGACATGCTGCCTCGTAAGCCTGTCGGCCGGCCTCGTGGCTCTGAATGGCGGGCGAGGCGTCCTGCGTTAAGGCTGCGCTTGTGGACGCCAGAAGCAGGAGCACATAGGCCCCGATGAGGGTTATGGATTTGGTCATCTGAAATTATCCTCATGGCATGTCGCAGCAAAAGGCATCCGCGTTCGCGCGGAGAGCCTTTCTCGTGACCCGTTCCAGCCAGGGCGGGTTGGGGTGTCTGAAAAGGCTAACGCCCCTTAGCTCAGGAGGTTCCCTGGCTCGGTCAGAGGAAAATCGGGTCGCCGGCTTGGGGGCAGGGCGGGTAGGCCGATGCCATGTCGAACGCCCGCATCTTCCGCTACCTCAAGATGCCACCCGAGATCAGCCGCCCCACGCGGTGATGATGTATATTCGGTACCCGCTGTCGCTGCGGAACTTTGAGGATCTGCTTCACGAACGCGGGATCGTTATTGCGCGCGAGACAGTGCGTTTCTGGTGGAACCGGTTCGGGACGATCGTCGCCGCCGAGATACGACGGAGCAAGGTTCAAACGATGCGGGCGTTCCGGCATCGCCGCTGGCACCTCGACGAGGTCTTCGTGAAGATCAATGGGGAGCGGCACTATCTCTTCGGGCTGTCGACCACGAGGGCGAAGCGCTCGGAAGCTTCGTCACGAAGCAACGGGACAAGAAGATTGCTCCGAAATTCCTCAGGAAATCGCTGAAGCGTCATGGTGTGACGAAAACCATCATAACGGATCGGCGGACTGATCATTCTGGATGGAATGTAATTTTGTTGACCCCGCCGTTTGGCGGGGTCTTTTTCTATCGCTTGGTCAATCATGTATATTGGTCTCATTTCACTTGATATTATTGTCAGTGCAATTCTGTCCATTAATGACGGCAAGTGAGAACGATGCTGGCGACTGTACAGATTGAATGCGCAGAGCGTGCTTATTTATTAGGCACAGGTTTTCACGAGAACTTGATGTCATTTATCGGGCGCATTAGTCCTTGTTGTTTAATTTTTTACCATTTCATTCGAGCTTTATCGTCGCAGGCAATCCGTTCTGCGCCGAGGAGGAAGCACTATGAATCGTCGTTCGTTTTTGCTGGCAAGCACGGGCCTTATCGTCGGCGTTCACGTGTCTGCTCCCGCTTTCGCGGCCGACAAGGCCGGCTACGAGAAACTGGTCAAGGAAGTGATTGGCGCACTGGTCGCCAAGAACTTTGCTGATATCGACGGGCTCGTCACCAAGCTCGACGCTGCCGCCAAGATCGGCGTCGATTTGTGCAAGGAAGTCGCTGCATCCGATGCCGCCAACAAGGCGATCATCGAATTCGCCATCGCCAACTTCGAGAAGATCCGCGCGACACCGACCGACAAATTCGAAGACGAGTGGCACGAAGGTGCAGCCTTCAAGGCCGCCGGGCATGACAACACCAAGCTCGACCAGACCGGCAAGGCCGCTTCCGCCATCGATGCGATTATTCATCCGCTGACGTCACGCGCTGCGCTGCTGGCCTACAAGGCTTCCAAGAAGCCTGAACTTATCAAGACGGCGATCGACGAGCTCGAGGAAGTCCTCGGGCACCTGAAGCACCTCTGAGTTTCTGACGCTCCCTTTTGCACAAAGAGTCACCCGGCATGTCCCTTCTTGATCGCTTCACGATTCGACAAATTGTCGCCGCAGGCATGCTGGGTCTCATTGCGCTGGCCCTGGCTCCGGCAGCCAAGATGCTGGGTAGCCTCTCGGATATTCAGGATACGATTGCCGTCACGCAGGTGCGGAGCTTGCCCTTGAGCAAGACCATCGCCAGCCTGCGGGTGACCCTGCAAGAGCTCGATAACACCCAGCTTCGCTATCTCCATGAACGTGAGGGGAAGGCAGACCGCGAGAAGGAAATCGAGGCGGGTTTTCGCAGCCTTCAGATCCTCGTCGCCAAACTGCGCTTCGGCTCCGAGTCTCCTGAATACAAGGGCGAACGCGCTAAACTCACTGGCAAACTTGCCGAGGATGACGTTTTGGTGCCAGCCGATGTGCTTCCGAACCAATCCGCCAACCTTGCCAACCTGGCCCGCCGGGTCGCCGAGGCCGAGGCCGGTTTCGCTCGCCTTCGTGAGGCGCATCGCGAAGAGCTTGGCCTGATCGTTGGTGCCGGCGCCAATGCCCGATCCATCGATGTTGTTGCCGCTGATCTGCTGGTCGATTTCCGCACCTGGGTGAACGGTCTTGATCAGGTTGTGGAATATAACTCCCGTTTTGATGGGAACCTCGATCTTGCGACCTCGATGTTGGGCAAGACCCTCGCGGTTTACAAGCCGAGCAATTCCGGCATCGCGCGCTCGCTCAAGGCGGCTGAACGCTCGCAGGAACGGATTTTTCACCTCGCCCGGACGATCAACGAACGCGATGGCGAGGCGAAGGCCGAGATCTTCAACATCCACGGCAAGTCTGATTTCAAGCGCTATGAAGCGGTGCTGGGCGGTCTGATCGTTCAGGCGCGGGCGGCTGCCGATGCGGCGCAGGCCAAGGTTCGTGAATCGCTTGAAGAGTTCCACAAGATTGGGGCCGATGTTTTCCGGCTGACCGATATCATCGAGGCGGATGCCAAAGCCGGCAGCGATGCCGCGATCACGGCTGCCAATACGACCATCCACGACACGGTCAGCATTACCTGGACCTCTGTTGGGCTGATCGCAGGGTTGGCGCCGTTGCTCGGGCTCCTGATCGGCTATCTGGTACTAGGGCCGATCGGCAGCATGGCGAGGGCGACCGAAGCGGTCGCCGCGGGCCAGCTCGACACGGCGGTGCCCGGTACCACGCGCCGCGACCAGCTCGGCCAGATGGGCCGCGCGCTGCAGGTCTTCCAGCAGAATATCGCCGAAACGCAGCGTCTCCGGGCTGAAAGTGCCGCGCAGGAGCAATTGGCTGCGGCCCGCAAGGCCGAAGAAATGGAAACGCTGGCGCAAAACTTCGAGAAAAGCGTGCTCGGCATCGTCGATCACGTTGCCGGGGCCGCCGCGACCATGCAAGGGCAGGCGGCTTCCTTCCTCGATTCCGCCCAGCGGACTTCGGGCCAGGCGACGCAGGTTGCATCCACCGCCAGCGAAACCTCGAGCAATGTGCGCACTGTCGCCGTGGCGACCGAGGAGCTTTCCGCCTCGGTGCGTGACATCGCTGAACAGACCGCCGGTGCGCTGCGCCTGACCGAAGATGCTACACGCCGGGCGCAGGAAAGCGTTCAGATCATGGCGAGCCTTGATCAGATCGTCGCGCAGATTGGCGAAGTGGTTGGCGTCATCAATCAGATCGCCTCGCAGACCAACCTTCTCGCGCTGAATGCGACCATTGAGGCCGCACGTGCCGGTGAAGCGGGGCGCGGGTTCGCTGTGGTCGCGAGCGAGGTCAAGGCGCTCGCCTCGCAAACCTCGCGGGCAACCGACGATATCGCCGACAAGATCAACTCGGTAAAGGCGGCGACCAGCGAGGCTGTGCGCGCCATTCGCGAGATCAACGAGGTTATTCCGCAGATCGGCGAAGTCTCGAACATCATCTGTAACGCGATGAACGAGCAGGATCGCGCGACGCAGGACATTGCGGGGAACATCGAGCAGGCCGCGCGCGGCGTCGAAAATGTCACCAGCGTGATCGCCGATGTTGCCCGCGTGACCGGCCAGAACGGCGAAGCGGCAGACGGCCTTCTGGTCTCCGCCGATACGCTCCGCGCTCAGTCCGCAACGCTTAAGCAAGAGGTTTCGACCTTCCTGACTCGCATCCGCGCCGCCTGAGCGGGCTTCTGCATCTCCGGACTTCGAGATTGCCCTGTCCGGCTCTGTCAGAGGAAATTCGGGTTGCCGGCATTTTGGACCTCGGCAGGTAGTTCGGCGCGATATTGAACGCCCGTATTTTCCGTTACTTCAAGACGTCTGGCTAAATCATCCGCTTCCCTGTGATGATGTACGTCCGCTACCCGCTGTCGCTGCGGCATGTCGAGGACCTACTCCACGATTGCGGCATCGATATCACGCATGCGACGGGTGGTGTTCTGGCGGAACCGGTTCGGGACGATCTTCGCCAGCGAGATCCGACGAAGCCGAATAGAGAATTCTCACCAACCGTTCCGACGACCAGAAAGCGCGATGCTTCAGTATAGCTAAATCAATCGGGCAGAGCGGAGTTTTTTCCGAAAATCTGCGAAATCGCCAGAAGTATGGATGTCAGGACGACCACGAGTGTCGAGATGGCTGCAATTGTCGGATCGATCTGATCGCGAAGCGCCGCGAACATGTTTCTGGTCAAGGTTGAGTTCTCGCCGCCCGAAATGAAGAGCGACACAATCACCTCATCGAAGGATGTCAAAAATGAAAGCACCGCACCCGATATTACGGAAAAGCGGATCTGCGGCAGCGTGACAAAAAAGAACGCATAGGTCCGGGAGGCACCAAGGCTGCGCGCTACGCGTTCCTGATTCATGTCGTAGCTTTTTAGCGCCGAAGAAACGACCATCACCACGAGAGGAATTGCGAGCATGCTGTGCGCGAGCACGATGCCTGCCATCGTGTTCACAAGGCCAAGCTTCACGTAGACATAGAAAACGCCGATGCCAACAAGGATAATCGGCACGACAATCGGTGTGAGCAGGATGCTGAAAACCAGACCGCTGAACCGCATCCGGGCGGTGTGAAGTCCGTAGGCAGCCATGGTGCCGACGAGCGTCGAGAGAATCATCGTCAGGAAACCAGCCTTAAAGGATGTCGCGGTTGCCAGCATCCACGAGGTCGATCCAAAGTAATTTTTGTACCAGCGCAAGGACCATTCGCGCGGCGGAAATTCGAGGTACTGCGATTCCGAAAACGACATCGGAATAACGATGAGCGTTGGCAATATCAGGAACAGCATCACAAGGCCGGAAATCACGTAGAGCCATAGCCTTTTGCCATGCGTGATTTGGGTTGGGGTCGCCGGTTGCCGGAGCCAGTTCATCAGTGACTGCCTCCGCCCAGAAGCCGGTCCAGCCGGACGAGACGCGAAGCGGCGTAGAGGATCAGCCCGGTCAGAACGAACAGTACCACACCGAGCGAGCTTGCGGCTCCCCAGTTGAAGAACAGCTCGATATCAGTCGCGATGCGATTGGCAACCATGGTGACCTTGCCGCCGCCCAGCACGGCAGGCGTCACATAGAACCCCAGACACAGAATGAAAACGATCAGCGACCCTGCCAGCAAGCCGGGAAGCGAGAGTGGCAGGAACACGAGCCAGAAGGCGCGTGTCGGGCTCGCGCCCAGATTGGCGGCCGCTTTGAGATAATCGCGATCAATGGCCCGCATCGAGCTGTAAACCGGCAGGATTAGAAACGGCAGCATGATGTGAACCATTCCGATCAGCGTCCCGTTGAGGTTATGGACCAGCGGGAGCGGGGCTTCCCAGAGCCCCAGTTTGATCCCCCAGGTGTTGATGACGCCCTGCCGGTGAAGCAGAACCAGCCAGGCGTAGGTGCGCACGAGCAGGGAGGTCCAGAACGGCAGCATGACCGCAATCATGCAGATATTGGCGGCGCGGCGCGGAAGTTGCGAGAGGACGTAGGCCAAGGGATAGCCCAGAACGATGCAAATGGCCGTTGTCAGAAAGCTGACCTCGAAGGTCAGACTGAAGGCGCGCCCATAGGAAGGTTGAACAAGCATCCTGCGATAATGCTCTAGGCTGAATTCGCCGGCATCATTCAGGAAGGACAGCCAGAACAACCACCCGACGGGAACGATCATGGTGACGATGACCAGCAGAACGGCCGGTCCACCTAGCGCAAACAGCTGCAACCGTTCAACAGCCGCATCGCGCCGAAGCCCTTCGGCATTTGGGGCTGCGATGACCGTCATGCGCGCCCCGCTCCATCGGGCAGGAGGTAGGTATCGGCAGCCCGCAAGCCTAGCCGGATTGGCTCGCCTGCGGCGGGTGGTTTCACGGATGCGCTTGCCCGTACGCTAACCGCCGTCCCATCGGCCAGAAGCGTCTGAACCAGAATGCTGTCACCCTGATAAATCGAAGCTCGGACGGTGGCAGGCAGGACATTGATGTCCGGCGATTGCTTGCCGTCGAGAATGCTCAGCCGCTCGGGGCGGATCATCAATTCATGCTGGCCGAGGCGTGCCGGCGTTTCGCCCAAAATGAGGGAGACATCGCCGAAACGACAATCATCCTCGGTCACATCCACCGTCACGAAGGTGGACTCTCCGATAAATTCAGCAACAAATCGGCCTGCCGGGCGGTCATAGATCACATGGGGCGCGTCCAGTTGCTGAATGCGCCCGTGATCGATGACCGCGATACGGTCAGACATCGTGAGGGCTTCGCGCTGGTCATGGGTGACGTAAACCGTCGTCATCCCGAGGCGTTCATGCAGTTGACGGAGTTCGATCTGCATATGCTCGCGCAACTGCTTGTCGAGAGCCGACAAGGGCTCGTCCATCAGCAAGATACGCGGTTCAAAGACAATCGCACGGGCAAGGGCGATACGTTGACGCTGACCGCCAGAAAGCTGATCAACCCTGCGCGCGCCATAGCCGCCGAGCTTGACCAGTTCCAGGGCCTGCTCGACCCGCTCGGCGGTCTCGGCCTTGCCGACGCCGCGCAACTTGAGCGGAAAGGCGATATTGGCGGCGACATCCATATGCGGAAACAACGCATAGTTCTGGAAGACCATGCCGACATCGCGCTTGTGCGGTTCGAGCCTGACCACATCGGCATCTCCGAACCGGATGATCCCGCAATCGGGCCTGACGAAGCCTGCCAGCATCATCAGCAAGGTGGTTTTGCCGGAGCCGGAGGGGCCAAGCAGCGTCAGGAACTCGCCAGAGCGAACATCAAGATCGATGGCGTCAAGAACGGTCAGGCTTCCGTACCGCTTCGTCAGTTGACGGACGCTGATCGGCAGTGCCGCTTGTCTGGTCATTCCGGTGCCTTGTCCGCCATTTTATCGTTATATGTCATCGGCATGGGGCGAACCCCATGCCGAGTTGTCTAGGTTATTCGCTGAGCATGTTCTCGTAAGCCGCAGCGGCCTGCGCCTCGAACTTGATGTACCATTCGAGATTGATGGTGAGCTGGTTCTTGGCATTGTCAGGGTGCGACGGCAGCTTCTTGGCATAAGCCGCGTCAATGGTGCCGAGATCATAGGCCTTCTTGTTGGTCGGGCCGTAGGTGATGTATTTCGTGAATTCGGCCTGATATTGCGGCTTGCTGATCTCGGCCAGGAACTTCATGGCCAGATCCTTGTTCGGCGCGCCCTTCGGAACAGCGAAGCAATCATAGTCGAGCAGTGCCTGATTGAAGGTGTAGGCTACCTTGGCGCCATCCTTTGCCACGACATCGAAGCGGCCATTCCAGCCGGTGATCATGTCGACTTCGCCGTCTTTCATCAATTGGGCATGCTGGGCGCCTGATGACCACCAGACCGCGACATGCGGCTTGAGTTCCTTGACCTTTTTGATGGCGCGCTCGATGCCGCCGGGCGCGCTGAGCACCTCGTAGACCTTGTCCGCCGGAACACCATCCGCCATCAGTGCGGGCTCAAGCGCACCGGCAACACCCTTGCGATAGGAGCGCTTGCCGGGGAATTTCTTGACGTCCCAGAAGTCCGCCCAGCTTTTCGGGCCATTGTCGCCGAAGGTCTTGGTGTTCCAGGCGAGGACGGTCGAGAACACGTCACCGCCAACGCAATAATCACCCGCAAGGTTTGGCAGAAAATCCTTGGTATCGATGACCTTGTAATCGAGCTTGTCCAGAATGCCTTCTGCACCAGCGCGAGCGGCACTACCCGAGCCGCTCGCGACGATATCCCAGGTCACGGCACCAGCCTTGGCCTTGAGCCGGAGATCCGCGATGCCGGTATAGGTCTCTTCCTTGAGCGTGATGCCCAGAGCCTTCGCGGCGGGCTGGAAAAGGGCCTTGCTTTGACCCTCCTGATACGAACCGCCGAAGGAGACGACCGTCAGCGTTTGCTGTGCCGAAGCGTTTATGGCGCCGAACGACAATGCGAGACCGCCCAGCAGGATGGCGGCAATGCGAGAACCGGATTTCTTGTTGTTATTCATGATCTAACTCCCTAAGGCCCAGTTTGGAGTGTCATCGCGGGTGTGGTCGGCAGATAGGGCCATTTAGATCCGCCAACGATACCATTTAGAGACGTGCCGTAATGCATTTGAGCTTCGAATAACTCGTCAGTGCGTCGAACCCTTTCGCGCGCCCAAATCCCGAGCGGCGATTTCCTCCGAAGGGGGTTTCGATCCCTCCGGCAAAAAACTCGTTGATATAGACCTGACCAGCATCAAGCCTCGCGGCGATGCGGTGAGCCTTGGCGAAGTCTCGCGTGTAGATACCTGCTACGAGAGCGTAGTCCGTTCCGTTCGCGAGCGCGACGGCATGCTCAGCTGAATCCGCCACCTGAACCACAAGCACTGGTCCAAATATCTCCTGCTGGACCGCTTCATCGTCCGCCGGCAGGTTATCCAGAACGGTTGGTTGGTAGAACCAGCCGAGGCCGGTTTCAGGGTCTACCGTGCGCTTTCCGCCGCAGAGGAGCTTCGCGCCGCGTGAAATGGCGCGCTCGACATATCCGGCGATGCGATCCAGCTGTGCCGCTGAGTTGACCGGGCCCATATCGGCGGAACCGAGACCGTGCCCCAAGTGGAAGTCGTTTGCTCGCTTGACAAGTTTTTCGACGAAGGTGGCATGGATGGAACGTTCGACGATCAAACGTGAACCTGCCGAGCAAATCTGACCGGCATTTTCGAAAATCGCGCCAAGCGTACCTTCGATGGCTGCATCGATATCGGCATCTGCCAGAACAAGTATGGGCGATTTGCCGCCAAGTTCGAGAATGACGCGCGTCACATTGGCTGCGGCGCTTTGCATTACATGGATGCCGGTAGCAACCGAACCCGTGAACGTGATGTGGTCAATGCCCGGATGGGCGGCGAGGGGGGCGCCGACCTCAACGCCGGTTCCAGTCACCACATTGTAAGCGCCAGCGGGCAGGCCCGCCTGAGCCAGAAGCTCGCCCATCATCAGAGCCGTGAGGGGGGTCTGATCCGCTGGCTTGGCAACCACCGCACAGCCCGCCGCGAGAGCGGGAGCGAGGCCGCGAGCCAGAGTCGAGATCGGATAGTTCCACGGCACGATCTGGGCGGCAACGCCAATCGGCTCATGAGTTGTATAGGAGATATAATCCGGACCGAGCGGGATCGCGCTTCCCTGAAACTTGTCACAAGCACCGGCATAGTATTCGAAGGCGCGGGCTGCACCGCCGACATCGCCTTGTGCTTCGACAAGCCGTTTGCCGGAATCGAGGGCCTCGGCAACGGCTAGCCGGTCCGCGTTGGCGCGGATCAAGGCCGCGGCACGCGCCAGCAACCGCCCGCGCTCCGCCGGCACCATCGTCCGCCACGGGCCATCCAGCGCCTTGTGCGCCGATGAAACGGCGAAATCGACATCGGCGGCATTGCCGGCTGCGACCTGGGCGAACGCCTTGCCAGTGCCGGGATCGACCGTTTCCATCAGTCGGTTGGAGCCGGACGGACAGCGCGTGCCATTGATCCAGTGTCGATCCGGCAACCCGGACAAGGTTCCGGTCGAGCGAGCCTCGGCAACCATCGTGGCAAGAGCCGGAGTCATCACGCCTCCAGACTGCTGACGTGATATTGGGCTTTCGCAAGCCAATCCGGACTAATTTCAACGCCCCAGCCGGGCTCTGCAGACACCATCACATGCCCGTCGACGACGTCGTACGGCGACTTGCGATAAAGCCCGTATTGCCATGGGTAATAATCCGCTTCCTCGATCGACAATTCGAGGTAATCGCCCGCATTCGGGATGGCGCGGAGCAGGTGCATGGTGAAAAGCGTCACCAGCGACAGGTTTGCGCTATGCGGTGTGCACGGCAGACCCGCCGCAGCCCCCATCGCCGCGACGCGCATGGTTCGGACCATGCCGCCGAGATAGCAGACATCCGGTTGGATGATATCGACGGCGCCCATCTCGATCATGTGCCGCCAGATCGGCATGTAGCAATCCTGCTCACCGCCCGTCACATCCAGCGAAAGGGCGTCCCGAACCTCTTTGGTTTGCTCAAGCTCCCAGTAGGTGCAAGGCTCCTCGAAATGGCAAACGCCGTTGTCTTCAAGCATGCGCCCGACTTCGATGGCGCGCTTGGGCGAGAAGCCGCTGTTGGCATCGACCATTAGCGCAACCTTGTCGCCGAGCGCTTTGCGCACCGTTGGGACAATCGCTTCGCTTCGGCCCGGCCATTCATCAACATCGTGCCCGAATTCAGCTGCCACACGAAATTTGAAGGCGTCGAAGCCCAGAGTGTCGCGCAGGCGCAGGAACCGCGCAGCCTCCTGCTCGGGTGTGATGTCGCGCTTCATGGAGGAGGCATAAGCCCGCAGACGACCGGGCGTGCCACCCAAGAGCTCGCAGACGCTTTTGCCCGCGCGCTTGCCGGCCATATCCCAAAGGGCGGTATCCAGCCCGCCGATCGCGCGAAAAAGATGGCTTCCCGGGAACTTGTGTTCCTTCTCCGGGATAAGATCGACAATGCCCGCGATATCCGCGCAATCATGGCCAAGCGCCCAGGGGGTGATCTGGCGATGGAGAATGAGGGATGAGATATCAGAATGGTAGGTCGAGACCTGTCCCCAGCCTTCAGCCCCGTCTTCGGCCGTCACGCGAACGAAGCCAACATCCTGCGTCGAGAACGTTTCGATCCTGGAAATCTTCATGCCTGACCACACCGAGTTTGACGATGCGGTCAGCGTGATCTGGATTGGCGGAAATCTAAGGTCCAATCTCTATATTCTGTGATACCATTTTGGCGAGGCCGGTTGCGACAGGCCGTCAGAATGGAAGGGTTGCATTCATGGTCAAGCGCGCAGGGGGCGCCTTGCTGCAAAGCGTCAGGATCGACCCGGCGTCATCCCGCCCGATTGCAACCCAGCTCTATTCCGCGCTGCGCGAGCTCATGTTGTCCGGTGCCATTGCAACCGGGGTCAGGCTGCCGGCCACCCGCACGCTTGCCAAGGATCTCGCTGTCTCTCGCACGACCGTCATCGATGCCTTTGAGCGGCTTCTCGCCGAAGGCCTGATTGTCTCACGGGTTGGCTCTGGCACCTTCGTCAGCGATGTGCTGGACGCCGAGCGCCCCAAGCCGGTGCAATCGCCCGAGCATTCTGGCGCGCAACCGGGAAAACCGAAGCTGTCATCAGCGATGGAATGGGCGATCCCGAAGTTCAGTCCGCGCTCCCGCCTGCCGCATCGTCCGAAAACCTTTGTCACGGCGCTGCCGGCTTATGACGCCTTTCCGATGGCGCAATGGGCGCGGATTTCGGCAGGCCATTGGCGCGGGGCGCGCGAGGACGTGTTGGGCTATGGCGAGCCGTTTGGGTTGGCGCGTCTGCGCGAGGCCATCGCCACTCACCTGCGGGGCAATCGGGGGATCACCTGTGAAAAGGAGCAGATTTTCATTGTCGGGGGCGCTCAGCAGGCCTTCTCGCTGATCGGCTCTGCCTTGCTGGATCCGGGTGATCGCGTCTGGTTCGAGAACCCCGGCGCCATAGGTGCGCGCAACAGCTTCATCGCCTGTGGCGCGGAACTGGTCCCGGTTCCCGTTGATCGCGATGGGTTGATGGTTGAGGAAGGCGAGCAGCTCAGCCCGGAGTTTCGTCTGGCATTCGTAACGCCCTCCCACCAGCAGCCGTTAAGCCATATCATGAGCCTAGAGCGGCGCTTTGCCTTGCTTCAAGCCGCGCAACGCGCGAGCGCGTGGATCATTGAAGACGATTATGATGGTGAGTTCTTCTTTGGGCGTCAGCCAGTTCCAACTCTGAAGAGTGTCGATCAGACCGGCCTCGTGATCTACGTTGGAACCTTTAGCAAATCGCTTTTTCCGGCCTTGCGTCTGGGATTCATGCTGGTCCCGCCAGCTCTTGTCGAAACCTTCGAGCGCATGACCGCCTCTTTTGTTCAGGGCGTGCCGACGAACGTTCAGGGGATCGTTGCCGAATTTATTCAGGAAGGCCACTTTGCAACCCATATCCGGCGTATGCGGGGGGTCTATGCAGAACGGCATGCAATGCTCGTCGAGGAATCCCGTCGTCAACTCAATGGCTTGCTCGATGTGGCGCCGACGGAAAGCGGTCTTCATACCGTCGGCTGGCTCGCCCCCGCAATTTCGGAGCGGAGCGCGACGGAAGCTGCGGCCAAACAGGGCATCGTTGTCTCGGCCATCGCTCGTTTTTCGATTGCACCAACGCCGCATAATGGTCTGGTTTTGGGGTTCGGCGCTACGAATCCACGCGAAATCCGGGATGGCGTGACAAAACTCGCGTCAGTTCTGACCGCACTCGCATGATGTTGGTTCAGCCAATTGGTATGCTCGAATTTTTAGACTGGTTATCAGCACTCGACCAATTCCGTGAAAGCTTCGGCCATGCTTGAGGCGGATTACATCATTGTCGGGGCGGGGACTGCCGGTTGCGTTCTGGCAAATCGCCTGACCGCTTGTGGCCGCTTTACCGTGCTCCTCTTGGAGGCCGGCCCGTCCGATACCCGCCTCCAGATCCAGCTCCCGATTGGTTACGGGATGTCGTTTTTCGATCCGGCCGTGAACTGGATGTATCGCACCGAGCCGGAGCCCGCCTTGCAAGGGCGACAGGGTTATTGGCCGCGCGGCAAGGTGCTGGGCGGCTCAAGCTCGATCAACGCGATGGTTCATGTGCGTGGTCAGGACCATGATTTTGACACCTGGGCGGAAGCAGGCGATTCTGGCTGGCGGGCCGACCATCTCAAAGCCTACTTCGCAAGAGCTGATCAAATCCTGAGCGGAGCAGATGTCAGTGGGCAGGCCCATTCCCTCTGCAAGGACTTTATCTCTGCAGGGGAGGAACTTGGTTTTGCGGCTGAACCTGATCTGTCAAAGGTTGGAGCCGATGGCGTCGGCTATTTCCGTATCGCCATGCGCAATGGTCTGCGCCTCTCGACCGCGCGGGCCTACCTTCGCCCGGCGATGAAGCGCCAGAACTTGCGTGTTCTGACTGGCGCCCATGCGACCCAAATCGTGATGGAAGGTTTGCACGCCAAGGGCGTCCGGTTTCAGCAGGGCAGCGAGATGAAAAGCGCCTTTGCACGCGGCGAGGTTATTCTGGCGGCAGGGAGTATCAACTCGCCGAAATTGCTTCAGCTCTCGGGGATTGGCCCCGCCGGGACACTGAAGAAACACGGCATTGATGTCGTGGTTGATCGGCCCGGAATTGGCCAGAACCTTCAGGATCACCTCTGCATCGACCATGTCTACAAATCGCGTTTGCCCACACTCAACCAGCAATTGGGGCCGTGGTTCGGCAAGGTGAAAGTTGCGCTGCGGTACGCGCTGTTCAGGAATGGTCCCTTGTCACTCAGCGTCAATCAGGCTGGCGGGTTTGTGCGGTCCCGGCCGGGGCTCGATGCGCCCAACATGCAGCTCTATTTCTCGCCTCTCAGCTACACCCGTACCCCGCCGGGCGTGCGCCCGCTGATGCGTCCCGATACTTTTCCCGGCTTCCTGCTCAGTGCCCAGCCTTGCCGGCCAACCAGTCGCGGCTACCTTGAGATCGCTAGCGGCGATCCCGCCATTCCGCCAAAGATCGTTCCGAATGCACTCGCGACGGAATTCGATATCGGCGAAATAATCGAAGGATCGTGCCTGTTGCGTCAGCTTGCTGCGACGGGGCCGCTTCGCAACGTCATCGAAACGGAGCTTCAGCCGGGCGGCAACGTTATCTCTGATGCCGACTTGCTGGCGGATATCCGGCAGAGAGCCTCAACGGTTTTTCACCCTGTGAGTACCTGCCGGATGGGGCAGAACGAGCAGGTGGATGTCGTTGATGCCGGTCTCCGCGTTTATGGCGTTGAGGGTCTCAGGATCGTCGACGCTTCGATTTTTCCTTCCATCCCCTCCGGCAATACAAACGCTCCAACCATGATGGTTGCCGAAAAAGGGGCTGATCTCATCCTTGGAAAGGGTGTGCCTTCATGACCGAAGACATTTTTACGGCTGACACCAAGACCACGCCCTATTGGTGGGATCATGTTCCGCGACCCGACATTCCCCTTGGAGCCTTCCCTGCGAAGGCAGACGTGGTTGTCATTGGATCGGGCTACACAGGGTTGCACGCAGCGTTGCAAACGGCGCGCGGCGGCAGGCATACGCTCGTTCTCGATGCCGAAGATGCTGGCTGGGGTTGTAGCACGCGCAATGGCGGCCAGATTTCCACCAGTATCAAGCCAGGGCATGCGGAACTAACCCGAAGGCATGGACTGGAGACTGCAACCCGGATCGTTCAGGAAGGCCGCAATTCTCTGGCATTCATCGAGGATTTCGTTCGCAGCGAGCAGATTGATTGTGATTTTGGCGTGGTTGGACGGTTCCACGCCGCCCATAATCCCGCGCAGTATGAGATCCTAGCCCGTGGCCTTGAGAACCAGCCCAAGGGTCTCGAAGTGCCGGCGCATGTCGTTCCGCGCTCGGAGCAGCGCAGCGAACTGGGAACGGATGCCTATTTTGGCGGTATTGTTCTGAGGGCGCATGCCTCGGTTGATCCGGCGCGCTATCATGCCGGCTTGCTCGCCAAAGTGCAGGGGGCAGGCGCTACGATCTTTCCGCATACCCCTGCGATCGACATCGCGCGATCAGGCTCGGGTTTTACGGTCACCACGCCGCGCGGCGTTTGCGAGGCGAAAAAGGTCGTCATCGCCACAAACGGCTATACGGGGAAACTGACACCCTGGCTTCGCCGCCGCGTCATCCCGATCGGAAGCTACATTATTGCAACCGAGCCGCTGGCCTCGGATGTGATGGCTCGCATCATGCCCAAGAACCGGATCGTCAGCGATACGCGCAAGGTGGTGTATTACTACCGTGCCTCGCCCGATCAGCGTCGGATCCTATTCGGTGGACGGGTATCGCACAATGAAACGAACCCGATGGTGAGCGGTCCCAAGTTGCGGGACGATCTGGTGAAGCTTTTCCCTGAACTCGCGCAAACGCGGATTACGCACTCCTGGTGCGGCTTTGTGGCCTACAGCTTTGACGAGCTCGCCCATGCCGGTGAACACGAGGGGCTCCACTACGCCATGGGCTATTGTGGTTCGGGTGTGGGCATGGCGAGCTATCTCGGTATGCGGATCGGACAGCAGGTTCTAGGTCTGAAGGAGGGCCACACGGCACTCAACGACATCAAGTTTCCGACGATGCCGTTTTATACCGGCAATCCATGGTTTCTGGCGCCATCCGTCATGTACTACCGCTGGAAAGATGCCCGATAGCCGGAAGAGTCTCGTAACTGCGGGCATTCGGAATTTCGTGGGCGCTGTGGCAAGCGATCCGCTTCAATAGATCGCGTAGATCTTCCGAACCGTTTCTGTAACGTCCCAACGACCTGTCCAGCCCGGCGGAAGAACGACAAGATCACCTGCTGCAATGGCGGTCGCAATGCCTGTGCTGGCATCTGTGATGGTTCCAGCGCCCGTCAGGATGAACGCGACTTCCGTGTCTGGGCGATTATTGACCGGCCAGCCGCCGGGCTGACATTCCCAGATCCCGATATTGCCTTTGGCGTTTGGGGCAACTTTCAAAATACTGATTTGCGGATCACCGCTGTCCGCCCCAGCGCGTTGACCGGCCGGAGACAAATGGCCGGATTTCGCGTCGATACTTTTCACAATTGTCATTGTCGCCATTTTGATCTCCATGGGAAGCGGACTCAACTTGACGCCCAAAGCGTCGGCTCTCGGGTAATCCCCTGTTTTTGACGGGGCGCGTTTTTCGAATTCAGATGGCAATTTTCACCGTCTGGGTCGCGATATTCGCCGATGCCCATGGTGGGTCTTTCGTTATTGTAAGTCCACAACCACTTGGTGGCGTATTCCTGCATTTCCGAATGCTTTCGAACATTTTCCGGTCGGGCCATTCCAACCGGATCGTTCGATTGCAACGCTCGAATGCTGACGGACCGCCTAGGGATTGTCGGCAGCAAACGCGACCTTATCAATGCCTGCCCCAGGGGCCCGGATTGTTTTCCCCGAGCGACGGTATTGGGGCGCACATCCGCATCGACATCTGCGAGCATCCCGAACCCAAAGATGCATGGCTTGCGCGTGCACAGCAGGTTCAAGTCGCGATCATTGAGGATGAGTTTCAGGTGTTAAATCGGATTTTCCAAAAAAAAACGGCCGGAAATGGCTCCGGCCGCCGTGTTGAGTTTACTTCCCGCCTGGCACGTAGCCGAACATCTTTGGCAGGAAAAGTACGGTATCCGGCACCAGCAACATGATCAGCAGCGCCACGACCAGTACCCCAATATAGGGCCAGATCGAGTTGATGATCGTCTTGAGCGAGATGCCTGTGATCGCATTGATGACAAACAGCAGCACACCATAGGGTGGCGTGATCAACCCGATCATGCAGTTGACGACCGCAGTGACGCCGAAGTGCACCATGTCGATCCCCAAGGCACGACAGGTCGGGATGAAGAGCGGGATGATGACGAGGATGATTGTCGTGGCATCCAGGAGGCACCCGAGCACGAGAAACAGCGCATTCACCGCCAACAGGAAGGTCAATGGCGAGACGTTGAGGCCCTGCATCAGCACCGACACCTTGGCCGGGATATTCTCCGCCGCCACGATGTAGTTGAAGATCAGCGCAGCGCCGATCACGAGGCCCACCGAAGCCGTGGCCCGGCCGCTCTCCAGAAACACGCCGTAGAGCGTCTTGAGATCAATCGCCCGGTAGAGGAAGGTTGCGACCATCAGCGCATAGAGCGCCGCAATCGCCGCCGCCTCGGTCGGGGTCACGGCGCCGCCATAGATGCCGAACAGCAGGATCACAGGCATCATCAGTGCCGGGAAAGCGCGCAGCGTGAGCTTCGGCAATTCCTTGCGCGGAACCGGCTCCTCAAGCGGGACATTCTCGATGCGTGCCTGACGCGCGTTGAGCATCATCAACGAGATGCCCATCATGATGCCCGGAATGAAGCCGCCGAGGAAAAGATAGCCGATCGAGGTATCCGAGATCAGCGCATACATCACCATCGGGATCGATGGCGGGATGATCGGCCCGATGGTCGAGGCCGCAGCCGTGATCGCGGCGGCATAGCCGGCGGAGTAGCGGTTATCCTTGCGCATCATCTCGATGATGATCTTGCCAAGGCCCACCGCATCCGCGACCGCCGAACCGGACATGCCGGCGAAGATCATATTGGCGACGACGTTCACATGGCCAAGCCCGCCACGGAAGCGCCCGACGAGCGCGAGGCAGAACTGCAAGAGACGCTCGGAGATCGTGCCGGCGTTCATAATGTTCGCGGCGGTGATGAAAAGCGGAATCGCCAGCAGCAGGAAGCTGTCATAAAGCCCCTGCAACATCTGCTCGGCGGCAAGGCCGATATCCTGCCCCTTGAGCAGGAGATAGATGATCGAGGAGACAATCATCGAGAGCGCAACGGGTGCGCCCATTGCGGCGATGGCGAAGAGCGCGAAAATGCACCAGAAGAAGGGGGAATTCACAGGCTTTCCTCCCGCTCGAGGGTGTCCATCGAGTCCCCGCGCATCAGCCGGTATGAGCGCAGCCCATAGTGCAGGATCACGAAGACGAGGAAGATCAGGTAGACCGAAAACAGTATATCCATGCGGATGCCGAGCATGTCGGTCGAGCGGATCGCCTTGAAGGTGATGAAATCATAGGTCGCCGGCACAGAAATCAGGAAGCCGCCCGCCAGAAACAGCGCCGAGAACAGCGCCAGGAACCGGCGCATCTTTTCCCCGCCCATGTTGTAGATGATGTCGAATTTCACCTGGTCCTTGTCTTCCAAAAGGAAGGCCGCCCCCCAGAACACCGACCATAGCCAGGTGACGAGGATCAGCTCGTAGGTCCAGTCCGTCGGCGCATTGAACACGTAGCGTGTCCCGATCTGCACGATGAACGACGAGAACATGATGACCATCAGCATCACCATGAAATCCTCGGCGCGCTTGTGCAGAAACTGCAGCAGCGGTCGCATGTTAGCCCCCCGTCCTATTTTCTTGATTGGAGGAAACGGGCAGGCGCCTACGCGCCCGCCCATTCCATTATGCCGTAACGTGAGACGTCACTTGATGGCGTTGATCTTGTCGACGAAGCCAGCCGGCCAATCCTTCGCGAACTTCGAGGCGAGATATTCGGTCTGCACCTGCTTGCGGAACGCATCGACATCCGGTGTGTAGACCTTCAGGCCCTTCTCCTTGAAGAAGGCTTCAAGGTCGGCTTCGAGCTTCAGCTGGGCCTTGCGGGCCTGCTCGCAGGCGTCGTCTGCCGCCTTCTGAACGATCTTCTGCTGTTCCGGCGTGAACTTGTCCCAGGCCTTCTTGCCGAGGGTCAGGAAGTTCCAGTCAACGAGATGGCTCGTCAGCACGATCTGCTTGGTGACTTCGAAGAATTTCGAATCCTTGTTGGTCGGCAGCGGGTTGTCCTGCCCGTCGATCGCGCCGGTCTGGAGCGCGGTATAGACCTCGGTGAAGGCCATCGGCAGCGGGCTGGCACCAAGTGCCTTGCCGAGGAACTGCCAGGCTTCGCCGCCCGGCATGCGGAGCTTGATGCCTGCCATATCGGCCGGAGTCTTGATCTCCTTCTCGGTGCGCAGGTTCACCTGACGGCGGCCGAGATACATGACCGAGAGAAGCTTGATGCCAAGCTTGTCCTCGACCATCTTCGACATCGCCTGACCGACATCCGAGGCGAAAACCTTCTTCTGGTGTTCCGCGTCACGGAGCAGGTAGCCGGCGGTGAACATCGACCATGCCGGAATGATGGTCGCGAATTCCTGCGCCGAAGCGATCGACATTTCGAGGTTGCCACGGGCAATGGCCTCGTTCTCTGTGCCCTGCTTGAAGAGTTCGGCGTTCCAATGCGGCTCAAAGGTCGCGAAATCCTTGATCGCCGGGCCGAAGATTTCCATCAGACCAACAGCGCGCTGATCGGTCGGGGTCGCTGGGGCTGAAAGGCGCAGCAGAACTTTGTTCTGGGCCTGAGCCGGCGCCACGCCCGAGGCGAGCACAGCAGCGCCGAGGCCGCCGAGAACCGTGTTGCGCATCATGGCGCGGCGGGTGGGATTAAACGTCATAGGTTTCCTCCTGAGGGTCGTCACTTGACGAGATCTGGCTCGTTTCTGGCTGGCTTGTTTAATAGCGTCGGATACTTCGGGGTGAGCCTTTCTTATCCGGCTGACTTAGGGGCAGAACCTGCCCGCCCGTCAACAGTCGGGTGGCCACTATCAGAGGAAAATTGGCTTACGGCAGGTTAGGGTAACGGTACCCTCGGTACCATATTCAAGCGATGCCCGCGTTCCGGCATCGGCGTTGGTCCCTCCACGAGGTCTTCGTGACGACCAGCGGCGAAAGTCTTGTCTCTGTCGGGCTGTAGATCACAAGGGCGAAGGGCTCGAAAGCTTTGTTACCAAGCGACGGGATCAGAAAGCAGCGTTGAAGTTCGTCAGGAAATCGCGGAAGCGACATGGTGCGACGGAAGCCATCGTGATGGATCGGTTGCCATCGTTTGGCGCCACTCTGAAGCTCCTTGGCGCCATCGACAAGCCTGAGGTTGTGTACTGGTCAAACAGTCAGGTGGAGAAACGCACATCGGCTTTTCCGATGGCGGCAACAGGCCGTACCGAGTTGTGGCGACCTTTGTCGTGTCGGGTTCTGGGTAGCTCGAGTTTTTCCCGGAGAGGCCGCCCTGGGGCGCAAGCCGACTGCAATGCCGCTATCCTCATGCCAAAGCTTGAGACAGGTCGTCCTGTAAATCCTCTGCTGCCTCAAGACCGATCGACAGGCGAACCGCATTCGGTTGAATCTGTGCCTGCTGCATCTGCGCATCGTTCATTGTGCCAGCCCACATCGCGGCTGCATGCACAGCAAGGCTCTCAACGCCTCCAAGGCTTACGGCGTGCCGAAACAAATTCAGGCGAGACACAAACGCGGTAGTCCGGGCGTAGTCGCCTCTCACCCACACGGACATGACCCCGCCGAAGCCGGTCATTTGTTTTCGCGCCAGATCAAACTGGGGATGGCTTGGCAATCCGGGATAGAAAACACGCTCGATGCCAGGGTGTCCTTCCAGGAAGGTGGCCACGCTCAGCGCCGTCGCATTGTGTTGGCGTACACGAATGGGGAGCGTGCGCAGGCTTCTCAGAAGCAACCACGCGTCGAAGGGCGATTGGGTCGCGCCGAGCGTGATCGCCGTATGCCAGATCTGTTCGCAAAGCGCTTTGCTCGCCACGACAACACCAGCCGTGATGTCGTGGTGGCCGCTCAAATACTTGGTCGCGCTGTGCATGACGATATCGACCCCAAAAGACATAGGCTTCTGGTTGATCGGACTTGCAAAGGTGTTGTCACACGAAACCAGTGCCTGCGCTGCCTTGGCCAAGGCGCAGACGCCAGCGAGATCGGTCAGCGCCATGGTCGGGTTGGCTGGCGTTTCGAGATGGATAAGACGCGTGTTGGGCTGCATGGCCGCCGCGAAAGCACTGACGTCCGTCTGATCAACGAGAGTCGTTTGCACACCGAAGCGCGGCAGCAATTCGGTCATGATCTTGCTGGTTGCCATGTAGTGATTGTTCTGAGCGACGACATGGTCGCCGGCCTTCACTTGGGACAGAATGCTTGCCGCAATGCCTCCCATTCCTGACGAGAAGCACAAACCGCTTTCTGCACCCTCCAGCCTCGCGACAAGATGGCCGATGCGTTCGTGTAACGGGTTGCCGTAGCGGGTATAGTAGCGGCTGTGTTGCGGAGTGCTCGCCATTTCGGCAAATTCTTGAGCGTCCCTCGCCACGAAAGTTGCCGTGAACGGGATTGATGGCGTGATGGCGCTGTCGGCCGAAAATTTCATGTCAGCGTGCAGGATCTCGGTATCGAGGTGCGGCATCTATGCCTCATCATGTTCGTGAATATTGTGATCGAATAGCAAGAAAGCCGAATGCGTGCGTGTGAACGACTCAAGCCCGATAACGAGCCTATAGTCTTCTTGAAAATTGATCCGGCAAGCGGATCACAGTTGTATCGTTCACATCGGCAATATCAGAGCAAAATCGGCTTGCCGCTACCGCCGCTGGCCCCTCGAGACGTGCGAAAAGAGGCGCCTTTTTGAGACTGTCGAAAACTTGGGCATCCCCATCGGTCATGTAGGGACCTCTGCCACCTTCCTCGGGTGTCCAGGTGGGACGGTGGGGGTTCTCACCACGACAATAAATCAGGCCCGATGCGGGGAGGATGTCGTGCTGCTCGATCCGCAGTCGCGTTTTGCACCTTCCTGGCACGGGCGCTGGCTCCTCATTGAAGTCGTCGCGAAGATCGACGGAAACAATCGCCCTCAAAAAGCTGCGCCCGGCACGCCATTGACAAGCCTTTGGCGCGGGGCATGATCAATCCAAAGACGGCAACGTGCGAACAACAGCACCCAAAGGGAAGAAACACCATGAATCGTGCCATGATCTGCGCTGCGCTGATGGCGCTGAGCACTGCACCCACTTGGGCACAGGATGCCTGCCCGAACCGCGGCGAACTCGATACGCTCTATTGTGATGCCAACAAGGATCTGGTGGCGGATGCACCGACGGATCCGAAGAAATGGCGTGACCCTTCCACGCTGGTCTGGGCCTATACGCCAGTGGAAGACCCGGCGGTTTATGCCAATATCTTCAAGCCCTTCACCGAGCATCTCGAGAAGTGTACCGGCAAGCGTACGGTGTATTACCCTGTGCAATCCAACGCCGCCGAGATCGAGGCGATGCGCTCGGGGCGTCTGCATTTCGCGGGCTTTTCGACCGGTCCGACCGGTTTTGCCGTCAATCTTGCTGGCGCGGTACCCTTCGCCGCCAAGGGCCTCGGCGAGGAAGTGCGTGGGTACAATCTCCTTGCCATCGTCAAGGCCTCAAGCCCCTACCAGAAGCTCACGGACCTCAAGGGCAAGAAGGTCGCACATACCTCGCCCTCCTCGAATTCCGGCAATCTTGCGCCGCGCGTGCTGTTCCCGGACGAGGGACTCACCACGGATGCGGACTACAAGCCGCTGATGTCCGGCGGGCATGACAAGTCCATCCTTGGCGTCGTCTCCGGCGATTACGACATGGCCGCTGTGGCTTCCGACGTTTACGATCGGATGATCACGCGTGGCACGATCAAGAAGGATGACACTCGAATCATCTATCGCAGCCCGGTGTTTCCGACCTCGTCATTCGCCTATGCGCATGACCTCAAGCCCGAGCTCGCGAAGAAGCTGACGGAATGCTTCTATGCCTTTCGCTTCCCGCCGGCGATGACCAAGGAATTCAACGGCGACGACCGTTTCCTGCCCATCACCTATCTCAAGGAGTGGAAGGTGGTGCGCGAGGTCGCCGAGAAATCCGGCACGCCCTATAACAAGTCCGCCTATGACGCCGAGAACCGCCGCGAGGCGGAAGCTGCGGCCAAGAAGGCCGCAGAAGCCGCTGCCAAGGCTGGCCAGCCGGCGGCACCCAAGCCATGACCCGCGCCGAAACTGGCGCATCGCTGCTGTCGATCCGCCATCTGAGGAAGGAATATCGTCCCGGCCAGCCGGTACTGAAGGATGTCAGCCTTGATTTTCCGAGCGTGGGTGTCACCGCGATCATCGGCCCTTCCGGGACTGGCAAATCGACGCTGATCCGCTGCGTCAACCGGCTCGTGACGCCGACCTCGGGCGAAATCCTGTTTGAGGGGCAGGATATGGCGAAGCTCTCCGGCAGCACCTTGCGGCTGATGCGGCGACGCATCGGCATGGTGTTTCAAGAGTACAACCTCGTTGACCGCTTGAGCGTCATCGAGAACGTGCTCTGCGGACGCCTCGGTTACGTGGCGCCGTGGCGTGCCTTCATGCGTCGCTTTCCGCCAGAAGACATCGCGCGTGCCTTCGATCTCATTGATGCGGTGGGCCTCAGCGAGGAATTCGCCACGCGCCGCGCAGATGCGCTTTCGGGCGGACAGCGCCAGCGCGTCGGCATTGCCCGCGCGATCATGCAGCAGCCGGCGCTCGTGCTGGCGGATGAGCCGACCTCATCACTCGACCCCAAGACCTCGGTTGAAATCATGGAATTGCTGGCCGAGATCTCGACCAGTCGCGGCGTGCCGATCATCGTCAATATCCATAACGTTGAGCTCGCGAAGCGCTTTGCGACCCGCATCATCGGCATGACGGGCGGCGCGGTGGTCTATGACGGGCCTCCGGGTGGGCTGGAGACAGCGCATCTGCATCAGATTTACGGCGGCGAGGATTTCCTGTGAGCGTCACAAGGGCGCGCCCGCCCGCCTTTCCGGTGAATTGGCCGAGCCGCCTCGCGTGGATCGGGCTCGCGCTTTACACGCTCTATGCGACCTCGATCCTCGATCTGACGTGGCAGCGTTTCGTGGTCGGCCTTGGCAATGGCGCGAAGTTTCTCTCGCGGATGTTTCCGCCCAATCTGGCGGCTGACAAGCTCGCGCTGATCAGCGACGGCATGATCGAGTCGATCCAGATCGCGGTGCTGGCGACCTTTTTCGGTGTTCTGCTGTCGCTGCCTCTGGGGTTGGCGGCGGCACGCAACCTCGCGCCTGGGTGGCTCTCATGGAGCGCGCGCGGGCTCATCGCGGTCTTCCGCTCGTTTCATCCGGTGATCGTTTCGATCCTGTTCGTCAAGGCGGTCGGCTTCGGTGCGCTTGCCGGCATACTTGCGCTGATTGTCTCGACGATGGGGTTTGTCGCCAAGCTCTTTGCCGAGGTCGTAGAGGAAATGAGCCCCAAACCGGTCGAGGCCGTGCGCGCTACCGGCGCGAACTTCCTCAACCTCCTCGTGATGGCGGTGATGCCGCAGGTCACGGCACGGTTTGTCGGCCTTTCGGTCTACCAGCTCGATTCCAACCTCAGGAACTCCACCATGGTCGGCATCGTCGGCGGTGGGGGCATCGGTGCGCCGCTGTTCACGGCCTACCAGCGCTTTGATTATGACGTGGTGCTCACCATCCTGATCGCGATCATCCTGCTGATCCTGCTGGCTGAAATGGTGTCAGGCCGCATCCGGAGGATTTTCCTGTGAGCGTCCCCCGTGTCTGGCAGCGCTTCACGCTCGCCGAGCGCATTGCCCGAGCAATCCTCTATGTCTGCGTGGTGATCGCGGTCGTCTGGTCGATCCGGACCATCGAGGTCATTCCGGAATTCCTCTATGATGCACCGGAGCAGACGGCGGATCTTTTCTCGCGGATGTGGCCTTTCGATTGGGCCTTTTACCCCAAGGCGATTCATGCGGCGTTGATCGAGACTTTCCATATCGCAACGCTCGGCACGCTGATCGCTATTGTGCTGGCGCTGCCGCTCTCGTTTCTGGCGGCGCGCAACTTTGTCTCGAACCCGCTCCTCAATTTCGTGGCGCAATTCATTTTCGTGGCCTCCCGCTCGGTCAATTCGTTGATCTGGGCGCTACTGTTCGTGGCGATTTTCGGCCCCGGCGCGCTATCAGGCGTGCTCTCGATCGCATTTCGCTCGATTGGCTTTGTCGGCAAGCTCTTTGGCGAGGCGCTGGAGGAGGCGCAGGTCGGCCCCATCGAAGCGCTGACGGCTGCGGGTGCTCCGCGCTCGATGTTGCTCGTGAAGGGTTATTGGCCGCAGGTGGAACCGGCTTTCTGGTCGATTGCGCTGCTGCGCTGGGACATCAACATCCGCGAATCCGCTGTTCTCGGGCTTGTCGGCGCGGGCGGTATCGGTGTCGCGCTCGATGCGGCGATGAACAACCTCTACTGGGATCAGGTCGGGCTTATCCTCGCGGTGATTTTCGCCGTGGTGATCGTGACGGAGATTGTCACCTCGTCGATCCGCTCCCGCATCCTCTGAGGGCGCATTCAGTTGATGCCGATGCGCTCGGGAACGGGCGCTTCGGCATGCTTCGCCATCATGCCTGGAGCTGGATCAACCGCATCAGCGCTTCAAGGCGCGAGCCGGATGCCCTCGTCCTCAGCCTGCTTGATCAGGAAGCGCGCATCCTCTTCAAGGAGCATCCGCTGCTTGACTGAAGCTTCGGTAGCCTTGCGGATCGCCTGAACATAGGCCTCCTTGGTCGGGTAGCGTTCTTCGACCGAGGGGCGCGGATCGCCGGTCTGTTCGCGCTCCGCCTTCGATTTGGCGAAGGGGATATAGGCCCCTTGAAACAAGCAGAACCCGTCCTCGAAGCGATCCTTGCGGCCGACATTCCACGACATCATCGTTGCAATCGGCACTTGCTGGTAGATGGATTTGACGCCGCCGGCATCCATGCCGTCGCTATCCGCCTGAGGCACGAGAATGCCGTAGCTCTGCACACCCGGCTTCGGCGGCTCGATGGTGATGATGCCGGAGGAATCGCCAGCCTTGTAGAGTGGGCCGAAGTCAAACACCTGCAACGGGTTGTGGTTGCCGAGATAACGCAGGGCAGGGCGCTGCACATTGCCATAAGCATTGGCGGGGATTGCCGGCACGCGGACCTGATTGGGCGCGACGAGTGTACCGTTGTCGATCCGTGGCGTGATGCTTTCCGGCGGCGTCTTGCCGGTTTTCACCCAGTCTTTCAACTCGGTCAGCAAGGAGCGCATCGCCCAGGTATGCGGGTTGGGGTTCGCCTGCTGCACGCAGTTGCCATAGGGCGGCGCGATCGGCAGGGGCAGCGGGGCTGAACTATGCTGGGTTGAGGCGAGGATGAAAGTGCGGACGGACTTGGGGTCCGCCACATCCTTCGAGCCGAGCGGATCGGTCAGGCCGAGCGACTGCCGCCCCTCGAAGACCTCCAGCGCGGTCGCGACATGGAAAAGCTTCGGGCAGGAGCCATTGGCCGCGCAACGGTCGAGAATGCCCTGCCGCCGTTTGGTAATGGGGTCGTATTGGCTCGCGTAGTGGAACGGGAAATCATAGGCCTGATAGAGGTGGTCGATCTGGTCGCCCCAGGCGCGGCCGGGATGGCCGAAGCGCACGTTGAGCGGCATCAGCCCGCCGCCGATATGCGGCTTCGCGCCCTCGTAGGCGATGCGCCCTTTCTCGTCAGCATTGAAGCCGAGATGGAGATAGGAGCGGATAAAGCGCCCGCTTTGCGAAGTGCCTACCACGATGGCCTTGTTGTCGGCGCGATAAACAGGGTTGGCATTGCCTGCCGCATCCTTCTTCTCGAACTTGAAGAAAGTGCCGACATCGCGCAACGCGGCAAAGCCGAGGCCAAGAACCAGCGGGTCTTTCGCCTGATAGATCAGCTCATACAGCCTGCCGGGCTGGAAACCGGATTTGAGACAGACATTGGTATCGTTCACCTCCGCCGGCTTGCCCTCATCACAAGTCCCGAAGGACCATTCGGACGCCGGGATCACAACGCGCGGCGCATTCTCTTTCGCGCGTACCGTGAGACTGGGCAGAAAGCCGCCCGCCAGCGGCTTGGTGTTGTCGGTCGAGACGGTGGGGTAGGCAGTATGGACGCGCGCGGTGAAGAAGCCGTTCGAGAGCGGCAGCGATTTCGTCGCGCTCGCCACCACCATTTCCGAGCGCAGGATGCCGGTGATCGCCGAGCCATCCCGGTTCTTCGCAATCGGAACCTGAAGCCGTACGCGGTTGCCACCGGCGACGAGATCAGCCTGCCAGCCGAACCAGATGACGGTGTAGCCTTCCTTCATCAGGAAGCCATCGCCACCGGATTTCACCGCATTCCAATCCGCACCGTCATTTGGCATGTTGGCGTTGAAGTTGCGCAGCGTGAGCTTGTTGCCGCGATTGACGACCTCCACCAGCAGCGTGCCATTGCTTTTGGCCCCGTCTTTCGGGCGAATGATCTCGATATCGGTGACGTATTCGACCTCGCCCTTGGCATTCCTCGGCGCAAGGTCAATATCCTGAATGATGCGATTGCCACGTGCTTTCGGATCGACCGCGCCATAGGCCTTCCCGGTCAGCTTCTCGTAGGTGCCGACCGTGCCAAAGCTCTTGCCTTCAAAGGCGGGCTCGACCTTGGTGATCTCAAGCCGAACGATCCGCGCTTCGGCGGAGGTGCCGTAAGCACCCGCTGCAGCGAGAATGCCGGCCGCCAACGTTCTGCGGCTGCAGAATGAGCCCCGCGCCAACTGCTTGCGCCTGAATGCCATAGTCGTCCCCCCGCATGTTTTGTTTGTTGCGGGCATCAGACCCTGAATGCGCGAAAATCACAACGGTTCTGGCTAGCGACAGCCTCTGTCGAAAGCGCAAACGTGTTGGCTTCCAAATTGTTCAGTATCCGCTGTCGCTGCGGAATGTGACCTGTTCCACGAGCGGGGCATCGACACCAGATGGTCGATGCCGGCGTAGGGCGCTTTCTCAGACTATTTTGGTTTATCTGACAGGATCCGCATCTCAGAAATCTAGTCGTAGGAAATTCAGAGCGCGTCAGAGCAGGGGCCTTGGCAGCGCGAGTTTAACCTCTGCCGCCAGATCCACCGCCAGGTCCGCCACCACCTCCGGGTCCTGCTCCGCCACCAGGTCCACCGGGACCTCCCGGTCCACCACCACGACCACCATCGCTACCTCGATTGGCGACGTTGATTGTGTTGGCGAGAAGGCTGCCATCCGCCTGCCGATTAAGCATCAGGACTTGAGGCTGCGAGAAATCCAGAGCTTGCAGCGTATCGCCGACCCGGGCAGAGAGCGTGCCGTCGGCCGTGATAACCCGACCGTTGCCGATCCGAACAAAGCCCTCAACCAGCATTTGCTCAAACTCAAGGCGCAATACCGGCGCTGGACGCACCGCCGTGACGCTCATCCCACCGCCGCTGCTCATCCCACCGCCGCTGCTCTTGCCTTCCGCCGTGATGCGACGGCCGATATTGCCAGCAAGACCCTCGCCTCGCAGCGCCAGATCTCCGATCTGATAGCCGCCATCGGCGCCAGCTCTCAAAATGCCGGTAATCCGTGCAGTCATATCGGGAGCAGTCTCAATCAGCGTTGCGACGATTACGCCATCTGGACGACGGAAGCCACTGACAGCGACCCACTCTCCATTCGACGGAACCTCCGCGCCGGGTGGCGCGGTTACACCTATCTCGGCCAGTTTATTGATCACGACCTGACTTTGAATCCGGCTGACAGGTTCGAGCCTGGCAGCGCGCAGAATGCGATCAATCTCCGGACCGCGCGGTTCGACCTTGATTCCCTCTATGGTCGCGGGCCGGCCGATCAACCCTACCTCTATGAAAAGGATGGGCGCCGCCTTCAGGTCGGCCGCCGTCTGACGGAGGTTGGGGCCGCTTCCCGCATGCAGGATCATCCGCGCGCCAACAGCCACGCGCTGATCGGCGACAAGCGCAACGATGAAAATGTCATTGTCAGTCAGCTGCATTCCGTTTTTCGCCATTTTCATAACCGCGTCGCGGCAGACCACCCGAAGGCGGATTTCGCTGACGTGCAACGGATCGTCACCCACCATTACCAGTGGATGGTGCTGACTGATTTTCTGCCGCGTCTGTGCGACGATGCGGTAATGCGCTCACTGCTGCCCGGATTTGGAAGTGGCGGGCGCATTTCGGATGGGCGTGCCATCCTCGGCGTGACCAGGGATCTCAAGGCAGGTGAATTGCCGCTGGAATTTGCCACTGCTGCTTACCGGATGGGGCATTCCATGGTTCGCCCGGTTTACCGGCTGAATTCCCGGATGCAGGGCAGCGCCGAGGAGCGTCGTATGAACCCGGCCATTGCCGGTCGCCGGTTGATTTTCGCCGCTTCGCAGTATGCCAGGTTGAACGGCTTTCGTGCCTTTCCAGATGAGTGGGCGATTGATTGGAAACTCTATTTCGAGGTGGATCGGACGCTCGAGGCGGGCCGTATTGCAGACGGCATCCGGCGTGTTCAGGCGTCCTACAAGATCGATACATCCCTGACCAATCCGCTTGCCTTCCTGCCGGAGTTTTCCGAGTCCATGCGCAGTGGCGATCTCGCCCGGGATACCAATGGACAGCCCAAACCCAAGGCGTTCGGTATGCCCAATCTGGCCTATCGCAACCTATTGCGCGGCGCCCAGTTTGGTATGCCCAGCGGGCAGGATGTCGCGCGTTCCCTTGGTATCGAACCGATCGCCGATCGGCATTTGCGGGTCGGCAAGGCCACCGTCGAAGGCCTCGATGAAAACCGGTCAATTACGGAGTATGGCGATAGTTTCCGCAACAATGCCCCGCTCTGGTTCTACGTGTTGGCAGAAGCCCAACATCAGTGGTCCGAAGCTGCGCGGGCCCATAAGGGGAGCAAGGAAGAGCGCGATGCCTTGCCTTCGCGCCTTGGTCCGGTCGGAGCCCGGCTTGTCGCGGAATCTTTCGTGGCTTTGATGATGAAAGACGACAATTCCGTGTTGCATGCCGACCGCAACTGGAAGCCGGACTATGCTCGAAACGGCCGCTTCTCGATGGCCGAACTGGTGCAGACCAGCGGCGTGGTCTGAAGCGACAGCACCAGAAGGAACGGATCACAAGCGAGGGGCCCTGCCTGTGGGAAATTGGCAGGGTCGGGGGCGCAGCTAGGTCGATGCCATGTCGATCTTTTTAGCTTTGTCGCATCACACCTCGAACCAGTGCACCGATGGCCCGAGATTATGCACCCGGCAGCTTCCGATGGTGCCAGTCATACCCCAGGCATTATGAATATGGCCGCAGAGTACCAGGCGCGGCTGCCGGTGTTCAATGATCGAGAGAATGGCCCGGCTACCCTCATTCCTGCCATTGCGTTGGAGGTCCGCGACACCGAAGGGTGGCGAATGTGTCACCAGCACAGCACCTTCTGGGCAGTTGACCAGCAAATCACTGGCTTCCGTCTCCTCAAGCCGCTGGTTCCATGGCTTGTCCGCTCCGGCTGGAATTTCGTAACCCAGCCCAAAAAACGGGATACCTTGAATAACAGCACCGGTTCCGTGCAGGAGGTGTGCCGTCCGCCAGTTTTGCATGGCTCCCTGCATCTCAGCGAGACAGTCGTGATTACCTGCGACGAAGACGACGGGCACCGGGATGTGCCGCAAAATCTCTAAGGTGTCTGTAAGGCCCTCTCCCTTCGTTGCGAAGTCGCCCGCGCCAACGACGACATCCGCCAGCATGGATGCATCCACGATCGCTTGAGCGATCTCATGATTACGATGCAAATCGCTGAAGGCCAGAATCTTCATGGGGGCACCTTCGCAAGCGGATTTTATCGATTTTGACCTGATCTATCGTCAGGGGTCGCAGATCTTCCAAGACAGGTAGAATGACTTTTTGGCCAGCGCGATTTCCGCTGCGTGTTCAAATTTGCACAGAAGCATTCTGCATTGCGATGACGGAATCAAGGATGGCGTGGTTGTCTGCTTTTGGGGGGACACACGTAGGGCGCCAATGACCGGATTGGGGCGGGGCGCTTAGCTGCCGAGCCGGAAACAAACGGGTCGAACCGACCTCTGGCTTTGTAGGACACCCACACTCAATTGCAAAAAGCAGCAGCGGGCCCGTCATTGGGAAATAGGTGTTTTACCTGACGTCATTGCGCGAGCGTGCGCACACGCTCCGCAAGTGGCGGCAAAAACGAACGGTCGAACACCTCGCGCAGGTCCGGTGTGCGTGGCAGGTGCTTGACCTTCACAATTAGAGCGATCAGCCGTTTGAGGCGCGCGTCATCCATCTCACCGATGCCAAGTTTTGCACCTTCCGGATGCGCCATCTCGCTTTTAAGCGTTCCCACCAGACGCACATAATCCACGTCGCGGCGAATGGAGGGGGAGGCTGCCTGAAGCGCGTCGATTGCCACGTTGGGATCGGCCACCGTATCGCGCAAGGCCCGGTTGAAGGCGCGCACCATCCCGGTGATCGCTTTTGGGCTCGAACGATAAAGCTCGCGCGTCACGAACAGCGTATTGCCGTACATATCCGCTAGGTAATCGGCATAGTTGATGAAGTGCAGGTCCTTCGCGGTGATGCCCATCGGCGCCACCGAGGCGATGATGGTATTCACGAAGCCGAAGACGCCATCGGCACCCCGTCCAGCCAGCATATCCGCGACCTGCGATCCCATGCTGCTCGATGCCCGATCAATCCTGACCTTGCTGGCATCAGCGCCAGCAGCGCTCGCGAGCATATCGAAGGTGATGAGTGCGGCATCCATTGCGTGGCCAACGATCGTGCGCCCTTCAAAATCCTTCGGGGTACGCAGAGGGCTGTTCGCCGGCACGGCAATCGTGAAAGGCACGGTGTTGAAGGTCGTATAGACCGCAACAGGGCCCTCATTGGGCTTGCCGCGTGCGATGCGCTCAATGAGAGCCGTAATATCCCCATACCCGACATCATAACTGCCATGGCGAACCTGCGGGACGACGACAGCCGCACCGCCGCCGCCGCTGAAAGCAACCGAGAGACCTTCCTCGCGCAAATAATCGCGCGCATGCGCCAGAAGGAAGAAAGATACCGGCCCGGAAAGAGATGTGTTCAGCAGGAGCTTGAGCGATTTCATCTGGGCCTTGGCCTCATGCATGGTCATCCCGAGGGATATGGCGCTCGCGGCGCCCAGAATCGTCCTGCGTGTCATCGGCATTTCGGCCAGCTTTCTGGTTCTGTTGTCACGGTTTTCAGGACGAAATGCTGTGCACGCGTTCCGCAAGCGGCGGCAGAAAATCCGGCATGAAGATCTCGTCAAGCGCAGGGCGACGCTTCAGTCGGTTCGTCTCGGTGATCAGCGCGATGGCGCGGGTCATCCGGGCAGGGTCGATCGCTCCGATCCCGATACGCTTGCCGTCAGGGTGTGCCATTTCAATCTCGTACGTGGTCTTGAGGCGCAGCATCTCGGCTGGTCGGTCGTTCCATGGCGCGCGGCGCATCACCGCGTCGATGCCGGCCTCCGGCGTTTGAACAGCGGCTACCAACCCGCGATTGAAGGCGCGGACCACGCTGGCAATCGCCTCGCGGTTCTCCTTCAAAACCTTGCGCGAGACCATCAGCGTGCTGCCGTAAAGGTCTGGCACATGCTCGGAAAAGCGGAGGTGCCGAAGGCGGTTGTTCAGATCCTTGCCGCCTTCTGCCATCGCGGAAGCAATCGTGCTGACATAGCCGAACACGCCATGAACGTTCTCCGAGCCCAGCATCGTCTCGACCTGCGCCCGCATGCCACCGCCGAAGGTCCGGATCGTGACCTTGCTGGCATCCACGCCGTTGACCTTACAGAAGGCCGGGAAGGTCTTGAGTGCGACATCACTGGAATGGCCGAGCAGTGTCTTGCCCTCAAGATCCTTCGGTGAACGGATCGGGCCGGCGGCGTTCAGGGCAATGGTTGACGGTGAGGCATTGAAGAGCGCGAAGATGCCCACAGGCGCCTTCTGTGGATGCTCGGCCGCAACCTCGATCAGAGAATTGATATCGCCGTAGCCGAAATCAAAATCGGCAGCGAACATGCGCGGAGCGGCAGTATATGCGCCGCCGCCTTGCGTGAATTCGATCTCGATCCCTTCCTCAGCCAGATATCCGCGATCCTGCGCGAGCAGCAGGAAGGATTGCGGCCCGGAAAAGGAGGTGTTCAAAACCATCCGGAACCGCTTCGTTCGCTTCTGGGCAAGGGCAGGCGCGGCAATCATTGCAGCGCCGATCACGCCTGTCGCAAGAAGAACGCGCCGTTTCATCGCTGGCTCCATCGCTGTCCCGTTTCGGCATCTAGCGGCCTCGCGGATGAGCTAGCAAGGACTCAGGATTTGCATAGACGCGGAGTTCCTTTGCGCTGAACGCATCACGCTTTCGGTGTGGTGGAGGATCGCTGTGCCTGGCAGGGGCGCTGTCAGATAAAAGTGCGCTTGCCGACCACTGGCGCGAGGTACAAATTTTTGTCTGCCCGGTTCCTGGCGCTTCGCCTTACGATGAGGGAGTTTTTCCTAAAAGCGCGACTTTCTGATCGCACTGACCATGTTCCGCCCGGCGGGGTGAGGACCGGAAAACCCCCATGCGGGCGAGGGGGCGGCAAAGAACCCAGATCCGCTGAATGGCGTGCGTTTCGACTGGGGGGGGAACCAAAGGCAGGCGAGATCGGTTTCAGGTGTCTCACACTTCCCACACACTCAAAGGATCGCTGCGATGGACACCACCATGGAACAGGCAAGCCAGCGCTTGCGTGATCAGGATACCCTTTCGGATATCTCTCGGTTGAAGCCGGGCTGGATCCTCGCTTTCGGCATTTTGCTCGCGGTGCTCGGCGCCTTCGCTCTGGCAAGCGTGATCACGGCGACGATTGCATCGGTTTATTTCGTCGCGATTAGCATGGTGATTGCTGGCGCCGCGCATATGGTGATGGCGTTTCAGGCGAAGTCTTTCTGGTCCGGGTCGACCTGGTTTTTGACAGGGATTTTCTATTCGGCAGCCGGACTTCTGGCCTCTTCCAATCCTTTGCTCGCGGCCACCGGTCTGACATTACTGCTGGGCATTGCGCTTGTCGCGAGTGGCATTGTTCGCCTCGTGATCGCCTTCCAGATGCGATCCGGGACAGCATGGGGATGGGTCGTGCTTTCTGCATTGATCACAGCGTTGCTCGGGATCACGGTCCTCTCGCAATGGCCTGCATCAGGCCTTTATGTGCTTGGCACTTTCCTCAGCATTGATCTCCTCTTCACGGGCGCAAGCTGGCTGGCGCTCGGTTCAGCCCTACTGTCGCGCCAGATACTTTCCAGCCTTGTACAGGCCTGACCAATGGTCATCGTAGGTCCACCAATTCTGAAAGGGTGATGCCCGGCTGACAGGCGAACATTGCTTGTCGGAGCAGCAGGGGTGGCCTTGGCGGGAGCCAGTACCACCTCTCATTTCTCTCTCGGAACGTGAGCCATGACACCATCCTCCCACAAGTGACACGGGACACGCGATGATCGACCCTGATGCCAACATCCTGAGCCGCCTGCCGCAAGTTGTTTTAGACCTTGCGCTCAGTCATGGCGCCGATCCCGCCTATACCTTTGATGCCGTCGGGTTTTCACAGCGCGGTTCGATGCGGGTCAGTCTGAAATCCCGGTTTTGGCTCCCTTTCACCGCCCGCCAGACGATGTCGATCAAGTCGTGCGCGTTCACGTGGAACGCCCGGTTCCTGCCGCTCGGCTACATGACCGTGACCGATGAACTCGTGGATGGCGGCGGACGGCTCGATGTCACTGCACTCGGCATTTTTCCTGTGGCCCGCTCGAAGCCAGGTGCGGCTCTGGCACGGGGCGAACTCATCCGGTACCTCGCCGAATTGCCTCTTGTGCCAGACGCGATCCTGCATAACCGCGACCTCGACTGGCGCGAGATTGATGCGTCCACCATCGCTGTTACGTCCGGCTCCGACGATACCGCCTGTGAGGTCATTCTGGGCCTTGGACCGGATCGGCGCATCGTCAGCGCCTTCTGCGCCAACCGCGCGGCGAGCACCACGCCTCCCTTTGTGTCGATGCCGTGGCGGGGTGTTTTCTCCGATTATCGCCAGGTGAGTGGCCGATGGATTCCCACCGCCGCACAGGTGGGGTGGGTCATCAATGGAAGGGAGGAGAGTTACTGGCAGGGCCGCAATCAGAGTTGGGAGCCCTTGTGACCTTCAAGAGCCCTAGTCTTCTAAACGCTTTGAGCATCCGGTTCTGCGCCAACCCATCGGGACCGCGAGGGACCGTTTTGGGACGCAACTCGGTCCGGGTAATCTCCACCGTAGTTGCATCCGCAAGACCGCCATCGGGTTGGATCGCCCTGAAGCTCATTGAAGTCTGGGAATGAAAATCGAGCTGGAAAGTGAACTGCCCAAAATCCGCCTTCCACTGCTGCCCGATAATGTTTGCCTTCATGCTCCTTCCTTGTGTTTGAACAAGACTGCTCGACCGTGCGAAGCTACGGCTTCGCACGGTGATATTGTCTGATTTCGCGTCAGAATTTGCCATTGGCGTGCGGCATCTCGCTCGGGATGGCCGAGATCGTATCCCAATGCTCGGCAATTTTGCCGTCCTCGATCCGGAACAGGTCGAAGAAGGCGGTAGGGGTCGTCCCCAATTTGCCCTCGGAGGCGGTGAAGATGAAATTGCCTTCCGCCACAATGATCGGGGTGCGCGCATAGCTCATGGCTTGCCCGGCGTCGGCAAAAGCCTTCAGAGCGGCGCCAAGCCCGTCCAACCCGTCCGCAACCAGCGGGTTGTGCTGGATGTAGGTCGTGGTCGAAATATATTCCGTGACCTTTTCAGGCGCTGCGCCCTGAAGCACATCGCGGATGAAGCCCTCGATCAGGGTCTTGTTGTGGGCGGTCTTGTTATGGTCCGTGATCTGGGTCGGGCCGTCCGTCATGCCGTTGCCGGACGCAGTCTTGCTCACCAGCGGCTGCAAGTTGTCCCAGTGTTCGGCGACCTTGCCGTCCTCGACGCGGAAGACATCGAAGGCCACGAGCGTCTCGCCTCCAAAAGCCTGAGCGTTTTCATATGTCACGTGCAGGACGACGAGATTGCCTTCTGCAATCACGCGGTGGATGGTGCTCCTGATGCCGCTCTCTTTCAGGGCGGGGATAAAGCCAAGGATTGGCGCAGCGCCAGTGGGGACAGCGACATTGTGTTGCCGGTAATCCTCGGCCAGCAGGTTCTTGGCCGCTACCGCGTCAAAATCGGTAAAAATGGCGCGAACAGCGCTCAGCGCGATGTCTTTAGGGGGCATTCGGCGTCTCCTTCAAGGGTTCCCAAGTTGGGTGCTTTTGAAGTATTATTTCAATACCAAGTGTCAATAACGCACCAAAAGGGAACCTGGTATGCTCCGCATTACCGTCACCACCGAAGAGGAAAGCGGGCTTTGTCCGGTCCGGAGCATTCTCAGTACGGTCACCGGCAAATGGAGTTCGCTTATCCTGCTCGCGCTCGAGGACGGCCCGATGCGGTTTTCCGCGATTAAGCGGACGATTGGCGACATTACCCAGCGTGTCTTGACGGAAAATCTGCGGGCTCTCGAACGCGACGGGTATGTGACGCGCGAGGTCGTCCCTGGTCCCCCAGTCGAAGTGCATTATGAACTCACGAAAACAGGGGCTAATCTCGTGGCCCGCTTCATCCCGCTCGTGACATGGGCAGCCGAGCACTATGAGACCGTACAAGCCGCGCGGCAGAAGTACGATGCGGTTCATGGCATTGCCGGACCAACGGTAGCGCCTTCAAGTCCAGCGCCGAGTAAGTAACGATAAGGTCCTTACTGCTGCGTTTGCTATCAGTCTTGATGACTTGATAGTTTGAATAGCTGCTTTGAGGTGCATAGGCGAACCTGTAGACAATATGATTTTACGTATTTGCTGAAAAACCGTTCATTGAAGGCGATTGCCGAGGCCCGGGACGCTGCGAAGAGATATGCGGTGCAACGCGCAACCAGTCGAACCTTGGTTGCTAGACGTCCCGGTTCATGTGGGATGGATTATTGTTGAAGCACATAGACGCCTGGCGCGTCTCCAAACAGTGCATCGCCAGCTTTGGCTGCACCCATGGTGGGGGGCTGGGTCAGATCGCCGGACCTTTCCTTTAGCCATGCTGACCACTCGAGCCACCATGAGCCGTCCTTTCGGGGTGCCGCCGCGATCCAGGTATCCGGATCAGGCTGATGATCAGCACTTAAATGGGTCTTGACCTGAAAACTGCGTCCGGTATGGCCGGGCTCCGAGACGATGCCCGCATTGTGACCGCCCGTGGTCAGAACGAAGGTGACTTCCGTCTCGGTGAGAAGGTGAATCTTGAAGACCGAACGCCAAGGCGCGACATGATCATGCGTTGTGCTAACGGCAAAAATTGGCGTGCGGATATCCGTCAGCGCAACCGGCTTGCCATCCGCCTTATACCGGCCTTCGGCCAAATCATTGTCGAGGAACAGCTTGCGCAGATACTCCGAGTGCATGCGAAAAGGCATGCGCGTTCCGTCCGCGTTCCAGGCCATCAAATCATTCATGCCTGAGCGCTCACCCAGCATGTACTGATGAATCATGCGCGACCAGATGAGATCGTTTGAGCGCAAGAGCTGGAATGTCCCTGCCATCTGCTTTGTATCGAGGAAGCCTTGCTCCCACATCATATCCTCGAGAAAGGTGAGTTGGCTTTCGTTGATGAAGAGCATCAGTTCGCCCGCCTCGGTGAAATCGGTCTGCGCGGCCATAATGGTCATGGATTTAACGCGCTCGTCGCCATCCCGAGCCATCGCGGCGGCAGCGATGGAGAGCAGCGTGCCGCCAAGGCAGTAGCCGACAGCATGCACAGGCTGATCCGGAACAACCGTATTGAGCACCTCGAATGCCGCCATGACGCCGAGTTTCCGGTAGTCTTCCATGCCGAGATCCCGATCATTCTGATCGGGGTTTTTCCAAGAGATCATGAAGACCGTAAATCCCTGGTCTGTAAGGAATTTCACCAGTGAATTCTCAGGTGAAAGGTCGAGGATATAGTACTTCATAATCCATGCCGGCACGATCAGCACGGGCTCGGGACGGACAAGCTCTGTTGTCGGGAAATATTGGATGAGCTCGATCAGACGGTTGCGATAGATCACCTTTCCGGGTGTGGCGGCGATATTGCGCCCAATCTCGAAGGCCTCCACACCTACGGGCTTCTTGCCAGAACGGTCACGCTCCCAGTCCTCAAGCAGGTTCTGGGTTCCGCGGACGAGATTCATGCCGCCCTCTGCGACGGTGTGCTGGAGAAGTTCGGGATTCGTCAGCAGGAAATTGGACGGCGACATCATGTCGAGAATCTGTCTCGAAGCGAACTCTATGACGTTCTCATGTTGCTTCGTGACGCCGCGCACGCCCGTGGTTGCGTTGTGCCACCACTGCTGTTGCAGGAGAAAACTCTGATACATCAGACTGTAGGGCCATTTCTGCCAGGCATCACCAACGAAGCGACGGTCCTGCGGTAGCGGGTCGATGCACCGCTCGGTCGTGCCCGCCTGCATGGCACAAACCCCGAGATGATGCGCCAGGCGGATTGATTTGCGGGTGGCTTTCTCGATGAGCTGGGCCTGCTTTCCGGGCGATGCCACGAGATGCGTTGCCCAATCCAGATAGGCCTCCGCCATGGCCGCAGGTGATAGTCCCGCTGTAAAGCGCGCCGCGTAAGCATGCAGCGAGCGGTCAATCCTATCGCCCATCATAGTCACCGCAGAGGGTTCGTCTCCCTCGACCTCCGCCGGCATTTCGGGTTGATAGGAGCCACTTTTGACCCGCCCTCTGTCATCCTTCGGCATCAAAAGGGTTTCCGCCAGCTTGTCTCGCACGGTCATTGTCGTGGCTCCAGAATTTTAGTGCCCCAAGCAAGGGTGCGCTTTTTTCGCGCGACGTCCACTGATCCAGATCAGTCCCAGCGGGATCAACTCTGCGCGGTTGTGCGCGTCGCTAGGCAGAAATGATCACCTTCAGCGCCTTGGTGTTAGCCGCATGGGCAAAGGTCTCGTAGGCATCGAGGATCTCGCTGAATTTGAAGTGATGGGTGATCAGCTGCTTGGCATTGATCTTCCCTGATTTGACGACATTGAGCAGCATCTGCGTGCTCACAGTATCGACAAGACGGGTGGTGATCGAAATGTTGCGATCCCAGAGGAGTTCGAGATGCAGATCGACCTTGGTGCCGTGCACCCCGATATTGGCGATTGTGCCACCGGGAGCAATGATCTGCTGGCAGATCTCGAAGGTTGCAGGGATCCCAACAGCCTCAATGGCCGTGTCGACGCCGCGTTCTGCGGTCATCTTCAGGACGGCTTGCATCGCGTGCCCGTCGGTACTGTTGATCGTGGCGGTCGCGCCGAATTTTCTGGCAACTTCCAACCGATTTTCATCGAGATCGATCATGATAATCTCGGCAGGTGAATAGAACTGGGCCGTCAGCAAGGCAGCCAGACCAATTGGTCCAGCGCCAACGATGGCGACGGTCGAGCCGGGCGCCACTTTGCCGTTGAGAACGCCACATTCGAAGCCCGTGGGGAGAATGTCGCTCAGCATGACGAGCGCCTCTTCATCCGAACCTGCGGGAATCGGGTAGAGGCTGGTGTCTGCGTGCGGCGTCCGCACATATTCAGCCTGCGTGCCGTCGATGGTGTTTCCGAGGATCCACCCGCCGGTTGTGCAATGCGAGTACATGCCGCGACGGCAATAGCTGCATTTGCCGCACGAGGAGATGCAGGAGATCAGAACGCGATCCCCTTTGCGAAAGCTCGTTACAGCTGAACCGACAGCTTCGATCGTCCCGACACCTTCGTGGCCCAAGATACGACCGGGTTTGCACGACGCGACATCGCCCTTGAGAATGTGGAGATCCGTGCCGCAGATGGTCGTTTTAACCATCTTGATGATGGCATCGCCGGGCTCTTGAATGGTGGGCATCGGACGCTCTTCAACTGCTTTTTGGCCCGACCCCTGATAAACGAAAGCTTTCAAAATATGCTCCTGATCTCTATGGCGCCGGCAATGCCGTCACTCTGGTGCCGATGCTTCAAAAAGGGGGCGGTGACCGCGAAAACAGCCCTCCCTGCTGCGGGATGCGGCTGACAAGGCGCTGGCGGCAAGTGATCCTTTGTTGATCGAACTTGGCGCCGAAGCAGTAGCGCAGGTAGAATCGGAATCTACCTAGGCAGTGGGCCGCCACCCCAAATACAACGCTGCAAGGGATGCTGGTGATACCGCGCGGCGACCTGCCGGGAATGAACCGCTCCGGTTTTCCGATGCAGATGCTGGCCGTTCGATGAGGTCTTCGTGAAGATCAACGGAACGGCACTATCTCTGGCACGCGCTCACACCACGGGCCATCTTCAAGGAACACCGTGCCGCCGTTCTCATCGAGGGGCACCAGCTTTACATTTCATGATCAAAGCCGGGGTAGGGCACTTTCTGATACTATTTGGGATTGTTCGACCGCGCCTCTTTTCGCGCTCATTTAATCAGGCGTACGCTTCCCGGCCCGACGCGCGGAACAACATTGTTCAACGCAGTCGGGTAAGGGACTGTGCTATTAGCCGGATCAAAGTTGATCTTGATGGTTCCATTGCCGAGCCAACTGATGCCGTCAACAATCCAGGAAGTCCATTTGGCAGTGATATCCGGTGTTCCAGAGTTGGTCCACGTAAAGGCGCTTTTGGGCAGATAGATCACGCCGTGAAGATCGACGGTGGAGTCCGTCAATGTGCTGGTGCTTGCGTTGCGTTCGCCGGTGACAACGATACCCGCCAGCGGTCCCGACTTCGGAGCACTCAGGCGAACGGTCGACGAGGACCAGTCAAGCGGTGTTGTGGTGCCCCAGGAAACAATGGTCACGCCGTCGCCCACCACCGTCGACTTGGAAACCAGAAACGCGCCGCCGCGGATATAGTAGGTCCCCGGCAGAAGCGTGACATTCGAATTGTTGCTGATTTGAAGGCCCTGACAATAAGTGCCTGGCGAAAGCGTCACGGTCTGGTTGGCGATCTTCTTGTTCGTGACCGTGCAGGATGGATCATTCGGAATGGACATCGTTGCAAGCGGGTCGGGTACGTATTCCGGTGCATATTGAAGCGGCGGTTTGACGTTCTGAATGTAGTGATGCCCGTAGCCGATCGCCTGAACTGTTTTTCCAGTCAGGAAGTTGTTGGGCGTATGAGGATCGACAACGTCATCCACATCGTCAGAGTTGCCATAGATGTGGCAATCCGGGGCAAAGACTGAGACGGAGTCCTTTAGCTCAAGTGTATGCTTGCGCGAGGGGTGCATCGCCATAAAGCAGACGGGTCCACGCAACGGCTCTGCACTTGCCGCAGATTTTGCGCTCGCGACGAGATTGCTCATGCCAAACATCTGTATGACATAGGTCTTTACCGGCATTGTCGCCGTGCCGCTCAGAACGCCATCGTGGAAATTGAACGACGACGATACCGCTTTGTCAGCCAGATTTGCGTGAAATGTGGCTTTGGCGACGGCCGTGGGACTTTTGCCGAGTTTCTTCTCCCGCGCGGGGAGACTCATTCCTGCCAGAACAGCGCTATCCAAGGTGGCCTGAAGCACAGCGCTGGCTGTTGTCGCGCGCGAATAATCTACCGCTGCGCCAGCACCGCCAATCAATGGAACCGCCGCAAAGGCGAAAATGATGCCGACGTTCGCCGAACGATCCCGGGTGAATTTTTTAAGCGGAACAACCATTCTGGCCGACCTGTTTCCTTTAAAGCGTTGCGGACGCGCGCAAAGTTCAAAAATGACGATCCGCTAGTAGATTTAATGACTTCCTGACGATGGGAGCGACAAAACGCCACACTTATTCAGGGCTGGAAAATATAAGAGTCGTTTAGGTTGATAGCCGCCCGTTGCGGGAATTCTGACCCATGCGAATACGCGGGTGATCAATGTGTCGTGCTCAACCGAGTGCCCCAAGGGCCGAACGATCGACAATGCTGGCTGCAAGATCGGACTGTCTTGTTAGGACGCGGCATCCGCGCAACCAGAAAAAAATGGGAGAGCATCACATCCATGGGGGACGTGGAAAAGGACCCACGCTGTGGCAGGCAATAAAGCGCCAGTGGGGCAAGGGCGATATTTGGCTAATGTTTGCGCGGCATGATCATAAATTAGGCATAACTAATTTTACATAACCATTTGCGATAGTGGACAAAACACCTCAATTAGCAGGACGCTAAGCATGCGCTTTTTTCGCCTTTCAATGAATGGAAAACTCGCCTGCGCAGCTGCCTTTCTCCTCTTCGCCATAGGACTGCTCTCACGGCTGCTGATCGAGCAATCTTTCAAGGATATCGATTTCGCCGCCAAGGAGCGGGATGGAATTGTCTATGCGAAGGCCGTCTGGCCAATTCAGGCTGCGGCAAACCTCAATGACAAGCTCTCGGCGGGCCAGGCCGCCGCACTCGCCACTGCACTGGCGAGACCGGCACTGGGTTTTGACGCTGCAATGACCACAGCGGCCGAGTCAAAAGATGTGCTCTCGGCTTTGACGACAGCCGGGGAGGACCAGGCGGTCAAGCTCCGTGCGAGCTCCCGCGCTCTGATGTCCAAGATCGGTGATGGCTCGAACCTGATCCTCGATCCAGATCTTGACAGCTTTTATGTCATGGACGCGGTGATCGTGAAGCTGCCCGAGTTGACCGATGCCGCGCGAGCGCTTTTTGACCAGATGGTCTTGGTCGCGAGTGCCGATGCGCCGGATTTCGATGCGAAGTCGCAGCTCATGATCGCGCTCGGGCGCTATGAGGCGGGAGCTTCCGGTCTGGCGACCTCGATCAAGACCGCGATCGCGAATAATCCGGACGGCAGCCTCGAGAAGGCGCTGAAAGGCGCACAGGGCAACCTTCAGAACGATTCCGATGCGTTCTACGGCGCGGTAAAGCGCGCGTCCTCCGTTCTGATCGAGCGTGCGGAGCCGAACGCGATCAAGATGGTGACGCCGCTGCATGAAAAGCTCCAGCGCAATGCGGATCAATACTGGGGTGCAACAGCCGGCGAACTTGATCGCCTGCTCGATTTGCGCATCGCGGGGTTCAAGTCTCGCCTCTGGACCAACCTAACGATTGCCTACCTCGTGACGCTGATCGCCTTTGGCGTGCTCGCTGCGGTCGGGCTCTCGATCACGCGCGGCATACGGCGCCTGATCGATCGCATGGAGAGCCTCGCAAAAGGCGATCTCGCGACCCCCATTCCCTATGGCGAGGATCGCGATGAACTCGGTAAGCTTGCAAGCGCAGTCGGTGTGTTTCGCTCAACCCTGATGGAAGTAGAGCGCTTGAACGCCGAGACGGCGCAAGCGATCGAATCTTCTATTGATGAGCGGCGCACAACGATGCTGAGCATAGCGGAAACGCTGGAAGAGAAAATCCTTTCGGTGGCGACGCGCGTGCGTGAAATGTCGAGAGGCATGGCGCAGGACGCGGGCATCATGTCCGATGGCGCTGCTCATTCGAGCCAGGAGGTTGAAGCCGCTGTTCGTGCGTCCGAGATGACTGCTGTCAGTGCCGATGAGGCCGCTGCCGAGGCTATGCGGCTCGCGGATGCTGCCAGAGATGTGCGCCGCCGGATGGTTGAAGCCACTAACATCAGTGATGATGCTCAGACGCATGCGCATACGGCTGAAAAGACCGTCGCCGACCTGACCGAGGCTGCTGCGCGCATCGGCGAAGTCGTCAATCTGATCTCCGACATTGCCGGGCAGACCAACCTCCTCGCGCTTAATGCGACGATTGAGGCGGCGCGCGCGGGTGAGGCGGGCAGGGGGTTCTCTGTCGTTGCGGCGGAGGTCAAGGCGCTGGCCAATCAGACCGCCGGCGCTACCGGTGATATTGGACGGCAGGTTCAGGCGATCCAGAGCGCAACGAGCCTCGTCGCCGAAGAGATGGCGGTGATTGTCAGCACGATCCAGAAACTTGGCGATATTGCACGCGGCGGGGCTGCAGCCATAGATGCCCAGACCACGCAAGTCGAAGCGATCTGCAACACCACCTCCACCGTTTCTGGCAATACCGCGAGCTTTGGCAAGGTGGTCCAGACCATTCAGAGCTTCACGCAAAAGACGGAAGAACTCTCGCGCCGCTCGCTCGCCTCGTCCTCCGATGTTGGACATGAGGCAGACCGGCTTCAGGATGAAGTGAGCGCGATGCTTCAGGCGCTGCGGCGCGCCTGAGCAGCGCATCATCCTGCTGACCCATATCCAGCCGGGCAACCCGCAACAGAACGCCTATGTCGAGCGCTATAATCGATCCGCTCGCCGACCTTTGCTTCCAGCGGTGTATGCTCACCGTGGACATTGCCATTCAGTGTCCAGCGATAGCCGGACTCTTCGCCGAGCATGATATGAAAGGTCCGATCCGGTTGTCTGGCTGCGAGCGGGGCCTTTGCCTGAAGCCGCTCGTCGGGCGCAAGCGTCGCGAAGGCGGCTGTCCTTTCCGCTGTCTCCCATATCTTTGTAACAGTTGCTCCAGCACTCGCCAGAACGATGCCAGTCCGGCGCTTGTCGGCCTCCACTTGCGCAAGGATCGGGGGGACACCGGTCACCGGGATCGTCAGAAGGAGGCCAAGACGCCCCTTACCGGAAATGCCATAGACCTTCGCTGACCGCCCATGGACGTCCAGCGTTCGCGAGCCGACTGTAAGGAGCGCGGGCTTAGATTGTGCTCGGGCCCACTGCGTCGGCAAGGCGAGGGCAGCCGCGCCTGTAGCCAAGAGCATTTGCCTGCGGTCGAGACACATCGCCATCTCTTGAAAACACGGGGTTGAGGGCTCAACCAATCCAGAATTTCAGGTCAAGGATGGCGCAGGATCCGGCCGAAAGACGTTGATCCATGTCACGGATCATATTTCAAATGATTTCAAAAAGGCGTTTGGTTCTGTCCCTTCAGCAATGTCGGCTTACGAGCTTCCATTTTGGGCAATGAACGACTGCACCGGGCCGTTGAACGAAAACTTCCCGGTTATCGGACGGTTTTTTTGAACACTGTTTTGAGCGCAGGGCGAAATTGAACGGTGATTATCGGGGAGTGGAATAGAGATCCCTCAGCGTGGAAAACGCCTGTTTTCGGCTAGCCTTGTCCTCCCCGATGAGGCCTTTGCGGTTGAATCCCTTTTGGAAACCGGTTTGACGGCGCGCCGAGCGGAAATCATAAAGCAGCCACGCCGCAAGCCCACGAATATAGGGCACGGCGGTGATGCGTCTGAACTGTTGGCGGTAGAATTCGCTCTGCCAATCCTCCGTGAACAAGATGCGGCCTTCCCCACGGTGATTGAGGTGCGCATCGGCGCCGGTTTCGCTGATGATTACAGGCTTGTTTGGGCGCGAATTGGCGAGCAGCCGTTCGAGGCCTGAAAAATCGGGCTCATACCAGCCGAAGTATTCGTTCAGCCCGATAATATCGAGCCATTGGGTCAGCCGGTCTTCGAGGGTGAAAGTCTCGCGATTGATCAGACAGGCTGCCCCTACAAGCCGCGTCGGGTCGGCCATACGGGCGGCTTCGGCAAGGCCGGACATGAAAGCGAGGCGGGCTTCGGTGTCGGCGTTTTCATTGCCGACGCCCCAGATGATGACGCTGGCGCGGTTGGCATCGCGCGCAACAAGTTCAAGAAGCTGGTTCTTGGCGTCGGCGAAGGTTGCCGGGTTGGCAAAGTCGATCGCCCAATAGACCGGAATTTCCGCCCAGAGCAGGAATCCGAGCTCATCGGCAAGTTCCGCGACCTTCTCGTGGTGCGGATAATGCGCAAGGCGCAGGAAATTGCAGCCAAGTTCGCGCGCATGTGTCAGTCGCCGGCGGATATCGGCCTCGGTCGAGACCTTGCCGAGAACTAGGTCGTCCTCGTGGACACAGACGCCCTTGAGCCAGATCGACTGGCCGTTCAACAGGATATTCGTGCCGCGCGTTTCGATTGTGCGAAAACCGATCCGCTCCTGAACGGTGTCGGTGCCAACGCGAAAAGCAACATCGTAGAGGCGAGGGCTTTCGGGCGACCAGCGCTCGGGGTTCGCTGGGAGAACGAGCGTTCCGAGCCCGGCGATGATCGGCAAATCAGCCGTCAGCCCGAGTTCGGGGATCTCCACACGGCCGACGCCATCCACCGGCTCCGAAAGGGCGAGGGTGAAGCGGATGGCCTGCCCATCTGAGGCCAGCGCCGCGCGTGCATCACGGATAAAGACGGCCGGCAGGCGCAAGAGCGAGACCTCGCGATAGAGCCCGCCGTCATTGAACCAGTCGATATGGTGCATCGGCACGCGGTCCGGCTGGCGCCGGTTCTCGACCATGATCTGAAGGCGGTTCTGGCCCGCTGTGAGATGGCGCGTGACATCGAGATAGAAAGGCGTCGAGCCACCGCGATGCCCGCCGATATAGACACCGTTGAGGAAGACCAGCGCTCGATAATTCGCCGCGCCGATGCGCAGGAATACGCGCTCGCCTTCTGGACCAGCTTGCCATTGGACATGCCGCGTATACCAGGCCGCGCCCTCGAAATAGGTCCATTCCGGCTTCAGCACGGTCCAGCAGGACGGGACGGGGACAAGATCGCCCGCCTCGATCTCGTAGTCTCGGGGGATTGGCCATTGCGAGGGCGGGTCTTCATTGGCTTCATACCAGCGCTGACGGAGGCCTTCGTCGAAGAGATCCAGCGTCATGCGCCATGCGCCATCAAGGTTGATGGTCTCGCGCCCGCCAAGGATAATGTGGCTTTCCGCCCCGACCATGCCAGCCTCAAACGGGCCAGCGTAATTCTCGTCATGGAGATGGGCGAAAGGATCTTGGACGCCGGTTTCGGTCATGGGGTGATAGACCTTTCCGGCCCACGATAGCCGATCCCGATCATCCGGCGAAAACGCCATTTCCAGCGTCCCGGCCAGAGTGTGTCCGCGATCATCGCGATGGCGATCCAGCGAAACCACGTCGCAAAGGTGTTCGAGAGCCCCTGCGGCTCCTCATAGCCTTTCACCCAGCCATCCTGCCGCCGGATGCCAGATTCAACATCTGAAAAGCCGCCGTCATCCTTCTGAAACCCAAGGAGTTCCTTCAATAACCGCGAGAGCCACAGCTCAATCTCTTCCCGCCGATAATCGAGCAGGCGAAGGCCATGCACCAGCACATCCACCGCATCGACATCGATACAGGCGCTATCGATCACCGGCGGCAGCGAGAGGCAATAATCAACGGCGCGCTCGAAAGCGACCGGCACTTGCCCCTCATGGTACCAGAGGTGGAAATTGTGCATCGAGCCTGCGAAGGCATGCAGCAGGCGGGTCTTGTCCGAGAGTTGCCCCACGCCCCAGAAGCCGGTGGTCGGCTCACGATAGCGATCATGCCACGCGTAAAGGATATCGAGCGCCGTGCTGACCCGCGCCTGCAGGTCCGCATCGCCGTCCCGCCGCATCAGGAGGAGGAAGCTCGCGAGATTGACGATGTTGTTCCCTTCCTGCCACGGGTCGTTGAGATCGCGGTCGCAGAGCCAGGCCTTCAGCGTTTGCGGATCGAGAAAAGGTTCAGCGAAAGAAAGGTTTGGCTTGCGCCCCGGCGACAGCGCATCAACCGCGCCGAGGCTGTAATTCGTGACGTGAAAATCGATATAGCGCCAGGTTTCAGCTCGGTCCGGCTTCTTGAATACTGTTGCATCCGTCATCCCCGGCACGCGGAAAATCCCGTCTGCACGGCGATGACTTTCCAGCCAGTTCACGAGGTTCGACCTCTCGGAGGCAGTCCAGCTTTCCAGCCCGCCGATCAGTTCCCGGCACATCACGGCGTTATACGTGCCCGGTAGCAGCACGCCGGGCCACGCGGCTCCATCGTGATGCGCGCTGATCCGGCTGACGCCACGCGGCAGGCCACGCATCTGCATGCTTTCAAACCAATGCAGGCTTTTCTGTCGCGCCGCTTCAACCTGATGCCCGAGATCGACGGGCGGAGACGCCTTGTCCAGCATCGCTGTCATCCTTTCACCGCGCCGGCGGCCATGCCTTCCATCACGCGCTTCTGGGCGAGAAGGAACAGCACCGCGACGGGGAGGGTGGTGATCACGGCAAGCGCCATGATGCCTTGGAAATTCGCGCCAAGTTCGGTGTTCATCGCCAGTAGCGCGACGGGAAGGGTGTAAGTGTCTGGCGTCTTGGAGATCACCATGATCGGAAACCACTGCGCCCAGTTCAGCAGGAAGGTGATTAGCGCGACAGTAGCGGTCACCGGTGCTGCCATCGGCAGAATGACACGAAACAGGATCTGCGCCTCGCTTGCGCCATCGATGATCGCAGCCTCAATGACTTCCGCCGGGATTTTCCGGAAGAACTGCTCGAACAGGAAGAACTGGATCGGCCCGAGCGCGAGGAACAGGATGATGCCCGCATAACTGCCGAGCAACCCAAGTTTGTACATCACGAGATAGACCGGGATCACGAGCAGCATGTAGGGATACATGATCGCGACGAGAAACACGGTTCGAAGCGTGGCAAAACCGGGGAGCTTCGGCATCCGCGTCAGTGCATAAGCGCCGAGCGCGGTTATGGTGACGCCAAGCACCGTTGAGAGGCCCGTGATCGCGAACGAATTGGCGATATAGCGCCAGAGCGGCACACCGCCGATCTGCGCGATCTCGGCGAAGATCGAGAAATCGAGCGTTTCCGGCCAGAGGCGGATAGGCGCAGCCATGATGGCCTTGGTCGCGCGGAAGGCACTCACCAGCATCCACCAGTAGGGATAGAGGAAGGCAAGGCTGATCGTACCCGCCAGCGCATAGGCGGCGATCTGGAGCGCCCGGTTGTCTCCTCGCGCGATGCTCATGCCGCTACCTCGCGATCCGCGATGCGGTAGAAGGTCAACGAAATCAGGATGACGATGGCAAAGAGGATCGTCGCCATCGCGGTCGCCTCGCCATATCGGCCTTGGTCGAAGAGCTGATAGGCGTAGTAGGAGACGAAATTTGTCGCCTCGTTCGGCCCACCCTTGGTCATCACCACGACGACCGTGAAGGTCTTGAGGAACTGGATCAGTGCATAAACCGTGTTGATGATCAGCGCCGGCTTGAGCTGCGGCAGGATCACATAGCGCCAGCGCTGCCAGGCGGTCGCGCCATCGACATGAGCCGCTTCCTCGAGCGCCTTGTCGCGCATCGAGAGGTTCGCGAGGAAGATGATCATGTAGAACCCGGCGTGATGCCAAAGCTCCGCAATCAGCAGCGAGGCCATCGCCGTTCTGGCGCTCGTCAGGCCGGCGAAGGCCGGCGCGCCGATCATCTCCAACATCGCATTGATGGCGCCGAAGGAGCGGTCAAAAAGCCAACGCCAGACGACGTAACCCGCGACATCCGGCGTCACCACAGGCAGGAAAATTGCGAGGCGAAAGAACAGGTTGCCGCGTGTTAGTAATGCGGAATCGAGCAGAACCGCGACACCGAGCGCAAAGGCGAGGTTCGCGACGACCGAAAGCGCGGTGTAGAGGAACGTTTTCGTCAGCGAGGCGAGAAACGCCGGGTCCGAGAGCACGACAAGGTAATTCGCGAACCCGACATAGGTCGGGTTCGGGCGTAGCGCCGTCGCGGAAGCCGTAAAAGACACCTGAATCGAAAGCAGGATCGGCCAGAGCCCGAACAGGATCGTCAGAACCGCAAACGGCAGCACGAAGAGATAGAAGATGCGGTGGCGCCAGACCACGTCGAGGGTCTCGATCATCGGTTCGCCTTGCAGGTTCGGGATGGCATGGGCCCCGCGGCGAAACGCGGAGCCCGGCTTGCGAACTTATTTCGCCTTCAGTTTGGCCGCGAGATCACGCATTTCCTTCGCGGTCTCGGTGATGAACGGCTTCCAGTCCGCCGGCGGATTGGCAATGCCGGACATGAGCTTCTTGTGATAGGCGGCTTCGAGTTCCGGATAGAAGGTGTGGATCGACTCCGGAAAATCGTAGGCGATGAGCCGCGCTTCCGCCTTAGCGAAATACTGCGAACGCGGAGAGAGCGCGGCCACGTCGAGATCCTTGCGCACGGCCGCGCCGACATTCTCCAACGAAGCCTGTTGCGCCGCCTTGGAGAGCATGAAGGCTGCGAATTCCTGCGCCAGTGCCTTGTTCGGTGCGTTTTCCGGCACGCCGACGCCGCGCATGCCGCCGATCACGACGTAGTTCTGTGCAGCACCCGGCATTTTCGGCCACGGCCCGACGAGGAAATCGCCGCCGAGCACCTTCTCGCCGTCCCACTTCTTCACGTTCCAGTCGCCGACGCGGAACATGCCCGCGCGCCCACCCTCGATGCCCTGATACATCTCCGGGAAGGAATGGTTGATCGTGTCGGGGGCGACAAACTTGTAGCTCGTATAGGTCTTGAGGAACTCCTCCAGCACCGCCGCATGCGCCGGCTCGTCGACCATGATCGTGCCAGCCGGGTCGATCAGCGTGTTGCGGATGCCCGAGCCGAAAAGGAAGAGGTCGAGCATGTGGATGAGGTCGCGCGGCTTGGCAGCCTGAAGCCCGAAGCCGAAGGTATCCGCCTTGCCATTGCCGTCTGGGTCACTGTCGCGGAACTTGTTGGCGACGCGCTTGGCGTCGTCCCAGGTCTCTGGGAATTTCTCGCCGACCTTGTCGAGCCAGCTCTTGCGCACGCCAAAACCCATCTGCACGCGCTGAATGGGGATGATGATCTGCTTGCCCTTGTAGGTCGCAACCTTGATATCATCCTCGCCGAGGAAACCCTTGTCAGTCACCTTCGCGAGCACATCCTTCATGTCCGAGACCTTGCCGGTCTGGTCCTGAATGCGGATCACGCGCTCGTAATTGTTGTAGATGAGGTCCGGCGCTGTATCCGTGTTGAGCGCGCCGATAACGCGGCCAAACCACTGGTCCGTTGGGAAACTCAGGGACTTCACCGTCACACCCGGCTTCGATTTGGCGAATTCGGCGCTCATCGCCTCGAACCACTTGATGCCGTTGTCGCCGAGGTCATGCCAGACGGTGAGCTGCTGCGCCTGAAGGGGCAGGGTGCCAGCCACGGCCATAGCGGCCGCGCCCAAAAGCGTGCGTAAGATTGCCATGTGCTCCTCCCTGAGCGGATGCCTCTTGACGAGGTCATTCATTTAGGGAAAACGTTTTCCCTTTGCGAATACTAGATCAGGTTTTCGAGGCAGGCAAGCACCTGTTCGGGGGAGGGCGTGTGGCACCAACCAGCGCAGCAAAACGGGGACGCCACGGCATAAAGTCCGAGCCGGCATCGATAGGTGCTGTTGCCGAACGTGCGGGCGTCTCGATTGCAACGGTGTCCCGCGTGCTCAATGGCGTCGCCAAGAAGGCTTCCGCCGAGACCGTTGCGAAGGTGCGGGCGGCGGCTCTGGCGCTGGATTATCGCCCGAGCAGTGCGGGACGCTCGCTCCGGCAGAAATCAAGCCGCCTTGTTGCGGTGCTCGCAGCAAACCTTGCGAACCCGGCGATGGCGGCGATTGCGGCCTCAGCGGAAATGGCCTTGCGCGAAGCGGGCCTGGTGATGGTGCTTTGCGATACCCATGACTCACCGGAGCTTCAGGACGAATATTTGCGAGAAATGCGCGCCCAGCAAGCGCGGGCGATCGTGCTGCTCGGTGCGGTTGCAAGCCCGATGCTCGACGCCATGCGCGGTGGCCCGACGCCGATCATTTTTGTCGGACGTCGCGACCCATCCGGCGAAACCGGTCGTTTTGTCGGGATCGACAATGTCGCTGCTGGGCACGATGTCGCAGCCTGGGCACTGGCGCGCGGTTTAAGAAACGCCGCGATCATTCATGGTCCGCTGACCTCATCCGCGACACGCGATCGCGTCGAGGCCGTATTGAAAGCCTACTGCGTTGCTGGGATTCCTGTCTCATCAAGCAGGCGCATCGCTCCGATGGGAAACGACCATCTTGAAATGGGTTTCAATGGGGCGAGGGTGCTTTCTGAACAAGGCGATGACCTCGATCTCATCATCTGCGCCAGCGACCTGATTGCCTTCGGCGCTCGCCGTTATTGGCGCGAGAGTGCCAAACGGCAAGCCGCGCCTCGTTTGATCGGCTTCGATGACAGCCCGCTTAATGATTGGGTTGCACCGGACCTGAGTTCCGTACGAATTCCCTATCGGGCTTTCGGTCCCGCAATTGCGGAGCAGATCGTCGATGCGCTGGGCGCCCAAAAGAAATTCAGCGAGACCCTGCCGCATGTGATCATCACAAGGGGCTGAAGGATCGTTCACTCGGTAATGTGTGCCTTCGGGATTTTCGCGGTGATCTTTGCTTTTACCTGACGTGCCCCGTTCAATTGAATCATTTAAAGCTGGAGTCTCTCACCATTGATCCCGTGATCGGCACAAGGAGAGTTCCATCAAGGCATCGAAGTTTACGGTCGCACAGATCGCTTTCTTCTGAAGCAGGCAGAACACAGCATACCGATGGGTGATGTATGTCGAAATGCCGGGATCAGCGATGCGACGTTCTATAATTGGCGGAAGAAGTGTGCTGGGCGGATGCCCTCAGAGATCAAGGGGCTACGCCAGACCGAGGAGGAGAACGCCAAGCTGAAGTGGCAAATTCGGTGATTAACTTTGGCTGATCTGCCGCCCCATAACGTCAAATTTGCTTACCGACGGGGCATCGAACGTTCGGAGCGGACAGGTTTTCTTCACTCCGAAGCGGTTCGAAATGGTGATCAGCGCTACTCCGCCGGGCGTGCGGACCGAATTTCGGTCAAGTCGTATCTCCGGCAACAAGAACTTTGATGTCTGCCGGCGTGACAAACCGTCGGGGTGGCCAATGACCATCGACGAGCACGGCGGTTGCCCAAGCATCGGCGGCCATACAGGTCTTGGCAAGAACGGAGACCGAGGCGAGCTTGCCGCCTATCGGCTCGCCGGTTGCCGGGTCGATTGTGTGTGAGACGGCTCGACCGTCGATATCCCGGCAATGGCGATAGGTGCCGGAGGTGGCCACCGCGAGATCGGTCAGCTCGATGACACCCTCGATCTCGCGATGCCCACGGATCGGGCGTTCGAGGCCGACCGCCCAGGGCTGTCCATCCGGCTTGCTCCCCTGACCGCGCATATCGCCATCGATGCCGACGAGCCAATCCGTCACGCCGGATGCAGACAGAACCTCGCCCAGCCGGTCGACGCCATAGCCCTTGGCAATCCCGCAAAGGTCGAGGCCGAGCGGGGCGTGCTTGCGGACCCGGCGATTGGCGCGATCGAGTTCGAGCGAGTCCCGCGTGATGGCACGCCGCGCCGGGCTCATGGGAGGCCTATCGCCAGCACGCGGCCCGAACCCCCAGGCGGCGACAGCCTCCGCGACACCGATATCGAAAGCACCGTGCGAGGCTTTCTCGACGGCGAGCGCCGCTTCGAGCACGGTGATCAGGCTTTCCGGCACATCGAGCCAGATCCCCGGTGCTGCGCGGTTGAGCCGGGAGAGATCGGAATCCGATTTCCAGTTGGACATGACAGTATCAACATCCGAAACCGCCGCATGGAGCGCTTTGCCGAGGTCGGCGTGCCCTTCCGCCGCTTCGGAATAGAACAGCACGGAATAGCGTGTCCCCATCGTCGCCCCGTTGAGGGCAACACGGAAAGCGAGCTTTTCAGTAGACATCTTCAAGCAACCTTCCGGATTGGCGCAGGGTGGGTAGGTCAAGACCATGCGGGGCCAGGGCCGCGCCAAGCGCCTGCCGGACACCGTCGGCCATATCGCGACCGCCGCAGATCAGGATTTGCCCGCCGGCATCGATCATGGCGCGCAAATCGGCTGCGTCGGCGGCAATGAGATCCTGCACATAGCCGCCGCTGCCAATGCGCGAAAAAATCGTGCGCAGCCGTGTCAGCGTGCCGTCGAGGGCATGGGATGCGAGTTCATCCCGATAAAGAAAGTCGGACTCTGGGTTTCGTCCGCCCCAGTAGAGGTGAACCGGGCGGGAACCACCCGTCTGCCGCAGAAAGCCGATTAGCGGCGCGATGCCCGCGCCGGCACCGATCAGGATCAGCGGTGCCTTGCTGGCATCCGGTCGGAAGGCCGGGTTGGGGCGGATCGCGGCTGAAATCTGTGCACCCGGCTGCAAGCCGAAGAGATAGCCCGAGCAGAGCCCGCCCGGCTGATGCCGGACGCAGAGTTCCAGAACGCCGCTCCGCGACGAGGACCCGATCGAGTAAAAGCGCGGGCGGGTATCGCCCGGCGGTGTGATCGCGACAAGGTCACCCGGCTCGAAGCGCGGCAGAAGGCCGAGCACGCGCTGAAGGGGGAGGGGCAGGCCGCAATACTGCGGCATGATCCGGAAGCGGAGGATGGCGGTCGGGGCCTGCACTTCGATTCCGTACTCCGTTCGCGTGAGAAGTCTGAATTGCCGAACGCCGGCGCGCGTCGCCTGGTGCTCAAGGTGCAGCGGAAGCTGAAGGTGTTCGCCGAGGCGCATTCCCCATGCCATAAACGCTTCGCCCGATTGACGGTCGACCCGCTCGGTCGGAAGGGCGAGACGAAAACCCTGCTCGGTGAGTGCCGTTTCGACGCGATCCGCGTAGCCGCAGAAATCAGGGAATGTCCGATCGCCAAAGCCGAGAACGATGGCTTCAGGCTTTGCACCTTGCCAGCGGGCCAGTTTTTCAAGGAACTGGGTTGCCGAGGCCGGTGCTTCGCCCTGACCGGCTGTAGCAGCCAGCAGGATCATGTGCCGGGCGGGCGAAGCGGCTGGCAGGTCGTTCATCGCGGCGAGATGTACCTTGCGGCCCGCGCTGGAGAGCGCCCGCAGCAGGGTTTCGCCGAAGCGGAAGGTCGTGCCGCCCTCAGAACCCACGAGGATGAGGATATCCGCCTTCTCTGGCGCGACACTGCCCCGAACCGCGCCCGTCCGGAGGCGCTTGCGAAGGCCGATGAACAACCCCGTGAGAGCCAGAACAACCCCGCCGCTGGCACTCAGCCCGAGCACCAGTGCCAGCACGGTCATCCCCTCCGCCGTATGCAGGCGATAGGCGAGATCCCGGGCATGCCACGCGAAGGTATGGCGATCCTCGCGCAGGATGTCCCCGGTGGACGCATCGATAAAGCGGGTCGCCGTATGCGTCTTGACGGTGATGGGATCGGTCGTATCCGCAGGATCGGGAAGCGTGATTTCACGCAAATCGGCGAGGGAGAGCGAAGCCAGCCCCTTGAGTTGCCCGAGCGGTATGCGCGCCCCGCCGCTTGCGGTCACGAAGGTTTCCTCTGTCGTCGAGCCGTCAGGGATGATCTCGAACCCGACGAGCGACATCTCGATGGCGGTGACGGAAGAGAACAACAGCCCGGCCACGGCGACTCGGCCGAGTTCGAGATGCCAGCGGCGCGCGCCCGTTCCACTGAAGGATCGGATTAGGCGTCCCCAGCCGCCGACGAGCCTTTTGAGCAGGAGTAGGCCGGTGATCGTGAGCACCAGCATCGCCAGCGCCGAAAGCCCCGCGACGAGCCGCCCGCCATCGCCCGAAAGCCAGGCGCGGTGGAGATTGGTGATGCTGCGCAGCATCGCCGGGGTGACATCCGGCCCCAGGAGCTGCCCGGTGGCCGGGTCGACGAAGCTGGATTGCGGGCGTCCGTTATCGAGATGGGTCACCCGCACCTTGCCCGAGGGCGTGCGCGTGATCTTTTCCACGCCCGGAACTTGCGCGGTGATGCGCGCCGCAAGATCGGCGAGTGAGACGGTCTCTTCCGCCACAACCGGGGCGGAGCGCGCCTCGATTGCGGCCTCGAAGGCGAGGATCGCGCCGGTTCCGGCCGTGACAGCCAGCATCAACGCGAGGAAAAGACCCGGCAGGGCATGCCATCGGCGCAGCATCACAGCCTCCGCTTACATGTCGATCGCGAGCGATTTCACATAGCCGCGCCCGGCGGCAGGCTTGCCGACGCTCGCCTTCGAAACCGCGATGCGGGCATCGACGGGAATATCGCTTTCCTTCTCGACCGCACTGTCGACGCGGATTTCAAAGCCGGCATCGATCAAGGCATCGGCGATCTCGGCGCTGATCGTCAGGCTCTTGCCCGCGCCGACGCTTGCGCCGGTGGTCCCGTCGATCCGCCCGCCAGACTGGCGATACCAGCCGGAGAGATGTTTGTGATATTTCGCCTTGCCGCCCGCGACATGGAGCGTCTTTTGCAGCTTGCCGTCCTTGTCGGTGAGGTAGACCGCGAGATAGGCGCCATCCCCGCCATAGGCGTTAAGTGTCGTCGTGATGCGCACCGGGCGCGCCTCGGCGGCAAACGGGGCCAGCAGCGGCAGGGCGATGGCGAGAGCGGCAAGAGAGCCTTTGAGGGCAAACGAGCTTTTAAAGGCAAAAGAGGGTGTCATGGAACATCTCCGGTGATTGACGAACCGGAGAGTGCCTCCCCAATCTGACATCGACCTGAACCGGGATCGGATTTTGCTTCAGGTTGCCGTCAGGTAGGCGAGCGCCAGAACAGCCGGAGCGTTCAGCCCGGCGGCAGCAAAAGCCGCATTTCGACGCCATCAGCCTCGCCTGGAACCGGGGACGTCATCACGAGCGTGCCGCCAGCGCCTTTGGCAATCGCCGTGACGATCGCCAGCCCGAGGCCCGCGCCTTCCTCAAGCGACGTGCCCCGCTCGAAGCGCTGGCAAAGATGCGAGAAATCCTCCTGCGCCAGAACAGCGCCGTGATTGGCGACGCGGAGTTCGCCCGTCGCATCAAGCCAAACCCGCACGGGGGAGGCGGGTGGGCTGTATTTCAGCGCGTTTTCAACAAGATTGCGCAAAGCGATGGCGAAGACATCGATATCAACCGTCGACAGTACGGGCTGATCGGTCAGGGTGGTCTCGATGCGCCCCGCATCGGGGATGTCCGCCAGAACGAACCGGAGAACCGGGCGCAAATCCTGCGTTTCATCGCTCCGGAGTGCGCCGCCCTCAGCCTTGGCGAGTTGAAGCAGCTTTTCGGTCAGTCGGACGAGGCGACGCAGGGCCGCCTCGATCTCGCCGGCCCGCGTGCGGGAAGGGGCATCGCCGAGTTCGGCGATCAGCCGCTGGGTCTGGGCCAGAGCACCGGCAACCGGTGTGCGCAATTCATGCGCGGCATTGGCGGTGAAGCTCCGTTCGGCGGCGAGCGCGCGCCGGAGGCGGTCAAGCAGGGTATTGACCGCACCGCCCACCGGCATCACCTCGGCGGGAAGGCCAGTCGGGTCGACCGGCGCAAGATTGCCCTCGCCACGGCTGGCGATGGCCGCACCCAGTGCCGCCACAGGCCGGACAGAGCGGACGACCAGCCAATAGGTCGCCGCCATGATGCCGGGCAGCAGCAGAAGGAGTGGCCATGTCATCGCGAGTACCGCCTTACGCAGCGTGCTGGTCCGGTGGCCGGATCGCTCCATGGCGCTGACGATGATCGTCCCGCTGACAGCGCTTTCGGTGTAGAATCGCTCGCCGTTGCGGCTGGAGAAGCCCAGAGGAAGCGTGGCGGGAAACTGGCTCGCCTGCGCGTCATGCGAACGCAGGAGCACCTGTCCGGCGGCATCCCGGACGACATAGGTGATGTATTCGTCATGCTTGCCGGCATCGGGCAGGCGCTGCTCGACCGTATCATCCGCCTCGCGTGCGAGAATGTCCGAATAGGCCAGCGGGAGAATGCGCTGGACGACCTCCTGCAACGCACTGTCGAAGACCTCGTTGATTTCGTGGCGGATGATCAGTCCCGCGCCCGCCATGGCTGCAAGCCAGAACACCGATACCGCCAGCGCGAGGCCGAGAACAAGACGGCGCCTGAGGCTGAAAGCCGGTGCGGCAGGGAGCGTTTTCATGATGCTTCAAGTCTATCGCACAAGCCGGTAGCCGAGGCCACGTTCGGTGACGATGCGCGCATGGCCGATCTTCTTGCGCAACCGCGCGATATAGACCTCGATGGTATTGCTCTCGACTTCCGCGTCGAGGTCATAGAGCCGCTCCTCGATCTCGCTCTTGGAGACAAGTCCGGAAGGGCGTCCCAGCAGGGCTTCCAGCACGGCCCACTCGCGCGCGGTAAGCGCAAGCGCTTTGCCGCTCCGGGTAATCGCGCGTTCGGCCAGCTGGATCGTCACATCGCCGAAGGTTACGACCGGCGCAGCCTGTCCTGCCGCGCGTCGTGTCACTGCGCCGATGCGTGCCGAGAGTTCGGAAAGGTCGAAGGGCTTGACGAGATAATCATCCGCGCCGGCATTGAGTCCCGCGATCCGGTCGGAGACCTGATCGCGTGCAGTGAGAATGATGACCGGCATTGTCTCCCCGGCAAGGCGGAGACGCTTGAGAAAATCGAGCCCGCGGCCATCCGGGAGCATCAGATCGAGCAGGATGACGTTGTACCGTGCGACGGCGCGGCATTCCTCGGCCTCGCCAAGCCGGCGCGCCCAATCCACGGCATGTCCTTCGGCTGCGATGCTGTCGCGCACGGCAGCACCCAGCAGGCCATCGTCTTCCACCAACAGAATGCGCATGTTACCCCCGTCGCTGAAGGGCTCTTAGCGCTTCTAGCTGACGCGAGGCTGAACGACAAAGGCGCAGGTCTTCAGGTCGGTGTCAGGTTGGGCGTGCAACAAGGGCACAACTTCAATACGAGGATGCCATGCGGGCCATGCGAACCCTTCTCTCCCTGAGCCTCACGTTAGGTCTGGCCTTGCCGGTATTCGCCAGCCCGCGCTGCAATGCCGCCATGGCCGACTGGAAGCCACGGCAAGCGCTCGAAGACAAGCTCAAGGCCGAGGGCTGGCAGATCCAGCGCATCAAGACCGATGACGGCTGTTACAAGGTTTATGGCAAACAGGGCGACGGCAGGCGCGTGAAGGCGACCTTCGCGCCCGACACCCTGATGCTGATCCGCGAAAAAGTCATCGACGACTGAACCGCCGGTTCGAAAACCGACGATCGTTCCGTCAGGCTTGCTCCCGACCCAGCGATCTGAGGCATTCGCGGATCGCGGCGAGCACCTGCTCGCTGTTCTCCATGTCCTTGGCGAGGAACAACGCCAGCTTGGTCAGAAACAGCGCGGCATGGTCGTCCCCGGCCTGATCGATGGCCCCGGCAAGGGCCTCATAGACGGTTTCCATCTCTGTGAACGAAAGCGACATCACAAGGCCTCCTTCAGGTCGAGCAAGCGTGCCAGCGCATCCGCGATCACCTCTGCATCGGCATGTGTCCAGCGCGCGGCAACATGCAGATCGGGACGGATGAGATAAGTCGCGCCGGGTTGCGCGCCGTAGCGCCGGGCCATCACACCATCTGGGTCCGTCATGGTCGTGCCCGTAATGATCACGCGAAGGTCGGGATGGCGGGCTGACAGGGTTTTCAGGAGATCATCCGTCTTGCGTCCGGGTTCGGCAAAACAGAGGCAGCAGAAGCCGTTTCCGACATGATCGGAGAGGAAGGTGCCATCACTCAACGCCACATCCGGCGCCACCATCCCGGGGTGCGGCCCGGCGGCAAATCCCGGATCGTCCGGCGCGGTGATCGGGCTGTCGGCATAGGTATAGGGCATCATCTGACGCGGATTGGCGAAGGGGCGGGCAAAATCGTGGTCGAGCGCCAGCGATAGCGCGGCATCGCGGACCAGAGACCAGCCTCGCGTCGGCGGCGTCATGAAGCGGGTGCTCTTCGTGGCATTCGCGAAGACATCCAGCGTCGCGCCGCGCCGTTCCGGCGTATAGCTCTTGAGTAGCCCGGGGCCTGCTCTGCCCGCCAGAACCAGCGCGAGCTTCCAGCCGATATTCTGCGCATCGGCGATACCGTTGTTGAGCCCGCGTACGCCAAAAATCGGCACGATATGCGCGCTGTCGCCGATGAAGAAGATCCGCCCGTCGCGGTAGTCATCGAGCAGCAGCGTGTTGGCGGAATAGATGCTCCACCACTCCAGCTCCCACGGGCCTTCATGGCCGATCTCGCGCAGGATCGCGCTTACCTTCGCGCGCACCGTTTCCTCACGTGTTGCTTCCTCGGCGCTTTCACCCGGCGCGAGCTGGTAGTCGATCCGCCAGATGTTCTCGGGCTGACGGTGAATGAGCACCGTACCACCCGGCAGGCAGGCGGGGTCGAACAGCGCACGGCGGATGGTCGGATAATCATGGTTCATCCGCACATCGGCGATGACGTAGCGGCCTTCGTAATTGTCGCCTCGGAGTTTAAGGCCGCGCATGCTGCGCACGGCACTGCGGGCACCATCGGCGGCCAGCAACCACTGTGCCGCGATGTCGTAAGCGCCGGTGGGGTCCTGCACCTTGGCGACGATGCCGGAAGCGGTATCGGTGAGGCCGGTCAGTTCCGATTGCCAACGGATATCGATCAGCGGCGAGCGGGACGCTGCCTCATGGAGGAACTGCTCGATATACTGCTGCTCGAGGTTGTACATCGGCAGGAACTTGTCATCTCGCCCGTTCGGCATCTCGAATTCGAGGATCTGCTGGCCGCGATAGAAGGTCCGTCCCATCGTCCAGCCGAGGGATTTTTTCAGGAAGGCATCGATCGCGCCGATTTTTTCGAGGAGATAATAGCTCTGCCGGGCAATGCAGATCGCGCGGCTGCCGTCATTGAAGGTATCCTTCAGCTCGATGACGATGCACTTCGTCCCCTGTTCCGCGAGCGTGAGGGCCGCAACCAGCCCGACAGGGCCAGCGCCAACAATGAGAACCGGCGTTTCTTCCTTGCCGCTGGCTGCGGAGCGAACCGGCGGGTCGAAATGGGGATACTCGAAATAGAGCGAATCGAGTTCGCCACGTCCCTTCGGTCTCATGCCGCTCCCCCGATCTGCGCGTCCTGCCGGTCCCTGCGTCCTGCCGGTCCCTGCGTCTTGCCGATCCCTGCGTCTTGCCGGTCCGCGTGTCATGCCGACCGTTGACCTACGCTAGACGGTTCGGGCGGTCTGAGAAAGGCTGCATTGCCCGGGCGCCTGCGGGATCCGGGGACAATGGCTCATCCTTTCGGAGCGTTCGGGGGGCGGCGTTCGTGTTGATGATAATATGCGCGAGTACGAATTTGGGCGCGCCCGGACTTCGTGAACCGGGAGCGGTTGATGTTGCGGCCGAGCGATTTTGTTCAAATCAGCATAGATCAATAGCATTATTAGAAATTCCGCACAGGCGCTCTCGCCTATATGAAATAACGCTGCGGTGTAACGTCTTTCCAACCGGCCCTCTCGGCCTTAAAGGCGACGCTGGCGTTCACGACGGGACTTTCGCGCTGCCTTTTGCGGCAGTGCCTTCAGGCACAGGGGAGATGACGATGACGAAGCGGGTGGATAAGTCTGGGCTTCAGGTGGCAACCGAACTCGCGTCTTTCATCGACGAGCGTGTCCTGCCTGCGACCGGCATCAAGTCCGAGGCCTTCTGGAAGGGCACGGCGGAAATCTTCGCCAAATTCGCCCCCAAGAACCGCGCCCTTTTGGCCTTCCGCGACGAGCTTCAGGCGAAGATCGACGCTTGGCACCAGGCTCGCGCCGGCAAGCCGGTTGACGCGGCGGAATACGAAGGTTTCCTGCGCGACATCGGCTACCTCGTGGCCGAGCCCGCGCCCTTCAAGGTGACGACGAGTAATGTTGACGCGGAAATCGCGTCTTCCGCCGGCCCGCAGCTTGTGGTTCCGGTGCTCAACGCCCGTTTCGTACTGAACGCCGCGAATGCCCGCTGGGGTAGCCTTTACGATGCGCTCTATGGCACCGATGCCATCGAGCCGCCGGTCGCCGGCCCCTATAGCGCAGAGCGCGGCGCCAAGGTGATCGCCTGGGCAAAGGCGTTTCTCGACAAATCCGTGCCGCTGGCTTCCGGCTCCTGGACCACATGGACCGGCGAAGCGCCTGTGCTCAAGGGGCCGGCTGAACTCATCGGCCGCAACGGTGATAATTTCCTCATCAAGAACAACGGCCTGCACATCGAGCTCGTGATCGATCGTTCACACCGCATCGGCGCGACCGATCCGGCAGGCCTCGCCGATATCATTCTTGAGTCCGCGCTGACCACGATTGTGGACCTTGAGGATTCCATCGCTGCCGTCGATGCCGAGGACAAGGTCGCGGCCTATTCGAATTGGCTCGGCCTGATGGATGGCACCCTCGAAGACACCTTCGAGAAGGGCGGTAAGCCGATGACCCGCAAACTCAATGCGGATCGGACCTACACCGGCCTTGATGGCAAGAGCTTCACCCTGCCGGGCCGTTCGCTCCTTTTTGTGCGCAATGTCGGCCACCTGATGACCAACCCGGCGATCCTGCTCGCGGACGGCTCGGAAGCGCCGGAAGGCATTCTTGACGGCATCGTCACCAGCCTGATCGCGCTGCATGACATCAAGGGCGGCCGTCGCAATAGCCGCAACGGTAACGTCTATATCGTCAAGCCGAAGATGCACGGCCCTGATGAAGCCGCCTTTACCAACGATCTCTTCAACGCGGTGGAAGACCTGCTCGGCATGGACCGCTACACGCTTAAAGTTGGCGTGATGGATGAGGAACGGCGCACCTCGGCGAACCTCGCAGCCTGCATCGCCTCGGTGAAGGAGCGTATCGTTTTCATCAACACCGGCTTCCTGGATCGCACCGGCGACGAGATGCACACCTCGATGCGCGCTGGCGCCGTCATCCGCAAGGGCGACATGAAAACCTCGTCGTGGATCTCGTCCTACGAGGATCGCAACGTCCAGATCGGTCTCGCTTGCGGCCTTTCCGGCAAGGCGCAGATCGGCAAGGGCATGTGGGCTGCGCCGGACCGCATGAACGACATGCTTGCGCAGAAGATCGGTCATCCGAAATCCGGCGCAACCACCGCTTGGACGCCGTCGCCGACCGCCGCGACGCTGCACGCCACGCATTACCATCAGGTGGATGTCTATGCGCGCCAGAAGGAGCGGCTTGCCGAGCCGGTCGCGCCGCTGAAGGCCCTGCTGACCATTCCGCTCGCGGGCGGGCACAATTGGTCGGCCGAGGAAATCACCGCCGAACTCGATAACAACGCACAAGGCATTCTCGGCTATGTCGTGCGCTGGGTCGATCAGGGCATCGGCTGCTCGAAGGTGCCGGATATCCATGATGTCGGCCTGATGGAAGACCGCGCAACGCTGCGGATCTCGTCCCAGCACATGGCGAACTGGTTGCTCCATGGCGTCTGCACCACCGAGCAGGCCGAGGCCGCCTTCGCCCGCATGGCGAAGAAGGTTGACGGTCAGAATGCGGGCGACCCGCTCTACAAGCCGATGACCGGCAACGAGAAAACATCGCTCGCCTATCAGGCGGCGCGCGCGCTGGTGTTCGAGGGCCTCACCCAACCGAACGGTTACACCGAGCCGTTGCTCCATGCCTTCCGCCAGAAAGTCAAAGCGCAGGCCTGACGCCGATTTGTCCCGCGCGACGACACTCTTGTCGCGCGGCGATGGATGCGCTCCAATCACACGAGAGCGAACACCCTGATTCATCCGGGTCGTTCGCTCTCGTTTTGTTTTTCGAGCGCTGAGGATTGGTCTGAATGTCCGGGAAGAATGCCGTAAAGCCTGCCCAGCCGGTCTCTTTGGCGCCAGTTCCTTTGGCACGTGGTCGCGAATTTCTGTCCATCCCCGGCCCGACCAATGTGCCGGAAGTCGTGTTGCAGGCTATGCACCGCCCGGCGGTCGATATCTATGCCGAGGAGCTTCTCGAAACCACGGGCCAGTGCCTGGCGGATATGAAGAGGGTCTTCCGCACACAAGGCGATACCTACATCTATATCGGGAACGGCCACGGCGGCTGGGAAGCCGCGCTGACCAATACGCTCTCGCGCGGGGATCGCGTGCTGGTGCTGGAGAGCGGGCGCTTCGCCAAGGGCTGGGGCGAGCAGGGCGACATGCTCGGCATGACAGTAGAGATTTTGCCGGGAAGCTGGCGCCATGCGGTCGACCCGGCGGCGGTCGAGGCGCGGCTGAAAGCCGATACCCGGCACGAGATCAAGGCCATTCTGGTTGTCCAGATTGATACTGCCTCCGGTGTCGTCAACGACATCCCGGCCATCCGTGCGGCGATTGATGCCGCCAGACATCCGGCGCTGTTCATGGTCGACGGGATCGCCTCGGTCGGCTGCATGGAATACGAGATGGATGCCTGGAACATCGATATCTCGATCACCTGCTCGCAGAAGGGCATGATGATGACGCCAGGGCTGGCGTTTGTGGCGGCCTCGCCCAAGGCCAAGGCCGCGCATCTCAAGGCCAATCTCCGCACCGCCTATTGGGACTGGACGGCGCGCGATTACCCCGAGAATTACCGCAAATTCTGCGGCACCGCGCCGGAGCATATGCTCTTCGGCCTTCGCGCCGCGCTCGGGCTCCTGTTTGAAGAAGGGCTTGAGAACGTCTGGGCGCGCCACCGCGCGCTGGCGGCGGCGGTTCAGGCGGCGGTCGAGGTCTGGTCGAAGGGCGGGGCGCTCGAGTTCAACATTCCCGATCCGGCGGCGCGGTCGCCTTCGGTGACAACTATCCTCACGCCGGGCATGGACCCGCAGCCTCTGCGGGATTTCACGCGGCATAACCTGGGCGTGGTGCTCGGCTCCGGCATCGGGGATCTTACCGGCAAGGCGATCCGCATTGCGCACATGGGCTATGCCAATGCGCCGATGGTCCTTGGCACACTCGGCGCGACCGAGGTCGCGCTGGGCGCGCTCGGCATTCCGCACGGCGCGGGCGGCGTCGAGGCTGCCATCGCGGCGCTGAGCGCGCATTTCAAACCCGTGCGTTGACCGGCAGTCACTGCACCGTATGCTGACCGAACGCGACCGCCCCGGAGAAATGCGATGACCGACGAGACTTCAAAACCCGAAACCAACCCGGTGCTGGCCGGCGAGATCGGCATTCTCGCACGCCGGAAGATCGAAGCGGGTATCATCGCGCCGATTTACGAGGAAATGCGCGCGCGTCTTGGCGAGGAGGTTGCGCAATCGGTCCTCGATCAGGCGATCCGCAAGGCGGCGATTGCCGCAGGCAAGTCCTTCGCGGACAAAACGCCCGGTGGCACCAGCTTGCGCAGCTTTCAGGAGTTGCAATCGCTCTGGACCGAGGACGATGCGCTCGCGATCGATGTCATCACGGCCACCGATACGGAGTTCGATTTCAACGTCACCCGTTGCCGCTATGCCGAAACCTATAAGGCAATGGGCCTCGGGCATATCGGCCATCTCCTGTCCTGCAACCGGGATGGCGTTTTCTGTCAGGGATATGACCCGCGCATCGAATTCGAGCGCACGCAGACCCTGATGGGCGGCGCGAGCCACTGCAATTTTCGCTACAGATTCAAGGCGTAATTATCAGTCTGTAAACGCTCTTTTCTGCGGTAAATACGGTGTACGCCGTTACCCATGCCGCATTTAACCAGATTTTATGGCTTGCTTGTTAGTTCATGCACCGTCTCGGACACTGAGGGTGGTGCAGAAAATGACGGCTTCCATGATTGAATTCCCGGTAACGGCGGAGCGTATTCGTCAGGATTGTCCTGCGGACAAATTCCGGCTGATCACGCGGAGCGACATGGACGGGCTGGTCTGCGGCACGCTCCTCAAGGAGCTCGGCCTGATCAACCAGATCGAATTCGTCCATCCCAAGGACATGCAGGATGGCAAGATTGCCGTCAGCAAGTCGGATATCTCGACCAACCTGCCGTATGTGCCGGGCATTTACGCCGCTTTCGACCATCACGAGAGCGAAGACAAGCGCGTCACCCACAAGCCGGGTAATCACATCATCAATGTGAATGCGCCGTCGGCAGCCCGCGTCGTCTATGATTTCTTCGACGGCAAGAAGACCCTGCCGCGCGTCTCGGACGCGATGATGCTGGCGGTCGACAAGGCCGATGCAGCGCGCTTCACCCGTGAGGATGTTCTCAACGCCAAGGGCTGGGAGCTTCTCTCGTTCCTGATGGATGCGCGCACCGGCCTCGGCCGTTTCCGCGATTTCCGCGTCTCGAACTACCAGCTCATGATGATGCTGATCGATGCTTGCCGCAATCACACCTCGATTGAAGACATTCTCGCTCTGCCGGATGTCGCCGAGCGCGTCGAGCTGTATCACAAGCATGAGGCGCTCTCGCGCGATCAGATCCAGCGTTGTACGCGTCTCGAAGGCCCGCTCGCGATCCTCGATCTGCGCAACGAAGAGACGATCTACGCCTCGAACCGCTTCATGATCTACGCGCTGTTCCCCAAGGCGAGCATTTCCTGCCACGTCATGTGGGGCCGCGACAAGAAGAACACGGTTCTGGCGTTCGGTAAGTCGATCTTCGATCGCTCGAACGCAACGCACGTCGGTGATCTGATGCTGGAGTACGGCGGCGGTGGCCATGCCGGCGCCGGCACTTGCCAGGTCGACAACGACAAGGCGGACGCTGCTCTTGCCGCGATGACCGCTCGCATCGCCCGCGACGCGGCGGCCTGATCAAGCTTCATCATTCTAGCGAATAAAAACCGGCTCCTTCCGCGCGAAGGGGCCGGTTTTGTTTTGTCAGGCCGGTTTGGCGGCCTGAAGCTTGTCCTGCGTTTTCGTGTCGAAATCGCTGGCGTCGTGGCGCTCATGAAGCTGCATGTCGAGATCGCCGATCACCTTGTTGACCTTGCGGCCGCGCAGCACGGCGGGGCGCGCATCAATCAGCTTCGCCCAGCGCATGACATGGGTGTAGGACTCGACCTGAAGGAATTCGGCGGCGTTATATTGCCGCCCGAGCACGAGCTGGCCATACCACGCCCAGATCGCGATATCGGCGATGGTGTATTCGTCGCCGGTCATGAAGGTCTTGTCCGCGAGGTGCCGGTCGAGCACATCGAGCTGGCGCTTGGTTTCCATCGCGAAACGGTCGATGCAATACTGTATCTTGACCGGTGCATAGGCATAGAAATGCCCGAAACCGCCGCCGAGGTAGGGTGCGCTGCCCATCTGCCAGAACAGCCAGTTCATGCATTCCGTACGCTTGGCATGATCCTTGGGCAGGAAGGCGCCGAACTTCTCCGCGAGGTAGAGAAGGATCGAGCCGGATTCGAACACCCGTGTCGGGGGCGTCGTCGAGCGGTCCATCAGCGCCGGGATTTTCGAGTTCGGATTGACCTCGACAAAGCCGCTGGAGAACTGGTCGCCGTCCGAAATCCGGATCGGATAGGCGTCGTACTCCGCGTCCTTGATCCCGAGAGCGAGCAACTCCTCCAGCATCACCGTGACCTTGACGCCATTGGGCGTCGCCAGTGAATAAAGCTGGAGCGGATGCTGGCCGATCGGTAGCACTTTCTCATGCGTCGGGCCGGCAATCGGGCGGTTGATATTGGCGAAGCGCCCGCCGTTACCCTTCTCCCAGGTCCAGATTTTCGGCGGGGTATATTCGGTAGAGTCGGTCATAAAGATCTCCTGTCAGGGGAGGGGTGATACCAGTGGCTGTCGGGAACCAATGACACGCTGCAAGCGTGAAGGCGCGCCCGAGCTTACGCGAGGGATTCCAAGGGGCGGGACGCCTTATTCCGGCTGAAGCCCGATAGCTTTGACCAGCTTGGCAAAGTTCTCGACATCCCGCCGGATGGTCTCGCCCATCGCCTCGGGAGTGCTGGCGACGGAGATCATGCCGAAAGTTGCAAGCTTGGCTTTCACCTCGGGGTCTTCGCTGGCCTTGACCAGCGCGGCATTGAGCTTGTCGATGATCGGACGCGGGGTGTTGGCCGGCGCGCCAAGGCCGAAAAAGGTCGGCGAGAAGACATCGCCCGGTACGCCGAGTTCGGCTAGTGTCGGCACATCTGGCATCTGCGGCACGCGCTGAGGCGCGCCGACAGCGAGCGCGCGCAGTTTCCCGGCCTGCACATTGGCGAGCGCGCCAGGAATGGCGGTGATCGTCATCGAGATTTCACCCGTGAGCGTGCCGGTGATCGACGGGCCCGCACCCTTGTAGGGGATATGCAGGATCTCGATGCCGAGCTTCTGC
>NKIW01000004.1 GCA_002256205.1 Rhizobiales bacterium PAR1
CAAGTCGGTTGCGGTTCTGGTGCCTGAGAGTTTCCGGGGCGGTTGCTCCTTCGGCGTCACCTCCGCCCGATGCCCTAGCGGACAACGAGAGGCGGCAATCTCTTCCGCGAGGGCCTTATGATGGAGACATCGCCGCCTGTCAACATGGTTGCAATTTACAACAAATTTTTCGGCACGCGGGACTTTTGCGGTCGCGCCTCCGGAAAGCGCTCGATGATTTTCTCGGCATAACCGCCCTGAACCCAACCGAGTACGCTCGAAAGCATCGTCCGGAACGCTCCCTTTTCCGCTTCCGACAGCGGCTCCAGCATCAGCGCTTCGAGTTCGAGGCTGAGGGGATCGGCCTTGTCGCAGAGCCCCTGCCCTTTTGCGGTGATGGTCAGCGTGAACTGGCGCGCATCTTCCGCCGAATTGGTGCGCTGGACGAGCCCGGCCTTGATCAGCCGCGAGAGCATCCTCGACGTCGCACTGCGCTCGAACTTCGTGAGGTGCGCCAACCGCGTAAAGGTAATGCCTGGGAAATCCCGGATCAGCCGGAGGACGCGGATTTCATAGACATCCCAGCCGAACCGGCTTTCGAAAATCCGCGTGGCGTTGCCGATGCCGTCTTCGGCGACGGAAGCGAGATGATAGGTCAAGCTGCGATTGAGCATGGATCATGGACCATAGGGCGAAGACGCATTTTCTAGCGGTTATGATTGCAATGAACAATAGTTGTAAAATGCAATTAAAATGCTTGGTGTCCTCAGAAGCTGATCTCCTACCTCTTGATCCTCGTCCTGATCGATCCGGCCTTCCTCTATCTCAACGCCAGCCCGACCGTAGGGACGCTGCTTGTCATCGTTGCCGCGCTCGCCAGCCTGAACGCGACCGGCGGTGCGACGGTGATCATCACGCTGGCGGAGATTTTCCCCGTCAAGGTGCGCGCCACCAGCATGTCGCTGGTCTATGCGCTCGGTGTCGCGATCTTCGGCGGCTTCGGCCAGTTCATCGTCACATGGTTGATCTCGGCGACCGGAAGTCCGATTGCGCCAGCCTATTACGTCATGGCCTGCGCACAGGCGACCATCCTCGCGTTGCGGTCCGTGCCGGAAATGAAGGGGCAGGCCTTGAGCTAACTTCGGTAGTGCAGGCAAGGGCAAGACAAGGCCCCTGCCGGGTTTGCCGCACGCCAGTTCAAGAGGCAACGCTGGGATAACCGTAGCCAGAGTTTTAGCAAACGCGGAAGCAATTGCTTCGCATAGGAACGACTTCCATTGACAGTGCTGTCGAACCACGTTCCACACTGCGCGCTGGCGGGATTTTCACCCCACACGCCGGAGCGGGATCAATCATGGGGCGGGAGCCTAGAACGCGGACAGACGAGATCGTCAATCGCCTGACGCAAAGCATCATTACCAAGCGGCTTGCTCCGGGCGTGGCGCTCGACGAGATCAGCCTCGCGCAAGATTTTTCTGTTTCACGCACGCCAATTCGGGAGGCGTTGCGCCAACTCGCGGCCAGCGGATTGGTGGAATTGCGTCCACATCGCGCCCCGATCGTCGCCAATGCCGACGATGCGCGGCTCTCCGACATGTTCGACATTATGGCTGAACTCGAAGCCCTCTGCGCCAGCCGCGCCTGCCAGTACATGAGCGCAGACGAGCGCCACATGCTAGAAAGCCACCATCACAGGATGGGCGACATGATGCGCCAGGCGGATATGAACGCCTACCGGCAGGCCAATCTCGTTTTTCACGCCATGATCTACGACGGGGCGCACAACAGCTACCTTCGTGAACTCGCGCTCGGCACGCGTGAGCGCCTCGCGCCTCATCGCGGCGTACAGCTCGAAATGCCGGAACGCCTCGCCACATCCTACGCCGAGCATGGCGAGATCGTCACCGCCGTCTTGCAAGGCGATGCGATAAAGGCCGCGCTGGCGGCGCGCCAGCACCTCGACCTGACACGCCGAACGCTCCGCATCATGCATACCGAAGAGCAAATCGCCTAATTTTTCAGCATTCTGTGGCAACTGCATACAATAGAATACTGACTGGCAATGCGGGATTCCGCTGCTATTTCACGCATCGCAGCGCATTTTCACTGCCAAATCCCGGACATCGCAACCATCGGGCCGCTTCCGACCCTTGGCATGGTTCGTGCTCATCAAGGTGTATGTCACCTTGCCACGGGAAGAGCGCGCTTGCCGGACGTTTCGCTTGATCTGTCAACACTGGAAGCCGCCTACGCGGGTGGACTGACACCGGAAACGGTGCTGCGGCAGATTCACGCGCGGCTGGCAGCCATTGATGACCCTGCGATTTTCATCGATCTGATCCCGTTGAGTGAGGTGTTGGCCCATGCCCGCGCGCTGCCGCCGCGTGACCTCGGAAAATATCCGCTCTGGGGCATCCCCTTCGCGATCAAGGACAACATTGATCTCGCCGGGCGTCCGACTACCGCCGCCTGTCCCGCGTTCGCCTATGTTCCGGGAGAAGATGCCACTCTAGTTGCGCGGCTTAAGGCTGTAGGGGCAATTCCCGTTGGTAAGACCAATCTCGATCAGTTTGCCACGGGCCTTGTCGGCGTCCGTTCACCCTATGGCGTCCCGCGCAACGCGTTCGACTCCGACATCGTGCCGGGCGGCTCCAGTTCCGGCTCGGCGATTGCGGTAGCGCAGGGGCTCGCGAGCTTCTCACTGGGGACGGATACCGCCGGTTCGGGGCGTGTTCCTGCGGGGCTCAACAACCTCGTCGGCCTCAAGCCAAGCCTCGGCGCGCTCTCGACGCGCGGCGTTGTACCAGCATGTCGCACGCTTGATTGTGTTTCGATCTTTGCGCTTAGCGTTGGCGACGCACGCAAGGTTTTCGATATTGCCGCCGGCTATGACGCTGCGGATCCCTATTCGCGCCCACGGGTGCCTAACAACAGCGCGCCGATGCGACGGGTCGGCGTTCCGCGAAACGCAGACCGGCTGTTCTTCGGCGACACCACAATGCAAGCTGCATTCGAGGCCGCCATCAGCCAATTTGCCTCGCTCAATGTCGAAATGATCGACATCGATATGTCTGACTTTTTTGCCGTGGCGCAGCTTCTTTACGAGGGGCCGTGGGTGGCGGAACGCCGTGCGGCTATTCGCGACTTCATGGATAAACATCCGGATGCGCTGCATCCGGTGACACGCGCGATCATCAACAAGGCCGATAGCATTTCGGCAACGGATACTTTCGTGGCGATGTATCGACTCGTCGAACTCCGCCGGAAGACTGAGCCAGTCTGGTCTGAAATTGATGCGTTGATGGTGCCGACCGCGCCACTCGCACCGACACTGACCGACCTTGTCGCCGATCCGATCACACCAAATTCACGTCTCGGCACCTATACGAACTTCGTCAACCTGCTCGATCTGGCCGCGCTCGCCGTCCCCGGCCCGTTCCGGACCGACGGTTTTCCGGCCGGCGTCACCTTCATCGCGCCGCGCGACAGCGATCACCGCCTCGCGGACCTCGGTGCCCGGTTCTTTCCCGGCATCGGCGGGCGCACCGGTTCACCGACTTCAAAGGCCAGACCATGAGCGAACCCGAAATCGATATCGCGGTTGTCGGCGCGCATCTCTCCGGCATGCCGCTCAACCATGAACTGACCACGCGCGGGGGACGCCTTTTGCGCGCGACCGAGACCGAAGCGCTCTACACCCTGAGCGCCCTGCCCGGCGGCCCGCCCAAACGCCCCGGCCTGCTGCGCGTCGGAGAAGGCGCGGGGCACGCGATCGCGGTAGAGGTCTGGTCGCTGCCAGCGGCGGGCTTCGGCACTTTCGTCGCTGGTATTCCCGCCCCGCTTTGCATCGGCACGCTCCGGCTGGCGGATGGCTCGACCCCCAAGGGATTTCTCGTTGAGCCCGCCGGGCTGATCGGCGCCACGGACGTTTCCTCTTTCGGCGGCTGGCGAGCCTATATCGCCAGCCTTTCTGCCGCCGCGACCACCGCGGCGTGACCCCGCATTTGAACCGGTGCTGACAAGCACGCGACACCAGAAAGGCTTCTTCCCATGATTCATCGTCGCCATCTTCTTGCCGGTGCGAGCGCCGGCCTCGGTCTTGTTGCCATGCCCGCCGTGCTGCGTGCCCAGACGCGGACCGTCAAAATGGGTTCGCTCCGGCTCATCCATTCGATGACGCCGCATTTTTACGAGAAATTCGCGCCGGCGAACCTCAAGATCGAAATCATCACCTTCGATAGCCCAACCGATGGCAAGAACGCCGTTGTAACGAAATCTGTCGATTTCGGCGGTTTCGGCATCGCTGCCGCGACGCTGGGTGCGGCTGCGGGCGAGCCTGTGGTGGTGGTCGGCGCCTTCTGCAACAAGGGCATGGGTGTCATCGCCAAGGCGGGCTCGGACATCAAATCCGTGAAGGATCTCAAGGGCAAGAAGGTCGGCATCTGGCCGGGCTCGACCCAGGAGGTCTTCATCATGGAGCGTCTCAGGCTCGAAGGCCTGTCGATCAGGGATGTGGTCGCAACCCGCGTGCCCTTCGGCGAAATGAACGCCATGCTCTCGCGCGGCGATATCGACGCCTATGTTGGTGCGGAACCGGGGCCGGGCTTGTCGCTCGCCACCGGCGTCGGCCAGCTTGTCGAATACCCCTACAACACCGCGATGGGCGGGCTGAACATGATCTTCGCCACCTCCGAGGAGGTGATCGCGAAGGATCCCGAACTCGTCAAGATCATGCTCGGCATTCATCGCAAGGCCTCCGAATACATGATGGCCAACAAGGACGCGGTCGCGGAGATGACCGTCGCCAAGCTCGGCGCGAACAAGGCCGCCGTGGAGAATGCACTCAAGGCCGATAACGTCGAATACATCTGGAAGCTCGACGAAACCGTGCTCAAGCAGTCCCACGTCTACGCCGAGCAGATGCTGGCGCTGAAGCAGATCCGCGCGCTGCCGGATTTTGCGAAGTTCCTCAATCCGAGCTTCTCGAACGCCATTGCTTCGGCCTGATCTTCGGGGCGCCCGCCTTCGGGCGGGTGCCTCGCCGCGTTTCATGGAGGCTTTCGATGGCCGAACCTGTGTTTTCAGTCAAACGGACTTCGCCCTTCCTTGAGCGAGCGAAAGCCATGGGGTTGGCCCTCATCGTTCCCGGCTTACTGCTGCTCCTGTGGCAAGTAGCAACCACGCATCGCTGGACGCGGCTGATCCCCACCCCCAGCGAAACCGCGAATTACATGGTCGATTTCGCGATTGGCGGAATTTACGACGACGCATTCTCTGCCACGCTCCATATTCACCTCCTGGCCTCGATGGGCCGGGTTTATGGCGGGTTTCTGCTCGCGGCAGCGGTGGCGCTGCCGCTCGGCATGTTGATCGGCCGCATTCCACTGGCGCGCCAGACGCTCGACCCCTTCTTCCAGCTGATGCGCCCCATTCCAGTGACCGCATGGCTGCCGCTCTCGATGATCCTTTTCGGGTTGGGGGCCAAGTCAGCTTTTGCTCTGGTATTTCTCGGCGCGTTCTATCCTATCCTGCTCAATACGATTTTCGGCGTACGGAACGTCGATCCCAAGCTCTTCGAGGCCGCATCCATGCTCGGCTGCCGGGGTAATGCGCAGTTCTTCCGCGTGGTCCTACCTGCCGCCCTGCCCTCGATCTTCACCGGGCTACGGCTTGGGCTTGGCCTTGCATGGTTCGTGATTGTCGTCGGCGAGATGACCGGCGTTCCGCAAGGCCTCGGCGCGGTCATCATGGACGGACGGACGCTCTCGCGCACCGAACTCGTGATCTGCGGCATGATTGTCATCGGTGTGGTCGGCTATCTCTCCGATCGGCTGGTGATGATGCTCGGCAATTACCTCCTGCGCTGGAGCCCGACGCACCATGGCTGAAGAACCACTGCCCATCATTGATATCCGCAATGTTTCCAAGAGTTTCCAGTTTGGCGATCAACGGATCGACGCGCTCTCGGGCGCCAATCTCCAGATTCGCAAGGGCGAGTTCATCTGCCTGATCGGCGCCTCGGGCTGCGGAAAATCAACGCTCCTGCGCATCATGGCCGGGTTCGAGCAGCCGACCTCGGGCGAAGCGCTGATGTGGGGCAAGCCCATCGGCGAACCCGGTCCCAGCCGGGGGATGGTGTTTCAGGACTATGCGCTGTTCCCCTGGCTCACGGTGCGCAACAACATCGCCTTCGGGCCAAAATCGCAAGGACGCTCGACGGGAGAAGTGAGGGACATCTGCGACCGCTTCATCGAGATGGTCGGTTTGCAGAAGTTCGCCAATGCCTATCCGCACCAGCTTTCTGGCGGCATGCGCCAGCGCGTTGCGATCGCACGCGTGCTCGCGAACGATGCCGAACTCGTGCTGATGGACGAGCCTTTCGGCGCGCTCGACGCCATGACGCGCGAGCGGTTGCAGGATGAGTTGCTCGAGATCTGGCAGCGCACAAAACTGACGGTGGTGTTCGTTACGCATGCGATCGAGGAGGCGATTTTCCTCGCCGACCGCGTAGTGGTGATGACACCGGGCCCTGGCCGGATCGAGAGCGACAATCGCCTCATCCTTCCACGCCCACGGGATGTCGCCTCGCCCGAGTTCAACGAGATCCGGCGCGAACTCTCGGCAAAACTCCATTCCCATCACGCCAAAAAGGCCGCCTGATGCGCCCCGAGCACCGTCTGCCGTATCGCGCCGCAATGGACCGTCCGCCGCAAGCGGCGCCAGACGACAAGGCGATCATCTGCTGGCCGATCGTCAACGTCGAGCATTGGCTGATCGATAATCCCATGCCGCGTCAGGTTCTGGTGGCGCCCACGGGCGCCGCGCTTCAGCCCGATCTCGCCAACTGGGCCTGGCACGAATACGGCATGCGTGCGGGGTTCTGGCGGCTGCTTGGCGCCTTCGAGACGCGTGGCATCCGCCCGACGCTTTCGATCAATGGCTCGGTCATCACAGCTTATCCGCGCCTTGCGACAGCCGCGCGCGATGCAGGCTGGGAGTTCATGGGCCATGGCTTCGTGCAGCAGCCTATCCATCGCGAGGCCGATCAGCGCGGGATGATCTTTCAAACAGCGGCCACGATTCGGACATTCACAGGCACAGCCTGCATCGGATGGCTCGGTCCGGGCCTGACGGAGACGCTGGATACACCTGATTTTCTCGCCGAAGCCGGCATTCGCTACATCGCGGATTGGGTGGTGGATGACCTGCCCTGCCGCCTGAAGACCGCGCACGGCACGGTTCTCACGATGCCCTATACGGTTGAGATGAACGATATCCCGGTGCAGATGATCCAGCATCACGCCGGCGGCGAGCTGGAAGCCCGCGCACGTCGCACAGCGGATCGTCTTGCGCGTGAAGCAAAGGCCGGCGCGGGCGCCAAAGTGATGAGCCTCGCGATACACCCCTACATTACCGGCGTTCCTCACCGAATCGACGCTTTTGAGGCGCTGCTCGACGACCTCCTCGCGCGAGGTGATGTCGCCTTCATGCAGGGACGCACGATCCACGATTGGTATCTGGCAGGGTCCGATGACACCTGAGCCGGAAATCTGGAACGGGTTCACCCGCGCGGCGCTCGATATCGCCTACAACAACACCGCCGCCTGCCCGCATGCGGCTGAGACTCTTTCGGCGCTGGCATCGCGATCAGACATTACGCGCGCTCGCTTTTGCACAGCGCGCGATGTCGCCTATGGCACGAAGGAGCGGCAACGCTTCGACCTCCTGAGCTGTGGCAAGGCAAATGCGCCCCTCTTCGTGTTCATCCACGGCGGGTACTGGCAGCGCAACCACAAGGACATGTTCAGCGCCATGGCCGACGGGCCAATGGCGCAAGGCTTTGATGCCGCGCTGATCGGCTATACGCTCGCACCGGAAGCCACCCTCAAAGCGATCATCGCCGAGTGCGAAGCGGCGATCCGCGCGATTCTTGCTGAAATGGGACCGCGAAGGCTGATCGTTTCGGGGTGGTCTGCCGGCGGCCATCTCGCGGCACGGCTTGTCGAAATGCCGGAAGTGGATGCGGCGCTCGCCATCAGCGGGATCTTCGACCTCGAACCGATTCGCCTTGGCGAACTCAATGACAAGGTCCGCCTGACGGTAGAAGAATCCATCGTGGAGAGCCCGCTTCATCGGCTGGATCAGGCGACGAAGCCCGTCATTCTGGCCTATGGCATGGGCGAACTACCGGAGCTTCAGCGTCAATCGCGGGACTATTTCCTCGCCCGGGAAAAGCTCGGGCTTCCGGGGAGCCTCCTGCCGCTCGCTGACAAGGACCATTTCACGATACTCGCCGAACTGGCTGAGCCGGAAGGCGCGTTGGCCTCGGCACTTCCCGGAATTCTCGTATTCGATGCTTCGGTTGAACGGCAGTCCCCCATCCTTCCGCAGTGACAGCTAATTTTCTGTGACAGGGCAGCGACGTGAGAACCTCCATCAGGCGGGGAAACGGTTCGGTTTCATCCGCGAGATGGCATGGGGGCTGCATGCGAAGCGCCGGACTGAACGGGATCTTGGACTGATCCTGCCTTTTTCTGGTTCTGGGCGAGATTTTGGAGTTCACGATGCCGGCAAGTACTCAGGCGGATCAACCGGCATCGAGCGAGCCGGCACGGTCGCAAGCCTCCCCCTGGCCAGATGGCGCGCGCCTCGCGGTATCTGTCGTTGTCAACGTCGAGGAAGGCGCGGAGCTCTCGCTGGCCGACGGCGATGAACGCAACGAGAGCGTCTATGAAGCCGTGGAAGAGGTGATCGGGACGCGCGATCTCTGCATGGAAAGCCATTTCCAGTACGGTTTGCACAGGGGCTGGCCACGCATTCGGGATTGCCTCGCCGAACGGGGTGTTGTCGCAACGCTCAATGCCTGCGGTCGCGCCATCGAAAAATCCCCTTGGCTCGCCAAGGAAGCCTTGGCGCTAGGCCACGAGATTTCATGCCATGGCTGGCGCTGGGAGCGTCATGCGGGCATGGAAGAAGCGCATGAGCGCGCGGTAATCGCCCGGAGCGTTGCCGCAATCGAACAGGCCTGCGGCGTACGCCCCACGGGCTGGCACACGCGCTCGGCGACATCAATCCATACGCGCCGCCTTTTGCTGGAGGAAGGCGGCTTTCTCTACGATTCCAACGCCTATGACGACGATGCGCCCTATGTGGTGAAGGAGGCAGGACAGGATCATGTGGTGCTGCCCTACGCGTTCGACAGCAACGACATGCGCTTCCAGCGCAACGGCGGCTTCGTCTTTGCCGAGGATTTCTCTCGCTACTGCATCGATGCCTTTGACCGTCTTTATGCCGAAGGTGGCGAGACCCCGCGAATGATGTCGGTTGGTCTGCACCTCCGGATCATCGGCAAAGCCGCGCGCATCAAGGGACTGGAACAGTTTCTCGATCATGCCCGGTCGCGGCCGGGCGTCTGGTTTGCGCGGCGCGATGAGATTGCGCATGCGTGGCGCCGGCATTGCCGCTTGCCGGATTGGCGCCCGCGCGCGCCGCTGGAGGCGACTGCATAAACAGGCAAAGTGCCTGCTTTATCGGCATTCAGGACTGGCATAGCCTCAGCTTTTGGCCCTGAATGCCCATCACACCGTGGCACAGTGCTTGCAGAAACCTTGAGGCCGTCCGGCATGCCGGACCTTTCAGGTTACTGGCTCGGAGCTGTCATGGAAAATTCCCGCCCCCTTTCTCTTGATCGTCGCAATTTTGTCGTCGGCGCGACGGCCCTTGCCTCGGCGCTTGCGGCACCCAGCATTCTGCGCGCCCAGACCCGCGAACTGGTGGTTGGCGCCGCTTCGAGCCAGAAGTCGTGGTCCGAGGAAATCATGATCCCGGCTTTCGAGAAAAAGCACAACGTCAAGGTCATTTTCGAAGGCACACGCTCACTCGTGAACCTCGAAAAGATGCAGAAAAACAAGGACAAGCAATATCTCTCGGTCGTTCAGATGGACGATCCGGTGATGATCACCGCTGTCGCCGAGGGCCTGCTCGATCCGATCACCACGGCGCGGGTACCGAATGCGGCGCTCCTGAAGCCTAATCTCACCCATATGGACGGGATGTGGGTCAACTATCTCCAGCCCTGGGTCGGGATCGCCTACAATACCGCGAAGGTGACGACGCCACCGGGAAGCTGGGCCGAGGTTTTCGACCAGAAATTCAAGAGCCGCGTCATCCTGCCGTCGCTCCAGAACACCGAAGGCGTCCTCGCGCTGTTCATCGCCTCCTACCTCAAAACGGGCAAGCCAATGAGCGAAGCGCAGAAGGACATTGATTCCGCGTTTGCCAAGCTCGTCGAGATGAAACCGAATGTGCTGATGTCCTATACGCAGGAAGCACAGGCCTACAATCTGCTGGAACAAGGCGAGGCCTACCTCGTCGCGGGCGCGATTTCCTCGGTCGCCATGGCGAGAAAATCGCGCGGCGCCCCGGTCGAATTGGCCGCGCCCAAGGAAGGGACCTTCTCCATGCCGTCGGGCATCGCGCTGGTGAAGGGTGGCCCTCAGCCGGAGCTCGCAGCGGCCTATATCGATATGCTGATCAGCGCGGAATTGCAGAGCAAGATTTCCGCCGCGACTTTTGCGCTGCCGGTCAACAAAACGGTCGCGGCACCTGCGGGCTTGGAAAATCTGATCATCCATCCCGTTGACTGGGCGAACGTCTCGAAGAACCGGGCGAGCTGGGTCGCGCGCTGGGATCGTGAACTCTCGCTGTGATGTCTCGCCTTTGGGCATGAAAACCAGATGGTCCGGCTGATCCACCGCGAGTGATTTTGCATGCAAAACAGCGTCCTTGAAGTTGCCGGTGCCGAGAAAGCGTTTGGATCGACGACCGTTCTTTCGGGTGTCGATCTCGCGGTCGAGAACGGCGAATTCATTTCGCTGCTCGGCCCTTCCGGCTGCGGAAAAACAACGCTGCTCCGGATCGTCGCAGGCTTGCTCTCGGCGGATCGTGGCACGGTCAAACTCTCGGGCGCTGACATCACCGGACTCCCGACGCATATGCGCGGCGTCGGGGTCGTGTTTCAGAACTACGCCCTGTTTCCCCACCTGACGGTTGCCCAGAATGTCGCGTTCGGGCTGAAGGCGCAGCAGATTTCGGCCGGGGATATTCGCGCGACTGTCGCCAAGTATCTCGATCTCGTGCAGCTGACCTCGATGGCGGATCGGCCTATCCGGGGGCTTTCCGGTGGCCAGCAGCAACGCGTCGCGGTCGCACGCGCCCTTGCCGTTTCGCCCAAGTTGCTGCTCCTCGATGAGCCGTTCTCGGCGCTGGACCGGAAATTGCGCGAGCTGATGCAGATCGAGCTCAAGCGCATTCTTCGGGAAGTTGGCATCACCACCGTGCTTGTCACACACGATCAGGAAGAAGCCTTGGTGATGTCGGATCGCATTGCGGTCATGAACAAGGGCGCGATTGAGCAGTTCGCCGCGCCCGGTCTGATCTATCAGAAGCCGGCCTCCCGCTTCGTGCTGGATTTCGTCGGCCATTCCACGCGGATCGCGGGAACGACGGCGAAGACCACTGATGGCTTGCTGGCGATTGAAACCGCGTTCGGCACCCTGCATGCGCAGTCGGGCTATATTCCAGGCTCGCCCGTGACTGTCGCGATCCGCCCGGAGCGGATTTCGATGAGCATGGCACAGGAGACGCCGCCATCGGTCAACGTGCTCTCGGCACGCCTCACCGACATCATATTCCAGGGATCGAAATATCATCTGCTGTTCGAAAATCAGGGTGATTCCCATCTGCTGGTTGAGGCAGGCCGCATTCCCGAGGGCATGGCTGTCGGCGCCAATGTCCATCTGCATTGGTCGCTGGAAGATACCCTCGTCTTCCCCGGAGCGCAGGAATGAGTGACAGAACGCCCGACCGTGTCGCGCTGCTGGCGCTGCCCGCGCTGGTCTACATGGTCATCGTCTTTGCGATTCCGGTAATGGTGCTGATCGGACGCAGTTTTTTCGGGCCGAGCGGCCTCAGCGTCACGCCTTACATCGACTTCCTGTCGGATGGGTTCAACTGGCGCGTCATCTTCAATACGCTGCGAACGGCAGCGCTGACCACCTTGGTCTGTCTCGTGATCGGCTATCCAACGGCGCTGGCGCTTTCATGGTCAAAAGGCTTCGTGCAGGCGATCATGCTGGTGGCGATCATCTTGCCGCTGTCCGTGGGTGTCATCGTCAAAGCTTTCGCCTGGCAGATCGTTCTCCGGCGCGATGGCATCGTGGCCTCGCTTCTGATGGCAACCGGCGTCTGGGATGAGCCAAAGCTTCTGCTTTTCACCGAAACAGGGCTCGTTCTGGGCGCAGCCAATATCTTCCTGCCATTCATGATCCTTCCGATCTATTCGGTGCTCAAACTGATCGACCCGAGCCTGCAACATGCCGCAGCGACCTTGGGCGCGCCGCCGGTCTATCGGTTTTTCCGCCTGTCGCTGCCGCTTGCCGCGTCGGGGATTATTTCCGGCTGCTCCATCGTCTTTTCGCTCGCGACCTCGATGTACGTCATCCCGAGCCTGCTGATCGGTGATCGCTACCAGACCCTGCCGACCTTGACCGCGCGGGCTTTCCTGCTGATGCGCAACGAAAGACTCGGCTCGACAACCGCAACAATCCTGCTGTTCCTCACCATCGCGATTGTCATGCTCACGGCATGGCTCGTCCGTCGCCGGGAGGTGCAGACATGACGGCGACCGAGCGGATCTGGACGTTTGTCACCTGCCTTGTCGCGACGCTGGTCGTTGTGTTTCTCGCAACGCCGCTGGTCGTCACGATCCTGACCTCCTTTGGCTCTTCGTCACTTTTTACCCTGCCACCGCCGAGCTGGTCAGTGCGCTGGTATCAGCGCCTCACCAGTGTGCGCGGCCTTGGCTCGACACTTCTGGTTTCTGTCGAGATCGCAGCTCTTTCGACCTTCAGCTCGATTGTCATCGGCGGGCTGGCGTCGATCGCACTGGTGCGCGGCCGCTTTCCAGGCCGCACCGCAATCGGCACGTTCCTGACCTCGCCTCTGATGCTGCCGGGGCTCGTGATTGGCATCGCCCTTCTACAGGCCTTCCGCTTTGCCGGACTGCGCGATGTCTGGACGAGCCTGCTGCTCGCCCACATGATCGTGACCCTGCCCTACGCCGTGCGTACGATCTATTCCTCGCTGCTGCTGTTCGATTTCACGCTGGTTGAGGCCGCACGGACGCTAGGCTGCTCGCCGATGCAAGCCTATATCCGGGTTCTGATTCCCGCCCTTGCACCAGCGTTCATCACCTCCGGGATTTTCGCATTTCTCGCCTCGATGGATAACTACGCGGTGTCGATTTTCTTCACCGACGCCTGGACGAAAACACTGCCCATCATGATGCTCAATCTCGCTGAGGAACAGCCGGACCCGACCATTGCCGCGATTTCGAGCCTGCTGATCGGGCTCGTGCTGATCTTCCTGATCATCTGCGATCGCGCGATCGGTCTGCGACGCATTGTCGATCAGCATTGAACTTGGCGTCCCCGGAAAACATCCACGTCTGAATCCGGCCACACATCGACAAGGCGGTGGCCGTATCATCACAATCGTATCGAGATCGATGGCGACAGACGAAAGGGCAGGAATACGCCAGTCACTATTAACCTACGTCAAAGCCGCCGCGGCAGGATCCTTCTCGCTGGGACCCAAGCTGTCGGTTAGAGGACATCCAAGCGATCCGGTTTAATCCTGTTCAGCAAGCGGAATGCCCTCTGATACTGCCGGGTGGGGACACCAAAAGCAGCGGTTAAACAAACACGGATAAAATCTGGCATCAGTACCCCGTCGATTGACAATCTTGAGCGGTGGGATATTCGTCCAAACGAACTGGATGCTGTTGGAGCGGCTTTTTTGGGCTTGTTCCGCGTGACTGCCGGGCGCACACTGGACGACATGGCATCCTTCATTTGCGCCCAATTTGGCATTGATGACTGAAATAATTCCCATGAGCCTGACGGACACGGTCGACACGCCGGGAGGCTATAATCTCTCGAATTTGGCCTATCGCGCCGTAACGGAAATGATCGTGACCCGTCGTCTGCGCGGCGGAGAGTTGATTGTCGAAGCACGGCTGGCTGAATTGCTCGGCATTTCTCGAACACCTTTGCGGGAAGCCCTTCAGCGACTTGAGGGTGAAGGGCTTGTCGTCAAGGCAGGCAATCGTTCCTTCATGTGCCGCAATGTCGATCTCGCGGAATATCTTCAAAGCCTCAAGGTCCGGGAAATCCTCGAAGGGGAGGCCGCTGCGCTGGCGACGAGCCATATCCCGAGGGAGCGTCTCCGAGCGGTGCGTCGGGAGATCGAGGAATTGATGGCCGCGACGAGCTACCATACGGATGCCCATTGGCGCTCTGATGATAACGTCCACGGGCTCTACATCGACGGCTGCGGCAACGCGGTCATGGGCCAGATGATCCGATCCTTGCGCGTGACCACACGCCTTTTCGAAATTGCCCGCCTGTCAGATCGGGTTGAGCCGGATTCCCTTGAGCATCTCGATATTGTTGCCGCGTTCGAATCCGAAGATGCCAAGGCGGCTCGCAAAGCTGTCAGCGTCCATATCCGGAGCCTGACACGCTTCGCGCTGGACAAGATTTCCTGAGTTCAGGCCCTTTTTATGAGTTCAGGTCTTGGAGCGGATCAGTGCGATTCCGCTCACGATAACAATGACAGCGCCGAGTAGGGTCGCTGTGGTCGGAACTTCGCCAAAGGCCAGATAGCCGACCGCCGACGCAGAAACGATCTGGAAATAGATCATGGGCGACACGACAGCTGTCGGTGCCAGCCGGAACGCCAGGGCCAGCATCAGGTGGGCCAGCGTGCCGAAAACGCTGGCAAGCGCGAGCATGCCCCATTCATCCAGCCGCATGGTCGACCATGTCCAGGGCAAGGAGAGCGACGAGATCAGCGTTGCCGTGAGCGCGACAAAAAAGTTCATCGCCAGCGGATCTTCTTCCTGCGCGATGGATCGCGACAGAACATGGAAGGCACCGTTCGAAATGGCCAGCATCAATGGGAAAATCAGATGCGCCCCGGCGTTCGGCGCACCCGGCTGAAGCGCGACAAGCACCCCGACAAACCCGATGATGATGAGCACCCAGCGCTGCAAGGAGGGACGTTCACGCAGAAAGATCGCTGCCAGAACGGTTGCAATCAGCGGGGCAGAAAATCCGATGGAATAGGCTTGAGCCAGCGGGATCGTCTTGAGAGCGAAAACGATCGAGAGCGTCGTGGTGATGAGCAGAACGCCCCGAAAGACATGGACCACGGGATGACGCGTCGTGATCATGCGCCGGGCCCCCAGCAGAGGCATCAGCAGGATGAGATAGGCGAGCTGAAAGCCGTTGCGACCCCAGACAAGAAACAGCACGTCATGCGTGCGGGAAAGCACCTTCAGGATTGAATCAAGCAGGACGAAACAAAGCGTCGCGCCGATCATCAGCAGCGCGCCTGAAACAATCGCCCGGCGCGCGGGAACCGGCGGCGGCATGGGCTGCGACACGGAAGTTTCCGAACTCAAGGTGCCGCTGCTTTCATGTCTGCCGATGACAAAAAACAACCGTGGCTGCAATGGCCACGGTTGCAAGAGATTGTTGCCTCAATGATGAGCGGCAAAGAGTCAATCAGAAGTAGGGCGTGAAGCCGGTCGGGTTGATCATCTTGATGCCAAACCATTTCTCCCACATCGCATCGGTCTTGCCGCGGCGATGCATCTCGAAAATCGCGACATTCAGCCAATCCTTGAGGCCCGTTGAATTCTTGGCCACGCCGAAGCTGCAGTAATAAACGTCAACCGGCGTTTCGACGACTTTCCACTTCACGTCCTTGTGGCGGTTCATATGCTCGCCGACGAAATCGATCACGTCGATCATGGCGTCGCCGCGCCCTTGCGCCAACGCCCGTACGGCATCGGGGTAATTATCGAGCAGCGTCACCTTGGCCTGCTTGAGATTGTCTTCAATGAACTTCACCGGAGTGGTGCCACGCACCTGAACGAGATTGACGCCGGGCGCATCGAGCTCTTTCCAACTCTTGTACGGCTTGGCTTCTGTGGTCAGCACGCCAAAGACTTCGGTATGAACCGGCACGGTAAAGTCGATCACCTTCGCCCGTTCGGGGTTTCGCGTCATGGCCCCCATGACCAGATCGATCTTGCCGGAAGCGACAAACGGAATGCGATCTGGCGAGCCAACCTGCACAATCTCGACCTTAACGCCGAGCATCTTGGCGATCTCGGTAGCAAAATCGACGTCAAAGCCGACAATTTCGTTCTTTTCGTCGAATTTTGCCAAAGGCGGCAACGTCGGGTTGACACCAACCTTCAGCGTTCCTGATTTGAGCACCTCATCGAGTGTGCGGGCGATGGAGGGGAGCGGGGTCATCGACGCCGCGATTGTGAAGGCTGTGAGAAGGCCGAGTGCTGCTTTCCGGAGCATGATAAACCTCTGCTATTCGGGAGGGCGGCCGAAGGATGCGGAGAACCGCAACATCCGGATAGACAATTTGTACGAACGGTCTATGAAATGTATACAAACGTACTCCCTTGTAAAGCAGCCATCAGAGAGAAATGCACCTCTCTGAAAACCTCTGACAACAAAATGCTAGGCCCCGGAATCGCGTCATGCTCCGTGCTTTCATCCCAGTGAGCCAATTCAGCGCAGCAAGGACCGGAATCGGTCACGCCGAGCAGGCTGAAGCCCATTCATGCGCCAGAAACAGCCTGACCAGCGGCTATTTTTTCGCAAGCCCGGATGACCACCCATGACGGCTCAGCGCATGGCGGGGATAGGACGCGGAGCGCCAGTTTCGATTGTTGTCGACGGTTCTCCTGTTGAGGCTTTTGGTGGCGAATCGCTGGCTGCAGCCTTGCTGGCGGCGAATATCGTTCAGCTCCGGAAAAGCCCGCGTGAGGGCGGCGTTCGGGGCGCATTCTGCTTCATGGGCGTGTGTCAGGAATGTGCAATCATCGTGGATGGCACAGTGCAACAGGCCTGCCTTGTCCCGGTCCACGATGGCATGACCGTCACGTTACGCGGATCGGTCTGATATGGCTTTGCCTCTGGTTTTACCCTTCGATCTTGTCGTGATCGGTGCTGGCCCTGCTGGCGGTGCGGCAGCGCTGGCCGCAAGCGAAGCGGGACTGCGCGTTGTCCTGATTGACGAATCGGCGGCTCCGGGTGGGCAGGTCTACAGGGCCATGCCGGCTGGATTGTCCCATTCCGATGGCGCTCTGGGGCCGGATGAAAGGGCCGGGCAGGCTTTGCGCGAGGCGATCGCGGCCTCTTCGGTGACGTGGAAGGGTGGTGCGCGGGTCTGGTCGATTTCCGGGCGCTACCGGATTGATACGGCCTCCACTGCAGGATGCGAGAGCTTTGAAGCGCCGCGTCTCGTCGCAGCGACAGGTGCGCATGAGCGGATCGTCCCCTTCCCCGGCTGGACCTTGCCTGGCGTGATCGGCCTCGCCGGGGCGACGATCCTGATGAAATCGCAGGGCATGGTGCCCGGCCGCCGGACGCTGGTTGCAGGCTGCGGCCCCCTGTTGGCCGCTGTGGCGGCCAAGATCATCGCCGGTGGTGGGGAAGTTGCAGCGATCGTCGACCTTTCAAGCCGTGCCGATTGGTTGAAGGCCCTTCCCGGTCTTGCTTCGCGCCCCGCCTTGCTCAAACAGGGGATCAACTGGTTTCTGGCGATCGGCATGGCGCGCGTGCCAGTGCTGTTTCGCCATACCATCGTCCGTGCTGAAGGCGAGAACGCCGTAGCATCGGTGACGGCTTCACCGGTCGATGGTAACGGCCGCCTGAGCGGCGGACCTGAGCGCACCTTCGAGGTCGATTCGCTGGCTGTCGGGCATGGGTTGGTGCCGGGCGCAGAAATTCCTCGCTTGCTGCGCTCCAAGCTGGCGTTCAGCGCGGCTTCGGGCGGCTGGATCCCGGTGCGCGACACATTTGGGCGCTGTTCCGTCGAAGGGCTTTACGCCGCAGGCGACGGGGCAGAAATCGCTGGCGCCTTGCCGGCCGCCATCACCGGCAGGTTGGCTGGACTGGCTGCCGCACGCGATTCGGGCGCGCTGGATTCTGCGCGTTTTGAAATCCTTTCGGAAGTGACACTGGCCGCCTTTCGAAAGACGCTGGCGTTCTCCGGTGCCGCGCGCGATCTGATGCGCCCTCGCCCTGCCATGATCGAGGATATCGCGCCCGATACCGTCGTCTGTCGCTGCGAGGATATCCGCCGCAGCGAAATCGAAGCGGCGATTGCGGCTGGCGCGAGCGAGGTCAACCAGCTCAAGCATTTCTCCCGGTGCGGCATGGGCCCCTGCCAGGGGCGGATGTGCGGCGATACGGTCGCGGGCCTTGTTGCCCTTCATGCCGGTTCGCGCGAAGCGGCCGGATACTGGACCGGTCGACCGCCGCTACGCCCGGTGCCGCTTTCGATGCTGCTCGGCGAGTTTGACTATTCCGATATTCCAGTGCCGGAGCCCGCTCCGCTATGAAACCGGCTTATGATCTCGGCATTGTCGGCGGAGGGGTCCACGGCGCAACGGTCGCGCTGTTCTGTGCCCGCGCCGGGTTGAAAACGGTGCTGTTCGAGCGCGGAAGCCTGTGCCGTGAGGCATCCGGCGTCAATGCCGGTACGCTGACGATGCAGATGACGCGGGTGGCGCTCATCCCCTACGCGCTCCAAGCCCATGCGATGTGGGCCTCGGCGCGCGAATGGCTCGGGCATGATGTCGGCGTTGTTGTGTGCGACGGGCTCTCGCTCGCCTTCACTGAGCGCGAGGCCGAGCTTCTGACCTTCCGGGCGGGCAAGCGCCGCGAGGCTGGCGCACCGATTTCGATCATCTCGCCTTCCGAGGCCATGGCGGTCGAGCCGGGCCTCTCAGAGAAGGTGCTCTGCGCCGGGCATTGCAAGGTCGACGGCTATGCCAATGCCTATCTGACCGGCCTCGCCTTCCGCCGTGCCTTGCTTGAAGCCGGAGTCGACCTCAGGGAACAGACGCCGGTGAGCGGGATTTCGCGCGAGGAACAGGGCTTCGGCGTGGCCACTGCGCAAGAGACTGTCCCGGTCAAACGTCTGGTTCTGGCGGGCGGCGTCTGGCTCGAAGACATGATGGCCTGGTTCGGGCTGCATCTGCCGATCAAGGTCCTGATCAATCAGCTCGCCGTCACAGAGCGTATCCGGCCAGTGATGCGGACGGTGGTTGGGATTGCGAGCGGCCTTCTGTCGCTCAAACAATATCCGCACGGCACCGTGGTCATCGGTGGCGGCTGGCAGGGCGTTGGGGACCGCAAGCGGGGCGGCGTTGAACTCCTGCCGGAGAACCTCGTCGGCAACATGCGGCTAGCCTGCCATGCCATTCCAGCCCTGAAGGAAGCCCGGCTTGCGCGTGCCTGGGCAGGCCTTGAGGCTGAAACGCGCGATGCGTTGCCTGCTGCCGGGCCGATCCCCGGCATTCCCGACGCCTATATCTGCGGCAGCGTCCATTCCGGCTACACCAGCGGTCCCTACATCGCGAAATTGCTCGCGGATCGCATCCTGGAACGCGAACCGATCGATCCCCTGTTTCCCATTGACCGCCTGCTCGCGCCACAAGACGCGGCGCAAGCCACACGCCCCCTTTCCACCCATCCTGAGCTGGCAGGCGCCGATGAAACCCCGCACTCTCTCTGAAGCACCGAGCCCCCATTCGCGCGTAGAGGCCGCCATCCGGCGTCTCACCGGCATTCATGCTGCGACCATCTGCCCGATGCGACCAGATTTCAGCGTCGACGAGGCCGCTCTTGCTGCGCATGTCGGCATGGTCGGTACCGCCGATGGCATCGAGGGGCTACTGATCAACGGACATGCGGGCGAGAATTTTCTGCTTTCGCGCGAGGAAAAGCGGCGCGTGATCGAGATCTGTCGCTCGGTTCTGGGACCGAATGCCTTTCTGACGAGTGGCGTGAATGCAGAATCAAGCCTCGACGCTGCCGTGCATGCGGCGGATGCCGAAGCGGCGGGTGCGGATGCGATCCTGCTCTTCCCGCCCAACGCCTGGGGTCTGTTTCAGGATGAGGATTCCGCTTTCCTCCATCACCAGCACGTGATGGCTGGCTGTGGCTTGCCGCTGATGCTCTATCAGGCGCCCGTGCGCGCCGGCACCATGCCCTATTCCACGGATATTCTCGCACGCCTCGTCGCCCTGCCCCGCGTTGCCGGAATCAAGGAAGGGAGCTGGGAGGTCGCGACCTATGACGAGAACCGCCGCGTGGCCAAGGCGCTCCGGCCTGAACTTGCCGTGCTTGGTTCCGGCGATGAGCACCTTCTGACCAGCTATCTCATCGGCTCGGAAGGCAGTCAGGTCAGCCTTGCTGCGGTGACACCCGCACCAGTTGTTGCGCTCTGGCGTGCGGCACAAGCGGGCGACTGGGCGGCGGCACGGCATTGGCATGATGTGATCTATCCGCTGGCGGGCGCGATTTATCGGCAGGCACCGGGCGGGCGGGCGACGCCACGGCTCAAAGCCTGTCTGAAAATCCTCGGGCACCTCGAATGCGATACGGTACGCCCGCCTTTTGCCCCCTTGCCGGTGGAGGAATACCGCAGGCTGGAGCGTGCGCTGATCCAAGTCCAGAATGCCGGTTCGCCATCATGATGCGTCACAGAATCGGACTGGCCTGAGATGTCCTACACGCTTCAATTCGGACAGGTGACACCCTACCTCGGCTATCTCGCCGGTGGGGCCTGGCTGGCGCTGCAACTCGCGGCGATTGCCTTCGTTCTCGGCTGGGCCATTGGGCTCGGATGCGCGTCGACGCTCCATTACGGGCCACGCTGGGCGCGCTGGCCGATCCGCGCCTACGTGGTGTTCTTCCTCAACACCCCGCTGCTGGTGCAGATCTTCTTCCTGTATTTTGCCTTGCCGGATTGGGGCATCCTTCTGGGCTCCTTTCAGGCGGTTGTGCTCGGAATGTCGCTCAACGCAGGCGCTTATCTCACGGAGATCCAGCGGGCAGGCTTCAATTCAATCCGTCAGGCCGAGGTTGAGGCCGCCGAAACGCTCGGGTTCACGCGGGTGCAATCCATCCGCTACGTCGTGCTGCCGCATATCCTGAAGGTGCTGTTTCCGCCGCTTTCGAACCAGTACATCATCCTGACTATGACCACCTCCATCGCCGCGATTTTCGGCGTTGAGGAACTCACCGGGCGCACCTACAACATCAACGCGCAGACCTTCCGCTCGCTTGAGATCTTTTCCATCGCCGCGCTCTATTATGTCGTGCTGACACTGATCGCGAGTGCGGCCCTCTACGCCGTCGGCCGCTACTTCTTCCGGATCAAGAGGAGCCCGTTCTGATGGCCGCCCTGATCGAGGAAGCCGGACGCTTCTACTCCTATTACAATCTCATCTATCTTGGAAAAGCGTTCCTTTTCACAATCCTGCTGTCGTTTGCCGGCTGCGGGATCGGTTTCGTGCTGGGCGCGGGCCTTGCGGTCATGCGTCATCCCCGCATTGTCTCTTTTGCCCCGCTGCGCTGGTTCGCGCTGCTCTATGTCGAGCTGTTCCGGCGCATCCCCTTCCTCGTTCTGCTGATGGTGGTGTTCTTCGCGTTCCAGCTTGCAGGCGCGGATGTGACGATGTTCACGGTGGCCGCAACTACCGTGGCGCTCTCTGCTTCGGCCTTTTCGGCGGAGAATGTGCGGGCGGGCCTCGAATCCATACATCCCAACCAGTGGGATGCCGCCGAGGCGATGAACATGGGCGGGCTGACGGCCCTGCGCCGCGTGGTGTTGCCGCAATCCTGGCGCGTCATCATCCCGCCGTCGATGACCTATTCGGTGGGGCTGGTGAAGGCGACCTCAATCGCCTCGCAGATCGGCGTTCTCGAACTCACCTATGCCGCCAAGATCCTCAACCAGAAGGGATTTTCCGCTGCACTCTGCTTCGGGACCATCCTCGTTCTCTATTTCTGCCTTTGCTACCCACTCAATCTTTTCGCGACCTCCCTGGAGAAGCGGCTTGCCCCATCTCGCAATCGATAACCTCAACGCCGATTATGGCGCGACACCCATCCTCCGGGATGTCGATCTTTCCGTAGAGCGCGGCGAAATTGTCGCGATCATCGGGCCGTCCGGCTCGGGAAAAAGCACCCTGTTGCGTGTGCTGACGGGCCTCCTCAAACCGCGCTCCGGCAGGGTCGAGATCGCTGGCGAGGTTGTGAATTACACCAGCGCAGCCGCGCTGCGGAAGGTGAGGGACCGCTTCGCTATCGTGTTCCAGCAGTACAACCTTTTCCAGAACATGACGGCGCTGCGCAACGTGACCATCGCACCCACCATCGTGAAGAAGCGCAATGCCGCCGAAGTCGAGCGTGAGGCCCGAGCGCTGCTGGAAAAAGTCGGTCTCTCGCATCGCATCGACGCTTATCCGGATGAGATGTCCGGTGGTCAGCAACAGCGTGTGGCGATTGCGCGTGCGCTGGCCCTGAAGCCCGAGATCCTGCTGCTCGACGAGGTGACCTCTGCGCTCGATCCCGAGCTTGTAGCCGAAGTGCTCGATACCATCCGAACGCTCGCCTCGGAGGGCATGACGATGCTGATCGTCAGCCACGAGATGGCCTTCGTGCGCGAAGTGGCGACCAAGGTCGTTTTCATGGCCGATGGGCGGATCGTCGAAGTCGGGCCACCCGCCCAGATTTTCGACGCCCCTCAGACCGAACGCTGTGCGGAATTCGTCAGGCGCATCCTGCGTCACTAAACGACCGGAGAATGGCCATGTACGGAATGCAGCTTCTCAAAGGCGCGGTGGATTGCCATGTGCACAGCTGCCCTCATCTCAACGGTCGCAGCGTTTCTGTGCTGGAATCGGTGCGGCAAGCCGCTGCCGCGGGCATGCGCGCCGTCGGCCTCATGGACAATTTTCAGAACTCTTCGGGCTATGCGGCGCTTGCAATGGCCGAACTCGGTCAACTCGGCGTCGCGGTCTTTGGCGGGCTGATCATGCAGCCGACAGCAGGCGGGGTCAGCTATGAAGCGGCCAGAAACGCAGTCGACTATGGCTATGGCCCCGGAACCGGTGCGCGTTTCATTTCGCTGCCAACGCATCACACCCGCGCGGTAGCCTTGGCCGAGGGTCGCAGCCCGGCCTTTCTGGAAACGACCTTTTCTGTGCCATCCAGCGGCAAGGTGCCGGACCCTGTCCCCGCGATTATGGCGCTCTGCGCCGAGCGCGACATCGTTTTCGATTGCGGGCATGTCGACGGGCCGGAAGCCGTTGCGCTTGCCGAGGAGGCCAAACGGAAGGGGGTGACGCGTCTGCGAACCCATGCTGGTGCCTATGCCGAGGATTCCATCCGCGAGATTGTCGCGCTCGGCGGGTATTGTGAATTCTCGTTCTTCCAGCTCAGCCACGCGACGCAGGTTGGCCTGACCCATGTCGACCGCGAAAAGCACAAGGCGGCGGGCATGACGATTGACGACATGGCGCCGCGCATTCGCGCGGCGGGCGATCGGGCGATCGTTTCGGGTGACGCGGGGGTGTTCCTGCTGGCCCCGCCGGTGGAATCGTTCCGCCAGTTCATGGTGCTGCTGGAAGCCGCGGGCTTTTCGGAGAGCGATATCCGCCGCATGAACACGACAAATCCTGTCGCGCTGTTCGGCCTCTGATCCAGGCTATCCAGTCGCGGGTCATGGAGCGCAGCGATATGCGGTTCTCCGCGCCAGCTTCAGCCAAATCGCTCGATCAGGAACGGCGATAAGTCTCGGCCGGGATCGTCTCCGTTGACCAACGCCGCCGTCATTTGTCCCATCAATGGGCCGAGCGTGTAACCGTTCGACGTCACGCAATTAAAGAAACCGGGCGCGGTGGGATGTTCGCCGAGGATCGGAGCGCCATCGATATTGATGTTCATCGCCGCCCAACTCCGGAGCACATGGAGACGGCGCAGCGCCGGCACCACATGCTGGGCGACCCAGAGATTACCCTCGATGCTGGCGAGCTGCGGTCGCGGATGGCCATGGATCGGATCAAGCCCGGCAGTCCACCCCCCACCGATGATGAAATTGCCGTTGGCTGCCTGCTTCAACGTCAGGTGTCGGTCGGCGTGAGCGACCAGCCGGGAGATCAGCGGCTCGGCAGGTTCGGTGACGATCATCTGCAACGGCGCGCCAAACACCGGCACGGCCAGATTGAGCATCGCGCCGATGCGGGACGCAAAACCGCCCGCCGCATTCACCAGACGGCCGGCGACAAGATCACCCCGGTTGGTCACAAGGCGGAATCCCGCCCCAGCTCGCTCAAGGGCGATCACCTGCGCGCCCGTGAAGACCCGCGCGCCAGCCGCCAGCGCAGCGGTATAGAGCCCTTGCGTCGCCACCAGCGGATTGATCTTGCCTTCCTGCGGGCAGAAGGCCGCGCCGACAAACCGCTCGTCCAGCGCCGGTTCGAGCCGCCGCAGATCGGCGCGCGAAATAACCGAGCAATCGATACCTTGCGCGCGCTCCACCGCCGTTTTGGCCTCGATGAAGCGTAAATGCGCCTCGCTCTCGGCCACCATCAGACCGCCTGAGATCGAAATCTCGAAATCCGCCGCCAGTTCTTGTTCCAGCGTACGCCACAGGGCGATCGAGGCTAGCTGGAGAGGGAGCGTTCGTGCCGCCGGACCGCCGCCCGCTTCGGCCTTGGAGCCGTGATCGAACGACAGCAGTTGCGCGTGCAGGCTTCCGGCATTGCCGCCGGATGCGCCGCTGTTGACCGCATTGCGATCCAGCACCACCACATCGTGCCCGGCGCGGGCTAGAAACAGCGCCGTGCTCAGTCCTGCCACACCCGCCCCGATAATCACGGTCTGCGCCTGTTTGACGGGCAACGCTTCTGCCTCAGGCGATGTCCATGCCGGCAGGTTGGCGCGGCGATGACCGCCCCATTCCGCCTTTTCAATCGCGAGCGCGGCAAGCGGCACAGGCCTCACCGGTATTTGCGGCGCGGGAAGTGCACGCTCCTGTGCTGGTGCGCCTGTAAGCGTTCGCAAGGACTGCGCACAATAGCGCCCCTGGCATCTCCCCATTCCCGCGCGCGTCAGGCGTTTGAGCGCACTGGCGTCCCGAACGCCAAATCGTGTGACGGTGTCGGCCAAGGTTGCGCGCGAGACGGCCTCGCACCGGCACGCCAAGGCGTTTGCCGCTGAAGGCAATTTCGAAGCGTCCGCCTCAAAAAGAGACCACAGGTTGCGCTGAAACCGGCGATGCCGCGCCAGCGCCCGCCGCGCGGCATCCGCTCCGGGATTAGGCTGAAAGCCCAGTTTTTCTGCCGCCGCGAGACCCGCCAGCGCCCCCATCGCGCCAGCGATATGTGCGCCGCCAAAGCCACCGGCCTCACCCACAACGAACACGTCGGGCTGCTCCGTGGCGCCATCATCCCCGCGTTCGATACGAAGTTCGCCGCGAACATCCGTGGTGAACGGCAATCCCAGCAGGCGCGCAAGATCGGCCGCAGGTGCAAAGCCGTCGCTGGCGCAGATGATGTCGCAGACGATCCGCTCGCTGACACCGCGTTGGCTGACCATCGCCGCGGTACAACCTTCCTGCCCCTCGACGGCAATCAGCCGCGCGTTGAAGCGGACCTGTGCGCCGGACTTCCTGAGTGCTGCGAGATCGCGCAAGCCCTGAAGCGTCAGCGCCGGGTCCGCCAGAGCGAGACGCAGGGCGGCTATCGGTCTCGTCCATGGCGCGGGCGCAGCCTCAACGACAGTAACTTCACACCCGGCTTCAGCCAGTTCACGCGCCACCTGAAGGTTGAGCGGTCCATTGCCGGCGAGTACCACCCGGCGACCGGGAACAACCCCATAGCTGCGCCAGAGTGTTTGCGCGGCGCCCGGCGTCATCACGCCCGGCATGGTCCAACCGGGAACAACGGTGGGTTGCTCATAGGCACCGGTCGCGATGATCAAAGCCCGTGGTCGAATGATCGACGCCTGCCCATGCGCATAAATCGATAGCAACAAGGCCCCCGCTTCGCCGCGTTCGACACCGAACACCAGCGTTTCCCATTCCAGCACAACACCGCTGGCGCGAACCGCCGCAATCAGTTCCGCCCCTGCCGCCATCTGCCCATCGGGCGCAGGTGCAGCAGCGCTCGCGGCTTGCTTGAAATACTGTCCACCCGCGAGGGAGCGCTCATCCATCAACAGCACCTGCGCACCCGATTGCGCTGCGGCCAATGCGGCGCGCAAACCCGCTGGCCCCGCCCCGACCACGAGCACATCCGTCTGGCGAATGGGCATGGGGCCAGTCGGCAAAGTGGCGAGATCGGCCTGCGCCTCATCAAGCCGGACCTTGCCGGTGTGCTGGGCGCGCACCTGCATCCCATCCGCCACCTTGGTCATGCACGCGCGAACGCCAGCGCGACCGTCGACCGTCACGAGGCAATCGTGGCACACGCCCATGCCGCAGTAATGACCGCGCGCCGCGCCATCCTTGCCGACGCCCTGCGCCAGAATGCCATGTGCAATCAGGGTAGCGGCGATGCTTTCGCCCGCAACCGCCTGCAAGCGCTGGCCGTCAAACGTCAGGGTGAGCTGCGCGTGGCGCCTGTCAGCCAAGATCAAGCCTCGGTCCCAAGGTCAAACTTCAGCCCAAAATGCTTCACCAGCGCAGCCATGCGGGCATCCCGCTCGGCCGGCAATGGCAGACGCGGAGGCTGGGGAATGCCGGCAGGAAAACCCATATGGTTCAAAAGCGCTTTGGTTCCACCGACGTAATATTGCCCGAAAACCGCTTCGATGATCGGCAGCCAGTGCAGATAGAGATCACGCGCCTCAAAGACCTTGCCTTCATCAGCGACCAGTTCGAACAGCCGCGCCATGGGTCCGGGGGCAACATTCGACGCCACAGCCACCCAGCCCTGCGCGCCATCGACAAAGGATTCAAACCCCAGAATGCCGCCGAAAACCGTCATGTTGTCGCCGCACAGCCGGATGATGTCGCGCACCCGTGTTACTTCCAGTGTCGACTCCTTGATGTAGTCGCAGCCCTTGATTTCGGCGATGCGCGCAACCAGTTCCGGCTTGAGATCGACGTTCGACGTCGCGGGATTGTTATAGACCATGATCGGGATGGTGATGGCCTCGGCGACGGCGCGATAATGCTGCACAAGCTCATCATCCGTCGGCGTCGAATAGAACGGCGGAATGATCATGACGCCATCGGCGCCCAGCTTTTCCGCGCGCCGGCTCAACCGAACCACCTGCCGCGTATCTTCCGCGCCGGTTCCTATCAACACGGGAACCCGGCCCGCCGCCTGCTGGATCACGATATCAGCAACCTGATGGAGCTGATCATCGGATTGTGAGAGGAACTCGCCGGTCGAACCAAGCGGGATCAGCCCATGAATACCCTGACGGATCTGCCATTCGGTCAGGTCCGCCAACGCCTTGGTGTTGACGGCGCCATCGGCGTCAAACGGCGTGATCATCACGGTGTAGGTACCGCGAAACGGCTTCTTGCTCTTGATCCGGGTCATGAGGCACTCATTCGTTCTGGTTTCATCAGGATGGTGTCATAGAGGGCGCGCGAGCAGACGCCTCGGCGTTTCAATCAAGAGCCGGTCAATCTCGCCTTGCGTAAAGCCGCGTTCAATCATCAGCGGTGCGACATTGCGCAAAAGGTGGCCATAGCCGTGGCCCCCGAGAGTTTGGAGCCGTGACCGGGTACAGATGTCATGTGACACAACAACGCGGTCCGCCAGACCGGCATCAAATAGTCTGCGGATGCAGCGCAAACGCATCCAGTCCGTCGGAAGATCAGCGACACCCATCCAGTATTTCGACGTCTCGATGCCAAAAAAATCGAATTCCACGACACACCCACGCCGTGCCAGTGCAACGATTTCGCCGTCGTCTTCATAGGTGCGATCCATATGGTCGATGATGACGCGGGAGATATCCGCACCGGCCTTGTCCAGAATGGTCAGAATATCGTGCGGCGCCTGCGGATGCCGGCCGGGATGAACTGTGATCGCAGCGCCCGTCTGTCTTTGGGCGCGCGCGCCAGCCTGCAATGAGCGGTTCTCGAACGGGGTCAGCGGCCAGGAGCAACCGATCTCGCCGATGATACCGCATCGAACAGCGGTGCCGCGCGCTCCGACCGACAACTCCTCGACAATGACTTCCGTCAGCGCTTCTACTGGCAGTGAAAGCGTTTCGGGGTCGAGATAAGGCTCGGTGTAATAGCCCGCAGAGGCAATGACATGAACACCCGTGGCGCGCGAAATCCGCGCCAGCCCCTCCAGATCGGGTGCGATCCCCGCCGTCGTCATCTCAACGATCGTGCCACCGCCCTGCTGCGCAAACAGCGTGACTTCCCGCGCAGCAAGCGCCTCGTCCGCCAGCCGGTGATTGCCAAAAAACTCTCCCGGCCGATAGTTCACGTCGAAGGCGTTTTCGAGCGTGATCTCGACAGCCGGTTCTCCGCTCCCCCGACGTGCGAGCGGGGTCAGATCGCACAGGATGTGCTCGTGCATCAGCACCGCGCCAAGGGCGTCGGGTGCGACAGGTCCCAGCACAGTCATGACCTTGGGTTCAGACATATTACTGCCTTTCGCACTTGCGGGGTGGTTCGTAGTTTGCATACAATGTGTATGCGCAATTTGCCAGCCGTCTTCAACCCGATGAGGCATGCTCCATGACAATCGACAAGACCAAACTCCCGACGACGCTTGATCGCCGCGCCGTGCTCGCCGGCGCTGCCACGACCCTGCTGTTCGGCGCGAGCGCGGCAAAGGCGCAGGCGAAATTGTCCACGCCCAACATCATCAAGACGGGCACATTGGTGATGTCGATCAACCCGACACTGCCGCCGCTGCAGTTTGTTGACGACAAGGGCGAGCTGAAGGGCATGCGGGTCGAACTTGGCAACGAAATCGCCAAGGTTCTGGGCCTGACGCCGGAATACATCCGCATCGAATTCGCGGCCATGGTGCCGGGCCTCGCAGCGAAGCGCTGGGACATGATCAACACGGGCATCTTCTGGACCGAAGAACGCTCCAAGCTGATGTATATGGTGCCTTATGAGCGGGCGGCGATCAGTTTCCTCGCTGCGCGCGGCAACCCGCTGAAGATCGCGAAATGGGAAGATCTGTCCGGGCGCGCCGTGGGCGTCGAACTGGGCGGCATTGAAGAACGCCGCACCCGCGAAGTCGATGACATGCTCAAAAAGGCCGGCAAGCCGGGCCTGACCGTGCGCACCTTCAACAACTTCGCCGAGGCATTCCAGGCGCTGCGCGCCGGGCAGGTCGACGCGGCGACGTCCATCGACGCGACGGCGATGTACTGGCAAGGACGCGGAGACTTCACCCGCGCAATTTCCGGTCTGTTCCCGCAGGTCGCGACCTTCGCCTTCTCGAACAAGACTTTGGCAACAGAAGTGGTTGGCGCCCTGAATAGCCTCAGGGGATCTGGCTACTACGATAAGCTCTTCGACCAGTTTGGCGTCCTCAAGATTGAGGAGAAGGAATTCTCGATCATGGGGCCTGGCCCAGCCTGATCATCCGGCGGACCGAGAGTCCGGCGGCGCAACAGTGTCGCCGGACCCAACAAGGAATTGTGCCATGCAGGCTTGGAGCTGGTCCGGCTTCTGGAGTTACTTCGTTAATCCCTATCTGCTCGGCGGCGCGGGCGTCACGCTTGGACTGACAGCGGCGACGCTGGTGCTCGGTCTCGCACTGGCGTTCGCGCTGGTGCTATGCCGGCTTTCCGGCAATCCCGTTCTCGTCGGGATCGCACGGTTTCACGTCTGGCTATTCCGCGGCACCCCGCTGCTGGTCCAGCTCATCATTATCTACACCGGCCTGCCTCAGCTCGGACTGGTACGGTTATCTGTTATCCAGTCAGCCCTGCTCGGGCTCGTGCTGAATGAGGCGGCTTATCTGTCGGAAATTCTGCGCGGCGGGATCGAGGCCATTCCGCGCGGCCAGCGCGACGCGGCCATGGCGTTGGGGCTGAACCGCTGGAAGGCCTTCATCCTCGTGATTGTGCCGCAAGTGATGCGGATGATCGTGCCAGCACTGGGCAACTCGGTGAACGGCCTGCTGAAAACGACCTCCATCGCCTCGGTGATTTCGATGGAAGAACTGCTCCGGCGCGGTCAGGTTCTAATGCAGCAACGGTTCGAGGTACTGGAGGTCTTCACCGTCATCGCGATCATTTATCTTTGCATGACAACGGTTTGGGACATGGTTCAACGCCGCATCGAGGCCCATTACAGCAAGGCCTATCTGATGACCAGCGGCAACAACAAGGACCTTGCCCGGGATGCCCGCTGACGCTCCGGGCAATCCCTTGCGCATCGGCCTCATCGGCTTTGGACGCATTGGACAGCGCCTTGCCCGGTATCTGGCTGCCAGTCCCGACAGGACGCAGCTCGTCGCGATCCTGCTGCGTCCTGAACAGCGGGAAGCGGCGCAACAGCTCGTCAACGGGGTGCATATCTGCACAACATGGGATGAATTCCGCGCGACGCATCCCATGATCGCCGTAGAATGCGCGTCGGCCCAGACGCTGGTGTCGCTCGGAACCCTGATCCTTGGCGCCGGGATCGATCTTATCCCGCTTTCCCTTGCCGCTCTTGTCGACCCGGCGATCGAAAAGGCACTTCTCGCGGCAGCGTCAGCCGGTCCCGGCCGGTTGGAAATCGCGGCAGGTGCGATGGGCTCGATTGATTTTCTGGCTGCCGGCCGGCTTGACGACCTCCGGGCCGTCACGTTTCGCGCGATCTATCCCGCCGCGCGCTGGGTGGGCACGCCTGCTGAAGGCATGATCAATCTGCCCGCCGTGGCGAAGCGCACCATCTTCCTGCGCACCAGCGTGCGTGAAGCTGCGGCCTTGTTCCCGCGCCATATCAATGTGGCTGTCGGCGTGGCGCTGGCCGGGCTCGGACTGGATCAAACGATCGCCGAACTCGCTGCCGATCCTGTCCTGACGCAAGCCATGTTCGAGATCGACGCCGATGCAGGACCGGGACCGGTTCACCTGACCGTAGCGGGCAGGAACGTCGCGCTTGGCGCTGACCCTGTCGACTACACGACGTTCAGCGTGCTGCGTCTGCTGCGGCGCAGGACCGAAAGGATTGCGATATGATGGATGACAGTAGCATCGCTGTGTTACGGTCGCTGATCGCAGCGGGTGAATCGGGCGAGACAGCGGTCCAGAACTGTTTTGCTGATGCCGTCGGCGCGCTGGGCGGCCTCGTTGAGCATCACGCCTATCGGCCCTGTGATATCCCGGTGATCGACGAATTCACCAGCGGCTTGCTCTTGCCGACCGAGGAACGCGTCAGTGTTCTCGGCCGCTTCCCCGGCACCGGTGGTGGCCGAAGCCTTATCCTGTTCGCCCATCCCGACAGCGAACCGGCCACCGATACGGACCGCTGGAGCAAAGCGCCTTTCGCCGGACTCATCTCCGAAGGACGCATCTATGGATGGGGCGTCGCCGACGACCGGGCTGGCGTCGCGATCATGGTCGATGCGATGGCGACCCTTCATCGCAGGGGGATCATGCTGGCTGGCGACGTGATTCTGGCCAGCACGCCGAGCAAGCGGCAGGCGCGCGGGGTTTCAGCGCTACTCCATTCCGGATTGACCGCCGATGCCGCACTTTATCTGCACCCTGCTGAATCTGGTGCTGGAACCGGCGAGATCAAAGCCGTGACCTGCGGACAGCTGACATTCCGACTGCGGATCGAAGGAAAGGCGCCACCGACAACAGAGCCCCTTCAAACCGGCTTTGCGCATCTCGCCATCAACCCGATCACCAAAGCCCAGAGTTTGATGTCCGCACTGGCGGCTTTCGATGAGGAGCGGTCCAGCCGCGTCTTCCATCCGCTGATTCATCAGGCGGTTGGCCGGTCAACCAACCTGATGATCAGCTCGATTTCCTCCGGCGACACCGACCTCTCGGCGCGTATGTCGTTGACGTGCGAAATTGGCGCAGCGATCTCGTTTCCGCCCGGCGAAGGCCTGAATGATATCAAAACAGCCGTCGAGGCTGCGCTGGCAAAGGCGGTGGCGGATGATCCGTGGCTAACACTGCATCCGCCGCTTCTGGCGTGGGATACCGGAACCGCCGCAGCAGAAGTCAGGCTGGATCATCCCTTTTTCGTCACAGCCAAAGAAGCGGTCCGTGCCGCGACGGGAACCGAACCTGTCTGCAATCCGATGCATACCGGATCGGATATCCGCAATCCCATCGTGCAGAAGGGCATCCCCACGCTCGGCCTTGGCCCTCTTTGCGGTAATCTCTCACAGAATGGCCAGCACGATGAATGGGTTGATCTGGCCGATTATCGCAACGCCGTCCTCGCGACAGCGGACATCATCCAGAAATGGTGCACACCATCCCATGGCAGGCAATAATCTCGCTCGCGCTGCTTGTTAGGCCTGGAGCACGGCATTCATGCGCGCCATTTGGCCAAGCAGATCAACGAGACCGTCGACGAAGCTCGCCCCAACAAACCGACCGAAAGAAAAAAGCCGAGAAATCGTTCGTCGCGGATGAAGACGCTCCCGGATCAGCGCCTCGAACCAAGCGTTTGGATCCGTAATGAATGAAAATGTGCGGGGTAGACGCCGACGCCAACAATAAATCGCGCCACGCCGAAAAACATGGGGAATCATGCTCATATGTCTCAAACATGTGCGACAGCTCTGTGCATCAATGGGGTTCTCTACCCCCGGCCGGGCGAAAAATGATCAGTGAAATCAATCGCTTATCGAGATTTGGCTGGGGCGCCAGGATTCGAACCTGGGAATGGCGGAATCAAAATCCACTGCCTTACCACTTGGCTACGCCCCAATAGGCTGCATCCACAGCCGCCGGGATCGTTTAACGATTTTGCGTCCCATCATCAACCTTCGTTTTTGTGAAGTGCGAGGCAAAGTGGTTGCGGCATCGTCCGGCAAAAAAGAAATCGTCGCTTGAGCAAACTTTTCTCGCCTTGCACCCTTGCGGCATTGCAACAGGGCATCTATAGAACCGCCTCTCGCTGGTCTTACGGAGTGTAGCGCAGCCTGGTAGCGCACCTCGTTCGGGACGAGGGGGTCGCAGGTTCGAATCCTGCCACTCCGACCAGTGAAGTTCCCGAGATTCTATCGAACCTGCGCATTTTCCCGATCCAGCGGTCGGGCTTTGCCCGGAGCGGGATCGGAATGAAGGAATCCGGGTTCGAATCATGCCACTCCGACCAGTGAAGTTCCCGAAAATTTAGAAAGGATATCACGCTTTGGGAATCAGGTGCCCGGCGGGCACCCGACACCTGGGTTCACCTCAGCGCCCCATCACCCGGTCGGCCTCCGCCGTCGCAAGGAAGATGTGATAAAGCGTGCTTGCAGGCACCGTATCAATGCCGATTCCGCCACTCACCGTGTAGCAATCATAATAGCCGCCGGGAAATGGGCCGGAGAGGTAGGTCGCCATTAAATTGTCGATCAGCATGTCCGCCGCCTGATCTGCCCGGTCGGCACCCGTTTCACATTGGGCAAGCCACGCCTTGATGAGTTCGGTCTGCGGCCAGAGGCGCCGCGATGATTTACGAACCTGCTGGCGCGAATCGATCTCATCGATCAGGAAGCCGTATTGCGGTTCGGCCGCGCGCAGCGCCGCTCCCAGAAGGTGGGTGCCAAGCGGCGAGGTCTTCTGACCGAACAGACGTTCGTATTTGCGCATGAGCCAGACCCATTCGGCCATGTGCCCCGGCTCCACCACGGAAGCCTCGTCCTCGACGATCGGGCGCCAGTTGTTGTCATAAAACTCGAGCAACATGCCGGTCGAGCGATCAAGGAAGGTCTTTTCCAGCAGTTTGCGATAGCGTTGGGCGCGCAAGGCGGCCTCGGGGTGGCTGACAGTCTCGACCGCCGCCATCATAGCTTCGAGCATATGCATATGCGGATTCTGGCGCCGCGGCAGTTGCTCGGGCAGCGATTCGATCAGATAGCCGTTGGCATCCGTCAGCTTCTGCTCGCAGAAATCGAGCACGAGATCGAGCAGCGCCCTGACCTGCGCGTCGCCTGTTGTGCGCGCGAGCCAGGAGAGTGCAAGAATCGCAAAGGCATGATCGTAGGAATCGCGCTTGGCATTTGCGACGGAACCATCCGGCGCAAGGATATGCACGAAGCCGGGCTTGCCATCCGGCGCCCAGGCCTTTTCAAGAAGATGCTCAAGACCCCTGAAGGCGAGCCTGAGGCCGTCACACCAGCCGAGTTCACTGGCGTGGGCCAGTGTGTAGATCTGCCGCCACTGGACGAGTGTGCGCCGCTCGACGAGATCATCCGGCGTGCCGTCGAAGAAGAAGCGCTCGTGAAAGCCGCCGCGTTTGGCGTCCCACCCCTTGGTGGACCAGAAGGGCAGCGCGCTCGTTTTCATCCATTTGACGAGCTGGCGCGCCGAAGGGCTCGGACCACCACGCAAGCGACGGGCCGATGTGTGCAACGATTGGGGAGAGTTGCTCACCGCCGCCTGTGCTTCTTGCGCCATCGCCGATCCCTTCTTTCTGTCAAGACGATTCCAGTTTCGCTGATGGAAGTCCAGATTTGGTTAACCGGACCTTCTTTTGGTGTCGGCGAAGGCGCAGCAAAACCGGTTTCCCTTTTGCGAGAGCATGCTTTATGGAGCGCTGGCATCTTTCGCCCGAGGGGCATTTCACCCGTTTCCCGTCAGGACCAGCCTGCCCCATGTTGCCGCCTGCTGCATCCCGCGCTTTGCCGACCGCTCTGGCCGCACCATGGCCGGTTGCGCCGGAGCCCCGCGCGCTACTGATGGGTATCGTCAACGTGACACCGGATTCGTTTTCCGATGGTGGCCAGTTCTCGGATCATGATCTGGCGATCCGCCATGCCCGCGCGCTCGAAGGGGAAGGCGCGGATATCCTCGATATCGGTGGCGAATCGACCCGGCCGGGCGCTGCGATCGTTACGCAGGAAGAGGAAGCGGCCCGCGTCCTCCCGGTGATCGAAGCGCTGATGGCCGAAGCGCCGGTGCGGATGATCTCCATCGACACCTACAAGGCCGCGACAGCCCGCTCGGCGCTTACGCTGGGCGCACGGATCGTCAACGACGTCTGGGCGCTTCAGCGCGATCCTGCAATGGCAGAAACGGTGGCTGAATTCGGCGCAGGACTCGTGATGATGCACAATCGCGACGGCATCGACCCCGACCTTGATATTGCCTCTGATATGGAGCGCTACTTCACGCGCGCACTGGAACTGGCGGCCCGCGCCGGGATTGCGCTCTCGCGCATTGCGCTCGACCCCGGCATTGGCTTTGGCAAGACGCTGGAGCAGAACCTTGCCGCGATCCGCATGCTGCCGCGTCTGAGGGCCTTCGGCTGCGCGACGCTGCTGGGGATTTCGCGCAAGTCCTTTCTCGGCCTCATCACCGGGCGTCCAGTCGGCGAGCGCCTTGCCGGAACCCTCGCAGCGGATTGCTACGGCCTCCTTGTCGGGGCTGATGTGATCCGCGTTCATGACGTCGCGGCGCATCGCGATGCCGCCCGCGTCATTGCCGCGCTCGCGCCCCGCGAGAGCGCCCTCAGGAGTTGACCATGCATAGCCCCGCACCGTTCCCCCCTATCGCCCACCGCGACCGGATTTCCATCCAGCGGATCGGCGTCTTCGCCTATCACGGGGTTTATGAGGAAGAGGGCCGACTCGGCCAGCGCTTCTATGTCTCGATCGACGCCTGGCTCGACCTTGCGCCCGCCGGACAGGAGGATAACCTCGAGAAATCGGTGTCCTATGCGGATATCGCGGCACAGGTGCAGGAAATCGCGGTGGGGCAACGCTACCAGATCATCGAGGCGCTCGCCGAAGCCATTGCCGGCGAACTCCTGCGCAGTTTTCCGCGCATCGAGGAGATTTCGGTGACGGTTGAGAAGCCGAACGCCGCCGTGGCCGCCATTCTCGATTCGATCTTCGTCACCATTCATCGCGCACGGGCCGGCTAAAGCATGTCGCATTGTGCCGATACGCCAGTTCCGGTGCGGGCCTATCTCGCGCTCGGCAGCAACATCGGCGACAAGATCGAGCATCTTCGTGCGGCAGTGGCGGCGGTGGCTGCACTACCGCACGTGCGCGTTATCGCCCGATCCGCAATTTACCGTACCCCGCCGTGGGGCAAGACAGATCAGGACTGGTTCGCCAATGCGGTGATCGCGGTCGAAACCGCGCTCTCGCCGCGCGCGCTGCTCGATGCCTGTCTCGCTATCGAGATCGAGCAGGGGCGCGTCCGCATCGAGCGCTGGGGGCCTCGCGTCATCGATATCGATGTGCTGATCCATGGCGAGGCGCGGATGGCCACGGAACGCCTGACCCTGCCGCATCCGGCGATGCAGGAACGCGCCTTCGTGCTGATTCCGTTGGCGGAGATTGTGCCGGAGCTCGTGCTCGACGGAACGCCGATCGCAGAGCGGATCGCTGGCCTCGACAGCGCTGGGATCGCCCCAATCGCGACGCTTTAGTGCCCATTCTGACACAGGTTGTTTCGCAAAAAGCGGTTTCCACTTTGGCGCAACATGCTTTGGCGCATAAAAAAGCCGGGCTTGCAGCCCGGCTTCAATCTTAATAATGAGCGCCTCAGGCTCAGGTACGGCGGGCGCGCTCAACCATCGCCCAAGCTGCCGGCAGCAGGGCCGCGCCAAGACCGGTCTTGATCGCGGTCGCGGCATAGAACGGTGCGATGCCGACGAGATAGGCCTTCTCGGCACCGAAGAGCGTCGCGAGCCAGGCGTAGCCCGGCACGAAAATCACGAGGTGGCCGAGGCTCATCACGGCTAGCGCGCCAAGGACCGACTTGGTGTAGCCGCGCTCGGCGAGGAAGCCGGTCAGCGCCGCTGCCAGCACGAAGCCCGCGAGATAGCCCGCCGTCGGGCCCATGAAATAAGCAGGGCCGGCAACAGCACCAGCGAACACCGGCAGCCCAGCAAGGCCTTCAGCGAGGTAAGCGAGAACCGTTGCCGCGCCGAGGCGCCAGCCGAAGGTCGTGCCGATCACCAGCACCGCGAGGGTCTGGAGGGTCATCGGGACCGGGAAGCCGACCTGAACCTTGGCCGAGAGAGCAAGAAGCCCGGTGCCGACAAGGGCGAGGCCCGCGTCGCGGACGAGGCTCGAGCGGCCCTTCTGACCGAATGCTTCATTGATGAGGGTTGCCGTCGCGCCGCGCATCGCCTTCTCCTGCTTTGACTCGTAAAATTCTGTACCGTGAGACGACCGATAGCCATCGACGTTTCATTCGGCCTTCTTGTCGTATAAGCAAGTCCGGCGAAAACGTAAAACCCGTTTTTCGTCGGATACCTTTCCTTTTTGGCGAATGGAGCCTTTCGTTTGGACCCTGAATTCGATCGCTCGGCCCCTGCCCAATCCGGCGTTCTGATGACCGTGGCGCCGGATATCCGCCGGATCATCGCCAATAATCCGAGCCCTTTTACCTTCACCGGCACCTGCACTTACGTTGTCGGGCGCGGCGATGTCACTGTGATCGATCCCGGCCCTGAAGATGAGGCGCATATCGATGCGCTGCTCGCGGCTCTTCCGAACGAGCGTATCGGACGCATTCTGATCACGCATACTCACCGCGATCATTCGCCGGGTGCACGGATGCTGAAGGCCCGCACCGGCGCACCGATCATCGGCTGCGCACCCCACCGCGCCTCGCGCGAGGCGCTGGCGGGGGAGACAAGGCGGCTCGATGCCAGCTCGGACTCCGAGCACGCACCGGAACGGGTGCTCGTGGATAACGAGATTTACGAGGCTGAGGATCACGCCTTCCGCGTACTCGAAACGCCAGGGCATACGGCGAACCATCTCGCCTTCGAGCTGATCGGCACCGGCATGGTATTCTCCGGCGATCACGTCATGGCGTGGTCAACCTCGATTGTCGCCCCCCCTGATGGCGCCATGGGCCCTTATCTGGAAAGCCTCGAGAAGCTGATCGCACGTGAGGACGACCGCGCCTATTGGCCCGGCCATGGCGGCCCGGTGGCCGACCCGCGTCGCTTCACGCGGGCGCTGCTGAGCCATCGTCGCCAGCGGGAGACGCAGATCCTCGATTTCCTCGCGCGTGGCCCGGCCCGCATTCCGGCGATGGTTGCGGCGAATTACCCCGGTCTCAACCCGGCTCTGGTAGGCGCGGCAGGACTTTCGGTCTTCGCGCATATCGAGGATCTCGTCGGGCGTGGAGAGATCGTCACCGAGGGCGATGCGACGCTCGAAAGCCTATTCGCGCTGAAATGAGCGCTACTTCTCGTCGGACGGGTTGGCGATTTCCTGCGCCAGCCGCTCGATTCGCGTGGCATTGGCGCCAAGGTCATGCCGCCCGACACGCGAGGCCGAACGGACATCAACACGCGTGATCCCGCCCTGCGCGCGCAAGCGGATGGTGATGTCGTCCTGCAGGCGCATCAACCGGCTCTCATCGATGGCATCGATCCGCCCGAGCCCGCGGCGATCGTCGGGGCGTATCTCCTCGATAACACGCCACTTCAACGTCTTGATCGCCTTGGCGACCTGCTGGAAGGCCTCTTCCGGCTCGGCGTCAATCATGATGGCTTTGATCGCGGGATAGGCGCGTTCCTGCGCCGAGCGGCGACGACGATCCACATCCGGCGGCAGATAGCCACCACGCGCGGCGAGCGCGATGCGACTGGAGGAGAACACCGGCGGGTCGTCGAGATCGGTCGTGATGTCGTTTAGAACCGGCAGGCGCAACGCACGCGCGGCCAGCATTGCCGGATAAGCCAGCAGCAGGCTCGCCACCACCATCGCCCAGAAGGCGCGTCCGAGCCCGCGATAGCCGAAGCGCCAGATCTCCAACCCCGCGACCGCGCCGATCGCAATCGCTGCGGCGGCGAGCACCACAGCGCCGGTCACCACCACGATCCCGACCAACGGGTCAGCCTTGCCGGCACGAACCGCCAGCACGGCAACAACCATCATACTCACCGCCGCATAGGCCAACCGTTGGGAGAACAGCGAGAGCCGGGATTCCGGGATGGGCGGCAGGCGGTATCCCATGTGTCAGGACTTTGCCGCCGGAGACGGGCGGGTCTGGTTGCAAATGCCGCGCAGCGCCTGCCATTCGGACGCAGAGAGGATCGGCTTGCCGCCCTGCGGGGCATCGGCTGCGAGCTTCTCAACCGCTGTGATCCGCTCTGCGGTCACCGGATGCGAACTCAGGGCATCGAGAATCGAGGGCGAGGATTTCTCACCCGCACCGAGCCGGCGGAAGAAACCATTGATCGCCCGCGGATCTGCCCCGGCATGGCGCATCAGATCAACGCTGACACGGTCCGCCTCGCTCTCATTCTCCCGCGAATAGGCGGAACCGGCCATCATTTTGGCCAGAACGGTCACAGTAGAGCCGCCGGTGACATCGCCGAGCACGGCACCGATGAGCAGCGAGAGCGCACCGTCATGGATCAACCCGCGCATCGCGTCGCGATGAACCACATGGCCGATCTCATGGGCGAGAACGCCGGCCACCTCGTCGGGCGAGCCGGCCTTCTCGATAATCGGGCGGAAGAGGTAAATATGCCCGCCCGGCAACGCAAAGGCATTGGTGATGGCGGTATCGAGCACTTCAACCTTGACCGGCGCCGGCAGTTTCGCGCCCGCAGAAAGCCGCGCGACCATGGCATCGAGCGCGGCCTTTCCGGGAGAGTTCTCCTCGCCGCACAACTGAACAGCCGAGCCCTTGCCGAACATCTCCAGCACCTGCGGCTCGACGCTCTTGCCGAGCGTCGTCTCCCACGACCACGGAACCAGCGGAGCAAGTACCCGTGCCAGCAGAGGAAGGCCAACAAAGAACAGGAAAACCACCGAAGCAATCGCTCCCCCGGTCCAGAGCGCGATACGAAGGCCGCTGGCCTCCCCGGCGCGGCCCTTGCCGAAGGCTTTGAGATACGGCGCAAAGGCCGAGGCAAAAGCCTCAGCCTCCACGACCAGGCGCTCGCCGGTATCGATATTGCGGGACACCCGGTGCAGACGCGCCTCGGGCTTCAGGCTATCGAGCCTCGCCTCAGCAAAGGGCCAGACAATCGGCGGCACCTCACCGGACAGGCGAATCTCGACGCCCTGTGGCACGGCCCGTAGCATCACCGGCTGCGGCACCGGCCTGACGCCGTCGAAATAGCGCGCGGGAATATCCATGCCCTGGTCCATCCCTTCTCGGCCCATCAATCCTTAGCCAGCGACATCAAAGCCGGTATCGAAGGCGTCACCGACCCCACCCGTCTCGCTGCCGGCCTGCTGGATAATGCGATCCAGCGCCCCGAGATTGCCGACGGTGACCGATTGCGCCCGAAGCTGCCAGAGGCGCCGACGCAACAGGATTTCCGTCACCAGCGCAAAAAGCACGAACACGCCAAACGCCATCAGCGCCGACAGCGAGCCGCCCAGTGGGCCGGTAAGGAAGGTTTCAAGGCCGCCGTCCATCGCCGGGGAGACCTTTGCCTTGAGTGCCGTCATGACGCTCAGGCCGATCGGCACGGCGACAATCGCCAGCAGAATGAGGCCGTAGCGCACCTGCGCCCAGATGACCGAGCGCGTCCTGAGGCCCGACTCCAGCGTGATTCCCGCGAACTCGGTCCCCGCGAGGAACAGGCGGAATTCGCAAACGCGATAATGCACCCACACGCCCCAGAGGGCGAGGCCGAGCATTGGCAACAGGGCGGTGAGCACCCCGCCAAGCGCCGTCATCCCGGAGGAATAGAGAATGGGCGCGCCGATGGAGAGGAAAATCACGAGCAAGGCGCCAAACCACAGCACGAGCCAGATTTTCATCAACGGCTTGACCGGTGCGGCGAAGCTGCCTTGCGCGCTGCCGTACCAGGTATTCTCGATCTTGTAACGCTCCAGCGCCCGGCGCAGATACGGCACGAGAATGCCGAGGGTCAGCGCGGTGAGGATCAGCCACTTCACGGTGCGAAGGAGATAGCCCATCCCGCTGCCGGTCTGGTGGAAGCGGACGCCGTAATAGCGGGTGCGGGCGAGACGATAGCGCCGCCCGCGATACGCCAGCATCAGAAACACCGCTGGCGCGATGCCCGAGGTCAGCACGGCCGCAAGAATTGGCCCGAGCAAGGCGCCGCCGAAAATACTGACCAGGGTCACCGCGAAATAGAGCGGCAGCACAATTGCGATGCCGATGAGGAAACCGACAAACAACTCCTTGCCGGTGCCGGTGTATTCAAACCCATCACCCGCAAGTGTCGTGTTGTTCCAGTAGTAGCGGCGGAGCGCCGTCTTGTACCAAAAGCGGTAGAACCCCAGCGTCACGATGGTCAGCAGCAACCCCTTGATGACAAGGCCGGCCAGCGGCGCGAGAACCGGCACCAGACGCAGATTGGTCGGAAGCGCTGGCTCGGTAACAGGCGGTGCAGGAACCGGATCAATATTCGGCACAATCATGGTCCGGGGCCTTTCGCTTCGTTCAAGCAGTCAATGAAAACAGGTAACTCTTTAACCTGTCTTGTGGCATGGCTGTTGCCCAAGGAAAAGCGGATTGACAATTTCTCCCACCCATCGTGGAAGTCCGTAAACTCTGGATTTTCGCATGCCAAATCGCGTTGCTGCCACACCCGCCCGCATCTGGTTCCGTTTTCTGCGCCTGCACCAGCGCGGCCACGCCGCGATGTCCCAGCGCCTGCGCGCGCTTGGGCTTTCGGTGGCGCAGTTCGACCTCCTCTCGACGCTGACGGAGAGCGAGGGCATCACCCAGCGCGACCTCGCCGAGCGGCTCTATGTTACCAAGGGCAATGTCTCGGGCCTTGTCGACCGCCTCGTCGAGGCGGGGATGGTGGATCGCCGCGCCATCCCCGGTGATCGACGCTCCTATGCGCTCCACCTCACCGAGGAAGGCCGCAAGGCCGCGCTCGCGGGCATGGAAGCGCAGCAGCACTTCGTCGACGAGACCGTGGGCCAACTGCCGGGCGCAGACCTTGAAGTGCTCGACGCCGTGATCTCGCGCTGGCGGGAGACGTTCCGGGCGCTGGAGCCCAAGGCGGAAAGCGCTGAAGCCTCGCCAAAGGCCGCTACGCGGTCCGCCAAGAGCGGCTGAGCGCCTCGGCGCTGGCATCGCTGAAGGCCGCCTGCCACGAGCAGGTGGTGCCCGATAGCCTGTGGTCCCACGCTCCTGCCCTCCTTACAAATCCGTCATCTTTGCCGCGATTTCTCCTTTTTTCGGCCCAACGGCCCCCATGATCGGCTGGCAAATAGTCCCCATCACCGGTTCAGCACGAGCCGGGACACAAAAACATGGGAAGAAAGACATGATGCCGGCCTCGATCTTTGCCGAAGCCATTCGTAACGAAGAAGCCATCCACGTCGCTCGTGAGCGCCTCGCCACGCGGGAGCATATCGCGCAGAACTATCGGGCGGTGGCCCTGCCAGCTGTTGCCGCAGCGGTTCGACTGGTCAATTCGAGCCGCAAAACCGGCCGCGTGACCATCGGCAAGAAGACTCTCGCATCTCTTCCCCTTTAACGACGGTTTCACCTCCAAAGGATTGCCGCTCCCGGACCCCCCACCTGAGCGACAGCCGAGACCCGAACAGACCATAAAAAAAGGCGGCCCCAAGGCCGCCTTTTTGATTTCCAAGGGATCATCCGCTCAGAGGACGACGCCCTTCGCCCCCACCTTCACGCGGGTATAAAGGTCAATCACGTCGATGTTATGCATCCGGATGCAGCCAAGCGAAACAGGCTGACCGATCATTTCCGGCTCGTTGGTACCGTGGATGCGGTATTCCGTGTCCTTGCCCTTCTCGTCGTGGAGATAGAGGCCGCGCGCGCCCAGCGGGTTGAGCGGGCCACCCTGCACGACACCCGGCAGGCTTGGCATCATCTGGCGGGCTGTGGTGCCCGGCGTCCACGACGGCCACTCGGTCTTGCGACCAATCTTGGCTGTGCCGGACCACTGATGGGCTTCTTGACCGGGCGAAATTTCATAACGCAGCACCGTGCCACCTTCCTCGACGAGGTAGAGGAAGCGCGCGGCCGAATCGACCACGATGGTGCCGGGAACCTTCTCGCCGGTCGAGTTCGGCATCCGCATGCGGGCGCGGGCCGGATCGAGATCGCGGTTCATGGACTGGGGCGCGAGCGCGAGCAGTTGCACATCGCGGGCCGACAGGGTCGGATCCGGGAAAGATGCGTAATTGCAGGCGGCAGCCGCGAGACAAAGTCCGAGGGCGGCGACGGAGCGGATGATTCGATAAAGATTCGTTTGCATGACCGGACAACAGCAGAGGAAGGTTGCCGTTTGCTTAATGCCTCGTGCACGCCCCCGATAGTGCATCAAAGACACAGTCACGCCGAGCCATGTTTTTTCTTGACCAATTGCGTCTCGGCCCCGCACCAATGGGGTTTGTATAACAGGTTGAGGGCAGGCCTAGGTGACCACGCTTCTGATCTCCGATCCGGTTTTTCTCGGTCATGCCATGCCCGCCGGACACCCCGAGCGGCCGGATCGCCTGCGTGCTGTCGAGCGCGCCCTGGCGACGCCGAATTTCACGGCCCTTCACCGTGAGGGCGCATCACAGGGCACGCTCGATCTCGCGTTTCTCGCGCATCCGGAGGACCATGTGCGCGAGATTGCCGGGCATTCGCCTGCGGAGGGTTTTGCGTTTCTGGATGGCGATACCTCGATGTCCCCCGGTTCGATGCCCGCGATGCTCGCGGCGATGGGCTCGGCACGCCGCGCGATCGAGGGTGTGATGACGGGGGAGTTTGCCAATGCTTTTGTCGCGGCCCGTCCGCCCGGTCACCACGCTGAGCGCGAAACCGCCATGGGCTTCTGCCTCTTCAACACCATCGCGATTGCGGCAAGGCTTGCGCAAGCAAAGGGCGCGCAACGGATCGCCATCGTCGATTGGGATGTGCATCACGGCAATGGGACACAGGATATCTTCTGGGTCGACAAGGACGTGCTGTTCGCTTCCAGCCACGAGATGCCACTTTATCCCGGCACGGGCGCGCTCGATGAGCGCGGCGAGTATGACAGCATCGTCAATGTGCCGCTGCGCGCGGGCGATGATGGCGAGGTCTTCCGCGACGCCTTTGAAACGCGCATTTTCCCGCGCGTGATTGCGCATCAGCCCGATCTGATCCTGATTTCCGCCGGTTTTGATGCGCATCGGCGCGATCCGCTCGGCAATCTCCGACTGGAGGCCAGCGATTTTGCTTGGGCGACTCGGCGCCTGGTGGAAATCGCAGCGAAAACCTGCGGCGGACGTATCGTCAGCCTGCTTGAAGGGGGCTACGACCTCGAAGGGCTTTCCACCTCGGTCGCCGCGCATGTCGAAGCGCTGATGGGGGCTTGAGGCTCACATCGAAGATGGCCGGGCTCGTCCCGGCCATGAGAGTTTCGCTTACAGCGCCTCGGTCCCGTCGATCTCGATGCCAAAAGCCGAGAGCCCGACAAAGGCGCGCGTGCTGCCGGTCGAGAGGTTGCGGATGGACGAGACACCAAGATCCCGGAGGATCTGCGCGCCGAGCCCAACCTCACGCCAGGCCTGCTGGCGCACGGCTTCCGACGATGTGCTGGTATCAAACCCGGCCTTTGGCACCCCCGCCGTGCCGTCGCGCAAGTAAACCAGTACGCCACGCCCTTCTGTCTTGAAGCGCTGGAGCGAAGCCTCGATGACCTTGCCGCCGGCGAACACATCGGTCAGCGCGTTGGCACGATGCAGGCGCGTGAGCACCGAGCGGCCATCACCAATATCGCCGTGCACCAGTGCGAGGTGCTGCACTTCATCGAAAGGCGTCGAGAAGGCATAGCCCGTGAGCTTGCCAATCGCGGTTTCGACCGGGAACACCGCCACGCGCTCGACGAGCTTCTCGCGCGCCTGACGATAGGCAATCATATCCGCAATGGTAACGATGGTCAGGTTGTGCTTCTTGGCAAAGTCGATGACCTGCTGACCCTTGGTCACGGTTCCATCGTCGTTGACGAGCTCGGAAATCACGCCCACAGGCGGCAGGCTCGCAAGGCGGCAAAGATCGACCGCCGCTTCCGTATGGCCCGAGCGCATCAGAACGCCGCCATCGCGCGCGATCAGCGGGAAGATATGGCCGGGCCGGACGAAATCACCGGCCTGCACATTGCCGTTGGTCAGCGCGCGCACGGTCAATGTGCGCTCCTCGGCGGAAATACCGGTCGTCAGCCCTTCGCGGTAATCGATGGAAACCGTGAAAGCCGTGGTATGGGCGCTGTCATTCACCGCGACCATGGGGTCGAGCCGCAAGCGGCGCGCATCCGCGACCGTAATCGGCGCGCAGACGATTCCGGAGGTATGGCGCACGATGAAGGCCATTTTCTCCTGCGTGCAGAGCGAGGCGGCGACGATCAGATCGCCCTCGCCCTCACGGTCGTCATCATCGGTCACCACGACGATCTGGCCGGCCGCGATGGCCTTGATCGCCGCCTCAACACGGGTGCTGGTATCGTGCATGGAAAATCCTCTGGCGTGGGTGGCCAGCGACTGACAATCGCTGCCCAAAAAATCATTGGCGGTGACGGCACCACCGGTCGCGCGCGTGATCCGCTCGGCGGTCTCGCGCGAAATCCAAGGGGCATCCTCCTTGCAGAGCTGCGTGATGCTGGCGGGCGAAAGCCCCACCGCAGCAGCAAAATCGATGCGTTTGGTTTTGGTTCGGGTGAGCCAAGCGGAAAGCTTCATGCCCTAGAAATGGGCGGAGAGACACGCGCTGTCAATGAAAACAGCAGTAATATGAGCGTGAATTTTAGTGATACTAAAATTTATGTGGCGTGTGGTGGGCTTTAGAATTGGCTTCCCGCTCGCGCCTGCGGCACGTCGAGAATGACACGCCCACCTTGTCATTCCCGACCGAGCATCGCGAGGAACGGGAATCCAGTCTTTTTCTGTCGAGATCGATGTCGTGAGCCCCTTGGGTGGAAGGGGTTGGTCACCCCACCTGCCCACGATGGCGGAGGTAATGATCCGCCAGCACAATCGCCATCATTGCCTCGCCAACAGGCACGGCGCGGATGCCGACGCAGGGATCGTGACGCCCCTTGGTAAGAATTTCCGTCTCATTGCCAAAGCGGTCCACCGTCTCGCGCGGCGTTAGGATCGATGAGGTCGGCTTGACGGCAAAGCGGACGACAATCGGCTGCCCCGTTGAGATGCCGCCGAGAATGCCGCCGGCGTGGTTCGCCATGAATACCGGCTTGCCATCGTTGCCAATGCGCATGGTGTCGGCGTTTTCCTCGCCCGTGAGTTCGGCAGCCTCGAAACCGGCACCGATCTCGACACCCTTGACGGCGTTGATCGACATCATCGCGGCGGCGAGATCACTATCGAGCTTGCCGTAGATCGGCGCGCCGAGCCCTGCCGGAACGCCTTCAGCGACGATTTCCAGCACCGCGCCGATGGAGGAACCGGATTTGCGGATGCCTCCGAGATATTCCTCGTAAAGCGCAGCGGCCTTGGCATCCGGGCAGAAGAACGGGTTATTGGAAACCTCGTTCCAATCCCAGTTGTTGCGGTCGATCTTATGCGGCCCCATCTGCACCAGCGCACCGCGCACGCGCATGCCCGGTACGACCTTGCGGGCAATTGCCCCTGCTGCGACGCGCATCGCGGTTTCGCGCGCCGAAGAGCGCCCGCCACCACGGGGGTCGCGGATGCCATATTTCGCATCATAGGTGAAATCAGCATGGCCGGGGCGATAGGCCTGCGCAATTGCCGCATAGTCCTTCGAGCGCTGGTCGACATTCTGGATCAGAAGGCCAATCGAGGTGCCGGTGGTGCGCTGGATGCCGTCGCTCTCCGTGAAGACGCCCGAGAGGATTTTCACCTCATCCGGCTCCTGCCGCTGCGTCGTGAACTTGCTCTGGCCGGGCCGACGGCGATCAAGGTCCGCCTGAATCTCGGCTTCGGTGATCGGGATCAGCGGCGGACAACCATCGACGACACAGCCGATGGCCGGACCATGGCTTTCGCCGAAGGTGGTAAAGCGGAAGAGATGACCGAAGGAATTGTGCGACATGAGAAGGGCTCTAATCCAAGCCCTTCCCGTTGGCAAATACTGGGTGTGTGAAGCCGCCCGGAGAGCTGCATTACCCGTGGAACTTCACCGGCTGTGCCGGCGCGCCGCCCCAGATCGAGTTCGCCGGAAGATGCTCGCCCTTCATGACCAGCGTGAGCGGCTGGAGGCGGGCAAAATCACCAACCTTGGTGTCATAGAGCACCGTGGCGAAAGAGCCGATGGTGACGCCGTTGCCGATCTCGACACGCCCGATCTTCATCACGCGGTCCTCGTAGAGGTGCGTCTGAAGGCAGGAGAGATCGTTCATCATCGCGTAGTCCCCGATGGAGACGCAATCGAACTCGGTGAGATCGGTCGAGTCCATATAGACGCCCTTGCCCATCTTGGTGCCGAAGCAGCGCAAGACCCACGGCAGGAAGGGCGTGCCGCGCAGGTGCTCAAGCAGCACCTTGCCGCCGAGACCCCAGTAGAGCACCGCCACAGCCTCGGTCTTCATCGCCCACCACGACCACATCGGCTTGGCGACCGGTTTGTAAGTACCCATCAACGCCCATTTGATCGCGCAGACGCAGGCCACCATGATCACGGGCATCGCGATGCTGGCAGCGACAAACCAGCCGACCATGGCAACATAATCACCGCGGTCATCCGCCGGATTGATGAAACCATAGACCGCCGCCGAACCGAGCGTCAGGAACAGCATGGTCGGGAAAGTGGTGTGCAGCGCCTCAAACAAGGCGCGCGCGAGCTTCATCTTCAGCGGCGGATCGAAGGTCCAATGCTTGTCGATACCGCCGAACTGCTGACGCACCGGGAACTTGATCGGCGGCGAGCCGAACCAGGTCTCGTTGGCCTCCGCGACTTCTGAATCCGGCGCGCGGGATTTGACGCCGATCAGGCTGCCCTCTTTCAGGTGGGTGCCATGCGCGATCACCGCATTATTGCCGACGAAGACGCGGTTTTCGATGATCGTCCGCTTGAAGGTCACCCAGCCACGATGGTTGTCCTCGTCGCCGAGCACGCATTCATCCGCCATGAACGAGCCTTCGCCGATGGAAATCAGGTCGTAACGCGCGCCAATATTGGTCGAGATTTCCGCGCCCTTGCCAATCCGGCAGCCCATCAGGCGATACCAGGCGCGCATGTACACGGTTGCGTAGAGCGAGGAGAGCGTATCAAGCGAGACCTCGGTTGCGAGGTTGATGATCCACTGGCGGAGGTAAATGCCGGAATGGATCGAATGCGTGCCGGGCTGCAGCCGCTTCGGCATCACGATCCAGCGGACGGCAATGACGAAGGCCATGGTGAAAACCACCAGCGCGCCGCCCATGGTCCAGGAGACGATGGGAAGAACATGGTACCATTCCACGCCCGGAACGTTGTCGACCAGAAACGCCTCAAGGCTATCGAAGACGAAAAACGCCGGGAACAGCGGGATCAGGCCGATGGCCGAGAAGGCCAGAATGAGGAAGCCGTAGACCCAATACTGGAGATGCCGCCAGATCGGGCCAGGCATCGACTTCGCCGGCAGCGATGCAACGTCGACCATGCCGATCTTTTTCGCGGGCGAACCATCCCAGATTTCCGCCGGGGCGACGACCGTATCCTCGATCAGCGCGGTCATGTCCTCAATGCGCGCGTCGTTACCGATGTCGCAGCCGATCGGGACGATGGACTGGTTGCCGATATAGGCATCGCGGCCGATTTTCACGCGGCCGATCAGCAGCTGGCCGCCGATCACCTCGGCATTGGCGATATTCGCCTTGTGGCCGATGGAGGCGCCAGCGCCGACCTCGACGAGGTCGGCCGCGCCGAATTCGGCATGCGCAATCACCACGCCCGAGCCGAGCTTCGCGCCCATCAGACGCAGATAAAGCCGCATGATCGGCGAATTGGCGAGGTAGCTCGGGTGCACCAGCGCGTTGAGGCGCTGCACGAACCACCAGCGGAAGAAATAGGCGCCCCAGAGCGGGTAACGGCCCGGCTTCGTCCGCCCGATCACCAGCCACTTCAGGATGACCACAAGGAACAGCGTGCCAAACTTGATGCCGACATAGGTGCCGCAAAGCACGCCGACGGTATCCCAGAACGAGAGTTCCTTCTCATTGACCATCATGAAGGCGATGAAGACGCCGAGCCATTGCAGGGTCGAGATCGAGAGAATGAGCGGCATTGCCGCCGCCTGCGCGACGCCGCACCAGAAGCGGCGCATGAACGGCGGCGGCGCGAACGACAGGTCCGGCGCCGGGCCGGTCGCGGCTCCGAAGCGCTCGTCGAGCATCGCGCCAATCTTGCGCAGGGTGCGGAGCTGATAGATGTCCTGAAGGGTGATGCCCGCAAGAGACGGCGTCTCGCGGATGATCGAGATGAACTGCGCCGCGATCAGGGAATGACCGCCGAGGTCCATGAAGAAATCGGCATCAAAGGTGATGACGCGACCCGGAAGGACGCGCTTGGCAGCGGCAAGCAGTAGCGCCTCGTTTTCGGTCGAGGGATGTTCTTCCTCGCCCGCCGGGATGATGATCTCGGAGAGCGTCATCGCCTTGAGGGCCTTGCGGTCCACCTTGCCCGAGATCATGCGCGGCAGCGACTCCACCGGCTCGAAGCGCTCGGGGATCATGTAGGGCGGCAGGCGGCGCTGGAGTTCCTCGCGCAGCGTCGTCGGAACGATGATGCTCTTGGCCTCTGGCACGACGAACGCGACGAGGCGATCCATGCCGCCATCGGAGCGCACCACCACTGCGGCCTGAAGCACATCGTCGGTATCGGCGAGCGCGCTTTCGATCTCGCCCAGCTCAACGCGGAAACCACGGATCTTGACCTGATCGTCGATGCGGCCATGAAACGCTAGGTTGCCATCCGCATTGAGGCTGACCGCATCGCCGGAGCGATAAAGGATCGGGTCCCAGCCATCGTTCTCGAACGGGTTGGCGATGAATTTATCCGCCGTCAGTTCCGGACGGGCGAGATAGCCCTTGGCGACACCGGGGCCGCCGATCAGGAGTTCGCCCTCCTGCCCGTGGCCGAGGAGGTTCAGCGCCTCATCGACAACGTAGCAGGTGTAATTCGGGATCGGGCGACCAATCGTCACCGGACGACCGGGGAAAACCTCTTCGAGCGTGGCAACAACGGTCGCCTCGGTCGGGCCATAGGTGTTGAAGATCTTGCGGCCCGGCTTCGACCAGCGCTCGACAATTGCCGGCGGCAGGGCTTCGCCACCGAGCAGGATCAGCTTGAGGCCCGGAATATCCTGCGGAATCACCGAGAGCAGCGTCGGGACGGTATCGATCACCGTTACACTCTCGCGCGTCATCAGCGCGGGCAACTTCTCGATGTCCGAGAGGATTTCCGGCGTCGCGACATAGAGCGTCGCGCCAGCCAGATAAGGCACCCAGATCTCTTCCATGGAGAGATCGAAGGCCACCGAAGCGCTCTGGAACACCACATCGTCGCGCGTGACACCATAAACCGCGTTACCGGAGCGCAGGAAATGGCAGATGTTGCGCTGGGAGATGACGATGCCCTTCGGCACACCAGTCGAACCCGAGGTGTAGATGAGATACGCTGGATCTTCCGACTTGGCCGGCACGACCGGTGCGCTCGCCATGTCGTTCTCGGCGAAAAGCGCGCTGGCCGAGTGCTGCGGCAGCGAGAGCGAACGGGCTTTCACAAGCCCTGAGTCATCCGTCACGAGGCCGATACCAGACGCGTCGGAAAGGCAGGTGGCGATGCGGTCGACCGGCGCATCGGCATCGAACGGCAGGAAGGCCGCGCCGCTTTTGGCAATCGCGACCTGCGCCATCAGAAGATCGATGCCGCGCGGCATCCAGAGGCCCAGAACCGTACCTGGCCCTGCGCCGAGTGCGGCCAGTTTGGCCGCCGCACGATCCGTGATCGCCTCGGCCTCACGCCAAGTAACGACGCGATCACCCGAACGGTAAAGCACCTTGTCGCCTTCGCGGGCGGCGCTGGCACGGAAGATATCGGCGAGGACTTCATCGCGCAGAAGCGATGGATCGCGCAGGCCGGAGAGGAACGCCACGCCGCTATCCGTCGCCTTGCGCTCGGTTTCAATGCCAGTCATGTCGTCTCCGCTGCCCCTGCCAGAGGGGACTTTGCCGCCAAGTTCCGCCCGATACACTCGAAATCGCCCGAGATAGTCAATCCGATCCCTCTGCAAACAGACGTGATTGGGCGGGAATTTCGCTATATTTGTCCGGCAATCCTAATTCTGGCGCCCTTCTGACATGTCAGGCGTGAACCCCGACTGAATGACTCAGCCATGCCCCGGTTTTGGTAGCCAGCGCATCTCGCCCTCTTCAAAGAGAAGGACCTTGCCCTGCCAGATGTCAGCTTCAAGTGCCTGTTCCGGCGTCAACCCGCCGCAGAGCACCATCATTACGCGGGCAACACCGCCATGCGCGACAACGCAAGTATCCTGCTGCACCGTGTCGAACCATGGTTGAACACGCTCCAGCACATTGGCATAGCTCTCGCCGCCGGGTGGCACAAACCGCCAGCGATCCTTGTCGCGGTCACGCGCGCCGATGGGATCGCGACTGCGCACTTCCGGCCATGTCTTGCCTTCCCAGGCGCCAAAACCGATTTCGCGCAGGCGTTCCTCTGGCTGATAGTCTGCCGGATCAAGCCCGGCGGATTCACGCAGGATTTCGATGGTCTGGCGGGTTCTGAGTAACGGACTGGCGTAAAAAGGGATGCTGGCGAAGCGTTCCGCCCCCTCAGCTCCGACGAGATCGACAAGATGCTTACCGACGCTCGCCGCCTGCCGGCGCCCGTGCGCATTGAGGCTGGTATCGGTCCGCCCTTGCAGGCGCCCTTCCCGGTTCCAGTCGGTCTCGCCGTGGCGAATGAAGTAAAGCCGCGCCATGATCCTTACTGGATCACAACTTTTGCCGAGACCTCGCGGACATCACCCGTGGGATAGACCACGCGATAAACGAAGGTATCCTCACCCTTGAAGCGACGCTCCGCACGGTAGAACACGCCCACGCCATAAGGCGAGGTGCCGATGCAATTGGTCTTCGGCGCACCCGGAACAGCGCGGAGATTGATCGCATTCGGGCGGATGTTGATCTTGCCGTTCTTCGGCGGCGTCGTGACCTCGACCTTCGGATTCGCGCCGACCTTGCACTCCTTAGAGAGCGTGAGATAGGTGCTCAGGAAGGTATCGAACCCGATACGCCCCTTGCGCTCGACCTCGGACTTCACGATTTTCACTTCGCTCGGCGCAGCAGCGGGCTGGCCTGTCGATGCCGGGAGAGACTGAAACCCCGGAGTCTGGGTTCCCGGTGCCTGCGGCTGGATAGCCTGTGCATGTGCCGCGCCCGCTAAAGCGCAGAAACCGGCGAGCGACGCGACGCGAAGGGCCAGAGCGAGACTCTTCATGATGCGCTTAATCCTTGTCGAGCGAGAGGTCCGGCGCTTCCGGGTTCTTCATGCCAACGATGTGGTAACCCGCATCGACATGGCTGATTTCTCCGGTGACACCGCGTGACATGTCCGAGAGGAAATAGACGGCGCTTTCGCCGACTTCCTCGATAGTCACGGTGCGGCGCAGCGGCGCGTTATATTCGTTCCACTTGAGGATGTAGCGGAAGTCGCCAATCCCCGAGGCGGCCAGTGTCTTGATCGGGCCGGCCGAGATCGCATTCACGCGGATCGCCTTCGGGCCGAGATCGGCAGCAAGGTAACGCACGGAGGCTTCCAGAGCGGCCTTGGCGACACCCATTACGTTGTAATGCGGCATCCACTTCTCGGCGCCGTAGTAGGTCAGCGTCAGGATCGAGCCGCCATCGGTCATCAGCTTCTCGGCGCGCTGCGCCACAGCGGTGAGGGAATAGCAGGAGATCAGCATCGTCTTGGTGAAGTTACCTTCGGTCGTCTCGACATAGCGACCGGTCAGCTCGTCCTTGTCCGAGAAGGCGATGGCATGGACGAGGAAGTCGATCTTGCCCCAGATGCGCTCGACCTCGGCGAAGACGGCATCGATGGTCGCGCCATCGGTCACATCGCAATGGCCGACGACCGGTGCGCCAAGTTCACCGGCGAGCGGCTCGACGCGCTTCTTGAGCGCGTCACCCTGATAGGTGAAGGCGAGTTCAGCGCCGGCGGCATGTGCCGCCTTGGCGATACCCCAGGCGATCGACATCTTGTTCGCAACGCCCATGATCAGGCCGCGTTTGCCGCGCATGACGCCGCTCAGTCGATTTTCTTCTTGTGATGTAGTCATGCGTAATCGGTCCCCGACGGATGTGCTGGCCGCGATCCCCCCGGAGTTCCAAGGTTCTCCCGGAGTTTCAAGGCCAGAATTCAGCCTTCCATACCGCGTTCCGAGCAAGGTTCAAGCGGGGGCACGAAAAACTCCATGCCGATTATGGCTTGCGGCGGCGGAAAAACCCCTCAATTTCGGGGTCATGAGACCCCAGATCGAGGTCGAGCGCAATCATAAGGTCGCCCGTCCGGTCTTTGAGTGGCAGCCCTTTGCCTTTGAGGCGAAGCACCTTTCCGCCGCTTGTCCAAGCCGGAACAGTGACTTCCACCTCGCCCTGGAGGGTCGGGACCCGCACGGAACCGCCTAAAACGGCGTCCCGGATTGGCACCGGCACCGAGGCTCTGAGGTCCGCCCCGTCGACCGTGAACCGGTTATGCCGATTGTAACGCAAAGTGACCAGCACATCCCCCGTCTGGCCGCCAAACGGCGATGGTTGTCCCTGCCCCTTGAGTCGCAAGGTGGCGCCATTGGCCACGCCCTTGGGAACGGAAAGCTCGATCGTACGGCCATCCGGCAAGGTAATCCGGCGCGAGCCCCCCTTGGCGACATCTTCGAGATCAATCGCGGCTTCAAGCTCAACATCCTCGCCCGGTGGAATCGAGGAGCGGCGTGCCCCGCCGCCCATGCCCCCGCCACGCGGCGCTTCCTTGCCCGAATCAAACTGGCGAAACAGATCCGAGAAAATATCGCGCGGGTCGGATTTCGCGCCGCCCCCCCCGAAATCGAACCGGAAGCCGCCAGGACCGCCGCTAAAGCCGGCAGGATCAAACCCCGAATTCATCGTCGCGCGCGGCTTGCCATCTGCGTCGATCTCGCCGCGATCAAAGGCCTTGCGCTTGGCATCATCGCCGAGAATTTCATAGGCGGAGTTGATCTCCGAGAAGCGCTCCTGCGCCTTCGGATCGCCCTTGTTGTAATCCGGGTGCGAGGATTTCGCGAGACGACGGAAGGCCTTCTTCACGTCATCGGCGCTCGCATCCCGTTTGACACCCAGAACGGAATAGGGATCGCGCATGAATACCCCTTGGTTCAACTTGCGGTCTTCGAGGCGCATGGCGGCGCCCCCGTCAAACCCTAGATGGGCATGCTGCGTTTTTTATGCAACAGGGCAGAGGGGGGAATAGCGCGCTTTCCCGGCCTTTTCCGAAAAGGAACAGCGGCCTATTCTGCCTCGTCGCGCGCTTCGAGAATTGAGGTCGTCGGCAACGGCAAGGGTTGCTGGAGGTCCTTGCCGGCATTGAGGCCGCCCGCCTTTATCTTCGCCGTGGTCTCGGCTGGCGTTGTCTGACGCAAGGCCCATTCGCCCGGCCCGACCCGGCAGGCCTGCCCGGTATGGCGCGTCTCCCGCAGTGCGGCCTGACCGGAACCGGCCTGCACCAGCGTTGCCGTGAACGGACGGCAGACCGTGTTATCGACGAGGACGAGGTTGCCCGCAGGGGCAAAGCTGCCTTTGCGTTTCGTCGTCGGATTATCCCAGTTGACCGGCTGGCCAGAGCCTTGCGGATCGACTGCCAGATTGAGCGCGGATTGCGCGCGACGCCAATCTTCCTCGTCGAGGGAAGGATCAAGCGGGGATGCCGTACGCTGCACTGTCGCAGTCGCGGTGGTCTCGGGATCGGCCTGAAGCGAAGCGAGATGCATCGTGAGGCTGCATCCGGCGGAGGAGAGTGCGAGGCCCAGCAGCACGATCTGCATTCCGATCATGCCGAAGCGATTGCGCAAACGGGTTCGCGCATTATATCGATCAACAGACGCGTGCAGAAAATCGGCTCCGGAGATCGGACCGTTTCTCGGCTCGCAAGGGGACTTGGCGCAACGCAGCAAGACGCGACCTCAACAGACAACTCAGCCCATTAAAGATCGGAAGCGTTAATGACCGGTGAGTCCGACGAGAGAACGAATCCCTTTTCCCTGTTTGGCGAGTGGTTTGCCGAAGCCAAAACCAAAGAGCCGAACGATCCGAACGCCATGGCGCTCGCAACCGCGGATGCCCGCGGGTTGCCGAATGTCCGCATGGTGCTGATGAAGGATTATGACGAGCAAGGCGTTGTCTTCTACACCAACACCCAGAGCCAGAAAGGCTCGGAATTGCTGGAAAATCCGCAGGCCAGCGTAGTTTTTCACTGGAAAAGCCTGCGTCGACAGGTGCGTTTTCGTGGAACGATTTCGATCGTTACCGATGCCGAAGCGGATGCCTATTTCGCCTCCCGCCCGCGAGACAGCCGCATCGGCGCCTGGGCCTCTCAGCAGTCTCGCCCGCTCGAATCGCGCTTTGCGCTCGAAAAGGCTGTGGCGCGCGAAGCTGCCCGCTTCGGCCTTGGCGAGGTGCCGCGCCCGCCACACTGGACCGGTTTTCGCCTGACCCCGCTCTACATCGAGTTCTGGCAGGACAAGCCTTTCCGGCTGCATGATCGCCTGATCTTCACGCGTGATTCGGCGGATGCCGCCTTCCGCACGGAACGCTTTTACCCCTGACCTGACCGAAAGATCGGAACACCGCCATGGAATCGCCGCGCTCCAATACGCCCGCCGAAAGGCGCACGCTGCTTCTCACCGGAGCCAGCCGGGGGATCGGCCATGCCACGGTGAAGCGCTTCGCCTCCGCCGGCTGGCGGGTAATTGCCTGTTCGCGCCAGCCCTTCCCGGAGGATTGCCCCTGGGATGGCGGGCGCGACAACCATGTCCAGGTCGACCTCGCTGACCCCGCAGACACGGTGCGCGCGATTGACGAGATCAAGAGCCGCCTTCCGGATGGGCGCCTCCATGCGCTCGTCAACAACGCGGGGATTTCGCCCAAGGGTCCGGGTGGTTCGCGCCTTGCCTCGATCAACACCCCGGTCGAGGACTGGACCAAGGTGTTTCAGGTGAATTTCTTCGCGCCGATCCTGCTGGCGCGTGGCCTCATCGATGAACTCACCGCGACCAAGGGCGCGGTCGTCAATGTCACCTCCATTGCCGGGAGCCGCGTGCATCCCTTCGCCGGGGCGGCTTACGCGACCTCCAAAGCCGCGCTTGCCTCGCTGACCCGCGAGATGGCGGCGGATTTCGGCCCCGTCGGCGTGCGGGTGAACTCAATTTCGCCGGGTGAAATCGACACCGCGATTCTCTCGCCGGGCACGGAAAAAATCGTCGAGACCCTGCCGCTCCGCCGCCTCGGCACGCCGGAGGAAGTGGCGAAAGCGATCTACTTCCTGTGCACAGAAGCCTCGTCCTATGTGACCGGCGCGGAGTTGCACATCAACGGCGGGCAGCATGTCTGATCCTTCTGCCGTGCAGCGCCCGGTGCTGGCGGCCTCCATCGCGGTGTTCCGCGACGGCAAGGTGCTGCTGGCCCAGCGCGGCAAGGCGCCGGGCCTTGGCCTCTATTCGCTGCCCGGCGGGCGAATCGAACCCGGCGAGACGATGCGTGAAGGCGCGCTCCGGGAATTGCTGGAAGAAGTCGGGCTTGAGGCCGAAATCCTCGCCTTTATTGATCATGTCGAGCATATCGAGCGCGCTGACGATGGCGTGATCCGTGCGCATGCTGTTGTCGCGGCCTTCGTCGGCGTCTGGCGCGGGGGCGAAGCCATCCTCACCGATGAAGCCTCGGATGTTCTCTGGGTTGACCCACTTGAGCCCGGTGACCTGCCCATGACGCGCGGCCTGCCCGCGATTCTCGCCCGCGCTGCGCATCTCGTCGCCGGGGCGCTGCCGTGATTCGGATTACGCGCCTCCTGCCGGTGATGCTGGCGCTCGTTCTGAGCGCTGAAGCCCTTCCGGCCCATGCGCAACAAGCGAATGAGCGTCCGCGCACCGCGCCGCGCAGGAAGGCGGCGGAACCAGCCCCTTTGCCCGCTCCAAAAGCCCCACCTCCGCCCGCCAACGCGCAGGAAAAGCCTTTGGCCGATCTCTCCGAGACCATCGGCGCGTTGACCTTCCTCACGCAGATCTGCTCGCCGGCCACGAGCCCCAATCCGTGGCGGGTGCGGATGGAAGCCCTGCTCGACAGCGAGGGTGAAAATTCCGGCACCCGCGAAAAAATGACCGGCGCGTTCAATCAGGGCTTTTCGGATTATTCCACGAGCTATCGCCAATGCACGGATGCGGCCCGCGCCGCCCGGCGTATTCTCGCGCGTGACGCCGCCCGCATGGCGCGCGATCTCGAACGGCGGTTCGGAACCTGATCATTCAGGCCTTGCCCGGCCGGATTTCCGGGCCTGAATTCCGCCCTGAAGCGGTGCAAAAATCGCACAAATCAGGTCTTCCACAAAGGCAAGCGTCCGCGTTAACGTTTTCTCAACGTAGTGCTCGCTTTCGCCCAACGCGCGGTCTAGGGTGAGCCTATGCACTCTTCCGGGGGGGATAAGACGGCGGTGGGGACCGCATACGACGACAAGCCCGACGACATGATCGGGCGTGACTGAACAGGACGGCGATGACCGCACAACGCGGCGTGGCCAAGGCGTACAGGCAAAGTGACAGGATAGACGACGTGCAAACCAACGATCAGCTCGGTAACGCCAATGACTCGCTTTACGCCGATCAGCGCCGCGCGGCCTATTCCTATGTCAGCGAAGCCTTCGCCGAAGGACGCTACGACGGGATCGACGGCGATTGCCTCGCCCATGCCGCGCTCTTTGCGGCGTTTGTCGAGCTGGTCGCGACCTATGGCGAGGAAGCCGTGACAAAATTCGCCGAGCGCCTGCCTGAGCGCATCAAGGCCGGGGAATATTCGCTTCGCACGAAGAATTGAGTGCCTGAAGCGGCACTCAGTGTGAAGAAAGGGCCGGTTTTCCGGCCCTTTTTGTTTGCGCGATTTTCAGGCCGGTAGCATCATCCCCTTGAGCGCCTCGGGCTTCTTGACCTCGATTTCCACGAAAGCAATCGGGTGGTCGGAGCCGTTCATCACGTCATGAGTGATGCCCGCCGCGCGCATATAAGCTTGCCCCTGCTTCAGCGGCACATCGGTGACATCGGTGCCGTTATGGAGACGCAGGATGCCTTCCGTGATCATGATCACGAAATAGGGCCAGCCGTGCTGATGCCAGCCGGTGACCGCGCCGGGCTCGAAATCATAGCGGGTGATGCGGATATTCTCGTCATCCTGCTGGAGCGTCGGCACAGCGGGGATCTTGCATTCGAACATGATGTTTTTCCTTTTTTGACCCCTCGCATCAGCTCGGCGTCGCGTTCGCTCCTAGCGCTAAAGCGCCTGTGTCCGCATTAGAACCCGTAGGCGCGCATCAACGCAATGACCCCGACGCCGGTGAAGGCCGCGATAATGTCATTTCCGGAAACCTTCATCATGAAAAGGACCGCTGCCGTCGCGCACCACTCGGGCGGGCCACCACGCATCGCGGCAATTGCGACGATGGCGGTCATCACGGAGATCGGGGTTGCCTTCAGCGCCGCCTCGAAACGCGGGGTCATCGGCACATAGCGCATCGCGAGAAAACCAATGGCGCGGCAGAAATATGTGGCCGCCGCCATGGCCGCGAGGAGGATTAGAAAATCCGCGTTCGACATCAGGCTGCCCTCGCCGGATCGGCCCGGAAATAAGCGATGGCCCCGCCGGAAAGCCCCGATACCACCACCGCCGCGCCAAAATTCGCAAAGCGCGCGGTGACCATCGCGACCACGGCAGCGGCAACGATAATCACATAATCGCTCCGCCCCTTGATCATGCCGACCATCATCGCGGCAGCAAAGGCGACGAGGAAGAAATCGAAACCCAGTTGATGCGGATCGGGCGCAAAGCCAATGGCGATGCAGCCAAGATAGGTGCCGAGCAGCCAGACGAAGAAGACACCCACGCTAGAGCCGAGCACGAAGCCGGCATCGCGCTCGCCGAGGTCATAGGCCTTCATCGAAAGAAGCCAGCTCGAATCGCCAAGGAAAAACAGCGTGCCGTAAGCCTGAAGCGGCGAGACCTGTGACAACCACGGCCGCAGCGTCGCGCTGAAGAGAATATAGCGCGCATTAATGACCACCAGGGTCGCGATCAGCGCCCAGATCGTCGCGAGCACCGAGGCTGCACCCGAGGCGAGCACGCCGACCGCGGCGAGTTGCGCCGAGCCGGAATAGATCGCCGCGCTCATCGCCAAGGCTTGCAGGATCGAGAGTTTCGCCTGCGCCGCGACCATACCGAATGCGATGCCATAGACGAAAATCCCCGGCGAGAGCACTTGAGACCGGCGGAACCCAGTCGCTATACCGCGCAGGGTGAAACGGATTGGGTCTCCTTCGGACATCAGGCTGGAGGTATCACGCTGGTTGCAACGCGTCGCCGAAGCGCACGGCCTCGCCCTTGCCCGGCCCGGTCAATTCGCCCTGCCACATCACGCGATGGCCGCGCGAATAGGTGCCGACCGGCCAGCCCGTGACCGCCATGCCATCATAGGGCGTCCAGCCACATTTCGAGGCGATCCATTTGTTCGTGATGGTCTCACGGCGCTTCATGTCGACGACGGTGAGATCAGCGTCATAGCCGACCGCGATCCGCCCCTTGCTGGCAATGTTGAAAAGCCGTGCAGGGCCGGCGGAGGAGAGATCGACGAAGCGCTCCAGCGTCAGGCGGCCTGCGTTGACGTGGTTGAGCATCGTCGGCACCAGCGTCTGCACGCCGGTCATGCCCGAGTGCGAGGCCGGATAGGTGTGATGCTTTTCCTCATGGGTATGCGGCGCGTGATCCGAGCCCAGGATATCCGCGATGCCCTGATTGATGCCCCACCAGAGCTTATTCTGATGCTCGATGCCGCGCACCGGCGGATTCATCTGGGCATAGGTGCCAAGGCGTTCGTAGCAATCGGGCGCATGGAGCGTGAGGTGATGCGGCGTGACTTCCACGCTCGCTACATCCTTGTGATCGGCGAGCCATTCCATCTCTTCGCCGGTCGAAAGGTGGAGCACATGGACGCGCTTGCCGAGTTTTCGCGCGAGGGTGACGAGGCGTTGGGTTGCCAGCAGCGCGGCGGTCTCATCGCGCCAGACCGGGTGCGAACGCGGATCGCCCGGCACGCGCAGATCCATCCGGGCGCGCAGGCGGGCTTCATCCTCGCAATGGAAAGACGCACGGCGCGTAATCTTCTTGAGGATCTTAGCGAGATTCTCATCGTCTTCGACCAGCAGATTACCGGTCGAAGAGCCGATAAATACTTTGATTCCCGCTGCGCCGGGCAGCTTTTCGAGCATTGGGATCTCTTCAATGTTCTCCGCCGTACCGCCAACAAAGAAGGCAAAATCGCAGTGCATGCGATGATGCGCAATCGCGACCTTGGCCGCCAGCGCTTCCGCCGAGGTCGTGTTGGGGTTGGTGTTCGGCATCTCGAAGACGGCCGTCACACCACCCATCACGGCTGCGCGGGAGCCGGTTTCAAGGTCTTCCTTGTGGGTAAGGCCCGGCTCGCGGAAATGTACCTGCGTGTCGATCACGCCGGGAAGGATGGTGAGGCCCTTGCAATCGATGACATCCGCCGCCTTCGCGCCGGACAGCGCCCCGATCGCGGCGATTTTCCCGCCGGAGATCGCGAGATCGGCCATGGCACGGCCATTCTGGTTGACGATTTCCGCCCCGAGGAGAAGCGTGTCATAGGCTCTCTTGTGCAGCACTTCGGTCATCATCCCTCTCCTCGCAACATCCGCCGAACGTTGCAGCCCTTGCCGGGCCGCGCAAGGGGACTTATCTGCCGGATATGACCGAAACAAGCCCCGTTTCCGCTTCGCCCCCTTCGCCGCTCGCAATCCGCCTCGATGAGCGCCGGTTGATCGCGGTGGCGGGCGCCGATGCGACGCATTTTCTCCACAACCTTGTGACCGCGAATATCGAGGTGCTGAAGCCCGGTTCGGGCACGCTCGCCGCCCTTCTGACCCCGCAAGGCAAGATTGCGGCGGATATGCTGGTGTTCGACGCCTCGGACGAAGAGCCGCTGTATCTTCTTGATGTCTCATATGGTTTTGCGGAAGACTTGGTCCGCAGGCTCATGCTTTATCGGCTGCGCGCCAAGGTGAGCATCGATCTCCTGCCTGCGCCGACCGCCGTGATGGTGTGCCTCGATGCCCCGGCGATCACGGGGGAGGATTTTTATAGTTTTGCCGATCCACGCGCCGCGGCACTTGGGCAAAGGCTTTACGGCCCGGCTGATACACTGGCGGCTGCGACCAGCCCCCTCGCCACTGCCGGACCCGAAGTTTACCACCGTCACCGCCTCGCGCTTGGCATTCCCGAGGGCGGGCGAGACTTTCTGATGCTCGACACATTCCCGCACGAGGCGAACATGGATCAGCTCGGCGGGGTCGATTTTACCAAAGGGTGTTATATTGGGCAGGAGGTCGTCAGCCGCATGCAGCATCGCGGCACGGCGCGCACCCGCGCGGTGGGCGTACGCTTCCTCAACGGTTTTGGCGTGACTGGCGGGGCGGAAATTACCCTGGGCGACAAGACGATCGGCCGGGTCGGCGAATCATTCGGAGATCGCGCGATGGGGTTTGTTCGACTGGATCGAATCGCCGAGTTTTCCGGAATGCAGCAACCTCTGCTGGCAGGTGGCGTCCCTATTGCAATCGAGCAACCCCTTTATGCGGATTTCAAAGTTACACCCATAGGAATGAGTTCTTATTCTTGATCAAGCCGAAAAGCGTGGTAGTTGTTCGGCCTTGGAGCAGGAGCTACCTATGAACTCCACGTCGATGCAGGGAGCGATTGAAGAAAATGCCTCTGAAGCGGAAGGGCTTCTGAGCATTCTCGCGAACAGGCGCAGACTGATCATTCTGTGTAATCTGATGGTCTCCGGCGAATTGCCTGTCGGTGAACTTGTCAGGCGCCTTGATCTGGCCCAATCCGCGCTTTCCCAACATCTTGCCTTGATGCGCGCCGCCGGTATTGTCTCGACACGGCGGGAGGGCACGACTATCTATTATTCGCTGACCGACGAGCGGACCCGTGCACTGCTCTACTCCATCAAGAAGCTCTATTTCCATGAGGTATTCAAGGAACTTGAGACCAAGGATGGCTTTTTGGAGAAGCCCTTCGAGGGTAAGAATTAGCGCGGCTTTTTCGGTCCGTCCCGCTTGCAAGGCGCCGGGTAAGCGGGCAAACGACGCGTAATGGCGAATACCGTGAAATCAGGGGCTCCAAAAAGCAAGACCGCACCGCCGCGCGTCTGGCAACGCATGCTTTCGGGCCGCAGGCTTGATCTTGCCGACCCCTCCCCGCTCGATATCGAGATCGAGGATATCGCCCACGGCCTTGCGCGCGTCGCCCGCTGGAACGGCCAGACGCTCGGCCCGCACATCTATTCGGTCGCACAGCATTCGCTCTTTGTTGAAGCCATCGCCGACACTCTGAGCCCGCAGGCCGGCGTGCGTGTGCGCCTGGCCGTTCTGCTGCATGATGCAGCGGAATATGTCGTCGGCGACATGATCTCGCCTTTCAAGGCGATGATCGGCGGCTCATACCGTGAGACAGAAAACCGTATTCTCGATGCGACAATGCGACGTTTCGGCTTGCCTGCTCCGATGACACGGATTGCCTCGGCCCTTGCCAAGAAGGCGGACCGCGCGGCCGCTTATCACGAGGCGACGCGGCTGGCCGGCTTCACTCCTGCAGAAGCGCGCGAGATTTTCGGTGACCCCTTGCGACTGAGTTCGGCTGTGCTGGCCCTGGCGGAGCCGATGCCCATCGATGCGGCAAAGGCCGCGTTTCTGGCCCGCTTCACAGCGCTTGATCGGGCGTTGCAGGCGGGCCAATCTGACGGCAACGCCACGCCGTAAACCTCATGCCCCGAAAGAGCATATCATGCCGCGCATTCACGTCTGCTCGCTTCGCCGCCTTCCGCAGACTGTCGAGGAGACCGGTGCGCGCGATGTCGTCACGCTGATCAAGAACATCGCGCAAGTCGCAACACCGCAACCCGTGGTGCGTGAGCGCCATCTCGCGCTCGATTTCGCCGATATCGTCGTTCCGACCGAGGGGCAGGTGATGGCAAACGAGACGCATGTCAGCGATCTCCTGCGCTTTGTGCGGCGCTGGGATCGGGTGGCGCCGCTGGTGGTGCATTGCTACGCCGGTGTCAGCCGCTCGACTGCTGGCGCCTTCATCACGGCCTGCGCGCTGCGACCGGATCAGCCGGAAGAGGTTTGGGCTGAGGCGATCCGCGCACAATCCCCCACCGCGACGCCCAACCTCCATCTCGTGACGTTGGCGGATCGCCTGCTCGCGCGGCGCGGGCGGATGATCGCCGCGATCGAGGCCATCGGCCGGGGAGAAGATTGCTTCGAGGGCGTGCCCTTCGCGCTCGATATCGGTCCGGCGGGCTGAGTAGTGGCAAGCCTTCAACCCATGACAAGCCTTCAGCCCATCGAAATCAACCTGACCGCTGTTGTCATGGCGGTGCATCAGGACCAGCCGGTGGTCTATGCCTCCTCGCTTGGCGATAACCTGCCGCTTGGCTTGCCTTCCGGCCCGTTCGACCCGGTGAACCACCGCACGCTGGAGCTGGGTTTGAGGGGTTTCGCGCAGGACCAGGCCGGGCTTGACCTCGATTATGTCGAGCAGCTCTACACCTTCGGCGACCGGGGACGGAACCTGATCGATGCCTCGCCAAGCGATGGGTTTGGCGCGCCGCATATCGTCTCCATCGGGTATCTTGCGCTGACCCGGATTTTTCCCGGCGCGACCGAGCGAACCAATTTCCAGCCGCTCTACACGAGTTTTCCGTGGGAAGACTGGCGCGGCAGCCGTCCTGCCGTCCTCGACCGGGATATCCTGCCCGCGCTCGCCCGCTGGAGCGAGGAGGCGGAGACCGATACGGGCAATCCCGATCGCCGTGCCCTCTCGCGACGCGAGCGCATCGCCCTGCATTTTGGCACCGAGGGCCTGCCGTTCGACGAGGAAAAGGTGCTCGAACGCTATGAGCTTCTGTATGACGCCGGTTTGGTCGAGGAAGGGAGCCGCGACCGACGCAAGCCGACTCCAGTTGCGGCGCTCAAGCTCGGAAAGGCAATGGCCTTCGATCACCGGCGCATTCTCGCGACCGCGCTGGGGAGGATTCGCGGCAAACTGAAGTATCGCCCGGTGATTTTCGAGATGATGCCGGAGAGCTTCACGCTCACCGATCTTCAGCGCAAGGTCGAGGCGATTTCCGGCCAGCACCTGCACAAGCAGAACTTCCGGCGCCTTGTGGAGACCGGCGGACTTGTCGAATCCACTGGCGAGCAGACCAATACCGGCGGTCGCCCGGCGGCGCTGTTCCGCTTCCGCCGCGAAGTCCTCACAGAGCGCCCGGCACCAGGTCTGAGGCTGGGGCGGAGCGGGTGATCCACATGGAAAAGCCGGCGCGCCCGTTTCCCCTGCCTCTGCTTTCGGCTAGGGTTTCCCCATGAGCAACACTCTTCCCCCTGACATCGCCGCCCTGCCGTTCGAAAAGGCCATGAGCGAGCTTGAAGCCATCGTCTCTGAACTGGAGCGTGGCGAGATCAGCCTCGACAAATCCATCGAGAAATACGAGCGCGGTGAGCATCTCAAGAAGCGCTGCGAGGCGCTGCTGAAGGAAGCCGAGATGCGGATTTCCAAGATTTCGCTCAGCGCCAATGGAGAGCCGGTCGGCGCGGTGCCGCTGGACCCGGAAAAATAAGGGTATCTCTTCACGAACCCGCTCCTCCGGCCGATATCCGATCACAGGAGGGTCTCACATGTCCCATCTTCCCGTTGACGATCCCGAACCCGGCAATGCGTGGTCCTGCGAGGCCATCGAGCAGGTAATTGTGCCGCGCGTTTCCGATATCGGCGGCTTCGAGGTGCGGCGTGCCCTCCCCTCCATCGGACGCAAGATGGTCGGGCCCTTCGTTTTCTTTGATCAGATGGGGCCATCGGAGTTCCTGCTCGGACAAGGGCTTGATGTGCGCCCGCATCCGCATATCGGGCTTTCGACCGTCACCTACCTTTTTGATGGCTCGATCCAGCATCGCGACAGCCTCGGCGTCGTGCAGGAAATCCGCCCCGGCGCGCTCAACCTGATGACAGCCGGCCGCGGCGTGGTGCACTCCGAGCGTTCCAGCGTCGAGGCCAGGCAAGCGCCTCAGCGACGGCTGTTTGGCATTCAGCTCTGGGCGGCGCTGCCGAAGAGCCACGAGGAAACAGAGCCCGCGTTCATCCACCACGAGGAGGCTGATCTGCCGCGCATTGTCGGCGAGGGCAAGCGCGTGCGCCTCATCATGGGCTCAGCCTATGGCCAGACCTCGCCGGTCGAGTTTCCGCATTCCGCGCTTTACGCCGAGGCGATTCTCGCGCCCGGTGCGATCCTGCCGCTCGATGACGACTATGACGAGCGCGCGGTTTTCGTCGTCTCCGGCGAGATCGATATCGCCGGTGATACCTTTGGGCCGGGACGGCTGCTCGTCTTCAAGCCCGGCGACCGCATCTCCATTCTCGGCCTGACAAACGCCCGCCTGATGATCCTCGGTGGCGACCCGATGGATGGCAAACGTCATATCTGGTGGAATTTCGTGTCCTCGCGGAAAGAGCGGATCGACCAAGCCAAAGCGGATTGGGCTGCAGGTCGCTTCGACAGCGTGCCGGGCGAGAGCGAATTCATCCCGCTACCCGGCACCTGACGGCTTCAGGTTGGCTTTTGGGCCTCGAATTGCAGGAACGCGCTCATCGCATCCGCCGCCGTCATCAGCGACGGGCCGCCGCCCATCTGAACCGCGACAGCGAGGACTTCCGCGAGTTCCTGCCGCGTTGCGCCAAGCTTGACCAGCGCTTCGGCATGAAAGCCGAGACAGGCATCGCAACGCGCCGCAACACCCAGCGCCATCGCAATGAACTCTTTGGTCTTCTTGTCGAGAACGCCGTCTTTCATCGCCTCCCGCGTGAGTTGGCTGAAGCCAGCTAGCGGTTCGGGAACGTCCTTGCGCAACTCGCGCAGGCCGGCGGAGGTGCTGCGGGTGATATCGAGGTAATCCTTCATGATGAGCCTTTTACGGTGTTGCGAAACAGGGATACCCTGACTACATATTCCAAAATATGAATTCATAAATGACCTATCGCAAGAGGCTGCCATGCGCGAGATCGATGTTCGCACCGCCCATCAATGGATGCTCAATGGCGACGCCGAGATCATCGATGTGCGCGAGGCGGGCGAATATGCCGCGATCCATATTCCCGGCGTGAAGCACGTTCCGCTCGGCGGTATCGCGGCTGCGGGCCTGCAGCCGGATGGCAGCAAGAAACTGCTGTTTATCTGCGCGGCAGGCGGGCGCAGCATGCGCGCTTGCGGGATGGTTTCCGCCCGGGCGGGACAAGTCTATTCGGTTGCCGGCGGCATGGGCGCCTGGAAAAACGCAGGCTTGCCCACGGAGGGCAAGGGCGGGTTTGCGCTCACCCCGCGCGTCCTTGTTATCGCGCTCATCATTGTCGCGCTCTATCTCATCCTGAAGGGCTTCATCCGCTAGGCGCACGCTGTGTCAAAGTTGCATTCCGCGTAGAAGGACCAATTGCCCGGCGCGCGAAACGGACTATAACCTCCGGCATGTCACAGCGCCCAGCCACCCCGCTCCTTGATCTCGTCACGATCCCGTCAGACCTGCGCAAGCTGGATGCCAGCCAGCTCGGGCAGGTGGCGGATGAATTGCGTGCGGAGATGATCGACGCCGTCTCGGTAACCGGCGGGCATCTCGGGGCCGGACTTGGCGTTGTCGAACTCACCGTGGCGCTCCACCATGTGTTCAATACGCCGGATGACCGGGTGATCTGGGATGTGGGCCACCAGGCCTATCCGCACAAGATCCTGACTGGGCGGCGGGATCGCATCCGCACCCTGCGGCAGGCAGGCGGTCTCTCCGGCTTTACCAAGCGGACCGAAAGTGAATACGACGCCTTCGGCGCGGCGCATTCCTCGACCTCGATTTCCGCCGGCCTCGGCATGGCAGTGGCGCGTGATCTTCAGGGCGGCAAGAACCACGTCATCTCGGTGATCGGTGACGGCGCGATGAGCGCGGGCATGGCCTATGAGGCGATGAACAACGCCGGAGCGATGCACTCGCGGCTGATCGTTATTCTGAACGACAACGATATGTCGATTGCCCCGCCGGTGGGCGGCATGTCCGCCTATCTCGCGCGCCTCGCCTCCGGCAAAACCTATTTAAAGCTTCGCGATTTCGGCAAACAGCTCACGGCGCAATTGCCGAAGCGGCTCGATAGCGCGATCACCCGCGCGGTTGAACATGCACGCGGCTATGTCACCGGCGGCACGCTGTTCGAGGAACTCGGCTTTTATTACGTCGGGCCGATTGACGGACATAACCTCGATCACCTTCTTCCGGTGCTCCGCAATGTGCGCGACGCCGAGGTCGGCGCGCCGATCCTTGTCCATGTCGTCACGCAAAAGGGCAAGGGCTATGCCCCGGCCGAGGCGAGCGCGGACAAGTATCACGGTGTCGTCAAGTTCGATGTCGTGACCGGCAAGCAGGCGAAGGCCCCCTCGAACGCACCGAGCTACACCAAGGTTTTCGCACAAAGCCTGATCAAGGAAGCGCAGGCGGACGAGAAGATCGTCGCGATCACCGCCGCGATGCCGTCGGGAACCGGGCTCGACCTTTTCGGGCAGGCATTTCCAAAGCGCACCTTCGATGTCGGCATCGCCGAGCAACACGCCGTGACCTTCGCGGCAGGCCTTGCGACCGAGGGCTACAAGCCGTTCTGCGCGATCTACTCGACCTTCCTTCAGCGCGGCTACGATCAGGTCGTGCATGACGTCGCACTGCAGAACCTGCCGGTGCGCTTCGCGCTTGATCGTGCCGGTCTTGTCGGTGCCGACGGGCCGACGCACGCGGGCAATTACGATGTCGCCTATCTCGGTTGCATCCCCAATATGGTCATTATGGCGGCGGCCGATGAGGCCGAGCTTTGCCATATGGTCGCGACCGCAGCCGCGCATAACAGCGGCCCGATCGCCTTCCGCTATCCGCGCGGCGATGGTGTCGGCGTCGAGATGCCGGAAAAGGGTGAAGTGCTCGAAATCGGCAAGGGCCGCGTGATCCGCGAAGGCAACCAGATCGCGATCCTCTCGCTTGGGACGCGCCTCGCCGAGGCGCAAAGGGCCGCCGATGAGCTGGAAAAGCAGGGCCTCTCGACGACTATCGTCGACGCGCGTTTCGCCAAGCCTTTCGATACGGAACTGGTGCGCCGCCTTGCCCAAACGCATGGTGTGCTGCTCACGGTCGAAGAAGGCTCGGTCGGCGGCTTTGGCTCGCTCGTCGCGCAATTCCTTGCCGAAGAAGGCCTGCTCGACGGCGCCTTGCGCTTCCGTAGCCTTGTCCTCCCCGATATCTATCAGGATCAGGACAAGCCGGAGAGGATGTACGCCGAGGCGGGGCTTGATGCGAAGGGCATCGTCGCCAAGGTGCGCTCGGCCCTCGGCATCGACCGGGCGGAGAAGATCGCGCGGGCTTAACTGCCCTTCGCGTCAACCTCGCGTCCACTTTTTCCCGCCATGCTTCCGAAATGGCTGAATCGGACCTTTACCCTCCCGTGAAGCGCTTTCTTGAGGCGCAGGGCTACGCTGTCAAAGGCGAGGTCAGGGAATGCGATGTCGTCGCGGTGCGTGGCGATGAAGCACCGGTGATTGTCGAACTCAAGACCGGTTTTTCGCTCCAACTCCTGCTGCAAGGCGTTGATCGCCAGGCGATGACGGATGCGGTCTATCTCGCTTTCGGCCCGCCCAAGCGCCGCCAGCGGAGCGATATTCTCAAACTGTGCAAGCGCCTTGGCCTCGGCGTTCTGGTGGTGACAGGTGATTTTGTCGAACCGCTCGCCGATCCCGAACCTTATCAGCCCCGACGCAATGCGCGGCGCACGACCATGCTCCTGAAGGAATTCGCGCATCGAGTCGGCGATCCGAATACCGGTGGCACGACGCGACGGCCGCGCATGACGGCCTACCGACAGGATGCCCTGCGTATGGCCGGGTTCATCGGCGCGAACGGTCCGGCGAAGGTCGCGGTGCTGCGCATCGAAACCGGCGTCTCCCGAGCCGCAGGCATCCTGCAAAACGATGTCTACGGCTGGTTCATGCGCGAGAGCCGCGGAATTTACACACTCTCGCCGAAGGGGATCGGCGCGCTGACCACGTATCAGGACGTCGTCAGCGGCCTTGGCGTTGCACGTTCCTGAGAATCAGATCGTCAGCGTGCCGGCTTTGGCGGCGGCATAGCGCTGGCCGATCACGCTCCAGTTGGCGACATTCCACCACCCCTTGAGGTAATCCGCGCGGCGGTTCTGGTGCTTGAGGTAATAGGCGTGTTCCCACACGTCATTGCCGAACAACACGCGCTGGCCGTCCATCAGCGGGGTATCCTGATTGGGCTTGGAGACGAGCGCGAGCTTACCGTCCTTGTCCACGGTCACGAACACCCAGCCGGAGCCGAACACGCGTCCACCAGCGGCGTTGAACTGGTCCTGCAATTTCTCGAGACCACCGAAATCGCGATCAATCGCGGCCTTCACGTCGCCTTCCGGCGCCTTGGCCCCGCCCGGCGCCATGATCTGCCAGAACATCGCGTGGTTGGCATGCCCCCCGAGGTTGTTGCGCACGCCAGTGCGGATCGCATCCGGCACATCACCGAGCTTGGCGAGCACTTCATGCACGGGCGCGGCAGCGATCTGGGCGTTATCCTTGGCGAAATTGTTGAGGTTGCCGACATAGGCCGCATGGTGCTTGCCGAAGTGGATTTCCATCGTCGCCGCATCGATATGCGGTTCGAGCGCGTTGAAGGCATAACCGAGCGTGGTTTGGGTAAAAGGGCCAGTGGCCTGCGCAAACGCGCGCGGCATGGCCGGCAGCGTGAGCGCGCCGGCAGCGCCGACCATAAACAAGCGACGGGAAAGGGTAAAACCGGACATAATGACTTCCTCCAAATGGGGAAAGACGCAGGCCTCGCCGGGCGAAGCGCGATCTTCCCTCTTGTGATTAGCACTACATGGACGCATACCGGCAACCGTCAAGCAGCCCAAATTGATGTGATGCGTCAGAGAATTGATCAACTTCTTGTCGAGAGGGGCATCTTCGAGAGCCGCGCACTCGCGCGCAGCGCGATCGAGGCCGGGTTGGTGCGCGTAGCGGGTGCAATCATCGACAAGGCTTCGCGGACTGTTGCCGCCGATGCCAAGATCGAATCGTCGCGACCGTTTGAAACCGTTTCCCGCGCCGGGCTGAAACTGGCCGGCGCGCTGGATCATCTGAAAATTGCGCCAACGAGCTTCGATTGCCTTGATCTCGGCGCCTCGACAGGCGGGTTTACCGATCTTCTGCTCCAGCGCGGCGCTGCGCGGGTCTATGCGGTGGATGTCGGGCATGGCCAGCTCCACGCAAAGCTTCAGGCCGATCCGAAGGTCATTAACCTCGAGGGGCTTGATGCCCGCGCGGTGGATGACAACCACGTGCCGGAACTGGTGGACCTCGTGGTCGCGGATCTCTCTTTCATCGGGCTCGCGAAGGCGATACCGGCGGGCCTCGCACGGCTCAAGCCCGGCGGTCTTGTCATCGCGCTGATCAAGCCGCAGTTTGAGGCCGGACCGAACGCGGGCAAGCGCGGCATCATCCGCGATGAAACGCTGCATCAGGCGATCATCGCGCGCGTTTCTGCGGAGGTCGCTGCGCTCGGGGTGCATGTCTCCGAAACGATCCCCTCCCCCATCGAAGGCGGCGACGGCAACCGCGAATTCCTGCTGATTGGCCGCAAGGCCGCATCCCCCCTCGAAAGGACCATCCCGTGAGCGAAGCCCTGCTGGACATCGAAACCATGGGCCTCAAGGGCGATGGCGTCGCGCGCCACGAGGGCGAGCGCGTGCACGTGCCTTTCACGTTGCCGGGCGAGAAGGTGCACGTCAGCCTTGGCACCGGACGCGCAGACCTTGAAGAGATCGTGACGCCCAGCGCCGACCGCATCGCGCCCGCGTGCCCCCATTTTGGCACCTGCGGCGGCTGCGCGCTGCAACATTGGGCACCCGAGGCTGTGGCGCGCTGGAAGCGCGAGCGCATTCTCTCCGCGCTCCGCTTTGTCGGGCTGGAAGCGCCGGTCGGTGAAACGCTTCCCGCTTATGGCGCGGGCCGTCGCCGAGTAACGCTGCATATCCGCCGGATCGAAACACCGAGCCAGACGCGTATTCTCGCTGGCTTCATGCGTGCGAAAAGCCATGACCTGATCGACCTCGACACCTGCCCGCTGCTGGTGCCGGAACTGGCACCCGCGCCGGACCTCGCGCGGAAAGCCGGGATGATCCTGCGCGGCATCGGCAAGCCGCTTGATTTTCAGGTCACGGCTTCGATCGAAGGGCTCGATTGCGACATTCGGGGCGCCGGCCCCATCGGAGAAGGGCTGCGGCAGAAGCTCGTGGCCTTCGCGGTGGAAGAAAAACTCGCGCGGCTCACCTTGCATGGCGAGCGTCTCATGGAAGCGCGTGTGCCACGCATCAGCTTCGAGGATCAGCCCACGATGGCGGCCTTCCTGCCGCCAGGGTCGTTCCTGCAGGCAACCGGCGCTGCCGAGGCACAACTTTCCGTGCTGGCGCTCGAAGGTCTCTCCGGCGCGAAGCAGGTCGCCGACCTCTTCTGCGGGCTCGGCCCTTTCGGGCTGCGTCTATCGCGCAAGATGAAGGTGATCGGCTACGATTCGGACAAAGCCGCCATAGAGGCGTTTCAACGCTCGATCCGCGCCAATCCCGGCGGCAAGCCGGTTTCCGCCGAGGCGCGCGATCTCTTCCGTCGCCCGCTTTACGCGCCCGAACTCAAGCCATTCGACGCTGTGCTGCTCGATCCTCCCCGGCAGGGCGCGGAAGCGCAGGTGAAGGAGATTGTGAAATCGAAGCTCACGCGGCTTGTCTACGTCTCCTGCGATCCCGAGAGTTTTGCGCGCGACGCCAAACTCCTCTGCGACGCAGGCTTCAAGATCAGCAAGGTCACGCCGGTCGATCAGTTCCGGCATTCGCCGCATGTGGAGCTCGTGGCAGAGATGGCGCGCTAGTCGCCGCCTCCCCCATCACCCCCACCGCCGGAATCGCTTCCGGACTCTGCGCTGCTGTCTCCGGAATAGGTCCAGCTGCCATCGCTTCCGTCGCTGCCTTCCCCGCGCTTCTTGCCAAAAGCGGACTTGAAGGCGTGAAAAATGACAATGCCGGGAACCCCAATGCAGACCAAAGTAACCAGCGCATCCATCATGGCGAACTCCCGAACGTTGAAACAGGATTGCTGGTAGCCTTCCTAAAACAACGTATCCTTCGGCACTGTGTCCAGTGGCACAAGTTCGAGCGCCTCATCATTCAACGGCTGGAGCAGGCGCACCACATTGAGGTGAGGTGTATCCGGCGAGAGCCAGGCATCAAAATCGCGCGGCTCCAGAATGACCGGCATGCGGTCATGGATCGCCGAGATGGTCGCATTCGCGGAGGTCGTGAGGATCGCGGCGGTATCGATTTCGGAGCCTTCCGCGTTCTGCCAGCATTCCCAAATGCCGCCGAGCGCAATCGGCCCTTGCATCGGGCGACGAATGAGGAAGGGGCGCTTCTTCTTGCCCTTGGCATCGAGCGCCTGCCATTCGTAAAAACCGTCGGCAATGAAGAGGCAGCGCCGACGCTTGATCGCGTTGCGAAAGCTTGGCTTCTCAAACACGGTTTCAGCGCGCGCGTTGATGAGCAGCGGGAACTCCCGCTCATTCTTCACGAAGCCGGGAATGAACCCCCAGCGTACCAGCCCGAAGCGGCGCTCACCCTGCTCCAGCCTTACGATCGGGACCGGCTGTGTCGGGCGTACATCGGTCCGGGGCGGAAAATTTGGCTGATCCTTGTACTGGAAATAGGCCCTGACGGCATCCGGCGGCAGGGTGATTGCGTAGCGCCCGCACATTCTATTTCAGGTCCTCGCATAAGCTTGGGCAGCCGTTCGGCCTATGGAAGAGAGCACCCTGCTTGGGGGCAGCCGACCCAGCCTAGAGCCAGCGCTTCCACTTGAAAAACGCGTAGGTGCTGGTGGCGGCAAGTACCATCATCACCACAGCCATCGGATAGCCAAAGGACCACTCGAGTTCGGGCATGTTCTTGAAATTCATGCCGTAACTCGACGCGATCAGCGTCGGCGGCATGAAGACCACGGCGGCAACCGAGAAGATCTTGATGATCTTGTTCTGGTCGAGGTTCACGAGACCCAGCACCGCATCGAGCAGAAACTGGATCTTGCTCGACAGGAACGTCGCGTGATCCTCAAGGCTCTGAAGGTCGCGCAGGGTGGTGCGGACTTCGGCGCGGAGATCATCCGGCAACGTGGCACCCGCAGTATTGGCGCTCAGGAACAGCAGCATGCGCTCGATGGAGACGAGGCTTTCGCGCACTTTCGAGATGCGGTTGCCCTCCATACCCATGGTCTGGAGGGTTTTCCGGAAATCCTCCGAGCTGGTGCTCTGCGCGCTCGACGGGCCGAAGACGATCTCGGAAACTTCATCGATCCGTTCGCCCGAGAGGCGCAGGATCTCGGCAGCCCGGTCGATCACCGTTTCGAACAGCGAGATCAGCACATGATCGCCCGAGCGCAGGCACTCGCCGGGACGTGCGAGGCGGTTCACGAACATCTGGAACGAGCGCGGCTCGTCGTAGCGCACGGTAATCAGGCGGTGGTCCTTCAGGATGAAGGAAATCGGCGCGAGTTTCGGGCTTTCGGTGCCGGACTGGCAGAGGATGCGCGCCGACATGTAGCGTACGCCATTCTCGACATAGAGCACCTCGGAAGGCTCGATGTTCTGCGATTCCTCGCGGGTCGGGATTTCGATCCCGAGCGCCAGCTCGACGCGATGATCCTCCTCGCGCGTCGGTTCGATGAGGTCGATCCACATCGAGCCTGTGGGCACCTTGTCGCCAGCCGCCAGCATATGCCGATCAAGGCGGCGCTGCCCCTTGATTTCGGCATCTTCGGCTTCCGGTTGGTGAACGATGATCATGCCGCAGCCTCACTGGCAATCCTGGAGACTGCTTTCCGACCTTCGCCGGGGAGATGCAAGCAGAAAGTCAGCCTTTCAACGGTCCATAGCTGACACCAGATGGCGGTTTGATGTCATCAGGCACGAAGAAGTCCGGCGCGAGCGCCTGAGTAGGGTCGGCACGGTACTGGTCGAAGTCGGTGACGCCCTCGCCGGCCATGAAGGTGTCATCGATCAGGAAGTTGCCGGAGAAGGTTTTCGCGTCCTTGTTGAAGATCATGTAGGCCGCGTCCGCGAGGATTTCGGGCGTGCGGCTGGAGCGCATCAACTGGTCGCCGCCGAGGATGTTCTTGACCGCCGCCGTCGCAATCGTCGTGCGCGGCCAGAGCGCGTTCACGCCGATCTTGCCCTTGGTCTCACCCGCAAGGCCGAGCACCACGAGGCTCATGCCGAATTTCGCCATGGAATAGCCGGTGTGTCCCGCAAACCACCGGGTTTTCATGTCGAGCGGCGGCGAGAGCATCAAGACATGCGGATTCTCAGCCTTGGCGAGATAGGGCAGCCCGCAGCGCGAGACGAGATAGGTGCCGCGCGCGTTGATCTGGTGCATCAAATCGAAGCGCTTCATGTCGAGGCTCGCGACCGGCGCAAGATTGATCGCGCTAGCGTTATTCACGACAATATCGATGCCGCCAAAATGCTGCGCCGCCTTCGCGAAGGCGGCTTCGGTCGCCGCGTCATCGCGGATATCAAGCTGGAGCGGCAGCGCCTTACCGCCGGCCTTCTCGATCTCGTCAGCGGCGGTGAAGATCGTGCCTTCGAGCTTCGGGTGCGCCTCGGCAGTCTTCGCGGCGACGACGATATTTGCGCCATCTCGTGCCGCTCGGAGCGCGATCGCAAGGCCGATGCCGCGCGAGGCGCCGGTGATGAACAGCGTTTTGCCCTTTAGGCTCATGATGGCGTTTCCCTCTCGTTGCGCCGTTTCGGCGGAATTCTTGGCGCCGTTTCGGCGAATTTCTGGTGTAAACTTTCAGCTCTTGGAGCGGCTGAGAAAAGTCTCGAAGGCCGCCCGCGCTTCTGCGGATTTGAGGCGCTCGGCAAAGAGCCGCGCCTCCTCGTCGATCCGCGCGAGCAGTGCCGCCGGATCGCCCTTCAGCAGCCGACGCGAGATCGCCACCGCTTCGCGCGGTTTTGCGGCGATTGCGGCTGCCGCCTTGAGCGCGGCTTCTTCCAACACCTCGGGGGCAACCACGCGGTTGACGAGTCCGGTTTCCGCCGCGCGCGCGGCGGTAAAGCGTTCCCCCATCACCAGCATTTCAAAGGCAAGGCGATGGCCCATCAGTTCCGGCACGATGAGGCTCGAACCGGCTTCCGGCACCAGCGCAAGATCAACGAAGGGTGTTGCGAACACCGAGCGTTCGGAGGCGACAGCATAATCGCAATGCAGGATCATCGTCGTGCCGATGCCGATGGCGCCGCCATCGACACCCGCGACCAGCGGCTTCGCGTTCGACACCAGCGCCTTGAGGAACTTGATGACAGGCGATCCCGCCATGCCGCTCATCGCGATGGCGAGGAAGTCCTTGATGTCATTGCCTGCACAAAAAATGCCGGGCTGACCGAGAACGAGCGTCGCCGCGATCCCGGCATCGGCATTGGCCTCGGCGAGGCCTGCCGAGAGCGCGTCGTACATCGCGCCGGTCAGCGCGTTTTTCTTCTCAGTGCGGTTCAGCGTGAGCACAAGCACCGCGCCTTCGCGGCGCATCAGGACATCATCGACCATGGTGGTTCCTTATGCGAAAGCAGCGTTGATGGCATCGGCACCATCAAGCACAGCGGATTCGAGCCCTGTTGCAGCGGTGGCGAGATTTTCGGCGAAGAAACGCGCATCCCGGATGCGGGTGGTGTGGCGCGGATCGCTCTCGCCAACCGACAGCGCAACCCGAGAGGCGAGCGCTTGCTCGGCAAGATACGCACCACCTGAAGCCAGCGCGAACAGCCGCAGGTAAGGCGTGGCGCCGGCCAGTGCGGCATTGGGCGCGGACTTGAGGTTCGCGAGCATGAAATCGGTCGCGCGTTCGAGGGCATCGACCGCCGTCTCCAACCGTTCGCCAACGCGCTGGAAGCCCGGATCGTTGATCGTGCGCGCCTGCTTGGCCGATTGGCGATAGCCGGCGATCATGGTTTTCACACGCTGGCCATCCGAGAGCGGCAGCTTGCGGGTCACAAGATCAATCGCCTGAATGCCGTTGGTGCCTTCGTAGATCGCGAGAATGCGGGCATCACGGTAATGCTGCGCCGCGCCAGTTTCCTCGACAAAGCCCATGCCGCCGTGGATCTGGACGCCAGTCGAAGCCACTTCAATACCAATATCGGTCGAGAAGGCTTTCGCTACCGGGGTCAGCATCGAGGCTTCCTCGTGCGCGATGCGCCGCGCCTCCGGGTCTTCGAGCCGGTGATAGCGGTCAAGCGCCGCCGCCGTCACGAGGCAGAGCGCACGGCCCGCCGCCGTTTTCGCGCGCATCTCAAGGAGCATGCGTTTCACATCCGGGTGCTCGATGATCGGCGAGGCCGAGGGCGCACCAACGGCACGGCCCTGTTTGCGATCCTGCGCATAGCCGAGCGCCTGCTGATAGGCGCGTTCTGCCACGGCTACGCCCTGCACACCCACCGCGAGGCGGGCATTGTTCATCATCGTGAACATGCAGTTGAGGCCCTTGTTCTCCTCACCGACGAGGTAGCCAATCGCACCGCCGTTGTCCCCGAAGATCATCGTCGCGGTCGGCGAAGCGTGGATGCCAAGCTTGTGCTCGAGCGCGTGGCACCGGAGATCGTTGCGCGCGCCGAGGCTGCCATCGGCATTGACGAGGTATTTCGGCACCAGAAACAGCGAGATGCCGCGTGTTCCCGGAGGGGCGCCGGGCAGGCGAGCGAGGAAGAGATGGACGATATTCTCCGTCATCTCGTGGTCGCCGTAGGTGATGAAGATCTTCTGGCCGAAGATGCGATAGGTGCCATCGCCCACCGGCTCGGCGCGCGCTGTGAGCAGCGCGAGGTCCGAACCCGCCTGCGGCTCGGTGAGGTTCATCGTGCCCGTCCACTCGCCAGAGATCATCTTGGCGAGGAAGGTGTTCTTGAGAAAATCCGAGCCATGCGCGGTCACGGCCTCCACCGCGCCCATCGTCAGCAGCGGATTGAGCGAGAAGGCGCAGTTTGCGGAGTTCCAAATTTCCGTGCAGGCGATGTTGAGCAACACCGGCAGGCCCTGCCCGCCGAACGCCGGGTCGGCCGCAATCGAGCCCCAGCCACCGGCGGCCCAATCGCGATAGGCTTCGGTGAAGCCTGCAGGTACCACGACTTTGCCATCGACAAGGCGGGAAGTTTCCTTGTCGCCGATGCGGTTAAGCGGCGCGATGCGCTCCTCGGCGAATTTCGCCGCTTCTTCGAGCACCGCCTCGGCGACGCCCTCGGCGAGATCGGCATAAAGCCCGTCAGCAATGCCGCGTTCCATGCCGGCGGCATGACGCATGGCGAAAAGGATATCCTCAACCGGGGCGCGATAGGTCACGTTTTACCTCCCACGCGGCGTCGCTCTTCCGGGAGCGCCCGCGCCTTTCTTGTTTGATGCCGCTATCGCAAACCGCTAGAAACCGGAAAAGGCGCAGTTGCTCGGAGCATCAAGGTTGCTATTAGTTTACATATGAACAATCGAGATGCAAGACCCAAGATTGATCCAGAACCCTGAACACAGGATCGATGGTGCCGCCTCGGGCTTGCAAGTCAAAGCTTCTCCCTAGAAAGGAAGCTACACGTTATCTTCCACGAGGGCAGCAGGTTGACTGTCAATCACCAGACATTGCAATCACCAGACATTGCGCACGATACCTAAGGCCACGCCAAATGCCTGAAGCCACGCCAGTCCACACGCGCGCACTCGGCACCTCCGCAGCGGAAATCGCGGAGGGTGGGCGCTTGCTCGCGGCGGGGTGCCTCGTCGCCTTCCCGACCGAGACGGTTTACGGCCTTGGGGCCGATGCGACCAACCCTGCCGCGATTGCCAGCCTCTACGCCGCCAAGGGCCGCCCGAGCTTCAACCCGTTGATCGCGCATGTTGCCCACGTCGAGGATGCCTTTGCGCTGGGGGATTTCCCACCCTCGGCACGCAAGCTGGCAGAAGCCTTCTGGCCCGGAGCGCTGACGCTGGTGGTGCCGGTTTCGGAAAACTCGCCGGTCTGCGAACTCGCGCGCGCCGGGCTTGCCTCGATTGCGATTCGCGTGCCGGATCATCCCGTAGCAACTGCTCTGATCAAGGCGGCTGGAAGTCCCATTGCCGCGCCAAGCGCCAACCGCTCCGGACATGTCTCGCCGAGCACAGCAGCGCATGTCCATGCCGATCTCGACGGCATCATCGAAGCGGTGCTCGATGGCGGACCGACGCGGATCGGCGTGGAATCCACCATTCTCGGCTGTCTCGACGACACTGTGGTGATGCTGCGTCCCGGCGGCATTGCGCGCGAGGCGATCGAGACCATTTTAGGCACCCCCCTTGCCGAGGGAAAAGGCGACGAAGCCGCGCCGCTCGCGCCGGGACGTCTCACCTCGCATTATGCGCCGAGACAGGTCCTTCGGCTCGATGCGCAGGGCATTCAGCCCGGCGAGGCCTGCCTCGCGTTCGGCCTTCCCCTGCCGGCAGGGGCAACACCCGCCCTCACGCTCAACCTCTCGGAACGCGGCGATGTCGCGGAAGCTGCCGCGAACCTCTACCAGCACCTGCGGGCGCTTGACGCGATGGACGCGCAAGGCATTGCTGTTGCTGACTTTCCCCGGCGCGGGCTTGGCGAAGCGATCCACGATCGGCTAATGCGGGCCGCCGCACCACGCTAGTGCCACCTTGCGCTATCAGTAGTAATGCGGAGTGCGTTCGTGCAAACACTGTGGCATTTTGCAAGCTCATTAGTGCAATTCTGACGTTGGCTGGCCTTCATGCAACCTCTCGCCTGGGACGATTTCCGCCTCGTCCGAGCTATCGCGGATCACCGGTCGCTAGGCGGCGCTGCCGAGGCGCTGGGCGTCAACAATTCCACCGTATTTCGACGGCTGAATTCGCTCGAGGAGCATCTCGGCGTGCGTATCTTCGAACGCGCGCGCTCGGGCTATCTCCTCACCTCCGCTGGCGAAGAGATGGTGACGCTGGCCATGCGCATGGCCGAATCAATTCTCGAATTCGAGCGGCGCATCGCGGGACAGGATGTTCGCCCTTCCGGCGAATTACGCGTGACGACGACCGACACGATCTTCAGCCATCTCGTCGCGCCGATGTTCTGCGCCTTTCGCCAGCGCTACCCCGAGATCACGCTCGATTTCGTGATCGACAACCGCGCGCTAAACCTCTCGCGCCGCGATGCCGATGTCGCGATCCGCGCCTCGGTTGACCCGCCACAGAGCCTTGTCGGGCGCCGGGTCGGCACCATCGCCTGGGGCGCCTATATCTCGAAGGTTGCTGTGGCCGAAACCAAACCTGACCTTGAGAACGTGACCGCGCTCTGCGCGCCGCCGACGCGCTGGGTCGGCCTTGGCGATCCGCTGATCGGCACCGCCGGCGGGCGCTGGCTCGCCAATAATGTCGTGCCGGAAGCGATCGCGGTGAAGGTCAACGCGGTGGCGACGTTGGCCAGCGCGATTGATGCCGGGCTTGGAATCGGCCTGCTGCCCTGCTTCATCGGCGACCAGTTGGAAAACGCGATCCGGGTGCCGGCGATCAAGCCCAGTTCGGAAACCGGGATGTGGGTGCTCACCCATCCGGATCTGAAGAAGGCTGCGCGCGTCCGGGCCTTCCTCGATTTCTTCGGGGCGGAACTTGCCAAGAAGCGCAAGCTCATCGAGGGCGAGGGAACCTGATTTCCTAGATCCCTCGCAACGATTGGCGACGCCATGCTGCTTGGCGTCGCATTTGCTCCTACAAAGACATAGGCGTCAGGTCGCGGCCTGAATCTGCCAGCGCCCCGGTGCTGCGCGCTCGATAATCGGCAGATTGATGAGCGCCGAGGCGAGACCGAGGGCAATCGACAGCCACCAGACGATGTCATAGCTCCCGGTTTTCTCGAACAGGATGCCACCAAGCAGCACGCCGAGAAATCCGCCGACCTGATGCGAGAAAAAGGCGAACCCATAGAGCATCGCCATGTAGCGCGGGCCGAACATCAGGCTGACGAGCGCCGCCGTAGGGGGAACCGTTGACAGCCAGAGCAGGCCCGTCAGCGCCCCGAAACTGAGCGCCGCCACCACGCCAACCGTGAGGGGGAGCGTGCCAATCGACGTCAGTCCGAACACCGACACAGGCACGGCCGCGAAGGGAATCGAGGCCAGCAACCCCAGTGTCACCACCGAGCGCGCGGTATAGATGATCGCGAGAATCCAGCGCTTCGGCATCCGGTTCGAGAGCCACCCCGCGCTCAGCGAGCCGGCGATATTGAACACACCGACGAGCGCCAGCGTCCAGCCGCCGACCTCGGGCGGAATGCCGATATCCTTGAAATAGCTCGGTAAATGCACGGTAATGAAGGCAAGCTGGAAGCCACAGGTGAAAAAGCCGAGCACCAGCAACACGTAAGAGCGGTGTCCGAAAGCCTGTGTGAGCGCCTGCATGATGCTCTGGCTTTCCGCCGCGCTTTGCGCGCCCGCCGCCGGTTTGGTGTTCGGCGTGGTCGCGACGGCAAGCGCAAACGGCAGGATCAGCAGCGTGATCGCAGCGAAGATCAGCAGCGCATTCTGCCAGCCGTAATCGCGGATCAGGCCGACGCCGATCGGCGAGAACAGGAACTGCCCGAAGGAGCCCGCCGCAGTGCCTGCGCCGAAGGCCATCGCGCGCTTTTCAGGCGGCAACAGCTTCGAGAAGGCCGCAAGCACGAGGTTGAACGACGAGCCCGCAAGGCCAAAGCCGATCAGCACGCCCGCCGAGAGGTTGAGCGTGAGCGGGTCGGTCGCCACCGTCATGGTCGCGAGGCCCGCCGCATAGAGCAGCGCGCCGACGCAAAGCACCTTGAGGGTCCCGAAACGGTCGGCAATCGCGCCCATGAAGGGCTGGCCGACGCCCCAGAGCAGGTTCTGGAGCGCCAGCGCGAAGGAGAACACATCGCGCCCCCAGCCATTGGCGGAAATGATGGGCTGCTGGAAGAAGCCCATCGCGGAACGCGGGCCGAAGCCGATGGTCGCAATCGCGCAACCGCACAGGATAATAAGCCCGGCGGGTACCGCGCGGGAAACAGATGTGTTCATGGGAAAAACTCCAAAGTTGGCGCCAGCTTAGGAGCGTTTTCCGGCTTTGGCGAGAGGGGCGCCCCTCAAGCTTCGGTGAATTGAAAGCAGGATGCATGAGCCGGGCTCATGTTCCCTCCCCGCATGTCCCCCGGTGTCATTCCCGACCGAGCGCAGCGAGGAGCGGGAATCCAGGACGGATCCACCGCACACAAGAACTGGATTCCCGCTCGCGGCTTTGCCGCGTCGGGAATGACACCCGGCTTTACCCCGCGATCTTGCCGAAATCCGCGACCTGACGCGTCACGCGGCGGAGGGCCGCGAGCAGCGCGAGGCGGTTCTGCCGGATGGCCGGATCGTCGGCATTGACCATCACCGCCTCGAAGAAGGCATCGACCGGCGCGCGAAGCTTGGCCATGGCGCGCATCGCGGCTTCGAAATCCTGCTTCTGAAGCGCGATGGCGGCCGCTTCGCCCACGATCGAGAGCGCATCGTGCAGCGCCTTTTCGCTCGCCTCGGCGAGCAAGGCGGGGTTGGCAGCGGCTTCGAATTTGCCTTCGCCGTCCTTCTTTTCCTCGGCGCGGAGGATGTTCGCGGCGCGCTTGCACCCGGCGAGCAGCGATTTTCCATCCTCGGTTTCGAGGAATTTGCCGAGCGCTTCAACGCGGCGGACGACGAGCAGGAGATCGTCATTCGCTTCGCCATTGGCGAGCACAGCATCGACGAGGTCATGCCGCGCACCTTGGTCGCGGAGCATGACCTTCAGGCGATCATGGAAGAAGGAAAGGAGATCATTGGAACGATCAATTTCCCATGATTGCGGGGGAACTGTCGATTTTTCATCTTTTAAAAGCGTAACGAGACGCTCAATCGTTTCTCCAAATTCCTTGAAAGCCGGGTTTTGAATTGCTCCCAAGATTGCCTCAGATGGAAGAGAGACTTTCCTTGAGCGGCTTACCTCAAAAAGTTGGGCCATTACGAGGCGACCCGAAAAAACTGTAATTTGGCGTAAACCGCCAGCCAGCCCATTCTCGACAATCAGCCGAATAACCCCCAACGCCGCTCTTCTGAGCGCATAGGGGTCCTTCGAGCCGGTGGGCTTTTCGTCAATCGCCCAAAAGCCGACGAGGGTATCGAGCTTGTCCGCGAGTGCGACGGTGACGGAGACCTTGTCGGTCGGCACCGAGTCCGTCGGCCCGACAGGCTTGTAATGCTCCTCGCAGGCCGCTGCTACCGAAGCAGGAAGGCCGAGAATCGTCGCGTATTTGCGGCCCATCAGGCCCTGAACTTCCGGGAATTCGCCGACAACCTCGGTCTGCAAATCGGCCTTGCAGAGCCGTGCCGCGAGATCGACCTCGGCTTCGTCAGCGCCGGTGACCTTGCAGAGTTCCTTCGCCAACGCGCGGATGCGCTCGATGCGGTCCCACTGGCTGCCGAGCTTCTCGTGGAAGGTGACGTTCTTGAACTTTTCGAGCCGCTTGAATTCCGGGTCTTCCTTCCAGACCTTGCGGTCGGTGTCCCAGAAGAATTTCGCATCCGAGAGGCGGGCGCGGATAACGCGCTCATTACCGGCAATGATAGTCTTACCGCCGTCTTTCGCGATGATATTCGAGATCAGCAGGAAGCGGTTCGCAAGTTCTCCCCCCATCGCCTTCGCTTCTGCCGTGCCATCGGCTTTTTTCAGCACGAAGCACTTCTGGTTGGCGCGGATCGTGGCGCGGATCACCTCGCCCGGCACATCGAGGAAGGCTTCCTCGAACGAACCCATCAGCACCACTGGCCATTCAACAAGGCCTGCGACTTCCTCGAGCAGGCCCTCATCCTCGATGACCTCCAGGCCTTGCGCGAACGCGAGGTTCTTTGCCTCGTGGCGGACGATATCCTTGCGACGATCCGCATCAAGCACGACCTTGGCGGCTTCGAGCTTGGTGACATAGTCATCGAAGCGCCGCACCGTGATCGCGCCGGGCGCCAAAAACCGGTGACCATAGGTGACATTGCCGGCTTTCAACCCATCGACCTCGAAGGGCACGATCTCCGGTTCTTCCGTCTCGGCGCCGAAGGTCGCGACGATGGCGCGCAACGGGCGCACCCATCTCAGCGAAGACGACGAGGTGCTCGCCGCGCCCCAGCGCATCGATTTCGGCCAGGGGAAGGTGCGGATGATGCCGGGCAGGATTTCCGCCAGCACATCAAGCGTCGCGCCGCCCTTCTTCTCGATCACGGCGACATAGAACTCGCCCTTCTTCGGATCGCTCTCGATTTTCGCCTGCGCGATATCCGTGAGGCCCGCGGACTTCAGAAAGCCCTGCACCGCAGCATCCGGCGAGCCGACACGCGGCCCCTTCTTCTCCTCGCGCGTATCGGGCTGGCGCACCGGCAAGCCGACGATATTCAATGCGAGGCGTCGCGGCGTCGCAAAAGCCTTCGCACCCTCATAGGTGAGGCCGCGATCAACCAGCGCGTTGGTCACGAGACGCTTGAGGTCCTCCGCCGCCTGCCGCTGCATGCGGGCCGGAATTTCCTCGGAGAAGAGTTCGAACAGAAGATCGGGCATGGGTTCAAGGCCGTAGTTGAAGAGCTATTGGCTCTTAAAGCGTGAAATCGGGAAGAGAAGCGGTTGAGATTCGTGCATCTGGTCGCGATACCCTTCTTCCCAAGGAAACTTGCCATTGGACGGGTCGGGCAGAACGCATTGAAGAACAGGGAAGGGCTTTCGGTCGTAATACCAGTCCGTCCAAGTCAAATGGTGCAGGGCCGCTTTCTGGTCTAGCTGATCAACAAAAATCACAGGCCAATTGCCGACGAACCCCTCGTACCGCTCCCCCGGCTCGAATGTTTCACCCGCCGCAAGGCGAGCTGCGTATTCATTGACCAGAAAGTGCCCGACCTCCGGCGAAAGGCCGAAGACTATCAGCTCCGCGTGCCCAACACGCCTGAAAATCCCACATGAATAGTGGAACATCGGCTCGGTATCAGGATCATCGGGATAGATAATCCGAACAACCCAGCCGAATTTTTCGACATCATCGAGAAATTTCTGATCTGCCGGGTTGGAAGCGACGGGCATGGATTCTATCAAAGCTTCTTGTGGGCGCCGTCGCAGAGCGGGGCGTTGGCGGTCTGCTTGCAGGTGCAGAAGAACACCTTCTTGTCTTCGGTCGCGGTCCACTGCTGCGGCGAGAACTTGCCCTCGGCCTTATGCGCGCCATCGCAGAACGGCTGGTTCTTCGATTGGCCGCAAGTGCACCACCAGTAATCCTTGCCGGCGGTGACATCGACGCCAATCGGGGCGGTTCCGGCAACATGGGCTTTGGTCATGGTCATTCTCCTGTTCAAAGGGCCTTATTGGCCTTTAGCGCCGGCGATCAGCATGGTGGAAAGCCGCCAGCCGAATTCCTTGGCCGGGTTCACGATATCGTCGATTTTCCACTCATTCCCATCGAGCATCACCTCGTAGAAAAGCGTCACCTCGGGCTCAGTCTTGAACTGTTTGAACTTCACGACCACCACCGCATAGCCGGCGCCGCGCGGCTCAACCGCATACTTAAGGGTCTTGCGGAAATCGTCGTCCGAATCCTGGCCTGCGATGATTGGGTCGAAATCGAGACCGGACACCGGCTCGTTGAGCTGTTTCGACTTCTTGGTCGCTGCCGCATAAAGCGCGCGGAGCTTCTTCGTATAAGGGCGCTGCACATCCTTGACCTTGGGGTCATAGACACGTTTCACCGCTGCGAGGGGATTATCAAGCACAGGCGAAGCGCTCTGTGCGAATGCGGGGAACGCAAGGGCCAAGAGACTGGTGGTGAGGAACGCGCGGCGGTGCATCATGCCCCACCCGCTTCGGTCTTCACCCAAGCCGCGCCGCAGGCCTTGGCGAGTTCACGCACCTTGAGGATGTAGCTCTGCCGTTCTGTCACCGAAATCACGCCGCGCGCGTCGAGCAGGTTGAAGGCGTGCGACGCCTTGATGCACTGATCATAGGCCGGGAGCACCTGACGATGCCGCTCGCCCTCGCCACGCTCGCCTTTCGAGAGCAGCGAGAGGCATTCCTTCTCGGCTTCGGCAAAATTTCGGAACAGTTTGTCGGTATCGGCGTATTCGAAGTTATGGCGGGAGTATTCTTCTTCCGCCTGCTTGAACACGTCGCCGTATGTGACCTTCTGATCCCCTTCGAGACCGTTGAAGTTCAGCTCAAAGCCGTTATCGACGCCCTGCAGATACATCGCCAGGCGCTCGAGGCCATAGGTCAGCTCCCCCGCGACCGGCGCGCATTCCTGCCCGGCGACCTGTTGGAAGTAGGTGAATTGGCTAACTTCCATGCCATCGCACCAGCATTCCCAGCCGAGGCCCCAGGCACCGAGCGTCGGGCTTTCCCAATCGTCCTCGACGAAGCGCAGGTCGTGCAGCGCAGGGTCGATGCCGATGGCGTAGAGGCTTTCGAGGTAGAGTTCCTGGAGGTTCGGCGGGCTCGGCTTCAGGATCACCTGAAACTGGTAGTAATGCTGGAAACGATTGGGGTTCTCGCCATAACGCCCATCCTTCGGGCGGCGTGAGGGCTGGACATAGGCGGCATTCCAAGGTTTCGGGCCGAGTGCACGCAGCGTCGTCGCCGGGTGGAAAGTCCCCGCGCCGACTTCCATGTCGTAGGGCTGGAGGATCACGCAGCCCTTTTCCGCCCAGAAGCGCTGGAGCGTCAGGATCAGCCCCTGAAACGAGCGTTCGGGACGGAGAGGAGCAGGCAGGGTCGCAGAAGCTGTCACGGGGAATGGTCTCGCGTACAAAGCCGCGGCTGTGATGGCCGACGGCGAAAATTCCATCGATTTCGCTTAGCGAGCAGCCCGCTTCGCCGCAAGCCTTTCCTGTCAAACAAACCTTTCCTGCCAATTGCATTGCCATTCAGCCCTGTGCGGGAACGCACTTCGGCCCGAAGCGATCGGCGGCATGGTGTTTCTCAAGGGGCGGCGATGACCTCCCCGCACCAACAGGAGAAACCCCATGAACACCCAGATGAAGACCTCAAACCGCAAAACCCGCTTCAGCCACTTTGCCCTGGCGCTTTCACTCTCCCTCGGCACTGTCGGTGGCATGATGGGCTTTATTGCCATCACCGAACCTGCCTTTGCTGCCGCAGCCGGCGGCGGTGGTGGAGGTGGCGGTGGTGCTGGTGGCGGCGCCAACGGCGGCGGCGAAGCCAGCGTTATGAGTGTGTCACGCGGCCCCGCGCTGCCCAACAATCCGCCGATTGTGCGCCGTTCCACACCTGTCACGGCGAACGGTTGTACTACCGCACGCAACACACCAGACCTGCAGAACTGCCATTATGGCGAACGTGGCACCCCGCGCATTGTCAACATCCACGGCTTTGCCAACTGCGCGGTGATCGGCCAATTGCCCGGCGCGAATGGACGCGGCGAGTTCTACTGCCTCCGTCCGATGTAACGGCGCATCTGCCTCTCTGGAACCTCCCGCCAGATCTCCCGAAAAGGCCCCGGCTCGTTGCCGGGGCCTTGTTCTGGTCGGAGCCTCGTCATGATCAAGGCCTTGTCGCGCGGGCCTTTGCTTGACCGATGTCGACCGCTGCGCCCGAGATCAGGGGCAGCCCTCGAAGGGCATGATCCGGTCCCTCTGTTTCGCTGCCGTTCATCTTTCCCGACGTAGCGTTGGCTCCGGGCGACTTGATGGGAGAAAGACAATGGTTAGAGCTACCCACTTCATTCTTGCGGCACTCTTCGCCGCCGTTCTCGGTGTTGCTGGCCTTGCGCCTGCCCGCGCCGCAACCATGCCGGCGGGCTCTGTTCTGTCGGTCGATCAGGCCTCAAAGCCGCAGACTGAAAGCGTGCGCTATTACGGTCGCCGCGTGCATTATGGCCGCCCGGTCTATCGCCGCGCCTATTACCACCGCCCGGTTCGCTACTATCGTGCGCCGGTCGTCTACCGCCGCTGCGCGATGCGTCCGCGCGTGGTCTGGACGCCCTATGGCTATGTGCGCCGCTGGGTTCGCGTTTGCCGCTACTGATCGGCACCGAAAATCACGAGAGCTAACGGGCGGATTTTCCGCCCGTTTTCATGTCGAGACGCGCGCGGCCAGTATGAAGCGCCGCCGCCTCTTCGAGAAACCCTCCATCGGCGCCATGCAGAACCAGCGGCGGCAGGATGGCGAGCGGTGCACGGGAGCCTTTCTTGCCCGACACCAGCACCCGGATCGCCGGCGAAGCGGCATCTGGATGGATAAGACGCAAGCGGATCTCGCCCAGTCGGAGCGTGAACGCCGCCAGAAGCGCTTCCAGCGTATCCGCGCGATGGATCACGATCAGATGCCCTTTAGGCGCGAGAATCGTAACCGCATTTTTCACCCAGTCGTCGAGCGTCCCGTCGAGCACATGGGCGCTCGCACGTCCCGGCGTGGTGGAAACGCGGATGGCGCGCGCATCGAAAAACGGCGGATTGCTGAGCACACAGTCGAAGGCCTCCCGCAAATCAGGTTCCGCACCGAGCCGGAAGGCATCGACCTCCCGCGCAACGACGCGCGCCTGCATTCGGTTGAGCACGGCGTTATCGCGGGCCAGTGAAGCCAGCGCCGGTTCGCGCTCAAGGAGGGTGATGCCAGCCTCCGGATTATGCAACGCGGCGCCAAGCCCGACAGCCCCGGTCGCTGCACCAAGATCGGCGATGCGCCGGCTTTCGGGCTGTACAGCAGCGGCGAGCAGCACGGCATCGGTTCCGGCGCGATGGCCCTTTTCGGGCTGGCGCAAGATCAGGCGACCGCCGTAGAGCGCATCCTGCGTCACGCCGTCCGGAAGCGTGCCCATGCCCATCTCTCCCGGTGTCACGCCGACATCCCCATCCAAAAAGCGTCCTGCAGACCGTTGCGGCAAAGGCGCAAGTTGCATTTCGCGTCGCGAGCGTGCAAGCGTATTTGCCGAACCAGACATCCTTTCCGCCGCCATCCGGCAGCCGGAAGGGTACTCTCGTGGGGGAACAGGTTGTGGGCGTAGTCGTATCCTTCGGCGAAAAGCCAGGCGCCGAAAGTATTGATCATCTCGTCGCGCTGGTGCGTGATGACATGGTGCGCGTGAATGAGACGATCCTGTCGCGGACAGGCTCGGATGTCACAATGATCCCGGAAGTCGCGCAGCACCTGATTTCCTCGGGCGGCAAGCGCCTTCGTCCGATGCTGACGCTCGCAACGGCAATCCTGAGCCGCTACCCCGGTCAGGGGCATATCAAGCTCGCGGCCTCGGTCGAGTTCATGCACACGGCGACGCTGCTCCATGACGATGTCGTCGATGAGAGCGATCTGCGCCGGGGCAAACCATCGGCGCGCAAGGTCTGGGGCAACGAGGCGAGCGTGCTCGTCGGCGATTTCCTGCTTGGCCAAGCCTTCAAGATGATGGTCGAGGTCGGCTCGCTCCAGTGCCTCGACGTGCTGTCCACCGCCGCCGCCGTGATCGCGGAAGGCGAGGTGATGCAACTCGCAGCTGCCAAGAATACCTCGACTACCGAGGACGATTATCTTGCGGTGATCCGCGCCAAGACCGCCGCGCTGTTTGCCGCAGCGGCGGAAGTCGGTCCCATTTTGGCCGATGCACCCGAGGATGCGCAGAAGGCCTGCCGCTCCTACGGGCTCAATCTTGGCATTGCCTTCCAGCTCATCGACGATGCGCTTGATTACGGCGGAACCAGCGCCAAGCTCGGCAAGAATGTTGGCGACGATTTCCGCGAGGGCAAGATCACGCTGCCGGTGGTGCTCGCGTTCCGGCGGGGCTCGGATGAGGAGCGTGCGTTCTGGAAGGCGTCACTCGAAGGCGGCAACACTGATGATGCCGCGCTCGCCAAGGCGCGTGAATTACTCAAGAAGCATCGTGCGCTGGAAGACACGGTCGAGCGCGCCCGCCATTACGGCGCGATGGCCAAGGACGCGCTGGCACTATTCCCGGCCTCGCCCATGCGCGAAGCCCTCGGCGAAGTCGTCGATTTCTGCGTCAGTCGAGCGCATTAGGCCACGTCAATCTGCCGGAGGCATATCCTTCAAAAGGAAGAGATCCGTATCATCGGGCTTTGCGCCAGCCGCTGTCAGCATGGCATGGACCTGCCCGCGATGATGGGTCTGATGGTTGAAGAGATGCGACACCAGAAACCAGTTGGGCTTGGAAACCTCGCGCCCGGCTGCCCCGGAATACCAGCTCATATCGCCAGCGAGCCACTCCTCCGAGAGGCCATCGGACCAGATGACGATGGCCTCGTCTACCGCAACGCGCTCGCGCTTGAGCATATCCCACTCCGGCAAGCGCTTTGTTGAGTCCGCAATCCCGCCAACCGGTTTTGGCGTTCCGGCGAAACGATGCATCCAGACGCCATCGCCCCACAGGAGGTGATTGAGCGTGCCTTCAATGGAGGCAAAAAAAGCTCCGCGGTCCTTGCGGCGCTCCTCCGGAGAAAGCATATCCGCCGCCGTATAGAGCGACCGATTTTGCCAGCGGTTATAACGGGCCATGGTGCGGACAAACTGAAGTGAAATCATCGTCACGGCTCCCTGCTATTTTTTAATGCGGCACCTGAATCCGGCAGGGCTGCAACCACCATAGACCCTCGCGCATCCGCAGCACCTCGGCGGCGCGCAACACATCGGCCTCACTCTCGAAGAGGCCGAAACAGGTCGCGCCGGAGCCGGACATCCGGGCAACCTGGCAGCCGGCGGCTGCGCTCAACGCCTTGAGAACACGCTCGATTTTGGGAGCGATCGCCTTGGCGGGCGCCTCCAGGTCATTGCGGGTCTCTGCCGCGAGCCGGGCGAACCTGTCGCCGCCGGAAGATGCGCCTGCGGGTTGCAGGAGACGCTGGCCGGGCTGAAGTCCAAGGCCCGAGAAAACCGCGCGTGTTTCCACCGCCACACCCGGATTGATCAACAACGCAGGGGTATCCGCATGCGCAAGCACCGGCCCAAGCTCATGGCCGATGCCGCGCATCAGTCGCGGCCGGACCTCGACGCAGACCGGCACATCCGCACCCAGTTCGCGTGCAATCGCCAGCACGCGCGGATCTGTTGCATCCATCTGGTTGGCGCGGCACAGGAGCCTGAGTGCTGCTGCGGCATCGGATGACCCACCGCCGAGGCCAGAGGCGACCGGTAGGTTCTTGGTCAGGGAGAAGCGTCCCGCTCGTGCGGCAGGAAAGGCGGCGAGAAACAGCCGCGCCGCGCGCAAGACGAGGTTATCATCCTCCGCCACGAGCCCGCCGGCCATCGGGCCATCAATCGTCAGGGAGAGACGCGCCGCCAATTCCAGCGCGAGATCATCACCGACATCGGCAAAGCCGACGAGGCTTTCAATGAGGTGATAGCCATCATCCCGCCGTCCGAAGACATGCAGGAAGAGGTTGATCTTGGCCGGTGCGCGATCGTGATGCACGGCAGTCCGGTATCCCGTTTGCGCAGATGTGCTCTAGCCGCCGTTCGGCTTGGGGGCCGCGGCGTTGGCCGCCGGGCCTTCCTCAAGGCCAAGGTCAAGCTTCTTCTTGATCTTCTCGATCTCTTCCGGCTCGGGGTTCAGCGTCAGCGTCTGGCTCCACTTGAAGCGAGCCTCGCGCTTGCGTCCGACCTTCCAGTAGGCATCGCCGAGATGATCGTTGATCGTGGGGTCACCCGCCTTAAGCATGATCGCGCGCTCAAGTTCGCGCACGGCATCCTCGAACTTGCCGAGGCGGTAAAAAGCCCAGCCGAGAGAATCGACAATGGCGCCATCGCCCGGCGCGAAGGCCACGGCCTCGCGGAGCATGTCGAAGGATTTGTCGATATTCATGTGATTATCGACCCAGGAATAGGCGAGGTAATTCATCACCTGCGCCCGTTCGGCGGCTTCGCGCGGGCTGCGCGGCTTCACCGGCAGCAGGTCGAGCGCGCCGAGGAAATCCGGCTCGGCCTTGTCCCACTGCTTCGAGCGCTCGTACCCGATCGCGCGGCCGAACAGCAGGGGCCAATGGCGCTGCTCCAGCTTGGCGACCGATTTGAGCGCGACGTCATAGACCTTTACCGAATCCGCCCAACGCTTCTTGGAACGCAGGATGGCGCCGAGCGTATCCGCCGCTTCGAGATCATCGGGGTGAGCCGCCAGCAGCGTCTGAAGAACGTTGATGGCCTCGTCCGATTTTTCGAGCCGCTCCAGCGCCGCTGCGCGACCGATCGCAGCACGGTTGGCGAGCGGGGAAGAGGCCGGAACCAGCTCGTAAAGGCTCGCGGCACGGGCATTCTGGCGCAATTGCTCGAAGAATTCGGCGAGCGTGACCGCAATCACCTCATCCTTCGGATTGAGATAGCGCGCGAACTGAAGGTAGATCACCGCCGTCATCGGATCCCGCGAGGCAGAGCCCACAACGCCGAGACCGTAGAAGACTTCTGCCGCGCCCTCGGAAACTGTGCTGACCAGCGGCGGCAGCGATTCACCCTTGTCGAGCGCCTCGATCTGGCGGCTGAGATAGGGCTGAGCCGGGTTGCGAGCACGCCACTGCGCGATCACTTCCTTGGCTTCGGGGATCTTGCCTTGCCGCGAAAGGATGCGCGCATAGGCATCGACCACGCGCATGACGCCGACATCGCTCTTGAAGGCGCTGGCAAGGCGGGTCTCGGCCTCGTTCTGGCGTTTACCGACCTCAGAGATCAATCCGCCGAAGAAATCGCGATAGCCACGCAATTCGTTCTGCTTGAAGCGATCAACGCCTTGCAGCGCAGCACCGACGTCGCCCGCACCGACCTGTGCCCAGGCACGAAGCAGGGCAATGGTAAGATCGGGCTCGGTGCGGGAATTGCCGCCAGCGCGTTCAAAACTCACACGGGCCTTATCGAATTGTCTGGCACCGAGCGCCTTCACACCTAGCGCGACCTGCGCCAACGCCTGCGTCCGATCCTGCCTGACCAGCCGATCCGCGAGCTTGAAGGCTTCGTCAAGATTGCCATCAACCAGAGCGGCGATGAAGGCCTGGTCCATCAGGCCGGCATTGCGCGGATCAGCCTTCAGGGCTTCGCGGAAATACTCCGCAGCGGCAGCGGTGTCATGCTCGGTATTCGCGACGACACCCGCGAGAAAGAGGCCAGATGCGCCGTAACCGCTCGTCGCCCGTTCGGCGGGTGTCGCGGCGGAAGCCTGCGCAAGCCCCAGTAGCAGCGCCGCGGTCGCGAGCGCGGCACCGAACGTCTTGCGTTGACGGGCCGGCATCACCTGCGCCTGGGAGCGAGCCGTCTTCTTTTCGGAACTACCGTACATTCTTGTGAGCCAATCCCGCATTCGCGACGAGTCGCGTCAAGTCAATCATTGAACCGGTTAGCACCGAAACAAGGCCGCAGAAAGGCCCCCGGCACGAGATATCCGGCGAGAGAGATCTCGGGGCTGGTTCACCGTCGCTTCACATATTCGGGTAGGTCGGCCCGCCACCGCCCTCGGGCGCAATCCAGTTGATGTTCTGGCTCGGGTCCTTGATGTCGCAGGTTTTGCAGTGGACGCAGTTCTGCGCGTTGATCACGAAGCGCGGATCGGTCTTGTTGACCTCATCGCCATAGAGCACCTCATAGACGCCCGCCGGGCAATAAAGCCGCGCCGGTTCGCCGTAGATCGGCAGGTTTTTCGACAGCGGGATCGAGGGGTCCCTCAGGGTGAGGTGGATCGGCTGATCCTCCTCGTGGTTCGTGCCCGAGAGGAAAACACTGGAGAGCTTATCGAAGGAGATCACGCCATCCGGCTTCGGATAGGTGATCGGTTTCACCTCGCCAAGCGGCTTCAGCGAGGCTGCATCGGTCTTGCCGTGCTTCAGGGTGCCGAAGAAAGACAAGCCGAGCAGCTCGTTCGTCCACATATCAAGCGCACCGAGCGGAATGCCGATCCAGGTGCCGAACTTCGACCACAACGGCTTGACGTTGCGGACCTTCTTCAGATCCTTGCCGATCTCGCTTCCGCGCCAGCCGGCATCATAGGCTGTCAGTTCGTCATGCGCGCGGCCTGCTGCGAGCGCGGTGGCAATATGCTCCGCCGCCTGCATGCCCGAGAGCATCGCGTTATGGCTGCCCTTGATGCGCGGCACATTCACGAAGCCCGCCGAGCAGCCAATCAGCGCGCCGCCGGGGAAGGAAAGCTTCGGCACGGACTGATAGCCACCCTCGGTGATCGCACGGGCGCCGTAGGAGAGGCGTTTGCCGCCCTCCAGCACCTCACGGATCATCGGATGCTGCTTGAAGCGCTGGAATTCATCGAAGGGCGAAAGCGTCGGGTTCTGATAATTCAGATGCACGACGAAGCCGATGGAGACCAGGTTTTCGTCAAAATGATAAAGGAACGAGCCGCCGCCGGTCTTCGAATCGAGCGGCCAGCCGAAGCTGTGCTGCACGAGACCTGGCTGATGCTTTTTCGGGTCGATCCGCCAGAGTTCCTTGATGCCGATGCCGAATTTCGGCACATCGCGGCCCTTGGCAAGGTCGAACTTCGCGATGAGCTGCTTGGAGAGATGTCCGCGCACGCCCTCGCCAAAGAGGGTATACTTGCCGAGCAGCGCCATACCACGCGTGTAGGTGTCCTTCATCTCGCCATCACGGCCTATGCCCATGTCACCGGTCGCGATGCCGATGACGGCACCTTCATCATTGTAGAGCACTTCCTGAGCGGCAAAGCCGGGATAAATTTCAACGCCAAGGGCTTCTGCCTTGGTCGCGAGCCAGCGGCAGAGATTGCCAAGCGAAATGACGTAGTTGCCGTGATTGTCGAGCAGCTTCGGCATCGCGATATTCGGCAGCCGCATCGCGCCCGCCGGGCCGAGGAAATAGAAGCGGTCATCCGTGACAGGCGTTTTGACCGGGCAATCCGGATCGTTGCGCCAGTCCGGGATCAATTTATCGAGGCCGACAGGATCGATCACCGCGCCGGAAAGGATGTGCGCGCCGACTTCGGAGCCCTTTTCCACAAGAACAACGGAAATCTCCTCGCCCTTCTCGGCGGCAAGTTCCTTCAGCCGGATCGCCGCAGAAAGCCCTGCCGGGCCGCCGCCCACGATAACGACGTCGTATTCCATGGCATCGCGTTCCGGCAGTTCCATCTTATTTTCCCTTCGCAACGGACCCATTCATCGGCTTTCCCAATAGTTCACATATGAACTATATTCAACCCTGCCCGCCTTAAAACCTCTTGCTTGTTCTGGATATTGCGCCGCTCTACAAAAGCAAGAACCTATCGCAAGGATGCCAACCATAAAAAAGGGAGGGGCATATGCAGATCGAAGCCGCCTCCCCCCGCCAGATGCTCGAGTTCCTGCTCGCGGCGGGCGTCGATGTTGCGATTGGCGATGAGCCGGTCAACCGGTTGGCACCGCCCCCGGTTCAGGCGCCGTCGGCAGAAGCTGCGACGGACCGGCAAGGGCGCACGCCACCTGCTGCGCCAACGGCGCTGCGCCCTGCCCCAACTGCGCCGGATGACGCGCTGATGGCAGCACGGGAACTCGCCAAATCCGCTCCTGATCTCGAAACACTGGAAAAGCTGCTGGCGGGTTTTGACGGCTGCGCGCTCAAATCCACAGCGTCCCGACTGGTTTTCGCTGACGGCACGCCCGGCGCGAAGATCATGATCATCGGTGAAGCGCCGGGGCGCGATGAGGATGAAATCGGCCGCCCCTTTGTCGGGCGCGCCGGGCAACTCCTCGACAAGATGCTGCACGCTATTGGGCTGGATCGCTCCGGCGTCTACATCGCCAACATTGTGCCGTGGAGGCCACCGGGAAACCGGACGCCCACGCCGCAGGAAATTGCGATCTGCCTGCCGTTCATCCAGCGACAGATCGAACTTTCCGCGCCGGAGGTTCTGGTCACCATGGGCGCGCCGGCGACGCAAAATCTCCTGAGCCAGAAAGATGGCATCCTGCGCCTGCGCGGCCGCTGGTTTGACTTCCCGGTCGGCGGGCGGAAAATTCCCGCACTCGCGACACTGCATCCGGCGTATCTCTTGCGTCAGCCGGGCCAGAAGTCGCTGGCGTGGCGTGATTTGCGGGCATTGATGGCGCGCTTGCGTTCTCCCTGAGAACGCTGACGTGGCGTGATTTGCGGGCATTGATGGCGCGCTTGCGTTCTCCCTGATCCGGCGTTCAGCCTCCATATAGCAAGAATGCGATTTTGTTTCGCACGAAGGCTTGGTATCAGCGTCGTGATACCGCCTGCCAAAGTGCCGCCTTCGACGGCTGATCCGGGAGACTTCTTATGCGCCTCGATGACATTCAGGAATCCGACAGCATCGAAGATCGCCGAGGCGAAGGCGGCGGTGGCGGGGGGTTCCGCATGCCGGGCGGCGGTGGCGGGCTCGGCTTTGGCGCCATCGCGCTGCTGACGGTTGTCGGCTGGGCGCTCGGCATCAATCCGGCGCTGTTGATCGGCGGGGCGGAAATCGTCACCGGCGCGCGCAATGGCGGCCAGACCATCCAGCGCCAGAGCGGGCAGCCGCCGGCGTCCTCGCCGCAGGAAGAACAGATGCGCCAGTTCGTCGCGCGCGTGCTCAAGACCAATGAAGACGTCTGGACGCAAATTCTCCCTCAGCAGCGCAATGTCCCCTTCCGGAAAGCTCCACTTGTGCTTTTCCGTGGCGAGACCAACTCCGGTTGTGGCGACGCTCAATCGGCGATGGGCCCGTTCTATTGCCCTACAGATCGCAAGATCTACCTCGACATGAGCTTTTTCGAGGAGATGCGCACGCGCTTCCGCGCGGGTGGCGATTTTGCCTATGCCTATGTTGTAGCGCATGAAATGGGCCATCACATCGAAAACCTGCTGGGCATTCTTCCGAAGGTTCAGCAGGCGCAGCAGCGCGTCTCACGCAAGGAAGCGAACTTGCTTTCGGTCCGCGTCGAGTTGATGGCGGATTGCCTCGCGGGCGTCTGGGCCTATCACGCCAACCAGAATTGGCGTGTTCTCGTTCCGGGCGATATCGAAAAGGCTATGGCTGCGGCGACGGCAATCGGTGATGATCGGCTCCAGAAGCAGGCGCAGGGCTATGCTGTGCCGGACAGCTTCACCCACGGCTCCTCGGAACAGCGCACGCGCTGGCTCCAGCAAGGCCTGCGTTCTGGGCAAATCCAGGCTTGCGATACATTCAACACGCAAGCCCTGTAAGTTTGAGCATACCGATGTCTCGCATCGACGAAACCAAGACCTTCATCCCGCTCAACATCGCGGTGCTGACGGTTTCGGATACGCGCACGCCGGCGGATGACAAATCGGGCGATACGCTCGCCCAGCGCCTCACAGAGGCGGGGCATCACCTCGCGGATCGCGCCATCGTGCCGGATGATATCGCCGCGCTGCGCGGCAAGGTCTCCGGCTGGATCGCGGACAAGGGCATCGACGTTGTGATCACCACCGGTGGCACTGGCTTCACAGGCCGCGATGTGACGCCGGAAGCGCTCGAACCGCTGTTCGAGAAGCGGATGGATGGGTTTTCCGTCCTGTTCCACCACATCTCGATCCCCAAGATCGGCACCTCGACGATCCAGTCGCGCGCGACAGCGGGGGTCGCGGGCGCAACCTATATTTTCTGCCTTCCGGGCTCGCCCGGCGCCTGCAAGGACGCATGGGATGGCATTCTTGCGAGCCAGCTCGATTATCGCCACCGCCCGTGCAATTTCGTCGAGATCATGCCACGGCTCGATGAGCATTTGCGCCGCGTCAAGGCGCAGGGCGCGACGGTCTGAAAGGCTTCTTCCATGATGAAATTTTCTGCCCTGCTCTTCGGAGCGCTTCTTGTCGCCACGCCGGTTACCGCCCAGCAGCCGAACCGCGCGCTCATCCTCGAATGCATGGCCTGCCATGGCGATGACGGCATCGCCAAGGACAAGGACGTCCCGCATCTTGCCGGCCAGAGCTACGACTACCTTCTCCGGCAGATGCGCAATTTCCAGAGCGGCAAGCGCCCGCACAAGGAAATGAAGGTGATGAGTCGCCTGATGGATGACAGCGAAATGCAGGAAATCGCGGACTATTATTCCCGCCTGCCGCGTGACCCGAAAAGCTAGCGCAGGTCGATGCGCGTTACCGAAGCCTTCAGTCGCACCAGCATCTGGCCATAGTGCTGGGCAAAAGGGTCAGCCTTGGCCTGCGCCAGCTCGCGCGCACGCCCCGGCGGCAGGAGCAACGCCGATTCCCGCGTGACACGCCCCGTCAGGTTGTTGAATACATCGCCAAGCGCCCGCAGGGGGGACACAAACCCCGAACGCAAGGCAGGCTCCGTTGCCGCTGGACGATTGCCCAGAACCGGCAGCTTATCGGTCAGCAGAGGCCAGAAATCCGGCCCCAGCTGGAGGCCTGCGTCAATCACGAGAATGCCGGCACCGGGCGCGTTGGTGACAGCACGGGCAAAGCCCTCAGCCCAGGTTTCCGCGACCAGTACCCGGCAGCCCGCCGCATCGGCAATTGAGGTAATGTCCTCGCTATGACGGCGCGCGACCAGCATCGCCGTGCCAACCAGCCCCTCAACCACCCCGCGCACCAGCGGGCCGAGTGTTGCCGTGAGCTGGATCGGCTCACCACGCACATCAATCACCGCTGTCAGCATGGCCGGAACCGCAGGACCTTCGAATGAACGCGTAAACTGGTACAGAGAAGCCTCATTCTATTATGTTGCAACGCAGCATGATATTTTGCAAGCCCGATTGCGCGAGGGACTGCGGCTAATTCGCGCCGATTGCTGCTTGACTCGGCTTGTCAAATTTGTTCCATTTTTGTTCTCATTTGGGATACAGAAATGTCTGCCTTTCCGCCGCCTTCCCTCCACGACCCTGCGTTTCAAGACCTGGCACCGCAGGATCTGACGCGTCTGGCGCGTGTCACAACACCGTTGGCCGAAGCACATCGGCACGGGCGTGGTGCGGTCACCAATGCCGGCGGGCGGTTCGAAAAGCTTCAGACCGAGGCTTTCGATGATGGTTGGGCGCTGGAGGAGGAACTCCCGCCCTTCCGGACCCAGACGACGATGGAGCGTGCCGTCACGATCATCACGCGCAATACCTCGCCGGATATTCCGTTTGACCGCTCGATCAACCCTTATCGTGGCTGCGAACACGGCTGTTCCTATTGTTTCGCGCGACCGAGCCACGCCTATCTCGGGCTTTCGCCCGGGCTTGATTTCGAATCTCGTCTCTATGCCAAGCCGAACGCGGCAGAATTGCTGGAACGCGAACTCGCCTCGCCGAAGTATCAGGCGAAAGAGATCGCGCTCGGGGCGAATACCGATCCTTACCAGCCGATCGAGCGGCAATACAAAATCACGCGCCAGATCCTTGAGGTGCTGGCGCGGGCTGATCATCCGGTCACGATTGTCACCAAATCCGCTCTGGTAACACGCGACATCGATATTCTCGCCCCTATGGCGGTCAAGGGGCTGGTGCGGGTCGCAATCTCGGTGACAACACTCGACGGCAAGCTTGCCCGCGCCATGGAGCCACGCGCGCCGACGCCGAAGCGACGGCTTGAAGCCCTCCGGCAACTCAAAGAGGCGGGAATCCCGACCGCCGTTTTGATGGCGCCAATCATCCCGGCCATCAACGACCACGAAATCGAGATGCTACTCGAGGCCGCGGCGGCGGTTGGCGTGCGCGATGCTGGCTATGTGCTGCTGCGGCTGCCGCTTGAGCTGCGCGAACTTTTCCGCGAGTGGCTGCTGACGCATTACCCTGGCAAGCTCAGGCATGTGCTTTCGATTGTGCAATCGACGCGCGGCGGGGCGGATTATTCGGCAAAATTCGGCGAAAGACAGGTCGGGACCGGTGTCTTCGCCGAGTTGATCGCCAAACGCTTTCGTCTGGCGTCCGAACGGCTCGGCCTCAAGCGGCGCTCGGGCGGCAAGCTCCGAACCGATCTCTTCCACCCGCCCGTGCTGCCGGGCGGGCAGATGTCACTGTTCTGATCAGGCCTTGGTTCTGATCAGGCTTTGACCACCAGAACCCGCAGAAGGACCGCCGTCGTGATCACCGATGCGAGCAGAATGGCAAACCGCCACATCAGCCCGCGCCAGTTGATGGTTCCGGGTTCGCCGCTCGGGGCCAGCGGGGCATCGACCCAGAGACCGAAGAAAGGCCAACGCGCTTTGCGCTTTGGCGGGGCCACAGGCAGAAGTGTTGGCAAAGCCAGCGATGAAGCCTCGGCGCGATAGCTTGCAAGGCGCGGCTCGGAGAGTTCGCCGACGAGAAAAGCGGCCTCTTCCGCCGGTTCTGGCCCACGCCCGGCCGTTCGGTCGAAATCGGCGCGAAAGGCCAGCAGCGCGCGACGATGCAGTGCATAGGCGAGAAGGCCGGTTGAATCGTCGGGTGCCAAGATAAAACGAGCGAAAATCTGCGCCTCATCCAGCATGCCCGGCGGATGTATTGTCGCCTCTGTCGGTTCCGCCATGCTGATCTCCGGCCCTCGCGACGCCTTGCCTCACGCCGCGTCCTCCGGCTTATACCAGATCAGAGCACGGCGACCATGCTGTCGCCATCAATTGAGGAGGAGGCATGCGATCCCCCACGAGCAAGGCGTCCGTAGCGATGGAACGGCCCGGAGCGATCGAAAAGCGCTGGCATCTGCGCGGTTTCCTCCGCCTTGCCGGGGTGGATGAAGTCGGGCGAGGTCCGCTCGCCGGGCCGGTTGTTGCGGCAGCCGTCATCCTGCCGGAGGGATTTGACGGGGAGGGCATTACCGATTCCAAGGCGCTCTCGGCCATTCGACGCGAGGCGCTTGCGGCCCGAATCACCGGAACGGCGCTTGTTGGCCTTGCCTATGTCCCGGCGCCGGTCATCGACCGGTTCAATATCCATGGCGCGACGCTCATCGCGATGCGACGCGCGGTGCTCGCGCTGCCTGTTCTGCCCGATGCGGTACTCTGCGACGGCAAATTCGTCCCAAAAGACCTGCCCTGCCCCGGCGAAGCCGTGGTGAAGGGCGATTCCAAGGTCACGGCCATCGCGGCGGCCTCTATTGTCGCCAAGGTCGCGCGTGACCGGCTTATGGAAACAGCCTCAAACCACTTTCCCGGCTATTTTTTCGAAAAAAATGCGGGCTATCCGGCACCCATCCACAAGGCAGCCATCACGGAAATCGGCCTCTGCCCGCTCCACAGGCTCAGTTTTGCCCCCTGCCGCGCGGTTTTGGAAGGCCCCGGCGGCGAGGCGTTCTGAAACGGGACAGACAGCGTGAATCACCCGTAAACCTCGCCTTCACTCGAGGCTGGCATCGTCCAACCTGTCGTTAAGTAACCGGTGCGGCCGTCATGCGTATCCTCCGCTCGGAAGCGACAAGCCAAAGGCCTCGGGATTCTGTCTCGCGTACCCGGAGCTTTACCGCTCCAGCCGGCTTGTCTTTTCGTGATCAGATTTTGAACGAGGATTGCCTCGCGGCTCTCGCGCGGTTGCCGGAGAGTTCCGTCGATCTCGTGTTCGCGGATCCTCCCTACAACCTTCAGCTTGCCGGCAACCTCACGCGCCCGGATCAGAGCCTCGTCGATGCTGTCGATGATGACTGGGACCAGTTCGCGAGCTTTGCTGCTTACGACGAATTCACGCGGGCCTGGCTCGCGGGTGCACGGCGGGCGATGAAGCCGAATGCGACGCTGTTCGTCATCGGCTCGTATCACAATATTTTCCGCGTCGGCTCGATCCTTCAGGATCTCGGGTTCTGGATTTTGAACGACATCGTTTGGCGCAAGGCCAACCCGATGCCGAATTTCCGCGGTCGTCGCTTCACCAATGCACACGAGACGCTGATCTGGGCCGCTCGTGATTCAAACGCCAAGAAATATACCTTCCATTACGAGGCGCTGAAGGCCGGCAACGAAGACCTTCAGGCCCGCTCGGACTGGTATCTGCCGCTTTGCACGGGCGCAGAGCGCCTGAAAGATGAGGGTGGCAACAAGACCCATCCGACGCAGAAGCCCGAAGCCCTGCTGCAACGGGTGCTGCTCTCGACCTCGAACCCTGGCGATCTCGTGCTCGACCCGTTCTTCGGTACCGGAACCACGGGCGCGGTGGCAAAGCGTCTCGGGCGGCACTTCCTCGGTATCGAGCGCGACCCGGTTTATGCCAAGGCCGCCGCCGAGCGGATTGCAATGGTGGAGCCGCTTTCGGGCGATCTTCTGATCCAGCCGACCTCGAAGCGTGAAGAGCCGCGTGTCGCCTTCGTGACGCTGCTCGATAACGGCATGATCGCGCCGGGCACGGACCTTTCGGATGCGAAGGGGCGCTATGTCGCAACCGTGCGCCCCGACGGCCAGATCATCGCCAACGGCATCGTCGGCTCGATCCACAAGATCGGCGCGCTGGTGCAGGGGCTGCCGGCCTGCAATGGCTGGACCTTCTGGCACATCACGCGCGGCAAGGAACGGGTCGCGATTGACAGCTTCCGTTCGGAAATCCGGGCAGCCCTTAAGGTGGCTTAATCCGCCGCGTCGATAATTTTGCGAAACAAGGTCGGCAGCGGTTCGCTGTCGAGCTGTTGCAAGGGCACCCAGCGAAGCCCTTCGGGCGCGGGCGGATCGGTCGGCAACCGCGCCACCTGCACACTCATTCTCAGTTCGAAATGCGTGAAGACATGGATCACGGGCGCGTTCAGCGTCGTCCATGCCGCCTTGATCGGAGGGCTTGAAGCGGGTGCCCCGTTTTCCGTCCAGCCGCTGTTCGGCACCTCTGCCATGCGTGCGAGCAGGCCTTTTTCGGGACGTGTGCCGAGCAAAATCCGGCCTGACGCATCAAAAATCACGTGGGCCGTGCCGAATTTGACCGGCTTACCCTTTTTCCGGATCTTCACCGGATAGTCCGTCGCGTTACCCGCTTTGGCCGCACGGCAAGCGCTCTGTAGTGGGCAAAGCAAGCAATTGGGACTGCGCGGCGTGCAGACACCGGAGCCCAGATCCATCAAGGCCTGCGCGAAATCACCGGGACGATCCTGCGGCACCATGGGTTCCAGCACCGCGCGAATCTCGACTTTCGCGGCAGGAAGCGGCGTTGAAATCGCGGCAAGACGGGTGATGACGCGCTCGATATTGCCGTCAATCACCACCGCTGGCGCGTCAAACGCAATCGCGGCGATGGCGGCGGCCGTGTAGGTGCCGATACCCGGAAGCGCACGAAGCCCTTCTTCCGTTTCAGGAAATTTCCCGCCATGGTCGCGCGTCACAACCCTCGCGCAGGCCATGAGGTTCCGGGCGCGGGCGTAATATCCCAGCCCTGCCCAGGCGGCGAGCAGCGCCTGATCCTCCGCTGCCGCGAGCGCGGCAACATCCGGCCATGCAGTGAGAAATTTCGCAAAATAGGGCTTCACGCTTTCCACAGTCGTCTGCTGGAGCATGATTTCCGAGAGCCAGACACGGTAAGGGTCGACCCCCTCTCCGGGCAGTGCGCGCCATGGCAGGGCGCGGCGATGCCGGTCATACCATGCAAGCAGCGCCACCGATTGCAGGTGGGCGAGTTTGCGGTTGGCTTTGGTGCGCGAGGTTTCTACCATGCCTCTGTTTCGCAGGAAGCTTGGGCCGCGCCAAGCTATTCGGGCTTAGCCGCCTGTGAACAGACGTTCTGTCGCAGAAAAGGTCAGAGGCATTTATGGCCAGTCCGGCAAAACCACCCGCCCGCCCCTACAAGCGCGGCGCTGTCGCGCTGGGTTCGCTGATACCGGAGGCGGTTGCGCCGATCCTGAGCCAGCGCGGCTTCGCCTCGACCGCGATCCTGACCGAATGGCGCGAAATCGTCGGCCCGCACCTCGCTCAATGGACCAACCCGATCGAGATCCGCTGGCCACGCCGCCCGCACGAGGGCGCGGAGCCTGCGAAAACGCTGGCGCGCCCAAGCCGCACCAAGACCGACAATGCCACCCGTGCGACCCTCGTGATCGGCTGCGCCAGCGCGTTTGCGCTCGATATCCAGATGGCGACGCCCGCGATTATCGAGGCCGTCAACCGGCGTCTCGGCTACGGCTGCATCGGCTCGATCCAGATTTTGCAAGGGCCGCGCAAGGCGCCGGTTGCCCCTCCCGCCTCACGAAAGGTTGATCCCACTCTGGTCAAAACCGTGGAGGGAACGCTGGGAGATATCGAAAACGCCGAACTTCGGCAGGCTCTCGCGACACTCGGCGCGGAAATCGCCGCACGGTCGCCACAAAGGCGGGCAAATAAGCCATAAAGGTAATGTTGAGTTTCTCCCGGCGAGGCGCTCTCCTCCACTGCCGGGCTTGCGTTTGGCAGGCCAATGGAAATATCTGGAGAAAACCGGGCGATCAGGCATGAAACCCGGCAGCATGGAGAGACTGAATGACCGCGCGCCTTCCGCTCCTCACGGGTTCCAAATCCCGCCGCTCGCTTGCCAAGGCGCTTCTGGCCGGTGGTATGACTCTCGGCCTTGCTGCGCTCAGCACCGCCCCGGCAGCGATGGCGCAGGGTAAGAAGCCTGACGCGGCGAAAATGGCCGAACTGCTCAAGGCCAGTTCTCTTGGTGACAAGGTGCTCGGCAAGGAAGACGCTCCGGTCACGATTGTGGAATATGCCTCGCTGACCTGCTCGCATTGCGCGGCGTTCCATGACGAGACCTTCCCGAAGCTCAAGGAAAAATACATCGACACCGGCAAGGTTCGGCTTATTTTCCGTGAATTCCCGTTCGATCCGCTCTCCACTGCCGCATCGATGATCGCACGTTGCTCGACCGAGGCCCGGTATTTCCCGCTCGTGTCGGTCTTCTTCAAGCAGCAGCAAGGCTGGGCCGGTTCGGACAAGCCGCTCGAAGCCATGCTCGCAATCGCCCGGCAGGCGGGTTTCACACAGGAAAGCTTCGAAGCTTGCTTGAAAGATCAGAAAATCTATGACGGCCTAAATGAGCAGAAGAAGCGCGGCGCAGAAGTCCATGGCGTCAACGCCACGCCGACCTTCTTCATCAACGGCGAAAAGAAGAGCGGCAATATGCCGATCGAGGATTTCGACAAGCTCATTGAGCCGTATCTGAAGCCATAACCGGAGCCGGGGTGCGCTTCGCGCGTCGGACCGAGCAAAACGGGAACGCAGCGTGAAGTTTGAACGCCTCCGACTGGCTGGCTTCAAGACCTTCGTCGAACCGACGGAGTTGACGATTGCGCCCGGTCTCACCGGCGTTGTCGGCCCGAACGGCTGCGGCAAATCCAATCTCGTCGAAGCGCTGCGATGGGTGATGGGGGAGACCTCGTCCAAATCCCTGCGCGGCGGCGGGATGGACGACGTGATCTTCGGCGGTTCGACCACCCGGCCCGAGCGCAACCACGCCGAAGTATCGATCCGGATTGGCTCGGCACCGGCCGACCTGCCCGGACACCTCGCCGGCGCTTCCGAAATCGATATTTCCCGCAAGATCGTCCGGGAACAGGGCTCGACCTACCGGATGAACGGGCGCGAGGTACGCGCTCGCGACGTGCAGATCCTTTTTGCCGATGCGGCGAGTGGCGCGCGTTCGCCGAGCCTCGTCCGGCAAGGGCAGATCGGCGAGATCATCGCGGCAAAGCCTCAGCACAGACGCCGGATTCTCGAGGATGCGGCCGGCGTCGCGGGCCTCCACGCCCGCCGCCACGAGGCCGAACTGCGCCTCAAGCAAGCCGAGGACAATCTCAACCGCACCGAGGATGTGCTCGGGCAGCTGGACCGCCAGATCAGTGATCTCAGGAAGCAGGCGCGCCAGAGCGAGAAATACAAGCTGATCGCCGCCGAGATCCGCGATCTTGAGCTTTTGCTGCTTGCTTCGGGCTTTGAGCGCGCCAATCGCGAGGCGAGCGTCTCCCGCCGCGACCATGATCTGTCGGTGCGGGCCATTGCGGTTGCGATGGCAGAACAAGGCGAAGCCGAACGTAAACGCGCCATCGCCGAACACGAAATCGACGGTCTGCGGCGCCTCGCGGCAGAGAAATCCGCTGCGCTTCAGGCCCTGCTGGTCGCTCGCGAGACGCTTGATTCCGAAATGCGGCTTGCCGCCTCGCGGCTGAAAGAGATCGAGACGCGGAAGGCGCAGGCGATCCGCGATGTCGAGGCTGCGCGGCAAGTTCTCGCCGATGCCGATGCGACCGCCTCCCGCCTTGCCGAGGAAGATACTGATCTGGTTTCGAAAATCGCTACTGAAGAAGCAGGCATCCCAGCAGATCAGGAGGCCATCCGGCGGTCGGAAACCGTACGGGTTCAGGCAGAAACCGCGCATGGAGCCTTGCAAACCGAGGCGGCCGAAACGCTCGCAGCCCTTCGCGCCGCCGCACAGCGCGTGCAGGAAGCCGAAGCGCGGCGGGACAGACTTGCACGCGGCCTCGCCGATGCGGAGCGCGAACTTGGCGCGCTCGCGGCAGGAGATGAGGCGCTTCAGCGCATTGCCAGCTTGCAAGCTACGGCGGACGCACGACTTGCCGACTATGAGAAGGCGCTAACAACCGCCGAGGCGGCGGAAAAGCAGGGGCACGCGACGCGCGCCGCCGAGCAGGCCGCGCGCCCCAAGCTGGCTGAGGCCGAACGCCTGCTCCAGCGCCTCGAAACCGAGGCGCGAACCATCCGCAAGCTTGTGGATAACTCTGAGCCAGATCTCTGGACGCCCGCAGTCGATCTCATCACGGTTCAGCCGGGCTATGAGGCGGCGCTGGCCGCCGCGCTCGGGGATGATCTCGAAGCTGCGGTCGAGGCGGGTGCCGCAAGGCATTGGGGTGAAACCGCACTTGATACGGCGAGCTTGCCGCCCCTCCCCGAGGGTGCGGTGCCGGTCAGCAGCGTGGTCACGGCGCCAGCGGCGCTCCAGCCACGCCTCAGCCAGATCGGGCTGGTAACGCGCGATCAGGGCGTGGCCTTGCGCAAGCATCTGAAGCAGGGCCAGCGGCTCGTAAGCCGTGAAGGCGATCTCTGGCGCTGGGATGGCTTTGTTGCCCGTGCTGAAGCTCCCAGCGCGGCCGCGCGACGTCTTGCCGAGCGCAACAGGCTTTCCGAGATCGAAGCGAATGCCGTGGCGGCAAAAGGCCGCCGCGATGAGGCGCGCAGCGTGCTCGACGCCGCGCTTTCCGCGATGCGCAAGGCGCAGGAGCAGGAATCGGCGGCGCGCGAGGCCATCCGACGCGCCATTCAGGCCCGTGATACCGCCAGTGCCGAGCTTCAACGCGAGATGCGCCGCTCGGAAGAAGCGCGCTTGCGGCTCGAGGCCTTGCGCCACCGTGTCGAAGCCCTCAAGGCGGATCGGGACGAAGCCGAGGCGCAGCTTCAAGCCGCCACGACGGCTCGCTCTGCCTTGCCGGCAGCGGAGGATTTCGCGCCGAGAATCTCCAGCCTCGCCGCTGAGGCTGCGTCCGCACGCCGTGCGGAATCCGAGGCGCAACTCGCGGCTAGCCAGCGCAAGTCGCGGTTTCAAGCTGCGCAGGAGCGTCGTGGGGCCATCGCACGCGAAAGGACGGCATGGGGTGAGCGCACTGAGCGCGCGCGCCTTGCCACCAGCGAACAGGCCGAGCGTCTCGAAGCCCTCCGCGCCGAGGGCCAACGCCTCGAAGGTGTGCCGGACGAACTCGCTGCCCGCCGCCGTACGCTTGAAACCGAGATTGAATCGGCCCGCTTCACACTGCGGGAGGCGGAAGATGCTCTCGCTGTGGGTGAAACCGCGCTGCGGCAAGCCGATGATACCGCGCGGAAGGCCCTCGCCACCCTCTCTGATGCGCGCGAAGCCAGTGCCAGGCTCGAGGCCCATGCCGCGCATACCGCCGAGCGCCTGGCGCATGTGACGCGGCAGATAGAGGAGCGGATCGATGGACCAATTGCTGGCCTTTCGGCGACGCTCGCCACGCTGGAGACGATGAAGAATCGCTCGCCCGAGGAGATCGAGGCGCGGCTTTTTGACCTCCGATTGGATCGCGACAAGCTCGGTGTCGTCAATTTGCGTGCTGATATCGAACTCGCGGAGATCGAAAACGAACGCGGCAGCCTCGCCAAGGAGCGCGAGGATGTCATTGAGGCGATCCGCAAACTGCGCCGCGCCATCGATTCGCTGAATTCGGAGGGCCGCACGCGCCTCAGGGCTGCGTTCGATGTCGTCAATGGCCATTTCGGGCGGCTGTTCGAGCGGCTTTTCGGGGGCGGCTCGGCGGAATTGCAGCTCATCGAGGCGGATGATCCGCTCGAAGCCGGGCTAGAAATCCTTGCCAAGCCACCGGGCAAAAAGCCGCAGCTTCTCTCCCTTCTCTCCGGTGGCGAGCAGGCTCTGACCGCAACAGCGCTGATTTTCGCGGTGTTTCTGACCAATCCTTCGCCGATCTGCGTGCTCGACGAGGTCGATGCACCGCTCGACGATTCGAACGTCGAACGTCTGTGCGACCTCCTGCGGGACATGGCGCGCGAGACCGAGACGCGATTCATGGTGATTACCCACAACCCGATCTCGATGGCGCGGATGGATCGGCTCTATGGGGTCACGATGGTTGAGCGTGGCGTCAGCCAGCTGGTTTCGGTCGATCTGACCGAAGCGGAAAAGCTCGCTGAAGCGGTTTGAGCCGTCACGCACCGCAAATCTGCTGCGCTGCGGCAACAAATTGTGCCTCTTGAACTATTGCCTGAGCCCCCATGAGGCTTTTGAGCCACGATCTCACCTTGACACTGGCATTCACGCCTGATTAACAGCGCCACGACAGTGGGTTCGTGAAGGCGGACGTCACCGTTGCCGTGTTGCGCCTTTGCAAAGGGGTGTGGCACTTCTGGACAGAGACTTGCTGGTCAAGGATTTGCCGGACAGGAGAGCGAAGCCATGGCCAAGCCGGAACCACCCTCGCCCGAGACGGGCAAGACGGAACCGGGCACCGAGGCGGAACATCTCCGGTCGAAGCTTGAGGCTCTCAAGGCGGAACTGGGCGAGGTCATCGCCACAGACACCGCCGGCAAGAAAGCCACGGGAAGCGGCAATGACAGTGCCATGGGCGTTGGGATGCGCGCAGGCTCTGAATTGACGGCGGGCGTCCTGGTCGGATGCGGGGTCGGGTATGTGCTCGATCGGCAGTTCGATACCTCGCCGATCTTCCTGATCGTCTTTCTGATGGTCGGGTTCGCGGCAGGGTTCTGGAATATCTACCGGATGGGTGTCACCAAGACGCCAACCGGAGGCGGGAAGTGACCCGCTGAACCGACATTTTTGCCATCTCCGAATGGCTGGACGTGAGAATACCGCCGGCAGGCGGGCTGAACAGAGGAAGAGAAGCGTGGCGAGCGGAAACGAAATCGATCCGATGCACCAGTTCGAGATCAACAAGATTGTTGATCTGCACTTTCTCGGTCACGATATCTCCTTCACCAATTCCTCGCTGTGGATGGTGATTGTCGTTGCCGTCGTCAGCCTGATCACGCTGGTTGGCACTTCGAGCCGCTCGATCGTTCCGGGTCGCCTCCAGACGCTGGCGGAAATGGCCTACGAGTTCGTGGCGAACCTACTCACCGGCGTGACCGGCAAGGAAGGCATGCGCTTCTTCCCGCTGGTATTCTCGCTGTTCATGTTCGTGCTGACGGCGAACTTCCTCGGCCTGATCCCCGGTGCCTTCACCGTTACCAGCCACATCATCATCACCGCCTGCTTCGCACTTCTCGTGATCGGCACCGTGATTGTGGCCGGCGTTGCCAACCATGGCTCGCATTTCCTGCATCTGTTCGTGCCGTCGGGCCTTCCGGGCTGGCTGCTGCCGTTCATCGTGCTGATCGAGATCATCTCGTTCCTGTCGCGCCCGATCAGCCTCGCGCTGCGTCTTTTCGGCAACATGCTTGCCGGCCACGTTGCGCTGAAGCTCTTCGGCGCCTTCACGGTTGGCCTTCTGGGCGCCGGCGCTGCTTCGGTTCTCGCGCCGCTGCCGCTGATCACCGCTGTTGCGCTCACCGCGCTCGAATTCCTCGTTGCTTTCCTGCAGGCCTATGTTTTCACGATCCTGACCTGCGTTTACCTCAACGATGCGCTGCATCCGGGCCACTAAGCCCAGACACAGCCGGAGCCTTTACCCCCCTTTCGACCGTTCCACCCAAGGAGATGACAATGGAACTCGTTGCTGCCGCCACTCTCGCCAAGTACATCGGTGCTGGTCTCGCCTCGATCGGCATGGGCCTCGCCGCCATCGGCGTGGGCGCCATTTTCGGTAACTTCCTCTCGGGCGCCCTGCGCAACCCGTCGGCCGCTGACGGCCAGTTCGGTCGCGCGTTCATCGGCGCGGCGCTCGCCGAAGGTCTTGGCATTTTCGCCTTCGTCGTCGCGCTCATCCTGCTCTTCGTTGTGAAGTAAGCATCCCCTCGGGGAGCGGCGGTCCTTCGGGACCACCGGCGCGTTTTCTGCGAATGGCGGCTTCGCCATTCGCCCGTGTTGACAAATGGCGAGTTTCGCCATGTGTCCCAGATTCCGGATGGCGTCGCCGTCATCCCCTGAGCCTGTATTCTGCAGGCTTTCCGTTCCAATGCTCGGGAGCGTTCGATGCGCCTTATCGCTACGCCTTTCATCGTGGCTACGACCGCCACCTCGGCTTTCGCTGCCGAAGGTGGGTTTCCGCCCTTTGATTCGCACACTTTTGCCGGTCAGATCTTCTGGCTCGTGATCACGTTCGGCCTGCTTTATGTTCTCATGAGCAAGGTCGCACTGCCGCGCATCGGCTCGATCCTCGAGGAGCGTCAGGGCACGATCGATACCGCGCTTGCTGCGGCGTCGAAGGCCCAGACGGCTGCGGAAGCCGAAGCTGCTGCATTGGAACAGGCCCTTGTGAAGGCCAAGACCAACGCTCAGGCGATTGCTTCGGAAGCCAGTGCCAAGAGCGCCAAGGAAATCGACGCCAAGCGCCATGCAGTCGAGAGCGATCTCTCGGCCAAGATGGTGGCAGCCGAAGCCAGCATCACCGCAACCAAGGCGAAAGCCATGGCGAATGTCACCGACATCGCCAAGGAAGCCGCTTCGGCCATGATCGAGCGCCTCACCGGCAAGGCTCCTACCGCTGCGGCGGTGGGCAAGGCCTTCTCGGCGGCCAGCGGCGAATAAGGAAGGATCACCAATGTTCGGACCTGAATTCTGGGTTGGCGCCGCCTTCTTCATCTTCCTCGGCATCCTTGCCTGGCAGGGCGTTCCGAAGAAGATTCTCGCCAGCATCGACGCGCGCGGCGAAAAGATTGCCGCACAGCTTGGCGAAGCCGAGCGTCTGCGCAATGAGGCTGCGGCTCTCCTGAAGACCTACGAAGCTAAGCGCGCGCAGGCTGAGAAGGACGCAGCGGAGATCGTTGCTGCCGCCAAGGCCGAGGCGATCCGCCTCGAAGCTGAAGCCAAGACCAAGCTGGAAGATTTCGTCAAGCGTCGCACGGCGCAGGCGGAAATGAAGATCCAGCAGGCTGAGGCGCAGGCCACTGCGGAAGTGCGCAGTGCTGCCGTTGACCTCGCGACCAAGGCTGCAGCTTCCATTCTGGCGGCGGGCAAGGCGGATGACGCATTCTCTGCTGGCCTTGCGGAAGTGAAGGCCAAGCTCAACTAAGCTTCTCCATCCAAGCACTATTCAAAGGCCGCTTTCGAGCGGCCTTTTTTGTTTTGGGAAGGTTTTAGCGTCAGGTTCAAGGCATCGCGATCCCGGAGGAGTGCTGTCCGATGTTCAGGCGCCTGCCAACCCTGTTTGTTGCCCTGCTGTCGATTGCATTTCCCGCCCGCGCGGGAGATTGGGTGGCCGTTCCCGCCCGCAACGGTGTCTCGCTGAAATCCTACCTGATGAAGCCTTCAGGCCTCGGCCCTTTTCCGGCGATTGTCGCACTGCATGGCTGTGGCGGTCTGGGCTCGGGCGGTGATCTCAACACGCGTCATCAGGACTGGGGAAACCGTCTTGTCGCAGCCGGTTTTGCCGTGATTTTCCCCGAGAGCTTCGCCTCGCGCGGGCTCGGTGGCCAGTGCAATGTACGCGAGCGCTCACTGCGGTCAAAGGATCGCGCCGAGGATGCCTTCGCTACGGCAGAGTGGCTGGCCATTCAGCCCGATATCATGCGCAGCAAGATTGGCCTTCTCGGCTGGTCCAACGGCGGCACCGCGACCCTGAGTGCTAGCCGTGATATCCGCGCACCGAAAGGCGTCGAGTTTCGCCATGCCATCGCGTTTTATCCCGGTTGCAAGGTCATGGCGGAAGAGGGTTTTCGCCCGCGCATTCCCGTGACGATCTTTCATGGCCTCGCCGATGACTGGACGCCTGCCGAGCCTTGCCAGAAGCTCAATGGGGTCACCTTTGTCGGATATCCCGGCGCTTACCACGATTTTGACTTCCCGGACCTGCCGATCCGCACGCGCAAGGCGGCCTATTCGGTTCGCGAGGACGGGATCGTCACGGTTGGAACGGACCCCGCAGCGCGCGTCAATGCGATGAGCCGTGCGTTCGCGATCTTCAAAGGCATGTAAAGAAAAAGGGCAGCGCCCCTTCTGGAACGCGGCCCTGACGTTGGCTGCTGACGGCGATTAGTCGCCGATCAGCGCCTTGTAGGCGGCTTCATCCATGAGGCCGGCGAGTTCACCCTTGTCGGCGAGCTTGATCTTCATGAACCAGCCCTTGCCTTCCGGGTCTTCGTTGATCAGCGCGGGGCTATCCGGCAGTCCAGTATTGATCGCGACGATCTCGCCGCTCACCGGAGCATAAACGTCAGAGGCGGCTTTCACGCTCTCGACGACAGCCGCTTCGGCGCCCTGCTTGAACTTCTGGCCGACGCCCGGCAACTCGACGAACACCACGTCGCCGAGCTGCGCCTGCGCGTAGTCCGTAATGCCTACGGTGGCGGTATCGCCTTCAAGGCGGAGGTATTCGTGATCCTTGGTATAATAGGTCGTCATGATGGTCTCCCTTGAAGGCAGGTGTTAGCGGAAATAACGATGCGGTATGAAGGGCATGGCGACAATCTTTGCCGGCAGCTCCTTGCCGCGGACAACCAGTGTCACCGGCGTGTCGACCTTGGCGAAGGCCGTCTCGACATAGCCCATGGCCACCGGGCCATTCTGACTCGGCCCGAAGCCGCCGGAGGTGATGATGCCGATTTTCCAGCCATCCACGAAAACCTCGGTGCCCTCGCGTGCGGGCTGACGCCCTTCCGGCAGGATGCCGACGCGCAGACGAGACGGGCCGTCCTTCAGCTCGCGCTGGATGCGGGCGGCACCGGGAAAGCCCCCCTCCTCGCGGCGGCGCTTCTGGATCGACCAATTGAGGTCCGCCTCAATCGGTGAGGTCGTGGTGTCGATGTCGTGGCCATAGAGGCAAAGACCGGCTTCAAGGCGGAGCGAATCACGCGCGCCGAGGCCGATTGGCTTCACCCGTGCATCGCCGAGCAGGCGGGTGCAGAAGGCTTCAACCGCCTTGGCGGGGATCGAAATCTCGACGCCATCTTCGCCGGTATAGCCCGAGCGCGAGATGTGGAGATGCACGCCATCGACCTCGGCGTAGTGATAGGTCATGAACGGCACAGTGCGGATGGCCGGGACGATGCCGGCCAGAACCTCGACCGCTTTCGGCCCCTGCAACGCGATCAGCGCGAGATCCGCCTCGATGCGAAGGCTCACGCCCGCCGGTAAGCGGGTCGCGATATGGGCGTAATCGGCATCCTTGCACCCGGCATTGACGACGAGATAGGCCCAGCCCTCGTGGCCTTCATAAGCTGAGCGGGTGATCATCAGATCGTCAAGAATACCGCCATCCTCAGCGAGAAGCTGCGAATAACGCTGCTGGCCGGGCTTGAGATTGAGGATATCCGCCGGCACGAGCGTTTCGAGCGCCCGGGCGGTTTTCTCCCAGGTGTCGGAATGCACAAAGCACTGGCCCATGTGCGAAACATCGAACAGACCGGCGTTTTCGCGTGTCCAGAGATGTTCAGTCAGAATGCCGTCCTTGTACTGAACCGGCATCGAATAGCCCGCGAAGGGGACCATCCGCGCGCCTTGCGCGATATGCCAATCGTTCAGTGGGGTATACTTCAGATCATCGCTCGAGGGAGATGAAGCCATCAATCTTACGGCTCGCGCCGCCTCCGTGACACAGGGTTGAGCCCGCCCCGACATGGTGCGCGCTGCCCCCTCTGTCACGGTACCTGAGAGATTTCACGGGGATGCCCGCTTACTCCGTCGGTGGATGCTCGCTTGCGGCAGCATCGCTTTCCAGAGCGGCTTTTCTCGCGCGGTCCGTGGTGCCTGAGCGTTTCCGGGGCGGTTGCGCCTTCGGCGGCGGCGACCACCGGTCACCGCTCTCTCCCGCGCGGGAGATGGCCTATGCGGCCATCGGTAACGGTTTTGACCCGAGTGTCAACGACACCTTGCGTGTCAACGACGCCTTTTCTTCTTGCCCGGCGCGGCGCGTCCGCCCTGCGGGTCGAGCCCGACGACAATCGAATAGGCCTCGCCCGGATCCTCGGCGGTAATCGGCACATTGATCGCGTCATCAATCACGACGAAGGTTGCCTGCGTATCGTCTGCCGGAACGGTTACGCTGGTCGGCATCAGGCGCGTATAGACCGTATTGCCGTTGGCGCGGACGGCAATGCGCACCGGAACCGTGAAGGTGCCGGACTTGCCGGCGTCGCCCAGCAGCAGACGCCCGCGAATGCCGACCTTGATGTTCATGGTATTGCCGCTGGCCCGGCACTCACGTGCAAGATCATAGATCGCAGCCTGATGCGAAATCCCCCGCGCCTGCGACGCATCGCCGACACGATAGGCCGCCGTACCATCAAGGATCGAGGTTTCCGGGCAGCCATACTCACGCTGCGCCTCGGCTTTCTGCTCGGGCAGCTTGGAGCCGGAGAACAGCAGGCGTTCGGTCAAGTTCTTCTCCGTGGGGCTTGCCTCATCACTCTTGCTGGCGCAGCCCGCCAGCGCGAGAGCCGGAAGCAGCAGACAGAGAGCGAGGCGCGCAGCGCCAAACGAGGGTCGGAAGAAGGAAGAACTGATACTCACGAACGCGATCCCCTTATTGCAACAATGCGAAACCCTGCTCGAACCCACCGAGCGTCACCGGCAAACCACGCCCCTCTTCAGGGGTCAGGAACACGGCGAAGAGCGCAACCTTGCCCTTACGGAAGGCTTCGATCAAGGTATTATCCATATCGACCTCGGCGACACAGCCCGACTCAAGGCAGCGGACAAAGCCGGTTGAGCCAATTTCCTTGTCGTCGATCTTGAGACCAAGGCCGCGTGGCAGGAGAATGCCTAGCGGCGCAATGACACGCAGCACCGGACGGCGCACGACGGCGGCGCCAGGATCTTTCTTGCGCAGCTCGGCGGTTGCTGCCGTATCTTCGACCTTGAGAACCACCACAGCGAGATTGAGGTCGGACTGATCGAGTACATTCTGGATCAGGATACATTGCTCGGCGCCATTCGCGGAGGGTTTGTCGCAGCGATGCTGCCAATCCCCGAACTTGGCCTTCATGGTGCCTTGCGCGGAGGCGGCACCTTGCGCCAGCATGATGAGCGCGCCCGCGAAGGCGGCGCGAATCAACGACCGGAACTGCGTCGAATTGCTCACGGCGAATGCGCTCCCAGACTCTTTCTCTTGGCTCGGCTTTGGCCTAACAGAGAAGAAAGGGCTGTCAAGGAAGCTGGCAACTTTCGACGGTCACTTCCCTACGGAAAGAGAACGGCATCTGCGCATTCTCCCGTTGTCTTTGCTTTGCGCGAGGGCAATACTGGCGTATGGGAAGCTCGTAAGTGCGACGTGCAGAGGCTTGCAACGGGCGCGTGAGTATGAAAGTGAAAGCGTCCGCATGCCTACCAACGCATGTGCACATTTTCCGGGTTCTCTGGCCGCCCCGGTGCAGGCTGTGAACCTGATCGAGCGGTAGGGGCTCACCGGGTCTTTAGGGAGTGGCATTCGCCATGGCTTTGACTTTGATCAATTCCGCCAAGCAGCGCGCTGGAGCGCTGTTGCGCACTGTTTCCGCGGTTGGCGTGGCAGGTATTTTCGCGCCAGTTGCGGCGAATGCTTCGAACGGGCATTCCGTTCCGTGGCAGATGGATCTCCAGACGGCGGTGACGCCGGTGGCTGAGTTCATTCACAGCTTTCACAGCTGGCTGGTCGTGACCATCACGGTCATCACGCTGTTCGTGCTCGCGCTGCTCATCCTCGTGGCGGTCAAGTTCAACGCGAAAAAGAACCCGGTTCCCTCGCAAACGACGCATCACGTCGGCCTTGAAATCGCCTGGACGCTGATCCCGGTGTTGATCCTCGTTGTGATCGCGATCCCGTCGTTCCGTCTGCTCAAGGAGCAGATCGCGGCCCCGAAGGCGGACCTGACGATCAAGGCGACCGGCCTCGCCTGGTACTGGAAGTTCGAATACCCGAAGGATGCTGGCGGCGGTTTCGAATTCGAGACCCGCATGCTCTCTGACGAGGATCGCGCCAAGGCGATCGCTTCGGGCAAGGCCACCAAGGAGCAGATGCCGCGCCTTCTGGCGGTCGACAATGAAGTCGTCGTGCCGGTCAACAAGGTTGTCGTGATGCAGGTGACCGGCGGTGACGTGATCCACGCCTTTTCGGTGCAGCCGTTCGGCGTGAAGATCGACGCGGTTCCGGGGCGCCTGAACCAGACCTGGTTCAAGGCCACCAAGGAAGGCATCTATTACGGCCAGTGCCAGGAACTTTGCGGCAAGGACCATGCCTTCATGCCGCTCGCCATCCGTGTTGTCTCGGAAGAGAAGTACAACGCTTGGCTGGCCGACGCGAAGAAGAAGTTCGCTGCGATCGGCGATGCGCCGGTCCAGACCGCCGAAACCACGATTTCCGCGCGCTAAGCCGCAGAATTGAACGAAGCTCGACAGGAGTTACACGAAAATGGCTGAAGCCCACGCTGCGGATGACCATTCGCACGACCTTCCCAAGGGATGGCGTCGCTACGTCTATTCGACCAACCACAAGGATATCGGAACGCTTTACCTGATCTTCGCGATCATCGCGGGTCTCGTCGGCGGTTTCCTCTCGGTCATGATGCGCCTCGAGCTTCAGGAACCGGGTCTCCAGTTCTTCTCGAATCCGCATACCTTCAACGTGTTCGTGACCGGTCACGGTCTCATCATGATCTTCTTCATGGTCATGCCGGCGCTGATCGGCGGTTTTGCCAACTGGTTCGTCCCGATCATGATCGGCGCGCCGGATATGGCCTTCCCGCGCATGAACAACATCTCGTTCTGGCTGCTTCCGGCCGCGCTCGGCCTGCTGCTGATCTCGATGTTCGTTGAAGGCGCCCCTGGCGCCAACGGTGTCGGCGGCGGCTGGACGATCTATCCGCCGCTCTCGACCTCGGGCCAGCCCGGCCCGGCGATGGATTTCGCGATCCTCTCGCTGCATATCGCGGGTGCCTCGTCGATCCTCGGTGCGATCAATTTCATCACCACGATCTTCAACATGCGCGCACCGGGCATGACGCTGCACAAGATGCCGCTGTTCGCCTGGTCGGTGCTGGTAACGGCCTTCCTGCTGGTGCTCTCGCTTCCGGTTCTCGCCGGCGGCATCACGATGCTGCTGACGGACCGCAACTTCGGCACGACCTTCTTCGCGCCGGAAGGTGGCGGTGACCCGATCCTGTTCCAGCATCTGTTCTGGTTCTTCGGCCATCCGGAAGTCTACATCCTGATCCTGCCGGCCTTCGGCATCATCAGCCATATCGTTGCGACCTTCTCGCGTAAGCCGGTGTTCGGCTATCTCGGGATGGCCTATGCAATGGTCGCCATCGGCTTCGTCGGCTTCGTCGTGTGGGCACACCACATGTACACCACCGGCATTTCGCTTGCCGCACAGCAGTACTTCGTTGCCGCGACGATGGTCATTGCTGTTCCGACAGGTGTGAAGATCTTCTCCTGGATCGCGACGATGTGGGGTGGTTCGATCACCTTCCGCACGCCGATGATCTGGGCGATCGGCTTCATCTTCCTGTTCACCGTCGGTGGCGTGACCGGCGTGGTGCTGGCGAACGCCGGTGTCGACCGCGTGTTGCATGACACCTATTACGTTGTGGCGCACTTCCACTACGTGCTCTCGCTTGGTGCCGTGTTCGCGATCTTTGCGGGTTGGTACTACTGGTTCCCGAAGATGTTCGGCTATGTGATCCCGGACTGGATCGGCAACCTGCATTTCGCCATCGCCTTCATCGGGGCGAACGTGCTGTTCTTCCCGCAGCACTTCCTGGGTCTTGCCGGCATGCCGCGCCGCTACGTCGATTACCCGGATGCCTATGCGCCGTGGAACTACATCTCGTCGCTCGGCTCCTACATCTTCGCGTTTGGCCTGCTCGTGTTCTTCTACGGTATCTTCTACGCCTTCGCGAAGAAGGTTCCGGCGGGCAACAACCCGTGGGGTGAAGGCGCCAATACGCTCGAATGGACGCTGACGTCGCCGCCGCCGTTCCATCAGTTTGAGACGCTGCCGCGCATCACTGGCTCGTCGCACTAAATCGAGAAATCCGGGGGCCCTCCCAAGGGCCTCCGGGTCTCTTCCGGCAAGCAGCGGCAGGATCGCTTCTTTCCCGTAGAGACCCATCCGGCAAAGCCGGAACCGGTTCTTTCAAGAGCCCTTCGGGGACAAGTGACAGGGTATACCGTTGAGTGAATTGGGTGCCGAGCTTCGGCGTGAGAGCCTGATCTCGAACGCTGATCCGGAAGATTTTATCGCGCTGCTCAAGCCGCGCGTGATGAGCCTTGTTGTCTTCACCGCGCTCGTCGGGCTGGTGATCGCGCCAGGGACAATCCACCCCGTGATCGGTTTTATCGCGATCTTCGCGATCGCGATTGGCGGTGGCGCGTCGGGCGCGCTCAACATGTGGTACGAAGCCGATACCGACGCCCTGATGCGCCGGACAATGAACCGCCCGATCCCCGGCGGTCGCGTCAGCCGCGGGGAAGCGCTGTCCTTCGGGCTTTTCCTCTCGGTTTTCTCGGTGATGGTGCTCGGTCTTGCGACAAACTGGGTCGCGGCGGGACTGCTGGCTTTCACGATTTTCTTCTATGTCGTGGTCTACACCATCGGTTTGAAGCGCTACACCGCGCAGAACATCGTGATCGGCGGCGCTGCCGGCGCGTTGCCGCCCGTGATCGGCTGGGCGGCAGTGACAGGCAATGTTGCGCTTGAACCGATGATCCTTTTCGGCATCATCTTCCTCTGGACGCCGCCGCACTTTTGGGCACTGGCCCTCGTCAAATGCGAGGATTATGGCCGCGCGGGCATCCCTATGTTGCCGAATGTCGCCGGTGTTGATGCGACGCGCCTGCAAATCTTGCTCTACACGCTGGTGCTGGTTCCTTGCGGTCTTGCACCGCTGTGGTTCGGCTTTGCGGGTATGGTCTATGCCGCAGCGGCGGTTCTCGGCGGTGCGATGATGCTGTACTGGGCTGTTGCGATTTATCGCGTCCGCGAGGAAGAGGCCTTCCGCAAGGCCTGCTGGCGGATGTTCGGCGGCTCGATCGTCTACCTCTTTGCGCTGTTCGCCTCTCTGCTGCTCGAATGGCTTGGCGGTCGCCTCATGCCGTTCGCCGCGCTGACGAAGGGCTATTTCACATGAGCGCGTCCGAGACCCCTCCGGGCGGCGTACGCCTGACGCCTGAGGAAAAGCAGCGCCAGAACAAGCGCAGTCGCGCAATTGGCTATGCGATTGCCGGGCTCTGTTTGCTGTTCTACGTGATCACGGTCTTCAAGATGGGGCCGGCGATCATGAGCCGGTCGTTGTGAGGCTCTCATGACCGCACCGCGCCAGACCGATCCCGTCAAAAACGCTCTCCCTGCCCCGGTGGAGATTAACGAGGCACGCAACCGCCGCGTAGCCTGGATCGTGACGGCCTCGGTGTTTTTCATGCTCGGCGCCTCATATGCAGCCGTGCCGCTCTACGATCTTTTCTGTCGCGCCACCGGCTACGGCGGGACGACTCAGGTCGCGACCCGTGCGCCGGACAGGATTAGCGATCGCGTTTTCACCATCCGCTTTGACGCTAATGTCGCCGCCGGATTGGGCTGGCGCTTCGAGCCGGAGGTTGGCTCGGTGACCGTGCGAGCGGGCGAGGTGAAAACGGTTGCCTACACGATCCGCAATCTCAGGGCCGAAGCCTCGACCGGCATTGCCTCTTATAACGTGACGCCGGAAACGACAGGTGGTTTCTTCAACAAAATCACCTGCTTCTGCTTCACCGAGCAGACCCTCGCGCCGGGCGAAGCCCGCACCGAGGAAGTCGTCTTCTTTGTCGATCCGGATATTTCGAAAGACAAGGAACTCAACGACATCACGACGATAACGTTGTCGTATACGTTTTTTCCGGCAAAAAGCGCGACCAAGCCGCTCGCAGACGCCGGACCACTGGCCGAGCCGCGCGCCAAGGCGCCCGGATCGGTATTGAAATAGGAAGGGGGCCCAAGACATGGCCGATGCACACGCCAAGAACCACGATTATCATATCCTGCCCTTGAGCCCTTGGCCGTTCATCGGCTCGCTCTCGGCCTTCACCATGGCGGTTGGCGCCGTGATGTGGATGAAGAAGATGACGATGGGCGGCCTGCCGCTCGGCGGCTGGCTCTTCTACGCAGGCCTGTTCGGCGTGCTCTACACCATGTACGGCTGGTGGAGCGATGTCGTTCACGAGGCGAATGCTGGCGATCACACCCGCGTGGTGCAGATGCACCATCGCTATGGCATGATCCTTTTCATTGCCTCGGAAGTGATGTTCTTCGTGGCCTGGTTCTGGGCCTATTTCGATGCTGCTTTCTACGCCAACGAGGCGATCCAGTATTCCCGCACGGAGCTGACCGGCGGGCATTGGCCGCCGAAGGGCATCGCGGTTTTCAATCCGTTTGAATTGCCGTTGTTCAATACTCTGATCCTGCTGACCTCGGGCACGACCGTCACCTGGGCGCATCACGCGTTGCTGCATGATGATCGCGAAGGCCTCAAGAAGGGCCTGTGGCTCACGGTGGCGCTCGGCGCGCTCTTCACCTGTGTGCAGGTCTATGAATATGGCCATGCGCACTTCAATTTTGCGGGCCATATCTACGGCGCGACATTCTTCATGGCGACCGGTTTCCATGGTTTCCATGTGCTAGTCGGCACCATCTTCCTCGCGATCTGCCTGATCCGTGCCTACAAGGGCGAGATGACTTCGAAGCAGCATCTCGGCTTCGAGTTTGCCGCCTGGTACTGGCATTTCGTTGACGTGGTGTGGCTTTTCCTCTTCGCTGCGATCTACGTCTGGGGTTCCAACTTCGGCGCGGCTGCAGCGGCTGGCCACTAAGCCTGCTGCGCTTCAGAGCTTCAAGGGCGGCGATGAGCCGCCCTTTTTACTTTCATGACGCGGAAGGAAATAAGCGATGCGCTATGATGGCCCCGAGGCGGATGCCGTTTCCGCCGGTCTTTCCGGTCGCTGCCCGCGCTGCGGCGAAGGCAAACTTTTCGATGGCTTCCTGACCACCGCCCCCTCCTGCCGTGCGTGTGGCCTCGACTACAAATTCGCCGATTCGGGCGATGGCCCGGCGGTTTTCGTGATCCTGATTGCCGGCTTTATCATCGTTGGACTGCTGCTCTGGACCGAGGTGAACTACGAGCCACCGTTCTGGGTCCATCTCGTGATTTTCCTGCCGCTGACGCTGATTGTTTGTCTCGGCATGTTGCGCCCCCTCAAGGGCGTAATGATCGGCCTGCAGTACCGCAACAAGGCCGAGCAGGGCCGGCTGGAGGATTAGGCTTCATGTCGCTTCGCCTCAAAGCCTTCATTGGCCTCATCGCCCTGATGACCTTGGTGCAAGTCGGTCTCGGGGTCTGGCAATGGAACCGCCGAGGCGAGAAGCTGGCGCTGATCGCCGCGATTGAGGCTTCGGCTGCGGGGGCGCCAAAGCCGCTGGCCGGTTCGGCTCTGTGGGACCGCGTGAGTATCACCGGTCGCTTTCTGCACGAAAAGACCGCCTACGTTCGTTCCTCTCGACCCGATCCCAAGCCGGGCGCGCGTGATTCGCAAGGCCGCACGTTGGCTGCGGGCTCATTTGGCGTTGTCGTGATGACACCCTTCGTGACGCAGACCTGCGATTCCTCGGGCAAGTGCACGCTGACGACGCTTTATGTGAACCGCGGTTTTGTTCCCACCCCGCCGGACGGCAAAATCCCGGCCTTCCCGCGGCCGGATGATACCGTCACGCTGGTCGGGTTCCTGCGCCCGAGCGAGAAGACGAGCTGGTTGCAGCCGGGGAATGATCCGGTGCGCGGGATCTATTTTTTCCGCACGATCGAGGAGATGGCCAGAGCGGCAGGGCTGTTCGGGGCTGAGGCCATGCCTTCGCCTTATGGTCGCTTCCTCGACCGCCAAGCGGATACCGGGGAAGTCGCCGCGCCGTTGGGCATCGAGGTGCAGGACTTCCTCAAAGCCATCCCGAACAACCATTTCGAATATGCGCTGACATGGTGGGCACTGGCCGCAACCAATGTCCTCGTGATGATTATTTTTCTTGCGACCCGACGGAAGAGAGAAGCGGAGGGCGGCTAGTATCGAGCGCTGCCTTGCGCTGCGTCCCATTACCCCTTTTTGGATGTAAAATAGCCCCTCGCCTGTGCTGAAAATGCGTTTTAGCTCATGCGGGAATCCGAAGCAGGCTGACAAGCGCCTCGAATTTCGCTATGGCCCCTGCCCATGCGCTACATCTCGACACGGGGCGAGGCCCCAACCCTCGATTTCGCCGATTGCCTGCTTGCCGGCCTTGCCCGCGACGGGGGTCTTTATGTGCCTGAGACATGGCCTCAGATCAGTGCGAAAGAAATCGCGGCCTATGCGGGCCAGCCGTTTCACGCCGTCGCTTTCGATGTCATCCGGCGGTTCACGGGTGGATCGATTCCCGACGCTGTACTGGCTGAGGCAACCAAGGCAGCTTACGCGAGCTTTGCGCATGAAGCGGTAACCCCGCTTCAGCAGATCGGCCCGAACCGCTTCGTACTCGAACTTTTCCACGGCCCGACGCTGGCGTTCAAGGACGTTGCGATGCAGCTTCTGGCGCGGCTGATGGACTACGCGCTTGAACGCAAAGGCACGCGCGCCACTATCGTCGGCGCCACCTCCGGCGATACCGGCGGCGCGGCGATCGAAGCCTTTCGCGCCTCGAAGCGGGCAGATGTTTTCATCCTCTTTCCTGAAGGGCGCGTTTCCGACGTCCAACGCCGGATGATGACGACGCCGACCGAGGGCCATATCCACGCGATCACAATTCCCGGCACCTTCGACGACTGCCAGAATCTGGTCAAAGGCCTGTTCAACCACCTCGCCTTCCGCGATGAAGTGCGGCTTTCCGGTGTCAATTCGATCAACTGGGCGCGGATTGTCGCGCAGGTGACGTATTATTTCGTCGCTGCCGTAGCGCTCGGTGCGCCGCATCGCAAGGTGGCCTTCTCGGTCCCGACCGGTAATTTCGGCGATATTTTCGCTGGTTACGTCGCCAAGAAGATGGGTCTGCCGATCGAGACGCTGGTGATCGCCACCAACGTCAACGATATTCTCGCACGGACGCTCTCCACGGGTCGCTATGAAATGGCGGGCGTCGAGGCCACCTCCTCGCCCTCGATGGATATCCAGATTTCCTCGAACTTCGAGCGGCTGCTATTCGAATCATCGAACCGCGATTCGGGCGCCGTGCAGCGTATGATGGCTGGCCTCAAGCAATCCGGCGCATTCACTCTGCCGGAGGCGACGCTTTTGGCCATTCGCGCCGGGTTCAGGGCCGACCGCGCGAGCGAGGCAGAGGTCGCCGAAGCGATTCGCACCGTGAAGGCCAAGTCCGCCTATGTGCTTGATCCGCACACCGCGACCGGCATTGTCGCGGCGAATAAAGCAGGGTTTGACCCTGCCGTTCCGGTCGTGATGCTCGCAACGGCCGCTCCGGCGAAATTCCCGGACGCGATGCGCGCCATCGACGGTATCGAGGCGCCCTTGCCGGCACGCCTCAAGCACCTGATGACCGACAAGGAGCGGATGAGCCCGGTTGCCAATGATCCCGAAGCGCTCGAAAGCTTCATCCGCGCGCATGCGGCAAAGGTTGGCTAGGCGGTGTGGAGGCTGTTTTCAGCCTTTTCCGCCGGGTTCAAACCGCAGGATCTCACCATGGATATCGGCGTTTTGCGCCTGCGTGCGCCGTTGCGCTCGGACTTCGAGGCCTGGGCGGACTTGCGCGCGCGGTCGCGGGATTTTCTCCAGCCCTGGGAGCCCACCTGGCCTGAGGACGACCTCACCCGTGCGGCGTTTGACCGCAGGATCACGCGGTACAACGAAGAAATCCGGAGTGATCTTTCCTACCCGTTTTTCCTGATTGATCGCGGGAACAATACGCTTCTGGGCGGCCTCACGCTCACCAATGTCCGGCGGCGTGCCGCGATGAGCGTCACTCTCGGCTACTGGATGGGGGCGCCGCACGCCGGCAAGGGGCTGATGTCCGCGGTTTTGCCTTCGGTTTGCCGTCTGGCCTTTGGCGGCCTCAAGTTCGAGCGCATCGAGGCCGCCTGCCTTCCGGAGAATGCCGCATCGATCCGCGTTCTTGAAAAGGTCGGATTTCAGCGCGAAGGCTTTGCGCGACGCTATCTTTCCATCGCAGGCGCCCGGCGGGATCATATCCTTTTCGGGCTCCTGAAGTCCGATCTCAAACCCGAATAGCGGGGGACGATGCTGGAGGTCGATATCTCCCTGCTTGCCCGTTGCTTGCCCGCCCGCTACTGCTCACCCATGGTCGTTGCTTCGCCGAGTTTTTCTTGCGACATGCGTGCGTCCGGCATCGCCTCAGCGATGACGGCGGCTTTGTGCCGTGCGTTTGCTACGCTTGGCCTTTTGGTTCTGCTGACCCTCGCACCGGCGCTGGCACTGGAAGCGGTGCGTGTGGTGCCGCAGGTTGACGCCATCGACCTTCTGCCGGTCACGCAAACGCAGCAGTCGCGCGACGACCGCATCGAAATCCAGACCGCCCGGGACGCCAACGGCATCGTTCGCCGCATTGAGGTGCAGGCGCGCGAACCGGGGTCACGCCCGCGCTGGATCGCCTTCGCGCTCGCCAATGAGACCAACGAGCAGATCGAGCGCCTGCTGGTCGCACCGCGCTTCAAGCTCGCGGGCTCCGGCGTATTCTGGCCCGATCTTGCCTCCTCCCGCATTGAGGCAATCACCGCGAGCCACGGCTACAAACCCGAACGCGAGGAAGCGACCGAGGCGGATATTTTCGTCATTACCCTCGATCCCGGCGCCGTTGTGACCTTCGTGGCGGAGCTGAAAGGCAGCCGTCTGCCGGAACTCACGCTCTGGGACCCGGATTCCTATAAGGACAAGCTCAATTCGCTGACGTTGTTCCGCGGCATCGTAACCGGCATTGCCGCGCTGCTCGCCATCTTCCTCACCATCGTGCTGGCGCTGCGTGCGGCGCTGATCTTCCCCGCTTCGGCAGCACTCGCATGGGCGGTTCTCGTCTATCTCGGGATCGATTTTGGCTTTATCGGGCGGTTTTTCGGGCTCCGCCCGGAGATCGAGAATATCTATCGCGCCGGTGCGGAAGCCGTCCTCGGCGGTACGCTCCTGATCTTCCTTTTCGCCTATCTCAACCTCAACCGCTGGCATGCGCGCTATGCGCATATCACGCTGGTGTGGCTCGGGCTGCTCGGCGCGCTGATCGCGCTCTCCTCGATTGATCCGGCCGTGGCCTCCGGCATTGCGCGCATCTCCATCGCCGCGATTGCAGTCATCGGCTTTGTGCTGATCGTCTTCCTCGCGCTCCATCGTTATGATCGCGCGACGATGCTGGTGCCGACCTGGTTCATGCTGCTGATCTGGGTGATCGCGGCAGGGCTCGTGATCAACGGCCAGATCGTCAACGATATCGCCACACCGGCGCTGCTTGGCGGGCTCGTGCTGATTGTGCTGCTGATCGGCTTTACCGTCATGCAGAATGTCTTCACCTCCAGTTCTGTCGCGACCGGCGCGGTGCCGGATGCCGAGCGCAAGGCACTGGCCTTCGTCGGCGGCGGCGATCTCGTGTTCGACTGGGATGTCGGTGACGATCACCTCCATGTCAGCCCCGATCTTGAAGCCCATCTCGGGCTTGAACGCGGCGAGTTGGAGGGCCGCGCCTCAGCGCTGCTCGACATCATCCATCACGTCGACCGCGACCGCTATCGCACCATTCTCTCGGCGCTGATCGAGCAGCGGCGCGGCCGCATCGCACAGGATCTCCGGTTGGTGGCCCGCGATGGCTCCATCGTCTGGTATCGGCTGAAGGCCCGCCCGGTCGTCAATCGCGAAGGCGAGGTCGTGCGTGTCGTCGGCACGCTCTCGGATGTCACGACGATCCATCTCGCTCAGGATCGCCTGCTGCATGATGCAATCCATGATCACCTGACCGGCCTGCCGAATCGTCGGCTGCTGCTGGACCGCATCGAATCCGCACTGGTGCTCTCGCGCAGCGGTGGGCCAAAATCGCCGCGTCCGAGCATGATCGTGGTCGATATCGACCGCTTCAAGCAAGTCAACGAGCAGATCGGCTTCAACGCGGGTGACATGACGTTGTTGACGATTGCCCGTCGCCTTGCGCGCGTTGTTCGCGCCGGGGATACGCTGGCGCGCCTCTCGGGTGACAGCTTCGGCCTCGTCGTCTCCTCCGAGCAGGAGCCGCAGCGCATCATGGCGCTGGCGGATCTTGTGCGACGCGCAGTTTCCACACCTATCACCCATGGTGAGCGGCAGATCTATCTCACCGGCTCGGTCGGCATCGCGTTTATCGACGAATCAACCCTGCTCGACCGCGAGGCCTTTGTCCGCAACGCCGAGCTTGCGAGCATCCACGCCAAGCGCACCGGACGTGACCGGATTGAAGTCTACCGTGCTTCGATGCGTGCCGCGCCGCAGGACAAGCTCAGCCTTGCCGCCGACCTCAAGAAGGCCATTGAACGCAAGGAACTGGAAGTTCAGTTCCAGCCGATCGTGCGGCTTGAGGATCGGTCAATCGCCGGCTTTGAAGCGCTGGTGCGCTGGAACCATCCGCGCCTCGGCCGTTTGCCGCCGTCGGAGTTCATCTCCATCGCCGAAGAGACAGGCATCATTGTCGAACTCGGTATGTTCGTGCTGGAAACCACCGCGCGCGAACTACTGCTCTGGCAACAAAATCTGGTGGTTGATCCACCGATTTTTGCCTCGGTCAATGTCTCGAGCCGCCAGCTCCTGCGCAACGATCTCCTCGCCGATGTGAAGAACGTGCTGATCCGCTATCCTGTCCAGCCTGGCTCGCTGAAGCTCGAAATCACCGAAACGCTGGTGATGGAAAACCCCGAGTATGCCGCGCAGATTCTCGAGAAAATCCGCGAACTCGGTGCGGGGCTGGCACTCGATGATTTCGGCACCGGCTATTCCTCGCTGGCCTATCTCCAGCGTTTCCCGTTCGATACCCTCAAGATCGACCAGAGCTTCGTTCGCCACGATGACACTGGCAAGCGGCCGCTGATCCTGCGCTCTATTGTCGGTCTCGCGCATGATCTCGGGATGAATATCGTCGCTGAAGGCGCGGAAACCGAAGCCGATACGGTGGAGCTTTTCCAGCTCGGCTGTGAATTTGCGCAGGGCTATGTCTTCGGTCCGTCGATCAACATCGAGCAGACGCGCAAGCTGATCGGCATTGTGAGCTAGGGGATTTAGTCAGGCCCGCCCGGCTTCCTGAGACAGGAAGGCAGGATCAATCCCGAGTGTACGCAGCGCGCGGTCGTATTTGGCTTCCTGATCAGTTCCGAACACCAGATCGCTATCGAGCGGACCATGCAGCCAGGTGTTCTGCCGGATCTCGCGTTCGAGTTGCCCGGCGCCCCAACTGGCGCAGCCCAGCGCCAGCACCGCCGTTTCGGGTCCCTCACCGCGCGCAATCGCCTTGAGCATGTCGATGGTGATCGTCAGGCCGATGTTCTCGGCAACCGTCACGGTTGACTCCTCGATGGTGACATCCGTGGAGTGCAGCACGAACCCGCGGCTGGTTTCCACCGGCCCGCCCGAGAGCACAGGCATGCGGCTTACGCGTTCGGGCAAACGGATCACCTGATCCTTGGCGATAATCTCAAGCTGAACGAGCAACTCGGGGAAACCGAGGCTGCGGGCACGCTTGTTGACAATGATGCCCATCGCGCCCTCGCTCGAATGCGCGCAGAGATAGATCACCGTGCGCTGGAAGCGCTCGTCCGGCATGCCGGGCATGGCGATCAGCATCTGCCCGTCGAGAAATCCGGGGCCGGCGCGGCGAAGGCTTTCGATATCCATGCCCCGAGCTTTGCAAGCCTTGGGGCGCTTGCCAAGGGTGAATTTTGACCTGCGGGAAAATGCGCGCCGCATTTCCCGCTCACGGATTTGTTCATCGGTCTTGAACCGCATCCGGGGCATAAGGGAGGCATGAAACGTTGTGTCCTTGCCCTTGCCGGCCTGATCGGCCTTGTGATCCCTGCTGTTGCGGAAGAGATCGTCGCCTCGCCGTGGCTTGATTTTCGCGAGGCGCGGGTGCGGCTGCTTTCGACTAGGCTTCCGCCCAAAGTGATGGGCGTGATCGCCGGCCTCGAGATCCGTCTCGCGCCGGGCTTCAAGACCTACTGGCGCACTGCGGGCGATTCAGGTGTGCCACCCATGTTCGATTTCTCGGCGTCAAGCGGGGTCAGGAATATCGAGGTCCATTTCCCCTTCCCGTCGGTTTTCGATGATGGTGCAGGCGGAAAGGCCTGGGGCTACAAGGAGGGGGTTATCCTTCCGATTCTTGCCAAGCGGGAGACGCCCGACTACAGCATTAAGCTCAAGCTGGACTTCGCAGTCTGCGGCACGATGTGCATTCCGCTGAGCGGCGAAATCACGCTGGATCCTATCAAGGCTACGCCTGTATCCGGACACGAAGCGCAGGCGCTTGATCTGGCGATGCTGGCCCTTCCCACAGTTGAGGGTCCGGATGCTGCGCCGCCGATTTCGATCCTCAGAACTGCACCGCCGGACCCTCCGATCTGGGCGCTCCGTATCCCTTATCGTGGCGATGCGAGGAAATTTTTCGCTTTCCCAGAGGCACAGGGCTTCCTTGAGATGACCAATGCGGAAGCAGACGGTGACGGGTTTATCAAGATCACGCTTTCCGGGCAGGCCGCCCCCGGCTCGGGGGGGAAGTTCGGCCCGGTACGGTTGACCTATGGTCGCCCCGGCGCTGCCTTCGAGCGCATGATCGACCTTGACGGCGCCACCTCACGCTGAGGGAGCGCCTCAGCCGCAAACTGCATTTTTTCTTTGCACAATCGGCCACCCGCTTCCTCGCCACTCTCCCCTTTTTTGAAAATTGCTCTAGGTTCGCTTTCAACCTCCGCATGGGGCGGAGAAACCTAACGAGCAGGAATTGCCCATGCCCATCGCCATCGGGGATCGCCTCCCGGACGTCACCTTGCGGACGATGACCGAAACCGGTCCGAAGCCCATCACCACCGCCGAGGTTTTCGCCGGCAAGACCATGGTGCTCTTCGGCGTGCCAGGCGCCTTCACCCCGACCTGCCACAAGACGCATCTGCCGGGCTTTCTCAAGGAAGCCGAGGCCTTCAAGGCCAAGGGTGTCGCGGGGATCGCCGTGGTCTCCGTCAACGATCCGTTCGTGATGGCAATGTGGGCGCGCGAAACGGGCGGCGAAGGCGTGCTGACCTTCCTCGCCGACGGTAATGCGGAATTCGCGAAAGCGACCGGCCTTGATGTCGATCTCTCGGTTGCCGGTCTTGGCGTGCGCTGCCGCCGCTTCTCGATGCTGGTGGAAGACGGCGTCGTGAAGAAGATCAACATCGAGGAATCGCCGGGCAAGGCGGAACTTTCCTCGGCTGAAGCGCTGGTCTGCACACTTTAATTGTTAAGCGGACGCCTTCCGCATCTCTGCAATGGCCGCGCGGGCGAGTTCATCCGCGCGTTCATTCATTACATGGCCGGCATGGCCCTTGACCCATTTCCATTCGACTTCATGGCGCGCCACGGCTTCATCAAGCGCCTGCCAGAGATCGACGTTCTTGACCGGCTTCTTGTCGGCTGTTTTCCAGCCATTGCGTTTCCAACCGAAGATCCAGCCGGTGATCCCGCCTTTGACGTATTGACTGTCGGTTGTCAGCACGACCTTGCAGGGGCGCTTGAGCGCAACGAGCGCGCCGATCGCCGCCTGCAATTCCATCCGGTTATTGGTGGTTTCGGGTTCGGCACCGGAAAGTTCACGCGTCGTGTCGCCAAAACGCAGGATCGCGCCCCAGCCACCGGGACCGGGATTGCCCGAGCAGGCACCATCGGTCCAGATCTGGACCTTGTTCGTCACTTCCGACATCCGTATTTTTCTTCCTGTCTTGTCAGGCCATGCGGCGCTTATTCGACAAGCCCATAGGCCGTGGCCGTGCTGACCGATTGGTGGAAGCGCAGCTTTTTGAAATATTCCATCGGATCGAGCGGGCGCACCAAAGCACCGGGCGGCACATTGAGCCAATCGACGAGGCGGGTGAGCAGGAAGCGCAGTGCCGCGCCGCGGCAGAGTATCGGCAACGCATCGATTTCTGCCCGGTTAAGCGCGCGTTTGGCGCGATAGCCCGCGATCAGTGCGCGGCCCTTGGTCATGTTGAACGAGAAATCGCTCTCGAAGCACCAGGCATTGAGGCAGATCGCGAGATCATAAGCGAGCGCATCCTTCGCCGCGAAATAGAAGTCGATGACGCCCGAGAGGGTATCGCCGACAAAGAGCGTGTTGTTCGGGAAGAGATCGGCGTGGATGATCCCCGTCGGCAGCGTGCGCGGCCAATGGGTTTCAAGGTCCGCGAGTTCGTTGCGGATAGCAACAGCCAGCCCCGGTGCGATCTCGTCCGCGCGTTCACCCGCCTGTTCCGCCAGCGGACGCCAGCCGGAAACCGAAAGCGCGTTCTCGCGGCTGAGCGAGAAGCCCTTGCCGGCTTCGTGCAGGCTCGCCAGCGTGGTGCCCAGCGCTCCGCAGTGCACCGCGCTCGGGCGACGGTAGGAAACGCCTTCGAGGAAGGTGACAATCGCGGCCGGACGCCCCGCAAGCGAGCGCAGCGCCTTGCCATCGTGCCCCTTCACCGGAAGCGGGCAATTGATGCCGCGATCCGCCAGATGCCCCATCAACCCGAGGAAGAACGGCAGCTCATCCTTGTTCACGCGCTTTTCATAAAGCGTGAGAATGAAGCGGCCACTGCCGGTCTCGATCAGGAAGTTCGAATTCTCAACCCCCTCCGCGATGCCCTTGAAGGAGAGCAGCGGGCCAATATCGTAGCCCTTGAGGAACTCGGTGAGGTCTTCGGCGCTGACATCGGTATAAACGGCCATGGGCGGCGCTTTCGCTGGGTTGGGGCGGGCTCCCTGTCGGGATTCCGCGTGACAACGGCATTCACGCGGTGATACCCCTCGCTTTCACCTGACGTCAAACGCCATTCGCCCAACAAGGGGCCAAATTCATGTTGTGGGCCCTTTTTACGGTCATCGCCGCCTTGTCGCAGACCTTCCGGAATGCGCTCCAGCGAGACCTCACGAGCAAGCTTGGCGTCGTCGGCGCGACGCATGTGCGCTTCCTCTTCGGCTTTCCCTTCGCGGTGCTGTTTCTCGGGATCATGACGCTGATCACCGGCGATACCGTCCCGGCACTCAGCCTTGGCCTCCTGCCGACGGTGGCCGTTGCCGCCCTGGCGCAAATCGGCGCGACAGGACTGATGCTCGCGGCGATGCAGTCGAAATCCTTTGTTGTCGCGACTGCATACACCAAGACCGAACCGGTGCTTGTGGCGCTTTTCGGACTTGTGTTTCTCGGTGAACATCTTTCCTGGGGCATGGCTGGCGCCATCGGCATCGCGACGCTCGGCGTGCTGTTGACGGCCTGGCCGAAAAACGGCTCAGGCGGCTGGTCTCTGCCGGCTCTTGCGCTTGGTATCACCTCGGCGGCGCTGTTCGCGGTTTCCGCCGTGGCTTTCCGGGCTGCGATCCATGCCCTGCCCTCGGGCAGCTTCGGCATCCGCGCCTCAACGATTCTGGCGCTGGGGCTGGCGTTCCAGTCAATATCGCTGTCGATTTATCTCGCGCTGACGAACCGCGCGGCGCTGGTCGCCATTCTGAAACTGTGGCGTCCCTCGCTGATCGCCGGCTTCATGGGGGCCTTCGCCTCGCAGTTCTGGTTCCTCGGATTCGCACTGGTGCCAGCGGCCAAGGTGCGCACGCTGGCTCTGATCGAAGTCTTCTTTGCCCGCGTCATCTCGGGCAAGATGTTCTCCGAGAAGCCGACGGCGCGCGAAGGCCTTGGCCTTGTCCTGATCGTCATCGGGGTTGGGGTGCTGCTGAACCTTTAGAGCAAGTTCGATTCTATCGCATTTTCTTCACGCAAACCGGCATCCACTTTGCTTGAAAATGCTTCAAACGGCTTCAGGACGGAGCGTTCGCGGTAGCGGGAAGAACACGCTCTCGTCCGCTGTCGAGACGGTCTCCACCTCGACTGTGTAGCGCACTGCAAAGGCGTCGATGATCTCCTCGACCAGCACTTCCGGCGCGGAGGCTCCGGCCGTAATGCCGAGCGAAGTAATGTCACCGAAAATTGCCCAGTCGATATCCTCGGCGCGCAGCACCAGCCGCGCTCTCGCGCACCCCGAACGCTCGGCGACCTCGCGCAGACGCTGCGAATTCGACGAGTTGGGTGAGCCGACAACGATCATCGCGTCCACATCCGGCGCAACGCGCTTCACAGCTTCCTGCCGATTGGTGGTGGCGTAGCAGATATCTTCCTTGTGCGGCGCGGCGATCTCCGGGAAGCGCGCCTTCAGCGCCGCGATCACCGCGCCGGTATCATCCACCGAGAGCGTGGTTTGCGTGACGAACGCGAGCGGCGTGGTGGCTGGGAAGGTCAGGCGTTCAACATCCGCGGCGGTTTCCACCAGCGTTACCGCGCCATCCGGCAACTGGCCCATGGTGCCGACGACTTCCGGGTGCCCCTCATGACCGACAAGAATGATATGTCGGCCGCGCTTGAAGTGGATTTCCGCCTCGCGATGCACCTTTGTCACCAGAGGACAGGTCGCGTCAATGGCGAAGAAATGGCGCGTTTCAGCCTCTGCCGGCACGGTTTTGGGTACGCCATGCGCAGAAAAGATCACCGGCGCTTTGGTGTCGGGGATTTCGCTGAGTTCATCCACGAAGACCGCGCCCTTGCGCTTGAGGCCTTCAACGACATAGCGGTTGTGGACGATTTCGTGACGCACATAGACCGGCGCGCCGAACTTTCTAAGCGCTTCCTCTACCGCATCGATGGCGCGAACAACGCCTGCGCAGAAACCGCGCGGCGCGCAAAGGCGGATCAGAAGCGGTGGTTTTTCAAGGCTTCGAGACGCCATATCAGCCTGTTCTCCGGCAAGGTCAGGGAGGGGTTCTGGCGCGTGTGCCCTCTTCCGTCAAGGTCGGGCGTGGTTACGTTTTGAAAAGCACGTTACCGTCATTTCGGCCAATTTCGTATGGTTATCAGCCCTTAACCGAGCTTTTTAGGGGTTTTTCGGCGTCTTCACGGTAGTCTCCTCACATGATCGGGGGCGATAAGAATTCTCCGACAGGGACAGGCGTTAGACATGAAGACGAGCCATCACGCCGATGGACCGGGCAGCCTTTTTGTGCCCGGTCCCGGCGACCTCTCCGCCACGTTTGCGAACGATAATCGCCTGCGGTTCCCCGCATCGATTGAGGGCGCGCGTGGGCTGGTGCTCGCCACCGAGACCGCGCGTGATGGCGCGGCGCTCGCCACCATTTGCTTGCTTGGCGCGGATGGCGCCCTCACCGAGGCCATCCATATCACGCAAGAGCCCTGGGATATCGTCGCGCTGTGGCGTGGTCTCGGGCGCGATCTCAATTTGCCGCTTTACCTCCGTGATGCCACCGGCCAGACGACCCCCGTCTCGCCGGTGGCCGGGGAGGTCATTCATGCCCATCACAAGGGTTCGGCGCTTTCGGGCCGACGCCCGCGTTTCCTCGCGCGGCGCCAGATGCCACTGGCTGCCATGCAGCTCGCCGGCACGGCCGACAAGCGCAAGGCCTGATCAGCGGTTTTTTGGAGATTAAAGGCCGGCACTCACCGCATCGACCGCAAGACCGGCGAACAGCAACAGCCCCGCATCGCGATTGGCGCGGAAGAGCCGGAGCGCCTGCACCGGATCGTTGCGGTCCACCACGACAAGCTGCCAGCCGAGATGCCCGGCAAAAGCCGCAAGGCCGAGCCATGCCGCCGGTCCGACGCCCACGCGCATCATTGCAAGGCCGATCAGCCCCACCGTCAGGATGAACATTGCCGCGATAAACGCGCGGACATGCTCGCCATAGGCCCGCGCGGTCGAGCCAATGCCGACAATGGCGTCATCCTCGATATCCTGAAGCGCATAGATCGTATCGTATCCCACGACCCAGCAAATCGCACCCGCATAGAGAAGGTATCCCGCCACGGGCAGCGCCCCGAGATGCGTCGCGAACCCCATCAGCGCGCCCCATGCAAAGGCCAGCCCCAGTACCAGCTGTGGATGGTTGGTGAAACGCTTCATGAAGGGATAGACGAGGACCGGCAGGAGCGAGAGAAACCCCATCAGGATCGCAAAGCGGTTGAACTGCGAGAGGACCGCCAGACCCAAGAGCCCCTGAAGTCCGAGCCAGACAAAGGCCTCTTTCGTGGTGATCTGCCCCGAGGGCAGCGGCCTTGCCCGCGTGCGGGCGACCTTGGCGTCGAGATCCTTGTCGGTGATGTCATTCCAGGTGGACCCGGCGCCGCGCATCGCCACCGCGCCGATCAGAAAGAGCAGGAGCGTCCAGAGGCTGGGAACATGCCCGGCCAGCCGCGCAGCCATCGCTTCGCTCCACCAGCACGGAAGCAAGAGCAGCCACCAGCCGATCGGGCGATCGAGGCGCGACATGCGCGCGTAGGGCTGGAATTTCGGCGGGAGAAACTCGACCAGGCTATGGCGCACCGCATCGGGCGTCGCGCCATCCGGTAAACTCACAGTGCGCCTTTGGGCAATTGCACGCCGCCGCCGGGCGCAGGACCGCGCGGGGCCGCCGGCTGCTGGGCCTGCCGTTTGGCAGCCGTGCAAATCTGGCTGCGGAACTTGGTGCCCTGCGCCGTGCCCTTCCGGAAGTCCTCGATGAAGGGCTCCGGCAGCTGGCACCATTCCTTGTTGTCATCCATCCACTTCATCATGTCAGCCTCAGCCTTCACGAGTTCGTTGAACGTCGCGCAGGCCTGCTTGGCTGTCGGCTTGGACTTCTTGAAGCCGTTGATCCGCTCGATAATGCTCAGGCGTGCGGTGCCGTATTTGTCGAGATCAGCCTGACAGCTGGGCGTCAACGCCGCGGCAGGTGCAGCAAAGCCGGCCACAAGCAGCGGCAGGAGCGCGAAACGGAAAGCCGGTTTTTTCATGCACGAAACGCCCTGTTTCTGACCCGGCAGAAAACCGGGCATGGCGAGGTCAAATTTGTCGCCAGATCGATTGCCATCTCGCGCAAAAAATCAAGGCGATTTTTGGAATATGTCGCATATTGACCGAAGATTCGCATCCCTTCCCGCACGATTGATCCTCCGCCATGGCCCGCTACGATTTCGCCACCCACCGCCTGCATGTCTTGCCGGACCTCAACACCGGGGCCATCGTGCCGCTGGAACCGGGCCAGCAGAACTATCTCCTCAACGTTCTGAGGATGGAAGAAGGCGCCAAAGTGCTGGTGTTCAACGGTCGAAACGGCGAATGGCTCGCAGAGGTCAAAAAGCCGACACGCAAAACAGCCGTGCTCGCCTTGCTGGAACAGACGCGACCGCAAACGCCGACCGGCAGCATCCGCTACGCTTTCGCGCCGCTCAAATCTGCTCGGCTCGATTATGTAGTGCAGAAGGCGGTCGAGATGGGCGCCGCGAGCATTCTGCCCGTACTCACGCAGCGCACACAAGTGAGCCGCCTCAAGGAAGATCGTCTCCTTGCCAATGCCATCGAGGCGGCGGAGCAATGCGGCATTCTCACCCTCCCCGCGATGGAGCCGGAGGTGAAGCTTCCCGGTTTCCTCGCCAAGTTGCCGGCAGAACATCTGCTGATCTTCTGTGATGAGGATGCCGAAATCACCGATCCGCTGGCCGCGCTGGCTGCAGCCAAGGGCGCTGAAACCATCACCGTGCTGATCGGTCCGGAGGGGGGCTTTACGGCGGATGAGCGCGCTGCAATCCTCAAGCATCCGCGCCTCTGCCGCCTTTCGCTCGGCCCGCGCATTCTAAGGGCCGATACCGCAGGCGTCGCCGCGCTGGCATTGGTGCAGGCTGTGCTGGGGGACTGGGTCGGCTGATCCGGACACGGAAAGTTGAGTTTTTCTCATCTCCCGCGCCATTGTCGTGATCCGGGGCCATGCCTATACATCTGAGGTAACGCGGGGGCGTTTATCTGTTCCCATTTCTGTGCGTCGGGCTGATTTTTGTCGGAGCCGATGCTTTTTGTCGCATTTGTGCGGTTAATATGCGGAGCCAACTCGCTTTCCGCTGCGAATCGCCGGAATTATTCGAGGTTTTTCATGGCGCGGGACACGGTTGACCTGACCCCTATCGAAGGGCGCGCGGCGCTGATCGGCTGGTTCGAAGCCGGAATCAAGCCGGTTTCCGCGTTTCGCATCGGCACCGAACACGAGAAATTCCCATTCTATGCTGCGGATTTATCACCCGTTCCTTATGAGGGGCCGCGCGGCATTCGCGCGATTCTCGAAGGTATGGCACAGCTAACCGGCTGGGAGCCGATCATGGAGGGTGACCATCCGATCGGGCTTTTCGACGAGAAGGGCGGTGGCGCGATCAGCCTGGAGCCGGGCGGGCAGTTCGAGCTTTCCGGCGCGCCGGTTGAAACGCTGCACGAGACGGATGCGGAGACTGCTGCCCATCTCGATCAGGTCAACGCGGTCGCGGCCCCTCTGGGTATCCGCTTTCTCGGGCTAGGCATGTCGCCGGTCTGGACCCGGGCCGAGACGCCAGTGATGCCGAAATCGCGCTACAAGATCATGCGCGCCTATATGCCCAGGGTTGGTCAATACGGTCTCGACATGATGTTCCGGACATCGACGGTGCAGGTCAATCTCGACTTTGCCTCCGAGGCTGACATGGTGAAGAAGCTGCGCGTCAGCCTTGCCTTGCAACCCATTGCCACCGCGCTTTTCGCCAATTCGCCTTTCACGGAAGGCAAGCCCAACGGGTTTCTCTCGATGCGCTCGGAGATCTGGCGCGACACTGATAACCAGCGCGCCGGCATGCTGCCCATCGCCTTCGAGGACGGCTTCAGCTTCGAGCAATATGTCGATTATGCGCTTGATGTACCGATGTATTTCGTCAAGCGCGGCGATACCTATCACGATGTTTCCGGCCAATCCTTCCGGGATCTCATGGATCGCAAGCTGCCCGGTCTGCCCGGCGCATTTGCCGCGACCTCGGATTGGGCGAACCATCTCTCGACGATTTTCCCCGAGGTGCGACTGAAGCGCTATCTTGAAATGCGTGGCGCGGATGTCGGCCCCCGGCCGATGATCACGGCGCTTTCCGCCTTCTGGGTTGGGCTTCTCTACGATTCAACCAGCCTCGATGCGGCCTGGGACTTGGTGAAAGGCTGGAATGCCGAGGCGCGCCAGCATTTGCGCGATGACGTGCCGCGCCTTGGCCTTGCTGCGGAACTCGGTAAACGCCGGGTGCTTGATATTGCCCGCGAAACACTGGCCCTTTCCCGCGCCGGTCTTGTCCGACGTGCAAAAGTCGACGGCCGGCGATTGGATGAAACCCGGTATCTCGCCCCCCTCGAGGCGATTGTCGCACGCGGAGCAACTCAGGCGGACGACCTGCTCGCGGCTTTCAACGGCCCATGGCAGGGTTCGGTAAAGCCGATTTTTGAAGCGCTGACCTATTGAGTTCGGCACATTTTCTTCGAGTGAAACGGTCATCGCCCGTACCTGCGCGGTGACATCCCTCTGTTGATAAGGCTTCCCGCGCTTATTCCGCCGCGAGCATCGCGGCGCGGGTTTCGAACGAGAGGTTATCGAGACTCTGCACGATGTGGTCCGCCAGCGCGTTGGTCACGTGATCGCGCGCTACGGCATTGCGCAGCAGAGCGATCCTCACCATCGGCAGGTCCGAAAAGCCTTCTTCGGCCGTCAGCACGCGCATGCCGGGGCGGATCGCGCTCTCCGGCAGCACGCTGACCGCGAGGCCCGCCAGCACCACCGCGCCCACCGCCGCCGAATTCCAGCTTGTATAGAGAATACGGAACGGAATTTCGTTGTGGTTGAGACCGGAGGTCGCCGCGCGGCGCCAGTTGCAGGTGTCGCGTCCGAGCGCGAGCGGCACCGGGCGCTGCTCATGCGTGCAATGGCGCTGTGACGTCACCCAGAGCAGTTTTTCCTCGCGGATGATCTCCCCGACACCGCGCCGCTCGGAATGGGTGATGATCGCCATATCGAGATCATGCGCATCGAGGCTCGCGACGAGGCAGGGCGTCGGCTCGCAGGTCACCATCACCTCGATACCGGGGTTAGAAGCGGTGAAGCGCGCGAGAATCTGCGGAAGGTAACGCTCGGCGTAGTCATCCGGCACGCCGAGTTTCACGCGTCCTGTCAGCTTGTCCTGCCGGAAAGAAGAGACGGCTTCATCGTTGAGGCGGATCATCCGGTAGGCGTAATCGAGGAGACGCTCGCCATCTTCGGTGAGCTTGGCGGCGCGACCTTCCTTGGCAAAGATCTCGCGGCCCACGCGTTCTTCCAGCCGCCGGATCTGCATCGAAACCGCGCTCTGGGTTTTGTGGACGATCTCCGCCGCACGCGTAAAGGAGCCGGTTTCGGCAATCGCGATCAGGGTGCGCAGATGGTCATTGTCGAGCACGGGCAGCATGGCGGGGCCTCTCCAGTCAAAGCGCGTCTGGGATCAATCATCTCAATTCGTGATGATTAGATAAGAAACATTCGTTTCAGAAATGCAAGCCCGTGCGGTATACAAATCTCACTCGAAAGGAGTGACTGCCCCGCATTTGGAGGCTTTTCGCGAAAGGAACGTTTCATGGCCATGACCCCCGGATTTCTGACTTCCCTGCTCCTCGCTGCGGCGAAGGGTGTGGCACATGTCCAGACGGCCCTTGCGAACCGCCGCGCTGCCAAAGAGCTTCTCAACTGGGATGCCGCGGCGCTCAAGGACATCGGCCTGACCCGGAGCGATGTTCGAGGAGCCTTGGCCGAGTCCTTCATCGAGGATCCTACCGTTCACCTTTCCCTGATCGCAGCCGGCCGCACCCCACGCGTCCGGCGGGATGGCGCAACCCGCAACGCGACGCCCGGCCTCAAGCCGGTCGCCCCGACCGCGGCGAGCAAAGCCCGGCTCGGCAATCTCCCCTCCGCCGAGCCGGTGCTTTGCGCCTGAGGCGCCAACACCTGCGATCGACTTGAGCCGGGCCTAAAGCCCGGCCTTTTCTTTTCCGGAGGCTTAAAAAAAATGGCTCATCCCGCGAGGGACGAGCCAGAGATAGGCATAAGGGTGTTGGAGCCGGGCGCAAACCGCCCGAAAGATGTGTGGCGACCGGGCGCCGAAGCGCCCGGACACGGTGCAATCTGAAAACCCGAAGGCGTCAGGCGACCTTTTTGGCGATCGGCGGTTGGCCCTGCGCAATCGAGGCAGCGGCAGCGGCATAGGCTGCAACCTTCTGGCCGACTTCCGCATTACCGTGAAGGTCGAGGCCCTTGTTCTCCGGCACCCAAACGCTGGGCGCAGCTTCACGCTTGACCTGATTGTCGTTCGACTCGCGCTCCGAACGCGCCTTTTCAGCACTGCCGGAGAGTTCGTCGTGAACCTTCTGGAAGTTGTCCGACTGCTCCTTCATCGCCTTGACCATCATGTCGGCGAAATGATCGCCGTCATCGGCCAGTTCGCGATTGATCTGCGCGGTTGTCGGTTGGGTCTCGGACTTGGTTTCAGAACGGACCTGCTCTACTGGGCTCGTCACGACCGGCGCGACCGGAGCCACGACAGGCTTGACGTCGGCAGTAACCACAGGCGTGGCTGCAGGCGCCACGGGCGCGACCGGGGCGGCCGGTTTCGGCTGGGCCGCAACCTTCGGCTCGCTCAGGATGCCGTTCCAGCGAGCGCTGTTGGTCTGAGCTTCATGATTGGCCAGATCGAAGGTGTTCATGGCGCTCTGCAGACGGAGATATTCACCGCGATCGAGCTTGCCATCACCATCCTTGATGAAGCCATCTTCCATGCCCTGAATGCCTTTCTGGGCCTCCAAGGTGGCAATCGCCTCTTCATCGGTGAGCGACTTGTTGGAANTGCCGCGGGCGATGCTCTCAAGCTGCTGTGCCTCGCGCTTGTCAACATGCACAACATCGACATAGCTGGCCTTCAGCTTCTTGCCGGAATCATTGCGCTGCAGATCATAAAGCTGAATCTCCGCACTGTTGAGGGCGGTTGACAGGCGGTTATGATCCTTCCAGTCGATACGGCCATCTGCGCCATATTCGGCTTCGAGCTTGTTGGCGTCATCAAGATAGCCCCGGACGACCTTGGCTTCGTCTTCGGTCAACGTGCCGGACTTGATGCCAGCCTCAAGCTGCTTCTCAAGCGCAGCCTGGCGCGCATCAATGCTGTCCGCATAGGTCTTGTAAGTGAGGTTCACACCAACATTGTTGTGGCGCAGGCTGTTCACCCGGTCGGCTTCCTTGCGGAGCTGGTCGAGCACCTGCTTCTGCTCCCCGGCTGTCAGCTTGCCATCGCTCTCGCGCAGGCTCGCTTCCAGCTTGTTCAGCTCGTCCTGGCGCTTGAGAAGGCCTTCGGCTTCTTCCTTGGTCAGGGTGCCGTCCTTCACGCCCGCATTGATGCGGTCCATCAAGTTCTGCTGGACAACATCCAGCTCGCGACCATCAATCGCAGCATTGCTGTCGAGATCTGCGCCCTTGTTGTTGGTCGTCATGTTCTGGATTTTGACTTCAGCCTTGTCGAGCTTCTTGTCGAGCTTCTGCAACTCGGCAGCGGTCAACTTGCCGTCGCTCTCCGCCTTCTTGGCGTAGGCGGCAATGCCCTTCTGCGTTGTCAGCGCGGAAATGCCTTCCGACAGTGTGAAGGAACGATCGTATAGCGCAGCACCGATCTGCTGGCGTTCAAGAAACGCCTGCGCATTGATCGAGGCGACCGTCGGGACGGCCTTGGCGGTGACAGTGGTTTCCGGTTTGGCTGCATTGCTGGCCGCGGGCGCCGGAACGGCGACATTGGCGGCAGGCTTCGAATTCGCCGCATTCAGGATGGCGGCGTTGGACACGTTCTGGATCATAGTGCTCCCCTACCCAAGCGTTCTGCTGGTGCGGGAAGCTGTTTAGAAGGACGGTCCCTGAAGATAGCAAAACGCAAAGGATTGCATTTTAGCGATTCGCGAAATGCGTGAAATTTAGGCAGACCTGCCCTGAACTGCAGTGTTCGAGATATGACCGAAATCACTCAAATGCGAGCGATTCCGGTCTTGCTTGATCTTCAGCGCTTGGTGAACTGGCTGAAAATCTGCTGGAGCGCGTCCATCTGGGTGGAGTGCACGTCCTTGCCAGTCTCAAACATGCCCTTGAGCATATCGAGGCCTGCCGCTGTCGGGTTCGCGGGCGGCGGCGGGGCCGCTTGCTGGCCCGCGCCCATCATCTGTCCCAAGATATTGCCAAACATACCACCAAGACCACCGGCGGGCTGTTGCGGGGCAGGCTGCTGCGCACCGCCCATCATCTGCCCCAGAATATTGCCGAACATGCCCCCCATTCCGCCAGTATTCTGCTGCGGGGCCGCGCCCTGCCCGAACATGCCGCCGAGGATGTTGCCAAGGCCGCCCATACCGCCCGCCATGCCGCCGGCCATGCCGCCGGCCTGACCGCCCTGCATCATCTGCCCGAGAAGCCCGCCAAGACCATTGCCCATCGCGCCCTTGAAGAGCCCGCCAAGCACCATCGAGGCAATCATCGGCAGCATCTGCTGCATCATCGATGCGGGGATGCCCGCGAACTGTGCCGCATGTGCGGCCACCGCGTCGGAAGCGGCCTGACCGCCGAACATCGCGCCGAGGGCGTTCTGGCCCTGCTGCTGGAGGTTGTCGGGGATACCGTCACCATCCGCATCGAACAACTCGGCGCTGCCTTGTGCCTGACTCAACGAGGACAGAATGTTTTGCCAGCCGTCCATGGTCTGCGCCTGCTGCTGGAGGCCCATGGAAATCGCCGGAAGCACGGCATGGACCGCCTGCTCGGCCTGCTCGGGACCAATCCCGAACTGCTGCGCGAGATTGTTATAGGCGTTGCCGCCCTGCGCTGCCTGCATGATTTCAAAGAGATTAACCACGAAACTTCCCTCCAGCGACAACGAGTGCCGGCTAAAAGCGTAGCTGCTGGCGCGTTTGGCTGCAACGTCTTGTTAAGACAATCCGGTTGGCCAATAGGCTCATGCCGTTTTGGCTGCCGTGTCCACCTGCGCCTCAAGCCCGCCGATCGCACGGAAGACCACGATCACCGCCGCCACGCCGAAGAGGAAACTCCCGACGATGAGGCCGATCATCGCGCCTTCGTAGCCATACATCGAAGCGCCGAGCATCGTGAGCGGCACGGTGCCGAGCGTTGCCCGCCCCCAGTTGAAGGCGGTCGAGTAAAGCGGAAAGCCGAGGTTGTTGAAGGCCGCATTGGCGACCAGCACAAAGCCGATGAAGATCCACGCTAACGCGCCGATATCGCAGAAAAATACGACATAATAGGCGGTTGCGCCCTCGACCGAGAACACAGAAGGGATCTGGTTGCGGGCGAGGAACAGTAAAAACCACGCCACCAGCGAATAGCCTGTGGCGAAGATGAAGGCATCACGCATCGCCTGCCGAAGGCGCGTAAAGAGCCGCGCGCCAAGGTTCTGACCTAGGATCGGGCCAATGGCGCCGGAGAGCGCAAAGAGCGCCCCGAATGCCAGCGGAACCAGCCGGTCAAGGATCGCATTCGCCGCAATGGCTTCCGTGCCGAAGGGGGCGAGCACGCGCATGTAAAGAAAACCGCCGACCGGGGTCGCGACATTGGTAAGGATTGCCGGCACGGCAATGCCGAAAAACCCGCGCGCATCGCCGAGGATATCCGCGATCTTAGGCATCTGAAGCAGCTTATGCACCTTGATGATGCCATGAAGGCCCACAGCGGTGAACACGAGCCTCGAAATCACGGTGGCAATCGCCGCGCCATCGGTGCCGAGCCCGAAACCGAAGATCAACAGCGGGTCCATGCCCGCCGTAACCAGGCCGCCAAAGAGCGTTACCTGCATCGCACGACGCGCATCGCCGACCGCGCGAAGAAGGCCGGACAGCATCATGCCCGAAGCCATCAGGAAGTTCGCCGGTAGGGTTATGGAGAGAAACCGCGAAGCCACGAGTTTCGGCGTCCCGGTCGCGCCAAGCATATCGAGCACTTGTGGCTGAAACAGCATCAGCAGTACCGAAACCGCGAGCGCCAGGAGGCTTGCGATACTCATCACACTCGCCGCCATGCGCCGCGCGATATCGCGATTGCCCGCGCCGATCTGGCGCGAGACCATCGCGGTGCCCGCGATCATCGAACCGATGTTGAAGGAAATCGCCAGAAACAGCACGGTCGTCGCATAACCGACACCAGCGGTGAGTTCGGTATTGCCGAGGCGCGAGACATAGAACAGCGACAGGAAATCGACGACGAAAATCGCCATCAGGCCAATCGCGCCGGTCACCGTCATGGTGATGACGTGGCCCATCGTTGAGCCTTGTGTGAAGCGTGCGGGCGGGGCCGCGCGCGATGGATCGGTCATGAGGAAGCTCCGGTCACGCCTTCAAGATCGGCGGAGCCCCTCGAATCAGGCCGGGGCGAGGCTGAGATATCGCGCCCTTTGCGCTTGGGTTCAACCAGCGGCTCCGGCGTGACTGTCACGCCGTGGAGAAGATCACTGCCGCCGAGGAGACCCTCGTCCCGTTGACGCATCAGGCGTTGGATATCGCGCTTCTTGACATCAAGACGCACCTCTTCCGCCTCATCCTCGGGTACGCCAAGGCCGATCAGCGCCTCACGACCAAAACTCAGGGCGGAATCGAAGGTCTCGCGGAAGGGCGCCCGCACGCCGCGCTCCATGAGATCGAGCGCATGCACCCGGTCATAGGCGCGCACGAAAAGCTTCGCCTGCGGAAAAGCGCGCACCGCCATCTCGACAATCGTAGAAGCGGCCTCGCGATCATCAACGCAAATCGCGATCACGGCGGCATTCTCGGCGCCCGCCGCACGCAGCACATCGAGGCGGCGGCCATCGCCGTAATAGACCTTGAAACCGAATTTGCCGGCGGCGCGGATGCGATCAATGTTGCGATCAATCACGGTGACGTTCTTCTCTGCCGCAAGGAACATCTGGTTGACCACCTGCCCATAGCGCCCGAAGCCGATCACCAGCACCTCGCCTTCGGCATCGGAGAAATCCTCCTCGATGGTCTCGGTTTTGGCACGGCGCTTTTCGAGCCAGACGAGGAAGGGTTCCAGCGCCTTGATCAGCACCGGACCAAAGAACATCGTCAATGCGGCAACGGCTGTCAGGAGCGAACCGTTCTGCTCGGAAATCATGCCATAGGTCTCCGCAAGCGGCACGATAACAAAAGCAAACTCGCCGACCGTCGCGAGCAGAACGGCGGCGCGCGCGGCATCCGAGATGCAGAGCTTGCCGACCCGCAACAGAAGATAGTTCAGCACGACCTTGAGGCCGAGAATGGCAAAGGTGCCCCCGAGAACCAGCGCGAGATTGGCTTTGACGATCGCGATATCGATCCCCATCCCCACGCTCATGAAGAAAAGGCCGAGCAGCAGCCCCCGGAAGGGTTCGATATCCGCCTCGAGCTGATGGCGGAAATTGCTCTCCGCCAGCATCAGCCCGGCGATAAAGGCACCGAGCGCGGCAGAAAGCCCGACATGGTGCATCAACTCGGCCGAGCCGAGCACCACGAGCAGCGCGGCGGCGGTCATCACCTCGCGCGCATCGGTCCGCGCCAACAGGCGGAAGAACGGATTGAGGAGGTAGCGTCCGGCGAGCACCAGCGCGACGAGCGCGCCAATCGCCATGGCGATTTCCGGCAGGTGCTTGACCATCGCCTTGCCTCCGCCACCGGGTTCGATGGGGCCTGCGAGCAGCGGCATCAGCGCGATGAAGGGCACGATGGCCATGTCCTGAAACAGCAGGATCGCGAAGCTCTTCTGGCCGTAGATCGTGGACATCGCTCCGCGTTCGCCGAGCACCTGCAAGGCAATCGCCGTGGCGGAAAGCGCAAAGGCAAAGGCAACCGAGAACAGGCCCGCGCCCGCAAGCCCACCCATTTTCAGGAGCACCAGCAGTGGCGCCATCGCGATCACAACCTGCGCAAGCCCAAGGCCGATGATATCGCGCTTCATCGAGAGAAGCTTCGATGGCTTCAATTCGAGCCCGATGACGAAGAGGAACATCACGATGCCGAGTTCCGCAATCGACCGCAACACCTCCGGTTCGCGGAAAATCCCGAGGACCGAGGGGCCAATCACCACCCCCGCAAGCAGATAGCCGAGGACCGCCGAGAGGCCGAGAAAGCGCAGCAACGGAACGGCTGCGACGGCGGCACCGAGAAAGACAAGCGTGGATGCGGTCGCGCCAAGGGCTGTGGGTTCGGCCATGAAGTTCCTGAAAATTTGGGCGGGCTAATGAGGCAGATGAAAGGGGCAAGACGGTGAAACGCCGCGGCCCTTGTCTATGTAAGCGATGGATCGGGAATTGCGATATGGCCGTGAAGCGCTTAAGCGTTTTTTGATCGTGCTGCATTGCAACGATTGACCGCGCAGCGCGCGCCAGAGAGAGAACCTATATGGAAAAGCTCGTCCAGATGGCTGCCAGCCCTGCACTCGGTTTTGCCGTAAGCTACATCGCCGTGCTGGTCCTTCTCGGCGTTGTGCTGGCTTGGCGCGTGATCGAAATCCGGCGCAGCCAGAAGATCGGCCTCGGCGATGGCGAGGACAAGATTCTGCGCCGCCGCATCCGCGCACATGGCAATTTCAGCGAATATGCCCCGCTGCTAATCGGGCTTCTGCTGGCACTATCCATGGTCGGCGCGAGGGAATGGGCGATCCACCTTGTCGGACTCACGGGCTTGGTGGGCCGCGTTCTCCATGCCATCGGCCTTTCACAGACCGGCGGCGCGAGTTTCCCGCGCGTCGGCGGCATGATCCTGACGCTCAGTGCCCTGGTGTTCGGCGCGATCCTGACGCTCGTTTTCGCCTGGTCCTGATGCAACGCTTTGGCACCACGTTCCCGGCGCTTGAGGCGCTCCATGCGGGGCTGATCCGGATCGCTGAAGAGGCCGGACGCGTGGCGCTGCGCGATTTCCGGGCAGAACGGCGCACCACGGCTGAGGTACAATGGAAAGAGGGCGGCTCGCCCGTCACCTCTGCCGATCATGCGGTCGATGCCTTTCTCGCCGAGACCCTGCCGACCCTTGCGGCCATCGGTTTTCACTCCGAGGAACGCCCGGAGAGCTGGACTGGAGAGCGCGGCCAGCCCGCCTTTGTCGTTGATCCGATCGACGGCACGCGCAATTTTATCGAAGGCGGGGATGCTTGGTGCATCGTCGTCGGCGTGATTGCGGAAGGCATGCCCGTCGCAGGCGCGGTGCATCTTCCAGCGCGCAACGAGACCTATTCTGGCTTTCGCGGCGGCGGGGCGTTTCTCAATGGCGAACGCCTCACTTTTCTGGCCGCCGGGCAGGCCCCCTACAGGACCACCGGGCCGCGCCCGATTGCCGAGAGGCTGGGTCGGGCGCTCAGGCTGGAACTGGCCCATGCGAGCCCTGTGCCGGCGCTGGCGCATCGCGTGCTCGTCCCGTTGCGTGGCGGGGCAGACCTTGCGGTTGCAAATCCCGGTGGACATGACTGGGATATCGTCGCCTCGGATTGCATTCTCCGGGAGGCTGGCGGAAACTTGCTGACACTGGAGGGCACGCACCCGGTTTATGGCCTCACGGGCGCACCGCATCCGCCATTGGTCGCGGGTTCACAAGACTTGCTGACGAAAATCGGGGTTTCACTCTTGACGAATCCGGCCTGATTGAGGATCGAAGCCGCAAGGCTCTTCCGGTTTGTTTGCCGGAAACGCCGCCTCGGGGCGGCAATGACACGACCGCTGAACTGCGCAGGGGAACTCCGACCATGACAAAAGATACTGAGAACAAGCAGCTTCTTCATCTCGTTTTCGGCGGCGAACTCGAAGACATCGACAGCACAACCTTCCGCGATCTCTCGAAGCTCGACATTGTCGGCATCTATCCGGATTACAAATCCGCCCATGCCGCCTGGAAGGGCAAGGCGCAGGCGACGGTCGATAACGCGCAGATGCGCTATTTCGTCGTGCATATGCATCGCCTGCTCGATCCCGATTCCGCGCATTAAGCGCGCTCGCAGCTGATGTTTCGCAAGATCGGAAGGTCCCGCTTTGTCCAGCACCTCCTTGGTGCCCTTCTCGCGGGCTACCTCTGGTTTGTGAAGAAGACGAACCGCATCATCTTCATCCCGGACGATGTTTATGGCCCGGTGGATGACAATGCGCCGGTGATTATCACGTTCTGGCATGGCCAGCACCTGATGCAGACCTTCTATCGCAGGCCGAAAGACCGCTGCTACGTGATGATCTCGCGCCATGGTGACGGCGAGATCAACGCCTATGCGGCGGAGCTCCTCGGCATGTCGGTCATCCGTGGCTCAGGCGCACAGCGTTCCGATCAGGTACGGAAGCGAGGCGGTATTCAGGCACTCCGGCAGTTGCTCCAGCTTCTCGAAGCGGGCGAGCATGTCTCCATGACCGCCGACGTGCCGAAGATCAGCCGCGTCGCGGGGGATGGTATCGTCGCGCTGGCGCAGCTTTCGGGCCGCCCGATCCTCCCCATGGCGGTGGTCTGCTCGCGGCGCTGGGATTTCCCGAGCTGGGATGCCGCGAGCCTTGGTCTGCCATTTGGACGTACGGCGATTCTCGTCGGCAAGCCGATTCCGGTTGCGCGCGACGCCGATGCCGCCGCGAAGGAGCAGGTGCGCCGGACGGTCGAGGCGGAACTTGATCGCATTTACGCCGCAGGCTACGCCGCGCTCGGCTCATCCTACCCCGGTGCGGATCGCGCTTCGATGTTCGCGGCACGTGCCAAGCGACAGGCGGAGGTTGATGCCGCCCTCGCCGCCCGCGGTTAAGGCGCGATCATGGCGCGCCCTCTCGCCCTGCCCATCAGCCTGCACCTTTATCGTGCAGTCGGACGCGTGGCGCCCCCGTTCCTGTGGGCCTTTCTGCGTCGCCGGCTGAAAAAGGGGAAAGAGGACGCCAAACGCCTGCCCGAGCGCTGGGGCCGCGCAAGCCTGCCGCGCCCTGCGGGTACGCTCGTGTGGCTGCATGCAGCGAGCGTTGGCGAAACCATGTCGATCCTGCCGCTGGTGGGCCGGCTCGTCGAAGCGGGCCGCAAGGTGCTGCTGACCTCCGGCACCGTTACCTCTGCCGCGCTGGCGGCTTCACGACTGCCCGAAGGAGCCGTCCATCAATTCGTACCGCTCGATCTTCCGGGAGCCGCAAAGCGGTTTCTCTCCCATTGGCAGCCTGATCTTGCTGTTTTCTGCGAGAGTGAACTCTGGCCGACGCTGATGATCGAGACACAGCGGCAAGGCATTCCGCTGGGGATCATCAACGGGCGGATGTCCGAGCGCTCGGCGAAAGGTTGGGCGCGCGCTCCGAAAATTGCCAAGACCCTGCTCGGCGGGCTCGCATTCTGCCTTGCCCAGAGCCGGATCGATTCCGCGCGCTACAGCCAGCTCGGGGCACCCTCGCAGTTCACCGGAAACCTCAAGTTCGATGCGCCGCCGCTCCCGGTCGAGATGGCCGAGCTCGATGCCCTTGATCGCCTGATTGGCCAACGTCCGGTCTTTCTGGCAGCCAGCACGCATCCGGGCGAGGAAGCGCTGGTGCTCGACGCCGCTGCAGCCTTGCGCGATGTCGAACCGGAGCTCCTGACCGTGATCGTGCCGCGCCACCCGGCGCGCAGCGCCGAGATCGTCGACCTCTGCCGCAAGGGCGGCATGATGCCTGCGGTCCGCAGCGCCGGCGAGGAACCGGATGACCGGCAGATGCTCTATATCGCCGACACCCTCGGCGAGCTGGGCCTGTTTTATTCCGTCGCCACTGTAGCGTTTATTGGTGGCTCGCTGGTCCCCATCGGCGGGCATAACCCGATCGAACCGGCGCGCCTTGCCGCGCCCATCGTGCATGGGCCGGAGACGCATAACTTTGCCGATATTTTCGCTGAGCTCGATGCGGCCAGCGCCGCCGTCCGGATCGCCAATGCTGCGGAACTTGCACCCGCCGTTGCTGTGTTACTGAAGAACCAGCAGATCCGGGACACCCTCATCGCCCATGCGAAGAGGATCGTCAGCGCCAATGAGGGCGCGCTTGCCACCACGCTCGCGACCATCGAGGGCGTGCTGTCGGCGGGTCAAAGCGCATGAAAGCGCCGGGCTTCTGGCAGCAGGGCGAAAGCCGTCTCCTTGCCTCGCTGCTGGCACCGCTCGGTTGGATATATGGCAAAATCACCCTCAACCGCATGGCCAAACCAGGCTGGCGCGCGCCGGTACCAGTGATTTCCATCGGAAATTTCACCGCTGGCGGCGCGGGAAAAACCCCGACTGCGATGGCCGTGGTGACAGCGCTTCAAGCGCGCGGCGAGACGCCTTTTGTTCTAACACGCGGGTATGGCGGTCACGAAAGCGGGCCGTTGCGAGTCGATACCGCCCGCCATACCGCCGCCGACGTCGGTGATGAACCGCTGCTGCTCGCACGCCATGCGGCGACCATCGTCGCGCGAGACAGGGCGGCGGGCGCTCACCTCGCGGTTAGTCAAGGCGCAACCTGTCTCGTGCTCGACGATGCCTTGCAGAACCCGGCGCTGGCGAAGGATTTTTCCCTTGCCGTGATCGACGGCGGCTTTGGGTTCGGAAATGGCTTTTGCGTGCCGGCAGGACCACTGCGCGCACCGGTTTCCGGGCAACTCGAACATGTTGATGCGGTGCTGGTGATCGGGGAGGACGAGACAGGCGCGGCACAGGCCTTGGCGGGCAAGCCGCTCCATGTCTCTCACCTCATGCCGGATGCCGGCATCGCTTCACGCCTGCACGGCACCGAGATCAACGCCTTCTGCGGCATCGGGCGGCCTGAGAAATTCCGCGCGACGCTGGAAGCGCTGGGCGCCGATGTGTCAGGCTTTCATGCCTTCGGTGATCATCACACCTATTCGGATACCGAGGCTCAAACCCTGCTGGGCATCGCGGGTCATCTTCCGTTGGTGACGACGGAGAAAGACCTGGTTCGCCTGAAAGGTTCTCCGGCACTCGACGCTTTGGCCAAGCGCGCCACCGCCCTGCCGGTCACGATTTCGCTGCCCGAACCGCTGCTCGACACGATTTATCGCGCGATAGATTCAGTCCGCAAGCGCTGAAGAATCGCCTCAGGACCGGCGTAGGCCTCCTGCCGCTCGGCACTCCAGTACTTCAGATCCTGCAACGGAATCGTCTGCCCGGTGACGCTGCAGCGCACGAAAGTCCCTTGCCGGAGAATGCGATAATCGCTGTCGGAATATTCCAGAACGGCCTCGTTTCCGAGACCGGGCATCCCAAGGCCGGCGGGCATCTTGATCATCGGAAGTGACCTCATGTCATTGTGAATTGGCTGGTTTTCTCTAGGGCGCGATCACGAAGCCTGCAAGTCCAATGCCCACAGGGTGGACCACTTCAGAACAGGCTCCCCTGATCGATCGCTGGGCCCTTGGGTTTCGACGGACGCGGCTGGGGAAGCGCGGTGGTGGGTGCTTTCTCGCCGCCCGCGACGGCGTTGATTCGGCCATCGCTGAACTCAATCGAAAGCCCCTGCCCGGAGGACACCGCTGCGGCAGCGCGCATCACCGCGTTGTTCTCGTCGCGCACCACGGCATAGCCGCGCGCAAGAACGCTGCGATAGCCGAGAGAATTGAGGAGCTTCGCGCGGGCGACAAAGGTCTGCTTCTCGCGGCCAAGGCGGTTGGATATTTCCTGAGAGAGCCGCTTTCCAATCTGTGAGAGATCACTCTTCCGACGCTCGGTGTCGCGTTTTTCGAGCGTCACCCGCGCCTGAATCGCACGCATCAGGCGCTGTGAAATCTGCTGAAGCTCCTGCTGACCGGCTTTCAGGCGGCGTTCCTTGAGACCCGGCAAACGTGCCGCAAGGCCCGCGAGTTTGGCTTTCACCCCAGCGAGTTGCGCCGCCGGGGTCTGCGCGCCGAGGCGATGGGCGAGCCTGCCAAGCGCGAGGGTTCGCCGATCCAGCAGCGCCCGCATGGCGGCTTCCTGCCGGATTGAGGCGCGATCCAGCCGCTGGCGCGGGCCCTCCAGCGCCCGCTCCGCTGAAGGCAACGCGCGGACGAGGTTGGAAAAATCGCGCCTGCGACGCTCCTGCCCGCGCATCACAGCGCCTGTGAGGCGTGCGGCGTGGCTGCGTATCTCGGCGATCAGGTCCGCCCGTACCGGTACGATCATCTCGGCAGCGGCGGTGGGTGTTGGCGCACGCAGGTCCGCGACAAGATCAAGTAAGGTCCAGTCGGTCTCGTGACCAATGGCCGAGACGAGCGGAATTGCGCTCTCCGCCGCCGCGCGCACGACGATTTCCTCGTTGAAACCCCAGAGGTCTTCGAGCGAACCGCCGCCACGTGCGACAACGATCACATCGGGACGCGGGAGATTGTCATCATCAACTGCAATCGCGTTGAAACCGCGAATCGCTGCGGCGACTTCCGCCGCGCTGCCCTCACCCTGCACCCGGACCGGCCAGACCAGCACCTCACGCGGGAAGCGATCCGAAAGGCGGTGGATCATGTCGCGGATCACCGCGCCGGTCGGCGAGGTCACGATGCCGATTACCTCCGGCAAATACGGCAGCGGCCGCTTGCGGGCGGCATCAAAAACGCCCTCGGTCTGGAGTTTGCGGCGACGTTCTTCCAGAAGCGCCATAAGCGCGCCGACGCCGGCCGGCTCCATCTGCTCGATGATGATCTGGTAGCTAGACTTGCCGGGAAAGGTGCTGATTCGCCCCGTCGCGATCACTTCCAACCCATCTTCAGGCCGAAACTTGATGCGGGAGAAAACACCTTTCCAGATCACGGCGTCGATACGCGCATTCTGATCCTTCAGCGAGAAATAGACATGGCCGGAGCCATGCGGGCCGCGATAGCCGGAAATCTCGCCCCGGATACGCACATTCCCAAAGGCATCCTCCACCGTGCGCTTGAGCGCGCCGGCGAGTTCGGAGACCGAGAGTTCGGGTGTGTTGGAAACCGCGTCGTTCATTTCTATCAGTTCTAGAGATGCGCCGCCGGAGATGCTACAGCGCGCGGCAAGGATTGCAGCGTTTTAGACAGGTGCCTTGATGAATGTTCTGTTGATCGGCAATGGTGGCCGCGAAAACGCCCTCGCCTGGGCGATCTCCCGAAGCCCTGCCTTGACCAAGCTCTTCATCGCGCCCGGCAACCCCGGCACGGCGAGCCTTGGCACCAACGTCATGCTTTCGATCGGCGAGCACAAGGCGGTGATCGATTTCTGCCGCACCAACGGCATCGCGCTGGTGGTCGTCGGGCCGGAAGCGCCACTCGTCGATGGCATCGCCGACGCGCTGACCGGTGCGGGCATCCGCGTTTTCGGCCCCTCGAAAGCCGCTGCGCAGCTGGAGGGCTCCAAGGATTTCACCAAGTCGATCTGCGATGCGGCCCATGTGCCCACCGCCGCCTACCAGACCTTCACCGAGGCAGCCGCTGCACTCGCCTACGTGCGGGAAAAGGGCGCGCCCATCGTCGTAAAATACGATGGCCTGATGGCCGGCAAGGGCGTCACGGTCGCGGAAACGCTTGCCGAGGCGGAAGAGGCGCTCAAAGCGCTCTACGCCAGCGAGGATAACGCCAAGATCGTCATCGAGGAGATGCTCGTCGGCGAGGAAGCGAGCTTCTTCTGTTTTGTTGATGGGGAAACCGTGCTGCCGCTCGGTTCGGCGCAGGATCACAAGCGGGTTTTCGATGGCGATCAGGGGCCGAATACCGGCGGCATGGGTGCCTATTCGCCCGCGCCGGTGATGGACGACGAGGTCGAGCGCCGCACGCTCGCCGAGATCGTCATCCCCTCCGCGAAGGAAATGGTCCGGCGCGGCACGCCCTACCGCGGCATCCTCTTCGTCGGGCTGATGATCGGGCCGCAGGGACCAAAGCTCATCGAATACAATTGCCGCTTCGGCGATCCCGAATGTCAGGTGCTGATGCTTCGCCTTGAAAGTGACCTTCTCGGGCTGCTCGATGGCGTCGCGCGCGGGGAACTCGCCAAGCTCTCGGTGACGCTGAAGCCGGTTTCGGCGGTCGGCGTGGTGATGGCGTCGCAGGGTTATCCCGGCGCGTTCGAGAAGGGCAGCGCGATCCGGGGGCTGGACGCCGCCGCTGCAATGCCCAGCGCGAGGATTTTCCATGCCGGGACACGCTCGGATGGGTCCATGATCCGCGCCAATGGCGGGCGGGTGCTCACGGTCTGCGCAACCGGGGCTGATCTGCCTGAAGCGCGTAACAGGGCCTACGCCGCTGTCGGCAAGATCGACTGGCCCGAAGGGTTCTGCCGTTCGGACATCGGCGCAAAAGGGTTGGCGCGCCTTTCAAAAGGAAGCTGACATGAGCGATCTCGCGGATCTCTTCCCCGGCTTTGAAGCGAAATACATCCCCACCGATGAGGGGCAGATTTTCGCCCGCATCGGCGGCAAGGGCACACCGCTCGTGCTGCTCCACGGCTTCCCGCAGACGCATGTGATGTGGCATCGCATCGCGCCGGATCTCGCGAAGACGCATCAGGTCATCGCGATGGATTTGCGCGGCTATGGCTGGTCCAGCGCGCCACGCTCGGATGAGGCGCACCAGACCTATTCCAAGCGCGAGATGGCAAAAGATGTGCTCCGCGTCATCGACGAACTCGGCCATACCCGCTTTGCCCTCGCCGGGCATGATCGTGGCGGGCGCGTCGCCTATCGCCTCGCACTCGATCATCCGGGGCGGGTGACGAAACTCGCCCTGCTCGACATCATCCCCACCATCGATATGTGGGAGCGCATGGACGCGAAGCGCGCGATGCAGGTCTATCACTGGAGCTTCCTCGCCCAGCCGCAGCCGATGCCCGAGACCATGATCGGCAAGGCGCCGACCGAATGGCTCGAGCACACCCTCGCCAGCTGGACAGCGACGAAAGATCTCTCAGGGTTTGATCGCCGCGCGCTGGCGCATTATCGCGCGTTTTTCAATGATCCCTCCCACATCCACGCAACCTGCGAGGATTATCGCGCCGGGGCAACGCGCGACGCGGAAGCCGACGAGGCGAGTCGTGCCAAGGGCGAGACGATCGATTGCCCGGTGCATGTGCTGTGGGGCGAGGCAGGCATTCCGGCCTCCGGTTCGTCGCCGCTTGATGCGTGGAAGACCTTCGCGCCTCAGGCTACCGGTGAAGCCATTGAAAGCGGGCATTTTCTCACTGAGGAAAACCCGGTGGAGACGCTCTGCGTGCTGAAAGCGTTCTTCGGATGAGTCCTCGCGTCGGGCTGGTGCTCGGTTCGGGCGGTGCGCGTGGCCTCGCGCATATCGTTGTGCTGGAAACGCTTGACCGGCTCGGTATTCGCCCGGTCCAGATCACGGGTACCTCCATCGGCGCCATTCTCGGCGCGGCCTATGCCTCAGGCGTTTCCGGCGCGGAGTTGCGCGCCCATGTTCTGCGCGATTTCCGCGACAGAACCGATGTGATGACCCGCCTGTTTCAGGCCCGGATCGGGCGCATCACCGACCTGTGGAAGGGCGGACTTGGCAACCCCGTTCTGGTGGATGCGGAAGGGATTCTCGAACGCTTCCTGCCAAAGCCGCTCCCCCATCGATTTGAAGATCTCACCATTCCCTTGTCCGTCGTTGCGGCGGATTTCCACCGCCTCGACCGCGTCGTGTTCACCTCCGGCGCGCTGGCTCCGGCCGTGGCCGCCTCGATGGCGATCCCTGGCCTTGTCAAACCTGTGGTGTTCGACAACCACGTGATGGTCGATGGCGGCGCGGTTGATCCGCTGCCCGTGCGGGCAATCACGGCAGAGGTTGATCTCATCCTCGCGATTGACGTGTCACGTGCCGCAGCGCGGGAGGAAAGCGCGAAAATTCCCACCGCGATCGAGACGGGATTTCGTGTCTATGATCTGATGCAGGCGGCGCTTGCCGATGCGCAGGCTGCCGCAAACGCCCTGCCGATCCGCCGATTGAAAGCGCCGGTGGAAGGCTTCAACGCACTCGATTTCTTCGCGGCGAAGAAAATTCTCGCGGCTTCAGAAGGGCTGGCCGGCGCTGTGGAATCGATTCTGGCGCAGGGCTAGAGCGAGTTTCGATCAACCTCGATCAAAACTCGCTCCATTTTCTTGTTTTGACGCCTTTTTTCTTCACGCGAACCGGTTTCCACTTCTCTTGAAAATGCTCCAAGGCTCAGCGTCGTTCCCGAAAGAATGCGCGCAGCATCTCTGCCGCCTCGCCCTCGCGAATGCCGCCATAGACTTCCGGCGCGTGATGGCAGGTGGGCTGATGATAGAGCCTCGGACCATGCTCGACACCGCCGCCTTTCGGGTCTGGTGCTGCGTAATATAGCCGCCGGATGCGCGCGAACGAGATCGCCGTCCCGCACATCGGGCAGGGTTCGAGCGTGACATAGAGGTCCGCGCCGCCGATGCGCTCGGAGCCTTGGGATGCGCAGGCTGCGCGAATGGCGAGCATTTCCGCATGCGCCGTGGGATCATTGAGCTCGCGCGTCCGGTTACCAGCGCGCCCGATCACCTGCCCGTCCAGCAGGATCGCCGCACCGATCGGCACCTCACCACGCGCGCCAGCGGCTTCAGCCTCGGCGAAGGCGATATCAAACCCCGAGACCGGAACCGGCGTATCCCCCGCCATCGACATTCCCATTGTGAAGATTTGCCTTTTCGCGAAATATTCTTGATCCGGACCTCGCAAGCGCGCCCCCTTCCTGTTAGAAGCGCGCCATGACGAACAGCGATAACGACAATCGTCGCGGTGACAAGCCCCGCGACTCCCGCCCGCGTGCCCCCGGCGCGCGCCCGCCTCGCGCTGGTGCGCCCGGCGACAAGAAGAGCTTTGGCGCTCCCAAAGGCGAAGGCCGTTCTTTCAAAGAGAGAACCGAAGGCCGATCCTTCAAGGACAAGGGCGAAGGTCGTCCTAATGCCGGGAAATCGGAGGGGCGTTCTTTCGGGGGCAAGCCCGAGGGCCGTCCCTTCAACAAGGACCGCAATGCGCCGACAGGCGAAGCGCGCCCGAAGCGCAGCTGGGGCGAGCGTGGCGATAGCGTCCCCGAAGGTGAGCGTCCGCAGCGTCCTGCCGGGGATCGCCCGTTCAAGCCGCGTCCGCCGCGGGATGGCGATGCCGGTGGTGAGCGCGCCTTCAAGCCACGCTTCAACCGCGATGGAGATCGCCCGCCGCGTGCCGATGGCGAGAAGCCGTTCCGTCCGCGTCGCGAGGAAGGCGCCGAGCGCAGCTTCGGCAACCGGGGCGGCGATCGCCCGGATCGCAAGTCTGGATTTGACAAACCGAGATTCGATAAGCCGGGTTTCGACAAGCCGCGCTTTGATCGTGATACTGATGACGCCCCGCGCGCCCCGGCCGCGCCGGGTGCCGGTTTCGCCCCTGAAGGCGAGCGTATCGCCCGTGTGATGGCGCGCGCGGGCCTCTGCTCGCGCCGCGATGCCGAGGAATGGATCGCCGAGGGTCGCGTGTCGGTCAACGGCAAGGTGATCACCAGCCCGGCCCTTGATGTGAAGGGCTCGGACAAGATCCTCGTTGATGGCAAGCCGCTCCCGGAGCGCGAGCGCACCCGCCTCTGGCTTTATCACAAGCCGCGCGGTCTCGTGACGACCGAGAGCGACCCCGAGGGCCGCCCGACGGTGTTCGACAATCTGCCGCCCGAAATGCCACGCGTGGTCTCTGTCGGCCGGCTCGACATCAACACCGAAGGCATGATGCTGCTGACCAATGACGGAGGTCTTGCGCGCGTGCTGGCGCATCCGGAAACCGCCTGGCTGCGGCGCTACCGCGTGCGCGTGCACGGCGGCGTCAGCCAGCCGGCGCTCGACACGCTACGCGAGGGCATCACGCTCGACGGGATCGACTACGGTCCGATTGTCGCGACACTCGAACGCGAGATCGGTGACAATGCCTGGCTCGTGATGGACCTGCGCGAAGGCAAGAACCGCGAGATCAAGCGCGTGCTGGAGCATCTCAATTTGCAGGTGAACCGGCTCATTCGCGTCTCCTTCGGGCCGTTTCAGCTCGAAGACCTCGGCGAAGGTGCCATCGACGAAGTGCGCACCAAGACGCTGAAGGATCAGCTCGGCCCGCGCCTCATTGAAGAGGCCGGCGCTTATTTTGAAGGCCCACGCCGGGAAAGCGCCGCGAGCCGTGCCGCTGCGATGGTGCAGGATGAGCCGGTTCGCAAACGCTTTGACCGCCGCAAGCCGACCGAAAAGCGTGATCTCGCGCTTTCCGGCGAAGCCAAAGACCTCAAGGTTCAGCGTGAACGCGTCGCAGACCGCAAGGGCCGCTCGGTCAAGGTCGAGCGGGTCGTGAAGGTCGATCTGCCGCCGGAGGAGCCACCGCGCATCATCCGCGAGGAGCGTGGCCGCCCCGAGGGTCGCCCGGCCTTCCGCAAGGATGGTGATCGCCCGTTTCGGGATCGCACGCCACGCCGCGAAGGAGAAGGTGGCGAACGTCCGTTCCGCCCGCGTCCGCCGCGTGAAGATGCCGGTGGCGGCGAGCGTAACTTCAAGCCGCGGGGGCCGCGCTCGGAGGGTGCAGGCGGCGAACGTCCGTTCCGCGCACGCCCGCCGCGTGATGATGCCGGCGGTGGCGAGCGTAGCTTCAAGCCGCGCACCCCGCGCCCAGAGGGTGCAGGCGGCGAACGTCCGTTCCGCGCACGCCCGCCGCGTGATGATGCCGGCGGTGGCGAGCGTAGCTTCAAGCCGCGCACCCCGCGCCCTGAAGGCGATCGTCCGCGCGGAGACCGTCCGTTTGGTGGAAAACCCGGTGGAAACCGTCCGCCGGGAGGCAAGCCGTTTGGTGGCAAGCCGGGTGGCGGTCGTCCCGCTGGTGGGCGTCCGCCTGGCGGCAGACCTGATGGCGGCAAACGTCCGCCGCGCGACCGGAGCTAGCCTATGCGGGTTGTCGGCGGACGCCTTGGCGGGCGGGCGCTGAAGGCCCCGCATACAAATGGCATCCGGCCCACGACGGACCGGATGCGCGAGAGCCTGTTCAATATCCTCACGCATCGCGAAGAATTTGAGATCGAAGGCGCGCGCGTGCTCGATCTTTTCGCCGGCACCGGCGCGTTTTCGGTTGAAGCCCTCTCGCGCGGCGCGGATTTCGCGGTCATGGTGGATATCGGCGCCGAGGCGCGTGGCCTTCAGCGCGAGAATGTCGAGACACTGGGGCTTGGCGGCGCCACGCGCATCCTCAGGCGCGATGCGACGAAGCTCGGCGAGGTTTCGCCCTTTACACCCTTCACGCTGGTTTTCTGCGATCCACCTTACGACAAGGGCCTCGGCGAGGCCGCACTCGTCTCTGCCTTGCGCGGTGGCTGGCTGGCACCCGGTGCCATCGTGATCCTTGAGGAACGTTCCAGCGCCGAGGTGACGCTGCCGGCACCGCTGGAGGAAATCGAGCGTCGAAAGGCTGGTGAAACGCAGCTTATTTTCGCGAAAATGCCGGATTAGGCGCAGCGCTTCTGCAGCCGCGCTCATAGGCCCCATCTTCTCTCGATTTATCGCATTTTCTTTACGCGAACCGGTGTCCACTTCGCTTGAAAATGCTTTTATGCTCGCCCGAAAAGCCGTTCGAGGTCCTTGAGGCCGAGGGCGATATAGGTTGGGCGACCGTGGTTGCATTGGCCGGAGCCCGGCGTTGCTTCCATCTCCCGCAGGAGTGCATCCATCTCTTCGAGCTTCATCCGCCGCCCGGCGCGGATCGAATGGTGGCACGCGAAGGTCTTCAGCACGTAGTCATAGCGCGCCTCAAGGCTCTCCGAGCCGCCCCAATCATCGAGGCTTTCCGCCAGGTCTCGCACCAGCGCGACAATATCGCCGCCCGCCAGCGCAGCGGGCACCTCCTGCACGGCAATCGCACCGGGGCCAAAGGGTTCCACCACGAGCCCAGCCTCCGCCAGAGGTTCAGCCAGATCGAGCAACCGGGCGATGATGCTCTCATCGAGATCGACAATCGCGGGGATGAGCAGTGGCTGGCGCGGCACAGAGCCGTGCGCGCGCGACTTCTTCAAGCGTTCATAGACAAGCCGCTCGTGCGCCGCGTGCTGATCGACGATGATCACACCGGCCTCGGTCTGCGCAAGAATATAGGTCTCGTGGAATTGCGCGCGGGCATAACCGAGGGGCGGAAAGGCTGCCTCCGCCGCCACGGGCTCGGGCGGCGCAACAGCCGGGCCTGACGCTTCCTGAAAGCCTTGGCTCGATTGGTAGGGCTGTGCGGCCGCACTCCGCTCCAGGGCAAGCGGCGCAGGTGCAGGATAGCCCGTCGGGAAGGCAAAGGAGAGCGGTCGCTCGGGAATATGCGTAATGCCATGCGCCTGAAGCCGCGAGAGCATTGCCGCGCCGCCGCGCGTCGAGGCATGATGGCCGGCGGAGGCCAGAGCATCGCGGATAGCCCCGATAATCAGGCCGCGCACAGCCTCGTTTTCACGAAAGCGCACCTCCAGCTTGGCGGGATGGACGTTCACATCCACCATCGCCGGATCGAGATCGAGAAACAGCGCAACCACCGGGTAGCGACCCGCCGTTATCGCATCGGCATAGGCCGCGCGGAGAGCGCCGATGAGCAACTTGTCGCGAACGGGACGGCCGTTGACGAAGAGATACTGATCAAGTGCGCTGGCGCGATGGAAGGTCGGCACGGAAACGAGACCTGAAAGCCGCATCGGCCCGCGCTGGCCCGAAACTTCCGCTGCGTTCTCGCGGAAATCCGCCCCGAGAATACGGGCGATTCGGCGCGCGGCCCCCTCCTGATCCGCGGTTTCTGCAGGCAGATCGAGCCCCGAGAGATGATCGCCGGAAAGCATGAAGGCAATCCCCGGATTGGCCATCGCGAGGCGCTTGATGACCACCGCAGCGGCCTGCGCCTCGGCGCGGTCGCCCTTCAGGAACTTGAGGCGTGCGGGCGTCGCGTGGAACAGATCCTCGACCTCGATGCGCGTGCCGAAACCGAAAGCCGCCGGACGGATTGGTTCAACGCGACCAGCATCGACGCGGATGAGATGGGCAGAGTTGTTGTTTTCGTACCCGCTCGCTCCGGACAATGCTCGTCCGCTCGCGGGGTCCTGCCCGGTCTCCTCCGGATGATCCCGGAGGGATTGCGCTAAGCGTACGTCCGGGGATCGGGAAGGGCGTGCGCGACTGGTGATCGTGAGCCGGGCCACCGCGCCGATGGAGGGCAGCGCCTCGCCGCGAAACCCCAGCGTCGAGACGTGTTCGAGATCACCGGTCGGAAGCTTGGAGGTCGCATGGCGTTCGATGGCGAGCGCGAGATCCTCCGGCCCCATGCCGATGCCGTCATCGGTGATGCGGATCAGCCGCCGTCCGCCCTGTTCGAGACGCACATCGATCTTGCGACTCCCCGCGTCAATGGCGTTTTCGACGAGTTCCTTTACCGCCGCAGCGGGACGCTCGATCACCTCGCCGGCAGCGATCTGGTCAATCAGGACAGGGTCGAGGCGGCGAATGATCATGCGTTGTTATGGCGCGATTCGATGGCCACCGCAGCCCGAAAGCGCTCAGCCCGACTGCTTCTCACAGATCGCCTTGAGGCTTGCGAGCCCCGCCTCGAAATCCTTACCGACCATCGCATCCATGTTCATGAACAGACACATCACGCGCGCCGGCAGCGGCTGCGGGCCGAACATTGCCCAAACGACTTCCGTGCCGGTACTGGTCGGCCGGAGCGTGAATTCGGCGGTATTCGTAGCCTTGAACGGCTTTTCGAAATCGAGCCGGAACACCACGCGGCTCGCCGGCGTTTCCTCGATGATCGTCATGGAACCGGTGCCGACCTCACGATTGCCCTCCCAGCGGAAGCTGGCGCCCCGGCCGGCTGTCACTGCGCTGAACGTCGTTCTGGCGTTGGGGTCCTTCTTGGCCCAGGGCGACCACGCCTGCCAGACGACGAGATCGTTGATTTGCGCGAACACCAGATCCATCGGCGCGGCAATCACGTCCTTGCGCTCGATCCGGAAGCTGTTGGGCTTCTGCCACGCAATCAGAATGATGACGGCGAGCACAGCTAGAATGACAAACAGAATGATCGTTCCCGCACCCATGACATGCCTCCGAAATGCAAAACCCCGCGCTTTGGGGGCGCGGGGTGAATTCGTAGCATAAAATGCGAGGGATATCAGCCGGTAAGGGCTTCCTTGGATTTTTCCCAACGCTTGCGCTCGTTCGGATCGAGGTAGCGCTTGCGGAGGCGGATCGACTTCGGCGTCACCTCGACGAGTTCGTCGTCCTGAATCCACGCGAGCGCACGCTCGAGCGTCATCCGGATCGGCGGGGTGAGGCGCACGGCCTCATCCTTCGAGGTGGTGCGGATGTTGGTGAGCTTCTTGCCCTTGAGCACGTTCACTTCAAGGTCGTTGTCACGGGTATGGATGCCGATGATCATGCCCTGATAGACCTTAACGCCCGCGTCGATGATCATTGAGCCGCGATCTTCGAGGTTCCACATGGCATAGGCCACGCTCTCGCCGATGTCGTTCGAGATCAGAACGCCGTTATGGCGGCCGCCGATATCGCCTTTGTACGGCTCATAGGCCTTGAAGAGGCGGTTCATGATCGCGGTGCCGCGCGTATCGGTCAGGAGTTCGGACTGATAGCCGATGAGGCCACGCGTCGGCGCGTGGAAGACGAGGCGCAAGCGGTTGCCGCCCGACGGCTTCATCTCGATCATCTCGGCCTTGCGCTCGGACATCTTCTGGACGACCGTGCCCGAGTATTCCTCATCCACGTCGATGACGACTTCCTCGACCGGCTCAAGCGTCTCGCCATCCTCGTTCGTCTCCATGACGACGCGCGGACGTGAAACGGCGATCTCGAAGCCTTCGCGGCGCATGGTTTCGATCAGGATCGCGAGCTGAAGTTCACCGCGGCCCGAGACGAAGAACGAATCCTTGTCCGCCGATTCCTCGATCTTGAGGGTCACGTTGCCCTCGCCTTCCTTGAAGAGGCGGTCGCGGATCATGCGCGAGGTGACCTTGTCGCCTTCCGTGCCTGCATAGGGGCTATCGTTGACGATGAAGGTCATGGTGACGGTCGGCGGGTCGATCGGCTGGGCCTGGATCGGCTCGGTGACCGACGGATCGCAGAACGTATCCGCCACGGTACCCTTCACGAGACCGGCGATCGAGACGATATCGCCCGCCACGCCTTCCTCGATCGGCTGACGCTCGATGCCGCGGAACGCGAGGATCTTCGAGACGCGACCGGTTTCGACAAGGTTACCCTTGCGGTCGAGCACCTTGATCTGCTGGTTCGGCTTCACCGAACCCGAAGAAATCTTGCCGGTGATGATACGACCAAGGAACGGGTTGGCTTCGAGCAGCGTGCCGAGCATGCGGAACCCGCCCTCTTCGGTCGAGGCTTCCGGCACATGCTGGAGAACGAGGTCGAACAGCGGCGCGAGGCCTTCTTCCTGCGTCCCATCCGGCTTCAGGCTCATCCAGCCATTACGGCCCGACCCGTAGAGAATCGGGAAATCGAGCTGCTCGTCGGTCGCATCGAGCGCGGCGAAGAGGTCGAAAACTTCGTTGACGACTTCGGTGACGCGCGCATCCGGGCGGTCGACCTTGTTGATCGCGACGATCGGCTTGAGGCCGATCTTCAGCGCCTTGCCGACGACGAACTTGGTCTGCGGCATCGGTCCTTCAGCCGCGTCGACGAGAACGATGGCCGAATCCACCATCGAGAGAATACGCTCGACCTCACCGCCGAAGTCGGCGTGGCCAGGCGTATCGACGATGTTGATACGAGTGTCCTTCCAGACAACCGAGGTGGCCTTGGCAAGAATGGTAATACCGCGCTCTTTTTCGAGATCGTTCGAATCCATCACGCGTTCGATGATGCGCTGGTTATCACGGAAGGCGCCCGACTGGGCGAGGAGCTTGTCCACGAGGGTGGTTTTGCCGTGATCGACGTGCGCGATGATGGCGATATTGCGAAGGGCCATGAGAAACTGTCCGAGAAGCGAGGGCGCGAATAAGGCAACGGCACGTATCAAGCCGCTGCCAAGCCGTCTTGAAGCCAAGCCGTCTTGATGAAGCGAATTCTTTGGTGTTGCAGCGCAGTAAACGTTTTAGGCGTCCGGGGCAAGGGCAGAGCGCACCCCAAATTGCGGGACTTGCACTGAAATGCTGAAAAACACCCGGGAATTTCCTCCCAAATGGTGCCTAGCCAAAGCTCATGCGCCGCTCGGTTTGCATCTGCTTGAACTCGTCGAGCAGGAAACGGATGGTGGCGATCCGGTCTGCGTCCGGCTCGTTGATCACCATAGCCTGTACGAGGTCGGAATGCACGGCATCCGCCCGGCGGCAGATCTCGTCGAACTCCGCGCGGGTCTGTGCCGAGCGGGTCGCCTGAATGAGATCAACAAGATCGCGAAGCTCCTTGTCAACATCGATCGGTGGGCGACCACCATTGCTCACCCGCGCCCAGATCGCGGCCCAGATCGAGCCGACAATCGAAGCGCCCATGATGCCAAGATAGATCCAGTCGCCATAGCGCTCGAAGAAGGTTTTCGTCTCCCCCTCGACATAAGCAATGGTGCCGGGGTGGATCGGCAATTTGGCGCCGCGATCCTCGGCTGAAGGCAATTCGATATCGTTCGCCGCCGGGGTTTCCGCCGCAAGGCTCAGGCGCAGCGTGAACAGGAGTCGGGTCAATTCGCTGATGGTTCCCTCGTCGAGTGTGCGCTGGGCGACCAGGCGATAGACGACGCCAAGCGTTGTGATTTCCTCGTCGGGACGAGGGGGGTCGCCGCCGAAAGCGCCGCGGACAATCTCCACGGTATCGAAGGCTGGATATTGCTCAATGATCGCATCGGCCTCGGCGATAGGCAGAATGCCGACCTCCTTGCCCTCGACCTTCGGGAAGCCCTGAAAGGCGGCGCGCGCCATGCGGTCGGAGGCCGGCGCGACGACAAACACTGCGTCAAGCTTGCCATCATGCACCGCCTGCGAAATTTCGGAGAGGCTGCCGCGCATGACATCGAGTTCCGACGCGCGGACGTTATAATGGCTCAGAATACGATCAAGAACGATGTCATTGGCGGGGCGCATCGAAAGCGCACCGACGATCTTGCCCCTGAGATCGCTGATCTTGTCGATCTTCGAGCCGGGCCGCGTGATGAAATAGACCCAATCGCGACGCATGAAGGCGACGGTCGCCGCCTGTTCCGGAAGGGCGATATCGGTCCGGACGATGGCAAGATCGGCCTTCTTGCTCTCGAACATCTTCGCGCTGGCGGCTGTTCCCTCTGTCGGGATCAGCCGGAGCCGGATATTCGCATTTTCACGCTTCAGCGCTTGCAGGAGGGCAACCGTGACGCGGAGTTCAGGGCCGCCAATCGGTCCCACCGCTATCGTCAAGATCTTCGGCATAAACAGGAAATACGCGAGAAACGCCGCGACAGCGAGCCCGACCAACCCTGCCGCGATGATCTTGAGCGTCTTGTGCATCCCGGTTCGCCTTCCTTGCCGCGCATGGGGCGCATTATGGCACCTTCATGCGCGGGATTGCGGCGGCTTCGTGACCTCTTGTACCAGAAACCCTCACAAAAGTGCGGGCGCCCTCCGGTCTTTCATCGGCCTCGGGGTCGACCTGTCGATCAATCCCGAGGCCGATGATTTTATCAGGTAGCGCGCGCCTTGCGCATGGCAAGGGTGCGCAGCCGCAGGGCGTTCAGCTTGATGAAGCCTTGCGCATCGCGATGATCATAGGCCACCGCACCTTCCTCGAAGGTCACGAGTTCCTGATCGTAGAGCGAATAGGGGCTCTCGCGACCTATGATCGTCACGTTGCCCTTGTAGAGCTTCACCCGGACGCGGCCCGTGACCATCTCCTGGCTCTTGTCGCAGAGCGCCTGGATCATCTCGCGCTCCGGCGTGAACCAGAACCCGTAATAGACGAGTTCGGCATAGCGCGGCATCAGCGATTCCTTGAGGTGCATCGCCTCGCGATCCATCGTGATGGACTCAATACCGCGATGCGCCTGAATGAGGATGGTGCCGCCCGGTGTCTCGTAAACGCCGCGCGACTTCATGCCGACGAAGCGGTTTTCGACAAGATCGAGGCGGCCAATGCCATTCGCCTTGCCGAGTTCGTTGAGCTTGGTCAGCAGCGTCGCTGGCGACATTTTCACGCCGTCGATGGCAACGGCATCCCCCTTTTCAAAATCGATGGAGATGACGGTCGCCTTGTCGGGCGCAGCCTCGGGCGCAATCGTGCGCATATAGACCATTTCCGGTGCTTCGACTGCCGGATCTTCCAGCACCTTGCCTTCAGACGACGAGTGCAGGAGGTTCGCATCGACCGAGAACGGCGCTTCGCCGTACTTGTCCTTGGCGATCGGGATCTGGTGCTGCTCCGCGAAGGCGATCAGCTTGGTGCGGGAGGAAAGGTCCCACTCACGCCAAGGGGCGATGATCTTGATGTTGGGTTCGAGCGCGTAATAGGTCAGCTCGAAGCGGACCTGATCGTTGCCCTTGCCGGTCGCGCCATGACACACAGTGTCCGCGCCCATCTGGCGGGCGATCTCGATCTGGCGCTTGGCGATCAGCGGGCGCGCGATCGAAGTGCCGAGGAGATACTGGCCCTCATAGAGCGCGTTCATGCGGAACATCGGGAAGACGAAATCGCGGGTGAATTCCTCGCGCAGGTCGTCCATGAAAATGTTTTCCGGCTTGATGCCGAGCAGTTCGGCCTTCTTGCGCGCCGGTTCCAGCTCCTCGCCCTGCCCGAGGTCGGCGGTGAAGGTGATGACCTCGCAATTATAGGTCGTCTGGAGCCATTTCAGGATGACAGAGGTATCAAGACCGCCCGAATAGGCGAGGACGACTTTTCTGGTTTCGCTTTTTGCCATGTCACTTGCTTCCGATGAGAGCGATGCCGGTCGCATCGCCTTGTCAGGTTTGAAATGGGCAACGCCTACCGCATTGCCTTGCCGAGGTTCTGGGAGGTTCTATAAGGGGAAAAGAGGGCGGCGCAAGCCGACGAAATCAAAGATCAGCCATGCTCACCCCGGATGAACTCTCCCGCTTCGCGCGCCATATCGTGCTCCGGCATATCGGCGGGCCAGGACAGCAGCGTTTGCGCGCGGCTAAAGTGCTGGTGGTGGGCGCTGGCGGGCTGGGTTCGCCCCTCCTGCTATACCTCGCTGCGGCAGGCGTCGGCACGCTTGGCATTGTCGATGACGATACGGTTGCGCTCTCGAATTTACAGCGGCAGGTGATCCACGGCGTAACCGATATCGGACGCTCCAAGGTGGACAGTGCCAGTGATGCCATCCATCGGCTTGATCCCGGGATCAAGGTCGTCGTGCATCCTCTGCGTCTTGATGCCGGGAATGCCGCTATGCTTGTTGCCAACTATGATGTTCTCGCCGATGGCTCGGATAACTTCGATACCCGCTATCTTCTCGCCGAGGTGTGCGAAGCAGCGCAGAAGCCGCTGGTGCATGCCGCCGTGAATGAGTTTCATGGCGCGGTGACGGTGCTCTGCCCGTGGAAGGCTGCGCCTGATGGCAGGCTCAACCCGCGCTACGCCGATCTTTACCCCGAAAAGCCACCGGCGGATGCCATTCCCACCTGCGCGCAGGCTGGCGTGCTCGGTGCGTTGGTCGGGCTTGTTGGCTCGCTGCAAGCCATCGAGGTGATCCGGCAGATCACGCCCTTCGGCACATCGCTCGTCGGCAAGCTGCTGATGATTGATGCGCTCGACATGCGCTTCGAAACCATCGAATACGGCAGGGATTAGCGCATCCGCTTTTCCTGATTAACGCCGCCGCTTCCGACGGCCGCCAGCCGTGTTCGAAGCGCTGTAACCGCTCTTTACCGCCGCCCAAGGGTCGATCACCGCACTGGTGCGATGCTCGCCACGCCGCGTGATCGAAATGCCCTGCCCGCCATCCGGATCAGGCGCAGAAGGCGAAAAACGGCTCCGCCGCGAATAGCTCCCTGCCCCACGGCCACGCCCCCGCACGGTTGCTTCCGGATCTCCCCCCTTGGCACCGGGCGCATGTACCTTCTTCTGCGGGCCTTGCTTGGCGAGGCACTCGTTATAGGCAAAAGCGTTGGTAATGCTCTCGCAATTGGCGCTGGCGGCTTGCGTTCCCGCCAGCAGAGCGGCGCTGATCAGCGCGCACCCCATCATCAACCCCCGAAGTGTCGATAAGCCAGACATCTGTCGCATCTTCACGTCGATCCATTCTCTACGCGGGATTAGCCACGCAAGACCGCGCCGGTCTTCGCCGTGACTTCACTGACGAGTTTGCCCGAGAAAGCTTCAATTTCCGTATCGGTCAGGGTCTTTTCTCGCGGCTGCAACGTCACAGCCAACCCGATCGAGACCTTGCCCGGCTCCACACCCTTGCCAGCATAGACGTCGAAGATCGTCACATCTTGAACGAGCGTCTTGTCGATGCCGCGCGCGAGGCGCAGGAGCGTTTCGGCCTCGACCTTCTGATCGACAACAAAGGCAAAATCGCGGCTGACCGGCTGCAATTCAGCCAGATCGAGTTTGGCTTTCGCCTTGGTCGCCTTCTTTTTCGGCGAGGGCAGGCCATCGAGCACCACCTCAAAGGCGACGATCCGCCCTTCCGCACCAAGCGCGTCGACCGCGCGCGGATGGAGTTCACCGAACCAGCCGATGATATCCTTCGGGCCGAAGCGGAGGATCGCAGAGCGGCCGGGGTGCAGGAATTCTGGCAGGTTGGTCGAAACAATCTGCATGCCACCCGTCGGCACACTCATCGACGCCAGTGTCGCGAGCACATCGGCTTTGACGTCATAGACATCGGCTTCGCTGGAGCCTGTCCAATGGCGGCCAGTACCTTCTGACGCCGCGAGGCCACGCCGCAAACCTGCCGCAGCAATACGCTGATCGCGCTCGCCATCGCCCTTGAAGACCTGCCCGACCTCGAACAGCGCGACATCCGCGTAACCCCGATCCGCGTTGCGTTGCGAAGCCATTACGAGGCCCGGCATCAGGCTCGGGCGCATGTCCGAGAGCTCGGAGGCAATCGGGTTGGCGAGCGCCAGCTCCGGTTTGCCACCCCCAAACAGGACGGCGGCCTTCTTCGAGACGAACGACCATGTCACCGCCTCAACGAGCCCGCGCGAGGCGAGGGCACGGCGCGCGATGCGGGTGCGCTGCTGAAGCGCGGTCAGCACGGGCTTATGCACCTCATCAACACGCTGGATCGGCACCAGTGGCACGGAATCCACGCCGACGATGCGGACGATTTCTTCCACGAGATCGGCCTTGCCCTCGATATCCGGACGCCAGGACGGCACCGCGACCTTGAGCATCGGGCCATTGCCCGAAACCCAGAAGCCGAGGGCGTTGAGGATCGCCTTCATCTCGACCTGCGCGACCTCAAGGCCGGTGAGGCGCTTGACCTCGGAGATCGGGAAATCGACGATCTTCTCGACCTCCGGCACCGAGCCTTCGAGCGTGACCTGGCTCGGCGTACCGCCGCAGAGATCGGTCACGAGCTTGGTTGCCAGCTCAATGCCCGGCAGCGTGAACGCCGGATCGATGCCGCGCTCGAAGCGGTAGCGCGCATCGGTGGAGATGCCGAGCTTGCGGCCGGTCTGCGCGATATTCAGCGGCGACCAGAGCGCGGATTCGATCAGCACATCGACGGTGTTCTCATCGCAGCCGGACACCTCGCCGCCCATGATACCGGCGATGGATTCGGGGCCGTTGTTATCGGCGATCACGACCATGGCGGTATCGAGGGCGTAGGTCTTGCCATCGAGCGCGAGCAGGCTCTCGCCTTCCTTGGCGCGGCGCACAACCAACGGGCCATGAACCTTCGCTGCATCGAAAACGTGCAGCGGGCGGCCACGGTCATAGGTCACGTAGTTGGTGATATCGACGAGCGCATTGATCGGGCGGAGGCCGATCGCGCGGAGGCGCTTCTGCATCCACTCCGGTGACGGGCCGTTTTTCACGCCGCGCACGAGGCGGAGCGCGAAGGCCGGGCAGAGCGCGCGGTCATCGCCGGTGAAATCGAGTTTCACCGGCACAGTGCAGGCCGAATCGCCTTTCACCGCGGGAATACCGGCGTCTTTCAGCTTGCCGAGACCGGCAGCAGCCAGATCGCGCGCGATCCCGAAAACGCCGGTCGCATCCGGGCGGTTCGGGGTCAGGTTAATCTCGATGACGGGATCGGAAAGCTTCGCCCATTCGGCGTAAATCGCGCCCACCGGCGCATCCGCCGGCAGATCGAGAATGCCGTCGTGATCCTCGGAAATCTCAAGCTCGCGCCCCGAGCAGAGCATGCCGGAGGATTCGACACCGCGAATCACGCCCTTGCCGATGGTGATGTCCTTGCCCGGAATATAGGTGCCGGGCGGGGAGAAGACCGACTTCATGCCGGTGCGGGCGTTCGGCGCGCCGCAGACGACCTGCACAGGCGCGCCCGCGCCGGTTTCCACCATGCAGACGCGCAGGCGGTCGGCATTCGGGTGCTGCTCGGCGGAGATCACATAGGCAATCGTGAAGCCCGCGAGCTTCTTGCCGGGATCATCGACGCTTTCGACCTCAAGGCCGATTCGGGTCAGCGTTTCGACGATCACATCCAGCGATGCGTCGGTTTCGAGATGCTCTTTGAGCCAGGAGAGGGTGAATTTCATGTCTTGAACCTCAATCCGCCAGCACTTTGACGAAGCGCTTATGGACCCAGCCGGATTTGCAGGGGCCGGTGTAAACTTTTTTGGCCGTCACGGTGGGCGGCGGGGGATTTTCGATCCCGCATGCCGCCTCAAGGCCGCCTTCCGGGCCTTCCTTCCTGTCGGCATAGATCACGCCGATGAAGGTGGCCTTCTTCCAGTCATCCAGCGGGTTGGCCGCCAGCACATAGTGCCCCAGCGTCAACCGGTCACGCTCGTTTCCTTTGGGGGAAGGCGCGCCACGCACACTGACATAGCCATCGCCGCCCTTTTTCAGCCCGACGATCTGGGCGACGGATGCAGCAGGCGCAATGGCCTTGCCGCCATCGACGAGCGGCACCAGCATCACCGGCTGATCCGGCACGGTTTGCGCGGAGGCCACCGAGGCCATGCCAACAGCCAAAAGCGCAGAAAGGAGAAGCCTCATACGCTGAGCCCACCCGCCAGTGTCCGGAATTCAAGCGACGCGTCGGTTTCGAGATGCTCTTTGAGCCAGAAGAGGGTGAATTTCATGGTTAGGTTCGTTTCACTTTTCTGAGTGATAAATGAAGCCGATCCTTATTGGCTTCTCGTGTCTCTTCTTTAGCGCGCATAAAAGAACGCTAATTTGCGACACGTGTTGGATCAAAGATACTTTTTCGCCATCTTGATTGATGCCTAGGAATTCCACGAATTGCCCACCAGCCGCGCCAATGCTTTCAGCGTGGAAAGTTAACCCAGTCCCGGCTGTAACCAACCGGAACCCCAATTCATGTTCGTTATCTAAACCATTTTCAAATTTCGAAATTTGCCGAGAGAGTGCCAAGCAAGCCAGCTCACTCTGCGAAGGCAGAGGCGTCAATTTGGGAACGCTGAAGGAGACAAGATCATTTCGAGATGGCATCCCTAGACCCGCGAATTTGGAAAGATCTGGCCCTTTCATTTTTTCCATCAACTTGGACAGGTCGGGCATCTTCGGCATTTTTGGAACATCATTCGACATATTGGCTTCCCGCTTAAACGCTCAGCCCACCCGCGAGCGTCGGCAGATCCAGCGGGCGGAAGCCGTAGTGCTTCAGCCAGCGGACATCGGCCTCAAAGAACGGGCGCAGGTCCGGCATGCCGTATTTCAGCATGGCGATACGGTCGATGCCCATGCCCCAGGCGTAGCCCTGCACGGCATCGGGATCGAGGCCGCAGTTGCGCAGCACATTGGCGTGCACCATGCCGCAGCCGAGGATTTCCAGCCAATCTTCCCCCTCGCCGAAGCGGATTTCCCCGCCCTTGCGCGAGCACTGGATATCGACCTCCATCGAAGGTTCCGTGAACGGAAAGAAGCTCGGGCGGAAGCGCATCTTGACCGAAGGCACCTCGAAGAACGCCTTGCAGAACTCCTCCAGCACCCATTTGAGTTGGCCGAGGTTGGCGGTCTTGTCGATCACCAGCCCCTCGACCTGATGAAACATCGGGGTGTGGGTCTGATCCGAATCGCAGCGATAGGTCCGGCCCGGACAGATCACGCGGATCGGCGGCTTCTGCGCCAGCATCGTGCGGACCTGCACCGGTGAGGTATGCGTGCGCAGGAGCTTCCTCTCGCCGGCCTCGTTGGGCGCGAAGAAGAAGGTGTCGTGCATTTCGCGCGCCGGATGATGCGGCGGGAAATTCAGCTTGGTGAAGTTGAGATCGTCGCTCTCGACATCCGGCCCCTCAGCAATGGCAAAGCCGAGATCGGCGAAGATCGCGGTCAATTCGTCCATCACCTGAGAAATCGGGTGGATGCGCCCGGCCTCAATGCCGCTCTCACGCGTGGGGAGCGTGATATCGAGCCGCTCGGCGGCCAGGCGCTGATCGAGCGCGGCCTCCTTCAGCACGCCCTTGCGGGCGCCGAGAGCTTCGCTGACGCGATCCTTGAGCGCGTTGATGGCGGCGCCGGCGGCCTTGCGCTCGTCCGGCGCCATCGCGCCGAGAGTCGAAAGCAACGCGGAAACCGAGCCCTTCTTGCCAAGGGCACTCACCCGCACGGCCTCAATCGCGTCCTCACTGGAGGCCGCGGCGATTTCAGCCAGAAGGGTGGATTCGAGTGTGGACAAATCAGACATGCAAATCCCGTCTCTCGGGCGAGCCCCAATTTCGGAGGCTCGCTATTGGGGTTCCCGCTCTTCGGGTTCTCGCTTGTCACTAAGGGGCGAAGCGCGTCAAGCGTCGCGCACGCCAGAATGAAAAAAACCCGCCTGTTACGGCGGGTTCTTCAGTCGACCGCTCCCGAAGGGCGGCTCGAGCATTCGGTTCGATCAGAAGGAGTAGCCCAGCTTCAGGCGCGCCATGTTGAGCGGCAGGATCGTGGTGCCGAGCTTGCGGCCCGGACCCGACTTGTCCGTCCCTGCAACCTGGTAGGCCCAGGTGCCGTTGACGGTCCACTTGTCGTTGACAGCCCACAGGAAGGTCGGGCCGACATAGGCGGCGGCGGCGCGGAAGTTACCGTTCGCCCACATGCCCGTCCTCTGCACCTGATAGCTCGCCTCGGCACCGATGAAGAGCGCGTCGGTTGCAGCGTAGGAGAGCGCAGCGCGAACGTTGAACTGTGAGGTGTTCGGCTGCGCACCGAGGATCGGGCCGTTGTTGTTGGCGAAAGCCGACTGGAACAGCTCGAGGTTCACGGCACCGTAGAGCTTGCCCTTGATCAGCTCAGCATCGGCCAGCAGGCGGAAGGAGTTGCCAAACGCAGACGAGCTGCCGTTGAAGTAGTTACGCCCGCTGTAGCCACCAAAATTCGGGCTGACGTCGAAGGTCAGGCCGATGCCGTTGGTTGCACGGCCGAGCAGCTTGTACTTGAATTCGACACCGCCGCCCACAACGTTACCGGAGGCGTTCACGCCGTTGTACGGCTTGTAAGCGCCGCCGCTCACGAAGAGGTAAGGGCCGAATTCCACGCAAGGAATAAACGAGCCTGAGACCTGGAAGGTGCTGGAGTAGCCGTAGCCACGGCCACCGCGGAAGCCTGCCGAATAGGTATTGTCGATGCCAGCGCCCCATGCGCCCAGATCAGCCACATCCGAACCGGTGGCAAAACCGAAAGCATCGGCCGGGAGGGCCTTGGTTTCCTTGCAGGCTGCCGAAACAACCGGGGCCGGCGCGGGCTTCTTGACGCCGAGATCGGCTGCGAAGGCCGAAACGGAGATCAGTGCCGCAGAGGCAACAACGAAAGAACGAAACATGGGGCACCTCGGCGTTTGAAATTCAATTTCCGCCTCTGATGTTCTTCGCAATGCACAAAGTGTCAAAGGAAGAATTCAATTTTCTGTTTCTGCGCCTTCTAGCGTCACAAAATAGCAACACATCACGTGTTTGCTGTGACTGTTTTTTGAGCAATCCGTTTATTTCGCAATCTTTTTGCGCTGCAAAATGGCATTATGACTGTGAATACATAGAAATACAGAGAATAACAGAATCAAACGAGCGTATTGATCTGCTTTTTGATGAAGGAAGCTTGCAAGAAGCGCTATTGCGTCAAGAAAAATTCGTTAATTCTGAATTAACCATAAAAAGAGGCGGCGCCATCGCTGGCACCGCCTTCTATTTTTACGCAACCGAAGGTTGGATTCAGGCCGCAGCCGGAAGGGCCGCCTTGGCCTGATCGACGATGGCCTTGAAAGCATCAGGCTCACGGATCGCGAGATCGGAGAGAACCTTGCGGTCAATCACGATGTTCGCACGGGCGAGACCATCGATGAAGCGCGAATAGGTCAGGCCGAACTCACGGACCGCGGCGTTGATACGCTGGATCCAAAGCGCACGGAACGTGCGCTTCTTGGCGCGACGGTCACGTGTCGCGTATTGCATCGCGCGATCAACGGCGGCCTTCGCGGTGCGGATGGTGTTCTTGCGGCGGCCATAGAAGCCCTTGGCGGCCTTGAAGACTTTCTTGTGCTTGGCGTGAGACGTCACGCCCCTCTTCACACGAGACATATTTTAAACTCCTGAATTGCTGATCGTTCTGAGATTTCCCGGGGGCGATCAGCCGTTCGGGAGGAAATACTTCTTGATGTTGTCGCCGTCGGTCTTGAACAGCACGGCCATGCCGCGATGGTCACGGATCTGCGCGTTGGTGCGCTTGATCATGCCGTGGCGCTTGCCCGACTGGGCGTACTTCACCTTGCCGGTGCCGGTGATCTTGAAGCGCTTCTTGGCGCCCGATTTGGTCTTCAGCTTGGGCATTTACCTCTCCTTAGAAGGAATGCGGCCCTTTTTCGGGGTCGCGGGCGCTCCCGATTTCCAAAAAGCCTTCCGGATTTTCAAAAATCATCGACGCGAAAGAACCGCCACGGCAGCCCTTATCAGCCGGGCGGTTCGAACGAAGGGGCGCGTATACGCGTTAGGGGCGGGAAGATCAAGTGCCTTTGGCGCCTGTCGCAAGATCGACAAGGCTGGCGACATGCACATCAAGGGCGTCAATCACCCGATAACCTGGATTCTGACCGTCGAATGCAAGATTGAGATCGGTGCCGGCCAACACGATGGCCTCGGCGCCCTGCGCGATCATCCGCCACCCCGCATCGAGGAACCGCGCGCGTTGCTCGAGCGTGCAAATGCCCGCAACGGCGACATCCTGATAGGTCTGGCCGATATTCTCGATCTCATCGTCGAGCGCGACTGCCTCGGTATGTTTGAGCCGTCCGTAAAGCCGGGTGCGCATCACAACCCGTGTGCCGAGAAGCCCGATTCGTCGAATGCCTTCCTTAGCGAAATAGGCATCGAGCGGCGCCACACCGGAAATCAACGGCAAGGGCGAGCGGGCGGCCAGTTCATCGAAACAGAAGTGCGCGCCCAGCGATGTCAACGCGGCGCAATCGCAGCCGGCACGCTGGAGCCGTTCAACTAGCGGCAGAAAGGCTTCCACCTGCTCTTCGCGGCGATCCGCAAGATTGTTGCGGATCAGTTCGTGAATATCGCCATGAACGATGGTCAGATCCAGTCGCCCGGCTCCCCGCGCGGCTGCGGCAGCGGTCAGGCGCTGGTAATAGACAACGGTGGCAGCGACGCCGATGCCACCGATCAGACCCACATGCATGCGGATCCGCTCCTTACTTCGGCGCGAGCACCATGACGACCTGACGGCCCTCGAAGCTCGGCTCGTTCTCGACCTTGGCGATTTCAAGGGTATCGGCCTTCACCCGGTCCAGCACCTTCATGCCGATATCCTGATGTGCCATTTCGCGGCCGCGGAAGCGCAGGGTGATCTTCACCTTGTTGCCTTCCTCGAAGAAGGCCTTCATCGCACGCATTTTCACACCATAATCATGGTCATCAATCGCAGGACGCAGCTTGATTTCCTTGATTTCGATGGTCTTCTGCTTCTTGCGGGCCTCGGCGGCCTTCTTCTGCTCGGCGAAGCGGAAACGGCCGTAGTCCATGATCTTGCAGACCGGCGGTGTGGCGTTCGGCGAGACTTCGACCAGATCGAGCCCCTGATCTTCCGCGAGCTTGATCGCATCAAATACAGCCAGCACTCCCTTGTTGGAGCCGTCGGCATCGATAACCTGCACCTCGCGGATGCGGATATCGCGGTTGACACGCGGACCCCCCTTTTCCGGAAGAGGGATGTTTCTCATGGGCCTGCGAATGGTCTTTCTCCTTTGATTATTGAACGCCGCGAGGGGGAACCGAAGAGGTCAATCACCCCGAAATTGCAGCGCGCAGAAAATCTGCGCATTCACACCTAAAGTCAACGGAAACCAACGTCCAATTCAGGTAATTTGGCCTTCCAGAAGCGCGATATAGCAATCGAGTGTGTCGCCCACCATGCGGTCGAGCGAGAATTGCGCTTCCACATGGCGTCGCGCCCGGTTGGCGAGCGCTTCACGCGCGCTCGGCTTGAGGTCAAGCGCATGGGCAATAGCCTCCGACAATCCGCGCGCATCGCCCGGTTCGACGCGCCAGCCGGTGCGCTGCTCGGGTTTCACCTGCGGCGGCGCCAGCACAGTTTCCGGCACGGCCCCGAGGTTCGAGACCACGACCGGCACCCCCATCGCCTGCGCTTCCACAGCAACGCGGCCAAAGGCTTCCGGTTCCGTTGAGGGCACCGTAACAATCGCCGAAGCGGCGAGCGCCGCGGGCATATCCGTAACATGCCCGACACGGCGGACGATGGAGCCGAGATTCTTCTCCGCGATCATCCGGTCGAGATCGGCGACATAGGCATCACGCCCCTGCGGATCGCCCGCGAGAATGAACACGACATCGGTGTAACCCTTGTCGCGCAGGAGGCCCGCAGCCTCGATCAGCACCTTCTGCCCTTTCCATTGGGTGAGGCGCCCGGCGAGCAGCACGATACGATCATCCGGCGAGGTGAGCCACGAGCGGCGCATCCGCTCGACGCGATCCGGCCCGATGCGGTCGGGCGAGAACATCTCGAAATTGGTGCCGCGCGGCACCACCCGGAGACGCGAAGGCTCGATGCGATGGGTCTTCTGGATCAGTTCGGCGGTGAACAGCGAATTCGCGATCACCACGTCGCCGCGTGCCATCACGGAATTATAGAGGATTTTTGGCGCGGACTTGCCGTTGTAGGCGCCGTGATAGGTGGTGATAAACCCCTTGCCTGTCGCCTTTGCCGCCGCCAGTGCCACCCAGGCCGGCGCGCGCGAGCGGGCATGAACGAGATCCACCCTCTCCTCGCGAATGATCTTCACCAGCTTGGAGATGTTCATCGCCATCGAGAACGGATTCTTGGTCGCCGCCGGAAACGGCACCCAGATTCCGCCTTTCGCCTGCAATTCGCCGATCAACCGCCCGCCATCGGTTGCAACCAGCGCACGGGCACCGGCATGGGTCAGCGCTTCGGCGATATCCACCGTCGTCCGTTCAGCACCGCCGGCGTTGAGATCCGGGATGATCTGGAGGATCGTCCGCCCTAGAAGCGGCCGGGGGGCCGAGGCGGGCGTGGTGGGGGAGGTTGAAAAGACCATCGCGAGGCTTCAAACGGCTTTCGGTTATATGTGGAACAGGACGATTCGACCGGAAGGTCGCCTGAGGGAGACATAGAGACATGATGGACGCGGTGCAATTCCTTGCTGCTCCTCCCGATGCGGAACACGGCTTTCCCGCCCGGCGACTCGCGTTCGTCAAGGAAGCCGGCAAAGGGCCTGCAATTGTCTGGATGGGCGGATTTCGCTCGGACATGACCTCGACAAAGGCCGCGAAGCTTGCCGAAGCGGCTTCCGCCGAAGGGCGCGCCTCGTTGCGGTTCGATTATTCGGCCCATGGCGCAAGCGATGGCGATTTTTCTACCGCCACGCTCTCGCAATGGCTCGAAGATGCGCTCCTGATGATCCGCACCCATGCCGGTGAGAAGCCGATTATCGTCGGCTCGTCGATGGGCGGCTGGCTGGCGTTGCGCGCGACACAAATCCTCCGCGCGGAAGGCAAAGCGCCCGGCGGCCTCATCCTGATCGCCCCGGCGGTGGATTTCACAGAGGCGCTGATGTGGCCACAGTTTCCCGAGGCGATCCGGAAGCAGATCATGGAGCAAGGCGTCTGGTATCGCCCGTCGGAGTATTCGCCCGAACCGTACCCGATCACGCGCGCGCTGATCGAGGATGGCCGCAAGCATTGCCTTCTCGGCCAGCACATCCGCTTTGGCGTGCCGATCCATATCCTGCAAGGCGGGCAAGACCCGGATGTGCCGCTGGCCCATGTCGAGAAATTCGTGTCCGGGCTTTCGGAGGATGATGTGCGGATGACCATCATTCCCGACGGCAATCACCGGCTCTCGCGGGATGAGGATATCGCCACACTCCAGCGCATCACGCTGGCGTTGGCGCAAGAGGTCGAGGCAGGTGAATAAAGGCAATTCCCGGCGGCAAAAGACGCAGCCGGGAGCCTGAGATCAGTGCAACGTCGCCATGGCGAGGTCGTTACTCCACGCACCGGAGATGACCGCATCGCGAGTGTCGGCCAGCATCAGCGGCGTGCCATCCGCCGCGAACAGCCCGAAAAGCTGGACAGCGGGGTGCAATTCGGCGCTTTGCGGGAAGATGTGGCGCAACTCGGCAGCGCGGAACGCCCTGACATAGGCAAGTTCACCGCCGCCCATGGCGGCCAGCGCCTCGATCGTGGCTTTCGCCGCTTCCACCTTGTTCGCGTGCGGCTTGGTGACGAGCGGGGGATGGCCCGCCGTGGCAGCCTTTTTGGATGAGGTCGTCCTCTTCATTTCGGCCATGGTAGCCTCCGGTTTCCTTCATGAAACGCCCCAAGGCGTTGACGAAGTCTTGCGATTGCTGGGCACCCTCGAATTTGACTCAAATCGTTCGAGGATGGTGAATTTCGTTTTACGGCCCGACTTTCGGGAAGCAGGTTGCGGGCCAAAGTCGAGGCGTGCGACAGGGTTTCGCCAAGACGCGATTCCTTTGCCGGAGGGGGAAAGTTCAATCCTTGGCGAGGATATCGATCTTGCGGATGATCCGTGCCGGTTCGGGCCGGGCGAGATCCACAGAAAGCAGCCCGTGCATCAACTCGGCGCCGAGCACTTCCATGCCATCCGCGAGGAGGAAGGCGCGCTGGAACTGCCGAGCCGCAATGCCGCGATGGAGGTACTGTCGGCTCTTGTCATCGGTCTGGCGACCCCGGATGACGAGTTGGCTTTCCTCGAGCGTAATTTCCAGCTCTTCACGGGTGAAGCCCGCAACGGCCAGCGTGATGCGCAGCCGGTCGGGCAGCGTTTCATCGCGCGAGACGCGCTCGATATTGTACGGGGGGTAGCCGTCAGACGCGGCCTTCGCAACACGATCGAGCGCACGCTCGATATCGTCGAAGCCCAACAAAAACGGCGAAGATAAACTCGGTACGCGTGACATTTCTCAAAAGCCCTCCCTTGGAAGCGGCCTCACCTTTGTCACCCGGAAGCGGCGTGACGATGCAAATATGGGCGGACCATCCGGCTAGCACAAGGGGGAGGCTTCGGGGCGCGTCCAATTTTGCGCGAAACGGTGAAGACAGCTAAAGTGGGCTTCCGAAAAGGTGCCCCGACCATGGATATCCCTCATCTCAAGGCCGAGATGCGCAAACGCGCGATGGCTGCGCGGGATGCGCTCCCCCCGGCTGCGCGTGCCGCTGCGGCCGAAGCGCTGCTCCGCTGGATGGAGGCTGCGGATTTCCGTGAGTTACTTCCAGCGCCGGGCAGCACGATCGCGGGGTATCTCGCGATCCGTTCCGAAATCGACCCGATACCACTGATGCAGCACTTCCAGCGCCAGGGTTACCGCCTCGCATTGCCCCGGATCACACCAGACGGGCTCGCCTTTCATCTCTGGCAGCAGGAAGGCGCGCTCGCGCCCGGCCCCTTCAACACGCTGGAGCCGCCGTCACATTGGCCCATGGCGCATCCCGATCTGTTTCTGGTGCCGCTGCTGGCTTTTGATACCGAGGGGCATCGCCTCGGCTATGGTCGCGCCTATTATGACCGGGCGTTTGCCGCTTTTCCCGCAGCAAAACGTATCGGGCTGGCCTTTGCGCTTCAGGAAGTACCCAAGGTCCCGATCGAGCCGCATGATGCACGGCTCGACCTTGTTCTGACGGAAACCTAAGCTTTTCCGAGCTTCCACCATTTGCCCTTCGGCTTTTCCTCACCCTCGACCGGCTCAGGCTGCGGGCCGACCACGGCAGCGAATTTCTCGAAGAATTCGCTCGCGAGTTTTTTGGCGGTCGAATCAATCAGCCGCGAACCCAGCTGGGCGATCTTGCCGCCGACTTCAGCCTTCACCGTGTAATGCAGGATCGTCGCGTCACCGTCGGCTTCAAGGCGCACATCAGCCCCGCCACGGGCGTGACCGGCGACGCCGCCCTGCCCTTCGCCAGAAATTGTATAGCCGTTCGGCGGATCGATATTCGAGAGCGTCACCTTGCCCGAAAACGAGGCTTTGACTGGTCCGATCTTGAGCACGACCTTGGCTTCCATCTCGGTCTCGGAGGTCTTGATGACCTCTTCGCAACCGGGGATGCAGGCTTTGAGAACCTCGGTATCGTTCAGCGCGGCGAAGACCACCTCGCGTGAAGCCTCGATCCGCTGGCTGTCATTCATGTCCATTGGGTAAATCCATTCTTGCGTATCTCAGGTGGTTTCCTCGGACGCCATCAAAGGCACTGGAACAGGAGGCGTCAAGGCTCGCCATGGGGGCAACGTAAAATGCAGGCTTGCGATTTGACGCCCGAGGCGCAACCCTAGGCGGGACGACAGGGTTTCCGGGGGGAACGGCATGCTTGAATTTGCCTTGCACGAATGGGGCGGTGCGTTTTTGCGCTGGTTCCATGTCATCGCCGGGATGGCGTGGATCGGCTCGTCGTTTTTCTTCATGCACCTTGATGCCAGCTTGCGAGCGCATCCCGAGATTGCCGCCGGCAAGGGCGGAGCTGCCTGGCAAGTGCACGGCGGCGGCTTTTACGAGATGAAAAAGTATCTCGTCGCGCCAGATCATCTTCCTGCGGAACTCACCTGGCACAAGTGGCAGAGCTATACGACCTGGCTGTCCGGGTTTTTCCTGCTCGGCTGGGTCTATTATGCCCAGAGCGCGCTGTTCCTGATCGATCCCGCCGTGCGCCCGCTGACCCCGATGGCGGCAGCGACGATCGGCATTGGCTCGCTGGTTCTGGGCTGGTTTGTCTATGATCTCCTGTGCAAATCCCCGCTCGGCCAAAACGAAAACCTGTTGGCGGTTCTCGGCTTTGCGTTCGTTATCGGCATGAGCTTTTTCTATTCGAAAATGTTCTCGGGTCGCGGCGCGTTGATCCATACCGGCGCGCTGATGGCGACCTTCATGAGCGGCAATGTGTTCCGCATCATCATCCCCAACCAGAAGAAAGTGATCGCCGCGCTTCTGGCAGGGCAAGCCCCCGATCCGAAATACGGCAAGCAGGCCAAGCAGCGTTCGATCCACAACAACTACCTGACCCTGCCGGTCGTTTTCCTGATGATCTCGAACCACTATCCGCTGACGCAGACGAGCGCGATCATTCCGGTGCTGGTGGCGCTGATCACTTTTGCCGGGGCGATCATCCGGCATTTCTTCAACCACTGGCACGCCGATCACACCAAAGCGCCGTGGTGGTACTGGGGCGCGGCAATCCTCGCGCTGGCCGTCGCGATCTGGCTTTCGTGGCAAGCTGCGCCGGGACGCGTGAGCCTTCTTGAAGCGGAAACGAAAGTTGCCGCGAAGGCGCCGCCTGCCGCTTCTGCGGCGGCGGAAATCCTGCAAACCCGCTGCTCTATGTGCCATGCATCGCAGCCGGTTTACGAGGGTCTTCTGAGCGCGCCCAAGGCCGTTCAGCTGGAGACGTCGGAAGACTATGCCCGTCATCTCAAGGCGATTGCGCTTCAGGCGGTGGTCACGCACGCCATGCCGCCCAATAATCTCACCGAGATCACATTCGAGGAGCGGCAGGTACTGGCGCTCTGGATCGCCCAAAACAACCGATAAGGTCTCGACAAACAGTAAGGTCTTGCCATGAGTCCCCCTGCCATGACGTCGATTTCAAACCTCCCCGCGACGGCCCGGATGATGGAGCGGCTTGAAAAGCTTGCACTCGACACCGACGAGCCAGGCAAGCTGACACGGCTTTATCTTTCCACCGCGCACCGCAAAGCGGTTGATACGGTGATGGGCTGGTTCAGCGAAGCGGGCCTGACGCCCTCACTTGATGCGGTCGGCAATATTTCGGCGCGCTTTGAAGGCAAAACGCCGGGCCTGCCGGCGCTGATTATTGCCTCGCATATCGATACCGTGCGCGATGCCGGCAAATACGACGGCAATCTCGGTGTTCTCGCGGGCCTCGCCGTGGTGGAAGAGCTTCGCCGCCTTGGCGAAACGCTCCCCTTCGCCATCGAAGTCATTGCCTTTGGCGATGAAGAGGGCGTGCGCTTCCCGATCACCATGTCTGGCTCGCGTGCCGTTGCCGGGCGCTTTAACATGGCAGCACTCGATGGCGCGGATGCGCAAGGTATCACCATGCGCGCGGCCATGGAGACTTTCGGCCTCGATACGGCGGCTATTGGCGCGATTGCACGTGATCCCAAACACGTGCTGGCCTACATTGAACTCCATATCGAGCAAGGGCCGGTACTCGAAGCGGCGAACCAGCCGCTCGGCGTTGTCACGGCCATCGCTTCGATCCAGCGCTTTGCCGCCACGATCAAAGGCGAAGCGGGCCATGCCGGCACGGTGCCGATGCCCTATCGCCATGATGCGCTTGCCGCCGCTGCCGAGATGATCCTCGCGGTCGAACGCATCGCCAACGGCCGCAAGGGCATGGTCGGGACCGTCGGTATTATCGGCGCGCAACCGGGCGCGGTGAATGTCATTCCCGGCGATGTGAACTTCAGCCTCGACCTCCGGGCACCGAACGACGAGGACCGGAATGCCGGCGTCGCAGAGGTGCTGGCCGCACTGGAAGCGATCGCGAAAAAGCGCGGCGTGACGCTTACGCTCTCCTCCGGCTACGAGGACAAGGCGGCGCTATGCCATCCGGCAATCCAGCAGGGGCTCGCCGAGGCGATCACCGGACTTGGGTTTGAGCCCATCGCGCTACCCTCCGGCGCAGGTCATGATGCCATGAGCTTTGAAGGCTTCTGTCCGATGGGCATGCTGTTTCTGCGCTGCAAGGGCGGCATCAGCCACAACCCGGCGGAATCGATCACGCCTGAGGATGCGGATATCGCGCTTGCGGCGATGCTCGCCTTCGTCCGGAAGCTCGATCCGGCGAAATTGAGGGGCTGATTCCTTTCACACCGGCATCGGCCCTTTGATGGGACCTTCGGCATAAAAAAGGCGCGGATTGCTCCGCGCCTTCTGAAATAAAGCCGAACCTGCGTGCTTACTTGGCCGGCTAGCTTACTTGGCCGGGAAGGTCTTGAGATAGGCGATGAGATCATCGACCTTCTTCTCGTCCTTCAGGCCGACATAGGCCATCTTGGTGCCGGGGATCGCAGCCTTCGGATCCTTGATGTAATCCTTGAAGGTCGCCTCGTCCCAGGTCTTGCCCGAGCCCTTGTTGGCTTCCGAATAGGCGTAGCCTTCAACGGTGCCGGACTTGCGGCCGATCAGGCCATTGAGGTGCGGGCCGACAAGGTTTTTCGCGCCTTCACCAACCTGATGGCAAGCGCGGCATTGGTTGAACACGGTTTTGCCAGCTTCAGCGTCCTGCGCATGCGCAGCGCCAACGACAAGAAGCGAGAAAGCGGCGAGTGCCGAACGACGAAGCATTGTATTCCCTTTCGCGAATATGACGGTGCCCGGATTATGCCAAAGCACCGATAACTGCAAGATGAACATTGGTCAGGGTGGTGGCAGAACAAGCCCCTGATCCCAACTTGGCACCGAGCCGTAGAGTTCCAGCAGGAAGTCGATAAACACGCGGGTTCTCTGCGGCAAATGGCGCCTTGACGGATACACCGCGTAGATTCCCACCCGATGGCTTGCCCTATAGCGCGGCAGTACAATGGTGAGCTTGTTCGAGCGCAACTCCGGCCCGACATCCCATGTCGAACGCAGCGCGATACCGAGCCCGGCGATCACCGCCTCGCGGATCACTTCGCTGGAATTGGTCGCAATCGCGCTCGCTACCGGCACGGTGACGACCCCTTCTGGCCCCTCAAGGCGCCAGTGGTCGGCGTTATGAACGAGCAAGCGGTGGCTTACGAGATCGGCGAGGGTTGCCGGCGCGCCATGCTTTTCAAGGTAATCCGGCGTGGCGCAGAGCACCCGATGGTTCGGTGCCAGGCGACGCGCAACAAGGCTGGTGTCAGCGAGATCGGCGATGCGGATCGCGACATCAAAGCCATCCCCCACAACATCGACGAAGCTGTCGGAAAGCGACAGATCGAGTGAAATTTCCGGATACCGCTCCATGAAACGAACGAGGTGCGGTGCGACATGAAGTCGCCCGAAGGTGGTCGGCGCCGAGATGCGTAGAGGCCCGCGTGCCAGCATGGCACGCTGGGCAACCCAGTTTTCGGCTTCTTCCACCGAGGCCAAAATGGCGAGCACACGCTCGTGAAAACCGCGCCCGGCATCGGTGAGCGCGATTTGCCGCGTCGTGCGCTGCAAAAGCCGCGTGCCGAGCCGTTCTTCGAGCCGTTTGATGCGTTTGGAGATCACCGGGGGTGACATGCCAAGATCACGCGCTGCCTGGCTCATCGAGCCGGTCGTCGCCACGCGGGAGAAAATATCGAGGTCGCCCAATCTATCCATGGCAACAAACTAACGCATCCATTCGTTTTTGGAACAGATGCCATGCTATTCTTGGGGTGCTGCCAGCAGATTGTTCCTCGGCTAGTGTTAGCGCCGACGATGCGGCTCTGCTAAGGATCGCATCGATACGACCCGGAGCGGTCGAAGTAACCAAGGGCGGGAGACACCTCATGAGTGCCATCGCATTTCCGATCCCCGATGCCGGTATTCTGGCACGGCGCGACCTTATCATCGAAGGGCTCGCACGGTTGCTGCCGCCGGAGTGCCTCGTGACCTCCGAGGATGAACGCCGGGCCTTCGAGACCGATGCGTTCACCGCCTATCGCCGCATGCCGATGGCGGTCTGTCTGCCGCGCAATACGGCAGAGGTTTCTGCGGTGCTTTCCTTCTGCCATGACCACGGCGTACCGGTCATCCCGCGCGGCGCGGGCACGAGCCTTTGCGGCGGCGCGATCCCCCAGGAAGATGCTGTGGTCATCGGCGTCTCGAAGATGAACCGCATTCTCGAGATCGATTATCCCAACCGCCTTGCCCGCGTTGAGCCGGGCGTCACCAATCTCGCGATCACCAATGCAGTCACGGCAGACGGTTTCTTTTATGCACCCGACCCTTCGAGCCAGCTCGCCTGCACCATCGGCGGCAATATCGGCATGAATTCGGGTGGCGCGCATTGCCTGAAATATGGCGTGACGACCAACAATATCCTCGGCGTGACGCTGGTGCTGATGGATGGCACCGTGGTCGAGATCGGCGGCGAGGCGATGGATGCGCCGGGTTATGATCTCCTCGGCCTCGTCTGCGGTTCGGAGGGACAGCTCGGTATCATGACGGAAGCGACCGTTCGGATCCTCCGCGCGGCGGAGGGCGCCCGCCCGGTGCTCTTCGGATTTGAAACCAGCAAACAGGCTGGCGAAGCCGTCGCCGCCATCATCGGCGCGGGCATCGTACCGGTCGCGATGGAATTCATGGACAAGCCCGCGATCGATATCTGCGAGGCCTTCGCCCACGCGGGTTACCCGATGGATGTCGATGCGCTCTTGATCATCGAGGTGGAGGGTTCGGACGCCGAGATGGACGCGATGCTGGGGCGCATCGTCGAGATCGCGAAGATGCATGGCGTCAAAACCGTCAAGGAGAGCAAATCCGCGATTGAGACCGCCGCGATCTGGAAAGGCCGTAAATCGGCCTTCGGCGCGACAGGCCGAATCGCCGATTACATCTGTATGGATGGCACAATTCCCACGGGGCAGCTCCCCTTCGTGCTCAAACGGATCGACGAGATCGTGAAGGGCTACGGCTTGCGCGTCGCAAATGTGTTCCACGCGGGTGACGGCAATTTGCACCCGCTGATCCTTTATAACTGCAACGATCCGGTCGAGGCGCAGAAAGCTGAGGATGCGGGTAACGACATCCTCAAGCTCTGCGTCGAGGTCGGCGGATGCCTGACTGGCGAGCACGGTGTCGGCATCGAGAAACGCGATCTGATGACCCACCAGTTCAACGAAGTGGACCTGCACCAGCAGATGAAAATCCGCGCCGCGTTTGATCCCGGTTGGCTGATGAACCCGGCTAAGGTCTTCCCGCTTGAGGGGCGGTTGCCGGTTGAAGACGGCGCCCTGAACGGAAAGGCTGCGTGATGACACTCACCGGTATGCATCAGCCCACCGATGAAACGGCAGCCGCCGAGCTTGTGCGTCAGGCCAAGGCCGAGGGCATACCGATCCGCGTGGCGGGTGGCGGCACGCGCGGTGGCGTCGGGCGCCCGGCTCAGGCCGGTGTGACGGTCTCGACCGCGAAACTCCGGGGCATCACCCTCTATGAACCCTCCGAAATGGTGATCGGCGCATGGGCCGGCACGCCTTTGGCCGAAATTGAGGCCACGCTCGACGCCAAGGGCCAGATGCTCGCCTTCGAGCCAGCCGATTTCCGCCTGCTGTACGGAACGAACGGTTCGCCAACAATTGGCGCTGTAGCGGCCGGCAATATCGCAGGGCCGCGCCGCATCTGGGCAGGTGGATGCCGCGACAGCCTGATCGGTGTGCGTTTCGTCAACGGCAGCGGCGAGCTCGTCAAATCCGGCGGGCGGGTGATGAAGAACGTCACCGGGCTCGATCTCGTGAAGCTTCAAGCGGGCGCGTGGGGCACGCTGGGACTACTCACCGAGGTGATCTTCAAGGTGGTGCCGAAGCCGGATACGGTAGCAACGCTGGTGCTTGCCGGGCTGGACGACCCGCGCGCGATCAGAGCCATGGCCGATGCCATCACCTCACCGTTCGAGATCACAGGCGCAGCCCACCTCCCCGATGGCGTGGGTGGCGAAGGCGCACGAACCTATCTCCGCATCGAGGGTTTTCCGGATTCCATCGCCTATCGTACTGACGCGCTCGGCAAGCTTCTTGCCCAATATGGCGCGCTCTCGCGGCTCGGTGACGCGGTTGGTGCCTCGGTCTGGTCAGCGATCCGTGATGCGGCACCACTCGCGGAACCGCGCGATCAGGTGATCTGGCGGCTTTCGGTGAAGCCGAGTGAGGCGCCCGCTGCGATCGCGGCGATCACTGCATGCCGCGCGGCGCGAGCGTTTTACGATTGGGGCGGTGGGCTGATCTGGCTCGCCACCGCCGCTGATGGCGATGCCGGCGCAAGCATGATCCGCAAGGCGGCCAAGGCCGCGCGCGGTTATGCGACGCTGCTGCGGGCGCCGGATACCCTTCGCGCTGTCGTGCCGGTCTTCGAGCCGGAAGCACCGGCTGTCGCGGCACTGACGAAGCGGATCAAGGCATCGGTCGATCCCGCCGGGCTGTTTAACCCCGGCCTGATGCACGCGGGCGTTTGAGGTTCTGACATGCAAACCAACTTCTCCCTCGCGGCCCTGGCCGATCCCGCCATGCAGGCTTCCGAGAAGATCCTGCGCACCTGCGTCCATTGTGGGTTCTGCACCGCCACTTGCCCGACCTATCTCGAACTTGGCGATGAACTCGATAGCCCGCGTGGACGCATCTACCTCATCAAGAAGATGTTCGAGAGCGGCGAGGCAGCGACGAAAGAGGTCGTGACCCATGTGGATCGTTGCCTTTCCTGCCTCTCCTGCATGACGACCTGCCCCTCGGGCGTGCATTACATGCACCTCGTCGATCATGCCCGTGCACACATCGAGGCGACCTACAAGCGCCCTTTCCACCAGAAACTGATGCGCGGGTTGCTCGCCAATCTCCTGCCCTACCCAAAGCGCTTCCGCGCCGCGATTTTCGCTTCTGTGCTGGCGCGGCCTCTGAAGCCGTTGGTCGAGAAACTGCCGGTCCTCGGCAAGCAGCTCGGCGCGATGCTTGCGCTGGCGCCGAAAGCTGTGCCGAACCGCTCTTCGATGGAAGGCCCAGCGAACTTTCCTGCAAAGGGAGCGAAGAAAGGTCGTGTCGCACTGCTCTCCGGTTGTGCCCAGCCGGTGCTCGCGCCGGAAATCAATGAGGCAACGATCCGGGTGCTGACCCGCCTCGGCGTCGAAGTCGTGCTGCCGAAAAACGAGGGGTGCTGCGGGGCGCTCGTGCATCACATGGGCCATGAGAAAGCCAGCCACGCGCAGGCGGCCAAGCTGATCGACGCCTGGACGGTGGAGATCGAGCAAGGGCTCGATGCGATCATTATCACCGCCTCAGGCTGCGGGACGACGATCAAGGACTATGGCTTCATGTTCCGCGACGATCCGGCCTATGCAGCCAAAGCGGCAAAGGTTTCGAGCCTTGCCAAAGACATCACCGAGTATCTCGCGACGCTGGACCTGACCCCGACCCTCCAGACCGGCATGACTGTCGCCTATCATTCCGCCTGCTCGATGCAGCATGGGCAGAAGATCACGGATGCGCCGAAGACAGTGCTCAAGGCGCTCGGCTTCAAGGTGAAGGACGTGCCGGAAGGGCATATCTGTTGCGGTTCGGCCGGCACCTACAACATGCTTCAGCCGGAGATTTCCGGTCGCCTCCGCGCGCGCAAGACGAAAAACATCGCGCGCCTGTCGCCCGATGTTGTCGCGACCGGCAATCTCGGCTGCATCAGCCAGATCGGACTTGGCTTCGAGGAGCGGCAGCTATCCCTGAAGAGCCAGCAGTCCGTGCCGGTGGTTCATACCATCCAGCTCGTCGATTGGGCTTTGGGTGGCGAGAAGCCGGCGAAGCTGGGATAAAGCCTTGAACGTCATTGCGCGCAGGAGCTTTAGCCTCAGCGTGGCAATCCGGAAAAACCAGAGCTGGATTGCTTCGCATTCGCTCGCAATGACCCATGAGCCTCAGAAATACCGCCACCACACATAGACGTGGCTGATCGCCACCGAGACGAGCATCATCGGGAAGGCGTAGAGCGTGTAGGTCACGAAGCTGAACGGCACGCCCTCGCGATCGCCGATGCCAGCGACTGTGAGGTTCGCAGAGGCGCCGATCAGCGTGCCGTTGCCGCCGAGGCAAGCTCCGAGCGAAAGGCACCACCACAGCGCCTCGATCTTGTCAGGACCGCCGAAGGATGGAGCCATCGATTTGATCAACGGGATCATCGTCGCGACAAACGGAATGTTGTCGACGATGGCCGAGAGTACAGCGGATGACCAGAGGATGACATAACCGGTTTTGGCGAGATCGCCGCCGGTCAGCGCGACGGTCTTTTCCGCGAGCATCTTCAAGAGGCCGCCGGTTTCGACGCCATAGACGACGACGAACAGGCCGACGAAGAAGAAAATCGTGATCCATTCGACATCCTGAAAGGTCTCGTGGACCTTCTTGGATTCAGCCTCGCCGTGATGCGACCAGTTGTCGAGCATCATCAGGACAGCGGCGCCGCCCATCGCCACCGTGGCGGGTTCGAGGTGAAGCTGGCGCGCGAAAATGAAGCCGAGGATCACCGCGGCGATCACGACCACTGACTGCTTGAGCAGCAGCCAATCCGCGATGGTGGAATGGGCGGAAAGCTCCATCACGCGGGCCTTGTCCTCGGCCGTCGCGGTCATCGACTTGCCCCAGACGAGGTGGATCATGACGAGTTGAACCGCCATCACGACAATGATCACCGGGGTCAAATGTACAACGAACTGGTTAAAGGTCAGGCCAACCTGAGAGCCGATCAGGATATTCGGCGGATCGCCAATCAGGGTGGCCGTACCGCCGATGTTCGAGGCGAAAATCTCGGCAAACAGGAACGGATAGGCCGGCGCTTTCAACTGGCGGCAGATCGCGATCGTTACCGGCACAACCAGCAACACTGTTGTGACGTTATCGAGGAGCGCCGAGAGCACCGCGGTGCAGATTTGCAGCAGGATCAGAATACCCACCGGGCTGGCATTGGCCTTCTGCGCCGACCACACTGCCAGATACTGGAAAATGCCGGAGCGACGCGAGATCGAGACCAGAATCATCATGCCGACAAGGAGGCCGATGGTGTTGAAATCGATGCCCTTGATCGCCTTTTCCTGATCGAGCACCCCGACAAGGATCATCGCGCCGGCGCCCAGAAGCGCAATCGTCGAGCGATTGATTTTCTCGGTGATGATCACCGCATAGGTCACCAGCAGAACGATGGTGGAAACCCACATCGGGTTCATGCCGAAGAGGATCTGGCCCGCGCCACTCGAATGCATTGTCGCCCCCGCAACTTATTATTCTTTCGGGAGAGAACAAACGAACACAGGCGCGCCACGTCAAGCGAAAAGGGCCTGACGGACCGACATCTCTCATGCTCCCGCCACAGGGCTGCCTGCGGGATCCGCAAGGCGGTGCAATTCACATCGTGAACTTGAACCACCAGACCAGCACCAACAGCGGGCCAAGGATGCCAAAAGACCAGCCGATGTAACCGAAAAAGCCTGGCATTTTGACGCCCATATCGCGCGCGATCACCGCGACCATGAGGTTCGGTGCATTCCCGATGTAGGTCAGCGCGCCCATAAAGACGGCCGCGGCGGAAATCGCGTTCAGCGTGAGACCAAGCGGCCCCATGAGCTGCGCGGGATCGCCACCTGCGAGCTGAAAGAACACGAGATAGGTCGGCGCGTTATCGAGGAAGGCCGAGAGGAGGCCTGTGAGCCAGAAATACGCCGTATTGTTCGGGCTGCCGTCGGCGTTCGAGACCATAGCGACCAACGGGCCCAGTGCGCCCTGCTTTCCGGCAGCAAGGATCGCCAGAACCGGGATCATGCAGAGGAAGATCGCCGCGAAGAGCTTGGCGACCTCGGCGATCGGCCCCCAGTTAAAATCATTCCCGGCCCGGACGGGTTTCGGGGTGATGGCAAGCGAGATCAGCGCAATCACCAACAGAACGACATCACGCGCGACATTCTGCAGGTCGAGGTGACCACCGGGGAAGTGGATCGAGACACCGGGCTTCCATGCTGCGGCGGCAAGAATCGCCACGATGATTGCGCCCATCAGCGCGACATTCGGCAAACCATAGAGCTGGATGGCGCGGTCCGGCGTCTTGTCCTTCGGGTGCGGGCGTCCCGCTTCCTTGCGCATCAGAATGCCGTCCCAGACGTAGAAAATCATGAGCAGACCGGCGCTGACCAGCATGGTCTCCGGCAGCAGGGTTTTCGTCGTCCAGAAAAAATCGACACCGCGCAGGAAGCCAATGAACAGCGGCGGGTCTCCCAGAGGGGTCAGCGAGCCACCAATGTTCGAGACGAGAAAGATGAAGAAAACCACGAGATGCACCGTATGCGTGCGATCATCGTTGGCGCGGATCAGCGGGCGGATCAGGATCATCGAGGCACCGGTGGTGCCGACAAGGCTCGCGAGCACGGTGCCAATCGCGAGAATGCCGGTGTTGACCGCAGGCGTGCCACGCAGGTTCCCGGCAACGAGAATGCCGCCCGCCACGGTATAGAGAGCGAAGAGCAGCACGATGAAGCTCACGTATTCGAGCAGCATGGTGTGCAGCACCGCTTCCATGGCGATGCCGGCTCCTTTAGAAAACGCGAGTGGCAACACCGTCAGCAACGCCCAGCCGGCGGCGATCTTGCCGTAATGATCATGCCAGAGGCGATGGAACAGCATCGGACCTGTCGCGATGGTCAGTAGGAGGCCGACGAACGGCAGCGCCCAGAAGAGGGAAAGCCCCTTGCCATCAAGTCCTTCGGCCGCAAAAGCAGGCGTGGCGGCAACAAGCGCGAGGAGCGCAACGGCAATTTTCTGCATTCTATCCCCCGCGAGGCCGGCGTTTTTGTTCGCTTCCGTATCTAAGGCAAAAGCGCCGCGAGGCAACCTCATGCGCTTTGAGGTGCATAAGCTCTTCATAGACGGTTCATTTTTCTGATTGATAATGATAGTTAGAAATTTCTTTCTGACTTATTCGCGATAAACAGAGAAATTCTCCGATGTGCCGGTTTCTTGCCTATCAGGGTCAACCCGTCTTGCTGGAGAGCGTGGTCTCCAAGCCCTGTCATTCGCTGATTCACCAGTCGATCCATGCGACGGAGGCGAAAACCGCCACCAATGGCGATGGCTTCGGCCTCGGCTGGTATGGCGAACGGCCCGAGCCCGGCATCTACCGCGATCTCAGGCCTGCATGGTCGGATGACAACCTGCTTTCGATCTGCCAGCAGGTGCGCTCCCCGTTGTTTTTCGCACATGTCCGCGCGGCGACCGGCACCGCGACCGCGCGAGCGAATTGCCACCCCTTCACGCATGGCACCAACCTGTTCATGCACAATGGCCAGATCGGTGGTTACACGCACGTTCGCCGCCAGATCGAAAACCTGATCCCCGATACGCTCTATGTGCATCGCCATGGCACGACCGATTCGGAAGCGATTTTCCTAGCGGCGCTGGCACGCGGTGCTGCGACGGACGCCGTCAAGGCCTTCACCTCCGTGCTGAGCACCGTCCGCAGTATCACGCGCAGCGCGGATATCTCGGAAGCGCTGCGTTTTGCTGCGGCCTTCACCAACGGCGATACGCTTTATGCCTTCCGTTGGGCCTGCGATGACAAGGCGCCCACGCTTTACTGGCGCCACGATGCCAATGGCCTTCACGTCGTCTCCGAGCCCTGGGACGAGCGCAAGGGCGTGTGGAACGCCTTGCCGCAAGGCTCGGTGCTGGTCGCGGATCGGCATAGCCTGCCGAAGGTGATGGATTTCGCACCGGTCTGCGGGTGAAACTGTGCTACGCAGGATGCGGGCACTTCGCTGTGTGCGTGACGACGACGCCAAACCCCTTCGAGGTTGAGCCCGGCTAAGCCAGAACAAGTCTGGAAATCCGTGAAACTGCGCGCCGGTTACGAGCTGCACTACGACTTTCCCCAACCCACCCCGCTGATGCTGATGCTCAACGTGCATTTCAGCCGGGTCTCTGATCTGGCGGTGCCGGATCACATCGTCGTCAATCCTTCCGTACCACTCTCGGGCTATCGTGACAGCTTCGGCAACTGGTGCACGCGCCTTGTTGCGCCGGCGGGAGCGTTCATGATCTCCTCGGACTTCGAGGTGCGCGACAGCGGCCTGCCCGATCCCGCTGTGACCAAGGGCTGGCAGGTCGGCGTCGAGCATTTGCCGGACGATGCGCTGGTGTTCCTGCTCGCGAGCCGCTTCTGTGATTGCGACCGGCTGCTCGATCTGGCGTGGACGCTGTTTGGCACCGCCGAGCCCGGTCTCGGTCGGGTGCGGGCCGTGTGCGACTTCGTGCACAACCACATCGCCTTCGGTTACGAACACGCCTCGGTGGGCCGCTCGGCCTCGCAGGCCTATGAGGACCGGCGCGGGGTCTGCCGCGATTATGCACATCTCGCGGTCGCCTTCTGCCGCGCGCTCAACATTCCGGCGCGCTATTGCACCGGCTATCTCAGCGATATCGGCACGCCCCTGCCGCATGCAGCAGGAGATTTTGCGGCGTGGTTCGAAGCCTATATCGGCGGCGAATGGCAGATGTTCGACCCGCGCAACAACACCCCGCGCATGGGCCGGGTGCTGATCGCCCGCGGGCGCGACGCCGCAGATGTCGCGATCACCACAACCTTCGGCGTCAACACCTTGAAGAGTTTCAAGGTCTGGACGGATGAGGTGGTGTGACGGGGATAACGCACAAGAGTGCTGTGAAAGCCCTCAATGCGCCTCGTCCCAGTTCTTTGCGGCGCGAGAATCGACCTTGAGCGGCACGCGGAGCTGCATCAAGGGATGCGGGGCTTCTTCCATCACCTTGGCGATCACCGGGATCGCCTTCTCGGCCTCGGCCTCCGGCGTCTCGAACACCAGTTCATCATGCACCTGAAGCAGCATCAGGGTTGAGCTTAGCCCCTTCGCGGCAAGCGCATCGTCCATCCTGAGCATCGCCCGGCGGATGATATCCGCCGCCGAGCCCTGAATCGGTGCGTTGATCGCCGCGCGTTCGACAAAGGCGCGCTCGGACGGGTTTTTCGAGGTGATGCCGGGGAAATGGCACTTCCGCCCGAAGATGGTCTCGACGTAGCCATCCGCCCGAACCTTGGCCTTCATCGCTTCCATGTAGTCCTTGATGCCGGGGAAGCGCTCGAAATACTTCTTGATGTAGGCGCCCGCTTCCTCGCGCGGAATCGAGAGCTGGTTCGCGAGGCCAAAGGCCGAAATGCCGTAGATGATACCGAAGTTGATTGCCTTGGCGCGACGGCGGATTTCGCCCGTCATTTCGGAAAGCGGTACGTTGAACATCTCAGAAGCCGTCATCGCGTGGATATCAATGCCCTCGGCGAAGGCCTTCCGAAGCTGCGGAATTTCCGCGACATGCGCGAGGATGCGCAATTCGATCTGGCTGTAATCGGCCGAGATCAGCAACCGGCCCGGCTCGGCGACGAAGGCCGTGCGGATCTTCCGCCCCATCTCGTTGCGCACCGGAATGTTCTGGATATTCGGCTCCGAGGAGGCGAGCCGCCCCGTTGTCGTCGAGGCAAGCGAGAATGAGGTGTGCACGCGCCCGGTTTTCGGGTTCACATAGGTCGGCAGCGCATCGGTATAGGTCGATTTCAGCTTCTGCATCTGCCGCCATTCGAGAAGGCGGGCGGGGAAATCATGGCCTTGCGCTGCAAGTTCTTCGAGCACATCCGCCCCGGTGGCCCAGGCGCCGGTGGGGGTCTTCTTGCCGCCGGGCAGCGCCATCTTGCCGAAGAGGATATCGCCGAGCTGCTTGGGGGACCCGAGGTTGAAGCTCTCGCCCGCAAGCGCATGGATCTCGCTTTCGAGCCTAGCCATACCTTGCGCGAATTCGCCTGAAAGGCGGGAGAGGATTTGCCGGTCAATCGCAATGCCGCGCGCTTCCATTTTCGCGAGGCAATCGGGCATGCCGCGCTCGAGGCTCTCATACACGCTGGTCATGCCTTCAGCGGGAAGGCGGGGCTTCAGCGCCAGCCAGAGCCGCAGCGTGATATCGGCATCTTCCGCCGCGTAAGCGCTCGCCTTGTCGATCGGCACCTGATCGAAGGTCACCATCGCCTTGCCCTTGCCCGCGACTTCCGAAAACGGGATCGGCTTGTGGTGAAGATGGAGCGTCGAAAGCTCATCCATGCCGTGATTGTGCCGTCCAGCATCGAGCACATAGGACATCAGCATGGTGTCATCGACCGGCGTGATGTTGACGCCATGCTGGCGCATCACATTGAGATCGAATTTGATGTTCTGGCCAATCTTGAGGACAGCATCGTCCTCCAAAAGCGGCTTGATGGCCGCAAGCGCGTCACGCAGCGGGATTTGCCCCGCCGTGATGCCGCTATCGAAAAGCCCCTCACCCGAGCGATGCTGGAGCGGCACATAGGCGCCGCTGCCCGGTTCGGTGCTCAGCGACAAACCGACAAGATCGGCCTGCTGGCTATCGAGCGAATTGGTTTCGGTATCGAAGGCGACAACGCCTTTTTCGCGCGCGGCGGCGATCCAGCGTTCAAGGTCCTTGAGCGTCCCGACTGTCTCATAGTTCTCGAATTTTACCGGCATGGCGCGGAGCGCGGCAAGACGTGTCGCGGCCAGCGCTGCTGGACCAGTCGCCACACCGCCTTCCGCGACAATGATCGCCTCGGCCTGAGAGCCTTCACCAACCTGTTTGATCGTGGCTTGGGCGGGCGGTTCCGCGCCCGAAGCGCCCTTGGCATAGGCGGGATCAGCGGCGATTTTCTCGACATCAACGCCGTAAAGGTCACCAACGCGTTTTGTCAGTGTCGTGAACTCCATCGCCTTGAGGAAGGCCACGGCCTCGGCGCCCTTCGGCTCATGCGCGACCAGCGTTTCAAGAGCGTGCTCCACCGGCACATCGCGCACCAGCGTCACGAGCTGCTTCGAGATCAGGATTTTCTCGACATTCTCCGGGTTGGTGAGGGTTTCGCGGCGCTTGGGCTGCTTGATCTCACCCGCGCGGGCGAGCAGCGTTTCCAGATCACCGTATTCCTCAATGAGTTGCGCCGCCGTCTTGACGCCGATTCCCGGCGCGCCGGGCACATTATCGGTCGAATCGCCTGCGAGCGATTGCACATCGACCACTCGCTCCGGCCCGACGCCAAAGTAATCGCGCACCTCGGCTTCGCCGATCAGGCGTTCCTCGCGCTCGCCCGAGGCCGGGTCGTACATGACAACGCCGGGCTCGATGAGCTGCATCAGATCCTTGTCAGCCGAGACGATGGTGACTTCCGCGCCTGCACGCACGGCCTGGCCGGCGTAGGTCGCGATGAGATCATCGGCCTCGTATTTCGCCATTTCCACCGGCTCATAGCCGAAAGCGCGCACCACGGCGCGCATCAAAGGAAACTGCGGAATGAGGTCATCGGGCGGATCAGAGCGGTTCGCCTTGTAGAGGGGATAAAGCGCCTTGCGGAAGCTGTCTTCGCTCTTGTCGAAGATCATCGCGAGATGCGTCGCCTTCTTGCCACGCGCTCCCTCGCGGATGAACTGGATCAGCTTGGTGGCAAAAATGCGCACGGCTCCTGTAGGCAACCGATCGGAACGATAATTGTAACGCTGGTCCTGCCGGATCGACTGGAAATAGGCCCGAAAGACAAAGGACGAGCCATCGACAAGGATGACATGGTCTCCCGGTCCGGGCTGGCGGACGCGGGGCGCGGCGGATTCGGCTGAAGGGTTCTCGCTCATGCCCCGTTTATAGGGTGCAAGTTGGCCAACGTCAGCCCGAATGCAGCGCTGGTCACAGAATATGGCGGACGACTGATAGCAACCGGCTCACCGCTTCTGCCAGACCTCCGGGTTGATCATCGCGATGGGGGCGCCTGCCGCGTAGGCCGCGACCTGCGCAAAGGCATCGGCGAATTGCTCCTCAAGGTCATCTTCCGTGATAAAGCCGATATGCGGTGTCGCGATGACGGCCGGGTGGTTGATGAAGGCATCTGCTGCATCGGCCAGCGGCTCGGTTTCGAAAACATCGACCGCCGCCATCCCCGGTCGCCCGGCATCCAGTGCGGCAAGCATAGCTCCGGGCGCAACAAGACCCGCGCGGGAGGTGTTCACGAAGACCGAACCGGGCTTCATCGCGGCAAAATCCGTCGCGTCGATCATACCGCGCGTGGCCGGCGTCAACCGGACGTGGAGGCTCACCACATCCGCTTCGCTAAAGAACGCCGCGCGCGATTCCGGGATAGAGAGGCCCGCCGCACGCGCCCGTTCGCGCCCTTCTTCCGAGCCCCAGCAGATGACTTTCATGCCGAAAGCATGGGCATAAGTGGCAACGGCGCCGGCGATCTTGCCATAGCCAAAGAGGCCAAGGGTGCGCCCGCGCAGCGTCTTGCCAACGCCCATTTGCCATTTCCCGGCCTTGAGCGACGCCATCTGTTGCGGCAACTGGCGCATCGCGGCCAGAATCAGCGCCCAGGTGAGTTCGGCTGTCGCGTAGGAGGGCGAGCCGGCCTGCGTGTTCGAGCAGAACAGCACGCCCTGCGCCGTACAGGCCGCGACATCGACATGCGGATACACCCCGCGCTGGGAAATCAGCCTGAGCTTCGGGAGCCTGGCGAGAAGCGCGGCGGTGATCGGCGTCCGTTCACGGAACAGCACCAGCACCTCGGCGTCCTTCAGCCGTTCGGCGAGCACCGTGATATCCTCGACGTGATCGTTCCACACCGTGACCTCGTGCCCCTCAAGACGCGCGAAACACGGCAGGTGGCGAAGCGTATCGAACCAGTCATCGAGAATATGAACGCGCATCGGAGAAGCCCTTTTTCCAGTCTGCGCCTGTTATCGCATTCCGATGCTCCCGGAAGAATGGGCTTTTGCGCATCGCGCCGCGTAACCCCACAAGAAAAAGGGCGACCCGAAGGCCGCCCTTTCCAAATTTCCGGCAGTGCCAGAAAGCCATATTCGGCCGTGAAGGCTTACTTGGCCTTCTTGAGCGCCGCGCCGAGGATGTCGCCGAGGGTCGCGCCAGAGTCGGCCGAACCGTACTGCTGCATCGCTTCCTTCTCTTCGGCCATTTCGAGCGCCTTGATCGACACCTGGACCTTGCGGGCCTTCTTGTCGAACAGGATCACGCGGGCATCGAACTTCTCGCCGGTGGCGAAACGGTCCGGACGCTGATCCATACGGTCACGCGCGAGTTCAGCACGCTTCACGAAGGTCGTGAGATCCGAGCCGACGATCTTGGCTTCGAGGCCGCCATCCTTCACTTCGATGACTTCGCAGGTCACAACACCGCCACGGCGGATGGTGTCGCCAGCGTCCGCGAACGGATCGCCCTGAACCTGCTTCACACCGAGGCTGATGCGCTCCTTGTCGACATCGACGTCGAGCACGATGGCCTTGACCATGTCGCCCTTCTTGAACTCGTCGATGACCTGCTCGCCCGGACGGTTCCAGTCGAGATCCGACAGGTGAACCATGCCGTCGACATCGCCTTCGAGGCCCACGAAGAGACCGAACTCGGTCTTGTTCTTGACTTCGCCTTCGACAAGCGTGCCGATCGGATGACGATCAACGAAGCTCTCCCACGGGTTCTGAAGCGTCTGCTTCAGGCCGAGCGAGATGCGGCGCTTGGTCGGATCGACCTCGAGAACCTGAACTTCGACTTCCTGCGAGGTCGAGAGGATCTTGCCCGGATGGACGTTCTTCTTGGTCCAGCTCATTTCCGAGACGTGGATCAGGCCTTCGATGCCCGGTTCCAGCTCAACGAATGCACCGTAATCGGTGATATTCGTGACACGGCCGGTGAACTTGCCCTCGACCGGGTACTTCGCCTCGATGCCTTCCCAAGGATTGCCCTGCAGCTGCTTCATGCCGAGGCTGATGCGATGGGTTTCCTGGTTGATCTTGACGATCTTGACCTTCACGGTCTGGCCCACCGTCAGCACCTCGGTCGGGTGGTTGACGCGGCGCCAGGCGATGTCGGTGACATGGAGCAGGCCATCGATGCCGCCGAGATCAACGAACGCACCGTAATCGGTGATGTTCTTGACCACGCCGTCGATGATCTGGCCTTCCTCGAGGTTCGAAACCAGTTCCTGACGCTGGCCAGCGCGGGTCTCTTCGAGAACCGTACGGCGCGAGACGACGATGTTGCCGCGGCGGCGGTCCATCTTCAGGATTTCGAACGGCTGCAGGACGCCCATGAGCGGGCCCACATCGCGGATCGGACGGATGTCGACCTGGGAGCGCGGCAGGAACGCCACGGCGCCATCGAGATCGACGGTGTAGCCACCCTTGACCTGGTTGAAGATGGTGCCCGAAACCTTTTCCTTGGCTTCGTAGGCCTTCTCCAGGCGAACCCAGCTCTCTTCACGGCGGGCCTTGTCGCGGCTGATGACCGCTTCGCCCATCGCGTTCTCGACGCGCTCGAGATAAACTTCGACCTTGTCGCCGACCTTCAGAACCTGATCCTTGTTCGGACCCGCGAATTCCTTGAGTGCGACGCGGCCTTCCGTCTTCAGGCCGATATCAATGACGGCGACGTCCTTTTCGATGGCGACGACCGTACCGGTGATCACCGAACCCTCGGCCGTATCGGCAGAGAGGAAGGACTGTTCGAGGAGCGCCGCGAAATCCTCGCGGCTGGGGTTATGGTTAGAGGCCATTAAAACTCCGAAAGCGCCCTGTTGGCAGGGCTGTCACACCGGCATATTGGGTTGGGTTCCGCCTTGGCCCACCAGCCATTCCGTTTTGCGGGAATGTCACCCCGTAAGGGGCTGCCGGCGCGAAAACCGGCGGGTCGAGACGTCAATCTGCTTCTTCACTGGCCCTGCAAGCAGGGGTAAGCGAATGAAGCGTGCTGGCGGTTACCAAAAAACACGCCCTACAGCAAGCAAAACTACCGGAAAACACGGAATTCGCGCATCAGCATTTCGGCATGACGCGGATTTTCTCGGCAAATTCAGGCTGGCTGAAGCCGTCAAGATCCTGAAGGACCGCCACATAGCTCCGGGTTTCGGAGGTACGAAGGTAGGTGGAGAAGACAAGACTGCCCTTCGGCGGCTCCGCAACATAACAAAAATCCGGCTCGAGCTTGATAGTCAGCGAGCCCTTGCGCTTCTCCTCCTTGGCCTTGCGGGCCTCGGTCCGCATCTCCTCGAACTTCGCGACCATGGGGTCCGGGAGCTTGTAAACAACCAGCTCCGTCCCCGCCCGCTTCTCGGATCCGATCAGCGAGAGTTCGCTTGCACTGGTCACGCGCTCAAGTGCGAATTCGGAGCGATGCGGCGGTTTCCCCTCTTGGGTAATCTCGACGATCATGCGGTTTTCACGGGCCTGATAAGCCGTGGGGATTCGCAAGGCCGCGCGCATCGCCGCAATATCGGTCGTCTCGAAATTGATGCGGGACATTGCCAGCAGAGAGGTCACAGGCACATGGCCGCAACCGGAAAGGACGATCGATGCCGAAAAAGCACAAAGGCGCGGAAGGCTGAATCTACGGGGCATGACTCACTCACTCTTGACGTAATATTTTTTATGTATTACATTAAATTTAATTCGAATAGCAATAAGGAAAGATCATGACGAGCCAGATTTTTCGCGAGTACCCCGCCAGCGCACTTGCCCCCATCCACGCCTCCCTGCGACGAATTGCCGGTGCTGTGTCCTGGACCGTGGCGTTTGGCGTGCTGCTGGCGATTGGCGGTTCGATCTATTCGGTGATGATGCCGCGGACGATCAGTTCCTTTATCGGCCTGGGCGATGCCTGCACGCCGCAGAACATCGCGATGAATGGCGTTCGCCTCCGGCTTTTCTTCGCCTTCCTGCCGGGACTAGTGCTCTTTGGCGTGATCGCGGTGCAGGTCAGGGCACTGTTCCGGCGGTTCTCGCTCGGCGTGATTCTTGATCAGGGTAATGCGCGGCGGCTCTCTACCATCGGCTGGCTGATCATCGCGGGCGGTGCGATCTCAATGCTGGAGCGCACGCTGCTCGCGCTGGCGCTCACTTTTGGTAATCCGGAAGGGCAGCGTCAGCTTCTGATTTCGCTCTCCACAACGGATGTGATCATCGTGCTCTTCGGCCTCTTCGTGCTGGCCTTCGCGCATGTCATTGGCGAAGGCGCACGGATCGCGGATGAGAATCGCGGGTTTGTCTGAAGGAGAGCCGGATGGCGATCATTGTCCTGCTTGATGTCATGCTGGCCCGCCGCAAGATGAAATCCCGCGAACTTGCCGAGAGAATCGGCATCAGCGAGGTCAATCTCTCGCTTCTCAAATCCGGTAAGGTGAAGGGCATCCGCTTCGAAACGCTCTCAAAGATCTGCGCGGCACTCAACTGCCAGCCCGGCGATATCCTGAGTTATGAGCCGGATGCCGAGGGTGCCGCTCCGGAAAACCCCTCAAGCCCGGCGGAGCTTTGAGGCGACGATCATCAGCCCCACCAGCACCATGCCGCCGAGAAACCCGGCCAGGTGGGCTTGCCAATCAATGCCCGGCGTAAAGAGCGCCACAGCAATGTTGAGGCCGATGTTGATCGCGAAGAACGATCCCGGCATCGCGATTTTCCGTAGCACATAAAGCAGGAACAGCGCGCCAAGGAGACCCGAGACACCGCCCGAGGCCCCGGCGCTGACAAACGGCCCTGTCCGCATCAGGATCGAGCCGGCGCCAGCGATAATGACCGAGCCTAGATAGAGAAAGGCCAGCCGTGCCGAGCCCATCATCCGCTCCAACGGCACGCCCCAGGCGAGCAGGCAGATCGCGTTGACGGTAATATGCATCAGCGAAAAATGCAGGAAACCATAGCTCAGAAGGCGCCAATATTGCCCGTCGAGCCATTGCAGCGGCACCAGACCACCGAATTCGACGATCAGACGCGGCGACATGTCCGGCCCGCCTTGCGCCGCAAAAAGCGCAATGAACGCCAGAATATTGGCACCGAGAAACAGACCCGTCGCAGGCGGCATTCCTGTTTTACCCATGCTGTGCACCGCTCGCTTTCAGCACAGCAGCTAGCGCCGCAGCGAAAGCCTCCTCGATCCCGAGGTGACTGGTGTCGATCCGCGTTGCGTCATCCGCGATGACCATGTTGGGTGCATCACGCGCATCACGCGCCACAAGGTCCGCGAGAATATCAGCCTCAGTGACCGCCTCGCCCCGGCTGGTGAGTTCGCGGAAGCGGCGGCCCGCGCGCACGGCGACATCGGCGTCGATCCAGAGCTTGGCATCAGCATCCGGTGCAATCACGGTGCCGATATCGCGACCGTCAAGCACCGCGCCGCCGGGCTGATGGGCAAAGCTCTGTTGGAAATCCCGCAAGGCTTCGCGCACCGGATTCACCTTGGCCACGCGGCTTGCGGCCTCCCCAGCGAGACGTTCACGCAACCGCTCATCCGCCAGCCAAGCGGCCTCGAACCGCCGCGCGATGGCCGTCGCGGCTGTGGCGTCATCGAGATCATGGCCTTCGTCGCGCATTTTCTGGCCGACTGCGCGATAGAGAAGGCCGGTATCGAGCGCGGGCAGCGCGAAATGCGTCGCGAGACGCTTGGCCAGCGTCCCCTTGCCGGAGGCGGCAGGGCCATCCACTGCGATGATCAGACTTCTCCCGATCAGACCCGCACTCACGAGAGAGACCCTCCGAGCCTCGTCATCAGCGGCACGAAATCCGGGAAGCTCGTCGCAATGAAGCTCGTATCATCGACCTGCACGGGCTTTTCCGACGCGAGCCCCATCACAAGAAAGCTCATGGCGATGCGGTGATCCATGTGCGTCGCGACCAGCCCGCCGCCTTTCGCGGGCTTGCCGCGTCCGGAAACGACGAGATCATCGCCGACGATCTCATGCGCAACGCCATTCGCGGCCAGACCATCGGCCACGGCTGCGAGGCGATCGCTTTCTTTCACGCGCAGTTCCTTGAGGCCGTTCATACGGGTCTCGCCGGTCGCAAAGGCCGCCGCAACAGCGAGAACCGGGTATTCGTCGATCATTGAGGGCGCGCGCTCGGCGGGGACATGCACGCCCTTGAGGGCCGAGTGCCGTACGCGCAAATCCGCGACCTCTTCGCCGCCTTCGATGCGGCGTTCGAGTTCGGTGATATCCGCGCCCATTTCCTTGAGCGTGGTGATGAGGCCAATGCGCAAGGGGTTCATCATCACCGAACGGACCACAACCTCCGATCCCGGCACGATCAGCGCTGCCACCATCGGGAACGCCGCCGAGGACGGGTCCGCCGGCACCACAATCGGGCGCGGGGTGAGTTCGGGCCGGCCCTTCAGCGTGACGCGGCGGCCGTGCGGACCATGCGGCACACTGGTGATCTCGGCACCGAAATAGGCGAGCATCTTTTCGGTATGATCGCGGCTGGCTTCCGCCTCGATCACGGTTGTCTCGCCCGGCGCGTTGAGGCCGCAAAACAGCACGGCGGATTTGATCTGCGCCGAGGCAACCGGCGTCTGGTATTCGATCGGGATGCAGTCTTTCGCGCCGCGAATCGTCAGCGGGCAGCGATTGCCCTCTGCGGCGGCGATCACCTCGACGCCCATTTTCTTCAGGGGATCGAGGATGCGGCCCATCGGGCGCTTTCTGAGCGAGGCATCACCGTCGATGGTCGCCGTGATCGGGTGACCGCCGATAACCCCCATCATCAGGCGCGAACCGGTGCCGGCATTGCCGAAATCGAGCGCGCCTTTCGGCTCCAGCAGCGTGCCTATGCCCATGCCGAGAACGCGCCACGAACCGGGGCCAAGATGATCAACCGTAGCACCCAAAGCGCGGGCAGCATCCGCCGTGCGCATCACATCCTCGCCTTCGAGCAGGCCAGAAACCGTGGTCTCGCCGACGCTCAGGAGGCCGAGAATCAGCGCGCGATGCGAGATCGATTTGTCGCCAGGAACGGTGCAGGCACCCTTGAGCGCGCCGGAGCGCTCCGCCCGCATGGGGCGCACCCCGGAACCATGAGCATGGGAACCGCTGGCCATGAAGGGCACCTTTCGTCGATATTTCCGTCAGACCAGCCGCGCATCGAGGGCAAGCGGGCAAAAATTTGCTTCTGCCCTCAAAACGTTTCAACTAGCATTTGACACGAGAGAGCGCGCCCACTAACGGGCTTCATCCCGTCTTTGCAAGTTGTCTTTCTTTGCGAGCGGAAGTTTTTGCCCCCGGCCCGCTCCCCGGGCATTACCTGACAGGAACGCGACATTGCCCAAGGCTGAACTCGGCACCAAGCGCACTTGCCCCGTCACGGGCAAGAAATTCTACGATCTCGACCGCGACCCGGTGGTTTCGCCCTATACCGGGCAGAGCTATCCGCGCAGCTTCTTCGACCCGCAGCCCAAGATCGCCAAGGTCGCAGCGACCGATGATGATGATGAGCTGGAGGTGGATGTCGCTGCCGTGCCGGATCTCGTCCCGCTCGAGGAAGCCGATGTTGCCGACGACGCCAAAGTGGTGCCGGACGACGATATCGATATCGAGGCCGATGATGACGACACCTTCCTCGCGCCGGAAGAAGACGAGGACGACAGTGATGTCGCCGACCTCATCGATGGCGACATTGAGGAAGACGAGGAAAGCTGAGGCTTTTTCGAGGAAGATTGCCCCCGGCTCACGGGCCGGGGTGTGGGTTGATCACAGGGCTCCTGCCTTACGAAATTCGGGGTCAGGAAATGTGAGAAACCCTCTTGCGGTGGGTGAAGTCTTGTGACATTAACCGCGCCTCCGGTTGAGACACCGGGTCGACATGCCTCCCGAGCATGTTTGGATTAGGGGCTATAGCTCAGCTGGGAGAGCGCCTGCATGGCATGCAGGAGGTCAGCGGTTCGATCCCGCTTAGCTCCACCAATCTTTTTCCAACGCCGTGTTGGCCTCTTTGATCCCTGACATGCAATATTGATCGGCGGCAGGCTCACCGGGCGAGCCATGTCATTGCGGCTTGGTCGCAAACCAGATGACGTGGCGGGGACCCTTGCCATTCGAACGAGCCCGAACGAAGACCTCTTCCACCGCAAAACCGGCGTCGCTCAAACGGCGCGAGAATCCCCGGTCCGGGGCAGCAGACCATACCGCGAGGATACCGCCCGGCTTCAGCGCATGTCTGGCGGCTTGAAGACCTTGCGGGGCATAGAGCCACCCGTTTTCGTCGCGACTGAGGCCATCTGGCCCATTATCGACATCGAGCAGAATCGCATCGTAACTGGTTGCCTTGGTCCGGATGGGCGTCGCAACGTCCCCGTGAAAGAGCGCGACGCGCGGATCCTCGAGGCAGCCCGCGGCAAGGGTTGCCATGGGGCCGCGCGCCCATTCGATAATCTCCGGAACGAGCTCCGCAACCGTAACTTTTGCGTCGGCCTCCAGCGCGGCAAGAGCTGCGCGCAGTGTGAATCCCATGCCATAGCCGCCGATCAGAAGGTGCTGCGCTGGCCGTTTGCCGAGGCGCGCGCAGGTCTTCACCGCGAGGGCATCTTCCGAGCCGCTCATCCGGCTGCTCATGAGTTCGTTGCGTTCAAGCACGATCATGAAATCGCCGCCACGCCGGAACAACCGAAGGCGTTCGCCACCGGGGACGATGGCCGTTCCGAGAAGTTCGCGCGGCTGCATATCCCTGTCCTGACTGGCGCTGCGTGGAGCGCGCTCTAGACCACATCCTCGCCCGATTGGATACATCCGGAAAATGGTCATTGCTTTTTGCTCTGTCACTTTTAGGCTCGCAGATCGAGAATACAAAATCCTGCATGCCAAAAGGTTCAAAGGTCCGATGAAGGATATCCGCACCCTCCCCGACAAGCGCGCGATCGGCAACGAGGCCGCCGCGCTGGGCATCGCCGCGATCAAGGCGGCCATCGCCCGCGACGGGGAGGCGACGATTATCGTCGCGACCGGTGCCAGCCAGTTCGAAGCGCTCGAAGCCCTGGTGGCCGCCGAAGGGATCGACTGGTCGAAGGTGACGGCATTTCATCTCGATGAATATGTCGATCTGCCGATCAGCCATCCCGCGAGCTTCCGGCGCTATTTGCAGGAGCGGTTTGTCGGGCCTCTGGGCGGCAAGGTGCGTTTCGTGCCAGTGAATGGCGAGGAGGATGCCGCGGCGGAAGCGGCAAGGCTCGGCGCGCTGATCAAGGGGCGGCGGATCGCGGTCTGTTTCGCTGGCATCGGCGAGAATTGCCATATCGCCTTCAACGATCCGCCGGCGGATTTTGAAACCGAAGAGCCCTATATCGTCGTGGCGCTCGACGAGGCCTGCCGCCAGCAGCAATTCGGTGAAGGCTGGTTCCCGACGCTTGACGCCGTACCGAGCCACGCGATTTCGATGAGCGTACGCCAGATCATGAAAAGCGAGCTGATCATTCTCTCGGTATCGGATACGCGGAAGGCGCAGGCTGTGCGCGATGCGCTGGAGGGGCCGGTCAGCCCGCTTCACCCGGCTTCGATCCTGCAAACGCACCCGAATACGGTGCTGCTGATGGACCCGCCGGCAGCCTCGCTGCTGACGCGCGCGTAAGGCACGAGGCCGGGCATGATGACCTCGCAGGGGCTGTTCGATCTGCAGGTCAACGGCTTTGCTGGGGTGGATTTCAACGCGGGCACGTTCCGGGCGGGTGAGATTGATCACGCCCTAGAGGCGATGCGGCGAACGGGCGTCACGACTTGCCTGCCGACGATCATCACCGCGCATCCCGAAACGCTTTTCGAGCGGTTCAAGGCGCTCGATGCGGCGATTGCAGCGAGCCGACTCGGCCCCGCGATGTGCCCCGGCTATCACCTCGAAGGGCCGTTTCTCAATCCCCTGCCCGGCTATTCCGGTTGTCACCCTGCCGATGCGATGACAGGGGTGAGCCTCACGCTCGTCGAACGGCTGGAAACTTCGCTCACCCGGCCCATTCTGATGGTGACAGTCGCGCCGGAAATTGAAGGCGCGCTCGATCTGATCCGTACCCTTGCCGAGCGCGGCAAGATCATGGCGCTAGGGCATACCGCGTGCGATTTCGAGACCGCTCAGGCGGCGGCACAGGCCGGCGCTACACTCTCGACCCATCTCGGCAACGGCCTGCCCCAGACCCTGCACAAACTCGTCAACCCGATCTTTGCCCAACTCGCCGAGGATGGGCTATGGGCGAGTTTCATTGCCGATGGCATCCATCTCCATCCGCTCGCCTTGAAGGGCCTGCTGCGCGCCAAGGGGCTCCCGAGGTCCATTCTGGTGACGGATGCCGTTGTGGGCGCTGCGGCCCCTCCGGGACGGTACACTTTCGCCGGCATGGCAGTAGAACGCCAAGACGATGGCTCCGTGCGCCTGCCGGAAAGTGGTTCTCTTGCCGGGGCAGCGCTGTGCCTCGATCAGGCAGTCCGCAATGTGGTGATGTGGGGATTGGCAAGCCGGGAAGACGCGCTCGCCATGGCGTCCACGCATCCGCGCCACCTGCTCGCGCCAGCCTTCGCCGCGCACGGCCTAACTGTGAATGCCGGGCGCGTGACTTGGAATGACGCGCTTGAGGTGGCCGAAGTCACGATAGAGACCGCACCTTGAAAACAACCATTGCTCAAAATGAAAAGGGAAGAGACATGACCAAGGGACATATCGACCGCCGCACGGTTCTGGGCGGCATGGCTGCGCTGGCGACCGGCGGACCCGGGGCACTGGCCGCCTCGCCGCCACTCCCCACTGCGCCAGTTGCGATCTCGATTATCGATGTCGGCGGCGCGTTGGCGCTGATCCAGCCCGCGATTGAAGAATATCGCGCAGCCAACCCCAAGCTCGTCTCGCGCATCGCGCTGGTGAAGGCGCCCGCGCCGGAGCTTGCGAGCAAGATCAAGGCGCAACAGGATGCAGGGAAAGCCGATCTCGATCTTGTGCTTACCGGCTCCGATGGCCTCGCGGCTGGGCTCGACCAGAACCTTTGGCTGAAGGTCTTGCCGGACCATGCGGAGCGCTTCCCCAACATCGAGGCCAACTACGAGCCTGCGGCGCTCAACCTGCATCGCGCGCAGGGCGCGGGTTTTGGCGTCGTCGTCAACTATTACCCCTCCGGCCCGTTGCTTGAATATGCGCCGGAGCGGGTGAAAAAGGTTCCGACGACCGCCGAAGAGCTGCTCGCCTTCGCCAAGGCCAACCCCGGTAAATTCATGTATGCGCGGCCCGCCAATTCCGGTCCCGGCCGCACGTTCATGATGGGCCTGCCCTATATCCTCGGCGACAAAGACCCGCAGGACCCGATCAACGGGTGGGACAAAACCTGGGCCTATTTGCAGGAAATCGCCCCATTCATCGACTATTACCCCGCTGGCACCAGCGCGACGATGAAGGAATTCGGCGAAGGCACACGCGATATCATCATCTCGACGACGGGATGGGACATCAATCCGCGCGCGCTCGGCATCGTGCCAAAATCTGCGATGATCGGCACGCTGAAGGGCTTCCACTGGGTTTCGGACGCCTTCTTCATGTGCGTGCCGAAGGGCGTGCCGAATGACCGGCTCGCGGTCGTGCTCGACCTGATGGCGTATCTGCTGACGCCGAAAGCGCAGGCCTATTCCTACGACGAGGGTTATCTCTATCCCGGCCCGGCGGTGAAGAACGTGCCGGTATCGCTCGCCCCCGCGCGCAGCCAGCAGGTGATCGCCGAATTCGGACGACCCGAGTATGCCGATCTGATCGCCAAGAACCCGATCGAATTGCCCCTCAAGCCCGACAAGATGGTGCTGGCGTTCCGCAAATGGGACGAGCTTGTCGGCCCCAAACGCCGGCAGTAAATGAAGGCTCTGCTGACGCCTGCGGGTGTTGATTCATGACAGGGGTTCGCAGATATGCGAGCCTCTTCGATGTGTGCCTGTCGGGTCGCAGTCCCGGCAGTTTTTGCTCGAAAGAACACTCTGGAATGTCCGACTGTCACACCATCCGCTCCGCGTCCCTCACCGCAACCATCGCCGCCCATGGCGCGGAACTCCAGACCGTGACGCTGACGAGCGGCGAAGACCTGCTCTGGCATGGCGGGCCGGAATGGCCACGCCGGGCGCCGGTCCTTTTCCCGATTGTCGGGCGGCTCACCGAGGATATGTTGATCCATCAAGGTAAGCACTATCCCCTTCCCAAGCATGGGTTTGCGCGCAACAGCCGCTTCGATTGGGTTGAGCGGGGCGAAAGCCGGTGCGTTCTCGAACTGCGTGACAGCGCTGCAACGCACGCGTCCTATCCGTTTGCCTTTCGTCTCTTGATGATTTTCGAGATCGACGGACTGACACTCAAGGTCACCACGCGGGTCGAGAATCCGGGCCAGGAGGTGTTACCCTGCGGTGTTGGCGCCCATCCGGCTTTCCGCTGGCCGCTGGTGGAAGGTGTCCCGCAGGAGAGCCACAGGCTCGACTTCGAGAAAGACGAAAGCATAGAGACTTACCTGATCGAGGATGGCTTGCTTGGCGCGAAGACGCCATCGCCGATCAAAAATCGCCGCCTTGCTCTCTCGCCCGAGCTGTTCGTCATTGATGCGATTATCCTTGAGGAGGTGGCCAGTCGCTCGGTGCGCTTTATTGCCGAGGATGCCCAGGGGAAGACGCTTCGTGTGCTCGACATTGCGTGGGAGGGCTACAAGGATCTCGGAATCTGGTCGCGACAGGGCGGTGCGCCATTCCTCTGCATCGAACCCTGGTTCAGCATGTGCAGCCCAGTGGGCTGGCAGGGAGAATTCAGCGAAAAGCCCGGCATTCTCTTGCTGGAACCGCAGGGTGTGCGGGACTTCAGCTGGCGGGTGACGGTTGGCTAGGGCCTGCTCGGATATGCCGCAACAAATCGCCGCAGACAGGTTTACGGCATCTGCCCTTTCCAAATGAGCCGATTGCAACATCTTCAGGGGGTGAATGGCTTTTGCCGCGACACCTGAGGAGAACAGCCATGAAGATAGCCACGCCGGCCTTGTTGCTGATGACCTCTGTCGTGCCCGCCTTGGCGGATGTTTACCCCTCTGGCAACTGGCAGCGGGGAGATGGCAACGCGCAGGTCCGGATCGAGCCCTGCGGCGCGGCGATTTGCGCGATCAACACCCGCATCCGGGATACATCGGGCGGGGAAGAAGTCGGACATCGCCTTGTTATGACCCTCAAGCCGACCGCCCCCGGCAAGCTAACCGGTAGCGCCTTTGATCCGCAGCGGGACAAAACCTACGCCATTGACATTGTCTTCAACGAGAAAACAATGACGACGCGGGGCTGCATCCTGCGGGTTCTATGCAAGTCAGTGAGCTGGAGCCGCCTGCCCTGAACGAAGCTCTAGGTGAGGAGGCTTTCCGCTTCCCGGGTCAGGGCCAGAGCGGCTTGCGCGTCGGACGCGGTGCCAAAGACATAATTGTCCGGCCTGACAAGAGCATAACTGGCCTGATGCTTCGCCATCCAGTCGCGGATCACGCCATCGCATTCGACAAGGCCTGAGGCCGTTCCGAACGTGATGATCGAACCGCCGATGGCGATCATCGCCTGCCGCAAGGCCTCGCCCGGTGCTGCAGCTGCCGGAGCCGTCACAAGGCGCATCCCACCGCCCGCGACATCGTCGAGCCGTTGGCGGCCTGAGGCCGTGTTGATCCATGGCTGGGGAAACAGCGTTCCACGCGCGGGATGGGCGTTCGCGCTGATAAAGCCGGCATCCAGCGCCGGCATCAGTTCCTGACGGGGCACAGCGGCAATAGTGCCGCCGGCTTCCGCGATCAGGCGGTCGTCGCGCTCCCTGGCCCGCGTCGCATCGCGCTCGCCGATCAGCCCGCCGATATGCTTGATGATGCCGGTCAGCTTGCGGACATGCCCGCCGCGCTCGGGTCCATAGGTATCAAGCAAGCTCTCCCCTGCCGCGCCCCTCAGACAACGGATCAGCTTCCAGCTGAGGTTTGCTACATCGCGCAACCCCTGACAGAGACCCTGCCCAAGAAACGGCGGTTGCTGATGCGCGGCATCGCCCGCGATAAAAACACGGCCCTGCCGCCATTCCCGTGCCACCAGCGCATGAAAGCGATAGGCAGCGCTCCGCCAGAGCGTGGCATCTGCCGGCGCAATCCAGCGCGAGAGAAGCCGCCAAACATTTTCCGGTTTTTCCATTTCGCGGGCATCTTCTCCCGGACGCAAGCTGATCTCCCAGCGGCGGTGATTGCCGGTGCAAATCACGAAGGTCGCGGGGCGGAAAGGCTCGCAATATTGCACGCTGGTCTGGGGGAGTTTGGCAAGGCCTTGCGGATCTGCCAGTACATCAACGACGAGCCAAGGCTCATCGAATCCGAGATCCTCCAGCGGAAGTCCGAGCATCTTGCGGGTGGTCGAGGAGGCCCCATCACAGGCGATGACGTAAGCTGCCGTGATCACCCGGCGACCCTCGGCATTTTCGATCTCCAGCCTGACCTGATCCGCATCCTGAGCGATGCCGGTGAGCGTTTCCCCGAGTGCAATGGTCACGGAGGGATAGGTTTTGGCATGCTCGCGCACCGCCGCCTCGAGCGTCGGCTGCATGAACACCATTGATGGGAGCCAGCTTTGGGGATGCGGCTCGGCCAGCATTGTCAGGCGCTTGATGACGCGTCCATCCGCGCCGAAATAGATCGAATCCGTGAAGGGTTCGGCGCATACCGCGAGCGCATCGGAAAGGCCGAGACCCTGCAAGATACGCGCGATTTCATGATCGAGCGCGACGGCACGTGGCTTGTCATAAATCGTCTCGGCGCTGTCGATCACGAGGGTGCGAACGCCCGCCTGCCCCAACTGGCAGGCCGCAACCGCGCCAACCGGGCCAAAGCCGATGATCGCAACCTCGTAATCGCTCATCGCTCAGATCTCATCGACGATCGGGTTCTGAAGCAGGCCGACCCGGTCGATTTCGATCTCGACGCGATCCCCGGCCTTCATCCAGAGCGGCGGCGTGCGCTTGGCTCCGACCCCGCCCGGCGTGCCGGTGACGATGACATCGCCGATTTCGAGCTGAGTGAAGGTCGAGCAATAGGCGATGATCGTCGGGATATCGAAGATCATGTCACCAAGTGTGGTTTCCTGCACGGTGATGCCGTTGAGGCGCGTCATCAGGCGGAGCTTTTCGAGCGGGCCAACTTCATCGGGCGTGACCAGCCACGGGCCAAACGCGCCGGTTCCGATGAAGTTCTTGCCCGGCGTGAACTGGATGGTATGGCGCTGCCAATCGCGGATCGAACCATCGTTATAGCAGGCATAACCCGCGATATGGTTGAAGGCGTCCGCCTTGGCGATATGCCGCCCCGGCTTGCCGATGACGAGCGCGAGTTCGCCTTCATAATCGTAATGCGTCGAGACTTTCGGGCGGATCATCGGGCGGTTGTGACCGACCTGCGAATTGGCGAAGCGGGTGAAAATCGTCGGATGCGAGACCTCTTCACGCCCCGTTTCCTTACGGTGGTTCTCGTAATTGAGACCGACGCAGAGGATCTTGTCCGGGTCCGGCAGCACCGGCTCCAGCGCCACGCTGGCAAGGGAAAAGCGCGAGGCGGAAGCCACGGCGGCGGCGATTTTCGCCATGGCACCGGGCTGTTCAAGCGCCTTGCGCAGGGTTGCCGGTGCGCCGGCGGTTTGGCCGATCGCGGCAATCATCTCGCCCTCGACAACACCCCAGGATTTCTGCCCGGCAGCGGAAAACGTCACAAGTTTCATAACAAGGCCCTTTTTTGCTTAGCGGAGCGGCAGCTCGACAAACGGAAACTGGGATTGGATGCGCTTGATGCGCAGCGAGGGTGCATCGGTCACACCCCATTGATCGGTGCGCCCCGGTGGAAAGCCCCATTCCTCCGGCCCGCGATAGGCATAGGTTTCGTCTACCGGCAGCACCTCGGCGGTACTCTCGATCGGCATTTCCTCAGGGCCGGCGAAATAGGCGAAGACGTTATCGCCGGGGCCATGCCGCCCGACGCCCCATTCGATGGGGTAACCCGCCTCGCGCATGGTGCCGCACATCCGCATGTTGCTGTCGAGGTCCGGCATCTCGAAGGCGATATGGTTGAGCGTCGGGCGCATCGGGACGCGGCCGATCACCAGCGCATGATGATCGACATCGCAATTGAAAAAGCCGTTGGTCTTGGTCTCGTCGATGACGCGAAAGCCGAGCGTGTCGCGCATATAGGCGCGCATGGCATCGTAGTTGCCCGAGTTCAGGTTGAAGTGCGTCACTTTGGTTATTTTATCCCGCACGGTCGGTCGTGGCGGCGTGCCATCATGGGCGATGAAGCTGATCGTTCGCCCCTCGGGATCGCGGCTGTCGAAGCCGATACCGTGGCCATCATCGAAGGCTCGGGCGCTTGCTGAAACTGGCAGCCCCGCCGCGCGAATTCGACCGTGCAGCTCCTCCAGCGCGTCCATCCCCCGCGCATTCCAGATAATCCGGCGAACAGTCGTGCTGCCCGCGACCACGGTGAGAACAGGATAGTCCCCAATGGTGCCGGCGAAATGCGCAACAGTCGCGCTACCGCCGAGGGGGCGCAGCGTCCAGACCGTCTCGTAAAAGCGGCTGACCAGCGCGAGATTGTTCGCGCCGATTTCCGCCGTGCGGATGCCGGAGATGAGGGGGTTCATGCGGATGTCCTTCTGGCGTCGCCGGGATCGCGGCTGAGCAGCACCGAGCGACAAAGCTTGGCCGTGGCGGCGAAGTGATCGTTGAGCAGGCTGACGGCGTGATCAGCGTTCCGGGCCAGCACCGCCTCGACGATGATGCGATGCTCGTCATCCCGCTGGAGCGGGCTGGCGGCGGGGGCCTGCCGCGAGAGGTTGCGGTAACGCTCGGCCTGAACAAAGAGCTGATCACAGAAGCCGACCAGAATTTCCGAGCGGCAACCCGTCGTCAGTGCGCGGTGAAAAGTCCGGTGCGCGTCGCTCCACTCGGCACTGACCTCGCCAGTGGGCGTCCGGCGCGTCAGCCGCGACAAGCGATGATAGCTGAGGAGAACCTCCTCCTCCCATGCTGCGCCGCCCTCAGCCATGGATTGACGCAGCGCCGTTTCGTTGAGCCAGCAGCGGGTACGGGTGAGTTCATCCAGCTCCGCTTCGCTCACCGAGGAGACAAAGAAACCGCGCATGTCATGCGCTGTCACCAACCCCTCGCTTGCCAGCCGGTTGAGCGCCTCGCGGACGGGGCTCAGGGCCACGGCGTAATGGTCGGCGAGCGACTGCACGCGAAGCTGCATATCCGGCTCGAGTTCGCCCGCCATGATCCTGTTGCGCAGGCTGTTGGCGACCAGCGAGGCCCGCGTCGAACGCTCCTCGCCGGAGGCCGAAAGACTCGATTGAGATAATCGATTATTTGACATGAAGCGTTTGATAGTCGATTATCAACCCCAATGCAATTGTCGTCAGCCGGTGTTTTCAATGCCGGAGAGAAACGACCGGGAGGGATTGATCGTGGCTATTTCACATCTGGCCGGGCTTGCAGAGGCCCGAAACCTTGCGCACCGTTTTCGCAAACCGCTTTCCTTTCTGACGGCAGCGGTATCGCTGGCGGTTGCCGCTTCCGGTGCTCAGGCGCAGTCGAACTGGCCGCAGCGCCCGGTGACGATGATCGTCTCGCAATCAGCCGGCGCCTCGCCGGATGTCTTCGCGCGACTGATCAGTGAAAAACTGCATCAGGCGATTGGCCAGCCGGTGATCGTGGAGAACAAGCCCGGCGCCGGCAATGCTATCGGAGCGCAGGCTGCCGCGCGCGCCACGCCGGATGGGCATACCTTCTTCTTCGCGACCTCCGCCGCACTGACGATGAACCCCTTTCTGATGAAGAACCTGCCGTATGATCCGATGAAGGATTTCGTGCCGGTCGCGCTCGTCACGCGCAGCCATCAGGTGCTGATCACCAACCCGAGCTTTCCGGCAAAATCGCTGAAAGAGCTGATCGAGGTCACGAAAAAGGAGCCGGGCAAATATTCCATCGCGATTGATGGCCCGCGCAACCTCTCGGGCGTGATCGTGCGTATCCTCAAGGCCAAGGCAGGCATCGATATCGTCGAGGTGCCTTATACGAATATTCCCGGCTCGTTGCAGGATGTCGTCGCCGGGCGCGTGCCGATGGGCATGTTCTCGCTCTCCGTTGCCGATGCGCAAATTCGGGCCGGCGCGGTCAGGGCGATTGCCGGCGCTTCCGCACTCGGCATGTCGTCGATGCCCGAAGTTGAAACCGTGGCAAAGACCTTTCCGGGCTTCGATTATCTCGGTTGGTTCATGATCATGGCGCCGGCGAAAACGCCCGACGCGATCATCGACCAGATGCACCGCGCTGTCGCATCCGTGATGAAAGACCCGGCCCTGATCGCGGCGGCGCCGAAACTTGGCTTCGATCTTGACCCCAAGGGGATTGGCTCGCGCGAGGATGCCGGCACCTTCCTCAAGGCGCAGATGAATCTCTGGGATGCCACGACCAAGCAGCTCGGACTTCTGCCCGAGTAAGGCTCCCGCTTGAAATCACGCGAGGGTGCTTAAAGCGTCGAGAGGCGCAGATCCGGCTTGCTGGTCTCGATTTTGATCAACATGGACTGACCGCCCTCATCCACGACCGCAATCGGCAAGGCATCGGCGTAGTCTGCCTCACGGGTCAGGGTGGCGCGACGGTTGTCGAGAAACAGCCATTCCCCTTCCGACCGCACACCAAGAATGGCGTGGTATTCGTAAGAGCCGGCTTCGCGAAGCGCCACGAGCTTCATGTCCGCTGCGTCGAGACCGATGCTGCGCAGCATCAGGTACTTCGCGATCGCGTAGTCTTCGCAATCCCCGGCCTTTTCGACGACTTCGAGCGGGCTCGCCCAGTAATCTGTGATGCCGAAGGCCTCAAGATCCGATGCATAGCGGATCGCGCGATTGAGCGAAGCGTGAACAAAGCTCAGGGTATCCAGCCCGTGACGCAGACGGGCTTCCTGACGGATGCGCAGCCACGTGCGGGCACCGGGATGCTTGCAGCCACCGTTTTCACACCCGCGGATGGCGATTTCGTCCTTCGTCCAGCGCACCATGGCGCCACGCCATTTGCTGGCCAGATCGCCGCCCGGCACCGCGAAGGGAACAGCCCCCAGCAGCGTTTCCGGCTCGATGACGGCGACCGAGAGGCGCAAACCAAGGCTGTGGGGCGCGGGAATATCGTGCTGGACCGTCTTTGACGGGGCCATTGCGCCCTGCGTCTGGATTTTCCCGGCCGTACGCAGGGCCTCAAGGCGATCCTGAATGGTGAAAAATCGCAAGGGCTCGCCCGCTGCAGCGATCCGCGTGGCAGCGGCGCGCGGCGGAGACGGCTGCGCAGCAGCGATGAGAGAGCCCGCGAAGAGATGCAGGCACATGACTACCCATCTCAGCGCACGCGTCGGCGTGACGTTGAACACCATAATGCACCCCTGTTCTGCTGGCGGGGTGCACCTGTTCTCAGGTTTCTCTGCGCTCTTTTAGAGCCTCATCCCTTGGCAGTCTTGCTGGGGAGACAGATAGACCAACAGGCTTTTCAGTCCGGTTAACATGCGGATTTCGTGGCAATTCCCGTGATTTTTGGTAAAGATTCCTCTGACGAAACGCCGCTATTCCTATCGACCCCGCCTGTTATGACCGTCCTGATGTGCCCCGCCCGCATTCCGCATGCCAGCCCCGCCGCGATTTGGGACTGGGCTAAGGCCCGCCCATCGAATACGAACAGAAAGATCATGGGCCGAGCGGAAATTTTTTGATCGTTTCACGAAAATGGGCCACCTCGGGGGTGAGCAGCAAGAACGCCTCTTGCCTCCCGCTCCGGACCCAGAATATCGGGAGAGCCATGTCCTTGCTCCAATCGCTCTACAGAACGCCCGTCCTCCTGACGCCGGAATGGGGGCATGAGCGGATATTTTCGCCGCAGTCCTACGAGATCATCCGGAAAATCTGCACGGTGCCGGTTGCCCTCCATGAAGCGAGCACGCTCGCCCGGAACTTCGCCCTGTGCTGGCAGAAGGACAGCGACAGGGTACGGCTGGTAGCGCTGGTTTCACTGCTACCTGAGGCGCTCGCGTTCCCGGCCTATCAGGATCTGCCGCTCATCCTGCAGGCCTACCCCGTCGTCGTCCGGCCGAACGAGGCCGGCGAGCCTCTGTCAATCTGGGTCGACAAAACCATTCCGGACAAGCCGACCGACATCGGCGCGCCGATCCTGATGGACAATCATAAACTTTCCTCCGGTGCGGAACTGCGCATTCGCGCGGCCCTGCACCTACGGGACACGTTCTGGCAGGCGGACGATCTGACCGATGATCTGCTCGCCCACGGCATTCTGGAAACCTGGCCGCTCAAGTTCGACCTCGGGTACGGTCAGAAACTGGAGCGCGACGATCTTCTTGTGGTCGCGTCGGACCAGCGCGACAACCCGGCGCTCTATTCCATCGTCCAACGCCACGGCCTGCGGGCCGGGTTGTTCATGGGGTTGCATCGCGCCTCGCTCTTCAGGGTCAACTGGCTGCTGATGCAGGCGCGCAACCATCTGCGCACGCAGGATGAGAAAGCCCGCCGTGAAGAGCAATCGCAGTCGCGGGAGCTTTTCCGATGAACAAGGCGCTGTTCCGCGGGCCGCAATTCCTTTCGGTGCCACGCCCAACCCGCATGGCCTGGTCGAGGCCCGCCCATTTCCTGCCGCTCATGCCGATTCTGGCCTTACCGATTTCCGATACAGAATTGCTGAACGTCTCCCATTATGGGTCGATCGCCGTTCAGATTCCGGATGGCGACGGCATGATCCCGACCGTGGTTCTGGTGGTGCATCCCGCCTTTATCGCGCCGCTGCCGTTCAACAAGGACGGGAACTGGCTCCCCCCCTATATGCCCATGGCGATGCGCTGCCTGCCCTTTACACCGGCCATCGGCGGCGGGCTGCTCTATGCCCCGCTGCTGATCGAGCCGGACGCTAGCGGGACCATGCGGGTGGAGGAGGCGCCCGGCAAGCCGACCAAGGAATTCCAACAACTGCACGAGATGGCCCAACGCCTCCATCTGGGTGCAAAACGCCTCTCGGACGCCGCGCGTATCCTGATCGCCGCCAAGGTACTGGTCCGGCTCGAAACGCTGGAGGAGACCGCCGATACGCAGTTCTTCATTGCCAGCGCGGAGCGTCTTGACGCTCTTGAACCGCAACAGGCTGCCGGCCTGACCGCCCTCGGCATGTTGCCGCTGGAACTCGCTGCGGCGATGTTGTTTTCCCAACGTTTCCTGACGCGGCGCGTCGATCTGCGCGACCGTCCCACTCCCGGCGGCGCGCGCTCGACGCTGGACAGACGCAGCGAGCTGTTTGAGCCTCTCCCACCGGATCTGATGGCGGGCAACTTCGCGCTCGATGGCGGCGATCTGTTCGATTTCAATATCCTCGCCCGGAGGGGCTAGGCCTTAGCACTGTCGTTCCGGATCAGGAACGCGCGGCAAGGTCGCAAACCGCAAGCCCCAGCGCGCGTGCCACGCCGATCCGGGGGTCGAAGCCGCCATAGCGACCGGGGAATATTCCGAGTGCCGTTACGCCCGCACGCCGTGCAAAATCCGGCAGGCGATTGGCGTCGATCTCCCCGGCCACGAGAAGACGCGGCGGCTTTGCGAATGCGCTCTCGGCCTCGCCGGTCAACGCGTCGATCAGCACAAAACGGGCGGACGGGTAGGTCTCCGCAAGGTTCGTGATGGCCGCCAAGGTTTCGACGTCAGCCTCGGGTGCGGCTACGGCGATGACGCCATCGGGCGCGATAGTCTCCTGCAGCCTTTCTCCGCCCTGGGGAACAAGGATCTGGGCAGCGTTTTCCGGCAGCGCTCTCCGCCACACCGCATCGATCCGCTCCGGACTGAGCAGGGTCACCGGAGCTTCCTGTAGCCACGGCAGAAGCATGTGAAGGTCATGCCCTTCATGGTCGAGTTTGAAGGGAAAGGCGGAATCAATCGACAGGATTTGCCAGCCGCCGGATCTCGGTCGAAGCAGGATTTCGGGCTCGAAATCAACCGAAATGGCTCTGGCGACAGGGGCCGGACAATCCTGCGGGACCACGAGGATGCGCGCGCTGTCTTTGGCTCCAAGGTAGGCTGCCACCATCCGGTCGGTCGCGGGCTTGAGCGGATCAGCCCGGAAAAAGGCTGCGCTCTGCCCCTCGTATTCGGGAAACAGGGCCGTCAGGCGCGCCAGGTTGCGCCGCACATAGGCCTGTCGCTCCGTACCGAACGAGCGCGATCCCGCATGGGCGACATAGAGGCCCGGTGCGCAGAAGTTGCGCAAACCGGCACGCGTTGCCCGCAGACAGAACTCCACATCCTCGAAATAGCCGCGTTCGAAGGCACCGCTCAGCCCACCGAGGGTCTCGAGTGCATGCGCGGGGACATACAGACAAAAGCCGATGCCGTTGGGGATCTCGATCAGGGTATCGCCATTCGCGGTTTCGGCCGCCTTGTCGAGGCTGAGAAGCAAGGCATCGTCTGGCTCCGGCGCGGGCAAAAAACGCAACGGTACCGAGGTGTCCTCGCCGTTGTTGGAGAAGGGCGTGATGGTCGCGATATCCGGGGCACTTTGTGCCAGACGCCTCAGACGCGCCAATGCCCCCGGCGGCAGCGTCGCATCCGAATTCAGCAGCAGCACGTCTTCACCCGGCGATCGCAGCGCCAGTCCAGCATTGACGGCACCGGCAAACCCCAGATTGACGCCGTTGCGCAATCGGAGAACCTGTGGCGGAAGACCGAGCAACCCCGAACGCACATCGGGATCGGGACTGGCATCATCGACCACAAGCAGGCGCTGCCACACACCAAGCTGCGGAATGACGCTTTTCAGGCATCGCGACAGCGAAGGCCAATCCCCGTAGGCCGGCACAATGACGAGCAATCCGGGCTTTTCAGCTCCTGCCTCGCCATATGTCTTGGAGGCGAGCTGCGGCGCCTCGGCCCGCACCAGCGATTCCGGCAGAACAAGGGCCTTCTCAACACGGAGTTCGACGTGGTCGGCATCGCCGGGCCATGGGGCCTCGAACGGCGCGCGAGCTGCAAAACCGGTGCCGGCAGCATGCGCCTGCGCGCCCGGCACGATGCTCTCGATATGACCGTGATGATGGAGGCTCAGCGCGGGCATCTGCGTGCCAAGCCACCACAGCCGGCCCCGAATCGTGCGGTCTTCAACCTGCGCCAGAACGAGTGCGTCGAACCCGGCGAGAGCGATGGCGTCGAGCAGCGCGCCGGACGGCTCGGCAGGCGCTCGCAGGCGATGAACAAGCGCCTTTAACCGGTCCTTGCCGGGGGGCAGCAGCCCCAGAACGCGCTCGGCCAACCCAGGCATTTCCGGCTCGACACGAAAAGCCGCCATCACATCGGCTTTCGCCGGATCGATCTCGCCAAGACCCGCAAGAGCTTCGGCCCGAAGCAGCAGACAATCCGCCCGGCGCCCCTCACTGAGGGCGATCAACCGATCCGCACAGGTCCAGAAAAGTGCGTTTTGTCCGGTACTTCGCGCCTGTACCGCGGCCTCGCGCAGGACGGTGAAATATGCTTTCAAGGTGTTGGCATCGTCATGCGGCAATGTCATGGGATCAATGCAGAAGCCGCGCGAGAGCACTCCTTGTCACATACGACGCTCGGGAACATGATATTTGTCCAGACCGAAGGATGCCGGATCGGGGCGTACCGCGTTGTTCCTTCGGGCAGGCCTGCCACGCGTGAAAGCCGCCATGCATAAAACGCATTTAGAAATTTATTAGGTTGAGCGCTCTGCACTGCCTATATAGCTCCGGTGAAATCTCATGGCACTGAAACTCATGGCACTGACATGTGAGCCGAGTTCGATCCATGGTCGGGTTTAGGGATCAGATTTATGTCATTCCTTGAAAATGCGCGAAACAGCCATTTGCTGAATGAAGCCCGCGCGTTTTTCCCCGCCCAGATGACCCTGCTGGCGACCTCCGCCGTGATTGCGCTCGTGAGCCTGACGCCAACCGTTTTCATGATGCAGATTTACGAACGCGTCGTCCAGAGCCGTAACGTCTTCACCTTGCTGGCGCTCGTGGTGATCAGCTTCTTTCTTGTCGGACTCTGGACGGTTCTCGAGGATCTGCGCATCCAGCTTGCGCGGCGCGTCGCCTTTGCGCTCGACGAGAAGATCAGCCCGCGCGTGCTCGATACGCTGAACCGTTACCCTGATACCCTGCCCCCGAATCAGGCCCCCCTCGTCTATCAGGATCTCGCGAACCTGCGCGAGTTTCTGGCCAGTCCGCTGATGATGAACCTGCTGGATGTGATCTTCGTGCCGATCATCATCCTCGCGGCTGTGCTGATGAATATCTGGCTTGGCGTCGCGCTGTTTCTGCTGACCGCCCTCTCGGCCATGCTGACGCTGATGAGCCAGAATGCGACAAAGGAGGACACGGCGCGAACCGTGATGGCCGCCAATCGCGCCCATGAATTCGGCCGCACCGTCCAGAGCAATGCCGAGCCTGCGCGCGTTCTGGGCATGCTGTCGCGGCTGGTGGCACGCTGGCGCAGCCTCACGGTCGATTCGGTGGGCTGGTCGCATCTCGCGGCCGATCGCGCGCGGCGCGTGACCTTTCCGCTGCGTTATCTGCGGCATAGCCTGCCGATGATCCTTCAGGTTGTTGCCGTCAGTCTGTTTCTGAATGAGCTGGCGGGCCCCGGCCTGCTGGTGGCCGTCGGCATTCTCTCCGCGCGCGTGATCGGCCCGGTCGACGCCGTGGCGAACGGCTGGCGCATGATCTGGAACCTCACCCTCTCGGTGGATCGCATCAACGCTGTCCTGATACGCGAGGCCAAGAAGGTCTCGCATGTCTCGCTGCCACGCCCCGAAGGGCCGCTGATCGTCAATCGCATCAGCGTGATTCCCCGCGGACGTGATGCCGCCACCTTGCAGGATGTCTCGTTCGTCGCCGCTCCGGGTACGGTGGTCGGCGTTGTCGGCCCCAGTGGCGCCGGCAAATCGACCCTGGCGCGCGCCCTCACCGGCGCATGGCCGCTGGCGCGAGGGTCCATCGTTCTCGATGGCCACGATATCTCCCACTGGGATCAGGAGGAGCTCGGCCGCTACATCGGTTATGTGCCGCAGGATATCGACCTTCTGCCCGGCACTTTGGCTGAAAACATCGCCCGGTTCGAACCGGTGACCGGCGAGAACAGCCCGCAATTGATTGCGGCAGTCAAAAGCGCATCGATCCTCGATATCGTCAGCCGTCTGCCGGAAGGTCTGAGCACCCGCATGGGCGCGGATGGCCGTGTGCTGTCGGGCGGTCAGCGCCAGCGTGTCGCTCTGGCCCGTGCGCTTTATGGCGATCCGCGGCTTGTGGTTCTCGACGAGCCGAATTCCAACATTGACGCGGCGGGTGAGCAGCAGCTTGGCTCCGCCATCGATAGCCTTCGGGCGGCGGGTGCGATTGTCATCCTGATCACCCATCGCATGAACATGCTGAGCTATTGCGATCAGGTTCTTGTCCTGAACGGTGGGGCCGTTCATGCCTTCGGCGGGCGCGATTTCGTGCTGGACCGCATCGGCTCTTCCGCGCCCAAGCAATTGACCGACGAGCGAGGACGCACGTCCTCCGCGCAGGGTTGATCTTTCGAGGATATCACTGACATGACCGCTCCTCTTTTGATTGCGCCGCGCCCCTCCGACGACTGGCAAGCCATGGCGCGCCGCGCGCATTTCGTTCTCGCCGGCGGATTTGGCGTTTTCATGCTCTGGGCCAGCCTCGCCAAGATCGAGAGCGCCGCGATCGCGCCGGGCATCATTGCCTCCGAATCCAACCGCAAGACGATCCAGCATCTCGAAGGCGGAATCGTGCAGGAAATCCTCGTGCGCGATGGCCAGCACGTCGGCGCCAACGACCTGCTGGTGCGGCTTGATCCGACCCGTGTCGACAGCCAGGGCGATCTTTACAAGAACCAGTATGCCATCGCGCTCGCGCAGGAAGCCCGCCTGCTGGCGGAATTCAACGGGCAGGATGACATCAAGTGGCCCACCGAAGTGCTCGACCGCGAGCATGAGGCAGCGGTCGCGCCCGTCGTTGCCGATCAGAAGCGCCTGTTTACGGCCCGCCGTACGGCGCTGGTACGCAATACGGGGATCGCGGACAGTCAGGTCGAGCAGATCCGGCGTGATATCGAGCAATCCCGCAGCGATATCGAGATCGCGCGTGCCACGCTTGTCCAAGTCGACGAGGAATATAACGGCCTGCTCCCGCTTTACCGGCAGAAACTTGTTCCGACGACCCGCATGGCACCGCTTGAGCGTGAGCGCATTCGCCTGAAAGGCGTCGTCGAAGGTGGGGAAATCAATATCCGCAAGCTCAAAGAGCGCCTTGAGGAGCTACTTTTGCGGCGCCAGCAGGTCGTGCAGGATGCGCGGCAAGAAGCTTCAACCCAACTGCTCGACGTTCGCAAACAGCTCAGCGACCTGCGTCAGCAGATGCTTCTGAGTACCGATCTTCAGAAGCGTGCGGAAATCCGTGCGCCGATTGCCGGTACGGTACAGCAAATGCGGTTTTTTACCGTTGGCGGCGTGATCAGACCCGGCGAACCGATCCTCGACATCGCACCGGAGAACGACGATCTCGTGGTGAAAGCCAAGGTATCGCCCAATGACATTGACCGCGTGAGCGTGGGTTCGAAGGCGGAGATCTCCTTCCCCAGCCTGCACTACTGGGGCGCAGAAGCCGTTTACGGGACTGTGCGCGCTATCTCCCGCGACCGGGTGACCGAGGAGAACACGAAAACGGAGCCCTATTTCGCGACCGAACTCGTGGTTGACCGTACCACCTTGCCGGAAAATATTCGCGGCAAGATGATCGCGGGGCTGGAAGCCAACGTGCTGGTCCTGACCGGCGAGCGCACCGTGCTCGGCTATCTGCTCAAGCCGATATTGGAAAGAACATCCAAGGCGATGCGCGAACGCTGAGCCGGCTACGCGCTTAGCCGCTTTTTTGACGGTTTACCATGCAGACAACTCGAACGATGCTGCATTGCAATGCAGTTGCACGCGGCCACGGCCCGCGCTAAATGTGTTAACCAGATGTTAATTGCGAAAGTGTGGGCTCATGGCCGGTCGTAAAGTTGTCGTGTCGCATCCCGCCGCCGGCAAACTCGAGACGGTGCGGCTCGGTATTGGCGAGACGCTCGACCTCTCCGCGATTGCAAATGAAAACATCACCCTGCTCAAGATCGACGGCCGGCTGGTTGTCCTTTTCCCGGACAAGGCACATGTGATCGTTGAGGGGCTCTATCTTCCCAATGGCCAGCCCGCGCCGGATGTCTCGGTCGATCTCGACGGACAGACGACGATTCAGGCGTCCAATTTCGTCAATCAGTTCCCGATTTCCTCCGACGATCAGATCCTGACCGCTGCGGGCGTTTCGCTTCCGGCACGCGCGGTGACCGGCAGCGGCCTCAACGATGGTTCCGGTGGCTTTCAGTTCGTGGACAGCCGCACGCTCAATGGGCTGGAAGCCGCCGCCGGGTTCGGCAAAGGCCGGACTGGCGGTCAAGCCTTCGGTGCCCTTCCCTCGTTTAACGCACTGGCCTCCAACCTCGGCGCTGTCGCAGGGGCGCCAAAGCCCCTCGCCGATACGGCTTCGGTTCAGGAAGCCGGCGTCAATCCCGGCAATGCGGTCTTCGCCGGCACTTCAACTGCCTCGGGCAATGTGCTTTCCAACGACGGCTATACCGGCGCTGGTCGCGTGACCGGTGTCGGCGCCGGCGGCTCGGATAGCGCAGCCAACGTCGGGAATGCGGTCAGCGGAACCTATGGTCGCCTGACCGTCAACGCGGATGGCTCCTATTCCTATGTGCTCGACAATACGCTGAGCGCCGTCCAGTCGCTGCATCAGGGGCAGGTCGTCACGGAAGTCTTCACCTATCGCGTGACGGACAGCACCGGCCTTTCGACGACGACCACCGTCACGATCGCGCTTACCGGCACAAACGACCTGCCGGTGCTCGATATCGATACCGGCGCTGCCGGGACTGGCTATCAGGGCACGATAGCCGCCGAAGCTGCTCGCTCCAGTGCGACCGTGACTGCGGCGGACGGCGTTGTGATCACCCGGACCGGGCAGATCCTCGCATCAGATCCCGACAGCGATAGCTTCAGTCGCCTTGATGTCGCGGTTACCAGCACGGCGAGCGGCGCGCGCGGCGAAGTGGTTTCCGGCACGAGCCATGGCGAGACGCTGAGCTTCGTTGCACCCGTTGGGGGCTACAGCGCGGCCGATGTCCAGACCCTCATCGACGGGTTGCGCTTCGTGAACACCGAGCGCACCTTCGCGCTCGACACCTCGGATCGCACCATCTCGATCACACTGACCGATGCCTATGGCGCCACCACAACCGTTACGGCTCAAGTGCCAGTGATCGCGGATGTGCGCGATACTACCGGTCTCAATAGTTTTACCGGCACGCGCTTCGATGATCGGATCGAAGGCATGGGCGGGGCGGATACGATCCATGCCGGCGCGGGCAACGACACGGTGATCTACCGTGCGGGTGATGGCACCGATGTCATGCTCGACGGCGGCATCGGCACGGATACGCTTCAGATTCTGGGGGATGGAGAAGCGAACACCTTCCGCGTTGCCTTCGATGGCGCGGCGCTGAATCGCCTTGCCAGCGGCTCGGATGCACTTCCGGCAGGCGATAATCTTTCATCTTTCGAAACCGTGACGCTCAACGGCAATGGCGGCGACGACACGTTATCCTATGCAGGAACCACGGTTTCGGTTGCAGCCGATCTTGCCGCCGGCACGGCCTCGGGGTTCGCGAGCATCAGCAGCATCCAGCATCTGACCGGCGGCTCCGCCGACGACGTCCTGCTGGGCAATGCGAGCGCCAACATCATCAACGGCGGTGATGGCAACGATATCATCGATGGCCGGGGCGGCGACAACACGCTGAACGGCGGGGCCGGCAATGACACCATCCTTGCCGCGAATGGTGACAACACCGTCGACGGCGGTTCGGGCGACAACACGATCACGCTGGGTACGGGTTCGAACACCGTGACGGCGGGGGCCGGCAATGACATCCTGACGGCCACAGGCAGTGGCAACAGCGTTAACCTGGGCGACGGTGACAACACTGTGACGATCACCGGCGGCGACAACAATGTTACCACGGGCGCCGGCGTGGATACCATCACACTGGGCGGCGACAACAACATCGTCGATGCCGGCAACGGCAATAATGTGATCTTCGCCACCGGCAATTTCGGCAACATCACCACCGGCACCGGCAATGACAGCATTACCGCCGGCGACAGCACCACGGTTCGCGACGCCGGTGGCGACAACACCATCTCGCTGGGCAATGGCGACAACGATGTCATCACGGGAGCCGGGATCGACACCATCACGGCCGGGGATGGCAATAACATCATTGCCGCCGGCGATGGCGACAACACCGTCACGCTCGGAAATGGCGCCAACAACGTCACCGCCGGTGCGAGTCTCGATACCATCACGGCCGGGGATGGCGGCAACGTGATCGACGCGGGGGCGGGTGACAATATCATCACCACTGGCAGCGGCATCGATTCCATCACCGCCGGGGATGGAGACAACACTGTCATTGCCGGCGCGGGCGACAACACCATCACGCTAGGCGCGGGGTCGAACACCGCGACGGCGGGGTCCGGAGACGATATTCTGACCGCGACCGGCGGCGGCAACAGCGTCAATCTGGGCGACGGTGATAACACCATTACCATCACCGGCGGCTTCAACAACGTCACCACCGGTGCCGGCCTCGACCGCATCACGCTGGGCGATGGCGACAACATCATCAGCGCCGGTGAAGGCGATAACGTGATTACCTCGGGCTCCGGCGCGGATGCGATCACGGCCGGCAATGGCGACAACACCATCAATGCCGGAGATGGTGACAACGTCTTTACGCTCGGCACCGGCTCCAACACGGTCAACGGTGGCGTGGGCGCGGACGATCTGACCGCTTCGGGGAGCAACAATACCGTCGATCTGGGTGATGGCGACAATGTCGTGAACATCACGGGCGGCGACAACAATGTCACGACCGGCGCGGGAGCGGATACGATCAACTTGGGCGGCGACAACAACATTGTCGTCGCGGGTAACGGAACCAACGCCATCACGCTCACCGGTGCGAACGGCGCCATCACCTCGGGCACCGGCGATGACAGCATCACCGCCGGGGATGCCACAACCGTGACTGATACGGGTGGCAACAACATCATCACGCTCGGCAATGGCGACAATATCGTCAACACCGGTGCAGGTGACGACACGGTGACGGTGGGGGACGGCAACAACGAAATCAATACCGGCGCCGGCAACGACACTCTTCTCGCCGGCATCGGAAACGACCTGATCTATGCAGGCGCCGGTGACGACACCATCACCACGGGAGCGGGCAGCGACGTCATCGTCTTCAAGGCGGTGCAGACCGAAGGCCAGGACACCTTGCGCGATTTCACCAGCGGGCAGGACATTCTCCAGTTCAACGCCTCCGATATCGGCAATGGCCTTGCAACGGGCGGTACCGACACCGGCTCGCTTGATGCCTCGCGCTTCACTACCGGGGGAGCCTTCACCACAACCGACCAGCGCTTTCTCTTCGATACGAGCACCAATACGCTGTATTTTGACGGGGACGGTTCGGGCGGCGCAGAAGCCATGGTGGCACTGGCGCATCTTGAAACCGGCACCGTGAACGCCAACGATATCAAGATCGCCTGATGGGGACTGCGACCATGCGACGGTTAACTTTTTTAAGTTTTTCTTTTCGCATGCGCACAAAAATAATTGCCTTGACGGACACTCGCCGTCATGGTGCCGCCGGATATCTATTTTTGTAGAAATTTGCCTGTAACTGTATCGGTAACCCAATGCGGATGCGTTCCCTTCTCCTCCTGATGTCGGCTCTTGCGGCGAGTTCGGCCTCTGCCCAGAGGTTCACGCTGGAGGAGGCAGTGCGTCGTGCAGTAACGACCAACCCGGCTGTCGGCGAGTCGACTGCGAACCGCCGGGCGACCGATCAAGAACTCAAGCAGGCCCAAGGTGCCCTCCTTCCCCAAGTCCGCCTTCAGGCGGATATCGGCCCGGAGAGCCTGCGTCAGTACCAGAGCCCGCTGGCTTCGCAGCGTAGCGGTGATTTCAAGGCGGGCCGTCAGGCAGGCCTGGTGGTTCGGCAACTCGTTTTCGACGGTTTCTCCACGGTCAATGAAACTTGGCGGCATGCCTATCGTGTCGATGCCGCATCCTGGCGCGTGAAGGAACGGGTTGAACTCGTCGCGCTTGATGCCGTTCAGGCCTACACGGATATCCTGCGCCTTCAGGATATGATCGCCCAATCCAACCGCAACATCGGGGTCCATCGCGCGCTGCTCTCCAGCGTCAGTGCCCGTGTGACAGGCGGTCGCGCCGGTCGTGGCGATGAGGATCAGGTACGTGAGCGCGTTCTTGCGGCAGAAGCGGCCCGCGCCGAATTGCAGATGCGCCTCGGCGAAGCTGTCGCGATGTTCCGCCGTGCGGTGGACCGCGAACCCAAGGGCCTGATGTGGCCAGGCCGTGCGCCGGGGCTGCCGGCCTCACGTCAGGCTGCGCTCGATGCAGCAATTCACAATAATGCCACCCTGCGCGCGGCGGATTCCGATACGCGTGCCGCTGAAGCCCAGCGCGAAGCCGCGAAGGGGTCCAATCTGCCGACCGTCGCGCTGGAGGGCCGCGCGGCTGCGGGCAAGAATTCGCAGAATATTGCTGGTCGCTATGATGAATACAGCGCGAAGCTCTCCGCAAACTGGACGCTATACTCCGGTGGCACCGACACCGCCCGCCAGAATGAACTGGCCGAGCGCCTCGGCGAACAACAGATGCGCCTTTCGCTTCTGCGCCGTCAGGCAATAGAGAGCATTGACAAGGCCTGGACCACCCGCGCAGCCCTGAGCGATCGCATCCGCGCCCTCTCCGGTCAGGTGCAAGCCGCAGAGCAGGTCGTGAGTGCCTATCGCAGTGAATACGAACTCGACAAGCGTAGCCTGCTCGATCTGCTGAATGCCGAGCAGATCCGCTATAACGCCGCCGTTGGCCTCATCAATGCCAAGGGTCTTGCCATTTTTGCCGACTATCAGCTTCTGGCTGCATCCGGTACGCTGCTCAGTGCCATGCGGGTCGGCCTGCCCGGCGAAGCCGCCAACTCGATGCGCAACCTGAAGGAAAACGGCGCCTTGATCCCGCCGCTTGACTTCGCGCCAGGCCTCCAGAACAACCGGTGAACGACACCGCACCGAGCAGCGTCGAGGCTCACCCGACCAGCTCTTTGCTCGCGGCGCTGCTCTTTGTCGCGCGCCACCACGGACGCCCCGTTTCCGGCGAAGCACTTCTCGCCGGCCTGCCGATCGAAGACGGCATCTTGCGCCCGGCGCTTTTCCAGCGCGCCGCCGCCCGCGCGGACCTTGTCGCCGAACCTTTCCAGCGGTCACTGGTGGATATCCCGCCGCTCGTCCTGCCGGCTATTCTGCTGCTGCGCGACGGACGCGCCGTTGTTCTGATCGAGAACGATCCAGCCTCAGAGACTGCCTCGATCTCAGCACCGACGGGAGCCGAAAGCCGCACCATCACAATTCCCCGAGACACGCTGGCGGCGGCCTATTCCGGCTACACCTTCTTTCTGAAGCCGAGCGTGGGGCTGGCCGCGCGGGGTGGGCTCAACCAACCCTCCAGCGGACATTGGTTCTGGACGGTTCTGTCCCTGTTCAAAGCGAATTATCTCTATATCGCGGCAGCGGCATTTCTCATCAACCTGCTGGCGCTCGCCTTCCCTTTCTTCACGATGAATGTCTATGATCGCGTGCTGCCGAACGGCGCCATCGCCTCGCTCATCGCGCTATCCATCGGGGTCTTGCTGGCCTTTGCTTTCGATCTCGCGCTGCGGCTTGTGCGGTCGCGGATGATCGACATTACCGGCAAGCAGATCGACATTACACTGGCGGCCAAGCTCTTTGCGCAAGTCATGGGCATCCGGATGGAGTTCCGCCCACGCTCGGCCGGCGTCCTCGCCAACCAGATCCGTGATTTCGAAGGCGTGCGCGAATTCTTCACCTCCGGCACCGTGATCGCGGCAACGGACCTGCTGTTTGCCTTTGTGTTTCTCGGCCTGATGTTCGGTATCGTCGGCCCCCTCGCGCTAGTACCGCTCTTCCTGCTTCCAATTGCCATCGCCATCGGTTTCCTGATCCAGCGCCCGCTTGATCGTGCCGTGCGCGATGTTCAGGCGGAATCCGCAGCGCGCCACGGCATTCTGGTGGAAAGCATCGGCGCGCTGGAAACGATCCGCGCCATCGGTGCTGAAGGTCGGGTGCAGACCCATTGGGAACGCTCAGTCGCGGCCTCCACGCGGGCAAGCGAGGCCGTTCACCGTTGGTCCACTCTTAGCCTGACGCTTTCGCTCGCTGCCCAGAATCTCGCCTCGCTCCTCATCATTATCTGGGGCGTTTTCATGGTGCTCAATGCGCAGATCACGATGGGCGCGCTTGTGGCGGCCAACATGCTCTCCGGTCGCATTCTCGCGCCGGTCGCCAATATTGCCTCCGTGATGATGCGGGGCTCGCGCACCTTACATGCGTTGAAAGCCATTGATGCACTCATGCGCCTGCCCGTGGAGCGCCCGGCGGAGAAGACCTTTGTCGAGCGCAAGGTGGAGAAGGGTGCGCTGCGCTTTGACGATGTGACCTTCCGTTACCCGGAGGCCGCAACCGATGCGCTCTCTCACGTGACTTTTTCGATCAAGCCGGGCGAGCGGATCGGCATTGTGGGCCGCATCGGCTCGGGCAAGACCACGGTGGGGCGTCTTGCGATGGGGTTCTACGCCCCGCAGAGCGGTGCCATCCATGTCGATGGCGTCGATATTCGGCAATACGATCCCGCCGATCTCAGGCAGGGCTTCGGTTTTGTTCTTCAGGACAATCAGCTCTTTCATGGGACGCTACGCGACAACATCACCATGGGGCGTCCTACCGCAACCGATGCGGAGATGATCGAGGCGGCACGAATCGCGGGGGTTGAGGATTTCGCCTCGGTCTCGCCGCTTGGCTACGACATGCCGGTTGCCGAAGGCGGACGCAGCCTTTCGGGCGGACAGCGGCAGGCCGTGGCTCTGGCGCGCGCGCTGATCCGGCGTCCGAAAATCCTGTTTCTCGACGAACCCACCAGCGCGCTCGACATGCGCTCGGAGGCAGACTTCGTTGCGCGCCTTGAAAAGCTCGATCGTTCAGCAACGCTGATCTTCTCGACGCACCGCGTCTCCCTTTTGGGGGTTGTCGACCGGGTGATTGTGTTCGATCAGGGCAAGATCGTCGCCGATGGTCCGCGCGAGGATGTTCTTGCGGCGCTTCAGAACAGGCCTCGCAAGTCCGGAGGCCAAACGTGAATTCGGACGATTTTTCCTTCGCCAATGACCTCAAATCGGCGGATAAGCTCGAACTGCCGCGAGCCTTGCGGCTCTTTGTGCAGATCTGCGCAGGGATGCTGGTAATCGGTCTGGTCTGGGCGGCTCTGGCGGTGGTTGATGAGGTCACCCGCGGCAACGCCAAAATCATACCCTCGCAACAGATGCAGATCGTGCAATCGCTCGAGGCCGGACTCATTCAGGACATTCTCGTTGCCGAGGGCCAGATCGTCGCAAAGGGCGAAGTTCTGATGCGGATCGACGATACGACCTTCGGCTCGCAGTTCGGTGAAGCCAAGGAGAAGCGGGCATCGCTGCAAGCGCGTCTTGCCCGCCTCGAAACCGAGGCCCACAGGGATGTCGAAGGCGCGTTGAGCTTTCCCGATGGTCTCGAACAGAATTATCCTGCCGCGACACAGGCCGAACGTGCACTTCATGACGCCCGCATCCGCAAACTCAAGCAGGAACAGGATGTGCTGGACCAGCAGGTGCAGCAGAAGATGCGTGAGACGGATGAACTGAATGCGCAGCGCAAGCGCCTGCTTGCCGGAAAGCCGTTGATGGAACGCGAAATGGCGATCACGCGGCGCCTCTACAATGACCGCGTGGTGCCGGAAATCGAGTTACTGCGTCAGGAACGTCAATTTGCTGAACTCAACGGTCAGATTGATGTCAATGCGGCCTCGATTGCCCGTGCGGCAGGCGCTGTGCGCGAAGCCGAATCGCGGCGCAATGTGGCGATGGAAACCTTTCGCGCCTCATCCGAGGAAGATCTCGCCAAGGCGCGCTCAGAACTTGCCGTTCTAGACGAAGGCTTCCGTGCTGCACAGGACCGCGTACGCCGGACAGAACTGCGCGCGCCCGTCCGCGGCGTGATCAACCGCGTTCATGTCACAACAATCGGCGCTGTGGTCCAGCCGGCAGCGACCCTGATCGAAATCGTGCCGCTCGATGACTCTTTGCTGGTTGAAGCGCAGATTCGCCCGCAGGATATCGGCTTCATCCGCCCGCAACAGGACGCCGTGGTCAAGATCACGGCCTACGACAGCGCGATTTTCGGCAAATTGCAGGGTCGGGTTGAGCGGATCAGCGCCGACACAACCACTGACCCGCGCGGCGATCCCTTCTACCGCGTGATCGTCCGGACAGAGAAAAGCAATCTGGATCGCTCGGGCGATTCCCTGCCGATCATCCCCGGGATGATCGCCCAGGTTGAAATCCTGACCGGACGCAAGAGTGTCCTGAGTTACTTGCTAAAACCTGCAAAATTGCTGCGGGACGAAGCCCTCAAAGAGCGATAAGTCGCCGGAGAGCCAGACTTCCCCACACTTTGTGGGGATCTCCAACGCCGGACCACGATCGAAGCCCGGGGCGACCACACGATAAGGACATCTCTATAATCCCTTCTGCGCAACCTCAGGTAACTTTTGCCAGCCCTTTCCTCTCAAGTCATTCCTGGATGACATCGCCTCAAGGAAGGATCTTCCTGGTTAACCGCACCAAATGGCTGATATGCGCGACTGACGGTATGCCAGACGCGCGAAAAATAATGATAGACAACGCGACCGCTACACCCCCGTTAGCATGTTTGCTTTTACTGCGTTCAACCGGTCAGTCCAGTGCCGAGCGCCATTCACTTCGCACTGCAACACAATTGAAAGACTCCGCGCAGATACGGAAGTCTCGCCTCGTTATTTTACCTGCGGCACTTCCAAAATTACCCTCAATTTTTATTAGCCTATAGGCCCAGACTCAGACTCAATTCGCCGAAATGACATAACTTTCTACTTATCATATACTTGGCGTGATTAAAGCATAGGCGGCTTACGTTAAAGATGTGCATTTGCACAAAGAAGCAACACATTTCCATTTCCTAAATCGAAGCTGCAAAATTATAGAAAATGCTTTACAACCGATCTCGGCATTGTTAGTCATCGCACGGAAGAATTTTTCGTCCGTCAATCGGACCTGCGCCTCATCCGGAAGGAGTCCTGACATGGCCATCAATGGCACCTCCAATGACGATACGCTCACGGGCACAAGCGGCGCCGATGTCGTGAATGGCGGCGCTGGCGACGACATTATTTTCGGCTATGCTGGCAACGATGTGCTGAATGGCGGCACGGGCGACGACGTCCTCTTTGGCGGTGCCGGGGCAGATTCGCTCAATGGCGGTGTGGGTGATGACTATCTTGATGGCGGCGCCGGTGCCGATATTTTGACCGGCGGCGCGGGTGACGACATGCTCACCGGCGGTGGCGGCGCGGATGTGTTCAAGTTCGGCGCCGGGTTCGGCGCGGATGTCATCACGGATCTCGGCGGCACCGATCGCATTGACCTTACCGCCATTACGAGTGTCACCTCGTTGGCTAACCTGCGGTTCCAGCAGGTCGGCAACAATGTTGTCGTGGTTGTGCCTGGCGCAAACGGCGGCACCATCGTCGTCGAGGGTTCGACGGTTAATTTCGTCCGCAATCACATCGACGTGGCCTGTCTGCTGCGTGGCACACAGGTTCTGACGCCGGCCGGCGAGGTCGCTGTCGAAACTCTCGAGATTGGCGATGAAGTCATGACCATTGACGGCTCGGCCAAGTCGATCAAGTGGATCGGTCGCCGTGGTTATGCGCGCGCCTTCGTCGAAGGCAACAAGCGCATCGCGCCGGTGAAGTTCTCGGCGGGCTCGCTCTCGGAAGCCGTTCCGTCCCGTGACCTGTTTGTATCGCCGGATCATGCGGTTCTCGTCGGCAACGCGCTCGTTCCGGCCCATCTGCTCGTTAACGGCGCTGCCGTTCAGCAGGTCGAGAACCTCGATCAGGTTGAGTATTTCCATATCGAATTCGATGCGCCGGATGTCATCTTCACCGACGGCATGGCGACCGAGAGCTACGTTGACCACGGCAACCGTCACATGTTCTCGAACTACGCGGAGTATGTGGCGCTTTACGGCGAACCGTCGGCAGATCTCGTCGGCAAGCGGCGCTTTGATCTGGTCGATGACGGCGCCGCGCTCGAAGCTGCGCGGGCTTGCTTCGTAACGGATAAGGCATCTCAGGCTGCTTAAGACATATCCGGGCGATTCGTCGCCCGGATTACATTTCACTGCTCTGGCACGTTTCTGTTGTGCCGAGTTTTAGGGGCCTTCTCCGCGATTGAGCGGTGATATGCGGGGTTTTCGTCGTGAGAGATGTGCCAAACATCGGCGACAGTGCCATGGAGACGCGAATTCTTCGCGTTTCCAAAGGCGTGTCGGTGTTTCGCTATGTCTCATCGCAGGGCGGCCCGAACGCCCCTGAGGTGATGGTTTCCGCGCCGGCCGGGTCAGGCCTTGACATCATTACCGTTGACCGTTCCGCCAATCCTGTTTTGCGCGCTCCGGGCGATGGTGTTGTTGTGCGCGCCGAATACGACACCAGTCTGATGGTCACCATCATGCCGTCGGCTTCGGCGGGAAGCCGGGATGCGCATTTCGTTTTTGAGCAGGTGACCCAGTCGCCTTCCGGAAGCTTTGCGCCCGCAAAGCCGCCATTCCGCACAGAAGCGTTGACACAGCCTGTGTCGATTCCTTCCGTTCTGGCGCATATCGCTCGCCGTGGCGATGTCCTGGTCCCGCCCGGCGAATGGGTCTGTGGTCCGCAGTTGCCGATGGTCATCGAGGGCCTTCAGATTTCCTGGCCTGATCGTCCGCAAGGTGTCGATCTCGTTGTGGGCTGTGTCATCAATGCCGGCGGTCGTCGCACGGTTCCGGCTGCCATGACCGGGACCTTTGTGGGGACGCGCGGCAAGGCGGCTCCGATTGTCGGTCTGACGCTTTCCCTCTCCGGTCCGCGCGCGACCGCTTATCGTCTGAGCTGCGAAGCGTTGTTTTTTGGCTCCCAGGTCCAGATTCAGGAAGGTCAGGCGCTCGAATTCAGCGGCAGCACCGGCTTTGAACCGCTTGTGGGTCTGCGGATCAGTGTTTCGACGGCTTCTGCCATGCCGATGCGTGAGCGGCCTGTTGCGACACCTTTTGCCGAGCCCCGTTTTGCTACCCCGATTCCTGCACCGCGTGTTCCCGAGCCTGCTCCGGTTGAACAGGTGCCCATGGTGGTCGCTCCAAGCGAAGCTTTTACCCCGACCAACAAGGCTGGGCGTGTCCGAGTTTTTCGGACGTCCAAGCCTTCATCCCTCTCTCAATCTCTGAATTAGCCCCTGCGGAAGGAGCATATCGATGGCTACTTACGATTATACGGAAAGTCAGTTTTCCGACGTTCTCGATGGAACCGCTGCGTTTTCGGTCGAAGAACGTGACTCGATCCTGACAGCCCTCGAAAGGGCGGGCGTTTTCACGTCTGGCTCCACGGCAGGAACGCTCATTCGCGCTGTGACCTTGCCGTCCGGCCCCAGCGGCCCGGGTGAAGAGGCTGTCCTCTACACGGGAAGCCCGGCAGCGCCGGTCAATGTCCCGAGCTCTGACCATGCTGTGATTTATGCCAGCAATGATGACATCACTGCCACGATTAACACCACGGGCGGCATGGTGTTCGTCACGGGTGATGGCAATGATCACGTTACCAGCACCGGCACCAGCAACGATTACCTGATCGTAAATGACGGCCAGAATTATGTTGACGCGGGTGCCGGTAGCGACACCGTGATTGCCGGTAGCGGTGATGACACCGTGTATGGCGGCGCTGGCAACGACTCCATCGAAGGCGGCAACGGCTCGAACTACATCGATGGCGGCAACGGCAACGACACGCTCGTGGCCGGTGACGGGGACGATACGATCCTTGGCGGTGGCGGTGACGATCACATCAACGCCGGCAATGGTGACAATATCATCACCGATCTTTCGGGCGCCAACTACATCGTTTCCGGCGATGGCTGGGACAGCATTACGGCTGGCACAGGCAATGACACCATCTACGGTGGTGGCGGCAACGATACGATCATCGCGGGTGCAGGTGCCGACTACGTTCATGTCGGTGCTGGCAATTCGTCGGTCTCGGGCGGCTCGGGCAATGACACCTTCTACATCGAGGGTCTCGGCTCCGACACGATCTCCGGTGGTTCGGGCACAGACAGGCTCTATGTCGAATCGCACAACTCGACCGACATCACCAGCTCAGCGACGGTCAGCGGTGTTACGACTGTTACCTTCTCGAACGGCGACACGCTCACCTACTCGGGTGTCGAGAGCGTCATCTATCACAACGAGCCGCACTAAGCTGCGACAGCTCTTGTGCAAAGCACGACATCAAAGAGGCCCCTCACCGGGCCTCTTTTTTTGACAGAGGGCGGAGCATGGCGTCCGGGATTCGGCAAGACGGGATTTCATTCCGTCTTGCCTTGAACCCTCTGACAAAACGGGAGATAGCTGTGCTTCGCTCCCGGTGCGTTTTTGAGGTGCGCCTGCTTCGGCCATGACCCAGCTTGATATTCTTTTCGTTCACAACAACTACCCGGCGCAATTCCGGAACCTCGCGCAACGCATGGCAGGGATTCCCGGCGTTCGCGTCGTCGGCATCGGGGCCGACACAGCACCGGGCCTCGCTGGAACGGAATTCGAGGGCTATGCCATCAACGGCAAGAACCTTGGCCATGTTCACCCCTTCGCGCGGCGTTTTGAGCTGGAAAGCCGCCGTGCCGAACAGGTCATGTACGCCGCCGGTATTCTGAAGATGCGGGGTTACATTCCCCGCCTGATCTATGTTCATCCCGGATGGGGCGAAGCCTTGCCACTGCGGGTCCTTTTCCCGGACGCCATCATCTGCTGTTACGCGGAGTTTTACTACGCACCCAGCGGAACCGATGTTGGCTTCGACAGGGAGTTCCAGCAATTCGGGGTTGACGGCGAAGCCCGCGTCGTCATGCGCAATGCTGCCACGCTTCTGGCGCTTGCTGATGCCGATTTTGCGATTGCGCCAACAGCCTGGCAAAGAAGCGTCTTTCCGCGCGAGTTCCGCAGCAAGATCCACGTCGTTCATGATGGGCTTGATTGCAGCAAACTCGCCCCGAAGACACCGACGGGCAACTTACGTTTCGGCCATGTCACGCTCGGCCCTGATGCTGAAATCGTCACGTTCGTCGCCCGCAATCTGGAGCCCTACCGTGGGTTTCACATTTTCATGCGGTCCTTGCCCGCGATCTTGCGCGCGCGCCCCAATGCCCATGTCTGCATTGCCGGCGGCGACAAGGTTTCCTACGGGAATGCCCCGACGCACCACCCGCATTGGCGCGCTGCGATGCTGGAGGAGCTGGGTGATACGCTCGACAGGAATCGCGTGCATTTCCTCGGCTCCTTGCCGTACGATGACTATCTCGCCCTGCTCACCCATTCGCGGGCGCATGTCTATCTGACCTATCCCTTCGTTCTTTCGTGGTCGATGCTTGAGGCCATGGCGATGGAATGCCTTATCATCGGCTCCGATACCGCACCGGTGCAGGAGGTCATCCGAAACGGCAAGAATGGCTTGCTGGTACCCTTCTTCGATCCACATGCTCTGGCCGAGGTGGTGATCGGTGCGTTGGAAAAGCCGCAACGGTACAAGCGCCACCGTCAGGAGGCGCGAAAGACCGTGGTCAGCCATTACAATTTCGATACGACCTCGTGGCCCAAGCATCTTCAGATGATAGAAGACTATGGCTTGCCCGACCGCATGCTGGACATTCTCATCGCCAACCGGTGAGCCTTCTCAGAGTCTGCTCTTCGTAAGACCACCGGTGCAACATCCGGCCTTCTGCGGCCAGATCGGCACTTCGGGAGGCGCCGGGCAAACAGCGCTTGCCTGCTTCCGTCAAAGCGTGTTCAACCGTCTTGCCGGGCCGGACATCCCCGCCCGAGCCGTATCGGGGCGTTCATGGTTCGCGGTCAGACTTTTCTTGTTCTTGCTCGAAACGAAACCTACACCCTCGCCGATCTTGATCGGCTGATGGTGCGCGTGCGCAGCATGACGAGTGTCGAGGAAGTTGGCCTTGCCGTTCTGCATCAGGGGCGCCTTTGCCTTCTCTCGCCGCAATTCGATCAATCGGTGACGGAGGCGCTTCCAGCGCTTGCCTTGTCTCCTGCCTGGGAAAGTTGGCAAAACCCTGTCCGGGGTCTCATTGCCGAAGCGCCTCAGGCTGAATCTGCTCTTCTGGCCCTGATGGCCGCAACGCCATGGCTGGAGCTTGAGCCGCAGCAAATCGCTTCACTCTCCACGCATCTTGTCGCAGGGCCGGGCGTCGATCGGGCCGCCTTGTCCACGGCAGCGGGACATAATGTGACGGTCAGCACCCTTCCCCCTGAGGCGAGTGATCCGGAAGTGGCTGTTTTGCTCCCCTTTGGTGGGGAACCGAGGGTCTGGCGCTTGCTCGTCGTCAACATCACCCAGCTGGTTCTGCATCACGCGCTCGGCTCGCTGATCGAGCGGTTGCTGGCGAACGGGCATAGCATCGAATTGGCGAAATTTGCGGGCGATGAGGATTTCATTGAAGATCCGCGCATTACGATCCTCGATCCGACGCAGTTGAAGCCTGGAACCCTGACGTGGGATCTCGTGCTGCTGGGCGCGGAAATCCCCTCGGTCGCGCGCCAGTTTCGCCAGCTCCGGGCGCGCCTGATCCTGAGCGAGAGGGCATGCAATCTCTATTCTGTCGAGTTGCCGGTCTCGTTGGTGATGGATGGCGCCGGTCTGGGCCTGCGTGCCTCCCTGCAATCCGCCGATGCCTATTGGCTTGTGCCGCCGGAGAGCGGGGCTCTCAGCGTCGTCGTCAATGGCCGGCTATCGGGCAAAGCCTCGACGGCGCCGTCGCCCCCTCGCCTTTCACTGGCCGAAAGGTTGCGCCTCTATGCGATCATTCAGGGGACAAAGGCCCCCATGGCCGTGGTCGATCTTGTCGCGCGGGTCCACGCGCGCACCGGGGTGCTGCTGGAGCCGAGCCATTTTGCGCAACCCTCGTTCTGTCACCTGATGGGTGCCGGCGGAACGCCGGACCCGCTGCTCCCTCTTGCGGTCTGCGGCATGGCGATTTCCGCCTTCGCCGAACCAACCGCCCGTGGCTTTTGCAACGCGGCCTACACGATGCTGCTCGCGCGCCCCTGCGAGGACAGTTTTCACGAACGGCTGGAAACGCCGCTATCGCTCGATAAAATGGCCGATATCTTCTTCGCCACCGCGCGATCGCAGGAATTCGCGCGCCGCTCCGGTGCGAGCGAACGACGCATCATTATCGGCGCCCTGACGGACCTCAAAACCTTCGTTCAAACCCGGCACGAAAAACTGAAAGCAGAGGCATCCGATCCTGGGGATGGCGGCCCCCTGAGCATGATTCTGACAACCCTGATCCGTCGTGTCCTAGCAGAACGACGGCGGCGGATGGCGGAAGGAGAAGTCGGATAGGCCCTAGCAGGACCGGCTAATTGCCGAACAGGTCTATTGTCGGACAAGCTCTTGCCAAGCGTGGATTCACGAGAAAATCCACTCCCTCACGGGGCGATATAGCGATTCGCCAGAGAAAACTTCCGAGCGCTGGCGCAGTTTTTCGCCAAGCGCCTCAAACTCATGCTTCGGCATATTCCAGAGTGCCCAATATTTTTCGACCAGATCCTCGACTGATTGCGGATCAAAATAGAGGCAATCGTCGCCGCCGACTTCCGGAATGGAGGAGGAGTAGGAGGCGAGCACCGGCGTTCCCACACTCATCGCCTCCAGCACCGGAATGCCGAACCCTTCGAAGAAGGATGGGAACACGAAGAAGCGCGACATGCGCAAGATGCAGTATTTCTGGAAATCCGACACAAAACCGGTGAACACAAGATTCCCGCGATCAACATAGGATTTGATGCGCGTGCCGAGCGCATCATCGAGGCGCCAGCCCGCCTTGCCCATCACGACGATGACCACCTCGGGATCAATAGCGATCAGCTGGTCGAGAGCGGCGATCAGCACCTTGAGGTTCTTGCGCGGCTCGATGGTACCGAGCACTGAGATCATGCGCGGATTGCGTTCGGAGCGACCGAGATTTCGGAATTCCGAATCAAAGCGAGCCGGCCAATCGACATATTGATAGATGACCCGAAGCTTCTCCTCTGGCACATCGCAATAGAGCGCTATATCCGAGGCCGTGGCCTGCGAGACGGCAAACGTGACATCGTTGGTCGCCAGTTCCGCCTGCAGGAAGCGGCGGTGATGGGCGATATTGGCCGGGGTGTGGAACTCGGGTGTGACCAGCGTACTCATATCGTGGATGACGCTGGCCTCGCGAGGGGCAAAACCGAAATGCTGCTTCACGCTGGGGAACAAGGCGACATCAAGCGTTGGAATATCGAAATGCGGAGCGAGCCGCTGACGCTCGAGCTTCGAGCGCAAATAAAGCCCCGTACTGATGGAAAGCGCCTCAGTGACTGCATCGCGCCGCACCGGCTTGCCATGCGCAAAGAACACCGGCTCCACGTCTGTGTCGGCAAGGAGCTGCCGCACGAGGCGGGAGGTGAAAATCGGAATACCGGTCCAGTTGTTCTCGAGAAGCGGCGTGATATCGAAGCCGACCTGACGCGGGTTCATGTCTGCGCTCCCTTCAGCAACCCTGCAAGATCGCGCGGCAAATCGCCGAAGCACTCGGCCGATTTACGGATCGTCTCCTGCCGTTTTACGGCTGGCGCGCCCATCTGACCGCTCTCGATGCGGTGGAAAAGATGGCGCATCGCCCCCTGCTGCGGGTACCGGAAATAGGCCTGCCCCCAGGCCGCACGCCGCGTCTTGAAGGCGATCGGCACTTCGGCCGAAGCGATGGTATGGTCGCTGTTCTGAGTCAACTCATCCAGCATGGCGACGCCCGTGACGGTTCCCTCCAGAAAGAGCGGCACGACACCGCTCTTGAGCGCCATACACCCACTCGCGCTTTCCAGCGCCTCCGGGTCGGTGACAAGGAAGTAGGACGCGTGCTTCTCGATCAGCTGGTAGAAGATTTCCGAGCGGGAGGACACGAACTTGATGTTGTTGCTCCAGAAGGAACAAGGTGTGGTGCCACTGGTGTGAATGGACCGAACAATCCGCTCGGTGATCGAGGTCGCATTGCCCACCGTGACCTCGTGCATGTCCTGCACCCCGATGATCAGATCGAAGGCCGCGCCGCCGCTTTCCATCAGGGCGAGTTCCTGAATGATCGGTCCGAGTGCAGTAGGCAGGTCTCCCGCCAGCGACATCATCGCGACGAAGGTTTTCGGTGCAAGATTGCGGGCTTTCCAGTGCCCGAGTCGTAACTCGCTCGCAGCATCGGCCATACCTTGCGCCGATTGATGCAGATTGCGGAAATCGATCGCCAGCGGCATCACCATGTTGGGGCGGCGGCGGATCAGGCCAAGGCGCCCCCCGGCATTGGGCGACTCAATTTCCGCAACCGGCGGCATCAGGTAACGCGGGGGCGCGCCGAGAGGGGAGCCGGCCTCGACATCGGCAATCCGCAGCCCGCCGATCACCCCATCGAGCCGCCCTGTGACCATCGGGCAATCCACCAGCAGATCGATCCCTTCGGAGAGCTCTTCCTGCGTCGACAGCGGCGGCGTGCAGAGAAAATTGGGCATGCCGTCAATCAATTTGGGACGAGAATAGCTCGAAAAACCGATATGCAGGGCCGCACCACCGGTTTTCGAAAGCACGTCCTGCCGCGCGCGAGCCGCCGTGAGAAATTCAGGTCGAAGCACAAGGAAAGGTACTGCGCCGAGGCTTGCCAGAAGCCTGGTGACGCCATTGACCTGAGCCAGCACCGTGCGATCGATGATCATGCGATCAAAATCGGCCCGCCCAACAACATTGCCGGGAAACTGTTCCCAATCCAGAGCCTGCGGCGGTGTGGAGATCAGAACGGGGATCATCGGGGTCGGATCATCCTGAACACGGGCTGCGGATCGGGGGTCAAAGGACTTCAACGTTGAAGGGAAAGTAGCGAGAGCTGGGCCCGAACATGTCCCACTTGGAATTTCGCCGCTCGTCACTGTCGTAAAGGATGCCGATCAGCCCCAGTGGCTTGAGTTCGGAGCGATGCAGAATGCCAGCATAGGAGGCCAGGCCACCGGGGTCGGAGGGTCTGCCAAGCACGTAGCAATAGACGCGATCAACGAATTCCTCGATGCCATGTTCATGGATGAAAGCATCAAGAATTGGCCCGATGGCCGCGATCTGATCAATGGAGCGGACAACCGAAGCATCGATTGGCAGAATGCCGTCCACGAAGGTGTTCTCGGCCTCCTGCCCTGCCACGGCGGAGGGATCGAGCGTCTTGGCATTGCCGATCTTCGAACCGGTCTGCACGTCTACCAGTGTGAGTGCGAGCGCCGTTTCTGCCATCAGAGCCGGCGGCAGTGCGAGGCGGAAACCGTGCCATCCGTGCCCGATATTGCTCTCGACAAGATCAACCCGGCAGCGGTCGGCAAAGCCTCGAGCAACAATCTCCCCCTTCGCCATCAAGGCGACTTCGACGACACGCGCCGGGGCGGTGGGATCGACGGTCCAGCCTTCGACAAAACCACCGGCCTCGACCGAGTCGATGACGCCCCGACAATTGGAGCGTTTGGTTGTTCGGGCGGCTTTTGCCATGGCTACACTGCTCTTAGCGTTTCGATTTGAACGAACCCCGGCCCGCTACAACGGCTCCCCTTCCCACGGCTAAAGCTCGAAAGCGCCCGTATCGAGGGACAGGATCGACGACCCCGGCGGGATCGCAAACCGCAGCGAGAAGAAAATCCGCAAAATGCTGTCATCCACATCCGGGAAGATTCCGACGAAGCGGGTCTTGGTACCGATAGCATGGATGATGTTGTGCTTGCGCTGCGAAACCAACAAATCGAGCTTCGAAATCAAATACTTGAGGCGCAACGGGGTCAGCTCGCGCTTCCACCATGCACGATCAAGCGACTGCGCGTAGGCCAGTTGCCGCCCCTTGAGGAACATGTCCGCGAAGACTTCGAAGCCCTTCACATCATCCTCGTCCGAATTGTCATCCTGAACGGTGGAGACAATCGGAACGGGCGTAAAATCGCCGAGATCGCGTACGAAAGCCGAGATCCTGTCGCGGTTCTTCTCCATCGCTGCGACCATCGCCGCCTGCCCGGTAATCGATATCCCGACCAGCGGCCCCGGCACCACCGGAAGTTCGAAGGGCTCAGGCGGCAGGGTGCGCTCGGGGTAGAATGTCAGGCCTGGATCGCGCCCGAAATTCCATTCCCGTGTCAGCCAGTAGGAAACGTGGTCACGAACGGTGTAGGAGGAAAGGCGGGCAATGACATCCTTTGCGGTGGCATCCTCGAACCATTCCGGCGCCGTGATCTTGCCGACGCCGATGTTGTAAACGTGGAGTTCCGCATCGATCCGGTAATCTTCCGTGCCAGCCATCCAGTGCAGACTGTCGCGCAGACTTGGCCAGAAACCAACCCCGCCGCCGCCAAGGACAATGCGTTCCGGCTTAACATCGGCAATCTGCGCGCGCTTCTGGATGTAGTTTTCCACGCCCGTACAGCGGCGCGTGAATTCCGGATCGACCGAAAACGCCCATGCTTCCGTAGGCTTGAACTGCCGGACGGCATCGATGAGACAAAGTTCATCGCCCAGGTTGCCGAAGCCATAGGAGCCGAGAAACAACGTCCGCATCAGCCTTATCCCCCCGCTCTGGCGGCAAGAACCAGTGAAGCACCGGCCACTATCAACGCGCCTTGTGAGCTATGACCGGATTAGACGAAAGTGTGCGTCCGCGCAACCAACTTGCCGCAGTGCAGCAAAATAGATTATGCTGAATCCACCAAAATCCGCGTCGCGTTTTTTTGGTGTTCCGTGGCTGTTCTTCTCCTCATGGCATCCCTGCCCGAGGCCCATTTCAGCTGCGTGTTGCCGAACAATGCGGCTGACATCGAGTGGCTTGGTATGCGCATTTTATTTAAAATGCTGAGCTTTTTCATAGGCGCCGCGATGCTGGCTGCCGGGAGCGGCATTGCGACCGCCCAGAGCATACAGCAAAAACCTCCCATCTCGGCGCAGGGGCTCAACGGCAAGCATATTGCTGGATATCAGGGCTGGTTCAGTTGCGACAGCGACACGCCGGACCGGCGCTGGCCGCGATGGTTCAACGGGCGCAGCCCTGATAATGGGCGAATGACCTTCGATCTCTGGCCGGATACATCGGAGTTTCCCGAGGAAGATACCTGCCCAACCCCCTTCCTGCTGCCCTCCGGTCAGCCGGCGCGGGTTTTCTCGTCGCTCAACCCGCGTGTTGTGGCGCGTCATATGCGCTGGATGGAGCGCTTCGACATCGACATCGCCGCGTTGCAGCGGTTTGTAGCCGGCTTGATAGATCCTGCATCGCGCAAAAGGCGTGATACCGTGCTCGCCAATCTCCGCGCCGCAACCCGCGGCACGGGACGCGGGTACTTCGTCATGTACGATATTTCGGGGGCAGACCCGGCCACCTGGGCTGAAACCCTGCTGGCGGATTGGAAGAAGCTCACAACCGAGAACCGCATTCTCGACGACCCCAACTATGTCCGGCAGAATGGGCGTCCGGTTCTTGTAATCTGGGGCTTCGGCTTCAAAGATCGCCCGGCGACTCCCGGGCAGTCGCTCGACCTCATCGAGGCACTGACGCGCACGGGCGGCGCCACGCCGCCCTTCATCATTGGCGGCGTTCCCACCTACTGGCGGCAGAGGATCAATGATCAATTGCCTGATCCCCTGTGGGAAGACGTCTACGCCCGGCTTGACGGGCTTTCGCCCTGGACGGTCGGCCGCTTCGCGGACGAGGCCGGGGCGGCCAATCTGGCAAAGAATGTGATGGCGCCGGATATGGCATGGACCGCCGCGCGCGGGAAACTCTACATCCCGGTCATTTTCCCCGGCTTCTCCTTCGCCAATGGCGGCAATTCACCGGAGCGCTACAACAAGATTCCGCGCCGATGCGGACGCTTTTACTGGAGTCAGGTTCGCGCAACGGTCGGGCTTGGGGCCCAAACGCTCTACACTGCCATGTTCGACGAGGTGGATGAGGGAACCGCGATCATGCCCGTCGCCCCGACGGCGCGCGAGGCCCCGCCGAACGCCAAAACCGTGACGCTGGATCAGGATGGCTGCACATTGCCGCCCACCTATTACCTTGATCTTGCAGGCAAAGCGACGAAGGCCTTGCGAGCGGGTTATACGAAACAATTTGAATTTATCCCGCAAGACCCCTAATAATAATGTTGTTTGCTTTTACAAAATTCAATTCTTGCGTGCCCTTTCAGTAACGAAAGAGATTCAAAATGATTAGCAGGTCAGATAGCCAATGGATGTTTTTCTATCAGCTCGGCCGCTTTGGCGAAGCGAAGACCATTGATCACTATGCTGCGCATTCAAAGGATGCTTCCGAACTTAGGAGCATCCTATACAAGTCCGAAGAACGCAAAATAAAGGGAATTAGCCCGCAAGCGCCAGGTAAATTCATGGCGTTTCGTGAGAACTCCAAAAAGATGCTGGTTCTCGGAAATTGTCAGGCTTCTAACATCGCTCGACAGATTGCAGCTGCGACCGACCTCTCGGTGCTCGGCATGGAGGTCATGAATTACCAGAGCGAGAAAGATATTTTCCTGGAGCTGATCGAATCTGTTGATTACATAGCTTGCTGCCTTCTTTCCCCAAATTTCGAAGAAATTGCCACGCAAAATCTACGAAAACGTGACGATCTCAACATCCTGTTCTATTGTCCGATGTTCTTCGACGGCATACATCCAGACATCGTATATTGGGGCGGCATGGGTCAGCGTGTCGCATCCGGTGCAGGAGACTATCATTCGCGCCTTGTTTTGAATTCGTATTTTGCTGAAAAAAGCGAAAAAGAATGCTTGGATATTCTTAACGTCAACACCTATCAAAACATCGGTTACTTCGATGAATTCGACCATTCCTTCAAGGAAATGGAGCGTCGTGAGCAAGGATGCGATATCGCGTTCCGTCCTTTTCTCCTCGAAAACATCCGGCAAAAGAACTGCTTTCTAACGGTAAACCACCCGACACAGCTCTTTTTGAACCATATGTCTGCCGAGATTTGCCGCTATTTTGATATCGATTTCCAAAAAACGGATTATAATGCGGTTCATTCCACGCTCGCTGCCGGTCCGCAATGGCCCATCGTTCCCGAGATCATCGAGCACTTTAATCTTGCCTATTCGAACGGGAATAGCTTTCAAATTCAGGGTTCGGTGATGGGTTGGGAAGAGTTCATCGCCCGCAGTTATATCCTTTACGACCAGATCGGCCGAGACAAGCTCTGGAGCATGGGTAACGAGGGGCAGAAGCTCATTCTCAAGCGGGGCCTGAACGCGTGATCTCGTCGCGCGATGCGCCCCCGACCATGCCCTACTGGCGGCATTGCAGCAGGATGCTGGTGATTTGCCTGCTTTGGCTAGCAATTCAGGGGTTCGTTAGCCAGGTTGCGGCACTGGATTTGCGCGAAAACCTTCCTTATGGCACCCACCCCGCGCAGGTTCTCGATCTATGCCGCCCCGAAGCCGGTGCGATGCCCCGCCCACGCACTGGCAATGTGGTGCTGGTGCATGGCGGTGGTTGGACGGGCGGCGACAAGGCTCCGCTCACTCCGCTCTGCAAGACGCTGGCGGAGAAGGGCCACACGGTCATCAGCGTCAATTATCGGCTGGCGGACGGCAGTGCTGCGCACGCCTGGCCTGCCCAAAGGGATGATGTGCTTGCGGCTCTGCGCTGGATGAAGGCGCAGGGCTATATGGTTGGCGCGCCCGCCAAGGTGTGCTTCGTCGGTTTTTCCGCCGGCGGGCATATCTCGGCCAAGATCGGGGAAGTTGATCCGGCGACGCTGGCGATTGCAGGCGGGGTGACCTTTTCCTGCATCGTCGACAACTTCGGCCCCATTGATCTCGTGGCGGAAACCGCCGACAAGCTCCGCCCTGCCATTTGCCGCCTCGTTGCTGCCCCTGAAGCCGAGACATGCCGGGAACGTGCGGCGGCGCTTTCGCGCATGGCCATCACCCGAACGTATCCCCGCACCCTCGTCATTCAGGGCAAGACGGACCAACTCGTACCACCGTCGCAATCCGAGAATTTCGCCAAGGCGTTGCAGAATGCCGGTGTCAACACCCGCCTGATCCTCTACGATGGCGGACACTCTTACGAGCGCGCCGCCCCTGAAACGGTGCGCGGACTTTGGCAGGCCCAATACGATTTCATCGCCGATGCATTCCAATAAGCTTCTGCTCGACTGGTATTCTCCCTTCGGTCCGGAGACGGACATCGGCGCGTTCAGCCGTAATATTCTGCGCCATATCGCGGTTGGGGATGATCGCGTCGGCCTTGATGCTCGTCTCGTGATCGAGCCGAATGGCGCGTGCTATCGGCCGCCCTGCCCTTTCCGCCTGATTGAGGAGCCCTCCTTTGTGGGTGAGGCCGTGCCGGTTTTCAATATCGGCAACAATCGCGAAAACCATTTTCACATCAATACTCTGGCGCGCCAGCAACCGGGGATCGTGATTGTGCATGACATCGTCATGCATCCTTTTGTCGTATGGGAGGCGCTGGAAAACCGGCGGAAGCGACTCGAATACATCGCCGCGCTCGCCGAGGAGGGGGGGCTCGAAGCGCTGGATTGGCTGGAAGGCCATGGCTATTTCGAGCGCTCCAGCAACGGCGCGCGTCCTTGGGAGACGGTCGAAATGCCCCGTTTCCCCCTGCTCAAACAGTTCATCCGCGAGGCCGCAGGGCTTGTCGTGCATTCCGAATACGCCGAAACGCAGGTGCGGCGCCTGACTGATCGCCCAATCTGTCGGCTGTATCTGCCAACCGAACAAAAGCCCTTCCCCACGGAAGCCGAGTGGGACGCCTGGGTTGCGGCGACCGCGACGACGGGGCGGGTCGAGATCGTCAGCTTCGGCCATATGACCGAAAACAAATGCCTCGAGCGTCTCGTGCATGCCTTCCTCGGCTCCGAACCACTCAAGGCACAAGCGCGGCTCACGCTGGTCGGGCACCCGCGCGATGCGGCGCTTGCGGAACGTCTCAAGGCGATGTTGCCGGAAGGCGATGACGAGACGGCAACCGTACGCCTTGTTTTTTCGGTTTCCGAGCCGGAGCTGGATCGACTGAAAGCCGGGGCCGATATTTTCGTTCTGCTGCGTCAGCCCAATTTCGAGTCCGGTTCCGGTGCCCTGCTCGAAGGAATGAACATGGGGCGTCCGGTCGTCACCTATGACAGCGGCGATTTCGGCGAGATTCCGACTGGTGCGAGCGTCCAGCTCCCGCTGGGTCTCGACGGCGAGGCCCTTGCCGATGCGCTTCTGGCACTGGTTGAGGATCCGGCTCGCCGCGTCGAGCTAGGGCGGGCCGCGCGCGCCTTCCGGCAGGAACGGTCGACCACGGCCTACCTCGATCGTCTTGCCGGGTTCATCCGCGAGGTCGTCCCTTCCATGCCCGCTCTGGCCGCGTTGCCGCGTCGGAAGGCGCCGGACAATGCGCTCGAGCAGGCCTGCGACGCGCTCGCACTTCCGGAATTGACGCGTTTCATCCTCTGGGGGCGATATGGCTTTGCCCGCCAGGCATCGCTGTATGGGACCATCGAAGCGGTCATCCACACGGTTCATAGCAACGGGTCGCCGCAAAGCCTCCGCAAGCTGGTCTTCTGGCTGGATTATCTTCTGGGGTCCGCGCCCAGACCTCCGGATGATGTGCCACCGTCCGTCGCCCGCGATATCGCAACCGCCATCGGGCCTCGCGCCCTGCTGACACTGGACGGTCCCCTGTCCCCGATCGAACTCCGGAGCGACATCTTCGCCGCGCGGGCGCTTGCCGCCGGTGCGGCCATGCCGGGAGAACCACGCCCCATCGAGCGCATGGCGGTTGAGCCTGTCACACCCGGACAAGTCATCGATCTCGCTCAAGGGGACTGGCAGGGCCGGCAAGCCGGACTTTGGTACGCGCCCGAAAAGCGCGGGGCCTGGAGCAAGGGCCGCGTGGCCTTTATCCCGCTGGCACTCGCGGAGGAGGTTGATGCAGACAAGCCTTACGGCCTTGAAGTTTCGCTCTACACGCCTGCGCGAGGCGAAAGCTCGGCAACCACCATCAGCATCGACGGGGTACGCTGCGATCCGCAAGAGCCACCTCCTGCGGGGGATTGGTCGTTCGTCATTCCCTTGCCTGCGAATCGGCATAACCGCTGGCTGGTGGCCATCGATGCCGGGCAATGCCATGTTCCGAGCGAAGAAGGGCACCCGGGTGATGACCGTGTCCTGGGCGCCCATCTGCGTCAATTCCGGATCATTCCGCTCGCTTCGGCATAAACCCTGTCGATACATTGGAGTCGACGCCACAAGGCTGGCCCGCTAACTACTACTGAAGTGGGGGAATATCGGGTTGGGTGGAATGCAGGCGCTCCGGAACTTTCGAGCCATGATTCGCGCGTTCCCCTTCGGGAGCGCGCTGGCGGCATGAGCGAGGCCGTCGGGATCATCGAGGCGAATCCGACGCTGCTTGCGGCATTCCTGCTGCGGCACCCCACTCTGGCACGAAAGGACCTCTTTACCGATGCACGAGCCTCGCGCTTCCTGCTCTGGTTTGCAATCGAGGGGCGGCGGCGCTTTCAGGGTGTGCGCTTCAGCCCGGAATATCTTGCCTTTCTCTCCGGTTCTGTCGGCCCCTTTCCTTCACGTCTGGCTGCCTATGCCGCAGCATCCCGGATTGAGGAGACGCGCCTTGCGCAGATGGACATCGGGGCGATCTGCAGCTGGTACTACCGCGAATGCGTCCCCGAGCTGCGGCTTGAACCGCTCATTTCCTTACGCGAACGTGCAGAGTTGCAGCGTATTCTGGCGACCAGCGCCCCGGACATCCCTCTGCCGGCAAGCCCTCTGTTTCAACCTCGCCCGGCAAACCGGAATGCCGATCTGCCAGGCGTGAACGTGATCGGCTTTGCGGAGGGCGTGCTGGGCATCGGCGAGGATGCCCGTGCGCTGGTTCGGGTACTCGACCATGCCGGCATCCCGTTTTCGATCATCAATCTCGCCTTGCCGGACCGGGTCTCCCGGCAGGCAGAAGACGAATATGCCGGCTGGGTATCGGATCGGCCGATCTTTCCGGTCAATGTCTTCGCGATCACCGCTTTCGAGACAGCACGCCTGAGCATCGAACAGGGGTCGAACCTTTTCGAGGGGCGCTACAACATCGGCTACTGGCCGTGGGAACTGACTGACCTTCCCACGCATTGGCGTAGTGTCGTCGGGTTGGTTGATGAGGTCTGGGCCTCCAGCGGCTTTCTTGAAGATGTCTATTCGCGCATGCAGGCGGACGAGGTTCACCTTATGCCGCCCTATATCAATCCGCCGAAGCCTGTGGCGGTGGATCTCGAAGAGTTCGGCTTCACGGTGGACGAATTCATCGTGCTGACGATGTTTGACTTCAATTCCTATATGGCCCGGAAAAATCCTCTGGGTGCCATTGCGGCCTTCCGAAAGGCTTTCCCGGATACGGAAGGCAATGAGCGACTCATCATCAAATCCGTTAATTCTCAGGCACATCCGGAGGCTTTGGCTGCGCTGGAAGCCGAGATCATGGCGGATCACCGCATCGTCCTGCTCGACGGGACGATGGAACGCGCGGAAGTCTTCGGACTTATCGAGATGGTGGATTGCTTCCTCTCTCTGCATCGGGCCGAGGGCTTCGGGCGCGTGATGGCGGAAGCCATGCTGCTGGGGACGCCGGTGGTGGCAACGAACTGGTCGGGCAATACGTCGTTTCTTGATCAGAACCTCGGGTTTCCGGTTGATTTCTCGCTCCGCCCCGTGCGGCAGGATGAATATCCCTTCTGGGAAGGCTCGTCCTGGGCCGAGCCTTCCATTGAGGATGCCGCCGCCAAGCTCGCCCTCGTGCGTTCGCGTCAGGGAGAGCTGGGACCGATGCTGGATGCCGCCCGAAGCCATATCCAGAACCAATTCGGGCTCGATGCGACCGTGGAAGCCGTCGCAACACGGCTCCGCGCGATCAAACCCATTCTGGCGCGACGCTTTTGAGGAACTCCCCCCGGAACAAGTCCGAGGTCTGAACTGGTCAGGCTGCCCCGCTGCTGATCCGTCCCACCATCATGCGGACCAGAGGCTTGATCGCCTCGGCAAGAACGCCATGTCCAACATCATTGGGATGCTGGTTGTCGGTGTTGTTGCCCGCGAGATAGGTACCTGTCGCGGGGTTGCCGACCAACGCCCCCGCATCCACCACGGCAATACCCGGCGCCTGAGCGTTGATGCGGCTGCGGATGTATTGCCATTCCGTCAGCGTCGCGCCGGTCATGCTGCCATCCGAGCGCGGCGTCGGGGTCATGATGATCGGAATCGCACCATTCTGGCGTGCCCGCTCAACACCCGACAACATCCGTCCGAGGCATCTGTCGGAAAGAATGCGCGTGTTGATCGTCTCGTTTGAGGTCCAGCCGGGGATGATCTCGATCGAGGGGCGCGTGACTGAGCGGATCAGGTTGGAGACCGGCCAATAGGTGTTGGTACTGCTGCCGCCCCAGGCGGCATTCACCGGATTGACCGGAATGCCGAGGCTCTTGCTGAGGGAAAGGCAAGCCTGCACCGTGGCGTTGTTGAAGCCGCCGGTCGTCGTGGCACCGGCCATGGTACTGTCGCCGGCGACCATGACATTGATCACGCCCTTGAGCGTCAGATACTGCACGGCGACCAGCGGATGTGCGGTTGCCGCCCCCGTGGTGCCCAGTGCGATCGCTGGATTGGTGACATAGTCGCCGATCCCGAGTCGGACCGACATGTCGAAGCCCTGATTGATGGCGGCAACGCCCGTCCAGCCACTTGCCATCGCGGATTGAACGACACCACGCCAGATCTGGCCGGGACCGAACACACGCATGAACAGGAAGGAGGCTGGACCGGCATTCGCAGGATCGAGGCTGGTCGCGTAGTTCCAGTCAGTCGCGATCAGGTTCGGAATATTGGTCGCACCGGTCAGGGCATAGGTCGAGTTGACCGGCACGGCTACCGGGAAACCTGTCGCCCCGGCCAGAGTGGTTGCCGGATCACGCGGAAGATCGGTATCCGTACCATTCTCAAGTGCGCCACCATTGACGTAGGTCGCGTAGCGCCAGGCGGTAGCGCCCGTTGGCGTCATGTAGTCGTTCACGCTATCAGAGGCCGAAAATGCAATGCCTGAGAGGGCGAAGGTGTTCACCGCATCAATGTTGCCAAAGAGAAACCGGACAGCAAAATACGGCGCCGGAATCGGCAGGCAATAAAAGAACGAGGTTACGCCCTGTGCGGTGCGATCCAGTCCGCCGGACTGAAATTGCGGCGGAACGGGCATGAAGGTGCCGCGCTGGCGGCGGGGCGCAAGCCGGCGGGCCTGCGGCGTGATGGTGGTCTGTCCGAAACCGAAGCTGGGCATGGCATTAAACCGTATAACCGAGGATTTCGATCGAGGACGTGGTCCCCGTGAGCCAGACCTTGCGAACAGCAAGCGGCTCATAGGACAGGCCCGGCGGAAAGCTCAGGGAAAGCGTGTTCGCGTCATCGTCGGCGTCGGTTGGCGTCACGCGGACGGTCGCAAGATCGAGCGAGCCGGGCACGAAAACACGCAGCGCCTTGCAATAAACCGGCAGATCCGCCGCGTCGGATGGCGTGATGACAGCCGCAAGGGTCGCGGGCGCATCGATCCCTTGTGCCGTGCTGGCATAAGGGTCTTTGGCCGGGTTATAGGAATTCGGCATTTCGAGGCTCCTAGGTTGAGGCAATAACCAAGGATAAGGTCGCCCGGATCGCCGGGGATAAGTTGACGAACGCTTTACAAGGCCGTGATCTGCCCCAGATGCCTTGACGCCAGCCCCGACTTCGCGCGAATGCTGTCGAAGACATCGCGAATACCGGGACAGGCCTTCTGTTCAAGGTCTTCCGCCATCCACACGAGGTTGTAATGTCGTTTGAAAGCTCGGGTCGCGAGAGAGCCACCGCAGCAGCTGCCCTGCCGCAGCGGAAGGTGCTTCACGTCGGCTGCGGGCCGCGTGGCCTTCATCGCCTTCATCCGGTGTTTCACGACCTGACGCGCTGGCGGGAAATTCGACTCGATCTTGATCCGTCGGTCGAACCGGACATCGTCTGCTCCACCGCAGACATGCGCGGACACATTGCCAATGGCACCGTGGATGCGCTGTGGTCATCCCATAATATCGAACACCTCTACGATCATGACGTTTCGCGTGCGCTCTCGGAATTCGCGCGCGTCCTGCGCCCCGATGGCTTCGCGCTGATCCGCTGTCCTGATCTTGAATCGGTGGTCACCGCCATCCTCCAAGATGGGCTGGAGACCATTGCGTACCACTCCCCCGCCGGGCCGATCACACCGCTCGACATGCTCTACGGGCATCGCGCCTCGGTGGCACGCGGCAATGACTTCATGGCCCATAAAACAGGTTTCACCGATCTGCGCCTCGGGCGGTTGCTACTGGAGGCCGGATTCGCTCATGTAAACACGAAGCGGGCAACGGGATTTGACTTGTGGGCCATCGCTTTCATGCCCGAAGCCAACCCCGATGAGACATTGGATGCCTTGGCCTGTGCCGGGCTTAGCTTCGAGTCCTGACGCAGCGGCGGGTTTGACGCACAGAGGCCGCCAACTCAGGGGCTGGCAATCCAGACTCGCGACCTCTGAAGCCATTCGCTTCGGCTGAACCGCTTTCGCGAGATCACGCCGTCATTCGGCTGATTGAACGGCCAGAATCGCCCCCAGGATATGATAGAGAGTACTGGCGGGCGCCGGCTCTTCGACGAGGGCCCCATCCGGCAGCATCTTGTCGCGCCACAGTCCCTTGACCGGGGTATCGAGATAACGCCGGACGCCGGTCAGGCTTGCGAGGATGTCGCGCGGGCTGGCGACCGCAGACGCTCCTTTTCCATCGGACAGCAGACACGCGGCCTTCAACCACTCGGTCTGGGGCCAAAGGCGCGCACCGGCATCGAGCGGTCCATGGGCTTGGTCCAACACATTCGTGGCCAGAGCATTCATGGCGACCTTGCGCTGTCGGTCGATGCCCTTTTGTCCCGCGTTGAACAGCCGACGCGCGACCACGGCCGCATTCGCGTCGCCGGACAATCGCGACCACCGTTCGAGAAGCCAGGCCCATTCGAACTGATGGCCGGGCTCCACGCGTTGCCCGGACACCCCGGAGGCGGGCTTCCAATCCGTATCAAAGAACTCGTGAATGGCACCGGATTCCGCCACGAAGAAACACGTGCAGGCGAGTTTCGCGATGTCGGCCGCGAGCTTTGCCCATTGCGCGTCTCCGCCAGCTTCAACCCAAGCGAGGCAAGCCTCGAACAGGTGCATATGCGGGTTCGACTGGAAGACTTCCGACTCGTTTTCACGAAAACCGCCCTGTTCATGGCGGAAACTTTCAAGTCGGGCCAAGAGGGCAAGGGCCTTGTCCTCGGCGCCCGGTATCACAGATTTCGAAGCCGCAAGCGCCAGCAACACAAAGGCCTGGTCGTAAAGCTTGGCCGTCTCGTCCAGCACCTGTCCCTGATGATCGACGAGCGTGCGATAAAGACCGTCCGCACGCAAATAAGTACGCTCAAGCGCGTCGAAGGCATGCTGGACAGCCGATTTCCAAGGACCGCTCCACCCCAGCGCGCCTGCGGTGGCATAGACATAGGCTTGCCGTGACTGGACGCGGCAACGGCGAATATCCCCCACAGGTTCGCCATCCAGATCAATCATTTCGTGAAAGCCGCCGCGTTCATGATCGGCACCAGCGCACCACCAAAGGGGCAACGCAGCGTTGAACAGCCAGCTTTTGAGCTCTGCCGCCTGAACTGCCAAGGGCGGAACCCTTGATTCCGCAGGAAGATCAACCGCCGGTAAGTTCCTGCGCTTGAGTTCGTCGACAACCTGCTTGACGGATTGCGACGCATCAAGCTGGCAGACAAGCACGGCATCGCGGTCCGCGATCACCGCAAGATCGCGAAGGCCGACCGCGGCCACGATCATGCCGGGGGCTGCCCGAATTAGGCTGTTGCAGGTGTCGATTGCCACCGTTTCACCAGTGCGAACATTGCCTTCCTGATCGGGAGGAACCACGGCATGCACGGCATCCCAGGCGCCCAGATCGGACCACTGCCAGCCTACCGGCACGACACAGGTATTCCGTGCACGCTCCATCACGGCAAAGTCGATCGAGATCTTCTTCGCCTCATGGAAGCTCGGCCCGAGATGGTAGCTCAGTCCATCCTGGACCACCTCGTCTGCCGCGCGGCGGGCAGCAGCAGCAAGTTCGGGTTCGAAAGTCTCGAAGGCGGCCAGCAGGGTGCCGGCTGTCGCGACGAAGTTGCCGGAATTCCACAGGTATCCGTCGCGAACAAACTGCTCGGCAGTGGCACGATCCGGCTTTTCCCGGAACTCACGGATCGGGGTGTAGTGATTTTCAATCGGCGCACTGGCCGGAGCGATGTAGCCATAGGCCGTCGAGGCATGCGTGGGCAGAATGCCCAGCGTTGCAATCAGACCTTCGCGCGCGGCCTGTTCGGCGACCGCAAGAGAGGCCTGAAACGCGCCTGTCTCGGGGATATAGTGGTCAGATGCGAGCACGAACATGACAGCATCCGGCGAGATCGTCGCCACATATGCTGCCGCTGCGGCAATGGCCGGACCGGAATCGCGGGCCTCGGGTTCGATCAGGATCGAGCCTTCAAAATCCGCATACTCAAGCTGATCAAGAATTGTAGCTTCGTGCGCACGCCCCGCAACAACAAGCAGCTTGCGCTCGTCATGATTTACAACCGCTCGCCGTGCAGTATGCAGAAATAGCGTTTCCGAACTGACCAGATGCGTGAATTGCTTGGGACGAGAAGGCCTTGATGCAGGCCATAGACGTGTTCCACTTCCGCCACACAAAATCACAACATATGAATTCGCCACCATATCTGAAACTCTTGTGTTTTCTATTTGCCATACCGTCGATTTTTCAGGAACCAGATGAGATCCAGCGCACTGCATCCGATTCTGGTCATACTCAAAAGCACCACCCGCTGGTGGGATCGTCGCCATCGCCAAAGATATCTGGTGCAGGAATGCACGTTGGATCAAATGTTGCAATGCAAAAAAACATCCGGATGAACCCGTCCGATTTTGCTCCATCGCGAGGACGCGCCAAACATTTCCGCCTCTCGCGTTTACGATTTATTGCTCCCCGGAACTGGTTTCGCGGGCGCTCCGCCCCCCTGATCTTCTGACGTCGATTTGCTGGCGTCTCCGAGCTTGAAGGCGCGCCGAATAACAAACCGGGATGCGGAATCGGGTTGTTCAAAAAGAACAAGCGTCTTAGGCGCAAACTTCATCACGCCAGGCTCCTGCATGATGACCTCGGTTAGGGCAGATGCTGTCCGCTCGGGTTCGGCGTGACGCCCCGTCAATGAAAAATGCGGCCTGAAGGCATCCAGAACAAAAGGATAGCCAAAGCGGTTGAGGTAGTGACGCTCGCGCTCCGGTAGGGTTGCGGGCTTGCGACGGGCTTTTTCCTGCTCGCTCAAAGGCGCTCGGAAGTGATCGAAGTGCGGAACGACGGCCGCCTCAAGTGCAGAAAGATCAGGCGCAGGCCCTGCAGGCGCAAGGCAGACAAAGCCCGTGCCATCGGCATAGTGCCGAATCTCGATGCCGAACCGAACCCCATCAAGGTCTTGACGCTGCGCGACAAAAGCAGTGAGGGCTTCCTCAAGCCCCGCCACGGTCACCCCATCCGCCAGACGAAACGGGGCTTTCAGGGTGAGATGGAAGCCGTAGCGGCGTGGATCTTCCGTGAGCGCCCGCCAGACGTCCGGGTCGATACCGGGAACTTCCGGGAAGGGCAGATCATGCCCGGTTGCAGCATCATAGCCCAGCAAGGCGGAGCCGAGCTGCCACAGTGGTGTGCCGGGCTCCGGCGCAAGATAGATCGCATAGCGTGGCGACATGCGTGTTTTCAGCCCAATCAATCGAAGGTTCGCAACCCCGTGCCTACAAGCCTCTGCCTTATTGCGATTCCGGGCATCGACCAAGCCGGGCGGGAATAGACGACCTTGATCAACTTGAGATGACAACAGTCCCGATCATCAGGAATCGTGGCAATCGGCCGCGATCTTCCCTTGTGTCACGGAAGAGGCTTGACGGGCTCGTCCAGAACAGGCTGATATCTTCGGCAAGTCCCGGCGAACGGGCGGCTCGGGGGAAACAATTTGGCGGACGAGTATATTCTGAGCGCCCGGAATCTGACCAAGGAGTTTGGTGGCTTTCTGGCCGTCAACGATGTCAATCTCGGGGTCAAACGTGGTTCCATTCATGCCCTGATCGGGCCGAACGGCGCTGGCAAAACCACCTGCTTCAACCTGCTGACGAAGTTCCTTGTGCCGACGCGCGGCACCATTCTTTACAAGGGTCAGGATATCACGGCGATGCAGCCGGCGGATGTCTCGCAGCTCGGCCTTGTTCGTTCCTTCCAGATCTCGGCGGTCTTTCCGCATCTGACGGCGCTTGAGAATGTGCGCGTCGCCCTTCAGCGCAAGCGGGGCAATTCGTTCGATTTCTGGCGATCCAAATCTGTCCTGAATTCCCTCAACGACCGCGCCTGCGCACTGCTGGAGGATGTCGGCCTCACCGAATTCATCACCACAGTTGCGGTCGAGATGCCCTATGGCCGCAAGCGCGCACTCGAAATCGCCACCACGCTGGCGCTCGAGCCGGAAATGATGCTGCTCGATGAGCCGATGGCCGGCATGGGCCATGAGGATATCGACAAGATCGCGGCGCTGATCCGTCGCGTTTCCGCCAACCGGACCATCCTGATGGTCGAGCATAACCTGCAAGTGGTCGCGAACCTTTGCGACACCATCACCGTGCTGACGCGCGGCCAGGTACTGGCGGAAGGCGATTACGCCACGGTTTCGCAAAACCCGGAGGTCCGGCAGGCGTATATGGGAGTGGGTCATGGCTAAGTCAGAGCTGGCTGATCCGGCATTGCAACCGCTCCTCAAGGTTTCGGGTCTCGAAGCCTGGTATGGCGAATCGCACATCCTGCACGGTGTGAATTTCGAGGTGCGGCCCGGCGAAGTCGTCACGCTTCTTGGCCGCAATGGCGCCGGCAAGACGACGACCCTGAAATCGATCATGGGCATTGTCGAGAAGCGCAAAGGTTCAGTTGTCTTCGAAGGCACCGAAACCGTTGGTCTGCCTTCGAACCGGATTGCGCGGCTCGGCATGGCGCTCTGCCCGGAAGAGCGGGCGATTTTCGCCAGCCTCTCGGTTCAGGAAAACCTGATGCTACCGCCTGAGGTCAAGCCTGGCGGACTCTCAATTGACCGGATCTTCCAGCTCTTTCCAAACCTGAAGGAGCGCCTCCAGAGCCCCGGCACCAAGCTTTCCGGCGGCGAGCAGCAGATGCTTGCTATCGGGCGCATTTTGCGCACTGGCGCACGGCTTCTCTTGCTGGATGAGCCGACAGAGGGGCTGGCCCCTGTCATCATCCAGCAGATCGGGCGGACGATTGCCGAACTGAAAAAAGAGGGCTTCACGATCCTCCTCGTCGAGCAGAACTTCCGCTTCGCCGCGACGGTTGCCGACCGCTATTACGTCATGGAACACGGCAACGTCATCGACAGTTTCGCCAATTCCGAACTCGAGGCCAACATGGACAAGCTCCATGATTATCTCGGGGTCTAAAAACAACGCGGGGATCACCCCGGTATCGACTGAAGAACCATAAACACCCAAGGGAGTTGAACCATGAAATCGACGATGGCCAGACTGGCGCTGATTTCCGCAGCCGCGCTTGTCGCGGGCGCGGCGCTCGCGCAGGATAAATCCGTAAAGCTCGGCAACCTCAATGACATGTCGAGCCTTTATGCCGACGTCGGTGGCCCCGGCTCCACCATCGCGGCGCAGCTTGCAATCGAGGATTCGGGCCTTGTCGCGAAGGGTTGGAAGATAGATGTCGTCGGCGGCGATCATCAGAACAAGCCGGACGTCGGCTCGAACATCACCCGCCAGTGGTACGATGTCGATAATGTCGATGTCATTCTCGATACGCCGAACTCGGGCGTGGCGCTCGCCGTCAACCAGATCACCAAAGACAAGAACAAGGTGTTCCTGAACTCGGGCGCGGCCAGCTCGGATCTCACCGGCAAGGCCTGCACGCCGAACACTGTTCACTGGACCTATGACACCTACGCGCTGGCGAACACCACCGGCAAGGCCATCGTCAAGAACGGCGGCGACAGCTGGTACTTTCTGACCGCCGATTACGCCTTCGGCCATGCGCTCGAGCGCGACACCGAAGCGGTGGTTCTCGCCAATGGCGGCAAGGTCAACGGCAAGGTGCGCCACCCGCTGAACACCGCCGATTTCTCCTCCTTCCTGCTTCAGGCGCAATCCTCGAAGGCCAAGGTGATCGGCCTCGCGAACGCAGGCGGTGACACCACGAATGCCATCAAGCAGGCTTCGGAATTCGGCATTACCTCGGGTGGCCAGAAGCTCGCCGCGCTGCTGCTGTTCTCCTCGGATGTGCACGCCCTTGGCCTCAACGTCGCGCAGGGCCTGACCTTCACCGAATCCTTCTACTGGGACCAGAATGACGCGACCCGCGCCTTCTCGAAGCGGTTCCAGGCCCGCAACAAGAACGGCCAGCCGCCGACCATGGTGCAGGCCGGCACCTATGCCGCCGTGCTGCATTACCTCAAGGCGATGGAAGCCCTCGGCGCCAACCCGCGCGATGGGGCCAAGGTTGTCGCCAAGATGAAGGAGATGCCGACGGATGATCCGCTGTTCGGCAAGGGTTCGATCCGTGCCGATGGTCGCAAGATCCATCCAGTCTATCTCTTCGAGGTCAAGAAGCCGTCTGAATCGAAGTATGCCTTCGATTATTACAAGCAGGTGGCGATGGTTCCGGCGGATGAGGCCTTCCGTCCGCTGGCCCAGAGCGAATGCCCGCTGGTGAAGAAGTAAGCCACTTCTCCAACCTGATCTTCTGCGATCCGGCGCGTTGCGCCGGATCGTTTTCAGCTCCGAGGCGGAGACCTTCATGCTAGACCTGATCGGCATTTCGTCACAGGCCCTGTTCGGCCAGCTCCTCTTGGGGCTGATCAACGGCTCGTTCTATGCGCTGCTGAGCCTCGGGCTCGCGGTGATTTTCGGTATGCTGAACATCGTGAATTTCGCGCATGGCGCGCTCTACATGACCGGCGCCTTCTGCGCATGGTTCATGCTTAACGGGCTCGGCATCAATTACTGGTTCGCCCTTGTGCTTGCGCCACTGGTTGTCGGCGCCTTTGGCGTGCTGATCGACCGGCTGATGCTGCAACGACTCGCCGGACTCGATCACCTCTATGGCCTGCTGCTGACTTTCGGTCTCGCGCTGATCATCCAAGGTCTGTTCCAAAACCAGTTTGGCTCCTCCGGGCTTCCCTATGCCATTCCGCCACAACTCACGGGCGGGCAGCACCTCGGCTTCATGTTCCTGCCGAACTATCGCGCCTGGGTGATCGTGTTCTCGCTTGTTGTGTGCCTTGCGACATGGTTCGCGATCGAGAAGACCCGGCTGGGCGCTTACCTGCGCGCCGCGACCGAGAACCCGGCGATGGTGCGCGCTTTCGGCATCAACGTGCCTCTCATGGTCACGTTGACCTATGGCTTCGGCGTTGCGCTCGCGGCGCTCGCCGGCGTGCTCGCCGCGCCGATCAATCAGGTCCGCCCGCAGATGGGCGCGGATTTCATCATTGTCGTGTTCGCGGTGGTGGTGATCGGTGGCATGGGCTCGATCATGGGCTCGATCGTTACCGGCTTCATGCTCGGCCTCATCGAGGGTCTGACCAAGGTTTTCTATCCCGAGGCGTCCAACACGGTCGTTTTCGTCATCATGGCCATCGTGCTTCTGATCAAGCCGAACGGTCTCTTCGGAAGGGCCACCTGAGATGAGCGCTGCCACCCAGACCGGGCTTATCCCTACCGGAGCGGTCCGGCACAACGAGATGAGTGTCTTCTTCGCCATGGCCGCGCTGCTGGCGCTGGCGCCCTTCGGCATCTACCCGTTCTTCCTGATGCAGGCGATGTGCTTCGCGCTCTTCGCTTGCGCCTTCAACCTGCTGATCGGTTATGTCGGATTGCTCTCATTTGGCCATGCGATGTTCTTCGGGTTTGCGGGCTATATCGCCGCACACTTCGCCAAGCTCGGCACCATCGATTTCACAATTCCGCTCATCGGCATCGGCCCGCACATCAATCTCGGGCCGATCAACCCGGCATGGGCGATCCTGCTGGCGGTCATCGCCTCGGCGATCCTTGGCTTGCTGACCGGCGCACTCGCCATCCGGCGGCAGGGCATCTATTTTGCGATGATCACGCTCGCGCTCTCGCAGATGATCTATTTCTTCTGCCTGCAGGCCCCCTTCACCCATGGTGAAGATGGCATCCAGTCCGTGCCGCAGGGGCGCTTTCTTGGCCTCTTCGACCTCTCGCATCAGATGACGATGTACTACGTCGTGCTGGCAATCTTCCTCTTCGGGTTTTTCGCGATTTACCGCACGATCAACTCGCCCTTCGGGGAAATCCTGAAAGCCATCCGCGAAAATGAGCCGCGCGCGATCTCGCTCGGCTACAAGGTCGATCGGTACAAGCTCGCGGCCTTCGTGCTTTCCGCCGCGCTGGCAGGCCTTGCCGGCGGCACCAAGGCGCTCGTGTCGCAGAATGCCTCGCTAACCGATGTGCACTGGTCGATGTCCGGCGAAGTGGTGCTGATGACGCTGCTCGGCGGCATGGGCACGGTGTTCGGGCCAGTCATCGGCGCGGTCGTCATTGTGGCGATGCAGAATTATCTCGCGCAATACGGCCAATGGGTGACCGTCATTCAGGGCATCATCTTCGTCGCTTGCGTGTTGCTGTTCCGCAAGGGCATCATCGGCGAGATCGCAGCCAAGCTGAAAACAGCATTGTGAAAATAAAAAATCGGCCCCGAGAGGCCGATTTTTGCATTTCCAAAACGGTGGTTTAGCAAGCCTCAGCCGAAGCGGCCGGTTACATAATCCTGCGTCTGCTTCTTGCCGGGATTGAGGAAGATGTTGTTCGTGGTGTCGAACTCGATCACCTCACCGAGGTACATGAAGGCGGTGTAAGCCGAAATACGAGCCGCCTGCTGCATGTTATGCGTCACGATGACGATCGTGAATTCCGATTTGAGTTGTTCAAGCAGGTCTTCGATCTTGCCGGTCGAGATCGGATCGAGCGCCGAGGTCGGCTCGTCGAAAAGAATGACTTCCGGTTTCTGGGCAATGGTCCGTGCGATGCAGAGGCGTTGCTGCTGACCGCCCGAAAGGCCCATGCCGGACATCTTGAGCTTGTCTTTCACTTCATCCCAGAGGGCCGAGCGACGCAGCGCCGCCTCGACGCGATCATCCAGCTCGGACTTCGCGGGCTTCTCATAGAGCCGGATACCGAAAGCGACGTTGTCATAGATGGACATCGGGAACGGCGTCGGCTTCTGGAACACCATGCCGATGCGCGAACGCAATTCATTGATGTCGATGCCATTGCCGATGATGTTCTGGCCATCCAGCAGCACTTCCCCGGTCGCGCGCTGCTCGGGATAGAGCGAGTAGATACGGTTGAAGATCCGCAGCAAGGTCGACTTGCCGCAGCCCGAGGGGCCGATCAACGCCGTAACATGGCGATCCCGGAAATCGAGATTGATGTTTTTGAGCGCCTTGTGCTCGTTGTAATAGAAGTCGAGCCCCTTCACGGCGATACGGACAGACGCGGCGCTGTTGTGCGTCTGCAATCCAGGTTCGAGCGTGGCCAGCATGGTCGGGTTTCCTTGGGTCCGGGCTTCTTGGGTCCGTGAAGTGGTACTCATTTGCTGCCCCGCACAAGGCGGCGCGCGACGGTCGAAATCAGCAGAATGGAGGCCGTGATGATCAGAGAGCCCGCCCATGCGAGTTGCTGCCAGTTGTCATACGGCGCGGAGGCGAACTGGTAGATCGTCACCGGCAGGTTTGAAACACCGCCAAGCAGAGTCGGCGAGAACCAGAAAGAATTGTTCAGTGCTGTAAAAATCAGCGGTGCGGTTTCGCCGGCGATGCGGGCCAGCGCGAGAAGAATGCCCGTCACCATGCCAGCCTTTGCCGCGCGCCAGGTGATCGAGGTGATCACGATGGAGGGGGGCGCCCCGAGCGCCGCACCCGCTTCGCGCAAGGAAGCCGGGACCAGCCGGAGCATGTCCTCGGTCGTACGAACAATCACAGGGATCGCGATAATCCCGAGCGCGACGCCACCAGCCCAGCCGGAATAACCGCCGAACGGTTCGACGAGGATGACGTAGACGAAGAGGCCGATCAGGATCGATGGTGCAGAAAGCAGGATGTCGTTGATGAAACGGATCAGATTGGCGAGTTTCGAACTCCCGCCGTATTCTGCGAGATAGGTTCCTGCGAGCACGCCAATTGGCGTGGCGATCGCGATGCCGAGGAAAGTGAGGATAATCGACCCCACGATGGCATTGGCAAGGCCACCGCCTTCCGTGCCCGGCCCCGGTAAGGTTTGCGTGAAGGTGGCGAGCGAGAGCCCGCTGACGCCTTTCACAATGAGCATGCCGAGGATCCAGAACAGAACCGTCACCGCCATGAGCGTGAAACCGGCGGCGATGATCCTCATCATGCGATCCGCGACGCGGCGCGCCTTGCGAACGCGGCGCACGCGCGGCTGCGGTGCAGGCTGAAGCAGGGGAATCACTGTTTCGGACACGTTCGTGTCTCCCTCAGTAGCGCTTCACGCGGGCCACAAGCAGCCGCGCGATGACAAGAACAACGAACGTGACGAAAAACAGGATGCACCCGAGTGCGATCAGCGCATTGAGTTGCAAGCCGATCGCCTCGTTGAACTCATTGGCGATGCGCGAGGCGATGGTTGAGCCGGGGTCCATGATCGACGCCGAGAGTCGGTTTGCATTGCCGACGACAAAAGTCACGGCCATGGTTTCGCCAAGGGCCCGCCCGAGGCCGAGCATCACGGCGCCGATGATCGAAATCCCGGCCTGCGGCACCAGAACATACCGCACGACCTCCCATGTCGTCGCGCCGATACCATAGGCACTCTCGCGCAAGACCGAGGGGATCTGTTCGAGCATATCCCGCGTGATCGAGGCGATGAACGGGATGATCATGAAGGCGAGAATGAACCCTGCCGAGAGAATCCCGAGGCCCGAAGGTGAGGCCGCGTAAAAAATCGTCCCGACAACCGGCATACCCTCGACAATCCGCGAAACCGGCTGCTGCACATAGGTTGCGAACAACGGCACGAAAACGAAGAGGCCCCACATGCCGTAAATGATCGAGGGCACGGCTGCGAGAAGCTCGATGGTGGTAGCCACAGGCTGCTTGAGCCAGGGCGGGGCCAACTGGGTGAGATACACCGCAATGCCGAGCGAGAGCGGAAGGCCGATCACCAGCGCGATCACCGCCGTCGAAAGTGTGCCAACGATCGCTGGCCAGGCGCCATATTTATCGTTCTGGGTATCCCAGACGCTGGACGTCAGGAAGCCGAACCCCATCTCGCGGAAGGCCGGCCAACCGCCAACGATCATCGAAATCATGATCCCTGCGAGCAGCACCAGAACCAAAAGCGCTGCGATAAAGCTGGCATTGCGAAAAATCGGGTCGAACAAGCCACCGGATACCCCGCGATGGACTGACGCTCGGTTCGCGACCGTCTGGTCCTTCAGTGGACCCATGTTGGCACCCATCTCGTCATCCCCCACGCCAAAGGCTGGCTTCTACAGCAGGTCATGCGATTGACCTCACTTCAAGACACGATCCGGGTGAGGCCCGCATCAGCGACCCCACCCGGGATAGGATTGTACAAGCCTTAGAAGATCGGCTTGTCCGAGCCGTCAACAATGCTCTTCCAGCTCGCGCGAACCTTGTCCTTCACGTTGGCCGGCAGCGGAACATATTCGAGGTCAGTCGCCATCGCATCGCCGCTCTTGTAGGCCCAATCGAAGAACTTCATCACTTCCTTGGCCTGCTCCACCTTGTCCGTCTTCTTGTAGACGAGGATGAACGTCGCCGAGGTGATCGGCCAGGATTTTGCGCCCGGCTGGTCGTTGATGATGATGCCGAAGCCCGGCGCGGCATTCCAGTCAGCGTTGGCCGCCGCGGCCTGGAAGGACTCGATGGTTGGAGCCGGATACTGGCCGTCCTTGTTCTGGACGAGGGCATAGGAGAGCTTGTTCTGCTTGGCATAGGCGTATTCGACATAGCCGATCGAATTGGCGATCTGCTTCACCGAAGCGGCAACGCCTTCATTGCCCTTGCCGCCCACACCGACCGGGAATTGCACCGAGGTATTCGCACCGATCTTGCTCTTCCAGTCCGCCGAGACGCGGCTGAGATAATCGGTCCAGACGAAGGTCGTGCCCGAGCCATCCGAACGATAGACGACGTTGATGTTGATATCCGGCAGCTGGAGGCCCGCGTTGATGCCCGCGATCTTCGGGTCATTCCACTTCTTCACAGTGCCCATATAGATCTCGGCAAGCAAGGTGCCGGTGAGCTTGAGCTTACCCGCTTCGATGCCGGGAACATTGATCGCGGGGACGAGAGCGCCCATCACGGTCGGGAACTGCAAAAGGCCGGCGGCGTCAAGTTCTTCGCCCTTCAGCGGCATGTCGGAGGCACCGAAGTCAACGGTCTTCGACTTGATCTGGCGGATACCACCACCCGAACCGATGGACTGATAATTCAGGCCATTGCCGGTTTCCTTTTTGTAGGCTTCTGCCCACTTGGCGTAGATCGGGAAGGGGAAGGTCGCGCCGGCGCCCGTCATGTCGGCAGCCTGAACCGCGCCAGCTATCCCGGTCACTGCCAGCCCACAGGACGCGGCGGCGATCATCAGAAATTTGCGCATGGAGAAATCCTCTCTTGATCGGTGTGATCTCCCCTGTCCAAACATGTTCTTTATGACAGCTGGATGACAATCTCCCTCGAGCGCCCCGGATTCCCCAATCAGCGCGTTGCGGCGCGCTGATAATCCTTCACATCGGAGAAAGTGATCTCGGGAAAACGCTCGGTGTCATATTGCAGCGAGAATGGGCTCGGGGCCATGAACACCGGCGCACCGTCCAGATCGGTCGCCATGGCCGAGCCGTGACGCTCCATGAAAGTCGCGAGCTTCTTGGCATCCCCAGAGGTCACCCAGCGGCAGAGGGTGAAGCGCGTCACTTCGTAGCCGATGGGCAGGCCATATTCCTGCTTGAGGCGGGCGGCGAGCACATCGAGCTGAAGCGCACCAACCACGCCAACAATCGCGCCGGAGCCGTCATTCGGCACGAAGAGCTGCACCACGCCCTCCTCCGCAAGCTGCTGAAGCGCCTCGCGCAGCTTCTTCGCCTTCATCGCATCCTGAAGCGTGATGCGGCGGAGGATTTCCGGCGCAAAGCTCGGCACGCCACGAAACTGGATATCCTCACCCTCGGTGAGCGTATCACCGATACGCAAGGTGCCGTGGTTCGGCAAACCGACGACATCGCCCGCCCAGGCCTCATCGGCAATCGAGCGATCCTGCGCAAAAAAGAATTGCGGCGTGTTGAGGCTGATCGGCTTGCCGGTGCGCACCAGCTTGGCCTTCATGCCGCGCTGGAGCTTGCCGGAACAGATGCGCATGAAGGCGATACGATCCCGGTGGTTCGGGTCCATATTCGCCTGAATCTTGAAGACGAACCCGGTCATTTTCGGCTCTGCCGCCTCGACAAGGCGCTTGTCCGCCTCTTGGCCGCGCGGAGAAGGGGCATAGGCGGCCATGGCATCGATGAGGTCGCGCACGCCGAAATTCTTCAAGGCCGAACCAAAAAAAACCGGCGTCAGGTGCCCCTCGCGGAAAGCCACGAGATCAAACTTCCGGCAGCCCTCCTCAGCGAGCATGGCTTCTTCAAGCCAGGCATCCGCCTCATAGGGCGGAAGCAGCGCCGTGAGCGCGGGGTCATCAAGACCGCTGACTTGCATCGCCTCAGTATCATTATCAAGACGGCGGACAGTTTTCGTCTCGAAGGCATAAGTGCCGGCGAAGCTCTTGCCGCGGCTGATCGGCCAGGTGACAGGCGCCGTATCCAGCGCCAGTGTTTTCTCGATCTCGTCGAGCAATTCGAAGGGGTCGCGCGCTTCGCGGTCAAGCTTGTTGATGAAAGTGACGATGGGGATATCGCGCAGGCGGCAGACCTCGAAGAGTTTGCGCGTGCGTGCCTCGATGCCCTTCGCCGCATCGATCACCATGACCGCTGCATCGACAGCGGTCAGCGTCCGGTAGGTATCTTCCGAGAAGTCCTCATGGCCCGGCGTATCCAGCAGGTTGAAGACACAATCGCCATATTCAAAGGTCATCACCGAGGTGACGACCGAAATCCCGCGTTCGCGCTCGATGCCCATCCAGTCCGAGCGGGTCTGGGTTGCGTTTTTCTTGGCCTTCACCTCGCCCGCGAGCTGGATCGCCCCACCGAAGAGCAACAGCTTTTCGGTCAGCGTCGTCTTGCCCGCGTCCGGATGCGAGATGATCGCGAAGGTGCGACGGCGGTCCACCTCGCGGCTGGCCGCAGCAAGTTCGGGCGAAAGGGTGTTCATGGTGGTTCCATTCCAATGCGGTTGAGCCGCGCGTTGCGACAGCACCTAGCGGCCAGCCAGCGGTTTGGCGACCCCAAATTTAGTCAAACCAGCTCGAAGGTGATCAAATTGCCCCTAATTCCGCTGCGCGCGTCAGAAGTCGCTTCGCCGCACGATACGTCGGGACCTCCACCATCAACCCGTCGACATCGACTCTGTCGAGCCCAGCCGCGCGCGCAGCCTCAAACGCCGTCACGCGTCGCTGTGCCAAGACAATCTCTTCGGGCGATGGCGTCAGCAAGCGGTTAACGAGATCGATTTGCGCGCCGTGAACGAGGCTCTTGGCCTTGTAGCCGAGCGAACGCGCGAAGCGCATGTCGGCTTCGGCCTCTATGAGCCCCGTGAAAGTATACGGGCAATCAATCGCGACCACGCCCGCCGCCACGCATTCAACGAGGAATCGCTGGCGGACATAGGCCAGCTCGTCACAGCCGGGCGTACGCTCGGCATCCAGGTCCGCAACCATATCTTCCGCCGCAACCAGCATCGCGGTGACCCGGGGCGAGGCTGCGGCAATCGCGCCGGCCTGCACCAGTCCGGCTGCCGTCTCGATGTTCGGCACGATTTCCGTTGAGCCCGGCGCGATCCCGAGCAGCGCCTCGTGGCGGCTGACCGTCTCGTCGAGTTTACGAATCTGTGCCGGCGAGGTCACCATTGCCATCAGAACGGCATCGGGACAGCCGGGCATCGCGGCGACAAGATCGTCAAAGCCGCCGCTCTCCAGCGGATTGATCCGCACAGTGGCAACCACGCCTGCCGCGTGCCAGCCAGCGAGGATTTCCGGCACCAGCGCGCGGGCCTCGCTTTTGCGCTCCGGGGGCACGAAATCTTCCAATTCCTGAATGAGCACATCTGCACCGCCGTGCGTCGCCCTGAGAAGAATGTCCTTCTCCGCTCCGGGCAGAAACAGCCAGGAACGGCGATTGCGCGGGGTACGTTTATCGCTAGTCATACGGCCCTCATCATCGGTCTGTCGTTGAAAGACGAACGCAAGGTCTGGTCAAGCGCGGGGCGCAAAATTTCGGGATGCCTTGCCCGTCTCTGCCTGTTACCACAAGATGACAGACCCTAGTTCGGAGCCTTCATGTCCCTATCACCTTCCGTCGCGGAAGCGCTCGAAACGCGCAGTTCCATCCGCGCCTATCTCGATGAGCCGGTGCCGCTCGAGACCGTCACCCGTATTCTCGAACTCGCAAGCCGCGCGCCCAGCGGCACAAATATGCAGCCGTGGCAGGTAATCGTGCTCACTGGCGAAGCGCTGAAGACCTTCGGCACAAAGCTTGAAGCGCTCGCGCTCACCGGCGAACAGGGCACACCGACCTATCGCTACTACCCGAAGGAATTCCGCGAGCCTTATCTTGGCCGTCGCCGGAAAGTTGGTTGGGATCTCTACGGCGCGCTTGGCATCCAGCGCGGCGAGACCGAGAAAATGGCGAAACAGCATGCGAAGAACATGACGTTTTTCGATGCACCCGTCGGCATGATCTTCACCATCGATGCCTATCTCGAAATCGGCTCGTGGCTCGATTACGGCATGTTTCTCCAGAACATCATGATCGCCGCACGCGGCTTTGGTCTGCACACCTGTCCGCAGGCAGCGTTTGCGACCTTCCACGCTGAAATCCGCGCCATGCTGGCGATTCCCGAGGAGCGACAGGTCGTCTGCGGCATGGCGCTCGGCAAGGCGGATATGTCCGCGCCGGAGAACCTTTTTCGCACCGAGCGCGCGCCGGTGGCGGAGTTCACCCGTTTTGTTTCCACCCTCCCGGTGAATTCTTGCCTCCCCGGCAAGACACCGGCGTAATTCCAGAGGTATTCCATGGCTGAAAGTGACCAGTTCGAAAAGGGCCTCAAGGTTCGCCGCGAAGTCCTCGGCAGCGAGTATGTCGACGGCTCGATCGCGCGCGCCGACGACTTCATGATGGCGTTCCAGCGAATCACCACCGAATGGTGCTGGGGCTACGCCTGGACGCGGCCCGGCCTCGACCTCAAGACGCGTTCGATGCTCAACCTCGCAATGCTGACCGCGCTCGCCAAACCCGCCGAGCTGAAGCTCCACGTCAAGGGCGCGTTAAAGAACGGCGTCACGGTCGACGAAATCAAGGAAATCCTGCTGCACGCCACCGTTTACAGCGGCATTCCTTGCGGCCTCGAAGCCTTCAAGGCAGCCCATGAGGTGCTGAAGGCCGAAGGCGCGCTGGACCCGAAATAAGATAAGGGCGCCAGATCTGGCGCCCTTATTGTCATTTTCCGCATTTTCTTCACACGAACTGGAAGCCACTTCGCTTGAAAATGCTTCTTAGATTTCTCAGCCCTTCAGCACCGTCGCAACCATCGAGGGTTGCTTCTCGAAGCCCGCATACCACGCAGCAAGTTTCGGGTGCGTCCTGCGCCAGTCGTATTCCGGGAAGCGCAGATCCAGATAGCTCAGGGCCGAGGCGAGCGTGATCGCGCCGATATCCGCGCGCCCTTCCGGTGCATGGGCTTCGAAATGCGCGAGCGTGGTGAAAATCTTGTCCCATTGGCCGCTGATCCAATCCGGCCAACGCAGGGCTTCCGGGCGCACCGCGACTTCGTAGCGCAAGATAAGCGCAGCACCGAGGATGCCATCGCCCAGCGCCTGATCGATCTCCGCCTGAAGGCGCGCCTTGGGATCGGCCGGAAAGACCGAGCCCTTCGCCAGATCGTTGAGGTAGGCGCAGATCACACGGCTATCTGCGATCACGGTGCCATCATCGGCAATCAGCGTCGGCACCTGCCCGAGCGGGTTCTGTGCGATGATCGTACGGTCCCGGTTAACCGGATGCGCGGCACTTCCGAGCATCTCGATCTTGTCCGCAAGACCGACTTCATGGGCGGTGATCATCACCTTGCGAACATATGGCGAGGTGGGAGAGAAAAAGAGCTTCATCGAAGAGCCTTTCAGAGTTTGCCAGCGAGGCTGAGACCCGCGATATAGCCGAAAGTCAGCGCCGGACCGAGGGTAATTCCGGCGGAGGGATAGCTCCCCGCCATGATCGAATTCATATCGTTGCCGCAGGCGTAAAGACCGGGAATCGGCGCACCATCCTTGCCGAGTACCCGCGCTGCGGTATCGGTCTCCAGCCCTGCCGCCGTACCGATGTCTCCGGGAAAGACCTTCACGGCATAGAAGGGCGCTGTCTCGACCGGGCCGAGGCAAGGGTTCGGCTTATGGGCGGCATCCCCGAGATAGCGGTTATAGGCCGTCGAGCCCTTGCCGAAGGCGCGGTCTTTACCTGAGCGCGCCGCAGCGTTCATCTCGGCCACGCTTGCGGCGAGGTTTTTGGGGTCGACGCCGATTTTTGCAGCAAGTTCGGCGATGGAATTGCCGGTGAGGAGATAGCCCGCATCGATATAGCGCCTAGGGCTGCCTGGGCCGGGGCGGACAAGCCCGATTCCATAGGTTTTCAGGAACTTGGCATCGCAGACGAGGAAAGCAGGGATAGCCGCCGGGCTGCGGTGCATCGCCTCGACAAACTCGTGATAGGAGGTCGATTCGTTGACAAAACGACGCCCGTTCTGGTCCACGGCAACAAGACCGGGCTTGGCGCGATCGAGAATGAGATGCGGAAAGCGCACCTCGCGGCCATCGGCCTCGCACATCACCGAAACCGGCGTCCAGAAGGCATTGCCGACGTTCTCCGCGCCAAGCGTCCCCCCCGCGTCGAGCCCAAGGCCGATGCCGTCACCCGCATTATCCTGCGGTGCCATCGAGTAATGCTGGCGCGCGTGCGGCACAAGTTTGTCACGCATAGCCGCGCTGCCGGGAAAGCCACCACTCGCGAACACCACGCCACGCCGCGCACCCAAGCGGCGCTCGCCCTGAGGCGTATCAACCACCAGCCCTGCCACGCGCCCCTCTTCGAGAATGAGATCGCGTGCGGCGTGATTCTCGCGCATCGGAATGTTGCGGTTGAGGGCGGATTTGATCAGCCGCGCTGCCAGCGCATTGCCCATGAGGAGACGCGTGCCGCGCGGATGGGTGATCCGGTCCGCCGCATATTTCAGGATCAGTTTCGCTGCACCCCAGAAATTCGGCAGGGTTTTTGTCGCGCCGAGCAGCATGTCGATGTCCTTGCGGTTCACCATCATGCCGCCGAAGACAAGAAATTCATTGAGCGGCCGCTTCAGTCGCGTGAAAGCGGCACCCAGTGCCTTGCCGTCATAGACTACGGGGTCGAGCGTGCGCCCGCCTGTCGCCGCACCGGGAAGGTCGGGCTGGTAATCCGGTGAGACTGCGCGCGGCGCGAGGCGCAGCTCGGTGTTCCTTTCGAGGAAGCTGATCATTTCCGGGCCGCGATCAAGAAAGGTCTCGATCATCGGCAGGTTCATCCGGTTGCCAAGAATCGCACGGAGATAGGTCAGCACCGCCTCGCGGCTTTCGGTGAAGCCGACTTCGGACAGATGCGGATTCCCCGGCACCCAAACCGCGCCGCCGGAAATCGCGGTCGAGCCACCAAGCGTTGCGGCCTTCTCGATCACCAAGACCGAGAGCCCATGGATCGAAGCCGTCAGCGCGACGGAGAGCCCCGCCGCGCCGGAGCCGACCACCACGACATCAAAGGTTTCGTCAAAGCTCATGGTTCAGATCCCCATGCCACCGCCGAGCGATTTCCCGCCATCGACCAGCAGCACCTGCCCGGTGATAAAATCCATCGCCGGATTGGCAAGGAAGGAGACCGCGTTGGCGATATCCTGCGGACGGCCCGCCTTGCCGGTGGGCTGAAGCGCAAGCTGTGCCGCCATGCGCTCGGGCGTCAGGGCGTGAAGGAGCGGTGTATCGATCAACCCCGGCGCTACCGCGTTCACCAGAATACCCTTGGCAGCAAGCTCCATCGCCATGGCGCGCGTGAGGCCGACAACCGCCGCCTTCGATGCCACGTAATGCGCATGATTGCGTGCGCCGAGAAACGCGCGGCTCGCGATGTTGACGATTTTCGCGCCGCGTTCCATTCGCCGCGCCGTCGCCTGAGAGAGCGCGAAAAGCGCGATCAGATTGACATCATACATGCGGCGAAAATCCTCGATCGAGAGATCGAAAAAGCCGCGTTCGTCGAAAATTCCGGCGTTGTTGACGAGCGCCGAGACCGGACGTTCGCGTTCGACAAAGGCGGCAATGCCCTCACGGTCGAGAAGGTCGAGCCCGGCCGCACGCGCTGAAGCGCCGATTTCAGTGGCGGCCTTGGCGGCTGCATCGCCGTCGCGGTCGAGCACAATCACCTCGAAGCTATCGCGCGCGAACCGTTCGGCAATGCCGCGCCCGATGCCGCGTGCGCCGCCAGTGACAATCGCGAGGGGAAGCGTGGAGGCCATTTCAAATTCCGTTCAGTTTTTTGGGGGAATGGATTTGGCACCGAAGGCTGCGCCATGCTGATGCGTCATGAAACCCGCGGTGACCCCGCCATCAACCTCGACCACGGCGCCGTTGACATAAGCCGCCTCGTCCGAGAGCAGGAAAGCGATCACCGCCGCGATTTCCTCTGGCTTTGCGAGCCGTCCGAGCGGCGTGCGATCCAACATCACGCCTTCGAGGAAATCCGGCGGAATACCGTCACGGATCATGGGCGTATCAACGCCATTCGGAGCGACAGCGTTGACGCGCACGCCGCGATGGCCCCATTCGACCGCGAGCGTTTTCGTGAGCCCGACAAGGCCCCATTTCGAGGCGGCGTAATTCGCCCGGCCCGGCTGACCACCTTTCGAGGTGATGGACGCGAGGTTCACAATCGCGCCAGCCCCTTGCGCCAGTAGCACGCGGCCCACCGCGCGGCAGGTGTAAAAGACAGCCGTCAGGTTGATGCCGAGCACATCCTCAAACGCTGCATCGCTCATCTCTTCAGCACGTGCCGAGCGGGCGACGCCGGCACAAGGCACCGCGCCGTCGAGCCTTCCGAGTTCGCTGATGGCACGGGTTACAAAGGCGTCTGTTGCAGCAGAATCGCGGGTATCTAACGCCGCCGTGACAATCCGCGAGCCTTGCGCCGTCAGATCGACGGCAAGCGTCTCCAGCCCGGCGGCATCGAGGTCCGCCGCAGCAATCGCCGCGCCCTCCGAAGCAAGGCGTCTCACAACGGCTTCACCAATGCCGCGCGCGGCGCCGGTGACGAGATAAGCCTTGCCCGAAAACCGCCCCATCGCCGTCACCCGATATAGGAGCGGCGGACGGCATCGTCCTGCTTGAGATCCGCAGAAGTGCCTTCGACCGCGACCTCTCCGTTCTCCAGAATATAGGCGTAACTCGAGGCTCCGAGCGCAACGGAAGCGTTCTGCTCGACGAGCAAAATCGAGAGCCCATCGGCATTGAGGCGGCGAATGATCGAGAAGATTTTCTCGACCAGCAGCGGCGAAAGGCCGAGCGAGGGTTCGTCGAGGAGCAGCACCCGCGGACGCGCCATCAGCGCGCGGGCGATCACCAGCATCTGCTGTTCGCCGCCCGAGAGCGTACCCGCCTTCTGCGCGATGCGCTCCTTGAGAATCGGGAAATAATCAAAGGCGCGCTCGATATCGCTGCGGATGCCCGCACGATCGTTGCGGCCATGCGCACCCATTTCGAGGTTTTCGGCGACACTCATGTCTCGGAAGACCTCACGGCCCTCTGGCACCTGCGAGATGCCCGCGCGCACCACGGCGTGCGAACTTGCCCGCTCGATAGGCTTGCCCTCGAAGAGAATGCTGCCACTGGTCACCGGCACGAGGCGGGAGATGGTGTTGAGGGTCGTTGTCTTGCCCGCACCATTCGCGCCGAGCAGCGCGATGATCGCACCCTCAGGCACTTTGAGCGAAATGCCGGAAATCGCCTGAATGCGGCCATAAGCAGCGGACACGCTACGAAGTTCGAGAAGATCAGCCATGGAGTGCCACCTCCTTGCCGAGATAGGCCTCGATCACCGCCGTATTGCCCTTCACTTCGGCAGGTGTCCCTTCCGCGATCTTGGTGCCGAAGTTCAGCACGGTGACCCGGTCCGAAATCGACATCACCAGCGCCATGACATGCTCGACGATGATGATCGTCAGCCCCTCCTTGCGTGCCAAATCCGTGAGCAAGGTATCGAGCGCCGCGATTTCGCGGTTTCGGAGGCCGGCCGCCGGCTCGTCGAGCAGCAAGAGGCGCGGCTTGATGGCGAGCGCGCGGGCGAGTTCGAGCAATTTCTGGTGGCCGAAATCGAGATTGCGCGCCTTGGTCTCACGATAGGGCGCGAGGCCTGTCCGCTCGATGATCGCGTCAATCTCACGCATCACGGCAGGCGGATGCGCCGCGAGCCGATCGCCGAACGAGCCACCGCAATGGACATGCGCGCCGATCAGCATGTTTTCGAGCACGGTCAATTCATTGAAGAGCTCGAGGTTCTGGAACGAGCGCGCAATGCCCAGACCTGCCATCGCCGAGGACGGCAGATGGGTGATTTCCTGTCCATCGAAGATGATGCGTCCGGCATTGGGTTTATAGAGCCGCGAAATGCAGTTGAAGGTCGTGGATTTTCCCGCGCCATTCGGGCCGATCAGTGCGTGGATGGTGCCTGGCTCGACCGCGATGGAGAAGTCGCGTACGGCGACAATGCCGCCAAAGGAAATCGTCAGGTTTTCAACCGAGAGCAACGGGTTAGCCATGTCGAGCCCTCCCGAATTTATCGGCAAGGAAGGCGAAAAGCCCCTTTGGCGCATACATCATGAAGATGATCAGGATCAGCCCATAGGCGATTTCCTGAAACGAGGGCGCCTGCCGCAAGAGCTCTGAAATCAGCCCGAAGACGATCGCACCACCGACCGCACCGCCGATAGAGCCGAGACCACCCACAACGACCATCGTGAGCGCAAGCATGGTGGTCGAGAAGCCGAGGCTTTCGGGGTGGATGAAGGTCGAGAACAGCGTGAACATGCCGCCCGCGATGCCGGCAAAGAAGGCCGAAAGACCGAAGGCCAGGAGCTTGGCGCGTTGGACCGGAATGCCCATCGCCTGCGCCGCAACCTCCGATTCCCGCACCGCGCGCAAGGCGCGACCCAGGCGGGCGCGGGAGATGAGGATCGTGAGGCCAATCATCAGCAGCGCGAACAGCACAACAACCGGGTAGGCATCCTTGTCGGTCACGAATTCGTGGCCAAAGAGGTGCGCCGGCGCGATGCGAAGACCATTCGGGCCGCCGGTCACGGCATCCCAGTTTTGGAAAAGCCATTGCATCGCCTCGCCGAAGGCGAAGGTCGCGAGCGCGAGGTAGATATCGCGCATCCTGAGTGCGATCACGCCGATCACGAAACCAACCGCAGCCGCCGCAACACCGCCGATCAGCATCGTCACGGGAAACGGCAGGCCGTATTTCGTGCCCGCGATGCCGGTCACGTAAATCCCGATGCCGTAGAAGGCGGCATGGGCGAGGCTGAACTGCCCCGCTTCGCCGATGACAATATGCAGCCCGAGGCAAAGCACGGTGAAAGTCAGCAGGATATTGGCAAGATAGATCACATAGCCGGTCGTAAAGAACGGCAGCGCGATCAGAACAATAGCAGCGAGGAGAAGTCCGAAAATCCGCATCGCTCAGACCTTCTTGATCGCGAAGCGGCCACCAAAAAGGCCCTGCGGACGAAAGATCAGCACCAGCATGATGACAAGGAACGGCGCGACCACAATGGCACGTGAGGAAATGAACAAACCGACGAGGTTCTCGACAATGCCGATCACAAAGCCGCCGACGACCGCGCCTGGAAGGCTGGTGAAGCCGCCGACAATCGCTGCCGCGAAGGCCATGGTGACAACGGAGCCCATTTCCGCGGTCATCAGGATTTTCGGCGCGATCAGCAACGCGGCAATCGCGGAAATCACCGCCGAAAGCCCCCAGACCAGCATGTGAACCCGCTCGATGTTAACGCCCATGAGGCGCGCAGCCTTGGGGTTCATACCGACAGCACGCATCGAGCGGCCCACCTTGGTGTAGGCGAAAAGCCAGAACACGGCCGCCATCACCACCACCGCCGCAACAAAAATCGCCATATCGAGCCGGGTGAGGCTCGCCTGCCCGATCATCACGGAATCGGTCGAGACCAGCGCCGGGAACGAGCGCGGCGTATCACCATAGCCGGTACGGCGCACGAGGCCCTTTAGCACATAGGAAAGCCCAAGCGTCGCGATGACGAGATTGACCGGGCTGCCGCTCGCTTTCGCCACCTGCGTCAGCACCCCACGCCGGAACAGCGCCGCGACCAGGAAGGAGGTCGCCAGCGTCAGCGGAATAGCGAGCCACACCGGCAGAGCACGAAACACCATCAGGAACAGCGCACAATAGGCGGCCGCCATGAAGACCTCGCCGGCGGCGAAATTCGGCACCTCTGAGGTCTTGAAAATCATCACAATGGACAATGCCAGCAGCGCATAGACGCTGCCGATCACCAGCCCCGAGACAAGGCCCTGCTGGAGAAAGAGGATGGCAAGCTCGAGATCCATCCGGCACCTGCGGTCTGGAGAAAAGGGAAAAACCGCGCAGCGGCGCCGGACCAGGGGGAGAGAACCGGAACGGAAAGTGCCGCTGCGCGAAGTCGACCCGGTCAGCGGCACAGAAAGGCCGTCGACCGGGATCACAAAGGATCAAACCAAAGGCCTCAGCCCTTGTACTTCCAGCGGCTGGTGAAGACGCCGGGCACCATCGTCTGGTTGGTGCCGTCATACTTGATGAACACGGTCGCCTTGTTGGCGGCGCGCTCCGTGGCGCTGAACACCACCGGACCGGCCATGACACCGGAGTCAAAGTTGAGCTTCTTCATCTCTTCGAGGAATTTCTCGCGCGTCACATTCGGGCCTGCAGCCTGCAAGGCCTTCACGATCGACATCGCGGAGGGGATACCATAGGGCATGTAAGTCTGCGGGTGCTCTGCCTTTGCTGAGAGTTCCGGGTAGGCCGCCTTGTACATGTCATAGACCCACTTGATCTTCGGGCCACCCGGCAGATCAGAAAGCACTTCCTGAATGTAGAAGTTCTTGAGGGCATCCGGGCCGCCGACGTTCTGCGCAAGCTGCGCGAGGTTCGCGGTGCCGGTCACGGACAGGATGATCGGCTTGTTGAAGCCCATTTCCGCTGCCTTCTTGATCAGAAGTGCCGCCGGGCGGGCGTAGGTGACGATCACGAGGGCGTCGGCATTGGCCGCGCGCAGCTTCAGAAACGGCGCGGTGACATCGGTGATGGTCGGGCTGACGCTTTCGACCGCGAGATCAACCTTGAGCGCCTCGGCATCGAACTTCGAGGCTTCGAGGTTCCAGGCGCCGTAGGCGTCGTCGTGGTTCACGTAGGCAATCTTTTTCGCGCCGAGGTTCTTGGCAGCGAAATCGACCATCGCGCCACCGACCGCATATTGCGAGATCGAGAAGGCGCCGAAGATATAATCGGTCGGCGGGTAGAGCGCGCCGTCACCCGAGGCGTTCAGCATCACCAGCGGCACTTTCTGGCGAACGACATATTCCTTCGCCGCGACAACCGCCGCCGAGCAGGAACCGCCGTGCAGCAGGAACACCTGATCCTGCTCGACGAGCTTCTTCACCGCCGCGACGAGATCGTTGGCGTTGCAGCGGTCGTCTTCGAGTACAACCTCGATCTTGCGACCATGAATGCCGCCATCCTTGTTGATCTTATCGAAGTACATTTTCGCAGCGTTGGCGACGTCGAAGCCATAGGCGAAATTTGCGCCGGAGAGCGGCGCGAACATGCCGATTTTGATCGAATTGGCCGTAATCCCTGCCTCCTGCGCCTTGACCGGCGAGAGACCCGAGGCGGCAAGGCAAAGCCCGGCCAGCGTGAGAAGTCGTCTTGAAAGCTGCATTTTCGTTCCTCCAGAGGGGTAAATCCGGGCTCTTCGACCCGGTTATTGCATGCGATAACCGCCGTTGACGTCGATGGTATTACCGGTGACATACGAGGCATCCGGCGAGACAAGATAGGAAACCGCGCCCGCAACATCTTCAGGCGTGCCGATCCGCCCGAGCGGAATGCCCGCTGCGGCCTTGGCATCATCCGCAGGGTCAAGCGAGAGCCGGAGCATCGGCGCGTCGATCAGACCGGGCGCCACCGAATTCGCGGTGACGCCGAAGGTCGCCAACTCCCGCGCGAGCCCCTTGGTGAAGCCGAGCACCGCCGCCTTGCTGGCGATATAGGAGGAGGATGAGCGGTAGCCGCCAAGCTGCGCCGCGACCGATCCCACCGTCACCACCCGGCCCCCCTCACGCGGCTCTGTGACACGGCGCGCATAGGCGCGGCAGAACAGGAATGTGCCACGCGCATTGATATCGAGCGTCTGCTGCCACTCCTCAAGACTGGTTTCGGCGATGGGATTGCGTGAACCATCCGGGCGCAGCAGGAGAATACCCGCCGCCGTCACTAGCACTGAAACCGGACCAAGGCGGCGCTCAACTTCCGTGAAGGCGGTTTCCGCCGCCGCTTCCTGCAAGACGTCAGCCTCGATGCCGATATGACCGGCACCCTTGAGCTGCGCAGCAATCTCGCCCACCGGCGCGCCGGGGCGATCCACAACAGCCACCAAAAGGCCATCCGCAGCCAGACGACGGCATATCGCCGCGCCAATCCCGCCGCAACCGCCGGTCACAAGCGCCACGCGCCTTGTGCCTTCAGGCATCTTCAAACTCCGTCCTTGCGTTTCCCAGTTCTTATTTTGGATACATTAATGCGAATAATTCGCCTTGAGTCAAACATTCTGCGTGACATGGAGCCAATAATTTATCCATTATGCGTCATGGAATTGCGAAGCACCACCACAGCCTCGGAAATTGCAGGGCATTTGCGCGAACGGATTCTCGCCGGAGAATTCGCGCCGGGCACGCGCATGCATCAGGTTCAACTCTCTGAAATGCTGGGAATTTCCCGCACCCCGATCCGCGAAGCTCTGGCACATCTCGCCAATCAGGGGCTTCTGATTTACGAGCCCAATCGCGGTTATGCCGTGCGCGCGTTTTCGGTGGAGGAAATCCGCGCCGCGTTCGAGGTTCGCGCGCGGCTCGAAGCGTTGGCCTGTGGGTTATGCGCCCGCAACGGGCTCACCAAGCCGGTCCTTGCGCGACTGAAAGCCTGTCTCGCGGAAGGGGACGCCCTGCTCTCAAAGGGGTTTCTCGATCCGGATGATCTTGCGCCGTATCGCGCGATGAACGTCGAGTTTCACGAGACTATCCTGCAAAAATCCGGCAATCCGTTTCTCGGTGATTTCGTTCGTCAATGCCACAACGTCCCGCTGGCATCGGACCGGGTATTCGTGTGGAAGGACTACGGGATCATCACCCGTTCGCACGATGATCACCACCGCATTCTCCACGCCATCGAAACGCGTGACAGCGAACGCGCCGAAGCCCTGATGCGCGAGCATGTCGTTTACGCCAGCCTGGTGCTGCTGCGCATGCTCGACGAAGTGAAAGCTGCGCCTAAAGCGGACGATAGTCCGCTTCGTCCGCGCCGGATCGCCTGAGTTTACCGCCAGACCGCCGGTTTGCTTCTAAGTTTGGTCGCCGGATACGGCCATGATGGCGCTATGGCATCCAGCCTCAGCGGAAAACGGACGCGCCGGGCGGCGCCCCAATCGGTGGTCTCGATACCGGCAGCCAAATCGCTCTCTCCTGCTTTTGCCATGCCGGGACCGGCCTCCCCCCGCAAGGAGGGGATCAGGAAGGCCGCAGTACGGGCAAGCGAAACCTTTGCTGTCAGCACACGCCCGCTTGATGCGCGATGGCGTAGCGCCCGCAAGGCCGAGGCCGCCAGAAGATAGCCTGCGGCGTGATCGAGTGCCTGCACCGGCAGCGGCACTGGGCGATTTGCGCCCGCACGCCGCATCCCTTCCGCCGCGATACCGCTCGACATCTGCACAAGACTATCGAACCCGCGGCGCCCGGCCCAAGGCCCGGTCCAGCCATAAGCACAGAGCGTAACCTCGATCAGCGTCGGGTTGCGTTTGCGGAGCGTATCGGCATCGAGGCCGAGTCCGGCGAGCGCGCCGGGCCGATAGCCATGCAGAAGGATATCCGCCTCCGCTGCCAGGCCCTCAAACCGCGCGCGGTCTTCGGGAAGCGTGAGATCCAACCCGGCGCACCGCTTGCCCAGCGTCACTTCCGGCACCACTGCCGGTTCATCCCAACTCGGCGGATCGATTCTCAGGACATCGGCACCATAGGCCGCGAGAAAGCGTCCCGCGACAGGTCCGGCCAGAACGCGCGTCAAATCGAGCACACGTAATCCACTCAGCGGCGCGGCGGCATGGCCTGACAGTGCCTTTGGCGCGATCGTGCCAGCCTCATGCCAATGGATAAGCGGCTCACTCGCGACGGCTCGGCCTTGCGGATGCTGTTGCCAATGTTCCAGCGTCATCATAAAGGCCGCGCAGCCCCCTGCCTCCACCACAGCGTGCTCCAGCGCGAGGCCATCCCATGTCGCCACAGCGCGCGCCACCGCCTCACGATCCACGCCGACGCCGAGCACGGAGAGCGCCGCTGCGCGATGATGCGGCGCGTTGGTGTGCAGCCGTATCCAGCCATCGCGGGTCGGATAATCCCCGGCAACCGGATCCCAGATCGACGGGAGTTCCCAGCCCTGCGGCTGGATCGACATGCCGAACCAGAGAGACGCAAGTCGCCGATCCACCGTGATCGCCGTTTCATTCGTCTCGTCGGCGAGCGCCTGAAGCTCAGCGCCAGCCGCTCCGATGCTGGCAACAGCAAGATCGGTCACGGCGAACCATGAAGCCAGATCACCCTGTCCGGCCGAACTGAACCGAGACCGCTGCCGGAGAACTCCGGCGGTATCGAGAGCCATTCCGATGTCGGAAAAAAAGCGCTGATCCATTCCCACTTCCTCCGTTTGCCGCCGATGAGGAAACTGCCAATCCTATTTTAAGTCAATATTGCTGACTAAAATGCGATCCTCTGACTGCCAACAATTGAAAAAGTGTCTCGGCCTTACGGCACAAAGCCAGATATTTCATCGCTTTTTAGGGAGTTTTTTGAACGAAATCACAAAGTCTCCCCGCTATTCTGTCCATTCTAGGGGAGGCCCGGATGTTTCGGAAACTGCTGGAATTTGCATCCAATCGTGCCGGTGGTGTGGCCATGGTTTTTGCTCTCGCCGTTCCGAGCCTTGTCGGCGTCACCGGCGCTGCGGTGGATTACACCAGCATCAGCCGCCAGCGCACCAGCCTCGCGGCACTCACCGATGCCGCCGCACTTTCGGTCGGCCGCCAGATGACCCTTTCCACAATGACCGATTCTCAAATACAGGCTGCGGCGGCGAACTTTGCCCAGAGCAACGTTGATGCAAGCTCCCTGACGGGCCTTACCCTGTCCGCTACCGTCTCGACGGACCGTCTGGCTGTCACGGTCGCGACCACGGCCGGAGCGAAATCGAGCTTCGGGCTGCTTGAACTGGCCGTCGGAGCGATCACCCTCAATGCTTCTGCAACGGCACGCGTAGGGCAGAACACAAAACTGTGCCTGCTTTCCGTGGCCGAGGCGAAATCCAACGAAATCAAATCAGGACTTTTCGTATCGGCGGAGAAAACCGGAATCGCGTTGATGGATAATTCCCGCATTTCGGCGCCGGGATGCCTTCTTCACACCAATGTGGCGGATAGATCAGCCTTCACGATCGGACCGGGCGCACAAGTTACCGCCGATGTGCTTTGCGCCGTGGGGGGCGTCACCAACACCGGCGGCCTGATCGATGCGGCCGTTGTCGACACCTGCCCGAAGGTTACCAACCCGATGGACGGCCGCTTTTACCCGAACCTCGGCCAGAATTGCCCCACGACAGCCTACAAGAACATCACCCTGACAACCGGGACACATACACTCTCTCCGGGGAATTACTGCGGCAATATTACCATTTCCGGTGACGCCAAGGTGCGCCTCGGATCGGGCAATTTCTCCATTCAGGGCAAGCTTGTCGTTCAGGGCAATGCCGAACTGACCGGCACGGGCGTCGGAATTTATCTTTGGGGCGGCAAGGCCAGCGTGCTGCAAGCCGCAACCTTCGCCTTCCTCGGGAACGCGCTGATCGATCTCACCGGTCCGGAAACCGGACCGATGGCGGGCATCGTAATCTGGGAAGGGGTCAACGGCGCGGCCTATGATGTGATCAGCGGCTATTCCACCGGCAATTATCACCAGATCAGCACCTTGCGCGCCAAACGCCTCACCGGCACGATCTATCTCCCCGGTGGCCGCCTGCGCATCGACGCACCGGGCAAAGTCGCCGATCAGTCCGATTATACCGTCATGGTCGTCAATCGGCTTGATCTTGCGGCGGGTCCGAACCTTGTCCTGAACTCGGACTACGCAAAATCCCGCATCCCGGTTCCGGTCGGTCTTGGCCCGATTGGTGCCAAGAACGTGCGACTGGTGAACTGATCGCTTCTAGCGCTGGCCGAAACGGGCCCCGGAGAAGAGATCCTTGAACTCGCGCGGTTGCGAACGCCAGTACTGCGGCGGCGCCTCGACCTGAGCCCCAAGCTTTGCCGCGGCGTGCCAGGGCCAATGCGGATCGTAGAGAATGCCGCGCGCAATCCCGATGGCATCGGCCTCTCCCCGCGCGAGAATACCCTCGGCCTGCTCAGGCTCGGTGATCAGCCCGACAGCGATGGTGGGAAGTCCGGTTGCCGCCTTGATCGCTTTGGCAAAAGGTACCTGATAGCCCGACCCAAGCGTGATCTGCTGCTGTGCAGAAACCCCGCCGCTACTGACGTGGATCGCATCACAACCACGCGCCTTGAGCGCCTTCGCCAGTTCGATCGTCTGCTCGACATCCCAGCCACCCTCGACCCAGTCGGTCGCGGAAACGCGGACCCAGATCGGCTTTTCTGCCGGGAAAGCGGCGCGCATCGCCTCGAAGATCTCCAGAGGAAGTCGCATCCGGTTCTCGAGACTGCCACCGTAGTCATCCTCGCGTTTGTTGGCGATGGGCGAGAGAAACTGGTGCAAGAGATAGCCGTGGGCCGCATGGATTTCGAGCCCGTCAATGCCGAGGCGGGCAGCACGAAGCGCAGTCGCAGCAAAGGCTTCGACAACCTCCCTGATCCCCGCACGGTCAAAGGCGAGAGGTGGTACTTCATGCGCGCCATGCGGGATGGCAGATGGGCCCATGGTCACCCAGCCACCCGGTTGCCCAGGAGGCACCTGCTGGCCGCCCTCCCAAGGCTTCTGGCTTGCCGCCTTGCGGCCGGCATGTCCCACCTGCATGGCGATGGGCATTGCTGAGTAGGTGCGAACGATCTTCAGAACCCGGGCCAGCGCCGCTTCGTTCTGATCGGAATAGAGCCCGATATCGCCGGCAGAAATGCGCCCTTCTGGTGCGACTGCCGTCGCCTCGAGGATCAGCATGCCGGCACCGGAAAGCGCGAGTTGACCGAGGTGAAGGATATGCCAGTCACTTGCATTGCCATCGACCGCAGAATACTGGCACATCGGCGCAATGATGATGCGGTTCGGCAAAGTCAGCGCGCGCAAGGCCAGCGGCGCGAAAAGAAGGCTCATCGACAAATCCTTACCGTTTTCCGGATAGCCGCATGGAAATATGCACTGCGGCCCCTATGTTAGGATTGTTGAAGCACGAAGCCCCCTCCCCGGCAACCGAGGCGCTCGCTGTTGATGCACAAGCAAAATTCACCATGCTCAAGCATTCTCCGTACCCTTTAACCGAATACGACGGATCACCCTGTAGGATTGTTCATGAAAAACTCGGGGTGGACGATGGGATTGCCCGCAAAAATCCGGAAAACAGACGTCAGCATGGATTCATCCTCAATCCCGGCGGCGGAATTCCGTCAGGTCATGGGCCAGTTCGCGACTGGCGTGACCATCATCACCACGCGTGACGCCCATGGCGCAGCGCAGGGGCTGACGATAAACTCGTTCGCCTCACTTTCGCTCGATCCGCCGCTGGTGATGTGGAGCCTGCGCCTGAACTCGACCTCGCTCGCCGCCTTTCGTGCAGCCACTCATTTCGCGATCAACGTTCTTTCCGCCGAGCAGGAAGATACGTCCAAGACCTTCGCACGCCCTGGTGACCGTTTCGCCGGCATCGACTGGCAGGCCGGTGAAAACGGCATGCCGCTGCTGAACGGGTCGCTGGCATGGATCGAGTGTGAGCGCTTCGCCGAATATCCCGGTGGCGATCATGTCATCTTTGTCGGCCGCGTCATCCGCGCGCGTCATTCCGAAGGGATGCCGCTGCTCTATTGGCGCGGTGCCTATTTCCCGGCAGGCGACAAGGCCTGAAAATCTGATCTCGCCTGAGGGACTGATCTGGCTTGAGGACAGCTCAAGCCTGAAACACAGCTGGACCGCTTATCCGCCGTAACGCGCCGCATCCAGACCGTTCACGGCCCGGACTTCCCCGGCGGGCGCATGCTTCTCCCGGCACGCGCGAGCCACCAGTTTCACTCGCTTCACGCCGCCCGGCGCAAGGTGAAACCAATTGTCCGAGGCGCGCCAGTTCTCATCGACGAGATGCACCGATTGCGCAAAGCGCGTGGTAGCGATGTCGAGAAAGCATTCGCCGTTTTCCCCAACCAGCGTCGCCGAAAGCCCAAGCGTTTCGCGCGCGTTGCCGCGCCCTTGCGGGAAATGAAAGGCTTCAGCCAGCGTTTCCCCTGTCACGGAATTCGACAGCCGCGCCGAGGTCGCGCTATGGCCCGGTGGGCCAAAACGATAGGCATAGGTTAGGTCGAAAAACGCATCGAGCATCTCGAACGCCGGGATAGTGAGATCAGTCCGCGGAGCGAGCATGAGATCGCGGGCCGCCGAGACCACAGGTGTCGCACCATCACGCCATGCCGTGAAGGAGAGGGTCGCAGCGAGCGGTTCGGCACGCTCATTGAGGACATGCAGTGCGAGACCGTTGACGCCCTCATCCGTCATGGCGAGCTGCACCGGGCGAAAGGCGCGCTTGAGCGCATACCAGCCCGATTTCGGCTCGCCATCCGAGGCGATCACGCCCCAGCCGGCGCCGGGCGCAAGGTCTTGCAGGAACCACACCAGCGCGCCGCGAGTCGGCGAGGCAGGGCGGCGCCATTCGGCGAAACTCGCTTCCATCACCTCCGCAACAACCGCGCGAGCGCGCGCGAAATAGCGCTCTGGATCATCGCGCCGGAGGTGCAGCGCGGAGACGCCATAGAGGCGCTCAAGGTAATGATCGCGCACATCATCAAAATCCCACGAGGCGCCGGCATCGCGCGGCACGCCGCGTTTCCAATCCGGGTGATGCAGGATCGCTGGCGGTGCACCATGCCCGAGCGAAGCCTCCTCCGGCACATTAGCGAAGGCGAGGCATTCAGCGGCAAAGCGCACCCCGGCGCGGCGCGCGTCATCGAGATCACGCATATAGGCGCCGACGCCGTAATAATGTGTCACGCCCTCATTGGCGATGAAAGGCAGCGCGCCACCGGAGGGGGAGTTTGGCACATAGGCGATATCAGGCCGGAGTTTCGCAACCGTCTCCGGCAGCACCGTCTCGAACACCGGGCCGGACCAGACCTCGCGCGGTGCACCGAGCATCGCGGCCTGCTGGAACACCTCGCTGCCGCCGCACAGCACGACCAGCGAAGGCGACGTTTGCGCGCGATCGAGCAGCGTTTCCACCTCCGCGCGGATGGCGGCAAGAAAGCCCTCATCCGCTTGCGGATAATCGAAATTCGCCAGCATCATGTCCTGCCAGACCATGATGCCGAGCTCGTCGCAAAGATCGAAGAACGCCTCGCTCTCGTAGGTCATGACCCCGCTGACGCGCAGCATGTTCATGCCCGCCTCTTTGGCCAGCGTCAGCCAGCGGGCATAGGCCGCGCGACCACAGGGCAAGGCCGAGACCTCGGCATTGGTCCATGACGCCCCCCGGCAGAAGACCGGCACGCCATTGAGGATGAGGCCGAAGCCCTTGCCATCCGCCCCGCGATCCACTTGGAGCGTACGAAAGCCTATTTTTCCGAGGTCGAACCGCGTGCCGGCAATGTCCAGCGCAAGCGGATATAACGCCGGTTCTCCATGGGTATGCGGGAACCAGAGGCGGACATCGGGAACGATAACCTCGCCCTCAAGGACATCGGGCGCAACGGTACGCAGCGCACCGGAGGCCTCGCCGCAATGTGCAACGCCAGAGTGCGTCTCGCCAGATTTGAGTGTGAAGCGCAGTGACACAATGCCGGTTTCACCCTCGACACGGGTGCGGACATCGCAGGCCAGACAATTGAGCGAGGAAAGCGCATCGCCCTTCCGGGTTACGCCAAGGATCGGCCGATAGGGGCCGATGGGTCGCCCCTCCGGACACCATCCGGGCATCGAGCCCAGCGCCGTCGTCCGAAAGCAGCGCAGGCCGTTGGGCTGCACCATCGCCGGGCGCCAGCGCGAGCGACGCGGCGCAGCGGCAAGCTTCGGCGCCAAGGCGCGGAAGCAGAGCGCGATTTCCGTGCCGCTCGCGAGGTCCACATCCAGCGCAACCGGCTCGAACATCGAGACGCTTTGGGCACGCTTTTCGCCGTTGATGAAGATGTCGCAGAGCGTCGCAAGGCCCTCGAACACGAGCTGCCCCTCGAGAGGCGCGTCAAGCCGGGTGCGATACCAGTGATCCTGCTGATCGAACGCACCCGCCACCGGGCCAACCACCTTGAGGCTGGTCGCCAGGGTGCCCGGCACGACAGCCGGAATCCAACCGGGGGTTCCCGCCAAACCCGAAGGATCGGTGTGTGCGCCCGCCGTCGTCGAAAGACATTCCCAGCCGGAAAGCTCGCGCCGGTCTTCGCCCGTTGAGGTGCGGATCAGCGCCATGATGACTTAACGGGACAGCGCGCGACGGAGGCTCGCGATCACAGCGTCATAGTCGGCGACAAGCGGTTCCAGTGCACCGTCGAACCGGTCGAAGCGGCGCTGACGCAAGGCACGCGCGAGCTGGAACTGCGCGATCTTCGAGCCTTCCGCGAGCCGGAGCGCAGCCGCTTCGGGTGCGGCAAAATCGCCGCCAATCCAGCCCAGATGGCTCGCCAGAAGTTCGAAGTTCGCACCGAGCTGACGCAGCGTGTTGAAGGCGTAATGATGGAAGGCGTGCGGGGCGCGTTCGGCCAACACTTCTGCCTGAGCCGAGGCGACCGCGCGATAGGCTGCGACCGGGTTCTCCACCGGAACGCGCGCGAGATGATGCGCCAGCAACCGGACGGCTGTGGCTTTCAATTCAGAAGCCTCTGTTGGTGCTGTCGGCAGTTTCACCATTTCCGCGTAGGGGAAAAGCGTATCCTCCCGCATCTGCCCCGGCAAAAGGCGGAACAGGCCGTCGAAATCCTCACCGGAGGCGTGGAAGAAGCCATCGTTATGGAAGTAATCCACCTCGCGCGCGACAGGGTCGAGCCGGTTGATGCCGATCGTCGTCTTGCCGTGTGTCTCGCGATAGGACACGCCGCGCGTATCAGGCATATAGAAGCTGTCGAGTTCGATCAGCACCAGCCGATGCCGCGCGATCTGCTGGCGGAGATGGCCGATGAGATCGTCATAAAGCGCGAGTTCCGTGACACGCAGGCCGAACAGTGCTTCGAGATCATCGAGCGGTGGTTTGAAGAAGGTGAACTGATCGCCTTCGAAATCCTGCGCCACGGTGAAGCCGAAAGCTGCCGCCGGCTCGGTGCCAAGCCGGTGCAAGATCTCGATCCAGAGATCGGCGTAACAGTTGGTCTGCGGCCAGTGACGCTCAGGCCCATGCATCGCATGAACCTGATATCCCGCTGGCGAGACGGCAAAAATCCGCTCATCGCCCGTTTTGGGCACGAAGATCGCCGGTTTGGGATGAGCGGTCATGCTACTTACCCCGCTTAGCCCCAGAGCGCCTTGCGAACGGCCTTCGGCCATTTTTCCGGGTCCATGCCGTGATGCTTGAAGAGCGCCAGCGCCACGCGCTCCATGCCGAAACCGACACAGGCGGTGTGCGCGATTTCGCCATCCGGTGTGCGGATTCCCCAGGTCGAGCCGAAGTGATCCTGATGGTAGTTGAACGAGAGGCAAGCCGTCGGGCCGGCACCATCGTTAATCGGAATCAGAAGTTCGAACTTCAATTGCTGGTCGCGCTGGTTATTGGCGAGCATGCGGCCGGCGCGACCAAAAAACGGATCATTCGCAACATCAACATCGATTGGCACACCGAGTTCCGCCATCATTTTCTGGCCGCGTTCGAGCCAGAGCGCCCGGAAATCCGTGCCCTGCGCAGGCGTGCCGAAGCGGACGTATTCGCGCATGCGGAAAAGCTGCATCCGCGTCGGTTCTTTCGAGGGCTCGTGGCGGAAGCAATAGGATTGCAGGTCGAACAGGCCGCCCTTTTCGCTCAACGCGCCGCGCTTGGCGACCACCGGGTAGAGCACATAGCAGGCCGCGGGCGTCAGCACGACATCCGTCGGTTTTTGCCAGCCGGTCCAATCCTTGCCGTTTGCGACATTGTCGAGCAGCTCGGCGTGATCACGCTCGTTACCGGCGAAGGAATGAACCGTGCCAGCGAGATGCGGGAAACCCTTGAGGTAGCCCGACTTCTCGAAGTGTACGCGGTTCATCGCTGGCGGAAAACGCATGACTTCCGGACCATCGCCACCGCCCCAGCGGGTGATGAGATCGTCGAAGCGCGAGACGACATCCTCGAACTGCCCGGAGCGGCCATAGAGGCCGTCCACGCCCATTTCGATGAGATGACCGTGACGGATGAGGTTATCGAGCAAAGTATTGGTACAGGACTGGCACATGGCTTTTCAAAACCTCGGATTTCCGGGCAAACGCACTGACTATTTCGCATCTTCTTTCCCGCCAACCGGTACTCACCCCCGGATCAAGTCCGAGGGCATGTCTGGCGGGAGGGGGCTCTAGCGAACCAGGCTCGGGTCGTGCTTGTACACGGCGAGCAGGTTCGAGGTGTTGCCGAGGATGCGATCGTTGTTGATCATGATCGGGGTCGACATCGCATCGCGCATATGGCGCCCGAGGCTATGGGGGCTGTCATTGCGATAGCCGTGGATGCCACAGATCAGGAACGCAAGCTGGACGATCTCGCACAGCCCTTGCGAGGCCGAGACCTTGATTGAGTTCATCGCAACGACAAAACCGATCGAGGAGAGTTCATCCGGATCGGCCTTGGCACTTTCATAGCGCTCAATGCCGGCGACGATCAGCGCCTTCATGCGCTGCAGCAGCGTGAGAAGCTCCGCGAGGCGCAGCGCGCCCGGCGGCGTGATGCCGGGGCGACGGCGCGCTTCGGCGCGAACAAAGGCTTCCGCCCGGCCCACGGCGTCGGCGGCAATGCCATACCAGGTCGCGGCCCAAAGAAGATGGGCGTGCGCGAGCATCGATTGCGCCGCGATATCCGCAAACGGTGCGGGAATGATCTGCTCGACCGGGGCTGCGCCTTCAAAGGTGAAGTTGTCCGAGCAGGTGCCGCGCATACCGAGCGTGTTCCAGACCTGCGTGCGCTCGAGCGTGTACTGGTCGCGCGTCATCACGGCCATCACCTGATCGGAGGGCGGCGCATCCGGGCTGCGGCGCGCGGTGATCAGGATGGAATCGGATTCGATACCGTAGGAAATCAGGCAACCTTCCTTGCGGAGCTGGAAGATCGTGCCCTGCTGGTCCACACCACAGTTCGATGAGCGGAGATCGCCGCCGACGCCGCCACCTTCCGTGGTCGCCGACCCGAGCAGAAGCTGCTCCGATGCGATGCGCCGCATGAAGCCACGATGCCACTCGGCGTCTTGCGCATGCGTCACAAGGCTTGAAACCTTGATCTGGTGCATGGCGTAGATCATGCCGGTGGAGGCGCAGTTCTGCGCGAGCAGGCTGCAAATCTCGGCAATCGCCGTGAGGCTCGCTTCCGGACCGCCCAGTGCTTCCGGGATCATGATCCCGAGCAGGCGCTCCTTGCGTAGCGCATCGAAGGCTTCCTTCGGAAAGCGCGCCTCGGCATCGACCGAAGCCGAATGTTCCGCGACGAGCTTGCGCAGGGCACGCGCCTTTTCCACCAGCACCTTGTCGGACGCCTTGCGGTCGACCGGAGCCAGCGAAGCGGGAACGAGGGAGAAGTCTTCCGCTTGTTCGGCGCGGCGAGCCGTGGAATTGCGAGTCATATCAGGCCGCCATATCCTGCTGGATCTTTTCCAGCGCGCCCTCAATGGCTGCGACCGACGCAAAGTTGCGACGGTTCATCATCCGGTCCGGATATTCGATGTCGAACGCTTCCTCGAGCGCCATCATCAACTCGACCGAGGCAAAGGACGTCAGGCCTGCCGCATGTAGATCATCCGTGTCCCCGAGCGTGTCGATTGCAACGGGAAGGCGGCCATGCTTGGCAAGAATTTCGCGGATCTTCGCTTTCATTGTTCAGTCCCACCTGTTTTAACCAAGATATTGCTCAGGAAACCATACCCATTCGTCTTGGTATGGGGAGGTTCCCTTCTGTTCATTTTCCTGGAAGACTTCCTGTCTTCGTCGATCATTCAACCAAATGCTTTCCGTCCAAGGACGTTTCAGGCCAATTCCGTTGCTTTGTAGCGAGTTTTGATTAAATTCGGGTTGTGCGAATGCTCGAATTCCTCCTGCCGACCCGGCGGATTGTCGAGCTCGACCGGAAAGAAGATCCGCCCGAGAAACTTCAGCGCCCGCAAGAGAAAGCCACCGGCCACGGGCAACGAATGGCGGCAGACGCAGATCTTGCGAACCGAAACCGGCACATGCCAGACACACCAGGTGCCATTGCGGAACAGCGCCACATCGCCAGCGGAGAGCGTCATCGGCGCTTCACCGGGCTTCTTGACGATCACCTCGCCTTCGAGAATGTGAACGGTCTCGTCCATCCCGAAGTACCAGTTGAAGGTGCCTGCGGTGCAGGACCAGTGCGAGGTCACGGTGGTCTTGTCCGTGGAGCGTGAAAGCTCCTGAACCTTTGCGACCGGTGAACCGGAAATGATCCACGACGGGCGGATTGGCGAATCCACCAGAGAGGCCACATCCGGCCGCGCTACGACGATGGCTTGTGCAGACATTCCCTTGTCTTCCCAACTGCCTGAGTTGAGGGAATTTCTACACGGGAGTCATAAACAAGCAGTTTTGACGCAGCCAAATCAGGTTTTTCGCTTAATGAAGCGTCAATCCGGCCTGCGATGATATCTTCGTCTTCTGTTGACGATCTTCGCGCGGAACAGTCAGCCCGCCTTGAGAAGCCGTTCGACCGCTGCACCGATCGCAAACATCCGGCGATCCGACATCGGCGCGCCCAGCAGCATCAGGCCCACCGGCAGGCCCGCGACGGGAAGCGGAAGCGAGAGTCCTGGCACATCGAAGAAATTGCCGAAATTCGTGTTGCGCAGCGCCAGAATGTTCACGGCATTGAACAGCGTATCGTCCGCTTCCAGCGGTGCAATCATAGGCGCGCGGATCGCCACCGTCGGCAGCGCCAGAACATCATAGGCGCTCAGGCGCGCGGCAAAGGCAGGCTTGAGCATCTCGCGCCGCTGCATCGCTTCGATATAGCCGCGCGCGGGGGTGTTATAGCCCAACATGATACGGGAAAGGACACGGCGATCAAAAGCCTCCGGCGTCTTCTCCACGGCACCCGCGTGGATTTGTGCCGCTTCGCAAGCCGCGATGGGGCCGATGGCCAGCGCCTCGCGCATCGCTAAAATAAGGTCGTCGATGCTCATCTCGACAACCCTTGCACCGGCTTTGACAAGACTTGCTAGGCCGGCCTCGAACGCTTCGGACACCTCCGGCTCGAGAGCCTCGAACATCAGCCCGCGCGGCACACCGATGCGCAACCCGGCAAGATCCACTGCGGGCAAGGTCGAAGGTTCATCACCGGCCATGATGGCGTCCGCTGCCGCGCAATCGGCAACGGTGCGCGCCAGTGGACCGATGCTGTCCAGTGCATAAGAGAGCGGGAAGCAGCCTTCCTTCGGAATGCGTGTGCTGGTCGGCTTGAAGCCGACAATGCCGTTGAACGCGGCGGGAATTCGGGTCGAACCGCCGGTATCTGTCCCCAGCGTGAAGTCTGCGATACCAAGTCCGACCGAGACCGCACCGCCAGAGGTCGAGCCGCCGGGCGCGCGGTCATGCGCGGCAGCATTCCCCGGCGTGCCGTAGTGCGGGTTAAGGCCGAGGCCGGAGTAGGCGAATTCGCTCATGTTGGTGCGGCCGATGATCACCGCACCAGCCCGGCGGATACGCGCAACAGCAACGGCATCTTTTGTTGCGGCAGGCGCATTGCGCAGCATGGCTGAGCCCGCGGGTGTCGGACTTCCGGCAATATCAAAAAGGTCTTTCACCGAGACGATCTTGCCGTCCAGCGGTCCAAGCGAAAGCCCAGCTTTCCGGCGGGCATCAGCAGCATCGGCCTCGGCGCGCGCGGTCTTCGGCATCCGTACCGTAAAGACATGGCGGGCGGCAGGGGCTTCGGAGGCTTCCAATGCGGCTTCGAGCTTGTCACGAACGGCAGGAGGGGTCATCGGGCACCATGGCATTAAAAGGCGTCGGGCAGCAAAACGGGGTTGCGCCCATGGTAGGCGCAACCCCGTCTGATTGCCTAGGGTCTTGAGCCCGAAAACTCACTCGTCCGGAAGGATGCGCACCGCGCCCTTGTCAGCGCTGGCAGCCATCAGGCCATAGGCGCGCAGCGCCTGCGTCACATTCCTTTTGCGCGGCTTCGCCGGCTTCCACCCGAGCTTGTCCTGCTCAACGCGGCGCTTGGCCAGTTCCTCATCCGAAACCTTGAGGTGAATGCTGCGCGCCGGGATATCGATCTCAATGATATCGCCCTCGCGAACGAGACCGATCGGTCCGCCCGAAGCGGCTTCCGGTGAGATATGGCCGATCGAGAGCCCTGAGGAGCCACCGGAGAAGCGGCCATCGGTGATCAGCGCGCAAACCTTGCCGAGCTTTTTCGATTTGAGATAGCTTGTGGGATAGAGCATTTCCTGCATGCCCGGCCCACCCTTCGGGCCTTCGTAGCGGATCAGCACGACATCACCCGGCACAACATCGCCGTTGAGAATGCCGAGGATCGAGGCATCCTGGCTCTCGAAGATGCGCGCGCGGCCGGTGAAGGTGAGCGAGCCCTCATCGACGCCCGCCGTCTTCACGATGGAACCGTTAGGCGCAATATTCCCGTAGAGCACAGCGAGGCCGCCGTCCTTCGAGAAAGCGTGGCTCGACTGACGGATCACGCCCTTTTCACGATCCGAATCCAACTCGCGGAAGCGCGATTCCTGACTGAAGGCGGTCTGCGAGGGCACGCCACCGGGCGCGGCCTTGAAGAAGGTGCCCACGGTTTCCGAATTCGAGCGCTTGATATCCCAGCGCGCGAGGGCCGCGCCGAGGTTTTCGGCATGGATTGAGCCGCACTCCGAATGGATCAGTCCGGCGCGGTCGAGTTCGCCCAGAATGCCCATGATGCCGCCGGCGCGATGCACATCCTCGATATGCACATCCGCTACAGCCGGCGCGACCTTGCACAGCACGGGAACCTTGCGCGAGAGACGGTCGATATCCTTCATCGTGAAGTCGACGCCAGCTTCATGCGCAGCGGCAAGCAGATGGAGCACGGTGTTTGTCGAACCGCCCATCGCGATATCGAGGGTCATCGCGTTCTCGAACGCCTTGAAGGTCGCGATGGCGCGCGGAAGCACGCTCGCGTCGTCCTGCTCGTAATAGCGCTTGGCGAGATCGACGATGAGATGCCCGGCCTCGACGAAGAGGCGCTTGCGATCCGCGTGGGTCGCGAGCACGGTGCCGTTGCCCGGCAGCGCGAGGCCCAGCGCCTCGGTGAGGCAATTCATCGAGTTGGCGGTAAACATGCCCGAGCAGGAGCCGCAAGTCGGGCAGGCATTCTGCTCCATGCTCTGGACTTCCGCATCGGAATAACTGTCGTCGGCAGCGTAGACCATGGCATCGATGAGGTCGATGGCGCGCTCTTTGCCCTTGATGGTGACCTTGCCGGCCTCCATCGGTCCGCCCGAAACGAAGACGACCGGGATATTGAGGCGCATCGCCGCCATCAGCATACCCGGCGTGATCTTGTCGCAGTTCGAAATGCAGACGAGCGCATCGGCGCAATGCGCGTTGACCATGTACTCTATGCTGTCCGCGATAATCTCGCGGGACGGTAGCGAATAGAGCATCCCGTCATGGCCCATCGCGATGCCGTCATCGACCGCGATGGTGTTGAATTCCTTGGCAACACCGCCCGCCGCCTCGATCTCGCGTGCAACAAGCTGCCCGAGCGGGTGCAGATGCACATGGCCCGGCACGAACTGGGTGAAGGAATTGGCAATCGCAATGATCGGCTTGCCGAAATCGCCATCCTTCATGCCTGTCGCGCGCCAGAGGCCGCGCGCACCGGCCATGTTGCGGCCATGCGTGGTGGTACGAGAGCGATAGGCAGGCATGGGTGTTTCCTCAGTTTTGGATCTTGGGGTATCCTTACGCCAAGAGGCGCCCCCCCCTCAAGTGAATGCGCACATTATATCGCTGCCCGCGCAGACGGAAAGCCCCTGCATACAGAATTCGGAATTCCAAATTTCCTGGTCAGGAGCAAAGGGTCGACGCGGAATCGCCTCGGCCTCTGGCCGTCTCAGGTGAGGTTGGTGCCTTACGCCACCTTCGGCTGGGCGTAGCCGAGCTTCTGGTTGAGACCGTCGAGCAGTCTCTCCGCTGCATCGGCGATGACCGTACCCGGCGGGAAGATCGCGGCGGCACCGGCATCAAGCAACGCCTGAAAATCCTGCGGCGGGATGACGCCACCAACGACGATCATGATATCCGCACGTCCGAGCTTTTCGAGTTCCGCCTTGAGCGCCGGAACCAGCGTCAGGTGCCCCGCAGCGAGAGACGAGACGCCAATGATATGCGCCTTGCCACCCACCGCCTGCTGCGCGGCTTCTTCAGGTGTCGCGAAAAGCGGGCCGATCTCGACGTCAAACCCAAGGTCGGCAAAGGCCGAGGCAATGACCTTCTGGCCGCGATCATGCCCGTCCTGCCCCATCTTGGCGACGAGGATTTTCGGGCGGCGACCATCGTTTTCCGCAAAGGCCTGCGTCATGCCAGAAACACGCTGGAACGCCGGGTTTTTCTCGCCAACCTGATCGCGATAGACACCGGAAATCGCCTTGATCTCGGCCTTATGGCGAGAGAAAGCACGTTCGAGCGCGAGGCTGATTTCGCCAACGGTCGCCTTGGCGCGGGCGGCATCGACCGCGAGGCCGAGGAGGTTGCCGGTTTTTGAGCGCGCCGCGTGTTCGAGCGCCGCGAGGGCCGCCTTCACATCATCCGGGTTGCGCTCGGCCTTGAGGCGCTTGAGCTTCTCGATCTGCATCGCGCGGACAGCCGCGTTATCGACCTTCAGAACGTCGATCGGCTTTTCATCCGTCAGGATGAACTTGTTGACGCCGATGATGGTCTGCTCGCCGGAATCGATGCGCCCTTGCGTGCGTGCCGCCGCTTCCTCGATGCGGAGCTTCGGAATGCCCGCCTCGATGGCTTTCGCCATGCCGCCGAGGCGCTCGACCTCCTCGATATGGCTCCAGGCGCGCGCGGCGAGATCCGCCGTCAGCTTCTCGACATAGCGCGAGCCGCCCCAGGGATCGATGATGCGGTTCGTGCCGGCTTCCTGCTGGATCAGGAGCTGGGTATTGCGGGCGATGCGCGCGGAGAAATCCGTCGGCAGCGCCAATGCCTCATCGAGTGCGTTGGTATGGAGCGACTGGGTGTGGCCTTGCGTCGCCGCCATAGCTTCGACGCAGGTGCGGATTGCATTGTTGAACACGTCCTGCGCGGTCAGCGACCAGCCCGAGGTCTGGCAATGGGTGCGCAGCGGCAGCGATTTCTCGCTTTTCGGGTTGAATCCCTTCACGAGCTTCGCCCAAAGGAGGCGCGCGGCGCGCATCTTGGCGACTTCCATGAAGAAGTTCATGCCAATCGCCCAGAAGAACGAGAGGCGCGGCGCGAAGCGATCGACATCCAGCCCCGCCGCGATGCCCGCGCGGAGGTATTCGACGCCATCGGCCAGCGTATAGGCGAGTTCAAGGTCCTGCGTCGCGCCGGCTTCCTGCATGTGGTAGCCGGAAATCGAGATCGAGTTGAATTTCGGCATATGCTGGGCGGTATAGCCGAAGATATCCGAGATGATCCGCATCGACCCTTCAGGCGGGTAGATATAGGTATTGCGGACCATGAACTCTTTCAGAATATCGTTCTGGATCGTCCCCGAAAGCTGCTCGGGCTTCACGCCCTGCTCTTCCGCCGCGACAATATACAGTGCGAGAATCGGCAGCACCGCGCCGTTCATCGTCATCGAGACCGACATCTGATCGAGCGGAATGCCGTCGAACAATGTGCGCATGTCGTAGATCGAATCGATCGCCACGCCCGCCATGCCGACATCGCCCGAGACGCGCGGATGATCGGAATCGTAGCCGCGATGAGTGGCCAGATCGAAAGCGACTGAAAGACCCTTCTGCCCCGCCGCGAGGTTGCGGCGATAGAAGGCGTTGGAATCCTCCGCTGTCGAGAAACCGGCGTATTGGCGGATCGTCCAGGGCTGGTTGACGTACATCGTCGGGTACGGCCCGCGCACGAACGGCGCGACGCCCGGCCAACTATCGAGATGGCTGATACCCTTGAGCGCAGATTCTTCCGTCAACGCCAGGATCGCGATGCCTTCCGGCGTCGCCCAGGCCTCGACATCGGGCGCCGCAACCGAAGCGTGGCTGCGGGCGAAGGGAATGGTCGAAAAATCAGGAATGCTACCCATTATTCTTCTCCCTGTTACGCCCCGGCCGCGCCGAGCAATATGTCGAGAAGGTTCAGCACATTGCAGCCGACAAAGGCGAAGTTGCCGATACCGGCTTCGCGCAAGGCGGCTTCATACTTGCCGGGACGCCCGGCCAGCAGAAGCGACGTCGCTCCTGCCTTGGCCAGCCTACGCGCAGCTTCCTCGACCAAAGTATCCTCCGGCCCCAGAGCCTCCTGCGCCGGGCCGAAGTAGACCACATCCGACGAGGCGAGGCAGACGAATTTGGTCTCAGCCGCGCGGAAGGCGGCGATCAGCGCGCCAAGATCGGTGATGCCCTCTGCATCAGCAAAGCCATCGTTCGTGATGACCTCGAAGCCGCCAGCCTCGAAGAAATTCTTCGCAAACATCGCGCGCGCCGTGAAATCCGCGACGCGGCCAAGGTTGGCGAGAAAAATCGTCGGGCGTTTGCCGCTTTTGGTCTTGGCGGCATCGGCGCGGTCGCGCAGAGCCTCGTAAGGCTCGGCAAGACGCATCGGCGGCAACGGCACATCCGCCAGCTTCACCTTGATCGGGGCGAGAACCTCGACAGGCTTCTCGGCGATGTTCGGAAACTCGCTGACGCCAGTGATCGGCGTGCGGCGGGTCGAGATATCCTTGACCCGTGCATCGCGGGTATCTCGGATCATCTCCGGGACGAAGCCGTTGCCGAGCGCAGCAGCGAGACCCTTATCGCCTTCGTGGCTTTGGGTTTCAATGAGCTGGAACAGGCCCCAGGCCTTGGCGGCGATCTCTTCCGTCAGCGCTTCGATGCTCCCTGCACCAGCAGCGGGATCGATGACGCGATGGAGATTGGTTTCCTCTGTGAGAATGAGGCTCGTGTTCCGCGCAAGGCGGCGCGCCGCGCTATCGGCGAGACCGAGTGCCGCCGTGAAGGGCTGCACCTCGATCGAATCCGCGCCGCCAATTCCGGCTGCGAAGGTCGCGATCGTGTTGCGCAGCAGGTTCACATAGGGGTCACGCCGCGCCAGCATCCGCCAGGCGGTTTCGGCGTGGAGGCGGACCGGCTTGGCTTCCAGCCCGCACGCTTCCTCGATCCGCGACCAGAGAAGGCGCAGTGCACGGAATTTCGCGATGGTGAGAAACTGGTCGTCATCTGCTGCCAGTGTGAAGGACAGCATCGCCGGGATATCAGCGAGCGCGACGCCGCGCTCGGAAAGGCCGCGCAAATAGGCCGCGCCCTGCGCGATCACGACCGCAAGCTCCTGCCCTTCGCTCGCACCGGCCTCATGGAACGGGCGGCCATCACAGCGCAGGAACGGGCCCTTGAAGCCCTGCTCCTGCAGGTGGGCGATCACGTCTCGCGTGTTGTTGAGGATCGCGGGAAAAGCGAGCGGCAGCCGGCCGGTGACGGCATAATCCGCCAGCGGCTGGAGGCCGAAATCAACATCCAGCGTCGCGCCGGGCAGACGGTTGCGCTTGGCGTAAGTGGCGAAGGCTTCCGCAACTGCACGCCCGCCGAACGGCGCCGATTCAAGCCGCACGGCGATGAGATCGACATGGACGCCCGCGAGCGCCGCATCGAGGACGCCCGGCGAGGCATCGCGCAGGCCGAATCCACGCGCATGGTGCGCGCCGGAGAAGGCGAGCACCACGCTATCGGCCGCGCCCAGCAAATCCTCATGGATCAGCGCATTGCCCCGCTCGGCATCCGGATCTTCGAGCCGGGCGACGATACGCCAGCGGTTCGCACCGCGCGCGCCAGCAACCGGCGCGACATCGGCCCGGCGCGGGTGCAACGGGAAAATGGCGATGCCATCTGCTGTGCGGCCCACGAGGGTTTTTTCGAAATCCGCGCCCTTGAGAACGCGGTCCACCGCTGCCCGCCATTCGGTCTCGGTGGCCTTCGGGAAAGCAGCGGCGAAATCCATCACGCAAACTCCATGATCGTGGCATCGACCGCGAGGCTGTCGCCCGCCTTGGCCTTGAGCTTCTTGATGGTGACGTCACGCTCGGCGCGCAGCACGTTCTCCATCTTCATCGCCTCGACCACGGCCAGCGTTTCACCGGCCTTGACCTCCTGCCCTTCGACCACCGCGATGGACTTGATGAGGCCCGGCATCGGGCAGAGCAGTGCCTTGGAGGTATCCGCGCCCTGCTTTTCCGGCATCAACGCAGCAAACTCGGCTTCGCGCGCGGTATAAACCCGCGCTTCCGCCGCCGCGCCGCCCTGAGAGAGGCGCACGCCGTTGGGGATTGCCGAGACCTGCACCGCAACCTCTTCGCCCGCGATAGTGCCGTTCCAGACGAGATCGCCCGGCAGCCAATGCGTGACGAGCGTGAGGCTCTCCGCGCCGAAGCGGACATGCAATTCGCCCGGCCCATCTTCCACCGTTACAGCAAAGGATTGGGCAGCCGCATGCTTGCCGAGCACGACGATGCGCTCATCCTGAAACGCGACCGGCTTCGTCGTCGGCATCTGGCCGGAAATCTTGCGCTTGCGGGCATTCAGGGTGTGATCAATCGCCGCCGCAATCGCAGCAAGGCGCTTGGCCGCCGCGCCTTGCGGCATCGGCACCGAGAAGCCTTCGGGGAATTCCTCGGCGATAAAGCCGGTCGAGAGCCGGCCTTCCTTCCAGCGTGGATGCGCCATCAGCGTTGAGAGGAACGGGATGTTGTGGCGAATGCCGTCGATGGCAAAACCATCGAGCGCTTTCGCCTGACTTTCAATCGCCTCGATGCGGGTCGGCGCATGGGTCACGAGTTTGGCGATCATCGGATCGTAGAACATCGAGATCTGGCCGCCCTCTTCCACGCCCGTATCGTTCCGGACAGTGACGGTGCCAAACTGCCCTTCCGCCGGGGGACGATAGCGCGTGAGGCGACCGATGGAGGGAAGGAAGTTACGGGTCGGGTCTTCGGCGTAGATACGGCTTTCGACCGCCCAACCGTTCAATTTGATGTCCGACTGCGCATAACGCAGTTTCTCGCCATAGGCGACGCGGATCATCTCTTCGACGAGATCGAGGCCGGTGATCATCTCGGTCACGGGATGCTCGACCTGAAGGCGGGTGTTCATCTCAAGGAAGTAGAAGCTCTTGTCCTGCCCCGCGACAAATTCCACCGTGCCGGCGGTGTCGTAATTCACGGCTTTGGCGAGCGCGACAGCCTGCGCGCCCATCTTGGCGCGGGTCGCTTCATCGAGCAGCGGTGACGGCGCCTCTTCCACGACCTTCTGGTTGCGCCGCTGCACCGAGCATTCGCGTTCGCCGAGGTGGATCACATTGCCGTGCTTGTCACCGAGCACCTGAATTTCGATGTGGCGCGGATTGACGATGAACTTCTCGACGAACATGCGATCATCACCGAAGGATGAGGCGGCCTCGGACTTCGAGCGCTCGAAACCTTCCTTCACCTCATCGGCGGACCACGCAATGCGCATGCCCTTGCCGCCACCGCCCGCCGAGGCCTTGATCATTACAGGATAGCCGATTTCATCGGCGATGCGGGTGGCGTGCGCGGCGTCCGCAATCTCGCCGAGATAACCCGGAACGGTCGAAACGCCCGCGGCTGCTGCAGCCTTCTTGGATTCGATCTTGTCGCCCATCGCCGCGATGGCATGGGCGTTCGGGCCGATGAAGGTGATGTTCGCGGCCTTGAGCGCATGGGCAAAGGCCTCACGCTCGGATAGGAAGCCGTAGCCGGGGTGAACCGCTTCGGCACCCGTTTTCTTGCAGGCCTCGATGATCTTCTCGATCACGAGATAGCTCTCGGAGGCAGCGGGCGGGCCGATATGCACCGCCTCATCCGCCATCGCGACATGCATCGCGTCCTTGTCGGCATCCGAATAGACGGCAACCGTCTTGATGCCCATTTTCTGCGCGGTCTTGATGACCCGGCAGGCGATTTCACCGCGATTGGCGATCAGGATCTTCTTGAACATGTTTCTCTCCCGAGGCCCGGATTAAAGCGGCATATTGTCGTGCTTGCGCCACGGCTGCTCGACCTTCTTGGAGCGGAGCATCGCCAGCGCGCGGGAAATGCGGGCACGGGTCGAGTGCGGCATGATGACCTCATCGATATAGCCGCGCTCGGCAGCGACGAACGGCGAGAGGAAGCGCGCCTCGTATTCCTTCGTGCGCTGCTCGTTCTCCTCCGGCGTGCCACCCCGGAAGATGATCTCCACCGCGCCCTTCGCGCCCATCACAGCGATCTGCGCTGTCGGCCAGGCATAATTGACATCGCCGCCGATGTGCTTCGAGGCCATAACGTCATAAGCGCCACCGAAAGCCTTGCGGGTGATGCAGGTAACGAGCGGCACGGTCGCCTGAGAATAGGCGAACAGCAGCTTCGCGCCATGTTTGATCAGCCCGCCGTATTCCTGCGCGGTACCCGGCAGGAAGCCCGGCACATCGACGAAGGTAACGATCGGAATTTCGAACGCATCGCAGAAGCGCACGAAACGCGCGGCTTTCCTTGAGGCGTCGCTGTCGAGCACGCCCGCCAGCACCATCGGTTGGTTGGCGACGATGCCCACCGTGCGCCCCTCGATGCGGCCGAAACCGGTGATGATGTTGCCGGCGTGCTTCTCGCCGAGTTCGTAGAAATCACCTTCATCGACCGTTTTGGCAATCAGTTCTTTCATGTCGTAGGGCTGATTGGCATTATCGGGGATCAGGGTATCCAGACTCGGATCACGCCGCAGCGGATCATCCGCGCTCGGCCATTCCGGCACACCCTCAGTGTTGTTCGCAGGCAGGAAATCGAGCAAGCGACGGATCTGTAGCAGCGCCTCGACGTCGTTGTCGAAAGCGCCGTCCGAAATCGAGGATTTCGTGGTGTGGACCGAGGCACCGCCGAGTTCCTCGTGCGTGACGATCTCGTTCGTCACGGTCTTCACGACATCCGGGCCGGTGACATACATGTAGGAGGTGTCACGCACCATGAAGATAAAATCGGTCATGGCAGGCGAGTAGACGTCGCCGCCCGCGCAAGGCCCCATGATGACGCTGATCTGCGGGATGACGCCCGAGGCGGTCACGTTGCGTTTGAAGATATCAGCATAGCCCGCGAGGGAGGCCACGCCTTCCTGAATGCGCGCGCCGCCGGAGTCATAAAGCCCGATCACGGGTGCACGGCACTTCAGCGCCATTTCCTGAATCTTGCCGACCTTCTGCGCATGGGTCTCGGAGAGCGAGCCGCCGAGCACGGTGAAGTCCTTCGCAAAAACGAAGACCTTGCGGCCGTTGACCGTGCCCCAGCCGGTGACAACACCATCGCCGGGGATCTTCTCGGCTTTATCCATGCCGAAGTCGACGCAGCGATGCTGCACGAACATGTCGAACTCTTCGAAGGAGCCGTGATCGAGCAGAAGTTCGATGCGCTCGCGCGCCGTCAGCTTGCCCTTGGCGTGCTGGGCGGCGATGCGCTTGTCGCCGCCGCCCTGACGCGCCTGCGCACGGCGCTCTTCGAGTTGATCGAGGATATCCCGCATCGTTCTCTCCCTGAAACCGTGCAAACATGGGGTTGCGCGGCTGACGTTTGTTGTTGCCCGCTTCGGTCCTCACTTTCCGAAAACCAAGGCTTTCGTGCAGCATAAGAACGAATTCGGGCATCTCGCCATCCGTCTTTCGGCCATTTCGCGCGCGTGACAAGGGTGTAAAATGCTGATATGCAAATATTAGCAATTCATCTATTTGAGGTTTCGGCAAAAAGATGCGTGATCGCAAGCTCTTCGTGGGTGCAGGCATCCGCCGCCTGCGCGACAGCCGAACCATGACGCAGGCCGATCTGGCGCGCCAGCTCCGGATTTCCACAGCCTACCTCAGCCAGATGGAGACCAACCAGCGGCCGGTGTCCGCCTCGGTGCTCTACGGCCTCAGCCAGCTTTTCGGCGGCGAGGCTGCAAACCTGATGTCCGAGGATCCGGACCGCCTCGCCGCCGACCTGCGCGAAGCCCTCTCGGACCCGATTTTCTCGCAGCAGGAAACCAGCCACGTTGATATTCGCGCGCTGGCACTCTCCGCCCCTTGGCTTGCGCATCGGTTTATCGAGTTGCATTCGGCGTTCCGTCGCACGCTCGACCCTGCAGCCCCCTCGGACGAGCCCAATACCGAGCAGGCGCGCGGCATGAATGCGCATCCGTTCGAAGTGGTGCGCGATTTTTTCCACTACACCGACAACTACATCGATGATCTCGATCAGGCCGCCGAGCGCCTCGCGGGCCGCGCTTTCGACCAGCGCGGCCGGGATACCGGCGCCTTCATCTCGTTCCTGCAGTCGCGGCATGGCGTGCGGGTGCGCGATATGCAGGAGGATGATCCGCGCCTCCGCTCCTTTGATCCGAAGAGCCGCATCCTCAGCCTCAATCCGGCGATTGATCCGACAACGCGCGCCTTCCAGCTCGCCTATCAGATCGCGCGGCTTGAAGGCGGCTCGATGATCGATGCGCGCGCGGAAGACGCGACCTTGCGCACGCCCGATGCAAAGGCTATCGCGCAGGCCGCGCTGACCAACTATTTTGCCGCAGCGCTGCTGATGCCCTATGCCGCCTTTGCCGGTGAGGCAAAGCGCCTCCGGCATGATCTCGTGCGCCTCGGGCATCTCTTTGGTGCGAGTTTCGAGCAGGTCTGTCACCGCCTCTCGACGCTTCAGCGCACCGGGGCCAAGGGCGTCCCGGTCTATTTCGTCAAGCTTGATCGAGCGGGCAATATCGTCAAACGCCATTCGGCGACGCGCTTCCAGTTCGCGCGGTTCGGCTCGGCCTGCCCGCTTTGGAATGTGCACGAGGCGTTCGAAGCGCCGGATCGCATTCTCGCCCAGCAAGCGGAAATGCCGGATGGCACGCGCTATCTCTGCCTTGCGAAGTGTATCGTAAAACCCGCCCAGCATCACGGGGGACCGATGCAGCGTTTCGCCATCGGGCTCGGTTGCGCAATTTCGGACGCTCATCACTTCGTCTATGCCGACGAGATCGATCCGCGCGGGCGCTCGGGCGTGGCCAAGATCGGTGTTTCCTGCAGGCTCTGCGCGCGGGAAGATTGCGCGCAGCGTTCCGCGCCACCGCTCTCACGCCGCCTCACGCTCAATCAGGATGAGCGCGAGGCGTTGCCCTATTCGATTGTTTAAGGTGCCTTACCCGGCGTTCCGTTGAGGAAGGTCACGATGGCCGAGAAATCGAGCCCGCCATGGCCTTGCGCCGCGAAGAGTTCGAAGAGCTGCGAGGCGGCCGCGCCCATCGGCGTCGCGGCACCCGAGGCGCGCGACGCTTCCTGGCTGAGGCGCAGATCCTTCAGCATCAGATCAACTGCGAAGCCCGGCGCGTAATTGCGATTTGCCGGCGAGGTCGGTACCGGGCCGGGTACCGGGCAATAGGTGTTGAGCGACCAGCACGAACCCGAGGAGGTCGAGGCGACATCAAACAGCGCCTGCTCGGAAAGCCCGAGCTTTTTGGCGAGTACGAAGGCTTCACCCACGCCGATCATCGAGATGCCGAGCACCATGTTGTTGCAAATCTTTGCGGCCTGACCGTTCCCCGCGCCACCGCAGTGGACGATCTTCTTGCCCATGGCTTCAAGGATCGGCTTGGCCTTGGCGAAAGCTTCATCCGCACCGCCAACCATGAAGGTAAGCGTTGCGCCGGAAGCGCCGCCGACACCACCCGAGACCGGGGCATCGACCGAGAGCATCCCGGCCTTGGTCGCCGCCGCGCTCGCCGCACGGGCCGAAGCGATATCGATCGTCGAGCAATCGATGAAGAGCGTGCCCGGCCTCACCACACCAAGCAGGTTCATCGAACCGGAATAGGCGTCGAGCACGTGCTTGCCGGCAGGCAGCATGGTGATGACGGTATCGGCATCCCTCACCGCATCGGTCGCGTTGGTTGCAACCGGAACGCCGGCGTCCGCGCTCATCTTGCTGGCAGCTGCAGAGAGATCGAAGCCCAGCACCTTGTGCCCCGCCTTGACGAGGTTGAGCGCCATCGGGCCGCCCATGTTGCCAAGACCCAGAAAGCCGATCGTGCTCATGTGTTGTTCCTTCCCAATGGATTATTTGATGGATTGTGCGGTTCAGCGTGTTTCGGCGAGCAGCGCCCGCGCCACGATGAGGCGCATGATCTCGTTGGTCCCTTCGAGGATCTGATGGACGCGGAGATCGCGGACGATTTTCTCCATGCCGTATTCCGAGAGATAGCCGTAGCCGCCCAGAAGCTGGAGCGCGCCATTGGCGACCTCGAATCCGGTATCGGTCACGAAACGCTTGGCCATGGCGATGCGCGTGGTTTTGTCCGCATCGCCCCGGTCGTAGGAGGCAGCCGCGGAATAGAGGAACACCCGCGCGGCTTCGAGTTCGATCGCGAGATCGGCAAGGCGGAACTGGAGTGCCTGAAACTCGTTGAGCTTCTTGCCGAAAGCCTTGCGCTCGTTGGTGTATGCCAGCGCCTTGTCGAGCGCAGCCTGCGCGCCGCCGACCGAGCAGGCGGCGATGTTGAGGCGACCACCATCAAGTCCGGACATCGCGATTTTGAAACCATCGCCTTCCTTGCCAATGAGGTTCGCGGCGGGGATACGGCAATTGTCGAAAATCACCGCGCGGGTCGGCTGGGCGTTCCAGCCCATCTTGCGCTCGTTGGCGCCGAAAGAGAGACCCGGCGTGCCGCCCTCGACCACAAAGGTCGAGATGCCCTTGGGGCCTTCGCCACCGGATCGCGCCATGACGACGTAGAAATCATCGGCATTGCCTGCGCCGGAGATGAACTGCTTCTGGCCGGTAAGAACGTAAAAATCGCCATCCTTCACTGCGCGGGTCGAGAGCGCGGCGGCATCTGAACCCGCACCGGGCTCGGTGAGGCAATAGCTCGCACATTTTTCCATCGCCACCAGGGAGGGCAGCCACTTATGGCGCTGAGTGTCGTTACCGTAGGTGTCGATCATCCATGCGCACATGTTGTGGATGGAGATATAGGCCGCAACTGCCGGACAACCCCGCGACAGGCTCTCGAAAATCACCGCTGCATCAAGCCGCGAGAGGCCCGAACCACCGACATCATCCTTGACGTAAATGCCGCCCATGCCGAGCGTCGCCGCCTCGCGCATGACATCGACCGGAAAATGCTTCTTTTCGTCCCATTCAAGGGCATGGGGCGCCAGCTTTTCCGCTGAAAACGCCTGCGCCATCTCGCGGATTGCCAAGGTGTCATCGCTGAGACGGAACATGATACCCCCCGGATAGAATTCTATCCAAGGGGTTTAGCTATCGCGATGAACGAAGAAAAGAGGCAATATTTCGCGTTCCGTGCTGCAAAAATCGCCATATCAGACGAAAGTCGCGGGCATTTCAGGCGGTGGCCGCCGAAAATCCCTCGTCCGCCCAGCCGGTCATGCCACCGATCATCACTTTCACGCGGCAACCGAGCTTTGCCAATTGCAGCGCCGCCTTGTCGGTTCCGTTGCAATGCGGGCCGGCGCAATAGACAACAAAGAGGGTGCCTTCCGGCCATTCCGCCATCTTGCGCGGAGTCATCTTGCCGCGCGGCAGGTTGAGCGCGCCGGGCACATGGCCCTTGGCGTAGAGCTGCGGCCCGCGCACATCGAGGAGCACAAAGCCGGGATTGCCCGAGGCCATGGCCTCATGCACATCCCAGCAATCGGTCTCGAAGGCGAGGCGCTTTGAATAATGCGCGATAACATCTTCAGCGGCGGCGGCGGGCACATCGGTGACGGCGTTCATGGTATCCACCCTTTCGAGTATGAGATTGCTCTCACTTGTCTCCCCTCACTTGCGCATCATGCGCAAAGTTGTGAATATAGGTCAACACCATTGTCTTATCTGGAGGCTTTATGGAAATCCCTGCCCTGCCTTTCACCGTGATCGACTGGTCCGCTGTGCCGCCAACCGAACACGCCGGCGAAACCGGCATGGCGCTCTGGCGCACTTTCGAGATCGGCACCTTGCGCATCCGGCAGGTCGAATACACGCCGGGGTATCTTGCCGATCACTGGTGCGATCGCGGACATGTTCTCTATGTCCTCGAGGGTGAACTTGAAACCGAACTCAAAGACGGGCGACGCTTTCTGATGAAGCCCGGCATGAGCTATCAGGTTTCGAATTTTGGCGATGCCGCGCACCGCTCCTCGACGAAAATTGGTGCGAAGCTCTTCATCGTCGATTGATCCCGTTGGACAGGCGTGCCAGCCTGCGCGCCTTCCCTCAAAACGAGATCCTCTCCCCATGTTCGAAACCGCGCCGCTGCTCGACCATATCCGCCGCTGGGTCGAGATTGAATCGCCGACCGAAAGACCGGATCAGGTCAACACGCTGATCGATATGGTGATGGCGGATCACGCCGGATTGCCGGTCACACTCGAGCGCGTGCCGGGGCGTGAGGGGCGCGGCGATCATCTCGTCGTGCGCTCGACATGGGGACAGGATGCGCCGGGCATCCTCATCCTCAGCCATCTTGATACCGTGCACCCCATGGGCTTCATCGAGAAGCGCCTGCCGTATCGCGTTGACGGCGATATCGCGTTCGGGCCGGGCATCTACGACATGAAAGCCGGTGCCTGCATCGCGCATCACGCGCTCCGGGCGGTTGGCACGGCCGGCGGCGGCAAACTCGGCGTGACGCATCTCTACGTTTCTGACGAGGAGGTCGGCAGCCCGACCTCGCAAGCGCTGATCGAAGCACTCGGGCGCAAGGCGAAGTATGTACTGGTGACCGAACCCGCACGCGATGGCGGCAAGATTGTCACGGCGCGCAAGGGCGTCGGACGCTTTGATGTGCACATCCGTGGCGTTGCCTCTCATGCCGGCGCAAAACCGCATGAGGGCCGGAGCGCGGTGCGCGAACTCGGCCATGTCATCCTCGCGCTCGAAGGGCTCTGCGATGATGCGCGCGGCGTGACCGTGACGGTCGGCGTTGTCTCAGGCGGCACCAAGGCGAATGTCATTCCGGAAGAGGCCTTCGCAGCCGTTGATCTCCGCGTGCCAAGCATGGCGCTGGCGGAGGAACTCACCGCGAAAATCCTTGGTCTTCAGCCAAAAACCCAAGGCGTGACGATCACCGTCACCGGCGGCATGAACCGCCCACCGTTCGAGCAGACGCCGGCTGCCAAGGTGTTGTTCGATCATGCTCACAAACTCGCTGCCGGGATTGGCTTCGAGCTGATCGGAGTTGCGACCGGCGGTGGGTCGGACGGGAACTTCACCGCACCTTATGCCGCGACGCTCGACGGCCTCGGCGTCGATGGCAAGGGCGCGCATACCGATTACGAGCAGATCAACGTCTCGACGATTGTGCCGCGCGCCGAATTGCTCCGGCAATTGCTGGCGACGCTCGACTAGGGTTGCTTGCGATCAGGGCAGTCTGGCCCGCTTACGGCAACTTGGCCGCCGCCTCGGCATCCTCAACTGTAGCGGCGTAGGTCACATCCGGTTCCCGCAGACCCGCCTTGAACAGCGTGCGGCGCACGGAGGGGATCGCGCCCGCGATATAGAACCGCGTGCCATGCCGCTTGAGCTTGAGCGCGAAGGCTTCAAGGCTTTTTGCCGCAGTCGAATCCGCGAGCGGCACGGCGGAAAAATCGAAGACAAAGGCTTTCGGCATCTGCCCCATGCGGTCGAGCGTCGAGATGATAGTTGAGGTCGCGCCAAAGAAAAACGCACCGCGAATGCGGTAGACCTGCACATCCGCATTTGTCTTGGGGATGCCGGTATAGACCTCCGCCGGGCGGCTGACATCATCCGGCAGATCTTCGCCAAGGAGCGAACCGCCTCCGTCGATCTCCACCGCCTCAGCCATGCGATGCAGGAAGAGGAAGGCTCCGAGCGTCACACCCACTGCGATCCCCAGCGTTAGATCCTCGAAAATCGTCAGTAGGAAAGTCGAGAGCAGCACGAGGGCATCACCACGCGAGGTGCGCAGCAGCGCGGCAAACTCGTGCTTGTCCGCCATGTTCCACGAGACAACCGCCAACACGCCACTGAAAGCAGCGAGCGGAATGTAGGAGGCGAGCGGTGCAGCAACGAGCATGAAGACGAGCAAACAAAGCGCATGCAACATGCCGGACACCGGCCCGCGTGAGCCGTGTCGCACATTGGTGATCGACCGTGCGACAGCCCCGGTTGCCGGAATGCCACCAAAGCAGACAGAAGCAATATTGGCTATCCCCTCGGCGACAAGTTCGCTGTTGGATCGGTGTTGTCGCCGGCTAATGCCATCGACAACAACGGCAGACAGCAGGCCGGTGATGGCACCCAGAAGCGCAATCGCGAGGGCATCGGGCAGCACGGCGCGGAATTTCGTGAGGCTGAAAGCCGGCAAGGCCGGCGCTGGCAAGCTCGACGGAACACCGCCAAAGCGCGAACCAACGGTTGCCACCGGATAGCCCGCCTTTGCCAGCAACAGAGAGGCAATTGCCCCAACGACCACCGCAATCAGAAAGCCTGGCCATGTCGGGCGAAGTTTGCGCAGCACGAGGATGATGGCAATCGCCAGCGCCGCGACCGCCATGGTCGGTAGGTGGAAGGTCGGCATCGCATTCCAGATTGTCTCGAGCTTCGGGATGAGCGCGGCAGGCTCCTTGTCGATTTTGAGGCCGAAGAGTTCCTTGAGCTGGCTGGCGAAAATGATCACGGCGATGCCGGAGGTAAAGCCGACCGTCACCGGGAACGGGATGTATTTGATATAGGTTCCGAGCCGCAAAAACCCGATCACCATCATGATCGCGCCGGCCAGCGCGGTTGCCAGCACGAGGCCGTCATAACCGTTGCGCTCAACAATCGTCGCAATTAGCACGATGAAAGCACCCGCCGGACCGCCAATCTGGAAGCGGCTGCCGCCAAGCGCGGAGATGATGAAGCCGCCGACAATCGCAGTATAAAGCCCGCGATCCGGCGAGAGGCCGCAGGCAATTGCAATCGCCATGGAAAGCGGCAGCGCGACAATCGCCACCGTGAGCCCCGCGATGGCATCGGCGCGGAAGGCTGCGAGATCATAACCCTCGCGCATAACAGTCACGAGTTTCGGCGTGAACATTTCGGCAAAGGTGGGGCGGTGCGGACGGTAGGACGATGGATCGCTCAAAACGGGCCTCTCTCAGGCTTCGAGGAGATCGTCGGCCGGGGGTCGGCGGTCGCCAAATGCGCTTTGGATGGGTGGCCCCCTGAAAAAGAGGTGCGACAAAAACGCTATCAGGGTCATAACGTCGATGCCAACAGGGCGTTGCATTTTGTGCACATCCATGTGCTGCATAGACGGCAAGGATAGCGTCGCGGGCCGTTGCCGGGAGATATTGCCTTGAATGCCCTTCCCCTCGCCGTCGAGAATGTCCCGAGCCTCTGGCGGCATGCGCTTCCGCTTCGTCGCGCGGAGGATCACAAATATACACGCGGTGCCGCGCTGGTCTGGAGCGGCGGTGAATTCGCGACCGGCGCTGCCCGGATGACGGCTCAGGCCGCGCTCCAGATCGGCGCGGGGCTGGTGACACTGGCGGGCGGACCGGCGGCGCTGCGCATCCATGCGACGCATGTCACCGCGATCATGTTGCGGGTGATTACGAATGCGGAGGACTGGAAAGTCGCCGTAGCGGAGCCCCGCCTGCGCGCCGTGGCAGTCGGCCCTGCCGCAGGCGTTGGGGACGCTACGCGCGAGGCCGCCCTCGCCGCGCTTGCCGCAGGACCGGCGATGGTGCTGGACGCTGATGCGCTAACCTCATTTGCGGGCAAGCTCGATGTCCTGGCAGCGGCGACCCGGGCCTTACCACGTCCGGTGATCCTCACGCCACATGAGGGTGAGGCGCGGGTGTTGTTTGGTGAGGCAGGAACAGCGACGCGGCCCGAGCGCGCGCGCGCCGCCGCGCGAAGCGGCGGGGCGATCATCATTCTCAAAGGTCATGAAACCCTCATCGCAGCACCTGATGGCCGCATCGCGATCAACACCAATGCCCCACCAACCCTAGCGACCGCCGGTTCCGGCGATGTGCTTGCAGGGCTTATCCTCGGGCTCCTCGCGCAAGGTATGCCGGGGTTTGAGGCCGCGTGTTGCGGCGTCTGGCTGCACGGCGAAGCCGGGGGACGCGCAGGCGCGCATCCCATTGCCGAGGATTTCATCGCGGCCATTCGGGATCTGCCAGCCTTTGAGGCCCTCTAACCTCCATCCAAACAACTAACCCCCGATCAGGATTGACAGTTTTTTCAAGCTTGCTACGTTTGCTTTCTGCAAATCGTTTGCAACAAGGATTTTCATGACGGATCGTATCGAGCCTCTGCCCCATCTGGACGGCTGGAAACAGAAGCGCGGAGAAGCCTCTTTGCTGGAGGTTTTCCGCTCGATCCCGGTTGGTGCCGGCGCCTCGCCATGGCGGAAGTTCCTCACCTTTCTGGGGCCCGGCTATCTCGTCGCGGTCGGCTACATGGACCCCGGCAACTGGGCGACCTCGCTCGCAGGCGGTGCGCAGTTCGGCTACACGCTGCTCGTTGTTGCGCTCGTCTCGAACATCATGGCGATCATCCTGCAAGCGCTCTGTGCCAGGCTCGCCATCGCGACAGGGCGTGATCTGGCACAAGCCTGCCGCGATGCTTTTCCGCGCTGGGTTGCATGGCCGCTCTGGCTCTTTGCTGAACTCGCGATCTGCGCGACCGATCTTGCCGAAGTGATCGGCACAGCGATCGCGCTCAATCTCCTCTTCAAAATCCCGCTCGAAATCGGCGTACTGATCACCACGCTTGATGTGTTTCTGGTGCTCTGGCTCCAGAATAAAGGCTTCCGCTGGATCGAGGCGATCATCATCGCGCTTCTGGGGGTGATTGCTCTCTGTTTTGCGGTGCAAATCGCGCTCGCGGACCCGAATTGGGGTGCGGTTTTGCGCGGGTTTGCTCCGACGACGGATGTCATCACCAACCCCAACATGCTCTATCTCGCGCTGGGCATTCTCGGCGCAACCGTGATGCCGCATAACCTCTATCTCCACTCTGGCATCGTGCAGACCCGCGCCTATGGCGACACCCTGCCGGAAAAGCGCGAGGCGTTGAGATACGCGACGCTCGACAGCACCATTGCCCTCACTTTCGCGCTGGCGATCAACGCCTCGATCCTCATTCTCGCGGCGGCGACTTTTCACAAGACCGGCCAACACGAGGTTTCGGAGCTCGCGCGTGCGCATGAACTGCTGGCACCGCTTCTGGGCGCCTCGATTGCTCCGGCGCTGTTCGCGATCGCGCTCTTGTGCTGCGGGCTCAACTCCACCGTCACCGCCACCATGGCAGGACAGATCGTGATGGAAGGGTTCATCGATATTCGCTTGCCCGCCTGGGCAAGGCGGTTGGTCACGCGCCTTGTCGCAATTGTCCCCGCTGTGGCCGTGACGCTGATCTATGGCGAGGGACAGACGACGAAGCTGCTGATCCTCTCTCAGGTCGTCCTGAGTTTCCAACTTCCTTTCGCTGTAGTGCCGCTCGTGATGTTCACAGCCTCGCGAAAAAAGATGGGCTTGCTGGTTGCCCCGCTCTGGCTGACAATCCTCGCCGGTATTACCGCCGCGATCATCATCGCGCTCAACATCAAGCTCCTGATCGATACCGCGACGGGAGGCTGACTTCAGGGGTTTTCATGCGCGCCGATCTGCCGACACCCGTCATTCTCGACCCGCGCTTCAAGGCGTTGATTGTCGGTCACGCCAAGCTTGAACATCTCGGAACAGGCTATCGCTGGTCGGAAGGCCCGGCCTACTTTCCTGCCGGGCGTTATCTCATCTGGTCGGACATTCCCAACAACCGGATGATGCGTTTTGACGAAACTGACGGCTCAGTCTCGGTTTTTCGTCATCCCAGCAACAACTCCAACGGCAATACGGTAGATGCACAGGGTCGGCTTGTCACCTGTGAGCATCTGACACGACGCGTGACGCGCACCGAGCATAACGGATCGGTGACTGTTCTGGCGGATCGTTTCGAAGGCAAGCGCTTCAACTCGCCTAATGATGTGGTCGTCAAATCCGATGGGTCGATCTGGTTTTCCGATCCGACTTACGGCATCGACAGCGATTACGAGGGTATCCGCGCAGAGCCGGAAATCGACGGCAGCTATGTCTATCGGCTCGACCCCGCAACTGGTGCACTGACGCTCGTCATTCCTGACCGTGTAAAGCCAAACGGGCTCGCGTTTTCACCGGATGAGCGCATCCTTTACGTTGCGGATACGGGCAATACGCATGTGCCGGGCCTGCCGGCAACCATTCACGCCTACCCCGTCGCAGCGAATGGCCAGACGCTCGGCGCGCCGACGCATTTCGCGACCTGTCCAGAGGGGCACTTCGACGGCTTCCGACTGGATCGCGAGGGCAATATCTGGACCTCCGGCGGGCGTAGTGTTCTCTGCTATGCGCCGGATGGCACGCATATCGGCACCATCCCGGTGGGGGAAATCGTCGGCAACGTCTGCTTCGGCGGCATCCGGAAAAACCGCCTTTTCATCTGCGGACAGACCTCCCTCTATTCGCTCTATGTGAAGACGAACGGGGCGTAGCGCGGGCTGTCAGGTGCCTGCCATCTCGATGAGTTTTTTCGATAGTCGGTTATGGGTCTCGACCTGGCGCGCAAGATCAAGCGTCACCAACTGGCCCTGTTTCACAACCACGCGCCCGTTGATCAGGCTCCAAGAAACCTTCGCGGGCGTGCAGAATACCAAAGCCGCGACCGGGTCTGCCATCGCGCCAGCAAAATCAATGGTGCGCATATCGAAGGCCACGATATCCGCCGCCATGCCGGTTGCGAGATACCCGACATCATCGCGGTTAAGCACCTTGGCGCCGCCGCGCGTTGCGAGTTCCAGCGCCTCGCGCGCTGTCATCGCAGCCGGGCCGAAACCGACGCGCTGAAGCAGCATCGCCTGCCGTGCTTCGGCGAGGAGGTGCCCGCCATCGGCAGAAGCCGAACCATCGACACCGAGGCCGACCGGCACATTCGCCGCGCGCATCTTGCCAATCGGCGCGATGCCGGAGGCAAGGCGCATATTCGAGCAGGGGCAATGCGCGACGCCCGTTCCTGTGCGTCCGAAAAGCTTGATTGCCTTGTCATCGAGCTTCACGCAGTGCGCGTGCCAGACATCCGGGCCGACCCAATCGAGGCTTTCGACATAATCTGCCGGGTCCTTGCCGAAAACTTCGAGCGAGTAGGAGATGTCGTTATCGTTTTCAGCCAGATGCGTATGGAGCGAGACGCCATATTGGCGCGCAAGCTTCGCGCTCTCGCGCATCAGATCCTCGCTCACGGTAAAAGGCGAACAGGGCGCGATGACGATGCGCAGCATCGCGAAACGGCCGGCATCGTGGTAATCCTCGATGAGCCGCTGCATCTCTTTGAGGATAGCAGGCTCTTCCTCCACCACACGATCCGGCGGCAGACCGCCCTTTGATTCGCCTACGCTCATCGCCCCGCGCGCAGCGTGAAAACGGATGCCGACCTCGCGCGCCGCTTCGATGGCATCGTCGAGTTTTGAACCGTTGGGGTAGATGTAGAGGTGGTCCGAGGAGGTCGTGCAACCGGAGAGCACAAGTTCGCTCATGGCGGTGGCCGCGGAAACGCGGATCATCTCCGGTGTCACGTTCGCCCAGATCGGGTAATGCGCTTTCAGCCAGCCAAAAAGCTCGGCATCCTGCCCGGCAGGTGTCGCACGCGTCAGCGATTGCACCATATGGTGGTGGGTATTGATGAGACCCGGCAGCACGACGTGGCCGGAGAGATCAATCACCTCATCCGCTTCCGGCAACAGGTCTCCCGCATGGCCGATCTGTTTGATTTCCGGCCCTTCGACGAGGACAAAACCGCCCGGGATTTCGCGGCGCGTCTCATCCATCGTCGCGATCACGAGGGCGTTCTTCAGCAGAATTTTCCGGGCCATGCCGCATCCATCGGTTAGACTATTCGCGGCAAGGATGGCGTGATCCGCGCGTGCCGTCTAGCCCGAGATGGCAATTGCCGCGCCGAGGTCGATTTCGAGCGAAACCCGCGTACCGGCTGCAATCGCGCGCTCGCGCAAGGGGCGGATCACCAGCATCTCGCCCCAGGGCGCGGTGACGAGATATTCCCGCGCATGTCCGACATAGGCGACGCGGTGGATGGTGAAGGCCCCGGCGGGATCGAGCGTCAGCTGGATGCGGTCTGGCCTCAGCGCCACGGCGCTTGCGCCCTCTGGCACCGGAATATCGCCAAGGCCAAAGCTGGTGCTGCCCGCCGCGAAGGTGACGCCGCCGGCATCAGCGCCAAACCGCCCTTCGACGATATTCGCCTCGCCAATGAAATCCGCGAGAAACCGGGTGCGCGGGCGCTCGTAGAGATCGGCGGGCGTGCCTTCCTGTGCTATCACGGCGTTATCCATCACGATCACCTTATCGGAGACGGCAAGCGCCTCCTGCTGATCGTGTGTCACGTAGAGCACCGTCAACCCGAGGCGCTGCTGGAGATCGCGGATATCATCACGCACCTTGCGGCGGAGTTTGGCGTCAAGGTTCGAGAGCGGCTCATCAAAGAGCAGCACGCTCGGTTCCAGCACGATAGCACGCGCCACCGCGACGCGCTGCTGCTGCCCGCCGGAAAGCTCGGAGGGCAGGCGCTTTTCAAACCCCGAAAGGCCAATCAGCGCGAGCTTCTCGCGCGCCATGGCCTCCGCCTCCTTGCGGCTCGCGCCGGAGGCAAGCGGACCATACATCACGTTCTCGACGACGCTCATGTGCGGAAACAGCGCGTAGGACTGGAACACCATCGAGACATCGCGCTCAGCGGCCCCGAGTGCGGTGACATCCTGATCACCGATCATGATCTTGCCGCCGGTTGCGAGTTCAAGCCCGGCGACGAGACGCAACGTCGTGGTCTTGCCGCAACCTGAAGGGCCAAGGAGCGTGACCAGTGTGCCGGCCTCGACACGGAACGAGACATCCCGAACCGCCGTAACCTGTCCATACTTCTTCTCGACGCCGATGAACTCGACCGATGCTGCCTTGGCCATTTATGCGGTTCCCTCAGGCATTAATGCGCGCCCATCGTGACAACAGGTGACGCAACAGAGCGTCGACCGATCTTGCGTTCGCCGACCACACGCTGAATGCCGAGCACGACCGCCAGCATGAACAGGATGAGCAGCGAGGAATAGGCAATTGCGAGCGGATATTCCCCCGCCTCGACGCGGTTGACGATATAAACCGTCGCCATGTTGTACTTCGCGGTGGCGAGGAAAATGATCGCGCTCACCGCCGTCATCGCATGGACGAACGAGAAAACCAGCGTCGCTATGATCGCGGGTTTCAGCAGCGGCAGGGTCACACGGCGCACGGTGGTGCCGGTGCGCGCGCCGAGGGTTGTCGAGGCTTCATCGAGTGAGCGATCCACCTGTGAGAGCGCCGCGAGACCTGCCCGCACACCGACCGGCATGTTGCGAAACACGAAGCAGAAAATGAGGATCAACCCCGTACCGGCGACTTCGACCGGCGGCACATTGAACGCGATGATATAGGCGACGCCGATCACCGTGCCGGGGATGGCGAAGGAGAGCATCGTCAGGAATTCGAACGCCCACTTGCCGACAAAATTATGCCGCGAGAGTACATAGGCGGTGAGGATGCCGATCACGGTCGTCAGCGGCGCGGCGATCGCAGCGACAGTCACCGTGACGAAGAACGAATCCCATGCCGAGCCCGAGAAAAACAGACCTGATTTATCGATCTCAACCGCAAAGCCGGTGACAAAATGCTGCAGCGTCGGCGTCATCGCACCGCGCCCGATGTCGGTGACGAACCCGCCGACGAGGATGATGCCGTAGATCAGGATGGTCAGCACGACCCATGGCACCACAACCGAAAGGGCGGCAAAACGCAGCGGCTTCGGGAGCGGCAACGGCAAACCTGCGTCACCCTTGCCGGTGACGGTGACATAGGATTTCTTGCCGAGCCATGCCGTCTGGAGCCAGAAGGCGGTGAGCGTCAACGCCAGCAGGATAATGGCGAGACTCGCGGCACGCCCCGGATCATGCTGCGCGCCGGCTACCGCGAAATAGATCTTGGTCGAAAGCACCTCAAAGGAACCACCAAGCACGAGAGGATTGCCGAAGTCGGCGAGGCTTTCGACGAAACCGAGCAGGAACGCCGCCGCAACTGCCGGGCGCAACAGCGGCCATGTCACGGTGCGGAAGGTGAGCCAGGGCGACGCACGCAGGGTCTGCGCCGCCTCTTCGAGCGAGGGGGAAATGCCCTGCAAGGCACCGCGCAGGATCATGTAGGCGAGCGGGGTTTGCGAGAGCACCTGTGAGATCAGCACGCCCGGCAGGCCGTAGATCCAGCGCGAACGCGGGATATCGAAGGTACGATCGAGGAAGGTCGTGACAATCCCGGTCCGGCCGAAGATCACGACGAGTGCCAGCGCAATCACAAACGGCGGTGTGATGATCGGCAGCAGCGAAAGAGCATCGAAAACCTTGGTGTTCTTCAGTCCACCACGTTGCGCCACCAGCGCGAAAGCAAGACCGAGAAAGGTCGAGCAGGCCCCGGCGCAAACGCCGAGCAGGATGGTGTTCGGCACAACGCCACAACCGCCGCGCCCGACGAGACAGTTGGCGTTCCAGATTTCCGGCGCGGAAAAACGCTCGGCGAAGGCACCGAGGTCAAAGTTGCCCTTGGTGTCGAGAAAGGCACTCGCCAACGCACGGACCACGGGGAAAAACACGAAGAGCAGCACCAGCGCGACAATCGCCCATGTGGTCGTCGCGACCCAGCGATCCGCCTTGAAATCCCCCGCCGCCGCAAGGCTGCGTGTGCCCTGCACCAGCAGAGCGCCGGCAAGAACCGCCGCCCCAAGGCCATGCGAGATCAGCGGCTGGCCATCCAGCCAGCTGCCGAAAAATGCGTAAGCCACGAGCAAAAAGAGGCCAAGGCCAGTCAAAACGATGCGCAGCTTTGCCGTGTTCGGCCCACCACGCGCCAGAAGACCCGCGATGAGCGAGAGCAGCACCGGCGCCAGCATGAGCCAGCGCCCGCCTGTTGCCCAGGCAAGACCGCTCTGCTGGCTCCCGGCGTAAGACCACGGCAAGATGACAAACGCGACGAGAGCCAGTCCCGCCGCGATGAGCTCTACCCCTCCTCGATCCGCACTACGGCGGCGCATCGACTTGCCTCAGTTCCGCGGTGCGTTGCGCACTTCGGCGTCCCAGCGTTTGAGAAGGCGGGTCCGCTCGGCGGTGGAGCCGTATTTCGCGACGTCATAGTCGATCAGCTTGATCTGGTCGAGGCGCGGCGACTCGGGTGCCAGAACGGCCTTGACGTTGGAGGAGACCTGATAGGATTTCGCGGCAATCGCGATGTTCTGCGCCTCGGGTGTCAGCGCCCAGTCATACCACTTCTTGGCGTTTTCCATGTTCTTGGCGCCCTTGATGATCGACATCGAGCCGATCTCGTAGCCGGTGCCTTCACAGGGTGCGACGATCTGGAGCGGTGCGCCCATCACCGCCTGCTGAACGCCATCCTGCAGGAAGGTGATGCCGATCAGTGTCTCACCCGTCGCCACGGCGCGGGCCGGAGCGGCGCCGGATTTGGTATACTGGTTCACGTTCTTGTGGAGCGCCTTCATGAAGGCATAGGCCTTGTCCTCACCCCAGAGCTGCACGAACGTGGCCAGCATAGTGTAGGCGGTGCCGGAAGAATTCGGGTCCGCGACCTGAATTTCGTCCTTGAATTCGGGCTTGATCAGGTCGGCCCAGCACTTCGGCTCGGCAATCTTTTTCTTCGCCAGCTGCTCCTTGTTAAAGGAGAAGCCGAGCGCGCCGGCATAGATGCCGACAGTGCGGTATTGCGAGAGTTCGGCCTGTTTCACCGCCTGCGGCAGCAACTCGGAAAGCTTGGGCGATTTGTAGGGCTCGGTGAGACCTTCCTCGGCGGCCTGCAAATGCGGATCACCGGTTCCGCCCCACCAGATGTCGCCGCGCGGATTGGCAGATTCGGCCTTGAGCTGCGCCAGCGTTTCGCCCGTCGATTTCCGCGTCATCGAGACCTTGATGCCGGTCGCGCGCTCGAAGGTCTGGATCATCGGGCGGCACCATTCCTCCTGAACGGAGCAGTAGACGACCAGTTCGCCCGCGCCCTGAGCCATAACCGGAAGTGGCGCAAACGCCATCACCAGCGACGAAAAGGCCAAAGCAGAAAAAACCCGACGCGACATCCTGAAAACCTCCCATTCCCGGCGGCACTGCTCGCGCCGGGCGTCATCTTGACGTGACACGTCATTCATTCCAGCGTGCCTGCGAGCCGTCAATCCTTTGCTGGCGAAGAACAGCGGATTTCGAGGCAGGATCGCCGAAGGTTTGCGCAATATGCAGGCTGAATTCGTGCCGGTCTTCCGGCATGATGACACGAATCGCCCTTGAATGAATCGCATCTGAAACACGAAAGCCGATGCTGTGGATCGTTTCTCGCCCCTCCGTGCCATTGGCGTCATCAGCGGCACCTCGATGGACGCCATCGATATCGCGCTCGTGGAAACGGACGGCGTGCACCATGTCCGTCCGCTCGGCGGGGCGAGCTATCCGTATCCGCCCGACCTTCGCGCAGCCTTGCAAGCCGTGATTTCCGATCCGGGACGGGCAGAACATGACCCGCTGGTTGAGATCGAGACCGCTGTCACGGATGCATTTTCGGCAGCGATCCAGCGCTATCTGGCCGAGAACACGCTCGCGGCCACCAGCATTGACCTTGTCGGCTCGCATGGCCAGACGATTTTCCATCGCCCCGAGCGCAGGATCACACGTCAACTCGGTGATGGTCCGCGCATGGCGGCGACGCTCGGACTGCCCGTTGTGAACCGCTTCCGCCACGCTGATGTCGCGGCGGGCGGGCAAGGTGCACCGCTCGTACCGCTCTATCATGCTGCGCTGGCGCACGAGCTTCCGACGCCGCTCGTCGTGCTCAATCTCGGCGGGGTGGCGAATATCACCTACCTTCACGGCGAGACGATCATCGCCTGCGATACCGGCCCCGCCTCGGCGCTGATCGACGATGCGATGCTCAGGTATTTCGGCCTCGCCTATGATGCGGATGGCCGTATTGCGGCTTCCGGCAGCGTCCATGCTGAAACGCTCTCGGCCCTGATGGCCAATCCGTTTTTTACAGCACCGCCGCCGAAATCGCTGGATCGCAATGATTTTCATGCCCGCGCGAAAATCACCGAGACGCTTTCGCCGGAAGACCAGATCGCGACACTCACGGCATTCACCGTCAACGCTACCGCGGCCATTCTCGATCACCTGCCGGCCAAACCGGTTCGCTGGCTGGTGACGGGCGGCGGACGGCACAATGTTGCGATGATGCGCGGATTTTCCCAAGCGCTTGGGGTGCCGGTCGAGCCGGTTGAGACGGTGGGCTGGAACGGCGATCTTCTCGAAGCAGAATGCTTTGCCTATCTCGCGGTGCGCATGCGGCAGGGCCTGCCGCTCAGCGTGCCGACGACCACGGGCGTCCCCTCTCCCATGCCAGGAGGAGAGTACTGGCCAGCGCCAGAATCGGCTTAACCGACCCGGGGTCCGAGTTCATCCCGGATCAGCTTGTCGAGTGTATCTCGCACCCGGCGGAAGGCGTCGAGCCGCTGGTCGCGGGTACCGCCGATCTGGGTCGCATCCTCGATGGGCCAAAAGAGAAGTTCAACAGCAGAAGCACGCAGCCGCTCTTCGGCAAAGCGATGCGCTTCAGGTGAGAGCGCCACAATGAGATCGAAGGATTCGCACTCGACCTCGTCGAGCGTATGCGGCTCGTCGTCCTCGAAGGCGAGACCGGCTTCGCGCAGCACGGCCAGTGCAAAACCATCGCGATCCGATTTCGTCAGCCCGGCGGAATCGACAAACAGTCGTTTGCCAAAGCGCAGACGCGCCATCCCCTCGGCGATGGGGGAACGGACGGCATTCATCGTGCAGATAAACAACACGGAATGCAGTTTTGACGGTGGCGCCGGATTCAACGATCCTGCCCCTTCCAGGACAGCGCCGCGATCAGCGTGAAGAGCCGGCGCGCGGTTTTGTGGTCGATCTCGATCTTGCCGTCGAGACGTTCGATCACGAGGCCCGCGCCTTCATCGTGCACGCCTCGGCGGCCCATATCGATCGCTTCGATCCGCTCTGGCGAGGCGGAACGGATCGCCTCGTAATAGCTCTCGCAGATCATGAAGTAGTCCTTGATGACCTTGCGGAACGGCGACAGCGACAGGAGATGCAAAATGACCGGCGTCTCATCTTCCAGCTTGATATCGAAGGAGAGTCGCCCGGCGACAAGGCCGAGGGCAAGAACATAGGGCCCGCCCTCGTGCCCGGTAATGCCGAAGCGGTTTTCCTCGACAAGGTCGTAAATCGCGATCGCGCGCTCGTGTTCCTGATCGGGCGTGCCGCGCTCGATAGAGGCTTCGTCGATCGTGACCGCAACAAGGCGGCGTCTGGTTTCGTCTTCTCCGCTCATGCTGTCACCGTCTGTTGAGGCGAATGGCGACCGAACGGGCATGGGCATGGAGCCCTTCCGCCTCGCCGAGTGCGATAGCCGCAGGTCCGAGCGCGGCCAGCTGTTCCGGTCCGCAGGACAAGATCGACGACCGCTTCATGAAATCGAGCACGCCAAGGCCGGAGGCAAAGCGCGCCGAACGTGCCGTCGGCAGCACATGGTTCGAGCCGCCGACATAATCGCCAATGGCTTCGGGCGTATGCCCGCCAAGGAAAATCGCACCCGCTTCACGGATACGGCTCGCAAGCGCCTCGGGATCGCGCGTCATGATTTCGAGATGCTCGGCGGCAAGACGATTGGCGAGCATCACGGCCTCATCCATCGAACGGACGAGGATGATCGCGCCGTTGTCGCGCCAGCTGGCCCCGGCGATCTCCTTGCGCGGAAGAAGCGCAAGCTGACCTGCCAGCGCAGCGGCTACAGCATCGCCCAGCGCTGCATCATCCGTGATCAGCACGGACTGAGCGGCCGTGTCATGCTCGGCCTGCGCCAGCAAATCCGCCGCAATCCATTCGGGGTTCGCTGAACCATCGGCGATGATCACGACCTCGGAAGGCCCCGCGATCATATCGATCCCGACCTGCCCGAAGACATGGCGTTTGGCCGCCGCGACATAGGCATTGCCCGGGCCGACGATCTTCGAGACCGGGCGGATCGTCGCGGTGCCATAGGCGAGCGCGGCAATCGCTTGCGCGCCGCCGACGCGGTAAATTTCGTCCGCGCCGCCCAATGCCGCCGCAGCGAGTACCAGAGGGGAGACCTCGCCCTTCGGCGTCGGCACGACCATCACAACACGCTCGACACCCGCGACCTTGGCCGGAATCGCGTTCATCAACACGGAAGAAGGGTACGAGGCGGAACCACCGGGCACATAGAGGCCCACAGCAGCAATCGCCGACCAGCGCCAGCCGAGCTTGACGCCGAGGCTATCCTCAAAAATCTGATCCACGGGCTTCTGCCGCTCATGAAACGAGCGAATGCGCCCGGCTGCGAATTCCAGCGCCTCAAGGGCGGTGGGATCGCAGACTGCGCGGGCGGCCGCGATATCCGCATCCGAAATCCGCATGCTGACTTTATCAAGATCGATGGCATCGAAGCGGCGGGAATAATCCGCCAACGCTGCATCGCCTCTGGCACGGACATCGGCGATGATCGCCGCTGCCGCGCGCTCGACATCCTCGGAAACCTCGCGTTTGGCGCCGAGCAGATCGACAAAGCGGGCTTCGAAATCGGCATCAAGCGTCGAAAGGCGCCATGCCGGTCCGGGGCCGGTCGAGAGGGACGCGGGAGGAGAGGAAGATGCCGAAGGAGAGGAAGACATGGACATGAAAATCAATCGGTTGGGACGACGACGCTTTCCTGTTGTTATCCGCCTCGCTTGAAGGCTGCAACGGCGCGAAGCGGGTTTCCGCACCGGTTTGCCCAAAAGTTGACATCCGGCTTTGCCCTGTTGCCGGGTCTGAACGACAAAAATCGTTCATGACAGCTTCAGCCTGCGTCTTTAGGATCAAGCGGTATTCGATGCCAAAGGAGTAAAGGCCATCATGAATCGTTCGAGCCTATTTGGAAAATCTCTCGGCAAGGCTGCCACGATCGCGGCGGTTCTTGCCGGCGCCTTGGTCTCCTTTGCTGCCGCCAGCAGTGCTGAAGCGCAGTATTATCCGCCGCAGCGCGACGGCTATTATCGCCAGTCGCCGCCGCCGGGCTACTATCAGGAACGCCGCCGCTATGCGCCGCCGCAGGAGCGCTACTACGCTCCCCGTCCGCGCGCGATGCCGATGGGCATGGGCTGCGTCACCTCGCGCGGCACCTGCCAATACGGCCCGGTGCCGATCGGTCAGGGGTGCAAATGCCATATCCCCGGCTTCGGCACCAAGCGCGGTCACGTGCAATTCTGATAACTGTTGCAGTTCTGATCATCGTGCCGATCTAGTGTGAGACGATCGAGCGGGGTGGAACCACCCCGCTTTTTTCAGCCCCGGATACGCTCTATCTGCGCGCCGCAACGGCTGAGCTTGCCTTCAAGCCCTTCGAAACCGCGATCAAGATGATAGACGCGGTTGATCATCGTCTCGCCTTCCGCCGCCAGCGCGGCGATCACGAGACTGACCGAGGCGCGAAGATCGGTCGCCATCACCGGCGCGCCCTTGAGTGCCCCTGTGCCCTCGACAATCGCCATATCACCATCGAGCCGGATTTTCGCGCCGAAGCGGGCAAGTTCCTGCACGTGCATGAAGCGGTTCTCGAAAATCGTCTCGACGATTTTTGACGTACCGTTGGCGCGGCTCATCAGCGCCATGAACTGGGCCTGAAGGTCGGTCGGGAAGCCGGGGAAGGCTTCGGTTGTGACGTCCACCGCCTTGATTGGCGTCCCGTTGCGGCGGATGCGGATGCCGGTTTCGGTCGAAGTGACCTCCGCGCCGGATTCAACCAGCTTGTCGAGGGCGGCCTGCAAATGCTTCGCCTCGATGCCTTCCAGCGTGACATCTCCGCCCGCCATCGCCGCCGCGAAAGCGTAGGTGCCCGCCTCGATCCGATCCGGCAGGACACGGTGGGTCGCGCCATGCAGGGAGGTGACGCCCTCGATCACGAGATCGGAAGTGCCGATGCCGGAGATTTTCGCGCCCATCTTCACAAGGCATTCGGCGAGATCGGAGACTTCCGGCTCGCGGGCGGCATTGTGAATCGTGGTGGTTCCCCTCGCGAGAACGGCTGCCATCAGCGCAGTATGCGTGCCGCCGACCGTGACTTTCGGGAAGGTGATTTCCGCGCCCTTGAGCCCGTTCGGGGCCTTGGCAATGACATAGCCAGCATCGATCTCGATATCCGCGCCGAGCTTTTCAAGCGCCATGATGAGAAGATCAACAGGGCGCGTGCCAATCGCACAGCCGCCCGGCAGCGAGACCTTGGCCTGCCCCATCCGCGCCAGCAGCGGCGCCACAACCCAGAAGCTCGCGCGCATCTGCGAGACGAGCTCATACGGCGCAACGGTATCGACGATATGCGCCGCAGTCAGGCGGACATCCTCGCCATCCTCGGTCGACATGCCAGGACGCTTGCCCGCGACCGTGACATCGACACCGTGATTGCCGAGAATACGCTTGAGCATGCGCACATCCGAGAGGCGCGGCACATTTTCCAGCACCAGCGTTTCCGGCGTCAGAAGGCTCGCAATCATCAGCGGCAGCGCGGCATTCTTGGCGCCGGCAATCGGAATAATGCCGTTGAGCTTCGTGCCGCCGACGATCCTGATCCGGTCCATACCCTGCCCCAATTCCCTCGTGGCCGCCTCGCGAGGCGGCAAAAAACAGGCGCTCCTCTGCCATGCCAAACCGGCAATAGCAAATCCCAAGGCCGCGGCCTGACGTTATTTCTCGCCCGGTTCCCTGCCTGTCGCGGGACTTTGCGGCGGATTGACGGCCAATTCGGTCTCGCCGCTTTCATTTTCAGATGTCGCGCGGCGTTTCGTCTGCGCCCGGCGGCGCTTAAGGTTAGCGCGCAGGGCCTCGGCCAACCGGGCCTTCTTTTGCTGGTCCGCTGTCATGCGGGGCGGCTTATCCGGAGGACACATGCGATCTTCCTCGTGGCCGCCGCCGGTTCTTCCGAACGGCATGCCGAAAAACGAAAATCTTTCCAAAGTTGTTGCCGATCAATGCCGGGCCTTGGACCTCGATGGCAAGAGCCTTATACGGAGTTTCCTGACTTTTATGCCCGCTTCTCGCCATGAGAGCGAGGGATGGAGCGGGAAATAAGGCGGAAGCGTTCAGGGTAGAGACTTCATGTTCGATTACAAGAGTGCATTTTCGGCTGTCACCTCGACCCTTCAGGCCGAAAACCGCTATCGCGTCTTCACCGAAATCGCCCGCGATCAGGCGCGCTTCCCGAAGGCAACATGGCATCTTGCAAGCGGCGTCAGCGATGTCACCGTCTGGTGCTCGAACGACTACCTCGGCATGGGGCGCCACCCGGATGTTGTCGCCGCGATGATCGCGGAGGCCCGGCGCGGTTCGGTCGGTGCGGGCGGAACACGCAATATTTCCGGCAACAGCCATGCGGTTGTTGAACTGGAGGCTGAACTCGCTGATCTTCACAACAAGAACGCCGCGCTGGTTTTCTCCTCGGGCTACGTCGCCAACCAGACCGCGATCGCCACGATCGCGCAGTGCCTGCCGGGTTGCATCATTTTCTCGGACAGCGAGAACCACAATTCGATGATCGACGGCGTGCGCCGCGCCGGCTGCGACAAGACTATCTTCCGCCACAACGATATCGCGCACCTCGAGGAACTGCTGAAAGCCGCCGACCCGGCCCGGCCCAAGCTTATCGTCTTCGAGAGCGTCTATTCGATGGATGGCGATGTCGGCCCACTCCACGCTTTTGCGGATCTCGCGCAAAAATACGGTGCGCTGACCTATCTCGATGAGGTCCATGCCGTCGGGCTTTATGGTGCGCATGGCGCGGGCTATGCCGAGGAAATCGGCGCGATGGATCGCATCGATATTATTCAAGGTACGCTCGGCAAGGGTTTTGGCTGTTTCGGAGGCTATATCGCCGCCAGTGCCGAAATCGTCGATGCCGTGCGCTGCAACGCCCATGGCTTTATCTTCACCACCGCCCTGCCCCCGCCTGTTGCAGCCGCGGCAACAGCGTCGATCCGCCATCTCAAGGGCTCGCAAACCGAGCGTGCAGGCCAGCGCAAGCAGGTGGCGCGGACCAAGCGGATGCTCGATGAAGCTGGCATTCCGGTGCTCGATAACCCGACGCATATCGTGCCGGTGATGATCGGCGATGCCGCCAATGCCAAAGCCGCGAGCGATCTCCTGCTCGAGCGGCACCATATCTACGTTCAGCCGATCAACTACCCGACCGTGCCGCGCGGAACGGAACGCCTGCGGATCACACCGACACCGTTCCATTCCGACGCGCTCATCGACGAACTGACCGCAGCGCTCGTCGATGTGTTTGATACGCTCGGCCTTGCGCGAAGGCCCGGTCAGGTCCTCGCAGCGGAATAAAGGCCTTACTTCTTGCCCTTGGTGACGCTGTCGACCGCAGCAGCAGCCTTGCGCGCAGTGGCAGCGCCTTCGGCCAGTGCATCCTTGGCCTTGGCCTGCATCTTCGCCGCCTCAGCTGCAAAATTCTCGGCGGCGGCCTTGGCCTGCTGCTGGATATCGGCACCCGCCTCCTGAACGTGGTCGCGCACCGAGGCGAACTGCTTCGCCATATATTCGGACTGATGCTTCATCACTTCATCGAGGCTTTTGGCGCTCACCAGCTTCTGTGCGAGGTCAAACGCCGCCGCCATGCTGGATTCCGTGAAGGAAATGCTCTTCCGGCGCAGTTCGGCTGCTTTTTCCTGCGCGGTATCGGACTTCTGTTCCAGCGCGGAGACTGCTTCACCGGCGGCGCTCATCACTTTGCCGAAACCCTCGCGCGCCTGCGTCACGCCCTGCTCGAGCAGGTTGCGCATGTCGTCGGGAACCTGAAACTTGCCATCTGGTTTGATCATGTGCCTTCTCCTTACTCTTGCTGCAGGTGAATTCCTGCTTCGCTTTGACTTATAACAGATTACCTCGATCCGCCGTTAAGGTTGTTTTTCGGTAAATTCCAGCTTGCGCACCTGCAAGATAGACGAGTGGCTTGGCACGATTTATGGATAAAGCGTTAAGCCCCGTTCCAATTCGGCACAGATACCGGATTGGGCTGTTTTGACGAAGCGAAGTGCTATCCTGCGTTTTGCCTTCGGACGGGCCGCGTATGCGTTGAGTTGAGGTGAGGCGTGGTAATGGCGATCGAGACCGCAAACCGGGCAGCGGGAAGTCTCCTTCCGGCGGGAATGCTGGATTCCGCTGCGCAGGACGCGCTGCTCGCGAACCCGATGCCCGGCATGCTGATCTCTCATGATGGCGGCCGCGTTCTCTGGTCCAGCCATGACGTGGCCCGCCGCTTTGGCCTGATGGACGGCACCGGCCTGATGCGGGCCGGGCTTCCAGTTCTTGCTGCCGGCACCCAGCGTCTTGCCATGCTGGCGCGCGGACTTGATGCCGATGCGCCGAAGCGACTGGAACGCCTGCGTTTCAATGTTGGCTTCCGCAGCCTTGTTCTAACGGCGCTTTGCGAGCCGCTGCGCCTTGCGGATGGCACGCAATCTCTCTTGGTTTCGCTGGTTGAGGCACGCCCTGTTCGCCTCAATGATGGGTTTGGTTATGAAGCCGGAGAGGCTCTCCTTCCGCCGCGTCAGATAACTGCACAGGGCGACACGGCTACACAGGACGACTCCGTCGCAGGAAGGGAAGCTGAGCTGGCCGAGATCGCCGCAGGGGAGCCCCCCGACTCATCGGCTCCTTCCGCAGAACCTCGCATCGCGCCCGAATGGACCGATCAACCCGTCGAAAGCCGGCACTCCCTCCGATTCATCTTTGCGCTGGATGCGAATGGCGTGGTGGAACGCGTCACACCGCCGCTCGCCAGCGCCGTCGGGGCCGGAAATGCTGATATCGTCGGACACCCGCTCGCGGGTGTCGTTGAAGCCTTTGACCCGTCCGCCGCCGAGGCGATCCGCGCCGCCGTTGCCGGCGGAGAAACCTGGAACGGCATCGCCGTCCGCTGGCCCGTCGCCGGAACCGATCTTGCGATCCCGATCGATCTTTCGGCGTTGCCGCTGCTGACCACCGAGCGGGGACTCACCGGCTATTCCGGCTTTGGTCGTTGCCATGTGGCGCGGGCGGAACAGGTCGCGCAGAGGGAAGCGGTTATCGAGAACACGGTTGCCGCCAAGGGTGATCTTGTCGAGGGTGATCTTGCCGAGGGTGATCTTGCCGAGGCGGACGTGCCTGCTGACGCTGAAGAAGTGTTTGCGCCGGAAGCTGCCGCCCTGCTGAACGACGCCGTTGCAGCACAAGTTGCCGCTTCGGATGAAGCCGAACCCGTGACTGCCCAGACCACCGCTTCCTCAGCTGTAGCGGCAACCGATGTCGCCATGGAACCGGAGGTCGATGCTGCCGATGCGGAGCCGGACCTGCTGACCCTGCTCGATCCGCCAGCCTCGGCCTCGAAGGCCGAAGATGTTGCGATTGCCGGGTCTGAAGACACCATCAGTGAGGCGTCCGAAGAGGACGATGCGGAAGCGGACCTCGATGACGAAACCGCATCAGATCGGCTGACACCGGATACGCCCGTGCCGGATGAGACTGCGGCCGATACCGATATGCAGGAAGCGGCGGTTGTGCCGGTTTCCGAGCCTGTCGCCATGGTCACGCCGCAGGCGAACAACCAGAATGTTGTGCAACTCAGGGCAGGGCAAACCGGCGCCGCGCCCGGCCAACAGGGCAAGAACGGGCTTTCCATGGCCGAACGCAACGCGTTCCGAGAGATTGCCCGCGCGCTCGGTGCCAAATTCGACCCGGACTCGACCGAACCGCCTGTCGCGCCGAGTGTTGGCGCTCAAGGCAGCGCGGAAGAGCCTTCCCGTAACGAAGTGCCCGTTTTGCAGCCCCCCGCGCCGGAAGAGGCCGAGCCCGAACCCGCCGTGATGACGACGCACTCCGGCTTCACGCCGATGTTGCCGACCGCACCGCAGGCCGCCCCGCTTCCGGTTGATACCGCCGCGATGCCGCACGAGATTCTCGACCGGCTTCCCATCGGGATGCTGGTCCTCAAGGGCGATGCGGCGCTCTATGCCAACCGCACCCTGCTCGACCTGACGGGCTATCAGGATTTCGATGATTTCGTGATGCACGATGGCGCCCGCGCGATCTTCCGCAAGGGCACCCTGCCGCGTGATCGCGAAAGCGGATTCGATACCGTAGTGCTTGCCGCGCGCGATGGCGAGATGATCCCGGTCGATGCGCATCTCCAGATCGTCGATTGGCACGGGGAGAAGGCGACACTGATCTCCATGCGCCGTGCGGCCGAGTTGGAACAGGGCAAGGCGCTGCGCTCCGTCGCGCTCGATCTCAAGCGCGTTCGGGCGGAATCACAGGAATTGCGCGCGGTGCTCGATACTGCGACCGATGGCGTGATCACGCTGGATGAAAAGGGTCGCATTCTCAGCCTTAACGGCGCGGCGGAAGCGCTCTTTGGCCTCAGCCAGAATGAGGTCGCCGGCGAGAGTTTCACGACGCTCCTGCTCAACGAGAGCCATGCCGATGCACTCGATTATTTCGAGGGTCTCCAGGCCAATGGCGTGCGCAGCGTGCTCAACGATGGCCGCGACGTCTATGGCCGCGAGAAGAAGGGTGGACGCATTCCGCTGTTCATGACGCTCGGGCGGATCAGCGATGATGAACCACGCCGCTATTGCGCCGTGCTGCGTGATCTCACCGCATGGAAGCGCGCCGAAGCCGAACTCACCGACGCACGTCGCGCCGCCGAACTCGCCAGCGCCAAGAAATCAGATTTTCTTGCCAAGATCAGCCACGAGATCCGCACACCGATGAATGCCATTATCGGCTTTGCCGAGGTGATGATGGAGGAGCGACTCGGCCCGGTCGGTAGCGCGAAATACAAGGAATATCTTGGCGATATTCGCACCTCAGGCAAGCATGTCGTCAGCCTCGTCAACGACCTCCTCGACCTCGCCAAGATCGAGGCCGGGCGAATGGAGATGAATTTCGCCGCGACCGATCTCAACGCGATTGTCTCCAGCTCAGTCGGCATCATCCAGCCGCAGGCGAATGCCAACCGTGTGCTAGTGCGTACACAGCTTGCGCAGAAGCTGCCCGCCGTGGTGGCCGATGAGCGCTCGGTCAGGCAGATCATCCTCAACATGCTGGCGAATGCGACCCGCTTCACCGAAAGCGGCGGTCAGGTCATCGTTGCGACCGCGCTGCTGGACAGCGGCGAGGCGGTGATTCGCATCCGCGACACGGGCGTGGGCATGAGCGCAACCGAAATCGAACAGGCGCTGGAGCCGTTCCGTCAGGTCGGCACGCGGCGCGATCAAGGTGGCACAGGGCTTGGCCTGCCGCTGACCAAGGCATTGGTGGAAGCCAATCGTGCGGCCTTCTCCATTCGCTCGACCCCGGGCGAAGGTACGATGGTGGAAATCACCTTCCCCTCGACGCGGGTGCTCGCGGAGTAATTACTGGGGATCGATCTGCTGGATCGGTTGCGAGAAGGCTGACGCCGCGCGTGCGTCAAGCCCGGCCGCATCCAGCGCAATCGGCGGGGCCTTGGCCTTGCGCGTGGTCGGCGCATCCCCGGCGGCGGTGAGCACAGGGCCGGAATCGAGCCCGTAGATGTCGGGCCGGAAATGCACCGTTCCGTCAGGCGTGACGTAGCCCGTGAGATAGGTCCAGATCACCGGAATTGGATGCGCCGGACGAACGTCCTTGCGTTTTCCCTCGGCGATGGCGGCATCGATGGCCTTGCGATCCCAGTCTTTGGCACCTTCGAGCACCCAGGCTGCAAAATCACGGACATTCTCGACGCGCACGCAACCAGAGGAATGGAAGCGGTCATCGCTGGCGAACAGCCGCTTCGAAGGCGTATCGTGCATATAGACCGACTCGCGGTTCGGCATATCAATGCGGAGTTGCCCGAGCGCGTTGGCCGTACCGGAGTCCTGGCGGAGTGTGAAGGCGACGGCGCGTTCAGTTGACCAGTCAATCGCGCGCGGATCGACCTCGTTGCCCGAGATACCGTAGATGCGGATCTTCGCCTTGGTGAGATAGGCGGGATCCTTCTGCATCTTGGGAATGATGTCTTTCTTGATGATTGAGACCGGCACCGTCCAAGTCGGGTTGAGATTGACGTTGGTGATCCGGGTTTCGACCTCCGGCGAGGCGCGCTCCTTCTTGCCGACAACGGCGATGAAGCGCTTCTCGACGATGCTATTTTCGATCGCCTCGACCGAGGCCGAGGGGATATTCACCACGACATAGCGCTGCCCGAACGCAAAATTCCGCGTCGCGAGGCGCCGGGCGCTTTCGTTGAGCTGGGTGAAGCGCTCACGCGCCGAGATGCGCAACGCGGCCAGCGTCGGCCCCTGCACCAGCGCGTTCTGGCTCTGACCATGCCGGGACTGAAATTTCTTCACGGCAACGGCGAGCGGTGCATCAAACACCGGGTTGGCGACATCGGTAGCCGCGAGATCGCCCTCAGCTGCGAGGCGCTGGCGCAGCGTAATGACATTGGCACCTTCTGCGCCGGGCTGGAGCGTCGCATTTGCCGGCAGAATCGGCCAACCGCCGGCATGGGCAATCGCGAGATATTTCTGTGCCGCCTCGTTGATCAGCGCGAGCGAATCCGGGTGATAACTCGGGCGCTTGTCGTTCCGCGCGACGACGCGCTCGTGAACCACCGGTGCGGGTTTGGGTTTCGGCGCAGCAACGGGAGGCGCTGCCTGCCCGTCCGGCACGGGAACATTGTGCAGCACGCCGGGCGTCGATGAGAAAGTGTTGGTTGGCAAGGGAGCAGGCCCGAGGACAGCCGGCGGGGTTCCATGGGGTGCCGCTTGCGCCAAAGCCGCCGGCGACGCGCCGATGAGAAGGCTCGTCAAAACCGACAACAAGGATGTTCGCACGCGGTGCATCCGACCTTCCCGACCATGGCAACGGTTTGGACGCTAACAGCAAATGCCGAAGAAAGTGTTGTTAACCACGCCAGCCAATAGGGCCTGCGTCAATTAGCCTTCAACAATGAGCACATGCAGCCGGCGCGGGCCATGAGCACCGAGCAAGATCGTCTGCTCGATATCGCCCGAGCGCGAGGCGCCTGTGATGCAGTTGACCGTGCGGGGCATTTCGCCCTTGCCATACTTCTTGCGCAGGCGCGGCCAGATTTGCTCAAGGTCGCCCACGATATCGGAGGCCGAGAGCACGACGATGTGATTGTCGGGCAAGAAATTCAGCGTCGTCGGGTTCTCGTGGCCCGAGATCATGACCACCGTTCCGGTTTCGGCAATCCCCGCCTCGGCATGGCTGATCGCATTGAGATCATGCCCATCCGAGCGCCCGACCGCGACATCGAGCGCGGTTTGAGACCACGGCAGGCCATCCAGACGCGGATCGTCACCGCGCCGGAGCGTCGCGGGGAGATTGTTTGCGCGGAGATATTCCGCCGCTGCCGCCGGCACTTCGGAAGCGCTTTTCAGCTTTGCGAAAGTCGCCTGCACGCCTTCGAGTTTCTCGAGCATGAGCGCGAGTTTGGCCGGCGCATCGATCTGCGCTCTGGTCGGAATAATGCCTTTCGGCGCGCGCTCCAGCCGATCCTCGACAATAGAGGCGCGGATGCGTTCATCGCCAGTAACCCCGAGCGAGCGGCGGATGGAGGAAAAAATGGTATCGCGGGAAGTGCTCATTTGCTTCTGTTTCCTTTGAATTGCCAAAATCTATTGGGAACAAAATAAAAATATTGACATCAATTTTTCCACTCCTTAGCCTAATCTAAATTCAGAGAGGTTTTTAAAATGGTCTATTTCTATCTTCCAATTTATTTCTTGTCTGTCATTTCAACAGCCGCAATGGCACGCGCGTCAATTAAATTGAATTCTTGCATAGTAACTATCGGAAATTTTTGTCCAATAGAAACAATTGGCATTATCTTCGCATCTGTCGTTGTCCTATTTTTTGGTGGCCTACCAATCCGGAAGATGATCGAAAGTCACGTAGCCTCTGAGATATCAAAAGATCAAAACTATAAACTGGATCCCTTTTTGAAATTTATCTATGGAAATGCTGGAATTATAACAATCGTAGCCCTCATAGGAATTGGAGTGCTCATTTTCGGCTAACCTCTTCTCGCATTCTTCCACTTCGCCTGAAAGGTTTCGCCCTCCGGAACGGCAAGGTCGCGGTGTTTTGTCCAGGCACCGACGCCGGGCAGCGAACGGAAACTGCCCTTCCCGCGTGAAGCCAGTTTCATCATCTTCATCGCAAGGCGCGTCGCGAGGCTGTAAAGCTTCGGTCGGCGCGCAAAGAATGCCCAGAACCCAAGGCCGTAGCGTGCAACGGCGGGATTGAGGTTGCGCTCGAACTCCCGCTCTCGCCAATGCCGCATCATCTTCGGCAGCGGGATCTTCATCGGGCAGACGCTTTCGCAGCGCCCGCAGAAGGTTGAGGCATTCGGCAAATGCCCTGCCTCATCGACACCGATCAGCGAGGGTGTGAGCACCGAACCCATCGGGCCGGGGTAGATCCAGCCGTAAGCGTGCCCGCCGATCTGGTGATAAACCGGGCAATGGTTCATGCAGGCGGCGCAGCGGATGCAGCGCAGCATGTCCTGAAACTCGCCGCCGAGCATGGCCGAGCGACCGTTATCGAGAATGATGACGTGGTATTCCTCCGGTCCATCGACATCGCCAGAGCGCTTCGGGCCGGTGGAGAGCGTCGTGTAAACGCTCATCTCCTGCCCGGTAGCGGAGCGGGCGAGCAGGCGAAGGATCTGGCTCACGTCTTCAAGCGTCGGCACCATCTTCTCGATGGAGGCCATGACGATATGCACTTTGGGCAGGATCTGCGTGAGATCACCGTTGCCCTCGTTGGTGACGATGATCGAGGTGCCGGTTTCCGCGATCAGGAAATTCGCACCGGTGATGCCGACATCGGCAATCAGGAACTGCTCGCGTAGCACGGCGCGCGCCTCGGTGAGCAGCGCGGTTTTCTCGGTGAGATCGCGCGCGGGATCGAGGTGCGTGTGCACGCGGCGGAAATCGCTCTCGATCTGCGCCTTGTTGAGATGGACCGCCGGCGCGATAATATGGCTCGGCGCCTCACCCCGGAGCTGGATAATATATTCGCCAAGATCGGTCTCGACCGGGGTGACGCCATTGGCTTCGAGATAGGCGTTGAGGCCGACCTCCTCGGTGATCATCGATTTGCCCTTGGTGACGGTCTTCGCCCCCACTTTGCGACAAATCTCAAGCGCGATCTTGCGAGCCTCTTCGGCATCACGGGCAAAATGAACGTGACCACCTGTTTCGGTAACCTTGGCCTCGTATTTTTCAAGGTAGAGATCGAGATGCGCCAGCGTGTGGTTCTTGATCTCCTTGGCATTCTCGCGCAGTGCCTCGAACTCGGGGAGTTCGTGCGCAGCCTTGGCGCGCTTGTCGATGAAGTTCTGCCGCACCGCCTTGAGGTTGCCGGTGAGCTGGGTATCCGCAATCGCGCGGGTTGCGTTCGATTTGAACTGCTTCGTCGTCGAATGCGCGGTCATGGCGTGACCTCCTGCGCCGGAGCGGCTTTGCCGATGGCGGGGGTATCCGTTATGCCCGCGAGGACTTCGGCGATATGCCGGACTTCGACCTTCGAACCTTGCCGGGAGAGTTTGCCGGCCATGTTGAGGAGGCAGCCGAGATCACCGGCGAGCAGCGTTCCGGCTTCGCTGGCCTCGACATTGTTGCTCTTTTCCGTGACGATCTTGTCGGAAATCTCGCTGTATTTCACAGCAAAGGTGCCGCCAAATCCGCAGCACACGTCGTTGTCCTTCATCTCGACGAGGCGAAGGCCCTGAACCGAGGCAAGAAGCTGTCGCGGCTGGCTCTGTATCCCGAGTTCGCGCAGGCCCGAGCAGCTGTCATGATAAGTTACGGTGCCGTCAAACGTCGCGGAAACACCGGTAATGCCGAGCACGCCGGTCAGGAAGGAGATCAGCTCGAAGGTTTTGGCGGCAAGGCGTTCGGCGCGCCCGGCAAGGTTGGGATCGCCCGCGAATAGCTCGGGATAATGCTTGATGATCATGCCGCCGCAGGAGCCGGAGGGCACAACGACATAATCGAAGCGCTCGAATTCGGCGATCATCTGCAAGGCGAGCGCCTTGGCGGTCTTGCGATCCCCGGAATTATAGGCAGGCTGGCCGCAGCAGGTTTGCGACGGCACCTCGACGATGCAGCCTGCATCTTCCAGCAGCTTGGCGGCAGCGAAGCCGATGGTCGGGCGCATCGTATCGACAAGGCAGGTGGCAAAAAGCGCGACGCGCTTGCCCTGACGCCCGGCAGAGGGGGCCGATGTGGGTGATGAAACCAAGTTGTTTACGGGGCAGAGCCCGCCTCCCGGTGAAATCCTGGGCGGGATCGAGCCCCGTTCCTGAGCCGGTTGTAAGGGGCGCAGGAGGCATTTCGCAAGTCGTTTCGAAGCCGCAACGCGGCAGCACCCCTGCGCTTTACGAAACATTGGCCTGCAAAAACGTCTGGCCGTTAAAGCCCGGCCTGCCGCATCACCACTGCAACGGAAACACCTGCGATGAGCGCGATAAGGTCATTGCGCCCCATACGCGAGAGCACTATCGCGGTCAGGATCGCTGCGGCTGCGGAGGCGCCATCCGACATCACCAGCGGAGCAAAGGTCGCCGCAGCAACAGCGCCCGGCAGGGAACGGAAGCCGTTCTCAAGGCGCGGTCCCATCGGGATGAAACGCATCAGGAAAAAACCGGAGAGGCGCAGGAAAATCGTTACCGCGGACATCGCGAAAATCGCGGCAAGCGTGCCGGTGCTGGCGTCGAAGATCACGCTTTGCCCTCCCCGCTCGCACCGACGGGCGGCGTGAGCATTGCCGCGGTGACGAGCCCCACCATCGCACCGATCACCACATGGACCGACCCGCCGAATTGGCGCTGGATGAGGTATCCGGTCAGCCCTGCAGCGATCCACGCGATGGTATCGCCGCGCCCCTGCCAGAGCCGGGCGACCATGGCGGAGAAAAAGACGGGCATCACAAGATCGATGCCGAAAGCGCGGGCGTCGCGCGTCAGACTGCCAAGCAGGAAGCCAGGTATCGGGGCGATCATCCAGGTCGCCCAGAGGACTAGCCCGGAGCCAAGAAAGATGCCCATGTCGCGCCCGCCTTCGGCATAATAGCGTTGGCCGAGCACGTAACCGGCATCGGTCATCGTCAACAGCGCGGGATAGGCAACGTGCGATGGCGCCTGCTGAAACCACGGACGCAGCGCCGCGCTCATCAGGAACAGGCGGGCGTTGATCGTCGCGGTAATCAACGCGATATTGAGAATCGCAGCGGCATTCCAGCTTTCTTGCCAGAAGCCAAGCGCCACGAGCTGCGCCGCACCGGCATAAACAAAAAGGTTCATGGCGTTGAGTTCGGTCAGAGTGAGGCCTTTCTGCGCCGCGACAGCACCGACCGCTGCACCGAACAGTGACACCGGCAGAATGACCGGCGCGATCATCCGGGCGCCGAGAATCAACCCGGTCATGGTGAGCGGTGCGGCGAGGCCCGCCTGACGTGATGACATCGATGCTGTGTCCGGAATGACCATGCGCAGGGCTAGCGTGCCAGCAGTGCGCGAAGCTGATAGGATTCGCGGCAAAGTCTGGCACGCTCCCGCGTCAGCCTGCAAGAAAGAAGCGCGTGATGGCGAAGACGCCTGAGACGGTGTTCACCCTGATCGGCCCGGAGACGGTCGCCGCCGGCGTTGCCACGCTCCGAGAAGGCAGGCCTGTCGCGGTGCTGGTTCCGGCCGGCGCCCCCCTACCGCCCCTTCCTCCACCTCTGGAGCGCGACATTCACGCTGCCGAGAACCGCAGGGATCGCGCCGCATTTCTTATGCGCCGCCAACTCGTACGCGCTATCGCGCAAGGGACAACAGGCCTGACGTCGGATGCGTTGGCCTTCACCGCCGGACCGCACGGCGCGCCCCAATTTTCCAACCTTCCAGACCTCCATATCAGCCTTTCGGCACGGGAGGGCCATAGCCTGATCGGCATCGCCCGCGAGCCTATCGGTGTCGATTTTGAGCGGGCGATCCGCGTCGAAGCCTTTCCGTGGAATGTCATGCGCCCCGAAGAAGCTGCAGCGCTGCGCGCATTGCCCGAATCGCAGCAATCCGACGCGTTCCTCAGTTTCTGGACGTGCAAGGAAGCGATCCTCAAAGCCCTGGGGAGCGGATTTTCAATCCCCCCCGAAGATCTTTATCTGAGGGAAGGACGGCATTTTTCAGTGCAGGCACCGGGCCAGTGCGTTGCTGAATCCGGCGCTGTTCGCCTCTCGCAAGCCCGCTGGAATGACGAAACCGGGCATTCCTACGGGATTGCCGTGGCCATACTGTTCCAGCAGACGGGTTGACCATGCAGCGCTTCGACCCATCTGGTAAGAGGCTACCGCTTCAAGGATTGCGCCATGGACATCATTACACCCTATCTGATTCCGCTGCTCCAGATCATCTGGATCGACCTGCTGCTTTCCGGCGACAATGCGGTGGTGATTGCGCTGGCCTGTCGCGGCCTTCCGCCCGAACAGCGGAAGATGGGCATTCTGCTCGGCACCGCCGTCGCAATCGTGCTTCGCATCCTCTTCGCGCTGATCATCAGCTCGCTGCTAAACATCCCGTTCCTCAAGGCTGTGGGCGGGTTGATGCTGTTCTGGGTCGCTTTCCAGCTTATCAAGGGCGAGGATGAAGCCCACGGCGAGGTGGCGCAGGCCGATAACCTCTGGAAAGCGGTGCGCACCATCGCCATCGCCGATGCTGTGATGAGCCTCGATAATGTTCTTGCGCTGGCTGCCGCCTCCAAGGGCAATATGGGCCTGTTCATCTTCGGCCTGCTGATCACGCTGCCGCTGATCATCTACGGCAGCCAGTTGGTGCTCGGGTTGATCGAGCGCTTTCCGATCTTCGTCTGGCTTGGCGCAGCGCTGCTCGGCTGGATCGCCGGGGAGCTGATTGCGGACGATCCGGGCCTGCAAGCTTTTCTGGGCAAGGATATCCCCAATCTTCTCGGGGCTGCGGTTGGTGCGTTTCTGGTGCTTATCACCGGCTTTCTTTATTCGAAGCGACGCCGTAAGTTGTCACCCGACGCACCATAAGCCGCAGGATATTGCCCCTTGTTCGACCAACTCCCTGATTTGTTTCTGCCGATCCTCAAGATCATCTGGATCAACATCCTGCTTTCCGGCGACAACGCGGTGGTGATTGCGCTGGCCTGTCGCGGTCTCCCGCCGAGTCAGCGCAGCATGGGCATCGCCCTCGGCGCGGGCGCGGCTGTGGTGCTGCGGATCATCTTCACCTTCATGACGACGATGCTGATGGGCCTGCCCTGGCTCACCGCCATCGGCTCGCTCCTGCTGATCTGGATTGCGGTCAAGCTCGTCATCCCGGAGGATACGGACGAAGATTCCATCGCCGGCCATGCCTCGCTGTGGAAAGCGGTACAGACCGTCACCATCGCGGACCTCGTGATGAGCCTCGATAATGTCGTGGCCATCGCGGCGGCGGCGAATGGCGATATCCGGCTGATCATTTTCGGACTGGTCCTCAGCGTGCCGCTGGTGATTGCCGGCTCGACGCTGCTGACCAAGATCATCGACCGTTTTCCGATCCTCGTCTGGGCCGGCGCGGCGCTGCTCGGTTGGGTCGCCGGCGAACTCTTCGTCAAAGACCCTGGCGTCACAGGTACGCTCGGTTGGAAATTCCCGTCGCACAGCGTCGAGATTGCCTGCACTCTTTTCGTGCTCGTGGCGGCCTTCCTGCTCAAGAAGCGCCACGACGCGGCGCACGCGTCCTGAGCAGATCGTCAGGCCCTTCCAGTCAGACAACAAAAAGGCCGCTCGGAAGCGGCCTTTTTTGATGCTCTGCCTTTGATGGTACAGTCGGGTGGATTCGAACCGCCGACCTTCGGTGCCACAAACCGACGCTCTAACCAACTGAGCTACGACTGCCTATCAAGGGTGGGGCTTGCCTAGCTTCAATCGCCGCCAATTTCAAGACGGCTTTTTCGACTTCGGTGAATTGTTTGTCTGCCCCGCGTCCGCGGGGCCACAAAAAAGGCGCGGCGAATGCCGCGCCTTCCGTGCTGGAATGGCCCTGAGGCCGGATCCATTAGGCCTTGAACGGCAAGATGATCGAATCCTTGACCGGCTCGACGACGTCCGTCGCAACCTTCTTGGCCAGCTCAGCAAGGTGCTTCGAGTTGGCCTGCAGCGCCTCAACCTGGGTCTTGGCGAAATCCTGCTGAAGCTTCACGGCGTCGGCAACGGTCTTGACACCGAACAGCGACTGGAGATGCGCGAAACCGGCGTTGGTCTGGGCGTGGAAAAGTTCGAGAACCTTGATGTTGAACTCGCGCGCACCGGACTGGGCGGCAGCAACGCTGGCTTCGAGCTTGTCGGTCGCGGCTTCGGCGTTGCCCTTGAGGGTCGCGTAGTGCGAACGGAGCTGCTCGATGCCCTTCTCGGCGCTGGCGCGAACTTTCTCCTGAACTTCCGTGACCGGCTTGAGGAAATCGCCCGCAGCAGCGGTGACAGCGGCGGTGGCGGCATCGGTATTGGCAACAACCTGATCGACAACCTTGGTGGCGGTTTCTTCAATCACGGTGACGGCGGGCTTCTTGGCAACGGCCATGGTGGTAGCTCCTTGATGTGGGGGGAACAGAACCGGGCTGGCTTGTTCCGATCAGCAGTTTCTAAAGGTGGTTCCGGAAATCTCCGGCACCCGGAGAGACCGCAAAAGGGACGCTCCGAAATGACGCAGTCTCCCTAGCTGATTTTTTGCTGCGCTGCAACATTTTTGTGCGTCGCACAATAGTTGCTGATCCTTCCTCGAAGGAAATGCCAGATCGGCGCTTGACCTGCCCATACCCGTATGGCAGAGGGACCGCTCGTTGCTGTGGTAGCTCAGTGGTAGAGCACTCCCTTGGTAAGGGAGAGGTCGAGAGTTCAATCCTCTCTCACAGCACCAGTCCCCAAAACCGCAGAGAACATCCCCCAGCGCGCCATGCACGGCACGCGGACCAGCCTTGCAACTCGTTCAGGGCTTCATTCGGTCGGGATTGGCGCCAGCTTGCCGTCGACGACGTGCAAACGCCGCGAGGCCCGCGCAGCAAGATGCGGATCATGTGTAACCACGATCACCGAGCGTCCCCCCTCGCCCACCAGCGTGCGGATGATCCCGAAGACCTGATCTGTCGAGGCAGTATCGAGGTTGCCGGTCGGCTCGTCCGCGAGAATCACTTTCGGATCATTGGCCAGAGCGCGCGCAATCGCCACTCTTTGACGCTGCCCGCCGGACATCTGATCCGGGCGCTTGTGGGCGTGCTCCTTCAAACCGAGGCGGGTCAGGAGGTCCATGGCATGGGCCTCCATCTCGGCGGGAGTGCGCTTTTCCAGCGCCCGCATCGGCAGCATGACGTTATCGAGTGCGGAGAATTCGGCGAGCAGGAAATGGAACTGGAAGACGAACCCGAGGGTTTCAAGCCGGAGCTTCGCGCGTTCATCCTCCGGCATCCCGGCGGTAGAACGACCCTCAACGAGGATATCGCCCGAGGTCGGCGAATCAAGAAGGCCCAGGAGATACATCAGCGAGGATTTCCCCGAGCCTGAAGGGCCGGTGATCGCCACGAATTCGCCGGCGTTGATCGCCAGATCAATGCCGTTGATCAGCGTCGTCTCGACCTCGCCAGGCAGAACACGGGTGATGTTGCGGGCTTCGATCAGCGGTCCGCTCATGACGCCCCCCGGATGATATCGACCGGATTGACGCTCGCGGCCTTCCGCGCCGGCAGCCACGCCGCGATGAACGAGGCACCGAGCGCAATCGAACCGGCCAGCGCATAATGCAGTGGCGCGTAGATCACCGGCAGGTGGGTCGCGTCACCGTAGGGCGAGCGAAATTCAAGTGATCCCAGCGCTTGGGTCATCAGGAAGCCGAAGAGGAAACCGGCTCCCATGCCAATGAAACCGATAATCAGCGCCTCGATCACGAAGATACGTCGCACCACCGCTGCACGGAGCCCCAGCGATTTCATGATCGCGATATCGCGCGTCTTCTCGTGAGTAATGGTCGAGATGATATTGTAGGTGCCGAAGGAGGCGACCAGCAGGATCGCGCCCACCACCGTGTACATGATGAAATTGCGGATATTGAAAGCGTTGAGCAGATCCTCATGCGCCTCCTGCCATGAGACTGCCTTGTAGCCAGTCTCGGCCTCAATGCGGGTCGCGAGTTCGCGAGCTTCGAGGGCGTTATCCGCCTTGAGGCGCAGTTCGTTGATGAGGCCCGTCTGCCCGGCAAGGATTTGCGCGGTCCGGGTCAGCGCGTAGAGCTGGCTGTCGTCGATCTGCGCGACGCCGGTGCGGAAGATTCCAACCGCCGTCGCAGTCATCGCCTTGCCGCCGCTCGATGAAATCGTGATCGTATTCCCGACGCGCACGCCGAGGCGCTCGGCGAGCCTTGCCCCGAGAATCACCGCGTTGGAGGCCTTGAGGAGGTTGTCTAGTTGCCCCTCGACCATCTTGCTCGCGACGTTCGAAACGAGAATTTCGCGGCGGGGATCGATGCCGAGCATCACGGCACCGACATCGCGCCCCGCCTGCCGCAGCAGGATGTTGGCGCGCACGGACGGGGCAATACGCGCCGGCGCCCACCCCTCAATCTCCGAGATCACCGCGAGCGGATTCTTGATGCCGCGACGTCGATCCACCGTCGAGAGGTTGGAAATCTCGACATCGGCGTAGACTTCGGCTGCGGGCTGCACGGGTGGCGTTCGGCGCTCATCGCTTACCGTGATATGTGGCAGGGAATCGACGAGTTGTGAGATGAAATCGCGCTGCGAGCCTTCCATCAAGCCGGCCATCATGACCGAAAAGCCAACACCTGTCGCAACGCCAAGCACACCCACGAGCGTTTGCCGCAGACGGGACCGGATATGCGTGACGGCGATATCGAGGGCGAGACCCATCGGCTTTCCCTCCAGCCCTAGCGGGCGATCCGTACGGCCATGCCATCGGTAAAGTCAGGCTTGACCGGTGCGGCAAGCTCGGCACCTTCCTCGAGCCCGGAGATGATCTCGACGAGGCGGCTGCCCTTGATGCCGGTTGTGACGGAGACCATCCGCAGCTTGTCCTTTTCCACGACGAAAGCGACCGTCGGCTTGCCAACAGCCGTCCGAAGCGCCTCGGCAGGCGCGAGCAGCACGCCCTTTTTCTCGCGCACGACGATATTCGCTTCAACGCTCATACCGATGCGCAGCGGCGTCGAGTCCGGCAGGGCAAGATAGGCGCGGAAGGTCTTGGTGGTCGGATCGCCCTTGGGGGTTACGGTCGCAACAGCAGCAGAGAGGCCGCCTTGCGGGAAGCCATCGTTGCGCAGAAGCGCGACCTGCCCTTGCACCACCTTGGCGATATCCTCCTCATTGACATCCGCGACGACCTGCAAGGGCTTGGGCTGGCCGACCCAGAACAATACGTCGGTCGTCACCGGAATATCGCCGACCTGCCCGTCAGCGCGGAGCACCGTGCCATCTTTCGGTGCAACGAGCAGATAATCCGTGAGGCGTGCGGTCAGGGCCGCGATCTGGCTGTCGAGCTGACGGAGTTCGTTTTCGGCGCGCTCCAGCGTCAGGCGGGTCGTCGCACCCCGCGAAATCAGGTCAGCGGTACGGTTCACCTCGCTCTGCGCGAAATCACGCTTGGCGCTGATCTGCCGCAACTCGGCTTGTGCCGCCGTATCATCGAGTTTCGCAAGGATATCGCCCTTGCGGACAACCTTGCCTTCGCAGGTGCAGTGATCAACGATTCGCGCACGCAGCAGCGGCAGCACCTTCGACCACGTTACCGGCTCGATGGTCCCCGTTGCGTAGACAACTTCGGCAACATCGCCACGCGTGAGCTTTGTGACCGGGATGACGGGGCCGCGCAGGAACATGAAGTAACCGGCAACGCCCGAAAAAAGCACCGCAGCCAGTGCGAGCCAACGTCCGAAACCCTTCATGCCATTTTCTCCATCCGGCGATCTGATGGCGGGTGCGCCGCTCCCTGACCTAGCGGAGTTCAGCCCGGTAGCGAGATGATGTCCATCAAAATTGATCCCGCCAATTTGAAAGGGAGGCGAAGCATACCGCGCGGGTTGTATTTCCAGCCGGAAGCCCCACACTCTTTTCCAACGGCGTCATCGGACGCCCCTTCAGGATCTCCCCATGACCGCCTTCTCGATTCTCGATCTCGCCCCGGTGCCGGAAGGCTGCCGCCCCGGCGATGCCTTGCGCAACACCATCGACCTCGCCCGTCATGCCGATGGCCTCCGCTACACACGGTACTGGCTCGCCGAACATCACAACATGGTGGGGATCGCGAGCGCGGCGACCGCCGTCGTGATCGGGCAGGTGGCGGCGGCAACGCAGCGCATCCGCGTCGGCGCCGGTGGAATCATGCTGCCGAACCATGCGCCGATGGTGATTGCCGAGCAATTCGGCACGCTGGAAGAGCTTTTTCCGGGCCGGATCGATCTCGGTCTTGGCCGTGCACCGGGGACGGATCAGCGCACGCTCCGCGCCCTGCGCATCGACCCGATGGAGGCCGACCGCTTCCCCGACGATGTGCTTGAATTGCAGGCGTTTCTGGCGGATCCGGCACCGGGACAGCCGATTCGCGCCGTGCCGGGCTTTGGCACCCATGTGCCGCTATGGATCCTCGGTTCCAGCCATTTCGGCTCGCAACTCGCGGCCATGCTGGGCCTACCCTACGCTTTCGCCTCGCACTTCGCGCCCGATGCACTCGATAGCGCACTCCAGATCTACCGCAGCCAATTCCGCCCCTCGGCGCAGATGCAGCACGCTTATGCCGCTGCCGGTGTGAATGTGATCGCAGCGGAGACGGATGAAGAGGCGCAACATCTTTTCACCTCGGCGCAACAGCGTGCTGCGGGGATTTTCCGCGGCGTACGCGGCTATCTGCCACCACCAATCGACGATATCGAGACCTACTGGAGCCCGATGGAAAAGGTTCAGGCGAGCCGCATGCTGGCCTGCTCGATTGTCGGCTCGCCCGATACGGTCAGGAAAGGGTTGGAGGCCTTCATTGCCCGCACCGGGGCGGATGAACTCATTGTCGCCGCCGCGATTTTCGATCACGAGGCGCGGAAACGCTCCTATTCTATCCTCGATGAGGTCGCAGCGGAGTTCCGGGACAGGCCTGCGATGGCGGCTGCCGGCTAATATCATCCCAGCAGCGCCTCTGTTTCGCGCCAGAGACGCGCAACGATTTCGGCAGCGGGCTCGACCCGCGCCATCTTGGCGGATTGCCCGGCCCAAGCCTGCATACGCTGGAGATCGTTGCTCTTGATGCCCTGTTCGCGCAGCGCGCGCGTCATGCCGCGCTGGATCGGGTAAGGGGCGGGGCGGGGCACCTCGGGTGCGGCGCTGGCGCGAACATAATCGGTCGCAATGCCGCGCCCGGCGCGACCGCTGAAGGCGCGCGTGAGTGTGGTTTCCTCTGGCTTTGTTGCGCCAAGTGCATCCGCCCATGCCGGCGCAATTTTCGCCTCCGGCGCGCGGAGGAAAGCCGTACCGATCTGTACCGCGCTTGCGCCGAGAACAAGGCTCGCAAGGATCGTGCGGCCATCCGCGATCCCACCGGTCGCGATGATGGGGCGTGACACCGCATCCGCAACAGCAGGGATCAGGGAAAGCAGCCCGACGGCTTCTGCCTCCGCAGGTTCGGAGGTGAATGCGCCACGATGGCCGCCCGCCTCGAAGCCCTGTACGGCGATGATATCCGCACCGGCCTTCTCAGCCGCAAGCGCGTCGCGAACCGTGGTCACAGCGGCAACCCACGGGATGCCGCGCGCCTTGAGTTCACGCACCTTGTCCGGTTCGAAGAGCCCCATCACCGAAGCGGCCGCATCGGGCTTCGAATCGAGCAGCGCCTGGAATTGCGCCTCATAATCCTGCAGCGGCGTATCGGCATCACCGGGAAAGACGGGCGGCCCCCATTGCTCGAGATGGCGCCGCACCGCACCTTCGTGCATCGCATCACGCCGGGGTGGTGCATCCGGCACCCAGAGATTGATCTGGACCGGCCCCTTGGAAGCAGCTCTGAAATCCGCCATCCATTTTGCGATGGCCTCCGGTGTCAGCATCAGCGCGCCGAGCGCACCCATTGCCCCCGCATTGGCGACGGCAATGGAAAGCTCAACCGGGCAGGCCCCAGCCATCGGCGCGAGTGCGATGGGGATGGAAAGACCGGTCTGACGGCAAAAGGCATCGGTACGGGCGCGTACGGCGGCGAGCGTCATCAAAGGTTCCTCCTGTTGGCGGGGAACCTAGCCGAGCTGGTGCATCCATCGCCAGCCGGATTTTCTCATGCTCGGTGAGCAAAACTCCTCACGAACGGATCAGGGCTTGCCCACCTGAAGCATGGCGGTATGTGCGGGCAAATCGCGATCCTCGAAGAGATCCGGAAAATTCTGGGCGATCAGCGGCAGGGCAATCAGGATTTCGCGCAAATGACGGCGCGTCGCGAGTTCCGCCGCATCCGGATCACGCTGCGCCAGCGCTTCCACGATGGCTGTATGCTGCTGCACGAGGATGGTCATCGGCGTTGCGTGCCAGAGGCCGAGATAGCGCACGCGATCGGTTTGCGCGCGCGCACCTTCAACAATCCGCGAAGCGTAATCACAATCCACGACATCGGCGATAGCGCGGTGAAAGGCATCATCGAGCACATTGAGCTGGCGATGATCCGCGTTCGCGACCGACTCACGTTGACGCTCGATGCAGGCGTAGAGGCCATCAATCTGCGCGTTGGTCATCATCTGGCTGGCGCTGCGGGCAATGCCAACTTCCACCGCCTCACGCACGAAGCGGGCATTCGCCACCTCGCGCACCGAGATTTTCACAACAAACGTGCCGCGATTGGGCAGGATTTGCAGGAGGCCGGCTTCAGAGAGCTTGATAAAGGCTTCGCGCACCGGCTGCCGACTGACGCCAAAGCGGCTCGCAATCTCCTTCTCCGAGAGCGCCTCGCCGGGGCGAAGCGTCATCTCGATGATCGCCTGCCGCAGCTTGGCAAAAAGCTGAGGGGCAATCGGGTCCTTGGGCCGGAGCGTGGCGTCCATCAGCCGGCCATTTCAGTTCGCCTCGCGCTTGGCCCGCGCGACGATCTGGGTCGGGTTGACGAAGCGCAACGCGATAATCAGCCAGACGAGCGTGGTCAGCATGTAGATCACCGCCATCGCGTCGATCGACTGCACCGCGCGAACACCCGCCGCGAAGACCGAATAGTAGAGCGCGACGACCAGCGTCTGGCTCGTTGGTCCGGCCGTGAGGAAGGTGAGTTCGAACATCGCGATAGTGCGCACTAGGACGAGCAAGAGCGCCGCCAGCACACCCGGCGTCAGGATCGGCAGCAGCACATGCAGGAAAACCTGCCGCGTATTAGCGCCGAACACTCGCGCCGCCGATTCAATGCGCGGATCGACCTGCTCGATGAAGGGGATCATCACGAGAATGACAAAGGGCACCGTCGGCACAAGGTTCGCCAGAATGACGCCAGTGATCGAGCCGCCAAGGCCAACCTTGTAGAGCACTGTCGCCAGCGGAATACCGAAGGTGACAGGCGGCACAAGGATCGGCAGCAGGAAGAGGATCATCACCAGCTGCTTGCCGGGGAAATTCCGTCGCGCCATGGCATAAGCGACCGGCACACCGATCAGGCCCGAGAGGAACACCACGGCAAAGACGATCTGGAAGGTGACGGTCAGCACGTCATCGAGCTGGAACTCGGCCCAGGCCGAGAAGTACCAGCGCGTGGTGAAGCCTGCCGGCAGCCATGTGCCGAGCCAGCGGGTCGCGAACGAGCTTGTCACCACCGAGCCGATCAGGCCGAGCAGATTGATAAGGAAGAGGCCGACCAGCGTCCAGATTGCGAACGCCCAGAGCCGTGCCGAGATGGTGGTATCCTTCGGCATATCTCACCCCTTCGCTGCGGCAACGGGGCCGCGATAGACCAGAGACCGGAGTGCGAGTACCAGCGCGACCACGCCGAGCTGCGTCACCCCCATGATCATCGCAATGGCCGAGGCCATGGGATAATCATATTCCTCGGTAGCGGCTTGATAGGCGGCAATCGAGATCACGCGGGTCGCATTGGCAGGATCACCGACGAGCACAGCAGAAGGCAGCACCGAATAGGCCTGCACGAACGCCAGACAGAACGTGATCGCAAGGCCGGGCAGCAGAAGCGGGAAGAACACCTCGCGGAAGCGATTGCGCGCGTTGGCCCCCAGCGTCGCGGCTGCCTGCTCCAGCGAAGGGTCAATGCCCGTCACATAGGAGAGGATCAGCAGGAAGGTGAACGGAAAGCCGGTGATCACGAGGCTGATGAACACCCCCCAATAATTGTTCACGAGCTTCAGGGGTGCGGAAATCAAACCGAAGGTCAGGAGGATGCGGTTAAACCAGCCCTGTGGGCCGAGATAGAAAATCATCCCCTCCGCCACCAGCACGGTACCGAGCGTGATGGGGAGAATGAGCAGCGTCGTAAGAAGCCGCTGATTGCGCATGAGGCGTACGCGGAACGCAATCGGTAGCGAGATCAAGAGGTTGATCAGCGTCACCGGCAGTGCGAGCCGCATCGTGGTCCAGATGGTGTTGTAGAGAAAGGGTTGCGAGAAGAACTTCTCGTAATTCGCCAGTGCGCCGCCCACCTTCGGTTGAAACGAGAGCCAGAGGCCGTAACAGAACGGGTACACAAACAGCGCGAAGATAAAAATGATGCCTGGCAAGATGAGCAGCGTCGTGCCGTCGATCCCCTTCTCAGCGAGCCGGGTGCGCAGGGAGACGCGCTCTTCGTTCAGCGTTGCCCCGCTCATGCTTTCGCTCCATCGAAAACCAGCGTCCGCTCCGGCATTCCGCGCAGGCGGATGCGTTCGCCAACGCCGTGGCGGTGGTGCGAGGAGAAATGGAGCTCCGTGCCCTGATCGGTCATCGCAAGGCCGTGGAATTCAGAGCCGCGATATTCAATCGCCGTGACCTTGGCACCGAAAGAGCCGGCTTCGCCACCGCCGGTCATATCCGTCGAGAGATCTTCAGGGCGAAGCGCGACCACGGCGGCATCGCCGGAGAAACTCCCCTGAAGCAGGCCAACGAGTTCGCCGCCACCAATATCGATGCGGGCGGTAGCACCATCGCGCGAAACGATCTTCCCCGCGAGGCGGTTGCGATAGCCCATGAAGTCCGCAACGCCGACATCCGCCGGGCGTGCATAAAGATCTTCCGGCGTGCCGACCTGCCGGATTTCTCCCTCGCGCAGGACGACGATGCGATCCGCCAGCGAAAGCGCCTCTTCCTGATCGTGGGTGACATAGATAGTCGTCGAGCCGAGGCTTGAATGGATGCGGCGGATTTCCTGCCGCATTTCAAGCCGGAGCTTGGCATCGAGGTTCGAGAGCGGCTCATCCATCAGCACGAGCGGTGGCTCGATCACAATGGCGCGGGCAATCGCGACGCGCTGCTGCTGGCCACCCGAGAGCTGGCCCGGCAGCTTCGCTTCCTGCCCTTGCAGGCGGACGAGGTTGACGGCTTCCGCGACCCGACGGTCGATCTCGGATTTCGCGACACCGCGCATCCTGAGGCCGAAGCCGATATTCTTCGCAACGCTCATGTGCGGAAAGAGCGCATAGTTCTGGAACACCATGCCGAAGCCGCGCTCTTCGGGGCGCAGGTCATCGATGCGCCGGTCATCCAGCATGATCTTGCCACCGGAGAGCGAAAGGAGCCCGGCGATGCAATTAAGCGCCGTGGTTTTTCCGCAGCCCGAGGGGCCGAGAAGCGCAATGAACTCGCCGCGCTTGATGGTGAGCGAGATGCCCTTCAGCGCATTGAAGCCGCCAAATTCGCGCCGGATGGTATCAAGGCGCAATTCGTTGAATTCCGGTGATTTCATGATCTCGGCCAGCCCTCGAAAAGCGGGGAATTGTCGTGACAAAATACGAGCAGCGAGGCCGGCTTTCAGGCAGCCAGCCCCTTGGTTTGGTGCATAGGCCCGCCCCGGCAAGGGCGGGCTTCCGTTCGGTGAAATCCGTTACTCCGCCCTGCTCAAGTGCTTGGCCCTGCTCAAGTGCTTGGCCTTGCCCAATTACTTGGACTTACGCGAACCGATTTCCTCGTCCCACTTGCGGAAGGCGAGGACCATCTTGTCCGGCATCAGCGGCAGCTCAATAGGATTGTTGGCGATCAGGTCAGCATAGGCCGCGCGGCCGAATTCCTTGATCGCGGCCTGGCTTTCAGCCGGTGCCATTTCGAGCGTCACGCCCTTCACAGCCGGACCCGGATAGAAGTAGCCCTCGTCGTAGGTGTAGGCCTGCTGTTCCTTGGTGAGGAGAAAATTCATCAAGTCTATGACGACATTGAGCTTTTCGGCTGATATGCCCTTCGGCACGCACATGTAATGTGCATCGGCCACCCAGCGGAAATTCTTCAGTGCCGCGATTTCGGCATTCTTCGGCACGACGCCGAGAACGCGCGGGTTGATATCCCAGCCGGTCGTCGAGGCGATCATATCGACGGTGCCTTCACCGAGGGCCTTCATCGTCGGGGTGGTGCCCGCCGGATAGGTGTCGATGTTCTCGCCAAGTTCGCGCAGATAAGCCCAGGTCTTGTCCCAGCCGTTGACCGGATCCTGCGGATCCTTGTCCCCGAGGAGATAGGGGATACCCATGATAAAGGTACGGCCCGGACCCGAGTTCGCCGGGCGGGCATACATGAACTTGCCCTTGTTGGCCTTGGCCCATGCGAGAAGCTCCTCGGCCGTCTTCGGCACGGTCTTTACCTTGTCCGGCATGTACTCGAGAAGCGGACCCGAGGGATAATAGGTCACGACAACGCCCTGCCCCTGCGCGAGACCCTGCATGCGATAGGCAGGCTCCAGGAAAATTTCCTTGAGGTTCGGCAGGTTCGCAGACTGCGTGCCGAGAAGGTCGATCCAGAGCTTCTGATCAAGGCCGGCCGAGAGCACGTCCGTGCCGGTCAACACGAGGTCGATATCGACGCGGTTGGCGTCCTGCTGGGCCTTGATCTTGCCCGGCAGCTCCGGAGCCGGCGACTTGGTGAAGGTGATGCGTGAAACCCAATCCGGCTTGGCCTTGCGGTAATTCTCGATGGCCTTCTGCGTCAGCGCCAGATTGCCGGCGACATCCATGATGTTCAGCGCGACCGGGGCCGAGGGCTTGGTCGGCGCGGCAAAAACCGGCATGCCGCTCGAAGCCAGAACCGCGAGGCCCGCCGAGGTCTTCAGCAGATGGCGGCGATCAATACCCTTGTGTGACATGGTGTCCTGTCCTCTCTGGAACCGCTGCGGAAGCGCGGTCGATGCGTGTCCTCGATCGGCGCTCTTGAGCATCGTGGCATGGGTCTCCCCCGCCTCAATCCGGCACCGTCATACCACCATACCGGTTTGTCACGTTTTGGCAAGAGGGCTGATTCAGTCGGTCTGGTCGCTTCAGGATGGTGGCTTTGCAACAGGCCGAGACCAGAGTTCCGCCGGAACTTCACTCTCGTCATAAATGCCGAGAAGAATGCCCTTGCGATCCGAGGCGCCACGCATTTTCGCGATCTGGGCCTCGGATCGTGTGGTGCGCTGGCTGGTTCGAAGCCCCCATTCCGCAAGCGCGGCTTGGAGCCGCGCGCATTCCCCGGCAAACTCCGGATCATCCCCGAGATCGCGGAATTCCTGTGGGTCGGTTGCGAGATCGAACAGGAGCGGACGGAAGCCGGGGGCGTGGATATATTTCCAGCGGCCGTCCGTGATCATGAACAGCCTTGCCTGAAGCGGCGCGACATCGAGCTTCGGCGCGGCTCCGCCGAGACCATAGTCATATTCGCTGATCGCGTATTGGCGCCAAGAAACCGCTTCGCCGCGCAGAAGCGGCATCAGGGAGCGGCCTTCGAGGCGATGCTTCTGACCTTCAGAATCGCCGCCCGCCGCGTCGAGAAAGCTCGGCAGGAGATCGATGGTTTCAACGAGGGCGGCATGGGTTGTGCCGCGCGTGCCATCCGCCGAAGGGCGTGGATCGGCAATGATCAGCGGTACCTTGACGCTGGGATCATGGAAGAGATCCTTCTCGCCGAGCCAGTGATCGCCGAGATAATCGCCGTGATCGGAGGTGAAAACCACCAGCGTTTCCTGCGCAAGGCCGCGCTGTTCCAGAAAGGCGAAGAGCAGGCCAAGCTGATCATCGATCTGGCTGATCAGCCCCATATAGACCGGGATCACCGCCTCCCTCACCTCATCGCGCGCAAAGCTTTTCCCGATGCGGTTTTCCATGAAGGCGCGATAAACCGGATGCGGGTTCTGGCGCTCACCGTCCGAGCGGGCGAGCGGGATGACATGTTCCTCTCCGTACATCGCGTGGTAGGGCGCGGGCGCAATGTAAGGCCAGTGTGGCTTGATGAACGAGAGGTGCAAACACCAGCGATTTTCACCCGCCTCTTCGATGAACTCCATCGCGCGGCGGGTCATATAAGGTGTTTCGCTATCTTCCTCGCGGACGCGCGCCGGCTGCGGAGCATGGCGCATGGCAAAGCCGTTGCCGATCTCGCCGCCTTCAGCTGCGACGCCATTCGCCCAATCCTGCCAACCATAGTCGCCCGGATAGCCCTTCTCGCGCAGGTAGTCCTCGTAACGCGGCAGGTTGGGATCGTAGCGCCCGTCCGGTCCCACGGGGTGAAGCCCGTCATCGCGATTAAAGGGGTCGAAGCCGCATTCGGCGACGCGGACGCCGATGATCGAGTCCGGGGCAATGCCCAGGCGCTCCATCCCTTCGGTATCGGCACGCATATGGGTCTTGCCAACCAGCGTTGCCGCCATGCCGAGCGGGCGAAGGTAATCGCCCATCGTCATCTCGCCGACCTTCAGCGGCACACCATTCCATGAGGCGCCATGCGAGGAGACATAGCGCCCGGTGTAAAATGACATCCGCGACGCGCCACACACCGGAGACTGGCAATAGGCATTGGTGAAGCGCACACCGCGCGCGGCCAGCGCATCGATATTCGGCGTCCTGATATGAGGATGGCCGGCGCAGCCGAGGTAATCGAACCGCAACTGGTCGCACATGATGAAAAGGATATTGCGGATCGGGCGTTCGCTCGGCACGCGTTATTTCCGTCTGGTGCCATAAGCGTGATGCACGACACGGCTGAACGAGCGATAGAGCTGCTCAAGCCGGTCGAAATTACCGCCATCCTGCGTGATAGGCCCGGCGGAATTGGCAATCGCCACGAGTTGCAGGGCAATATCCGAACGGGGAATGTCGTTCGAGAGTTCCCCCTTCGCCACTGCCTGATCAATGCCGTCGATGACGAGATTTTCCAGCGTGACGCCAAAATCCGCCAGCGCCTTTCGCGCCTTGGGGCCGATGACATCCCGCTCAAGCCGCATACGACCGATCAGGCTCCATGGGTTCGCGGTGACACCTGTCGGATTGTAGCGCAGGTAGCGCTGACGGTTCGATTCCATCATGCCGTGGATTTTCGCCTCAAAAGAGGCGTCGCTTTTCCAGTTCGCGGTCCAACTCGCCAGCGTCTCATCGACGTAATCGACAATCACCTCCTCGGCGAGGTTGAGCTTGTTGCCGTAGTAATAATGGATGTTCGCCCGCGTGGTCTTGAGCACCTCGGCAATGTCGCGGAAGCGGAAGCCCTGATAGCCATTGCGAATGAGCAATTCTGTCGAGACGTTCTTGATCTCGTCCTTCATGCCTGTCGCCCCACGCCGATCCCGAACCGCTTCCTGTCCTATCGTTGTGCGACGTTCTGGCCGAGCCGTCCAGAGGATGCCGGCGGATAAGCCGCGCTGTGCACCGGATATCAGCAGATTGCCCGGATCGATGCAGCTGGAATGCCCGTGGTTTTCTGAGGCGAGCCGTGGCAAGCTCGTTTCACAGAACGATTGTTTATTTGTCTAGACAATTAATCGGGGCGATGCTTGTATCGCCCTCAGTCACCGCCACAGGGAGCCGGAACCATGACCAAATCTCTCGCTGCCATTGCCTTGTCGTCCGCCGTTGTTGCCGCATCCTGTCTCGCCTTTGGTTCCGCCCAGGCGCAGGAAACCAAGGTCTCGATCGGTTATGCCGGCTGGACCGGCTTTGCACCGCTGACGCTCGCCAAGGAAGCCGGCATCTTCAAGAAGAACGGCCTTGATGTAACGCTGAAGAAGATCCCTCAGGCCTCGCGCCATCTCGCGCTGCTCTCGGGCGATATCCAGTGCGCGGCAACCACGGTGGAAACATGGGTCGTCTGGAACGCCAACGGTGTACCGACCAAGCAGATTTTCCAGCTCGACAAGAGCTATGGCGCGGACGGCATGGTCGTGCGCTCCTCAACGGCCAAGATCGCCGATCTCAAGGGCAAGACCGTGGCCGCCTCGGCGCCGGGCACCGCACCCTATTTCACGCTGGCGTGGTTCCTCAAGAAGAACGGCCTTTCGGTGAAGGATGTCACCGTCGTCAACATGGAGCCGGGTCCGGCGGCGCAAGCCTTCATTGCCGGCCAGAACGACGCCGCGATGACCTATGAGCCCTATCTCTCCGCCGTGCGTGAAGCGCCACAATCGGGCAAGATCATCGCGACAACGCTCGATTATCCGATGATCATGGATACCTTCGGCTGCTCTTCCGATTATCTCGCCAAGAACGAGAAGGTCGCCAAGGCACTGACCGACAGCTATTTCGAAGCCATTGCACTGATCGAGAAGGACAAGGCAAAGTCCTACGAGATCATGGGCGCCGATGTGAAGCAGACCGGCGAAGCCTTCGGTAAATCCGCCGCCAACCTGCGCTGGCAGGACAAGGCTGCGAACAAGAAGTTCTTCTCCGGCGAACATGCGCAGTTCTCGGCCGAAGCGGCGGACCTGCTGCTCGAGATCGGCATCATCAAGCAGAAGCCGGATATCAGCGCGCTCGCCGACACGCGCTTCGTGCAGTAGGGCGTTAGAATTTTGCCCCGCATGATCTGGTGCTGGCGCTGTAAGACTGAAATGCCAATGTTAGATGAGGAGGAGTTCACGCAACTCCACGCTTTCGCGGAGAATGGTCAACGCAGATCCTTCTGGCATTTCTTCAAGCAGCCCAGCGCCATCGAGCGATCGCTGAATTGGCAGCGCCTATGGTGCTCTGAATACGAACGGATAACTGGGCACAAAGAGTCCAACCCTAACGTAATCTGGCACCATCGGGTCAGTCTACATGGCCCACCCTGCGCAACTTGTGGCAAACCGCTTAGAACGCCCCAAGCGAAGCTTTGTGCATTTTGTGGTTCCGCTGCGGCGGCAGCTCCCGAGGAACGCGATGCGGCCACTTGAACCAATTTCCCAACCCGCCCGCCTCTGGTTGGGCGTGAGCTTTTTCGTCGTCTTCTTTGCCGGCTGGGCGCTGGCAACGCTTGGCGGTTATGTTCCGAAAATCTTCCTCGCCGATCCGATCACCATGGTCGAGGACGGCTGGCGGTTGCTGACGAAATTCGGCTTCGGGCTTGATATCGCGATCACCATCTGGCGCGTGGTCGGCGGCTTCGTGCTGGCCGTGATCGTCGCCGTGCCGCTCGGCATCCTGATGGGCGCCTACAAGCCGATCGAAGCGTTTTTCGAGCCCTTCGTTTCCTTCGCCCGCTACCTGCCAGCCTCGGCGTTTGTGCCGCTCCTCATCCTCTGGGCTGGCCTTGGCGAGACGCAGAAACTGCTGGTGATTTTCCTCGGCTCCGTGTTCCAGATCGTGCTGATGGTGGCGGTCGTTGTCGGCAATACGCGGCGTGATCTCGTGGAGGCGGCGTATACGCTCGGTTCGGGCGACCGCTCGGTTGTACGCCGCGTGCTGATCCCGATGAATGCGCCGGAGATCGCGGAAATCCTTCGCCTCGTCCTCGGATGGGCCTGGACCTACGTTATTGTCGCTGAGCTCATCGGCTCCTCAGCCGGCATCGGCCATATGATCATAGACTCTCAGGCGCTGATGGCGACCGGGCAGATCATCTTCGGCATCATCGTCATTGGCGTGATCGGTCTCGTGTCGGATTTTCTGTTCAAGCTGGTCAACCGGCGCCTCTTCCCCTGGAGACTGGCATGATTGGACGACTGGCATGATTGGACGACTTGCATGATTGGGAGGCTGGCATGAGCAAGCTCATCGTCGAGAACCTGAGCCGGGTCTTTCCGGGTGTGCATGGCGGTGCAGCGGTCACCGCTTTGCAGCCAACCTCGCTGAGCGTCGGGGACAATGATTTCGTGACGATTCTCGGCCCCTCGGGCTGCGGCAAGTCGACGCTGCTCCGGATGATCGCCGGACTTGACCGGCCTACCTCCGGCACCATAACGCTTGATGGCCGCAAGATCACCGGGCCGGGACCGGATCGCGGCATGGTGTTCCAGAGCTACACTTTGTTTCCGTGGCTAACCATTTCCGAGAACATCGCCTTCGGCCTTACCGAAAAGGGCATGAACCCGATGGAAGCGCGCGACATCGTCGCGGCGTATATCGACAGGGTTGGCCTCAAGGGCTTCGAAAATCACTACCCGAAACAGCTTTCTGGCGGCATGCAGCAGCGCACCGCGATTGCTCGCGCGCTCGCCAATGACCCCGCCGTGCTGCTGCTCGACGAGCCCTTCGGCGCGCTCGACAACCAGACCCGCGCGCTGATGCAGGAGCTGCTGCTCGGCATCTGGGAGCGCGAGAAAAAGACGGTTTTGTTCGTCACACACGATATCGAGGAAGCGATTTTCATCGCCTCGCGCTGCCTCGTGATGAGCGCAAGGCCGGGACGGATCAAGGCTGACATCGCCATCGACCTGCCCTATCCGCGCCACTACACGCTGAAAACCTCGCCGGAGTTCTCAAGCCTCAAGGCACGTCTGACCGAGGAAATCCGAGCCGAGGCTGTGCTGGCAGCGGCGCATTGAAGCGGGTTATACCCCCACATTCCCACCAGGCCGGAAGTGGCTCGTGAGCTGGTGGCGCTCACCGGGATAGGAGAGGCGGACCCAGGTGATGGTCGCCTCACCCTGCCACGTCCGCCGCTCGATAACGAGGCAGGCCGCCTTGCGGGCGATCTCGAGCTTCTCCGCAATCAACGGGCTGGCGAGATCTGCCTGAATGACATGTTCGGCATTGGTCCAAGGCACGACATTCAACAGCCAAGTACCGGGTGGAGAATCCTCGAATGCTTCAGTGGAGGCCGCAGGAACCACAGAAAGGTTCATCAGCCGCTCTTCAAAAACGAAAGGCCGGTTGCCAGCGTAGTGCATCACGGTCAGCGCGAGCACCTTGCCGCGCGCGGGCACGGCGAGTCGGGCGGCATCCTCCGCCGTAATCCGGCGCTCCTCCCGTGAGAGGATTTCGAAGCGATACTTTCGACCCGTCGCGAGAATTTCAGCCTTGATGTCATGGATCGAGAGGATGGTTTCCTGCGATTTCGGGCTTGCGACAAACGAGCCGGAGCGACGCTTACGGATCACCAGACCAGCTTTCGCGAGCGCCGAGAGCGCCTTGTTCACGGTCATGCGCGAGCAATCGTATTGTGCCTGCAACTCGTGCTCCGCCGGCACGCGCGCGCCTGGCCCCCATTCACCGCTCGCAATCTTGGCCTGAAGATCGCGCTCGATGGCGAGATAACGCGGCAGGGGGGCTTCGATATTCAAGGGAAGGCTCCGGGTAGGCTAGAGCGCCGCAAGACGCGTGAGCGCTTTGGTGTAGCGCCGCGTGATAGCTTCACGCGCGAGATGGCGCCCTGCATTCACCCGCTCGATGCCGCCGACATACACGCTTTGAACGGCGCGCGCACCTGCAACAAAAAGATAGGAATCAAGCCAGCGATCTCCGTTCACAGCGACCAGATCGGGATGGTCCGCATCCAGCACGACGATATCTGCGCGGAACCCCTTCTCGATCCGGCCGATCTCGCGATCAAGTGCCTGCGCGCCGCCCGAAAGCGCGCCCCGATAGAGCGCGAGACCCGTGGATTGGCCTTCCTTTTCGGGGAAAATATTGCGGGCACGCAGCGCGAGGCGCTGGCTGTATTCGAGCAGTTTCAATTCGCCCGGAGCTGTGATCTCAACGTTGGAATCGGTGCCGACACCGAAGCGTCCGCCTGCGGTGAGCATGGTCGGCGCGTCAAAAATACCGTCGCCGAGGTTCGCCTCGGTGATCGGGCAGAGCCCTGCGACAGCACCGGAGCGCGCCACCGCGCGCCCTTCCGCTTCGGTCATGTGCGTCGCATGGATCAGGCACCACCGCTGATCGACCGCGACGTGATCATAGAGCCATTCGACCGGACGCCGCCCGCTCCAGGCAATGCAATCCTCAACCTCGCGCATCTGTTCTGCAATGTGGATGTGGATCGGCCCTGTTGGATGTGCCTTCAGAAGTGCCGCAAGACTTTCGGGCGTCACAGCGCGCAAGGAGTGCGGTGCAATGCCGATATTCGCATCCGCAAGCGGCGCAATGGCCCGTTTCGAGCCTTCGAACAGCCGGGCGTAAGCCTCGGGATCATTGATGAAGCGCCGCTGTCCTTCCGTGGGAAGCGCGGCACCAAAGCCGCCCTGCGCATAGAACACCGGCAGCAGCGTGAGGCCGATCCCGGTCTCCTCTGCCGCTGCGGCGATGCGCTCGGCGTGCTCGGCGATATTGGCGTAAGGCACGCCGCCAATACCGTGATGGAGATAATGGAATTCACCAACGGCAGTAAAACCGGTCTCCAGCATTTCCATGAAGGCGTAGGCGGCGATGGCCTCGACATCCTCCGGCGTCAGCGCGCCGAGGAAGCGATACATCACCTGCCGCCACGACCAGAAACTGTCCGAGGTCGGCCCACGCGTCTCGCCGAGCCCGGCCATGCCGCGTTGAAAGGTATGGCTATGCAGGGAAGCCAGGCCGGGCAGAGCGATTCCGGCTTGCGTCGGCGTCGGCGTCGCATAGCTTTCGACCTCGACGATGACACCCTCTTCAACGCCGACACGAACATTCCTCGCCCATCCCTCCGGGAGCAGGGCCGCGTCAAAATGCAGGCTGCGCATGATCCTTCCGGCCTCGCGGCCGCCTTCCAGCAGGGGTTCCAAAAACTGCTGGACACTAGCCCAGCATCGCTATTATGTATAGACAAATAAACATCACCTCGGGAGGGTATCATGCCGTTCGACCGCCTCTGGCGCAATGCCCGGATCGCGACGATGGCGGAGCGTCAACCCGGCCTTGGCGTCATCGAGCAGGGTGCCCTTGCAAGCCGAGGTGGCCGCATCATCTATGTCGGCCCGGAGGCGGATTTGCCCGTTGGCCCGATCGCCAAAGAGACGATCGACTGCGAGGGACGCTGGATCACGCCGGGGCTCGTCGATTGCCATACGCACCTTGTCTACGGCGGCAACCGCGCAAAGGAATTCGAGTTGCGCCTTGCCGGAGCGAGCTACGAGGAGATCGCCCGCGCCGGTGGCGGTATCCTCTCGACCGTTGCCGCCACGCGCGCCGCGAGCCTTGAAACGCTGGTGGCCAGCGCCTTACCCCGTCTAGATCACCTGCTCGCTGAGGGTGTCACGACGGTGGAGATCAAGTCCGGCTACGGGCTTGATTTGAACACCGAGGCACAGATGCTGCGGGCAGCGCGGCGTCTTGGGGAAATCCGCGATGTCAGCGTCGCGACAACCTTCCTTGGCGCGCATGCCCTGCCGGCAGAAGCAGCGGGTGACAAGGACACCTATATCGCGCGGCTCTGTGACGAAGTTCTGCCCGCGATTGCGGCCGAAGGGCTCGCCGATGCGGTTGATGCCTTCTGCGAGGGCATTGCGTTTTCGCTTCAGCAGACTGCCCGCGTTTTCGAGACGGCGCGAAAGCTCGGCCTGCCGGTGAAGCTTCATGCCGATCAACTGTCGAACCTCGGCGGGGCGGCGCTGGCGGCACGGTTCGGCGCGCTTTCGGCGGATCACCTCGAATACACCGACGAGACGGGCGCGGCAGCCATGGCCAAGGCCGGCACCGTCGCGGTGCTGCTGCCGGGCGCGTTCTATTTCATCCGCGAAACGCAAAAGCCGCCCGTCGAGCTCTTCCGCAAGGCCGGCACGAAAATCGCGCTGGCAACGGATTGTAACCCCGGCTCCTCGCCGCTGACCTCGCTGCTCCTGACCATGAACATGGGCGCGACTCTCTTCCGCCTTACGGTCGAGGAATGCCTTGCCGGGGTGACGCGAGAAGCCGCGCGCGCGCTTGGCAAGCTTGATGAGATCGGCACGCTGGAAGTCGGCAAGTCCTGCGATCTTGCGATCTGGGACATCGAGACGCCAGCCGAACTTGTCTACCGCATCGGGTTCAACCCGCTCCATACCCGCATCCGGAGAGGCCTATGACCACGCTCACCCTGACACCCGGCACCGTGACGCTCGCCGACTGGCGCCGCATTTACGAGGGCGCGCGCGCCAGCCTGAATACGGCATGCCATGCCGCCATCGAGCGCTCGGCGGCGGCGGTCCATGCCATTCTGGCTAAGGGTGAGCCGGTTTACGGGATCAATACCGGCTTCGGCAAACTCGCGATGGTGCGCATCGCCTCGGAAGACCTTGCGACTCTCCAGCGCAATATCGTGCTGAGCCATGCCGCCGGCACCGGCGCGCCCATGCCCGTGCCGGTCGCACGACTAATGATGGCGCTCAAACTCGCAAGTCTCGCACAGGGCGCATCCGGCGCCAGCATGGCTACCATCCGCATGCTCGAAGCGCTGCTCAACAAGGGCCTGACACCTGTGGTGCCGTGCAAGGGGTCCGTGGGCGCTTCGGGCGATCTTGCGCCGCTCTCGCATATGACCGCTGCGATGATCGGCGTCGGGGCGTTCTTCGTTGAAGGAAAGCAGGTCGAGGCGAAGGCGGCGCTCGCAAAAGCCGGGCTGAAACCCCTCACCCTCGGCCCCAAGGAAGGGCTGGCGCTGCTCAACGGCACGCAATTCTCGACCGCCTACGCCCTCGCCGGGCTCTTTGAGGCCGAGACACTGTTCCAGTCTGCGCTGATCACGGGGGCGCTCTCCACCGATGCCGCGCGCGGCTCGGATACGCCGTTCGACCCGCGCATTCACGCGCTCCGACGGCATCGCGGCCAGATCGAAACCGCGACCGCGCTTCGTAACCTGATGGCCGGTTCGAAAATCCGCGCGTCGCACCTCGTCGGCGACGAGCGCGTGCAGGACCCCTATTGCCTGCGTTGCCAGCCGCAGGTGATGGGCGCTGTGCTCGACCTCTTGCGACAGGCGGCGACAACGCTCGAGACCGAGGCCAATGGCGTTTCGGATAACCCGTTGATTTTCGCCGATACCGGCGAAGCGCTCTCGGGCGGGAATTTCCATGCCGAGCCGGTGGCTTTCGCGGCAGATATGATCGCGCTGGCGCTGTGTGAAATTGGCTCCCTTGCCGAACGGCGGATCGCCATGCTTGTGGACCCGGCGCTTTCCGGCCTGCCCGCGTTCCTCACGCCGAAGCCGGGGCTCAATTCCGGCTTCATGATCCCGCAGGTGACGGCTGCCGCGCTCGTCTCCGAGAACAAGCAGCGGGCTTACCCCGCGAGTGTGGATTCGATCCCGACCTCCGCCAATCAGGAGGATCACGTCTCGATGGCGGCGCATGGCGCGCGACGTCTCCTTGAGATGGCGGAGAATGCGCGCGGCGTCGTGGCGATCGAATATCTCGCCGCCGTGCAAGGCTGCGATTTTCACGCGCCACTCACGTCCAGTCCCCCGCTGGAGGCGGCACGCGCCTTGTTGCGCGCGGAGGTCGCGCATCTTGAGGAAGACCGGCATTTCCACCCGGATATCGAAGCCGCCACGCGCCTTGTCGCGAACGGGGATTTGCTCAACGCCGCGAGCTTCCGTCTGCTGCCCGCCCTGACTAGAGAGACCCGATGACACCGGACTGGATCACCCTGAGGCAAGGCAAGGCGCCGCTTCTCGTCAGCCTGCCGCATACCGGAACCGAGATTCCGCCAGAGTTTCTGCCGGGGCTCGTCTCGCCCTGGCTCGCGCGCAAGGATTGCGACTGGTGGATCGACAAGCTCTACGATTTCGCCGCCGACCTCGACGCGACCATCGTCCGCACGACGATTTCGCGTACCGTCATTGACGTCAACCGTGATCCCTCCGGCGTCTCGCTCTACCCCGGTCAGGCGACGACCGAGCTTTGCCCGACGACAACCTTTGACGGTGAGCCGCTCTATCGCGACGGCCATGCACCCGATGCCTCGGGAATTGCGCATCGGCGCGAGACTTATTTCGACCCCTATCACGCGATGGTGACGCAGGAACTGGCGCGCCTGCGCGGGCTCCATCCGCGCGTGGTGATCTACGATTGCCATTCGATACGATCGGTCATTCCGAGGCTTTTCGAAGGGGAGTTGCCGAATTTCAACCTCGGCACCAATTCTGGCGCCTCCTGTCACCCCGAGTTGCAAAAGCGTATCGAACGGCTTTGCGACGCCACAGCCTTCAGCCGCGTTTCCAATGGGCGGTTCAAGGGCGGCTATATTACCCGCCATTTCGGTGCACCTGAGAACGGCATTCACGCCGTACAGATGGAACTCGCTTGCCGGGGCTACATGCCGGAAACCATCGGCCCCGTGAGCGCGGCCAACTGGCCGAGCAGCTATGATCCGGCTTACGCCGCACCGATGCGCAACGCCCTCACCCATATTCTCGAGACCTGCCTCGATTTTGCCCGTTCCGCGACCTGACGGAGAGTTCCATGACCCGTATCGACAACGCCCGCACCATCCGTGCGCCCCACGGACCTGAGATTTCCGCCAAGAGCTGGCTCACCGAAGCGCCCTTGCGGATGCTGATGAACAACCTCGACCCGGATGTTGCCGAAAAGCCCGGCGAACTCGTGGTCTACGGCGGCATCGGCCGCGCGGCACGTGACTGGGAGAGCTTTGATCGCATCGTTGCTGCACTGAAGCGGCTGGAGGCAGACCAGACGCTACTCGTCCAATCGGGCAAGCCCGTTGGCGTCTTCCGCACCCATGCCGATGCACCGCGCGTGCTGATCGCCAATTCCAATCTGGTACCGCACTGGGCAACCTGGGATCACTTCAACGAACTCGATAAGAAGGGTCTTATGATGTACGGCCAGATGACGGCCGGCTCATGGATCTATATCGGGTCGCAAGGCATCGTTCAGGGCACCTACGAAACCTTCGTCGAGATGGGGCGCCAGCATTACGGGGGCGACCTTTCAGGGCGCTGGATCCTGACCGCTGGCCTCGGCGGCATGGGCGGTGCGCAACCGCTCGCCGCGACCATGGCCGGTGCCTCCTGCCTCGCGGTCGAGTGCCGTCCTTCCTCCATCGAGTTCCGCCTCCGCACCGGCTATGTCGACGTGCAGGCCAAGGACCTTGATGATGCCCTCGCGATCATCGAAAAGGCCGGCAAGGAGAAGAAGGCGATTTCGGTCGCCCTCCTCGGCAATGCCGCCGATGTCTTTCCCGAGCTTGTGCGGCGCGGCATCCGCCCCGACTGCGTGACCGATCAGACCTCGGCGCACGATCCGCTGAACGGCTATCTTCCGAAGGGCTGGACCCTGGCGGAATGGGAGGCCAAGCGCACCGCCGATCCCAAAGCCGTCACGACCGCTGCGAAGCACTCGATGGCGACGCATGTGCGTGCCATGCTGGACTTCCACAAACAGGGTATCCCCACGGTCGATTACGGCAACAACATCCGCCAGATGGCGCTGGAAGACGGCGTCGCGGATGCCTTCGATTTTCCCGGTTTTGTGCCGGCCTATATCCGCCCGCTGTTCTGCCGGGGTATCGGCCCCTTCCGATGGGCTGCGCTCTCGGGCGACCCGGAGGACATCTACAGGACCGACGCCAAGGTCAAAGAGCTGCTGCCCGATAACAAACATCTCCATCGTTGGCTCGATATGGCGAAGGAGCGCATCAAGTTCCAGGGCCTGCCGGCACGCATCTGCTGGGTGGGTCTCGGCGATCGCCACAAGCTCGGCCTCGCGTTCAACGAGATGGTGGCTTCGGGCGAGCTTAAGGCGCCCATCGTCATCGGACGTGACCATCTTGATTCCGGTTCGGTCGCCTCCCCCAACCGCGAGACCGAGGCGATGAAGGATGGCTCGGATGCCGTCTCCGACTGGCCGCTGCTGAACGCGCTCCTCAATTGTGCCTCCGGCGCGACATGGGTTTCGCTGCATCACGGCGGCGGCGTCGGCATGGGCTTCTCGCAGCATTCGGGCATGGTGATCTGCTGCGATGGCACCGAGGATGCCGCACGGCGCATCGCCCGCGTGCTCTGGAATGATCCGGCGACGGGCGTAATGCGCCACGCCGACGCCGGGTACGACATTGCCATCGATTGCGCCCGCGCGAACGGGCTCGATCTGCCAAGCCTCTGACAGCGCAACGGTGGACGCGGTGCGGAAATTTTCGCACCGCGTGTCGGTTTGGGTTGCCATTCGCCGGGTGAGGTGGTCGATTGCGCGGGCAATGACCGGACAGACTCTGAATCTCGCGATATCGAACAGCCCTTCTCGCGAGGGGTGCGTGGCTGAGGCGCCGCGATGAGCATCACGCTCGCGGTTGATCTCGGCAGCACGACGTTCCGCGCTGCACTGGTGACGGCGGATGGCGAAATCGCCCACCTCGATGCCATCCCGCCCGCTGTTCAGGCCAGTGCGACAGGTTGGGCGGAATGTGATCCCGATCTCTGGTGGGAGGCGCTTTGCCATTGTGCGAACGCTTTGGCCCGCGAGGCGCCCGACCTGTTTTCCCGCGTCACGGCCATCGCGATTTCCGGGTTTACGCGCGCGCAGGTGATGGTCGATGGTGCGGGGCGCCCGACCGGCCCGGCGATCCTCTGGAATGATATCCGCGCCGGTGAAACGCTCGCGGATTTGCGGGCGCTCCTGCCGGAGACCCATCCCGAGACACGGGAGATCAACGCCTATCATCCGCTCGCGCGGCTCTTCTGGCTCGCCCGCCATGAACCGGAGCGACTGTCAAAAGCCGTCGCGGTTCTCGATCCCAAGGACGACCTCAATCTCAAACTCACCGGCATCATCAGCAGCGATCCGGTATCGCTCGCGCGGCTGTTGGCAGCTGGAGTTGTGGGTCCAAATGGTCTTTCGCTCGTCGCCGCATCAGGTTTGCGCGAAGACCTTGTCCCACCGTTGCAGGCGCCGGTCTCCATCATGGGGAAAGTCCGGCTTGGCCATCCCGGCGCGCTGGCGCGGCTCGCCGGCTGCCCGGTAATCACCATGGCGAACGATACCTGGGCAAGCGTGGTCGGCCTTGGCGCGATGCGTCCCGGCTTTGGCTATAACCTCACCGGGACGACAGAAGTTTTTGGCCTTGTCTCGACCAGCGGCGCCACCGCCGAAGGCCTGATGCGAGTCGATTGGGGCGATGGCCTGACGCAACTCGGCGGTCCGAGCCAATGCGGCGGCGATACGCTGGCATGGCTTCTCGGTGTTCTGGGGTGTCCCGATCCCACAATATTCGAAGCGCTGCTGGCAACGCCGCGCGATCCTGATCCACTGCTGTTCCTGCCTTACCTGCAAGGCGAACGCGTACCCTACTGGAACCCCGCCCTGCGTGGTGCCATGATCGGCCTCAACCGGCGGCACGGGCCGGTGGATATCGCCTATGCGGTCATGGAGGGCGTTGCGTTTCTCAACCGGATCGTCCTCGACCGTGCGGAGGCAGCCACTCAGACAACAGTGTGCGACATCCGCTTCGGCGGAGGCGGCGCAGCGAACTCCATCTGGTGCCAGATCAAGGCGGATGTTCTCGGGCGGGCCATTTCGGTCGTGGAAGCGCAGGAGGTCGGCCTCCTCGGCGCGGCGATTGTTGCACAGACCGCCATCGGACGTTACCCCACGCTAGCCGCTGCGCAGGAGGCTCTCGTCCGCGTGCGAAAAACCTACTTGCCGGATGCGATCCGTTCTGCCGATTATGCGCGCCTGTTCGCGCTCTATCGCGAGGCGGAACAGGCCCTGACGCCGATCAGCGCGCGTCTGGCCGACTGGCGGGGGAACCGGGTACCATGAGGTCTATTATCGAGCGCTTCGGCACCGCCATCGCCGGGCTGATGCTGATCGCGTTCTTTCTTGTCTTCGCACCGAACTTCGCCAGTCCGACGAACCTTCTCAACGTCGTCAAGGATACGAGTTTTCTTGCCATTCTCGCGCTCGGTTTTGCCTTCGCACTGACGGTCTCGGAACTTGATCTCTCGATCGCGGAAGTCGCGAGCCTTGTTGCCGTGCTGGTAGGCTGGATGATCCAGTCTAAGGTTGATCCCTGGCTTGCGACCGGCATTGCGCTGGCGGCGGGTGCCGCGCTCGGTGCCTGCAACGGGTTCGTCGTCACCGTGCTGAAAGTGCCTTCGCTCATCGCCACGCTGGGCATGGCAGCGATTGCGAAGGGCCTTGCCTTCATGATCACGCAAGGCGTCAGCTTTGTCGGGCGCTGGCCGACCGGCTTTACCGGGCTTGCGCGCGGCATGACCCTCGGCGTGCCGAACCTCGTGTGGTTCCTCGTCGCGGCGACGCTCTTCGCCTACATCTTCCTCAAATGGACCCGCACCGGCGCGCATATGATCGCGACCGGGGAAGCCGATGAGGCTGCACGCCTCGCGGGCATTGCCACCAAGCGGATGAAGCGGCTCGGCCTTATCCTCTGCGGGCTGTTCGCCGGCATTGCGGCGGTGCTGCTGGCGGCGAACCTTTCCTCCGCCGCACCAGGCATGGCCGGTGATTACTTCCTCTACGCCATCGCGGCGGTGCTGCTTGGCATGACAATGATCGAGCCGGGCAAGGCCAATGTTGCCGGCACGGTGTTCGCGGCCTTCGTGCTCAAGGTGCTTGGCAACGGGCTGGTGCTGATGGGTGTGCCTTATTTCGTGCAGGATATGGCGCTTGGCGTCATCATCATCGGCTCGGTCGCCTTCTCGGCGAGTGTTGTCAAACGGGCCGCATTCAAGGTCTAATACGTGCAATGAAATCCGACAGGAGAAACAGGATGAACCGCCTCAAGACCCTCGCTGCCGCTACCCTCGCGCTGGGCTGGAGTTTGGGTGCCGCAAACGCCTTCGAACTCGGCGTGATCGGCTTCCAGTTCTCGTCGGAAACGCATGCCCGCGTTGCCAACGCGGCAGCTGCGGCGGCCAAGGCGCGCGGCTGGAACGTGACGTTGCTCAACTCGGAAGGCGCCCTGCCGAAGCATGCCGAGCAGTTCGAAGCGCTGATTGCCAAGAAGGTCGATGCCATCATCGTTGCCATGGGCAAGCCGGTCGAGGCGGATGCGCAATTCAAGGCTGCAAAGGAAAAGGGAATTCCGGTGATCACCGTGATGTCCGGCTCCGGCCCGCATGCGCTGTTCGACATCCAGGCGAACGAATACAAGATCGGCGCGGATGCCGCGCTCGCGCTCTTCGGCCAGATGGGTTATGTCGGCAACCTCCTGACTGTGCGGTTCGAGGCCAATGTTGCGACGCGCATTCGCGGCAAGGTGCTCGATACCGTGCTCTCGGAGAACACCGCGCTCAAGGAAATCGGCAAGCACACCATGGCGCGCACCCAGAGCTGGCGTGACGATGTGAAAAGCGGCGTGCAGGCGCTGCTGTTGCAAAATCAGGGCAAGATCAACGGCATCTGGGCTTCGTTTGACGGGCAGGCCTATGTGATCGATGATCTTCTCAAGGCGCAGGGCGTCAAGAAGGGCCAGATCCCGCTGATCTCGGTCGACGGTGGCGCGGAGACCTACCGCCGCATTGCCGACCCGGAATCGACGCTGCTCGCGACCGTCGCTATTCCCTTCGAGGACATGGGTGCGAAAGCGGTCGATGCTGTCGATAGCATCGCGGTTAAGAAGCAGCCAGCATCGAGCGTGGCCTCCGGCCCCTACCTCTTCGTGGACGCCGTCGTGGTCGACAAGACCAATGTTTCGAAGTTCCTGAAGTGACCCGGCACAGCCTGTGACAGCTTCAGACGAACCGATCTATGCTCTCCGCGCCGTGACCAAGAATTACGGCGCGGTGGAGGCTTTGCGCGGCGTTGATCTCACCGTTTTCGCAGGCGAGGTTCTGGCGATCTGCGGCGATAACGGTGCCGGCAAATCAACGCTGATCAAGATCATGTCCGGCGCGGAAGAACCCACCTCCGGCACCTTGCGGCTCAGGGGGAGCGATGTGCGGTTCCGGACGCCGCAGGATGCGCTGCAGCAGGGTGTTGCGACGATCTATCAGGATCTCGCGCTGGCACCGCGCCTTTCGATTGCCGCGAATGTGTTTCTCGGCGCGGAGCATCTGCGCAGTATCGGGCTACCCTTCCTCAAGATGCTCGACAAGGCACGCATGGCGCGTGAGGCGCAAGGCTATCTCGAACGTCTCTCGGTGAAAATCACCGATGTCAGCCGCCCCGTCGAGCGGCTCTCCGGCGGCCAGCGGCAAGCGGTGGCCATTGCCCGTGCGCTGCGCTGGAATGCCGATGTCATCATTATGGACGAACCCACCGCCGCGCTCGGCGTGAAGGAAACCGCACAAGTTCTCGACCTGATCCGCCACCTCAAATCCGAGGGGCGCACGGTGATCCTGATCAGTCACAACATGCGCGATGTTGTGGCTCTGGCGACGCGCATCGCGATCCTCAAAGGCGGCCGCAAGGTGCATGAACTCGTCAATGAGGGCCTGAGGCCTGATGATGTGAGCCACCTCATCATGTCAGCGCCCGAAGCTGCTTGATTTCTTTTTCCCTCACATCGGGCCTCTTCAAGGCCCTGTTCGGCGTCGAATTCGCTCCTAGACCGGCTCTCTACCAGAGCCGGTTGGGCTATTTCAACACACCGCGCTTGGCCAGATTGGCCATCAGGGCGCGGGTTCCGAAGGTCCAGGGCGGGCATTCGTCACTAGTTTTCATTCGGTTGACGAGCGCGCCGAGCTTCGGCGTCGCGATCGTCACGAGATCGCCAAGAGCATGGGTGAACCCCTTGCCCGGCGCACCGCGATCCTTCGTCGGCGCGAAGAGCGTGCCGAGAAAAAGGATCGCACCATCCGGGTACTGGTGATGCGGGCCCAGCATCTGCCGCGCGAGATCCGCTGGATCACGGCTGATCTTCGACATGTTGGAGGCGCCGTGCATCACGAAACCATCCTCGCCTTCAACAACGAGGGTCAATTCCATCCGCCGCACATCATCAAGTGAGAACTTGGCGTCGAACAGGCGGATGAACGGGCCGAGTGTACAGGACGCGTTGTTATCCTTCGCCTTGCCGAGGAGAAGTGCTGAACGCCCCTCGACATCGCGAAGGTTGACATCATTGCCAAGCGTCGCCCCGACGATCCGGCCATCGGATGTGACGACCAGCACAACCTCCGGCTCCGGGTTATTCCATGTCGAGACCCGGTGAAGCCCGGCATCCGCGCCCGTTCCGACGGCGGACATCGGCTGGGACTTCGTGAAAATCTCGGCGTCCGGCCCGATCCCGACCTCGAGATACTGGCTCCATGCGCCTTGGGCGATCAGCACGTCCTTGAGACGCATCGCCTCGGGCGAACCGGGTTTGAGTTGACTGAGATCATCGCCCACCAGCGCGGTGATCTCGCCGCGAATAGCCTCGGCCGCTGCGGGATTGCCACGCGCCTTTTCCTCGATGACGCGTTCGAGCATCGAGATCGCGAAAGTCACGCCAGCGGCCTTATGGGCCTGAAGATCCGTGGGAGAGAGCAGCCATGGGCGGGCAGGATCGCGCGTATCCGGCGCTGAATTGGCGAGAATCGGGCCGATGGGACCAAGCGTTTCGCCGCGGGCAGAACGCAGAGCAGCCGCAGGGTCTTCCGCTTCGCAAAGTTCGCTGACGGTTGCGAAGCTCGCGGTGATATCGATGAGATTGCCATCGCGCAGCGTCACCACGGATGGCCCGTCTACATCAGGCCGCCAGACACGCCCGACGAGATGGGCCTCAGCGGCATTAACCGGAAGCGCCTTTTCGGGCTGGAGGTGCGAGGCGATATCGAGCGGCATGGCGGGTCTTCTCCGGCGGGCGTCCTCTGACGCTGTGATCACAGTTGGTCAGACTAGAGCATTTTCATGCGGTGTGGATACTGGCTTCCATGAAGAAAATGCGCCTGCCGCGTCTCACACGAAACGGCAGGAGACTGAGCCCATCGGGCCGTAATCCGCATGGATCGTATCGCCCTTGCGCGCTTCGATGGGGCGGATGAAGGAGCCAGAGAGCACGATTTCTCCCGCCTTTAGCCCCTTGCCTTCCTGCATCGCGAGCCTGCGCAACAGCCATACGATGCCGCTCGCGGGATTGTTGAGCACGCCAGCGGCGAGGCCAGTTTCCTCCACCGCCGCGTTTTTCGAGACAATCGCGCCGACCCAGCGAAGATCGAGCGCATCCGGCTTCATCGGCCGGCCGCCAATCACGATGCCGGCATTGGCGGCATTATCCGCCACGGTATCGACGATAATCCGCGCCTTGCCGGTTGCAGGGTCAGCGCGGAGAATGCGCGTATCGAGAATTTCGAGCGCGGGAACCACGTAATCCGTCGCGTTCATCACATCGAAAATCGTGCAGTTTTCACCCGCGAGATCACGCTTCAGGACGAAGGCGAGTTCCGCCTCGATGCGCGTCGCAATGAAACGGTTCGTCGGCACCTCGCCAGCATCCTCGAACAGCATGTCATCGAAAAGCACGCCGGAATCGGGTGTGGCGATATTGAGCGCCTGCTGCATCGCGCGGCTTGTGAGGCCGATCTTGTGGCCGATGATCCGTCGCCCCGCCGCTTGCTTCAGACCCACCCAGGCACGCTGGATGGCGTAGGCCTCATCCAGCGCCATGCCCGGATAGGCAAGGCTCAGGAGGCCGATCTGCTGGCGTGAACGCTCGGCCTGATCGAGGCTTTGAGCAGCGGTCTTGATGTCATCCGACGTCAGCATAACGGCCTCGCTTGATCTTCTTGTTTTGTCGCATGCTGTTACGCAAAACCGGTTCCCACTTTTGCTCAGCAGGCTCTAATTTGCCACGATCACATTGGCCTTGAACAACGCATCGCGCTGCTCGATGCCAGCAAAGGACGAACCTTCCTCAAACCAGGATTTTGGTGCCGGCTGACCCCAAAGCGTCTGCCGGCGCGGATCGCGCAGTGACCAGCGGATCGGCTCATGGTCCGGGTCCATCGTTTGATAATCGGACGAATAGATCTCGATCCGATGACCATCCGGGCAACGGACATAGAGAAAAAAGGCGTTGGAAATGCCATGCCGCCCCGGTCCACGCTCGATATTCGGCAGGTAGCCCGTGGTCGCCATGACATCGCAGAGGTGGATGATATTCATCGGGGTCGGCGCCCAGTAGGCCGTGTGATGAAGGCGCGGGCCGCGTCCGTTGGTGAAAGCAAGATCGTGGACATTGCCCTTGCGGTGCATCCAGCCTGCTGCGATGCGCCCCTTCGGGCCATCCTCCTCGGCGTATTCGGTCAGGCGGAAGCCGACGCCCGCGTAAAAATCGAGCGACCCCTGAACATCCGGCGCGAAGATGTTGAAATGGTCGAGCCGCTGCGGCTGCACGCCCTTGTAGAGCCCGTATTGCTGCAGCAGGATCTCGCGTTTCTCCATCGTGAAATAGAGTTCGATCGGCGTGCCATAGGGGTCGATAAAGGTAAGCGTCCGCCCCTGAAAGGGCCGCTCGACAAAGGCATGCACAAGCCTCTTCGCCTTGCAGAAAGCCGCCGCCTTATCGAGGTCTTCCTCCGAGCCGACCTTGAAGCCGAGATGATGGGCCTCGCTCATGGCGGACTTCTTCAGGACGATCGAATGATGCTGCCGCTCCTCAAGGCCGCGCAGGTAAAGCGCATCCTGCGTTTCTTCCTCGACATGAAGGCCAAGGGCACCTTCATAAAACGCGCGCGACCGCGCGAGGTCCGTCACGCCGAGCGTCACATGGCTGCACCGGATGATATTGAAGGGCGGATCAAAAATGTGCTTAGGCGCAGGCATATCAACCTCTCCTGTTTCTTCAGGTTTTTTATGATCCGGCGATCAGGCGCCGAGCTTCGGTATGCTGTGGGTGCCCTTCGCAAGGCAGATGTTCTTGGTTTCCATGTAGAAATCGAAGGAATAATCACCACCGTCGCGACCGATTCCGCTATCCTTCATGCCGCCGAAAGGCGTCGGAAGATGGCGGACATTTTCCGAATTCAGCCAAATCATGCCGGCTTCCAATTCGTCCGCGACGCGCAAGGCACGGCCCATGTCGTTGGTCCAGACATAGCCGGTGAGACCATAGCGAACGTCGTTGGCGATGCGGATCGCATCGGCCTCATCCTTGAACGGAATGACCGTCAGCACCGGCCCAAAGATTTCCTCGCGGGCGATGCGCATCGCCATATCCGCACCGGTGAACAGCGTCGGCTCGACGAAATGTCCTCCGCCCGGTCCGGCATGCGGAGCACCGCCAGCGGCGATGATGGCGCCCTCCTCTTTCGCCGCCGCAAAAAAGGAACACACCTTGGCGTGGTGCCGCGCATGGATCAGCGGGCCGAGTTCGGTCGCGGGGTCGAGCGGGTGACCGACCTTAATCCGCCTGACGCGCTCGACGATGCGGGCCGAAAATGCCTCCGCGATGCTCTCCTGCACCAGAAGGCGAGAGGAGGAAGTGCAACGCTCGCCATTCAGCGAATAGATCATGAAGACAACCGCATCGAGCGCGCGATCAAGGGCGGCGTCGTCAAACACGATCACCGGGTTCTTGCCGCCGAGTTCGAAGTGTACGCGCTTGAGCGTAGCCGACCCCTGCCGCATGATCGCGGATCCGGTCGCGCTTTCGCCGACAAAGCCGATGGCCTTGATATCTGGATGTTCGGTCAACGCTTTGCCGGCTTCTTCGCCTAGGCCGTGCACGGTGTTGAGCACGCCATCGGGAAGCCCCGCCTCACGGCAAATGCGGGCAAGGATATTCGCTGTCACCGGCGACCATTCCGCCGGCTTATGCACCACGGTACACCCCGCCGCGAGCGCTGGCGCGATCTTCCAGGTCGAGAGCATGAACGGCGTATTCCACGGTGTGATGATGCCGACAGGGCCAATCGGTACGCGGGTCGAGACATTCCAGTGGTCCGGCGTCGGCATGCTGCGCCCATCACGGGCCTCGATCACACGATCCGCGAAGAAACGGAAATTTTCTGCCGCGCGCACCGCCGCTTTTGACATGAAGCGATAGGCCTGCCCGGTATCCCAGCTTTCGAGGATGGCAATTTCCTCGGCATTGGCCTCGATGCCATCCGCGATTTTGTGGAGGATCGCGCGGCGCTTCTCGACAGGCCATTTCGACCACGGTTTGAATGCCGCTTTCGCCGCCTGCGCCGCGCGGTCGATATCCTCTGCCGTGCCCTGTGCGACGCGGGCGATCACCGAGAGGTCCGTGGGCGAGATGGTCTCGAAGGTGGTTTGGCTCTCGACACGCCGGCCATTGATGAGGTGGCCGATACCATCGTTTTTCAGCGCGGCAAGAAGCGGCTGGAGACGCGCGAGATTGGCCTCGAAAGTCGGGCCGCCTGCTTTGCTCATGATGTTTTCCCCTCCCGCCGCATGGCGATGATCTCGTGCAGATTGTTATGCTTCAGCGCACCAACGGGATCGATCTCAACGATCTCGAAGGTGAGACCGAATGGCTTTGCGGCAAAGATCTCGACCACGAACGCTTTCAGCGCAGCGAAAATCGTCTCGGCGACTTGCTGACGCACCTCAGGCGGACGGCCCGCGCCGATGCGCGCCTGAAGATGGATGAAGCGATTTTCCGGATGGCCATCGCCGATGATGTAGATGTCGCGGCGGGCAATGCGCGTCCGGCAACCGCCGATCGGGAACACACCGGTCAAGAGCGCTGTTTCGTGCAGCGCCTGGGCGAGGTCGCGGATGTTGATATCAGCATCAAGATTGGCGGAATATTCAAGAATGAGATGGGGCATGGTTCACGCCTTCTCGTCTTCGACGGTGTTGCGGAGGAGCCCGATCTCGGGGCTTTCGACCTCGACAACATCGCCGGGCTTGAGCCATCTCGGCGGATCAAACCGGCCGCCGGCACCGGGCGGCGTGCCGGTAGCAATCAGATCGCCCGGCTCCAGCGTCGTGAAGGTCGAGACATAGGCGATGATGCGCGCAAAGGAGAACGCGAGCGTGCCGGTGTTGCCGCGCTGGCGCTCCTCGCCGTTGACGCGGGTCATGACGGTGAGATTATCAGGCGGCGTCGCAGCGCTGATGGGCACGATCCATGGCCCGATGGCGCCGGAGCGATCAAAGTTCTTGCCTTGCGTGACGTTGAACTTGCCATGGCGGATCCAGTCACGGATCGAGCCCTCGTTCATCAGCGTGAAGCCGAAGATATGCGCGTGCGCTTGTGCCTCCGAGACGCGACGTCCGCCCTTGCCGACGACAACGACGATCTCGCCCTCGTAGTCGAACTGCTCGGATTCCGGCGGGCGCAGGATTGGTGTTTCGTGCCCGACAAACGAGCCGGGGAAGCGCACGAAGAGGCTCGGATATTTCGGTAGCTCCGAACCATCCTTATATTCGGCGTTGCGCTCGGGATAATTGACACCGACGCAAAGGATCTTGCCAGGATTGGGGATCGGCGGAAGCAGGGTCACCGCACCAAGCCGCAGGCCTGTCGCCTTCGCCATACCCAACAGGGCGTCGGGCGCGCCCGCCTCAACCACGGCCTTGAGATCGGCAAAGCGATGCGCGAGGCTCGAAAGCGCACCATCCTCCTCCACCAGGCCAAAGTCCGTCGCCGCGCCGCTGCGCCAGCTTGCCATTTTCACGTTTCAACTCCCTGATTTGCCGGCTTTATTTCAGGCTTTTTGATTAAGTCCGCTTGGGGTGGATGAACTCCCAAGGGCTGACTTCGCTGCCCTGTTCGACCATGATCTCGATCACCACCGGTTCGCGTGTGGCGAGTGCCTTTGTCAGCATCGGCCGCAGCGTCTCAGGCGACGTCACGCGATGCGTCTCGACACCAAAGGCCTTCGCGAAAAGAGAGAAATCAGGGTTTTGCAATACCGAGCCGATCACGCGGTTGCCAAAACCAACCTGCTGATCCCGCAGCACATTGCCGTAAGCGCCGTTGTTGAACAGGAGCGTGACAAGACCGATCCCCTCCTGTTTCGCGGTCGCGAGTTCAGCACCAGCGAAAAGGAAGCCGCCATCGCCGGTGATGCACACCACGGGCGTTTCCGGGTGCGCAGCCTTGACGCCAAGGGCCGTCGGGAAGCCGAAGCCAAGCGTCCCCTGATACCCCTCCGTGATGTAGGTGCGCGGCGCCAGAACCGGGTAACCGAAATACGAGGTGAAGCCGACCTGGCTGAGTTCTGTCGTGATGATCCCGTCGCCGGGCAGAACCTCTCGGATCACGTCGAGATAGCCAAGTTGCGGCTGGACCTTTTCGATGGCCGTGCGCACCTCGCGCTTCACGTCGGCGATGCGCTGGCGGATGCCCTTGCTCATTGAAGGCGTTGCGCTGCCGCGAAGCCGCAGAACCTCCGCGAGGAGTGCCTCCGCCCCGGCTTCCGCGTCCGCGATGATGGGGGCATGAGGAACAAGCCGTGTCATTTCCTCGGGATCGACATCGATGCGGATAAGATGCGGCGGCGCGGCGGGGCGGTCGATGAGTTTCATCATCCCCTCCCAGCGCATGTAAGGCATCTCAAGGCGCGAACCGATGCCAAGCAGCGCATCCGTTTCCGGCCAGAGCCGCCATGCCGTGTAGGAAGAAATCCCAAGCTCGACATCCTCGGGCATCACGCCGCGTCCGCCACGCAGGGCCGCGACCGGCGCATCAAGCGCCTCGGCCAGCGCGCGGATTGCACTGCTCGCGTGTTGCGCGCCCGCGCCAGTCATGATCATCGGGCGCTTCGCGTCGACAAGAAGACGCGCAGCTGCGGCAACTTCCTCAGTTGACGGCGCGGGCGCCGCCGGGATGATCGCGCCCGGCAAGGATATCACCGGCGCGCGCGAGGCCATTACATCCCACGCCATTTCGAGCGCGACAGGGCCGGGCCTGCCGGAGAGCATCTGCCGGAATGCCTCGTTGACGATTTCCGGTGCATCTTCGACGCGCTCGATCCGCGCCGACCACTTGGTAAGCGTCCGCAATGTCGCCAGCTGGTCCGGGAGCTCGTGCAAATGACCCCGCCCCTTGCCGAGGAAGGCGGAAGGCACTTGTCCGGTGATGCAGAGCACCGGCGCATTGCAGCCCAACGCCGTACACAGCGCGGCGGTTGCGTTGAGGACACCCGGCCCCGGTACAACCGAGAAGACGCCGGGTCGCCCTGTCGAACGGGCATAGCCAAAAGCCATGTAGCCGCAGGTCTGCTCATGGCGCGCGCCGAAGGTGCGGATGCGATCCGCGTTCTGCTGGAGTGCATCGAAAAACGGATACATCTGCGCGCCCGGAAGGCCGAAAACCGTCTCGACGCCATTGGCGATGAGCGCCTCAACAATCGCCGCACCGCCCGTTTTCACTTCGCCACCGGTCTTCGCTTGGCCCTGTGTCATCGGATCGCCTTGAGTTTGAGAGTAGCGGGTTAGCTTAGTGGTCTCTCACGAATGCTCAACCGGCGGCGTACCGTGGGTGTGGAAGGATTCAACGGTCTTCAACCCCCAGGCCTGCCCCTTCTTGCGCTCGGCCTCGGTCCAGATGATCGGCTTCCAATCCGGCGCGATCATCAGGCGAGCGCCAGCGTTTGCGATTTCGACCCGGTTGCCCCCAGGCTCCCAGACATAGAGGAAGAACGTCTGCTGCACGGCGTGCTTGTGCGGTCCGGTTTCGATGAAAACACCGTTTTCGAGGAAAACATCGGCCGCGCGCAGAATATCCTCACGGCAATCGACAGCATAGGTGACGTGATGAAAACGCCCCGGCGTTCCGGTAAAATCGCGGGTGAAGGCGATGTCATAGGTCTTATTGGTGCAGGTCAGCCAGTTTCCGGCCTCCTGCCCGTTATCAAGAATGATTTGCTCGGTGGTGCGCATGCCGAGCCCCTGTTCGAGGAAAAGCCGCGTTTCCTTGGGGTCGAGCACCAGCAAATTGAGGTGATCAAGCCGCCGAACCGAGCATCCCCGCGCCGGGTAGCGTTGCGCCTGATTTTTCAGCGCGGGTTTCAGTTCCGGCGGCGCTTCGTACCAGCGCGTGTCGTAATAGATCTCGAAGATATGCCCGTCGGCATTGCGGGCGCGATACGCAGGGCCGTGACCAAGATCGCCCTCGGTCCAGCCGAGGCCCGCGCCCATCGTTTCGAGCACCTTGACGCGGCGCTGAAGCGCCTCCGGGCTCATGGCACGGAAGGCGACATGCCCAACGCCTGCCGTCTTACGCGCCGTCAGCTTCAGGGTATGAAACTCGTAGTCATCCCACGCGCGAAGGTAGACGCTGTCGCCCTCGCGCCCGCTCTCCGTCATGCCCATGATGTCGATGAAGAAGCGCAAGCTCTCCTCGATCTTTGGGGTGAACATCTCGACATGGCCGAGGTGGGCAAGGTCGCGGACGGGTTCGGAGGCGGACATGAGGCGGCTTTCTTCAGAAAAATGCGATGTTCAGGTCAGGACATGAGCACGCGGGCTTGATGTGAATCAAATTGGATGTTTTTGGGTATTCATGCATTCATTTCATGCAAGAGCTTGCAATTCACGCAAGAACCTGACTCTCCTGAACAGGAGCCGCCATGCGCATCGACTTTCTTGGCCTTGAAGCATTCCTGTCAATCGCCGATCGTGGCAGCTTTCACCGCGCGGCGGCGCATCTCAACCTGTCGCAAACTGCGCTGAGCCACCGGATGAAAAAGCTGGAGGACGATCTCGGCCTCAAGCTGCTGACACGCACCACGCGGCAGGTCGCGCTGACCCCGGCGGGGATCGAGCTTCTCCCCAGCGCGCGCCGGATGCTGGAGGATATGGCGACCTCCTACGAAGCGTTGCGTCAGCAGGGGCGCGAGCGGAGCGAACATCTCGCCATCGGCTGCCTGCCGACGATTGCGACCTATTATCTGCCGCGGCTGCTCTCGGAGTTCAGCCGCCAGTTCCCGGACCTTACCGTGCGGGTGCATGACAATTCCTCCAATGAAATCGCAGAGCTGGTGCAATCCGGGCAGGCGGAATTCGGGATCACGATCGTCTCTGCCAACCGCTGGGATCTTGAAATCAAGCCGCTGCTCAAGGAGCCCTACATCCTGCTCTGCCGGCCCGATCATGCCTTTGCCGGACGCGAGACAGTAAGCTGGTCCGACCTCGCGGGTCTGCCGCTGGTGCGTGTCAGCACACGGACCGGCAACCGCATCATCATCGACGACGCGCTCGGCAGCCGACGCGAACAGATGTGCTGGCGCTATGAAGTTCAGCATGTCGCGACCGCCGTAAGCCTTGTTCAAGCGGGTGTCGGGCTGACGATCGTGCCCCGCCTCGCCGTTGATCTTGGCAAGACGCCGGACCTTGCAGGGGTGCCCGTGCGCAACCCCGGCATCACCCGTACACTCGGCATCGTCATGAAGCGCGGCTCGCCGATTTCGGCGCCGGGCGAGGTGCTCAAGAAGATGATCGAGACCAAGATGCGTCAGGATGGATAATGCGCTTCATTCATGCAATTGGCGCATGAATTCGATGGAAAACATCATTTGATTCATTGATGGTGATTGGCCATTCTCGCCCGCGATCCGGACGGCATGTCGAACTCCGGACCTTCCTATCACGTTCGAAACAGGATCTTTCTCATGTCGAATTCCCAGAAAACGGCTCTGGTCGTCACCGCCCATCCCGGTGATTTCGTCTGGCGTGCCGGCGGCGCCATCGCGCAGCATGCGGCCAAAGGGTATCGCGTCAAGATCGCCTGTCTGGCGTATGGCGAGCGCGGTGAAAGCCAATGGGCGTGGAAGACTGCAGGCGTGAAGCTGGAGGACGTCAAGGCGCAGCGCAAGGACGAAGCCGAGCGTGCCGCCGCGATCCTTGGTGCGGAGATCGAGTTCTTCGACGCCAGCGATTATCCGCTGCGTGGCACGGAAGCGATCCTCGACCGTCTTGTCGATATCAACCGCGAGCTCAAGCCGTCCTTCATCCTGACGCACTCATTGCAGGACCCGTACAACATCGACCATCCGGAAGCGACGCGCCTTGCGCAGGAGGCCCGCATCATCGCGCAGGCCGCCGGCCACAAGCCAGACCCAACCCGCGCCTACACCGCTCCGCCGGTGTTCCTCTTCGAACCCCATCAGCCGGAGCAGTGCAACTACAAGCCGAATGTCATCCTCAACATTGATGACGTCTGGGAGACCAAGCGCCGCGCCTTCGAGGTGCTCGCGGCGCAGAAGCATCTCTGGGAGTATTACACCCGTGTCGCGCTTAACCGCGGCATGCAGGGCGGGCGCAATTCCGGCCGCGCCATGACCTACGGCGAAGCGTATCAGCGGCTCTTCCCGATGGTGATGGAAGAACTCTTCTAAGAGAGTTGATTTCGCAGCATTCCGGGCGACATAGTCGTTCGGAACAGCTTGTCGAGTGCACTTGAAAAGAACATGCGGCGCCCCCGATCCGGCGGGCGCCAGAACACACAAGGTCCGGTCAACGGACCACACGGGAACCCGAGGAGAACACCATGACCACGAGACGTTCGATCATCCGTGCGGGCCTTCTGGGTTCCGCGATCCTTACGGGTGCAGTCAGCTATGCGCCGATGGCCATGGCACAGGAGGTCGTGAAGATCGGCCTGATCCTGCCGATGACCGGCCCCTTCGCTTCCACCGGCCGCCAGATCGAAGCCGCCGCCAAGCTCTATATGGCGCAGAATGGCGCGACCGTTGCGGGCAAGAAGATCGAGTTGATCGTCAAGGATGATACCGGCACGCCAGACGTGACCCGCCGCCTCGCGCAGGAACTGCTGGTCAATGAGAAAGTCTCCGTCCTCGGCGGCTTCGGCCTCACACCGCTCGCCATGTCGACGGTTCCGCTCGCGACACAGGCGAAAGTGCCGATGGTGGTGATGGCCGCCGCGACTTCGATGATCACGGAGGCTTCACCCTTCGTGACGCGTACAAGTTTCACGCTGCCGCAGGCAGCCTCCGTGATGGCCGATTGGGCCAGCAAGAACGGCGTGAAAAAAGTGGTTACGCTGGTCTCGGATTACGCCCCGGGGCATGATGCCGAGAAGTGGTTCGCCGACACCTTCACAGCCGCCGGCGGCAAGGTCGAGGCTTCGATCCGCGCACCGCTCCAAAACCCGGATTTCGCCGCCTTCCTCCAGCGCGTGAAAGAAGCGCAGCCGGATGCACTCTATGTCTTCGTGCCATCGGGCGTTGGCGCGACCGTGATGAAGCAGTTTGTCGAGCGCGGGCTTGATAAATCCGGCATCAAGCTGATCGGCACGGGTGATGTTACCGATGACGATATCATCAACGGCTATGGCGATGCGGCCATCGGCGCGATTACCGCGCATCATTACTCCGCCGCTCATCCCTCCGCGAAGAACAAGGCCTTCGTTGAAGCCTTCAAGAAGGCCTCCAACATGCGTCCGAACTTCATGGGCGTCGCCGGCTATGACGGCATGCACCTGATCTACGAGGCGCTCAAGAAAACCGGCGGGACGACGGACGGCACGAAGCTGATGGACGCCATGAAAGGCACCGCCTGGGAAAGCCCGCGCGGGCCAGTCTCAATCGACCCGGAGACGCGCGAAATTGTGCTCAACATGTATGTCCGCAAAGTCGAGAAGGTCGATGGCGAACTCTACAACGTTGAATTCTCGACCTTCGAAGGCGTGAAAGACCCGGCCAAGAAAAAGAAGTAAGTCTCCTTTTCATCTGCGTCCCGGTTCACCGGGGCGCGTCTTCCTCCCCTCTGGACACGCCCGGAAGCCATGCTGACCATTCTTTTCGACGGGATTGCCTATGGCATGCTGCTCTTCGTGCTGGCATGCGGGCTTGCGATCACGCTCGGGCTGATGAACTTCGTCAACCTCGCCCATGGCGCCTTTGCTATGGCGGGCGGCTATGCCACGGTGGTGATGGTCAACTGGCTCGGGATACCCTTCATTTTTTCGCTTCCGTTGGCGTTTTTCGTGACCGCAGCCCTTGGTCTCGTGCTGGAGCGGACGCTCTATCGCCACCTCTACGGGCGCACTCACCTTGATCAGGTGCTCTTCTCCATTGGCCTCGTCTTCATGGCGATTGCCAGCATGGATTACCTGATGGGGTCGAGCCAGCAGTTCTACAAGCTGCCCGAGGCGCTCAAGGGCCAGTTCGATGTGTTCGGCGTCGGCATTGGGCGCTACCGGCTGCTGATTGTGGTCATCTGTGGCCTCCTGGCGCTCGGGCTACAAATCGTGCTCGCCAAGAGCCTGTTCGGGGCACGGCTGCGCGCGGCGGTGGATGATCCGCGTGTCGCACGCGGGCTTGGTATTCCGGTGAATTCGGTATTTGCCATCACCTTCGCGGTGGGTTCGGGCCTTGCAGGCCTCGGCGGCGCGCTCGCAACCGAGATCACCGGCCTCGATCCGACGTTCCCGCTGAAATTCATGCTGTATTTTCTGATCGTCGTGACCGTTGGCGGCACATCAAGCCTTACCGGTCCGCTACTGGCCGCGCTGCTGCTTGGCATCACCGATGTCACCGGCAAGTATCTCGCGCCGCAGTTTGGTGCCTTTTTCATCTACGCCGTCATGATCCTGATCCTGACGCTGAGGCCGCAGGGCCTCTTCTCCCGCGAGAAGTGAGGCGTCGATGCGCATGTCGTCCCGAGAAGTGTCCTCCTCTGAAATCAAAACAACCCAACCGGCCCTGACGCCGCAGGCCTTCCTGCTCGCCAAAACAAAATGGCGTTGGCCGGAAGTCGCCTTCTGGCTCGTGGCATTCTCGCTGATCTGGCTGATGCCGAACCGGCATCTCCTCCTCAATGAAATTGCCATTCTCGGGCTGTTCGCGCTTTCGATTGACCTCATTCTCGGCTTTGCCGGGATCATCTCGCTCGGCCATGCCGCGTTCTTTGGTCTTGGCGCTTATGCGGCCGGGCTGATGGCGAAGCATGGCATCGGCGAGCCGGTGGTAGGGCTCCTGGTCGCCGGCGGAATCGCCGGGATCGCGGGGTTTTTTTCGAGCTTCCTGATCCTGCGCGGGAGCGACCTCACCCGCCTGATGATCACGCTCGGAGTCGCCCTCATTTTCCACGAAATCGCCAATCGCATGGCCTGGCTCACTGGCGGCGCTGATGGCCTGCTCGGGATCATCATCCCGCCGATTCTCGGGCAGTTCGAATTCGATTTCCGGGGTGCGACGGCCTATACCTACAGCCTTGTTGTGTTGTTCCTGCTGTTTTTGCTGGCGCGGCGGATCATCCATTCGCCGTTCGGGCTTTCGCTGAAGGCGTTGAAGGATAATCGTCTGCGTGCCGGCACCATCGGCATTGCATCGGCCCGGCGCATCGTCGCGATCTACACACTCGCGGCGGCCTACGCCGGAATTGCTGGCGGCCTTCTGACGCAGACCACCGCTTTCGTTTCGCTTGAAGTGCTGGATTTTGCCCGCTCTGCAGATGCCCTGCTCGTGCTGGTGATCGGCGGCTCGGGGTACCTCTATGGCGGGCCGATCGGCGCGATTTTCTTCAAGATCATGAAGGACGGGCTTTCCGCCCTTACCCCTGCCTACTGGCTGTTCTGGATGGGTTTTGCACTGGTGGTGCTAGTGCTCGTCGGGCGAGACCGCATCACCGGCTTCGCGGACCGCCTCTTCGCGCCTGTCGTCGCTCTTTTCGGGAGGAAGGCGCGATGAGTGTTCTTGCGCTAGAAACACGCGGCCTTTCAAAATCCTTCGGCGGGTTCAAGGCCAATACCGATGTCTCACTCAAGGTGCAGGCCGGTGCACGCCATGCGCTGATCGGTCCGAATGGCGCAGGTAAGACGACCTTCATCAACCTGTTAACCGGCGTGTTGCCGGCGACCGCCGGTTCGGTCTGGCTCCAGGGCGAGGACGTCACCACCATCTCACCTCAGGGGCGCGTGCGACGCGGGATGGCGCGCACCTTCCAGATCAATCAGCTTTTCAATGAGTTGACGCCGCTCGAAACGGTGGGTCTCGCAATCTCCGAGCGCACCGGCTTTGGCGCGCAGTGGTGGCGGCGGATTGGCACCAACTCCGCGGTCGTTGATGAGGCCGCCGAACTCCTGATGCGGATGCGGCTTGGCGATGTCATGTTGCGGCAAACCAAGGTTCTCCCCTATGGCAAGCAGCGGCTTTTGGAAATCAGCCTTGCTTTGGCGTGTCAGCCGAGCCTCTTGCTGCTCGATGAGCCCGCCGCCGGCGTGCCCGAAGACGAGCGTCATGAAATCCTCGACATTGTCACCGCTCTGCCGGAGAGCGTCACCGTGCTGCTGATCGAACATGACATGGAACTCGTGTTTACCTTCGCAGACCGGATTTCCGTGCTGGTGCAGGGCATGCTGTTTGCAGAAGGTTCGGTTGAGGAAATCTCGAATGACCCACGCGTAAAGGCGGTCTATCTCGGTGAGGAAGCCCATGTCTGAGGCAGGGATATCTGAGGCAGGGACGTCTGGGGCCAGAACCGTGACAAGTGGCGCATCGCTTCTCGAATTTGATCAGGTCATCTCCGGCTATGGCGAGGCGGTCGTTCTCAACCGGGTGAGTTTCACGCTGCGGGAGGGCCATTCGCTCGCTCTGCTCGGGCGGAACGGTACGGGCAAGACCACGCTGATCGACACGATCATGGGCCAGACCCGGCATTTCTCCGGCACGATCCGCTTTGAAGGCCGGGACATGACAGCCCTCGCACCCGAGGACCGCGCAGCAGCGGGGATCGGCTGGGTGCCACAGGAGCGCAACATCTTCCGTTCGCTCACGGTCGAGGAGAACCTCACGGCGGTGGCGCGCGGGAAAGGCTGGGATCTGCCCCGCATTTACGCGATGTTCCCGCGCCTTCAGGAACGCAAGGGCAACCTCGGCAGCCAACTCTCCGGCGGCGAACAGCAGATGCTCGCGGTCGCGCGCGCGCTCATGCTCAACCCGAAGCTCCTGCTGCTCGACGAGCCGCTTGAAGGCCTTGCGCCGATCATCGTCGATGAGCTTCTCGCCGCCATCGCCCGTCTCATCCGCGAGGAAGGGCTGACCGTGATCCTCGTCGAGCAGAAGGCGAAGAAAATCCTGCCTGTCACGGACACCGCGATCATTCTTGATCGCGGCGCCATCGTCCATCAGGCAGCCTCCGTCGACCTCCTTAAGGATGAAAACGCGCTGGCGTTGCACCTCGGTGTCGCGGAGCGTCCGAAGGCGGCAAAAGCCGCGCGCTGATCTGACCTTCGTGCCAGCAGAAGTTAAGTGAGCTTCCCGCGTGCCTCGACATCGATGTGCTCGATGATCTCATTGCCACGTGTGAGCACGAGGCTTCCCACGACATTGACCACCGGGCAAATGTGATTGGGGATGACGGTCAGGACATCCCCAACCTTCGGGCGGTCATTGCAGCGGGCAAGATCGAGAAAGCCGTGTTCCTCGGCAAAGCGCGCAACCTCGGCCTCGGGATGTTCGAGGATGAAGCCATAGCCCTTGAGGCCCCAGCCGGTATCGGTGGTGAAAACCTTGGAGCCGGCATCGAGAATGCCGCGTTCCGCCCCACCCCGGCTGACCACTGTGGTGTAGATGCGGAGCGCGCATTCCTCGAGGCTGGCGAAGCCGGCCGCCATCATCATGCGATCATTGAAAATCGAGGTGCCCGCTCGATGCTCGGTCTGCCCTTCGATGCTGCCGAGCGTGAGCAGGTTCGGTGTGCCGCCGCTCGAAATCACGCGCGCGGCCAGGCCGCTCTCTTTCAGGCCAGCATGAACCTCGGAGAGAAAGGCATTGGTGAAGGCCGCGCCATCTTCCGGCGGGTACATCATGAGACCATCGAACACGAGGCCCGGTGTCTCGGCAATCTTGCGCGCGAGCGCAATCGCCTCGGCAGGCGTTTCCACCCCGGCACGCTTGCGCCCGGTATCGCATTCGACGAGCACGAAGAGATCACGCCCCGCCATAGCGGCGGCAGTCGCAAGATGCTCGACCACGAGGGGATTGTCGGCGGCAACACTCATCCGCGCCTTGCCCATCAGGGCCGCGAGACGCGCCATCTTCTCCTCACCGAGGAGATTGTAGGAGATAAAGATATCGTCGAGGCCGCCCTCAGCCATCGCCTCGGCTTCACCGATCTTTTGGCAGGTGATGCCTTTTGCGCCAGCATCGCGCTGCATCTTGGCGAGCAGAACGGATTTGTGCGTCTTGATGTGCGGGCGGTTGGCGATGCCTTTGGCGTCACAGATCGCCTGCGTTCGCGCGATGTTGCGGGCGGCGGCATCGAGATCCACGACAAGCGCCGGGGTGCCGATCTCGCGGGAGATTTTGCCCTTGAGCGTTTCCATCACGGGCGCACCAGCAGAATCGCTTCAATCTCGACTGCCATGCGGTTCGGCAACGAGCCCATGCCGACCGCCGAGCGGGCGTGGCGCCCCGCCTCACCCAGAACCTCGACCAGAAGATCCGAACAGCCGTTGATGACCTTGGGATGATCGGAAAAATCCGGCTCCGCGTTCACCATGCCCAGGAGTTTCACCACCGCCTCGATGCGGCTGAGATCGCCCAGCGCGGCCTTGGCCACAGCAAGGAGATTGAGCCCGGTGAGGCGCGCTTCCTGATAGGCTTCCTCGACGCTCATGTCTCGCCCGAGACGGCCATGCTTGTAGGTGCCATCTGCCCGCTTCGGCCCCTGCCCCGAGATGTAGAGGAGATTACCAGCAAGGCGAGTCGGGACATAATTGGCAACCGGCACCGGGGCGACCGGCAGGGTAATGCCAAGGGCTTTGAGGCGATCTTCGGGCGTCATGGATTTCCTCATCAGGATGAAATTTCCGCCAGTGTTGCAGCGCGCGATGCGCAAGGCAATGGCGGAAATTTGTGTTTTCCAGACGCATTTTGTTCATGCCAACCGGAAGCCACTTCGCTTGAAAATGCTCTTGTTCTCAGAGGAACCCGATGGAAATCCACGGAATGGCAGCAACCACAATCAGGCCCGCGAGCAGCGCCAGCATATAAGCCCAAATCGGCCGCATCCCTTCGTCCGGATGCACCTTGCCGATGGCGCAGGCCGCATAATACCCAACACCGAAGGGCGGCGCGAAGAGCCCGAGGCCCATCGCGAGGATCACGACCATCGCGTAATGCACCTCGTGGATGCCCACGGCCTTGGCAATGGGGAACAGGAGCGGGCCGAAGAGCACGATGGCCGGAATGCCTTCAAGGACCGAGCCGAGGATCACGAAGGCGATGATCGAAACGATCATGAAAGTCGTCTTGCCGCCAGGAAGCGTCGTCATCGCCGTGGCGAGTGTTTTCGAAAACCCGGATTGCGTGAGGCCCCAAGCCATCGCGGAGGCGGCACCGATGATAAAGAGGATTGCACCGGAGAGCTGCGCAGTTTCCACCAGCATGGGTTTGAGGCGTTTGACGTCAAACTCGCGGTAGATCAGCAGGCCTGCGATCACGGAATAGAAGATACCGATGGTCGAAACCTCAGTCGCAGTCGCTACGCCCTCGACCACCGCCGCGCGGATCACGAAGGGCAACGCCAGTGCCGGAATCGCGATGAGGAAGGCACGCAGCACGGCCTTTGCCGGTGCGCGAACGACATGGCTGAGATCGTCGTTGCGGTAGCGCCGCGCGACCACGAAGCACAGCCCGATGGCGAGCACCACGCCCGGCAACATGCCGCCTGTGAAAAGCGCGGCAATCGAGACGCCCGTCACCGAACCGATGGTGATCAGCACGATGGAGGGAGGAATGGTTTCGGTCTGCGCACCTGTGGCGGAGAGGAGCGCGACAAGATCACCGGGTTTGGCACCGCGTTTCATCATCTCCGGGAAGAGCGCTGGCGCAACCGCCGCCATATCCGCGGCCTTCGAACCGGAAATGCCGGAGACGAGATACATCGCGCCGATCAGCACATAGGAGAGGCCACCGCGCACATGACCGAGAAGGGAGGCGAGAAACTGCACCATCGCGCGGGCCATGCCGGTCATCTCGATCAGCAGGCCGAGGAAGACGAACAGCGGCACCGCGAGCAGGATGAGATGGCTCATCCCTTCATCGATACGCCCGACCATCACCATGGTCGGCACGCGAGTCGTTAGCGCGAGATAGCCATAGGTCGCGAGCGCGAACGAGAAGCCGATGGGCACGCCGGCAAAGACCGCGAGCATCACAATCCCGACGAAGAAAATGATGAGGTTGAGGTTACCGAGCGTCTTGAAGGTCGGCCCGATCAGCCAGAAAACGCCGACAATCGCCGCCACTGTCAACAGGGCCAAAACCGCCTGAGAGGGGATCGTCCGCATCGACAGCCGAAACCCCGAGAACAAGATCATCAGACCGATGCCAACGGGGAAGGCACTGGCACGCCAAGCGCCAGAGATTTCCATCGCCGAGGTGGTGATGAAGCTTTCCTCATAGGCGTATTCGACCGCCGGATGGGCGATCAGCAGCAGGAAGGCGAGCGAGGCGGCAACTGCCAGCGCATCAAAGAGGTATTGGCGCCTGGCACTCATCATACCGACGAGCGCCGTCATCCGCATGTGCGCACTATGGCGCACTGCAATCACGGAGCCGAACATCGCCAGCCAAAGGAAGAGCGTGGAGGCGAGTTCATCTGACCACGTCAGCGGCTTGTGGAAGACATAGCGCGAGACGACACCCGAAAACAGGATGACGACCTCGGCCAGAACGAGAAGGGCCGCCAGCGTCTCGATGACGCTGCCGAGCCCCTTTTCCACGGCTGCCAGGGGGCCCGAACGGGTTTCCGGCGCGCGCTGTGATGCGAGTTCCATGATCCAGCCGGCTCTGGCAGATCAGCTCAGCTTGCCGACGGCGGCTTCGAGCGTTTCCCAGGCCTTGTCGCCGAACTTGCCCTTCCATTCGGTATAGAAGCCGGCGGCGCGGAGCTTTTCGCGGAAGAGCGCCGGGTTCACATCGTTGAACTTCATGCCCTTCGAGGAGAGCTGCTCACGCAGGCTCGCGGTCAGCTTTTCGATATCCGCGCGTTCAGCCACACCAGCAGCATTGATGTGCTTGGTCACGACCTCCTGAATGTCCTTCGGCAGGGCATCCCAGTTGCGGCGGTTAGCGAGAATCCAGAAGCCGTCCCACATGTGGTTGGTAGTCGAGCAATAGGTCTGCACTTCATAGAGCTTCGCGGTTTCGATGATCGCGAGCGGATTTTCCTGCCCGTCGACCACCTTGGCCTGCAGCGCCGAATAGGTCTCGTTGAAGTTGATCGTCGTCGGCGAGGCACCGAAGGCCTTGAACATCGAGGTCCAGAGCGGCGCCGGCGGCACGCGCAGCTTCACGCCATCGAGATCCGCCGGGGTCAACACCGGCTTGGAGCTGGTCGTGGTCTGGCGGAAGCCATTGTCCCAGATCTTCTCGAAGGCGAAAATCTGGCGGCTCTTGGCAATTTCCTCACGGACAAACGCGCCGAGCTGGCCATCCATCGCCTTCCAGACTGTGGGGTAGCTATCGAAGGCAAAGCCAACGCCGCTGATCGCCGCAGCTGGCACGAGGGTCGAGAGAATGAGGCCCGAGAGCGAGAAGAAATCGACCGCGCCGTTCCGGATCTGACCGAGCGTATCTGTATCCGAACCGAGCTGGCTCGACGGGAACACCTGAAGCTCGAAGCGACCCTTGGTCTCTTCCTTGATCTTGTCCGCAGCTTCCGCAAGGCGCTTGTTCAGCGGATGGGTCAGCGCGAGGTTGTTGGCGAACTTGTAGGTGAATTCTGCGGCCCGCGCACGGCCGATCGAGAACGTCCCGATCGCGGCGGCGCCGGCGCCAACAGAAAGGGCGCTCGTAAAGGTGCGGCGGGTAAGCTTGGTCATCATCGTTTCCTCATGTTGCGGCCAGAACACCAGCCTCGGCGCCCAGACGAACGGTCCATTGAGTGGACCTTAAATGCCTCTCGCATTTTTCATCTTGACTCATGCGAGGCGCTATTGATGGTGTCAACAGGTTTTTGCGGCAAATTCGCATGTGAAAAGTTCCGTATTATGGACTTTACTAAATCAGATATCGCGGAAATAGCCGCGGGCGCGCAGAGCATCGGGCGTGCTCTGGCCTTGCTGCGCCTGCTCGGTGGCCGCCCGAAGGATGGTGCGAGCCTCAGCGAGCTTGTCGCGCGATCGGGTCTCGCGAAGCCGACCTGCCGGCGCATCCTGCTTGCGCTGATGGAAGCGGGCCTTGTCGAGCAGGAAGCGCTGAACCGTCGTTATTTCCTCGGGCCCGAGGTTTATGTGCTCGGCACCATTGCTGCCGATCGTTACGGGATCGACCGGCATGCGCTCGATTGCGTCAGCCGCCTCGCGCAGAAGACTGGCGACGCCGCGTTTCTTCAGGTTCGGCGAGGCGGGTTTGTCGTGTGTCTGGCGCGAGAGGATGGCACCTATCCCATTCGCTCACATGTTCTTGCCGCCGGTGATCGGCATCCCCTCGGTGCCGGCGCCGGAGCACTTGCGGTGCTGGCCGCGTTGGATGATGCCGACATCGAGGCGACATTCGCAGCCAATGCACGCCTGCTGGAATCCGAGTATCCCACGCTCTCACTGCCCCTCTTGCGCATCTTGGTGCAGGAGACGCGGAGCAAGGGCTACAGCCTCAATCGCGGGCTTCTGTTCCCCGGTTCCTGGGGTATGGGTATGGCCATCCGGGGCGCTTCCGGACATGTCGAGGCTTGCCTGTCGCTGGCCTCCATCGAGAGCCGGATGCAGCCCGAGCGCGAACCCCAACTCGCTGGCTGGCTGACCGAGGAGGTGCGCCTTGTCGAGCAACGCCTCACGGAAGCCGCCGGCCATCGCGACAACCGATACCAGAACACGGCCGCACTGCGGCAAAAAGCCTAGGAAGGAACCCTCATGTCCCAACTCCCCCGCGGCAAGGCCGCCATCGTCGGCTGGGCGCATTCGCCCTTCGGCAAACTCGAGGATCCGGATGTCGAAAGCCTGATCGGGCGCGTCGCCTCGGGTGCGCTGGACCATGCCGGGATCGGCGCCGCCGATGTCGATTTCATCACTGTCGGGGTTCTCAACTGCGGCTTCTCCAAGCAGGGTTTTGAGGGCGCGCTGGTCGGCGCGGCCTTGCCAGAGCTCGGCTACACGCCTTCGATGCATGTCGAGAATGCCTGCGCCACCGGTTCGGCCGCGATCCATACAGCGCTCGATTTCATCGAAAGCGGCCGCGGACGCATCGCGCTGGTCATCGGTGCGGAAAAAATGACCGCGACCCCGACGAGCGAGGTCGGCGATATTCTGCTCGCCGGCTGCTATCGCAAGGAAGAAGATCGCGTCGAGGCCGGTTTTGCCGGCATCTTCGGGCAGATCGCCGCGAACTATTTCCAGCGTTATGGCGACAAGAGCGCCGAACTCGCGATGATTGCTGCGAAGAACCATGTGCATGGTCTTTCGAATCCGTACGCCCACATGCGTAAGGATTTCGGCTTCGAGTTCTGCAACACCGTGTCGGAGAAGAACCCGCTGGTCGCTGGCCCACTGCGCCGCACCGATTGCAGCCTCGTCTCGGATGGTGCTGCGGCGCTGGTGCTCGCGGATGCCGAGACCGCCGCGACCATGCGGCGCGCGATTGCCTTCCGCACGCGTCAGCACATCAATGATTTCTTCCCGCTTTCGCGGCGTGATCCGATTGCCTTCGAGGGCGCCCGCCGCGCCTGGGCGAAGGCCAAGGAGGCGGGCGGTATCAGTCTTGACGATCTCGATCTTGTCGAGACGCATGACTGCTTCACCATGGCCGAGATGATCCAGTACGAAGCGATGGGCCTCGCCAAGCCCGGCGAAGGCTGGAAGGTCGTGCGTGAAGGCACGACGAAGCGCGGCGGCAAGCTGCCCGTCAACCTTTCGGGCGGACTGAAATCACGCGGACATCCGATTGGCGCCACCGGTGTTTCGCAGCACGTCATGGCCGCGATGCAGCTCACGGGCGATGCCGGCGAGATGCAGCTCGACGGTGCCTCCATGGCTGGTGTTTTCAATATGGGCGGCGCGGCTGTCGCCAATTACGTGTCTATTCTGGAGCGGATGAAGTGAGCAAAGCCAACCCGAAAGGCGGTGTTGCCCCCAATTCCAAGCGGGCGATGAATCTGGCGCATCTGATACGCCAGAATGCCCGCCGTTTTCCTGAGCTGCCCGGCCTGATCTGGGCCGAGAAAACCTGGAGCTGGATCGAGATCGACCGCGAAGTGAATGCCTTCGCAGCAGCGCTTGCCGCACGCGGGCTAGTGAAGGGCGATCGGCTGCTGGTGCATTCAAAAAACACCGCGCAGATGTTCTTCTCGATGTATGCCTGCTTCAAGCTCGGCATCGTCTGGGTGCCGACAAACTTCCGCCTGATGCCGGACGAACTCGTCTATCTCGGCGGTTTTTCCGGCGCCAAGGGCTTCCTCTGCCACGGCGATTTTCCCGATCACGCTGCGACGGTTGCGCAGGAAGTTCCGAATGTCGAGTTCATCTGGCGGCTCGACGAGCAGGCCAAACCCACCACGTTCGGTGAAGCCAATGTCAGCGATCTTCTCGACCGCCATCGCGGCGAACGCATCGCGGATGTCGCCGTCGACCACTATGATCCCTGCTGGTATTTCTTCACTTCTGGCACAACCGGCCGCTCCAAGGCCTCCGTGCTCTGCCACGGCCAGATGGCGTTCGTGATCACCAATCACCTCTGCGATCTTCTGCCTGGAACGACCGAGAAGGACGCGAGCCTTGTGGTTGCACCGCTCAGTCACGGCGCCGGCGTGCATCAGATGAACATCGTTGCGCGCGGCGCACCGACGATCCTGCTGCCAACCGAGCGCTTCGATATCGATGAGGCATGGCGGCTGATCGCGCATTACCGTGTCACCAACATGTTCACGGTGCCGACAATCCTCAAGATGCTGACCGAGCATCCCGCCGTCGACAAGTTCGATCACTCAAGCCTGCGCTACATCATCTACGCTGGCGCACCGATGTACCGTGAAGACCAGAAATTCGCGCTCAAAAAGCTCGGTAAGGTCATCGTGCAGTATTTCGGCCTCGGCGAGGTCACCGGCAATATCACGGTGCTGCCGCCCGCGCTGCATGACCCCGAAGACCATCCAGAAACCAAGATCGGCACCTGCGGCTTCGAGCGCACGGGCATGCAGGTCGCAATCATGGATGACAACGGCAAAGAATTGCAGCCGTTTGAGACGGGTGAAATCTGCGCCATCGGCCCTGCCGTCTTTGCCGGCTATTATGATAACCCCGAGGCCAACGCCAAGGCCTTCCGCGACGGCTGGTTCCGCACCGGCGATCTCGGTCATATGGACGAACAGGGCTTCGTCTATATCACCGGCCGCGCCTCGGACATGTATATCTCTGGCGGCTCAAACATCTATCCGCGCGAGGTCGAGGAGAAGATCCTCACTCATCCCGCGATCGCAGAAGTCGCGGTGCTCGGCGTACCGGACAAGCTCTGGGGCGAGGTCGGCGTCGCGGTCTGTGTGCTGCGCGAAGGGCACCGCGTGACAGAAGGCGAGGCTGCCGAATACCTCGCGCCGAAGGTCCCGCGCTACAAAATGCCAAAGCGATTCTTTTTCTGGGATGCGCTGCCGAAGTCCGGCTATGGCAAGGTGCCGAAGCGCATGGTGAAGGACGAGCTTGAAGCACGCGGCCTGATCGGCCCGGAAGGGTTGATCTGACATGGCGCGCGCAGAAGGCTTTGACGCCCGCTACATTCAGCAGCCCGGACCGCCGCAGGAACCGCGCATTCTCGCGGTGCCCGCACGCGGGCTCTCCTTCAACTTTGACCTTGAACCGGGCGTGCAACTGCTTGAGGGCATGCGGCGCGGGTTTGCCGCCAGAGGCTTCTCCAGCGGTGTCGCGGAGCTTGGCACCGTAGCGCTAGGCCCCTTCACCTATGTGATGCCCGCCCTCTCGGTCGATGGCAAAAACGCCGCTTTCTATAGCGAGACCTTCCGGCCGGCGGGGATTACGCGGCTCGAAGCCGGCGCGATTACCTTCGGCTCGCGCGATGGCGCGCCGTTTTTCCATTGCCATGCACTCTGGCAGGAAGCCGATGGCAAGATCACCGGCGGACATATTCTCCCCGAGGAAGCGATCATCGCCGAGCGGATCAGCGTGACGGCCTTTGGGCTCGATGGCGCGCGCTTTGAGGGTAACCCGGACCCAGAGACGAACTTCAAGCTCTTCGGTCCGGTTGCCATTCCCTCCTCGGCGCCGGATACCAATTGTCGGGCTTTTGCGGTGCGCTTGCGGCCAAATCAGGATTTTGCTGGCGCGCTTGAAGCCCTATGCAAGGTTCAGAATATCCGTCGCGCGCGCATCCGGGGCGGTGTCGGCTCGACTATCGGTTCGCGGCTTGTGGGTGGCATTGAGGTCAAGAATTTTGCCACCGAAGTTTTTATCCGCAGGGGCATAGTCGAGATGGATGCTTCGGGCACGCCGAAAGCACATCTCGATGTTGGTCTCGTCGATTACACCGGCGGCATGGCTTCCGGAACCGTCATCAATGGCGACAACCCGGTGCTCATGACCTTCGAACTCGCCGTCGAGGAACTTTTGTCCTGAAGCCACGCGCGTGGAAAACCCTGATTGCGCAGGGATGACAGCCGGACGAAAGTCCCGGCATCAGGGTTGCGCCATTTTGAAGGATCGCCTGCATGCCACAGGATATCGCCCACCTCAGCCAATGGATTGGCCGGAGCGAAGAGCGCCACGAGCGTCTTGCGCCCTTCCCTGCCAATGCGCTGGCTGCGACGCTTGATCGCGCCGATCCAGCCTATGGCGAGGGCACGTCGCTGCCGCCGCTCTGGCATTGGCTGCATTTCCTGCCCATCCACGCGATGTCGGACGTCGGTGCCGATGGTCATGCTGAAAAAGGCGGATTTCTCCCGCCGGTGACGCTGCCCCGCCGGATGTGGGCGGGGAGCCGGTTTACCTTTCACAAACCGCTGGTGATAGGCGACACGGTCAGCCGTGTCTCGACCATCGCCAAGGTGGAACACAAGGTCGGGCGCACGGGAGAACTCGTATTCGTCACGGTGAAGCACCTGCTCTCCGGCGCAGGCGGCCTCGCGATCGAGGAAGAACACGACATCGTGTACCGGGAGGCCGCCCAGCCGGGCGCAGCGGCACCGGCTCCGGTGGCCGCCCCGATCGAGGCGGATTGGCGTCGCCCCATCCATCCGGATGCAGTGTTGTTGTTTCGCTATTCCGCGCTGACTTTCAACTCGCACCGCATTCACTACGACCTTGAGTATGTCACCAAGGTCGAGGGCTATCCGGGGCTCATCGTCCATGGTCCGCTGATCGCGACGCTGCTCCTCGACGGGTTGCGTCGGCAGAAGCCGGAGGCGCGGGTCGCCAAATTCAGCTTCCGAGCCGTCGCGCCGATTTTCCATATCGACGCCTTCTCCGTCTGTGGCCGGTTTATTGGTCCCGGCCAGGCAAAGCTGTGGGCGGAAAAAGTGGGGCGCGCGCTCTGTATGGAGGCTGAAGCCGAATTTTCCTAGCGTGCTCATTTGCCGCCTTTCCCTTGCTTAAATCATGCCTATGTGACCCGGAATCCCCCTCATACCGCTTCCTCTGAATTGAAAGTTGACGTGCCATGTCGTCCCACGCGATGTCCGCTCCTGCCGATCCGCATCAGGAAATCCGCGACGCGGTTCGCGCGCTCTGCGCGAGCTTTCCACCCGAGTATCACCGCAAGGTCGATGAGGCGCGCGGCTATCCGGAGGAGTTCGTCGATGCCCTGACCAAGGCAGGATGGATGGCGGCCTTAATCCCCGAAGAATATGGCGGCTCAGGCCTTGGCCTCACCGAAGCCTCGGTGATCATGGAGGAAATCAACCGTTCGGGAGGCAATTCCGGTGCCTGCCACGGCCAGATGTACAACATGGGCACGCTACTGCGACACGGTTCGGCGGAGCAGAAGAAATTCTACCTGCCGAAGATCGCTTCAGGCGAACTCCGGCTGCAGTCCATGGGCGTGACCGAGCCGACGACCGGCACGGATACGACGAAAATCAAGACCACGGCCGTTCGCAAGGGTGATCGCTATGTCATCAACGGCCAAAAGGTATGGATAAGCCGCGTCCAGCATTCGGACCTGATGATCCTGCTGGCACGCACGACAGCGCTGGAGGACGTGAAGAAGAAGTCCGAGGGGATGTCGATTTTCCTCGTCGACCTGAAAGAAGCCATCGGCAAGGGGATGACGGTTCGCCCGATCCTCAATATGGTCAACCACGAGACCAACGAGCTGTTTTTTGACAACCTTGAAATCCCGGTAGAGAACCTCATCGGCGAGGAAGGCAAGGGCTTCAAATACATCCTTGACGGCCTCAACGCCGAGCGTGCGCTGATCGCGGCGGAGTGCATCGGCGATGGCTACTGGTTCATCGACAAGGTGACGGCCTACACCAAGGAGCGCATCGTGTTCGGGCGCCCGATCGGCCAGAATCAGGGCGTGCAGTTCCCTATCGCCGAGAGCTACATCGAGGTTGAGGCGGCGAACCTGATGCGCTTTGAGGCGTGCCGGCTGTTCGATGCCAAGCTGCCCTGCGGCGCGCAGGCGAACATGGCGAAATACCTCGCCGCCAAAGCGAGTTGGGAGGCGGCGAATGCCTGCATCCAGTTCCACGGCGGCTTCGGCTTTGCACATGAATACGATGTTGAGCGCAAATTCCGCGAGACACGGCTCTATCAGGTCGCGCCGATCTCGACGAACCTGATCCTCTCCTATGTGGCCGAGCATATCCTCGGCCTGCCGCGCTCCTTCTGAGGCTCGCCATGCCAACCACCAAGACCCTGCGACCACTGGATGGCATCACCGTTGTCACGCTGGAACACGCGATTGCGGCGCCGTTCTGTACGCGTCAGCTGGCCGATCTCGGGGCGCGTGTCATCAAGATCGAGCGTCCCGGCGTCGGCGATTTCGCCCGCGCCTATGACACGCGGGTAAACGGCCTTGCCTCACATTTCGTCTGGACCAACCGCTCGAAGGAAAGCCTCACGCTCGATGTGAAGCACACCGAAGCACAGCAGATCCTGGGGCAACTCCTCGAAAAGGCCGATGTGCTGGTGCAGAACCTCGCGCCGGGCGCAGCGGCCCGCCTCGGTCTTTCGTACGAGGCGCTGAAGGACAAGCACCCGCGCCTCATCGTCTGCAATATTTCGGGGTATGGCCCCAATGGACCGTATCGCGACAAGAAGGCCTATGACCTCTTAATCCAGTCCGAGAGCGGGTTTCTTTCCACCACCGGGACGCCGGAGGAGATGGCGAAGGCCGGCTGTTCCATCGCCGATATTTCGGCCGGGATGCATGCTTATTCCTCGATCCTCGCGGCGCTGATTCAGCGTGGCATCACCGGCAAGGGCCAAAACATCGAAATCTCGATGCTCGAAAGCATGGCCGAGTGGATGAGCTATCCGCTTTACTACGCCTATGAGGGTGCTGCGCCACCGCCGCGGGCAGGAGCGGCACATGCGACAATCTACCCCTATGGTCCTTTCCCGGCGGGTGATGGCAAGACGATCATGCTCGGCCTGCAAAACGAGCGCGAATGGCAGGTATTCTGCGACAAGGTTCTGGAAAATGCGGCCCTTGCGGCCGATCCCCGGTTCAACTCGAATGCCCAACGCAATACCCACCGCGCGGCGCTGCGCGAGATCATCATAGCGCGCCTTTCCACGATGACGCTGGAAGCCGTGGCGGCAAAGCTGGAAGCGGCGCAAATCGCCAATGCCGCCGTCAACACGATGGCGGATCTCTGGGCGCATCCGCAGTTGAAAGCGCGCGACCGCTGGCGCGAAGTTAGCACTTCGGCAGGGACCATTCCGGCTTTGCTCCCGCCGGGTGAGTCGAGCGCGTTCGAACCCCGGATGGATGCGGTGCCGGCGCTGGGCCAGCATACCGATGCCATCCTCGCCGAATTTGGATGGGATGAGGAGCGCAGGGTTGCCTTGCGGGAAAAAGGCGCAATCTAGGACTTACGGGAGGTACGGATCACGTAGTTTCCGCAATAGCCAACCGCACTGTTTTGAACGATGATCCGGTGCAAGTATTCTCGCCAAGGCGGGTCAAAAATCGGGAATCAACCCGTCAACGAGATATGGGAGAGACAACATGACGCTCAATCGCCCTTCGACACGCCGCCGAGTTCTGAAAGCCGCTGCCGTCGGCTCTCTGCTCGCGCTGACCGCCAGTGCAGCCTCAGCGCAAGCCCCGATTGTCATCAAGTTCAGCCATGTCGTCGCGCCGGATACGCCCAAGGGCAAAGGCTCGCAGAAGTTTCAGGAACTTGCCGAGAAATACACCAACGGCAAGGTGAAGGTTGAGGTTTACCCGAACTCCCAGCTCTTCAAGGACAAGGAAGAGCTGGAGGCGCTCCAGCTTGGCGCGGTGCAGATGCTGGCGCCGAGCCTTGCGAAGTTCGGCCCGCTCGGCGCGCGCGAGTTCGAGGTGTTCGACCTGCCCTTCATCTTCCCGGACAAGGCCGCGCTGCGCAAGGTGACGGATGGTCAGGTCGGCAAGGATCTTTTCGCCAAGCTCGAATCCAAGGGCATCACCGGGCTTGCCTATTGGGACAACGGCTTCAAGATCATGTCCGCCAACCGCGAGATCAAGCGGCCCGACGACATGCTCGGCCTCAAGATCCGCATTCAGTCTTCGAAGGTTCTGGAAGCGCAGATCAAGGCACTCGGCGGCATTCCGCAGGTGATGGCCTTCTCGGAAGTTTACCAGGCACTGCAGACCGGCGTGGTGGACGGTCAGGAGAACACGGCCTCGAACATGTTCACGCAGAAAATGCACGAGGTACAGTCGCATACCGCCGTCACAGATCACGGTTATATCGGCTATGCGGTGATCGTGAACAAGAAATTCTGGGATGGTTTGCCGGCGGATATCCGCCCGCAACTTGAAAAGGCGATGGCGGAAGCCACGGCCTATTCGAACACCATTTCCCAGAAGGAAAACGATGATGCGCTTGAAGACATGCGCAAATCCGGCAAAACGAAAATCTACCAGCTGACCGCCGATGACAAGAAGGCCTGGCTCGCAGCGTTGCGCCCGGTGCACAAGGAAATGGCGAGCCGGGTCGGCAAGGAAACCATCGACGCGGTTTACAAGGCGATCGGCATTCCGACCAACTGAGCACCGGCAGAACAGGCCTCTGGCGAACATCCCGTTTGCCGGAGGACCATGTGCACAAACAACAAGAATAGCCCCGATGAACGGGGTCTGGGGGAGACTGGCACGTGTTCCTGAAAGTCCTTGACCGGCTGGAGGAGATCGTCATTGCGACGCTGATTGCGGTTGCAACGCTGATCATCTTCATCGCCGTGGTTCATCGCTATGGCACCACACTGTCGATCAATCTCGCGCAATGGGGCAAAAGCATCGGCCAGCCATGGCTCTTCGATGGCGGGCGGGCGGTGTTTTCCTTCCTGCGCAAGATCAACCTCACCTGGGCGCAGGAACTCTGCATCTACCTCTTTGTCTGGATGGCGAAATTCGGCGCAGCCTATGGCGTGCGCACCGGCATCCATGTGGGTGTCGACGTGGCGGTGCAGATGGTTTCGCCTGCCTCCAAGCGGATTGTTGTTCTCTTCGCGCTGATGAGCGGCGCACTGTTCACCTTCATAGTCGGCTCGCTCGGCGCGCGCTTCGTCTGGCATATCGCGCAGACCGATCAGGTCTCGGCGGACCTCGAGATGCCGATGTGGATCGTCTATATCGCGGTGCCGCTGGGCTCCTACCTCATGTGTTTCCGGTTCCTGCAGGTTGCGCGGACCTTCCTGCGCACGGGTGAACTCCCACACCACGACCATGCCCATGTTGATGGTCTTGAGGACGAGGTGCCCACTCTTCCGGGCGCGCTCGCACAGGGAGACGCCCGATGACACCGACACAGCTTGTTTCCTCGCAAGAGCAGGGCTCGCCACGCAGCGGCTACATTCTCGTTGGCCTGCCGATCCTGCTGCTCGTCGGCTGTCTTGGCGCCAAGTGGGGCATTCTGCCGATGTCCGGTGGCGTGCGCGTCACCATGATCTTCCTGCTGCTCGTCGCGCTGATGCTGACCGGCATGCCGATCTCGATCGCGCTCGGCCTCACGGTGCTGACCTTCCTCTTCACGCTCACCGAAGTGCCGATGGATTCGGTAGCTCTGAAGCTCTTCACCGGCATCGAGAAATTCGAGATCATGGCGATCCCGTTCTTCATTCTTGCCGGGAATTTTCTGACCTCAGGTGGCGTCGCGCGCCGGATGATCACGTTTGCCTCGGCGATGATCGGGCATTGGCATGGCGGATTGGGCCTTGCTGGCGTACTGGCTTGCGCGCTGTTCGCGGCAGTCTCCGGCTCATCTCCGGCGACTGTGGTCGCCATCGGCTCGATCATCCTGCCGGCGATGGTCAAGCAGGGGTTTCCAAACCGCTTCGGAGCGGGCGTGATCACCACATCCGGCGCGCTTGGCATCCTTATTCCGCCATCCATCGTGATGGTGATGTACGCCGTTGCGACCTCTGGTATGCAAGTCGAAGGGCCGACGGGTGCGAAGGTCTCCTCCGCCTCCGTGGGACAACTCTTCATGGCCGGCGTGGTGCCGGGCCTGATGCTCGCCTTCTTCTTGGGTCTGACGACCTGGTATCGCGCGTGGAAGAATGGCTATCCGCGCATGCCGCGCGCGACATGGCCTGAACGGGCCAAAGCCCTCAAGGACAGCTTCTGGGGTCTGTTGCTGATCGTCATCGTGATCGGCGGCATCTACACTGGCGCCTTTACGCCAACTGAAGCGGCGGCGATGGCTGCTGCCTATGCCTTCTTTGTCGCTGTCTTCGTCTACAAGGACATGCGGCTTAAAGACGTGCCGCGTGTTCTTCTGCAATCGGCGTCAATGAGCGCGATGCTGCTCTACATCATCACCAACGCCGTGCTGTTCTCGTTCCTGATGACGCACGAGAACATACCGCAGGCGATGGCAGCCTGGATCGGCGGCACAGGCCTCAACTGGATCACCTTCCTTCTCCTGGTGAACCTGCTGCTGCTGCTCGCGGGCAATGTGATGGAGCCCTCCTCCATCGTGCTGATCATGGCGCCGATCCTCTTCCCGATGGCAGTGAAGCTCGGGATTGATCCGGTGCACTTCGGCATCCTGATCGTCGTGAACATGGAAGTCGGCATGTGTCACCCGCCGGTGGGCCTCAACCTCTATGTCGCCTCGGGCATCACCAAGATGGGGATCACAGAATTGACCATCGCAGTCTGGCCATGGCTCCTCACAATGCTCGGCTTCCTTGTGCTTGTCACCTACGTGCCGGAACTCTCGCTCTGGCTGCCGCGCATGCTTGGGATGCTCTAAGGTAAAGTCCGCCACATCGCGGGCCCGAGGGTGTGGACGGATTTTCCCGTCGCATCCACCGCGACCGTGACCGGCATATCCTCGACAATGAACTCGTGGATTGCTTCCATGCCAAGATCCTCGAAGGCGAGGACGCGAGCCGACTTGATAGCTTTTGATACGAGGTAGGCGGCCCCGCCGACGGCGATGAGATAAGCCGCACCCTGCCTGCGGATGGCCTCGATGGCCTCTGGTCCACGTTCGGCCTTGCCGATCATCACGAGCAGGCCGGAAGCGGCGAGAAGCTCGTCAGTGAACTTGTCCATGCGAGTTGCCGTGGTTGGGCCTGCAGGGCCGACGGCTTCCCCTGCGACGGCATCCACCGGACCGACGTAATAGATCGCGCGATCCCTAAGATCGACCGGCAAAGGCTTCCCCTCGCGGATCAGCGCCGACATGCGAGCATGAGCGGCATCGCGCCCCGTCAGCATGCGCCCGGAAAGCAGGAGTGTTTCGCCGGCTTTCCATGTCGCAACCTCGGTTCGGGTAAGCCTGTCGAGATTGACCTTGCGGGCATTTCCGGCGGTGGCGATCTGAATTTCCTCGGGCCAGATTGAAAGCGTTGGCGGGGTGAAAACCGCCGGGCCCGAACCATCGAGGATGAAGGCGAGATGCCGATCCGCTGCGCATTGCGGCACCAGTGCCACCGGCTTCGAGGCGGCATGGGTGGGGAAAGTCGCGATCTTGACGTCGAGCACCGTCGTCAGCCCGCCGAGCCCTTGCGCGCCGATTCCGAGGGCGTTGATTTTTTCATAGAGGTCAATGCGCATTTCCTCGAGTTTGGAGGAAGGCCCGCGCGCCCGAAGCTCCTGCATATCAATCGGCTGAAGCAGTGAGGTCTTGGCAAGCAGCATCGCCTTTTCCGGCGAGCCACCGACACCCAGGCCAATGATGCCCGGCGGACACCAACCCGCGCCAAGTTTCTCGATTGTGCGCAGCACCCAATCGGTCACATCATCGCTTGGCTCAAGGGCTGCGAACTTGACCTTATTCTCGGAACCGCCGCCCTTAGCCGCGACATGCACCTCAATCTGATCGCCAGCGACAAGCTCGACATGCAGCATTGCCGGCGTGTTGTCGCCGGTGTTCTTGCGTGCGAACAGCGGATCATCCACCACAGAAGCGCGCAGCGGATTGGCCTCGCGTGCCCACGCTACCCGCACAGCTTCATCTGCTAGGCTTTGCAGATCACGTCCGCTCGCGATGCGGACACCCATACCAACTTTCATGAAAATCTGCGCCGTGCCGGTATCCTGGCAGATCGGGCGGCGGCCCAACGCCGCCATGCGCGAGTTCACGAGAATTTGTGCCATGGCAGCCTTCGCAGCCGGACTTTTCTCGCGAGCGTAAGCGGCGCTCAAATTACGGATGTAATCCTCGGGATGAAAGCAGGAAATGACCTGCAAGGCCTCGGCAAGGCTCTCGACGAGGTCACTTTCCGTGATGGTCCTGAGCATGCTGCATTCTCCGTTCCGCGTCCTTGCATGTCTGCAAGGCGGCGCGACAATCTTCCGCGTGACACCGTACCAAAACCGAATAGCATCATCCAAAAGGATAAAGCGCGGATGCGCAGGAGGGTTCTATGGCGAAGCTTACCATCAACGGAAAAACCGTCGATATCGATGCGGCACCGGATACGCCATTGTTGTGGGCGATCCGGGAGCATATCGGCCTCACCGGCACGAAATACGGTTGCGGCGTTGGTCAGTGCGGCTCCTGCACCGTGCATATCGATGGCGAGGCGGTGCGCTCCTGCTCACTGACGGTCGGCTCACTCAAGGCCGACCAGAAGATCGTGACCATCGAAGGCCTCTCGCCCGATGCCTCGCACCCGATCCAGAAGGCGTGGTTGCAACTTGAGGTGCCGCAGTGTGGTTATTGCCAGTCTGGCATGATCATGGCCGCAGCCGCGCTGCTCGCCAAAAAGCCCAAGCCGACCGATGCCGACATCGACGAAGCCATGACCAATATCTGCCGTTGCGGGACGTATAATCGCGTCCGGGCCGGCATTAAGCTTGCCGCAAACGCGTGAGAAGGAAGACAGCCATGACGCAAGTTCTCGATGTCTCCCGCCGCTCGTTCCTGAAATCATCGGCTGCCGCTGCCGGCGCCTTCACGCTCGGGTTTTCGGTTCCCTTCACCGCAGCCGAAGCGCAGAGCGCCACGCCCGAGGTCAATGCCTGGGTTGTCATCAAGCCGGATGATACCGTGGTCGTCCGCATTGCCCGCTCGGAAATGGGGCAAGGCACGCTAACCGGTCTCGCCCAGCTTGTTGCGGAAGAGCTGGAAGCGGATTGGTCGAAGGTGACCTGGGAATACCCGACGCCGGGGCAGAACGTCGCCCGCAACCGGGTATGGAAGAATTTCTCGACCGGCGGTTCGCGCGGCATTCGCGAAAGCCATCAATACGTCCGTGAGGGCGGCGCTGCAGCGCGGATGATGCTCGTCGAAGCGGCAGCGAAGGAATGGGGCGTGCCCGCCGCCGAGTGCAAGGCGGCAAAAGGCGTGATCACCCATGCCGCTTCCGGTCGTTCGACAACCTACGGCAAGGTTGCTTCCGCTGCGGCGAAGCTTGAGCCACCCAAGGAGGTCAAACTCAAGGCGGCTTCGGATTGGACGATTGCCGGCAAGCCGCTGAAGCGTCTCGATACGGTCGACAAACTTTCGGGCAAGCAGATTTACGGCGCGGACTTCAAGCTTCCGGGCATGCTCAATGCAGCCATCAAGGACTGCCCAGTGTTCGGCGGCAAGGTTGCGAGCTTCGACGTAGGCAAAATCGAGAAGATGCCGGGCGTCAAAAAGGTCGTGAAGGTCGGCGAAAGCGCCGTCGCGGTCGTTGCCGACATGTGGTGGCAGGCCAAGACCGCGCTCGACGCGCTGCCGATCACCTGGGATGAAGGCCCAAACGCCAAGGCTTCATCCGAGACCATCGCGGCGATGCTGAAGGAAGGTCTCACCGCCGAGCAGGCCTTCGTCGGCAATCAGGCGGGTGACGCCAAAGGCGCCATTGCCGGTGCGGTGAAGAAGGTCGAGGCGACCTATTCCTACCCATTCCAGAACCATGCCTGCATGGAACCGATGAACGCCACGGCGCTCTGGACGGCTGAGAAATGCGAGGTCTGGTGCCCGACACAGAACGGTGAAGCAGCCTTTGCGGCCACCGTTGAAGCCTCGGGTCATCCGGCGCCGAAGTGCGAGGTTTACAAGATACACCTTGGCGGCGGGTTTGGCCGCCGAGGCATGACAGATTACGTTCGGCAGGCGGTCGCCATCGCCAAGCAGATGCCCGGTACGCCGGTGAAGCTGCTCTGGAGCCGCGAAGAGGACATGCTGCACGGGCGCTATCACCCGATCACCATGGCAAAAATGTCCGCCGGCCTCGATAAGGATGGCAATGTTGTCGGCCTGCACATGCGGCTTTCCGGCCAGTCGATCCTCGCGAGCGTCAACCCGCAGGGTCTGCAAAGCGGCAAGGACCCCGTCGTCTTTCAGGGCCTCAACCCGGATGGGCCGGAAGGGCATTTCGGCTATGAAATCCCGAATATCCTGATCGACCATGCGATGCGGAACAGTCACGTCCCGGCCGGCTTCTGGCGCGGCGTGAACCTCAACCACAACGCCATCTACGTCGAATGCTTCATGGATGAACTCGCGCAGGCGGCGGGCGTCGATCCGCTCGAGTTCCGTCGCCGGATGATGAAGAACCATCCGAAGCACCTCGCGGTGCTCGAAGCGGCCGCCAAGGGAATCGGCTGGGGTACGAAGGCGCCGGACGGCATTTTCCGAGGCCTTTGCCAGACCATGGGCTTTGGCTCCTATGTCGCGGCAGGCGCCGAGGTTTCCGTCAAAAAGGATGGCAGTGTCAAAATCCATCGCATTGTCGCGGCAACCAATCCGGGCCATGTAGTCAACCCGGATCAGGTTGCGGCGCAGGTCGAAGGTTCCTTCGTGTACGGTCTCTCCGCGATGCTCTATCAGGAGTGCACCGTTAAGGGCGGGCGGATCGTCGAGGAAAACTTTGACAGCTACCAGCCGCTCCGCATGGACGAGATGCCGAAGGTCGAAAGCATCCTGATGCCGTCCGATGACTTCTGGGGTGGTGTGGGCGAGCCGACCATCGCTGTCGCCGCTCCCGCCGTCCTCAACGCGATCTTCGCGGCGACCGGCAAGCGCGTGCGCTCGCTGCCGCTCAGGAACGCGGACCTCCGCCGCGCCTGATGGGGGCGAAGACGCGCGCCTTCGGGCTCGCTGCCATACTGCTACTGGCGCTGGCCAGCAGCGGAGTTATGGTGCGGGGGCAAGGCATCACAGAACTTGTGGTTGCGGGAGAAATTCCGCGACCACTCAACGGATTGACGGGCGATGCTGCGCGTGGACGCACCATCATCACGGATCGGCGGAAGGGACTTTGCCTCCTCTGCCATTCCGGACCGTTTCCGGAAGAACGATTTCAGGGCACGCTGGCACCGACGCTGGCGGGCACCGGCAAACGCCTCACGGAGGGCGCGATACGTTTGCGCCTTGTTGACGGCCGTAAACTCAATCAGCAGACCCTGATGCCGCCGTATCACGCCACGGAAGGGCTTTCGCAGGTAGGACAAAACTGGCGGGATAAAACCATCTTCTCCGCGCAGGACGTGGAAGATGTCGTGGCGTTTTTGAAAACCTTGCAGGAATAGGTGGATGATCGAGCCTTACCCCCTCTCGCGACGAAGCGTGTTGGTGCAGGTCGCAGCAAGCTTTGCCTTTCTCGCGACGCGTCCGGCTTTCGCCGAAGCAGATGAGACAGCTCAAGCCATCCGCGAGTTTACGGGCGGTGCGAAAATCACGCCCGGAAAGGTTTCGATAGAGGTCGCGCCGCTGGTCGAGAATGGAAATTCCGTCGCGCTGGCTGTTGCGGTCGAAAGCCCGATGACCGTGGACCATCACGTCAAAACGATTGCGCTTTTCAACGAGAAGAATCCGCAACCGCAAATCGCGCGATTCCACCTGTCGCCTCGCTCAGGGACATCTCGCGTCGAGACCCGCATCCGCCTTGCGACCACGCAGCATATCACCGCAATCGCGCAGTTGAGCGATGGCAGCTTCTGGTCGCAGGAGGTCGAGGTCATCGTCACCATCGCGGCCTGCACGGAGGAGTAAGACATGGCGAATGCGCTACTCGACTTGCCCAAAACCGCGCGCAAGGGCGAGGTGATCAAGATCACGACGCTCGTCTCGCACCTCATGGAAACCGGCTACCGCCGCGAGATTTCCGGCGCCGTCATCCCGCGCCTCATCATTCATACCTTCACCTGCCGTTATGACGGCGAGGAGGTTTTCCGCGCCGAGCTTTTCCCGGCAATGGCCGCCAATCCGTTGATTGCCTTTTCGACCATCGCGACAAAGAGCGGGCCGATCAGCTTCACCTGGGTCGATGATGCCGGCATCACCCTCACGGAGAGCGTCGATCTCGTCGTGACGGATTGAGACGCAGAGCATGCTTCGCCTGCGGATCATCCTGACCTTTCTTCTGGGCGTCGTTCCAGGTGGGGCCATCACGCGCGCCGACGACATCGCCCCTAAGGATCGACGCTCCGGCTTTGACATGATGAGCGCCGAAACGCAGGCGATGCAAAAGAATGATCTCGCCAACCCTGCCATGCTCTGGGTGCGCGAAGGGGAAGCGCTCTGGTCGACGCCGCCCGAGGGCGGTGGGCAGGCCTGTTCTGGATGCCATGGCGAAGCCCGCATCAGCATGAAGGGCGTTGCCGCGCGATATCCCGTGTTCGATGCTTCCGCCGGAACGGCCATCGATCTTGCCGGTAAAATCCAGCAATGTCAGGTCGAGCGACAGAAGGCTTCGCCGTGGCCGCGCGAGAGCAAACCGCTTCTTTCAATGTCAAGCTACGTCGGTCTGCAATCACGGGGTACATCTATTGTGCCGGCTCACTATAAAGGTACAACCGAAGCTGCGTCGCGCGGAAAGGCCCTGTTCAATCGCCGCGTCGGGCAACTCAACCTGTCCTGCGCCAATTGTCATGATGACAACTGGGGTCAGAAGCTTGGTAGCGCAGTAATCCCGCAGGGCCATCCCACGGGGTATCCGATCTATCGCCTCGAATGGCAGGGGATGGGCTCGTTGCAGAGACGGATGCGCAACTGCATGACTGGCGTACGTGCCGAGCCCTATGCCTACGGCGCGCCGGAATGGATCGAACTGGAGCTTTATCTAATGCAGCGCGCAGCAGGTCTGACGCTTGAAACACCGGCGGTGCGACCCTGATGGACTTGGCGGCCCAGACGGAATTGAAAAAGGCGGAGCGGCGCAGGGAGGGTCGCCGCTCCGCAAGCCCGATCAGGCGAGCGTGTAGCTCGTCTTCACCGTCGTGTAGAATTCGCGGGCATAGGCGCCCTGCTCGCGCGGGCCGTAGCTTGATCCCTTCCGGCCACCGAACGGTACGTGATAATCCACACCCGCCGTCGGCAGGTTGACCATCACCATGCCGGCTTCGGCATTGCGCTTGAAATGGGTCGAATACTTCAGGCTCGTGGTGCAGATGCCTGCGGAAAGACCGAATTCGGTATCGTTCGCGATCGCCAGCGCCTCGTCATAACCCTTCACGCGGGTCACGCCGGCGACCGGGCCGAAGATTTCCTCGCGGGCGATGCGCATCGTGTTGGCAACGCCGGTGAACAACGCCGGCTGGAGATAAAAGCCGGGATTCTCGCGATTGAGGCGCTCGCCGCCCCAATGCAGCTTTGCACCTTCATCGCGACCAATCGCGATATATTTCTCATCCTGATCAAGTTGACCCTGATCGACTACCGGGCCGATATGCGTGCCAGCCTTCAGCGCGTCATCGACAACGAGACCCTGCAAGCGCTCAGTCAACGCGGCAACAAAAGCATCATGAATGCCGTCCGTCACGATGAAGCGCGAAGAAGCCGTGCAGCGCTGGCCGGTCGAGAAAAACGCACCATTGACCGCACATTCCACCGCCGTCTTGAGATCGGCATCATCGAGCACGACGAGCGGATTTTTCCCGCCCATTTCAAGCTGCACCTTCTTCATAGGGGTGGCAGCGACACAGGCTGCGGCGATCCGCCGCCCGGTGTTTACCGAGCCGGTGAAGGAAATCGCTGTGACATCCGGATTGTCGATAATCGCCTGCCCAACTACCGAGCCCTTGCCCATCACGATGTTGAGCACGCCCTTCGGCAGGCCGGCGCGGTTGAGGATATCGACGAGCATCCAGGCCGAATGCGGCACGATTTCTGCCGGCTTGATGACCACGGTATTTCCATAGGCGAGCGCAGGCGCGATCTTCCATGCCGGGATCGCAATCGGGAAATTCCACGGCGTGATCATGCCAACAACACCGATCGGCTCGCGGGTAATTTCGACGCTTACACCGGGGCGCACTGAGGGAAAGCTCTCGCCGCCAAACCGCAATGTTTCGCCAGCAAAGAATGCCAGGATCTGCCCAGCGCGGGTCGCCTCACCAATACCTTCCGGCAGGGTCTTGCCTTCTTCGCGGCTGAGGATACGGCCCAGTTCGTCCTTGCGGGCAAGAACTTCATCCGAGGCCTTTTTTAAAATGTCGTAGCGCTCTTGCGGAGTCGTGCGGGACCAGGCCGGAAAGGCGGCCTTGGCTGCCGCGACCGCCGCATCGGCATCGGCTTTGGTGCCTGATGCGAACTCGCCGATCACATCGTTGGTGTTCGACGGATTGATGTTGCGCGAGGCGTTTGCAGCCGAGACCGCTTCACCGCCGATAACATTCTGGAATGCAGACATCCTGCCCTCGTTCTTTTCTGCGGCGCCGGAGACACCGCCGCTGATAGCCAGCGATTTGGCGGCAACCCTATTGTTGCCTCCGTTTCAAGTCAAATATCCTGTATGCAGCACACAGCTGAATTAACAGCTGCGCGCTTCCCGGAATGCGTTCATGAAGGCGAGCGAGGCTGCACCTACTGCCTCCAGCGAATAGCCACCTTCCTGAATAATCACGGTGGGGAGACCAAGGCGACCATAGAGTTCGCCGATCCGCGCATAGGCATCCGTCGTCACGGCCAGTTTCGAGAGCGGATCGAGGTGATGTGCATCCCAGCCTGCCGAGAGAACCAGGGCTTCCGCCCCTTGTTCAAGCGCAGCGGCGATGATCCGGCGGTTGGCTTCGATGAAAGTCGCATCATCCGCACCATAGCTGAGCGGAATATTGAGGTTCGCCCCCTCGCCGACACCGGCGCCCCGCTCGTCGGCATAGCCGACGTAATGCGGGTAATAAGCGCTCGGATCGGTATGCACCGAGCCAAAGAACACGTCATTGCGACCGTAAAAAATCGCCTGTGTCCCGTCGCCGTGATGCGTGTCGAAATCAAGAATCGCGACGCGCTTCCATGTTTTGCGCAACAGTTCGGCGGCAATCGCGGCATTGTTGAGAAAGCAGAACCCTGAAGCGCGATCGACATAGGCATGGTGACCCGGCGGTCGACAGAGCGCAAAGGATGCCGCTGCCCCACCCGCAACCGTCTTCGCAGCAGCAATGGCCGCCTCGGCGGACGCGATGGCCGAAGCGTAGGTTCCCTCCGCGATCACAGCGGAGAGATCGCCGACATACCAGCCGGCACGACCGATAATCCCGGTCGGACGCGGCTTGCCGCGCGGCGTGTAGCTCCCATCCGCGCCGCGATAGGCATGGATATTCGGCAGCACCTCGGGGCCATGGTTCGGCAATTCCATGAAGTCGGCATGCGCGACGCGCAGGAAATCGAGGTAGTGATCAGCGTGAACAGCCAAAATCGGCGCAAGGTCCGAGGCAGGCGGCGTCTCGTGCGCGAGCCCCGCAGCTTCCAGAGAGGTCATCAGCGTCGTCGCGCGGTTGGCATTCTCGAAGGCATGGATCAGCTTGCCGTGGACCATATATTGAGTCGGCTGATGATCGAGCTGGGTCTGCGAAAAATAGAACTTCATCGGATCAACTTCTTGAGGGTTATGCAGAGTGCTGCTGTCTGGAGAGATCAAACGCCCGCCCCGGCACGGCAGCGAAGAGCTGACGCGTATAGGCGTGCTGCGGATCGGCAAAGATCTCCGCCGTCGGACCATATTCTACGATCACGCCGCGCTGCATGACCGCGATGGAATGACAAAGCTGCGCTGCGACCCGCAAGTCATGCGTAATGAATACCATTGCAAGGCGCAGGCGGCGCTGGAGATCGTTGAAAAGCTCAAGAACCTGCGCCTGCACCGAAACATCGAGCGCCGAAACCGGCTCATCTGCCACAATCACGGCTGGTTCAAGCATCAATGCCCGCGCGATGCCGATGCGTTGGCGCTGACCGCCGGAAAACTCATGCGGGAAACGCTCCAGTGCCGCCGGTTCCAGCCCGACGAGCCGGATCAACTCCGCCGCGCGGCGCTCCGCCTCGGCGCGGGAGATACCATGCGCCAACGGGCCATCCATTAGGATCGTCATCACGCGCTTGCGCGGATTGAGCGAGGATAGCGGATCCTGAAACACCATTTGCAAATGCTGGCGCTCGCTACGGAATTCACCACGCGGAATTGAGGTCAGATCGCGCCCGGCAAAGAGGATTCGTCCGGCATCGGGCTCGATGAGGCGCAGGATCGAGCGCCCAAGCGTGGATTTTCCTGAGCCGGATTCGCCGATGATGCCCAGGGTCTCGCCACGCTTTACAGTAAAATTCGCGCCATCAACGGCCTTCACATGGCGCGCCTTGCGAAACCACCCGCCGCCGGATCGGAAAGTCTTTCCGACCTTTTCTACCGACAGAACGACCTCCTCGGAAGGGGGCGGCAGGGCGGCTGGATCGAGGTGGGGAACGGCTGCAATGAGCTTTTTCGTATAGGGATGCTGCGGGCGCTGAAGGACATCCTCGACAGTTCCCGCCTCAACCAACCGCCCGCGCTCCATGACCAGAACGCGATCTGCGATATCCGCCACGACACCGAAATCATGCGTCACGAAGAGGATCGCGGTGCCGCGCTCATCGCGGATACGGCGCAGAAGATCGAGCACCTGTGCCTGCGTCGTGACGTCGAGCGCGGTTGTCGGCTCATCGGCGAGAATGAGCTTTGGTTCCAGCGCCAGCGCCATGGCGATGACGACGCGCTGACGTTGCCCACCGGACATCTGAAACGGGTAGGCCTCGATCAGGCGTTCCGGTTCGGGCAGGCCAACATAACCGAAGAGTTCGAGAATGCGCGCGCGCCCCGCCTTGCCGGGATAGGCGCCATGGGCGTTGAGCAGCTCGGTAATCTGATCGCCGACGCGGATCAGTGGATTGAGCGCCGACAGCGGCTCCTGAAAGATCATCGAGACTTCGCGGCCCCGTAAAGCACGCAGCCGAGCTTCGCTGGCATGGGCCAGATCTTCGCCGGCAAATATCACCTTGCCGGAGGCGATCTTGAGGCCATGAGGAAGCAATCCCATCAGTGTCGAGGCTGCAACCGATTTTCCCGAACCAGATTCCCCCACGACGCAGACGATCTCGCCCGGCATGACTTTAAAGCTGACATCCTCGACGGCATGCGCACGGTCCCCACCGATAGGCAGGGCGATAGACAGGTTTTCGATCGAAACCACCGGCTCGGCCATGCTCATTCGCCCCGTTGCCGCAAACGCGGATTAAGCGCGTCGCTGAGCCCCTCGCCGACGAGGTTGATCGCCAGAACCGTGAGCAGTATCGCCACACCGGGCATCACCGAGAGCCAAGGCGCTTCGCGCAGCATCGAGCGCGCCGCGCCAATCATGAAACCCCAGGACATGAAATTGCGGTCACCCAGGCCCAGAAAGGACAAAGCCGCCTCTGTGAGAATGGCGGTGGCTATCATCAGTGTCGCGGTCACAATCACCGGCGGGAGCGTGTTGGGCAGGATTTCGTCGAAGAGAATAAGGTATGTCGGACGCCCCAGAACCGTCGCCGCCTCAACAAATTCGCGCTCGCGCAAGGAGAGCACTTCCGCGCGCACTAGCCGAGCGACCGGTGGCCAACTCACCAGCGCGATGGCGGTAACGATCGAAGCCAGCGAGGGCGTGAAAATCGCCACCAGCACCACAGCCATCGCGAGTTGCGGAATGGTCTGGAAGAACTCGGTGATGCGCATCAGGACATCGTCGATCCAGCCGCCGAAATAGCCGGCGACACCCCCCACGCCGACGCCGACCAGCACGGCGCAGAGCGTCGAAACAGTGCCAACAAGCAGCGAGACCCGCGTACCATGAACAAGCCCCGCCGCGATATCGCGCCCAAGCATGTCGGTGCCGAGCGGGAAGGCCATATCCTCGAGGGGATCGAGCAGCGGTGCACCGATCATCTGCCACGGCGAAACCGGGTAAATCAGCGGCGCAAGAAGCGCTACGACGAGCACCAGCACCAGCAGCGCCAGCCCCAGAACCGCGCCGCTATTGCGCGAAAAGCGCTTCCAGAAGCCGGTCATCGCGCGCCGCCTTCCATGCGGATACGCGGATCCACGAAGCGATAGGCGATATCGGTCAGGAGATTGAAGGCGATTACTGTCGCCGAGGTGATGAGGAACACACCGAGCAGCAATTGGTAATCGCGCTGCAACAGTGCGTCAAACATCAGCCGGCCAATGCCGGGCCATGCGAAAACGGTTTCGATCAACACCGCGCCGCCCGCGACCTGCCCCAATTGCAAGCCGGCAAAGGTGACGATGGGGAGAAGCGCGTTTCGGAACACGTGCCGTCGAAGCACTTCGCCTCCCGTGAGGCCCTTGGCGAAGCCGGTGCGCACATGGTCCTGCATCATCACTTCCATCATTGCTGCACGGGTGAGACGTACATAGACCGACATGAAAAAGAGGCTCAGCGCCAGCGTCGGCAGCACGAGATGTTGCGCAATATCGCTGATGCGCGCCCAGCCCTTGAGATTGGCGCCGACGGATTCCATGCCGAAAGCCGGGAGCCAATCGAGCTGAACCGAAAACACGATCACCATCATCAACGCGAGCCAGAACAGAGGCGTCGCATAGCAGATCAGCGCGAGCGTCATGATCAGGCTATCGAGCCAGCGCTTGCGATTGAAAAATCGGACGCTCGCCGAAAGCATCCCGAGCCCGACGCCAAGGCCGAGCGAGACAACAAAGCTCGATGCCATCAGGAGCAACGTTGCCGGCAGGCGCTCCAGGATCAATTGAATCACCGGCACCTGATTGCGATACGAAAACCCGAGATCGCCCTGCACAATCTGACCAAGGTAGAGCAAAAGCTGCTTCCAGAGTGGCTGATCAAGCCCAAAGCGGGTGCGCAGGGTTTCAACGAATTTCGGGTCGGTCGCGCCCGATTCACCGGCCATCACGGAGGCCGGGTCGCCCGGCGCAAGACGGATCAGCAGGAAATTCAGCGCGGCAATCGCGAGAATAACCAGCAACGCCTTGAAAATGCGTCCCGCCAGAAACGACGTAAAAGCCATTCAATGCTCTCCACGGGTTCGACGGGAAAATGCGCGGCGAGAGGCCACCGCGCCGTTCCGTGTCACGTCTCGATCCGGATCACTTCTCGATCCAGGCGTCGTCGAGCGTCTCGTTGAGGCCGATGCCGGTTTTCACGAGATTCTTGACGTTGGAGCGGTAGAGCGTCGCGAACTGGAGTTCGGCGAGATAGCCGTTGGCCACCTCTTCGAAGGCGATTTTCTGGAACTCGGCATAGAGTTTCGCGCGCTCGTTCTGATCGACCGAGGAAGCCGCCTTGATCAGGAGTTCATCGGCCTTCGGGTTGGCATAGCCCTGATTGTTCGCGAACGGCGAGCCCTTAACGATATTCGTCGAGAGGTAATGCCGCGCAACGCCCAGCGCCGGGTCACCGTACTGGTAGGTGAAGTTGAACGAGAGATCGAAATCCCAATCCGAAACGCGCTTGGCCCACGAGCCGGCATCCGCCGGCTCGATGGATACGGTGAAACCGATCTGTTCAAGCCCCTGCTTCACGTACTCCGCGAGACGCTCCCACTGCGCACCATAGGGGAACGAAAGGATCTTGACCGGCGACTTCGAGAGGTCGACGCCGCTCTCTTTGATCAGTGCCTTGGCCTTCTCGACATTATAGGGATAGGGCTTGAGGTTGGTATCGTTGAAAAGCGTCGTCGAGGCGAAAGGGCCGGCGGCAGGCTTCGCAAGGCCGAAGAAAACCGTTGTCGCGATGAAGTTCTTGTCGATGGCGTTCATCACGGCCTGACGGACCTTGACGTTGTCGAAGGGTGCCTTGCGGTTGTTCATCATCATGAAAGCGAGCGGAGAATACATCTCCCAGCCGGCAGTCGTGGTGGTCACACCCTTAATGGCGCGCAGACGGCGGACATCGACGTTATCGACGTCACCGCCCCGCAGCACCTGCACATCACCCTTTTCAAACGCAAGCGCACGGGAGGCCGAATCCGGGATGACACGGAAGTAGAGTTCGTCGATGTAGGGCTTGCCCGGCTTCCAGTATTCCGCGTTCTTGACGAGGTGGATATGGCTGCCGCGCTTCCATTCCTTGAACTTGAACGGACCTGTGCCGATCGGCGTCTGGTTCGCCGGGTTGGTCGCGTAATCCGTACCATCATAGAGATGCTTGGGCACCATCGGCAGGGTCGAGACCTCGAACAGCGAGAGGAACGGCCCGAAGGGTTCCTTCAGCTTGAACTCCACCTTGGTCGGCGAGAGTGCTGTCACAGAGGCGACATAGCGGTTGAGCACGACATTGGCGCGCGGATGGGTCTTGCGCAGGAACTTGTCGACCGTGAAAGCGACATCCTCAGCCGTGAAGGGCTTGCCGTCATGCCATTTGACGTTCGGCTCCAGCTCGAAGGTATAGGTCAGGCCATCGGGCGACATCACCCAGGATTTCGCGAGTTCCGGCTGCGGCTTGAGATCAGGCGTGTAGGTCAGCAGACTCTGGTAGATCTTGCCTGCGACATAGATTGTCGGGGCCTGCTGATTCATGCCGAGCATCAGCGTCGGCGGTTCAGGCTGCACAATGCCGTTAAGGGTGCCGCCCTTGACCGGGGTTTGCGCTGGCGCAACCGCCGTCAGCGTGACGCTCGCCAGTCCGGCCAAGGCCAAACGGGTAAAGCGTTTTCCAAGAAGCCCGTGAATCATCGTTGTCGCGCCTTTTCCAGTTGAAACGGGGAAGCCGGTTTTCCGGCAGCAGCTTTCATGCCAGACGAACACAGGGCGTTGTGCTGTGTCAATCACAGCCGCACCGGACAAGCGTGGAACAAAAGCAAAGGTTCTTTCGGCGTCCTGCGGCACGTGCAAGGATGCGGTGATTCCGATCCAACACTCATAGGAGTATCAGGTGATCCAGCGTCATAATCTCAGGATTAACGGAGCCCGCCTGTGGGACAGCCTGATGGAGATGGCGAAGATCGGCGGTACGCCGAAGGGCGGGTGTAACCGGCAAGCGCTGACGGGTGAGGATGCCATCGGGCGGGCATTGTTCCGCACCTGGTGCGAAAAGGAGGGCTGCACCCTCAAGGTCGACCGGCTCGGCACCATGTTCGCGCGCCGTGAAGGCATGGAAGACCTGCCCCCGATTCTAATCGGCTCGCATCTCGACACCCAACCGACGGGCGGGAAGTTCGACGGCGTGCTGGGCGTTCTCGCCGGGCTGGAGCTGATCCGCTGCCTCAACGAGGCTGGCATCCGCACGCGGCGCCCGATCGAAATCGTCAACTGGACCAACGAAGAAGGCTGCCGGTTCGCACCGGCGATGCTGGCTTCCGCCGTTTTCGCCGGGCTCCTTGATGAAAAGATCGCGCTGGATACGCGCGACGCCGCCGGTTTCCGGCTTGGCGATGAACTGGACAAGCACGGCCAGAACGGTGACGAGCCGGTCGGGGGCCGCAAGATCGGGGCCTATCTCGAACTCCATATCGAGCAGGGGCCGATCCTCGAAGCGGGCGGCTACGACATTGGCTTCGTGACGAGCGGTCAGGGCCTTCGCTGGTACGACGCGATTTTCCGCGGCTTCGAGAGCCATGCCGGCCCAACACCCATGCCGGTACGACGCGATGCGCTGCTGGGTGCGGCGCATTTCATCCAGAAGATCAACGAGATCGGCCTCGCCTTCCCGCCTTCCGCCGTCTCGACGGTTGGCGAAATGCAGGTGATGCCGAATTCGCGCAATGTCATTCCCGGCGAGGTGAAGCTGTCGGTCGATATCCGCCACCCCGAGGCTGAAACCCTCGCGGCGATGGACGCCAAGGTGCGGCAGGCCTTTGCCGAGACACTGGTGGCCTCGCGCCTTGAGGGCGAACTGATGGATATCTCGCATTCACCGGCAGTGCCCTTTGACAAGGATATTCTCGGGATCATCCGGGCCGAGACCGCCGCGCTCGGCTTCACAGGGCGTGATATTGTTTCCGGTGCTGGCCACGACGCCGTGCATATCGCCAAGATTGTGCCCTCGGCGATGATCTTCACGCCGTGCAAGGACGGGGTCAGCCATAACGAGGCGGAGGATATCCTGCCGGAATGGGCAGAGGCTGGCGCCAATGTCCTTCTCCGGACCGCGCTGACCCTCGCGAACCGCCCGTGAAGCCATACCAGAGGACGGAGGAACGGCCCTTCCCGCTCGTAACATGTTAGCGGCAACATAATTCTGGACGTGCTGCCGGTTCTCTGCTGTACTCTCGTCCAAAGGGTCAGAAAGCCATCCAAGAATGGCGTCGGACCCGGGGCATGCCCCTTCCGGGATTTGCCTTCGAGGAAACGGCCACAAGAGGAAACAGCATGAGCGATCGTATCATCCGCCCGTCACGCCGGCATGTTCTGGGCGGCGCCGGCCTTGTCACCCTTGGCGCACCGGCTCTCGTGCGCAACGCCTTCGCACAGTCGAGCTTCAATTGGAAACGCTTTGCGGGCGAAACGATCAACGTGCTTGATGTGAAGAGTTCACGGTCGGACCTGACCTTCGCCAAGCACAAGGAATTCGAGGAACTGACGGGAATCAAGGTCTCCGCCGAGGCCATTCCCGAGCAACAACAGCGGCAGAAGACGCTGATTGAATTCACCTCCGGCAAGCCGAGTTTCGATATCGTTGTGCTGGCGCTGCATGTCCAGAAGCGCATCGCGGCAAAGGGCAAGTGGCTGACAGACCTGCGTCCGATGATTGCCGATGGCACACTGACGAGCCCTGACTTCGATTTCAAGGATTTCAACGCGGCCGGCTTGACCTTCTCGACCCAGTCAGACGGTACACTCGATACCCTGCCGAAATTCGTCGATTACTGGATCCTGTATTACAACAAGGAACTCTTCGCGCAGAAGGGTGTCGAATACCCAAAGACAATGGACGACATTCTGGCGGCGGCACGGAAGCTCAACGATCCTGCCAAGGGCATCGCCGGCTTTGTTTCGCGCGGGCTGAAGAACGCGAACGTCCCGGTCTGGACCACCTGGATGCTCGGTCAGGGCATGGATACCGTGGACAAGAACGGCAACCTGATGACCAACACGCCGGAAGCGGTGTGGGGTGCCGAGTTGTACAAGCGTCTCAACACGGAAGTCGCACCTCCGGGTACCATCGGCTTCAACTGGAACGAGTGCCAGACCTCGTTCGCGACCGGTCGTGCCGCCATGTGGCTCGACGGCATCGGCTTTGCCGCACCGCTGGAGGACCCGACGAAATCCCGCGTTGCCGGCAAGGTCGGGTATGGAATCGTGCCAGCGGGACCGAAGGCATATCATTCTCCGACCTTTGCGGATGGTTATGGCATCGCGCAGGGCTCCGCGCGCAAGGGCGCTGCCTGGCTCTATTTGCAATGGGCGACCAACAAGGCAAATCAGCTCAACATGCTGAAGAATGGCGCAGGATCGCCAGCGCGCAACTCGCCGCTGAGCGACATTGACACCATCAAGACCTCGAAATTTGGCAAGGAATGGTTCGATACCGTGTTGGGCTCGGCCGCCATCGGGCGCCCCGGGTTGCCCGTAATCATCCCGGTCACCGAATTCCGCGACATCTTTGGCGTCGCCCTCACCAATATGATCGGTGGCGCTGACCCCAAGACCGAGTTGGCCAAGGCGACCGAAGCCTTCAAACCGGTGCTGGAACAGAGCGAAAAGGGCTAAGTTCCGCTCGCAATTTGGGAGGCCGGACTACCGACCTCCCAACCTCACTTTTCCTGCCCCCATGCCAGAGACACCCGTATGAGCACCGCCGTCGCAGGCATGTCCCGGAATTACTGGCCGTTCATTCTGCCTGCACTGATCGCCGTACTTGGCGTGATCGTCTTTCCGTGGATTTTCACCCTCTACATGTCGGTGCACGACTGGAATGTCTCCGGAACGGTGACCTTCGTCGGCTTCGAAAATTACCAGAAGCTTTTCACGGACCAGCGCTTTTACGAGGCCGTGGGGCATACGCTCTATTTTACCGTGCTCGCGGTCGTTTTTCCGGTTGGCCTCGGCCTTGCCGCAGCGCTGACTTTCCATCGCGAGTTCAAGGGCCGCGGGTTTCTGCGCGGAATCTTCATCATGCCGATGATGGCGACGCCGGTTGCGGTCGCACTGGTCTGGACGATGATGTTTCATCCGCAACTTGGCGTCCTGAACTACCTTCTCAGCCTTGTCGGCCTGCCGCCCGCCAGCTGGGTCTACAATGCCTCGACCGTGATCCCGACGCTGGTGATCGTCGAGATCTGGCACTGGACGCCGCTTGTCATGCTGATCGTACTCGGCGGACTCGCTAACCTGCCGTCTGAGCCATATGAAGCCGCCGAAATCGATGGCGCAACCGCCTTCCAGAAGTTCCGTCACATTACATTTCCGCTGATTCTGCCGAACCTGATGATCGCGCTGATCCTGCGCACCATCGACGCGCTGAAGGCCTTCGACACGATATACGTGATCTCGCAGGGTGGGCCAGGAACAGCCTCCGAGACCATGAATATCTTCCTCTATTTGCAGGCCTTTGCCTTCTTCAAGCTGGGTTATGCCTCGGCCGTCGTGGTGATCTTTTTCACGGTGGTGATCCTGCTCTCGCTGCTGCTGCTGCATGTGCGGCAGAAGACGAAGTGGAACGTCTGATGGCCGGCTATCACAAATCAGGCACCAAACGCTGGATTGATCGTCTCGGCCTCTGGCTCGCGGTCACGTTGCTCGTTTCGCCTGCGATCCTGTTTTTCCTCTGGATGATTTCGCTCTCGCTCAAGACGGAGATCGACAACATCGAGTGGCCGCCGATCTTCATCCCCACAGCGCCAACGCTTGCCAACTATGTGCAGGTTTTCGCCGAGAATAACTTCGGCAAGTACCTCCTGAATTCACTGCTGGTAACCGGCGGTGCGACGCTCATCGGTCTGGCGGTCGGAATTCCCGCCGGCTACGGCCTTGCCAAGATGAAAGCCACGAAGCTCGCAGGCGTTATCATGATTGCGCGCATGACGCCGGCGCTCTCGTTCCTCATTCCGTTGTTCATCGCGTTTCAGTGGCTGGGGCTGATCAACACGATCTGGGCACTTGTGATCACGCATCTCGTTATCACCATTCCGATCATCGTCTGGGTGATGATGGGAACCTTCGAGGGCCTGCCGCAAGATCTGGAAGATGCCGCGCTGATTGATGGCGCCACACTGTGGCAGAGCTTCCTGCTCGTCGCCATGCCATTATCGAGGCCTGGAATCGTCGTGGCGACGATCCTGTCGTTCATCTTTTCGTGGAACAACTTCATTTTCGGGGTCGTGCTCGGCGGCAAAGACACCAAGACACTGCCCGTCGCGGTCTATAGCGTTTTAACCTTCGAGCAGCTCTCATGGGGGCCGTTGGCGGCGGCGGCGCTGCTTGTGACGGCGCCGGTGCTCATTGTTACGATCATCGCGCAACGGCAGATCGTCGTTGGCCTGACAGCGGGGGGCCTGAAGGATTAGTTCAGGCCGAATTCCTTCGCTTGAAAATGAGAATTTTCTAGCTTTGCCGCATTTTCTTCACGCGAACCGGTATCCACTTCGCTTGAAAATGCTCAGCTCAACATCCGTGTATCGCCGCAAACTGAAACCTCCTGCCCCGAAATCGTCCGAGCGAAGGGCGAGGCAAGGAAGACGATCTGCTTGGCGATATCGTTCGGATTCACGAATTCCTTGATCGAGACGCCCGCAAACATGCGCTCGGTCATCTCCTCGTGGGAAACGTTCATGCTGCGCGCCTTGTTGGCAATCACGCTCTGAATGCGCGGCCCATCAACAAGTCCGGGGCAGATCGCGTTGACGCGGATGCCGAACTCTCCAAGTTCGGCCGACAGCGCCTTGGTGAAGCCAATGACTCCCCATTTTGCCGCCGCATAAGGTGAGCGCAGCGGGAAGCCATGCTTGCCCGCCTGACTGGAAAGATTGACCATCGAGGCGTTTTTCGAGGCTTTCAGCATCGGAACGGCGAGGCGGGCGCAGTTGAATTGCCCGGTGAGATCCACAGCAATGCAGCGATCCCAATCCTCAACGGTAATCTCGTCGACGCGCCCTGTTGGCCCGGCAATCCCGGCGTTATTGACCAGACAATCGAGACCGCCCAGCGTTTTCGTAACTTCATCGAAGAGGCGCGCCACCGAGTCCCGGTCCGAGACATCACAAACCGATTGCGTCATGCCGGAATCGGATTTTGCCATGGCATCAAGCGCAGCAAGATCCACATCGCAGATATGGACGCGCGCGCCTTCGGCTGCAAAAGCGCGGGCGGTTGCACGGCCAATTCCATTGGCACCGGCTGTCACCAGAACGCGCAGCCCATTCATCTGAAGATCCATGAAAGTCCTCTTTTCTTGTCTCAGTCAGCCCGAAGCCGACCGGTTTCCTCGATATGTTTTGCCGCCGCGGTGATGTCGTAGCGAAGCGCCTCGCCAGTGGCTTGCGGATTGCGATTGCGCACCCCTTCCAGCATGGTGGCGTGGGCTTGGACAGCACTCCCACCCCGGATGCGGCGCGGTTCACCCCTGAGATCAAGATTGAGAATAGGGCCCGCCTTGAGCCAGAGCCGCTCGATCATCTCCACAAGGGAAGGCATGCCTGCAGCACAATAAAGCGCAAAATGGAAATCACGGTTGGCAGCAATGGCAACCCCGCTGTCGAGAACCCCGGCGCTCGCAGCCTCACGGAAAATCGCCTCATGCGCGCCAATCGCTGCAACGCTTTCGGGCGTTGCACAGCGCGCGGCCTCTTCTGCGGCAAAGCCTTCCACCACGAGGCGGATACGGGTCAACTCGCGGAATTGTGCCAGCGTCAAGACCGGCACACGCACGGCCCTGCCCGGCAAAACTTCGAGCGCACCATCTGCCGCAAGCCGGCTCACCGCCTCGCGGACCGGCATCATCGAAACACCGACCGCCTCCGCCACTTTACGGAGCGAGAGCTTTTCGCCCGGTGCGAGGCGTCCGGAAACGAGAAGATTGTGAAGCTCCGCCGTCACGCGATCCCCGAGGGTTTCGCGCGTCATCAACCCCAATTCGGCCAGAACTGACCCTTCCGGAGAAGGGGCAACCAGCGGCAGGGCGGAAAGGGGCTGGACAACAGCTTTCATGTCATGCAGTCTAACTGTGATCACAGATCACGACAAGCGCCATCGCGCCTGGAACAACAAAGACAAGCGCAAAACGCGCAAACACCCGTGCATCCTTGGGAGGAAGCCATGTCTGATTTCAAAATGACTCCGTCTGAATTCAAGCAGCCCCGTTTGTCGCGTCGTCAGGCGCTTGCCGGCATCGGCGCGGCAACGGCAGGCGTTATCGCCAGCCCGTCGATCCTTCTGGCGCAAACGGCGGATGTCATCCGCTTCGGTCACCTCACCCCGCGTACGGGCTTTCTCGGCCCGCTCGGCGAATACGGTGTGATGGCGGTCGATCTTGCAGTCGAGGAAATCAACGCTGCTGGCGGCATCATGGGTCGCAAGCTTGAAGCGGTGAAGGAAGATTCGGTCAATCCGCAGACCGCCTCAACCAAGGCCGAGCGCATGGTCGAGCGCGACAAGGTCGCCTGCCTCATCGGTGAAATTTCATCGGCTTCCTGCCTCACGATCGCGCAGGTCGCGGCCCGCACCAAGACGCTGTTCGTGAATACAGGCGGCAACTCGGATGCGCTGCGCGGCGAAAGCTGCAACCGCTACATGTTCCATGTCGAGAGCCAGAACTCGATGTATGTAAAGACCTGCGGTCGCTCGCTGATGGCACAGGGCCTTGTGAAGGGAAAGAAGTGGTTCTCGCTGACCGCTGATTACGCCTTCGGCCACGATCTCCTGCGCGTCGCCAAGCGCTTCATGGAAGGCAATGGCGGCCAGTTCGCAGCCGACAAGCTGATCCCGACCGATGCGACCGACTTCTCGGCTGTGCTGCTCGAAATCCGCGCCGCCAAGCCGGATCTCGTGATCTCGAACCTCGCCGGCAACCAGATCACCAACTTCCTGAAGCAGTATTCCGAATTCGGTCTCACCTTCCCGATCGCGGGCTTCGGCTTTGATACGGCGCTCGCCTGGGCCGCCGGCAAGGGCAATTTCGGCGGCACCTGGCCGGTGGTCTGGCATCACCTGCTCGATACGCCCGGCACAAAGGCCTTCGTGGCGGCCTTTACCAAGAAGTATGGCAAGCCACCGGAAAATCAGGCTTGGGGCGACTATATCGCCTTCAAGATCATGGCGCAGGCGATGAATGAGATCAAATCGACCGACACGGCCAAGATCATGGAGCATTGGGAAAAGGGCGCCAAGTTCGACGTCCTCAAGACCCGTCCGGGCTATTTCCGCGCCTCTGACCACCAGATGATCCACGAGATGTACACGATCGATGCCCTTCCGGCGGACAAGATCAAGAATCAGTGGGACATCTTCTCCTCCTCGTCTGCGGTGCCGGGTCCGAACGAGGATCTCGAGGTGATCGCGACCACCAAGGAAGAAGCCACCTGCAAGATGAGCTGACGGGCGATACCGTTCGCCTTGCTGGTTCCTGCCCTTCCCTGCCATGCCCGGTTCCGCCGGGCATGGTTCCTTTGTCGGTGATGTCTATTCCTGAGGTTTGATCGCCCGTGTCGACGCTTTTCATCCAACAGGTCCTCAACGGGCTGCTTGACGGGGTCTACTACCTCCTCATCGCGCTTGGGCTTTCCCTGATCTTCTCGCTCGGCGGCATCGTCAACCTCGCGCATGGCGCGTTTTATGCTGTTGGTGCGTATCTCACGATCGTGCTTGGCCCGCATATCGGGTTTGGCGGCGCCCTGATTGTCTCGCCATTGCTGGTCGCGCTGCTCGGCATCGCCTTCGAGCGCGGGCTCTTCCAACGGTTCTATCGAGCCGATCCCATTCTCTCGCTGCTGCTGACCTTTGGTCTCGCGATGGTCGCGGAGCAGGTCTTGCGCATGATTTTCGGCGCGCCACCGCTCTCCTATGTGATCCCCGCCGAACTCAAGGGGCAGATTTTCATCGGCGATTTCATCTACTCGAAATACCGCGCGCTGTTGCTGGTTGTCGCCGCTGCTTGCGTGCTCGGGCTGTGGTTCCTGCTACAAAAGACCGCCTTTGGCCGCGTCGTCCGCGCCGGCGTGCAGAACCCGGATATGGTCGGCGCACTCGGGATTTCGCTCAACCCCTACATGATGACCGTGGCCGGCATCGGCATCGGTCTTGCGGGGCTCGCGGGCGTTTTGCTCGCGCCGATCTATTCGATTCACCCCGCGATGGGACAGGAGATCATCACGCCCGCCTTCGTGGTCGTGGTGATTGGCGGCCTAGGCTCGTTCTGGGGTGTTGTCGTGGCCGCGCTGCTGGTCGGTGTGGTCAAAGGCATCACCATCGGCCTTGGCTACACGCAATGGTCCACCGCTGTGATCTATCTGATGATGTTGCTTGTTCTGCTGTTCCGGCCACGCGGCCTCTTCGGCGAACGAATCCAGCGGTTTGAGTGAGGCCCCGATGAACCCCGCTCGCAATCGTAACCTTCTCATCGCCACGGCCGTCTCGCTGGCCCTGCTGCCGAGCCTGATGAGCATCATTGGTCTTGGCACCACCTCGGCCTCGGAAATCGTGATTTTTGCCATAGCCTGCATGGCGCTCAACATCCTTGTCGGCACAACGGGGCTGGTCTCCTTCGGCCATGGCGCCTGGTTCGGTCTTGCGGCCTATGCCGCCGGGCTGATGCAGCGGAACTGGTTTCCGGGCCAGTTCGCACTGCCGATCCTGCTTGCGATCATCTTTGTTGCTCTGACCGCCTTCGTTTTTGGTGCGCTGATCCTGCGCCGGCGCGGCGTCTATTTTTCGCTGCTGACCCTCGCGCTGACAGCGATGCTCTATTCGGTCGCCTTCCGCTGGACCGCCGTGACAGGTGGCGAAGATGGCCTCGGTGGCATCAAGCGTCCGCTCTTTGCCGGCATCGATTTCGAGGTCGCGCTGCCGTTTTACAGCCTTGTTGCCATCATCGCCTTCCTCACGGTTTACGGGCTGATGCGCTTTCATCGCTCGCCCGCCGGGACGGTGCTGGTGGCGATCCGCGAGAACGAGCAGCGCGCGCGCTTCCTCGGCTACAATACCGATCGCTACAAGCTGCTGGCGTTCACGCTTTCGGCGGCGCTCACGGGCCTTGCGGGCTCGCTGCTCCTTTTCAATAACCGCATGACCTCTGCGGACCCGATATCGGTCGCGTTTTCGGGCGAACTCCTTGCGATGGTCGTGATCGGTGGAATGCGCTCCTTCCTCGGACCAGCGCTCGGCGCGCTGTTTTTCGTGGTGTTCCGCGATTATCTCTCGAGCCTCACCGAGAACTGGCTGCTGTGGTTTGGCCTCCTCTTCGTCGGCTTCATCGTCTTTTCGCCAACGGGACTTGTGGGCGTTGCCGAGCGATTGCTGCGCCCGTTCCGCAAGACCTCCACCGAGGATGCGGCGATGTCCGCCCGGCAGGCCGGCGCCGTGACGCTTCCGGACTTCCTCAAGCCGAAGGATGTGCCGCAAGGTGCGATCCTCACAGCAACCGGCCTTGCCAAGCGTTTCGGCGGGCTGAAAGCTGTCGAGGGCGTTGATATCGCCATGCAGGACAAAGCGCTTCATGCGCTGATCGGACCGAACGGTGCCGGCAAAACGACCGCGTTCAACCTGATTTCTGGCCTCTTCCCACCGGATCACGGCTCGGTGACACTCTCGGGACGCGAGATCGCTGGCCTGTCGCCGGAAGCCATTACGCAAGCCGGGATTGGCCGTGCTTTCCAGATTACCAACCTCTTCCCGACCCTTTCAGTGGAGGAGAATGTCCGTCTTGCGGTGCAAGCACGGGCGCCTGAACGGTTCAATGTCTGGACCCCGGCGGATGCGCTAGGCGTCGTCAACACTGAGACCGCATCTGTCATTGACACGATGGGCCTGCGCGGCATCGAGCGTGCGGAAGCCGGCTCACTGTCTTATGGCGGGCAACGTCTGCTTGATATGAGTCTCGCGCTAGCGACCAAACCACGGGTCCTGCTGCTCGACGAACCGCTTGCAGGGCTAGCCGCAGCGGAGCGCGAGCGTGTCGGCAACCTCATCAAGTCGATCTCGACCGATGTCCCCGTGCTGCTTGTCGAGCACGATATCGACCGCGTCTTCCAGATTGCTGACCACGTCACCGTGATGAACGAAGGTTCGGTTCTGATCGACGGAACGGTGGAGGATGCCCGTTCCTCGCCACGCGTGCAGGAGGTCTATATCGGGTCAGGCTCGCATGCGCTGGCGGAGAAGCCGCGCACCAGTGCAGCCACCGATCAGGTTCTGCTCCAGCTTACAAACATCAACACCTTCTATGGCAAGAGCCACATCCTGCGCGATGTGACATTCGACGCGCGGCAGAATGAAATCGTGGCATTGCTCGGCAGAAACGGAGCCGGCAAATCAACTCTTCTGAAAACCATTATCGGTATCGCACCACCCGCCACAGGTGACGTTCTGCTTGCGGGCGAGAATATCGCGCGACGGACCTCGGCACATATTGCACGATCGGGTATTGCCTATGTCCCGCAAGGGCGCGGGCTTTTTGCCGGCATGAGCGTCAAGGACAACATGGAACTGGGGCGGCTGAAGCGCATCACCGGCGCCGGCTCGCATTGGGAAGACGAGAAGATTTTCTCCTTCTTCCCGCGCATCAAGGAACGCTGGACCTCGCCCGCCGATTACCTCTCCGGCGGCGAACAGCAGATGGTCGCGGTGGCTCGCGCCCTCTCCGGTGATACGCGCGTGCTGCTGCTGGATGAGCCCTTCGAGGGCCTCGCGCCAGCCGTGGTCGAGGAGCTTTTCGAGGCGTTCGACAAATTGCGGCAGGAAATCTCGATCATCATCGTCGATCACCACCTTGATCTTGCGCTCGCGCTTTCCGATCGCACTGTCGTACTCGAACGCGGACAGGTAACGCATACCGGCCCCTCGCGCGCGCTCAGTCAGGATCTGGCGCTCAGGCGGCAAGTGCTCTGGCTTTGAAGTGCTCTGGCTTGGAGCGGTACACCCAACTTCATTCGATTTCGGAAGGACAGGATATGACCAAAATCGCCATTGTCGGATCGGGGCTGATCGGACGGGCTTGGGCGACGATTTTTGCCAGCCACGGTTTTGAAGTTGCCCTGCATGATGTGGTGCCGGCTGCTGCAAAGGCTGCCCGGGCGCATATCGCGAAGAACCTCAAGGAACTCGCCGGTTATGGACTGGTGGCTGACCCTAAAGGCTCGCTCGCTCGCATCCGGGTGGCGGAAGACCTCGCTGATGCCCTCAAAGGCGTCGCGTTGGTGCAGGAGAACGGCCCGGAAACCATTGAGGCCAAGCAGGCACTCTTTGCCGAAATGGATCGGCTTGCGCCCAAGTCTGCGATCCTTGCGTCTTCGACCTCTTTCATCATCGCTTCGCGGTTTTCTGAAGGGCTTGCAGGACGTGCACGCTGCCTCGTCGCACACCCGGTGAATCCGCCTCATCTCGTGCCGATTGTCGAACTAGCGCCTGCGCCTTGGACCGACCCCAAGGTCGTAGAAAAGGCGCGCAAGATTTACGAGAAGGCCGGGCAGGTACCGATCCTGCTCAAGAAAGAAATGCCCGGCTTTGTACTCAACCGCCTTCAGGCCGTACTGTTGGCCGAGGCCTTCCGCATTGTGGGCGCCGGTGTTGCCAGCCCGCAGGATGTCGACAAAACTATCAAGGATGGCCTCGGGCTGCGTTGGTCTTTTATGGGGCCGTTCGAGACAATTGAACTCAACGCACCGGGCGGCATTCCTGATTACTGTGCCCGCTACGGCAAATCGCTCAATGAGATGTCGCCGTCCGCGAATGGTGGCAATCCATTCGACCAGAAAACCGTCGATGCCATCATGGCCAACTGGGGCGGCGCGAAATCCGCTGAGGCTGTCGCTGCGCTCTCGAACTGGCGCGACGGGCGTTTGGCTGCTCTCAAGGCACACAAGAAATCCGCAAAACCTAAGCCAAAAATTGCCGGCTAATTATCTGACTTCCTGAGAGGTAACCCCATGGCCAAGAACCGCAAAGTCATCATCACCTGCGCCGTCACCGGTGCGATCCATACTCCCTCAATGTCGCCCCATCTGCCAATCACAGCCGATGAGATCATCGAGGCGGCCGTTGGCGCGTCGGAGGCCGGCGCCGCGCTCGTGCATGTCCATGCACGCGACCCCAAGACTGGCCGACCGGACCAGTCCCCTGAAGCCTTCGAACCCTTCCTCAAGGTGATCAAGCAGCGCGCGAATTGCGTACTCAACATTACCACCGGCGGCGCACCGACCATGGGCGTCGAGGAGCGCCTTCGCCCTTGCGCCCATTTCAAGCCGGAAGTCGCCTCGCTTAACATGGGTTCGATGAACTTCGGGCTCTACCCGATGCTGAGTCGTTTCAAGGACTTCAAGCATGATTGGGAAGAGCCCTACCTCGCCGGCTCCAAGGATCGCATCTTCAAGAACACGTTTCAGGATATCGAGAACATCCTCGTCTCCTGCGCGGAGAACAATACCCGCTTCGAGATCGAGTGCTATGACATCGGCCATCTCTATACGTTGGCACATTTCGTCGACCGCGGGCTCGTCAAGCCGCCGTTTTTTGTCCAGTCGGTGTTTGGCATTCTCGGCGGCATCGGACCTCATCCAGAAGATGTCATCCATATGAAGCGGACGGCGGACCGATTGTTCGGCAAGGATTACCAGTGGTCCGTGCTCGGTGCCGGACGGCATCAACTCCCCATTGCCGCAATGGCCGTTTCGATGGGTGGCAATCTGCGCGTTGGCCTTGAGGATTCACTCTGGCTGGGTCCGGGCCAACTGGCGAAAAGCAACGCCGATCAGGTGCGTGCGGCGCGCCAGATCATCGAAGGGCTCGGGCTTGAGGTGGCAACGCCGGATGACGCCCGCGAGATGCTCCAGCTCAAGGGGGCCGACAAGGTCAATTTCTGACCGCAGGCCCTTTCCAACGGCATGGCCTTACCGGCCAAATCAAGGGCTCGCCGAAAGGCGGGCCTCAATTCATTAGCGGTCTTTCGGAGTAATCGCACGCGCCATTACCGGCACCGCGAGCGAAACCAGCACGAACCGGGCAACGTGGTGTGAGGTGATGTAGAGCGGATCCAGCCCCATCGCGATCCCGAGCATGACCATCGCCTCAAGTCCACCCGGCGCGTAAGCGACCAGCCCGGCAAGTGCCGGAATACCAATCAACCATGCCGCAAAAAGCCCGCCGATCGCGGCAATGACCGAGGTCGCGAGAAAGAGGAAGAAGGCCGGCATAAACAGCGACCGGACAATCACGAAAGTCAGGCCAGAAAACCGCGAACCAGCCACGGTACCCACCAGCAGCATCGCGAGCGAGGAAACCTCCATCGGCGGGTTTCCGGTGATTTGGCCGCTCAAATGGAGGGCGGCGGCGGCGGCCATCCCGCCAAAGAGAAACGGCGCCATGACCCGCCAGCGGTGAAAAAGCAACGCTGCGATCGTACTCAGGATCATCATGACCGCGAAGCTGCCTGCCGCCAGACTTTGAACCGGTTGCACACTCGAGGCTTGCGCAGAGAGCAATGCCGCGCCCGGCAGCACGGCGATCAGCACGAAAATGCGAAAGGTCTGGACTGTGATGACGCGCATCATGTCACCGCCGACATCATCCACGGAGGCAATCACGGCGGAGAGCGCGCCGGGCATGGCGCCAAAGAGCGCGCTATGCGCGTCCCAGCGGAAAAACCGCATCAATACCCATTGACCGATCAAGACGATCAGCGCCGTCGTGACCGCAAGGATAACCAGCGAAAGCGGATAGCGCGCGACGGCTTGCAGCATTTCCGGCGTGATCGAACTGCCGGTCACCGCGCCTGCCAGCAGAAACCCGAGATCGCGCAGAGCTTTGGGCATCACCGGATCGATCTGGAACACAACCAGGAGCGCCACACCGACGAGACTGCCGGACATCCAGGCTGCAGGCAGATTGAAGGCCCAGAACAGCGCACCGCCGAGCGTTCCGGCCAGCAGCGTCAGGCCAATCCGGCCAAAAGGCACGGCTTGGCGTTGTTCGGTCATAGCGCGCCGACAGCCCGGACAAGACGACGCGCGGCCTCTTCAATGTCCTCGGTCTTCCGCAAGTAGCAAAGGCGCAAGTAACCCTCGCCACCGGCCCCGAAGGCTGTCCCGGGCGCGAGCCCGACATTGGCCTCATCGATCAGGTGGAAAGCGAGCTTGCGCGTATCCGTCACGCCCTCGACGCCAAAGAACAGATAGAAGGCGCCCTGTGGTTCGGCGATCCGGAAGCGTGGTTCCTTCGCGAAGGCGTCGAGCAGGACATCGCGATTGCGACGCGCGCGCTCAACCTGTTCGACGATAAAGCTTTCACCGCCCGCAATCGCCGCCTCGGCAGCACGCTGGGTGAACAATGCGGTGCCTGAACTCGAATACTGGATCAGGTTGACGATGGTCTGCCCCAGAGCCTCAGGCGCTTCCAGCCATCCGATGCGCCAGCCGGTCATGGCCCAGTTCTTGGACATGGTCTGAACAAATATCACCTTGTCATCGGCGTTCATGACATCGCGGAAGGAGGGTGCGCGCGGGCCATCAAAATAGAAGCGCCCGTAGATTTCGTCCGCGATGATCCAAAGGCCGTGCTTACGGGCGATGTCGAGCATCGCGCGCAACTCGTCATGCGTCGCGGTCCAACCGGTGGGGTTTGCCGGCGAATTGATGATCAGGGCGCGGGTGCGCGGCGTCACCGCGTGCGCGATATCCTCGACATCCAGGTGCCAGCCACGATTGCCGAAGCGCATGGCAACTTCTCGCGGGGTCGCACCGGAAACGCTGAGCGCACCAATGAAATTCGGCCAGGCGGGCGACGGGATGAGCACATCATCGCCGGCTCCAGCAGTCAGTGTCACGGCGATCTGAAGCGCGTGCATGCCGCCGCTGGTAACATAGATCCGGTCGGAGCTGATCGGCTGGGCATACATCCCGGAGAGATAGCCCGCGATTGCTTCGCGTAGCGGCGGAATACCAGCCTGATAGGTATAGAACGTTTCTCCCGCCGCCAGCGAGCGGCTCGCCGCCTCGGCGATAAAAGCTGGAGTCGGCAGATCACCCTCGCCGACCCAGAGTGGCATCAGACCGGGCTTGTTACGGCCATAATCAAAGACCTCGACAATCCCGCTCGAGGGCGCGGCAAGCGCATTCGGACGGATCGAGAGTGACGAAAGCGGGGTGGTAGACGAGGAGGGAGACATCGCGGACATGGAGCGGGTTATGCGCGAAATGCCGAGGCGCTTCAACCACTCAGCCGCTGTTCCCGCAACAAAAAAGCCGCCGCCTTCCGGCGACGGCCCGATGTTCTGCCGGCGTATGCGCTTACTTCTTGAGAAGATCGCGGATTTCGGTCAGCAGCTTTTCCTGAACCGGCGGCTCTGCCGGAGCGGTAGGTGCGGCGGCTTCTGCCTTCTTGAGCGAATTCATGCCGCGAACGACCATGAACAGCACCCAAGCGATGATGATGAAGTTGATCGCCATCGTCATGAAGTTGCCCCAACCGAGCACGGTTGCGGTCTTCTTGGCGTCCGCAAGGCCTGCGCCTGCGGCAGCGGTGCCCTTCAGAACGAGGTAGAGGTTCGAGAAATCGACCGTACCGATGATCGCGGCAATCAATGGCATGAAGATGTCACCGACCATTGAGTCGACGATCTTGCCGAAGGCGGCACCGATGATCACGCCGATCGCAAGATCGACAACATTGCCTTTGAGAGCAAAATCTTTGAATTCTTTCAACATATTATAGAAGGCCCTTCCCTGCCCGCGCTCGATTGACGCTCTCCACCATGCGGCAGTAGCGCACTGCGATGGGTCGAGATGAGTGGCAACCATGCCAGCCCTTCTGGCAAGTTAATCGAAAGTCGAAATCCGGGCAATCACATGGTTAAGACAGCGTTAACGCCATGCCTCACTCTCATACCTGTGTTGACTTATGCCTCCGCTGACTTGGACCTCTGTCGACTTGGACCTCTGTCGACTTGCCCGACCCGTCCTGACATGAAAAGCTGCTTTCCTGTCTCGAACGAGCCTTGAGGACGCCTGATGCTTGCTGGCTGGACTGCCCTTGTAGCGGCGATGTTCTATCTGCTCGCGCTTTTTGCCATTGCGCAATATGGCGACACGCGTGGCCGCCGCCTCATGCAAGGTGGCCTGAGGCCGACAATCTATGCCCTTACCCTCGCGGTTTATTGCACCTCCTGGACCTTTCTGGGCTCGGTGGGCCTTGCCTCACAATCGGGATTCGACTTCCTGCCGATCTACCTCGGGCCGGTGCTCGGCATCCTGATCGGCCTGCCGCTGATCGCCCGCATCACGCATATCGCCAAGACGCAACGCATCACCTCGATCGCGGATTTCATCGGCTCCCGCTATGGGAAGAGCGCAAAGGTCGCAGCGACAGTCGCCATTATCGCCGTGGTCGGCACGATTCCCTATATCGCATTGCAACTCAAAGCAATTTCCGCCTCGCTCGAGATTATCGCCTTTCGTGAACTGGGCTATGTTCCCGGCCTCGGCGGCTTTGCTTCCATCGGCGATATCTCCCTGCTGGTCACCGTCGTTCTCTCGGCGTTTGCGATCGCCTTCGGCACCCGCCATGTCGACGCCACCGAGCACCAGAACGGCTTGATGCTAGCCGTTGCGGCGGAATCGCTGGTCAAACTTCTGGCTTTCCTCGCTGTCGGCATTTTCGTCCTCTTCCACCTGTTTGACGGCTGGGGCGACCTGCTGAGCAAAGCGCGGGAAGTTCCCGCAGCGGCAGCGGTTCTCTCCGCTGCGCCCGATCCCTGGGTCTGGACCGTGACGACCTTGCTGTCGGGCTGTGCGATCTTCCTGTTGCCACGCCAGTTTCACGTCATGGTGGTTGAAAACCGTGAGGCACGTGATCTGCGACAGGTCGCCTGGCATTTTCCAGCCTATCTCGTCGCCATCAATATCTTTGTGCTGCCGATCGCGCTTGCCGGGCTGGTCATCTTTCAGGGCAACGGCATAGACCGCGATTTCATGGTCCTGTCGCTTCCGCTCCAGGCAAACGCCGGGACCATCGCGCTGATCGCCTTCATCGGCGCACTTTCTGCCGCCACTGCGATGGTCATCGTGGAATCGGTCGCTTGTGCCATCATGATCTCCAACGATCTGGTGATGCCCTTCATGCTGCGCCGGACCAATCTGCGCCCCAAGCAGATCCTCGAGGATCAGGAGCCGAGCTCGCGCGCCAGCTCCGATATGGTCGAAACTCTGCTGACGATCCGACGCATAGCGGTGGTGGTGATCCTGTTTCTCGGCTTCGCCTATTATCGGGTCTCCGAGAAGGCCGCGCTGGCCTCCATCGGTCTTTTGTCCTTTGCGGCGGTGGCGCAGCTTGTTCCGGCGTTTTTCCTTGGACTGTTCTGGCAACGCGCCAATGCGCAAGGCGCGCTAAGTGGCCTGATTGTCGGCTTCCTGAGTTGGCTTTACCTTCTCTTCCTGCCGACGCTGGCGGGTTGGGGCGGATTTCTGGCGGATTTCGTCCGTAACGGTCCCTTTGGCATCACGGCCCTTGCCCCGGCCAGTTTGATGAGCGCGAACGTGCCTGTGTTGGTGCAGGGCGTTGCGATTTCGCTGGGTCTGAACCTGCTGGCGGTTGTTCTCATCTCGCTGATGCGTGAGCCGACCCCGATCGAGCGTTTGCAGGCAAGCCTTTTCACCAGCCCTGCCGCGAGCACCGCCGGACCCGGTTTCAAACTCTGGCGCAGCGCGGTCAGCGTCGATGATCTCCGCAGCACTGTGAGGCGATATCTCGGCGACGAGCGCACTGTGCGCGCCTTTCGCGCCTATGAAACCGAACGCGGTAATACCTTCACGGTGGGACAGGAAGCGGATGCGCATACCATCCGCTTTGCCGAGCAGCTCCTTGCCTCGGCAATTGGAGCGGCCTCCTCGCGGCTTGTGCTTTCGCTGATGCTTCGCCGGCGCAATGTTTCCACTGAAGCCGCGCTGAAACTGCTCGACGATGCCTCAGCCGCCATTCAGTATTCGCGTACGCTGCTGCAGCACGGTCTTGACCATACGCGGCAGGGGGTCACGGTTTTTGATCAGGAACTACGCCTGATGTGCTGGAACCGCGCGTTTCAGGACCTCTTCGATCTCCCCGGCGATCTTGTTCGCTTCGGCACCGGGCTCGACGAGATCATCAGTTACAATGCCCGCCGCGGGCTTTATGGCAAGGCCACGACTGCCGATATCATCGCACAGCGGATCACCTCGCTGGTACAGGAAATTGAGCCTCAGCGCCTGCGTCTGGTGCCCTCCAACAGGGTGATCGAAATCCGATCGAACCATCTGCCGGATGGTGGTCTGGTGACGACCTATGCCGATATCACCGATACCGTTGCAGCGGAAAAGGCCCTCGAAGACGCCAACGCAACACTGGAAAAGCGCGTCCGCACGCGGACAGATGAGTTGACCCAGGCCAACAAGGCGCTGGCAAAAGCCAAGCTTGATGCCGACGATGCCAATGCCTCGAAGACGCGGTTCCTCGCCGCAGCCAGTCACGACATCATCCAGCCTCTCAACGCCGCGCGCCTTTACGCGACAGCCCTTTCCGAAGCGCTGAAGGATTCTCCCAATGCGGAACTGGCTGATAACGTTGAAAGTTCTCTCAACGCGGTGGAAGAGATCCTCTCTGCCTTGCTTGAGATCTCACGGCTGGATACCGGCAAACTTCAGACGGACATCACGCATTTCCGCATCAGCGAACTCCTGAACCAGCTCCAGATCGAATATGGGCCTGTGGCTTCGGCGAAAGGGATCAAGCTGACCTTCGTGCCTTCCTCCGTCACGGTCACCAGCGACCGGCGCCTGCTCAGGCGCCTGCTGCAGAATCTGATTTCGAACGCGATCAAGTACACCGTGAAGGGCCATGTTCTGGTCGGTGTAAAGTGGCAGGGTGACATGGTTTCGCTGGTTGTTGGCGATACCGGGATCGGCATTCCCGCGACCAAGCACAAGACGGTATTCAAGGAGTTCCAGCGCCTCGAACAGGGCGCGCGTATCGAACGCGGATTAGGGCTCGGCCTTTCGATCGTCGAGCGGATCGTCAAGGTGCTCAATCTCAAGATCGATTTGACCTCACGCCCGGGAATGGGGTCTGTTTTCCGTGTTGCGGTTCAGCGCGCGCCGGCTTCTGAAGTCTCGCCCCGGAATATTCCAGATGAGCAGGCCAGCGCCATTCCCTTCTCGCCGCTCACCGGCTTGCAGGTTGTCGTCATAGATAATGAGCCGACTATTCTTCACGGCATGAATCGATTGCTCTCGGGTTGGGGGTGCAAGGTCATCGTCGGCTTCGATGCCGATTCCGTGCTCAAGCAGCTCAAAACGCTGAAGGTCCAGCCGAACATTGCGCTGGTCGATTACCAACTCGACGATGGCAATGGCCTCGATGCGATCAAGAAGCTGCGCTGGCGCTTTTCGCCGACGCTGCCCGCCATCCTCATCACGGCGGACCGCTCACCGGAGGTCAGGGAGCGCGCAACCGGGGATAAGGTGGAGATGCTGAATAAGCCCATTCGTCCTCCGGCTCTTCGGGCGATGCTGGCGCAACTCAGCCTTCAGACCTCCTCTATAGTGGAATGACCAACGAGGGGTGCAGAGACCCATCCGGTTGTCCCGTCGCGTTGTTCCGGCCAAGTGGAGCCACCTTGAGTCAAACTATCTCGCCCGCACCAAGGTATCTTGCCCAAATGAGGCTTCAGGCCTAAGGCTTTGCCATGCGTCTTTCGAGCCTCAAAGCACCGCTTTTGCGCGATCTGATTGTTCCACTGCTCTGCGCCGTTCTTGCGCTGGGCGGTCTGGCGTCGGTGCGTGCCAGTGGCAGCAAGACACTTCTTGCGCTGGGCGGTTCCCACTTTGAACTCTGTCTGCCATCCGGCGATAGCGGCAGCGGTGATGACGTAACCCATCACGATTGTGACGCTTGCTGCCTTCCGATGCCGACCGGCCTCGGTCGCCCGCCTGAGCCCGTGTCGGTTCAGGCAACCCTTGGTGTGCAGATTCATTTTCCATCGCATCTGGGTCAGCAAGAACATCCCTCCTTCAACCTTCCATGGTCACGCGGGCCTCCGGCATTCGGCTGATTTTGCCGAACCCCCTCGTTGATACTGGAAGGACCATTCCCATGACGACCTCATCGTTCCTGCGCGCCTCCGCGCTTCTTGCCTTTACGACCCTCGTGCTTCCCGCCTTTGCACATGATTACAAGATCGGCGCTCTGAAAATCGAACATCCCTGGACGCGCGCCACACCGGGTGGCGCCAAGGTCGGTGGCGGTTTCATGAAAATCACCAATACCGGCGTGGAAACGGACCGCCTGATCAGCGGTTCTGCTGAAGTCGCCAAGGCCCTCGAAATTCACGAGATGAAGATGGAGGGCTCGACCATGAAGATGCGCGCGCTCGACAAGGGCCTTGAAATCAAGCCCGGTGAGACCGTGGAACTCAAGCCCGGCGGCTATCATGTGATGTTCCTCGATCTTCAGGCCCCGATCAAGGATGGCGAGCGGCGCAAGGGCCAACTGGTGTTCGAGAAGGCCGGAAAGGTCGATGTCGAATACAAGGTCGAGGCCCGAGGGGCTGCGGCGTCTTCCGATCACAGCGGCCACGGCGCGCATGATGCGCATGGCAAGAAGGCGCCATAAACAAGCAGGCATCTGTGAAGGAGCAACGCGCCATGAACGCGCTCAGGATCATTCGACTCACCGTCTGGGCCTGCATTGGCGTGCTCACGGTGGCGCTTGGCTATCTTTTGCTCGCGCCTCAACCGGACACCGGATCAGGGGTCGCCAGCATTGGCGGCCCGTTCCGTCTCGCAGCATCGGACGGCACCGTGGTTGAAAGCGAGAAATTGAAGGGCAGACCCTTCGCGATCTTCTTCGGCTTCACCAATTGTCCGGATGTCTGCCCGACTTCCATGTTGGAGGTAACGAACGATCTCGTTGCACTCGGCGACAAGGCGAAAGATTTTCGCGTCTATTTCGTCACGGTTGACCCGGCGCGCGACGATCTCAAACTGCTGAAGGAATACACGGCTTCGTTTGATCCGCGCATTATCGGGCTTGTACCGAAGGATGAGGCTGAGTTGGCCGCTATAGCCAAGGCCTACCGCGTGATCTACCGCAAGGTCGAAACGCCGACCAGTTACACGATGGATCACACGGCAACGATCTACCTGATGGACGCTAAAGGTGCGTTTTCTGGCACCCTTGATACCAAGGAAACGCCCGCAATACGGCAGGCGAAGCTCAAGCGCCTGATCGACAAGAGCTGATCAGGCGTCGCCATCTGGTCGATACGGCGGACGGCCCGAGGTCAGCGCGTGATCCAGCAAGTCAAGCCTGTCCTGCCCCCAGTAGATCTCACCGTCGAGCACGTAGCTCGGCGCACCGAAAATACCAGATGCAAGGCAATACTCCCGGTTGTCGGCAAACGCTGCGGCGCAGGCTTCAGATTTCGCTTCGGCAAGCGCTTTAGCCGCCTCATAGCCTGTGGCGTTAAGCAGGTTCGCAAGTTCACCCTCGTCGCCAAGGTTTCGATCCTCCGCCCATACCGCGCGATGCGCCGCACGAAGATAGGCTTCCGGCGAAAGTCCGAGCATCAGCACAGCAATCGCGAGTTTATCGGCCAGCGCTGCTTCGAACGGAAACCTCTTGGCCTGCAGGACGAGCGGTACGCCCCGTATTGCGCGCCAGCGTTGCAACTCCACGAGGCGATAGGCTTGCCGGGTTGGCGGGCGTTTGCCGAGCGGGAGGCCGCCAGTTTCGTTGAAGACCTCAAGGATCGGGATCGGGCGATAGCGGATCGTTACATCATGCTTTTTGGCAATGGCATGAAAGGGCTCGAAACCAAGGTAGGCCCAAGGGCTCATCAACGTGTAGACATAATCGATGGTGCGGGACATGCGGCCTCCGGGGGTCTTATCCGCGCATCCTCCGGAGGATTGGATGCGCCGTCAACCCGTCTCCGGAACCGTGTATCTTCGAATCAGCGCGTCTTCAGGCCGCTTTCCACCGCGAGAAACGCCTCGATATCCGGCGCGAAGTCCGGGGATGGGCCGGTATAGCCCGCCATCTCGACAAGGCGGGAAGCCGGGACAAACTGGCGCATTTTGCGCGAATAAAGCCCGCCGCGCACGAGTGCGATGGCCGCTGTCATCGGCTCTCCGTCCTTGCCGCGGATGACGAAGCGATGTTCCATCACGAAGGTCGTCGCACGCCAGCAGACGATGCGGGATTCGAGCGTGAACGCTTGAAACGGCTTCAACTCGCGTTTGTAGCGAATGGCGCTGCCGGAGAGCATCGGCAGCAGCCCTTCCTTCAGAACCGACTTCCACAAACCAGTTTGGGTGAGAAGGTCCGCGCGCCCGAGGTCGGCAATCGTGAGATACCGCCCGTTGTTGAGATGCAGGTTGGTATCGAGGTCGAGTGGCCAAACTCGGAAATTCAGCCGCGAAACTCCGAACGGCGGCACGATCCGCGCCCGGAAAGGCGCGGTCAGAAAAAGCCAGAGGACACGAAACCAGAGGTTCATGAAACAGCTTTCAAATCTTCCGCTTCAGCGAGGATCGACCGACGTGTCATCGCCGGTGCCTCGAAGAGGCGAGCGGGAATCCAGACCTTATTCTGTAAAAGAACTGGATTCCCGCTCCTCGCTGTGCTCGGCCAGAATGACACGCAGCGTTACGCCGCTGATTTATACGGGTTGAAACGCCCGTAGAAGGTCTCACTCTTGCGGGCCATGGCACGCAGCAGCTTGTTAGGCTTGAAGCGGTCGCCATGCTTCGCAGCAAGTTTCTCGCACTGCGCGACAAAGGCCTTGGTGCCCATGCGGTCGATGTAGGAGAGAGGCCCGCCGGTATAGGGCGCAAAGCCGAACCCGAGGATCGCTCCGACATCTGCCTCACGCACGTCGGTGATGACTTTTTCCTCTACCGTGCGCGCCGCTTCGAGCGCCTGAACCACGAGGAGGCGATCCACGAGTTCCTGCTTGTCGAGTGTATCGGCATTCAATTTAGTCGGCTGAAGATCCTTCAGGCCGGGCCAGAGTTTCTTGCCGGTCGGGGCGTAGTCGTAAAAGCCCTTGCCGTTCTTGCGGCCGAAGCGTTCGAGATCAACGACCATGGTTTTCAGCAGCGCTTCCTGCTTGGCATCGATCGCTTCCGGCCCGAGATCCTTCTTGGTTGCCTGAAGGATTTTCCAACCGAGGTCGAGCGCGACCTCATCGTTGAGCGAGAGCGGTCCGACTGGCATGCCGGCCTTCTTGGCCATGTTCTCGATCATCGCCGCCGGCACGCCTTCTGCGAGCATCAGATGCCCTTCGCGGATGTAATTGAGCACACAGCGGTTGGCGAAGAACCCGCGGCAATCGTTGACGACAATCGGCGTTTTGCGGATAGCGCGGACGAAATCGAGCGCCGTCGCCAGCGCACGATCCCCGGTACGCTTGCCCATGATGATCTCGACCAGCATCATCTTCTCGACCGGCGAGAAGAAATGAATGCCGATGAACTGGCTCTGCCGCTCAAAATTCTCGGCGAGTGAGGAAATCGGCAGGGTCGAGGTGTTCGAGGCGAAGATGGTCCGGCGACCGATTGCCGCCTGAACCTTCTTGATTACCTCGGCCTTGACTGCGCGATCCTCGAACACAGCCTCGATCACGATATCGCAGCCCTTGAGTGCGTTGTAATCGGGTGTCGCATGGATGCGGGCGAGCAAGGCGTCGCGGTCCGCAGTCTTGGCGCGGCCTTTCATCACCTGATCGGTCATCAGCTTGTGGGAGTAGGCCTTGCCCTTGTCCGCCGCTTCCTGATCGCGGTCGACCAGCACGACATTGAGTCCGGCCTGCGCCGAGACATAGGCAATACCTGCGCCCATAAAGCCCGCGCCGACGATGCCAACACGCTTGATCTTGAGCGGCGGCACCTTGGCCGGGCGGCGCGCGCCCTTTTCCAACTCACCTTTCGACATGAAGAGCGAGCGGATCATCGCCGCCGCTTCCGGTGTTCTGAGAATATGCGCGAAATAGCGGCTCTCAACACGCAGCGCGAGATCCATGGGGAGCTGGAGGCCTTCGTAGCAGGCCTGAAGGATCGCCTTTGCTGCCGGATAATTATCCTGCGTCTCGCGACGATAAATCGCGTTCGCAGGGGGCCAGATCATCATGCCGGCGGGCGAATGCACCTTGTTCGAGGGGTTCTTGAAGCCCTCGATATCCCACGGGGCCTTGGCGGAACCGCCTGCCCTGATCCATTCCTTAGCCGTCTCAACAATCTTTTCACGCGGTGCAACGGCATGCGCGAGATTCATGGACTTGGCAGCAGCGGGCTTGATCTGTTCGCCCTTGAATAGCATCTGAAGCGCATCACCCGTCTGCATCAACCGTGCGACGCGCTGCGTCCCACCCGCGCCGGGGAAGAGCCCGACCTTGATTTCTGGAAGGCCGACACGGGTCTTGTCGTTGTCGGAGAGTACGCGGTAGTGGCAGGAGAGCGCGAGTTCGAACGCACCACCAAGACACGTGCCATGCACTGCCGCAGCGAAGGGTTTGCCGCAGGTCTCGAGCTTGCGATAAAGCTTCGAGAGACTTGAGGACGCCTCCAGGAAGAACTGCATCGCCGGTTCTTCGCCCTTGGATTTGACGAGCTTCATATACTCCATGCCCATGCCCTGAAGCATGGTGAGGTCAGCGCCCCCCGAGAAGGCATCTTTTCCCGAGGTGATGACACACCCCTTGATAGCCTCCGTTGCGACCACGTGGTCGACCACTGTGCCGAGTTCGGCCATCACTTCCTGCGTGATGACATTCATCGAACGGCCCGGCATGTCCCAGGTCAGGGTGGCGATGCCGTCAGCGTCGGTTTCAAAACGGAAATGGGTGAGTTTCATGGGATTTATCCTCTTGCCTTTTCCGGGTTCAAACGCGTTCGACGATCATGGCGGTGCCCATGCCATGGGCGACGCAGAGCGTGACAAGACCGGTCGAGAGATCGCGGCGTTCAAGCTCGTCGATTACCGTGCCGAGGATCATCGCGCCGGTTGCACCAAGCGGATGGCCCATCGCAATCGCACCGCCGTTGACGTTGACCTTGTTGGGGTCGAGGTCAAAGGCCTGAAGATAGCGCAGCACAACGGCCGAGAAGGCCTCATTGATCTCGATGAGATCAATATCCTTGATGGTCATGCCGGTACGCTTCAGGAGCTTTTCCGTCACGTCAACCGGTCCGGTCAGCACCAACGCGAGATCGGAGCCGAGGCTCGCGAACCCGCGGATGCGGGCACGCGGCTTGAGCCCGGCCTTGCGGCCCGCGATCTTGTTGCCGACGAGCACGGCAGAAGCGCCATCGACGATGCCGGAAGAATTACCGGCGTGATGGACATGGGTGATCGTTTCGACTTCCGGGTGGCCCTGAATGGCAACCGCGTTGAAGCCGCCCTGCTCGCCCATCATCGCGAAGGAGGCCTTGAGGCCACCAAGCGACTGCATATCGGTGTTCGGGCGGATGGTTTCGTCCTTGCCGAGAATGGTCAGCCCGTTGATGTCCTTTACCGGCACTACGGATTTGCCAAAGCGGCCCTCATTCCATGCCATTGCCGCGCGCTTGTGGCTCTCGACCGCATAGGCATCGACGTCATCGCGGGAGAATCCGTACTTCGTTGCAATCAGGTCCGCCGCGACGCCCTGCGGCGAGAAATAGGAAGGGATCGCCACGGAAGGATCGACCGCCGGCATCATGCCCGAGGCCCCCATGCCAATACGGCTCATTGCTTCCACGCCGCCGCCGATCACCATGTCTTTCTGGCCCGCCATCACCTGCGCGGCGCCGAAAGCGACCGCATCGAGGCCCGAGGCGCAGAAGCGATTGATCTGGATGCCCGGTACGCTCTCGCCATAGCCCGCAGCAATTGCCGCCGAACGCGCGATATCACCCGAGGCTTCACCCACCGGATCGACGCAGCCCAGCACCACGTCATCGACGGAGGTGACATCGAGGTTGTTGCGCTTCTGGATGGCGCGAAGGGTCGTCTCCGCGAGGCGCACGGCGGTCACTTCATGGAGCGACCCATCGGCCTTGCCCTTGCCGCGCGGCGTGCGCACGTGGTCGTAGATGAAGGCGTCTGTCATCGGAATTCTCCTGTTCTGACGGATCGAGCCAGAGATATGAAAGGGAAAAGGACGAGATGCCGCGCCGAACACTCAGGATCTGCCGCGGCACGAAATCTCAGAAACGGTCAGCGGCCAGCGCCATGATCGTGTCCGCACCGGTGGTGATCCGGGCGAGCTGGGCGGCGGTTTCCGGCAGCGTACGCTCCATGAAGAACTTCGCAAGCGTGAGCTTGGTGTCGAGGCGGCCGGCATCGCCGCCGGCGCCAGAAGCCAGCTTCGCCGTGGCAGCCTTGACCTGCAACGCCCACATGTAGCCGAGGGCGACGAGCCCGAAGAGGTGCATGTAATCTGTCGAGCCGGCGCCGGCGTTATCGGGCTTCGCCATGGCATTCTGCATGAACCACATGGTTGCCTGCTGGAGATGACCAAGGCTCTTGCCGAGCGGAGCCAGATATGGCTTGAGCGCTTCATCGGCCTCGTTTGCCTTGATGAAGCCCTGCACTTCACCAAAGAAGCTCATCACGGCGCGGCCACCATCACGCGGAAGCTTGCGGCCCACGAGATCGAGCGCCTGAATGCCGTTCGCGCCTTCATATATCATGGCGATACGGGCATCGCGCACGAACTGGCTCATGCCCCATTCCTCGACATAGCCATGCCCGCCGAACATCTGCTGTGCCGAGACGGCGTTGGCAAAGCCGGTATCGGTCAAAACGCCCTTGAGCACCGGCGTCATCAGGCCAAGGTGGTCATCAGCTTCCTGTCGTGCCTTGGCATCCTCCGAGCGATGGGCAACATCACTCTTGAGCGCGGTCCAGAGCACGAGCGCACGCGCCGCCTCATTGAAGGCGCGGATCGAAAGCAGCGTGCGGCGCACATCCGGGTGAACGATGATCGGGTCCGCCGCCTTGGTCGGCTCCTTGGTGCCGGTCAGCGCGCGCCCCTGAAGGCGATCCTTCGCATAGGCCACCGCGTTCTGATAGGCGACTTCCGACTGCGCCAGCCCCTGAATCGCGACGCCAAGGCGGGCCTCGTTCATCATCACGAACATGGCGTTGAGGCCCTTGTTCTCCTGCCCGACGAGCCAACCGATGGCGCCGTCATGGTTGAGAACACAGGTCGAGTTGGCGTGAATGCCCATCTTGTGTTCGATAGCGCCGCAAGTCACCGGGTTGCGTGCGCCGAGGCTGCCGTCCGCATTGACGAGGAATTTCGGCACCACGAAGAGCGAGATGCCCTTCACCCCTTCCGGCGCGCCCTCGATACGGGCGAGAACAAGGTGGATGATGTTCTCCGCGAGGTCATGCTCACCGGCGGAGATGAAAATCTTGGTGCCATAGATCTTGTAGCTGCCATCCCCCACCGGCACGGCCTTGGTCTTGATCAAACCAAGATCGGTGCCGCAATGCGGCTCGGTGAGGTTCATGGTACCGGACCACGGCCCTTCGATCATCTTCGGCAGGTACTTCTGCTTGATCTCATCCGAGGCATGGGTGTTGAGCGCGGCAATCGCGCCCATCGTCAGGCCCGGGTACATCGAGAAGGCCATATTGGCCGAGGAGGAAAACTCGTTGATGATCGCCCCGAGCGTATAAGGCAAACCCTGCCCGCCGTATTCTGGCTCGGCCGACAGACCGACCCAGCCGCCGCCAGTGTAGGCGTCATACGCCCCCTTGAAGCCCTTCGGCGTAGTCACCGAGCCATCCGCGTGGCGCGTGCAACCTTCGTTGTCGCCGCTCTTGTTCAGCGGGGCCAGCACTTCCTCGCAGAGCTTCGCGCCTTCCGAGAGGATTGCTTCGAGCATATCGGCGGATAGATCGGAAAAGCCGGGCAGGTTACCGTGCTTCTCGATGCCAAAGACATCGTTGAGCAGGAAGCTGACATCCTCGACTGGGGCACGGTAGCTCGGCATGGCGTTTCTCCTCCCGCGGTTCGGTTGAACTCCCGCCGCGATTTATTGTTCACATATAAACTATCTTGCCGCTTGGCAAGTCCCTTTCTGCGCAGACCGATCACATTCTGGTCAAAGCTAGCTGATTCTTGCGGCTATCCCATAAAAAAGAAGGGCGACACTGCGCGCCGCCCTCCATTTTCGTCTGATTTTGCAGGAAGGATCAGAACAGGCGAAGCACACCCTGCTGCGACTGGTTGGCGAGGCTCAGCGCGGTGTTCGCGAGCTGCTGACGCGTATTGAGCGTTACGAGCTTGGCCGCTTCCTCGTTCTGATCGGCCAGGACGAGGCTGTCTGCACCGGTGTTGAGGGTATCGACCATCGCGTTGGTGAAGTCCTGCCGAGTCTGCACCACCGAGAGGTTCGCACCGAAGGTCGAAGCCTGGCTGCGCAGCTTGGTGAGGCCCGAGGTCAGGTTGGTCAGCGCGTCGTTGATATCCTTGTCCGACTGGAAGTTGTTCGTCGACGCCGTGACACCCAGGCCAGCCGCGTTGAACTTCACACCCGAGATCGTCACCGAGGAAGTGTTCTTCTCATTGAACTGAACCTTGAGCGAAGACGAGTCGAGCAGGTTGGTGCCATTATAGCCCGAATCCGCCGCGAGCTGATCCATCTGGGTGCGGAGCGCATCAAACTGCGCCGCGAGATCCTTTCGGGTCGTGTTGGTCGTTGCGGCGCCATACGAAAGCGTGGTCGAGGAACCGAACACCGTCGAAAGGGTCGAGGCGGCGTCGTCGGTCGTGATGGCGAGAGCCGAGCCGTCGAGCGCTTCGACGTTCAGGTTGCCGTTCGAGTCGAGCGAGGCCTGAATCTTCTGTGCACTGCCGGTCGGGTTAAGGGTCGTGTTGGTGTTGATGCCGTCAACGAGGTTCTGCATCGTCGAACCGGCTGCCACCGTCAGAACCGCCGTACCATTGACCTTGATGATCTTGCCGGCGGTGAACGAGCCACCCGCAGCCGAGGTCAGCGTGGTCGCAGCCGTAAGACCACCCGGCGTACCGATGATCTTGTTGGTGGTCGAGGTCGACTGAAGCGCCTGACGGGCCGAACCCTGCGCGCTCTGGACCAGTTTGGTCAGCGCTTCGATGCCCTTGGCGGCAGCATCCAGCACCTTGGTGGCCTGGCCGATCGAGTCGAGCAGGCTCGAAAGATCGCTGGCGCGGTTGGAAAGTCCCGAGGCCGTGAAATAGCTGACCGGGTTGTCGATGGCGGAATTGACCTTCTTGCCGGTGGCAAGGCGAAGCTGCTGGGTCTGCTGCTGATCCGTGATGGTCTGGAGAGCGGAGAGCGACTGACGCATGCCGGCAGAGAGAGCGATGGAGGCCATGTGAGGCACCTTTCTGGCTTAGATCCAAGGCGGAATGCACTTGGTATTACCACTCTAGGTTGCAATTTCCTAATTAAACGTTTCGATTGCGTACGTGTTTTTTTGCACGTATTGATTGTGCATCTGATTGATTCTGTTTTGGACCCAACCCTTGTATTCAATTTCGTATTTCTCCACCCCTCGCTCCCCATGAGCATACCTGAACCTATCAGGAGCTATTCCATGAATGACCGCGCTGCTGTCAAAAGCATTTTAGACACTCTCTTTCTCATAAAAGCACAATTGCACGATGACGAAACAGCGTTGCTTCGCTCGATCTTGTCTATCGCCATCATGGAATCAGAAGATTTGCTTGAGGATTATTCGAAAAATATCGACGCTTCCGTTGAACGGCCGCGCCGCGCGGGCAAGCGTTAGATCTTTCGATCCCGCTGGACATCGCCTTGCGATGCGAGCCTTCCTTGCCAAAAAACTAAACCTTGGCGTGCATTCGGCAAATTTTGCCGCCCATCGGCAAACAAGGACAGAATTAACCGGGTCATTAACGCCATATTTACCATAACGCGGAAAAGCTCTCCCGAGCGACAAAGCACTGATTCCGCCCCGGCTGATTCAGTGCCGACTCGCCAAATCAAGAGGTGGCCGCGACATCGCGGCAACGGGAAGCGGGTCCGGAAATGGCGAATGCATTGCCGTGGAGTGTGCGGGGAATCGATCCTGATATCCGGGAACAAGCGGTGGAAGCTGCTCATCGTTCCGGGATGTCGGTCGGCCAATGGCTGAATCAGGTTCTCGCCGGAAATCTCGACGAAGACGAATTCGACGAGCCCCCGCCCAGCGCCCGCACCCGTCGGCAACCTGCCCGCAAGGTGCGCCGGATTGACGAGTTGAACGAGCGCCTTGAGCGCCTCGGCCAGCAGCGCACCATGACGGCTGCACACCGCTTCGCTGATCAGGATAATGACAACGCGCCGGTTCTCGATCTCCTGGAAAACGCCGTTCAGGCCATTGAACGGATCGAAAAGCGGACCGTTCAGCCCAAGATAGCCGCATCCCAGCCTGTCGAAGCGCCTCTCGATCCGGTCGCGGAGTCGATCCGCGTGCTGGAACGCAAACTCACCGCGCTGGTGGGCGGACGTGCTGAACAGCCGAATGCCCAAAGCGCCATCGAGCAGCGCCTGAACGGGCTTGTCTCGGCGCTTGACCACTTGCAAACTCAGGGCGTGCCTGCGCGCTCAAGCATGAGCGCCGCTCCGACGCGCGCCCTTGTGGATGAAGATCCGGCGTTCTCGCGGGCGCTGGCCGAGATCGAGGCACGGCGTCGCAATCTGGACGGCGAATCAGCAGATGGCTTCGCCTCTGCGAATATGCGTCATAATGCTGCATCTACGGCGAATTCGCCTGCCGGGAATGCGCATATCGAGTCGATGCGGGACCAGCTCTCCCAGCTCGTTTCCCGTATTGATGAGTTGCGTGCCGAGCCCAAGCCCGACAACAGCCACCTGCAGACCAGCCTCGAAGACCTTGCCTCGCGCATTGACCAGTGGCGCACCGAGCCGCGCCCGGAAGCGCGCAAGCTTCAGTCGCGCCTCGATGAACTGGCGACCCGGATCGACGAATGGCGCGGTCGCCCGCAGGACGATATCGCGGCAATCCGCAATGAACTCGCAACCCTCGCCGCCTCGATCGAGCGCCTGTCGCCGCAGCGTCTTGTCGGCATGGTTGAAGATGCGATGTCCGGCGTCGCGGACAAAGCCTTCCGCGCCTATCGCGACGGCCTGCCAGACCGGCTCATGGAACCGCTGGAGCGTGTGCATGAGGATGTTCGCGCCGTGCTGCGCGAGGTTGTTTCGACGCGCGGCAGTGACCGGCTGACGCAGGAAGTCGGCAACATTGCGCGCAGGCTCGATCTTCTGTCCTCGCAGGGGCCTGACCCTGCCCGTCTTGACGATATCGCCCGCGAGACCGAGGCGATCAAGGCGCTGGTCGGTCAGGCGCTGCGCGCACAACCGCTCGAAGGTCTGGCACACCAGATCGAAGCGCTGGGCAAGCAACTCGAGAAATTCCAGCGCGGCGCCAAAGGCAGCGATGACCGCAGCGTTCTCGATGCGATCCGCGATGTCAGCGACCGCGTCGAGCGCATCGATCCGGCCGTGACGCTGGCCGCGATCGAGAGCAAACTTTCCGCCATCGGCAATGTTGAGGTGAAGCTCGCCGCCATCGGTTCGATGGAAGACAAGCTGACTGAAATCGCGCGCGGCATGAAGAAGCTCGCGAAAGATTCGCAGCCGTTGCCGCAACTCGACACCATTGCCGAGCGTCTTGAGCGCATCGACCGCGTGCTCGACAACACCCGCGAAACCCCGCTCGCCGGCCTTGATACGCTGGCCGACCGGCTCGACAAGATCGGATCTTCGCTGGACCGCGTGGCGAGCCACAAGCCGCAGGACAACCACAACGCCCTGATCGGCATGATCGAGCGCCTCTCTGAACGGATGGAGCAGGTCCAGACCGCGCCGCCGGTCGCACACGATCAGCAGGATGCGCTGGTCACCATGCTCGAACGCCTCTCTGACCGGATGGACTCCGTTCAGAACACCACGGGGGATTCGGCGGCGTTTGATGCTCTTCAGGATGAAATCGCCCGCCTTGCCAAGCGCATGGAGCAGGTCGGCGGTGCGCCTTCCGGACTCGACAACATCGAGCGGAACGTCTCCGATCTTTTCCACCAGTTCGATCAGGCCCGTCGCGACATGCGGGAAATGGCTGAAATGGCGGCGACAAAGGCCGCGCAGGAAGCCGTCCGCCACGCCGCGAAGGACGAAAGCAGCGACACGCTGGCCGCTGAGGGCCTCCTGCTGATCAAGCGGGATCTCAACGAGTTCAAAACCAACCAGAGTGAGGCAGAGCGTCGCACACGCGGCACGCTGGAAGCGCTTCATTCCACGCTGGAGACTCTGGTCTCCCGCCTTGGCGAAATCGAGACGCGCGAACGTGTCGCACCGGCTTTGCCGCCGCGCGCGGACATTCGCGCCGAGACGTCCATGACGGCACAGCGCCCTGCATCGCAGTCGCAGCAGCCGGCACGTCCCGCACCCACCTTTGAGCCGGCGACGCGCCCTGCCGCCCAACCCGCGGTGATCGATGATTCAATGGCGGATCTGCCGCTTGAGCCAGGCATGCGGCCGGGTCAGGCCGACAATGATGGCGCGCTTTCAACCGATCCGCGTTCGAACTTCATCGCTGCAGCCCGGCGCGCGGCCCAGGCGGCGGCGGACCGTAGCCAGGCAGCGCTCGAGGATGAAAAGCCTGCCGGCAAACCCGGTAAGCCCGTACGCGGTGCCAAGACACCCGCTGTGAAGGATGTCGGAGCTGGCACCACCAGCTTCATCCTCCGTGCGCGTCGTCCGATCCTGCTCGGCCTTGCGGCCGTTGTCTTCTCACTCGGCGCCCTCAAGGTTGTCTCCAACCGGAACGCTGCGGGGATCGATTCGCTCCCTGCCAAGACCGACCGGCCCGGCGTCACTAGCCCGAACGGCTCGGGCGAAGCGGAAGGGCCGCAAACCACCGGCTCTATCGTAAAGCCACCACAGGCTGCGGAAAAGTCACCGCAAGCTGGCGAAGCGCAGACGATTCCGAACAACGGAATCGCCATTCCGTCGATCGGTCAGGCCGGTGTCGGAACAACATTCGACACCTCCGGCAAACGCGGGCAGCGCCTCTCGGATACCAGCGCGATCTCGCAGACCGATCCTCTGACCGTTGGCAGCATCGGCGCCGATGGCTCTGCCCGTCCGATCGAGACCGGTCGCGCCGCCATCACCGAACTTATGGGCATGACGTCGCTCAAGCCGCAGGATCGTCTGCGCGAGGCCGCCCTCGACGGCAATGTCGCGGCCCTGTTCGAGATCGGTTCGCGCTATGCCGACGGCAAGGGGATGCCGCGCGATGCCAAGCTCGCTGCGCGCTGGTTCGAGCAGGCCGCGGCTGCCGGGCATGGCCCGTCGCAGTATCGCCTCGCGAGCCTCTATCGCGAGGGCAAGGGCGTTCCGAAGGACTCGACCCTCGCCTTCCAGTGGTTCGACCGCGCCGCAGCACAGGGCCATGTGCTGGCGATGCACAACGCCGCTGTTCTCCTCGCGGAAGGCGTGCATGGTGCGCCCGATTACGCCGGTGCGGCGCTCTGGTTCAAGCGCTCGGCGGAATACGGCATCAAGGACAGCCAGTTCAACGTGGCGATCCTTTTTGCCCGCGGTCTCGGCGTCAATCAGGATCTCGGCGAATCCTATCGCTGGTTCGCGATTGCCGCTCTCCAGGGCGATCAGGATGCGACCAAGAAGCGCGACGATATCGCCGCGCGGCTGACCAAGGAACAGCTTGCCAAGGAAATGGAGCGGGTCAAGGCCTTCAAGCCGAACAAGGCCAACCCTGCCGCCAACGATGCGGGCTCCTGGGAAAAATTCGCGGCAAAGACCAACTGATCTAAACCTCGCGTGTTGACCTTGTCGCACGCGAGGGCCACAAGGCAGACACTACCGGGCACGCTCGGGACCAAGAGCCCGGCCTCCAGAGCGGAGGTTTGAGCGAGACCTTGGGGGCACTGTCCAATGCAGCTCTACCTCCCGATTGCCGAACTGCCCCTCAACCTGTTCCTGCTTCTCGGAATGGGCGGTGCTATCGGGTTCATTTCCGGCATGTTCGGGGTGGGCGGTGGGTTCCTGCTGACCCCACTGCTGATTTTCGTCGGTGTGCCGGCGCCGGTCGCCGTTGCGACCTCCTCGGTCCATATCGCCGCCTCTTCGGTCACTGGTGCGCTGAACTACTGGCGACGCAATGCGCTTGATGTGAAGCTCGGCTCGGTTCTGGTCTCCGGCGGTCTGGTCGGCACAGTGCTCGGCGTGATCTTCTTCAACCAGATGCGCCGGCTCGGCCATCTCGATCTCGTCATCACGCTCTCCTATGTCACCTTACTGATGTCGGTCGGCTGCCTGATGTTTGTCGAATCGATCGGCGCGATGATCGATACCCGGCGCGGGCGGAGTGTGGCGCTCCGCAGCCCCGGCGAGCATCGCTGGTATGAACGGCTGCCATTTCCGATGCGGTTTCATCGCTCGAAAATGTCGACCAGCGTCATTCCCCTGATCGCGCTCGGGGTCGTCATCGGCTTCATCGGCACGGTGCTTGGCATTGGTGGCGGCTTTCTGGTCGTTCCGGCGCTGATCTACCTCTTCCGGGTACCCACCTCGGTCGTCGTCGGCACCTCGCTGTTCCAGATTCTTGTAACGATGCTGGTCGCGACTTTCCTGCATGCCACCGTCTCGCAGGCGGTTGATGTGCTTCTGGCCTTGACGCTTGTCGTCGGCGGGGTGATCGGTGCTCAATTCGGTGCGCGGGCGGGGCAGGGCCTCAGGGGCGAGCATTTCCGCCTACTGCTGGCACTGTTGATTCTGCTGGTCGGTATCCGGTTCGCCTTCGACATCATCGCCGATCCGAATGATCGCTATTCGATCAATGCCACGGAGCTGGAACGATGAGTGCGCGGGTCTTGCGCCTGCTTCTCGTTGCGATAGCCGCGCTGATCACGCCTCCGGCTGTGGCAGAGGAACTGGTGCTGGCCCTGTCGACCCGTGAGGTCGCCATCACCTCAACTTATACCGGTGCGGAAATCACCGTTTTCGGCGCCATCGAGCGCGATGCCAGCACTCTGACCCGCACGGGAACTTACGATATCGTCGCCAATGTTCAGGGGCCAGCGGGTGAAATCGTCATCCAGCGCAAGGGGAAATTCGGGCCGATCTGGCTCACCGACAACCGCCGGCGCTATGCGAAAATCCCGCTGTTCTTCTCCACCCTGACCGCGCGCCCGCTCGCCAATGTGGTGGATGAAAACACCCGCGAGCGCCTCAAGCTCGGGCTGGAATATTACCTGCCGGGCAATGCCAACCCGCAAGGCGAGAAAGACATCGAGGAATTCGCCTTCCGCAATGCACTGCTGCGCCTTAGGCGCGAGGAAGGCGGACTGATCGAGGACGACAAGGCGGTGACGATGATCCGCCCCAATCTGTTCACGGCCAAGATTTCCCTCCCCGCCAAGGCACCAACCGGCCTTTATCTGATCAATCTCTCGATCCTCTCGGAGGGCGTTCCGCTGAAGACGGCGCAGGCAGGCTTCGTGGTGCGCAAGGTCGGGTTCGACGCCTTCGTTGCCAATGCGGCGCGCTTTGACGCCTGGATCTACGCGCTCTTCACGGTGATCATGGCCGTCTTGCTGGGTTGGGTTGCGAACGTTGTCTTCCGCAAGGATTGATCACGTCAAGGCAGCAAGGGGAACGGTCTGAAGCCTGTCGCGGCACAGCAGGAATGCGCGAGCGTCAGGCTCCTCGAACCAGCGCGCAATCAGCGGATCGGTCACCCCGATACCCCCTGTGAGCGCGCCGAAGGCCGGCATCAGCAGCCGCTGCCCCGAGAGCACAAAGCATTTGCGACGTTGCCGCCCGGCACGGGTCGCAAGGCTTGCAACGGGATGGAGGTGGCCGACCATTTCCGTCGCGCCATCCGCCACCGGAGCATGACGCAAAGTAATGCCCTCCAGCATCATCTCCGGCGCGCAGCGCCCCGGCAGATCAAGCGGCAACTCGGGATCGTGATTACCCGCGATCCAGTTCAGTTCCGCTGCTCTGGCGAGGCCTTCGATCAGGCCTATTGCCGCACTATTTTCCGCCAGCACATGATGGCGCGAATGGAAACTGTCGCCCAACAGAACGAGGCGTCGCGGCAAGAATTCCTGTGTGACACGCGTGAGGCGTCGCAGGGATTCCAGTGTCTCGTAAGGCGGGAGCATCTGCCCCCGTGCGGCAAAGGCGGTCGCCTTTTCGAGGTGGAGATCGGCCACGACAAGCGTTCCGGTTCCGCCATGAAAGGCCACACCCGCCGGATGAAGCAGGAGATCGGCGCCAGCAAGGGTGCAGGGCGTGCAGGTGGGTGCCGCAGAACGACGCGCGAGGGCCTGTCCGATCATAGACTTCCCATCGGTTCGCATGCCTCCTGCATCAGCCGTTCCGCTTCCTCCGCAATCATTGCATCCCCCGCTTCGCCATAAACAGGTTCGCGGCCGATTTCGAGCAGGATCGGCACGGCAAGTGGAGAAACCCGCTCCAAGCTGTGATGCACGATCCGCCCCCGAATACGCATCAGGAGATCGGACAGGCGACGCAGGTCCATCAGACCGGTCGCCGCGTCGGCGCGTGCGGCCTTCAGCAGGATATGATCAGGCTCGTGGCGACGCAGCACGTCGTAGATGAGATCGGTCGAGATCGTCACGGCGCGCGCCTTCTTCTCCATGCCGGGAAAGCGGCGTTCGATCAGTCCCGCGATCACTGCACAATGGCGAAAAGAGCGCTTCATCAAAGCGCTTTCCGCGAGCCAGTCTTCAAGATCATCACCGAGCATATCGGCATCGAAGAGGTCGATCAGGAACCTCGGCTCGCGGGTGAGTTTCAATTGCGGATCGCCGAGCATCCAGACGGCGATGGCATAATCATTGGCGACGAAGCCGAGTGGTTTGAGCCCAGCGCGTTCGAGACGCCGGGTCAGCAGCATCCCCAGCGTCTGATGCGCGAGCCGCCCCTCGAAGGGATACGCCACGAGATAATGCCGCCCCGAGCGGGGAAAGGTCTCAATCAGGAGATCATCTCTCTCGGGCAGGCCGGACTTATCCCGCTGGAGGCCGAGCCATTCAGCAACCTGTTCCGGCAAATGTTTCCAGTCGGAAGGGGTGGCCAGCATTGAGCGGACGCGCCGCGCCAGATGCGTCGAAAGCGGGAATTTTCCGCCCGCATAGGAGGGGATCATCGGGTCGCGCCCTGTCGCACGCGAAGCGACAACGCGGTCTTCCAGCAACCCCTCGAACTTCAGGACTTCGCCCGCGAAGACAAAGGTATCGCCCGGCGTCAGGCCCTCAGCGAAATATTCCTCGATTTCACCGAGCAGGCGCCCGTAGCGCAAGGCGCCGCTTTTCGCGCCACCGAGATGCACCTTGAGCATGGTCGCTTCGACAATCGTGCCGATGTTCATGCGATAGGCCTGCGCGATCCGCGCATTGGCAATCCTGAGGCGCCCGTCCTTGTCCGCCTTGATCTTCGCGAAGCGGTCATAGGCTTTGAGCGCATAGCCGCCGTCGGTCGCAAAGGCGAGAACGCGGTCGAAGTCCTCACGCCCAAGGCTGGCGAAGGGGGCGGCGGAGGTGACTTCGGTAAAAAGATCATCGGGATGGATCGGCTCCGCCGTCACCATGCCGAGGACATGCTGGGCGAGCACATCGAGCGCGCCATCGCGCTTTGTCACGGCATCCTGCTCGCCGGCATATGCGGCGTCAATTGCCGCCCGGCATTCGAGCACTTCAAAGCGGTTGGAGGGGACAAGAAGCGCCTTGGAGGGTTGATCGAGCCGATGGTTGGCACGCCCGATGCGCTGCAACAGGCGGCTCGCCCCCTTCGGCGCGCCGACATTGACGACGAGATCAACATCGCCCCAGTCGATGCCGAGATCGAGCGTCGAGGTGCAGACCACCGCGTCGAGCGCACCCGCCGCCATCGCGGCCTCGACCTTTCGGCGTTGGCCGACATCGAGCGAGCCATGGTGAAGCGCAATCCGCCGCCCCTCCTCGTTGATCTCCCAGAGCATCTGGAACACCCATTCCGCCTGCATGCGGGTGTTTACGAACACGAGGCTGAGCTTGTGCAGACCGATTTCGGCGTAGATCTCGTTCATCGCATGACGCGCCGAGTGGCCCGACCATGGCAGGCGCTCCGCCGTCTCCAGAATCGAGAGGTCCGGCCTGGCCGCGCTTGCAGCCGGCGCTTCCACGAGATCGGCACGGGTGACAGGGGCGTGCTGATCGACCAGCCAGCGCCGGAGATCATCGGGTTCCGCAACAGTTGCCGACAGGCCAAAACTAATCGCCTCGGGTGCGAGTTTCCGCACCCGCGCGAGATCAAGCGCGAGAAGATCGCCACGCTTCGAGGGTGCGATCGCATGCAATTCGTCGATGACGATGGTGCGGAGGTCCGAGAAAAACCGCCGCGCCTCGGAGTGCGCCAGGATCAGCGCAACCTGTTCCGGTGTCGTCAGCAGGATATCCGGCGGGCTGCGCATCTGGCGTTGACGCCGCGCCCCGGGGGTATCACCGGTGCGGGTCTCGACGCGGATCGGGAGAGTCATTTCGGCGATGGGCGCTTCGAGATTGCGCGAGATATCCACCGCCAGCGCCTTCAAGGGCGAGATGTATAGGGTATGCACCCCGCGTGGGCCGATACCGGGCTTTCGCTGTGTCAGATCGATCAGCGAAGGGAGAAATCCGGCGAGTGTCTTGCCCGCGCCCGTCGGCGCAATCAGCAGGGCCGAACGGCGCGCCTCGGCTTTCGCCAGCATCTGCGCCTGATGCCAACGCAATTCCCAACCGCGCGTGGTAAACCAGCGCGTGAAAGCCGGTGGAAGCGTTGGGGCTGCGCTGTGCGAATCCATGCCTGAAGCGTGGCGTCTCGTTCGGGACTGCGCAAGCAGGATCAACTTCCGGCAAGCGAGATCAGCTTCGGACGAGCGCGATCAGGTCTTGGCCAGCAGAAAGAGCGCGCCCGGCACTGGCACGCCGCGATCCTCACGCGTCGAAACAGTGACTTCCTGCCGGAGCGTGAAGCCAGCGGCTTCCGCCCAAGTGCGCACTTCGGCGGGCGCATGATGGACGCGTGCATCCGCCCCCATGATCACGCCCTCCCCCACATGGGTCTGGATCGAGAAGGCAAAGAGACCACCCGATGTCAGCACGCGGGCGGCCTCTCCCAGCACCGGAGCAAGGTCCGGTACGTAGCAGAAGACATCTGCCGCAAGGGCGAGATCATAGGCCGAAGCCGGCTCACCCTTGAGGAAACCCAGCAATTCCGCGCAAGTCAGCCGGTTATAGCGGCCGCCCGCCTCCGCGACCTTCAACATGCCGGCGGAGAGATCAACGCCGGCCATAGCGTCGACATGCCCGGCCAACGCGGTTGCCATCAGGCCGGTTCCACAGCCAAGATCAAGCGCAGCGGCAAAGTGCATGGCCGCGCCCCGCTCCTGATGCATCAGGCCCGCGAGCGTCTCCGGGGCGCGGTATTTCAAGGCCTCGACGAGATGACCATCGAACCTTGGGGCGTATTCATCAAAAAGGCTTGCGACATAAGCATCCGGCATCACCGGTGCGGCGGTTCCGATCTGCGCCAGCAGGACCGCAGCACCGAGCCGATCTGCGGGATCGAGCGCCAGCACGCGGTGGAGCGCCTGTGCGGCTTCAGCATGTTCGCTTTGGCCGATACAGGCCTTCGCCAGCGCGAAATGGGCGGGTGGCCAGTTGGGCACCAGTTCTAACGTTTGTGCGAATAGATCGCGCGCGGCAGCAAAATCGCCATCCACCAGCGCGGCATCACCATAATCATAGCGCCGATCCGCGACGAGATCACCGGAGGTGCGGGTTGAGAACGAGGGCACGCGCGCTATCCTGTTTTACGTCCAGCCTCGCTGAAGCTGTATGAGGCTGATCCATTCATGCGGCCGGAGCGGGTTCGATCTCAGGCTGAGGTGCTGCAATAGCTGATTGTTCTGATGCGGGAGGACTGGCCTTCCTTTGCCGCCGCACCCGAACCCACTGCATCAGCTGAATGAAGCGATAGGCGACTATGGCCATTATCGCCACCCCGGTAAGCCCGGCCAAGGCCCAACGAACAAAAACAGGGTCGAGGCGCAGACCTTTGCGATCGGCCAGATAAAGCGTGACCAGCAGCGCCATCAGGCCAAGACGCACCATCGCAAGTCGCCAAGCCCGCAGAGCTTTGGGATGAAGCGTCCGGAACAGGATGCGCTCTACCAATCCGCTCGCCGCTGCATGCAGCAGAAAGGCGAGCGCGCAGATATTGAACAGGGGAATCAGAAGCGCCCAGATGAAGCCCAGAATGAGCGGCCAGCCTTGAGAGAGCGCCAGCGCAGGCGAGTCCAACCCGGCTTCAAAGGCAAAGCGGTGGGCATCGAGAGGGGCGCGGGCCGTTGCCTGTCCACATGCGCGCGCCGCCGCGAGCGCATCCTCCGGCATGTTGCCGCAGACCGTGAGCCAGCCATGCAGGGCTTCGTCAAACACGAACAGCGGCCATTGTGATGGTGGAACCGCCAGAATACTTTCGGCCATCATGGTCTTCAGAAGCGTTTGGCCTGTCTGGATCAGAACCGCAAGAAGCGCCGCCAGCAGGAAGCCAACAAGAAGACCCGAACCGCGCAACACACGATGCCGGATCGCGATGGCCGGCTGGTTCAATGTGATTCCAAGACCGATCCCAAGAGCCACGGCCGGCCAGATCTCCCGGAGAAGATCGATGTTGAAACGTACCGAAAGTGCTGCTGCCGCGCTGGCCTGCGCTTGCCGAAGCGCTTCGATATCGAAGCGATCAAGGACCCGACTGGCCAGCATCAACCCGGCAGGAACAACCGCCGCGGCGAAGGCGATCACCACCAGCGCCTTGGCGATGCGCTGGAGGCCAAACAGGCCACCCAGCACTACTACGAGCCCGATCAGCCCCAGAACCACGACCAGAACGCGGTGGTGACGCCCCCCGGTAATCACGGCTAACTGGTCAATCGTCTGAGGCAACTGGTCAAAGAGCGTCAGAAGACAAAGAAATACGCTGCAGACCATCAGAACCGGCAAGGCGCCACGCGTTCCCGTGCCGGGATCGCGGTCGCCATGCAGCGCGAGATCGACCACGAAATTCCGCCACATCGCCAGCGGCGCCGCGACATAGGACAGAACAAGCCCCGTCATCAGGCCTGCCGCCTGCACCCAGGTCCGGGAGCCGGCGGGCTGAAGCAAAAGACCGAACAGCACCAGGGCCGTCACAAGCGCCGTCAGCCCCAGCGCGCTTGCCCGCTCGCGCCCGACGATGAACCGCGCCAGTCGGGCGCTCGTGCTGGCGAAGGCGAGCGCCAGCGTCGTGAGCCCGAGAATGGCCATGACACCGTAAGCCGCGAGTTGCGGCCCGAGCCCCATCCGCTCGCCGAAGACAAGCAGCCCGAATCCGGCAAGCGAGAGCGCAATTACCAGCGCACTGGTCATGAACGAGAGCCTATTCCTGCAACCTGTCTTGCAAAAATCATTTCAAACGTCAGCGAGATACACCAAGATGTCTAATAGACGAGCGCTCCGTCTTGCCAATAGGCCAAAAGAAAGTTCATCATTAGAGCGAGCTGAAAAATCACGTTGCCGCGTTTTCAAGTGACGGCATCAAGCGGGGTGGGGATATGACGGAAACAATGCCAGGCACAGCCGATCGCGGCACGATAATCATCGCGGACGATCATCCGCTCTTTCGTGGGGCACTTCGTCAGGCTGTTGGCGGCATTTTCCGGGATTTACGTGTTGTCGAGGCAGGATCGCTCGAAGAAACCAACGCAGCGCTGGCGAGCGAGCACGATGTGGATCTCCTGCTGCTTGACCTCAAGATGCCGGGCGTTTCCGGTTTTTCGGGCCTGACGTTTCTGCGCTCGCAGCACCCTTCCATTCCGGTGATCGTCGTTTCCGGCGTCGAAGATCCCGGCACCATCCGCACCTGCATGGAGTTCGGCGCCTCGGGCTATATTCCCAAGACGACGCCGATCGAGCAGATGAATCAGGCGGTGCGGACGGTTCTTGACGGCGGCACCTGGACCCCGCCGCATATCGCGCTCGGCGAAGGTGCAGACAAGGAAACCAGCGATCTTGTACGCCGCCTTGCAAGTCTCACACCCCAGCAGATGCGGGTACTTACGATGCTCTCCGAGGGATTACTCAACAAGCAGATCGCTTACGAACTCTCGGTTTCGGAAGCCACCGTGAAGGCCCATGTCTCGGCAATCCTGATGAAGCTTGGCGTCGAGAGCCGTACGCAGGCGGTGATTGCCGCCGCCAAACTCGAAATTCCGGGCTGAGCCTAACGGCTCACGCATCAGCCCGTCATGCCTCCGCGCGCGCCCAGACGTCGGCCCCACGGCCGACGAGGTCTGAGGCATTTCCGGCATTTTCGCGCTGGATCGCTCGAAGGATCGCGGCCTTCGCTTCACCGATGAGGCCCGGCCCGCGATACACCAGCGCCGAGTAGAATTGCACCAGCGCCGCGCCTGCCGATATCTTGGCGACGGCATCCTCGCCGCTGGAAATCCCGCCCACGCCGATGAGCGGGAAGGCTCCTTCCACGCGCTGATATGTCTTGGCGAGCACGATGGTCGATGCGCGAAACAGGGGCTTGCCGGAGAGGCCACCGGTCTCGACCGCCTGTGCCTTGTCGCGCAGGGAGGCTGGGCGCGCGATCGTGGTATTTGAAACAATCATCCCGTCGATCTGACGACTGCGCGCCACATCGACGATATCATCGAGCTGAATATCATCGATATCCGGCGCGATTTTCAGCAGAATACGGGTCGAAAGCCCTTCAGAGGTCCGAACATCCAGCACGCGAGCAATCAGCTCATCGAGAAAGGCGCGCCCCTGAAGATCACGTAGACCCGGCGTATTCGGCGAAGAAACGTTGAGGGTCAGGAATTCCGCATGCGGGCCAAGTCGCTGGGTTAGGTCGACATAATCGGCGATCCGGTCAACGCTGTCCTTGTTCGCACCGAGATTGATCCCGAGAACGCCCTTGCGCGCCCGCTTTTCGAGCCGCCCGGCAACAGCCTCCATGCCGTCGCTGTTGAGCCCGTAGCGGTTGATAACCGCTTCGTCTTCGGCAAGACGGAAAACGCGTGGTTTGGGATTCCCCGGCTGCGGACGTTTCGTGACTCCGCCGACCTCGACAAAGCCGAAACCAAGACGCATCAGCGCATCCGGCACGCGAGCATTCTTGTCGAACCCCGCTGCCATGCCGACCGGGTTGGCAAAGGATAATCCGAACGCCATCACCGACAGGCGCGGATCATCCGGTCCAGGTTGCGGCAAAGGGACGCACTCGAGCGCGGAGACGGCCAAATCATGAGCCTTTTCAGGGTCTACTCGGCGGACAATCGGCGACAACAGCGGGAAAAACGCTCTAAACATCGCTCACCTTGCATGAAAGGGCTCGGCCATGCGCCAGCCCGGAGGTTGAGTGCTCCTTGCGGTATCGCAAGATCAATTGATCATCGACGCAGTATCCTGAACAGAGTTTGACCTACTGGTCAGGATCAAACGATGGCAGAATAAATTTGCCGGTTACCTCGATAGCGATCGGCCTATCCCACACCACATCGGCAAAGGAAAGAGGGCCATAGAGATGGGGGAAAAGGGCGCCATCGCGCGAGGCTTCGTAACGCAGGAATGGGCCAAGATGTTTTGTCTTTACGGCAACCAGGCGCAAGCCCGACTGGCTGCTGAAATGGCGCCGCGCCGTCTCTTCTACCTGGTCCCGGGTCGAAAAATGAATGTAACCATCGCGTAGATCAACCGCGGACCCCAGAAAATGTCCACTCTCTTTGAGCTGCGTCATTTCGTCCCTAGTCAAAATTTTGTAAATTATCGCCAATCTTGGAAACCTTTTCTATTCTATAGATATCGTATCGTGTGCCTTCTACGCAGTTGTATCCGTAATCTGATACAATTGCTGCTTAACAACAAACTTGATAGTCCGTTTTCCGAATGACGGGGGCTGGACAACAATGCTGACGCATTCCCAGATTTGGGTTGCTATCGATTCCCTTGCCGCAAGGGAAGGGCTGACGCCCTCCAGTCTGGCAAGGAAGGCTGGACTGGACCCGACAACGTTCAACCGCTCCAAGCGGCAGAACGGTGAAGGACAGTTGCGTTGGCCTTCTACCGAGTCCATTGCCAAGGTTCTGGCGGCCACAGGCGTCAGCGTCGACGACTTCCTGCGTATTCTGACCCCCTCCGAACCCAATTCCAGCCGCATCCCGTTCCGCATGCTGACCGGCCCAGCCGGATCATGGTTCGATGAGCGCGGCCAGATCAATCCTGACGGCTGGGATGCCATCACCTTCCCGGCCGAAGCGGATCGCCAGCTCTACGCCCTTGAAATCCGTGGTGATCGCTTCAATCCCATCTACCGCGACGGGGATACGGTGATTGTCGCGCCAGATGCGGAGCCGAGACGCGGAGATCGGGTTTTTGTGGTGGATAGTGCCGGTTTCGCCACAATCGAGGTTCTGGATCGCCGTACGGCGACCCATATCCACTTTACCGCGCTTCTTGGTGGAAGCCTTCCACCGCGCACCATCGAGACCGTTACCGTGCTCGCCCGTATTGTTTGGGCGAGCCAATAGGGATCAGTTTTCCAAAAGGCCTTTTCCCGCAAGAAACGCGCGGTGCTGTGCGATCAGATCACCATTCAGGGCAGAATGAATCAGCGCTGAAGTGTTCGCAAGGCCATAAATCGCCGCGAAAGAGCCAAAGCGCGGGCCGCGCTCCTCCCCGAGGAGGATCTGGTAGAGCGCATTGAACCAGGCGTTCGACACGCCGGGACGCTCGGGCGTCGCGCCCTTGGCCTTGAGATCCTGATAGCGCGGCACGGCGCGGGCAACATCATAGACCACTTCCTGAACCGCTTCGGCGCTGGCATCGGCCGGGAGCGCCGCGATCTGGCGCGCAAGTGCTTCCAACGCATCGCGTTCGACATCATCCGGCGCGCGGTATGTCTTCTTCGGCTTCACGAAATCCGCAAAATAGCGGATCGAATAACCGACGAGCGCATCAAGGCGTGGGTGCGTTTCCGGCGAGGCCCCCGGCGCATAGCGCTGGAGGAAGCCCCAGAGCACGGCCTTGTCCTCGACATTCGCCACCGCGACAAGGTTCAGGAGCAGGCCGAAGCTGACCGCTGTAGCGGACTGATTGGAACCGCCCGCCGCGATTTTCTCCGGCTGGGGCGGGTTACCGCCATGGATGTGCCAGACCGGATTGCCAAGACGATTCTTCTCGTCCTGACGACCAAAGGCATCGAGGAACGAGAGATATTCATCCACCGCGCGCGGAATGACATCGAAATAGAGCTTCTTCGCCTCGCGCGGGCGCTGGAACATATAGAGCGACAGGCTCTCCGGCGAAGCGTAGGTCAGCCATTCATCGATGGTGAGGCCATTGCCCTTGGACTTTGAAATTTTCTGGCCGTTTTCATCGAGGAAGAGTTCGTAGTTGAAGCCTTCCGGCGCTTCGGCACCGAGGGCGCGCACGATCTCGCCCGAGAGCTTGACGCTGTCGATGAGATCCTTGCCGGCCATTTCGTAATCGATGCCGAGCGCAACCCAGCGCATCGCCCAATCCGGCTTCCATTGCAGCTTGGCATGGCCGCCGGTCACTGGCGTTTCGTAAGCCTTGCCGGTCTCGGGGTCGCGCCAGACAATCGTACCCGCAGCAACCTTCACTTCATCTGCCGCGACCTGCATCACCTGCCCGGTTTCGGGGTGGATAGGGAGAAATGGGCAATAGGTAGCCGCGCGCTCTTCGCGCAGACTCGGGAGCATGACCGCCTGAATCGCGTCGTAACGCTCGAGCATCAGCAGCAAGGTCTTGTCGAACATGCCTGAGCGGTAGCACTCGGTCGAGGACATGAACTCGTATTCAAAGCCGAACTGATCGAGGAAGGCCCGGAGGCGCGCATTGTTATGTTCGCCGAAAGAAGGATGCGTTCCGAAGGGGTCCGGCACCTTCGTCAGCGGCAGGCCGAGCGCCTTGGCCAGCAACTCCTTGTTCGGCACATTATCCGGCACTTTCCGGAGACCGTCCATATCGTCTGAAAACGCGATGAGCCGTGTCGGGATTTCACCGCCTGTCAGGGTTTCAAAGGCACGGCGCACCATCGTCGTGCGCGCAACCTCGCCGAATGTGCCGATATGCGGCAGGCCCGAGGGGCCATACCCGGTTTCGAACAACACCGCCTTCTTGCCGGATTTGGCAAAGCCGCCGCGCCTTTCAAGCCGCGCAATGATCTTGCGGGCTTCCTCGAACGGCCAGGCGGCCGAAGTCATGGCGGCATCACGATAGGCAAAAAGGTCGGACATGAGGGTCTACCGGTTGAATAAAACAGGCGTTCTCGTTAGGGGCGCGCGGCCAGAACGTCAATTCTGATCGCCGTTTCAGTAGAACGGCACCGGAAAATGTTTGAGATATAGCTTGGCGTAACGCCCGTCACGGCTGATCCGCCAGAGCGCGTAGTCGATCGCCTGCCGGAGGTCGGTGTTGCCGCGCCGCATGACAATCGCAGCGCCTTCCCCGAAATAGCGGCTCTCGGTGAAAGGGCCGCCGACAAAGGCGCAACAACTCGCGGCTGTTGCGCCATTGAGCCAGAAGGCTGTTGCGACGCCGTCTGCAAAAACGAGGTCTGCCTCGCCTTTCTGAGCTGCTTCAAATGCTAGATCGAGACGCTCGAAGCGGGAGAGCTTTAACGCCGGAAAGAACGCGTTGAGATAGGCCTCATGCGCCGAGCCGCCGACCACCGACACAGTCCGGCCCGCCAGCGCCTTGATATCCGCAGATGTGATATTCTTGTCGCGCCGTGCAGCAAAGCGGGCAGAAACCCGGATGGTTGGCAGGGAAAGCTCGTATTCGCGCCTGAGATCACTCGAGATGCGATGAGACGCGATAACGGCTTCGGCCTCCCCGCGATCCACCGCCGGCAACAGGAAATCCCATTTCCGGGGCTGGATCGTGCAGCCGGTTCCGAGTTCGGCGCAAATGGCGCGGGCGAGATCGACATTGAAACCCGCCAGCGCACCATCACGCCCAACAAAATTGAACGGGGGAAAATCCTCTTCCGTCACGAAGCGGATGGTCGTACCGCGCGGCAAGTCGCGGCGATCGATGCGGCGTTCCGGATCAATGAAGCCGGGGATCGTGACAGCCTCGCGGGCAGCGGGTTGGGGGCTGATCTGCGCAATGCCGGGCGATGCGGCCAGCAGAAGGCCCACGGAAATCGCAACGGGGCCTGCCGAAAACGCAACGCCCAGGCGCACCAAAAGGGCCAAGTCCCTCGCAATTTGCGACGGCTTTCCACCAAATCGGGCGATTGCGCTCAACATTGCGTCAGTTTGCTCCACGTTCTTAACCTGCATTGAGGTTTAACGGCGGATTCCTTGCGCGCAATCCCCGATTTGTCCGATGGACCCGGTTGCCTTTGCAACGCTTTTGCGACAGGACATTGCCAATCTTTTCGCAACTGCGAAGAAGGGCCTCGTTCAGAATCGAGGTCCTATTCACAAGATGGACTTGCGACGAAACTCTCGAGGACGCGTCATGACGAAATGGGTGTATACGTTCGGGGACGGCACGGCGGAAGGCAATTCCGCTCTCAAGAACCTCCTCGGTGGCAAGGGTGCCAACCTCGCGGAGATGTGCAATCTCGGCCTGCCGGTGCCGCCGGGCTTCACGATTTCAACCGAGGTCTGCACTGCGTTCTACGAGAACAACCGGAATTATCCGCTCGATCTGGCCCAGCAGGTCAATGACGCGCTGATCCACGTCGGCAAACTTGCGGGCTGCGGCTTTGGCGATGCAAAGAACCCTCTGCTCGTCTCGGTGCGCTCCGGTGCCCGCGCTTCGATGCCGGGGATGATGGATACCGTGCTCAACCTCGGCCTCAACGATATCACCGTCGAAGCCATGGCCGCGCTCTCGGGCAACCCGCGCTTTGCCTATGACAGCTATCGCCGTTTCATCACGATGTATTCCAACGTCGTGCTCGACATGGAGCACCATAATTTCGAGGATATCCTTGAGGAGTTCAAGGATTCCAAGGGCTTTACGCTGGATACCGAACTCTCGGCAGACGACTGGAAGCACATTGTCTCGGCTTACAAGGAATGCGTGAGCCGCGAGCTGGGCAAGCCCTTCCCGCAGGATCCGCATGAGCAGCTCTGGGGCGCGATCGGCGCCGTTTTCGGCTCCTGGATGAACGCCCGCGCGATCAAGTATCGCGATCTCCACGCCATTCCGGAGAGTTGGGGCACGGCCGTCAATGTGCAGGCCATGGTGTTCGGCAACATGGGCGAAACCTCGGCCACCGGCGTGGCCTTCACCCGTAACCCCTCGACCGGGACGAAAGAGCTTTATGGCGAATTCCTGATCAATGCGCAGGGCGAAGACGTCGTTGCCGGCATCCGCACGCCACAGGATATCACCGAAGCCGCGCGCATCGCCGCCGGGTCCACTAAGCCATCGCTCGAAGTCACCCTGCCGGATGCCTACAAAGAACTCGTCCGCATCTACGGGCTGCTGGAAAAGCACTACCGCGACATGCAGGACCTTGAATTCACGGTCCAGCAAGGCAAACTCTGGATGCTCCAGACCCGCAATGGCAAGCGTACCGCCAAGGCTGCGCTGCGCATCGCGGTGGACCTTGCCAACGAAGGCCTGATCACGCGCGAGGAAGCGATCCAGCGCATTGATCCCGCTGCGCTCGACCAGCTCCTGCACCCGACCATCGACCCGAAGGCAACGCGCGCCGTGCTCTCGACCGGTCTTCCCGCCTCGCCGGGTGCCGCTACGGGCCAAATCGTCTTCACCTCGGAAGAGGCCGAGCAGGCCGTCAAGGAAAAGCGCAAGGTCATCCTCGTGCGCGTCGAGACCTCGCCGGAAGACATTCACGGCATGCATGCCGCCGAAGGCATTCTGACCACACGTGGCGGCATGACCTCCCACGCGGCGGTGGTCGCGCGCGGCATGGGCAAGCCCTGCGTTTCCGGCGCGGGCGCAATCCGCATCGACATGCTCAACGGCACCATGACCGCCGGCGGCAAAGTGCTGAAGCGCGGCGATTTCATCACCATCGACGGCTCGAACGGTCAGGTGCTCAATGGCGAGATCGCCATGCTTCAGCCGGAGCTTTCGGGCGAATTCGGCCATCTCATGGAATGGGCGGACGCAAGCCGCAGGATGAAAATCCGCACCAATGCCGAAACACCGCTCGATGCACGTACGGCCGTAAAGTTCGGTGCCGAGGGCATCGGCCTTTGCCGCACCGAGCATATGTTCTTCGAAGGCGACCGCATTATCGCAATGCGCGAGATGATCCTCGCGGATGACGAGAAGGGTCGCCGCGCCGCGCTCGACAAGCTGCTCCCGATGCAGCGCTCGGACTTCATCGAACTCTTCGAGATCATGAAGGGAATGCCGGTCACAATCCGCCTGCTCGATCCGCCGCTGCATGAATTCCTGCCGCATGAGCCGAAGGAAATTCAGGAAGTCGCCGAAGCGATGGGCGCTTCCCCCGAGAAGCTTCGCCTGCGCGCGCTGGAACTGCGTGAATCCAATCCCATGCTTGGCTTCCGGGGTTGCCGCCTTGCGGTCGCCTTCCCGGAAATCGCCGAGATGCAGGCCCGTGCGGTGTTCGAGGCCGCCATCGCGGCGGGCAAGTCAACTGGCGCCATTGTGACGCCGGAAATCATGGTTCCCCTGGTGATGACCAAGGCCGAGCTGGACCTCGTCAAGGCGCGCATCGACGCGATGGCGAAGAAGGTCGGCGAGGAGCATGGCATGACCCTGCCCTATCAGGTCGGCACCATGATCGAACTGCCCCGCGCAGCGCTCAAGGCCGGTGAAATCGCGCATTCTGCCGAGTTCTTCTCCTTCGGTACCAATGATCTGACGCAGACGACGCTCGGCATCAGCCGCGATGACGCCGGCTCGTTCCTCGGCTCCTACAAGGCGCGCGGGATTCTCGCGGAAGATCCGTTCGTCACCCTTGATCAGGAAGGCGTCGGCGAACTCGTCAAGCTCGCGGCCGAACGGGGCCGCGCGACGCGCCCCTCGATCAAGCTCGGGCTTTGCGGCGAACATGGCGGCGACCCGGCATCCATCGCGTTCTGCGAGAGCGTCGGGCTGGATTACGTCTCCTGCTCGCCGTTCCGCGTGCCGATTGCCCGCCTGGCGGCGGCGCAGGCAGCGCTCGGCAAGGTGACCAAGGCTGAAGGCTGAGCCCGCAAGAGCGGCCTTGCGGTCGCTCAAAGGAAAATTGTCCGGAAAGGTTTTCGTTAACCTTTCCGGTTAAGACCCCCTGAACCTCAAACGACGATGATCATCGCCGGGATGAGGAAAGCTGTTGCGCGTTGTCCCGCCAACACACCGCTTCATCGGTCGTCACAGGGGTTTTCGTTGCGTTCGCCTGCACGCTCCATCCATGGTTCCGGAAAGGCCGGCCTGAAACGGCGGCTACGTCGCTTCCGCCGAAGCGCGGGAGCGTTGCTCCACGCTTTCGCGCCGTGGAGCCTTGCCTGTGCGGTTATTGTTTCGTTCACGGCCTCAGCGGGGGAAAACTTCAAGGTACTGGACCGTGAATTCCGCCGCTCGACCATGATCGAGCCACAGCGGTTGACGCTGTTTCCGCCGCGCCTCTCGACCCTGAGCACGCTGCCGACACAGGAAGCCGCGGCGACGGAAGCGCCAGCCTCGAACCTCTCGAACCTGATGCCGCATATCCGCAAGGTTGATCTCGGGCGGGAGATTGATCGGCCACAGAATATCGGCGGCCCGCTGTTCTTCGTTTTTGACCGCACCGTTCTGCCGCAGAACAAGCTCGAACCCGCAGTCACCCTGACGCGCGCCAGCCAGACGCTTCTGGCGCGGCTCAACCGCTTTGAAGGGCGCACGCTCGCGCCGGGGATGCAGGGCGGCGGGTCCGGGGATGCTGCGGCGCAGGGCATGTCCCCCGAAACACTCGCCCGATCGCGTCCGGATGGCGCGACGCCATCGGTGAGCCGCGCGGTGCGCCTCGCTTCCGTGACGCCGGCTCCGGTCGAGCCCGAGATCATTGCCGCTGCCGCGATGCGAATCCCGGCATTCGCGCATGTTCACTCCGATCCGCGTGGTGGCGCGGCGGAGACGGCCAACCTCAAGATCAGCACCGGCTATCTCGACCTCATCGATCCCGAGAGCATGAAGCGTGAGCAGAAGTGCCTTGCCGAGGCCATCTACTTCGAGAGCCGTTCCGAGCCGGAAGAAGGGCAAGCTGCCGTGGCGCAGGTGGTGCTGAACCGGGTCAAAAGCGGGCTTTACCCTACCAGCGTCTGCGGCGTCGTCTACCAGAACCGACACAAGTACAAGGCCTGCCAATTCACCTTTGCCTGCGAGGGGCGCAGCCTTGCGATCACCGAGCAGGGGCCATGGGCCAGCGCGCAACGGATCGCACGCGCCGTGCTCGAAGGATCAAGCTACAACCGCGCTGTGGGCACCTCGACCCATTATCACGCGGAGTATGTCGCACCCTATTGGTCACGCAAGCTCAAGCGGACGGACCAGATCGGTCGACACATCTTCTATCGCCTGAGGCCCGGCCAGACGTGATTTTTCGTTCCGGGGGTCAAAATCAGTAAAATTTTGGATATTTTGTTCATTTCTCTTAACTGACCTGGTAAATTTTCGGCAAAATGGGTCGAGAATTTACCTTCATATTTGAATCAAGTGCCTGCTTTTCGCCTTTTTCTTGTTATTTCGCTGCGTTGAATCAATGCTCACCTCGAAAGTTTCACGAGGTGTTTCCATGAACAAGCGTATTGTCCTCACCCTGCTGGCCGTTCTTGGGTCAGGTTCGGCTGCCTTCGCTGGCGGCAATTGTGTTGGCAACTGCTTCGAGCATGTCAACCAGCCGCCGGTTTATGGCACTGTAGCCGAGACCGTTCAGGTCCGCCCCGCCCAGACCTACGCCCGCCATATCCCGGCGGCCTATGGTACCGTTCAGGAATCTGTCGTGGTTCGCCCGGCGCATCAGGTCGCCCGCGTCATTCCGGCGCAGTATTCCACCGTGGCCGAAACCGTCATGGTCTCGCCCGCTCGAAAGGTCTGGCAGGTGACGCGCGATGGCTGGGGCCGCGAGATCGGCTGCTGGGTTACAATTCCGGCGCAGTATGCGACTCAGCATCGCCACGTGCAGATTAGCTCGGAACGTGTCGAATACGATACCATTCCGGCGCAGTACGGCACGCGCGAACGTGCTGTGATGGTTCGCCCCGGCTATGTCACGCATGAGACGGTGCCGGCGGAATACGCGACGCGCCATCGCCATGTGCAGGTCGCACCGGGTTATTCCGGTTGGCGCCCGCTTCGCTGATCAAGCGGCATTTCGACGTTCAAAAGGCGCTCTTCGGAGCGCCTTTTTTAGTCCCGGTTTCTTCGCTCAATCCTGCATCGCGATGTCGAGGCCGAGATCAAGCACCGGCGCAGAATGCGTCAGCGCGCCGACAGAGATCAGATCAACGCCGGTTTGGGCAATCCCTGTCACAGTCTGAAGGTTGATGCCGCCGGAAGCCTCGGTCAGCAGTGCCGGACGCCCCGCCTTCACGCGTGCCACGGCGTCGGCCAGTTGATCCGGCTTCATGTTGTCGAGCAAGACGACATCAGCGCCTTCCGCAATCACTTCATCCAGTTGCTCAAGGCTATCGACTTCGATCTCGATTTTCACGAGATGGCCAACCTGCTGCTTGGCAGCCTGCAAGGCGGCGGTAATCCCGCCAGCAACCGCGACATGGTTATCCTTGATCAGTACAGCATCGAACAGACCAAAGCGGTGATTGCGCCCGCCACCGCAGAGCACAGCGAATTTTTCGAAAGCACGCAGGCCGGGCGTCGTCTTGCGCGTGCAGACGATGACCGCATTCGTCCCCTGAACCCGGCGGACGTATTCCGCCGTCAGCGTTGCGGTGCCACTCATGCGGCCGGTGAAATTGAGCGCCGTACGCTCCCCTGCGAGAATCGCACGGGCATTCCCTTCCACCGTCATTAAGGTTTCGCCCGGCGCGATCGCCGAGCCATCGGGCCGATGGACCTTGATCACCAGGTCCGGGTCTGCCTGTCGGAAGGACTCGACTGCGAGCTGCATGCCCGCGATGACGCCGGGTTTGCGGGAGACCATCGCAAGCCGCGCCCGCATCGCGGCGGGAATACAGGCGCGCGACGTGACATCACCAGCAAGGCCGAGATCTTCGTCGAGCGCGCGGGAGACGGCTTCGGCGACGAGATGATGCGGGAGGGGAGAAATCATGGTTTCAACTCACCGTGAGGGATGGGGCCAAAGCCGTTCGGCGCAGCGCTTTCCTGCCGCGTACCGCCGCGCGCGTCAAACCGCCAGTAGCCTTCGCGCCAGAGTGCCGGGAAATCCGAGCGGGCATGACCGCCACGACTTTCGTGGCGTGCTTCTGCCGCATGGCACACGAGTCCTGCTACCAACGCCATATCGCGCACCTTACGCGTCGCGCCCTTGTCGAGCGCGAAGAGGAAATTGTCGCGATAGACCCGCGCCATACCTTCCGCCTGTCGGAGAACGCCAACCTCGGACTGCATCGCTTTGCGCAGGGCATTGACCTGAAGCGTCTCGATTTCCGCCGGGAGCGTGTGATCCGGCGCAGCGCCTTCGTCGGCGACCTCCGGGAAAGCGAAACCTTCACCACAGCGAATATCCGCCGCGACACGAGCAGCAAAAACCACCGCTTCAAGCAGGGAATTCGAGGCGAGACGGTTCGCGCCATGCACGCCCGTGCAGGCAACCTCGCCGACTGCGTAGAGTCCTTCTGGTGCCAGAATGCCCAGCGCCCTCCCGTTGGCATCGGTCCAGATGCCGCCCATATGGTAATGAGCGGCGGGCGCAACCGGGATGAGATCGACCGCCGGATCAATCCCGGCACTCAGGCAGGTCGCGTGGACCGTGGGGAAGAGGTCGGCAAAATGCCTTCCGATGCTCGCCCGGCAATCGAGAAACGCGCCCTTCCCTGCCTTGATGGATGAGAAGACACCACGCGCGACGACATCGCGTGGCGCCAGTTCGGCATCCCGATGGATATCGAGCATGAAACGATGTCCCGTGCGGTCCACCAGCGTGGCGCCCTCGCCGCGCAGTGCTTCTGTCGCCAGCGGAGCGGGGTCGCGGCCAATATCGATGGCAGTGGGGTGGAATTGCACGAATTCGAGATTCGCGAGCGTCGCGCCGGCCTTATAAGCCATGGCGAGGCCAGAACCCCAGGCCTCTGTCGGGTTGGTCGTCACGGCAAAGAGCTGACCTGCGCCGCCCGTGGCCAGCACAACATCGCTCGCCGAAAACCGGAGGCTGCGCCCCTTGCTCTCGGCGCGCACGCCGGCGATGCGCCCTTGCGCATCTTTGAGGAGCTCGGTTGCCTCCGTATCTTCGATCACCCTGATCGACGGGGTTTGGCGCACGGCAGCGATCAGCGCGGCCATGATCGCCTTGCCCGCCATATCCCCTTTGACCCGCACGATGCGATGCGCGGAATGCGCCGCCTCGCGGCTCTGGACCAGCTTGCCCTGAAGATCACGATCAAACGGCACGCCGTATTCGAGAAGGTCGAGGATACGATCAGAGGCCTCGGAAGCCATGAGGCGCACCATGGCTTCGTCGCAGAGGCCTGCCCCGGCAACAAGCGTATCGGCAACATGACTTTCGATGGAATCGCCTTCGCCGATCGCCGCCGCGATGCCGCCCTGCGCCCAGGTCGAGGAGGCGCCTTCGCCGAGGTTCAGCGGGGTCAACACCGTACAGGGTAGAGGCGCGAGCTTGAGGGCCGTGAACAGCCCGGCCAAACCGCCGCCGATGATGAGAATGGAGGGCATAAGCAAGTCCCAGCGGCCCGCGCGAAAGGCCGGCACGGGCGCCGGCAGTCGCGGGTTACTGCGTCAAATTCACCATCCGCTCCACCGAGCGACGGGCGCGGGCGGCGAGTTCATCCGGGATTTCGACCTGATGCGTAAGAGTCAGCAGGCTGTCGAGGATCTTCGGCAGCGTGATGCGCTTCATGTGCGGGCAGAGGTTGCAAGGCCGCACGAATTCGACATCCCGAGCCGAGGAGGCGACGTTATCCGCCATCGAGCACTCGGTGACGAGCAGCACCTTGCCGCCATGCTGCGCCTTGGCGAAATCGATCATCCCGGCGGTCGAGCCGGTGAAATCTGCTTCCGCAATCACATCGGGCGGGCATTCCGGGTGGGCAATGATCTTGATCGAGGGGTCCGCGTCGCGATAGGCGCGCAGCTCCGCCCCGGTGAAGCGCTCATGCACTTCGCAGGCGCCCTTCCAGGCAATGATCTCGACCTTGGTCTGGCTCTGGACGTATTTCGCAAGATACTGATCCGGCACGAACAGCACGCGCGGTACGCCAAGGCTCTCGACCACATGAACGGCATTCGCCGAGGTGCAGCAGATATCAACCTCAGCCTTCACCTCAGCCGAGGTGTTGACATAGGCGACCACCGGCACACCGGGATAGGCCTCGCGCAAGCGGCGGACATCTGCCCCCGTGATCGATTCAGCAAGCGAGCAGCCCGCCTTGAGATCAGGGATCAGCACCATCTTCTCCGGGCTGAGCAGCTTCGAGGTCTCGGCCATGAAGTGCACGCCGCCCTGCACGATGATGCGGGCGCTGGTCTTGGCCGCGAGCTTCGCAAGCTGGAGGCTATCGCCGACGACATCAGCGACGCAGTTATAGATTTCCGGTGTCTGGTAATTGTGCGCGAGGATCACGGCATCGCGCTGTTTCTTGACGCGATTGATTGCCGCGACATACGGCGCGTGGAAAGGCCATTCGACGGGCGGAACGATGTGGCTGACACGCTCGTAAAGATGCGCCGTCTCAGCCGCAACCTCCGGCGTATAGGTCAGATCGGGGCGCGGCAGGATGTCATCCTTCATGCGCGACCCCCCTGCGAGCTTTGCGCTCGCAAGGCCTACCGGGCCGGGACCAACATTGTCCATCGCCAACTCCAGCGCTCGGGGTGAGCCGAACCCCTACATATGCTCATTTCGAGTATTTCTTCTACACGTTTTTAGCCGGAAAAGCTAGTGGGATTCTCGCGCGAAAAGGCAACATGCGTTCTTTTTAGGCATGTTACAGGCGGCGATTATCCTGTAACCTGTTGGTATAATTTCTTGAATCGTTCCTGACATATCGGATTTCTATTGACGACCCACGAGCCATTTCCGGCCGAACATCACGGCGGCGCCCCACTTTCCGGGCCGTTCTGGCAACTTGCCGTCCGCTGTGGCCTGGATTTTCGTCGATGGCGCCAGATTTGCGCCCGAGCGGAAAAGCTGGGCGGCAATGCTTTCGATCTGGCGATCGGGGAAGGCGCGCTCCGGGAAGAGGTCTTTGTTTCGGCCCTCGCAGAGCATTTGGAACTGACATTTGACCCTGCACCGCCTCCACCTCTCGCCCCGATCCGGGCGGAAGAGGCCTTTGCCTTCCGCATCTATGATGCCCGGTCACCGGATGGCGCGGAGATAAAGGTTGTTGCCCCCCATGGTGCGCTGGCCACGATGCTGATGCGACAGCGGGAAGAGGGACGCATGCCGGCGACGGTTCTGACAACGCGGCAAGCCTTGCTCAACCGGCTCATCTCGGCGGACCGGCAGAGCATTGTAAGCAAGGCAGCATTCCGCCTTCCCGAAGCGCATTCAGCGCGGCATCCGGCGCGCGTCCATGACAGGCCATTGCCCTCAACGAGGATGAAGCTTCTGGGGCCTGTTCTGGCTCTTGCGTTTGCCGGTCTCGGGTTTATCGGCGTTGCGATCCTGTTTCCGCTGCACGCCGTCGTTCTGCCGCCGCTCCTGCTGGCGCCGGTCTTCATTCTGGCCGGAATTTCCGCGCTGACCGCCACGCTCGAGAGCACGACGCTCCCCTTGCCCACCCCACCGGTGGAGACGGGCAAGCTTCCGAAATATTCCTTGCTTGTTCCGCTCTACCACGAGGCGAATATCGTCGAGGGGCTGACCCACCATCTGCAAGGCCTGCTCTACCCGCGCGACCGGATCGAGGTTTTCCTGATCGTCGAAGAGGACGATAGCGAAACCCTGACAGCCTTGCAGGCTGCGCCGCTCCCGGCCTGGATGATGGTCTTCCCGGTGCCGGCAGGGGAACCGCGCACCAAACCGCGGGCACTCAATGCCGCCCTTCCCTTCACCTCGGGCGACATGGTTGTCGTCTACGATGCCGAGGATCAACCGGAACCGGATCAATTGCTACGCGCGGCGGCATTGTTCAACGCCCTTCCGGCGCATGTCGCCTGTCTTCAGGGGCGGCTGGCGATCACCAATGTGCGGGACGGCTTCCTCACGCGGCGCTTTGCCATCGATTACGCCGCGCTGTTCGATTGCGTGAAGGCGGGGATGGGGCGCGCGGAGTGGGCGGTGCCGCTCGGAGGTTCCTCCAATCATTTCCGTGCGGATGTGCTCAAGCGCATCGGCGCGTGGGACGCTTGGAATGTCACCGAGGATGCCGATCTTGGCCTGCGTCTCGCCCGCTTTGGCTGGCGCGTCGAGGATCTCCGCTCGACGACCTGGGAAGAGGCGCCGAATTCCATGGCCGCCTGGATGAACCAGCGGACGCGCTGGATGAAAGGCTGGCTGCAAACCATGATGGTCCATGCGCGCCGGCCCGGACAGATGATCGGCACGCTCGGGCTTTTCCGGGCGATGATCATTGCGTCGACAGGCCTCGCGGTGGTGATCGGGGCGTTGCTCTATCCGATTTTCATGACTGGCGTTGCCGTACGGCTCGCCAATCCCATGCCGCTGGGTGCCGGCTCGGCCTTGCTGACAGCGGCGGATACGATGCTGGTGTTCGCGCTGGTGATCGCCGTGCTGGTTGAGGTCATCCCGGCCATGATCGCACTCCGGCGCAGGCGAGCGTTACGCCTCGCACCTTATATCCTGCTCGCGCCGGTCACGCATCTCATGGTGTCCGTTGCGGCGTGGCGTGCGCTGTTCGAGCTGGTCCGCAAGCCGTTCCATTGGCACAAGACGACGCATGGGCAAGGGGGTGAGACCGGCGGGCTATCGCCCATTACCGCTCAACCCGCTAAAAGCAGAGACTCCACGCGGACGACATGAGTTCAGCAAAAACCTGGACGCCATTGGCCTTCCAGAAGCCGATTGCCAACCCGCCAAGTGCGAGCACAGCCATAATCGTCAGGGCGCGATCATAACGACCGGCAACTGTCTCGGCGGCAGCGGATTTCTCGACATCCTGCATGGAAACTACCCTGTGACGAAGGGCATTCTAGCGCAGCTTGGTGTCCACGCCTAGGCGCGTTTTAGCCCATGCGCGCAAAGCTCAGCGACGGCGAGGGCGAGCGCTTGCTCATGAAGGCTTCGAGCGCCTTCTTGTTCATCGGCTTGGCGAAATAGAAGCCTTGAAAATGGTGGCAACCGGCGGCGCGCAAGAAGATGTGATGCTCCAGCGTCTCAACGCCCTCGGCATGCACGGTCATGCCAAGCGAGCGCCCGAGCGCCACGACGGAGTGGATGATCGCAGCCGAGCCCTGCGTAACACCCAGATTGCGCACGAAGGCCTGATCGACCTTCAGCTTGTCGAAGGGGAAGCGGCGAAGATAGCTCAGCGACGCATAGCCGGTGCCGAAGTCATCGAGCGCGACATGGAGCCCGGCGTTGCGGAAGCCCGAGATCAATGCAATCGCGGCGTCAGCGTCTTCCATCAGAACGCCTTCGGTAATTTCAATCTCCACCCGCCGCGCCTCGATCCCGATCTCCTCGATCAGGGCGAGCGTTGTCTCCAGCAGATCCTTGCGGCGGAACTGCACCGGCGAGACGTTGATGGCGATATGAATATCCGGCCATTCCATCGCATCTTGCAGCGCGCGTCGCATGACCCAGCTGCCAATCTCGACGATGAGACCGGATTCTTCCGCGAGCGGGATGAAAACACCCGGCGAAATCATGCCTTCATCCGGGTGATGCCAACGCAGCAAGGCTTCGACGCCCACCATGGTTTCGCCATCGGAAGCCATCGTCGGCTGATAGAAAACCTCAAGCTGATCGCGCTGGATCGCCAGCCGCAATTCCGATTCGAGGAACTTGCGGCGACGGATCTCGTCTTCCATACTGGGAACGAAGCGTAACGCCTGACCGCGCCCGGCAGCCTTAACGCGATACATCGAGATATCGGCGCGGCGCACGAGAATGGTGGAATCGCGGCCATCTTCCGGTGCAATCACGATCCCGACCGAACCACCGATCAGCACTTCTGTCGTCCCCAGCAGGAACGGCAGGCCGAGATTGCGGCTCAACTCCTCGCCGAGCGTCACGATCTCGTCGCAGCTGGAGCGCTCCTCGACGATCAGCGCGAATTCGTCACCCCCGAGGCGAGCGATGGTAACGCCAGCGCCGCAGATATCTTTCATGCGAGCTGCCACGGCGACCAGAAGCTTGTCGCCCATTTCATGGCCGAAGCCGTCGTTGACCTCCTTGAAGCGATCCAGATCGACGTAAATCACGCCGACAAGATCACTCTCGTCATGCGCTTCAAGGCATTGATCAAGCTTCAGTTTGAAGCCGGTCCGGTTATGGAGGCCTGTAAGCGGATCGCGCATGGCGCGGTCAAGCGCGGCAGCTTCGATATCCTTCACCACGCCCAGTGCCCGGTGCGAGAAGCGCACACTTTTAATCCCGATCAGCAGGCAGCAGAGAAGCGCGCCAGCCAGCAGAAGCAAAAGCAAACTCCAGCTCAGGAAAGGAGTTGGCGTGTAAGGTAGGAGCGCGATGAAGCGTGCGTGGAAAGGCGCAAGGACACTGCCCTCGGTCGGCACGTAAAACAGGAGCGAGCCGATCAGCATCGCGCTCGCCAGCAAAACGCCGAGCACGCAGGACAGAATAATCTGCCAACGCTGGCTCAATGCCTCGATCGAGATATCGATCTGGCGCCGTTTGTGCTGCTTCGCCTGCACGTTGCCTTATAACCCCTGCCCTTCGAGCGGTCGAAACGACCTTCGAAGGACGAGAGCATGACACAAAGGGATTAACATGCCCCTGACGTCAGTATTCCGTCAGGCGTCGATGCCGTAACTCTGGATTAACGCCAGAATATCCCAGGTCGAGAAGCGGTCCGCGAGCTGGATCCTGTAGCCTTCCGGCAAGACTTCAACGATGCGTCCCCGGCGGTCATACTCGCCGAAGCGGATTGAAACCTCCGCCCCCATCCGGTCAAAAATGAAGGTTGAGGCCTGCCGGAAGATCACGCCGCCTTCGTTGATCCCCATCACGAGACCGTCGAGCGCCAGAGAACGATCGAGCACCATCAGAACGCCGACGATGCAGCATTCCCGCATCGCCGGAGCCTTTTTCTTCCTCCGACCACCAAAGAGGCTGGCCAGAAAGCCTTGGGGTGGCTCCTTGACCATCTTGCGGGCGATCTCGGACTGCATACCCGCGACGGGACGTGCGGAGCGATCTTCCTTGCGGTTCGGTTCACTCATCTCTCACCCTCCCCGTCAGGCTGCGCTGCCGCCGCGATTGCTGCGTGCTGCCTGAAGCAGTTTGCGGCGCAGTTCCTCATGGTCAATCTCGATTTCCGGCTTCTGCTGCGGACGCGTCTCGTGCTCGGGCAACGCCGCGCCGGAGGTCAGCGGCATGGCGACGGGCGCCGGGCCCGGCTCTGCCTTATCCATCGCCTGCTGCACCAGCGAGCGGTTCACGATCGTCGAATAGGCGGCAAAAACGGTCTCGAACGAGCGCGAAATCTCGCTAAAGCCGGCACTCAGTCGTTCCTCGAATTCCGGCGACATGCCGACATTCTCGCCCCCGCCGACGCCACGCGACATCAGCACTTCCTTGAGATCTGCCTGGTCCTGCGCCACGCGCTGCATTGAGCTGTCGATTGACATCGCGGTGCGTTCGAGCACCGAGGCGAGGCCGCCAAAGCCGTTCTTGACCTTGGATTCGATACCAACCGCGATTTCCGTGATCCGGTCGCCCGCCGCCTTGACGTCGAGGAGCTTGGCGAGACGCGCGTTGGTCTCGTAGTTTTCCGAGGTGAGGCGACGGAGGCCGTCGAGATAGGCCTGCCCGGTCACTTCCATGATGTGTGCCATGCCGTTGAAGCCGGAGGTGAGGCGCGACTCAGTCGTCCGTTGCAGGTTGATCAACTCCTGCATGTATTCAGCGTTGGTGCCTTGCGCCGAGACCAGCTGGCTCATGTGCTCGCGGATCTCGCCTGAATCCGAGACCATTTTGTCCATGCCGGCGAGCAGGGCCTTCATCATCGCCGCCTGCTCGGTTTGCAGGTCGAGCATGCGCGGCAGGAGCTGGCCGATGGTATCGACGCCCTGATTCATCCGGCCAAAGCCTTGCGCCATGGTCGCAACAACTCCGACATCAGTGATCGAACCGGGAACGCCGCCAGCATTGCGGGCACCGCCCTGCGCGCCGCCGCCACCGCCGGTGCCACTGAGGTTGTCGGCAATCAGGCGCGCGAGATCGGTCGTATCTCCGCGCTGGCCACTCTCAAGATGTGAAACACCGGCGAGCCAGCTCGAAAACTCATCCTTGAGGATGTTGAGGGCCTGCGTGCCAAAGCGGCTGAGAAGGCCCAGCACGAGCGAGCCGAAAAGGCCGAACAGCGAGGAGGAGAAGCCCGTTGCCATGCCATTGAGCGGCACCTGCAAATTGGCAAGCAGGGTCTTCATCGTGTCGCTCGACCCACCGCTGGTGGTGTTGAGTCCGCCGATGATCGCGCCAACCGAGCCAACCATTTCCATCAGGCCGATGAAGGTGCCGATGAGGCCGAGGAAGATCAGGAGGCCGGTGAGGTAGGTCACCTGCGCGCGCTCATCCGAGAGGCGCGCCTCAATGCCCGCGATGACGTTCTGCATCGTCGAGACGGAGATATTCAGGCTTTTGGCCCGCAGCAATTCGTCATAGGCGAGTTCGAACATATGCCCGAGCGATTTGGGCTGCCCGAACACCGTTCCCGGTTTCATGCAGCGATAATGCCGCCAATACGGGTCTTCGAGCGCCTCGGTGCGCTCTTTGCGCGCATCGTCGAAGGCCTCCTGAAGCGCCGAGAAGGCGGTGGCATCGTTCCGGATAATGATGACGCGGCGGAAGGCCAGCATACAGCCGAACAGGAACACGACGACGATACAGCCGTTGAGGTAAGTGTTCGAAACCAGACCATTCCAGACGAAGTGCCCGGCGAATGTCACGAGGCCAACAAGCCCGAGCATCAGCACGGTCATGCGGATCAGCTGTGTCCGGATCGCGCTCTGGAGATTTTTCTGGAGGGCTGATGTCTTCAGCTTCATGGACGCACTCGATAGCCGGGAAATCTTCTATTTCACCTCGGGAGTATCGGGGGAACGAGCGAAGAAAGCGTTAACCACGCGGAGCAATTGCCGCAGGCGTTGCCGGCGCCGAAGCCGCCGGCTTCGTGAACACCTGCACCCGGTTGGCCTGATCCTGCCCGACATGATCGAGCACCTGAACGGCAATCCGGGTCGAGGCCACGCCCATGGCGATCAGTTGTGCGCGGACCGCCATCGCCCGGTAATAGGCGACACGGCGGCTATCGCTCATCGCTCCGGTATCGGTGCTGGCATAAGCCTTGAGATCGAACCTGATCTCACCGCCGAGATTGCCTGACGCCTCGATGAAGCTGCGCATTTCCTGCTGCGCCGGCTCATCCAGCGCCGTGGCGCGCGGCTTGAACAGCAGCGTCAGCAGCGAATCCGTGCGCCTGACGCCGACACCGGCCTCGGGCGCCAAGGTGCGGGCGCCGGCATTCGATTCAATTACATGCTCATCACCGGGCGTTCGTGTCGCCAGCGCAACGGGGCCTTCCTTCAAGCCGGCCAGCTCGCCCCCCGTTGCGGTTCCGTTGTCCACCGGCTTGCGGGAGGCTACCGGCGCACCACCGTCCGCGCCGTTGAGGCCACGCGTTTCAAGTTCGGTCATCACCTGTTTGGTGTAAGCCTCGATAGAAAGCCCCTCGGTCGGAAGCTTGATCCCGGCGGACTTTGCTACCTGCTCGACCAGCGTGCGCGAGACGTTCTCCGACATCGAGAAAATCGCGACAGCAAGAATCATCATGACGAAGATCAGCATCATCGTCATGGTAGTCAGGGCGTCGACGTAGCCCGGCCAGTGATTTTCGCTTTCGTCGTTGGTATTCACGACAGGGCCTTCGATCCAGTTCTTGGAAGTTCAGTACTTGGAAGTTCAGTACTTGGAAGCGCGAGCCTAACAGCTCCAGGTTGGGCGCGCGTTAACGCCCTCACGCGGCCAGGCCGAGTTTTGCGAAGACCTGATCCTTCGGACCATCCGCGACGATGCGCCCCTGATCCATCCAGATGATGCGATCCACCAGTGCCAGCACCGGCAGGCGATGGGTGGCGACGACCAGACCTGTCGCACCGATTTCGCGCTTGAGTTCCGCGATAACGCGCGCCTCTAGTCCGTTGTCGAGCGCGGAGGTCGGCTCGTCGAGCATCAGCGTGGCCGGGTTCCCCATCAACGCCCGCGCGAGCGAGACGGACTGACGCTCGCCGCCCGAAAGGCGCTGTCCGCCCTGCCCGACCGGCAGGCTGTAGCCCGAGGGATGGTTGCTCGCAAAATCATGGACACCGCACAGGCGGGTGATCCGGTCGAACTGCTCCTGGCTCACCGGCGGCAAGCCGATCGTGAGATTGTCATGGAGCGTCAGGTCCAGCAGTTGAGCTTCCTGCGGCATATAACTCAGCGCTTTTCGCAATTCGGCGGGATCAAACTGGCGGATGTCCCGATCATCAATGCCGATGCGCCCGTCGGAAGGTTCGGCGAGCCGGGCGATCAGCTTGAGCAGGCTCGATTTTCCGCAGCCCGCCTTGCCGATGATGCCGATCTTTTCGCCGGGCCGGATGACAAGCGAAATCTCGCGCAGCGCCAGCCTCGTCTCACCCGGATAATGGAACGAGACGTGGTGCAGATCGATTTTGCCGCGAATGCCCGAGGCGGGCAAGGCCTGACCGTCCCCGCCCGCTTCGGCGGGTGTGTTCATCAGCGGGGCGACCTGCGCAATCGCTTCCAGTCCCTGAATCAGCCGGAAGACCAGCCCTGTCAGCATGCTGACCGGCATCAACGCGCGATTGACGAGCAGGGTACAGGCCGACAGCGCGCCGATCGTCATGCCCGAGGCATCAATCCGGAACACGCCGATCACCACCGCTGCGACAATCACCGCCTGCACCAGCACGGCGCTGATCTGCGCGGAGAGTCCGTGCCAGTAGCGATTCTGATGCGCGGCAAAGCCCGCACGATCAAAAATCTGCTCCCAGACACTCAGAAAGCGCCGCCCCGCCCCTGTCGCGCGGATGCGCTCGATCCCGCCGATGCTGTCGAGTAGCACCTGTATCTGCCGGCGGGCTTCGGTGAGCTGGGTGGCATGGCTGCGATGAGCCATGTGATGCGCGAGCGCATGGGCCGCCACCAGCGCCGCGACACCGATGATCGGTGCCAGGACAATCGGGCCGCCAATTGCGCCGATAAAGATCATCAGCAACACGAAGAACGGCACATCCACGACCAGACTGACGATCAGTTGCGGCGCGATCTGCGCCAAGGCTTCAAGCTCCTGCGAGCCGGGCAGAATGGCGCCGGCGGCACGCGGCAGGTTGCCCGGTGGCGCAAACAGCAGCCGCGAGGCGAGGCGTCCCTGGAGGTCGAAAGCAGCGGAAAGCCCTACGGCGTCAAAAAGCTTCAGCCGGGCATGGCGAAGCCCGAGTTCAAGCAGAAGTGCAAGACTGACACCGATGGCGAGCGCCCAGAGCGTATCGAAGGCGGCATGCGGAATCACCCGATCAAACACCGCCATCGAGAACATTGGCAGGGCGAGACCGAGCAGGTTGATCAGGGCGGAGGCCACACAGAGATGCACGATCCGCGATCCCTGCCCGCGGAGGGCTTGCAGGATCAGCTGCCGTGCGGAAAGCATTGTTACAGGCGCCGAGGTCTGTGGGGCCGCCTCTGCCTCGACGACTTCGTCCGCATGCTGGGCAACATGATGGCCGGGCAATTGCTGGATGCGGAAGACGGTCCCCGTCGCTGCGGCATCGAGCGCTTTGACCGCGACGATATAAAGACCGTTCGGTCCCATGAGCTGGAAGGCCTCGTCACGCGGCCGCGAAACGACGAGGCGGCTGGTGCCATCCCCGAGGAGCACGACAGCGGGCGTCTCGCCGGCACTCAGGGAATCGAGCGACATCGTTTCCCAGAACACCTCGAGTCCGAGCTTTTCAGCGACAACGGCAATCGTCGCTGGGCCCGGCAGGGTCTCTCCGGGTTCGGGAGGCGTGAAGTCATTGGCATGGGCGTGCCGCCAGAGCAGCGCCAACCGGTGCAGATCCGCGATCGGGTGCGAGGCGGGACCAAGGTCGGCGTAACGCGGATCGGGCGCATTCTGCATCTCGGCTACCCGGCCGCGCAGGCGGGCCAGCGCGTCGTTCAGATCGCCGGGGGCAGAGGAGCCTTTCGCGTTCTCGCCTGAGCCTGTCATGATGCAGCCGTCCTGGTTCGTGCAGCTGTTGCCGCTGCGCTTTCTCGCGCCCAACCGGATGTCGCCACGTTATGCTTAACAGCCCGTAAAGACTTCCCTGCAAAGGTGGTTTTCGGCATACTCCGACATGGGAAAAGCATGATTGCGATTGAAAATGCGTCCCTGCCTGGCGCGGGTGAGAGCAGCGGGACCGGCTTCACCTATCCGCGTCGCTGCGATGCCGTTGCGCGAAAGGCGCATACGCATCTGATCCGCATCATTGGTATCGGCGTGTTCGCATTTCTTGTCTGGGCGGCCTTCACCACGCTCGAAAAAGTCACGCGTGGTTCCGGGCGTGTGGTGCCGCAGACGCGCAATCAGATCATCCAGCACCTCGAGGGCGGGATCGTTTCGGAAATTCTCGTCCATGAAGGTGAGAAGGTCGCCGCCGGTGCCCCGCTGATCCGGGTGGACAACAGTTTCTCGCGGGCGGAACTGCAACAAAATCAGGTTGAGCTGAAAGCCAAGCAGCTTCAGCTGATGCGTCTCGATGCCGAGTCCAAGGGCCAGAACACATTTAATGTTGATCCTGAGCTGGCAAAGCAAATTCCCCATATCGCTGCACAAGAGCAATCGCTGTTCAAGGCTCGACTTGAAGGCTTGAGAACCCAGCTCGTTGTGATCGATGACCAATATCGCCAGAAGGAACTGGAACTCGCAGAAATGCGCTCCCGCTGGACGAGCAGCCAGCGCGAGCGCGAGATCGTCATTCCGCGCGTCGAGAGCCTGCGCCGTCTCGTCAAGATCGGCGCGATTTCCCAGAACGAACTCCTTGATAACGAGCGCTCGCTGCAGCAGGTCGAGGCGCGTCTTGCGAGCCTTGTGCATGATGTCCCGCGCCTTGAGGCCGCAGTAAACGAACTGGCGAGTCGACGCGGCGAGATTGCCGCGCGTTTCAGGGCCGATGCCGAGAAGGACCAACGCGAAACCGCCGTCCAGATCGCCAAACTCGACGAGGCCATCATCGCGATGCGGGATCGCTCCAACCGCACGGAAGTGCTCGCGCCGGTCGCGGGCATCGTCAACAAGCTCTTCGTGGATACCATTGGCGGCGTCGTGAAATCAGGCGAACCCTTGATTCAGCTTGTGCCGCTCGATGCGGCGCTAGTGGTCGAAGCACGCGTTTCACCGAGTGATCGCGCCAATGTCTGGCCGGGATTGCCGGCAATTATCAAGGTCTCGGCCTATGATTTTTCGACTTACGGCGGGCTCAAGGGCAAGGTCCTCGATGTCTCGCCCGATGCGCTGAATGACGAGAAGGGCGAGCCCTATTTCCGCGTGCGCCTCGAAGCGGATGCCACGGGTTTCGGGCCAGGAAAACCGGTTATTCCCGGCATGCTGGCGCAGGTGGATATTCTCTCGGGCGAGCACTCGGTCCTGGCGTATCTCATGAAGCCGATCAAGCACCTCAAGAACGAAGCGCTGCGACAGTAATCCAGCCGCTCAGGTGATCGAGACGCGCGCCACTTCGGTTGTGAGACTGACATCGGTAAAGAACGTGTAGTTGACCACGCCCGGCAAGATTGACGCGGCCGTGTAGAACTCGCCGGCCGCGACCGTGAAGGTATCATTGCCATCAAGATCGAGGGTTAGCGGTGTTGCTGAGCCGGTCACGCCGAGAATGGACGCGGCATCCGAGCCGTGAAAATCCGCGAGGTTGGCGACGACGCCAGCCGAGGTGAAATCGATGGTTTCGACCGTGGAGAGGCAGGCTGTCAGATCGGCGGCCGTGATTGTTCCTGTCCCGGTGAGCGAAAGGGTATCGCTGCCGCTGCCGCCGTCCAAGATGGGGTGATCGAGTACTAATGAGGAAGCATCGACGATCATCGTGTCGTTGCCTGCGTCCCCCAAAACAATATCCCCACTTCCATTTGTGATAAATGTATCGTTGCCGTCTCCACCAATAAATTCTTCATAATTTGTCGTACCAATTATAGTATCATTGCCTGAACTACCAACAACGCCTTCGATGCTGATATATGTATCGCCAGCAGCTTCGCCGCCCGAACCTGTACCTGTGCTGAGATTGATCGTCAAATCGGCAGTTTCGCCCGAATAGTCAGCGTAATCGATGTTACTACCACCATCCAGCACATCTGCTCCCGCGCCGCCGTAGAGGTTATCGAAACCTGCGCCGCCATTCAGCACATCGTCGCCATTGCCCCCATTCAGAGTATCCAGACCATTCCCGCCATTTATGGTGTCGTTGCCGTCACCACCGTTGAGAAGATCGTTTCCATCCAGTCCATTAATCGTATCGTTCTCGGCAGTCCCGACGAGTGCGTTGGCAGTGTTGTCGCCATTGATGGTGGGCGCAACATCTGTCACCGTGATGGCGAGATCCTGAGTATCCGTCAGCGTGCCATCGGACACCTGCACCTGAACGTCGTAGACATTGTTCCCGCCAGCATCAGTGGGCGATTCATAATCCGGCGCCGAGAGGAAGGTGAGAATACCGGTTGCGGCGTTGATAGTGAAAAGCGCCGCGTCGGCGCCGCCGATGATCGAATAGGTGTGCAGAGCACCCGCATCGACATCGGTCGCTGTGGCCGTCGTCACAGCCGTTGAATTTTCTGAGATTGATACCGAGGCCGTCGAGCCTGCGCCATCCGAGGTAATGACCGGTGCTTCGTTGACGTTGGTTACCGTGACGGCAATCGCTTGCGTGTCGGTCAGCGTGCCGTCCGAGACCTGAACCGTGACGTCATAGACGTTGTTGCCGCCCACATCTCCGGGCGTCTCGAAGTTCGGGGCGGAAATGAAAGTCAGAACCCCGGTCGAGGCGTTGATGGTGAAGAGCGCGGCATCTGCGCCGCCGATGATGGAATAGGTCTGCGTTGCGCCGGCGTCGACATCGGTCACGGTGACAGTGGTCACTGAGGTTGTATTTTCGGAGATCGATACCGAGGCCGTCGAACCGGCACCGTTCGAGGTGATCACCGGTGCTTCGTTGACGTTGGTTACCGTGATGGCAATCGCTTGGGTATCGGTCAGCGTGCCGTCCGAGACCTGAACCGTGACGTCATAGACGTTGTTGCCGCCCACATCACCGGGCGCCTCGAAGTTCGGGGCGGAAATGAAAGTCAGGACACCGGTCGCGGCGTTGATCGTGAAGAGCGCGGCATCTGCGCCGCCGATGATGGAATAGGTCTGCGTCGCTCCGGCGTCGATATCGGTCACGGTGACGGTGGCCACCGCGGTCCCATTCTCCGAGATTGATACCGAGGCCGTCGAGCCTGCGCCATCCGAGGTGATCACCGGCGCTTCGTTGGCGTTAGTTACCGTGACGGCAATCGCTTGCGCGTCGGTCAGCGTGCCATCCGAGACCTGAACCGTGACATCATAGACGTTGTTGCCGCCCACATCACCGGGCGTTTCGAAATCCGGCGCAGAGATAAAGCTCAACGCACCAGTCGCTGCGTTGATCGTAAAAAGCGCGGCATCCGCGCCGCCGATGATGGAATAGGTCTGCGTCGCACCCGCGTCGATATCGGTCGCCGTGACGGTGGTCACCGCGGTCCCATTCTCCGAGATTGATACCGAGGCCGTCGAGCCTGCACCGTTCGAGGTGATCACCGGTGCTTCGTTGAGGTCGGTCACCGTGATGGCAATCGCCTGCGTATCTGTCAACGTGCCGTCCGAGACCTGAACCGTGACATCATAGACGTTGTTCGCACCAACATCCGTCGGCGACTCAAAATTCGGGTTAGAAATGAAGGTCAGCTGGCCAGACGAGGCGTTGATCGTGAAAAGCGCTGCATCGGCGCCACCTATGATCGAATAGGTCAGCGTCGCACCCGCGTCCTGATCGGTCGCCGTGACAGTAGTCGTCATGGGTTGGTTCTCGACGACACTGAAAGCCGCCGTCGCCCCTCCACTATTCGAGGTGATCACCGGCGCATCGTTGACGTTCGTGACCGTCACCGCAATGGCCTGGGTCGCTGTCAGCGCACCGTCGGAAACGCGGACAATCACGTCATAGACGTTGTTGGCGCCAACGTCTGTGGGCGCTTCAAAATTAGGGGCGGAAACAAAGGTCAGTGCACCGGTAGACGCATTGATCGAAAACAGGGCTGCGTCTGCACCGCCGGAGATCGAATAGGTAAACGTTGTGCCGGCATCCACATCCGCCCCGACAACCGTGGTGATGGCAGCGCCATTCTCGGCCATCGTTACGGATGCGCTGGCGCCGCCCCCGTTTGAGGTAATAACCGGCGTTTCGTTGACATTCGTGACCGTAATTGTGAGCGCCTTAGTGCCTGTCAGGCCAAGACCGTCAGAGACCTGAACCGTCACGTTGTAGATATTGTTGGCACCAACATCGGTCGGGACTTCAAAGTTCGGGGCCGTAATAAAACTCAGCACCCCGGTCGAGGAATTGATCGTGAATGCAGCGGCATCCGCGCCGCCCGAAATGGAATAGATTTTCACCGCGCCGGCATCGGGATCCGTTGCCGTCACAGTACCCACTGCGGTCGAATTCTCGGCAACCGAATAGGCAGCGGTGGATGAGATTGATGGCGCTTCGTTCACGTTAAGAATCGTGACGGCGATGGCCTGTTGCGCTGTTCCGCCAAGGCCATCCGAAACCTGAACGATCACGTCGTAGACATTGTTTGCACCAGCATCGAGCTTCGACTCAAAATTCCGGGACGTGATCGTCAGGACGCCCGTTGAGGCATTGATCGCAAAAAAGGCCGCATCTGCACCACCCGCGATGGAATAGGTCTTGGTTGCGCCGGCATCCGGATCGGTTGATGTCACCGTGGTGATAGCCGTTGTGTTTTCATTGATCGACAGACTGGCTGTCGCCCCACCGCCATTCGATGTGATGGTCGGGGCTTCGTTGTCGTTGGTAACCGTAACGGCAATCGTCTGCGTCGTGGTACCGCCCAGCCCGTCCGAAACCTGAACCTGAACGTCATAGACGTTGTTAGCTCCAACGTCGCTTGGCGTCTCGAAGTTTGGGGCGGCAATAAACGTCAGAACGCCGGTGGAGGCATTGATGGTGAAGCGCGCGGCATCCACGCCGCCGACAATCGTGTAAGTCAATGTCGCGCCGGCATCCGGATCCGTTGCCGTGACCGTAGTAACCGCCGTCCCGTTTTCTGCCGCGGAGACGGAGGCCGTTGTCCCGCCTCCATTCGAGGTGATCACCGGCGTTTCGTTGACGTTGGCGACGGTCACTGCGATTGTCTGTGTCGCAACGCCCCCGAGGCCGTCAGACACCTGAACCTGAACGTCATAGACGTTGCCGGCACCCACATCGGATGGCGATTCAAAATTCGGCGCCGAGACAAACGTGAGCACACCGGTCGTCGCATTGATGGCGAAACGGGCGGCGTCAACGCCACCGATGATGGAGTAGGTCAAGGTCGTGGCGGCATCGACGTCGCTTGCCGTCACAGTTGTGACGGCTGCGATATTTTCGTTCACAGTCAGAGCCGCCGTGGCACCGCCCCCGTTTGAGGTGATTACCGGCGCTTCGTTGTCGTTGGTAACCGTAACGGCAATCGTCTGCGTCGTGGTACCGCCCAGCCCGTCCGAAACCTGAACCTGAACATCATAGACGTTGTTGCCACCGACATCGACCGGCGCCTCGAAATTCGGCGCGGCGACAAAGGTGAGAACACCTGTCGAGGCGTTGATGGTGAAGCGGCCAGCATCCGCACCGCCGACGATCGTATAGTTGAGCGTCGCGCCAGCGTCCGGATCTACTGCGGTGACTGTCGTGACGGCCGTCCCGTTTTCTGCAGCAGATATGGAGGCGGTGGCACCACCACCGTTCGAGGTGATCACCGGCGCTTCGTTGGCGTTGGTGATTGTGACAGCGATGGTTTGCGTATCGACGCCGCCCAGCCCGTCCGAGGCCTGAACAACGACATCATAGAGGTTGTTCGCCCCGACATCGAGCGGCGCTTCAAAATTCGGCGCCGACACAAAGGTCAGAACGCCGGTGGAGGCGTTGATAGCGAAGCGGGCCGCATCCGCACCACCTACAATCGAATAGGTGATGATGGCACTGGCGTCTGGATCAACTGCGGCAACGGTTGTGACCGCAGTCCCGTTTTCCGCCATCGTGAGGCTGACGGTCGAAATGCCGCCGTTCGAGACAATAGTCGGCGCCTCGTTAACGTTGGTGACAGTGACAGCAAGGGTCTGCGTGTCGAGGCCGCCGAGAAAATCCTCTGCCTGAACAATGACATCGTAAATATTGTTACCGTCTGTATCCGTCGGGGTCTCGAAATCGGGCGCCCCAATAAACGTCAGCGCACCGGTCAACCCGTTGATGGTAAACCGGGCAGCGTCCGCGCCTCCGATGATGGAATAAATCGTGAAAGAACTGGCATCGGGATCGGTCGCCGTCATCGTCGTTACGGCGGTTGTTCCTTCCATCACCGAGATCGACGCGGAAGCGCCGCCACCGTTCGAGGTGATCACTGGCGCTTCGTTGACGTTTGTCACCGTCACGGCGATCGCTTGGGTGTCGATCATGCTGCCGTCCGAAACCTGCACGATCACGTCATAGACATTGTTGCCGCCGGAATCGACGGGGCCTTCAAAATTTGGCGCGCTGACGAAGGTCAGGACACCCGTCAGGGCATTGATCGAGAAGCGGGCAGCATCGACGCCGCCTGCGATCGAATAGGTCAGCGGCGCAGAGTCAAAATCGAAAGCTGTGACCGTGGTCACAGCGGTCGTATTTTCCGAAATCGACAGCGTTGCTGTTGCACCGCCGCCGTTCGACGAAATGACCGGCGCCTCATTGACGTTGACGATGGTGATCGCAAGGGTTTGGGTATCGATCAGCGTGCCATCCGAGGCCTGAACGATGACATCGTAGACGTGATTCCCGCCAACGTCGGTCGGCATCTCGAAATCTGGTGTCGAATTGAAGATAAGTGCGCCCGTCGTTGCATTGATGGTGAAGTTGGCGGCATCCGCGCCACCGACAATCGAATAGGTCACGGTCGCGCCGGCGTCGGGATCGACTGCCATCACGGTCGTTGCTGTCGCCACGCCTTCCGACAGGGTGATCGCAGCCGTTGCGCCGCCCCCATTCGAGGAGATGATCGGCGCTTCGTTGGTGTTCGTAACGGTAATCGAGAGCGTCTGCGTATCGACACCCCCAAGGCCGTCGTTGGCCGCGACGACCACCTGATAGATGTTGTTGCCATCCGCGTCGGTCGGGGCCTCGAAATTCGGGGCGGTAACGAATGTCAGCACGCCTGTGGCAGCGTTGATGGTGAAGCGAGCGGCATCTGCACCACCGGCAATTGTATAGGTCAGGGTCGCGCCGGCATCCGGGTCCGTCGCCGAGACGGTTGTCAGCGCCGTTGTGTTTTCGGCGATCGACAGGCTCGCGCTGGTACCCCCGCCGTTGCTCTGGATTACCGGCGCTTCGTTGACGTCCTGAACCGTGATGGTGAGCGTCTGAGTATCGGTGACGGGAACGGAATCAAACAGGCCCGTGAAAGGGTTCAGAACAGAGATGAAATTCCCGTCCGTGACCTGGACGATGACTTCGAAGACATTGTCGTGGTTCGCATCGAGCGGATTTTCGAAGTTCGGCGCGGTGACGAACGAGAGAACACCGGTCGCGGCATCAATGGTGAAGGCTGTAGCATCTGCACCGCCGATAATGCTGTACGTCAGGGTGTCAACGACATCGGCATCAGTGGCCACGACGGTTGTCGCTACCGCACTGCCTTCGCCGATGAAGATATTGGCCGTGTCACCGCCGCCATCGGAGGTGATGACCGGCGCCTGATTGACGTCGATGACGTTGATCGTAAAGACCTGATCGAAATGCAGCCCGCCGCTATCGGTCGCCCGAACGATGATCGTGTAGGCTGGATCCGTCGCAAAGTTGAGCGAATTGCTGGCATGCAAGGTGATCGTGCCATCGACGGCATCAATATCAAAAATGCCGCCGGCATTGCCGCCCGGAGCGAAAGAATAGGTTACCGAGTCACCAGCATCCGGATCAATGCCACTAACACTGGCGACGAAACCACCCGCCACCTCATCTTCCCGAACCCCACCAGTGGTCCACATGACGATATCTGTCGGGGCTTCGTTGATATTGGTGACAGAGACCGCAAGGGTTTGCGTATCGACGCCACCGAGGCCGTCAGAAACCTGCACCTGAACGTCATAGACATTGGTACCGGCCGCACTGCCCGGCATCTCGAAATCCGGTGCCGAGATGAACCGCAGTTCGCCTGTCGTCGCATCTATGGTGAAGAGCGCCGCATCCGCACCACCGGCGATGGTGTAGGTCAGGGTCGCGCCAACATCCGGATCTACCGCCGAGACGGTGGTGACATGCGTCGAGTTTTCGACGAGCGAAAGGATGGCGCTGTCACCGGCACCATTCGAGAGAATCATCGGCGCGTCATTCGCGTCTGTGACCCTGATGACGACGGTGCTGTCGACAAAAAGACCGTGCTCGTCCGTTGTGCGGATGATGATGGTTTCTGTCGGGCTCGATTCAAAATTCAGCGGGCTCGCGCCGTGAACGGTAATTTGCCCTGTTGCCGCATCAATCGCGAAGCGGCCATTGGCGTCACCGTTCGGGGCAAAAGAATAGGTGAGAACAGCCCCAGCATCAGAGTCCGCTCCCACCGCGCGCCCGACAACGGTCCCTGCGACCGCAGCTTCCGAGACGATCGTATTCGTCATCGTCAGCGAGGTAGGCGCTTCGTTGCGGTCGAGAACGGTCACACTCAGATGCTGGACATCTGCGCTATGCCCGTCCGAGGCCTGGACAATCACGTCGTAGGTGTTGGAGTGGGCCGAACTGCCAAGCGCCTCAAAGTCCGGACGCTCGATGAAATAGAGCTGGCCGGTCTGGCCGTTGATCGCGAACAGGTCGCTATCTGCTCCACCCGTGATCGAATAGGTGATCACGTCTACCGCATCCGCATCGGTCGCAGCCACACGGGTCACCAGCTGGCTGTTTTCCAGAACGATGGCCGTCGCATTTGTCTGACCGCCACCGGAAACGATTTCGGGTGTGTGGTTCGCCGTTTCCGCGGCACCGTTCCCGCCTTTTGCTGTTCCTTCAGTCAGCGCGCCTTCGCCCTTGAGGCTGGAACTCTGCTGCTCGTCGAGGTTCACGCGGCGCGCATAGCGCCCGTTGCTTTCGGACAGCGCATCGCCTTCACCAAGCCCAACAGTGGACTGGGAGCGACCGGTTGGCACCGGCGTATTCGCGAAGTGCTGGGCGGCCGGCATCTGCACGGCTTGCGGCCCTTGCGGACTAGCCTCGTCGCCGGTCTTGTTGCTTTTAACAGAATCGGATGCTGCGAGCTGCGGAAGCTGATCGATCAGCCGGATATCGCCGGCATTCTGCAAAATCGATTGGGAATCAATCGTTTCACCGTGAAACTGCATGATCGGCGGCTCAGCCGACACGATCTGCAACATCAGGGTTGGCATGATGATCTTCCCGCCATCCGGGAAGAGCAACACCGCGTCGACATCGAGGACCGAGACCACGCAATCCGCGAGGTTGAAGCCGAAATGAATGTGTTTGGCGCCGAGAATATCGACGACCTTGACCTGCCCCGCTCCCGGACGCTCAATCGCGATCACGTCCTGCATACCGGAAAAGACAGCCGGAGTCGCGACAGGCAGCGGGGCCTGCGACGATCTTGGCTGTGGGGTCGTCGGTTCGGTCATCAGTCCTTGATCCCGCGGGCGACTTGCCTGAATTTGACGCAGGCCGGGAAGGCGCGCAGCAAACGGCAGGTGCAACCCTAGGGATACGGGCTTAAGCTTTGGCTAAGAGGACACGAAGTATTCGCCCGGCTTGTCGCTCTGATCCCTATTTGCTCGAACAGGGTAAAAGCGAGCCTACTTGCGCGCATCAAGATGCAGTATCGGCCGTAACGGCGCGACCGCTTATTTCTTCGCGGCTTTGTCGATCTTAACAGTGGAGGCAGGCTCGGCCTGCGCAAGAGTCCGCGTAAGGTCACCCGTCGCCCGCAGAATATCATAGACAGCGCGCACCGCATCGAACTGACTTTCGATCTGGGCCCGGCGAGAAGTGTAGTAGGCCATCTGACCGTCGAGTAATTCGAAAATCGTCCGCTTTCCGGCCTTGAACTGCTCGAGGTAGAGTTCCCGGACCGAACGGGCGGAATTTACACCGTCCGCGATCAAGCGCATTTTCCGGTTGGCAGATTCAATCGCGCGGTATGCTTGACGGATATCAGCCTCGAACTGTTCACGCTCATTGAGCAACGAGAGTTCATTGCCCTTGATACGCGCTTCGATCTGGCGCTCGGTCGCCTCGGCAAGGCCACCGTCAAAGATCCGGAACCGCATCGCCAGCAGGGCGCGGCCTTCAATTTCGGTGCGGCCAACCCTCGGATTGCGATAGTTCTTCGACTCTGTATCGATTTCGATGCCAAAGCGGGGCAACTGATTGGCGCGTTGCGATTCCAGTTCTTTCTCTGCAGACTTGCGCGTAGCTTCCATCGAGGCCAGACGCGGGTTTTTCGCCAGAACCTTTTCAATCGCCATATCCGGTGTGAAAGGAATTCTGGTGCGATAGTTCGGCACATCTCCGAGCTTGGTGGGCCGGTTCCGCGTCAGGCGCTCGAACTGGTCCTCCGCAGCCATCAACTGAAGCGAGATGTCCGCACGGATGGCACCGACATCGACAAGGCGCGACTTGACACGGCTGACATCAGCCGTGGTGCCCTGCCCTTCCTTCTCCTGCGCCATCACAATCCCGAGCAGGTTCTGGTGCGAAGCAAGGGTATCGTCGACGAGGCGGAGAAGCGCCCGCTGTTCATGAATCCGGATAAAGAGCAGCGCGATTTTCGCGGCGATCTCGTCGATCTTCTCCTGAAGCTTATGGCGCTCCGCATCACGCAGATAGGAGGCGCGATCGATATCTGCATGGGTCGCCCCGAAGTCATAGGCGAGTTGACGCAGGATCAGACCACCATCGAAGCGCTTGTCGATATTGCTGGTGGCCGTCGCATAGGGAACGGCCTTGCCCTGATAGCTGCCGGAAAAATTCTGGCCGCCAGCAAGGCGGAGGTCCGCACTCGGATAGAGCCCAGCCTTGGAAATATCAATCGCGGCCTTTGCCTCTCGCACGCGCTCTTCGCTGACCCTGATTTCCGGATAGGTCATGACGCCGTAAGCCACCGCATCGGCGAGCTTCAAGGTTCCATTGTGAACCACAGGCGCGCTGCGCGGCACGGTTGTCGATGAACGGTCTTCAACCTTCGCGCCGCGCGCAGGCGCCTCCGGCACAGGTGTCCTCAGAGCAGCCTTGTCCGGTTGGGGGCCAACCGAATTGTCAAAGACAGCCTGAATCTCATCTGGCGGAGGCGGCGTCGGTGCAGGATTTTCGCATGCCACCGTTGCATCCGGTTTGCCGGGCGTCTCTGAGGCCGGGCAGGCGGACGTGAGCCCTTCGAAGGGCGTCTTCGTGTGCATGCAGCCCGCCAGAAGCGTCGAAAACAGGCCCAGAAAGACGGCTGACATCCATCCGCTCGTGAGCGGACCTTTCGTGTCAGCTAGCGTTTCCGGCGTTCTGCGCATCATGGCTCCGAACGGACTCATTCTTGAACCCGCTCGGCGATAAGATACGATTAACCTTAATGAAGCGTAACTTTACCATTTCCGTGACACAGAAATGAACGCGAGTCAGCGCGATGGCAAATGCCTCCTGCAGCGCCCATACCGACTGTGGAAGCGTCACTCGATGCGTGTCGGCCCGGTTCCCGGCTGGACATGCACCAGCATCGGATAACCCCGCACGGGAACCTCGATCCTAGTGCCCTTCAAAGGCCCGACGACCGCGCCGGTCAGCACATCCGTGACGCGATAGAGACTCTCTTTTGCAAGCCGGATCGTCCATTTCTCCGGTTTCGGCACGGTATCGCGCCCGGTCTTGAGATCCCACCAACTCAGCGTGTTGTTGGCGACAATCACGTAACTGCCATCCGACTTCGAGAAAGCCATCGTGGCGCCCCAGGTCTCCGGCTGTTTTCCTGTCACTTCAAACGACGGAAGGGCGGCAGGGTTACTCGGCTTGTCGTCCGCCAGCACCGAGGTGAAGCGGTTCACATAGTCCGCACCGGGCTTTGCGCTCCAGTCACCGCGATAAAGCCCCCAGCGCTCGGCATCCGGGTCTTTCAGGTTCGTTGAATCATCGGCAATCGCGTATTGGAACAGCCGTTCGGCGCCGAAATAGACGGCCCAGAAATAGTTGTTCACGATCACAAGGCCCTGCGCCTGTTCGGTGATCGGGAAATGACCCGGCTCGGAGGACTTACGGGTGTTTGCACCGCTTTCGGTGATGATGACGCCACGACCCGGCATGGCATAGCGGCCCCAGTTTGTAATCGAAATCTGATAGGCCGCGAAATTGGGCGGCATCCCGTTTTCAATCGGCCCCATCGGATCGGCAAGATTCACGCCGCCGCGTGACGAATAGGCGTGGATATTCATCTTGTCGTAGAATTTGGAATAATCCCCGAGCAGCGCATCGGCATAGGTCGCTTCGACACCATCTGCGCGGTTCGGCCCCTGAACGGCGCTCGTCGGCGGCAGCAGCGGCACCTTGGCGAAAACGGGGTCGGATTGCTTGAGGGCCTTCAGCGCCGCGCCCCAATCCTGCCAGACCCGGTTGTAGGCGGAGACATTCTGCTCATAGCGTTCGCCCCTTGGGCTGAAGGTCGGCTCATTGTTTGGCTCATTCGGTGCCTCAATCGCCGAGAGCACGCCCATTTTCGCCAGCTTCTTGAGCGAGACCACCGGGTCTTTCGCACTGCCGTCCGCCCAGTGGGGCGGGCCATTGGCGGCGATCAGGAAATTGATTTTCAGGTCTGGAATGGCCTCGCGGATGGTCAGAACATTCTGATAGGCCGTGGGCGCATCAAGATAGCGCGAGGCCGCATTCGCCGCGCGGTCATCATCGAGCCCTTTGACCCTGAGATGATGGATGCCGAGATATTGCAGGGCGCGGATCAGCTCAACTTCACCATTGCGGTTCGGGAGATCATAGGGATCCGTACCGCCGCGCTGATAGCCGAGATGGACGCAGGTCCCCATGCGATCGATCATCTCATAAGCACTCAGGCGCTCCACGGTCCGATGCGGCAAGGGCGAGGTCGCGCGCGGCGTTCCGGAGGCTTGCGCGAGCGCCTGCGACCCTGGCAGACCCAGCAGAAGTGCAGTTCCCTGTACCGTTCGCGCGCAGAGCTCCCGCTTAGTCAGAGTCATCACGCAGCCTTTCCTGTCAGGCATTCGGAGAAGCGACAGGGCCGGCGCGGCGCATGCCCGTCACTGACGCTTTTGGCGATTTCGATGCCTGAATCAGCACAACGAAGGTCCAGAACAGGAATCCCGACTCGCCCGCGATGATGTTGGCGAGCGGAAAGTGCACCATCGCGCCCAAAGCCAGTGCACCGGCGATGATCGCGGTGCGGCGCTCCGAACCGAAGGCAGAATAAATCGCATTCCAGCAGGCCAGAAACAATGCGCCGATGCACACAAGACCGATCACCAGCCCCATACTCAGCCAGCAGGCAACAAAGACGCCATCGACCGGCATGGCCCCCGCCGTGCCGACGTCGACATTCGAGAATCCGGTGCCGATCAGGTTGCTCGTCGGCATGTTCCAGAGGGTCACGAATTCCTCGAGGCGCTCGCGGGCCGAACCATCGTTCGAGCCCTCGGTGAGTGACGCGAAACGATCGGTGATGACATCCGAGAAGGGTGTCAAAAGTGCCAGCAGGATCATGCCGATGCTGGCACCAATGGCGCTGACCGCGCGAAAGCGCGTCACGGAGAAGAGCAGGCAAAAGCCGATCACCGCCGCTGACGAGAGCCAGGCAGTGCGATACATCGAGAGCATGAACGCAATCGCTGCGGGCGCGGTCAGCACCAGCGCAGTCGGGCCGGTGCGCAGGAAGAGTACCAGCATCAGCCCGACTTCAGCATAGGTCGCAAAAGTACCCGGCGAGTTCATGACACTGAAGGTGCGCACCCCATACGGCACCGGCTGGCCGGCTGAAAGAATGGTCGCGGATTGCATCCAGAAGCGATCCCACTCCGGCGGATCGACATATTGGTAGATGCCGTAGATGCCCATCACCGGCAGGATCACGAGGAAGGCCGAGGCTGCGGCTTCGAGCAGCGATTCCATCGGCTCCTTCTTGAGGAGCAGAGCACCGGCGTAAATCAGCGGGGCGAATCCCTTGAGAAGCCCCGAGGCCGTGTTCAGCAAATCCCACTGAAAGAGCGAGAGCATGCCGGCATAGAGCGTGCAAGCACCGACGATGGTGATGGGCACGATTTGTTTGTTGGCAAAGGGTCTCCCGGAAATGAAGGCCTTCCAGAGATCCAGCGCGGGAGCCAATAAGACCATCAACGGTCCGACCAGCATGATGCCGGTGGTATCGTAGCCGGCAAAGAGATCCACAATCCGGCGCACGAAAGGGGCGAAACAGAACAGAGTCAGCGCGGTCTGGAGATGAATCGCCGCGCTCTGTCGCCAAGCGTACCAGCCGAGCACCACACAGCCCCCGATAAAGGCGAAGCGCGCGAGCGCGCCGGAGACCACGCCAAACGGGATCATGGCCGCGAGCAGGACGATCGCGACGAGCCAGCCCGGATAGACGGTAGCTGCTTTCGGTTCGGTCCCGGAATGGGCCATGATCAGGCCTTCCCCCTTTTTAAGCGGGTTGCACGGAGGCTCCGGCCCAGCGACCGAAATCATAACCAGATGTAAATAAAGACGGTTAATGCGGCCTTAAGCTTTGGCACGCTCGCTTTGGGCTTCCGGCCCAAGATGGGCCTCGCCACGAGCCTTAGCGAGCGCAACTTGCCGGTTCCGCTCACGCGCGGAGGTGCGGCGGGCCTCGCTCATCATCGGCGCGCAATAACGGCACGCCACGCCTTCCTCATGCTCTGGATGGGCGCAGTCATCGGCCGTCAGCGGCTGGCGACAGCCGTGGCAAAGCGTGAGACTCGTATCCGGCACGAGGGCGTGCCCCACTGCGATGCGCTCATCGAAAACAAAACAGCTTCCCTGCCAACGGCTTTCCTCGGCGGGGACATCTTCCAGATAGCGCAGGATGCCACCCTGCAGGTGATAGACCTCGCTGAACCCCTCCTGAAGCATGAAAGCGCTGGCCTTTTCGCAGCGGATGCCACCGGTGCAGAACATCGCGATCTTCTTGTTCTTGTCACCGGCGTGCTTCTCGCGAACATAGGCCGGGAAGGCGCGGAACGAGGTCGTTTCCGGGTCAATCGCGCCCTTGAAGGTGCCGATCCGATATTCGTAATCGTTGCGCACGTCGATCAGCATGACATCGGGGTCCGCAATCAGCGCGTTCCAGTCCTTCGCCGCAACATAGGTCCCGACGGCGCGGAGGGGATCAACGCTGTCGTCGCCAATGGTGACAATCTCGCGCTTCAGTTTCACCTTCATCCGCAGAAAGGGCATCTCGGTGGCGCTGGCGAACTTGATCTCCAGCGCATCAAGACCGGTGATGGCGCGGATGGCATCCAATGCCCGATCCAGCCCGGCAGGCGGGCCGGCAATGGTGCCGTTGATGCCCTCTTGCGCAACGAGCAGGGTGCCTTTCACGCCCTCGCGCTCGCAAGCCTCATGCAAGGGGCCAAGCAAGGGCTCAGGCTCGTCAAAGCGGGCGAATTGATAAAGCGCGGCGATTTTCACGGGTTCCATACCGGAGCGCATACAGGAGGAAACCGCGCGCTCGCAAGCCGGAATCCTACAACTCGGAGAGAGAACCCCACTGCGGGACATGGGCCGCGAGCTTATCGAGCAACTGGTCGAACTGCTTGCGCTCGCGCGCCGAAAGGCAGGCGAGCATCGCCTGTTCGCGCGCCTTAAGCGCGGGGATGTAGCGGCTGTAAAGCTCCCTCCCCGCCTCGGTCAGGAAGAGGTGCTGCCGGCGATTGTCCGATTTGTCCGTGCGTCGCAGGATCAGTCCTTTTTTCTCCAATGCGATCACGGCCCGGCTTACGCCCGCTTTCAGATGGCCCGAGAACTCACAGAATTCGCTCGCGGTGATGCCATCGCGAAAATGCAGCGCAAGCAGGATGACGATCTCCGGACGTGTGAGGCCGAATTCCGTCTCGATCGCGCGGAACGAAGGTTCGCGATAGAAATTCAGGATGTAGCCGATCTTGTAGGCAGTCGGAATATCGCTGCCGTTGAGGATCGCGCGGTAGCCCGGATCGGAGGGTTCAACCGAGATGTCATTCTGGTCGGACGCGGCTTGAATTGGTCTCATATAAGACTTTTCTATTGCGGATTTCGAAACGCGGTCCTAGCATCGCGGACAATGACAGCGTGAGGCCTTGAAGTCACGCGCAGGGAGAACATCCCATGCAGGATCGCGCACGAAACGCGCAAGGCCCTGATGCGCCGATACAGGCCGCCGGTCGTTGCTTTTTCTCCGGCACGGAGCGCCGCGCCGTCTTTGTGGATCGCATTCCCGCCCCCGATAACATGCCCCGCCGCCACCCCATCGTGATGGTCCATGGCGGATGCCACACAGGCACCTGCTATCTCGCGACGCCCGATGGCCGGGCAGGTTGGGCGGAGATTTTTGCCACCGCGGGCCATGATGTTTTCGTCGTGGATTGGCCCGGCCATGGCCGCTCGCCGGTCTGCGAGGATCTGGCGGTTCTCCCGACGCGCGAAATCGCGGAAGCCCTGCTCGCGCTGATCAAGAGTATCGGTCCGGCGATCCTGCTGGTGCATTCGGCCAGCGGGCCTATGGCCTGGTGGATGGCGGAGCAGGCGCCCGAGGCGATTGTCGCCATCCTTGGAATCGCGCCTGGCGCCCCGGCCAATATCTTGCCGGTTCTGCCGAATGATGCCGCTGAAGTTGCCAAGCTCAGCCACGATATCAGCCTTGGTTGCCCTGTGCTGCTGCCCGAGGACAAACCCGTCCAGGTCGGGGCCGAGTTCATCGCGACCTATTGGGCGAATGCGCCACGTTTTCCGAAAGGCGCTCTGGCGCAATACCGGCAGTCCATCGTTCCCGAGAGCGCGCGGCTTTTCAACGAGCGCTTCAATATCGGCGGACAAGGGCTCTGCATCAATGATCCCGCCTCGCTCGCAAAGCTGCCGATCCTGATCGTCACCGGCGATCACGACCCGCGCCACCCGCGCGAGATCGATCAGGCGACAGCAACCTTTCTCGGGGCTGAATTCCTCTGGCTCCCGGACATCGGCATCAAAGGAAACGGCCATATGCCGATGATTGAAGACAACAGCGACACCATCGCCGCGCTGCTGCTGAACTGGCTCGGCGAGAAGAACCTCTAGCAACAACAACCAACGACCGACCTGCAATACAGCAGCCGGCGCACCACCAGGGAAGGGATCACCATGAAAGCCTTAGCCTTCAGGAGCGCGCTTATCGCGCTGGGTTTATGCGGCGCGGCACAGGCGCAAGTGAGCGATGATGTCGTCAAGATCGGCGTCCTCACCGATATGACTGGCGTGACGGCGGATATTACCGGCAAGGGTTCGGTATTGGCTGCCGAGATGGCGGTCAAGGAATTCGGCGGCACGATTCTGGGCAAGCCGATCCAGATCATTTTCGCCGATCACCAGCATAAGGTCGATGTCGGCTCCTCGATCACGCGGCAATGGTTTGATATCGACAAGGTCGATGCCATCGTCGATGTGCCGAACTCTGGCGTCGCGCTCGCGGTGCAGTCGCTGGCGCGCGACAAAAAGAAAATCGTGATGTACTCGGGTGCCGGCACCACGGCACTGACCAACGAGCAATGCTCGCCCTACGGCTTCCACTGGACCTATGACACCTATGCCGTCTCGCGCGGCACCGCTGCGGCGGTCGTCAAGGCGGGTGGTTCCTCATGGTTCATGCTGGCCTCGGATTATGCCTTCGGACATCAGCTCCAGAAGGATGCGACCGAAGTCGTTGAGGCCAACGGCGGCAAGGTCATCGGCGCGGTGCGTCACCCGCTCAACACGGCCGATTTCTCGTCCTTCCTGCTGCGCGCCCAGTCTTCTGGCGCAAAGGTGATCGGCATTGCCAATGCCGGCAATGATACCGTCAACGCGATCAAGCAAGCGGGCGAATTCGGCCTGGTCGAGCAGGGACAGAGCCTCGCTGCGCTCATCTTCTTCCTGCAGGACGTGCACAGCCTTGGCCTCAAGGCAACGCAGGGAACCTATCTCACCACGGCGTCTTATTGGGATATCGATGAGCCCTCTCGTGCATGGTCAAAGCAGTTCATGGAACGCGCAGGCATGATGCCCTCGATGCTACACGCCGGCGTCTATGGCGCGGTGCTGCATTACCTCAAGGCGATCAAGCAGGCTGGCACGGATGATCCGGACAAGGTTGCGGCTGCGATGAAGGCGATGCCGATCAACGACGCTTTCACCAGGGATGCCAAAATCCGCGCCGATGGCCGGGTTCTTCGGGACATGTATCTCGCCCGTGTCAAGAAGCCGGGGGATTCCAAAGGACCTTGGGATTACTTCGAAATCGTCCGCAAGATCGCACCGGAAGAGTCGGTGTGGCCGTTGTCGGAAACCAAGTGCGCGGCAGCCAAGCCCTGAGGTTGTGAGACCCTGAGGTATGAGGCCGAAACGCCTTGGCTCCATGATTTGACGACACCAGAAAGCCGGAAGGGGCAACCCTTTCGGCTTTCCCTTCAAACTGGGGTTGCAGCATTTTGAGCGCTTGGATCGCCGGGTGCGCGAGTTGGTTTTTCCACGCACAAATCAAAGTCGATTCCCTCCACCCCGACCCAATCCTTATTGCGATTAAATGTCATTTTATTCAAAATAATACTTTTGATTCGTGCGCATTTAAATTTCATTAATGTATTTATTGATTATTTTATATATTTATTACTATTAATTAAAATATTATTAATTATTAATTTTCCAGATTTTTTATCTATATTTTTGCATAAGTGATTTGTTAGCTATGCGTTTTTGACGCCTCGTTGCGGCGCAATTTGTTAAGCTTTTGCCGAGGGTTTTCCCGGAAGTTCGCACCTGTCGAAGCCACTCCCCCGTGGTTTCGCTCATGAGGCCAGGATGGCCTCTGACCATGCAACAGAAGGTGCAAAAATATGTCAGTTGCTTTTAATGCCGCCACCGCGGCAAACGTCGCTATGCTTCAGCAGACCAACGCGCTCTTCCAGGTTTCCCAGAAGCGCGTCTCGACCGGCAAGGCCATCTTCGGTGCCGCCGACGATGCGACCCGCTACCGCATGTCGGACACCATGAAGAACCGCGCGAAGTCGCTCGATTCGGTCAACAACAACATCTCGCTCGCCCTCAAGACGCTGGCT
>NKIW01000012.1 GCA_002256205.1 Rhizobiales bacterium PAR1
AACAGGCGGATCAGGAGGCGGCGCCTTGGGTTAGCCTCCTCGATGACAAGGCCAAGATCGTCACCAGCCGTCTCGGCAAGACCCGCTTCCGCGTCGCCGGAACCGCGGAGTTCAACGGCTACAACCGCGATATCCGCGCGGCGCGGATTTCGCCGCTGATCGCCTGGTGCCGCGCGCATTTCCCCGGCATGTCGACGCGCCAGTGTGTGCCTTGGGCCGGTCTTCGCCCGATGATGCCGGATATGCTGCCCCGCGTTGCGCGCGGGAAAAATCCGCGCGTGCTTTACAACACAGGCCACGGTCATCTCGGCTGGACGCTGTCGGCAGTGACGGCGGATGCGGTTGCTGCGCTCGCAACGGCCTGTTCCAACGCTGCGTGACAATCAAAAGCCCTGATCGTTTTCGGCGGTCAGGGCAGCTTGGTACGAGAGAAAGCCAACTGTCCACAACCTCCTGGGATAGGTGAGGTTAGAGACAAACCCTGTCTGTGGCCGGACTTTACGTCGGGCCTGAATGCATTTCCGTGGCTGAATAGTTGCCCATAAAAGTCCGGTTCCGGGGAGTAGCCGCATTTTCCGGGAGCGACCTCAATGGGCCACCCTCTGCCCGCTTGAGGCAGAAACCTGCACATCCGCTATGCAGGGAGAGATGGCGCGGGCGCAGCCTCTCCCTGTCTTTTTTCGTTCCGCCATCTGGCCGGACTCACACCCACGATGACCTTGAAGGCCCGGCTGAACGCGGCCACATCCGTATAGCCGACCTCCGCAGCAATATCGCTCAGGCCGCGTCCTGTTGTTCCGAGGAAGCGGCACGCAACGACCATCCGCCAGCGCGAGACATAGGCCATCAGGCTTTGGCCTGTGGCTTCCCTGAAGCGCGCAGCAAAGCGCGAAGGCGACATGGCGACAGCTGCGGCTAGCGATTCCACTGTCCATGCCGCACCCGGATCACGATGCAAGGCGCTCAGGGCAGGCGCAATTCGGGTATCTTCGAGCGCTCGGAACCAGCCCGGTGCCTTTTGTGACTCGGTTTTGCGAATGTCCTGCACGGTTTCGGCGAAGAAAATTTCCAGCAATCTGCAAGCCGTGAAACCACTTCTCTGCCCACGCGAAACCTCATGGCTCAACATTTCTGCGACACGTCCAAGCATCGGGTTGATCTCTGCGCGTGTGTCGATCTTGACGACCGGAGGGAGAGCGGCGAGCAGCGGGTTGAGCGGCGCATTCTCCATCACGAAAATGCCGCAGAGGAGATCAGTGGTCTCACCGGATTGCCCCGGTTCCAGCGCGCTCGATCCGCCGGATAGCAGGATATCGACGATCGATGTCTCACGAGCACCTTCGCCACGGGACATCCGGTGCGCCCGCCCACTAGGGCAGATCGCGACCTCATTCGCCGTAACGCTGACCGCCACTTGCCCGGTGTGATGAAGCTCGAACGTTCCGCACCGAACGAGATGGAAGGGGATGACACGGCTGTTCCGGCTGAGCCCGAGAACGCTCCGCAGGACGGTTTCATCCGGAACGTCGATGGCCCACGGCGGCTGGTAGCTTTCGAACAGCAACACGCTGCCACTGATGCGAAGATCGGCAAGGGCATCGTCGAAGGGCGTGATCGGGGACGTGGTCATCGCAAAGGGTCGTATCAAGATCAGTCATTTTAGCAATAAATCAAATCAATAGCATCATGGAAACGACTGAAATCCTCTCGTAACGTCTGGGTCGAATCCCGCGCAGACCTGTCGTCCGCAACGGAACCAACCTGCATGAGGATGTGCAATGAAACTGACGCCGGAACTCTATTACACCGCCCTGACAGCGCTTTTCACCGGCCTGATCTGGATGCCGATCATCGTCAACCGTCTCGTTGAAATGGGCCCATGGAAGGCGCTCAAAAATCCGGAGCCGGATGTGCGGCCACATGCGGACTGGGCGTATCGCATGGCGAACGCGCACCGGAATGCCATCGAAAACCTGGTCGTGTTTGCGCCTCTGGCGATCGGGGTTCATGTCCTCGGCCTTGGCACTGGCATGACAGCGACCGCCGCAGGGGTCTTCTTTGCGATGCGTGTCGCCCATGCCGTCGTCTACACGTTTGGCATTCCCTTGCTGCGCACGATCGCTTTCTTCGTCGGCTTCCTGTGCCAGATGCTGCTGGCCGCCCGCCTGCTGGGCTGGATGTGACGAAAGCGGGTAGGGGCGGCCGGGGGACGGCCGGGGAAATCGATGCTGCTCGCCCCCACTGCCAAGCCGCTGGCAGGCATCATCTCGGCGAAGTGGCGCCTTCTCCCCTCAGCACGAGGTAGATCGCGGGGATGACCAGCACGGTCAGCAACGTCGAGGAGGCGATGCCGAAGAGCAGCGAGATCGCGAGCCCCTGAAAGATCGGATCAGTGAGAATGGTCACCGCGCCAATCATCGCCGCGAGTGCTGTCAGCACGATCGGTTTGAAGCGGATCGCTCCCGCTTCGAGCACTGTCTTGACCAGCGGCACATCCGCCCGCCGCGCATGGCGGATGAAATCGACCAGCAAAATCGAATTGCGGACGATGATCCCCGCCAGCGCGATGAAGCCGATCATCGAGGTGGCCGAGAACGGCGCACCGAACAACCAATGGCCGAAGAGAATGCCGATGAAGGTCAGCGGCACCGGTGTCAGGATGACAAGTGGCAACTTGAACGAGCCGAACTGAGCGACCACGAGAATGTAGATCCCGAGCAGCGCCACGCCAAAGGCCGCGCCCATATCGCGGAATGTCACCCATGTGACCTCCCATTCACCCTCCCAGAGGAGAGCAGGGCGGGAGGTATCGCCCGGCTGGCCGTGCAGCAGAATCAGAGGCTTGGGCAAGGCGCCCCAATCCGCAACGTCAACGGCGCGCTGAACGGCAAGCATCCCGTAGAGCGGCGCTTCAAAGGTGCCCGCGAGTTCCGCCGTCACCATTTCCGCCGGGCGACCGTTGCGCCGGAAGATCGGGAAGGAGGCTTTCGAGCGCTCGATCCGCGTGACATCCCCGAGTTCGATCGTCGAGCGGTCACCCGGCAGAAGATTCGCCGGAATAGGGCTCGAAAGCGCGCGCTCATCGAGAACGCCTTGCGCTTTCGAGAGGCCAATACGGATCGGGATCGGCTGGCGCCCGCCGCCGCGATGCGAATAGCCGAGTGTGCTGCTGCCGAAATAGAGGCGGATCGTCTCAAATACATCGCGATGCTCGACCTTGAAGAAATCAAGTTGGTCCTCGGCGATCGCGAGGCGCAGGCGATCCGGCTGAGTGCCAAAACTGTCATCTACATCGACGATAAACGGTATTTTTTCGAAGATATCGCGGAGCTTTCCAGCGACTTGACGGCGCGTTTCGTCATCCGGGCCGTAGATTTCCGCGAGCAGCGTCGCCATCACCGGTGGCCCTGGTGGAGGCTCCACTACCTTGGTGCGTGCCCCTGGCAAAAGACCGGCCTTCGCGATCCGTTGGCGGATATCAAGCGCGATGGCGTGGCTTGCACGGCTCCGTTCGCCCTTAGGTTTGAGATTGAGCTGGAGATCGCCCATCTGCGACTCGGAGCGCAAATAGGAGTGGCGCACCAGCCCATTGAAGTTGAACGGTGCGGCGGCGCCCGCATGGCTCTGGATTGACTCGATTTCCGCCACGGGCGCGATCAGTGCCGCCAGCGTTTGCAGGCTACGATCTGTTTCCTCGACCGAGCTGCCACGCGGCAGATCGAGCATCACCTGAAGCTCAGGCTTGTCGTCGAAGGGGAGCAACTTCACCGTCACATGCTGGGTGTAGAACAGCCCCAGCGAGGCGAGCGTCGCAAGGCCGACGAGTGCAAGAAATAGCCATGCCCGCTGCTTCGAGGCGAGGATCGGTGCCGCAAAGCGGGTGTAAAGTCGCCCCAGAGCGCCGCCTTCTGCATGATCATGTCCGGCGCCGACAACATGCGGCTTGCCGAACTTTACCATCAGCCAGGGCGTCACCATCACCGCGACGAAGAACGAGAAGATCATCGCCGCCGAGGCATTCGCCGGGATCGGGCTCATGTAAGGCCCCATCATGCCCGAGACGAAGAGCATCGGCAGCAGTGCGGCCACAACGGTGAGCGTGGCGATGATCGTCGGGTTGCCGACCTCGGAGACCGCATCGATGGCCGCTTCGGAACGACTTCTGCCGTCCTCCATCGCCCAGTGGCGAGCGATATTCTCGATTACAACGATGGCATCATCGACGAGAATGCCGATGGAGAAAATCAGCGCGAACAGGCTGACGCGGTTGAGCGTGTAGCCCATGATCCAGGCGGCAAACAGCGTCAGCAAGATCGTCACCGGAATGACGATGGCGACGACAAACGCCTCGCGCCGGCCAATCGCGAACCAGACCAGCAGCACGATGGAGAGCGTCGCGAGGCCGAGGTGGAACAGCAGCTCGTTGGCTTTCTCGTTGGCCGTTTCGCCGTAGTTGCGCGTGACGTGAAGGTCGAGATCCACCGGGATCACGCCCGGTGTCGTGCTCGTGGCCTTGAGGCGGTTTGCCGCCGTGATCACCTGATGCGCGATGGTGACCGCGTTCGCACCGGCCCGCTTGGCGATGGCGAGCGACACGGCTGGCGCCCGGGTAAACGGGCCATCGGGCTGACGTGCAAGGTGTGCAACAAGACTCTCACGGGTGTCTGTCGCGAGCGTTACCTCCGCAACATCGCGCACATAGATCGGCCGCCCGTCGCGCGTGGTCACGGTGAGGTTGGCGATCTCCTCGATCTGCGTCAGCGTCTGCCCCGCTATCAGCGCGATTTGACCGCCGTTCCGGCGGATAGTGCCGGCAGGAAACGCCCGGTTCGCGCCTTCGATCCGCGCCGCCAGCGCCTGCAAGGTCAGCCCGGCGCGGGCAAGCCGCTCGGGGTCGGGCGCAATGCGGATTTCCTCGGGCTGCTCGCCGACGAGATAGGTCAGGCCGACATTCTCCAGCTTGGCGATCTCGACACGCAATTCCCGCATCACGCGGGTGAGGTCATTCGCGTTCCAGCGGTTCGCAGCCTCCGGTTTCGGTGTCAGCGTCAGCACGGCAATCGCGACATCATCAATCCCACGCCCGACGATCAGCGGCTCGGGAATGCCGGTCGGAATACGATCCAGATTGGCGCGGATTTTCTCATGCACGCGCAGGATCGCAGCATCGGCGGAGGTGCCGACGAAGAAGCGCGCAGTGACCATCGCGCCATCGTCGCGCGTTTGCGAATAGACGTGTTCGACGCCAGCGATCGATTTGACGATCGTTTCCAGCGGCTCGGTGACGAGCTTCGCTGCATCCGTCGCCGCAAGCCCTTCGGCGCGAACATGGATATCGACCATCGGTACCGAGATTTGCGGCTCTTCCTCACGCGGCAGCGAGATCAGCGCCACGAGCCCAAGCGCCAGCGCCGCGACCAGAAATAGCGGTGTGAGCGGCGAGGTGATGAACGCACGGGTAAGCGCGCCGGCAATGCCAGGCCGCAAGGGCAGGGGAGGCACGCTCATGGCAGGATGACCTTGTCGTCCGCGCGCACACCGCTGAGAATTTCAATGCCTTCGCCTTCTTTTAACGGCACGGGAGGGCCGAGCACCACCGCGATCTCCTGCTTGCCGCCCGGCGTCGACAACGTCAGAAAATCCACACCCGATTGCGTACGAACTGCCATCTTCGGCACGGCGAGCGCAGAGCGTGTCCGGATCGGGACATGCACGAGAACGCGAGCACCGACGAAATAATCGCCGGGCTTTTCAACTTCGACATCGGCGATCACGCGGCCATTCTCGATCTGCGGGAAGATTTTCGCGAGCTTGCCGGTAGCAGGCGAGGCGCCACCCGTTTCGCCAATGGTCACACTTGCGCCGAGCTTAAGGTCATTCGCGTGGCGCTCGGGCAGGGCCAGCCGCAGGAAAAAGCCACCGCCCGCGATCTGGGCAATCGGCTCGCCGGGCATAACGACAGCACCACGCGTCACCGGAACCTTGAAAATTCGGCCGGATACCGGCACAGCAACCTCTCCTTCAGCAGCCTGCTGGAGGATGACCGAGCGGTCCGCCTCGGCGGCCGCAATCTGGTTCTTGAAGACATCGAGCTGCGTGCTCAACTGGTCGACGCGCTGTTGTGTGCTCGAACCGCGTGTGAGCAGGGTTTGCGCCCTTTCCAGCTCGGCGCGGGCATTGGACTGTTCGGCGTTCAGCGCCCTGATCCGCGCTTCTGCCGCGCGCAATTGCAGCGCGAGCTTGTCATCGATTACGGTCGCGATGGATTGCCCCGCTGTCACAGCATCGCCTTCGGTGACGTCGAGCCGGGTGAGCGTGCCGCCAATGCGGGAGCGCGCCGGAATAACGTCGCGCGCCTCTATGCGACCATAGACCGCCTTCGTCTCGATGATGTCCGTCGGTTTGACCAGAAATTCGCCACCGAGGGCCGGAAGCGTGGGCGAGAGCGCCAGCAGAACCGTCAGGCCACGGGCGGGCGCGTCGAAATACTTCATGGTCCCACTCCGGATAGGGGGATTGTCGGGATTATTTGAAAGCACAGCCTGCCTTCAGGCCGAGCCGTTTGAAGATCATCGCAGCAGGGCAAAAGCCGGTGAACGCTGCTTGAAGCATGTTCAGCCCGACGAATGCGGTCAGCAGCAGGAACCACGGCGAAACAAGCTGTGCGAGGGTGAGCGAAGCCAGTATCATCGTTCCCGCGAGGGCAAACACGGCGTTGTCGATAGACATGGGGCACCTTTGTCGTTGGCTCGGATTTGACGGATCAGTTCATATTCGTTATTTCAGATATATGCAAATATCAAAGTCAGGTCAACGTGTGAAAGCTAACGTTCTCGAGCCAGACAAGTTCATCGCGGCTTCCGACGATGCCGCGCGCTTCCTCAGAAGCATGGGGCACGGACCGCGCCTGCGCATTCTTTGCTTGCTGCTGGAGGAGGCCCGTTCCTCGGGCGAACTCGCGCGTATGCTCGGGATGCGCGAGGCGGCGGCCAGCCAGCAACTGGCGCTCTTACGTGCCGAGCGCCTGATCGAATCTGCGCGCGAGGGGCAATATGTGATCTATAAGATCGCCAATCCTGCCATTGCGCAGATCGTGGGTATATTGCGCGATACGTTCTGCAAGTGAGGTCAAAAGCCCTGTGAGTTCAAACGTCCGGGTATCCTGAGGGATGATGGTCCCAACAAAAACGACAATTACGTGCCACTGCATGGAATGAGCCTGTGTTGGGTTCAAAGCGGCATGTCGCTGCCAAGCTCTGCGTCGGCCCGGAGCATCGCGTCCTTGACATCGGCTGTGGTGGGGGCCGGCTCGGACTTTATCTCGGGTCGGTCGCCAAGGCCCGCGAGGTGCTGGGCATCACGCTGTCGAAAGAGCAGGTTGCTGTCGCCCGTCAGCGGGCTGCGGATCGCGGAAGGGCGGAGAAGATCCGCTTCGAATTGCAGGACTACCGCGAGCCCAATGGCCGTTTTGACCGCATCGTCTCGGTCGGCATGTTTGAGCATGTCGGTCCGAGCCAGTACGAAACCTTTTTCGAGGCGAGTGTCCGGCTCCTCGCCGACAATGGTGTGATGCTGCTGCACACCATTGGCTGTTAGGACGGGCCGAACCATCCGAACCCCTAGCTCAACCGTTATATTGTCCCGTGCGGCTATCTACCATTACTCTTGGAAATGCTCCCGGTGATCGAGCGTGCCGCACTGAGTCGGCAGCACTCTATGACGAGCGCTTCTGCAAGATGTGGGAATTCTATCTCGCCATGAGCCAGACCGCTTTCGAATGTCAGGATGTCGTGGTCTTCCAGCTCCAGTTGGCGCGGCGACAGGAAGCCGTACCGCTGACGCGTGATTACATCCAGCACGAGAAGACGCGGCTCCTCGAAGCGGAGCAGTGGAGCTGATAAGGCGGTTCGAGGGGGATCATCCTGCCGCTGATTGCCTGCGAACGACGATTTTCCGGCCATGGATGTTTTAATCTGGTAGCGAGACCATTAGGGATAGCGGAACGATTTCAGATCTTGTGAGAAGCGCGATAGACCGATGAGCGGCACACCGAGGCCACGCTGGCAGATTGTTGCGCTGCTGATGCTGATTTCTACTGTACTGGGCAGCAACCACGTCGCAGCGCGGATCGCCTTCGACCATGGCGCGAATGTCGTGACGGCTGTTGCGATCCGCTCGACCGGCACCTCGCTGGCGCTTTTTCTGGCGCTCCGGCTTTCCGGCGTGTCGCTCCTGCTGCCGCGGATGGTTCTGGCGCGCGGGCTCTTTATCGGCCTGTTGCTGACCATCCAGAGCCTATGCCTTTATTCCGCTGTCGCGCGCATTCCGGTGGGACTTGCGCTGCTGACCTTCAACTGCTTCCCGCTGCTTTTCGCCGGTATGACATGGCTGATCGAGGGACGGCGCCCCTCTAACCGCACCCTCCTGTTCATGCCAGTCGCGCTAGCGGGCCTCAGCCTCGCCCTCAACCTGTTTGGAGGAAGCCTGAGCGCGCCAGATGGCAAGATGCAGGAAGGGGTATTGCTGGCGCTAGGTGCCGCGCTATCCTTTTCCACCGTGCTGCTGTTGTCCGAACGCTGGCTCGGCGCGCTCGACGGTCGCTTGCGTAGCTTGCTCATGATGATCACGATCGCGGTCATTGCGAGCCTCGGCGGTTTTGCCACGGACGGGTTCGCCCTGCCGCAGGATAGAATTGGCTGGATCGCGCTCGCGACCCTTACGCTCTTTTACGGAACGGCGATCTCCGCGCTTTTTGTCGTGCTGCCGCGCATCGGCATTCTTAACAACGCCTCGGTGATGAACTTCGAGCCCGTCGCCGCGCTTCTCCTCGGGGCGCTCATCCTTGGTCAGACGATCACGCCGCTTCAGGTCGTCGGTGTGGTGATCGTCCTTGGTGCGATGCTTGGCATGGCAAGTGGAAAACCGGCCAGTGGCGGGGCGGCCTCGAAAAAGCCGCCCGCTGAAGGCTGAACTTTCGACCGGTCAGGGGCAGATATACCCCGTTCCGCCCGGTGCTTTGAAACACCCGACCGATTCCGGAATGACCTGCTTCGGGAGCCAGAGAACCGCCTTCGGGAAGTAGATCGTGAAGCCGATTGTCAGCAGGAATATGACGTAAATCGGCAATGCCGCGCGGATGGCATGTGAGAACGGCACCCCGACAAACTTGGACGCCATCAGCAGCACCAGCCCGTAAGGTGGGGTGATAAGCCCGAAGGCCAGCGTCACAATCAGCACGACGCCCATATGGACCGCGTTAATGTCACCGGCCTGCGTCAGCACAGTCACCAACGGCATGAAGATGATGATGGTCGGCACAGGCTCGATGAAGTCACCGACAATGGTGAAAAGCAGCACCAGCATCAACATGATGAGTTGCGGATCTGTTCCGGCGACGTCCGTTATCCAGCCGGAAATGACCATCGGGCCGCGCAAATATGCCAACACAAAACCGAAGGCGGAGGCCGCGGCGATGGTGATCAGCGGCAGCGAATAGATCAATCCGGCCTGGCAGAAATCATGTGGCAATTTGCGGATGTGGCCAGGATTGAGGAACGGCACGATCACGAAAATGATCCAGCAGACAGCGACAACGCCAGCTTCTGTCGGCGTGAAATGGCCTGAGAGAATGCCGCCGAGCAAGATTACCGGGATCATCAGGGGCAGCGTCGCCGCCTTGGTCACGTCCGTGAACTGGGCGAAGGTGGCGCGCGGACGACGAAACCCGACCGGCCCAAAGAAATAGCAAAAGATCATCAGACCTACCGCGATCATCAGGGCGGGCGCAAAGCCGGCCATGAATAACCCCGTGATCGAAACATTGCCGACCGAGCCGTAAACGACCGCCGTGATGCTTGGTGGAACGAGTGCGGCGATAGTCGAGGCGGCGGCGATCAGCGCTGCGATGAAGGCCGGCTTGTAGCCCTCCTTCTTCATTGGCCCGGACAGCGCCCTGCTCATCACGGCCACGTCCGCCGACGTGGAGCCGGACATCTCGGAAAAGAACATACTGAAGACGGTGACGACCTGTGAAAGCCCGCCGCGCATATGCCCGACCAGCGCCAGCGAGAAGTTCGCGATTCGGACAACAACGTTCGAGGAACTCATCAACTCGCCGACCAGCAGGAAGAACGGCACCGCCAGCAGAGCCTCAGAATCCACCCCGTCAAACATCTTCTGTATGATCGAGGCCATGGAAATGTCGGTGAAAATCGCGCCGATAAAGACGCCAGCCATCAGCGAGAAGGCCACGGGAACACCCATATACCCGAAAGTCAGGAACATCACCGTCATCAAGGCGAGAATGAAGGCGGGGTTCATGTTGACTTCCTGACTGTTTCAGCTTGGCCGAAAGCATCCGCAAGTGCGGCTGCGCCAGCCTGCATTTCGATGACATCCTTGTGATCAAACCCGTTTCGCCAGCCATTGACGATTTGCTCAAGCGAGAACAGCACGATCAGCACACCGGAGATCGGAATGGCGGCGTAGAGCGAGGCGATCGGCGTCAGCGAAGGCATGCGAAAACTGCCGAAGCCGCGCAGGAAATTCTGGTAGCCGTAAACGACCATGCAGACCGCTACCACCAGCGTGACGACGCGCGTGATGACCTCGACCCAAAAACGCATGCGTCCATGCAAGGTTTCCGACAACGCAGTCAGGCAAAGATGGTCATTGCGTCGCGTGGCGACGGCAGCCCCGATGAAAACGCCATAGATGAAGAAGGTCGAGGTTACTTCCTGCAACCAGAGCCATGGCCGCCCGGCAATGCGTGTCGCTATGTCGAAAACGACCGAGGTCGAGAAGGCAAAAAGCGTGAACCCGCAGAGCATCATCAGGATGTTCTCGAGCGGATCGAGCACCGCCCATTTCAGATGCGGCTGTCGCCGCGAGACCAGAGAATGCGCCATACCCGCCTGCATGATTGAGTGTTTTAAGACCAAGCCTGATTGTTTCAGGGAATGGGTTGCGGCGCACTTCGAGAGCCCTGCGCCGCAACAGATTGGCCATATTTGACCGAGATAACCCGCTTACTTGATGGCGCGGATAATCTTGGCGACCTTGGTCGCGTGCGGGCCGAGTTCGGTCGCGAACTTGTCGAGGAAGGGCTCGGAAAGCTTCGCAAAGCCCGAGCTGTCGACATCCGAGACGACTTTGACGCCGATGGATTTCAGCTTCTCGACCGACTTGTGCTCGAGTTCGAGCGCGAGTTTGGGCTGCGTGCGCGCGACCTCGTCGGCGGCGGCCTGCACCCAGCCACGCTGTTCGGGAGTCAGACCCTGCCAAACCTTGTCACTCACCCAAACGAGGCTGTTGTTCGCCTCGTGATTGGTGATCGAGAGCACCGGCGCCACCTCGTAGTGCTTGTTTGCGAGATAGACGTTGATGCCGTTCTCCGCGACATCCACGACGCCGGTTTGCAGCGAGGTATAGACGCTGCCGAAGGGCATATGGACGGTCTGCGCGCCATAGGCGGGGAAGGTCGCATCCTCGGTCGGGGTCGCCTGCACGCGGACCTTGAGGCCCTTCATATCCTCGACCTTGCGGATTTCCTTCTTGGAATACATGCTCCTCAGACCGAGCGTCGCCACCGCGATCACATGCGCGCCCGGCACGGTGTCGTCGATCATCTCGCGCACCGCCTTCGAGAGGTCCGGGCTGGCAAGCGATTTGATCAGGTGATCTTCCGAACGAAACAGGAAATGCAGCGACATTACGCCAGCCTGCGGCGAGACGGTCGCGGTGTTGGCCGAGGAGGTGATCGCGAAATCGACGTCACCGGATTTGATCATCTGCAGAAGCTGTGGCTCCTGACCCAGCTGACCGCCAGGAAACTGATCGATGGTGATGGTTTTCTTCGAGAGTTCAGCGAGCTTCGCGGCGAAGATATTGCCGGCGATATGATAGCCGGTATTCAGCGGCTGGTCGTAGGCGAAGCGGAAGCGGCGTGGTTCTTGCGCTTGAGCAGCAACAGACGCCATACCGGCGAGCAGTCCCAGAACAGCGCCACAGAGAAGCGGACGACGTGCGATCATCATAGGTAGTTTCCCCCGTTAGACTTTTTATTGAGGACAACCGAACACGGCGCGGGGGAATTGTAAACCGCTGATATGTCTTGCACGCAGACAATATCAGAGGACATCGGCGCGACGCTCCGCTACCAGCGCGACAGCGGGCCGGTGCTCCATCCAGCCAGCCTGACGATCAGGCATGGCGAACTGCTGCTGGAAGGGCCCTCCGGCGGGCCCATATGCGGGCAGTGATCGCACACCCCTCAGCCTCGGGTGCCATCCTGTCGCCTCAGCTCAAGACGCAGTCCGTCACCGGGCGGCGCGCTCGCGCGCCTCGCCTTCATTTCCAAAGAGATGGGGTGCGACACCGTGCTGGCGGAAGGTTTCCCCCAGCTTCATCCGAAGGAAGCCGTTGGTCGTGTAGCGCGACACGGTAGAATAGAAGCGTGCTTCCAGTCCCTTGACCATCTCGCCATAGGCATCGAGCAACTCGGGCGATATCGAGAAGTGGTCGTAGTTGACCACCGCCGGCACCGGGTGCCCGATCGGCACCAGGTGGCGCTCCGCCGTTTCGCGGATCGCCGCGATATCCGCCAGTGAACGCACGGCGAGGTGCTCGAGATTGATGAAAAACATGTCCTGGGCCGCGTCGTAGGCGTAGCGCGCGTCGAGCGGGATCGCGACGAGATCACCGCGCAGCCCCATCGGCGCCGAGCGGAAGATGCGCTCGTCCATCAGCGCAGGATCTCCGGGGATCAGCGGCATGAAATCCATCAGCCTGAGGATATCCCGCTCGATCTCGATGCCCGGCGCGACCTCGATCAGGCTGAGGCCTTCCGGCCCAAGCGAAAACACGCAACGCTCGGTGACATAGAGCACGGGCTGGTGGTTCTCAGCCGCAAAACGCCCCGAGAAGGTGATATGCTCCACCTTTTCGACGAACTTGCGCGCGGTAGCCTCGGTGAGGATGCGCAAGGTGCCGTCGCCGGTGGCGATTTCCAGTTTTCCGGCGGTGAACGAACCGACGAAAACCACTTTTTTCGCCCGTTGCGAGATGTTGATGAAGCCGCCGGCGCCGGCAAGCTTGGGGCCGAATTTCGAGACGTTGAGATTGCCCTCGCGGTCGACCTGCGCAAGGCCGAGGAAGGCCATATCCAGCCCGCCGCCATCGTAGAAATCGAACTGATAGGGCTGGTCGATGATCGCCTGCGTATTCGAGGCCGCACCGAAATTGAGCCCGATCGCCGGAATGCCGCCGATCACGCCGGGCTCGGCGGTCATGGTCACGAGGTCGATGATCTTTTCCTCGTTGGCCACGGCGGCGATGCCATCGGGCATCCCGATCCCGAGATTGACGACGCTATTGGGGCGGAGTTCAAAAGCGGCGCGCCGGGCGATGATCTTGCGCTCGGTCAGGTCCAGCGGGGGGAAAGCATCGGCCTGAACGCGGATCTCGCCGGAAAACGCCGGGTTATATTGGGTCGCAAAGGTCTGCCAGTGGTTCTCCGGCCGCGCGACGACCACGCAGTCCACCAGCACGCCCGGAATCTTCACCTGTCGCGGGTTGAGGCTGCCCGCTTCCGCGATGCGCTCGACCTGCGCGATGACTATGCCGCCAGAGTTGCGCGCGGCCATGGCGATTGCAAGCGCTTCCAGTGTCAGCGCCTCCTTTTCCATGGTTAGATTGCCGTCAGGATCGGCTGTTGTGGCGCGGATGATCCCGACATGGATCGGAAAGGTCTTGTAGGCCAGGCATTCCGTCCCGCCGATGGTGATGCGCTCCACCAGTTCCTCGGTCGTGCGCGCGTTGAGCTTGCCGCCGCCGTTAAGCGGATCGACGAAGGTGTGCATCCCCACAGTCGTGATATGCGCGGGCCGATGGGCAGCGATATCGCGGAAGAGATGGGTGATGACCCCCTGCGGCAGATTGTAGGCCTCGATGCTGTTGCTGATCGCCAGCTTCTGGAGTGCCGGCACAAGGCCCCAATGCCCGCCGATGACCCGCTTGACCATCCCGTCATGGCCAAAATGGTTCAACCCTTTGGTCTGGCCGTCGCCCTGTCCGGCCGCATAAACCAGCGTGAGATTGGCCGGGTGGCCCTGCGTCAGGGGATCATCGCCACGGCTCCTCAGGAACCGCTCTTCCAGCGCAAGGGCGATCTCCTCCGCGAAGCCGATGCCGACAAAACCGCCCGTGGCGACAGTGTCGCCGTCTCGGATCAGCGCGACAGCCTTTTCCGCCGTCACGACCTTACCCTTGGCGGCGTTGCGGGCCATCGGCATCGAAGGGGGTGTCGGCATGGGCGTTTTCCGTTGAGCCTGCACCAGCATGTGCTGTATGCGGTTGTCTGTGGATTCAGCGTCTTTGATTTTGCCTCATTCGGCAAGTCGACCGGGAAACAGGCCCCCGACAAGGGGAGAAAAGACCTCTGGACAAGAGGGTTTTAAAAGCGATAGGCCGCTTTTATCATGTGTTTAAAACAATCGATTTGAACTGACGAAAAAATCTTCAGCATTATGATTCCATAGTCGCCGGAACAGGCGAATCCCGGAGGAAAAATGGGCCTTCCCGCGCATTGGGATGATGGGCATGCACAGGCCATCGTCGAGAAACTGAAGCATCTGGATGGCGCGACGTTGCCGATCCTGCACGCCTTGCAGGATGCGTTCGGCTATGTCGACGCGGCTGCGGTACCGATGATTGCGCAAACGCTGAACCTCTCGCGCGCCGAGGTGCAGGGCACCTTGAGTTTTTATCATGATTTCAAAGCCAAGCCGGCGATGGACCGGGTGATCAGGCTCTGCCGCGCCGAGGCCTGTCAGGCGCAAGGCTGCGAGAGCCTTGTCGAGCATGCGCGGCGGCACGGCATCGCGGTGGATGACCATGCGGCGGCGGCCGGCGCGAGCCTTGAAACCGTGTATTGCCTTGGCAATTGCGCGTTAGGTCCAGCAGCCATGGTCGAGGGCGAATTGGTGGGCCGTCTCGATGCTGTGCGCCTTTCGGCGCTGATCGAGGGTGCTTCGGTTGAGGACGTGATTGCCATGGCACAAGAACCGGTCGGAGAACCGGCATGAGCGTGGTGAGGATCTTTGTTCCTGGCGATGCGGCAGCGCTCTCGGTCGGCGCGAATGGCGTTGCGGCGGCGATTGCCCGCGAGGCGGCAGCACGCGGGATTGCGGTCGAGATTGTGCGGAATGGCTCACGCGGGATGCTCTGGCTGGAGCCGCTGGTTGAGGTTGAAACAGCCGCGGGGAGAATCGGTTACGGGCCTGTCGCGGTGCGCGATGTCGCCGGGCTGTTCGAGGCCGGTTTTGTCAACGGTGGTGCGCATCGCCTAGCGCTCGGGCGCATCGACGATCTCGACTGGATGAAGCGTCAGCAGCGGTTGACCTTTGCCCGCGTGGGCGTCACGGACCCGCTTTCGCTGGAGGATTACAAGGCGCACGGCGGCCTCAAGGGGCTTGAGGCGGCGCTCAGGCTTTCGGGTGCAGCAGTCGTTGAGGCCGTCCGCGCCTCGGGCCTGCGCGGGCGCGGCGGCGCGGGCTTCCCGACCGGCATCAAGTGGAAAACCGTGCTCGATGCCGAGGCCGAGCAGAAATACATCGTCTGCAACGCCGATGAGGGCGATAGCGGCACCTTCGCCGATCGCATGCTGATGGAGGGCGATCCCTTCCTGTTGATCGAGGGCATGGCCATTGCCGGTCTCGCCGTCGGCGCGACCAAGGGATTTATCTATATCCGTTCGGAATATCCGCACGCCTTCAAGGCGATGGAACGGGCGATTGCGGTCGCGGAGAAGGCGGAGGTGCTCGGCGCGTCGGTACTGGGCTCGGGTAAGGCCTTCACACTTGAGGCGCGACTTGGCGCAGGGGCCTATATCTGCGGCGAGGAAACCTCGCTGCTCGAAAGCCTTGAGGGTAAGCGCGGCGTGGTGCGGGCGAAGCCGCCGCTCCCTGCGCTGAAAGGCCTTTTTGGCAAGCCGACCATTGTCAACAATGTGCTCAGCCTCGCCGCCGTGCCGTTCATTCTGGCGGAGGGCGCGGAAGTCTATGCGGCCTGCGGCATCGGTCGTTCGCGTGGCACGCTGCCGGTGCAACTCGGCGGGAATATCAAGCGCGGCGGGCTTATCGAGCTGGCCTTCGGCGTTTCTCTGCGCACCCTGATCGAGGATTTCGGCGGCGGCACGCGTTCGGGCCGCCCGATCCGCGCGGTGCAGGTCGGCGGGCCATTGGGGGCGTATCTCCCCGCGCCGCAACTCGATATCCCGCTCGATTACGAGGCACTCGCGGGCATCAAGGCGATGCTCGGCCATGGTGGGATCGTGGTGTTCGATGACACGGTGGACATGGCGAAGCAGGCGAAGTTCGCCTTCGAATTCTGCGCCAAGGAAAGCTGTGGCAAGTGCACACCCTGCCGCATCGGTGCGGTGCGTGGCGCAGAGACCGTCCAGCGCATCATCGACGGCACCGAGCGCGAGAAGAACCTGGGCGTGCTCGATGACCTCAACCAGTTGATGACCGACGCGTCGCTTTGCGCGATGGGCGGGCTAACCCCCATGCCGGTAATGAGCGCACTTCGCCACTTCCCCGAGGACTTCCAGCGGCCGGCGATGTCGGTTGCGGCAGAATAAGGAACAACGCCATGAGCCTTGTTCAGGAAATTGACTATGGCACGCCCGCCCGCCTCTCGGATAAAACCGTGACACTGACCATCGACGGCGAGAGCATCTCCGTGCCCGCCGGCACCTCGGTGATGGCGGCGGCGATGCACGCCGGCACCAAGATCCCCAAACTCTGCGCGACCGATAGCCTCGAACCTTTCGGCTCCTGCCGGCTTTGTCTGGTGGAAATCGAGGGTCGCAAGGGCACACCTGCCTCCTGCACGACGCTGGTCGAGGAGGGCATGGTAGTGCGGACCCAGACGCCGCAGCTTGCCAAACTCCGCAAGGGCGTGATGGAGCTTTATATCTCCGATCACCCGCTCGATTGCCTGACCTGCTCGGCGAATGGCGATTGCGAATTGCAGGATATGGCGGGCGCGGTGGGCCTGCGCGAAGTGCGCTATGAGGGCGGCGCCAACCACTTCGAGAAGGGCTCGGCGCTTACGCTGCCGCAGGATACCTCGAACCCGTATTTTACCTATGATCCGGCCAAATGCATCGTCTGCAACCGCTGCGTCAGAGCCTGCGAGGAAGTGCAAGGTACCTTCGCGCTGACGATCACCGGGCGCGGGTTCGAGAGCCGCGTCTCGCCGGGCGGCACGGATTTTCTCGGCTCGGAATGCGTCTCCTGCGGTGCCTGTGTGCAGGCCTGCCCGACCGCGACGCTCAACGAGAATGCCGTCATTGAGCACGGCACGCCCGAGCACTCCAAGGTCACGACCTGCGCCTATTGCGGCGTCGGCTGCTCGTTCAAAGCCGAGATGCAGGGCGACAAGCTCATCCGCATGGTGCCCTACAAGGATGGCAAGGCGAACGAGGGCCATTCCTGTGTCAAGGGCCGCTTTGCCTGGGGCTATGCCACCCACAAGGACCGGATCACCAAGCCGATGATCCGCGCAAAGATCACTGATCCCTGGCGCGAGGTCACCTGGGATGAAGCGATCAACCATGCCGCCCAAGAGTTCAAGCGCATTCAGGCCGAATATGGCCGCGAGTCGATCGGCGCGGTAACCTCCTCGCGCTGCACGAACGAGGAGGTTTTCCTCGTCCAGAAGTTGGTGCGCGCGGCTTTCGGCAACAATAACGTCGATACCTGCGCCCGCGTCTGCCATTCGCCGACGGGCTACGGTCTCTCGACCGCCTTCGGCACCTCAGCGGGGACGCAGGACTTCAAATCGGTCGCAAAGGCCGATGTGATCCTCGTCATTGGCGCGAACCCGACCGACGGGCACCCGGTCTTTGCCTCGCGGATGAAGAAGCGCCTCAGGGCTGGCGCGAAGCTGATCGTCGCCGATCCGCGCCGGATCGATCTTGTGAAGTCGCCGCATATCGCCGCCGCGCATCATCTCCAGCTCAAGCCCGGCACCAATGTCGCGCTGGTCAACGCGCTGGCACATGTCATCGTCACAGAAGGGCTTCTCGATGAGGCCTACGTCCGCGAACGCTGCGACCTTCTGGACTTCGAGGTCTGGGCGCGCTTCATTGCGGAGGAGAAGAACTCTCCGGAGTTAAGCGAGAAGCACACTGGCGTTCCCGCCGCCGAGGTGCGCTCTGCCGCGCGGCTCTATGCGACGGGAGGCAATGCCGCGATCTACTACGGTCTTGGCGTCACCGAACATTCGCAGGGCTCAACGACCGTGATGGCGATGGCGAACCTTGCCATGCTGACCGGAAACATCGGGCGCGACGGTGTCGGCGTGAACCCCTTGCGCGGCCAGAACAACGTGCAGGGCTCTTGCGATATGGGCTCGTTCCCGCACGAGCTCTCCGGCTATCGCCATGTCTCGGATGACGCGACGCGCGAAGCTTTTGAGACGCTCTGGGGCACGCCGCTCGATGTAGAACCGGGCCTGCGCATTCCCAATATGCTGGATGAGGCGGTCTCGGGTCGCTTCCTCGGCCTCTATATTCAGGGTGAGGATATTGCTCAGTCTGATCCCAACACGCAGCACGTCACCGATGGCCTCAAAGCCATGGAATGCGTGGTGGTGCAGGATCTCTTCCTCAACGAAACCGCGAAATACGCGCATGTCTTTCTGCCCGGCGCGTCGTTCCTCGAAAAGGACGGCACCTTCACCAACGCCGAGCGCCGCATCAATCGCGTCCGGCAGGTGATGGCACCGATGGCGGGCAAGGCGGAATGGCAGGTGACGGCGGAGCTGGCGCGCGCGCTCGGCTATCCGATGAACTACCCGCACCCCGCCGAAATCATGGATGAAATCGCCGCATTGCCGCCGACCTTTGCCGGTGTTTCCTATGCCAAGCTTGACGCCATGGGGTCGATCCAGTGGCCCTGCAACGAGAAGGCGCCGCTCGGCACGCCGATCATGCACATCGACCGCTTCGTGCGTGGCAAGGGCCGTTTCATGTTGACCGAGTACGTCCCGACCGAGGAGCGCACCGGCCCGCGCTTCCCGCTGATCCTGACGACGGGGCGCATCCTCAGCCAGTATAACGTCGGCGCGCAGACCCGGCGCACGGAAAACAATGCTTGGCATGACGAGGATGTGCTCGAAATCCATCCCTTTGATGCGGAAAATCGCGGCATTCGCGAGGGGGACCTCGTGCTGATCCAGTCGCGTTCGGGTGAGATCGCGCTTCATGCCGAGATCACCGATCGCGTGCAGCCCGGCGTCGTTTACACCACCTTCCACCACGCCGAGCCGGGCGCGAATGTCATCACCACCGACTTCTCGGACTGGGCGACCAACTGCCCAGAATACAAGGTGACGGCGGTTGAGGTCAGGCGCACCAACTACTATTCGAAGTGGCAGGAAATGAACCGCGAGGAAGACTTGACCCTGCGTGTCATCGCCGGGCGGCTCTCCCCGGCGGCGGAATGACATCACGATGACCCAGGGGCCCGAGACTGAACCACCCGCTCGCACCGCTTTGGCCCGCACGCTCCGCTACGATGGAACCTGGGACAAGGCACGTGCGGTTGAGGTGCCAGTCGAGGTGCCGGTGAACCTTGTCTATGGCGGCATGCCGCATGTCGTACTGATGGCAACGCCGGAACATCTCGAAGATCTTGCGCTGGGCTTCACGCTGACGGAGGGAATCGCGGCGAGCCGCAGCGATATCCGTGCCGTGGCTATCCGCCCGGCGGACGGTGGTCTTGTCGTCGATATCGATCTCGTCCCGGAGGCGATGAAGCGCTTCCTCGCTCGCCGTCGCAACATGGCCGGGCGAACAAGCTGCGGCCTTTGCGGCGTCGAGACGCTGGATCAATTGACGCTGCGCGAGGCCCGGCTTTCCGGTGAAGCGATTGCCTCGCCCGCCATCGCGAAGGCTTTGCAGGCGCTCAGTGCGCTGCAACCGCTCCATGGACGCACCCATGCTGTCCATGCTGCCGCGTGGTTCAGCCGCGAGGGCGAAGCGCTGCTCGCGCGCGAGGATGTCGGCCGCCACAACGCCCTCGACAAGATGATCGGCGGCTGCCTGATCGAAGGGCTCGCGCCGGAAGCCGGCTTTGCCGTCATCACCAGCCGCTGTTCTTTCGAAATGGTGGAGAAAGCGGCGATGTTCGGCACCTCAACGCTGGTGGCGATCTCCGCACCGACTTCGCTGGCCATTGAGCGCGCCGATGCGCTCGGCATCACCCTGATTGCGGTCGCGCGGGCCGATACCGCGATGGCCTTCACCGATCCTTCGAGCCAACCGAATCGGGCACTTATCCCATGACCGAGACTGACGCCGATCCTACCCTCAAGCTCGCCCACATGGCCCGGCAGATCGCCGATTTCTTCAAGGCCTACCCCGAGGAAAAGGCTGTGCCGGGTATCGCCGAGCACATCAACAAGTTCTGGTCCAAGCGCATGCGCGAGGATTTCCTCGCCGCCTTCCGGCAGGATGATCCACGCCTTGATGCGCTCGTGGCGAAAGCCATGCCGAAGATCAAGGGCTGGCAGGCATGATTACACGCGCTTGAGCCCCCAGGGGTAGGGCGCGGAGCCCTGAAGCATCCCGGTCAGGCTCTTGCGATAGGCGGTTGTGATGTTGAATTGCCCGAGCGGAACTGTCGCGACCTCCTGAAGTGCCAGCCGTCCGAGCGTGCCGGCGGCCTTGGCCCGGCTCGCATCATCCTGCGCAAAGAGCCACTCTTCGGCAAGCGCTTCGGCGCGCGGATTATCCCACCAGCCGAACCAGCCACGTGTGCCCTGACCGCGCACGAGCAGCGACATGGCCGGATTGCCCCAGCCGATCGCCGGCCCCGTGGTGTGGAAGATGCTCCAGCCGCCTTTTTCAACCGACTCGCGGCTGCCGCGCCGTTGGATCACGGTGCCCCAGTCGGAATCTCTCAGATCGACTGTCAGCCCTGCCTTCCGCAACAGATCCGCGCTGACCTGCCCGAGCGGGCCGATATCGGGAAAATCGGTCGGGTTGATGATGACGCATTTCTCGCCCGCATAGCCCGAGGCCTTGAGCACCTCGGCAGCGCGGGCCGTGCTCTGCGGCATCAGGTCTTCCTGCTCGCCGGTGTAATAGGCGGTGCCTTTCGGCCAGAGGCTGCGGCAGAGAGTCCAGGTCGCGGGGTCTTCGCCTTGCGAGGCGCGCATGTAGTCTTCCTGAATGACCGCCATGCGCACGGCTTCACGCACCTTGATGTTGTTGAAGGGCGGATGGAGATGATTGAGCCGCATGATCGCAAGGCGCCCCGACGGATCGGTGACTTCGCGCTTGATGTCGCCGTTCTTGGCGAGGAGCTGCTGGAGATCGACAGGCGGGCGCTCCCACCAGTCGATTTCACCGCGCTGCAAGGCCGCAGCCGCCGTCGCGGGATCAGGCATGATGTGCCATTCGACCCGCTTGAAATAGGCGTTCTTGCCGCCCGCGCCACGACTCGGCGGTTCCTGGCGCGGTACATAGCCCTCAAATTTCTCGTAAACAGCGCGGCTGCCGGAATTGAATTCGCCCGGCACGAAGCGATAGGGGCCTGAGCCGATCACCTCGGTGATCTGCTTGTTGGCATCCGTCAGCGCATGGCGCTCGGGCATGATGAAGGCCGGTGTATCCGGCTTGCCGAGGGCGTCGAGCAGCAGCGGGAAGGGTCGCTTGAGGCGCACTTCGAAGGTCTTGTCGTCAATCGCTTGCCACGCCTCGACTTCCTTGGCGACGAGCTGGCCAAAACTATCGCGCTGCGACCAGCGCAGGATGCTGGCGATGCAATCGGCGGAACGCACGGCCGCGCCATCGTGGAATTTCAGCCCGTCGCGCAGCTTGAAGCGCCAGCGCCGCCCGGCGTCGAGCGTCTCGTAGCTCTCGGCCATCTGCGGCTGCGAGACGAGATTCATATCGAGCGCGAACAGGGTGTCGTACACGTAGTAACCGTGGTTGTTGGTCACGGTGGCGGTGGTCCAGATCGGATCAACCGAGGAGAGGTTCGCCTGCGGCACGAAGCGCATCGTCGAGGCGCGCCAGTCCTGCGCCAGCGCGGGGCGCGCGAGGCCGGACGCCGCGAACGCAGCGGCACCCTTGAGAAATGTTCTGCGACGCATGGCTGAATCTCCTGAAGGACAGCAAAAGGCGTAGGTCAATCGAAGCCGAGAAAGCCGGGGCTTTGCGAAAGCGCTGGCATCGCGGCAAGTCTCGCAAGGTCCGGCCTGGGCCGCGCGGTGACGGGACTGCCTGCCAGATAGCGCTCCAGCGCAGCGGCAACCGCGAGAACCTTGGCATCGCCGCCGCGCGGGCCGACGATCTGCAAACCGAAGGGCATACCGTGATCATCAAGCCCGACCGGCAGTGAAATCGCCGGATGTCCAACCACGGTGACGGCATAGGCCATGGCGAGCCAATGGAAGTAGGTTCGCGTCGGCTTGCCGTCGATCTCGGTGGGAAAAAGCTCCGTCCACGGTCTCGGACTCAGCGTCACTGCCGGCGAAAGGATCACGTCATAGCGCTCGAAGAACGCCTGCCAGCGCTTGTAGAGCACAGTCTGCTGTTTGAGCGCCTGCGTCACATCGAGCGCTGAATAGCGCAGCCCTTCCTCGACATTAGCGCGGACATTGGGCCCCAAGAGGTCCGGCGTATCCCGGAAGCGCTCGTAAAAGCTCGCCATGAACGAAACCGCGCGCAGCACTTCGAAGGTTTCATCCGAGCCGGAGCAATCCGGTGTTGTGTCATCCGCCACGGCAAAGACACGCCGGAACGTGGTGCATTTTTTAGCGAAGACATCACGGATATGCCGCTCGGTCGGCGCGAAACCGAAGTCCGGCGTCAGCGCGACCTTGAGGTTCGAGAGGTCAGCCTCTGGCAGGGTCAGGAAATCGCCTGCGCCGCGTACCGCCCGACCGTGGATGGTGGTTGCGAGCGGATCAACTGCGTTATCGGAGACCATTGTCGAGAGCAGCAGGCAGAGATCCGGTACGGTGCGCGCCATCGGGCCAAGTACAGAGAGCGGGTTCCAGCCGAGCGGGCGCTTGTCGCTCGGCACCACGCCGGGCGAGGGGCGAAAGCCGACGATACCGTTATAGGCAGCAGGGTTGCGGAGCGATCCGCCCGTATCCGAACCCGTCGCAATCGGCACCATGCCCGTCGCCAGCGCCACGCCTGAGCCGCCGGAGGAACCCGCAGCGGATTTATCCGGCGAGAACGGATTGCCGGTCACGCCATACACCGCGTTGCGCGTATTCGCGCCGGCGCCCCATTCGGGCGTGTTGGTCTTGCCCAGCACAATGGCACCAGCCTGCTTCACGGACTGGACGATCAGGTGGTCCTTTGTTGGCACGTGATCCTTGAAGAGCACGCTACCATAGGTCGAACGCAGCCCCTCGGCATCTTCCAGATCCTTGATCCCGATGGGCAGGCCATGCAGGGGCCCGAGCGGATCACCGCGCATCACGGCGGCTTCGGCCTTCGTCGCGGCGGCGCTCGCACGCTCGAAATCGCGCGCGACCATGGCGTTGACGGCGGGATCGACGGTTTCGATCCGCCGGATGCAGCTAGCGACCAATTCCTTCGGCGAGAGCGCCTTCGATCCAATGAGCCGACGCGCTTCAAGCGCATCAAGATCACAAGGCTCCATCCTCAGGCTCCGCAGGTTCGGCACGCAGCGCGAAGGCGCGCTGGTTCAGGTCCACGCGAAACATGGCACGGCGCAGAAGCATCGGCAACCAACGGGGTGAACCGCCTTCGATGTCGACAGTTGCTTCGGAGAAGAGATCATCCCACTATTGCCACGCGGACCGGAATCATCTGGATATGCGGCAGGAAAGGGCAGTCGCAGCTTCCATGTTGGCCTGGGCAGTTCTGAGCGAAGAGGATGCGGGGGAGCACTGGAACTCCCTGATCCTCAGTCTGGAAGATGCCAGCCCCTTCCATACGTTTGAATTCGGCCAATATTACAAGGCGCTCGGCTGGGTTCCGCTGTATTGCGCCTGTTTCGACGACGACAAGCATGTCGTGGCGATGGCGCTCTGCCTGACGCGAACGCTGTTCGGACGGGTCGTCATCGGCTGGTGCTTCGGGGGACCAGCAGGCCTTCTGCAGACTTGGCAATCGCTGCCAGAGACAATTGCGAAGGCCAGAGGCGTCCGGCATGTCTACTTCCGGTTTCGCTGCGATCGTGAGGCGCTGGCTGACGATGCAGCCGCGCTCAAGGCGGCGGGCTGGACAAAGCCCAATGCACCCATGGGGTGCAATCTCACGCTTGTGATGGACCTTGCGGAAACAGAGGCGCGCCTCCTCGCCGGCTATTCCAAGAACTGGCGTCGCAATCTCCGGCGCGCACAGGAAAAGGGCCTTCGGATCGCCTGCAATGAATCGGAAATCTCGCTTCAGCTCTTCGAGGCCTATCGCGAGATGGCCGACTTCAAGAACCTCGGCGGCCTTCTCGAGTTTGACAAACTCAAGCGCCTGAGCGAGCTGGCCGGGGAAACCATCCTGCTTTTTGTCGCGCGCGATGCCGAGGGGCGGCTGCTGGCGTTTCGCTGCGTTCTGGTACTCGGGAGCAAGGCGGTCGATTATCTTGCCGCGACCACGGTGCGCGGGCGCCAGCTTCACGCGGCCTATCTGTTGCTCTGGGAGGAGATCCGTGCGCTGCGCGCGCGCGGCATCACCCATCACGATCTTGGTGGCATCGATCCGGATGCCAATCCGGGTGTCTATCGTTTCAAGCGCGATACCGGCGCGCGGCAGGTCTCGCTGCTTGGGGAATGGGAGTGCGCCACCTCGAGACCCCTGCGGTGGGGTATCGACATGGCGATGTGGATGCGCGGCGTGTTGCGCAAGGTTCGCCGATATTTCGGGGAGCGGTTTCGCGGACAGCCTCCCGAGGGATAATCTGAAATCCGCACACATATGCTGTCAGGGCCAGCCGAAAAGCACCGCCTCAGAGCGCGAGCACATCCACCTGATCACCCAATTCCCGTACCGCGAGATCGACCACGAACCGATGGTGGGTGAAGAGGATCGGCTGAACCGTCTCGCCAAGCGTCGCCAGCGCCTTCAGGCCATGCGCGGTCCGGCCATCGTCGAACGAGGCGAAAAGGTCATCGGCGAGAAAGGGTGGCGGTTCGGCGCGGGCGGCATAGTCTTCGATATAGGCGAGGCGCAACGCGAGGAAGAGCTGATCGCGCGTGCCCTCGCTCATCGCACTGATCTCGATTTCCGCCCCATCGCCCCGATAGCCGACGAGGTAGGGACTGTCGTTCTCGTCGAAGGATTGCCCGAGCGAGCGGTATCGCTCGCCTGTCAGGGTCGCGAAATGGATTCCGGCACGGGCCATCAGCGGCGCTTGCCGACCCTGCCGCTGCCGGGTGATAGCGGTTCCGATCATCGCAGCGCCGAGCGAGAGCACAGCCCATTCGCGCGCAGCCTCCCGCATTTCAGTCTCGGCATTGCGGCGCTGCTGAAGCGCCAACTCCGCGCCAACCGCCCCGCCCAGCGCATCCATGCGGGCGCGGACCTCTCTGGCGGCGGCAAAGACCTCCTGCCCCTCACGTTCGAGCTGCCGTGCCTCTTCTTCCAGCCGCGCGATTTCCGCATCCATGGTTTCGAGCGAGACACCGGCAAGAGCGGCGCGCAAGTCGGCCTCATCGCGCTCATCGGCAGCATTGGCGAGTTCCCGCCGGTGGTTGCGGAGTTGCCCGCCAAGTTCATCCCGCGCCGCGAGCGCGCGAGCGAGCGTGTCGAGCGCGGTGTCCGGCGCGAGGTTCAAGGGGCTCGTCAGGCTGTTGAGTCGGGCTTCGGCAGCCTCATGGCGCGCGTTGGCGGCGTGCATCGCCGCGCGCGCTTCCTCGATTTGCGCCGTCATCGCCGCACGCCGGGTCCGCGCGTCCCGCATCTCGGTCAGGCGCTGTGTGAGGTGACGGAGCACGACATCCGGCTCGCCCGCGATCTCCGGTGCGAGAGCGGCGCCCAGAGCGTGAACCGCCTGGCGGAAGGTCGCGGCATCGCGCCGGATGCCTTCGATGCGCCGCCTCAGGCCCCCACGCTTGTCGAGCAAGGGGGGAAGCTCGCGCCAGACGACAAGACTCGCTTCCGCCTCGGTAATTGTCGCAACTTCCGCGAGACCAAGGCGCGGCAAAGCGGCGGAAAATCTGCCTCGCCAGGCATCAAGCTCCGCCTGTTTTGTCCTGGCCTCGACATCAGCAGCCTGAACCCGGCGTTCGTGGTCGACGCTCAGGGCCTCTGCCGTCCGGCTTTCCTGCCAGAGGTCGTTGAGGTGCTGGATGTCGATCTCGACGCGGGTAAAGGCCGCCACCACAGGCAGGCCGGGCATGGCGGGAAGGCCGAGGTCAGCGATGAGCGCTTCGAGAAGCGGTCGCAACGTCGCGATCTGATCGGCTTTCCGGCGTAGCAGGTCCTGCCGTGCACTGAGCACGCCGTGGCGTTCCAGCACGCCGGAAGTCGAGACCAGCCAGCTCGTCATTTCCGCAGGGGACAGTGGAGAGAGGCCAGCGGGTGCCCAGAGTGCTGCCCAATCCGAAAGGGTATCCTGCCTTTCGCGGTCAAGAGCCGCCAGCGCCCCGATATGCTCGGTTATTGCCGCCTTGAAGCGGGCCTTCTGCCGGCTCCATTCGCCGTGACTGGCGATGCGGTGCGCATCGGTGATCGCGGCATCGGCAAGGAGGTCGGCTTCGCGGCGGGCGGCTTCGAACCCGGCGGCATGTGAGGCCAGTGCCGCCCCGCCCGGTGCTTCGCTCTCTCCGAAGGCCGCGGCGCGTACGGCTTTCCAATGCGCATCCCGTTCGGATCGCGCGGCCGCAATCCGCTCCGGTGTCGGCAGGGCGCCGTCCCGCGCGAGCATTTCGAGGCGCTCGGTGAAGGTCGTTACCTCGTTTTGGGCGGTATCCCGCGCCTGCTGAACCGCACGGATGCGCTCGTCGATCTCGGCAAAACGCCGTGCGAAGGTCGCCAGCGTCTCGCGCGAGGGCAGGGGTTTTCCGGCCAGCGCTTCAAGACTGAGGATCGGGGGATGCAACCGTGCGGCGGCCTGCGCGAGCGGCGTGCTTTCACGGGTGATTTCGCCTGCGAGCCTTTCCGCCTCTTCCGCAAGGCTCAGCAATGGGGAAAGCGCCTTCAGTCGCTCCCGGAAAGGCTGGGGATCGCGCGGCATGTCGCGCGTGCTGTTCTGCTGACGACGGGTGAGCGCTTCGCGTTCGCGCTGGAGATCATCGAGACGCGCCGCCTGCGCCAGTTCGAGCTTTCGCCCAGTTGCGACCAACTCGCCAAGGTGCGCGAGCGCAGCATCGTCCGGCTGGCGGGCGAGCAGTGTGTCGACATCTGCGAGGCCAAGCCGCACGGCGAGAGCCTGCAATGCACGCGTGACTTCATCCTCGTCCCGCTCCAGCGCAGGGAGGTCGTCGGCACCCTTCCGGTATTCGCCTAGAGCAACCTGAAGACGGCCGATTTCTTCCGCCTGATCGAGCGTTGCCGGATCGAAAGCAATACCGGCCAAGGCCTGAACCAGCGTCACCTCGCGCGCTGTGGCCTCCGCTTTCGCGGTCTCGGCATTCCCAAGGGTTGCGAGGGCCTCGATCAGCATCGCGCCAAGGCCTTCCGGGGCGGAAGGCAACGCGCCGAGAGACGCCAATTCCTCCCCAACAGCGTCGATCTTGCGCAGGATCGGGGCGGCGCGGCGAAGCCTGTCCAGCGTGCCGCGCTCAAGGGAAATGGCCGTGCGCCGCTCGGTGATCGTCTTGCCACGCGCATCCTGCTCGGCGAGGCTGTCTTGCAGCGCTTTCAGACTGCCGGCGCGGGTCTCATGCTCCCGAAGCGATTTTCGGGCGGCTTCAAAACGCTCCAGCGCCTGATAGAAGGCGCGGTCCTTTGAGGCGCGAGCGGCAAAAATCCCATCCGCCTCGTGCTCCAGCGTCGCCTTGATCTCGCTGATCCCGCGCAGGCCGGAGGCGGCCGAGAACAGCGCCGCGCCCAGTTCGCCATCGCTCTTGCGGAGTTCCTCGGCGCTTTCCCGCAGCGTTTTCGCATTAAGCCCGAAGGCACGGCGGAAGACATCGCGGGAGATGCCGCCGAGAAAGGGGGCCAGAACATCATCCGCAAGGGCGACGCCTGCTGGATCGCTCAGCAACGGCTTGAGTTTGCGCCGGATGAAGGCGAGTTCGTTGCCCCGCCCGTCCCGGATCGTCGCGCCGAGGCGCATTTCCTTGCCGGGCCGCAGGAAATCATTTGCCGAACTCGGTTTGATGCCAATCAAAAGGTCGGTCACCGCATCGAGCGACGAACTTTTCCCGGCCTCGTTCGGGCCAAACACAACGTGCAGCTTCGCATCAGGCCGAAAGATGAGCCTCTTGCCGGTAAAAGGGCCGTAGCGTTCGAGATCGAGCGTCAGAAGGCGCATGGCTCAGCTCGCTCCGCCGAGGGCGCGCGCCGTCGCAAGAACCCGCGCATCGGCCAGCAGCGCATCGAGATCCTCGAGCCCATCATCGCTCCGATTTATCGGCATTTTGCTCCGCACCAGCGCGACGAGTTCCGCCGCCTTCGCGCGCATTTCCTCATCCTGTTCGAGGCCGGAAAGCAGGGTGACTGGATCAAGCCCACCAAGATCCGCGAGCCCGCCTGGCAAGGCGCGTGGTTCGGTCGTAGCGATTTTCAGAGCTTCGAGCCAGGCATCGTCATGGATGTGATTGGCGTAGGCCTGAACCTCATCGCTCAGCGTTGCCCGCCGCGCCTTCAGCCGTCCGTGAAGTGTGCTCTCACCGGTGAGTGTCACGCGGAGTGCGGTCAGGCGTCCTCGTGCCTCGGAAAGCGGGGCCTGCAAGGCCTCCCGGAGGATTGTCAGCAACGCCGCCTCATCGGGGGCATCGGGGATCGGCACAGTCACATGCAGCCAGCGCGCCTTGTCGACGATGAGCGGACGAACCTCGCTCACCCGGCCGTCAATGACATCGACCAGCATCGCACCCTTGGGGCCGCATTCCCGGACGCTTCGGCCCTGAAGGTTGCCGGAATAAACAATCCACGGCTCGCGCCGCAGAACCGCCTGCTCATGGATATGGCCGAGCGCCCAGTAATCGTAACCGCTGTTGACAAGGTCGGCGATGGAGCAAGGCGCATAGACGGCGTGGGCGGCGTTACCTTCGAGTGAGGTATGCAGCATCCCGATGTTGAACCAGCCCGGCACCGGGGCTGGGTAAGTGAGAGCATAATTCTCCGTGGCCGCCCGTTCGGGAAAGCTCCGGCCATGGATCGCGACCTTGAGCGGTTCAAGCCGCTCGGTCGTGGCGCGCCGCGTGCCGAACTCGATCAAGCCATCCGGCAGCGTGACAGCTTTGGTGATTTCGCTCTCGGCGTCGTGGTTGCCCTTGATCAGGAACAGCGGAATGCCGGCACGCGTGAGCCGCGAGACCTCGCGGTTGAAGAACAGCCCGATCGCGGTGTCCTTCCAGTCGCCGTCGTAGATATCGCCAGCGATGAGAACAAACGCGACTTTCTGGTCAATGGCCTGCTTGACGAGATCCGAAAATGCCTCCCGGCTCGCGGCTGCGAACCGGCGCGCAACGCTTTCGTCCTTCATCGCAAGCCCGGTCAGTGGACTTCCGAGATGAAGATCGGCGGCGTGAAGGAAGGTGAAACGCGTCATGCAAATTCCGGTCTGAGCCGACGGAGCGTGCTCAACGCGCTACAATGGGTAAGCCATGAGGGGAACGCAAGGTCGAGATGGCCTCTGCTTGGCGCCTCTTTGTGGGCCTGCGCGCCGCGCGTTAACTTTATAGCCTTGAGTTGCCAGCATATTCGGCAGACTTGGGCGTGCGATTGCGGCCCGGACCGACAGGAATGAAGATGTTCTCCACGCTGCGCAAGCGCTCCATCGCCTTGGAAGTGATGCTGGTTTTTCTGGTCATTCTGGGAATGACGATCGCCGCAGGCTATCTTCTCAGAAACGTGACGCGCCATCTTGTGGACGATGCCCGCGATGCGGTCTGGGAAACCTCGGTGCCCTCATCGTTTGTTTTCCGGATGATGGATGAGCAGTGGATGATCCATCAGACCATCGCCTCGGCCCTTGTCCGAGGAACCGCGATCAATGCCCTCAAGGCGGAGATCGGCAAACGCGAGCAGGAGACCGACAAGCGCTGGAACGAGCTTCTTGGCTGGTCCCTCTATTTCCCGCCGGCGCCCAAGGCCGCCATCGAGCGCACCACCGTCAAGCTCAACGCCTTCCGCGCGAGCTATCGCCAGACCCTGGCGATGCTGGAGCTGGGCAATGCTGTCGGCGCGCGGGCAAACAGCCAATCCGCTGAGGCGGATGCCGTGCTCATGTTGGCCGGGGGTGTCTCGGGGCTCCTGCAGACCATGGGCGAGCGCATCGATATCATGCAGCAGCGGATGGAAAATACCGCCGAGCGGGGCGTGACCCAGTTCATCTGGATCGCCCTCACCATCGGCGCGCTGCTGCTCCTGAGCTATGGCGTGATCCATTTCCGCATCATCCGCCCGATCCTGAGTCTGAACGGCACCATGGAAGCGCTCGCGGCGGGCGATCTTGCTGTTCCGGTCCAGCCTGTGGTGCGCGATGACGAGATCGGTCGTATGGTCAAAACCGTTGGCGTCTTCAAGGAAGGGCTTCTCAAGATCAATCGCCTGTTCAACGCGCTTGAACAGTCGCAGGAAGCCAACACCCGGACCAACGAGGCGATGATGCGCGCCCTGATCGGTCTTGCCGGCGCGCGGGACAACGAAACCGGAGCACATCTTGATCGTACGCAGCTCTATGTTTCCATTCTCTGCGAGACGCTGGCCGCTGATCCGGAATTCGCGCAGGAGCTTGGTGCCGAGGCCGTGCAGCATCTCGTTGCGGCCGCGCCGCTTCACGATATCGGCAAGGTCGCGATCCCGGATCATATCCTGCACAAACCCGGCCGCCTGACTGATGATGAATTCGCGATCATGAAAACGCATGTTGTCGAAGGCCTGAGCGTCATCGACAAGGTCATCCGCGATGTCGGCGTCACGCCCTATCTCAAGGCCACGCGCGACGTCATCGCCGGGCATCACGAACGCTATGATGGCAAGGGCTATCCCTATCAGGTCGCAGGACGGGATATCCCGCTCGGCGGCAGGATTATGGCGCTGGCCGATGTCTATGATGCGCTCCGCAGCGCCCGCGTCTACAAGGCGGCGATGTCGCACGAGCAGGCCCGACAGATCCTGATCGAAGGCTCGGCAACGCACTTTGACCCCAAGGTCGTCGCGGCCTTCCTTCAGGCCGAAAGCCGGTTCCGGCAGATCGCCGACACCATGGGCGATCAAGCACAGGCCGAACCCCCCGTGGAAATCTCGCTCAAGAGCGCCTAGGCTTCATGAGGTATCTGATCGCTTTTGTCGTCATGGCGCTGTTGTCGGTGATAACGGCGCTTCCGTCTTTCGCCCTCTGTTATGATCGCGATGACAACGGGCGACAGACGCGCTTTCAGCTCGCGGAGGGTGAGGCAACCGACCGGCGGACCGGGCTTGTCTGGCAACGCTGTTCAGCAGGGCGGCGGTGGGACGCAAAGCTGGGCTGCGCCGGCGAGGTGCAGCGTTTCACTCTCGATGACGCCCAGAGCTTCGCCACCGCGCAAGGCAATGGCTGGCGCGTGCCGAACGGTGCGGAGCTTCAGAGCCTTGTGGATAGAACCTGCAGCGAGCCGGTGGTGGATGCCGAGGTCTTCCCGGATATCCGCCCCAACGAAGAAGGACTCGCCAAATTCTGGACGACGAGCCCCGTCGGGATGCTCGACCTCTATTACAACTTTGATTTCCTGACAGGGGCTGCCGACGGCAATTCGCGCGGCATTGCGCTCAATCTGCGGCTGGTTCGCTCCGCGCGCTGAATGCGCTAGAACAAAAGTCTGTGACACCTTCGACGTTATAGCTGGATCGGCGTTCATGATGATGGACCTACCGTTCCGGAGCGGCCTTTGGCCGGGAGAAGTGCACCATGAGCGATACCCAACACGTCAAGGATGACTTCTGGCGCGAAAGCGTCAAGGTTCTGGCTGAAAGGCTGGCTTCCACACCGGAAGGGCTGAGCGCAGGCGAGGCGGATGCCCGGCTCACCCGGTTTGGGCCCAATGTGCTGGCACCGAAGAAGGGCTCCGGCCTTCTGCGCAAGCTTACGCATCGCGCCACCGAGCCTCTGGTACTGATCCTCGTCGCGGCGGCGCTGGTTTCGGGCCTCGCGGGCGATATCGTCGGGCTCTGGATGATCCTCGGTATTCTCCTTGTCTCGATCACGCTCGATGTTGTGCAGGAATATCACGCCGAGCGCGCCGCCGATGCACTCAAGCAATCCGTCGCGCTCGCCTGCGATGTGATCCGCGATGGCAAGGTCGCCTCGATCCCCACCGAAGCGGTCGTGCCTGGCGATGTGGTCTCGCTGAGTGCTGGCGATCTCGTCCCGGCGGATGGCGTGGTGCTGAGCGCCACCGCGCTCCACGCCAATCAGGCCGCGCTGACGGGTGAAGCTTACCCGGCTGACAAGGAGCCGACGCCAGCCCAGACCGACGATATGGCTGAGGCGACCAATGCGCTTTTCATGGGGTCATCCATCGTCTCCGGCTCGGGGAAAATGCTGGTGGTTGCAACAGGCGCTGCGACCCGCTTCGGCGCATTGGCAGAATCGATGGCGGGCAATGAAGCCCCAACCGCTTTCGAGCGCGATATGCGCCGGTTCGGGCTGCTGATCGTCCGTCTCACCGGCGTGCTGGTGGTTTTTGTTTTGGCGGTGCATCTCGCGTTTTCGCGCCCGGCGATGGAATCCGTGCTCTTCGCGCTGGCGCTGGCCGTAGGGCTGACGCCCTCGCTGCTGCCCATGATCATGACTGTTTCGCTCTCACGCGGTGCGCGGCGGCTCGCCGCCGGCGGTGTGATCGTCAAGAAGCTGACAGCGCTCCACAATCTCGGCTCGATGGATGTGCTTTGCACCGACAAGACCGGCACGCTCACCGAATCCCGGATCGCGCTCACCGCGCATATCCGGGCGGACGGCGCGGATGACGAGGCGGTGTTCAATCTGGCTTGGCTCAACAGCCACTTCGAGACGGGGCTGAAATCCCCGCTCGATGAAGCCATTCTCGCGCATGGCGCGCCGGCTGACAGCGCGGAATGGACCAAACTCGACGAGGTTCCCTTCGATTTCGAGCGTCGCCGCGTCTCGGTGCTGCTGGCACGGGCGGACAAAACGCGACTGATCGTCAAGGGCGCGCCGGAGGATATTCTCGCCCATTGCAGCGGGATCGAAGGGCGCGATAGTGCCTGTCTGCCGCTCGATGCGGCTGCCCGCGCGCGCTTGATGGCGTTGCACGATGGCTATGCCTCGGAGGGACAGCGCCTGCTGGCGATCGCGATCCGCGAGATGCCGGCAGATACAAAAACCTGCACCATCGCCGACGAATGCGACCTCACTTTTGTTGGCTTTGCGGTATTTCTCGATCCGCCCAAGGCTTCGGCGGCGGCAACGCTCGATGCACTCAAAAAGGCCGGCGTCGCGGTCAAGATCATCTCCGGCGACAATGAACTTGTCGTCGCCCATGTCGCGCGTGCCCTCGGCCTCGATGCCGGCGCGGTGATGACCGGGCGGGAGATTGCCGCGCTCGATGCCCCAGCACTCAAGGTGCGCGTTGCGCGGACCACGCTGTTTGCCCGCGTCGATCCGGTGCAGAAGCGCCGCGTGATCCTTGCATTGCAGGCGCGTGGGCATGTCGTCGGCTACATGGGCGATGGCATCAACGATGCTCCCTCGCTGAAAGCTGCGGACGTCGGCATCTCGGTCGAGAGCGCGGTAGATGTCGCCCGCGAGGCTGCCGACCTCATCCTCACAAAGCCCGATCTTGGTCTCGTCGCGACCGGCGCGATGGAGGGGCGGCGCACCTTCGCCAACATCATGAAATACATCCGCATGGGCACGAGTTCCAATTTCGGGAACATGGTGTCGATGGCGGCTTCCTCGTTGTTCTTGCCCTTCCTGCCGATGCTGCCGGTGCAGATCCTGTTCAACAACCTGCTTTACGATGTCTCGGAGACTGGGATTCCGCTCGATACGGTCGAGCCCGGAGAACTCGATCACCCGCAACTCTGGGATATGAAGGCGCTCTATCGCTTCACCTTCGCAATGGGGCTTTTGAGTTCCGTCTTCGACATCGCGACCTTCTTGGTGCTGTTTCTGGCGTTCAAGGCGACGCCGGAACTCTTCCGCACGGCATGGTTTGCTGAATCCATGGCGACGCAGATTCTGGTGATTTTCGTGATCCGGACCCGCATGCCGGTCTGGCGCGCGCGTCCGCATCCCGCGCTGGTGATCTCCTCCCTCGCAGCGCTGGCGATGGCACTGATCACGCCGTTCACCCCGCTGGGTTCCGCGCTCGGGTTTGTGCCGATCCCGGCCCAGCTCGGCTGGGTGCTCGTGGCAATCGTCGCGACGTACCTTGTTCTGGCGGAAGGCGTGAAACGTTGGGCAATCCCCGCGAAGCTGCGCCCGGTGCGGCGGCGATAGACCGGCTGTTCGTGTGAGGGCCTCTATCTCGGCGCGTCACAGGTTGACGAGCGCGCCCTCTGCCGTGCACAGCATGTTTTCTGCCTGCAAAACAAGGACCACCCCGCCTGGGTGGCTGAAACCATGTATTTCGACACCGCGACCCTCACACTTTCCTGCCCCAACCGCCCCGGAATCGTGGCGGCGGTCTCGACGATGTTGTTCGAGGCGGGATGCAATATTCTCGATGCACAGCAATTCGACGATACGGAAACCAACCGCTTTTTCATGCGCGTGGTGTTCAACAGGCTGGAGACGAGCGAGTCCTATGAGGCGATCCACGCGGCACTGGACGGGATTGCCACGCGTTTCGACATGAACGTCACGCTGCGCCAGAAGGCCAACCGCAAGCGCGTGCTGCTGATGGTCTCGAAGTTCGATCATTGCCTCGCGGACCTGCTCTATCGCTGGCGGATCGGCGAACTCGAGATGGATATCGCCGGCATTGTCTCGAACCATGGCCGCGAGAGCATCGCCTCGACCGATATCGGTGATCTGCCCTTCCACCACCTCCCCGTGACACGCCAGACCAAGATGGAGCAGGAAACGGCGGTCTGGCAGCTCATTCAGGCTACGAACACTGATCTCGTCGTGCTCGCGCGCTACATGCAGGTGCTTTCGGACGGGCTCTCGGCCAAGCTTCTGGGCCGCTGCATCAACATCCATCATTCGTTTCTGCCCGGCTTCAAGGGCGCAAAACCCTACCATCAGGCGCATGAGCGCGGCGTGAAGCTGATCGGTGCCACCGCGCATTACGTCACCCCCGACCTCGACGAAGGCCCGATCATCGAGCAGGATGTCGAGCGCATCTCGCATCGGGATACGCCAGATGCCCTCGTCCGCAAGGGCCGCGACATTGAACGCCGCGTGCTCGCTCGCGCTGTGCGCTATCATCTGGAGGACCGTTTGATCCTCAACGGCAAGAAGACGGTGGTGTTCACCGACTGAAAGAGGACGCGAACGTGGATTGGTTCCAGCTCCAGCCAGAGGAATGGCAGGCGGTCCGCCTCAGCCTCAAGGTGGCGAGCGTGGCGACGCTGGCGAGCCTGCCGCTCGGCATCCTTACCGCGTGGCTTCTGGCGCGGGGGCGGTTTTTCGGCAAAACCCTACTGGATGGCCTCGTCTATCTCCCGCTCGTGTTGCCGCCGGTGGTGACGGGCTACGTGTTACTGATCCTCTTCGGGCGACGCGGCGTCATTGGCGCCTTTCTCGAGAGCCACTTCGGGCTGGTGTTCTCCTTCCGCTGGACCGGCGCAGCGCTCGCTTGTGCCGTCATGGGGTTTCCGCTGATGGTGCGGGCGATCCGGCTCTCCATCGAGAGCATTGATGCTCGCTCGGAAGAAGCCGCCGCGACGCTCGGTGCTTCGCCGTTCTGGGTGTTTTTGACTGTGACGATCCCGCTCGCGCTGCCGGGCATTATCGCCGGTGCGGTCCTGTGCTTTGCCAAGGCACTCGGGGAATTCGGCGCGACGATCACCTTCGTCTCGAACATTCCCGGCGAAACCCAGACCATTCCCGCCGCGATCTATGCGCTGACGCAGGTGCCGGGCGGAGATGCCGGCGCACTGCGCCTCTCGCTGGTTTCCATCGTGATCGCACTGGGCGCGCTGATCGCATCGGAGGTTCTGGCGCGCCGGACCATGGGCCGTGGAGGACTAGCGGCATGATGCGTTTTGCGGCGCGGCTGACCCGTCCCGGCTTCATACTGGATGCAGACTTCGAAGCCGGCGAGGGGATCACCGCGCTTTTCGGCCCCTCCGGCTCCGGAAAATCGACCATACTGCGCATCATAGCCGGTTTGCAGCAGGTGGATTCCGGGAAAATCCAGCTTGGGGAACACGCCGTTCTCGATACCACCCGCGGCCTCTGCACACCGCCTCATCGACGGCGGGTCGGCTTTGTTTTTCAGGAGGCGCAACTCCTGCCGCATCTCAGGGTGTCGGCAAACCTCACCTACGGGCGCTGGTTTACACCACGAGATGAGCGCAGGATCGCCTTCGATGCGGTCGTCGAGGTTCTGGGCATCGGCCATCTCCTCGCGCGCCCTGTCTCGGCGCTCTCGGGTGGCGAGAAGCAGCGGGTTGCCATTGGCCGTGCGCTGCTGACCTCGCCGCACCTTCTCCTGATGGATGAGCCGCTCGCCTCGCTCGATCATGCCAGAAAGCAGGAAATTTTGCCGTTCATTGAGCGCCTGCGCGACGAATTTGCAATTCCCATCCTCTATGTCAGCCATGCCGCCGAGGAGGTCGCTCGGCTTGCGAGCCGGGTTGTCCGCCTTGAGGCCGGCCGCGTCACCGGTATTGGCGCGCCCGGTGAGCTGTTGGCGGGGCAGGGCAGCGAGGGGCGCATCGAGCCGGTTTCGGTTCTTGTCGGCCAGTCAGCCGCGCCTATTCCGTCCTATGCCGCAACCCGCGTTGAGCATCCCGCCGGCGCGATCATCTTGCCGGGGGCGGTGACCGTTTCCACCAGCGGGATCCGCGTCGCGATCCGGGCCTCGCAGGTGACGCTGGTGCTGGGGGAGGTGCCGCGCACCAGCGTCCGCACCGTGCTCGAAGGCGAGATCGAAACGATTGAACCCGCACATCAGCCGTTCGTACTGGTGGGCGTCAGGCTCAAGGGAGGCGATCGCCTGTTTGCCTCCATTACGCAGATGGCACTCGATGATCTGGCGCTCACCACGGGCATGGCAGTTCTGGCGCTGGTAAAAACGGCATCCCTTGATGAAACCGGCATTCAGGGCCACCACGCCGGCGCTGCGGGACGCGCGTAAGCATTGCGCGTGCGGAACGGTTGAGTACAACGGGATTTGTTTCGCACGTTCGATGAGGCGCATAAGGGCATGTCCAGAGAAGATCCGGCAGAATTGCCCTTCCGGAAATTCCTGCGGGCTTCCAGTACGGCAACTTCCGGGGTCTGGGCAAAGCGTCTGATGCTGGCTTTTGCCGGTTTTGCGCTGGCCTTTGGCGCGCTGCTGGTTGCGCTGCATTTCCGGGATAAAGGGTTTTTCAGCAGCAAGGACATGTTCGCAGGCAAGGATATCCGCGCCTGGACGGGGCGTGCTGCGCCCGACGTGATCCCCGCGCCGCCCGAACCGCCGCCGCTCGTCACACAGGATAGCGAGAGCGGTCTGCCCGTTTCCCCGTTTTCGCCGTTTGCGATGGGCGCGTCCGCACGGTTTATCCGGCCTGTCCGGTTCGATCCGCCCTATGATCCGATCGATGCGAAGACCTTTCGCGCGAGCGATGTCACCATCGCGCTGACCGGGATCGAGGCGCCGGAACGCACGGCGATCTGCGTGGACTTCGAGAAAACCCGCTGGATCTGCGGCATTCAGGCGCGCGTGGCGCTGTATTACATCATCCGCGCCGAGACCTTGTCTTGCCTGCGCGGGCGGGAGGAACCGGAGGCCGGCCAATCACTGCGCGGCACCTGTACCATCAAGGGGCGAGATGTCGCGACCGAACTTGTGCGCACTGGTTATGCCCGCGCTGCGGGTTTGCCAAGCCGTGAGATGGCGGAAGCCGAGGCAGAGGCACGTGCTGCTTTGCGCGGGCTCTGGCGCGGCAACTGGACGATTGTCTCGCTCCAGTAACACGTCCAGTTCGCGCAGGAGCAGCTCTCTTCACACCGCGCAGGTTTTACCGCGTTCAGCCGCAACCTCAGCACGACGCTTGTTGCGGCGAGGCTGCGGGGTGGAAAGCTCGGCGGAGAGCGCACGCGCCAGAAGGGCGGGCAATTCGGCGTCTGGTATGGGCTTGGAGAAATAGTATCCCTGCACATAGTCGCAACGGATTTGGCGCAGGAATTCCAGCTCCTCCACATTTTCAACCCGCTCGGCGGTCACCGAAAGCCCCATGGTATCCGCCAGCGACCGGATGGTGGTGAGGATGTGGCGGGCGCTTTCATCCCGCGAAATCGCCGAGACGAACGAGCCGTCGATCTTGATCTTGTCGAAGGGAAACTGCCAAAGATAGGAAAGGCTTGAATAGCCCGTGCCGAAATCATCGAGCGAAATATGGATGCCCTGTGATTTCAGCTCCTTGAGGGTCTCGATGACCGCTTCCGGGCGCTCGATCAGCACGCTCTCGGTAATCTCCAGCTCGAGCTGGTTTGCGGGCAGCTGGCTTTGCGCCAGCGCTGCACGAATATCCTCCACGAAGGTCGCGCCGGAGAATTGGCGCGCCGAGAGATTGACCGCAACCGTCAGGTGCTTCGGCCAGAGACGGGCAACCCGGCAGGCCTCGTTGAGCACCCAGAGGCCGATCTGGCGGATGAGATGGGATTTTTCCGCGATGGGGATGAACATCATTGGCGGGATGAGGCCACGCTCCGGATGGCGCCAGCGCACCAGCGCTTCAAAGCCGGCGATGCGGCCGGTATCGACTTTTACGAAGGGCTGGAAATGCAGCTCAAGCTGGCCCCTCGGGATCGCCAGCGCGAGATCGGCCTCCAGCGCGAGCGTTTCATGGAGCTGGCTGTCCATATCTTCCGTATAGAACGAGAAGGTGCCGCGCCCCGCTTCCTTGGCATGATAGAGCGCGAGATCGGCCTTGCGGAGGATCGCCTCCGGCCCTTCCGTCACATCGCCGGAGCTGATCAGGCCGATGCTGGCACTGACGGAGATAATATGCCCGTCGATGATGTAGGGCTGTGACAGCGTATCGATCACCCGCGCCGCCAGAGATGACAGGACGTCCGCATCGCTTTCGTCGGTGAGAATGGCGAATTCATCGCCGCCGAGACGCGCGAGGAAGGATTCCGCCGGCAGGCAGAGATTGAGGCGCTTGACGACATAGATCAGCAATTGATCGCCCGCAGGGTGACCAAAGGTATCGTTGACGGCCTTGAAGCCGTCGAGATCGAGGTAGGCAAGAGCAAAGCCATGTCCATGCCGCTCGGCACGGATGGATTTCTCCGTCAGAAGCTCGTTGAAGCGCACCCGGTTGAAAGTGCCGGTCAGGCTGTCGTGGTGCGCGAGATAGGCAAGACGCTGCTCGGCGTGCTTGGTCGCGGTCACATCGGAGCAAACCCCGCGAAAACCGCCAAACTGGCCGAAATCATCGAAGATCGGCTCGCCAGTCAGCCGCCACCAATGCGGGAAGCGGGCATCACCGATGGCAACCTCCAGATCACGGAACGGACGGCGGGCGGTAAACGCCTTGCGCAACATGCTGGACTTGACCGGACAGAAATTCAGGCGATGCAGGATCGCGCCGGCGTCCTTGCCCTCGATCGTGCCCGGATCAAGGCCCATGATCGCGGCCATGCGCTCGGAGACATGGGAGAAGCGACCTTGCGGATCAAGTTGCCAGAGGCAATCGCTGGCATTGTCCTCGAAGCTCTTGAGCAACATGCCGATCACCGAGCGCTGCTCGACAGCCTCGAGTTCCGAGCGCAGGTGCGCGGCGAAAATCCGGGCATGGGCGACACAGGCCACGCCAACGACGCTGATATACAGCACGCCAAGCGCCGCCAGCATGGCTTCGGCGCGCCCGCCAATCGCGGTAAGGGCGGCGGTCGATCCCAGAACGATCGGGAACAGAAACCCGGCGGCAGCCTGTGGCATCGGTGCGAGCGTGAAGGCGCCCGCGGTTCCGATCGCGGCGACCACTGCCGCCACAATCATCTGCTGGATCAGGTTTCCGTCCGTATAGGTTCCGACAACCATTACCCCCCAAATTCCGCCGAGCATGGCGGCATGAAGCGCCGCACGGCTGGCCGCACGGGCAGAGGCATACCGACGCGGTGGGGCGAAACGCGTTTTCCACCAGGCGCGCAGGCCTATTGCGGCCATGGGGATCATGCAGAGGCTCAGAGCGAAGGCCAGCCACCAGCTTCTCTCGCCCCATGTGGCGAGCAGAACGATGGTCGCACTACAGATGTTGCCCGCCATCATGATCGGTGTCAGCCGGACAATAGCGCGGATCTGTTCGGCGCGAATATGATTGAGCGCAGGCTGCGGCAGCCCGGCAATCCCCATGGCACGATCAATAGCTATCGAGATCGCTGAAAACACGCAAAGCCCCTTCTGAACCCGATGCGACGCTAGCGGCAAATGGTTGATGGAGCGTACGACTACCCGGCCCGATCCGGGGAAGTTCAGGTCAGCCTTAAGACGAGGTTTCAGGTACTGTCGAAGGGCGGTTAGAAAAAACTTGTGCCTGTTGTCGAACATCTTGACCCGGATTTTTCCGGGGAGAACACTCGCCCGCGATTGCTGAATGAAATTCAGCGATGAGCGAAAGTTTTGCAGTTGCTTCCGCAGGGCCAAGCACGCACTTTGCCGCGCTCAAGGGTCGGGTTCCGCATGAGTTGGCGGATCGCAGGAGAAAAAATTATGTCTCACCAAAATGGGATATCCGGCGGGCGTCATGGCGCCCACGGCGTCAATGTCTCTCTGGAAGAGCGGGCCTATCGCATTCGCCGTCTGGCGCTCCGGATGGGTGAAGTGCAGGGGCAGGGCTATATCGCGCAGGCCTTGGGCGTCGCGGATGTGCTCGCCGTCGCCTATTTCCACGCGATGACTTATCGCCCCAAAGACCCGGAGTGGGAGGGGCGTGACCGTTTCCTGCTCTCCATCGGGCACTATGCGATTGCGCTTTATTCGGCGCTGATTGAGGCGGAAATCCTGCCCGAGGATGAGCTTGAGACCTACGGCGGCGATGATTCCCGCCTGCCGATGTCCGGCATGGCAGCCTATACACCGGGCATGGAGATCACCGGCGGCTCGCTCGGGCATGGCCTTGGCATCGCGATAGGCTTCTGCCTCGGTCTCAAGGCGAAAAAGAACCCGGCGTTTGTCTATAATCTCTGCTCGGACGGCGAACTCGACGAGGGCTCGACCTGGGAGGCGGCGCTTTCCGCGGGCAGCCATAAACTCGACAATCTCATCGCGATCGTCGACGTCAACCAGATGCAGGCGGATGGCCCCTCAACCGCGATTTCGAATTTCGAGCCGCTCGGGCCGAAGTTCGAGGCTTTCGGCTGGTATGTCGAGCGGGTCGACGGCAACGATATTCCGGCTCTGGTTGCGGCGTTCGATCGGGCGCGGAACCTCAAAGAAGCCAGGCCGCGCGTCATCATCTGCGATACGAAGATGGCGAAGGGAGTGCCCTTCCTTGAGGCGCGCGAACGCAACCACTTCCTGCGTGTGGAAGCGGAAGAATGGGCCGAGGCCCTTGATATTCTCGACAAGGCCCGTGCGGTCGCCCTCCAGCAGGGAGAAGCCTGATGTCCCGTCTTTCGAAATATACCCCGCGCAAGGTCCAGCTTGGTCCGAACGGCGAGCGTCTCAAGACCTCGGCAATGATCGCCTCGATTGCCGGAGTGGATCAGCGTACGGCGCCCGCGCCCTTCGGACATGCACTGGTCGAGTTGGCGAAATCGCGCCCCGAAATCGTCGGGATGACGGCGGATCTGTCGAAATACACCGATCTCTTCGTCTTCGCGAAGGCCTATCCCGAGCGCTTCTACCAGATGGGCATGGCCGAGGGCGTGTTGATGAGCGCTGCCGCCGGCATGGCGCGCGAAGGCTTCACGCCGTTTGTGACGACATACGCGGTCTTCGCCGCGCGCCGCGCCTATGATTTCATCTGCATGGCGATCGCCGAGGAAAACCTCGACGTCAAGATCTGTTGCGCCCTGCCGGGCCTGACGACCGGTTACGGCCCTTCGCATCAGGCAACCGAGGATATCGCAATTTTCCGCGGGCTGCCGAACATGACGATCATCGATCCCTGCGATGCGCTCGAAATCGAGCAGGCGACCCATGCTATCGCGGCCTACAAGGGACCTGTGTACATGCGCCTCCTGCGCGGGAATGTGCCGCTGGTGCTCGACGAATATGGCTACACCTTCGAACTCGGCAAGGCGAAGGTGGTGCGCGATGGCCGCGATGTGCTTGTCATCTCCTCCGGCCTGATGACCATGCGCGCGCTTGAAGCGGCCAAGGCCCTCAGCGCCGATAACGTCGATGTCGCGGTGTTGCATGTGCCGACAATCAAGCCGCTCGATACCGAGACCATCCTGCGCGAGGCCGGCAAGGGCGGGCGCCTCGTCGTCGTCGCCGAGAACCACACCGTCGTGGGCGGGCTTGGCGAGGCGGTCGCCGGAACGCTGCTGCGTGCTGGTGTGGCGCCGAAATTCCGCCAGATCGGCCTGCCGGACGAATTTCTCGATGCCGGCGCCCTGCCGACGCTGCATGATCGCTACGGGATTTCCACCGGGGCGGTGATCCGTCAGATCAAGGGCTGGCTTTGATCGCCTGTGCGCTTTGCGAATTGCGAAGGTTTGCCCGACGCTTCGCAATTTGCGAATTGCGAATTGCCTTGAAGACTTAACAAAAACGGGGTGGGCCTGATTTGATGGCCCATCCTTTTTTCCGTTTTCAACCATATTTCAAGACGTTGATGCCAAAGCTCGTTCCCGGCAGGAAGCTTCGGCGTTCATGAGAATTTGACGGAATGGAACTTGCCGCAGATTGACGGGTCCAACCAAGGAAATGTCGAATGTCGAAGCTCGTTTCTATTCTCAAGGCAACGATCGTGGGGCTTGGCCTCCTCGTTGTTCCCGTCCTGCCGGTCGCCGCGGCTGAATTACCCAAACCTACGGGCGATGTTGTTCTGACCGTCACCGGTAAGATCACCAACACCAATGCACCCGGCAAGGCCGAGTTTGATCGCGCGATGCTGATCAATCTCGGGATGTCCGAGCTGAAAACCTCCCACTCCTGGGCCGAGGGTGTTACCGCGTTCGAAGGCGTTCTCGCCGGCAAGCTGCTCGATTACGTCGGTGCGACCGGCGCGAAAATCAAAGCCGCTGCGGTGAATGACTATGCGATCGAGCTGGAATCGGCGGAACTCCGCAAGGTGCCGGTTCTGTTCGCGATGAAGATGAACGGCGCGGATCTCCGTCTGCGTGATCGCGGCCCGATCTGGATCGTGTACCCGCGTGACACCTACCCCGAGTTCAAGGACGAGAAGCATAACTTCAAGTGGATCTGGCAGCTCAAGAGCCTCGACGTCCATTAAGACACGGTACGCCTTCGGGCAGAGGTTTTCATGATCGATACCGGTATGAATGCGAACAAGCGGGTGCGGCGACTCTTCGCTGCCCTGTTTGTTGTCATGATTGTCATGACCGGCTTCTCGATCCATCGCTACCTCGCGATTGAGCGGCGCCTCGACATTACGGTGTCGGAGAACGTTCTCTGGGCCGCCGCCCAGAACGAAATCGAGTTGGGGCGTTTCATCTCGCTCCTGTCGGATGCCGTCGCTGACCCGGCACGTCTGAACAGATCAAAACTGGAGGAGCGGTTCGATATCCTCTGGAGCCGTCTGACGCTTTACAAGGAAGGGGCGCTCGCGCGTTCGATTTCCAACCATCCGGGCCTGCGCGAGACCATCGACCTTCTCTTCGACGACATCAAGGCGACCGAGCCTGTCATCTTCAGCCCTATGACGCCGGAACAGCTCTCGGAGGCGCGCACGCGCCTGGCGAAGCATATCGAGCCCTTGCGGCAGGTGACGACTGCCGCACTCAACGCCGACCGCTCGGACCGGCAGATGCTGGCTGAAACGCATGCCGAGATCAAACGTGAGCTCACGATCCTGATCTTCTGTACCGTGCTCGCGCTGATTGCATTCTTTTTCTATCTCTTCCAGTCCGAACGGCGGGCACGGCATCATCTTGAGGCCTCGATTGCCGCCCGGCAGGAGGCCGATGCCGCTTGGCGTCAGCTCGACGAGGCGATCGAAAACATCAACGAGGGCTTCGTTCTTTACGATGCCGATGACCGCCTTGTCCGCTGCAACCAGAAATACCGCGAGATCTACGCGATCTCTGCAGAAATGCTGGTGCCGGGTGAAACCTTCGAGAATCTCATCCGCTATGGTGTCCCCAAGGGGCAATATCAGGGCGCGATCGACGATCCCGAGGGCTGGGTCGCCGACCGCCTGCGCCGGCGTCAGCATATTTCGGAACCCTTCGAGCAATTGCTGGGCGATGGCCGCTGGCTGATGATTTCCGATCGCCGCACCCGCGATGGCGGGCGCGTCGGCATTCGCACCGATATCACCGAACTCAAGCGCCACCTTGCCGATCTTGAATCCGCCCGCGAGCATCTGCGCGCGCAGGCCGAGCGTATGTCCGCGCTCGCGGTCGAGAACCGCCGCGCCCATGAAGTCCTCAACGATGCCATCGAGAGTATCGGCGAGGGTTTTGTGCTCTATGACGCGAAGGATTGCCTCGTCAGCAGCAATTCGCGCTACCGCAGCTATTTCGAGCGTCTGGGCGGCATGCTCAAACCGGGCCTCACTTTTGATACCTTCATCCGCAAGGCGATCGAGCTTGGACATATTGATGCTGGCGACAACGTGGAAGGCGTGGTCGCCGAACGCAAGCGCCGGCGGCGGCAGAAGAATTCGGCGGCCTTCATCGAGGCGCTGTCCGACGGCCGCTGGCTTCAGGTTTCCAATCGCCTGACGCGCAATGGCGGTGTCGTGACCGTTTTCAACGATATCACCGAACTCAAGAACCGCGAGCTGGCGCTCATTGACGCGCGCAACGGCCTTGAGGAGCAGGCGCAGCGGATGCGCAAGCTGATGGAAATGGCGGAAGCGGCGAGCCGTTCGAAATCGGACTTCCTCGCGATGATCAGCCACGAAATCCGCACGCCGATGAATGCGGTGATCGGGCTCGCGAACCTCCTCGGGGATACGACGTTGGAGCCGGAACAGGCCGGTTTTGTGCAAGGCATTGAGGAATCCGGTGTCCACCTCCTCGGGCTCATCAACGATATTCTCGATTTCTCCCGTCTTGAGGCGGAAAAGGCCGAGCTGGAAATCGCGCCGGTGTCGATCCGCGAGGTGATCAATGGCGCCGCGAACATGGTCTCCGTTCTGGCGCAGAAGAAGAACCTGCCGCTGACGGTTGAGATCGACCCTGATCTGCCAGACTGGATCGAGGCCGATGGCGCCCGCCTCAGCCAGATCATGATCAATCTCGCGGGCAATGCGATCAAGTTCACGCAAACTGGAGAGGTTCGTGTGAATGCCGGGATGATCGCCTGCGATGGAGATCAGGTGCGCTTTCGCGTGCAGGTCTCCGATACCGGGGTCGGCATTCCGAAGGATATGCGCCAGCGCATCTTCCAACCCTTCGAGCGCAGCCGTGCCTCTGATCGTGAGCATATCGCCGGAACCGGGCTGGGTCTCGCGATCACGCATCGCCTCGTCAACCTTATGGGCGGGACGATCCGTCTTGGCGAGCACGTCGGTCCGGGTACGACCTTCGAGTTTGAAGTAAGCTGTCGCCGGACAGCGGAGCGGCGCAAGGCGAGCCCGCCTCCGACCCTTGATTCCAGGCTGTCGGTGGCCGATGGGCCGCGCGCGCTCAACATTCTGGTGGCTGAGGATACCCCGGCGAGCCAACTGGTGATCCGCACGATGCTTGAAAAGCGCGGTCACCGTGTCGAACTCGTTGATAACGGCGAGGCGGCGATCCGTGCGGCGCAGGCTGGCAATTTCGATTTCGCCCTTCTTGATATCCAGATGCCGATCAAGACCGGCTATGAAGCCGCTGAAGCCATGCGCCGCATTCCCGGTGCGCGCGGCCGCATTCCGATCATCGCGCTCAGCGCACAGGCCTTCGCGACCGACAAGCAGCGTGCGGTGGAGGCCGGGTTCAATGAGCATCTCGCCAAGCCGATCCGCCCGGCGGATCTCGACAAGCTGATCCAGCGGGTCGGCAGCGGTGATTATGTCGTGGTGGAAAAGCCGGAGCCTGAAGCCGTTGAAGCGCAGGATATGCTCGGTGAATTGCTTGAGATGTGTGGCCCGGAGGTGTTCCAGAACCTTATTGAGGTCGCGATCCGCAATATCCGTTCCGAAAAAGCGGCTTTGCTGGAAGCGCATGCCGCCGGAAGGCATGGCGATATGCGTAAACTCGCCCACAAACTCGCAGGCATTCTCGGGCAATATGGCGCCCATCGCGCTGCCGAGGCTGCCTCGCGAATCGAGGTCGCAGCGGATGACGCCGTCTCCGGCGGCGTGCCGCTGCTTGGCGTGATGATCGACGAGGCAATTGTTTCCATCGAGAAATGGCGGGAAAAGGCCGTCGCAGCCTGATTTTCAACGATTGATTGCATTTGACCTATTCCTATCAGCCAAGCGAAAATGTCGCGTGGTATGACGGGGATAGCCGGTCGCAGAAACCCGACCGTGAAGCGGAGAGAACACCGTGACCAAAACCAGCCGCGTCCTGATTGTCGAGGATGCCATTGCCCTCGGCGAAACCTACCGCGCGATGCTCAAGGCCGATGGCCATGAGGTGGAACTCTGTGCCCGAGCCGATGAGGCCATCGCCCGGCTCGAAAGCTTTCTCCCTTCCGTCCTGCTGGTTGACGTCAACCTGCCGGATATGAACGGGCTCGAAATTCTCCGCCTCGTCCGCTCGCGGGAACTTCCCGTTGAAGTCGTGATGATGACGGCGCAAGGCTCGGTTCAGCTTGCCGTGGAAGCGATGCGCGAAGGCGCCTTCGACTTCATCATGAAGCCCTTCTCGCCGGATCGGCTCAAGGTGACGGTGCGCAATGCGCATGAGCGTCGCCGCATGGCGAATACGCTCGCCGAGATTACCGACACCTTTGACCGTGATCGCTTCGCCAACTTCATCGGCCGCTCGCTGCCCATGCAGGCGATCTACCGCATCATCCAGAGCGCTGCGCCGTCGAACGCGACTGTTTTCGTGACGGGTGAGAGCGGCACCGGCAAGGAACTCTGCGCCGATGCGCTCCATCGCCTCGGCAAGCGCTCGAAAGCGCCGTTTGTCGCGATCAACTGCGCAGCGATCCCGCGTGACATGCTCGAGAGCGAGATTTTCGGCCACGCCAAGGGTGCCTTCACCGGCGCCGTGTCGGATCGCAAGGGTGCGGTGCTGCAAGCCCATGGCGGGACGCTTTTCCTCGACGAAATCTGCGAGATGGATCTCTCGCTTCAGGCCAAGATGCTGCGCTTCCTGCAGACCATGACCGTCCAGAAGGTTGGTGAGGATCAGGTTCGGCCGGTCGATGTGCGGGTAGTCTGCGCCACGAACCGCGATCCGCAGGCGGAAGTCGCGGCGGGCCGTTTCCGCGAGGATCTGTTCTACCGCCTCCATGTCGTGCCGATCGAACTGCCGCCCCTGCGCGAACGCGAGGATGACGTGCTGCTGATCGCGCGCGATTTTCTCGCCCGCTTCGCGAAGGAGGACGACAAGGCCTTCACCGGGTTTACCCCGGCGTCGGAAATCGCCCTGCGCGATTATGCCTGGCCGGGCAATGTCCGCCAGTTGCAGAACGTCATTCGCCAGATCGTCGTGCTGAGCGAGGGGCCACTGGTCGATGTCGGCGTCTTGCCGCGTGAGATCCAGACGGCAACACCGATGACGCGCCTGCCGCAGGTCGAGGCCTTTGCGCCAGTCGCGGCTTTCGTGGAAGGTCCCGCGCGCCCGGCGTATCAGGCCGCGCCGAGAACGAAAATCGAGCCGCTCGAGGTCTCGATCCGTCGGATTATCGAAGCCGCTGTCGAGCAATGCGGGGGCTCGATCCCGCGTGCGGCCGCTGCGCTCGATGTCGCACCTTCGACGCTTTATCGCCGCATCCAGTCCTGGCAGGAGGCCGAGGATCAGCGCCTCGCGTCCTGACCCGCGAAGGACTTGACCATCCGCCGGGGAAGGGGCCTATTCGGGCATTCCTTCTCCTCGGCGAGTGCTGTCCATGTCTCAGAAGTCCCCCTTGCGCCTCGGTATTCTCGGCTGCGCCAACATCGCCCGGCAATTCGCCCGCGATGTGAAGGACAGCGAGGCGGTCAGCCTTGTCGCTGTTGCGAGTCGTGATCTCGCGAAGGCCGAAGAATTCGGCAACACCTTCGGCATTCCAACGCGCCACGGCAGCTATGAAGCGCTGCTCGCGAGCACCGAGATCGACGCGGTTTACATCCCGCTGCCGAATTCCATGCACGCGGAATGGACGATCCGCGCCGCGGAGCACGGCAAGCATATCCTCTGCGAGAAACCGCTCGGCCTCAATCGCACCGAGACGCAGGCGATGTTCGCGGCGGCCAAGGCGAAGGGCGTGATGCTGCTGGAGGCTTATCCCTACTGGTTCCAGCCGCAAATCGCCGAACTTCTTGCGCGATTGGGCGATGGCGGCATCGGCGCGGTGCGCACGGTGCAGGCTTCCTTCGGCTTCACGCTCGCCAATCCCGATAACAATATCCGCATGAAACCCGATCTCGGCGGTGGCGCGCTGATGGATGCTGGCTGCTAGCCCCTGAGCCTGAGCCGGTTGGTGATGGGCGCGGCCCCGGTACGCGCAATTGCCCATGCCACCTGGGCGGAGACCGGCGTCGATATCTCGACCATGGCGACGCTGATCTATGCCGATGGCCGGCGCGCGCAAATGTCCTGCGCCATGGACGCCGCGAACCATCGCCGCGCGACGATCATGGGCTCGCAAGGCACACTCGAGACCGAATATCTCAACCACACCAGTGTCGCGCCGGGGCACCCCTACGGCTATCTTCCGAGCGAACTCAGGATGCGCAAGGGCACGGCCTTCAACATCCCGTTCGAGGCGATTGCCGCGCCGACTGGCAGTGGTTTCCGTTTCGCCGCCGAGACCTTCGCCGCGATGGTGGGCACCCGCGACAACGCGAAAATGGCCTTTTACGAAGCCGCTAGCCACGACATCGCGGCCACGCTGGAAGCCATCGCGAAGAGTGCCCGCAGCGGTTACCCGGTCGATCTCTGATCTGTGATCGGCCGACGCTTTATCTTCTTGTTTTGGCGCATTTTCTTTCGCCCAACCGGTATCCACTTGGCCGGAAAATGCTCTAGAGCGCGATCATTTGCCGCTGGAGCGTGGGAATACGCCCCAGCAGCGGAATCCCGGTCTCCTGCACAAAGTCTTCCTCGGCCCTGAGCCGCTGGTCCGCGATCTCGCTGACGACGGCAAGTCCCGCCCCGATGACGATGCCGCCGACAAGCCCGCCGAGAATGAACAGGATCAGCCCCGGTCCAACCGGCGCATTGGGTTCGGAAGGTGGATCGATCATCTTGATGCGTTCCGGCGCTTCAAAGCGCCCCAGTGCGCCGGTGACGCTCGCCATTTCGTTACGCTTGAGCAGGCTGTCGTACATCTCGCGCGCCGCGACAATCGAGCGTTCGAGGTGCTGCTGCTCCTGTTCGATGGGTGCGAAGGTGCCGATGGTGCGCTGGAGATCGGCAATCATCCGGCGCAATTCCTCAACGTCCTTCTCCAGCGTGACGCGCTTGGCCTGCGCATCCTGAAGGCGCTGCAGCTGCGACATCAGCAGCGTGGTCTGCGGCTTGCTTTCGTCGCCATTGGCGAGATTGGCCGCGATGTTCCAGAGCCGGTCGAGATCGAGATCCTTGAGCGCCGAAGAGGCTTCGAGCAGCGATTTCCGCTCGGCCTGAGTGCGTTTGAGGCGCCGGTCGAGCGCCTGAACCTGACTGTGCTCGTCGGTGTAGCGCGAGCGGAGCGCGGTCAGTTCGCTGGTGAGCTTCACGATTTCCTCTTCAAGACGCCCGATCACCGGGTTTGCACCGGCAATGCGCGAGCGGATGTCATCAAAACCGGCCTGCGCGGTGGCGAGGTCCATCTCCTTTTCCTGCATTTTCTGTTGCAGGGAGCCGAGGCGCGTGACATTCGCGGCATAGATTGCCGGCAGCTTGTCGGCATTGCGCACCTTGAAATTGGAGTAATCGCGCTCAGCCTTGTCGAGCGCTTTCCGGCGCTGATCGAGCTGGATCTCAAGGAAGCTCTGGCTGGCGGTAATCGCGCCCTGCTCCGGTGAGACGAGGCGCTCGATAAAGCGGCTTGTCACCGCTTCGAGCGTTTTGAGGAGCCCCTGCGGCTTGCGATCCGAGATGCGGATTTCGATCAGGTCCGAGCCGGTCAACTTCACGGTGATGGCGTTGGAAAGCTGTGCGACCATATCCTCGCGCTTGTAAGCAGGCGTGTTCTCGTCAACCTGTTTGGTGTCGAGCAGCACCTTGTCGAGCACATGCTGGGAATGCAGCAGGGCCCCGAGCGCGGGCATGCGATCCTTGACATTGGTGGCGACCGCAAGATCGTTGAGGAAGGGGTTGAGCTTTGCGGGTTCCTGTACGAGCAGCGTCGTGCGCGCCTCGAAGCGCTTGGGCGCGATGAGGCCGGAGATGAAGCCAAGCACCGGCATCACCATGATGGGCACGACAATAAGATAGCGCCTGCGCCACGCCGCCGCGAGCATCCGGGCGAAGACTTCAAGCGGCGCGCGCATCAGCGGCGTCCCTTCACGAGCTCAAGCCGAACATCCGCGAGATCAAGGCCGGGATCGAACCGCCGCTCCACCACCAGTGGCGGCGGGACGTGATTGGCGAGCGTCTCGATCCGCGCACTTGCAAGCTGCATCTTCTCCCAGGGCTGGCCCGCACCGGCGAGCCCGCCGGTGACGATCAACCGATAATCCAGCGGGTTCTCGGCCTTGCCGATGAGCGCCGCAAGCGCGCGATTGCCGGTTGTATCGAGCACGGTGGATTTATCGGTGAAATGGATCGTGGGCGCATCCGGCAATGGCATGGAGGCACCGAGGGAAGCGAGTTTCACCTCCGATTTCACCTGAAAGCTTGTCGAAAGCGGCGAGGCTTCGAGGGAAGCCGGTTTGACCGCCACGTCTGTCTGGCGAACCTTCGCCAGCATCTCCTTCACGCGGTCCGCCGGGCGCGGTTCCGCGCGGGCGAAAGCCTGAGGCTGCGGCGTCCGTTCGTTTGTGAGCTGGCCCGTTGGCAGGCGCTCATTGGGAAGCCTTTGTGGCAGGCCGCCGCCAGGTGAGGCCGGCTTCCGGATCATCTCGGCGCGCATGGCCGCAGCCTTCTTTTCAAGGGCGATTTTCAGCGCCGAGCGATCCACCTCTGCCTCGGCAGCGGGTTTGCGCGGTTCTGCAAGGCCGGTTGCCGGAATGAGGTCATCCGCATTCGGGGTTGGCGTCGTTTGCATCAGTGCCTTGATCGGCGCGGCACAGCCGGCGGTGCCGAGCGCCAGCGTCAGAACCAGTGGCAGGGTACGAAAGGGGATGGGCATGGAAGCCTCCGGTGAAACCAATTCACGGAACGGCTTCAAATCGCGTGCCATGCGGGAAGAGAGGGCTTGTCCGATTTAGAGGTTTGAAAAATAGAGAGAATTTATCTTCCGGGTTTTCCGGTGGAATTTTCTAGCTGCAATTCGCGAAACAAAAAGCGGAGACGGTTTCCCGTCTCCGCAAATTGCTGCGCAGATTGCGAATCCGCTCAGAGAAGATCGATCACCGAGGCGATGTCTTCCGCGCGCCGCGCCCAGGTCTCGTTGGCAACCGCGCGCTGGCGCAGACGCGCCCGCTTCTTGTCCTTGTGCTCTTTCAGGCCCGTGATGATGGCATCGAGAAAGCCGACAGCATCCTTGCCGACATGAATGAGCGCGCGGTAGGGATCGAGCGCAGGAAAATCCGTCGAGGCAATGGGCGTGCCGGATGCGAGGTATTCCCTGAGCTTGAGCGGGTTGCAAGCCTGGATCTGAGGCGTATCGAGGAAAGGCAGCATCGCAACGTCGAAATGCTGCACATAGGCCGGCAGATCGGCGTGCCGTTTCGGCCCGAGAAAATGCATGTTGGAATACCCCGTGAGGTGGCGGACATCGGCGTTCACCGGGCCAATCATCACAAACTGGGCTTGGGGAATTTTCCGCGCGGCAAGCGCCAGAAGCCCGGTATCGATCCACCCCGAGACATTGCCGTAAAAGCCGATGATCGGGCCGTTGAACGGTAGATCGAGCGGCTTCGGGTTCGGTTTTGAAAAGAGATCGATATCGACGCCATGCGGCACCACCATCGTCTTTTCGGTCGGAAAGCGCTTGGCGATTTCCGGGCTGGCGGCAAGAATCAGCGCTGCGCGGGAGGCCAGCCGCTTCTCCAAGGCGATCACCGGCTCATGCTCGACGCCATGCAGCGCCGAAAAATCATCGCCCGCGTAATAAACAACGGCGTGCTCATCGAAGGCCCCGAGCAGCGGCTCAGCGGTGGGGAGCGATGTCCAGAGCACCGGCTTTTCGATATCAAGAGCATCCATCGCCGCGCGAACCTGCCGCGAGACCAGCGCGCGGGTGATTTTTGCGGCGGTATCGTTGTTCGGCATGGGGATCGCCGCCGGGGCAATCACGGCATCCGGCTGTCGCCCTTTCTCAACAGGCGCTTCGTCGCTCGAGAGCGTCCGTCGGGCGAGGTCGGCCAGCTTGCGCATGGCACGGCGGCCATCGTCGAGGTTGAACTTCGGCGTCCGGAGGCCGAGCGAATTCACCCAGATCACCTTGCGGCTGCCGAGGAACTGGCGAATGAGGTGCTGCGTCGAACTCGGGTGAGCGCCCCAATCCTCGCCGAATACGATGAGATCATGCGTTTGCATCGGAAGTCTCCTTGGAAGCGAATGGGGCGGCGTCACCCGCCTGAAGCGGGCGAATCACGCGTGCCGGCACACCACCGGCCAGAACAAAAGCGGGCAGATCTTTCGTCACCACCGAACCGGCGGCGACGATGGTGCCGCGCCCGATGGTCACGCCGGCGCTGACCGAAACATTGGTTGCGAGCCAGACGTCATCCTCGAGGATGATGTCCCCGCATTGGCTATCGCTCTCCGGCAGACCGGCAGCCCGCGCCGCCGCATCGAGCGGATGGCCGGGATAGCCTGCGAGAAAAGCGCGCCCCGCGATCCGGACGTTGTTGCCGATCCGGATTGCCGTGCCGACAGCAAGCGTCGTCTGCCAGCCGATATCGCAGTTGCTGCCGATGATCAGGCGCGGGGTCGACCGGGCGCTGGTGCGTCCGGTGATCGTCGTCTGGCCGGAGATGCGGCAGTCCTCTCCGACGGAGATATCGAGCGGCCCCATCATCAGGGGGATGCCGCCATAGAGCATCACACGCCGGGGGCGCTGCCGAACCTGGGAGAGGAACAGCGGCGTATCCCACAGCGCGCGGCGCACATTCGCCACCAGCGCCAGAGCGCCCCCGCGAAGGCGGTAGAGCGTGCCGTGCAGAGCGGGGATGACCGGCACGGCAGCACTGGAGAACCCCTTCGCGAGGGCATAGGCGAAGCGCGCCAGAGGGTGCTGGCGGGCCTTCACCCATTGACGCAGGGCGAGGGCGGCGCTCATTCCACCGTCACCGATTTGGCAAGATTACGCGGCCGGTCGACATCCAGCCCGCGCTGCACCGCGACGTGATACGCGAGGAGCTGGAGCGGAATGGTCGAGATGATCGGTTGGACGAAATCCGGGCAATGCGGAACCGTGAGCGCATGGGTCGCAACATCGGAAAGCGCGAGCAGGGCGGCGCGATCACCAACCAGCACGATCCGCCCGCCACGCGCCGCAATTTCACGGATATTCGAGGCGCATTTCTCGAAAAGCGGGCCGGAGGAGGCAAGCGCGAAGATCGGCGTCGTAGAGTCCACGAGCGCGATCGGGCCATGCTTGAGTTCGCCAGCGGCGAAACCCTCGGCATGGATATAGCTCGTCTCTTTCATCTTGAGCGCGCCTTCGAGCGCCACAGGGTAGAGATGCCCACGCCCGACAAAGAGCGCGCTTCGTGCCTGCAACACGCGCTGGGCGACATCCATCACCGCCGGTTCGTTATGCAGCACGGCCGAGACCGAATCCGGCACGCGCACCAGCGCGCTATGCAGGATCGAGACGCCGGAATGTCCACGCCGCTGTGCCGCCGCGAGCACGATGCGCGCGAGAACCGTGAGCTGCGCGACAAAGGCCTTGGTGGAGGCGACGCCGATTTCCGGCCCCGCGAGCAGTGGGATATGGCAATCAGCCTCACGGGCGATGGTCGAACCGGCCTGATTGACGAGGCCGAGAACGGGAATGCCGCGCTCTTTCAGGCGATGCATTGCGCCGACCGTATCGGCTGTTTCGCCCGATTGCGAAATCACGATGGCGATTTCACCGGGCTGCACCGGGGCGAGCGGCTCGTAGCGGAATTCCGAGGCAATCGCGACTTCCGCCGCAATCCCCGCGATCTCCTGAAACCAGCGCCGCGCCAGCGAGGCTGCGAGGTACGAGGTGCCGCAGGCAATCAACGTGATGCGCGTGACGCGGCGGAAATCGAAGGTGAGGCGTCCCAGAATCGAGCCGGTCGAGCCGTAAGTCGAGAGGATGCGCTGGATGACCTGCGGCTGCTCGTGGATTTCCTTGAGCATGTGGTGGGCATAGCCATCTGAACCGGTGGTCAGCGCCGTGTCGTCGATGGTGACGATCTGGCGATGCACCTTCTCACCCTGCGCGTTGCGGATATCGACGCCGCTGCGGCTGAGTTCGGCACTGTCACCGTCTTCGAGCATGAAGGCTTCGCGGGCAAAACCGGCGAGCGCATTCGGGTCCGAGGCGAGCGCTGCGCCCTTGTCGCCAAAGCCGACGGCAAGCGGCGAGCCCCGGCGCAGGGCATGGAGCGTATCGGGTTCGGATTCGGTGAGGGCGGCAACGGCAAAGGCACCCTTCATGTCTTCGCCGGCCTTGCGCAGCGCATCCATGGTTTTGGCGCCGGAGGCCATATGGTGCGAGATCATCCACGGAATGACTTCGCTGTCGGTCTCGGAGCGGAAGGTCGCGCCAAGGTCCGAAAGGCCCTGCCGGAGTTCGCGATGGTTCTCGATGATGCCGTTGTGAACAACCGCCACGCCCGGCGCGATATGCGGATGGGCATTGCGCTCGCTCGGCGCACCATGCGTCGCCCAGCGGGTATGGCCGATGCCAATGCTGCCCTTCGGCGGGCCCGAACGCACGGCGGCTTCAAGCGCCTCGACCTTGCCGACGGTGCAGATGCGGGCAATGCCGCCCTGTTCCAGCGTCGCGATGCCGGCGGAATCGTATCCGCGGTATTCGAGGCGCTTCAGTCCTTCAATCAGTGTATCGGCGACCGGCTCTGCGGCCACACGGGCAAAAATCCCGCACATGGGCATGCTCCTGAGAAATTCGTCAGGGCGGAATTGCCCTTCAAAACCCTCTATGCAGGAGGTCTGCCAAACCTGAAAATTGATTATCTAATTGTTTTTTCGTGTAAATTTGGAATTTTTGCGAATTGCATCCTGCGCGGGATTCCTGTTTTGCTCAAAGCGCTTTGCAGAACGCGACAATCCTGCGCTCAGTGCAACGAGCACATAGATCGGCCAGGTGAAGCCCTGCGTCAGGAACGTGCCCGAGGCGCAGAAGCCGGCGACGCCGGAGATCAGCCCGAGGCCGGCAGCACGCAGCGCAATCGGCGCGTCATTGCCTTCAAGGATGCGCAAGGCGTGGATCAGCGAGAGCACCATGGTCACGACCATTGTCACGAACACGATGAGACCGAACGGCCCCGTCTCGCCCAGCACACCGAACCATGTCGAATGCACAGCGTGGTTCATGCCGTCCCAGTGCTCGGAATAGAAGAAATAGTTCGGCACGAAATTGTCGAGGCCGACGCCCGTAAGCGGACGTGAGGTCGCCATCTTGATTGCGGCATTCCATGCATAAACGCGGCCCATCGCGCTCTCGTCGATGCCCGCTTCGGCGGCCCCGCCCGAGGCGCGAGAGGAAATACCAGCTGCAATGAACAGGATTGCCGCCGCCGTTCCGCCGACACTGATCAGCATCGCCTTGTTCTTGACGACGCGCCAGCCCACCGTGCCGAACACGGCGAGAATGCCGAGCAATCCGCCCCGGCTTTGCGTCGCGATCACCGCGAGCACGATGAGGATAATGCCGAGGCCGCCAAGAAACCGGTCGAAAAATGTCGAGGGGCGGATCGCCAGCGCCACGGCAAAGCTCAATGGGAACATGAGCACCAGCGAGAGGTCATTGGGATCACCCAGCACCGAGCGGATATCCCGCCCGATGGTGACGCGCGTGCCCTCGACAAGGCCGATGCCGTTGACCTTGTTATAGAGCGTTACAAGCGCCACCGCGATTCCCGCTGTCACCATTGCGCGCATGGCGAGACGAAAATCACTCGCCTCGCGCGTCAGCCAGGCGATCGCGAAGGTCATGATGCAGATCTTGACGTAGGTCGCGGTCCAGTAGCTGACGGCGGTCGGGCGATCCGTGGCAAAAGGCACGCCAATCGTCACCATGATGAAGAACGTCAGGAAGACCGCCAGTTCCCGCGTCATGAACGGGCGGATCGCGCGGGTGCCAAGGAAGTGCCACGCGAGCACGCCGAGCGTCGGGATTGCGAGCATCTGCGGAATGCGCAGCGGCATCAGCACGGGGAAAACCTCGTGGATGCGGAAAAACGAGAAGATCACGAAGCCAAGACAGAGGAAGAACGGATTTTTCACCGCAAACAGCATCGCGAACGGCAAAATCCCCAGCGCAACAGCGACAAGCGGCGCGCCGAGCGGAATGGGGATCTGAATACCGATCGCAAAGGCGAGCAGGCAGACACCGAGCGCGATCAGCACACTTCTGGTGTGCGGGCTTCTGGCATCATGGCCACCGCGCTCCAGCATCAGCGCCGGTTTCACCGAACGGCCTCCAGCGGGCCAGCCGCCTTGTGATAGGTCGCGAGCAGGATCGCCGAAACCAGAACCGTGCTCAGGATCAGCCCGATGATCGAAAGATCGGGGAGCGTATGGCCCGAGAACTGGAGGATCAGCAGCATCGATGCGGCGAGGAACGCGAGAGCCGAAAACAGCGGGTAGGGGATGCGTGCGCCGCGATGGCGATCCGCGAGAAAGAGCATGAGGCGCAGCGCCTGCCCGGCCAGCGTCGCGACAATCGCACCCGCGAGGCCGAGCATCGGGATCAGCGCGATGTAGAGCGCGACCGCGACGAGCGCGCCGGCGCCATTGGTGCGGAGCACACGCCACCCCGAGGCCTGCGCGTAGGCGACGCCATTCGAAACCGAGGAGAGTTCATTGAACGCCACGATGGCGAGCATCGCGGGCAAGAGTGCCAGCGCGCCCGCATAGGCGCCGGGCATCAGGAAGAGAACCAGCAGCCGGGCTGCTAACATGGTGAGGATCGCCCCGACGCCAATCGCCAGCACGCCCAGCGCCCAGAAACGCGCGGTTTCTTCCACTCCGTTTGTCCCTTCCAGAACGCCAAGGCGTCGCGGATACCACCAGAGCGCGAAAGGTTGGGTCGCGAGCGCCAGCGCCAGCGAGAGCTTCGCGGCGAGTGCATAATGCGCGAGATCCTGTGGCGCGACCGTTCCGGTCAGGAACCAGCGATCGCAGGAGCCGAGCGCGAACATCGCGAAGGCACCGAGCAGAATGGGGCCAGCATAGCGCAGCGCTTTGCCAATCATGACGCGATCAACATGGATGCGCGTGCCCTTCGGCAGGGTCAGCAGCAGACCCGCTACCAGTGCGATATCGATCGCGGCATTGCCGAGAAGGATCGCATCGACGCCAAAGCCAAAAGCCAGCAAGCTTACGAGGCTGAGTGCCTGAAGGCTGGCGCGCCCGGCGACAAAGCCGAGGAACAAGCCCGGATGCCCTGATAGCCGCAAGAACGCCAACGGCAGTTCGATCACACCGCCGAGGCAGGCCGAGGCGAGAATGGCACGCATGGCGGGAGAAGAAGGCAGGTTGGCCATGCCCGAAAGCGCGGGGATCAGAATCAACTGCGTCACCGCGATCAGAAGGCCTGCCAGCACGAAGGCGGTACCGATGAGCCGCCCGAGCACCACCCGGCGCTCGGCCTCATCGCCCTGGCCGAAGCGAAACAGCGTATCCGCCAGCGCAAAGGCGGCGAGAAGACCGACCGGTTCGATGATGCTCGCTGCAATATCAAGACGGACAAATTCCGCCGGTGACAGGTGATGCGCGAGATACGGCAGGGTGACCAGCGAGAGCCCCTTCCCGAACGCGATGCTCAGCGCGTAGAGGAGAAAGGGCCGCAAGGCTGCGACATGCCGCTGGAACCGGGCGGGGATCATCACGCGGCCTTGATCGCAGCCGAGAGCAACTGGGCAGAACGATCTAGCGTGAAATGCGCCTCCACACGTGCGCGCGCCGCCTTGGCCATGGCGCGACGTTCCGCCGGCTTCTGTGCCAGCAGGTTGCGGATCGCATCCGTCAGCGCAACGGGGTCGGCGGGCGGAACCAGCCAGCCGGTTTCCGGCGTCACGGTCTCCTTGACGCCCATGAAGGCGGTCGAGACGACCGGGAGCCCCATCGCCATCGCCTCCTTGACGACGAGCGGGCCGGTATCGCGCGCGCCATCCGGACCAACCTTGAAGGGCGCGACAAGTCCGAGGTAGCCGGGGCCGTGTTCGGCGAACCATGCGGCGGATTTGGGGCCGTGAAAGGTCATGTCCTCGACGCGCAGCCCGATCCTCAGGCCATTGTCCTTTAGGTTCTCGCGGATCGGCCCGTCGCCGACGATATCGAGGCGCGGCCGCTCCTTGATCGGCAGGGCAGCGAGCGCTGCCAGTAGATCGTCGATCCCCTTCTGCTCAACGAGACGCCCGACGAAAAGCAATCGTCCATTGTGCTCGCCGGTCTCGCGCGGCAGGAAACGCGACGGATTGGTGCCGCACGGAACGTCCACGATCTTCGCCGACGGTGCGATGGTGCCGAGATCGTTCGCGAGATCGCGGCAGACGGCGACGATGAAATCGGCATGGCTGAGCTTGGCCTGCAAGTCCTCGGGCTCGCCGTAGACATCATGACCATGGCAGACGAACGACACCGTGATCCCGGCGAGGCGCGCGGCAACGATGGCATGCGCCGCAGCCCCCCCCGCGAAATGCGCATGTAGATGGTCGATCCGGTTCTGCCGAAGGAAACGCGCGACGCGCGCTCCCTGATAAAGCAGCGACAGGGCGGGCAGCATTTTCTGCTCGCGGATGAAGCGCTCGGCACGTCGCAGCGCGCGTGGCCCGGAACCATAGAGCGCACGCGGCCCGCTTGTCAGCGAGGAAAGCAGCGTCGAGCGGTCCGCCAGATCAATATCTTCCGGCTGCGCGGCGCCCGTACGGCGGTTCATGATGACGGGCATCACGGTGTGGCCATGCCGTTCCATGGCGCGGATTTCGTTACCGATGAAGGTCTCCGAAAGTACGGGGAAATCCGCCAGAAGATAGGCCAGTCGTTTCATCTCACATCTCGATCAGTCGCCGGAGCTGCGCAAAGGTTCGGCACGGTTCGAGCAAGGGGAGTGCCAGCCGTGGCGGCAAGCCCGGACCACAGGAGGTATGAGTATGCGACCCGAATTTCTGGATGCCCGCGTGAGCGTCATTATTCCCACACGCAACAATATGGACACGCTTCCGGCGACCTTGAGTTCGGTCGGGCTTCAGCAAATGACCGGTGTCGAAATCATCATCATCGATGACGGTTCGACCGACGGAACCCGCGAATGGCTCGCCGAAATGGTGCGTGAAACGCCGGCGATGCGCGTGCTGCACACGGATTCTCTCGGGCCGTCAGGGGCAAGAAACGAAGGAATTTCAATAGCTTCGGCCCCGATCATCGCTTTCATCGATTCCGACGATACCTGGGCGCGCGGCAAGCTGCGCTTTCAGGTCGAATACATGGAGCGAAACCCGCATATCGGCTTCACCTTCACCGATTACCGGCATGTCAGCCCGGCGGGCGAAGACCGCGGAACCTGCTTTGAATACTGGAATTCTCCGTTCCGTCGGCAGCCGCCGACGCATTTTTTCGAGCTTGAGAATGCGGAATCCCTGCTTCTCGGATGCAACCTCGTCGGCACCTCGACCGTTGCAGTTCGCAAAGAACTTTTGCAAAATGCGAATGGTTTTGCGACCGAGCTGACCTCGGCCGAGGATTGGGATCTCTGGTTGCGTCTCGCCCAGCTCGCGCCGGTCGCGGCCACCAGCATGATTTCAACGCTTTATCTCATGCGTCCGGGCAGCGTGACCTCGCGCAGCGCGGACCGGATTGTGGCAATGGAATTCATCGTCTCGCGGTATGCCGAACGGCCGGAACCGCAGATGCGGGAGGCGATGCGCAAGGTGCGCGCCCGTCTGCATCGCGCAAGGGCTGAAATGCGGCGTGCCGAGGCGGCCTATACCGCAGCGGCCACCTCGGAGATCCGCGCGATGTTTGCCGATCCGGACCGTCAGAAGCTCAAAGCTGTCGCCGGAGATGTGATGCGCTCGCTAAAGGCTGCGCGCAGCGCCTTTCAACCAACCTCGCCGTGATGCCACGCGCCTGTCCTGAAGTGTTCTGTTCTGTGAAAGCCAGCCTTGGGGGGTGGTATGCTGCTTTTTGAAACGCGGATCCCGGCGGATTTGCTCGCGCTCTCGGCGTTGCGCAAGGACGTGTCGGACCGTTTGATCTCGCTCTGTCCGAACCCCAGCGTCAAGAACGCGATCCTGCTGACGATCGCGGAAATGGGGGCGAATGCCATCCGCCATTCCAACCCACCTCCGAGCTATCTCGCGGCCCGGATGAGCCTTGATGGCGTCAACATCGTGCTCGAAATCGAGGATGATGGCGGCCCCTTCGATGCCTTTGGCCAGAAGGCCTCCGAAGCGCAGACGCTGGACATGGCGTCCATGGCAGAGGGGGGGCGGGGGCTCTCGATCATCCAGAGCCTCCTCGACGAGGTTTGCTATGAGCCCGGCCCGCCGAACCGTTTCATCGGCGTCCGGGCGCTCGGTCATGCGCGACCGGCGCTGCTGGTGGTCGAGGACAGCCCGATCCTGCTCGAAACCTACTGTGCGATGCTCGCCGGTGAATATCGTATCCTCAAGGCGGGAACGCTTGAGGCGGCGATTGATCTGACAAAAAACGAGCGTGTCGACGGCATTGTCACCGACCTGCATCTCGAAGGGCGCGAGGGCAGCGAACTGGTCGATATCCTCGAAGGAGAAACGGATCGCCCGCCGGTGCCGGTGCTGGTGATCACCGCCGACAAAGATCCTGACGCGATCCGCCGCGTTTCGATGGCGGGGGTGGAGCAGGTGTTGAACAAGCCAGTCAGCGCGCAGGTTTTGCGCAATGCTGTCGCAGCCATGCTGGCACGCAATGCCCGACAGAATGCGCGCGTCTTCCGCTATTTCGGCGGCAGCATCGATCAGGATGGCGAGGACCGTCTGCCCCGTCAGGTCGGCCCGTTTCGTCTGGCGGCCTTGAGCGCTCGCGCCGGTTTCGGGCGGGGCGACTTTCTCTGCCCGCTCCGGATCGCCGGTGGCAAGCGGCTGGTTCTCGCCGATGTCATGGGGCACGGCCTTGCCGCCCAGCTCGCGGGGATGCAGTTCCGCGCAGCATTGCGTGGCATCCACGGTGCACAGCCCGGTCTCAGCTGCGGGGATTTCGTCAGCGCGATGTCGCGGGCGCTCTGTCATGAGCCGATTCTGCCTGGTTCTTTCCTGACCATGATCGTCATTGATCTCTTCGAGGATGGCCGCGCGGAAATCTCCGGTGCCGGACATCCGCGCGCGATGGCGCTCAGCGCCGGACGGGTCGAGATGATCGAGTCCGATGGCCCGCTTCCCGGCCTGATCGAAGGAGCGGAATATCCGACGATCGCGCTCGATCTTGTCGCGGGGGATCGCCTTTTCCTGCCGACGGATGGTATTGATCCGCGCGCCGAGGATGCCGGGCTGGTTGCGCCGGACTGGTTGACCGCCGCGCTGCGGACGGATGCAGCCGCGCCGTTCGAGGATGCCATGCAGACGCTCGACGAAACCATCCGCCATGTGCTGACGCATTCGCCAGCCGACGACTGGACCTTGCTGGCGATTGAAAAGGAAGATCAGGCGGCGGGGTAACCCGCCTTCCGGTAAGCCGCGAGCACGGCCGGCAGGGCTGCGCTCGCGCTGAACTCGGCGGCGGCGCGGGCATGCGCATTCTTCGACAGGAAATCCCGCGTTGCGGGCGGGAAGCCGAGCCATGTTTCAATGGCCTTCATGCCGCCGGCGATCGCAGCCTCATCCGGTTCCGCCGGGATGAGCCAGCCCGCCTTGCCGCGACCGATGACATCCGGTAGCGCGCCGATTTCGCTGGCGACCAGAGGAATGCCGCGCGAAATCGCTTCGAGCGCGGCCATCGGTAGGCCTTCCGCGCGCGAGGGGATCACCAGAAGGTCGAGATAGGGCCAGATGCGTTGGGGATCGGTGAGGAAACCGTGAAACCGCACTCTTTTACCATAGCGCACTTCCAGTTCTGCCCGCATCGGACCATCGCCAAAGAGATGGAAATGCGCCCGTCCCGCCAGCCTTTCGGCCAGCGCGCAAAAGCGATCCGGCGCCTTCTCCGCGCTGAGACGACCGACAAATCCGATTTGCGCTGGACGCTCCTGGCGCGGGGGCAATGCGCCAACCGCGATGAAATTCGGGATCAGCGTGGCGCCGAACGGAAGCTTGCTGGCAATCGGCTTCGATACTGCGATCCGGCCACCAAGGAACCCGGTCCAGGCATCAAGGATCTGGTAGAGATTGACCGGAAAAGGCGCGCGTTCGCCAGCGTGATAGGTCGAGACGACCGGCACGCCCGAAAGCCGGGCGGCGATGCGCCCGAGAATGCCGGCCTTGTAGCCATGGGTATGGAGCAGCTGCGTTCCCGCCGCCTTGAGATGGCTGCGAAGGCCGGAATACCCGCCTTTCAGGATCGAGAACGGGAGCCCGCGATCCTGCAACTGACGATGAAACGGGTTCTGCCCGTGATCCGCGAGGAACACGATCTCGCACGGGATGTTCGCGCCGCGCAAAGTCTCGGCCAGCACGGCGACATGCGTTTCGATGCCGCCGATGCCGGAACTGTCGAGAAGAAGCGTGATCATGCTCAGGCCGGAATATCGAAGAGTTGCACGTTGGAAGCCCAGCGCGCCATCCAGCGGCTGAAACGGGGGAAGAAGCGTTTGAAGCGCATGGCTTCTCGCGCCAGTTCTGCACCAAAACTCGGTGCAATGATATCGTTCACGACGACGCCGGCTATGTCGGCCTTGCATTCCGCCAGCAGCGCAAGTGCCGAGTCACGTTCATGGCCGAGCGTGCGGTTGGCCTTGCCGACGATCAGCGTCGCATCCGCGATGGCGGCGATGGTCATGGCTTCGATAGCCGCGCCCGAGCCGATCTCGCTCGGGGCACAATCGACGATCACGGCATCGTAGGCGAGAAAATCCTCGCGGAACATCACCCGGAGCCGTGCCGGATCGTTGAAACGTCCGGCATCCTGCGGGTTGACGAGAATCCAGAGCTGGTCTGGCCCATCCGACCGGGTCGCAACCATGTCGCTGGCCCCGCCGTCACCCGGTGCCCAACTGGCCTCGGGCATACGCGGATCGGGCGCGAGCGAGGCGTCGATCAGCAGCACCTTGAGGCCGGTTTCGTAGAGGCGGCGCGCGAACAGTGCCGCCATCAGCGTCGTGCCGGCATTGGCATGCGGGGCGGTGAAGGCAATGACTTTGGCGCCGCGCGTGAAGGTCGCGTTGCGCATGCGCTCCAGCATGGTGTGCAGGCGCGGATCGATAATCTTGCCGGGCATCGTCAGAGCGCTCCGATCAGGGCAACGAGGGAGATGAGCGGGATCACATCCTTGAAGCCATCCATGAAAATCTTCCAGTCGCTCTGCGACAGGTTCGGCACATAGAGTGTATCGCCGGCACGCACGGCGGGCAGGCGGCTGATATCGCCTGTTTTTGCAAAGCCGACGAGATCGAACAGCCGCGCGCTCTCGGTCGAGGTCGAAACGTTGATCACGACGATCTTCGACTGCAGCGCGTCCGAGGTCGGCCCGCCTGCTTCGGCGAGAAGATCGAGCACGGTCATATCGTCGGTGAAACGATAGCGCCCCGGTTTGCCGACCGCGCCGATGACCCGAACTGTGCGCTCCTTGGGATCGTCGAGCCATTCCTTGTTGCGATCCGGGATGAAGATCACATCGCCCGGTTTTACACGCGGCAGGATGGAATCGTCGCCCGTTTCGAAATAGCGCGCGAGGTTGACTTTGGTGACGCGACTGCCCTTGCCGAGGCGGTGGCTGACACGCACGTTGCGCAAGTCAGCACTGCCGTTCGGGCCGTTCGCAGCGGCGATAATGTCGAGAAAGCCCATCTGGTTGTTGAAGGCATAGCGACCGGGCGAGCCGACCTGACCCATGATGTAGATCGATTGCTCCGGCGCCTGCTGCACCCACTGGCCCTTCATGTCGGTTGGGCTGACGGGGAGCTCGGGCACCATGATCACCGCGCCGGCGACGAGTTTCGGCAATCCCGAGACCTGTCCGTTGAGATAGCCGGTGAGGTCGAACAGGATCGGCTTGCCCTTGTCGGTTTCGCTCCGGCGGATCTGGATGCGGGTCATATCGGCTTTCTGTGAAGGGCCGCCGGCCTGAGCGAGCAGGTCGAGTACGCTCATCTCGTCGCTCCATTCAAAGCGGCCGGGGCGGACGACCGCGCCCATGAGTTTTACCGCGCGATCCGGCGCGACCTTGAGCCAGGACGGTTCCTTGGTATCTGTCTTTTCCGGCATGAAGATCGCGTCACCGGAGGAGACCTCCGGCAGCTTGCCGCCCTTGCCTTCGGTGAAGAGCGGCAGGTCGACGAGTATGACCCTGCCGTCCGCCTTGATCAGGCGGATCTGGCGCGTATCGGCAAAGCGTGTCGGACCGCCGGAATTGGCGAGAATATCGATAAAACCGGCACCGGGTTTGGAATCGAACGCGCCGGGCTTGGCGACTTCGCCCATGACGTAAACGGTGTTCTTGCCCGAGCGGACCTCTTCCAGCTGCTTGGGCACAAAGATCGTTGCGCCTTCCGACAGTTCGGGCAGCAGATGCAGCTTTCCGCTATCGAGGAAGGTCTGGAGGTTGAAAACGCTGGGCTCACCCTTGGTGATAATGCGGATCTGTTCCACCGAGGCGTAGCGCGTCACACCGCCCGCGCGCATGATCATGTCGATGGCATTCGCACCGGACTTATAGGAGAAAATGCCGGGCTTGTTGACCTCGCCAAACACCTTGATCGACGAGCGCTCCTCACCGCCGTCACCCGCTTCCGCGAGCGTGCGACCGTCGAAATCGATCTGCACATTGCCGGTGCGCGGCGAGGCCGGCACGAAAATTACGTCAAGCGGTTCGAGCGCCGGCACCATCGAGGTATCGCCGCTGTCGAGGTATTTCTTGTAGTCGAACGGAGTTTCCTTGCCCCCGCGCCGGAGCTGGAAGCGGTCGAGCTGGGCACCCTGATTGAGCCCGCCGGCGGCGGAAATCGCCATCTGAACCGTGGCTTCGCCAGGAATTTCGACCGGCCCGGGATTCTTGACATAGCCCAGTACCGTCACCAGCAGCTTGCGCTCCTTCAGCGAGACGGAGAGACGGTCGAGGTCGCGGTAGACCTTCTCCAGCGTGACCCTGACGCGCGTTTCCGCATCGGGAAGCGACAGACCGGCGAGGACGACCCCGCCGACCTCCGGCAGGATAACCTGCCCTTGCCGGTCGATCTTGAAATCCGCCGAGAGCGTCTGCTCACCCGGAACACGGACGGCGATGGTGTCGCCGATGCGCAGGGTTTCGATGCCCTTACGTTCGGCGGCATGCGCCCGCCCCGTCAAAAGGAAGGCGATGGCGAGAAAGCCGATCGCCAGCACCATCAGGCCACTCGAGATGAGTTGTCCCGCCCGCAGGAGCTTTGCGGGGCGCTGAAGCGGATGGAACTGTGAAGGGCCGGACATGTCAGGCTTTCCTTGCAAGGCGCTTGTCGATGGCATCGAGCAGGCGGGTAATCGCGCCGAGGTCCACCTCGACATCGTCGTAAATCCCGGCAGCATGGTTGCGCTGGGCACGGACAAACCAGGTTCCGACCTCATGGGTCAGCCCCGCCGCATAGGTTTCCGCCCCGCGCGTGCGCTGGGTCTCGAAGCGCTGTGCCAGTGCCTTAAGGCGTGGCTCCTCGATGGCACGGCGCTCGGCAAAGCCGCCCCGACCATCTTCCGGCCAGGCGGTGCACGCCCCGAGGCCGAGGACCCCGGCGAGCATCAGCGCACGGATCGGCGAGGCGATCACCGGGCCGCTCCGGGGAGGGCCGGCGCGAGAATCGCGGTCAGCTTGAGATGATCGAGCAGCTGGCGCGGCTGGCCAGCGAGGCCGGAAATCTCGAGCTTGCGGCCCTGCGCGGCGAGGCGCTTGTAGAGGAACACCAGCCCGCCGACGCCGCTCGAATCGATGAACGAGACGTTTGATACGTCGAGCGCCACATCGTCGTTGGCTACGGCGAGTTCCTCGAACAGCACGCGAATGGTGGTCATGGTCCCGGCGTCGAGATCATCCTGAATGCGCAATTTCTTGGTCATGGTCTACTCCTGCTCCATAGGCGAATTCGCCAATCCCGGATCAGGCAGCAATGGTCGTGCCACGCCGGATTTGCGCCTTTTGCCGGTGAAAACCCTTAATTTCGCGATTTGCGGGCGGATTCCGGTTTTCACGATTCCGGTTTCGCGAATGGCGATTTGCAATCTGCAATCGAGGGGGCGGCTTTGCGCTGCAATTCGCGGTTTCAGGCCGTTTGGGGCTCGGCACAGGCTTTGCTGACCATCCCGCCGACAGTTTTCGGAGGGCCTGATGGCAACGACTTTTCATATTGTGCAACGCATGGCACCGGGCGGGATCGAGAGTATCGTGCTCGATCTCGCGCGTCTTGATCCGGATGTGCGCGTGGTCTCGCTGGAGAGCGATCGCGCCAGCCTCGTCAAGGCCTGGCCACCGCTGGCAGTGCTGGGCGAGCGGCTGATCACCCTCTCGAAGCCGGAAGGGCTGACGCCTGGCCTCTGGCTTTCGCTGGCGGCGCTGTTCCGCATCCATGACGTGCGCGCCATTGTTACGCATCATATCGGACCGCTGGTCTATGCGGGCATTGCGGCCGTCGCGGCGCGGGTAAAACGGCGCATCCATGTCGAGCATGACGGCTGGCACTATGCCGGTGCCAAGCGGCGCATCCTCGCGCGCATGATTGAAAAGATCGTCGCGCCGCGCCGTGTCGCGGTGTCTTCAGTGACGGCGGGGCAGGTCGCCAATGCGCTGGGCACCCTCCGCCAGACGGTGATTCCCAATGGTGTGGACCTCGAGCGCTTCAGATTGCGCAGCCGTCACAAGGCCTGCCAGCGCTTCGGCCTGCCGGAAAACCGCAAGCTGATCGGGCTTGTGGGGCGCCTTGAACACGTCAAGGGGCAGGATGTCCTGATCGACGCGCTAGGTCGGCTGGACCGGACGACGCATCTCGTTCTGGCTGGTGATGGTTCGACCCGTGCAACGTTGGCGGCGCAGGTGCTGGCACTTGGCCTCAGCGAACGGGTGCATTTCATGGGGTCGATCAGCGAACCCGAAGCGCTCTACCCCGCCTTCGATGTCTTCTGCCTGCCCTCCCGCGCCGAAGGGTTTCCCCGCACACTGATCGAGGCGCAGGCCTGCGATATCCCGGTTGTCGCCTGCGATGTCGGGGGTGCCAAAGAGGCGGTCTGCCCTTCGACGGGGCGTCTTGTGCCGGCTGAGCGTCCGGATCTTCTGGCCGAAGCTCTGACGCAGACGCTCGAGATGCCTTCGGCGGTGTCGCCCCGGCAATTTGTCGATCCAACTTTCTCCAACGCGATCATGGTCGACCGCTACCGCGCTCTGATCGACGCCTGATTTCTTCGAATTTTCACCCAGCAGGGATGACGTCCATGACTATTGTTTTCATTCTCTGGCTTGCCGTTGCGCTTGGCGCCGCGCTCGCCGTGTATCACCATGTGCTTTACCCGTTTGTCCTGCGTCTTGCTGCGCGCAAGGCCGCAGCGTCTCCGGCCGAAATCCCGGCGGATGCGCCGCCGCCGCGCGTCAGCATCATCGTCCCGGCCTATCGCGAGGCGGCCTATATCGCCGACAAGATCTACGATCTCGCAGCCCTAGATTATCCCGTAGAAGCGCTGGAAATCGTCATCGCCTGCGATGGCTCGCCGGATGCGACGCCTGAGATCGCGCAGAAGGCCGTCAAATCACTCGGCAAGCGCGGGCGGCATATCCGCCTCATGAATTTTGCCGAAAATCGCGGCAAGGTCGCGGTGCTCAACGAGATGATCGAGGCGGCTTCGGGGGAGGTCGTGGTGTTGATGGATTCCTCCGCGGGCAATACGCCGGATTTCCTGCGTCGCCTGCTCGCCGCCTTTGGCGAGGCGGATGTCGGCGTCGTCTGCGCGGGGTACAAGCTCTCGACGCCGGGCTCGGCGGGGGAGGCGGCCTATTGGCGCTACCAGATTAACGTGAAGAAGGCAGAAGCCGCGCTGGCGGCTCCGATGGGCGCGCATGGTGCCGCCTACGCCTTCCTAAAATCGCTCTGGCGTCCGATGCCGAAGGACACCATCAACGATGATTTCGTCCTGCCGATGCAGATCGTCGCGAATGGTGCCGAAGCGCGTTACGTGCCGGACGTGGCGGTGATCGAGCGCGAAGTCTCGCACCCCGAGCAGGATTTTGCGCGTCGTCGCCGGATCGGCGCGGGCAATCTCCAGCAGGTCTGGTTCTGCCGTGCGCTGGCTTCGCTCAGGCGCCCGAAGCTCGCGTTCGTCTTTCTCTCGGGCAAGGCTCTCCGTGGCGCGATGCCTTTCGTCCTGGCCGGGCTCTTCATCGCCTCGGCACTGCTGGCGCTGGTCGGCAAGAGCGTTGCAACAACGCTGCCCCTCGCCGCACAATTCGCCTTCTATGGCCTCGCGCTGGTCGGCGTGAAGCGTCCCGCGCTGACGCGCTTCCGCCTCATCGCCTATCCGCATTATTTCACGACCGGCTACTGGTCGGCGCTGATGGGCAGTCTCGATCTCCTGCGCGGGCGGTTCCGTGACGAGCGCCGCATCACGGCCTTGCCGGGAGAGGCGGGTATCCTCTTTGTCGATCCGACAACGGACCGGTTGAAGCGGGTCTTCGATATCCTGGTGGGTCTTTGTGCTTTCGCCGGTTTTCTCGTGCTGCTGGTGCCACTCGCGATCGCGATCAGGCTCGATTCGAAAGGTCCGATCTTCTATCGCCAGCTTCGTGTCGGGCGGGCGTTGCCGGATCGGACGGAGCTGTTTCATCTCATCAAGTTCCGCACGATGCGTGTCGATGCCGAAGCGGCGTCCGGTGCGGTCTGGGCCGCGAAGGGAGATCCACGCGTCACGCGTCTTGGTCGCTTCATGCGCAAGACGCGGCTCGATGAATTACCGCAGTGCCTCAATGTGTTGATGGGCGAGATGTCGATTGTCGGTCCGCGCCCAGAGCGTCCGGTGTTCTTCACCAAGCTCGAAACCGCGATTCCGTTCTACGCCGAGCGCACCTATGGCCTCAAACCTGGCGTGACTGGCCTTGCGCAGGTCTCGACGGGTTATGACGCCACCATCGACGACGTGCGGCTCAAGATCCTCTTCGACCATACCTATGCGCTGCGCATCCGCTCGCCGCTGGAATGGTTGAAGACCGATCTGGCGATCGTGTTCAAAACGATTGCCGTGATGGGCCTCGGCATGGGGCGCTAAAGAAAGTCGGACCAGTAACGAAACGCTGGTCGCTAAGAAAAACGGAGCGGTGAAGGATACCGCTCCGGAAACACACCTATTCCTCTGTCAGCCACGCCCGACAGAGGAATAGGTGAAGCCGCGCGCCCGGACTTCCTCGGGGCGGTAGATATTCCTCAGATCGACAATCACCGGGGCCTTCATCGCCGCCTTGATGCGGTCGAGATCGAGCGCACGGAACTGGTCCCACTCTGTGACGATGACAAGGACATCGGCCCCGGCGGCGCAGGAATAGCCGTTTTCGGCGTAATCGATATTCTCGAACAGGAGTTTGGCCTGCCCCATGCTCTCCGGGTCATAGGCCCGGATGCTGGCGCCACCCGCCTGCAAGCGGCGCACGATCTCGATGGAGGGCGCATCGCGCATGTCATCCGTGTTGGGCTTGAAGGCGAGGCCGAGTAGCGCGATGCGCTTGCCCTTCACATCGCCGCCCGCCGCTGCGATCACCTTGTCGGCCATTGCGCGTTTGCGGGCATCATTCACGGCTGCAACGGTCTCGACGATCCGGGTCGGCGCGCCGGCATCCTGCGCAGTCTTGATCAGCGCCAGCGTATCCTTGGGGAAGCAGGAACCGCCATAGCCCGGTCCGGCGTGGAGAAATTTGCCGCCAATGCGGTTATCAAGGCCGATGCCACGCGCGACTTCCTGCACATTGGCACCGACCTTTTCGCACAGGTCGGCCATCTCGTTGATGAAGGTGATCTTGGTCGCCAGAAACGCATTCGCAGCGTATTTGATCAGCTCCGAGGTCCGGCGCCCCGTAAAAAGGATCGGTGCCTGATTGAGATAGAGCGGGCGATAGACCTCTTCCATCACCGGGCGGGCGCGCGGGTCTTCGATGCCGATGACAATGCGATCCGGGCGCTTGAAATCGCCGATGGCCGCGCCTTCGCGCAGGAATTCCGGGTTTGAAACGACAGCGATATCCACATCGGGACGGCGCTCACGGATGATGCGCTCGACTTCATCGCCTGTGCCGACCGGGACGGTCGATTTCGTGACGATGACGGTGAAACCTTGCAGGGAATCGGCGATTTCGCGCGCGGCATCAAAAACATAGGTGAGGTCGGCATGGCCATCGCCACGACGCGAGGGCGTCCCAACCGCGATGAACACGGCATCTGCCGCACGGACGGCCGGTGCGAGTTCGGTCGCAAAAAAGAGATGCTCGTCCCGCACGTTCTTGGCAACCAGCGCATCAAGGCCCGGCTCGAAGATCGGCATCACGCCGTTGTTGAGCGCTGCGATCTTGCCGGCATCCTTGTCGACGCAGGTGACGGTATGGCCGAAGTCCGCGAGGCAGGCCCCGGACACGAGTCCGACATAGCCGGACCCGATCATCGCAATCTTCATGGCGGGAATTCCCTATCCGTTGTGGACGCCGGACTTCCCTAGCCGCGTCTGGGCCGGCGGGCAAGGTTGCCCGGTCAGACGGGGGCCGCGGATTTATCCCCGCCTCCCGGTCCGATCCTAGAATGCGGAGGCATTTCCCCTCGCGTCCCAAGGAGTTTTTATGTCCAATACGCCGAACCTTTCCCTGCCGTATCTTGCTGCCGGGCAGGCGCAAAAGCACGTGACGCTGAACGAGGCGCTGCGCATGCTGGATGCGCTTGTCCAGCTCTCGGTGTTCTCCCGGGGGCTCACGACACCGCCCGCGAGCCCTGCCAATGGCCAGAGCTATATCGTTCCGGCTGGCGCGACCGGCAGCTGGTCCGGCCAGACCGGCAAGATCGCGGCGTTTCAGGACGGTGTCTGGATGCTTTATGCCGCCGTCGAAGGCTGGACCGCCTGGGTGCGTGACGAGGACAAGCTCTATGCCTTTGACGGCGCGGCGTGGATCGTTGCAGGCGGGGCAATCCAGAACCAGCCGTTCGTCGGGGTCAATGCCACGGCGGATACCACCAATCGCCTTGCGGTCTCCGCACCGGCGACCCTCCTCAACCATGAGGGCGCGGGGCATCAACTCAAGCTCAACAAGGCCGCAGCAGCGCAGACCGCGAGCATCCTGTTCCAGACCGGCTTTTCGGGTCGCGCGGAACTGGGCACGGCGGGAACCGATACCTTTTCCTTCAAGGTTTCGGCGGATGGCTCGGCCTGGGCCAATGCGCTCAATATCGCCTCGGACGGGAAGATCGGTATCGGGGGTGTGACGAATCCGAGCGTCGCGCTTCACGCACCGGGCGCAGTGCGTGTCGGCAGCTATACGGTCGCCGGCCTGCCTTCCGCCGCTACCAGCGGGGCGGGCGCGATGGTCCATGTCTCGAACGAGGTCGGCGGCGCGGTGCTGGCCTTCTCGGACGGCACGAGCTGGCGCCGCGTTACGGACCGGATCGTCGTGAGCTGAGGTTCCCCGGTTCGAGCGTTGACTGACGTGGATCAACCCCGAGCCCCTTGACCTTTTCGCGACCGCGAAGGAAGAAACCCCGATGCGCACATCTGCGTGCCGGACTATCGGCGCGTATCGGCATCGGGAGCGGTCACAGATCGGGAGTGGTTATGGGGCTCAATCTCTACACGCCTGCCAGGGTGATCGAGGAGCGCGGCGCGGATTACTTCGTCGCCCCGCATCCGGAACCGCGCAGCACGGTGCCGAACATCATCGAAATTCTGCTTGGCGCCCGCTACAGCCTTGTCGGCGACTGGATGGCCGAGAACTACTGTTCCGGGCTCGATACGCATAAAATTCTCGGGCGCAATCTCATCATCGTGAATACGCCCGAACTCATCAAATACGTGATGGTGACGCGGCATACCAATTTCGAGCGCAAGAGCCCGCAGATGCGGCGTGCCCTCGAAGTCCTGCTCGGCGACGGGCTTTTCATCTCCGAAGGCGAGACCTGGAAGACGCGGCGCCCGCTCGTTGCGGATATCGTCCACAAGAACCGCGTGCCCTCCTTCGGAGGCACCATGGCTGATGTCACGCATGCCTTTGCCGATGGCTGGGCGCGCCATGCCGGCGAGGAATTCGAGCTGACGGCTTCCATGGCGGAACTGACGGCGGAAATCATCGCGCAGACCGTGTTCGGGCGGAACCTTGGCTCGACCGCCGCGCAGCAGGTGATCGACGGCTTCACGAGCTACCAAAAATCGGTCGACAGCTTCAATCTCGGCTATTTCCTCGGCTGGGACGAGGGCTGGCCGATCCTGCACGGGCCGGAGAAGAAGCGTGCGGTGAAAATGGTGCATTCGGTGGTCGAGAAGGTCATTACCGATCACCTCGCCGGCGCCGGCGATTCCGGCTCGATGGTCGATCTTCTCGTCAAGCGGCAGCAGCGCAACCCGGAACTCGGGCTCGATACCACGGCGCTCCGCAACGAAGCGGCGACGATCTTCATGGCCGGGCACGAGACCACGGCCACGACGCTGACATGGGCCTTCTATTGTCTCGCCCATGCGCCGTGGGTTGAGGCGAAGCTGCTGGAGGAAATCACGCGCGTTTGCCCCGGCCGGACGCCGACAATCGACGACATCGACAATCTCGACTGGTGCAAGGCGGTGATCCTTGAGACCTTGCGGCTCTATCCGCCTGTGCCGCTGCTGCCGCGACAGGCACGCGCGGCGGACGAGATCGGCGGTGTGGCGGTCAAGAAGGGCGACCTCATCATGATCGCACCGTGGCTGATGCATCGCGCCACAGACTTGTGGGAGAAATCGACGCATTTCCTCCCCGAGCGCTTTCTCGATGGCGCGAAGGTCAATCCCTTCGTGTTCTTCCCCTTCGCGGTGGGGCCGCGCATCTGCCCCGGCATGAACTTCGGCCAGTCCGAGGCGATCCTCTGCCTCGCGATCCTGATGCAACGCTTCAAGGTCACCCCGCGCGCGGGGTACATTGCCGAACCGGTCTGCCGGCTCACACTGCGGCCCGCAGGCGGCTTGCCGGTGACGGTCGAGGAGCGGATCGAGAGGCGCGCGGCGGCATGAGCGACGTGCCCTCGCGGATCGAGACGGCGGCGCGCGCCGTCCAGTATTTCATCATGCGCATGCTGCCGACCGAATGGGCCTCCAAACTCGGCAGCCTCACGGTGAAGGCCAATGTGCGTGCCAATCGTCCCGAGATTCTCGCGGGCGCGCGTGAAAATCTGAAATTCCATTTTCCCGAGGCCGATGACGCTGCCATCGACACGATGGTCGATGCGTTTCTCGATGGCGTCGGGCGGATGATGGGTGAGTTCGCCGTGATGCCCCGTTTCATTCGCGAGGGGCGGCTCGAAACCGAGGGGCTGGATGCGTTCAAAAAGATCGTCGGCACGCGCCCGATCATCGCCTTTGGTCTCCACACCGGCAACTGGGAGATCTTCGGCCCGCTGTTCCAGCACGAGAATATCCCGCTGACCTCCTTCTACATGCCGCCGGATGATCCGTTCGAGCGGCAGGTCGCGGAAGAATCGCGGGCGCGCTTTGGTGTGCGCCTCCTTAGCCCTGATGCGCGCGGCGTGCGCGAAGGGATGCGTGTGCTGCGCCAGAACAAGGTCGTGATGATCTTTCCGGATGAATCGCTGGAGCGCCGTGCCTTGGGCCCGCTTTTTGGTCGCCCGCCGCATGACAAGGGCAACCTTGCGATTGCGGCGCGACTTGCGCGGCATACCGGCGCGAGCTTCGTGATTTGCCACTCGGAACGGATCGCGCCCTGCCGGTTCAAGCTCAAGATCAGTGCGCCGTTTGATCTGCCGTTGGCCGAGGGCAGGCCGGATGTTCTGGCCGATGTTGCCTACCTCAACGGCTATGTCGAGCCGGTGGTGCGCGCGAACCTGCCGCGTTGGTATTTTCTCGACGAACCCATCGTTCCGATTGAATAAAGTCCTGCACAAGACGAGGAGATCGGTGGCGCATGATTCCCCAAAGCGGCAAGGCTTCGGACGCGATCCAGAGCTTTTTCTATCATCTCCTGCGCTTTTTGCCGACCGAATGGGCCTCTGCAATCGGGAGTTTCGGCTATCGCCTGAACGGGCGCCTTGCACGCAAGGAGAGTGTTGCGAGCCTGCGTCGCAACCTCCGTCAGCTTCGGCCGGATGCAACCGAGGCGGAGATCGAGGGCTGGATCGACGAATTCTATGACGGCGTCGGGCGTGTGGCGGCGGAATTCCCGGTGCTTCCCCGGTTCTTGCAGGAGGGACGGATTCGCGTCACCGGCATGGAAGAGCTTAAGGCCATTGCGGGGCAGAAACCGATCGTGGCCCTGTGTGTCCATACGGGCAATTGGGAAGTGTTTTCGCCGGTTTTTCAGCAGGCTGGCATCAAACTGAATTCGATCATCCAGTTTCCGGCCAGTGGCATGGAGGAGCGTGTCGTTGATGCGACCCGCCGGGCGTTCGAAGTCAATCCGATTTTGCCCGATGTCGCCGGAACACGGCAGGCCGTGCGCATTCTCAAGGCGAAGGGACTGGTCTCGATGTTCCCCGATGAAGCGCGCAACGGGCACACCATGGCACCGCTTTTCGGCCGGCTCCCGCATGAAAAGGGCAATCTGGCCATCGCTGCGCGTCTTGCCCGGATGTCAGGCGCGAGCTTCGTTCTGGGGCACTGCCGCCGAGTCGGGGCTTGCCGCTTCGATCTCCATTTTTCGCCGATTTTCGAGCTTCCCGCGCGTGAACGTCCCGACGTTCTCGCGGATGTTGCCTTTCTCAACGATCATATCGAACCGATTATCCGGCGCGAGATTCCGAGGTGGTATTTTCTCGACGATTCACTCGCACCCCTTTAGAACTGAATTTTCAGCGAAATCAGCGGTTAATGGCGAGTTAACGCTGTTGCGAATTTGCAGCAGGAAACTGCAATCAGACGGTCTAAGATTTCCTTCTGTGCAATGAATGTGTAGTGAATTGCAGGGGTCAGGATTCGGTCTGACGCGGCGGTTGGTGATAATGTTCGGTATCAAGAGTTCTGGTTGGCTTGGTCTTGGTCTGCTCGGCGCGCTGCTGACAGGTTGCTCTGCCTTGCCGTCAACTGGCCCGACCTCCGCCGAGGTCGTCTCGGACGCTCAGGCGGGCGAGAACATCCGCTATATTCTGCGCGATGTTGACGAGTCGATTGTTTCCATTCTTTCAAGTGCACGTACCGCAACCTTTCACTCGAGCTTTGGCGATCACCGGCCGCCGCCCAGCCAGCGCATTGGAATTGGTGATACGATTAGTGTAACAGTATGGGAGGCTGCAGCTGGTGGTTTGTTTTCCTCTCCAGCCATAGATCGGAATTCCACAGGTGCCCGCTCCGCGATGATACCTGAGCAGGTCGTTGCGCGGGATGGCTCTGTGACTGTTCCTTACGCGGGACGGATCTATGTTGCAGGGCTCACGACGCCGGAGGTCGAGAAGCGCATCGTCGAGCGGCTCACGGGCAAGGCAATCGAGCCTCAAGTTCTCGTGACGGTTCCGCAGGGGCTTTCAAATTCAGTGACTGTTCTGGGAGAAGTCACAAACGGTGTCCGCGTGCCGCTTTCGGTGCGCGGCGAACGTGTGCTGGATGTTCTGGCCATGGCGGGAGGCGTTCGTGCCCCGGCGCATGAATCTTTCGTCAGTTTACAACGAAATGGTCGCAGCATTGCGGTGCCCATGCAGCGGCTGATCGCGAATGCGAACGAGAATATCTACGCGCATCCGAAGGATGTGATTACGGTTGTCCGGGATCCACAGACCTTCTCCGTTTTTGGCGCGGCTGGGCGTAATGCGGTTGTCCCGTTTGAAGCTGCCGGCATCACGCTGGAACAGGCCATCGCCAAGTCTGGTGGGTTAATCGATTCGCGCTCGGATCCTTATGGCGTCTTCCTCCTGCGCTATGAAAGCAAGGATGTTGCTCGGCAGCTTGATCCTTCCTTCCAGTTTGCCGCATCGGATGTTCGTGTTCCGGTGGTTTATCGTCTGAACCTGCGCGATACGCGATCGTATTTCCTCGCGCAGACCATTGGCATCCGCAACCGCGACATGATCTACATCGCTAACGCGCCATTGAATGAAGTTCAGAAGGTCATTTCGCTGTTCTCGACGGCTGCCGGGACAGCCTCATCAGCGGCTTTTGCTGCCTCGGTCTTTTGATCCGAGGCCATTTTGGCTACACCGGGGCTTGTTGCGGTTGTCTCTGGTGGATCAAGTGGAATTGGATTTGCTGTCGCGCGCATACTTGCGCGCAAGGGCTATCACATTGTTTTGCTGGCACGTGAGCAAAACAAACTTGAAACAGCCAAATTGGCGCTTGAAGGAGACGCGAAGGCTGGCGTGACATTCCATTCTCTGGATGTCGCCGATGCTGTGGCTTCTGATCGAGTGATCAAGCACGTTCTGGACATCCATGGTCGTATTGACTGGTTGATCACCAGCGCCGGCATCGCCGAGCCCGGCATGTTTATCGATCTGCCGTCCAATTCGCATCGCCGACAGATGGAGGTGAATTATTTCGGCACGCTGAACCTGATAAGCCCAGTCGTTGCTGCGATGCGCAAGAATGGAACAGGGCGGATCACCATGATCTCTTCCGCCGTCGCTTTTGGTGGGATCGTCGGCTATTCAGGCTATGCGCCCGGAAAATTTGCAGTGAGAGGACTTGGCGAGACGCTTCGGGTCGAGCTTGCGCCATCTGGAATTGCAGTCAGTGTGGCTTTCCCGCCGGATACCCAAACGCCACAATACGTCGCAGAGCAGGCGCTTCGCCCAGAGGCAACCAAAAGGATCAGTGCTGGAGGCGGAATTCTGACCGCGGATAAGGTGGCGCAAACACTTGTCCAAGGGGCAGAGAAGGGGCGCTTTATGCTTACACCTTCGTGGCTCATGTTCCTCTTTGGGGTATTTCACAGTTTTTACGCCCCGTTTTTGCGCCATCATCAGATTGGTATACTGAGAGCGCTCGAAGCCGAAAACGTAGCGCGTTTATCGAGACCAGACTTGGAATAAGTCAGGATTTTTGACTCCCACGTTGTTAAGAGCGCAAATATTGTGGAATATGAGGTTAACTCACATCTCGGTGCGCTCGATAGCGTGCGATCATTTAACCTGACCTGCCACTGAGATTTTCCTCCACATGGAGTTAGAGTCCGGCCCTGATGAGGACGGACTGATGAAGCGAGCAAGATTCACGGAAGAGCAGATCATTTCTGTGCTGAAGGAGCATGAGGCCGGCGCGAAGACCGCCGACCTGGCGCGCAGGCATGGGATATCGGAAGCGACCCTTTACAACTGGAAGGCCAAGTACGGCGGCATGGACGT
>NKIW01000005.1 GCA_002256205.1 Rhizobiales bacterium PAR1
ACGTCCATGCCGCCGTACTTGGCCTTCCAGTTGTAAAGGGTCGCTTCCGATATCCCATGCCTGCGCGCCAGGTCGGCGGTCTTCGCGCCGGCCTCATGCTCCTTCAGCACAGAAATGATCTGCTCTTTCGTGAATCTTGCTCGCTTCATCAGTCCGTCCTCATCAGGGCCGGACTCTAACTCCATGTGGAGGAAAATCTCAGTGGCAGGTCACTTCCGGGAAAGCCCGGAGTGGTTCAGACATTGCTGCATCGGTTAAAGGCCGCACAATCGTCAATCCCTACGATCCGCAGGCTCCCTTCCAGAAAGTTGGCAATGTCCAAATTTATCGGGAATAGGACGACAGTTGCCAATCTGATGACCTTCAGCGTGAGATTGAAGTCGCACCGGTTGTCAGATCAAGTCTTTCATAGCATTCGGCAGCGCCCGCTTTTCCGCAGTGTGAGCCATGGACATCAAGCCGGATAAAGGTCGCGCCAACCTTCGGCTTGATCAGCTTCCAGCCCCGCGCCTGCTCGGTGTAGATCGTCTTCGTCTGCCCGGTCACTTGCGAGATCACGCTGATCTGGCAGCCGCCGGTTCCACAGGCCCCAGCATGAGTGCAGGCCAGTTTTTCGCTATCAACGACAACCACCCAGCGATCCTCGCCAAGGTTGGTTGCTCGCTTGTAACCGGCTTTCCGGCGGAGTTTCGAACGACCGGTTTCCGTTTGGCATTCCTTTTCCATCCGATTGGCGGCGATGTCTGCCGCCGCTTCCGCGGCGATGCGTCCGGGTGATGCCGAAAAGGCCGCTGTTGGGCCCAGGAGTACGAACAGTGGAACTAGGATAGCAGTACGGATTTTGGCGTTGGACTTGAAAAATTTCACGTAGGTACCTGAGACGTTGCAGACCGCACGATGGCGACTATACGATTAAACGGGTTTGGAGGTCCCTGACTGGGCCTGTCGCTGCCAGGCGCTCGCGCCTTCAACGAAGCGCCAGAAGCCTTCCTCCTGAGCGAAACAGTGTTTCGGGATGATGTGTATCTCGTGCCAATGCGTCGTCAGCACAACGCAGGCTCCCTTGAGTTCGATCCGCGCGATCACAGCCCAATCGAGATGCAAGTCGAAACCCGGACCGCGCTTCGTCAGCCCCGTATCATCGATTGTGAGGGTAAGAGGCGAGGGAGATTGCCGCGATTTTGTGATCAGAGCCTGCTTGGCTGCCTCGTAGCGGCGCGCGCCATACCACGTTAGCGCGATCGCGCCCGGCCAAGCAAAGGCGAGCCAGATAGGTCCGTCAAATGCCGCTCCGGTCAGGCTAGTGTAAGCAACGGCCAGCCCGCCGGAAATGACGCCCCCGATAATGGTCGTCAGCAAGGCCAGCTGATCCATTGTGAGCTGTCGGCCTGAGGCCATATCTTTCGTAACGCCAATCCAATCATCCTCGAGCAAGATCAGCCTGATGGTGAGGGGGTGATCAGGAGTTTTGCCATCAGCCGGGATTGCGCTCTCATCCATGTCGTCTTCGTCCTCGCTAGGCTCCCGGTGGAGGCGGTCCTCCGTCTGAGCGAAAAACGCGACCATGTCGGCGCGGTCCGAGAAAGCGCGGAGCGGAAGGATCAGATTACTCTCTGTCGGAGTCAGTCCGATCACGATATGCGTTTCGGTTAGCGCGACGGCGGTCACATTCTCCCATTGCTCGTTATGCCTCGTGCCCTCCCGTGTGATAGTCAGGTAGTCGTCACCGACCTCGACAACGGTATCGGTCTTGGGTTCACGCCAGCGGGAGAGTTGCCGCCAGAGGCTCCACCTCGCCGCCAGAACGCCAGAAGCTGCGAGGCACAGGGCGATGAGGCCCCAAAAGACGTAAGGCGTGACTTTTTCCTCATAGGCCGCTTCGATCCAGCCGATGGCAAAGCCGGTCAGAATGACGACAGCCATCACCCAGCCGAGGCTGAGCTCGTACCAGCGCGGCAAGGCGTGATCGAGATACCCTCGATAATCGGCCCTAGTCAGGCGGAATTCAAACCGCCGCATCCGGAGTATCCTTCGGCGATTTTGCGGGGATGAAAAGCCGGGCTGTCCAATGGAAGAGAGCGCCGCTGGCAAGGGCAGTGAGCATTTTCAGCAAGGGGGCAAGCGGCGTCTCGCCCGTCAGGTAGGTCACGCGGGCGCCAAACATCCCCGTACCGTCAACGCCCCTGACCATCGGGCCGCTCACCAGCGCCTCAATAAACGGCCCTGTACTGACGAGGATCGCTAGCGCGTAACACCCAAACGCAACAAGAAGATAACTCGGCCAGCGATCAAGCCATGCCGCCAGCATGCCCTTCGGCATCAGCCAGCGCAGACCGCAGCAGATGAGCCAGCACAGGATGAAAGCAAGGATAGCGCCGACAAAAGTGAAGGCCGCAAGACGTCCAAGATCGCCCGATTCACGCTCGATAAGCGAGCCAATCAGCCGCGCTTCTTCCATGACATCATGTGGCGCACGACGGAGCCCCCAATGGTCTTCACGGACGGTATCCATCTCAAGCGGAACCGAGTAGCCGCGACCGAGGTCAACCAGATCCTTGATCTTTTGGCCCGAGGCGAAATAGTTATTAGGTTCAATATCGTAGGTGTCGGGCCAGAAGGCTCCGGGGGGTAACAGGTACACTCGGCATGTCCTTCCCGCAACACAGGTGAGGCGGGTCTTTGGCATCAGCGGCGTCAGCGCAATAAGCTCGTCCTTGTAGATCTGAAGAATGCGCTCGAAATCACCACTGTCGTAGCTGTGGAGATGCGCGCGGAGGATGGTCACGGTCTCGCCGGAGGGGGCGATGTGCTTTTCGGTCTGCACGCCGCGCACATCGCCGCTTCCGCCGGGCCCGCAGCCAGCAAGAGCAAGGCCGAACCAAACAATGGCAATCAGGTGGGCAAGACGCGTCATGAAGACCTCAAAAAGCGCTCAGTTTCCGCGCAAATAGCCCATCAGTGGGATGACCATGCCCGCCACGGCATCGCGAACGCAGTCATCGTCGCGCATGGCCTTGTATGTGCCTTTAGCCACCTGATCGCCTCCCCACGCGGAAGCCGCTGCGGCAGCCGTGCACAAGGCTTTCGCCTGCTTCTCGATCCCTGTAACCGCCGCCTTCACGGCCGCCTTGTTCCGTTCAGCGAGCGACTCGCGTTGAAGGTCGCGCGCTATCGCCAGCCAAGCATGGGTTTCGCGAGCGCTGCATTGACGGGACGCCGCACAGAACTGCGCCGAAGAGCGGGCAATCAGGCCGATGCAGTCGCCGCCGTATTTGCGCTCTTTGCCTGCCCCCGGCACTTCCCCTTCCGGAAAAGCCTCCTCGACACAGGTCATCAGCATGGCCTTGTCGGCGGTTAGCGTGCCGCCCTGAGCGCGCACTTCAACAGTGGTCAACGCGGGGAGTAGGCCTGCCAACAACACGAGGGCAATCCTAATGGAAGATCGGCGGGACATGGTCAGGTCCGTGACGGCGTTAAAAGTTGGGCTTGAAAACGTCATCGAGCGTATAGCGCGTGTCCTTGCTGCCACCCTCCATCTCGTCGATCAGCCAGCCGCTGCCCTCCTGCACCATCGTGAAGGTGAAATGCTGGCTGGTTGAAAAATTCCGAAAACGGACATCCACCTTCACGGGACCGGGAGCGCTTGCAGGCGAGGGTAACCGCTTCAGAACCAGCGCCGTGATTTTGTAATCCTGCCCGTTTACGAGATGGTCGAAATCGGGGAAGCACATGTCCTTGCCCTCGCAGGCCCTGGTCAGCGCGGCGAGCTGCGTTTTCCGGCGGGCAGAGTAATATTTCGGATCAAGCTGATCGGGCGTATCCTCCAGCTTAGTGTTCTTGGCCTGATAGAGCGCATAAATCGCCTTGATGGTCGCGACCGGATCATCGGCGGCGCGGCTTGCGGCAGGCGTCAACGTGGCGGCGAGAACAGATAGGGCCAGCCCGGCCAGAAATCTGCGAAGCATCGGATGTCTCATGTGTTGCGGCATGACGTACGTTTCCACATCGTCCCCGGCGGAACGAAGGTGCGGTCGCTTTTCTGCCAGTACCAGAATTTCCGCCCGATATCGGGCATCAGAAGATAGGCGGGTGCAGCTTGCTCACCCTCGCCGAGAGGCTCGACGGTTTTCAGATCTTCGTCAAAATAGAGAATGAGCGAGCCCGGCACATTGTCTTCACTCTCGCCGCGCGGCAACTTGTAGCGCGCGCTTTTCGCGCTTTCGCCCGAAAACTCAAGATGTGTACCGCCGTAGCCATTGGTGAAGGCAAAGCCGAAATCATAGGAGCGCATCTTCTCGACCAGCCCATTGGCCGGCGCGCGGATGGTGATCACAGCCTTCGCCTGATTGAACGGCAAGGTCTTTTCACTGTGGAACAGCTCGTAGTTCTCGATTTTGCCGAAGCCCTCGTCCTCGATGGGGGTATAGACCGCCCGCAATAACGGACAGGCCGGCGCAACCGCCGGGGCCGCAAGCGCTGCCGGACTGGTCAAGGCAAGGACCGCAACAGCTGCCCACTTCATCGGACGATTCTCCAAAATCCGCGATCCATCCGCGTCATGAAAACGGTGACATGGCCTCACCGGCAACGTCAAATGACGAATGCCGTAATCCTTTTTCCGTAGCGAGAATGCCCTGCGAAAAGCGCCTCTGGCTATTGCGCTGCGTCAAAAAGGGGCAGCCTGTGAATGATGACAGCCATTGTCATTTGACGGTGAAATTGGCCGCCGATACCTTCAGAAAACGACGTGACTTAACCGGCAAATACTAGGCCTCGTGATGGAATTTATCCTGTTTCTCTGGGCCATTGCGAGCTTTTTCAGCTTGCCCGAGGCGCCCGCAGCCTACCCGGAAAGTATTCCGGGCTGGGTCGTGCGCGACAATGTCACCGTGCGCGTGGTGCCGTTTCCCTTCAAGGAGGAACTGTTTCCCTCCTGTGACCGCACGCTTCCCACTGCGCCCTTGCGGCCCGCTTTTGCGAAAATACCGGTCGATCAAGCAGCGGATTATTACAATACGGGGCGCATCGGGCAGGAAATTCAGGCGCTGATCAAGGAAAAGAATGAGACAAAGATCCGCGACTGGCTCGCCCTGTTACGGGGAGAGCCCTATTCCTGCCAACTCGGCATCAATGTACTCGAAAGCGCGCTCTACGAGACCTACCATGCGCGCAAGGACCAGTTTGCTATCGACAATCTCTTCCGCGATCGCCTCGCCGAGAAAGAGAAATACTGGCCATCCTCGGCGCTGAGCGAATGGCTGGAAATCGGCAAGAAAGCCAATATTTCCGGCGATACCGCCCTCCTTGAAAAGGCGGTACTGAATGCGCGTCGCCTCATCCCCTCCCAAACCTATTTCCATAAGGAAGGGCCGCACAAGCTCCACCCTCATGGCGCTGGTCACTTGCTCGACTATGCCATGCTGGAGCTGACCTATCAGCTCGACCATGGGAACAACGCCAAGGCGCAAGAGATTTTGGAAGGCGCCGCAGAGGATATCCTCTCTGGCACCATCGGGGTTTTCTGGGGCGATGAGCAGACTGCCGCAAACCGGCGCAAGCAACTCGTAGCTGAGATCGCCACGGTCGTTTACGCGCGCCTCGGCAACATCAAGGAAATGGAGAATTTTGCTTCCACTAGCGAAGGCCTCTGGCTTGAATCCGAGCCGCCCGAGCGGGTTCGTGTCAAACAGCTCAAGATGGCGGAGCTGCACTTGCGCTTTGGTGACCCAGCACTCGGTCTGAAGGTGCTTGAAGGCAACTGGAAGCTCTCAACCAAAAAGGCGCTAGGCCCCGGTGATTCACGCGCCCAGTGGATCGCGACGCTCTACGCTTGGGCCTACCACAAGAACGGCGATGCCAAGATGGCGTTGCGCGCTGCGCGCCTCTCCGCCAGCGGCTACCGCGCGCCGCGCGAAGAAGAGCGCATCGCGCAGGACCGGTTCATCTGGGATTATGAATCGGTCACGGTGCCGTGGGAGCACCTCATTCGGGCGGACTACGCCAACAGCGGGAAAAAGCCGTGAGACGCGGGCTGCTTGCCATCGTGCTGCTGGCCAGCCTTGTAACGGCCGGAAGCCCCGCGCTCGCCAAAAATCGCGCACTTCTCATCGGCGTCTCGGATTACCCGAAAGAGACAGTTGGCGATCTGCAACTCGCCGGTCCGCGCAATGATGTCGCCCTGATGGTCGAGAGTTTGCGTGGCACCGGGTTCCGCGATGCCGATATGACGCTGCTGGGCGACGGGCTCGAAAAGGCCGGGCTTCCGCAGGCCCCGGCTGCCACACGCGAGGCTATCCTCAAGGCCTTGGCGCGCCTTGCCGACGATGCCGCGAGCGGTGATCAGGTGCTGGTGTTCCTCTCCGGGCATGGCTCACAACAGCCGGATGAAACGCCCGAAGCCAAGGTAAATCCAAGCCCGGATGGCCTCGAACGCCTGTTTCTGCCGTTCGATATTGGTCCGTGGAATGACAGCGTCGGGCGGGTGGAAAACGCCATTACTGCGGAAGAAATCGGTGCCGCGATCCGCCTAATCCGGAACAAGGGCGCGCTGGTCTGGCTGGTGGTCGATGCCTGTCATTCCGGTGGCCTCACGCGCGGCACCGAGCCGGAATCAATTGCCAAGAAACTTGACATGGATCGGCTCGGAATCCCGCGCGCCAGAATTGAAGCCGCGCGGGCGAAAGCCGCAACCCGCAACCGATCGGCAGCGGGGCCGGGTACGGCACGCGCCTCGGGTTTCGAGAGCGCAGCCGCCCCGGCGAGTGGCGGTTTTGTCGGGTTTTATGCCGCCCATGCCGATCAGGTCGCCTTGCAACGCAATCTGCCGCGCGGCTTCAGCGCGGATAAGAAGCCGCAGGGCGTTTTGACGTATTATCTCGTGCAAGCCATGCGTTCGGGGCGGGCCAGTTCTTTCCGCGATCTCGCCCTTCATGTCATGTCGGGTTACGAGCAATGGGGCGCACAGGCCCCGGTGCCGCAGTTTCGGGGCGATCTCGGTCAGCGCTGGCCGGGCGCTTCTGAGGGCGGCGATCGGCGCTTTGCTGTGAACTGGCGCGGCAAGGAAGCCGTGCTCGGCGGCGGCTTGCTCGATGACGTGACAACCGGCACGCGGCTAGACATTTTTGAACCAACGGATCTCGCTGCACCCCTCGGCGAGGCGACGGTGACGGAGAGCCGCGCGCATGAGGCGAGCCTTGCGCTAGCACCCGCTTCGGGGCGCACTATTGCGCCGGATCAGGTGCTCGTGGCGCGCGTGTCACAACGCGCGGCCAGCCTCACCCTCAGTGTTGCGCGGCCGCCAGAGGGGGAACTTAGCACCACGCCCTTATTATCCATTGCGCTTGGCGAAGAGAGCGATCTGCCCGTGACGATGGTGTCCGCGAACGCCGCTGCGGATATTCGTCTGAGAATTTTCGACGGGCGGCTCTATTTCGTGCAGGAGGATGCCGCTTTCGAGATAACGGGACGCGCCGCGACCGCCTCGCGCACGCTGGGGTCCGATCAGGCCAGCGCCCGGCGGGCTCTAACCGAAGGGCTGCGGACCATTGTCCGCGCCCGCAATCTCCTGCGCGTCTCCGAACTGATGACGCAACAAGGAGCAAGGGCGAAGAAAGACCTCGCGATCAAGGCGTTCCTCGTTCGCCCTCAAATCCTGCCCCAGGCGCCCGGAGCGCTCAGTGCCGATGATCGCGCTTGCGAAAATCTCGCGCGGGATCGCATCCCCTCCAACGCCGAGCCGCTCGAGCGGGAGGGGGAAAGCCTCGCCACGCCGGATCTGACCCATTGCGATATGCTCTATTTTGAGCTGCGCAATACCGGCACTTCCGTGCTTGATATCACACCGCTCTATGTCGATGGCGGCGGCGGCATCGCCTATATGGGGCCATCGGAGGGGATGCGGATCGAGCCTGGTGCTCAGCCTCGCGTGCTCTCGATGCGCATCGTGACGTGGAACACCCGGCGCAAGACGCCCGAACCGATCGGCCTCGAAAGGCTTATCTTCATCTCTGTCCCTCAGCCGGCACGCGAGGCTTTGCCTGCCGATTTCCGCTATCTCGCCCAACCTACGCTTCAGCAAACCACGCGTGGGGCAGCACCCAGCCCACTCCGAAACCTGCTCGAAAGCGCAACCTTTGGCGCCGGAAAAGCCCGCTCTGCCAGCGCCGGCGCCGAATTGGGGGGTGCTTTTGCTTCACTCTATCGCTGGCGCGTTGTGGCGCCCTAGGAGACCAAGATGCGTGCCCTGTTTGCATTGCTCGTCGGAGCCACCCTGCTGTTTGCCTCGATTTTCGAATCGTCCGCGCAAACAGCCCAGCCCCCGGCAAAGCGGCCGCAAACTGCCAAACCCGCAACTCGGACAGCTGCGACCAAGGTCGATCCAGACAGCCCTGCCGCACTGATGAATGAGGCCTTTGTCGCCGTCCAGAACGCCCAAACGACTGCTGCAGGGCGCGCGCTGGCGCAGATGTCTGCCCGCTTCGCCGCCGGGACAGACATTCTCGCCCAACTCGTTCGCAAGCGTCAGGATCTCGCCGATCAGATCCGCCAGACCGACGATGCCTGGCAAGGCGCGCTCTCCAACGCGGCAGCCGCAGAGGCCCTGCGCGCGAAGAGCCGGCAACTCGCGAGCGAGATCGCTGCCCTCGATGCACAACTGACCAAGGATTTTCCCGCCTACCTCGAACTGACCTCGCCCAAACCCCTTGCCATCGCCGAGGTGCAGAAATTGCTGCGCCCGGACGAAGTGCTCATCGTGACCTTCGTCACCGCACAGGATAGCTATGTCTGGGCCGTCAACACGACGTCCGCAGACTGGACGCGCATCGCCTGGCCCGCCGCCGAGCTGGACCGTCGTATCCGCGCCATCCGGGCCAACATGACGCCAGCGGCAGAAACGCGCGGCGGCGAATCCGTTTATGGCGCTGATGTCGCATCAGGGCAGCTCGCGTTCGATCGCACCGCCGCCTACGAGATCTGGCAGGCTTTCTTTGCACCACTCGACAAGATTATCGCAGGGAAATCGACGCTCTACCTTGTTGCGTCCGGAGGGCTCGCATCACTCCCGCCCGCCCTGCTGGTGACGGCGCCACCAACCGGCGAGGATACCGACCCCAAGGCCTTGCAACAAACCGAGTGGCTGGCCAAGCGACAGGCGACCGCGATCCTTCCGTCTGTGACAAGCCTGCGGGCATTGCGAGCCTTCAAACGGGCCGATGCCGGTCTCGAACGCCAGCCCTTCATCGGCTTCGGCGCTCCGATGCTGGACGGACGCGCCGGGCCCGGAAGCAGGGGCAGGGTGCGGAACGGAACGCTCGCCGGACTCTATCGCGGCAGGCTCGCCGATCCCGACGCCGTGCGCCAGCTCGAATCCCTTCCCGAGACGGAAGGCGAGCTTCGGCGCCTCGCGAGCTTCCTGAAGGCCGGGCCGGAAGCGGTCCGGGTGGGGCAGCAGGCGACCGAGCAGGATGTGAAGAGCACCAATTTTTCAGCCGTCAAGGTGATTGCCTTTGCAACCCACGGGCTGATCGCGGGCGATCTCAGCGGCTTGGCAGAGCCGGCGCTGGTGTTCACGCCGCCGAAAGAGGCCAGTCCCGACGATGACGGACTTCTGACTGCCTCCGAAGCGGCACGCCTCAAAATTCAGGCCGATTGGGTGATTCTTTCCGCCTGTAATACCGCAGCGGGCGACGGAAAGCCGGGCGCGGAGGGCCTTTCCGGCCTTGCGCGGGCGTTTTTCTTTGCCGGCGCGCAGACCCTGCTGGTCTCGCATTGGCCGGTCAACGATGAAGCTGCCGCCCGCCTGACCACAGGCGCCATCGGCGTCCAGCAAGGGGATGCGCAGATCGGACGCGCCGAGGCACTGCGTCGTTCCAGCCTCGATCTGATGATGCAACCGGAGATGACCTTTGCCCACCCGGTAATGTGGGCGCCGTTCATTGTCGTCGGCGAAGGCAGCTGAGGCCCCGAAGGGTCTCAGTTCACTTGCCATTGTTTTTGGCCGAAAGCTCAGTTCGTCTCGAGCTTGTAGTGCGCGAGGCCGCCGCCGTTATTGTGCACCTTGACTGTGAACGGGCCGGTCCAGACCGGCGTGAACGGGCAATAGGCTGGGTCGCTATCGCGGCAGATGAGGTGCCCGCCCTGATCGAAGATCTCAAGCTTGACGTTGTTGGTGTCGATCCCGATCAGGCCGATTTCCGCGAACTGACCACCCTTGAACGTCATCTCGCGGGTGTGAACCGTGCGACCTGTGATCTGGCCGAGGCTGACAATTCCGCCGCCGACGCGACCTTTGCTTGCCGCAGCCTTCACATCGTCCGCCATGGCGACGATGGTCTTGTCGTTCTTCGAAAATGCCTTCGCCTCTTCGAGCAAGGAAGTAACGCTCTCCGCCTTTTCGGGGCCAACGACAGCCGAAGCATCGGCATCGCTCGGCTTGCGCGCCTCATAGCGTGCACCAGCGCTCTGAAGGATCTGCGCCGCGACAATCATTTGCAGCGGGTCCTTGTTGGCCCGCCCGAGCTTGGCCAGTGTCGCCGAAAGTTCGAGTTGCTTGACGGGGGAAAGCTCGCTCGGCTTCACGGCATCCGTGGCAACATTCGGCCCCTTGCCAGGCGTGGTGGCCGTCTGCGCGAGTGCCGTTCCGGGCACGAAGGCAGCCACAAGAACAGGCAAGGCAATCGCAAGAGAGGCAGTCATCGTCTTGATCATTTAAGGTCTCCAGCCATTTCAGTAATTCTAACGTCAATTGAACATCTTGCAGAAAAGATCATGCTACCGAGCCGACTGATTTGCATTCTGAAAATAATGACATTTTCCGTTACACTTCTTTAGTTGGTAATCAGCTTGTATTTAACGGCTGATGCGCCACGATTTTCGATCTTGATACTGAATTTATCGATAGCATTCGGTGTCCAGCCACAATAATGGCGCGCAGATGTATTAGAATCTTTGCATACAAGGTTATCGGATGCATCGTAGATAAAAAGCCGAATGCCCCCGCTATTCAGGATATCAACTTTGGCCTCAGCGTATTCGCCGGCTTTGAAAGCAAGATTGCGATACCAGTCGTTCCCCGAACCAGGAACCGAACTCACTGTGGCACCGAGACCCTGCACAAGCCCCTTGCGCGCTGAGGCTTTTACATCATCGAGCAGCGAGAGAACGGCGGGATCACCCTTGGCCAAAGCAGCGGCTTCCTCGAGCCAGCTCGGCTCTTTAGGCTTTGGTGCTTCGCCAGCGCTGCTGCCTTCGTGTTCCACAGTGCGGTTGGCTGTCCTGAGGCCCGCCTGATCCGCCAGTTGGGTCGCGACAATCAGCGCGAGCGGATTGGAGGTCTCGCGACCATAACGCGCCAGCAACTCAGCGGTATCCAAGAGCCGAAAGGGCGAGGAGGCCGGGATCTTGTTCGGCTCCATGCTTTCCTGCGCAGCGGCGGGCGCACTCAGGGCAACGAAGGACGCCAGCAGGCAACCAAACACGCGATCATAGACCATAGCGGACTCACGCAAGTGACGTTGCAGAACTAGACCACCCGGGTTGCCATTTTGCAACCGGCGATAGCCGCATGACAGCATTTGTAACACGACAGCGCGGAGGACTTGGCACAGATAGGAAGCCTTGCAGCACGCAAAAAGCATGGCTCGATCCTGAAGGTTATTCCCCAATGACACGTTTGGTGCTGATGCACGCGCTGGCGCTGTTCTGTCAGATTGCTTGCCATCTCGTCGCAGCCGACGCAGAGGCCGAACCTCTTGCTCCCACCGTTCAGGCCCGCCCCGAGACGCAGGTGAGCCTCGCGGTAATCAATGCCGAGGGGCACACCATTGATGCCACGGCCATCGTCTGGAGCAAGGATGGGTTGCTTGTGACCGCCGCGCATGCGGTTGCCGGTTCACGCAAGATCATGGTCCGCGCGGCGTCACAACCGACGCGTAATCTCTTCCTAGCCGATTTGGTCGGGTTTGATACCTGGAGTGATATCGCCTTGCTCAAAGCGCCGGCGGCGGCTCAGGTCTGGGTACCCGTCCAGCAAGCTGACGCGCCGCTGACCCTCGGTGCGCCGGTCCGTGCGCTCGGCAATCCTCTTGGCTACGGTGGAACGCTAACAGCGGGCATCGTTTCGACACTAGCGCGCAGCTATCGCCCGACCTCGCCGTATGATCTCATCCAGCATGATGCTGCGCTCAACCCCGGTAGTTCAGGCGGGCCGTTGCTGGATCAAAACGGCCATCTCGTGGGCATGAACGTCGCCATCGCGGATAGCGCGCGGCGCCATATCGGCATCAGCTTTGCCGTACCGCTGGCGATCCTCCAGCGTATCGTTCCGCACCTTGATGCTGGGGGAATGCTTCCACGTCCATCTCTCGGCTTGCGGTTTCGGGAAGATGCCGGGCTGAGTGCGGTGATCCCGGCGCTAAGCAAAGGCGGGCTTCTCGTCGAACATGTCGCCAAGGGAGGCCCGGCCGATAAAGCCGGACTTAGGGGGGGTGACATTCTTCTTACGGCTGATGGGCAAGCCCTGAGTCGTGTTCGCGATCTCGCGCAGGTTCTGGAACCGTTGGCACCCGGCGCGGAACTTCGCCTCATCCTCGGGCGCGGCGATCACGAATATCCGGTGATGCTGGTTCTGGGCAAAGAGGCCCATAAACCGGTGCCTCTAACCGAACCATCGACGAAACCATCGCCCAGGCATTTCGGCCTGATTTTCTCAGGGCCGCAGAGCGATATTCGTAACGTTGCGGCCGAGTCGCCGGCAGCCAAGGCGGGTCTACGCGCAGGTGATCGCATTCTCGCGGTCGGCGCGCGGGCGGTCAGCACAGGCACAGAGGTGACATCAGCGCTGGAAATGGCGGTTGACGGCACGGTCGCCCTGCTCGTCCAGCGGAGTGGACGGGGGCGTTACCTTGTTCTAGATGCCAAAGCCGGACTTGACGCCGGGTCGCGGTTTGGCATGAACAGTTTGGCTGCGGGCAGCGAGGCAATGTAATGGCCGATCCGGAATTGGCACTAGGAGCGATCCGGGCCCTGATCATCGAGGATGATCCGGTGATGGCGCAGCATATCTCTGGGCTATTGCAGCCGCTCGGCATCACGCCTGATCTCGTGGCGGAGGGCGTGCAGGGCCTGAAAGCCGCCGCGCGCGGCTATAATCTCCTGATCATTGATCGCATGCTGCCGGGGCTTGATGGGCTTGATATCGTCGCGCGGTTGCGCGCGCTCGAAATCGAAACGCCTGTGCTGATCGTCTCGGCGCTGGGTCGCGCCAGTAACACCGTCGAAGGGCTAGAACGCGGCGCCGATGATTACATCAGCAAGCCGTTTTCCGATGACGAATTTCAGGCACGGGTGAGAGCGCTACTGCGCCGCGCCCGGCGCGAGCCTTCGCCGGATATCCTGCTGGTCGAAGATCTTGAAATCCGCATCAAGGCGCGAACCGTGCACCGCTCAGGACAATATCTCGCGCTCTCGCCGAAGGAGTTCGAACTCCTCAGCTGCCTTGCCGAACACGCCGGTTCGGTGGTGCCGCGCGTGTTACTGCTGGAACGGGTATGGAACTTGCGGTTTGATCCGCAAACCAATGTCGTTGATGTGCATGTCAGCCGTCTGCGCAGCAAGCTCGATGAGGGATTTACGACCCGGCTCATCCATAACGCGCGCGGCGAGGGCTATATCCTGCAAGCCCGGCCAGTGGACTGACACAAGTGCGGCTCAGCAAAACCGCCCTGCTTCAGCTGATGGCAACCCTCGTTGCCGTTTTTGTCGTGACATCGGCGATCATGACAGCTCTCGCCTATCGAACAGCGGCGCTTTACACGCAGGATCAGATCCGCGCGATCATTGTCGCCGATCTTGGCGGTCTGGCCGACCTCTGGCAGCGCCTTGGTCCAACTGGTTTGCAAGCGGCGATTGAAGCGCGCCAGCAAGCGCCAGAACCCCGCCGACTTTATCTCCTCGTCTCGGGCGATGGCGATAAAATCACCGGCGATTTTGACTTCTGGCCGAACAATCTCGCCAAAGATCGGGATTGGACGCACTTCGAGCATGACGGGGAGGGTTACGACGGCCTCTCGACGCATTTCGCGGATGGCTCCCGGCTGATGATTGCCCATCACCGCAGCGTCCATGAGGCGATGCTCAGGGGGCTCAGCGCGGATCTCATTGGCCCCGCGCTGCTCGGCCTTCTCGCTGCCGGCCTAGCAAGCCTCGTGATCTTGCGTAAGCTTTTCCGTCGCATCGACCGGATCAACGAGACCTGCCGTGCGGTGGCCTCTGGTGATCTTGCCGCCCGCGTGCCGCTCGATGCGCGTATCGATGAGTTTCGTGAGTTGGCTAGCAACGTCAATATGATGCTCGACCGCATCGACGTGCTCATGCGCGGGGTGCGCACGCTCTCGGACTCACTGGCCCATGAAATGCGCACGCCTATCGCTCATTTGCGAGCCGGGCTCGACCGTGCCGCGCGTGAGATCGAAACGGCACCACAGGATCAACAGGGGCGCGACAAGGTTGCGGCAGCACTGACGGACGGGGTGAGGGAAGCAGATGGCGTCATCACACTTTTCACCGCGCTGCTCGACATCGCAGCGACCGAGGCGGCCGAGGGAAGTCCGAACAATCTCGTTCTGCTCGACATGGCCGATCTCGTCCATCAGGCCGTCAATCTTTACGAGGGTGTTGCGGAAGACCGGGGCATCCACCTTGTGATTGCCGCGGAGCCGGCGCCAATCCTTGGCGAAGAACACCTTTTGGTGCGTTTTCTCGCCAATCTCCTCGATAACGCGCTGAAATTTTCACCGCCCGGAAAAGCCGTCTCGATCACTTGTGGTTCGGCAGATCTACAAGGCTTCCTGATCCTGTCGGATCAGGGACCGGGGATGCCAGAGGCATTCCGCGACAAAGCATTCGAGCGCTTCGCGCGTTCGGCAGACGCGAAAGCAACACCCGGCCATGGTCTCGGGCTTTCGCTGGTGCGGGCGATTGCGCGGCGCCACAGCATCGCGATTAGCCTTTACGATGGCGCGCCGGGCCTGCGGGTCGAAGCACGCTGGCCCTTGCCATGAGCACTCATTGAGCTTCCGCCTCCAGCAATTTTATCGTGTCCAAGCAAGCGCCCTTGCGGATCGCGCAGATATCCCGCAACAATCGGCATCAGTAATTTTTGATTTTTGCGTACGAGTTGATCATGAGCCTGCGTCCGGCGAGCCTCGTTGTTGCCTTGCATCTCCTGCTGGCAGGCTGTTCCGCGCTGGATATCCTGCCGATCAACGCGCCGGTAGAGGATTCCAGAAATCCCGGCGCCAATATCGCCGCCGATGTTTTCCCGATGGATGCGGGATCGGAAACGCTCGTCGGCGTGACCTTTTCCGGTGGCGGAACGCGCGCGGCGGCGTTTTCCTTTGGCGTGCTCAAGGCCTTTGCCGCAACGCCGATTACCGCCAGGAATGATCATGCCCTGACTCTGCTCGACCGGATCGACTTTGTCTCCGGTGTTTCGGGCGGCTCGGTCACCGCGGCCTATTTCGGGCTCAAGGGCAAGGGCGCCCTGATGGATTTTCGCGAGCGCTTCCTGCTCCGTGACGCCGAGGAGAACCTCCACACCTCGCTTCTGCGCCCGACCAATCTCGCCCGCGCTTTCAACGGCGGCGCCAATGATCGCTCGAACCTGCCGCAGTGGCTCGACCAGAACCTGTTCGAGGGGGCGACATTCGAAGCCATTCTGGCACGCAAACGGCCCGTGGTCTGGCTGAATGCCTCGGATATTGCCAACCAGACGCCCTTTGTGTTCGAACCGAACACCTTCCGGGCATTTTGCAGCGATCTCGCAAAACTGCCGGTTTCTGAAGCGGTCGCAGCCTCTGCAGCTGTGCCGGTCGCTTTTGCGCCGATCGCGCTCGAAACTTTCCCCGAGCGCTGCGCCTATACGATGCCGCCATGGGTTCGCTATGCCGACGAACAGGCAGGCGCGCCAGCGGTTCTCAAAGCTTTTGCGCGTGCGCTTTATGCCTATCGCGACACCGAAAAGATGAAATTCATCCGGCTGCTCGATGGCGGGATTACCGACAATTTCGGCCTTTCCGGCTTGACTCTCGCCCGTGCTGCTGCCGATACGCCCTATGCGCCACTGACCCCACGTCAGGCTGTTCGGCTGAAAAACGCGCTCTTTGTCACCGTGAATTCTGGGCGCGCGACCAATGCTGACTGGGCGAAGAGCCGCGACGCCCCCGGTATGATCCCGCTTCTGCAAGCCGTGCTCGATACCGGGATAAATTCCACGGTCCGCCTCGGGCTCGATGCCTTCCAGCTTACCATCAACAAATGGCAAGCTGATCTCATCGAATGGCGCTGCAAACTGCCCTCGGGTGAGGTGTTGAAGTATCGCGGCACGTTAACAGGCTGGAATTGTCGCGACATCAAGTTTCATAGCGGCGAGTTAGCCTTCGACCAGATCCCTGAAAAGAAAGCGCGCCTCGGCGCCATTGAGACGAGCTTCAAGCTGCCGCAGGACCAGGTCGACTTACTGATTGAAGCCGGGCAGGAGGCTGTCAGCCGCAATCCTGTGATCAACGGCTTTCTCAGCGCCGCGCGCCAGCCGGGCAGCGAGAAGGCGTCGATTCCAAGTGGCGCGCAACAGCTCCAGAAGAGCCGCTGACTTCCGCACAAACAACTAGGGATAGGCATCAACAAAGGCGGAAATGGCATCCCCGAAGGCCTCGGTTTTCGCGTCGTAATCCGCATCATCCTTCGCGGGATAGGACTGGAGGATGACATTGAGCGCGCTTTGCATGTCGACTGTGGCCCTGTCGGCCTCCTCGCGGCTGTTGAAAAAGCGTGTATGGAAAAACCAGCCATAAATGCCGCAGGTCATGGCGAAACAGGTGCCATCGCCAAGGGCTTCCAACGTCATGCGGGCCCCGAGATCGTGCTCGAAATCGGCAACGATCGTGCCGCCATCTTCGCCGGCAGTGCCGAGGGAAGCCCCGTCTTCGTATAGGTCCCAAGCCATGCGTATGCTTATCCCGTCCTTGTGAGAGAGGCCTAACATTCCTAGCCTTCGCTCGCATAGATGGGGATGACGGCCAATGCCAATTACCGCTGAATCAGTCAGCCGATAGCTTTACACGGAACGAATACTAGAAGGTTGCCTAGCCACGGACTTCAGCAAGCAAGATAAGCACCGTGCCGGTATTGACGCCTTAGTAGCCTGCCTGAGCAATACCGGTCCATTCGGCAAGAAATGGGAACCTCGCAGCGTTTTGTAGTTTCTCCGCTTGTCTGGTTCCGGATGTCCCAAATGCAGGAAAATTTGACGACATATGGGCACCCTGCCTGACAGGAACCTGAACAGAAATCTTGGTCACATTCAGCTTGTCGTCAGATCGACGTGGCTGATGGGTTTTGGCGCTTGGCGATTGCAAGGCGCTAGAGACATCAGCTTCTTCAGGATTAGACTATGACACAGCATCGCTACGACCCATTTACTCAAAGTCTTCACTGGATGACTGCTCTCGCCGTTATCGCTGCTTACGCAATTGGCATTGGTCGTGAAGCAATTCCCAAAGGTGATCTTCGCTCTTTACTGCTTGGACTTCATATGTCGATCGGCATTCTCGTTCTCGGATTGACGATGGTTCGCATCGGGTGGCGGAATTTTGTCCCTGCTCCTGTCCCGCTGCCGGCAACCAAATGCACGGCATTGGCAGCAAAGCTTGTTCACCTTGGTCTCTACGCAGCCATGCTCGCGATTCCCGTTCTCGGGTTGCTCGCCGCCTGGGCCAAGGGACGCGATGTCGGGCTTTTCGGGTTGCTAGCGTTTCCTTCGCCAATTGGGCAAGACAAGGTTCTAGCGAAGTCGCTGGAGGGCGCGCACGAGGTAGCCGCTCACGCCATGATGCTTCTCGTGGGGCTCCACGCTGCGGCGGCTATTGCGCACCAGACTATCCTCAAGGATGGCACACTCGCCCGTATGTTACCGGGTGGCCGGCTCACTGAAACGGTTCGATGAAACGGCTTGCTAGTCGGAAATAAAGCCGCAGATTTGATCTGGGTTCTATCGGGTACCAAACCTGCGGCACATCAACGCAAGTACATGTAAGACGTGCAAGCCTCCTGCCAGCGAAGCCGCACCGGTTTCGCAACAAGGGGGGGGGTGGATCAATGGCTCTTGAGTCTCTGGCGGGAAAATCGTAAACGAAACGTTATGAAGGGGTCCCGGCGACATTTCTGGCAATTGGCGATGCGTGCGTTTTTCGCGCCGCTCCTTGCCTATTTCCTTGCCGCTCAGACCATTCTGATGCCGCTCGCTCGCGCGAAAGCGAACGAAGCCGCCGGTATTGATGCCGCACTCGGCATTCTCTGCCTGACGCTGGACCAGAGTTCCAGCCACGACGAAGGCGGCACACCCAAGAAGCACGGGCATGACCTCGGCTGCTGCCTTCCCGGCTTGCGCTTTGCGCTGGATACGCCGGTGGCTATTCTCTCGGGCGTCATCGATATCGTCGAGCCAACAACGCTCGTCATACCCGTTGTCTTCGGGCAACAGCAGAGCCGCGCGCCGCCTGCTACGACAGCGACGCCCTCACAATCCAGAGCTCCACCTATCCCTGCCTGACTGGCGGGCGCTTTCGCCTGCCTGATTGAACCAGAAGCCGCGCGAGGAGCCACCTCGAAAGCGGCCTGATGTCCATTGCAGGGGTTTTCCATGTCTTTTGTGTCTGTTCGGCCGTTCCGCACGGCTGTGTCTTCCGTCGCTCTTCTCATCGCCCTCGGGGCTACAGGCGCTCTGGCGCAGCAGGCAGCGCCACTGCCAGAATTGAGGGTTGAAGGCCAGCGTGCCGCGCCTGCAAGGCCGCAAGCGCGCCGTCCCACGCGTGTCCAACCTCGTGCCGTTGCACCGCGCCCCGCTGCCGTGGCGACACCAGCCCCGGCGGTACCGCTTGTCGGCGGACGCGCCATTGAGAAGACAACCGCCGGCCCGGTGCGCGGCTATCAGGCGATCACAAGTCTCTCGGCGACCAAGACCGATCTTCCGATCCAGAATACACCGCAGTCCGTGATGGTCCTGCCGCGCAAGGTCCTGGAGGATCAGGGCGCACAGACGATCAGCGAGGCGCTGACCAATGTCTCAGGCGTGCTGCCGCTCAATCCGCTGACCTTCGGCCAACTTAACCCAAAAATCCGGGGGTTTGCCGCCGAGCGCGTCGTTGATGGCTTGCCGAACTACTACGATGCTGGCGCGCGTGATCTCACTGTCAATGTCGAGCGGCTCGAGGTGCTCAAGGGGCCGCAGGGCGTCCTGTTTTCGGGTGGTGCAAACGCCACCTCTGGGGTCGTCAACACGGTCTCCAAACTGCCGACAGCAACGCGTTTTGCCGAGTTTGGCCTCACGGGTGGTAGCTTCCGCACGATCAGCCCGTATTTCGACATCAACCAGCCGCTCAATAAGGACGGTACGGTTCTGTTCCGGATGACGGGGCAATACGAGCACGCGCATAGCTTCATCGATGTGCTCACGCGTCAGAATTTCACGCTGAACCCGACACTGGTTCTTACCAACAACAGCGGAACAACCCTAACCTTGCAGGGGCATTATTCGAAGCGCGAGCAGCAGGATTATTCCGGACTTCCGACAATCGGAACTCTTGATCGTTCGGCCTTCTCGATCCGCCGTCATCTCTTTCCGGGCAGCCCCGATGTCCCGCGTACGAAGTCTGATCTTGCCAGCCTGACCGCCAAGCTTGATCACGAATTCAACTCGACATGGTCGAGCTCGACGGTTCTGCGCGTCGGGCAATCCAAGTACTACGAGCCGTCTCAGGGGCTTACCTCGAACACGCCATCTGCCGGCAGTTCCTTCGACGTCTACAACATCAAGATCGATCAAACGACGAAGGAAATCAGCTTCAACGAAACGCTCAAGGCCAGGTTCGATACCGGACCGGCCAAGCATACGGCGTTGTTCGCGGTGGACTACAACCGTGTCACTGACAACGGGAAGATGTTCGGTGATTTTGTCGGAACGCCGACGAACTACCTCACAGGGCCATTCCCGGCCTACTCGGAGACCGGCCCGTTCTGGGGCACGTATATCGACGCACGCAACCGGTACTCCGTCATGGGCGCGACGGCTCAGGTGCAATCGAGCCTTTATGATCGGTTTCATCTCGTGGCCGGCGGTCGTCTTGCCCGCATTCAGGTCAGCGACAACGATCTGACGGGCACCCGCGCATTCCTCACTGGTGGCTCAAATCTTGCCAAAACTGACACGACGAAGTTCCTGCCGCGCATTGGTGCCGCATTCGATGTGACGAAGAGCATCACGCTCTTCGCAGGCTATTCCGAGGGCATGAGGCCAGTTCCTTATCTTCTCAGCCTCGCGCCGATGAAGCCGGAACTTTCCAAGCAGGCGGAGGCCGGGATCAAGCTCAACACCGATTTTGGCCTCTCGGCGACGCTTGCGGCGTTCGAGGTTCGCCGCAAGAATGTCCCGGTCGCGGACCCGGCAACCTTTGGCTTCACCTCAATCCAGTCGAGCGAACAGCGCTCGCGTGGCTTTGAAGCCGATGTGATCTACCAGCCGAATGCGAACTGGTCGTTCCTCGCCAACTACGCCTACACCGACACCGAAGTGAAGAAGGACACGACAGCCGCCAATGTCGGTCAGCCGCTTCCGGGCGTACCCCGCAATACGGGACGTCTCTGGGCGAATTACCTGGTCACCTCGGGTGTAGCGAAGGGGCTTTCATTCGGTGCGGGCGTCTATGCCGCTTCCGGCCAGATGGTTGAACTCGGTCGCACTTGGCGGACACAGGCCTATGCCACCATAGATGCCAAGATCGCCTATGAGTACGACAACTGGAAGTTTTCCATCGTCGGCAAGAACCTGACCAATACCAAGTACTTCACACGCTACGAGTACTTCGCCGGTCGTGTCGTGCCGGGTGCGCCGACGTCCGTTTACGCCACCATTTCGAAGAAATTCTGAGGAGCACGCCATGCAAACCCATGCGCATGACATGACCCGCAGAAGGCTCGGCGAGGGCCTCGCGTCCCTCGCTCTGGCTGTTGCGGCGGGAGGCATTGCCCCGCTTCCCGCCGCAGCTCAGTCTTCCACGCCTGAGGCCGGCCAGCAACCGACCGGACACGATATGTCGGTTACGCCGCCGCACTGGATTGGGAAGGAACAGATCGCCTTCCTGATATACCCGGATTTTACCGCACTCGACATGATTGGTCCGCATTACATGCTAACCAATCTGATGGGGGCAAAGACCCATATCGTCGCCAAGACAAAGGACCCGGTGAAATCCGATACCGGACTGGTTTTCGTCCCCTCAGCGAGCTTCGAGGACTGCCCGGCGGACCTCGACATTCTCTGCGTTCCGGGCGGAACACTCGGCACGCTCACCGCCATCCGGGATGAGGCGACGATCCGTTTTCTCAAGGATCGCGGATCGCGCGCCAAGTTCGTCACCTCGGTCTGCACCGGTTCACTGGTGCTGGCCGCCGCGGGTCTCCTTGATGGCTACAAGGCGACCTCGCACTGGCTCACCAAGGCGCTCCTGTCGAAGTTCGGTGCGATCCCGACCGAGGGCCGCGTGGTGCGTGATCGCAACCGGATCACTGGCGGCGGTGTGACCGCCGGGCTCGATTTCGGGCTCGGGCTCGTCGGCGAACTCCGTGATCGAAACTACGCCGAAGGGGTTCAACTTCTGGCGGAATACGACCCGCAGCCCCCCTTCAATGCTGGTAGCCCCGAGAAGGCCCCACCTGAGGTCAAGAGCATGATGGATGCGATGTTTGTCGAGTTCCTCAAGACGGCGGAGGCCACGGTCCTTGCCGCCCGCACTGCAAAACCCTGAACAAAATCAGAGCTATGCTTAATCAAGAAAATGAAAGTCAAACAGGCGTCATGACATACCGTTATACCAATCGAACGCTCGCTGCCGTCTCCACCCTGCCGTTGCTGCTGGTCTTTAGTCTCGCAGAAGCTACCGCGCAACAAGCCGCTCCGCTGCCGGAACTCAAGGTCGAGGCGCGCCGCGTCGCGCCGCAACCGCGCGCGAACCGGGCTGTCCGCCGCCCTGCCGAAACGCGCCCTGCGGCGACCTCCCGTCCTGCGAGTGCCACACCGTCAGCTGTTCCGGCAGGTCCGGCCTCACTGACAGCACCAACGGCTGCGCGGGCCATCGTTGAGGCGGCGCGCGTGCCGGGTGCGGTAAGCGTGGTGGAAGACAAGGATTTCAAGCAGAAGCAGGCGATCACGCCGAAGGATGTGCTTGATTACGTGCCGGGCGTCTTTGCCCAGCCCAAATGGGGCGAGGATACTCGTCTCTCGATCCGCGGCTCGGGCCTATCGCGCAATTATCATCTGCGCGGGGTGCTGATGTATATGGACGGCCTTCCAATCAACACAGCGGATGGCTACGGCGATTTTCAGGAAATTGACCCCAGCGCCTATCGCTTCGTGCAGGTCTTCAAGGGTGGAAACGGCCTCGCTCTCGGCGCCAACACACTGGGCGGTGCGATCAACTTCGTGACGCCTTCGGGCCATGATTCAGCAAGGGCGCAAGCCTCGCTGACCGGCGGCAGCTTCGGCTTTATCCGCGAGCAGGTGAGTTCCGGCGGCGTACACGGTCCGTTCGATTATTTCATCAACCTCGCGCACCAGCGTCAGGACGGGTTCCGTGATCATTCCGGCGGCTCCTCGGTCCGGGGAAGTGCCAACATCGGCTATCGCTTCAACGAGAATGCCGAAACGCGGTTCTATCTCAACGCCAACACCATTCGTCAGCGCATCCCCGGTGAGGTAGATCGCTGGACGGCACTGCACAGCCCCCGCACGCCGGCGGGCGTCAATGTCGCCAACAACTGGCAGCGCAATGTTGACAGCTTCCGCATCGGCAACAAGACGACCTTGAAATTCGATACAACCACGGTGGAATTCGGTGGCTTCTACGTCAATCGCCACCTGATGCACCCGATTTTCGAATGGCTCGATTACAAGTACAACGATTACGGTGCCTTCGCCCGCCTGAGCGATGATCGCAAGATCGGAGGCTACCGGAACCGCTTCCTCGCGGGCGTCCAGCTGCATAACGGCAGCACGGATGCGCTCCAGTATGTCAACGGCGCGGGCGCCACCAAGGGGCCGCTGTCGTCGCAGGCACGCCAGCATTCGAACAACATCAACCTCTACGGCGAGAACGCTTTCTATGTCCGCCCGGATCTTTCGCTGGTCACTGGAGTTCAGGTACTTCTGGCCAACCGGAAGCAGGACGGCGTTTACGGCATGTTCCCTTGGACCCTGCCCGCGACCTTCAACAAGGATTACACGACGCTCAACCCGAAGGTTGGCGTCGTCTATGACCTGACGCCGAAGGCGCAGATTTTTGCCAATGTGTCGCGCAGTGCCGAAGTGCCGACCTTCGGCCAGGGTATGCTGGTAGCGAATTTTACCTCGCTCAAGGTCCAGCGCGCTACGACCTTCGAGATCGGCACGCGTGGCCGGGAGGAGGACTACACCTGGGATGTCACGGCGTATCATTCGCGGCTCAATAACGAGTTCCAGTGCGTCAACGTGATGTTCGGCGCCTGCTCGGAAGAGAACACCCGCCGCACCGTGCATCAGGGCATCGAGGCAGGCTTCGGCGCCGCGATCTGGAAGTCCGCCGTCTCCAGTGGCGACAAGCTCTGGTTCAACGCCTCGTACACTTTCAACGATTTCCGGTTCCGCAACGATGCTGTCTGGGGCAACAACCAGCTTCCGGGTGTGCCACGCCACTATGTCCGCGCGGAACTGCTCTACAAGCATCCAAGCGGCTTCTTCATCGGCCCGAACGTGGAATGGGCGCCCGAAGCGCCGTTCGTCGACAACACCAACACCACCAAATCCGCTGCCTATGCGCTTCTCGGCGCACGCATGGGCTACGACAGCGGCAAGATGTGGTCGGCCTTTATCGAGGGCAAGAACCTCACCAACCGCAAGTACATCTCCTCAGCCAACGTGGTGCATGACTTCGTCGCAGCCGGCAATCCGAACCTCTACAACCCCGGCAACGGCCTCTCCGTCATCGGCGGTGTGAACGTCAAATGGTGAGGCCGGCGCAACTGAAACGGAAACTTGTGCACTTGGCGCTGGTGCTGGCCATGCTGATCGGCGGGGCTGGAATTATCGCGGCGCGCGCGCAGGAAAGCGATATCGCGGCGGCGCAGGCCGCCCTGATACGCGAGTTCGACAGGCCGGAAGCCCGGCTCGAGGTGGTTCCGGTGGTGGTGGTCGGCGATGTCGCCGTAGCCGGCTGGCGGCAAGAGGGGCGCGGCGGTCGTGCACTGCTACGCAGGAAGTCAGCGGGATGGATCATCGCGCTATGCGCCGGAGACGCGCTCCGAAAAGAGGATAGCCTCATCCGCATGGGCCTTCTACCGGGCGTTGCGGCCGAACTCGCGCGCGGCGTGGCCCGCGAGGAAGCCCGTCTCCCACGCGAACATGTCGCGACGCTTGATTCCTTCGATGGCGAAATCGTCATCGATGGCGGCGGCCATCCGCCCGCGCGTCATGGACCGGCTGGCCACACGCCAGCGACGAACACGGGGCACGGCCATGGAAGCGGGCATGCACCCAAACCCTGATTGCGCGGCCATGCTGGCTTTCGGCGAAGGGCCCGCCCCAAGCAAGGTGCCGACCGTTCGCGCGGTCGGACGTGCAACGGCGCTTGCGGCTTTTCTCCTCTCACTCGCTTTGCATGCCGCGCCGTTGGGATTTCTCGCCTTCTCCGGACTAGCGGAGGAACCGCCGAGCGCGGGCGAGACGATCATGGAGGTCGACATGGTGATCGCTGAGGCCGAAGCGGTGTCGCTCCCCATGTCCGAACTCCCGCTACAGCCGCCTGATCCCATGAGCACCATGCCGCCCTCCACTGAGGCTGCCCAAGCGCCAGACCGGAAGCCGGAAGAGCAGAAGGCGGAAGACGAGCCGGAGATTCGCATCCCAATCGACGACCCGGAGCCCGTAACGTTTAAGGCCGAGGATCGGGTCATCTCTGTTGCGAACGTCGCGCCAGTAATGACGCCCAGCGCCGAGGCGGTTGCCGCAGCAAACCATACTTATAGGGCAAGAATCGCCCGCCATCTGGCGAAATTCAAGCGCTTCCCAAGTGGCATGCCGAGGAACGTGAGCGGTGGTCAAGTGGTGATCCGGTTTTCGCTCAATCACGAGGGTCGCGTGATGGACGCCGCCATTGAGCGGGCGTCCGGCGTGCTCATCCTCGATCAGGAAGCGCTTGCCATGGTGCGGCGCGCAGAGCCCTACCCACATGCCCTGGACACGTCAGTGCAAGACCTTACCTTCTCGGTCCCGGTCTCATACCGCCTTCGGATGTAAAGGTGATTGGATACCCAGATCTCACAGTCAGATCTCGACCAGACCTGCCAATGACCGCTGCTAACGGTACAATTTCCCAAACCTGCCATTCCGCTTCCGGCCCCCCCTAACGGCAGAAATGCGCCCCCCTTGTTCGGTTGTTCGCTGTCCCACGGGCGGTCGACCGAAACCGGACATTCCAAGCGTCTAGAAAGGCAATGGTGAGTTACAAGAACCTTTTGCAACAGCGCAGAACTCATTCTGAAGGCAGGCGGTAGCCAACGCCCGGTTCTGTAATGATGAATTTGGGATCAGCAGCATCATCGCCCAACTTATCCCGCAAGTGGCCGACCACAATCCGGAGGTAGTGCGTATCCTCCGCATGTGCGCTGCCCCAAATCGTTTCGAGCAGCATCTTATGGCTGACGAGGCGTCCGGCGTATCGGGCGAGGATGGCGAGAACATCAAACTCTTTGCGAGTGAGTTTAATCTCAGCCCCCTCGACCCGCACTGTTCGGGCAGCAAGGTTAATCGCAAGCCCGCGAAGGTTGATTTCCGTGTTTTCCTGAGGCCTGTCGCTGCGCGTTCTTAAGAGAACTCGCAGGCGAGCCAGAAGCTCACCAGTCGCAAAGGGTTTGGTGACGTAATCATCGGCCCCTGAATCAAGTGCCTTGATTTTTTCGCTTTCGGCATCTCGCACTGATACGATCAGGATCGGTACTTTTGACCACTCCCGAATGGCCGCGATGACCGCTTTGCCGTCCATGTCTGGCAGGCCGAGATCGAGGACAATAGCAGCCGGTGCAGCTGTTGCCGCCTGTTCGATTCCCGCACGCCCGCGCTCAGCCTCCAGAACCTGATAGCCAGCACTCTCAAGCGTTATTTTCAGGAACCGCCGGATTGGCGCCTCGTCATCAATGACAAGAATGCGGGAAACGGTCGGGATGGCATCAATCATGGAGCCTCGCTTTCCTCTGTGCAACGCTCCTGCGCCAGAGGAAGTGTGAGTTCAATGATGGTCCCGTTCCCACTCAAGCCATCCCGTGCCTTGACTGTCCCGCCATGCGCTTCGATCAAGCCGCGAACGATCGCAAGGCCGAGGCCGGTTCCAGCGGGTTGGCCATCCCCACGCGAAACACGATGGAAGGCGTCAAAGACGAGCTCTTTTTCCGACGCTGGAATCCCAGGACCTTCGTCCGAAACGGCCAAATGCATCCAGGGCGCCTTCACATGTGCCGATATCAAGATACTACTGCCAGCTGGGGCATATTTCGCTGCGTTTTCGAGCACATTCGCCAACGCTTGTCCTATAAGAACCGGATCGACATCGACCATTGGCAGATTGCGCGGCATCTCTACGACGAGTGTGTGCTGACCAAGGACGCGCTCCAGATCCGTCCGGACACGACCAACAATTTCACGCAAATCCACCGCGGCCCGCCTTGCCTTCAGGGCGCCATGGCCGAGCCGCGTCATATCGAGGAGGTTCTGGACATAGCGATCGAGCCGTCGGGCCTCATCCAGTGCCGTCTGCGTCAATTCCTGACTGTCGGATGCAGAGAGATGCTGCGTCTTATCGGCGAGGCTGGAGATGGCGCCGATCACGCTGACCAGCGGTGTCCGGAGATCGTGGCTGACCGAATTCAGCAATGCCGTACGCAATTTGTCGCTTTCGGCAGAAACGCGAGCATTTGCCAGCTCATTGGTCAATCGCGTGCGCTCGACGGCCACAGAGACCTGATCCTCAACGGCCATCAGCAATCGGCTTGTCTCCGGGTCCAGTGTCCGCGCCTTGTCTCGGAATTGCACGCCGATCACCCCGAAGGCCCCACGCGCAGTGGAGAGAGGAACAAACAACCATTCACTCATCGGCAGGGTCGAAGTGCCGAGGCCGGCGGGTTCGTTCTTCTCATAGGCCCAGCGCGCCGCACCTTCGGCGCGCGCATCCAGTTCGTCGATACTGGGGAAGCCTTGCACCTGTTGCAGTGCTCCGCGGGCATCCGGCATCAAGATAAGGGAATGGCAATCGAGCACGCGGGCGACATGCGACACAGCCGCCCAGAGCACGTCATCCGTCTTGGTGACAGAAGCGATCTTGCGCGCAAAATCATAGAGCGTCTCGGTACGACGTTGAGCCGCACGCATGCTCTCGACCTGTGCCTTGAGCCGGCTGGCGAGCGTCCCCGTGAAAATGGCGCTGATGAAAAAGACGATCAGCGCGACAACGGATTCATGCTGCTCCACCTCGAAGGAATAATAGGGCGTCGTGAAGAAGAAATTGAAGGAGAGAAATCCCAGCGTACTGGCGAGAATGGCGCCGCCAAGTCCCTGACGGAACGAGACCAGCAACACCGCCACCAGATACGGAATCGAAATCGCTGCAACAGGCACAAAGGGCCAGAGTGGCCAGGCGATTAGTGTGGCAAGACCCGCCGAGCCCGCCGCTTCAATCATCATCCGGCTTTTTCCACGCCAAGCGCAATGGCTTGAAGCGACAGCCTTCTTCGCCATTTTTCGAGCGAGTCTGGCGTGGGGAGAGATCACCGTAATCTCGAAATCTGTCCCTTGATCGAGGAGCCTTTCAGAAACGGCTTCGCGGAAGGTGCCAGACAGGCGTTGAAGCCACGAACTGTGCGAACGCGCCCGACCAACCAAAATTCGGTTAGCATTGTTCTTGCGGGCATACGTCAGCAATTCGCCAGCGACATCGGTTTCGGCGTACAGCGTCGCGGTTTCTGCACCAAGCGTTGCAGCCAGCGTGAGCGCCTCGCGCGTCATCTGGTTAGCCTCAGCTCCCAGCGCCTCGTGGCGGGGTGTTACGACAGTCACAGCGAGCCAAGGAATGCGCGCGCGATCCGCCATGCGTTTGCCGGTGCGCACCAGGGTTTTCGCAACGGGAGCTTCGTTGACGCAAACCAGCAGGCGTTCATCCGTTGGCCAAGGCCCCCGGACCGCATTGGCATCCATCCACGCCAGCATATCGGCATCAACCCGGCTCGCGGCGGTTCGCAGGGCGAGTTCGCGCAAGGCGGTAAGCTTGCCCTTGGTGAAGAAGTTTTCGAGGGCCCGCCCGACTTGCTGCGGCACATAGACCTTGCCGTCGTTGAGGCGCTTGATCAGTTCCTCCGGGGGCAGGTCGATCAACTCAATGTCATCCGCCCGTTGCAGGGCTTCGTCCGGAACGGTCTCCTGCACGCGAACACCGGTTATTCGCGCAATCGCATCATTCAGGCTTTCGATATGCTGGATGTTGAGGGTCGTGGTGACATCGATTCCCGCATCGATAACCTCCATGACGTCCTGCCAGCGCTTGGGATGGCGCGAACCCGGCGCATTGGTATGGGCCAATTCATCAATCAGTGCGAGCCGCGGTCGGCGGGCCAGAAGCGCGTCGAGGTCAAGTTCGGTCAGCGTCTGCCCGCGATAGTCGACTGCGCGCCGAGGTAAGGATTCCAGCTCGCCGAGGAGTGCCGCAGTCTCGGCGCGGCCATGTGTTTCAATCAGGGCGACAACAACGTCGATGCCCGCACGCTTGCGCATGCGGGCATCTTCCAGCATCGAGTAGGTCTTGCCGACGCCGGGCGACGCACCGAGGAAGATTTTGAGCTTTCCACGCGCAGATTGGGCACGCGCTTCAAGGCGCGCTTCGTCGAGAAAGGCCTCGGGCTTCGGGCGTTCGGCTTCAACTGAGCTCATGGCGCGAGTGTCGACCTCAAGGTTTGATTTTGTCCAGCGCCAGATTGAGCACAAGGATGTTGACCCGTGGTTGTCCGATCACGCCAAGTTCGCGCCCTTCAATGTGGCCTTCGACCATTCGCTGGAGCGCATCGACGGGAATTCCACGCGACTTTGCGATGCGCGTGACCTGCACAAGGGCAGCAGCGGGCGAAAGATGGGGATCTAGCCCCGAGCCGGAAGCTGTGACGAGATCAGCCGGCAATGGCCCCTGACCATAGGCCGCAGCGCGTTCGACTATGGCGTCCTTGAGAGCCTTCGAACTCGAGCCGAGATTGGAGCCGCTTGATGATGCAGCATTGTAAGGCGCGTCGATCGTCTTCGTGGCATCCACCGGATCGGCGGTCGATGTCGCGGATGGACGACTGTGAAAGTAGCGCTCCGAGACGAAGTTCTGGCCAATGAGGGCAGAACCCACCAGCTTCCCATCCCGCTCAATCAGCGAGCCATTGGCTGCGTGCGGAAAAAGCATCTGCGCGAGCCCCGTCATCGCGAAGGGATAGGCGACGCCAGTGATCAGCGTGAGCAACAGGAGGATGGACAAGGCCGGTCTGAGATAGGTGTTCATGGGAGTATTCCTTGTGAAAACCGGGCTTTGGCTCAGGCAAGGCCGAGAAAATCGACAATGATGTCGATCAGCTTGATCCCAATGAAGGGAGCGACAAGCCCGCCGAGACCGTAGACGAGGAGGTTGCGGGAGAGCAGCGCCGAAGCGGAAGCGGGGGTATAACTCACACCCTTCAGTGCAATCGGGATCAAAGCGATGATCACCAGCGCGTTGAAAATGATGGCAGAGAGAATGGCCGATTGTGGCGTACCAAGTCCCATCACGTCGAGGACGCCAAGGCCGGGATAAGCGGCCACAAACAGGGCTGGCAAAATGGCGAAATACTTCGCCACATCGTTCGCGATGGAGAATGTTGTGAGGGCCCCACGCGAAATCAAAAGCTGTTTGCCCACGAGCACGATTTCGATCAGCTTGGTCGGATCTGAATCCAGATCAATGAGGTTGCCGGCCTCCTTGGCCGCTGGTGTGCCAGAATTCATGGCAACCCCCACGTCCGCTTGAGCAAGTGCGGGCGCATCGTTTGAACCATCGCCGCACATCGCGACGAGCTTACCCTCGGCCTGTTCCTTGCGGATCAGTTCAAGCTTCTTCTCTGGCGTCGCCTCGGCCAGAAAATCATCAACGCCCGCCTCGGCCGCAATGGCCGCCGCAGTCAGCGGATTGTCGCCGGTGATCATCACGGTGCGGATGCCCATGCGGCGCAACTCCGCAAACCGCTCTCGGATCGCCGGTTTCACAATATCCTTGAGGTGCACGACGCCGAGGGCTTCTCCGTCCTTGGCGACGACAAGTGGCGTGCCGCCTGACGACGCAATCCGCCGCACGATGGCATCAAGTGGTGCGCCGGGATCGTTATTCAGTGTGCGCAGAATGGCATCGGATGCCCCTTTGCGAATGCTCGAGCCTTCAACCAGATCAACGCCTGATATCCGCGTCTGGGCCGTGAAGGGAATGAACGTAGCGTTCGTGCATGTTTCGCCCTCAGCGAAGCCGAATTTCTTCATGGCGAGGCTGACGATGGACTTCCCTTCCGGCGTATCATCGGCGAGAGAGGCGAGGAATGCGGCCTCTGCCAACATTACTTCATGAATGCCGGGCAAAGGCTCGAACGCATCGGCCATCCGGTTGCCGAAGGTGATCGTGCCGGTCTTGTCGAGCAGCAGCACGTCAATATCGCCCGCCGCCTCGACTGCCCTGCCCGATTTCGCGATGACATTCGCTTTGACCAGCCGATCCATCCCGGCAATGCCGATCGCCGATAGCAGCCCGCCGATCGTTGTCGGAATGAGCGTGATGAACAGGGCCGCGAGGTAAATCACCGGGATGGTTGTGCCGGACCATGAAGCGAAGAACGGCAGCGTTACGACTACGAAGAGGAATACCAGCGTCAATCCTGCCAGCAGGATATCGAGTGCAATTTCATTCGGAGTCTTCTGCCGTTTGGCGCCTTCCACCAGCGCGATCATGCGATCAAGAAAGGTCTCGCCCTGACGCGCTGTAACGCGAACGACCAGCCAATCCGAAACAACCCGTGTGCTGCCCGTGACTGACGAGCGATCACCACCCGACTCTCGGATCACCGGCGCGCTCTCACCGGTAATCGCGCTTTCATCGATCGAGGCAATACCGTCGATCACCTCGCCATCGGTCGGGATGACATCGCCTACCTCGACAAGGATGACATCGCCGGGGTTCAGCAATTCCACATCTTGAAACTCGTGCAGAATGCGCTGGGGTGGGTTCAGGAGTAGTTTGGCGCGCACGCTCGACTTCGTCGCGCGGAACGCATCGGCCCGAGCTTTGCCGCGTCCTTCAGCAACGGCTTCTGCAAAGTTCGCAAAAAGGACCGTAAACCAGAGCCAGATTGTGATCTGAAGCCCGATCCAGAAGGTTGGTCCGCCCGCCAGGCCCTCGCGAACAACAAGGATCGTCGAGAGCAGCGAGACAACCGCGGTCGAAAAAATCACCGGGTTGCGGACAAGCCCGCGTGGATCAAGTTTGCGGAAGGCCTGCCACGCTGCGGGTTTCAAGATGGCGGGAGAAAACAGGCCGATTTCAGCTGTCACAGTTTTCGACATGATGATTTCTCAGGTTTTGTAGGGGTGCATTGGCTTCGGGCGAAACGGGATCGTCTCGCCTGAAGTGACGCTTCAGAAGGTGCGGCCCACGAGCATGGAGACATGCTCGGCGATGGGGCCAAGGGCGAGAACCGGCAGGAAGGTGAGTGCGCCGACGATCAGGATCGTCACGACCAGCAGGGTCACAAAGACCGGCCCATGCGTCGGAAAGGTGCCGGCGGAAGCGGGCGTGATCTTCTTGCCCGCAAGGCTGCCAGCAATCGCCAGAATCGGAATGATGTAGCCGAAACGCCCGAGCAGCATGGCAAGCCCGAGGCAGGTGTTGTGCCATACCGTGTTAGCGTTGAACCCCGCAAATGCCGAGCCGTTGTTCCCCGTCGCGGAGGAATAGGCATAAAGCACCTCGGAAAGACCGTGCGGGCCAGCATCCTGAACGGAGGTCTGCGCAGTCCCGGTTGCAATTGCGAGTGCGGCAAGCACCAGCACCCCGAGAGGCATGACCAGAAGCGTGAGCGCAGCCAGCTTGACCTCGCGTGCCTCGATCTTTTTGCCAAGGTATTCCGGCGTGCGGCCCACCATCAAGCCGGCCAGAAAGACGGTGAGGATGACAAAGAGCAGCATGCCCGTCAGTCCAACCCCGACACCACCATAAACGATCTCGCCAAGCTGAATATTGAGCATCGCAATCAGCCCACCAAGTGGCGTGAAACTGTCGTGCATGGCGTTGACCGAGCCATTTGAGGCCGCCGTTGTCGAAACAGCCCAGAGCACCGAATTTACGAGGCCAAAACGGACCTCCTTGCCTTCCATGTTGCCAGTTGCCGGATCGATCAGTGCGCTGTGCAGCGGGTTGGGTATGCGTTCGGCCGCATAGAGCGCGGCAAAGGCCACCAACAACATGATCCCCATGGCGGCAAAGAGCGCGTAACCCTGCCGACGGTCCCCCACCATCCTGCCGTAGGTGAAGCAAAACGCGACCGGGATCGCGAGGATCGCTAGCATCGAGAACAAGTTGGCCAGAGCAGTCGGGTTCTCGAAGGGATGGGCGGAATTAACATTGAAGAAGCCACCGCCGTTGGTACCAAGCTGCTTGATTGCGATCTGCGAGGCCACAGGGCCCAGCGCAATGGTTTGCTTCGCTCCCTCAAGCGTTGTGGCATCGACAGAGGCCTGCAAGGTCTGCGGCACGCCAAGCGCGACGAACACCAGCGCCAAAACCAGCGACATCGGCAGCAGGATATAGAGCGTCGAGCGGACGAGATCCTGCCAGAAATTGCCAAGGGTTTTGACTTGTCGACCGGCAAAGCCGCGCGCCACGGCCGCCGCGACAGCCATGCCAGAAGCAGCCGAGACGAAGTTCTGTGTCGTCAGACCCGCCATCTGGGAAAAATGGGACATGGTCGTTTCACCGCCATAGGACTGCCAGTTCGTGTTGGTCACGAAGGAAATCGCGGTGTTGAAGGCGAGATGGCCGGAAAGCGGCTCCATGCCGGCGGGATTGAACGGCAGGAGATGCTGAAAGCGCAAGATGAGGAAAAGCAGCAGAAAACCTGCTGCATTGAAGGCAAGGAGCGCCAGGGCATAGGCCGTCCAGCGTTGATCGAGCCGGGCAATTGTCCCCGCTGGCGCCAGAATGACGCGTTCGATAGGCGCCAGAAACTGGGCCTGGCCTGCAAATACGCTTGCCATGTAGCGCCCGATGGGGATTGCCATGGCAATGAGAAGACCAAAATAGAGAGCTGCTTGGACGAGGTCGGAGGTCATGAGAGGCTCTCAGAAGCGTTCGGGGCGCATCAGCGCCGTGAGGAGATAGACCAGCAAAAGGGCGAAAACGCCGAGACCGAGCATGGCATCGAGAGATAACGCATGGAGTGTCATGGCTCGCCTCAAAGACGTTCGGCCGCACGCACACCAAGGGCGGCAAGCCCGAAGCCCGCGAGACCCGCCAGCAAAAAGAGAAAATCGGTCATGAAGTGCATCTCCTGTGGGATGATGCCCCCATCGCTACGCTCGCTCCGCGTAAGTTTGCGATGCTGAAAACGGCCAAACGCATAAAGCCCGCGTAAAACCAGCAGAAAAGAAGGCTCGATAAGGGATATTCCTTGGCGACCAGATCAAGGGTTCTGCTCGATCGCAGAATTTCTCGGCACTCGCTTACGTGGTCAGCCTTCGCTAGCCCCATGAACCAGCTTGGTTGGCGATCCGCTCTCCACCCTTCATGTCTGAATGTCTGGCATGCCCCACATTTTTTCGGAAACCGGCCATTCCGCGCGCGACCACCAAACGGGCTCCCAGCAATGTGTCAGGAACAGCCAATCTAGCCGGTCATCGAAGTCGTGCCTGGACACTGTGGAACGCCCTTTTTGACTGTCTTGGCCACAGATCTATCCGCCCTCAACGTCCTTCTGATAACTTTTGGAGTCCTATTAGTCGCGCGATACGAATATGGTCGGCCAATTCAAAAGCTGGCGAACCACGCACCAGTTTGTGGTCATTGAGATCAAGCAATAAGGCCATTTCATCGTTAGTTTCGATATAGCCGAGGCGCAGCCGAAGCATGACTGATTTGTGCTCTTGCAGGGTCATCTTCGCGTAGTGCGAAATTATAATCTGACGCTTCGAATGACCAAAATTTTTGGATCAGGTGTCACATAGTCTCAATATAACTTAATAAAAACAATGTTTTACAGAAGTATGGCGAACGGGATGTCCGCCATTTTCTAGGTTTTGTATGTCGATTTGGCTGCTCCATCGCCCGGTCTCGGCGACAGTTAGCCTTGCTGTTGCCCGGCACCTTACGATGCAAGGTGGTCGACTTTCGGAAAAGCACAACTGAAAGCGTAACAGTAGCCCACGCTTTGTCGCTGCGCGTCCGCCGCTGCTGTTCCATCCGAACGTGGTGGCCACCATTCATCGGCGTTTCGGGCGCCCCTCCTGCATGATCTCCAGTTGCATGTGCTGGATTTCAGCGAGACGCTGCCATTGGCGTGAGATCAAGTAATCCATCTTTTCGTGAAGGTGCCGTATCTCGAGTTCGGCCTTCAGGTTCACGCGGTAATCATTGAGCGCGCGAACACGGTCTTTCGTTTCCTGACGCTTCTGGCTCATCATGATGATCGGCGCCTGTATCGCGGCGATGCACGACAGGACAAGGTTCAGAAGAATGAAGGGGTAGGGGTCGAACGCGCTTTTTTCGCCCACCGCCACATTGATCCCCATCCAGACGACAAGAATCAGACCAAAGCTGATGAGGAACGACCAGCTGCCACCGAAACTCGCGAGGTGATCGGACAGGCGCTCCCCGAACGTCCGCTCTTCTTCGAGCTCATCTTCGGTGTTTTCAGAGATGGTGTCTTGCCGGGCGATGCTCTCGGCGACTTCACGATCGAGTTCGGTGAACTCGCCGTGCTCCTTCTGAAGCAATTCCTCGACATAAAGCATTCGGTAGCGCGCGAGTTCACGGTTGCTGATCTTGGCATCGGGCGGCAGATCGGGGAAATCCGCCCTGATGCGCTCGGCAAGGCTCGGACGAAGATCATCGATGGTCACAAGGTCCCGCAACTTGAATTTTTCGCCGCTGATCGCCGAGGGTGCCTTCTTGATAGCGCGCTTCAGGACTGCCGGTGTGCCTTCGAGCACTTCGTCTTCGGCGGCGACAACGGCGGTTTCTACCTCGATAGGTGGCGTTTTCGACGTGCTCATCAGGGGACTCCGCGTTTCGGATTTGAGCTTCCCAGAAGAACGAAATACACGTTGCCGGCAAGCAAAAGCGAGAGATTGGCTAACGAACGGGTGCAACAGGGATGTGACGGCCCGCAAACCAACTTTGCGCGCCCATGAGGGCGCCCTGTCCGAGCCGGAATGTTGCAAGGCTCAGACAATCGACGTTAGAGCGTCTTTTCTGCTATTGGGCAAGAAGATGGCGCCTCAAGAAGGTAACTGGAACCGCAAATCCCTAGAAATCGAGCAAGAGTTGCGCCGCGAATACCTTCACGCCGGCTTTTGACTTCGTTTTGCGATCTGCGCTCGCCTGACGCTTGCGGCTCCCGTGCTTGACAAAGACGCGTTTGGCCTCGCTGCGATATGCCGAATTCTGGCGCACCAATGTTAGCCTTGTCCTCGCCTCGCGCGCTGCATCCTCATGGTCGATGATCCGTTCCGGGTAATCGATGCCCAGACGGCATCCCGCCGCCCGTTGGGCATCTAGATCCATCCGCCACGGCTCTTGCAGGTAAGGGAGTGGCACATTTGCGAGTTCTGGCACCCAACGCCGGGTGAAAACGCCACCAGGGTCCTGATCCAGTCCTTGCTTGACCGGATTATACATCCGGGGCGTGTTGATCCCGGTCTGGCCCGATTGCATCTGGACCTGCGGCCAGTGAATGCCCGGTTCGTAGTCGGTAAAGAGGCGCGCGAGATATTGCCCGCTCGCCTGCCAATCCAGCGCAAGATGGTGGCTCGCGATCGACTGGACCATGGCGCGCATGCGGAAATTGAGCCAACCCGTCGCGATCAGGGAGCGCATGCAGGCATCAAGGAAGGGCATGCCCGTTCTTCCCGTCGCCCAGGCTTGGAGGCGTGGATCATCGGGCAGGGTCGGCTGTCGCCTTGCCTCATGAAGGGCATGCTGGGCGCGCCACTCCAGCGCCGGTTCGCTTTCGAGTTTCTGGATGAAATGACAATGCCAGTGGAGCCGCGCGATAAGGCTATCAACGGCCGTGATCGGCACCGCCCGCTCCGTCGGCGGTCTCTCTGCCAGTGCTCGGCGCTCGGCATAACAGCGATGCAGCGCCTCCCGGATCGAGATCGCCCCGGTGGATAAGGGCACGGACAGTCGCGAGCAGGCCGTCTCCCCATGGAAGGGGCTCGACATGGCGCGCCGGTAGGTTGCGCCACGTCCGGAAAAGAATGTGTCGAGGAGCGCGAGTGCGCCCTTGCGCGTGCCCTTCTGCGGTGTTGCGCAGCCATCGGGCCGCAAACCAAGGTCATCCGCCGAGGGCAGCGGATCACAGGTAACGGCGGCGAGACCCGGCAATCCTGTCGGTTCCGGTAGGGGCAAAGGTGCCATTTGCGCGCGATGCCGCCGGGCCCATTGATCGCGGTCTTTCAGGCGGCGAAACACGCCGAACTGGCGCTCCTCATGGAAGGGCACACCTGCTTCGCGGCACCACGCCTGCACCGCCTTGTCCCGCGCGAAGGTGAAGGCGTTGCCTGTTTCCTCATGGGCGTGAAGCGCGGAGATACCGTATTGCGCGTGCAAGGCGCGCATGACGCTGACCGGTTCTGCCACCCGGATGATGAGCGGTGCGCCGAGCACTGCCAGCCGCTCGGAGAGTTCGACAAGCGCTGCACGCATGCCCAGCCATTGCCGCCGCGAGGTATCCGGCAGGCGCCAGTAGTCCGGCTCGACGATGTAGAGCGGCAGCACAGGGCCGCGTGCGGCAGCGTTGATGAGCGGCGCATGATCAACCGTTCTCAGATCACGTTTGAACCAAACAACCTCAACCATCGTATTCCGGATATGACCCCGCTATCGGGGCTCGCTTTGCCCTTCGTGACATAGGCCGCGTGGCATCGACGGCAAGGCATGAAGCCGTTCAGAAAGCTGTTGAGATGGTCCGCACGCTTCGCTTTGTTCTGGGGGATCAGCTCACCCGTTCGCTGTCAGCGCTTCGCGATCTCGATCCGGCGCGTGATGTCGTGCTGATGGTCGAAGTGGCGGCGGAGGCAACATCGGTTCGCCACCACAAGCAGAAAATAGCGTTTATCTTCAGCGCCATGCGCCACTTTGCGGAGGCCTTGCGCGCTGAGGGGATTGCGGTTGACTATGTCAGGCTCGATGATCCGGCGAATACGCAATCCTTCGGCGGCGAGCTTTCGCGCGCGATGGCGCGGCACAGCCCCGATGCGGTTGTCACGACCGAGCCCGGGGAATGGCGCGTCTGGCAAATGATGCAGGACTGGCGCGAGACTCTGCCGGTGCCACTGCACATCCGCGAGGATGATCGCTTCCTGTGCTCGCGCGCCGCGTTCAGCCAATGGGCGGCAGGGCGCAAGCAGTACCGGATGGAGTTTTTCTACCGCGTGATGCGCAAGACGACCGGCCTTCTGATGGCCGGGGATGCGCCGAAGGGCGGGCAGTGGAATTTCGATCCCGAGAACCGCAAGGCTTTGCCCAAGGGGCAAGACCCGCCAACCCGGCAGCGGTTCACGCCGGATGCCATTACGCGGGATGTCATCACGCTGGTGACCGCGCGCTTTGCCGATCATTTCGGCGATCTTGAGCCTTTTGGCTGGGCGGTGACGCGGGAAGAGGCGCTGGAAGCCCTTGATCACTTCATCGCCGATTGCCTGCCGATGTTCGGTGATTTTCAGGATGCGATGAAAACCGGACAGGATTTTCTCTATCACTCCGTGATTTCGCCTTATCTCAACGCCGGCCTGCTGACCGCTTGGGAAGTCTGTGTCCGCGCCGAGGCTGCCTACCGGGCAAACCTTGCGCCGCTCAACGCCGTTGAAGGGTTCATCCGCCAGATCATCGGCTGGCGGGAGTTCGTGCGCGGGCTCTACTGGCATGAGATGCCGGAGTATGCCGAAACCAATCACCTCGATGCGCAGCGCCCGCTGCCGTGGTTTTACTGGTCCGGCGAAACAAAGATGGCCTGCCTTCGCGAATGCATCCGTGCGACGCGCGAGCACGCCTATGCGCACCATATCCAGCGCCTGATGGTCACGGGGAATTTTGCGCTGCTCGCCGGCATCGCCCCCCGCGAAATCGAAGAGTGGTATCTCGCTGTTTATGCCGATGCCTACGAGTGGGTGGAACTCCCCAATGTCCACGGCATGGTGATGCATGCCGATGGCGGGCTCCTAGGTTCAAAGCCCTATGCCGCCTCGGGCGCCTATATCAACCGGATGTCAGATTACTGCGCTGGCTGCACCTATGATCCGGCGGTCAAGCTCGGTCCCAAGGCCTGCCCGTTCAACTATCTCTACTGGCATTTCCTGATCGAGAATGAGGGAAAACTTGCACGCAATCCGCGCATGGCCATGCCCTATCGCACGCTGAGGGCGATGGAAGAGACGAGGCGACACGAGATCCGCGCTGAGGCTGAGGCATTTCTTGCCGCTCTCCCGACCAAGGCGACGGGCCCCGATAAGGCGGTTCCTGAACAGAACAATAGCCCGCTTGTACGGGTCGGGCAGTTCACTCCTCGATGAGGAATTGCTTGCGGACCACCGCCTCGGTCAGCCCCGGCTGGCACGCCTCGATGAAGCGATAGGCAAATACGCGCAGGAAACGGCCGCGTCGGAGCGCGATATGCGACGTGCTCTCCTCGAAAAGGTGTTCGCTGTCGATGCGCGCAAGGCCCCGGTCGCGTGCCGGATCAAAGGACTGTGCCGCAACGATACCGACGCCCAGACCCAGTTCGACATAAGCCTTGATGACATCGGCATCGATGGCTTCCATCACGATATCAGGCTTCTCCCCGGCCGCCTCGAACGCCCGGTCAATCGTGGGGCGCCCCGTAAAGCCGGGGTGATAGGTCACGATCGGGTATTGCGCGAGTGCGTGGATATCGAGCCTTTTCTGGCCGGCGAGCGGGTGCCCCTCCGGCGCGATCACCGCATGGCGCCACGAATAATACGGGAAGGCGACGAGTTCCGCCGTTCGGGTCACCGCCTCGGTGGCGATCCCGATATCCGCGCGTCCCTCAAGCAGCATCGAGACAATCTCGGAAGGGCTCGACTGGTGCAGCACCAGCCGCACATTCGGAAACGCCTTGCGGAAGGTCGCGATCACCGGCGGCAGGGCATAGCGCGCCTGCATATGGGTGGTCGCGATGGTGAGTTCGCCATCGTCCGCCTTCGACAACTGGTCGGCGATGCGTTTGATATTCCCGGCATCGGTGAGAATACGCTCGACGATGCCAACAATCTGCTGCCCCGGTTCGGTGAGGTCCAGCAGGCGTTTGCCGCGTCGCACGAACAGCGAAACGCCGAGCTCATCCTCAAGATCCTTGATGTGCTTGGAGACACCAGACTGCGAGGTTCCGAGCGCCGCTGCGACCTCGGTCAGGTTGAACTTGCGGCGAACCGTCTCGCGGATGATACGCAGCTGTTGGAAATTCATCGCACGGCCAGCGGCTTACTTGCCGTAGATCTGATCGAAGGTGCCGCCGTCCACGAAATGGGTCGCCTGCGCCTTGGTCCAGCCACCGAACACCTCGTCGATGGTGATCAGATTGACCGGACGGAAGGTTGCGGCATTCTTCGCGGCAATCTCCGGATCGCGCGGGCGATAGAAGTGCTTTGCCGCGATGGCTTGCCCTTCCTTGGTGTAGAGGAAGTTGAGGTAGGCCTCGGCCACCTTGCGTGTGCCGCGCTTGTCGACGACCTTGTCGACCACAGAAACCGGTGGTTCGGCGAGGATCGACAGCGAGGGCGTGACAATCTCCAGCTTGTCGGCGCCAAGCTCTTTCAGCGAGAGATAGGCCTCGTTCTCCCAGGCCAGCAGCACATCACCGATGCCGCGCTCGACAAAGGTGGTGGTCGCACCGCGCGCGCCGGAATCGAGCACTTTGACGTTTTTCAGGAGCTTGCCGACGAATGCCTTCGCGCTGGCATCACTGCCGCCCGGCTGCTTGAGCGCATAGGCCCAGGCTGCGAGATAATTCCAGCGTGCGCCGCCCGAGGTCTTCGGATTCGGCGTGATGATCTCGACACCGGGTTTGACGATGTCGTCCCAGTCCCGGATGCCCTTGGGGTTGCCCTTGCGGACGAGGAACACGATGGTCGAGGTGTAGGGTGAGGCATTGTTCGGCAGGCGCTTCTGCCAATCCGCCGGGATGAGCTTGCCGTTGAGGCTCAGGGCATCGACATCATAGGCGAGCGCGAGGGTGACGACATCGGCTTCGAGCCCGTCAATCACCGAGCGCGCCTGCTTGCCGGATCCACCATGCGATTGGCGAATGGTGACCTTGTCCTTGGTCTCGGCCAGCCACTTCTTCGCAAAAGCCGCGTTCACATCGGCATAAAGTTCGCGCGTCGGATCGTAGGAGACGTTGAGCAGTGTGATTTCGGCGGCGCGCGCCGGGCACCCGAGAAGGGCAAACACAGCAAGGGCGGTGCCCGCCGCAACAGTCACACGGCGGCTGAAAATCTGGCGTCGGGTAGCGTGAACGGACATGCGCAGCTCCTGTCATGGGGTGACGACACAAACTAAGCGATGAGTTCTGTTTATCGAACTCTCATTTCGTGGATTGCTTATCTGAAATTCAGCGAAGGGTGCCCAAAAGGGCCGGATTTGCAAGCTGCATGCTTTTTTGTTGCCGCATCCTGTCAGTGTTTTTCCTCAAAGCGCCGAAATTTGAAAAACCGCTCTCCCCAAAATTCGAAAATTGAAATCACGGAAAGCTTAGAAAAAATCTGTATTTCAAAATTCGGTCGCCCCTTGCTTCGTTTTGACGAACGAGAGGTGCTGCCGTTGCGGCCTTCCTGTCAACGAAAGGAAAGTCGATGGCTGAATTGCCGAAAGAATCTCTTTCTGGCCCTGTACTCGTGCAGGTCAAGGCACTACTTGTTTGGATGAACTCACGCCACATGCAGGCCAAGTCACTTTGGCGCGATTTGACTTCCCCCGTATCCGCCGACTTCAATGGCGTTCCGCACGCTGGGCATGTAGCAACGACCACCGAGATGCGAGAAGCGCATCATGAAAAAGGTGAGGCGGATTTCGCGGATTACTATCGCTGGATGCAATTGTAAGGGGTGGGCGGAGCAAGGCATGTCGCAAGTCGCACCGTTAAAGGACGGCGATCCACATGAGGTCACCGGCACGACGGAACATCGCGCGCAGGTTGCGGTCACCTTGTGCTGGTTGATTGCGGCGAACAAACCCTTCTACCCCGTCTACATCTGGTGGCTGACCGGGCATGGCACCGCGCTCGCCTGCCTGATGTTGCTCTCGATGCCGGCTTTTGCAGCACTACCCTTGCTCGCGCGGAAGAACAGCCTTTGGGCGCGTCTCGGGGTGCCGGTGCTGGGCATCGCGGATACGGTTCTGGCCCGCCTCATTTTCGGCAGCGCCAGCGGCGTCGAGCTGTTCCTCGTGCCCTGCGCCTTGCTCGCGGGGCTTGCGATAAAGCCCGATGAGCAGCGTACGCGCTGGTCTCTCATGGCGGCGATGGCGCTTGTGGCATTGGTCGCGCCCATGGCATATGGCAAGCCTCTCGGCGATTGGACCGCCGCTGAACAGGCCGCGCTCTATTCCTTGAATCTCTATTCGGTGACAGGGCTTTCCGCCTTCATTCTCTGGAAGTTCTGCGAGCCGGTCCGCGCCTAGGGCGCGCTCAACCGTGTCGAACTGGCCGGTGCCCTCTTGATGTGTGGCGAAGCCTGTGACCGGAAAGATCACAGATCGTTCAGGAAAAAGAGCATCGGAATTCCGATGCTCCTTGTTGATGGATTCGTGTTCGATCAGTTCGCGAGGATGGCGATATCGCGGACATCACCCGTCAGGCCCTGTATCTTGCCGACCTGCGTCGCCTTGCCGGAAGCGAGGTCGATCGAATAGGCCATCCCCTTCTGGACGACCCAGCCTTTGTCTCCATCCGGGCCCGTCGCGATGTCAAAGGCCACGACTTTGCCGTCCAGCCCGGTCATGCCGATCGAGGTCAGGACACCGTCATTCGGCGGTGCCTGCTTCACCAGCACGCCCATGGCATCAATGTCATAGAGGGCAGTTTCCTTGGCCCCTTTCATCGCATTGGCATAGGCGCCGCCGATGATCATCGCGGACTTGCCCGCGTGCATGTCGCCATCCTTGAACTTGAGCTTCCCATCGACCGTCACCTTACCGTCATCGACATTGGCGCGCAGGTTCGAGCCTTCGGATCCGATGACGCGCATCCGGTCCGCGACCGGGTTGAAGTCCACGGTTACGGTGTTTCCCTTGGGAACAACGGTGTCGAGCTTGCTCTTGATCGCTGTCTTGCCGGTCATGGGATCGACCGTGGCGACCGTGCCATCTTCGGCGAGCACATAGAGCATGCCGTCGCTCGGACGGACGTCCATGCCAACGATACGGGCGGGCAGCCCGTCGATCTTGACAGTCTTGGTGACCTTCCAGCTTGCAGAATCGATATGCTCCAGCGTGTTGTCGCCGACGAGCGCGGCCACGGTGCCGGCCTGTGCTGCGGCAATTCCGGAAAGGCCGATGAGGGCCGTCGTCAGCACGAATTTCTGCAATGTGGTCTTCAACAGGGTGTTGGGCATGGTTTCTCTCCATCAATCAGGCCGAGCATTGCGACCATGATGGATAACCACGAGGAGACGGGCTGGATGCAGCAGAGGTGCAATTTTTCTGTCCGGCCGCAAATTGAGCGAAATATGCCGCTGTCTGCATCCAAATCAGGCTCATCTGTGTAATATGCACAACGTCGGTTTGTTCACGCCGCGACATGTTCAGGACGCTCTATGGCTGATGCAATGGTCCCCATGACGATCGAGCAGGCGCTGGTTGCGTGTGCCGCGGGTGATCGCGCGGCTCTGAAATGGATTTACCAGACCGAAGCGCCGAAAATGCTCGGCGTAGCGATGCGGATCGTCAAGCGACGTTCGATCGCCGAGGATATCGTGCAGGATTGCTTCCTGCGCATCTGGCAGGCTGCGGCCAGCTTCGATGGTGCACTCGGAAATGGCCGAAGTTGGATCTACGCCATCGTGAGAAACCGATCCCTGAATGTCTTACGGGGAGAGGTCCGGTCAGACCTTGTCAACGACATGACACCGCTGGTTGGCGCAAGTGATGATCCCTCACCGGAGGATGTGCTCTTGCAGGTGTCAGAGAACGCGGCGCTGCGGCGCTGCCTGGAACGTCTTGACGCCGCCCGCCGCCGGATCATCGTGATGGCATACACCGAAGGGCTCTCGCATGGCGAGCTTGCGGCGCGGTGCAATGTCCCGCTGGGCACCATCAAATCGTGGATCCGTCGTTCGCTCGGCGCCTTGCGGGAGTGTCTGGGATGAGTGATTTGCCCGACGATCTTGACATGCTGGCCGCTGAATATGTCCTCGGAACGCTGGAAGGGGCGGACCTTGACCGCGCCCGTGCGCTGGAAAGCTCTGCCGATGACTTCCGCCGTGCTGTTGCGCGTTGGCGTACCCATTTCCTCGTGCTGGACGATACCGCTGCCGCGCTTGCGCCACCACCGGCTCTCTGGGACAAGATCGAGGCACAGGTTGCCGCCGCACCGCAGTCAGCACAACGGTCAAAGCCCGCGGAAATACTGGCAGGGCTTTCGCGATCCGGTATCTGGGGCTCGCTCAAATTCTGGCGGCCGGCAGCGCTGGCGGCCGGTTTCGCGAGCCTCATGCTCGCTCTGGGGCTCGTTCTGCAGCTGCAACGTGGTCCGGAACCACCGATTCATGTGGCTGTACTGACGACCGGACAAGGAAAACCTGCGGCAGTCGTCAACGTCTACGCCGACGGCACGACCGAATTCGTACCGCTCGAAGCCATTCAGGCTCCCGAAGGGCAGGTTATCGAGATTTGGACCTTGCAGAACCCACAGCAGGGCCCGACATCTATCGGAAAGCTCTCTTCCGCGCGCCGCATCAGGCTTAATCTTGAAAACCTGCGAAAGCCCGAGGCGAACCATTTGTTCGAGCTCACGCTCGAACCGTTTGGCGGTTCGCCAACCGGAAAACCGACCGGTCCGGTGCTGATGAAGGGGCTCGCGATCAAGAGCATCTGATCATAGCCTGCCGCGAGGCGTCTGCACGCTCTCTAACCACTTGTAGAGCGGTGTCATGCCCGGTTTCTGGCGAGATGCACCCATAATGCAGGCCGCTATTTTCAGATTTAGGGCCGGCGCCGGTCCGAAAAGGTATGGCCTGCTCTTGAGAGCAGGCCATGGATTTCTACCGTTGGAGCTTTCTGGAGAGTAACGCGCCTGTCAGGCCGCGCTACGCCCGGCAGAGGCATTGCCGCCGCCCGAGAACCGGCGACGCTTGCGCGGACGGCTCTGGTTGGCGCGATCTGGACCACCACGATCCTGCATCGCACGGTCCTGCTGCGGGCGATCTTGTCCCGGCTTGCTGTCGCGCGGCGCGCCCTGGCGATTGTCCGTCCGCGCCGGATTTTGCGGGCGAGCGGCATGGTTCGGGCGCGGCGCGGAGGGCTCGCGGAAGGAAGCGGCTTCTACCTTGAAACCTTCCGGCAGAGCCAGAACCGGGATCGGCAGGCGCGTCAGCTTCTCGATGTCGCGCAGGTAGGGACGCTCCTCGTTCGAGCAGAAGGCCATCGCGATGCCGGTCGCACCCGCACGGGCGGTCCGGCCAATGCGGTGAACATAGGATTCGGCGACGTTCGGCAGATCATAGTTGATGACATGCGTCACGCCGTCGACGTCGATGCCGCGCGCGGCGATATCCGTCGCGACCAGCACGCGGCAGGAACCGGCGCGGAAGGCACCGAGGGCACGTTCGCGCTGGGCCTGGCTCTTGTTGCCATGAATGGCGGCGGATTCGATGCCTTCACGCTCCAGATGCTTCACCACCTTGTCCGCGCCATGCTTGGTGCGGCTGAACACCAGCACACGCTCGATCGCAGGATCGCGCAGGATGGTCGCCAGCAGATGCTGCTTGGCCGAAACCGGCACGAACATCACGCCTTGCGTTACGCGCTCGGCGGTCGTCGCAACGGGGGTCACCGCCACCTTGACCGGATCGGTCAGGAAGGCATCGGCGAGGCCGGCGATGGTCTTTGGCATGGTTGCCGAGAAAAACAGGCTCTGGCGCGTCTTCGGCAGCATCGGAATGATGCGCTTCAACGGCACGATGAACCCGAGGTCGAGCATCTGGTCGGCTTCGTCGAGCACGAGGATCTCGAGATCGCGGAGCGAGAGTGCCTTCTGATCGATGAGATCGAGCAGGCGACCCGGCGTCGCAACGAGAATATCGGCGCCCGTGGCCAAACGCTTGATCTGCTTGCCGACCGGCACGCCGCCGAAAACGACATCGATCGAGAGGTGCATGAACTTGCCGTAGGCGCGGAAGCTGTCCGCGATCTGGCTCGCCAGTTCCCGTGTCGGGCTGAGGATCAGCGCGCGGCAGGTCTTGGGCTTGCGCGTGATGCCGGATTTGCCAAGGCGATGCAGGATCGGCAGGGCGAAGGCGGCGGTCTTGCCGGTGCCGGTCTGGGCGATGCCGAGAAGGTCACGGCCGGCGAGGCAATGCGGGATCGCCTGCGCCTGAATTGGGGTCGGCTTGGTGTAGCCCTCGGCGGCGAGTGCCTTCTGGAGCGGAGCCAGCAGGGCGAAATCGTTAAAAGATGTCAAAGGAGGTAACTTTCGGGAGGCTGCCACGCGGCAGCAGCGGCCCCGGTGCGATCATCGCACCCGGAACCATGGGAACGGCCCGCGTGATGGGACCATCAGGAATGGAACGATTGAAGGGGGAAGCCGGCACCCGAAGTTGGATTTGAAATCCGGGGCGCAATCACGCTGCTTCACACACGCGTCACAATCGACGCTGACGTTCTATGGAGATCACTGCTCTTGTTGCAGTGCAATGTCAAGCGGCGGAAACGTCGCCTGACGATCTTGGTAAAGCCCGGTTGCCCCGGGCTCAAAGCAATCAGCGCGTGCCGGTGGCCGGCGCGGCGCCCGGACGGCCGCCCGGACCGGTCGGACGAACCTTCGGCTTCGGCATCGGCAGCAGGCCTTCGCGCTGCATCTTCTTGCGCTGCAGCTTGCGTGCGCGGCGAATCGCTTCGCCCTTCTCGCGGTTCTTGCGCTCGGACGGCTTTTCGTAGGCTTTCCGCTGACGCATCTCGCGGAAAACGCCCTCGCGCTGCATCTTTTTCTTCAGGACGCGGAGCGCCTGCTCGACGTTGTTGTCACGAACGAGAACTTGCAAGGGGATCTCCCGGATAGAGCATTTTCAAACCAAGGGAATGCCGGTTCCCGTGTGAAGAACCGAAGGTCCGTTCTTACGAAAATGCGACAAAACGAAAGTGCGGCGCGCTCGACCTGACTCTGTCTGGCCAAGGGGCGCACCAGGCACCGAAAAAGAAAGAAACACCCCGGCAGATGACCCGTCGGGGTTGAGAGGAGGCGTGAGGCGTACCGCTCAGCGGCAGCGCCCGGCGCTCTGGTCGATCAATCAGCGAGCTGAAGGCGATCGGCGGCCGACTTGCCCGAACGGCGATCGGCAACGATCTCGTACGAGATCTTCTGGCCTTCGTTCAGGCCGTTGAGGCCCGCGCGCTCGACAGCGCTGATGTGGACGAACACGTCGGTGCCGCCGTTATCCGGCTGGATGAAGCCGAAGCCCTTTTGGGCGTTGAACCACTTGACGGTTCCGGTTTGCATGGGAGTACCTTTGGAAAAGAGAGTGACAAATCAACGCACGCATGCGCACCGGCGTGACCGCCATCTGCACGTACGTCGTCCATCGATGTTCATGGGAGAGGTCGTCAGCCAAAGTGGCCCATTGGGTCCACGGGGGCAAAGTCGTTCGGCCGAAACTCGATCCGGCGTAACTAGCAGCCTTTTGCTCCCGGAGCAAGTTGCTCATTTGTCACAAAAAATTCGGAGCAAGAGAAAGACCGGCGGGGTTTTTGTCGATTCTCTGTCGCGCCTGCGGCTCTCTTGTCTGTTGGCCGGGCAGGCGTCAGCACAGCGATGTTGTTGCGAAGTCAGCCGCCAAGGCCCACAAAAAGGCCCACAAATCGCGCGGCTGTCAACGGATGGGGGTGGTCGTTAGCGGCCCCAAAACAGCAAAAAACCGGCCTTTTGGGCCGGTTTTTGGTCACCTACGCATGTCAGCGAAGGGAGTGATGGTGCCCAGAAGAGGACTCGAACCTCCACGGTGTTACCCGCTGCTACCTGAAAGCAGTGCGTCTACCAATTCCGCCATCTGGGCCTTGGCGTTTCAATGGCGATGCCTCGCGCAATTGTCAACCGGCTCGCAACAAAGAATGGCACGAAAGAGTGAACGGCTTTCTCGTTCACCCTGTCCCGCTTTTTCCCATTGCGCGCAAGCATAACAGGCATAGATTGATTGCCAGCCAATCAATTGGTCGAAAAGGAAGCGCAGTATGACTCTTGGTCACTCCAGTGTTTCGCAAGGTCGCAAGCCGCGCAGCGAGCCCTTGCTGGTGTTTCTCGTGGTCAACGGTGTCTGGGGCGGCCTTCTGGGCCTCGCCTTTGCTGCCGGCGCCGTGGCACTCAATCTCGGCCATCTGCGCGAACTGATCACTTTTTCCGCCGATGGCGCGATTGCTATGGGGCTGCTGACGCTGGGCTGCGTCGTCACTTTCGCTAGCGTGGTCATGGGCGGGGCGGTGATGCTGCTCGATCGCGAGGATCAGAAGCCGGCATCCGGCCATAAGGTTCTGCGCGAACTCATCCCGGTCCGCGTGGCGGTCAAGGCGCGGGTGCGTTCGCATTCCTGATGTCTCTTGCCTGAAGCTTCTTGCCTAATGCTTCTGCCGGATTGATCCGGCCTTGCGAATTGACTAGAGCATGAGGGAGTTCTGGCTGAAGGGAGCACTCATGTCTGCGCGCCTCGTGACGATTTTCGGTGGGTCCGGCTTTGTGGGCCGTCATCTCGTGCGAGCGCTGGCAAAAGAGGGCTGGCGCATCCGCGTCGCTGTGCGGCGGCCGGATCTGGCGGGTCATCTCCAGCCGCTCGGCGCGGTGGGCCAGATTCACGGCATTCAGGCCAATCTGCGCTATCGCGATTCGATCGCCCGCGCGATCAAGGGCGCGGACGCGGTGGTCAATCTCGTCGGCATCCTGAGCGAGAGCGGTCGTCAGAAATTCTCGACGGTGCAGGCGCAGGGCGCACGCTTTGTCGCGGAGGAAGCCGCGAAGGCGGGCATCACCAATCTCGTGCATCTCTCGGCGATTGGCGCCGATGCAAATGCCGAGGCTGATTACGCCCGCACCAAGGCTTTGGGCGAGGCGGCGGTGCTGGCGGCCGTGCCGAGCGCAGTCGTGCTACGGCCCTCGATTGTGTTCGGGCCGGAAGACCAGTTCTTCAACCGCTTTGCCAATATGGCGCGTTTCAGCCCGGTTCTGCCGCTGATTGGCGGCGGTGAGACGAAATTCCAGCCGGTCTATGTCGGTGATGTTGCCGATGCCATCGCCAAGGCGCTCGATGGCGCGGCGAAGCCCGGCGCGACCTATGAGCTTGGTGGGCCGGAGACGGCTTCGTTCAAAACCATTCTCGAATATATCCTCGCCGTCACCAACCGGAAGCGTCCGCTCGTCAACCTGCCGTTCGCTCTGGCGAAGATGCAGGCAAGCGTACTCGAACTCCTGCCGGGCAAGCTTCTGACGGTTGATCAGGTGACGATGCTGGAAACCGATAACGTCGTCAGCGCTGCCGCGAAGGCGGAAGGGCGCACGCTCGAAGGTCTCGGCATCGTGCCGACGACCTACGAATCGGTCGTGCCGAGCTATCTCTATGCGTTCCGCAAGCACGGCCAGTTTGAGCGCGCCGCGACGGCTTGATTCGCCGACATTGCACTCAGCATGAAAAGGCCGGCGAGAGCCGGCCTTATTAGTTAGGTTGCAGAAGCAGGCGCACCTTACCCGCCTGGCAGCATCAGCACGCGATCCGGCGGAGTGTGGCCGTCGATGAAGGTCTTGATGTTGATGATGACCTTTTCGCCCATTTCGTTGCGGCTCTCGACAGTCGAGGAGCCCATGTGCGGCATCAGCGCGACCTTGCCCTTCTCGGCGAGCTTGACGAGGCGGGAAGAGACGGCGGGCTCGTGCTCGTAAACATCGAGTGCGGCACCGGCGAGCTGGCTCGTTTCGAGCATTTCGGAGAGCGCGTCCGAGTCAACAATCTCGCCGCGCGCGGTATTGACGAGGATCGCCTCTGGCTTAAGCAGCTTGAGGCGGCGGCCTGAAAGAAGGTGGAAGGTCGCGGGTGTGTGCGGGCAATGCACCGTGACGATATCCATCCGCGCCAGCATCCGGTCGAGGCTGTCCCAGTAGGTTGCCTGCAACTCTTCCTCGATGCGCTTCGGCGCCGGGCGGCGGTTGTGATAATGCACCTGAAGCCCAAAGGCGCGGGCACGGCGCGCGACCGCGAGGCCGATGCGGCCCATGCCAATGATTCCGAGGCGCTTGCCATGGATGCGGTGGCCCAGCATCCAGCCCGGCGACCAGCCATGCCAGTTGCCTTCCGGCACAACGCGCACGCCCTCGACGAAGCGGCGCGCCACGGCAACGATCAGCGCCATGGTGAAATCCGCCATATCCTCGGTCAGAACGCCCGGCGTGTTGGTGACGGTGATGCCGCGCTTCATCGCGGCGCCCACGTCGATGTTGTCGGTACCATTGCCGAAGTTCGCGATCAGCTTGAGCTGGGGGCCAGCCTTGGCGATCAGCTCGGCGTCGATCCGGTCCGTGATCGTTGGCACGAGCACGCGGGCGCGCTGCATGGCGCCGGCCAGCGCATCGTGGGACATGGGCTCGTCATGCTCGTTTCGTTCGAGATTGAAGAGTTCATGCATCCGCGTCTCGATCCCCTCCGGGAGGCGGCGGGTCAGGATGACAAGCGGCTTTTCGCGATTCATCGGGTCTCGTCCAGGATGTTCCGGTTCTTGAGCATCTCCGAAAGGGTCCATCCGGCCACAAAGGACCAGAAAGTGCCCTTTCGGGGCGGTCGGATTCGTTCTTTAGCGCGCAATAAACGGTCCGTTAACGGGCGTCGACAAAAAACAGATAACGACCCTTAACTCTGCGCCTTCTGCTCGCCGTAATGGGGTAGCATCTCGGGCGCACCCATGACAATTCGATCGCGAGGAGCATTCGTCTCAATGCCCGATATTCGTCGTCTCGCTTCCGCGCCGTCAATGGTTCTGGTGCTTGGTCTGGTGCTTGCTGGCTCCGGTGTCCGCGCGGAAGATGCGCCGAACACCGGTTCAGTGACGAAACTGCCGATCCCGCGCTTCGTCAGCCTCAAGCCTTCGGATACGCCGATGCGCGAGGGGCCGAGCAAGGATCACCGCATCAAATGGGTGTTCAAGCGTGAAGGGTTGCCGGTGGAAGTCATCGGCGAGCATGAGCAATGGCGCCGCATCCGTGATTCCGAGTCGACCGATGGCTGGGTCTACTTCGGGCGCCTCTCGAACCGCCGCACCGTGATCATCCGCGCAGCGAAGGACAAGGGCCAGCAAAACCTTTTCAAGGATGACAAGGACGGTAGCGCCATCGTCGCGCGGCTGGAGCCGGGCGTCATCGCCAATGTCGAGAACTGCTCCGTCGGCTGGTGCAAGGTCTCGGTAGAAGGCTACGCCGGGTATCTTAAAAAGGACGCGCTCTGGGGCGTCTATGCCGACGAGAAGGTCAAGTAGGCGAGAATCAAGGGCCTCAGGAAGGCAAGCATCGTCTGAACTTCAGTTCGTCTTCTTCCTCAGACGCACCACGACTTCCACGCGGCAGATCTCCATCCCCTCCGGCGGCTCTGGCAGGTTGGTCACCGATACCTCACGCGCGGGAATATCGAGCAGGCCGTCACCGCCTTCGATGAAGAAGTGGTGATGCTCGGAGGTGTTGGTGTCGAAATAGGTGCGGCTGCCGTCAATCGCGATCTCGCGCAACAGGCCGACCTGTGTGAACTGGTTCAGCGTGTTGTAAATCGTCGCGAGACTCACCGGCACGCGGGCGCGCTGGGCTTCATCAAACAGCGTTTCCGCCGAGAGGTGGCGATCACCGCGCCCGAACAGCAGCCAGCCAAGCGCAACGCGCTGACGGGTCGGCCGGAGGCCGGCGCTTCGCAGGCGCTCTTTCAGGTCATGCACAGGACAGCCAGCAAGGCTCGGCACGCCGCGGCGCCCATCGGGCCCCTCGCCGGTTTCCGTTCCCCTCATCAGCGTGACCATGCGTGCCACTCAGTGCTCCTAGCCTATGAATTGCTGCCCCAACAGCAGAATAAGCCCTAACTAGACCTTCCTCCGCAAGGAGACAAGGTTCTCCCGTGCAAGGTCCGGCATCAGAACCCTAGCGCAAAATCTTTTCAGGATGCTTGATCCTCCGCAAATCTGGAGCGATTTGGTAAGCTCGACCAAAATTCAGTTCGCCCGCGCGCAAATTTGGTCTAGACGGGAAGAGGACTTGCAGATTTATGACGGTCTTTCCCGAAAATGGGCCGGTTTTAACAGGGCGATCAATTCGAAATGAGCACGGAACAAGGCGCACGGCGTTCGAGCTTCACCTATGAAGAGCTTCTGGCCTGCGGGCGCGGTGAACTCTTCGGCATGGGCAATGCCCAGTTGCCGATGCCGCCGATGCTGATGTTTGATCGCATCACCGAGGTTTCTGAGACTGGTGGCGCGAACGGTAAGGGCCATATTCAGGCCGAACTCGATGTGCGGCCCGACCTCTGGTTCTTCCCCTGCCACTTCAAGGGCGATCCGGTGATGCCGGGCTGCCTCGGGCTGGATGCGCTTTGGCAGTTGACCGGCTTTTACCTCGGCTGGCTCGGCCTGCCCGGCCGCGGTCGCGCGCTCGGCGTCGGCGAGGTGAAATTCGCTGAACAGGTGCTGCCGACCACGAAAAAGGTGGTCTACGGCGTCGATTTCAAGCGCGTCTTCAAGGGCAAGCTTGTGCTCGGCATCGCCGATGGCTGGCTTGAGGCGGACGGCAAGCGCATCTACACCACATCCGATATGCGCGTCGGGCTGTTCCAGCCGACCTGATCCGCGATGGCGCGGCAAGCGGAGCGTCTTACCGGCGTCTGGCATGGGCTCTATACCTATGCCGGCCAGCCGGAGCCGGTCTATTTCGTCGCAACGCTGATCGATTCCGGCGCCCACCTCTCGGGCTCGACGCACGAGAGCGCAATTGGCGAAGCCGGTGCGCCGCTGACGCTCTTTGCCAGCATCAATGGCACGCGGCATGGCAAAAGCATCTCCTTCACCAAGACCTATGACGGTTCGGGCGGCTGGGATCACTCGGTCGCCTACGATGGTCATCTCAATGCGGATCTCACCGAGATCGAGGGGCGCTGGAGCATAGGCGTGAAAGCCAACGGGCGCTTCCTGATGATCCGGTCGAGCGGTGCGAGCGAAGCCGTCGTACGGCGTGCCTTTGCACGCGCCTGAGGTGAAAAGCGTGGCTTTGCGGCCTTCAGATGCCATCAACGCGCAAGTTGATCGCTGTTTCCCCTTGCGAAACGATGCGTCACAGTCCATGTCAGCAACGAGGGCCAGCACGGTTTTGAGGCCGGCTAAATTAGACAGCAAGTCATGCGTGCCGTTGAGGGAGGGAGCAAAATGAGACGCGTCGTCGTCACCGGGATGGGGATTGTCTCGTCCATTGGCAACAATACGCAAGAGGTCAAAACCTCCCTGTTCGAAGCGAAATCCGGCATCACCTATTCGGCCGATTTTGAAGAACATGGCTTCCGCAGCCGCGTCTATGGCATGCCGACGCTCGATCCCGCGACCGTGCTTGACCGCCGCGCGATGCGCTTTCATGGCGGCGGCACCGGCTGGAATCAGGTCGCGATGGAGCAGGCCATCGCTCAGGCTGGCCTGTCCGAGGCCGAAGTTTCCAACGAGCGCACCGGCATTGTGATGGGCTCGGGCGGTCCGTCGACCCGTACCGTCATCGAGGCGGTCGACAAGGCACGCGAGAGCGGCAATTCCAAGCGCGTCGGCCCGTTCGCAGTTCCGAAAGCTATGTCCTCGACCGCTTCGGCGACGCTCGCGACATGGTTCAAGATCAAGGGCGTGAACTACTCGATCTCTTCCGCCTGCGCGACCTCGAACCATTGCATCGGCAACGCCTATGAGCTCATCCAGTGGGGCAAGCAGGACCGCGTATTCGCGGGCGGCTGCGAAGAACTCGACTGGACCCTCTCGGTTCTCTTCGACGCCATGGGCGCGATGTCCTCGACCTACAACAACTCGACCGCTAGCCGCGCCTATGACAAGAACCGTGACGGTTTCGTGATCGCGGGTGGCGCGGGCGTGCTCGTGCTCGAGGAATACGAGATGGCGAAGGCGCGCGGCGCCAATATCCTCGCCGAAATCGTCGGCTACGGTGCGACGTCGGACGGCTATGACATGGTCGCCCCCTCGGGCGAAGGCGCCGTGCGCTGCATGCGTCAGGCGCTCGGTAGCCTCAACGCCCCGATCGACTATATCAACCCGCACGGCACCTCGACGCCGGTGGGTGATATCAAGGAAATCGAAGCGGTCCGCGAAGTCTTCGGCAACCGCGCGCAGGCGATTCCGATCTCGGCCACCAAGTCGCTGACGGGCCACTCGCTCGGCGCGACCGGCGTGCAGGAGGCGATCTATTCGCTTTTGATGATGCAGAATGGCTTCATCTGCGAGAGCGCGCATATCGAGGAAATCGATCCGGCGATGGCAGACATGAACATTGTCCGCAAGCGCATAGACAATGCCAAGCTCGGCTATGTCATGTCGAATTCCTTTGGCTTCGGCGGCACCAACGCGACCATCATCCTCAAGCATCCGGACGCGTGAGCGTCCGGCCTGCGGGCGTCGTGCAAAGGGAGGCTTCCCCATGCTGTTCATGGTGATCGAGCACTTCGATCAGGCGCGCGTGAAGGAGATTTACACGCGCTTCCACGACAAGGGCCGGATGATCCCGGAGGGTCTGCATTACGTCTCCAGCTGGATTTCGGCGGATTTCGCCCGTTGTTTTCAGGTGATGGAAACGGAAGACGCCTCTCTCCTGCAGGAATGGGTACTCGCCTGGGGCGATCTTGCGCGCTTTGAAATTGTCCCCCTCGTCGGCTCCAAGGAGACCTACGAGGCGGTGAAGAAGCATCTCTGATCGAATATCCTGCCAACGCTGATGCCGCGCATCATCGCGCTGTCACTTTCCACCGTTAGCCCTCGCGTGATCATGAGGGAGTGCGGCTATGACTGGAATTTCCGAATTTTCGAGGCGGGGTCTTCTGGGCGGCGTTGCCGCCTTGGGCGTGGTGGGTAGCGTGCAGGCACAATCTGCCAATTTTGGCATTCCCTCTCTTGCTGCGGGCAATGCCGCTCAGGATAGCGCTTTTTGGGCCAAGGTTTCCGCGCTTTATGAGGTTGATCGCTCGATGACCAACCTCGAGAACGGCTATTGGGGCATCATGGCCAAGCCGGTGCTGGAGGATTATCTCAACCAGACGAACAGAGTGAACCGCGAGAACACCGCTTATGCCCGCACGACATTTGGCGCCGACGCCGATCGTGTTGTGGCGGAACTGGCCCGTGTCGCTGGCGTCGACAAGAATGAAGTGGCGTTGACGCGTGGCGCTACCGAGGCTTTGCAGAATCTGATTGCCAACTACAACCGCCTTCAGCCCGGCGATTCCGCGCTCTATGCCGACCTCGACTACGATTCCATGCAATACGCGATGGAATGGCTGAAAGGTCGTCGCGGCGTCAATGTCGTCAAGATCGCGATGCCGGAACCGGCGACGAGACAGGCGATTCTCGACACCTATGCCAAGGCCCTCGCGGAAACGCCAAAGCTCAAGCTGATGCTGCTGACGCACGTGAGCCACCGCACGGGTATCGTGATGCCGGTTAAGGAAATCGCCGCCATGGCGAAGGAAAAGGGCGTCGATATCATTCTGGATGCCGCTCACTCGTGGGGACAGCTGGATTTCGCCATCGCTGATCTCGGGGTCGATTTCATCGGTTTCAACCTTCACAAATGGGTCGGCGCACCGATCGGCCTTGGTTACCTTTACATTCGCAAGGGTCGGCTGGATGCGATTGACCGGCATTACGGCGATGAAGATTGGGATGTGAACGATATCCGCTCGCGCGTGCATACCGGCACCACGAATTTTGCCGCAACGCTGGCGCTTCCTACCGCCTTGAAGCTGCATGAAGCGATCGGCGTGCCCGCCAAGGCGGCGCGCTTGCGGTATCTTCGGGACCTTTGGGTCGCCAAGGCCCGCGCGATGCCGAATGTCGAGATCCTGACACCCGATGAACCCGGCATGTCGGCGGGCATCAACTCCTTCCGCGTCAAGGGAAAGGGCTCGAAAGACGACAACAACGCACTGGTTGTTGCTCTGCGAGATAAGCACAAGGTGCTCACCGTGCGCCGTTCCGGTGTTGCCAAGGGCCAGTGCATTCGCGTCAGCCCGGCGCTCTACACGACCGAAGCGGAAATCGAGCGGTTTGTTGCGGCGCTGGCAATCGAGACCGCCAAGGCCTGAAACGCCGTGTTTCGAGGGCCAGAAGCGGAAACAGGTGAAAGCCTGTTTCCTATCTCGCAGCATTTGCGCTAGACGGGGCAGATCATAACAGCTTCGGATGGTCTAGACGTGTTGATGCAGAACAAGCGCGGCCTCATCATGGGGGTCGCCAACCAGAATTCGATCGCCTGGGGCATTGCCAAAACGCTGGCCGCGCATGGTGCCGAACTTGCGTTCACCTATCAGGGCGAAGCCCTCGGCAAGCGTGTGAAACCGCTGGCGGAAAGCGTCGGCTCGTCGCTGGTGCTGCCGTGCGATGTCGAGGATATTGCCTCGGTCGATAGCGTGTTCGAAACGCTGAAAGAAACCTGGGGCAGCCTCGATTTTGTGGTTCACGCTATCGGCTTTGCCGACAAGAATGAACTCAAGGGCCGCTATGCGGACACTTCCCGCGAGAACTTCACCCGCACCATGGTGATCTCCTGCTTCTCCTTTACGGAGATCGCCAAGCGTGCTGCGGCGATGATGCCGAACGGCGGCGCGATGCTCACGTTGAGCTATGGCGGCGCGAACCGCGTGTCACCGAACTACAACGTCATGGGGCTTGCAAAGGCCGCGCTTGAAAGCTCGGTGCGCTATCTTGCTGCGGATTTCGGGCGCGACAACATCCGCGTCAACGCGATTTCCGCCGGCCCGGTGCGCACGCTCGCGGGTGCGGGCATTGGCGATGCGCGCTTCACCTTCTCGTGGCAGACGCAGCATTCGGCGCTGCGCCGCCCGATCACCCTGGAGGAACTCGGCGGCTCGGCGCTCTATCTCCTGTCGGACCTCTCCGGCGGTGTCACCGGCGAGATCCACAACGTCGACTCGGGCTATAACATCATGAAGATGCCGCGTGCCGAGGACATGAAGGGTGAGGCGGAGGCATGAGCCTCTCCCGCCGCACGCTCATCGCCGGGCTGATCTCCTTCCCGCTGGCGGCGCTTGCGCAGCAGCAGGCGGAGTTCTACCCGATCCCGGTGGAACTCCTTGCGGGCCTTGAGGCGCTTCAGGGCGTTGTCACGCTCGGCAACAAGAACGCCGATATCCGCTTCATCGAGTTCTTCGACTACAACTGCGGCTTCTGCCGCCGGGCCGTGAAAGATATCCGTCCGATGCTGGCGGCGCATCCGGATGTTGCAATCCAGCTCGTGAATTATGCCGTCCTCGGCATTCCTTCAATTGGCGCGACGCGGGTGGCGCTCGCCTTCTCGAAGCAGAAAGCGGATCGTTATCTCGCGTTCCACGAGGCGCTTTTTGCCCGCAAGGGTACAATGGATGCGGATCAGGCGATTGATGTCGCGCTGAAAAACGGCGCGAACAAAGCGCAACTATTCAGGGATGCCGACTCCGAGCCGGTCACGCAGGCGATGCTGGCGGCCGCGCGTCTTGGCGAGAGCTTCGGCTTTCAGGCCACGCCCTCATACCTCATCGGGCGCGATGGCTTTTCAGGCTTTCTTGACCGCGCCCGCAAGGATGCCGCGATTGCCGCCTATCGCCAGTGCGAGCGTGCGGTCTGCACCTGATCAGAGACCGGGGATTTTGATCCCTGCTGCCCGGCGCAGCAAATCGAGCGCGATCAGCGTCAGCAGCGCCTTGAGCAGGGTCTGGAACAGCCGCTCCGGCAGCTTTTCCAAGAGGCGCGTGCCCAGAACCGTGCCGATAAAGCCGGAGACGATCATCGCCGCGACCATCGGCAGCCATGGCACCAGCGCGATGCCGATGAAGCCGAACGCGATGACCTTCAGGGTGTGCTGAATGGTCATCATCACCGCATGGGTGGCGATGATGCCTTTGCGATCCAGCCCGAGCGGCAGCAGCGTCGCCTGCGTGAACGGCCCTGTCGCACCGACGAACATCGTCAGCACCGAGGAAATCACGCCGCCCAGCAGGATGCCGGCCTTGGACATGCCCGGAATCTTAGGCTTCGGCACCCAGACCATGATCAGGATGAACACGCCGAGTAGCCCAAGCAGCATTCGCTCCGGCAAGCCGACAAACAGCCAAGCGCCAATCGAAATACCAATCAGCGATCCGATCAGAAAGCGCAGAACCGCCGGCCAATGCGCATGCGCGCGCTGGAGAATCGCCCGCCCGAGGTTTGAGCCGAGCTGCACGACCCCATGCACCGCGACGATGACGCTGGGCGGAACCGTGCCGGCGAGACCGCCAAGCATCGCCATGCCGCCGCCGATGCCGAAGGCGGCCGTCAGAGCGGAGGTGAAGAATGAGAAAACGATCAGGATCAGCGCGGTGAGAGCATCAACGCCGGGCGGAAGAAACGCCATCATGTCCCCCAGAACATCTTTTCGAGTTCCATCCGCATCATCATCAGCGGTGTATCGGATGGCAGCGAGACCGCATCACGCGTGATCAGCGCACCCTTGGCAATCGGTGCGATGACCTTGCCGCCGTGGAGTAGCCCTACTGGCCAGCCCTTTGCTGCGCGGGCTTCGTCGGCGCGCATGGCATAGGAGCGGTAGCAAGTCTCGCCGATCGCATCGAGGATGTCTCCGGGCGCAAGGTCACGCTTGGCCCGCGCGCAGACCTCGGCGATCGGGCGTTGGAGCGGGAACATCTCCGCCTCGTTATAGAGCACGGCGCGGGCCGCCGAGAGGGGTACTTCGAGGCTGGTAAGGTGATGCGGGCGATAGAAGGTGTAATACGGTCCCTTGCCGCCCATCTTGAGATCGTGCATCCGCTCGCGCAGTCGCGGGTGATCCATCTCGGCGACGACGAACACTCCCGGCGCGACGCCCTTGCCGACGGTGTAATCCACTACGCCCTTGCGCGAGAGCAGGCCGCCATCGGCCTTGGGCACAAGGATCTTGTCGAGCGTATCGAGGGTTGCCTCCGGCCCATGCATGCCGGGAATATCGAGCGTAAGACCGGTCGCATTGGCGATGCAGGACATTTCGACCATGGTTTTCGAGCCATCGACGAATTCAACCAGCATACGCGGGTTCATGTTCCGGCGTGTGGCTTCCTCGCGGTAATCATCCGGTACGGCATCAGGATTGAAGGGGTTATTTTTGCCCTTGCCGGCCGCCACAACCGGGTATCCCAGCGCAGTGACGAAGTTGATCAGTTCCATCGTCGCCGTCGGCTCGTCGCCAGCGCCGATCGTGTAGATGATGCCGGCCTTGTCCGCTTCGCGCTTGAGGTAGGCGCCGATGGTGACATCCGCCTCGACATTCATCATCACGAGATGCTTGCCCTGCCGGATCGTGGCAAGACCGATTTCGGCACCCGCCGCCGGGCGACCCGTGGCGTCGATGATGACATCAACAGGGCCGGATCTGAGAATGGTATGTGCATCATCGGTGATGGCTATCGCGCCACGTTCGATGGCGCGGTCGAGTGCGGGAAGACCGTCCACCGCAACGCCATGATCGGCATCATGCCCGGCGATGCGGATGGCTTCCTGCGCATTTTTGCCGGAGCGGTCCGCAATTGCGGCAACGCGCAAGCCCTTCATGCGGGCGATTTGCGTGACAAGATCGGTGCCCATCTCGCCACAGCCGATGATGCCGACGCGGATCGGCTTGCCTGCGTCCTCACGCGCGGCAAGGTCAGCCGCGAGCCCGCGCGCTGCGATGGAAATCGGCCCCGTTTCAGTCATGGTATCCCCGGCAAAATCCGTGCGCGCAAACGCGCTTCTGTGCCGGGGAGGGAAAGGTTTTCGGGCCTTATGTCAACCGAAAACCCGGCTTTTTAAGGCAATCACGCCTTCGTGTTAGCCAACCTCAATGCTTGCCCAGTTCCTTGGCGTGGAGCCAGTCCGCATGCTTCGGCGCCTTCTTGGTGCGGCTCCATTCTTCCAGCATGTCCCATTTCACCGCATCGAGGCGCTTGTGCATCGCCTCCGCGTTCGGGTCCGGGCACGCCAGCTCGATGCGGTGACCGTTGGGATCGAAGAAATAGATCGAGTGGAAGATCGAGTGGTCGGTGACACCGAGGACTTCGATGCCGTTGGCTTCGAGATGCGCCTTGTATTCGAGCAGCGCTGCACGGTCCTTCACCTTGAAGGCGATGTGCTGCACCCAGATCGGCGTGTTGAGATCGCGGCTCATCGGCGCCTTGGTCGGCAGTTCGAAGAAGGCGAGGATGTTGTCGTTCCCGGCATTGAGGAAGATGTGCATGTAGGGATCGGGCTCATGCGTCGAGGGCACCTTGTCCTCGGCGATGGCGAGCACGAAGTCCATTTTCAGGTTCTTGACATACCAGTTCACGGTTTCCTTCGCGTCCTTGCAGCGATAGGCGACGTGATGAATCTGCTCGAGTTTCAAGGCGCAATCCTCCGTTGGGGTTCTTCTTCCCCGATTAGTTGCGCATGAAACTATATCCTGTCAAGACGAAGCATCACCCCATCACGATCAGCAGATCCTTCGCATCAACCTGCGCATGCGGCTTGACGAGAATTTCCGTGATCTTGCCATCGGCAGCGGCATGGATCGCGGTTTCCATCTTCATCGCTTCGAGTGTGAGCAGGATATCGCCGGCCTTGATCGTCTGGCCCGCCTCAACCGCGATCGATGAGACCGAGCCTGGCATCGGGGCCGAGACGTGCTTGGCATTGCCATCCTCGGCTTTGCGCCGCGTGACCACCTTGCCAGCGGCGAGACGGTTCGGCACCTTGATGATGCGCGGCTGGCCGTTGAGTTCGAAGAAGACCTTGACCTGCCCTTCCTCGTCCATCGCGCCAACCGTCTGAAGCCGGAGCACGAGCGATTTACCGCGCTCGATCTCGATGGTGGCTTCGTCACCCGGCTTCATGCCGTAGAAATAGATCGGCGTCGGCAGCACCGAAACCGGACCGTATTTCTCCTGAAGGCTGGCAAAATCGGTGAAAACCTTGGGGTACATCAGGTAAGAGGCGAGATCATCGTCGTTGACTGCCCGCCCGATCTTGCCCTCAACTTCGCTCCTTGCCGCATCGAAATCCTTCGGCTCCAGCAGCGAACCGGGCCGCACGGTGATCGGCTTGTCGCCCTTGAGCGCTTTCTTCTGCAAGGCGACGGGCCATCCGCCCGGCGGCTGACCAAGATCACCGCGCAGCATGTCGATCACCGAGGCCGGGAAGGCGACTTCCCGCGCCGGATCGAGAATATCCGCCGGCGTGAGTTCCTGGCTAACCATCATCAGCGCAAGGTCGCCCACAACCTTCGAGGATGGCGTGCCCTTGACGATATCGCCGAAGAGATCGTTCGCCGCGCGATACGCCTTCGCGACCTCGTGCCAGCGCGTTTCCAGCCCGAGGGAACGCGCCTGCTCCTTGAGGTTGGTGAATTGCCCACCCGGCATTTCGTGGAGATAAACTTCCGAGGCCCCACATTTGAGATCGCTCTCGAAGGCGGCGTATTGGGTGCGCACCGCCTCCCAGTAAAAGCTGATCTGCCGGATCGCTTCCGGGTCGAGTCCCGTGCCGCGCGTCGTGAAGGCCAGCGCCTCGACAATCGAGCCAAGGCAGGGCTGCGACGTGGTGCCGCTCATCGCGTCCATCGCACAATCCACGGCATCAACGCCCGCTTCGACCGCCGCGAGGACAGAGGCTGCCGCGATGCCGGAGGTATCATGCGTGTGGAAATGGATAGGCAGGCCGACTTCTTCTTTCAGCGCCTTTACCAAGATGCGCGCGGCGGAGGGCTTCAAGAGCCCTGCCATGTCTTTCAGGCCGAGGATATGGCAGCCCGCCTTCTCCAGTTCCTTGGCGAGATTGACGTAATACTGGATCGGGTATTTCGCGCGCGACGGGTCGAGAATATCGCCGGTGTAGCAGATCGCGCCTTCCGCGAGCTTGCCTGAGCGCAGCACCGCATCAATCGCGACGCGCATGTTCTCGATCCAGTTGAGGCAATCGAAGATGCGGAAGACATCCATGCCCGCCTTCGCCGCGCAATCGACGAAATCCCGCACGACATTGTCGGGGTAATTCGTGTAGCCGACGCCATTCGCGCCGCGCAGCAGCATCTGCGTCAGGATGTTGGGCACGCGCTCGCGGATGAGACGCAATCGTTCCCACGGGTCTTCCTGAAGGAAACGCATGGAGACGTCGAAGGTCGCGCCGCCCCAACATTCAAGGCTGAAGAGTTGCGGCAGGGCGCGCGCGTAGGCGGGTGCAATCGCCGCGATGTCATGCGTGCGCATCCGTGTCGCGAGCAGGGACTGGTGCCCGTCGCGCATCGTGGTGTCGGTGATCAGTACACGGCGCTCGCCACGCATCCACTCGGCAAACCCCTTGGGGCCGAGCTGTTCCAACCGCTGGCGCGTGCCGATCGCCGGTTCCATGGCGAAAACGGGGACTTCCGGCGTGCGCGCATCGGCGGGTGGGCGCGGTCGGTCCCGAGTTTCGGGATGCCCGTTGACCGAGACATCGGCGATGTAGGTAAGGAGCTTGGTCGCGCGATCCTTGCGCTTCTCCTGCCGGAAAAGTTCCGGCGTCTCGTCGATGAAGCGGGTGGTGTATTCGTTGGCGAGAAACTTGGGATGCGCCAGTACCGCTTCCAGAAAGGTGAGGTTCGTAGCGACGCCGCGGATGCGATATTCGCGCAAGGCACGGTCCATCCGGTGTACGGCTTCGCGCGGCGTGGGCGCCCAGGCGGTGATCTTTTCGAGCATCGGGTCGTAAAAGCGCGTCACAATGGCGCCGGAATAGGCGGTGCCGCCGTCGATGCGGATGCCGAAACCCATGGCGCCGCGATAGGCGGTGATGCGGCCATAATCCGGGATGAAGTTGTTCTCCGGGTTCTCGGTGGTGATGCGGCACTGCATCGCATGCCCGTCGAGCCGGATGGCGGATTGCTCGGGAATGCCGGTTTTCAGCGTGCCCTCGGCATCGCGCGCGCCGATGGCACAGCCCTCGAGAATACGGATCTGCGCCTTGACGATATCGAGTCCGGTGACGACCTCGGTCACCGTATGCTCGACCTGAATGCGCGGATTGACCTCGATGAAATAGAATTTCCCGCTCTCCGCATCGAGCAGGAATTCGACTGTCCCCGCACCGACATATTCGGTCGCACGGCCGATCCTGAGCGCCGCGTTACAGAGTTCACGGCGCGTTGCCTCATCCAGGTATGGGGCGGGCGCTCGCTCGATGACCTTCTGGTTGCGGCGCTGGATCGAGCAATCGCGTTCAAAGAGGTGAACAAGGTTGCCGTGCTTGTCGCCAAGGATCTGCACCTCGACGTGGCGCGCGCGGCGCACCAGCTTTTCGAGATACACCTCATCCTTGCCGAAGGCTGCCTTCGCCTCGCGTTTGGCGGTGAAAACGGCGTCTAGCAGCGCGTCTTCGCTCTCGATTGGGCGCATCCCGCGCCCGCCACCGCCCCAGCTGGCTTTCAGCATGACCGGGTAGCCGACGTCATTCGCGAGCCGCTTGATCGCCTCGGGATCATCCGGCAGCGGCGCGGTCGCCGGCATCACCGGGACTTCAACCGAAATGGCTAGGTTCCTCGCATCGACCTTGTTGCCGAGCTGGCGCAGGGTTTCGGGTGAGGGGCCGACGAAAATGATGCCTGCTTCGGCGCAGGCCTCGGCAAATTCCGGGCTTTCCGAGAGGAAGCCGTAGCCGGGGTGAATCGCATCCGCCCCGGCTTCCTTGGCGACACGGATCACTTCGGGGATCGAGAGATAGGCCTCCAGCGGCCCCATGGGCTTGGCGAGATGTGGCCCGCGCCCGACAAGATAAGCCTCATCCGCCTTGAAGCGGTGGAGTGAAATCTTGTCCTCCTCCGCGTAGATCGCGATGGTGCGAATACCGAGTTCGGTTGCCGCGCGAAACACGCGGATCGCGATTTCACTGCGATTGGCAACAAGCAGGCGACGGATCGGCATTGGCATTCTCCCCCTGATCCTCTGGCGAGCATGATGTCACACATCCGGACGATCAGCTCGCCTATTCAGGGAGGTTGATGCAGGAGTCGAGCCGGCTAGCTCTGTGCAATCAGCAGAGAGCCCATGCGAAAGCCGCATGAGCCGACTGCGCTGCCGACGCAAGACGGCGTGATCAATGAATATGGCTGCCGCCATTGATGTCGATTTCCGAGCCGGTGACATAGCTTGAGAGCGAGGAGGCCAGAAACAACGCGCAACCCGCGACCTCATGCGCTTCGCCCGGCCGCCCCATCGGGATGGTTGCATTGATCGCGGCGAGCCGCTCCGGGGTCAGTGCGCCGCCGGTGATATCGGTGTTGATCAGCGACGGGCAGATCGCGTTGACGCGGATATTGTCCGGCCCGAGTTCGCGCGCGCAGGCTTTGGTGTAGCCCAGTATCGCGCCCTTCGCGGCGGAATAATGCGAGCCGCCGAAAACGCCGCCACCGCGCTGCGCGGAAACCGACGACAGGTTGACGATCGAGCCGGATTTTTGTTCCCGCATCGTCGGCACCACGGCCTGCGTCATATGCAGGGTGCCGCGCATGTTGATGTCGAAGATGCGATCATAGGTTGCCTTATCGACCTCCATCACGCGCTGCGGCGAGGTGATTCCGGCATTGTTGACGAGAATATCGATCCGCCCATAGCGCGCCAGCACCCGCTCGACCGCCCGGAGGCAATGCGCCTGGTTTGTCACATCGCACTTGAGCGCGAGATGCCCGCGCCCTTTGAGACTGGCGGCGGCCTCACGCGCTGCAACGAGATCCAGATCGAGAATGGCGACACGCGCGCCGTGCTCTGCAAAGAGCCTTGCGGTCGCAAGTCCCAGCCCGCGTTTCGAGGCCGCGCCGGTGATGATGGCAACCTGACCCTTGATCAGCATAATTTCCTCCCTGATGGACGGCTCCCGGCCCGCTCCTACGGCCTTGAGTCTGTTTTGTTCGGTGTGAGTTGGACAAAGGTTGCAGCCAGCTGACGAGCCGGCAATCTTAATAGTATTACTAATTGGCGCTCATTCAGCGTGCCCCGGAGTTGCGGCGAGTCGCGGCGCGGGTTGCCCCAATCCCTTGAAAAAGGCCGAGAGCGTATCGCGCAGGGCGTCTGCGACGAGGATGCGTGAGACCATTTCCGCCATCTCGCCATCGCGCCGGGCGATCGCCTCAAAGAGCCGCCGATGGTCGGACAGGGGAATGGAAAAACTCTCCATTGTCCGGTCGGTCTGGATGCGCAGCGACCAGAGCAATGTGGTGGCGACGACATCCTTCAACGCAGCGATGGCGGCGTTGCCGGCGGCGTCAAAGATCGTGTTGTGGAAGGCGAGATCAAACCGCATATGTTCTTCGGTGTAAGGCGGAGAAGAGCACATGCCCTCCAGCGCTTCCTCGATGCGCGAAAGTTGGGCCGAAGTTCTTCGCAATGCAGCAATTCTGGTGCATCCCGGCTCGACGAGGCTCCGCAATTCGAAGAGGTCGCGAATAAATCCCTCATTCGCGGCCGAGGACAACGACCAGCGCAGCACATCCGGATCAAGCAGATGCCAGGCAGAGCGGGGCGCTACCCGCGTGCCGCTGCGGGGCTTGGCGTCGATCAATCCCTTGCCCGCCAGAAAGCGGATCGCCTCGCGATAGGCGGTGCGTGAAGCGGAGATTTCGGCCCTCAGGTCATCCTCGTTCGGCACCAGTTCGCCGGCCGGAAGTTCCCCGGAAACAATGGCCACCGCGAGCCGGTGGGTCACCTGTCCGAACAGGGAATCGGCCCCGGCACGAGGGCCCCGACCGAAATTTTCCTCGTTCATGGATTTCCCTCAGCAAAAAGCCGCATGATCCGCTTGACAGATGCAAAATATAATATGATTTTTTGACCGAGGGCAACTCCGGCCTGACACAATTGTCAGGTAAGAGCAGCAAGCGTCGTTCCGGACCGTGATTCGCCATTGGGCGGCTCGCTTCCGGGCAAAGGCGGGCCCATCGGGAGGAAGTTTATGGCATCTGTGACGATCCGGGATGTTCGGAAGGCCTTTGGCTCGGTCGAAATCGTCCATGGGGTGAATATCGATATTCAGGATGGCGAGTTTGTCATTCTGGTCGGCCCCTCCGGCTGCGGGAAATCCACGCTTCTGCGCATGATCGCTGGTCTTGAGAATATCACCTCCGGTGAGATCTCGATCGGCAATCGTGTTGTGAACAATGTCCCGCCCAAAGAGCGCGACATTGCGATGGTGTTCCAGAATTACGCGCTTTATCCGCACATGACCGTGGCGGATAACATGGCGTTCTCGATGAAGCTCAGGAACGCCGACAAGGCGGAGATGGCGGCGCGTGTAGACAAGGCCGCGAAGATCCTCGGCCTCGTGCCGCTGCTCGATCGCTTCCCGCGTCAGCTTTCCGGTGGTCAGCGTCAGCGCGTCGCGATGGGGCGCGCCATCGTACGCGATCCGCAGGTCTTCCTGTTCGACGAGCCGCTCTCGAACCTTGATGCCAAGTTGCGCGTGCAGATGCGCACCGAGATCAAGGAACTGCATCAGCGCCTCAAGACCACGACGGTCTATGTCACGCATGACCAGATCGAAGCCATGACCATGGCCGACAAGATCGTCGTCATGCACGATGGCATCGTCGAGCAGATCGGCGCGCCGCTCGACCTCTATGACCGGCCGAACAACCTCTTCGTGGCGGGCTTCATTGGCTCGCCGGCGATGAATTTCGTCAAGGGCAGGATGGGTTCCGGCGGCTTTGTCGCCGATGGCGGCTTCGCGCTGCCGGTCGGCACCGCCCCTGCCGCGAGCGAGGGGCGGCCGGTGGTGTATGGGCTCCGCCCCGAGCATATACGCATCGATCCGCAGGGCGTTCCGGCGGAAGTCGTCGTGATCGAGCCGACCGGTTCGGAAACGCAGGTTGTGCTGCGCGCTGGCGGTCAGGAAATCATCGCGGTGTTCCGCGAGCGCATGTCCGCGAAGCCGGGTGAAATTATCCCGATCGCGCCGACGCTTTCGGTCGCGCATCTCTTCGATGCCGATAATGGTCAGCGCCTCGTTGCGTGACCCTACGGCTCCGGGCTGACCGGAGCCGCCCGCATGATCCGGGACTTTCCGATCCGGGATCTGATCGCCAGAATCAGACCCAAACCCCATCTGACAGGGGCGTCTTAGTCAAAAGGGATGGCCGAAGGGCTGCTTTAAGGAGGAAATGATGACCACCAATCGCCGTGGATTTCTCAAGGGTGGCGCTGCGCTCGGCGCAGGCGCCATGCTGACGGCCTCGGGCCTCACCGAATACGCCAAGGCCTGGGCGCAATCGAGCCAGTGGAAGCCGGAAGCCGGCGCCACCATCAACCTGCTGCGCTGGAAGCGCTTCGTGCAGGGGGAGGAAGACCAGTTCATCAAGATCGTCGCGGCCTTCGAAAAGGCGACCGGCGTCAAGATCAACGTTACGAACGAGAGCTTCGACGACATTCAGCCGAAGGCTTCGGTCTCGGCGAATACCGGCGTTGGCCCTGATATCGTCTGGCCGCTGCACGTCACCCCGCATCTCTTCCCGGACAAACTCGTCGACATGACCGACGTGGCCGATTACCTCGGCAAGAAGTACGGCGGCTGGGTGCCGGTGGCGGAAGCCTACGGCAAGAGCAAGGGCAAGTGGATCTGTATCCCGGTTGCAGTCAATGGTGGTTACATCAACTACCGAATTTCTTCGATGAATGCTGCCGGCTTCTCGAAATTCCCGGATACCACGGCCGGACTTCTTGAACTCTGCAAGGCGATGAAGGCCAAGGGCACGGCGGTCGGCTTTGCACTCGGCCACGCCTCGGGCGATGCCAACGCCTGGCTGCATTGGCTGCTCTGGTCTCACGGCGCCTTCCTCGTCGACAAGGACGACAAGGTCATCATCAACTCACCGGAAACGGTCAAGGCGATGGAATATTGCAAGGCGCTGTCGGATACCTTCATCCCGGGTTGTGCCTCTTGGAACGATTCGTCGAACAACAAGGCGTACCTGTCGGGTGAGCTGCATCTGACGGCAAACGGTATTTCGATCTACGCCGCGGCCAAGGCGTCGGGCGATGCAAAACAGCTCGCGATTGCAGAAGATACCGACCACGCATTCTTCCCGCTTGGCCCGTCTGGTAAGCCGGCGGAACTTCAGCTCGCCTTCCCGCTGATGGTCTTCAAGTACACGAAGTTCCCGAATGCGGCGAAAGCCTTCACGGCCTTCATGATGGAAGCCGAGCAGTTCAATCCCTGGCTCGAAGGCGCGGCGGGGTATCTCACCCACTGCCTCAACGCTTACGACGCCAACCCGGTCTGGACCGCCGACAAGAAGCGTCTGCCGTTCAAGGATGCCGCCAAGCGTACCCTGCCAATTTCCGGCTTGGGTTCGATTGGTGAGAAGGCCGCGACCGCAGTCGCCGACTTCATCGTCGTCGACATGTTCGCGAACTACTGCACGGGCCGCGAGGACCTGAAGGGCGCTATTGCGCAGGCTGAACGTCAGGCCAAGCGCATCTATCGCTAACACCATCGGCGTCGGACCTTTCCGGTCCGGCGCCCTTTTTTCGACCGGATGATGCCGCCGCGCTGTTCGCCAGAGCGCATTTGGATGATTTTACCCTCTTCTCGATCGGCAGTGGGACCATGACCGCAACCGCAACGCTATCAAAAGATCGCATCGAGCCACGCTATTCCGCCTGGGAACGGCTGAAATCGAACCGCGACTGGCTGGGCTTCTGGTTCATGATGCCAGCGGCGGCGATCCTGCTGCTGTTTCTCGCCTATCCGCTCACAAAGGGCGTGTGGATGAGCCTCACGGACGTAAAAATCGGCCGTCCGGGCGTGTTCGTCGGGCTTGAGAACTACGAAGAGCTGATCTTTTTCGACAAGACCTTCCTCTATTCCACCGGCTTCACAATTATCTACACGGCGATTGCGAGTGCGGCGAAGTTCGTGCTGGGGCTCTATCTCGCCCTGCTCCTGAACAACAACCTGCCGTTCAAATCGCTGATCCGCTCGATCGTGCTGATCCCATTCATCGTCCCCACGGTGCTCTCGGCGATCGCCTTCTGGTGGATTTTCGACAGCCAGTTCTCGATCATCTCCTGGGCGCTGAGAAAATGGGGCGTGATCGACCACAATATCAACTTCCTCGGCGATCCGATCCTTGCGCAGGCGACTGTGATCTTCTGCAACATCTGGCGCGGCATTCCCTTCATCGCGATCACGCTACTCGCCGGTCTTCAGACCGTGTCGCCCTCGCTTTATGAGGCCGCGACGCTGGATGGCGCGACGAAGTGGCAGATTTTCCGCCATATCACCTACCCGCTGCTGACCCCGATCATCGCGGTGGTGATGACCTTCTCGGTGCTGTTCACCTTCACCGACTTCCAACTGATCTGGGCGATGACGCGCGGCGGCCCGGTGAATGCCACGCATCTGATGGCGACCTACTCGTACCAGAAGGGCATTCTGGGCGGCCAACTCGGTGAAGGCGCGGCCATCGCCACGGCCATGGTGCCCTTCCTTCTCGCCGCGATCATGGTTTCGTGGTTCGGCCTGCAACAGCGCAAATGGCAGCAGGGGTCAAAAGAATGAGTGCTGACATGACCAAAACCGCGACAGACGACAACTCGGATGGAATGAGCTATCTCGAAACCACGCGCACCAAGCTCGTGACAATCTGGCTGCCGCTCGCGCTGATCTGCTTCGTGCTGCTGTTCCCGTTCTACTGGATGGCGTTGACGGCGATCAAACCGGATCACCAGTTGCTCGACTTTGAGACCTACAACCCGCTCTGGACCTGGGAGCCGACCTTCAAGCACATCCAGAAGCTATTGTTCGAATCGAACTATCCGCGCTGGCTGTGGAACACGATGTACGTCGCTTTTGCCGCAACCTTCCTGTCGCTGATCTGCTCGGTGCTGGCGGCCTATGCCATCGTGCGTCTGCGGTTCCGCGGTGCGGAAGTCGCCGGCGGGCTGATCTTCCTGGCCTATCTGGTGCCGCCCTCGATCCTTTTCATTCCGCTCTCGACCGTGATCGTCGCCTATGGTCTGTTTGACTCGCCGCTGGCGCTCATTCTGACCTACCCGACGATCCTGATCCCCTTCTGCACCTGGCTGCTGATGGGCTATTTCAAGACCATTCCGTTCGAGCTGGAGGAATGCGCCCTGATCGATGGCGCGACGCGCTGGCAGATTCTGACCAGGATCATCTTGCCGCTGGCGGTGCCGGGCCTGATCTCGGCCTCGATCTTCGCGCTCACATTGTGCTGGAACGAGTTCATCTACGCGCTGACCTTCATCTCCTCCGTGCCGAACAAGACGGTGCCTGTGGCGGTGGTCAACGAGTTCGTTGATGGCGATATCTTCCGCTGGGGTTCGCTGATGGCCGGCGCGCTCGTGGGTTCGCTTCCGCTTGTGATCCTCTACTCGTTCTTCGTCGAATACTACGTCTCGGCGATGACCGGCGCAGTGAAGGAGTAAGCCTCGTGAGCCGCATCGTCGCCTTTATCGGCCTTGGCGCCATGGGGATGCCCATGGCCCGGCGGCTCGTCGAGAACCAGTTCCGGGTGCAGGGGTTCGATCTCAACCCCAAGGCACTGGAAGCCCATGCAGCGCACGGCGGCATCGCCTGCGCCTCGGCGGCAGAAGCCGCTAAGGGTGCCGAAGCGCTGGTGCTGATGGTGGTGAATGCCGCGCAGGCCCGCGCTGCGCTTGTCACTTCCGGCGCGCTTGACGCGCTCAACAAGGATGCCCTCGTCATCCTGATGGCGACCTGCGCACCGGCGGATGCGAAGGAAATCGCCGGGATGGTCGAAAAGGCCGGCAGGCGCTTTCTCGATGCTCCGGTGTCTGGTGGCGTTGTCGGCGCGGAAGCGGGCACGCTCACCATTATGGCAGGCGGCAGCGCGGCGCTGTTCGAGGCGGCAAAACCCTATCTCACGGTCCTTGGCGACAAGCTCTATAATGTTGGCCCGAACCCCGGCGATGGCGCGATGGTCAAGACCATCAACCAGCTCCTCTGCGGCGTCCATATTGCGGCAGCGGCGGAAGCCTTTGCTCTCGGCGAGAAGGCCGGTCTGGATACCGAGTTGCTGCTGAAGATTCTCGGGCAGTCCGCAGCGGCAAGCTGGATGATCAACAATCGCGGTCCGCGCATGCTGGAAGTCGAACCCGCCGTCACCAGCGCGGTCGATATTTTCGTGAAAGATCTGAGCCTCGTGCTTGATGCTGGGCGATCGAGCAAAGTGGCGCTGCCGCTGGCGGCGAATGCACACCAGATGTTTCTCGCGGCCTCTGGCGCCGGCCATGGCGCGGCGGATGACAGCCAGGTGATCCGCGCCTATCGGGCGCTCAACGGAACCAAGTAAGGATATTCCATGTCGAAGCAGCGCATCGGGTTCATCGGCGTCGGGTTCATGGGCCATGGCATGGCGCTGAACCTTATGGCCAAGGGCTTTCCCCTTACCATCATGGGCAACCGCAATCGCGCGCCGGTCGAGGACCTCGTCGGACGTGGCGCGAAAGAGGTAAAGTCTCCGCGCGAAGTGGCTGAGAACTCCGACATTCTCTTCATCTGCGTCACCGACTCCCCGACCGTCGAGAAAATCATCCGCGATCCCGATGGCGTCAAGGCCGGCGCGCATCCCGGCCTGATCGTGGTGGATTGCTCGACCGCGAACCCGGTCTCGACCGAAGCGCTGGCGAAAGAGCTTGATGACGTGGGTGTCGCCATGGCGGATGCGCCACTTGGCGGCACGCCGGCGCAGGCGGCTGTTGGCCAGCTCTCGGCTATGGTTGGCGCAGACCCGCAGGTCTACGCCCGCATCGAACCGGCGATTTCGGCCTGGGCGGCGAAGGTAGTTCATCTCGGGCCGATCGGTTCCGGCCACAAGATGAAACTGCTCAACAACTTCCTCTCGATGGGCTACGCCGCGATCTACGCCGAGGCGCTCGCGCTTGGCCAGAAGGTCGGCATCTCGATCGAGACCTTTGATTCGGTGATCCGCGGCTCGCGCATGGACTGCGGCTTCTACCAGACCTTCATGGGCTATGCCCTCGAAGGCAACCCCGAGGCGCATAAGTTCACGCTCTCGAATGCCGCGAAAGACCTGCGCTACGTCGATGCCATGGCGAGCGCCGCGCAACTCGCCAACCCGATCTCCAGCGCCGCGAAGAATCTCTTCGCGCAGGCTGTCGGCGCGGGCAAGGGGAGCCACTTTGTGCCGACCATTGCCGATTTTGTCGCCGAACAGAACGGCTTCAAGCGCAAAACAAAGGGTTAAGGCGGAAGCCTAGATCACATTGCGCTCAAGCAACGGACGTTTGGCGATGATCCGGTCATAGCCAAGGTCAGCGAGGTCAAGCGACTTGTAACGCCCCTCGACGATCAACTCCGCCAGCCCCCGCCCGACAGCGGGGGATTGCTGGAGACCATGGCCGGAAAAACCGCAGGCGATATAGCCGTTTTCCAGCGCGCCGTGGCGCCCGACGATGGCGTTATGGTCGAGCAGGCACATGTCGTAATGCCCCGCCCAGGCTCGGCCAGGGCGGATCGCTTCGAAAGCCGGGACACGGGTCGCGAGTGCTGGCCACATGATCTCCTCGAAAAGCGGCCAATCCACTTCGAAATCCGTGCCGTGATCGATTTCCTCCGGCTCATCCGGTGAATAGCCCGCGATGAAACCTTCTCCCTCGGGTCGCCACCAGACGCCGGTGATATCGATCACCAACGGGCACTTCGGCAGTTTTTCCTTGGCGGTGAAGCTGAAAACCGAGCGCTTTTTAGCATAAACCGGCACGGGAATGCCGGTTTTCTCCGCAAGAACCCGCGCCCCTGACGCGCCCGCCGCATTCACGAACGCGCCGCAGGCGATGCGGGTGCCGTCCTCCAGCGCCACCGCCACAACGCGATGACCCTCGCGCTCGACCCCGGCGACGCGGCTCTTGCGATACTCGACGCCTTTCGCGCGCGCCGCCTTACGGAAGGCTTGCATGAGGCCGTAGCCATCGAACCAGCCTTCGCCGGACACACCATAGGAACCAAAGCGCAAATCCTCGGTGTTCAGCCAGGGGAAGCGTTGCGCGATCTCTGCCTGATCGAGCAGCGCGATATCCGCGCCGAGCGCCTTCTGGTCGGCATTGTTCGCCTCGAAGACCTCCTTGGCGGTTTCGGTGCCGAGATAGAGATAGCCGCCCTCGTGCAGGCCGATATCGGGCTTCTCGCCTTCCACCGCTAGGCGCTCGCCGATCTCGCGCATGAAGGTGATGCCATAGAGCGAAATTGCGATGTTCACCGGCTGGCTGAATTGCTGGCGGATCGAGCCCGCAGAAAGCGCCGAGGCAGAAAATTGGTATGTCGGATCGGGCTCAACAACGAGAATCTTGCCCGAAAACCCCGGATGCGTCGCCAGATGCCAAGCAATCGAGGAGCCCATGACCGCGCCGCCGGCGATCACGACATCGTAGGAATTGGACATGAAATACTCCTGCTCCGCCACCGAGACGGACGGGCAAACGGGAATCGACCTTGTTGATAAAATAATTCCCGGAATGAAGGGCAGATTCAAGGAGAATTCCCGGTCATCGCGTCGAGGATTGGCGAAAAACGCAATTCCCCTTTTGGTGCTGTTGGTCTAGCTTCGCTCCAACTCAAGGACTGCGCCGAGGCTCGTTACGAGCGCGTGCGGTCGCATCACAAGTACAGGATCTTGGCTATGACAGGCTTTCTCCAGCAGGAATTTGCGTCCATTCTCTCAGGTCCGCGCGCGGAAGCGGAGGAAATTCTGGAGAGTTTCGGCTTTCCGGCGGCGCGCCTGAAGGGTGGCTCCCGCCTTGTCCGCTCGCCGGTTAACGGCGAGGTGATGGCCGAACTTCATGACAATACGGTGGCCGACGTCACCGCCGCGATTGGTCGCGCGACCAAGGCTTTTGCGGAATGGCGCCTCGTTCCGGCGCCGAAGCGTGGTGAATTCGTGCGCCTGCTGGGCGAGGAACTGCGCAAATCCAAGGCCGAACTTGGTCTGCTCGTGACGCTTGAGGCCGGCAAGATCACCTCCGAAGGGCAGGGCGAAGTCCAGGAGATGATCGACATTTGCGATTTCGCGGTCGGTCTTTCGCGCCAGCTCTACGGCCTCACCATCGCGACCGAACGCCCGAGCCATCGCATGATGGAAACCTGGCACCCGCTCGGCCCGGTCGGTGTCATCACCGCCTTCAACTTCCCCGTTGCAGTCTGGAGCTGGAACGCGGCGCTTGCTTTCGTCTGCGGCAATCCGGTGATCTGGAAGCCCTCGGAGAAGACCCCGCTGACAGCGCTCGCGGTCGGCGCGATTGTCGCCCGCACGGCGGCGCGCTTCGAGGCGGCCGGCAATGGCAAGGTGCCGGAAGGCCTTTGTGAAATCGTGATCGGTGCAGGCGATGTCGGCGCCGCAATCGTCGACGATCACCGCGTGCCGCTTGTCTCCGCGACCGGCTCGACCGCGATGGGCAAGAAGGTCGGTCCGCGCCTTGCGGAGCGCTTCGCTCGTTCGTTGCTCGAACTCGGCGGCAACAACGCCGCAATCATCACCCCCTCCGCGGATCTCGATCTTGCGCTGCGCGGCATTGCTTTCGCGGCCATGGGCACGGCGGGGCAGCGCTGCACCACCTTGCGTCGCCTCATCGTCCATCGCTCGGTGATTGGCGATCTCGTCCCGCGTCTGGTCAAGGTCTGGGCGAGCGCAAAGATCGGCGATCCACGCGCTGCCGGCACGCTCATCGGCCCGTTGATCGATGAAGGGGCCTTCAAGGGTATGGAAGCGGCGCTCGCGGAAGCGCGCGCAGGCGGCGCTACCGTGCATGGTGGCGGACGCTTCGAGGGTGTCGCGGGGCAGGGCTTTTATGCCAAACCGGCACTGGTCGAGATGCCGAAGCAGGTCGGCCCGATGTTGCGCGAAACCTTCGCGCCGATCCTCTACGTCACCGCCTACGATACCTTCGAGGAAGCCGTTGCGCTCAACAACGAGGTCGGCGCAGGCCTTTCCTCGTCGATCTTTACCCGTGACATGCGCGAGGCGGAGCTGTTCATCTCGGCCTCAGGGTCAGATTGCGGCATTGCCAATATCAACATCGGTCCCTCCGGTGCGGAAATCGGCGGCGCTTTCGGTGGCGAGAAGGAAACCGGCGGTGGTCGCGAGGCTGGTTCGGATGCCTGGAAGGCCTACATGCGCCGGGCGACCAATACCATCAATTACGGCAACACCCTGCCGTTGGCGCAGGGTGTCAAGTTTGATGTTGATGGATAGTATTTTCGCGCGAAGTCGATGCCGGTTCGCGTGAAGAAAATGCGCCAAACGGGGGCTCAGGCCCCCGCCTTTTTCTCCCGCATCTCGAAAATCCAGACGGCAATCGCGCCGTAGATGACGTGGCCGGCAAAGCTCATGAACGAGAGCTGGCCACCTTCGCCGAGAAGATAAAACGAGAGGCCACCGATCGGCGCCATGATCCCCAGCGCGTTGAGCCAGGTGAAGGTGCCCCAGACGATCGAATCCCTCAACAGGACGTTCTTGTTGATGAACCGCGTCGCGATAAACACCGTGACGATGATCCAGAAGATGAAATGCCACGTCGTCGCCTGACCCTTCGACCAGTAATAGAGCACGCCGGCCGTGAACGTCGCGAAGACGAGCGCGTCGAGCGTCATGCTCCAGTTTTTGAGGTAGCGCGAGACGATATAGTAGAACACCGGATAGCCAATGATGCCGATGGCGTAATGCAACGCTTCCCGCAGCAGCCACGGCACCATCAACCCGAATTGGTGGTTGAAGATCGCATCGATCAGCCCGGCGGGTTCGAGCGGATAGCCCAGCACGGCTTTGGTCAGCACACGCGCCCAGACCTCCCAGATGAGAAGGCCGACGAGACCGCCGATCATGAGGTTGAGGATGGTCTGCACGCTCGGAATCGCCAGGCGCGGCGTGGTGGTGCTCATGGTCATGGAAGTCCCCCGACAAAAGGGCCAGTTTCACCCGGCTTGTTACGTGGGGTGACCATGCCGCATAGAGGTCACAAACGGAAACCACATCTGATCACGCTTCAGCGAGCAGCGTGTGACGGAGAACAAAAAGACCGGAACCCACCCATCCACCGCTTGCAGCCGACAAGGCTCTGTGATCCTCCTGATAGCCATGCTTGATCCTGCTTCCCGGCCCCTCGAAGGCCTTAAAATTCTCGAACTCGCCCGCATTCTTGCTGGCCCATGGATTGGTCAGCTGCTCGCGGACCTTGGCGCCGATGTCGTCAAGGTCGAGCGCAAGGGCGCTGGCGATGACACCCGTACCTGGGGACCGCCGTTCGTGGCCAGAAAAGGCGGCGGTGATCTCGGTGCGGCCTATTTCCATGCCTGCAATCGCGGCAAGCGCTCCATCGAGGCCGATTTCGACAATCCCGACGATATCGCGATGATCCGCGAACTGGCGGGCGCGGCGGATGTCGTCGTCGAGAATTTCAAGCTTGGCGGGCTCGTCAAATACGGGCTCGACGCAAAGTCGCTGCGCGCGATGAAGCCAAGCCTCGTCTATTGCTCGATCACCGGCTTTGGCCAGACCGGGCCTTATGCGCCGCGTGCGGGATATGATTTCCTCATTCAGGGCATGGCTGGAGCGATGGATATTACCGGCCAACCCGAGGGGCAGCCGACCAAAGCGGGCTATGCCACCGCCGATATCTTCACGGGCATGTATGCCACCGTGGCGATCCTTTCGGCGTTGCGCCGCCGGGACCACTCCGGCGAGGGCGCGTTTATCGATTGCAACCTGCTCGACAGCCAGATCGCGGTGCTCGGCAATCAGGCAATGAATTTTCTCGTTTCCGGCAAGCCGCCGAAGCGGCTTGGCAATGCCCACCCCAACATCGTGCCCTACGAGGTGTTTCCTGTTGCGGACGGCTACATCATCATCGCGACGGGCAATGACGGGCAATTCCGCAAGCTTTGCGAGGCGCTCGGCGCCGAGGATCTGGCGACCAATCCGGATTACGCCTCAAACCGTGGCCGCGTCGCCAACCGCGCTGAGCTTGTGCCGGCGCTTTCGGCCTATTGCACACATCTGAGCAAGGCGGATTTGCTGGCACGGCTCGAAGCGCTCTCGGTGCCGGCCGGGCCGATCAACGGCCTTGGCGAGGTCTTTGCCGATCCCCATGTGATCGCACGCGGCATGCGCGTCGATCTTGCGTTGCCGGAGGCCGAAGCTGGCGCTGTGCCGGGTGTTCGGACCCCAATTCTCATCGATGGCGTGCCGCAGGTATCGCCGCGTCCCTCGCCCATGCTTGGCCAGCACACGGATGAAGTGCTTGCCGATCCTACCTGGAAAAAGGCCTGACATGTCCCGTACCGGTGCCCAGATTCTCGTCGATCAGCTCGTCAAACAGGAAGTCAGCGACATCTTCTGCGTCCCCGGCGAGAGCTATCTCGCGGTGCTGGATTCGCTCCATGATGCGAAGATCCGCGTCACCGTCTGCCGTCAGGAAGGCGGTGCGGCGATGATGGCGGATACCGTGGGCCGCCTCACGGGCCGCCCCGGCATCTGCTTCGTGACGCGTGGTCCGGGCGCGACCAATGCCTCGGCGGGCATCCATATCGCGCATCAGGATTCGATCCCGATGATCCTTTTCGTCGGGCAGATTGATCGCGCCGCCCGCGAGCGCGAGGCGTTTCAGGAGCTGAACTACCGCGCGGTTTTCGGCACCATGACCAAGTGGACGACCGAAATCGATGACGCCCGCCGCATTCCAGAAATCATTTCGCGCGCTTTCCATATCGCGATGTCCGGTCGTCCCGGCCCTGTCGTGATCGCGCTGCCGGAGGATATGCTGGTCGACATGGCAGATGTGAAGGACGCGCCCTATGTCGTCCCCGCCGCCACGGCGCCGGCACTCTCGCAGATAGCGGAACTCCAGAAGCGGCTTTGGGCCGCGAAGAACCCGATTGTCATCGCGGGTGGTACGCGCTGGGATGAAGCGGCTGTGCGCAGCCTCGTTCGCTTTTCCGAGCGCTTCGATCTGCCGGTTGCGGTTTCCCTGCGTCGTCAGATGCTGTTTCCGGCGGACCACAGGAATTTTGCCGGTGATCTTGGCATCGGCCCCAATCCGGCGCTGGTGAAGCGCTTCAAGGATGCTGATCTCATCCTCTCGATTGGCGCCCGCCTCGGGGAAATGCCGAGCCAAGGGTATACCTTGCTCGATATTCCCGGCGATGGCGACCGGCTGGTGCATGTGCATCCGGATGCCTCCGAACTCGGGCGCGTCTATGCGCCGGTTCAGGCAATCCATGCCGATCCGGCAAGCTTCTGCGCCGCGTTGGAAGGGCTTCAGCCGCCGAACGCTCTCAATTGGGATGGCGAGGCGAAAGCCGCCAATGCCTCTTTTCAGGAATGGACCACAGCCAAGCCCAACGCTGGTGCGCTCCAGATGGGCGAGGTGATGACTTACCTGCGTGGTCGCGTCCCCGCAGATGCAATCATGACCAATGGCGCGGGCAATTACGCGACGTGGCTGCATCGCTTCTATCGTTTCCGGCAGTTCGCAACGCAGGCCGCGCCGACCTCTGGCTCGATGGGCTTTGGCCTCCCGGCAGCGGTGGGCGCCAAGCGCCGCTTCCCTGAGAAGATGGTCGTCTGCTTTGCCGGTGATGGCTGCTTCATGATGCACGGGCAGGAATTCGCAACCGCCGTGCAATATGATCTGCCGATCATTGTCGTGCTGATCGATAACGGGATGTACGGCACCATCCGCATGCATCAGGAACGCGAATATCCGGGCCGTGTATCGGCAACCAAGCTCCGTAACCCGGATTTTGCGGCCTATGCCCACGCCTTTGGCGGTCATGGCGAAACCGTCCGCGAGACGGCGGATTTCGCGCCGGCCTTCGAACGCGCCGTGGCCTCGGGCAAGCCGGCCATCCTGCATTGCTTCCTTGATCCCGAGGTCATCACGCCGAACACCACGATCTCGGCGATCCGCGAGAAGGCTCTGGCCGGAAAATAGCGCCAGATTCCACAATGCTGCCCAATTTTGGCCTGATCCGCGATCTGGAGCCGGGTGCATAACCTCCCCTTAAGGCCGGTGAGGCATGGTTCTCCGGCAGGAACGGTCGTCCCTCCCCTGAAAATGGGTTGGGGTGGTTTGTTTCTCAGAATCTTGGTCTGGGGTGGGAATGGCCAGGGGGCAGGCACGCAAGGTGCGGCAGGAGCCGCGGTTCGAGGACGAATTCGGCGGGCGTGAAAGCGGTGAGCTTCGCGTTTCAGCGTCCGATCGGCCGACCCGTTCGCGCGCGCCGAAATCCACACCGCCCGATGAAAAGCCGCCGCGGCGGGGTCGAGAGCCACGTCGAACCCGCCCAAGAGGGCGCAGTTTTCTTGGTTTTCTCTTCTACTGGGGCTTCATAATGGGGCTCTGGGGGCTTGTCGCGGTTGCCGGCGTCGTTGGCTATTTCGCGATGAAACTGCCACCGATTGATCAGCTCGCGGTGCCCAAACGCCCGCCGAACATCGCGATCATGGCCTCGGATGGCACCCTGATCGCCAATCGCGGCGAAATGGGTGGCTCCGCCGTGCCCATCGGCGAATTACCGCCCTATGTCGGGAAAGCCTTTGTTTCGATTGAGGATCGCCGGTTCTATTCGCATTTCGGCATCGATATCATGGGTCTCGGGCGCGCTATTGTCCGAAACGTGATGCGCGGGCGCGCGGAGCAGGGCGCATCGACCCTCACCCAGCAGCTTGCGAAAAACGTCTTCCTTACACAAGAGCGCACGCTCTCCCGCAAGGTGCAGGAGGCGCTGCTCTCGCTCTGGCTGGAGCGGAACTACTCCAAGGACCAGATCCTCGAACTCTACATGAACCGGGTCTATTTCGGCTCGGGTGCTTACGGCATCGAGGCCGCGAGCCAGAAATATTTCGGCAAATCCGCCCGTGCGCTCGCGCTTGGCGAGGCGGCGGTGATGGCAGGCCTTGTCCAGTCGCCCTCACGCCTGGCACCCAATCGTAATCCGGAAGGCGCGGCGGAACGCGGCACCCTCGTGCTCGCGAAGATGGTCGAATATGGCTACGTCACGCCCGAGATGGCCAAGCTCGCCAAAACCAATACCGCCGAAGCCAAGAAGCGCTCGCGGCCAGGCGCCGGCAACTATGTCGCCGACTGGATCATGGATGTGCTCGACGATTTCGTCGGCGTGATCGAGGGCGATGTCGTCGTCAAGACCACCATCGACCCCAAGGTACAGGCCATGGCCGAGCGTGCCATTGTCAATACTTTCGAACCAAAACGCCTCAAGCAGAATGTCGAGCAGGTCGCGCTGGTGGCAATGTCACCCGATGGTGCGGTGCGCGCGATGCTCGGCGGGCGGGATTACGCCGAAAGCCAGTTCAACCGCGCGGTGGCGGCCAAGCGCCAGCCGGGCTCCTCCTTCAAGCCGTTTGTCTACCTCGCGGCGCTTGAAAAGGGCCTGACGCCGGACACCATCCGCGAGGATGCACCGATCAACATCCGGGGATGGAAGCCGGAGAACTACACCCACGAGTATTTCGGCAATGTTACGCTGACGCAGGCGCTTTCGATGTCGCTCAATACCATCGCCGTGAAACTCAATGTCGAGGTTGGCCCCCGAGTCGTGGCGCGCACGGCGCAGCGTCTGGGCATCCATTCGCCGCTCAAGGCCAATGAATCGCTCGCGCTCGGCACCTCCGAGGTCTCGCCGATGGAAATGGCGACGGCCTATGCCGCCTTCGCTAACGGCGGCACCGGCGTTATTCCGCATGCGATCCTTGAGGTGAAGGGGGCGAACGGCAAGGTAATTTACCGCCGTCAGCCGCAGAACCTCGGGCAGGTCGCGGACCCGCGCGTCATCGGCATGCTCAACCGCATGATGCGCGAAACGCTGGTGACCGGCACCGCCAAGCGCTCGGATATTCCGGGTTATGCCGCAGGCGGCAAGACCGGGACCACGCAGGATTATCGCGATGCCTGGTTCGTCGGTTATACCGCTGATCTCGTCGCAGCGGTCTGGGTCGGCAATGACGACGGCGATCTGATGAAAAAGGTCACAGGCTCCGGGCTTCCGGCGGAGGTCTGGGCCGACTTCATGCGCAATGCTCAGAAGGGGCTACCCTCGCGGCCTTTGCCCGGCACCCAGGACGCGGGCGGCCTGATGTCGTCGATCTTCAATTCAAACGAACCCGCACCGCTGCCGGCACCTGTCTCGCGTACGGTGGATCAGCCGGGCGCATGGGAAGGGCCGAGCGCCAAGGAGCGCAGCCTGCTGGATCGATTGTTCGGGCGTTAATTCAGGCCGGCTTGCGCATCAGCGGCTGGATCGCGAGCGCCAGAAGCCCGAAAAGCGCAATGGTCCCGGCGAGAACGATCGGCCCCCGGTCGATATAGGCGCCGACCAATGTGCCAACGATCGCCGCAAAGCCCATCTGGATCATGCCCAGCAGCGAGGAGACCGCGCCTGCACGCTCGGGGAAGGGCATCATCGCGCCAGCCATGCTCTGTGGCAGCGAAAAGCCGACCCCTGCGGAATAGATCACCATCGGCAGCGTGATTGACCATGGGCTGGCCGGCAGAGCGAGCACGCCCAGCAGCATGAGAAGGCCGCCGCCACTCTGGAGCAGAGCGCCCGTCAGCATCATGCGTCGCGCTTCGTTGTGAAGAGCCATGCGTTGCGCAATATAGCTCCCCGCGACGTAGCCGAACACCATGATCACGAAAGCAATTGCAAACCCCATCGGCGAGACGCCGAAATGCTGCTGATAGATGAAACTTGAGCCGGAAATGAAGGTGAATAGCCCGCAGTAAGTCGCGGCAGCGAGAAGGCCGAACGGCAGAAACCGCCGATCCGTGATCAATCCGGCGTAACCACCGAGCACCGCATTCACGCTGAAGGGCGCGAGCAGGCGCTGCGCAAGGGTTTCCGGCAGCTTGGCGCCGGCCCAGAAGGCAAGGCCGAGGGCCAGCACGCTGGTCGCGATGAAATTTGAGCGCCAGCCGAAGCTGATCTCCAGCACGACTCCCAGCACCGGAGCAATCGCCGGCACGATGCCCATGATCGAGCCCATTCGAGCCAGTTCCTGCCCGGCGCGGCGCCCTTCATAGAGATCGCGCACGATGGCGCGCACGATGACAAGTGGACCGGATGCCCCAAGCCCCTGCAACAGCCGACTGACGATCAGCACCTCAAGCGAAGGCGCGACAGAGGAGAGGGCGTTGGCAACACCATAGAGCGCAAGTCCGGCCATCAGGATCGTCTTGCGGCCCTTGCGGTCCGAGAGCGGGCCATAAAGCGGAAGGCCCATTGCGTAACCCACGAGGTAGGCCGAAAGCGTCAGCTGTGCTTGTCCGCTCGTTGCGTTGAAATACCGCGCAATGGAGGGGAGCGAGGGCAGGTAAAGATCGGTCGAGAGCGGCCCGAGCGAGGTCATAATCCCGAGCAGGATCGTCAGGGCGAAGGTGTTCGGCGAGAGGCGGGCCAAAAGGGGAGTCCGATTCGAGACGTCGTCCTCAGGGGCGACCGTAGAGGTGAAGGCTTGCACCGCTGCGGGTGAGCCAAGCTTCGGCGGTACGATACTCGGGGAAAATACGCGCGACATTCCGCCAGTAGCGGACGGAGTGGTTCATTTCCAGCCGATGCGCGATTTCATGCGCCGCCAGATAATCAAGTACAAGGGGCGGCGCCAAAATAAGCCGCCAGGAAAATGCGAGATCGCCGCGCGAGGAGCAGGAGCCCCAGCGGCTGCGGGTATCCTTCACGGTAATCTTGCCGAAGATCACGCCAAGGGCCGCTGCATAGCGCGCGACCGCGATGGAAAGATCGCGCTCGGCCTCCGCCTTGAGAAAGCGCTCGACGCGGCCCGGCAGATGCACAGGATCGCCATGAACGACGAGCAGGCGCTCGCCGTTTTCCTCAACGATCCGCGTCTCGCCACGAAACGGCGCGCGATGCGTGATGCGGCAGTCTTCGCCCCGGATCGGCAGAACAGCGCCTTCGACAAAATCGATGCGCGCGGGTCGCGCCTGAAGCCGCGCTTTTAGCCAGCCGATGTGATCCGCGAGAAAGCGTTCTGCCCGGACTTTCCCCACCCCTCGCGGTAACGTGAGAGCAGGCTGGCCGCTGCGGCGGTCGATTTTCAGGATCATCCGACGGGCATCCTCGCGGATGCGAACGCCGACCGCGAGCGGCGCGCCCTCATGTTCAACGTAGAGCGTATCAAGCGTCTTCTGCCGCACGCGCGGGGTGGGCTTGAGAAACTCGGGCTTGAGAAAATCGAAAAACCCTCGTTGAGCCAAGTGCGTCTCCGCCGGAAACTCTCGGCCTTCGAACAGGGCTACCCCTATCCTCTCGCGCCGAATCGGCACGAGCATAACGGATTCCGATCGGGAATGTCTCTTCCCGATCGACGGTTTCGCAGGGCCGGCCTTAGCGAACGGCGGCGAGCTTGCGCTTGGCCGGCTGGGCTGCGGCTGCACCCGAATTCGCTTCGGTGAACTCGACGATCTTCGGCGCAATGAACTTGCGGAAGCGCGAGCCGTTGAACACGCCGTAATGCCCGACGTCCTTCTGAAGATGGTAGAGATGCTTCTCTGCCGGAAGGTTCTTGCACAACGCGTGGGTAGCCTTGGTCTGGCCGACGCCGGAGATATCGTCGTTCTCGCCTTCGACCGTCATCAGCGCACAGCGTCGGACGGCGCCGAGATCGACCTTCTTATCGCGGTGCATCATCTCGCCCTTCGGCAGCGAATGCTTCACGAACACGACATCGACGGTCTGGAGGTAGAACTCGGCCGTCAGATCCATCACGGCCATGTATTCGTCGTAGAAATCGCGATGCTTCTCAGCGGAATCGCCGTCGCCATCGACAAGGTGGTTGAACATGTCCCAATGCGCGGTCATGTGGCGATCAAGATTCATCGCCATGAAGCCCGAGAGCTGGAGATAGCCCGGATAGACCTCGCGCATGATGCCCGGATGCGGGAACGGAACGCGGGCAATGCAATGCTTCTTGAACCAGTTGATGCCGCGCTTCTGGGCGAGCTTGTTGACCTCGGTCGGGCTCTCGCGGGTATCGATCGGCCCACCCATCAGGATCATCGAGCGCGGAATATGCGGATCATCCTCGGCTTCGAGGCGTGCAATCGCCGCCGCAACGGGCACCGAAGGCTGGCACACGGCCAGCACGTGAACATCCGGACCGAGATGGCGGATCATGTCTTTCACGTAGTCGACGTAATCGTCGAGGTCGAACTTGCCGGCGCTCATCGGCACGAGGCGCGCATCAACCCAATCGGTGATGTAGACTTCATGGCTCGGCAGGAAGGCCTCGACCGTCCCGCGCAGCAGGGTCGCAAAGTGGCCTGACATCGGCGCCACGATCAGCAGGCGCTGCTGCGGCTTGGCACCCTTCGGCAGGTTGCGTTCGAAATGCAGCAGGCTGCAGAAGGTATTCTTCCACACCACGCGCTCGGTGACCTCGACCGTCTGACCGTTGATCTCGGTGGTCGGCAGGCCAAAGGCCGGCTTGCCATAGCGGCGGGTGGTGCGCTCGAAAAGCTCACACGCCGCCGAAACGGAACGACCGTAAGCCGTATGGGTCAGCGGGTTCATCGGATTGCGATAGAACAGTCCGACAGCATCGCTGGCCGCGCGTGCCGGGCCGAGAACCGCGTGCATCGCCTCGTAGAAAAAGTACCCGCTCTTCTGCATAACTGGAGAACCCCTTCGGCGTCTTCAATCCGCCTATCGTTTGATGAGGCAGTGTCACATCGTCAGGTTAAGAGACCAAGTTGACTTTTGGTCTGATCCTATCCGGAAGCCCTTGATCTTAGTGCTGTCCTTAATGGGGAGCAAATTGTTTTTGCATTGCAGCATATCCGACTTTCGCAATGCTGCCATGAGCCTTCCGGGGAATCTCCGTCTTGTGCGGAGAAGAAATCACTCCGGAGAAGAAATCACTCCTGGGCGATCATCTCGCAGAGTTTGCCGAGATTGCGCAGGATGCCGTATTGCGCGCGCATCTCCTCGAACTCACCGTTCACGCGGTTCCGCTGCATGGTAAAAATTAGCATGTTCGAATCCAGAACCTCGAAAATCGTCCGCTTTCCGGCCTTGAACTGCTCGAGGTAGAGCGTGTTGACACTATTGGCGGTCGTAAGGCCCTGTGCGGCAGCGTCTCGCTTCGAACGGCTCGACGACATCGTGAGGTAGAAGCGTCTCAGATTCAGCGCCACGGTCTCGCGTTCGTCGAGCGCCTTGAAGGTGTTGGCCTGCTGGTTGGCGCGGATGCGGTCGGTCTGCGCCGCGAGCGTGCCGCCATCAAGAAGCTTGAACGAGACCGAGACCATAGCGCGCATGTCAAGTGCGCCCTGGCTGGCGGTCTTGCCGCCGATATAGTGCTTGTTCAGGCCATCACCCTGAAACTCGATTTTCGGCAGGCCTTGCGCGTTCAGCCCGTCGATCTGGTGGTTGAACGCCACACCAGTGGCATCCATCGCGAGAAGTAACGGGTTCTGGCTGCGCGCCTGCGTGATCGCCTGCTCGATGGTTTTCGGCACCCTACCCGGCATGGCCTTCGGGCGCCGCACCTGCTGTGGTTCAAGGCTCGTCAGGCGGTGGAATTCGTCGAGCGCGGTCTGGTAGGCGGTCTTGATATCGGTCCGCAGTGCCTCGGTTTCAATGACTTTCGCCTGCACACGGTCGAGGTCTGCCTTGGTGCCGTTACCGCTCTGCTGGCTGAGGCGGATGAGATCGGCGAGCGCGCGCTGCTGGCTCACGGTGTGATCGATGAGCCCGATCAGCTCCTTCTGTTCCAGAAGGTTGAGGAAGGCATTGACGGTGCGCAGCGCGATATCCTCGGCCTGATCTGCAAGCTTGAGCTTTTCCGCATCGATCAGCGCCCGGTTGCGGGCGATTTCGGAGCGCGCCGAGCCGAAATCGTAGATCAACTGGCGGAAGGTGAAGCCGATATCGGTGCGCGCGGTGCCGGGGATATTGGCATGGTCGAACTGGGTCGGGTAATTGCCGTAGGTGCCTGCGGTGCTCTGCCCTGTGCCGGCGAAGACCTCCAGTGTTGGCTTCAGCGCGCCTTGCGAATAGCGCAAATCCGCACCGGAGCTTTGAACGCGGGCGGCCTGCGCACCCATCAAGGGATGACTGAGGACCGCGACGGCAACCGCGTGGCTCATCGAGAGACTGCGGACGCCTTTATCAGACGCGACCGGCTTGCCGGAAGCGACGCGGCCTTTGCCTGTCGATGCCTTCCGCAGTGCTTCGGCGCGCGGAACGGTCGTAACCGGCATGCCCTTGGCGGCAATATCCGCGAGTAACCCGTTGGAGGCCTGCATTACCTCCGGCAGGACCGCGACCCGTTCAACCCTCGGTGTCGGGGCATCTGGCGGCAGACCATCGCTGACCGGGATGTTGCCCGGCTCCACATCGCGCGGGCCGGGGTCCGAGGGGATCGGCGTCAGGCGCGAAGCCTCAGGTGTGCTTCTGGGCGCGGTCGGAAGCGAGTTTGTGATGAGCGTGCTATCACTGGTCTCGGCGGAATCGCAGGCACCGGTCGCAGGCTCAAGGCTGGCTGGCGCGCAGAGCCCGAGGCTTGCCATGTCGCTGCCTGTCTTCAGGCAACCCGAGAGCAACAGCGCGATCAGGCAGACCGTTGCAAACCTTCCGGTTGCCGGGCGCATTCTGCTGTTCTGGCTTCCGGTCATCAGCATGACAGAGGCACTTTCACTCCCGACAGGGATCGGTAAGAATCAGGAAATCACAACCTAAAGTTAAATATAAAACTCTAAATAACAACTTAAGATTGTATTTATCATCTTGTCGAACTCGTTGTTCAGGCACGGAAAACAGGCTGGCTAGCCAGGAAATCAGCCCGGTCGCGCGCCGATCATGCCGTTCTGGTTGTGTTTGACGAGAAACGACTCCGCCGCCGGGCCACCGTGCGATGCCACCATGTGGTCGACGATGTCCTGCGCGACCATGTCATGGAACTGGATGCCGTAACTGCTGGTGCGTGTCGCGCGGATCACCCCGCGTGCCTTGAACGCATCGGTTTCGATAACAACCTCCTCGCCGAGCCGGTCGAGCAGGTAGAGGCTCGCGGGCCGGAAGGAACAACCGCCGGCGGAAATCTCGAGCAACACACCATCGAAGCTGGCGCCGACCTCGATCACCTCCATTGTTCCCATGGCGACGCAGGCGTAGCGCTCATGCCGGCGCTGGAAATCGGCGGCATTGCGCACAAGGAAGCGCGGAATGAGGGATCGCCACGTCGGAATGCGATGCTTGTTGGGAGAGAGCTGCATGGGATGGCCTTCCTAAGGCGAAATGGTCAATGGGTGTCAGGCGGAACGACCGGCGGCGGCCTGCTTGCGCAGGCTGTCGATCATGCGTTCAAGATCGGGATTGGGGTTCGACCCGGATGCGGCTACCTCGGGCCCGACCGGCGAGCGGGCACTGCGTTCGACCGCCGCCAGCGCGACATGAAGCAGGCCGGAGTAAGCCGAAAACGCTGTTTCCATCGTCTGGTTGATGCGCATGAGGCCATCGGAGACCACCGTTTCTAGGTCTGCAGCAGCGGTTGTCCGTTCGGGCGGGCTGACGCTGGCCGTGGCGAATGTCCCCAAGGTTTCCGTCATCGCGGCCTGACCGGCGACGAGCCGGCCGATTTGTCCTTCAAGGCGTTCACTCTGCGCCGAGATCAGGCGGCCCATGTCCGCTGTTCCGCTCGCGGCACCGCGGGCAAGCGCCGCTTCGAGTTGTGCCAGGGGCACTGGATCGGCCCGGCGATCAATATCAGCGGAAAGCATTTCCATCGCTTCCGCCATGCGTTGGGCAGTTTGATGCTGGTTTGCGGTCAGGAGGCGAATGCTGCCGGCTTGCTGACGGCTGGTTTCTGCCATCGCCTCCCGAAGCATCGCGGAATCCGACGCCATGCGCCCCGAGAGGGTCACGACGAGGGTATCGAGGCTCTGGCGGAGGTCGTCGAACCCCTGCCGGGGGTCGAAGGTGAGGGCAAACGTATCGAGGAGACGGCTCTGGCCCGCTTCGAGGCGTTGAAGGTCCTTGGCGAAGGTCTGCGTGATCTCGCTCTGGCGGGCCTGATCAGCGTGGAGCGCCTTGAGGCTCTGCGTCACGCTGTCGAACTGGCCGGCAACGCGGGAATAATCGGTGAGGATCGAACCGACCATCTTAAGGAGCGCAGGATCGTCGAGCGCGCCAGCGCTGCCGCCGATCACCACGGGATGGCCCAACAGCGCGGATTCATGTTCCTCATCGCCGATCTGGACGACACCGGCGAGCCAGGCTTCGAATTCGCTCTTGAGAACGCCCGCAGCCTGACCGGCGAAACGGCCGAGCAGGCCGACAACCAGCGAGCCAAAGAGACCGAAGAGCGAGGAGGCAAAGCCCGAGGCCATGCCTTTGAGCGGCTCTTGCAGCGCGGCCAGAAGCTCGCCGAAGGCGCTTGTTGCCCCTGCGCCACCCGCGGAGCCCGCAAGGGAACCGATGATGCCGCCGATGGAGCTGACCATGTGCAGAAGGCCGATGAAGGTGCCAATCAGGCCCATGAACACCAGCAGACCCGAGAGATAGATGATCAGCGATTTCTCGTCGTTGATCGACTGCTCGACCGTATGTACCAGCGTGTTCATGGTCTCGACCGAGACGCGCATTTTCCGTTTGCGCGCGAGTTCTTCGGTCACCAGCTCATAGGCATGGCCGAGCAGGCGCGGGCGCTGAAAAATATGCGCAGGCTGGATGCAGCGATAATGCCGCCAGAGAGGATCGCGCGCCTGGGCGGCAGGTGCATGCTGGATATCGTCCCACATCTCGCGCAGCGCCTTGAAGGCGATGGTTTCGTTCTTCAGTTTGGCGACGAAAATGAAGGCGAGCACGGTCGAGAACCCGAGTGTCGAGAGAATCGTCATGTTCATCTCGACGTGCGCGGTAATGCCTTCAAGCACGAAGTGCCGCTGCCAGAGCGCGAGCCCAAGGACCAGTGCCACGGTCCCGATCATCTTGTTGCGAAAGGCGGCAATTTTCTTGTCCATGGAAGCCTCTGTGCGTGCTGTCGCGATGGGGGCCGGCGTAGAGCTGGGCGGGGTGGTCCGGGGCGTCTTCAGCGGGTCGGATTGGCTCACGGCGAACCCTCCCCTTGCGTGACGATATCGATGGCACTGCCCTGCTCCTTGTCGGGCGTATCGAGGATTTTGATCTCGACCGCCTGCGCCGGCACCTTGCGGTCAATCAGCGCCTTGCGGGCGACCATGCCGCGGTAATAGGCAATGCGACGCGCTTCAGAGACCGCGCCATCGGCGTCCGAGGCATAGGCTCGGACCACCAGCCGGGTCTTTCCGGAGGCGAAGCCGTTGGTTTCGATAAACTGGCCAATCGCTTCAGTATTGGGCGCGTCGATCCGATAGCCGCGCTCGGCGAACCGCACCCGAAGCCGTTTGGCATCTGCCGGGGGCTCATCCGGCTTTTCAACCTGTAACGGCGCATTCGATTTCGCCTGCGAGAGCGGCTTGAGATTGGCGATAACGGTCGATTCACCGCTGGTACTCGGCTGCCGTTCAGCCTTCTCTGCCGTCGGTTTGGTTGGGGATGGCGGCTTTTGTGCCTCCGCCGCGCTTTTCTGGATTTGTTCGACCACCTTGGCCGTAAGCTCCGCCACCGAGGCATCGGCGGGAACATCCACCTTGGCGGCCTTGGCGATCGCTTCGACCGCGCCTTTCGAGACGCTCTGCGAGAGCACGAAGACCGCCATGGCGAGCAGCATCATCACGAAGGCGAGCACCTGCACCATCGAGGTGAGGGCGTCGACATACCCCGGCCAGTAGTCTTCGCTTTGGTCAGAACCGTGCGACATCGGGATCTCTTGTGAGGGGAGGGAACGGGGTGAAGCGGATCATGCGGCGAGCCCTGCGAGGCGACGCATGACCTCTTCCTTGGGGCCATCGGCAACAAGGCGACCCTGGTCGAGCCAGATCAGACGATCGACGAGGGCGAGAAGGGGGGCGCGATGGGTCGCGAGAAGGAGGGTTTTCGAACCAAGTTCAGCCTGAAGATCTTTGACGAGCCGCGCCTCCAGCATGGTGTCCATCGCGGCGGTGGGTTCATCGAGGATCAGCACCTTCGGATCCGCGAGGAGGAGCCGCGCCAGCGCCACCGATTGCCGCTCCCCGCCCGAGAGCCGCTCGCCACGCGGGCCAATGCGCATCGCGAAGCCTTCGGCGTGCCGGGCGGCAAAATCCATCACGCCCGTCAGCCGGCAGATCGCGTCGATCCGCGTGGGTTCGGCACACTCGACGCCGAGTGTCAGGTTGGTGAGGAGCGTATCGTCCATCAGGCCGGCATTCTGGCCCATGTATCCGAGGGTTCGCCGGAGATCGGAGGGCGAATATTGCCGCGCATCGCGCCCATCGATCAGCACTGCGCCAGCGACCGGATCGAGCATCCGCGTCGCGAGCTTGAGCAGCGTACTCTTGCCAGAGCCGGAGCGCCCGATGATCGCGACACGTTCGCCGGGACGGATCGTCGCGGTCAGCGCCTCGATCTGGTTCGTGCTCTGCCCCGGATAGGCAAAGGAAGCCTGCGCAAAACGGATTTCACCATGGGGCGGCTCGGCCGCAAACCCGCTGGTGTCTCCCTGCGTCTCGGAGGTGCCGGGCGATCCCTCCGCCAGCGCGCGAAGGGTGCCGCGCGCCTGATGCAGCCGGTGCAGGATGGTAATCAACTGCCCGATCGGGGAGATCACGCGTCCCACCAGCAGTGAACAGGTCGAAAGCCCGCCGATGCTCATCGCACCATTCGTGACCTCATAAACCCCTATGATCATGACCAGCACGACCATCAACTGACCGATGGCGACATTCGCGTAGGAGGCAAAGCCGTGCCAGAGCCGCGTGACATGCGAGGAATAGGCAAATTCGTCGTACATCGCCTCGAAGCGCCCGAGAACCTTGCGTTCGATCCGGCTCGCCTTGATGGCCTCCAGTCCTTCGACCGCCTCGATCAGGTGGTTCGTCTGCGTCTGGCTGAGCTGTGCCGCCCGGGGCTGCTCCTTTTTCGCGCCGAGGGTGGCGGCTTGATGAACCGCCATCAGCGCCAGAATGCCGAACACCGGCGCGAAAAGGATGGGGCCGCCGTTGACATAGAGCAGCGCGAAAACCAGCAACAGGAACGGCACATCGATGGCGATTCCGGTCAGGAACGCCGGAACGAGCTGTGTCAGAGTGTCGATTTCTCTCAGACGGATCGTGAGCGCGCCCGCCGAGCGCGGTGCTTCGACAAGCTTGCATTCCACCAGCCGCCGGACCAGCGCGGCCTGAAGTGTCGCGCTTGCCCTGGCGGAAAGCGCATCCTGAAGCTTGAGCCGCACCCAGCGCACAGCGAGATCCGCGACAAGCGCAATCGCGACCCCGAGCGAGATCGCCCAGAGCGTATCGAGCGCTGAATGCGGGATCACCCGGTCGAACACCAGCCCGGAATAGACCGGAGGCGCCAGCATCATCATGTTCGAAAACGCCGCCGCAACCATCAGCTGAACCAGCATCTTGCGCTGCTTGTTGAGAAGATGATGCAGAACCGCGCGGACCGGATCGTCCTGCGGTGTGGTGGGGGGGCTCGCCACTGCTGCCGGATCAATCCGCCCAAGCCGGGATTTCGGGCGGACGAGGAACAGCGTCCCCGCCTCTTCCTGCCCCAGGGTTTCGAGCGATATTGGGTAGAGCTTGCCGCTTCCCCAGGCCTGAAAGCTGCCGCCCTCCCGCGAAAGCAGAAGCCGACCCAGCCCGGCGCCGGTCAGCATCACCGCTGGCAAATCCGCCTTTCCCAGCGAGGCGACGCGGCGGTTCTCGAACGTAATGTCGATATCGCGCTGCGCCGCAAAGGCCACAAGGGCTTCCGGCCCATCGAAAGTCTCGATGTGCGGGGAAGGCTGCGCCACTTCAGCTTCGCGATCCCGCCAGATCACGGCGATATCGACAAGGAGCCGGGCAATTGGTTCGGCCGGCGGGAGAGTATCGAAGGCGACTGATTCGGCGCGCTCCACTGCAAATCCGGCGATCCGCGCATGCATGGAAGCGAACCAGCCGGAGCGTTCTGAGGAGAGATTTTTGCCGTGAGACATAAACAACTCTAGATTGCAACAAAAGACAAACGAAGGCCGCCGCCTTTTTGCATTTGACGGAATTAGTCTTAACAATCCGTAAACCGTTATGGGCTTTTATGAGGAAGAAATCTCAAGAAAGCCGACATAATGCCGCAAAAACAATCAAAAATAGACCTTTCGCACGAAGAGGATCCGACTCGGCCGGGTCCGGCAGGTCCGATGCGAGAAGAGAGAGCGTCAAAACCAAAAAACAATCATGGATTGCAATTTTCCCATGTCGATCGCATTGCCAGCGAGGCCGCCGGTCAGTTTGTGATCTTTCTGGGGGCTGCCAGTCTTGTTGCCTTGCTTTGGGCTGGCCTGACCGAGATCGACAAGGTGACGCGCGGTTCTGGCCGCATCGTGCCGCAAAAGCAGAAACAGGAAGTCCAGCATCTCGAAGGTGGGATCGTGACTGAGATTTTCGTTCGTGAAGGCGATCGCGTCAGCATCGGCCAGCCGCTGATGCGGATCGAAAACACCTTCTTTCGCTCCGAGTTGGCACAGGCACGGATCGAGATGGCGGCGCGGCGCCTCAAGCTGGTTCGCCTTGAAGCAGAGACCAGCGGCGCCATGACTATCCAGTTTCCGCCGGAACTGGTGCACGAGTTGCCACAGGCGGTGGCGAATGAAACCGCGCTGTTTCGCCGCCGCCGGATCAATCTCGATGAGCAACTCTCGATTCTGGCGCAGCAGGCGCGGCAAAAAGAGATCGAACTGTCCGAATTGCGCTCGCGCCAGCCCTCCCTAGTGCGCGAACGGCAGATTTCCGACGAGCGCCTCGCGATCCTCAAAAAGCTTTCGGCGGCGGGTGCAGCTTCAACCAACGAGGCGCTGGAAGCCGAGCGGTTGCTCCAGCAGGCGCTCACGCGCCTGTCAGATCTCGCCCATGATATTCCCCGAGGTGAGGCAGCGCTCGCGGAAATCGGCCAGCGCAAACTCCAGACCGTCTCCAACTTCATGGCAGATGCGGAAAAGGAGCGGACGCAGGCGGCTATCGAGCTGGAAAAGCTCACCGAAGGCATTGTCGCGATGCAGGATCGGATCCGTCGCTCGGAAGTGATCGCTTCGGCGGCGGGGACCATCAACAAGCTCAATGTCACGACGATTGGCGGGGTTGTCAAACCCGGCGAGGCGCTGGCGGAGATTGTCCCTACGGATACCTCGATTGGTGTCGAGATGCGGCTCTCGCCGAATGATCGCGGCAATGTCTGGCCGGGGGAAAAGGCCATCGTGAAGGTGAGTGCCTACGAATATTCAATCTATGGCGGCCTGCCGGCGCGGGTTATCGATATCTCACCGGACGCGCTTCAGGATGAGCGCTCCAACCCCTATTTCCGGGTGCGGCTGGAGGCAGATGGGGCCGGCTTCGGCCCCGAGCGTCCCGTCTTGCCCGGCATGGTCGCCGAGATCGACGTTATCGGCGAGCGGCAGAGCGTCCTCGCCTCGCTCCTCCGCCCGCTCCGGCGCCTCAAGGATAATGCCCTGCGGCAATAACGCTCTCTGGCGTCACGCCACCAGCGCGAGATGCGCAACGACATTGGAATGTAGTGCGTCGTCATACACGGTGTAGGTCGTTGTATTACCGACCGTGGCGACATCGTAATTCGCTGCTGAATCGGTCACATTGACGGCATCGCCGCTGTTGAGCTGCAACGTCAGGGTATTGGCACTCCCGCCCGCGATCTGGGCGATCTGTGCGCCGGAGAGATCGCGCGCGGCATTAACTCCCGCCGCCGTGAAATCAATCGATTGGATGTTGGTGAGCGCTGCCAGAAGCTGGGTATCGGAAACCGTCCCCGCCGCTGCCCCGATCACGACGCTGTTCGAGCCTGAACCACCATCGACATGCAGCGCCAGCGAGAGCGACGAGCCATCGATCAGGAAGGTATCGTTGCCGCCGCCGCCGTCGAGCGTATCCGCGCCGCCGGCGCCATCGAGGGTATCGTTGCCCGAACCGCCGAGGATCGTGTTGCTCGAAGTCGAACCGGTGATCGAAACAGCTGACGACAGCCCGGAGGCATCGACATCCTGAAAGCCACTAACGGTAACCGAATCGCCGCTGGTCTGATCGACGTTGCTCAGATTGACTGTGACGGCTGCGCTCAGCGACAGCGTATTCGTGCCCGATCCACCGCTGATCGACGTTTCCAAGCCGTGATAGACCACGGTATCATTGCCGTCACCGGCGACGATCACATCGGCCCCGCCTGCGCCATCGATCACATCATTGCCGGAACCGCCGGTAATGGCATTGGCAACACCATAAGAGCCGGTGATGACCATGCCCGTCGAGAGCGCGCTGCCATCGACATGCTGGAAGTTCGTGACATTGGTCGAGTCCCCGACCGTCTGATCGCTTGCGCCGAGATTGACCGTTGTCGCCGCGCCGAGCACCAAGGTGTTGCTGCCGTTGCCGCCGTCGATGCCGGATTCCGTACCGTGATAGGTCACGGTGTCATTCCCGCTGCCGGCATTCAGGCTATCCGCGCCGCCGCCGCCATCGAGGGTGTCATTGCCTGACCCGGTGGTAAGGGTGTTCGCTGAGGCCGAGCCGGTGACCGAGAGGTTTGCCGAAAGTGCCGAGGCATCGACATGCTCGAAATTGCTGATGGTGATGCCATCCCCCGAGGTCTGGTCCGCCCCTGCGGCGACGCCAAGATTGATGTCGGTCGTCCCCGCCGATGCCGCGAGCACGATGTTATCCGTGCCGGTTCCGCCGTCGATGGAGACCTCCGCACCGCGCGAGGTGACGCTGTCGTTGCCGGCCCCGGCGGCGATCACGTCGGCACCGCCTGCACCATCGAGGACGTCATTTCCGGCGCCACTCGCTAGGGTATTGGCGGATGCGGTGCCGGTGAGAACCGTATTCTGCCCCGACGACAGGCTGCTGGCATCCACATTTTCGAAGCCTGCGATGGTGCTGGAGCCGAAGGAGAGTTGGTTGGCGTTCGCCAGATTGAGAATGGCCGAGGTCCGGAGCACCAGTGTATTGGTGCCTGTGCCACCATCGATCGAGGTTTCGCTGCCATAAAACGACGCGGTGTCGTTGCCGCCTCCGGCAGTGATCACATCGCCGCCGCCAAGGCCATCGATGATGTCGTTCCCGCTGCCGCTCGTGATCGTATTTGCGGAGGAAGACCCCACCACAACGAGTGTGCTGGCCAATGCACTGGCATCCAGCGTTTCAAAATTGACGACATCGACGCTGTCGCCCGTGGTCTGGTCCACGCCGCCCGCCACTGAGAAATTGACCGCCGTGATGCTCGCCGAGGCTGTGAGAATGAGGGTATCCGTTCCGGCACCGCCGTCGATCGCGGATTCAGTGCCCCGGTAGGTCACGCTGTCATTTCCACCGTTAGCGTTGATCGAATCGGTGCCCTCCCCACCGTCGATCGTATCATTGCCGCCGCCGCCGGTGATGGCATTGGCGGCTGATGAGCCGGTGATCGTCAGGTTCGACCCGATGAGCGAGGCATCGACATACTGGAAATTGACGGCATTCACGGCGTCACCCATCGTGATATCCGCCGCAGAGAGATCGATATTCACGGCTGTGCGCAGGTAGAGCGTATTGATGCCGGTGCCACCGTCGAGCGTGGTTTCAGAGCCGCGATAATGCACGGTATCATTGCCAGCGCTGGCGTTGATGACATCTGCGCCGCCCGCGCCATCAATGGCATCGTTGCCATTCCCCGTCGTGATCGTATTGGCGACGCCCGAGCCGGTGATCGAGATATTCGATGTCACCGCCGTCGAATCAACGTTCTGGAAGTTCGATACGGTGACAAGATCGCTGGTCGTCTGGTCAGCGCTGCCGAGATTGATCGTCGAAGCCGCCTTGAGCACCAGCGTATTGGTGCCGGTGCCCCCGTCAATCGAGGATTCCGAGCCATTGTAGGTCACGGTGTCATTGCCACCGCCTGCGGTGATGATATCGGCGCCACCATTGCCGTCGATCGTATCGTTGCCGGAGCCGAGATTGATCCAGTTCGTGCCGGTCGAGCCTTTGACGGTCAGGGTGGTCGAAAGCCCGGTGGCATTCAGCACCTCGAAATTCGCGATGGCTGTCGTGTCACCCGTGGTCTGGTCCGCGCCTCCGGCAACCGAAAAATCAACGGCCATGATGCCGCCCGTCACCGCCAGCGTCAGGCTGTCGAAGCCCGCGCCGCCATCAATCGAGGTTTCCGCGCCGCGGAAGGTCACGGTGTCATTGCCGCTGCCGGTCGAAAGGATATCCGCGCCGCCGTTCCCGTCGATCGTGTCGTTGCCACTGCCGGTCGAGATCGTGTTCGCGCCGGTGGAGCCGGTGATGCTGAGCGAGCCAGTGACGAGCGTTGAATCGACGTTCTGGAAATTGCGCACCGAGGCGGTGTCACCCGTCGTCTGATCCGATCCTGCCGCCACGGAAAGGTTGATCGCACTGAGAGCCGTCATGGCGCGGATAATCAGCGAGTTCGTGCCGGTGCCGCCGTCGACGAGGCTCTCCCCGCCGTAGGTCGAGACCGTGTCATTGCCGTTACCGGCGGAAATACTGTCCGCGCCGCCACCACCGTTGATCACATCGTCGCCGGAGCCGCCGGTGATGGTCGTTGCGCCGGAGGTCGCGGTGATGGTGACACCGGTCGTCATCGCGCCAGCGTTGACCGTCTCGAAGTTGATGACCGAGGTGGTATCGCCCGTTGTCTGGTCGGTTCCGCCCGCAACAGTCAGGTTGACTGCCGTGATCGTGCTCCCGACGACCAGAACGAGCGTATCCGTCCCGGCACCACCATCAACAGTGGTTTCGGTACCGCGCGTCGTCACACTGTCATTCCCTCCGCCTGCGTTGAGGGTATCGACACCGCCATTGCCGTCGAGTGTGTCGTTCCCCAACCCGCCCGTCAGGATGTTCGCAGAGGTGGAACCGGTGAGGGTGGCGGTCTGGAGGGCGGTGAGGAGCGAGGCGTCGACGTTCTGGAAGTTGATGGTCGTGACGGTATCGCCCGAGGATTGATCCGCATTGGCGAGGTTGAGCGTTGCGCTGGTGCGGAGGAGGAGGGTGTTGATCCCGGTGCCGCCGTCGAGGCTCGCCTCGGTCGCGCGGTAGGAGACGATGTCGTCTCCCCCGCCGGCGGCGATGATGTCGGCCCCGCCGAACCCGTCGATGGTCTCCGCGCCGGAGCCGCCGGTGATCGTGTTCACGCCCGAGGAACCGGTGATGAGGAACGCCGCGTTGAGGCTCGAGGCGTTGACGTTCTGGAAGTTCGTGACCGTGACGAGATCGCCCGTTGTCTGGTCGCCGACCGAGAGATCGACCGTGGTCGCGCTTCTGAGCACGAGGGTATTGGTGCCGCTGCCGCCGTCGATGGCGGTCTCCGAGCCGTTGTAGGAGACGGTGTCATTGCCCGCGCCGGCAGCGATGATGTCGAGCCCGCCGTTGCCGTCGAGGGTGTCGTTGCCCGAACCGGTCGTCAGCGTATTCGCGCCGGTCGAGCCGGTGACAGTGACCGCCGAGGTCAGCGTGCCCGCATTGACGCTCTCGATATTGGCAACGCTGACGGTGTCGCCCGTGGTCTGGTCCGAGCCCGCTGCAACAGAGAGGTCGATGGTAGTGATGCCCGAGGTCACGGTGAGGGTGAGGGTATCGATGCCCGCCCCGCCGTCGATGGCGGTCTCGGTGCCGCGATAGGAGAGGGCATCGTTGCCCCCGCCCCCGTTGAGCGTATCCGCGCCGCCGTTGCCGTCGAGGGTATCGGCGCCTGCGCCACCGGTCATGATGTTGGCGCCGGAGGAGCCGGTGAGGATCACCGCCTGGAGGGTGGAGAGCGCCGAGGCATCGGCGTTCTGGATGTTGGTGATGGTGGTGATATCGCCGACGGTCTGGTCGGCGGCGGAGAGATCGACCGTGGTCGCGCTTCTGAGCACGAGGGTGTTGGTGCCGGTGCCTGCGTTGATGCTGGCTTCCGCCCCCCAGTAGTCGATGGTGTCGTTGCCGCCGCCGGAGACGATGGCATCGGCCCCGCCACCACCATGGATGACATCATTGCCCGAACCGGTGGTGATCGCATTGGCTGCGGCCGAGCCGGCAACGGTCAGGGCGGTGGAGAGCGTGCCGGCGGAGAGGTTCTCGAAGTTCGCGACGCTGACCGCATCGCCCGTGGTCTGGTCGGCACCCGCCGCGACAGAGAAGTCGAGCGCGGTGATGCCGCCCGCGGTGGCGAGCACGAGCGTATCCGAGCCCGAACCGCCATCGAGGCTGGCCTCGCTGCCGCGATAGGTCACGCTGTCATTGCCGCCGCTGGCGTTGATCGTATCGGCCCCGCCGTTGCCGTCGAGCGTGTCATCGCCCGAGCCGCCGGTGATCACGTTCGCGGCAGCTGAACCGGTGAGGGTCACGGCATTGGCGAGGCCTGAGGCGTCGACGTTCTGGATATTGGCGACGCTGACCGTATCGCCCGTGGTCTGGTCGGCGGCGGAGAGATCAACGACGACCGCTGCCTTGAGGACGAGGGTATTGATCCCCGCCTCGCCATCAAGGGAGATCTCGGTGCCCCAGTAATCGAGGGTGTCGTTGCCCGCACCGGCGAGGATGGTATCGGCCCCGCCGCCGCCATGGATCACGTCATTGCCCGAACCGGCGGTGAAGAGGTTGGTCGAGGCGGTGCCTGTGACGGTGAGCGCTGTACTCACCGCCGAGGCGTTGAGGTTCTCGAAGTTGGCGACAGCGACGCTATCGCCGGTGGTCTGGTCCGAGCCGGCGGAGACGGAGAAGTTGACCGCCGTAATCCCGCCCGAGGCGGCGAGGATGAGGGTATCGGTGCCTGATCCGCCATCCGCCGAACTCTCGGCTCCACGATAGATCACACTGTCATTCCCGCCGCCTGCGTTGAGGGTATCGACACCGCCATTGCCGTCGAGTGTGTCGTTCCCCAACCCACCCGTCAGGATGTTCGCAGAGGTGGAACCGGTTATCACGATATCGGTGGAAAGCGCCGAAGCATCGGCATTATGGAAGTTCGAAACCGTGACGATATCCCCGCTCGACTGGTCGGCGAGCGTGAGGTTGATCGAGGAACCGGCGTGCATCACCAGCGTGTTGATGCCTGTCCCACCGTTCAGGCTGGCTTCCGAACCCCAGTAATGCACTGTGTCGTTGCCCGCGCCGGCGGTGATCGTATCCGTGCCACCATTGCCATCGATGGTGTCGTTGCCCAACCCACCCGCGAGAACATTGGCCGAGACCGAGCCGGTAATCGCCATGCCGGCGGAAACCACCGAGGCATCAAGGTTTTCGAAGTTGGCAATTGCGACGCTGTCGCCCGTGGTCTGGTCGAGGCCGGAAGCACCCCGGAAATCGATGGCCGTAATCCCGCCGGCAGCGACGAGGATAAGCGTATCTGAACCGTTCTCACCATCGATCGTGACCTCGGTGCCGTGATAGTTCACCGTATCATTACCGTTTCCGGCGGTGAGCGTATCCGTCCCGCCAGCACCATCGAGCGTATCGTTGCCATCGCCACCCGTCAGGATATTGACACCGGTGGAGCCGGTCAGGCTCACGGCTGTCGACAGTGCCGAGGCATCGACGTTCTGGAAACTGGCGATCACGGTAACATCGCCTGTCGATTGGTCCCCTGCGGCGAGATTGATGGTCGCGGCGGCGTTCAGCACCAGCGTATTGGTGCCGCTGCCACCATCAAGGCTGGCTTCGGTACCGTAGTAGGAGACGGTATCGTTGCCGCCGCCCGCCTGAACAGTGTCGAGGCCGCCCGCGCCGTCGATGACGTCCGCGCCGGAACCGCCGATCAGGATATTGTCTCCGATCGAGCCGGAGAGCAGCACAGCGGCGCTCAAAGCCGAGGCATCGACGATCTGAAAGTTTGCAACCGACACGGCGTCGCCATTGGTCTGGTCGGAATTGGCGAGATTGACGGTGGTGGCAACACTCAACGTGAGCGTATTGGTACCGCTGCCACCGTCAATGCTGGTCTCGGTCCCACGATAGATGACGCTGTCATCGCCGCCATTGGCAAGGATGATATCCGCCCCGCCGTTGCCATCGATCACGTCATTGCCTGAACCACCCGTGAGCGCGTTGGCGCCGCTGGACCCGGTGATCACAAGACCGGAGCCAAGCGCTGATGCGTCGAGGTTTTCGAAATTGCGCGCGGCGACGGTATCGTCGCTGGTCTGGTCCGCGCCTGCCGCAACGGACAGATCGAGCGCGCTGATTCCGCCGGAGGCGAGGAGCAGCAGCGTGTCATTGCCCGAACCACCATCGAGTGACGTCTCACTGCCGTGGTAGGCAAGGATGTCCGCGCCGCCATTGCCGTTGAGGCTATCTGCACCGCCATTGCCGTTGAGCGTATCGTTGCCCGAACCACCGATCAGCGTATTCACGCCCGCAGACCCGGTCATGCTCACGCCGGTCACCAGCGCCGAACCGTCGACATTTTGGAACTGGCTGACCGTCACAGCATCCGCCAGCGTCTGGTCGAGGCTCGCGAGATTGACGTTGGCGACAGTCCGGAGCGTCAGCGTATTGGTGCCGCTGCCGCCGTCGATCGTGGCCTCCGTGCCGTAATAACTGACGCTGTCGTTGCCGGCGCCCGCATCAATGGCATCCGCGCCGCTAAGCCCATCGATGGTGTCATTGCCCGAACCGGTCGTCAGCGCGTTGGCCGCGGCGGAACCGATGACGTTCAGCGCTGCCGAGACAATATGGGCTTCGAGGTTCTCGAAATTGGTGACCGAAACGGTATCGCCCGTGGTCTGGTCCGTGCCGCCGGCGACCGAGAGATTGACCGCCGAAATACCGCCGCCGGTGGTCAGAACGAGGGTGTCGGATCCCGCGCCGCCATCGAGTGTGATTTCTGTCGCATGATAGGACACGGTATCCGCGCCGCCCCCGGCAAGGATGACATCGGTGCCGCCAAGGCCATCGATGGTGTCGCCGCCTGCGCCAGCAAGGATCGTGTTGGCTGCTGTCGAGCCGGTGATGCCGAGGCCTTGCGAGGCGAGGAAGATCGAGGCATCGAGATTGGCGAAGTTCGCCACGAAGACATTGTCACCGACGGTTTGATCCGAACCGGCAAGACCGCTGAGATCAATCCCGGTGATGCCACCCGAGGCCCGGAGGATCAGCGTATTCGAGCCCGTCCCGCCGTCGATGCTGGCTTCGCTGCCAGAGTAGGTGACCATATCGTTGCCGCCACTCGCCGCGATGACATCGGCACCGCCGTTGCCGTCAATCGTATCGTTGCCAGCGCCGCCCGTCAGGCTATTCGCGCCGGTCGAACCGGTGACCGTGATGGCCGTTGAGAGCGTCGAGGCATTGATATTCTCGATGTTGGTGACGGAAACCGTATCCCCCACCGTTTCGTCAAATCCCGCCCCGACCGAAAGATTGATGGCGCTAATGCCACCCGCCGCTCCAAGCACAAGGGTGTCGGATCCTGTTCCGCCATCAATGGAGGTCTCGCTGCCACGGAAGGTCAGTGTATCCGCGCCACCTCCACCCCCGAGGATATCCACCCCACCATTGCCATCGAGCGTATCGTTGCCCGCGCCGCCTAACAGGGTATTCGCGCCGGTTGAACCGGTGATCACCGCCGTCTGGATCAGGCTGAGACCGGAAGCATCGACATGGGTGAAACCCGTCACCGTCGCGGCATCGCCGGCGGTCTGGTCGGCGGCTGCAAGGTTGATGACAGCACTGTTCTGGAGAACCAGTGTATTGCTGCCAGCACCGCCATCAAGCGTCGTTTCGCTGCCCAAATAGTCGACGCTGTCGTTGCCCGCGCCAGCAAGAATGATATCCGCACCGCCGCCGCCATGGATGAGATCGTCACCGGAGCCCGTGCGCAGCGTATTGCTCGAGGCCGAGCCGGTCACGTTCAGCGCATTTGAAAGGGTCGCGGCATCGAGGTTTTCGAAGTTCGTGACACTGATGATGTCGCCAATGGTCTGATCCGTGCCGGTGCTCACTGCGAAATTCACCGCGGTGATCCCGCTCGCCGCCGCAAGTACAAGGGTATCCGAGCCCACACCGCCATCGAGCACGGCCTCGCTACCACGGTAGGTGATGGCATCGTTTCCGCCGCCACCGAGAAGCGTATCCGCGCCGCCGTTGCCTTCGAGGCTATCATTCCCCGCGCCGCCCGCGAGGCTGTTCGCGCCGGAAGAGCCGGTCAGCGAGACGCCTTGCGAGGCACCAAGTGCGCTTGCATCGACGTCCTGGAAATTCGTCACCAGCGCAGCATCGCCGAGGGATTGGTCGGCACCGGAAAGATCGATGTCCTGTCGCGCGGCAAGGACCAGCGTATTGGTGCCGGTGCCGCCCTCCAGGCTGACTTCTGTGCCATAGAGCGAGACGCGATCATTGCCATCGCCCGCCACGATGACATCGGCGCCGCCCCCGCCATCGATGGTATCGCCCCCCGAGCCGGTGGTGAGAAGATTGATGCCTGACGTACCGGTCACGGAAATCGCGGTCGAAAGTCCACCGGCATCGAGGTTTTCGAAATTGGTGACCGCAACCGCATCCCCTGTGGTCTGGTCCACGCCGGATGGCGCGGCAAGGTTCATCACCGAGATCCCGCCGCCGACTACGACGAGCGTGTCATTTCCAGCTCCGCCGTCGATCGAGGTTTCCAAGCCGCGATAGGTCACGCTGTCGTTGCCCGCGCCGGCGGCGAGCGTATCCGCCCCGCCGTTGCCGTCGAGCCTATCCGTCCCCAGCCCACCGATGAGGGTGTTGTCACCCGCCGAACCGGTAATCGACACGGCAGTGCCAAGATTTGCCGCCGTGACATTCTCGAAGCCTGTCACGGCCACGGTGTCCCCCGTGGTCTGATCACCAGCTGAGAGATCGACAACTGCGCTCGCGCGCAGAACCAGCGTATTGGCGCCGGAGCCACCATCGAGACTGGCCTCGGTGCCGCGATAAGCCACGGTGTCATTGCCGTCGCCGGCGTTGAGGGTATCGGCCCCACCACCGCCATCCAGTGTATCGTCGCCTGCGCCTCCCGTCAGGATATTGGCACCGCCAGAGCCGTTCATCACAACGCCCTGCGTTGCGCCCAGCGTGGAAGCATCGACGTTCTGGATATTCGTAGCCGTGACCGCATCACCGACGCTCTGGTCCGCCAGCGCGAGGTTGATATCCACGGCACTGAGGAGCCGGAGCGTATTTGTTCCTGTCCCGCCGTCGATAGCGGCTTCGGTGCCGCGATAGGTGACGGTATCGTTGCCGGCGCCGGCGTTGATCGTATCGGCGCCGCCGTTGCCGTCGATTGTGTCGTTGCCCGAGCCGGTGGCAAGTGTATTCGCGCCGGTCGAGCCGGTGACGGTGATGGCACTGGCGAGGAGGCTCGCATCAAGGTTCTCGAAGGCGCGTGTGGTGACGCTATCGCCCGAGGTCTGGTCGAGCCCTGCCGCGACGGAGAAGTCGAGCGCGATGATCCCGCCCGGGGCGGCAAGGATCAGGGTATCCGACCCCGCCCCGCCATCAAGGCTCGCCTCGCCTCCGCGATAGGTGATGGCATCATTGCCGCCGCCCGCGCTGATCACATCCGCCCCGCCGTTCCCATCCAGCGTGTCACTCCCCGCACCACCCGTCAGAATGTTCGCGCCAGACGTGCCGGTCACAATCACGCCGGCGGCAACGCTCGTGGCATCGACATTGGCAAAGCCGGTGACAAGCGTGGCATCACCAAGGCTGGCGTCCACCGCTGAGAGATCAATCGTTGCGGCTGTCTTCAGGACGAGCGTATTGGTGCCGCTGCCGCCATCAAGCGTGACTTCGGTACCCCAGAAATCGACGGAATCGTTGCCGGCACCCGCTGAAATGCTGTCACTGCCGCCTCCGCCATGGACGACGTCATTGCCGGAGCCGGTCGTCAGGGTGTTGCTGCCGGAGTGACCGGTGACGCTGAGCCCCGTGGTCTCGGCATGAGCATCGAGATGATCAAAACCGTTTACATCGACCGCATCGCCGAGGGTCTGGTCGGCGCCATTGCCGGCGGAAAGGTTGATGACCGTCGTGCCGCCGGTCGCCATCATCACCAGCGTATTGCTGCCGGTACCGCCCTCGATGACAAGTTCGGTGCCGTAATAGCGCAGCGTATCGTTGCCCGTGCCGCCCTCGAGGCGATCCGCCCCGCCGTTGCCGTCGAGTGTGTCGTTGCCCGCGCCACCCGTCAGGACGTTCGCGCCAGAGGTTCCGTTCATCGCTACAGCCGTAGAAACCGCCGAGGCATCTGCGTTCGAAAAGCCGGTTGCGAGCGTGGCATCGCCCGAGGTCTGGTCGCCGGCGGCAAGGTCGACCATGACGGCGCTTCTCAGGCGCAGCGTGTTGGTGCCCGCACCGCCATCGACGGAGATTTCCGTACCCCAGAGGCTGACGGTATCGTTGCCCGCACCGGCGTCGATGATATCCGCCCCGCCACCGCCATCGATGGTATCGCTGCCTGCACCCGTCGTGATCAGATTGGTGCCGGAAGAGCCCGAGACCGTGACGGCTTGCAAGGCGCCGAGGCCTGAACCGTCGATATTCTCGAAGCCGGTCACGACGGAGACATCGCCGGAGGTCTGGTCGGCATTGGCCAGATTGAGCGTCGCGCCGCTGCGCAGAATCAGCGTGTTCGTGCCGGTTCCGCCATCGACGAGCACTTCGGTGCCGTAATAGGTCACGGTATCGTCGCCGGCACCGGCTGAGAGGGCGTCACCCCCGCCCCGTCCGTCGATGACATCCACGCCGTCACCCGTGGTGATGGTATTCGCCACCACCGAGCCGGTGATGGTGATGGCCCCAGTCAGCGTATGGGCGTCGACATTTTCGAAGTTGCGCGCGAGAACGGCGTCGCCAAGGGTCTGATCCGTCCCGGCAGCCGCCGAAAGGTTGACGCTGGCGAGGCCGGTCGCCTGGCGTACGTCCAGCGTATCCGACCCGTTACCCCCGTCGAGCAGGGTTTCGGTACCATAATAGCCGACGGAATCATCGCCCGCGCCGGCGACAATCGTATCCGCGCCGCCAAGACCATCGAACACATCCGAACCGAAGCCGCCGGTGAGGATATTGGTGCCGGTCGTGCCGGCGGCTGTGACATCGGCGAGGAGGGTTGCAGCATCGACGTTCTGAAAATGGCTGACGACCGCGAGATCGCCGCTGGTCTGGTCCGCTGCGGAGAGATCGACATCCGCATCTGCGCGTAAGATCAGCGTATTGGTGCCGCCTCCGGCATCGAGGATATTCTCGCCGCCGCGATAGGTGATCGTATCGTTGCCGGCCCCGGTGATGATGGTATCGGCCCCGCCGCCGCCATCGACCGTGGCATTGCCGGCGCCGCCGAGAATGATGTTGGCGAGCCCGGAACCGATGATCGAGGCGGGCTGGCCCGCCGTGAGGGCGGTGGCATCGACATTCTGGAAATGACTGACAAGCGTCACATCGCCGCCGGTCTGGTCGATCGCAGTCAGGTCGACGCTCGCCTGCGCCAGCATCACCAGCGTGTTGTTGCCGCTACCGCCATCGATGCTGGCCTCGCTGCCATGGTAATCCACCGCATCATCGCCGCCGCCAGATGCGATGACATCCACTCCGCCGAGGCCGTGGATCACATCGTTTCCCGAACCGGCGCTGATGGTATTGTCACCACTCGTCCCGGTCACGGAAACCCCGGTCGCGAGCGTCGAAGCATCGATGTTCTCGAAGCTGGCGAGCGCCGTGCCATCCCCGATGCTCTGGTCTGTCGCGGTCATGTCGATGGTTGTGGCGCTGTGCAGGATGAGCGTGTCGCGGCCCGCGCCACCGTCGATGGAGACCTCCGAACCCGAATAGCTCACCGTGTCATTGCCGCCGCCGGTGCTGATGATATCCGCGCCGCCGCCGCCTTCGACGACATCGTTACCGGCACCACCAGTCAGGGTATTTGCCGCTGCGGTGCCTATCAGAACATTGCCGCCGGTGGCCGAGCCGATCACGTTGGTGATGCCGCCGAGCGTATCGCCCTCCGCCATGCCGCCGGTGCCGTGTCCGGTCGTCAGGTCCACCGTGACGCCTGCCGTCGAGCGCGCGTAATCGACCGTATCGGTCCCGCCGTTGCCGATGATCGTATCCGCCCCGGCGCTGCCGTAGAAGGTGTTGTCGCCGGTCGTCCCGATCAGGTGATCGACGTAGGCCGATCCCTCGATATTGACGAAATTCGTGAGGATATCGCCCTGCGCATAGCCCGCTTCGCCGTGTCCGGTTTGTAGATTGACGGTCACACCGGAGGCAGATTGGGCGTAGGAAATCGTATTCAGGCCTGTCCCGCCGTCAATCGTGTCGTGGCCCGGCCCGGCATAGACGAGATCGTCACCCCCGCCGGCATGGATGATGGTGCCGGGCGGGGTGGCATTGAGCGCGTAGAAGGTCGAGGTGCCGTCCTCGGAGGTGATCTCGACGTCTTCTGCCGTCTGGACATCTGCCAACACAAAGGTCTGGCTCCCGGCATAGAGATGTAACCCACCGCCGGCATCGGTCGCGCTGAACAGGATGTTGAGCACGAAATTGCCGAGAAAGCCGTTCACATCGGGTGTGGTGCCATCCGCCGGCAGCACGTAGCGCAGTTCCAGCTGGAGATGGTTGGGGTCGAGCGCATTGAGATCGAGCACCCACTTGTCATCGACCTGCGTCGCATTGTTGACAGCAAAACCGGGCGGCAATCCGCTGATCGTGGCGGTCCGCGCGGTCATGCCCTGATCCGGGAAGGTCGCGATGACATCGATCAGGCGCTCGAAGGTACCCGACGGCATGCGATCCGGATTGACGGCGTAGATCACATCGGAAAAATCCGTGCCTGTCAGGGTCTTTTGCTGTTGCTGGACCGCAAAATCCGGATTGGTGGTTGCCTCGGGAACCGAGGCACCGCCACGGATTTCCCGGCCTCCGGTAACAATCGGCGTGCTCTCATCGCCGGAAACACCGAACAGGATAATGCCGAGCTTGGCGGCCTTGATATTGCCATCACCATTACCATCGCCGGTATGGGTGTTCGGCGTTGAGGGCACCCCCGAGGAAGAGGGTGTGCTGTCCGCGGCGACCTTCTTGATGGTGCTGTCACCGGGATCATCCGCCGGCTTGGCGAAATCGGCCACACCCGTGAGTTTGGATGTCGGCTGTGGCGGGGGCTGTGGCGGTGAGGGCGGCGGCGCCTCATCCTGCGTTTTGGTTTCCGTCGCATCCTTGCTGGATTGGTTCTGGGTGTCCTTTTCGGCCGCCTTTCCGACAAGACTGACGGTGGAATCATCGATCAGTCGCACATCGGAGATGCTCGCGAGCACTTCCTGCCCAGCGAGGGTGCGATCCGCAAAGATCACCTCGGCATCGTGCATGCCCAGAAGGTTGAAGGCATAGGCCGGCAGCACGACCTTGCCGCCATCGGGAAACAGCAGAACGAGATCAACGTCGAGAACGATAAGTTTGACATCGTTGGTGGCGAAATTGAACTTCAGCCGTGCACCCGGTGCCACCTCATTGACGACATAGCTCCCGGCAGCGGGGCGATCGATTGTCACCACGGCCTGCGGCGTATTGGACGCGCCCTGAAGAGCAACCTGAGTCGGTTTTTCGCTGTTGTTCGCCATCTGTCGATCCATTGATGACCCCCTCCGGATAGGGGGAGGTCGCAGGCTCGACGCTAAGGCGGGATCACTTAATCAAATCCTTAATTTCCGGAGATATTGCAACTTTAAAGTGTAAATTTTTCACCTAAAAGTACCGTTTTGGCTCAAAATGAGACATGTAAACAACCTGTGAGGGTGTTGCGGGGTTGGCGATAGAACGCGGGTGTTGGAGGTGAGATCGAACAATCGGTCGATTGACGGCAATTCCGTATCCTCCTCGGCGGATTGACTTGAACTCCTCCGGTGGGCGGTCTCAGATAGGGCGGTTCGAGGCGCGCAGAGGGTTGCCGAAAGGCCAAGTCAGGCGAGGCGAATTCCAATTCACGCGAAGCGAATTCCAAGTCACGCGAAGCAAATTCTAAGTCATGCGGGGAGGCATCATGGGCAAACTCAATCTGTCGGTCGCCATCGGCGATTATGATCGCAACCGGCCGCTTTTCGACGGGCAGGTGCAGATCGACGGTGTTTCGTCTGTTTTCATGGCGCTGGAACCGGAGGAGATCTTCTTCCGTGCCTTCCGCCACGAGGAGTTCGACATCTGCGAACTCTCGCTATCGAGCTATACCGTGAAGGTGTCGCGCGGGAATGCGCCCTATGTGGCCATCCCGGCGTTTCTCTCCCGCGCGTTCCGTCATACCTCGATCTACATCCGCAAGGATCGTGGCATCCGCGAGCCAAAAGATCTCATCGGCAAAAAGATCGGCCTGCCGGAATACCAGCTCACCGCTTGCGTCTGGGCGCGGGCGCTGCTGGAGGAGGACTACAGCGTTCGCCCCTCGGATGTGACTTGGGTGCGGGGCGGGCTTGAACAACCGGGACGCCCGGAGAAGATCGCGCTCGATTTGCCCGGCGATATCCGGCTCGAGAGCGCACCGGAGGGAAAATCCCTCAACCAGATGCTGATCGAAGGCACGCTTGATGCCTATCTTGGCCCGCGTGCGCCCTCCGCGTTTGATCAGGGGCATCCCGAGATTACCCGGCTTTTCGCTGACCCCACCGCGGCGGCGCAGGACTATTACCGCCGCACCGGTATTTTTCCGATCATGCACGTGCTCGGCATCCGACGTTCGATTGTCGAGGCCAATCCATGGCTGCCAGCGGCCTGTCTCAAGGCGTTCCAGCGGTCAAAAACCGTGGCGCTTGACAAGTTGACCGATACCTCTGCGACCAAGGTGACACTCCCCTTCGTCGAGGAGCAGCTGGCCGCTGCCCGTGCGCTGATGGGGCCGGATTTCTGGCCCTATGGCATCGGCCCGAACCGCGTCACGCTCGAACGCTTCGTGGAGTATCACCACCGGCAGGGGCTATCGACGCGCAAGGTCGCGGTGGATGAACTCTTCCATCCCTCGACGCTGGAGGCGCATAGCATCTGAGTTTTCAGGGCTTGCAGCGTTTGCAGGCGCGAAAGCCCGCAGCCTCTGCCGCTTCGCGCGTCGCGTAAAAGCACACATTGATGCGTTTGGGGCGCGAGGGGCAGGAGGGCTTGCAGAAGATGCCGCTGGTTTTCACGCCGTAGTAGAACGCACCGTCGGCGTTCCTGTCGCGCGTCTCGACGGCCTGCCAGCGAGCTTCATCATCGGTATCGGGTGCGTGCATCGAGGCCTCCGGGTTCTTCGATGCAAAACATCAGAGATTTCAGGGCGCTCGACCACCCGATTTCAATCGAAATGTACCGCCGTCGTGTTCGCCCCGCACACCAGCACCGCGACACGCTCGTCCTTTTCCGGCTGGTACTTGCCTGAAAGCAGAGCGCCAAAGGCCGCAGCCCCGCCCGGTTCGGTGACAATCCGGACGCTCTCCCACAGCGCATGCTGGGCAGCGCGAATATCATCGTCGCTGACGAGGACCGCTTTGCCAACATGCGCCTTCGCAATCGGGAACATGAGCGTGCCGACGCGCTTCGGCGCCAGCGAATCCGCCGCGATGCCGTTGGTTTCCGCATCCACCGGCTCGCCGGCTTCGAACGCGCGATACAGCGTCGGCGCACCTTCCGGCTCGACGGCAACGATCTTCACCCGGCTTTCGAACCACGCAGCGATCCCGCCGATCAACCCGCCGCCACCCACTGCGACGAGGAGCGTGTCGATATCCGGCAAATCTTCCTCGATCTCGGCCCCAAGCGTACCTTGCCCGAGCAGGGTTTCCGGCTGGTCGAAAGCGTGGATCGCCATGGCGCCACTTTCCACGACAAACATTTCGCTGGCGGCAAGAGCATCGGCATAGCGCGCGCCGCCGATAACGAGGTTGGCGCCATAGGCGCGGATGCGTTCGGCTTTTGCCGGCGAGGTGACCTCGGGTACGAAAATCGTCGCGGGAACACCAAGCCGCATCGCAGCATAGGCGACTGCGGCGCCGTGATTGCCGCCCGAAGCGGCGACCACGCCGGCCTTGGGAACGTCCCGCGTCAAAAGGTTGGTGAAAGCGCCGCGCGCTTTGAAGGAGCCGGAGTGCTGGAGGCATTCGAGCTTGAGATCGAGTGCGCGCGGGGCGCGGCCAAAATCCGCCATATCGACCCGGAGTACCGGCGTATGCCGCACATGCGGGCGGATAAGGCGCAGGGTTTGAGCAATCCGTGCGGGGGAAATATCGGTCGAATGCGGCATGGTCTGTCTCGGTTTCAGGCGGTCAAGCTGGCGCGGCGCGAGGCCGCGAGAAGCTCACGGGTATAGGATTCGCGGCCACCGGTCTCGCGAAGCACGCCGATATCGGTATCCTCGACGATGCGGCCGCCGTTCATCACGCCAACGCGGCTGCACATATGCCCGATCACCGCGAGGTTATGGCTCACAAGCACCAGCGAGAGGTTCCGTTGCAGCTTGATATCCGCCAGCAGGTTGAGCACTTCCGCCTGAATCGAGACATCGAGTGCGGAGGTAGGCTCATCCAGCAGCAGGATCGAGGGTTGCAGCACCAGCGCGCGGGCAATCGCGACGCGCTGGCGTTGCCCGCCCGAAAGCTGATGTGGATAGCGAAAGCGGAAGCCCTCATCGAGCCCGACATCTTTCAGCGCTGCCGCGATCCGCTGGTCCGGTTTATCAAAGCCATGAATCGCCAGCGGCTCGGCGAGCGCGGCGTCGATGGTCATGCGCGGATGGAGGCTCGCGAAAGGGTCCTGAAACACCATCTGGACATGGCGGTAAAACGCTTTGTTCGGGCGCCTTTCATGTGGTTTTCCCGCAAAGGAAACCGCGCCACTCCAGCTCGGGTTCAGCCCGGAGAGAACCCGGAGCACGGTGGATTTTCCCGAGCCGGATTCTCCGACAAGCCCGAAGCTCTCCCCCTCGAACACCCGGAACGAGACGTCTTTGAGCACATGCGCATCGCCGAAGCGGACGTTGAGATTCTGGACATCGATGGCAGGAGTCATGGCTCAGACCCCGATCCAGTTGGGGTCGCGATCGAGCACGGCAAGCCGATGTTTCGGGTGGTCGAGGTCCGGCAGGCAGCCGAGCAACCCTTGGGTATAGGGGTGCTTTCCTTGCCGCAGCGCCTTGGCATCGAGCGCCTCCATCACGCGGCCCGCATACATCACGATGACGCGGTCACAGAAGGCCGACACAAGCGGCAGATCATGGCTGATGAAAATCAGCCCCATGCCGCGTTCGGTGACGAGTTGGTCGAGGATATCGAGAATTTGTGCCTGCACCGTCACATCGAGCGCCGAGGTTGGCTCATCCGCAATCAGCACATCCGGCTCGCCGATCAGCATCATCGCGATCATCACGCGCTGGCCCATGCCCCCCGAGACCTCATGCGGGTAGAGGTCATAAACCCGGCCCGGCTCGCGGATTTGCACCGCCTCGAGCATGGCCAGCGCCTTGTCGCGTGCCTCTGCGCGGGAGGCGCGCTGGTGCACGCGATAGGCCTCGGCGATCTGGTCGCCGACGCTCATGACCGGATTGAGCGAGAACTTCGGGTCCTGCATCACCATCGAGATGTGCTTGCCGCGCAAGGCCCGCCGTGCGCTCTTGCTCATCGCGCGCATATCCTGCCCGCGAAAGGCGAGCCGATCCGCCAGCACTTCGCCGGGCCAGGGCACGAGATCAAGGATCGCCCGCCCGGTCATCGACTTGCCTGACCCCGATTCGCCGACAATCGCCAGCTTTTCACGTCCAAGTGTGAAGGATAGCCCGCGCACAGCCTCGACAACCCGCGTCGGCGTGTGAAACCGGACGGAAAGGTTCTCGACCTCAAGCAGGGGGGCTTCCATTCCGCTCATCAGTGCGCGTCCAGAACATCGCGGAGGCCGTCGCCGAAAAGGTTGAATCCCAGCGCAACAAGACAGATCGCCATGCCGGGAAAGGCCGCGACCCACCATTGATCGAAGATGAACTCCCGCCCCGAGGCAATCATCGCCCCCCATTCGGGCAGCGGCGGCTGCGCGCCGAGGCCCAGAAACCCGAGACCGGCGGCGGTGAGGATAATGCCCGCCATGTCGAGCGTCGTGCGGACGATGACCGAGGGAAGGCACATCGGCACGACGTGCCTGAGGATGATCCGGAGGTTCGAAGCCCCCTGAAGCCGCACGGCCGCGATATAATCCGCGTTGCGGATCACCATGGTTTCCGCACGGGCGACACGCGCATAGGGCGGCCAGGCGGTGAAGGCGATGGCGATCACCGCGTTCTCGATGCCCGGTCCGAGCACTGCCACGAAAGCCAGCGCCAGAACGAGGCGCGGGAAAGCCATGAACACATCGGTGACGCGCATCAGAAGCGTATCAACGGGGCCACCGAAATACCCCGCCAGCGTGCCGATCAGCAATCCCACGGGCCCGACGGACATCACCACCAGCACGACGATCACGAGCGTGATTCGCGTGCCGTGCAGGATGCGGCTCAGGATATCGCGCCCGAGCGCATCGGTGCCGAACCAATGCGCGGCGGAGGGCGGCAGAAGGCGCTGGTCAAGGTTCTGCGCGATGGGATTATACGGCGCAATCTGCGGCGCCAGCGCGGCGATAACGAGCAGCGCGAGGATGATGATCAGCCCCGTCAGCGCCAGCGGATTGCTCCGGAGTGAGCGCCATTGCCGGTAATATTGCCCAAGCCGCGCCTGCCCGCGTGAGGCGGGGCGTTCGGAAGTGAGATAGGCGCGCAGCGTGCTCATCGTCATGGTCCTACCGCGCGCGAGGGTCGAAGGTCCGCGCGAGGACATCCGAGAGAAGGTTGATGCCGACAAACACGGTGCCGACGACGATGGTGCCGCCGAGGACCGCGTTCATATCCGATTGCAGGAGAGAATTGGTGATGTAGCGCCCGAGTCCGGGCCAAGCGAAGACGGTCTCGGTGAGTACCGAACCTTCGAGCAGATTTGCATAGGAAAGCGCGATTACGGTCAGCAGCGGGACGATGGCATTGCGCAAGGCATGGCCCCAGACAACACGCATTTCGGACAGGCCTTTGACCCGCGCGGTGATAACGTAGTGCTGCTGCAACTCGGTGATCATGAAGCTGCGCGTCATCCGGCTGATATAGGCGGTCGAGAACAGCCCGAGCACGGAGGATGGCAGCACCAGATGTGAGGCGGCGTTCCAGAAGGCATCCCACTCGCCTTGCAACGCGCAATCGAGCAGCAAAATACCAGTCATCGGCGTGACGAAATCCTGATAGGCGACATCAATCCGCCCCGGTCCGCCAACCCAGCCGAGCTTGGCGTAGAACAGCAGCAGGCCCATCAGGCCAAGCCAGAAAATCGGGATCGAATAGCCGAAAAGCCCGACAAAACGCGCGATATGATCCGGCCAGCGCCCCTGTTTCGTCGCGGCCAGCACGCCGAGCGGAATGCCGAGGGTGATGCCGATCAGCGTGCCGAGCGTGGCCAGTTCCAGCGTCGCTGGAAACACGCGTCTGATATCGTCGATCACAAGGTTGGATGTCAGGACGGATTTGCCGAAATCGCCCTGGAAAACCTTGGAAATGTAAAGCCAGAACTGGATCACCAGCGGCTTGTCGAGACCCATGTCGAGCCGGGCCTTCTCGTAGACGTCGGGGCGCGCGTTATCGCCCACGACCGCGAGCACGGGATCGACCGGCATCACCCGGGCGATCAGGAAGGTCACGACCAGAAGGCCGAGAATCGTGACGAGGATCGTCATCACCTCACGCGCAAGCGCGCCGGTTGACCGCCCAAACCGCGTCATCGTCGCCATAAGCGCTGCCCCCGCGGCGCTCAGTTCTTCGACAGCAAGTGATAGAGGTTTGTCGAGGAGCCTGGCCCGATCTGGAAGCCGGAGACGCTCTTGCGATGCGCCGCGACCTCGACCTGCTGGAACATGATGACGAAGGGCGAGGTTTTCTGATGCTCGCGCTGGAGATCCTCATAGATCGCCTTGCGCTTGCCGGTGTCGCGTTCGAGCACATTGGCGAGCGTCTTCTTGGTCATCTCCGGGATGTCCCAGGAGTTGCGCCACGCCAGCGTCTTCGAGCGCGCATCATCGGCATTGTTCTCGTTGATGGCGAAGGTCTCGGCATTGGTATGCGGGTCCTGATAATCAGGTCCCCACTGGCCAATGTAGATGTCATGCGTCCGGGCGCGATATTTCGTCAGCGTCGATTTGCCGTCGCCGGGGATGATTTCAAGTTTGATGCCCGCGGCCGCCCATTGCGCCTGGATCGCCTGCGCGATGTCCGAGATCGGGTTCACCGAGCGCACATCCATCGTCACCGTGAAGCCGTTCGGGTAGCCAGCCTTGGCGAGGAGTTCCTTGCCCTTGGCGAGATCATATTTGTACGGCTTGTCCGAAATCGCGCCGAGGAACCCCTTTGGCAGGAAGCTCTGGTGCGGTTGGAAGGTGCCGGAAACGATATTGCGCTCGATGGCATCGTAATCGACGAGCCATTTCATCGCCTCTCGCACCTCGGGCTTGGCGAAGGCGGCATTCTTCGTGTTGAGGCCGAGGTAGAGAATATAGCCCTTGTCGCCCTGCTGGATCTGGATGTCCCCGTTGGACTTCACCGCCGCAAGCGCGTCCTTGTGCAGGTTGCGGGCAAAATCGACGTCCCCCTTTTCGAGCAGCAGACGCTGCGACGCCGGTTCGGCGACATGGCGAACGATGACGCGCTTCATCTTCGGCGCACCGCCGACCCAGTTTGGATTGGCCTCGACCGCATATTGCTCGTTCGCTCGCCACGAGCGCAGCACATAGGCGCCCGAACCGGCCGAATTCTTCTTGAGCCACTCGGTGCCGAAATCGCCGTTGACCTCGTTAGCCTTCACCAGTTTCGAATCGACGATCGAGGCGACATCCGCTGTCAGGCAGTTGAGGAAGAAGCTCGGCGCATAGGGCTTGTCGACCGTGATCGTTACCGTGGTGTCATCGACAGCCTTGACCACATCAAGAACGTTTTCCTTCTTGATGCCGAACTGCGTGATGATGAAAGCCGGCGACTTGTTCAAACTTACCGCGCGCTGGAGCGAGTAGACCACATCCGCTGCGGTCAGCGGGTTGCCGGAGTGAAACTTGATGCCCGGCTTCAGCTTGAAGGTGTAGGTCTTGCCATCGTCCGAAATGGTCCAGCTCGCGGCGACGACGCCATAGAGCTTCGAGACATCCTTCAGGTCATACGCGATCAGCCGGTCGTAGACATTGCCGGTGACCTCGCCGCCAGAGAATTCGAAGACTTCTGCCGGATCAAGGCTGATGATGTCATCGATCTGCTTGGCCATCACCACCGTATCTTTCGGCGTCTGCGCCATGAGCGGTGTAAAGCCCAGTGGCGCAATTCCTGCGAAAGCGGTCGTTGCCAGAAGCAGGGAAGCAATACGGGCGGCGCTGCGTCGCGTGATCGGCATGGGCATTGGCAGGGTCTCCACGGGTTTGATGGTCAGGGCCGGGTATTTCGGCCTGTCTGCCTCCATCTGATTGGCACTTTTGATGAATGTCAAACGAACTCGTACAGAAGGGCATGACGCCCGGATATTCAGGAATATTTGCCGCGTTTTCGGCCCGGTTGGCGCAAAAACAACAATTTCTAAAAAACAACAGAACTGGCCTTCGCACACATCCAATCGTCATTTTGCAACGTACGACATTTTGTCACATTTGACGAAACGCTTCGTGAGTGCAGTTCGGTTGGCGGAATAATCGTCAGGACTGCACCCGGGGGAGGAGCAGAGATGCCACTTCGAACGGCGAATTCGGCCATTGCGGATGGGGATGATCCCGGTCCGGTATCGGTTGTCGGCCCACGATCGGTGCTTCTGGTTGACCCGGATCGCCTGCAAGTCGCGCGCCTCAAACGTCTTTTCGAGGAGCGTCACTTCCGCGTTCATGTGGTAGAAACGATTGCCGAGGCCTTGCGCGAGCTTGCCATCGCCGCTCCGGACTGCGCAGTGATCGAGGTCCATCTGCCCGACGGTTCGGGTCTTGATGTGCTGGCGGCGCTGAACCGCGTGCGCCCCGGTGCGCGCGCTGTTGTGCTGACAAACTACGGCAATATCGCCAGTGCCGTCGTCGCAATCAAACGCGGGGCGGTGGATTACCTCGTAAAACCGGGCGATTTTGAAGAAATTCACGCCCTGCTCTGTGGCGCGACGCTCAACCGCCTCTTGCCCGATGCTCGGCCGATGTCGGCGGACCGGGTGCGTTGGGAGCATATCCAGCGCATCTATGAGCAGTGCGGCCACAATGTGTCGGAGACCGCGCGTCGGCTGAACATGCACCGCCGGACGCTCCAGCGGATTCTCGCCAAACGCGCGCCGCGCTGATTGGCGGCAACCGTGCTGTCGCAGCAAGGGCAAGCGCTCCGGTGTGCTCCGCCCTATCCCGGCTAGAACCCGTCGTGAAAGCGGGCGTCCGGATCCGTGAGGGTCATGAGTCGTAGACTCGCGAGCCGCGCCAGCTCAATCGTCAAGGCTTTTCGCGTGGGGGCGGGCACGGGTTGCCTGTCAATATGGCGGATAATGCCGGCGCCAAAACCGTCGCAGAGAATAAATCCAGCGTCTTCAGGAAAAATATCCTGTGGAACGTCGATATGGCTCGCGAAAAAGAAGCGATCGCAGTAGGCGCGATAGTCCCGCCATTTGGTGTCCGTGCGGAAATCCTCGACCGAGGATTTGATCTCGATGATCCAGATTTCACCCGTTCGTCCCAGGGCGGCGAGATCGGCACGTCGCCCGTTCGGCAAAACAACCTCGGGAATGGCCGTCATCCCGAGCTGGTAGAGGTGCCGCGTGAGCCCGCGTGCCAGAACCCTCGCGGCCTGATCACGCGCGATGCCCTCAAGACGGTTGACGCCTGCTGCTCCGCCTTCGGTCGTCACCGGCAATCCGCGAGGATCATCTCCGCGCCCTTTTCGGCGATCATCAGGGTCGGGGAATTGGTGTTGCCGGAGGTGATCGTAGGCATCACCGAGGCATCGACAACGCTCAGCCCCTCGATGCCGATGACGGAGAGCCGCTCGTCCACCACCGCGTTGCGGTCTGTGGGCTTGCCCATGCGCGCCGTGCCGACCGGGTGGAAGATCGTCGTGCCGATATCGCCCGCTGCCTTCACCAGATCGCCATCGGAGGTGAGATGTGCGCCGGGCTTGTATTCTTCCGGCTTGAAGCGCGCCAGCGCCTTGGCGCTCACCACCTGCCGGACGAGGCGGATCGATTCCACCGCGACGTGCCGGTCTTCCTCGGTCGAAAGGTAATTCGGATCGATCACCGGCGGGGCAAAGGGATCAGGACTTTCGAGCCGGATCTCGCCGCGGCTTGTCGGGCGGAGGTTGCAGACCGAGGCGGTGATCGCCGGGAACGGGTGCAGCCCCTCGCCGAATTTATCGAGGCTGAGTGGCTGGACGTGGAACTGCACGTTCGGCGTCTCGAAACGCGGCGCGGATTTCGCGAACAGCCCGAGCTGTGAAGGCGCCATGGTCAGCGGCCCGCGCCGGAACAGTGCGAATTCGACGCCCATCCATGCGCGTTTGAAGAGATTCGCATAATCCATGTTGAGCGTGCGCACGCCCTCGACCTTGTAGATCGGGCGGAGCTGAAGATGGTCCTGCAGGTTCGCGCCAACACCGGGCCGATCCGCCACGGGCGTAATCCCGAAGGGGGCGAGCTTGTGACCATCGCCGATGCCGCTGAGCATCAGAAGCTTCGGAGAAGCGATCGCCCCTGCCGCCAGTACCACGCGTTTACGCGCCGTGGCTGTGTGCATCACCCCGCCCTGCCGGAAGCGGAGGCCGCTAGCGCGTTGTCCTTCGAAGAGGATTCGTTCGGCTTCCGCGCCGGTAAGGATCGTCAGGTTTTTGCGGTCGCGGATCGGGTCAAGGAAGCCGCGTGCCGCGCTCCAGCGCAGGCCCTTCTTCTGGTTGACCTGGAAGTAGGAGGAGCCCTCATTGTTGCCGAGGTTGAAATCCTCGGTTTTAGGAATGCCGCATTCGGCGGCGGCATCGCGGAAGGTGTCGAGGACTTCCCAGTTGATGCGCGGCGGCTCGACGCGCCATTCCCCGCCTGCATTATGCATCGCAGTCTTGCCACCGATATGATCCTCGTGGCGGAGGAAATAGGGCATCACATCGTCCCAGCCCCAGCCGGAAAGCCCCATCTGCGCCCAGTTGTCGTAATCCTGCGCCTGTCCGCGCATGTAGATCATGCCGTTGATCGCCGAGCAGCCGCCGAGCACCTTGCCGCGCGGATAGCCAAGCGAGCGCCCGTTGAGGCCGGCACTCGGCGCTGTCTTGAACAGCCAGTCGGCGCGCGGATTGCCGATCAGGAAGAGATAGCCGACGGGGATATGAAACCAGATGTAGCGATCATTACCGCCCGCTTCGAGGAGGAGCACGCGATTGTTCGGATCCGCGCTCAGGCGATTGGCGAGCAGGCACCCTGCCGTGCCGGCTCCGACCACGATGAAGTCGTAGGTTGTCTCCGCGTCCGCCATATCCCACCCGCCTTTTTCTTATACGGCAGGTTTAGAAAGCGGGACGCGGCCCGGCAAGCCAAGATTGTGCGGAGGGGCAAAGCAAAAATTGCACTGCCTCCAATCACTCTGCGGCGCGCGGCAGGTCGATGGCACCGCCCGTAGGCACGGTATCGTTCGCGATCCTGATTTCCGCCTGCTTCCTGTCATTCTTCACGCGCTTTCTGAACCAGAAGGCATAGAGCGCCGGCAGAAACAGCAGGGTGAGGAAGGTCGCGACAAAAAGTCCGCCCATCACGGTGGTCGCCATCGGCCCCCAGAAGGCGCTGCGCGCCAGCGGGATCATCGCAAGAATGGCGGTCATTGCGGTCAGAATGACCGGACGCGCGCGCCGCACCACCGATTCGACAATCGCTTCCCTGAGCGAAAGCCCGCGATCAAGGTCGTGCTGAACCTGATCGACGAGGATCACGGAGTTACGCATATCCATCCCGGCGAGCGCGATCAGTCCAAGGAGTGCCACGAAGCCGAAGGGATAGCCGGAAAGATTGAGGGCCAGCGAGGCGCCGATCATCCCGAGCGGCGCGCTCATGAAGACGAGGAACAGCTTGGTGAAGCTCCGGAGCTGGAACATCAGCAGCGTGAGCATCAGCATCACCATGATCGGGAATAGCTTGAAGATCGAGGCATTGCCCTTGGCCGATTCCTCGATCGCACCGCCGATCTGGAGTTGGTATCCCAAGGGAAGCGTGTTGCGCACGCCCTCAAGCGCCTTCCAGATTTCGTTGGTGACATCCGGTGCCTGAACGCCATCGACGATATCCGAGCGCACCGTGATCGACATGTCACGGCTGCGACGCCACAGGATCGGCTCCTCATGCTCGTAGGAGATCCGCGCGACCTGAGAGAGCGGCACCGGCACGCCGTTCCGCGAGGTCAGTGTGAAATCCGCGAGCTTCGAGGGGGCGAGGCGCTCACTTTCAATCGCGCGGGCCACGACCTGCACCTGTTCGGTGCCATCGCGGATCACGGTTACGGCCACGCCGGAGATCAGCGTCTGCAGGCTCTGGGCAATCGAGGTGGGATCAAGCCCAAAGGCGCGTGCCCGGTCCTGATCGACGATGAGGCGGATAGAAGGCATCATCTCGTTCCAGTCGAGATGTGGTTCGATGGCCTTCTTGTTCTCGCTCATCACATCGCGGACGCGGTAGGCGATCTTGCGCACTTCCTGCGGATCGGTGCCAACGACGCGGAACTGCACGGGAAAGCCGACCGGCGGGCCAAAATTAAAGCGGTCGACGCGCACGCGAGCAGCCGCAAGGGCGCCTGCCTTTACGTCGCGTTCGATCCGCGTCTTGATGCGTTCGCGCGCGTCGACGTCCTTCGAGAGAATGACGATTTGCGCGAAAGCCTCGTTCGGCAGCACGAGATTGAGGCCGAGCCAGAACCGGGGCGAGCCCTGCCCGATATAGGTCGTGGCGTGGACGATATCCTTGTCGCCAGTCAGGAGCTTCTCGGCCTCTGCCGCGACAGCGCTGGTCGCGGTGATCGAGGAACCTTCCGGCAGGCGCATTTCGAGGAAGAGTTCGGGCCGCTCGGAGAGCGGGAAGAACTGCTGCGGCACCCGCCCGAAGCCGACAATCGCGCCCACGAACACCAGCGCCGTCGCGCCAAGCGCGATGACATAGTGGTTTACGCAGAAGGTGACGATGGCACGCAGGCGCGAGTAGACCGGCCCGTCATAAAGCGCGGCATGACCTGCTCCGGCTTCGCCCGCATGTTTCTTCATGTCCGGCAGCAGCTTGACGCCGAGAAACGGCGTGAAGATCACCGCCACGAACCACGATGCCACCAGCGCGAGGCCGACGACGACGAAAATCGAGCCGGTATATTCACCGACTGCGGAATTCGCGAGGCCGATGGGCAGGAAGCCCGTCGCGGTGACGAGCGTGCCGGTGAGCATCGGGAAGGCGGTTGATTCCCACGCGTAGGCCGCGGCCTTCATCCGGTCCCAGCCTTCTTCCATCTTCACGATCATCATTTCGACCGCGATGATCGCATCATCGACGAGCAGTCCGAGTGCGATGATGAGTGCGCCGAGCGAGATGCGGTGCAAATCGATGCCGATAAGGTCCATCAGGAGGAAGACGATACCGAGCACCAGCGGCACCGAGAGCGCGACCACAATACCCGTGCGCCAGCCGAGGGTGAGGAAGGACACGCCAAGGACAATCGCCAGTGCTTCAATGAAGGATTTGACGAACTCATGAACCGAAGCGCCGACGACCTTCGGCTGGTCGGCAATGCGGTCGATCTGGATGCCCGCCGGCAATTCAGCCTGAAAGGCTTCAATCGCCTTGTCGACATTTTCCCCGAGCGTCAGGATATTTGTACCCTTGAGCATCACGACGCCGACACCCACTGCAGGCTTGCCGTTCTGGTGAACGAGGAAATCGCTCGGCTCTTTGTAGCCGCGCTTCACCTCGGCGATATCGCCAAGGCGCATCGAGCGCCCGTTCGCCTCGACCGGGATGGCCGCAACAGCCTCCGCGCCATTGAGCGCGCCGGTGATGCGCAGGGGGATGCGTTGCGCGCCGGTCTCAAACGTGCCGGCCGGCGTCACTGCGTTCTGGCGGGCGATGGCGTCGAAGATCGCCTGCACGGGAATCCCGAGAGTCGCGAGCTTGGCGTGGCTGAAATCGACGTGGATCTGCTCTTCTTGAGCGCCATAGATCGATACCTTGGTGACATCTGGCACCTTGAGCAGCGCGCGCTTGAAATCCTCCGCGATGCGCTTGAGCTGCGCGTAATCCGCGCCATCGCCCGTGATCATCGTGAGGATGGAATCGACATCGCCGAATTCATCGTTGACCGAGGGGCCGATGATTCCGGCGGGCAGTTCAGCCTTGAGATCGCCGAGCTTCTTTCTGAGCTGATAGAAAAGTTCCGGCACCTGCTTTGCCGGGGTGTTGTCCTTGAACTCCATCTGGAGCGCGGCAAAACCAGGCTTGGTATAGGTCACGACCTTGTTGAAATAGGCGAGTTCCTGAAGCTTCTTCTCGATGCGATCCGTCACCTGGTTCTGCATCTCGAATGCGGTCGCGCCGGGCCATGCGACCTGAATGACGCCAACTTTGATCGTGAACGAGGGGTCTTCCGCGCGGCCAAGCCGCATGTAGGAAAACGCTCCCGCCAGGCTGAGCACGATGATGAGGAACATCACCAGCGGTTGCTGGCGGACCGCCCAGGCCGAGAGATTGATGCCGTGCATGGGGAGGCTCCTTACCCGACTTTGGCTTCAGGAAGCGGGCGAACCTTGAGCCCGGAGCGCAGCGTGTGGATGCCGAGCGTGACGATAAGATCACCCTCCGCGACCCCCTCGCTGATCACCACCTGCCGGGCATCGTAGGAGAGTACCTTCACCGCCTTGCGCTGAAGCTGGCCGCTCGCCTTGTCGACGACATAAACCTCCGTGCCACCGCCTTCATTGAGGATGGCCGCGAGCGGCAGGCGCGCGACCTTGGTTTCGCCGCCCGAGGCCAGCGTCAGGGTTACGGTCATGCCGAGCGGGGCATCCGGCACGAGACCGGAAATCGTGTAACGCGCCTGAAAGGTGCGGGTCGCGGCATCGGCATTCGGCGATAGCTCGCGCAATTCGGCTTTTAAGCTTGCACCAGCGTCGGACCATAGTGCAGCGGTGGCCTTCGCCGTGCGTGCGAGCTGCAAATCCTGCTCCGGCACCGCAACCTGCGCCTCGCGGTCGCCATCGCGGGCGATACGGAAGATGGGTTGGCCGGCGGCAACGACCTGTCCGGCTTCCGCGAGCACGCCGATCACGACACCATCGGCATCCGAGCGAATCTCGGCATAGGTTTGCGCATTGCTGGCAATTTCGACCTGTCTTTCGGCGCGTGTGACGCGTCCGACAGCCTCGTCATACGCCGATTTCTGCCGCTCGGCGGCTTGCTCGGTCGACCAGCCCTTGCGGCGCAATTCGGCGATGCGATCGCGCTCCAGTTCGGCCTGCTTGGCGGAGGATCGGGCGGCGCTGAGCTCTGCTTCGGCGGATTCGCGGGAGAGGCGGAAGTCGGTCTCGTCGAGCGAGGCGAGTACGGTGCCCGCCTTCACGCGGTCGCCGGCCTGCACCTTGCGGGTCGCGATCTTGCCCGCGACGCGAAACCCGAGATCGCTTTCGACGCGGGCGCGCACGGTGCCCACAAGAAGGCGCGGTTGGCTGAGCCGGGCATAGCGCACGGTTTGCACCTGCACCGGGCGTGCGGTGCCTTCCGCATTGGCCTCGATCTTGTCCTGCGGCTTGGCAGAAAACGCCCAGCTTGCTGCACCTGCACCCGCCACAAGCAGGAGCGCGAATGGCACGATGCGGCGTGCCTTGCCGAAGATGCGCTTGGAGAGGGGGGCGGGGCTGGTCATGGGAACCTCGGGCATCAGTGCGTTTTCAGGGTCACAAGGTTATGGGCGCAGGGCGGCAAGGATCAGCGCGGTGATCCGCTCGACCTGATCGTCCTGCTGTCCAAGATCGCCTGGCTTTCCGTGCGGGCAGTTAAGGCCTTGCGCGATCAAGGTGGGGTGCAGGATCTTGGCGCTGGCCTCGAAGGCGGCCTGGGCGAATTCGGCAGGATCGACCTTGCGGAACGAACCGTTGTCGACGCCCTCGCCGATAATTCCGGCCAGCTCCATCACCATCGCCTGACAATGCGCGTCGATCGCGGGCCAGTTCTCGGCCATCGCGACCTCGACCATGTCGTGAAGCCGATGCTCGTTGATCAGGGTTGCGCGGTAATACTGATGCAGCTCGACGAAGAACGCCTTGAGCTTGTCTGGTGAGGGCAGGTCCCGCGCGGCGATGCCGGCGATCAGTTGACCCACTTCGACTAGAATGCGCTGACAGATCGCGTTGTTGATCGCGCTTTTCGAGGGAAAGAAGCGGTAGACATTCGCCGGAGACATCCCGAGCGCGGCGGCAATATCCGCCACTGCGGTCTTGGCATAGCCAATACGGCGGAAATGCTCCTCCGCGACGGAGATGATCCGTTCGCGCATATCCTCAGGGGTGATTTTCTGTCGAATGTTCATGGACCCTGTGATGCCTGCTCAGCAAAAATTGATAACTGATGATTTTCGATTTTTAACACTAGTTATAATTTAGGTCAAGGTTCCTGTCGGAATGCGGCAGGACGTCACAGCAGGGCTTGCGCTGGAAATCCCGTTGCCAACTCGTTATGGTCATGTGGATTCAGGTTGCACCCGCCTTGGGGAGGCGCCTTCTGTTGAGGTTTTTTCGATGTCGAAGCCGTTCAATCCGGTGTTTTCTGGCCTGCCGACGACCATTTTTGAGACCATGTCGCGCCTTGCTCGGGAGCATAACGCGGTTAACTTGGGGCAGGGCTTTCCGGATGATCCCGGTGCCGAGGATATCCGCACCAAGGCCGCCGAGGCTGTGGTTTCCGGCTGGAACCAGTACCCGCCGATGATGGGGATCCCCGAGTTGCGACAGGCGGCGGCAGCGCATTACGCGCATCACCAGAACCTCACCCTCGATCCCGACAGCGAGATCATGGTGACCTCGGGCGCGACCGAAGCGCTCGCCGGCGCGCTGTTCTCGCTGATTGTGCCGGGCGATGAAGTTGTGCTGTTCGAGCCGCTTTATGACGCCTACCTGCCGCTCGTCTTGCGTGCTGGCGGCGTGCCGAAATTCATCAAGCTCAAGCCGCCGCACTGGCGTTTTACAGCGGATGACCTTGCGGAGGCGTTCTCACAGCGCACCAAGCTGGTGCTGTTCAACAATCCACTCAACCCTGCGGGTACTGTCTGCCCGCCCGAAGATCTCGCGCTGCTGGCGCAGGCCTGCATTACCCATGATGCCATCGCAGTCTGTGACGAGGTGTGGGAACATGTGGTGTTTGACGGCGTCAGACATCAATCCCTCCTGGCTTTCCCCGGCATGCGCGAGCGCACGGTGAAGATCTCGTCGGCGGGCAAGATCTTTTCGATGACGGGCTGGAAGGTCGGCATGGTGATGGCCGCGCCAAACCTGATGCGCGTGCTTTCTAAAGCGCATCAGTTCCTCACCTTCACGACACCGCCGAACCTTCAGGCCGCAGTCGCCTATGGTCTTGGCAAGGAAGACGCCTTCTTCGATGCGATGCGGCAGGACTTCCAGCAGGCGCGCGATTATCTCGCCAAGGGTCTCACGGATCTTGGCTTTTCGGTGCTGAATTCGCGCGGCACCTACTTCCTCAACATCGATATCGCGCCGCTTGGCGAGACGGATGATGCCGAGTTCTGCCAGCGCCTCGTCAAGGCGTATGGGGTCGCGACGATCCCGGTCTCGGCATTCTATGCCGAAAACCCGGTGAAAACGATCGTCCGCCTCTGCTTCGCCAAGAAGCGCGCGACGCTTGATGCTGCGTTGGAGCGGCTTGCGAAGCTGCCGCGTTGAAAACAGCGTCAGACAGCCTGTTTTACGCCGTCCGACGGTTTTTTGCCGACAACTATTTCGAGACTGCGACCTGCCGGCATTCGTCCGGAAGGTCATCGAGCGTCCACGGCTTGGGCGGCGGCTTGGGTTTGCCTTGTCCATTACCCTGTGGCTTGGGCTTGTGCATCGCCGCGTATTGCTTTTTCAGCCAATCCTTGAGTTCGGAGCCGCAACCATCCTCATCCTGCGGCAAGGGCTGATCGACGCAGCTCGCCTCGCCTGCAGGGCAGGCGATGCGGATGTGGAAATGGTAGTTGTGCCCCCACATCGGCCGGACCTTCGAGAGCCAGCCGCGATCCGCACCGGCGTCGCGGCAGAGCGCGACCTTGATCGCCGGATTGACGAAAATCCGCGTCACGGCCTTTTCGCGCGCCGCAAGGCGGATCAACGCGAGGTGCTTGGCGGAATAGTGGCTGGGTTCCACATCCATCCAGTCCGGTCGGACGATATTGGTCGCGCTCATGTTCTCGCGCTCGTCGCGGGAAAGGCGCCGCCCCGGCATCGGTGTTAGCCAGAGGTCGGCGTCGAGGCCGATCTGGTGTGAGGCATGGCCGGTGAGCATCGGCCCGCCTCGCGGCTGCGAGATATCGCCGACGAGAAGGCCAGGCCAGCCTGCCTCTTTTGGCGCCCGGCGCGCGAGTTTTTCAAGGAGGCCGATCAGGTCTGGATGGCCCCAATTGCGGTTGCGCGACAGCCGCATCACCTGCCAGGTCTCGCCATCGATGGGGAGCGCAGTCGCTCCGGCGATGCACCCCTTTGCGAAGGAGCCTATGGCGCGCGCTTCAAGGTTCGCCGGGCCGGGAACGGTGCCGAAAATCCGCTTGGCAGCATTGTTCGGGAGCTGCGCCAGCACTTTTTCGCGCCGTTCCATTTCCTCGGTCTGGTTCTGCTGTGCATGGGCCGCGGTGGAGAGGCCGATCAGCAGCGCGGCAGCAAGGGTCCTGACAATCATCGGTGTTTCCGTCGACAGGTGCATCAAAGCAAGTGCATCAAACTTGACCGATTCTGGCAGCAAATGGTTAACCCAACTGTTCGGGCAAGGAGTTGTTCACCTTAAACCTTGAGGGTTTGGAGTCGACTTGGGTGGATTTTCGCTCTCAACGCGTCCTCTAGGGCTTTGGAGAATCCACATGCTGCAGATCTGGTTTCGTCGCTTGTTTCCGGTGCTGATGATTCTCGTCGGCGTTCTCGTGCAGACCAATGCGAGCTTTGCCGCCCGCATCGAGGCGCGCGTCGATCTCAAGGCGCAGCAGATGATCGTCAAGGTCGATGGCGAGGTCGCCCATGTCTGGAAGGTCTCGACCGCCCGGCGCGGCTACGTCACCCCGCGCGGCGTTTATGGCCCGAAGCGCATGCATACGAGCTATTATTCCAAGAAATATTACAATTCGCCGATGCCCTATTCGATCTTCTTCAAGGGCGGCTATGCCGTCCATGGCACCAATGCGGTGAAGGCGCTCGGCGGCCCGGCTTCCCACGGCTGCATCCGTCTTGCGACCCCCAATGCGAAGGCGCTGTACAACCTCGTGCGCAACCACGGGCCGAGCCAGACGCGGATCATCATCTCGTAACGCGGCTCGAAGGTTCGCAAGGCTTTTTCCAAACAAGGGCTCTTCCCAAACCAAAACTCTTCCCAAACCAAAGCTCTTCCCAAACCTTGTCTTTCGGCTAACCTCTCCGCGCAAGGACGCTCGACATAGTGAGCGCGGGGGAGGAATGATGGCGAAGGGTAACGGCACCGGGCTTGACCGGCGGACATTCGGACTGGGGTTGGCTGGAGCAGCGACGCTCTGCGTGCCTTCAATTGTCCGGGCGCAATCGAGCTGGCCGAAGGGCGGCACGATCAAGATGGTCATTCCCTTCCCGCCCGCCGGCGCGACGGATATCATCGGGCGGATCATGGCCGAGAAGCTCAGCCAGATCTGGGGCAACCAGATCGTCGTTGAGAATAAGGCTGGGGCAGGCGCCAATATCGGCACGGACATGGTCGTGAAATCCGCGCCGGATGGCTTCACCATCCTCGTCGCTTCGGTCGGGATTGCCACCAATCCCTATCTCTACAAGTCGCTGACCTATGACCCTATCCGCGATCTAGAGCCTGTTTCGCTGATGGCGATGGTGCCGAATATTATCGTTGTGCCGAATTCCTCGCCCGCCAAGACGATGGCGGATTTCGTCAAGCTGGCGAAGGAAAAGGGCAACCAGATGAGCTTCGGCTCCTCTGGTATCGGCACATCGCTGCACCTCTCGGGCGAGCTTTTTAATAAGCTGACCGGCGCCAAAATGACGCATGTGCCCTACAAAGGTGCGGGCGAAGCGAAGAACGATCTTATGGCCGGCCGGATCGACTGCATGTTCGACAACATTACGTCGATGTTGCCGCAAGCGCGTGGCGGCACGGTGCGTGGTCTCGGGATTACCACAGCGAAGCGTTCCTCGCTTGCCCCGGAACTGCCACCGATCGCGGACACTGTGCCCGGCTTCGATGTCTCCTCATGGTTCTCGCTGTTTGTGCCGGCAAAGACCCCAAAATGGATCATCGACAAGATCTCCGCCGATGCGAAGGCCGGTCTCGCTGATCCGAAAGCTGCCGAGAAGCTCGCCGCGCTCGGTGGCGAAATTGTCGCCTCGACACCCGAGGAGCTGAAGGCTTTCGTGAAACTCGAGAGCGAAAAATGGGGCGCATTGATCAAGGAGGTCGGCGCTACAGCGGGGTAAACGAAAGTCACCTCGACCCGTATCGCTTGACGTTGATCAAGGACATAACGCCGCCTGGCGTTTCTGAATGCGACTGGCGGACGCCTTGGCGCTCGCCCTTTACATGTCGGGGGGAATGCCGTGCTTGCAGCCATCGCAAAATCCGTGGCGTCGATCGGCGCACCTGCAACCCTCGCTCTTGCGGGCTTGCTGATTGGCCTGCTCTTCGGTTTCATGGCCGCCAAGAGCCGGTTTTGCCTCCGCTCCGCCGTGATCGAGTTTGTCACCGGTCAGTTCGGGGAGAAGCTGGCGATCTGGCTGCTGATGTTCGGGGTCGCGATCACCGGCGTCCAGTTCATGATTGCGCATGGCCAGCTGGATGTCAGTTCAGTGCCGATGCTTGCGGCCAAAGGCAGCCTTTCCGGCGCTCTGATCGGCGGCCTTCTTTTTGGCTGCGGCATGATCCTCGCGCGGGGTTGCGCGAGCCGGCTGCTCATCCTTTCTGCGACGGGGAATTTGCGGGCTCTGATCGCCGGACTGATCTTCGTCGTGGTGGCCCAGGCTTCGTTCCACGGGCTGCTGGAGCCGGCGCGGCTCTATCTCAGTGACCTCTGGACCGTTGAGGGAGGTCAGGCCAGCGACCTCGTGATGCGCCTCGGCGGCAAGGAGAGCGACAAGTTCAAGGTCGCGTTGATCTGGCTGGCGGCAGCCTTTATCTTTTCGCTGCGCGGTAAGCTGAGCCTCTGGGGCTGGATTGGCGGCATCGGCGCTGGCATTGCGGTGTTGCTTGCCTACTGGATGACGTACCAGATCGGGCTCGCAGGCGCGCTATCCGGCACCGCCGAAGGGATCAGCTTTTCCGGCCCCTCTGCTGAGGTGCTGATGCGTGTGTTGACGCGCCCTGAAACGCCGATCGGCTTTGATACGCTGTTGATTCCCGGCGTGTTTCTCGGCGCGGTGTTAGCGGCGCTGATCGCGCGCGAGTGGCGTCTGACAGTGTTTGACGCCCGGTCTGGCATGCTGCGCTACATGTTGGGTGCGGCGCTGATGGGCTTCGGCGCCATGCTCGCGGGCGGCTGCGCGGTGGGCGCGGGCATCTCCGGTGGCGCGCTTCTCGCCGTCACCGCCTGGCTGACTCTGATCGGGCTTTGGCTTGGCGGCGGCTTCACCCATTATGTCGTCGATATGCCCCGCCTGTTTGTGCCCAAGGATGTGAAATCCGGGCGTTTGGGCAGCGGAAGGGCGCTCGGCTGAAGCGCCTTTTTCTGTCTTCACAAAAGCAGTTCGGCGTGCCTTACGAGTCCATCTTCAGGGCGGCGATAAATGCCTCCTGTGGGAATTCGACCTTGCCGACGAAAAGCACGACCAGAAAAAGTGGGAACCGGTTTTTCGTCTGGTCGTGCGGGAGAAATGAAAGCAGTTCGGCGTGCCTTACGAGTCCATCTTCAGGGCGGCGATAAACGCCTCCTGCGGGATTTCGACCTTGCCGAACTGCCGCATCTTCTTCTTGCCCTCTTTCTGCTTGTCCAGAAGCTTTCGCTTTCTCGAAATATCGCCGCCGTAACACTTGGCGGTGACATCCTTGCGCATGGCGCGGACCGTTTCGCGGGCGATGATCTTGCCGCCGATGGCGGCCTGAATCGGGATCTGGAAGAGGTGCGGCGGAATGAGGTCCTTCAGCTTCTCGCACATCACACGGCCGCGCCCTTCAGCGCGGTTGCGATGCACCAGCATCGAGAGCGCATCGACCGGCTCGGCGTTGACGAGGATCGACAGTTTCACGAGGTCCCCCTCGCGATAGTCGATGATGTTGTAATCGAAGCTCGCGTAGCCCTTGGAGATCGATTTCAGCCGGTCATAAAAGTCGAAAACGACTTCGTTGAGCGGCAACTCATAAACTACCATCGCGCGCTTGCCGACGTAAGACAGGTCGATCTGGTTGCCGCGCCGCTCCTGACAGAGCTTGAGGATCGCGCCGAGGTAATCATCCGGCGTGAGGATCGTTGCCTTGATCCACGGCTCGCGGATCTGCTCGATTTTCATCACATCCGGCAGGTCCGCCGGATTGTGAAGGTCGATGGTCGTGCCGTCGCGCAGCGCGATCTCGTAGACGACGCTCGGCGCGGTGGCGATGAGGTCGAGGTTGAACTCGCGCGTCAGGCGTTCCTGAATGATTTCGAGGTGCAACAGCCCAAGGAAACCGCAGCGGAAACCAAAGCCGAGCGCGGCGGAGCTTTCCATCTCGTAGGTAAAGCTCGCGTCATTCAGGCGCAATTTGCCCATCGCGCCACGGAGTTCATCGAAATCCGCCGCATCGACCGGGAAAAGGCCGCAGAACACCACCGGCTGCACCGGCTTGAAGCCCGGCAGGGCCTGAGCCGTCGGGCGCTTGTCCTCTGTGATGGTATCGCCGACGCGGGTATCCGCGACTTCCTTGATCGATCCGGTCAGGAACCCGACCTCACCCGGCGTCAGCTCGCCGATGTCGATCATCTTGGGCGTGAAAACACCGATACGGTCGACGTCATAGACGGCGTCCGTCCCCATCATCTTGATGCGCATGCCCTTCTTGAGCTTGCCATTGATGATGCGTACGAGCACGACGACGCCGAGATAAACATCATACCAGCTATCGACCAGCAGCGCCTTGAGCGGTGCTGACGCATCGCCCTTCGGCGGCGGCAGGCGCTTGACGATGGCTTCGAGCACACCTTCGATGTTGAGGCCGGTTTTCGCGGAAATCGGCACAGCTTCCGAGGCATCGAGGCCGATGACTTCCTCGATCTGTTCCTTAACGCGCTCCGGCTCGGCAGCCGGAAGATCGACCTTGTTGAGGACTGGCACGATCTCATGGTTGGCATCGAGCGCGTGATAGACGTTGGCAAGCGTCTGCGCTTCCACGCCCTGTGAGGCATCGACGACAAGAAGGGAGCCTTCGCAAGCCGCAAGGCTGCGCGAGACTTCGTAGGCAAAGTCGACGTGGCCGGGCGTATCCATCAGGTTGAGGATATAGGTCTGCCCATCCTCGGCCTTGTAGGTGAGGCGCACGGTCTGCGCCTTGATGGTAATGCCGCGTTCGCGCTCGATATCCATGGAATCGAGCACTTGCTCGACCATCTCGCGCTCCTGCAAGCCACCTGTCTTCTGGATCAGGCGGTCAGCGAGCGTGGATTTGCCATGGTCGATATGCGCGACGATGGAGAAATTGCGGATATTCGGGATCGGTTCGGTAGCCATGCCCTGCGCATAGCCGAGCTGGAGCAAAACGCCAATAGAAATGGCGGGATTTGCGACAATCCCGCCAGAAGAATGAGCAATCGGTTGGGCAGGAGAGCCCTTGTGTTTACACTTTGGTGGCGGCAATGGCCTCGACAGGCGCATCTGCCGGCACACCATCGGCATTCGGGCCGATTTCCGCCTGCCAAGGCGAGACCTTTTCGAGCCAGACCAGAAACCCGATGATGATCGCCGCGAAGGTGAGCGCCACAGCGGGGAAGGGCACGCCCATCACCTGATCGAGCGTCAACTTGCCATACGAGCCGGTCGTCAGAACCGGTTTCAGAATGTTCGGCTCCATATAGGTGAAGGCCAGCGCGCCGAAGAGCCCGCCGATGAAGGTGAAGATCGCATCCTTGTAACCGGTGCCGATCTGCGCCAGCACGGTGCCGGGGCAGGCGCCCGCAATGACGATCCCAACGCCGAGCACCGCGCCGCCGACGATATCCGCCGCAAAAAGCGTCGCTTTCGGCGAGAGTTTGGCGATGCCGAAGCCGACCATGATCGAAAGCACGATCAGGCCGGTCGCAACCGCCGAGAGAAACATCTTCAGCATGGTGTGGCGGGACATCTGCATCTGGCAGACGATGACCCCGCCCTCGCAGACGCGACCCTTTTCCAGCGCCATGCCAAAAATGGCACCCATCGCAAGTCCGATCAGAATAGCTGCAAAAACCGACATTTTTTATCCTTTCTCGCATCCTTTTCGCGCAAAACCGGAAACCACTTTTGCGCCCGGATACGTCAGACCCTCTTGTAGATGAGATTGGCGGTGATGATTCCGGCGCCGAACATCGCTGTCACGGCAATGAATGAGCCGATCGCGAGTTGCGCGATGCCGGAGACACCGTGCCCGGAGGTGCAGCCATCCGCGATGCGCGCGCCGAGCACCATGATGAAACCGCCGAGAAAGGCCATCATGTAGCGCCGCGCCGGCGTGTGCGCGCCCATGGCTTTCGCCCAGAAGGGCGAGGCACCCCAGCGCGGCGTTCCGGACAGACGCGACGAGATGAAGGCGCCGAGCACGATGCCGGCGATGAGCGCAACCTGCCACCAGTTCTTCGCGCCGCTCATGTGGTTGGCGGCGTATTTGATCTGCGTGATTGAAGGGTCAACGAAGGCTGCGAGATTGGCCGAAATCGTCACATAGGACGACGAGGTGCCGAGGGCCGTGCCGATGAAATAAAAGGCGGGAATCTGCAAGAGCCCGATCACGATGCCCGCTGTATAGGGCGACCAGGCTCTCGATGAGAGCGAAAACATGGGTTCCTCCGGACGAACATGATCCGTTGGGGATCAGATCGCCCGAATATATTCATTAATTCGGATATGTGCAAATAAAACTTGCGAGTGCGCGCCTTGCGAAAGCGAGTCTTGAGAAAGCGAGTCTTGCAAGGGCGAGTCCTGAAAGAAGGTCGCGCCTCGCAGGGATTACAGCTTAGGCCGTTAGTCGCGCACCGATCATTGCCTTGAGCTTGCCAAGATCCGCCGCAAAGAGACGGATACCCTCGGCGAGCTTTTCGGTCGCCATGGCATCCTGATTGAGCGCCCAGCGGAACCCGGCCTCATCGGTTGCGATTTTCGCGGGCTTGGCGGCGCTGGCCGCAGCCTTGCCGTCGAGCGCGCGGACGAGAGTTCCTTCATCCTTGGCGAGCTGGTCGAGCAGCGCCGGCGCGATCGTGAGTCTATCGCAGCCCGCAAGCGCCTCGATCTCGCCGAGGTTGCGGAAGGAGGCGCCCATCACGACCGTTTCGTAGCCATGCGCCTTGTAGTAGGCGAAAATCGAACGCACCGAGACAACGCCCGGATCGGTTTCGCTGGTGTACTCCTGCCCGGTCGATTTCTTGTACCAGTCGAGAATACGCCCGACGAAGGGCGAGATCAGGAAGGCACCCGCTTCCGCCGCTGCAGCCGCCTGCGCGAGGCTGAAGAGGAGCGTGAGGTTGCAATCGATGCCCTCCTTCTGGAGGATTTCCGCGGCGCGGATGCCCTCCCAGGTCGAGGCGATCTTGATCAGGATGCGCTCCTTGCCAATCCCGCGCGCCGCGTAATCCGCGATGATGGCGCGCGCCTTGGCGACGGTTTTCGCTGTGTCGAATGAGAGATCAGCATCGACCTCGGTCGAAACCCGGCCCGGCACGCGCTTGGCGAGTTCTGCGCCGAAACTCACGGCGAGGCGGTCACAGGCGGCATCGATCTGAGCAGCGGAGCTGCCACCTTTCGCTTTCGCCCAGGCGATCGCTTCATCCACAACGCCCTGATAAACCGGCATTTCCGCCGCCTTGAGGATCAGCGTCGGGTTAGTCGTGCAATCCTGCGGCTTGAACGCCTCGATGGCCCCCATGTCGCCGGTATCGGCAACTACGACGGTCATGGCTTTGAGCTGATCGAGTTTCGAGGTCATGACACGGTCCTTTTTGGCGCAGTCCTTGTTCGCTTCGCCCTGCTTTACCCCGCAACCGAATAGGTGGAAAGCCCGCGCTTGTTTTCATCGAGTGTCAGGCGCTGGGCCAGTGCAGGCATCGCGCGGTCCGAACAGTCATTGCGCGGGCAGGTGCGGCAGGAGACGCCGATGGGCGTGACGATCTGCGGGTCATCAAGGTTGAGACCGTCGGCATAGACGATCTCGCGGGCATGGCTGAGGGCGGTGCCAAGCCCGATGGCAAGCGTGCCGGCGCGCTGGGGCAAACCGCCGCGCACCACGGCGCGTCCGGCGGGCGTCAGCGTGCGGGCGATGCAGAAGAACGCCGAGTTATCCGGCATTTTCGAGACCTGCACGCGCAGCATCCCGGGCGTTGCAAAGGCATCATAGACATTCCAGCGCGGGCAGGCTGCACCGAAGCGCGCGATATGGATGCCCGAAAGCGAGAAGCGCTTCGAGATATTCCCGGCGATATCCACCCGGATGAGATGGAAGGGGATGCCCTCGTTGCCAGGGCGCTGAAGCGTCGTCAGGCGATGGCAGACCTGCTCGAACGACAGCCCGAAGCGATGCTGGAGCGTCGTCACCTCATACCGGGTCGAGCGCGCGGCTTCCAGAAAGCGATCGTAGGGCGCCATCACGGCGGCGGCGAAATAATTCGCCAGTGCCGAGGCTGCGAGCGCATCGGTCTCGGGGCTGGAGGATTTGCCGCCCGACACCGCCTGATCAATCTCTTTCCGGTAGCCCAGAAACGCAATCTGGTGGGCGAGCTGAAAGGTGCGGCTCGGGAGCGGTAGCATCTCGGAGAGTTGCAGCCGCCGCGTCAGCGGGTTGTAGTTGCGCAACAGACCCTGCATCGCCTCGGCCGGTGCGATCTCGACATCAACCGCGAAACGCATGTTCAGCACCTTCACCAGATCCTGCTGGAGTGTGAAGAGTGCGAGACCGTTTTCAAGCCAGAGATTTTCCGCTGCCTGCTCAAGCTCGGGGAAATGGTTGCGGCGCTTCTGGATGAATTCAGTCACCTCCTCGGAGGGTATAGCGGTGGGGAGGTTCTCGGCATCCGGGTCATCGCCGAGGCCAGCATCGCCCGCGCCGCCACGCCGGTAGGAGTTATAGAGCGTCACGAAGGCACGGCCCATGGCCGGGAGCTGCGAGACCAGTTCCTTCACATCGCTGGCCTTGACATCCGCCGCCTCAAAAAGCGGATCGGAAAGCGCTTCCATCAGATCGGTTTGCAGTCGTTCGTCTGCATCTCCGCCCAGCGCCGCAAGATCGACCTGAAACTTTTCTGCCAGTTTGAGCAGCACCGTCACCGTCACCGGGCGCTGATTGCTCTCGATGAGATTGAGGTAGCTCGGCGAAATCGCGAGTTCCGCCGCCATCTGCGCCTGACTGAGACGACGTTCCTGTCTGAGGCGCCTCAGTTTTCCGCCGATTCTGAGCGATTTCATGCCGAAAGCTCCGTAAATTGATTTACAATTTACAATATTACAAATGTGAAGATGTCAACAGTTTTCCGAGTTTCTTCTACAATCTCATAAGCTTGTTGCATCTGCGAAGGCCGTATGACACACAACAGCCCATGTGAAGGCTTGTAAATAAGTGTTCAACGGCTTCGGCCCGCGAAGACAAGAAACTCAAGAGCCCTCAAGTTTGGAAACGCCAAGTTCTGAAGACGATACGTTTTTGAAAGTTCCGGGAGACCGGTTCCTTCGTTGCCTGAAAGGATATGACCATGGCCAACGCCTACAAGCCCCAGAACAAGCGCGATTACTCGCCTGCGGATGTCGAGAAGCTGCGCGGCTCGTTCCAGATGGAATATACCCTTGCGAAGATGGGCGCTGCCCGCCTCCGTGAGCTGCTCGCGAACCGTCCGTTTGTCCGCACCCTCGGTGCGCTGACCGGCAACCAGGCGATGCAGCAGGTCAAGGCTGGCCTCGAAGCCATCTACCTCTCAGGCTGGCAGGTCGCTGCCGACGCCAACAACGCTGGCCAGATGTATCCGGATCAGTCGCTCTATCCGGCCTCGTCTGTGCCGGATGTGGTCAAGCGTATCAACAACACGCTGCGCCGTGCCGATCAGATTGCCCATATGGAAGGTGACAAGTCGATCCACTACATGGCGCCGATCATTGCGGACGCGGAAGCCGGTTTCGGTGGCCCGCTCAACGCCTTCGAACTGATGAAGGCCATGATCGAAGCCGGTGCCGCAGGCGTCCACTTCGAGGATCAGCTCGCGTCGGAAAAGAAGTGCGGCCATCTCGGCGGCAAGGTTCTCGTGCCGACCAAGACCTTCCTGCGCACTCTGAACGCTGCCCGCCTCGCGGCCGACGTTTGCGGCGTGGATACGGTTCTTCTCGCCCGCACCGATGCGCATGCCGCGAACCTCATCACCTCGGATGTGGATGATTATGATCATCCGTGGATTGACCGCGACAGCCGCACCGAAGAAGGCTTCTTTCGCCTCAAGCAGGGCAACAAGCACTCGGTCGAGCATGCGATCGCTCGTGGCCTGGCCTACGGCGAGTACGCGGACCTCGTGTGGTGGGAAACCTCGGAGCCGGACCTCGGGGAAGCCCGTGAATTCGCCACCGAATTCAAGAAGAAGTATCCGAACAAGCTCCTCGCCTACAATTGCTCGCCTTCTTTCAACTGGGAGAAGAAGATGAGCAACGCCGAGGCGGCGAAGTACCAGGAAGAGATCGGCGCGCTGGGCTACAAGTACCAGTTCGTGACCCTCGCCGGCTTCCACTCGCTCAACCTGTCGATGTTCGAGCTGGCCAAGGGCTATTCGACTCGCGGCATGGGCGCTTACTCGGAAATGCAGCAGCGCGAATTCGCGGCGCAGGAGAAGGGCTTCACCGCCGTTCGCCATCAACGCGAAGTCGGCACCAGCTACTTCGATGCCGTCGCCGTCGCGATCAGCCAGGGCAAGTCTTCGACGACCGCCATGGCAGGTTCGACCGAGACCGAGCAGTTCCACGCCGACAAGTCGAAGGCTGTTGCGGCCGAATAAGGCCAGACTCTTCTTGGCGGCGCTTCAGGTGCCGCAAAGGAAGCAGAAATATGCCCGGCGGCACTTCAGGTGCCGCCGGGGTCTACAGGGCGACTTCAGGGCCGGGCGGGCAACTGCTCCGGCCCTTTTTCTCGTGGCTGCCGGTCGATTCGCCTTCACCTGGAAGTCAGGCCCTCACTTGCAACCCGTCGTGCTTCATGGCATTGGCCGCGCCCCCGCCGTATTTGGCCTCGAGGGTGCGCGACATGACCAGAAACCCGCAGACAGGCTCGGAGTTCTCGCTCGCGCATCTGCTCGATGATATCCGCGATCACGTCCGCCCCGCGTTCGGGCGCGGCAAGGTCGCGGATTACATCCCCGAGCTGGCGGGCGTGAACCCGAGAAAATTCGGTATGGCCGTCGCGACGCTCGAAGGCGAGGATATCGGCACCGGCGATTGCGACGAGCCCTTCTCGCTCCAGAGCATCACCAAGCTCTTCGCGCTGATTCTCGCGCTCAATCGCGGGGGCGATGAGGTCTGGATGCGCGTCGGCAAGGAGCCGTCCGGCACCCCGTTCAACCATCTCGCGATCCTCGAAGCTGAACAGGGCGCGCCGCGCAACCCTTTCGTGAACGCGGGCGCGCTGGCGGTGACGGATTACCTGATGGGAAAAACGGCCGATGTTGCGGGCCTGATGGCAGGTTTTATCCGTTTTTCGGGCGCGGTCGAGGGCGGCGCAATCAACGACGCTGTCGCGGCCTCGGAAATCACGACCGCCTACAAGAACCGCGCGATTGCCAACATCCTGCGCGCTCATGAGACCATCGATAACGAGCCCAACGCGGTTGTCGATGCTTATTGCCGCCAATGCGCGCTCGAATTCTCGGTGCGCGATCTCGCCCGCGCCGCCCTGCCGCTGGCGGCGAGCGGCTATTCGCCCCGCGCCGGCGAGACCATCATGGCGCCGCGCCTTGTTCGCCGGGTCAATGCGGTGATGATGACCTGCGGCATGTATGAATCGACGGGGAGCTTCGCCTATCGCGTCGGGCTGCCGGCCAAGAGCGGGGTCGGCGGCGGTATCGTCGCCGTCGCGCCGGGGCGAGGAACCATCGCGGTCTGGTCGCCTGAACTCGACCGCGTCGGCAACAGTCTTGTCGGCACCATCGCGCTGGAGCTTTTCGCCCAGAACAGCGGTTGGTCGATTCTGTAGGATCAGCCCCTAGTTCAACCGGAACTCCGCCCCGAGCGCCCGGATTTCCGCAGGCGTGATCAGGCGGTTATGCGCGACGCGGATTGAATGCAGCGCGCCCTCGATCTCGCGCTTCCAGAAATCAAGGAAGCGATGCAGCACCGGAAAATTGGGGAACATGTCGTATTCCTGCCAGACAAATTCCTGCAACAGACGCGGGTGATCGGGCATCCGGTAGAGGATGCTGGCGGTTGTCAGGCCGTAGCCTTCGAGCTGTTTTCTGAAAGCAATATCAACGGGAGCAGCGGATGTGAGGGGCGAGTGCATCGGGTATCCTCCTGTCATGCCATGGGTAGGGAATCCCGATTGCGCGCCCGAAAAGTTACGCCAAGGTTGACATTCTTGCCGGCGAGGCGGAAAAAGAGATGAAATTTCAAATTGTTGGCAGCCGCCAGCGAGTGCTGCCAAAAAAAAGGACGCCTGAACGATGAAGGAATTCTGGCTCGCGCCACTCGTCGTGTCGCTCCGACTTCCGCTGCTGGCGGGAGAGATGATGCGGGGCGCAACCGGGCAACTTCCGGTCGCCGGACGAACAGAAACCGAGCGGATGGTCACCGAGAAGGTTGATGCCGTGAATGAAGGTCTGCTTCTGGCGACAACCGAGGCCGTCAAGCTCCAGTTCGAGCTTGGCATGTCCATGATGACCGGGAATGCACCGGCCTTCCTGCGGGCTGCCCAGCAGGGGCCCGAGCGCATCGCCAAGGCGGCGATGGCGCCGGGACGCAGCCGCGTGCGCTCCAACGTAAAACGCCTGACCTCCCGCTGAGCGTGTACCAGGAGCGGCAAGGCTGTTTCTGACCTTGACCTTGCCGCCCGCCTGAGCGAGGGATGCGCGGCCCCAAACCGATTGGGCCAGCAGCACGCGGGAGACGTTTCATGCCGCCGGATCGGGCAGTATCCATCGCGATCGGCTCTATTGTCGTGGGTATCGCCGTCCTCGCGTTGAAGGCTGGCGCGTGGTGGCTCACCGGGTCTGTCGCGCTCTATTCGGATGCGCTGGAAAGCACGATCAATGTGGTTGCCGCCTTCGTGGCCTATGGCGCCTTGAAGCTCAGCGCGAAGCCGGCGGACGCCAACCACCCCTATGGCCACCAGAAGATCGAGTATATCGCGGCGGTTTTTGAAGGCGCGCTGATTGTCGTTGCGGCCATCGCCGTGTTTCATGCCGCCTATGGGGCTTATCTCGCGCCGCGTGCGGTCACGCTTGATCCATACGGCATCGGCCTCAATATTCTCGCGAGCGGGCTCAATGGCATCTGGTGTTTCATCCTGCTCCGGCGTGGCCGGGCGCTGCGCTCGCCGGCGCTGGTGGCGGATGGCAAGCACCTTCTCTCGGATGTCGTCTCCTCGATTGGTGTGCTCGTAGCCTTGCTCGTGGCGATGGCCACCGGTCTGCCATGGCTCGATCCGTTGCTCGCTTGCGCTGTGGCGCTCAATATTCTCTGGTCGGGCTACAGCCTGATGCAGACCTCGTTCTCAGGCCTGATGGATGAGGCTGCGGCGCCCGAAGAGGTTGAGCGCATCCGTGCGATGATCGCGGTTCATGCCGAAGGCGCGATTGAGGCACATGACCTGCGCACGCGCCATGCCGGACGGCTCACCTTCATCGAGTTTCATCTCGTGGTGCCAGCGGATATGCGGGTCGATGCCGCGCATGATATCTGCGACCGTATCGAAGCGGCCTTGCGCGCCGAGGTTGAAGGCGCCTCGATCACGATCCATGTCGAACCGGAAAACAAGGCGAAGCATCAGGGTATCGTGGTCCTGTAACGACCGGGAAACGCTTGCGCGCTATCGTGGGGGCTATCGCAAGTTGTCCCGCTTCTCCCGGTTTGTGCTGCCATGCCCGCCCTGATCGCCGAAAACGCCCTTTTTCTGATCCTCGCGATTGCAGGATTCTGGTTCACGGCCCGCGTTCTCGGCGGTCCGCGCAACGCGCGTTCCAGCCTTTCCGGCATGTTCAGCCGCGAAAAACCGGTCAGCCTCACTGGCCTGGGCAAGGTGGCGATCGCAACGCTGCTGGAGGATACGCGCAAGTTTGTCGTCGCCGCGCCGGATCTGCGCGGATTGATCCTCGCCGGTCCCTTCGCCATCGAGGCCGCGACCAGCCATACGCCCGTGACGCTGATCCTTCTTGCTGAGGATATCGAGCCCTATTGCGGCAAGCCATGGCTCGCCCGCTGGGGCTATCCCGCACGCGGGCACATGATCATGGAGCACAAGATCGAGATCGAGGGGCCAGAGGCGCGCCACAACTTCACCTTGCGCGGCTCGCCGCCGCTGCGAATCCACTTCGTCCGGATGGATCTGCTGGACCCGCCCGCCACGTTGAAAGCCGCGCTGGCGGAAGGTACCGCGACCATCGAGGATCCGACCGGCATCGCCGAGAAAATCCGCGTGCATTGGGCCGAACAGGCCCGCAAGTCCGGGAAAGCCTGACGCAATCGGCCTGAGCAGGCGCTTCCCCGCACGGCGCTCTACATCGCGGAGGAATGCCGCCCCGTGCCGCGTGCGAGATAGGAATCGAACCGCGCCGCAATGATCCGCAGGAAGGGCCGGCCTTCTTCCGTCACGACGAAGCCGTTGGCGGTGCGCTCGAACCAAGCCGCGGGCTCTTCAGCCAGCAACCCTTCGACTTCCGGCGTGAGCTGTTCCGCCAGCGCACCGTGATGTGCCTTGAGTTTGGCAAGGTCGAGCCGGAGGTTGCACATCAACTCCTCGATGGCCTCCCCGCGCAGACGATCCTCGGCACTGGTCTCAAGGCCGCGCGCCACCGCGAGCCCGATTTCATTGACGCGGCGCTCATAGGGCTGACCGCCGGTCTCGTTCTGCACGAAGCCTTGCGGAAACTGGCCGATGGAAGAGGCACCAAGGCCAATCAGGCAATCGGAATCATCGGTCGTATAGCCCTGGAAATTCCGCCTGAGCGTGCCGTTGGCGGCCGCGAGCGCGAGACTGTCCGTCGGCAACGCGAAGTGATCAAGGCCGATCCGGGAATAACCCGCCTCGACCAGTCGCGCTGTCGCGCGCTCCACGCATTCAATCCGCTCCGGCATGCCGGGTAGGGCCTCTTGCGGGATCATCTCCTGATGCTTCTTCATCCACGGCACATGCGCGTAGCCGAAGAGCGCTAGCCGGTCGGGGCGCAGCGTCAGCACCTGTTCGAGCGACTTCAACATCACCGAGACGTTCTGGTGCGGCAGGCCATACAGAAGATCGACATTGAGCGAGGTTACGCCACGCTGGCGCAAACCGTCTGCGACAGCCAGCGTTTCCTCAAAGCTCTGGAAGCGGTTGATCGCGCGCTGCACTTCGGTGTCGAAATCCTGCACGCCGATGCTGGCGCGGGTCATGCCGGCTTCGGCGAGCGCATCAAGACGGGCTTCATCCATGCCGCGTGGATCAATCTCGACCGCGAAATCGCAGGTCCGCGCAATCGGGAAGGCGGTATGGATCGCAGCGTTGAGGCGGATGATGTCTTCCGGCGACAGGATCGTCGGCGAACCGCCGCCCCAATGGACATGGGTCACTGAACAATGCGCCGGCAGATGCGCGGCAACGGCGGCAATCTCTTTTTCCAGCGCATCGAGATAGGTCTTGATGGGGCTGTACTTGCGTACCATCCGCGTGTGACAGCCACAGAACCAGCACAAGGTATCGCAGAACGGGATATGGACATAGAGCGAGACGCGTGAACCCGGCGGCATGGCGTGGAGCCATTCCCGATAGGTCAGATTGCTGACATCAATCGAAAAATGCGGCGCAGTGGGGTAGCTGGTGTAGCGGGGCACCGGAGTCGCCAGTCGCGCGATCTCCGACGGGCTGAAATTGGCAGTCATGTCGCACCCAATCGAACAGTCGGACCAAGGCGGCGAGCCTCACCAGTCTCTGACATTCCAAGTGCCTGAAGCTAGAAAGGCATTTGGCCGTCGTCGTTGTTCGATATCAAATTCCGAGACCCCGCATTATTCAAAATGCCGGGCAGGGTTTGATCGCGGAAAATGCCCAGAAGAAGGAGAGTTCATCCGTTCCAGCGTGCAAAAACGCGATCCAATGTCGGTTTTGGCTTTTCCGGCGGCCATTCACCCGGCTTGCCGATGGCGATCAGGCTGACGAGATGCTCATTTGCACTGAGGCCAAACCCCTCGTGCATCGGTGCCGTTTCAAGAAATTTCCCCGATCGGATCGCCGCCGCAAAACCAAAGCTCTGCAAGGCGAGCAGCAGATTCTCGAGCGCACAACCCACCGCGAGCCATTGATCGGAGGCCGTGATTTTCGGGTGATGGGTCTCGATGCGACCGATCATCGCAAGGATCAGCGGTCCTTGATGGGCTTTTTCGCGGGCGCGGTCGATTTCCGGCTGCGGCAAATCCGGGGTCAGCGCGCGGCTTGCCGCCTCGAGCATATCCGCGAGATGGTCGCGGGCGCTTTCCGCCACTTCGAGAAAGCGGAACGGCACCAATCGTCCGTGATCGGGCGCGCGGGAGGCCGCAAGAATGATGGCTTCGAGTGTGGCTGCGTCCGGTGCCGGGCCCACCAGCGCGCGGGCGTTACCGGAGCGGCGTGCCAGGAGGGCGGCATAGGCCGGGTTGGTCAGTTCAGCAGCCATGATGTCTCATCTCCGGTTTTTGCCCTGAACCGGAGGTAATACCGGAGCTGGAGTCAGGCAAGGGGGCAGCGCGAGAGGGACTGCGGCGCTTCGTGCCGGAATTGTCACAAGTGTTGCGCGGGGCATACAGCGTTTGATCACCTTTGTGGCGTAATCTCTTCCGGAGCAGGCGGAAATTGATACGATAATGGATTTAGGCGATCACTCGATCTCGAAGGCGACGCTGGACCCGGCAGCGGATGCGGCGGCAATGCTGTTGCGCCTCGGTTTTGCGATCTTCGCCATCGTGACGCCGAGCGCGACCTTGATGTCCCGCTGGGTGATCGTCGTGCTCGTGCCGATTGCCGCGATCCTGATCATTCTTTCCGCGATCCTGCGCGGTGATCCGCTCCGGGTTCTGAAATCGCTCTGGGCTTCCACGCTCACACTTCCCGGTCTGACGGCGCTGTTTCTCGTCATCTGGGCGCTGTTCTCGCTGGCCTGGACACCGAATTCGGCGATTGCTGCGCCAAAAATCTTCAAGACACTGGGGGTCATTCTCCTCGGGTTGCTGGCACTTCAAGCTCTGCCGAAGAAAATGCGGGCCTCGAACCTCCATCTCATCACCATTGGCGTCGGCCTCGGCGGAGTGTTAATTCTCGGTGCTGTCGCGGCGGATCTTGCGGGTCTGCCGTTCTTGCGCATCCCGACCGCTACGCCAGGTCGCGCCGCTGTACTGCTGACCTGTCTCAGTTGGGCCGCAGCGGCATGGATGCTGATCAAGAACCGCCGGTCGATTGCTGCCGGGTTGATCGTGCTCGTTTTCTGCGTCGCGCTGTTCGGTCCTACGGCCGAGGCTATTGTGCCGGTCGGCGTCGGCCTTCTGGTTTTTGCGCTTGCATGGGCAGTGCCGGAGCGGGCAGGCCGGCTTCTGGCGGGCATCACAGCTATTCTCGTGTTGTTCGCGCCGCTTTTTGCCTTGCTGGCGCGGGGCGCAACGCAAGTGATGTCGCTGTCTCCGACTGGCATTCTCGCCTCCATCGGCCTCTGGTGGGACGTCGCCTCGGCGGATCCCGTTCGGCTGATGACCGGGCGCGGCTTTGATGCGGCGCAGGCCGCCCGAGAAAGCAGTGCCGTGCCGGTGGAAGCCAACGCGACGCTGATTTCCGATATCTGGTACGACCTCGGCCTCCTCGGGGCGATCGGCCTGAGCATTCTGTTGTTTTACGCGTTCCGCGCTGTGGGCCGCTTTGGCCTTGAGGTCGCGCCATTGGCGCTGGCAGGCCTCGCCTCTGCTTTCACCTATGCCCTGATCGAGCGTGGCGCGACGCAGACCTGGTGGATGAACGGTATGACCGTGTTCGCCATCGTGCTGCTCTCCGTCGAGCGCGGGCGGTATCGCACGGTTCGTCCCCGCGCCTCGATGAAGCGGCGCCTTAATTCCGGCGAAGCCGAGGATGGCGTCGCCGCGGCCTGATCCACCGATCTTGCGAGAAATTCCTCCGAAGGTGGCTGGCGCACTCCGACGAATGGATTAGATTGACTGCTTAACCCGGCTGATAGCCGTTGGCTTTGACCGCCTGATGTTCCTCGCGCACATGGGCTTGAGCATAAATATGGACCTGAGCATGAAAATCGATCCGACCATTCTCGCCCTCAAGGAAGAAGTCACCCGCTGGCGGCGTGATTTTCACGAGAACCCGGAGATTCTCTACGAAGTTCACCGCACTGCGGGCATTGTGGCCGAAAAACTAAAGACCTTCGGTTGTGATGAGGTTGTGCCCGGCATCGGCCAGACCGGCGTTGTCGGCGTGATTCATGGCCGTAACGGGCCGGGCGGCAAGGTCGTGGGTCTCAGAGCCGATATGGATGCGCTGCCGATTTCGGAAGAGACCAACCTGCCGCATCGCTCCAAGGTCGCGGGCAAGATGCACGCCTGTGGTCATGACGGCCATACCGCGATGCTGCTCGGCGCCGCCAAACACCTTGCGGCGACACGTGATTTCGACGGCACCGTTGTGGTGATCTTTCAGCCCGCTGAAGAGGGCGGTGCCGGCGGCAAGGCCATGGTCGATGATGGCATGATGGATCGCTGGGGCATTTCGGAAGTTTACGGCATGCACAATATGCCGGGGCTTGCGCCGGGGCATTTTGCCATCCGGCCCGGTGCGCTGATGGCAGCAACGGCCTATTACACGCTCACGATCGAGGGGCGAGGCAGCCATGCCGCAAAGCCGCACGAAGGCATCGATCCGGTTCTGGTTGGTGCGCATATCATCACGGCGCTGCAATCCATCGCCTCGCGCGCGATTGATCCGCTGAAATCGATTGTCGTTTCGAATACGGTGTTTCAGGCGGGCGACGCGCAGAATGTGATCCCGCAGCGGGCGGTTCTCCGCGGCACGGTGCGCACGCTCGATAATGACGTGCGCGATCAGGCCGAGGCGCGTTTTCGCGCCATCGTCGAGGGCACAGCGAAGATGTTCGGTGCGGAGGCGCATCTCGATTACCGCCGCGGCTACCCCGCCACAGTCAATCACGTAAAAGAGGCCGCCTTTGCGGCAGATATCGCCCGCGCGATTTCTGGCGAGGCGGGTGTTGACGACAATGTCGCGCCGACCATGGGCGGGGAAGATTTCTCTTATATGCTCGAAGCACGCCCTGGTGCCTTCATCTTCATCGGTAATGGCGATACGGCGGGCCTTCATCATCCCGCCTATGATTTCAATGACGATGTCCTGCCCGTCGGTATTCAGTACTGGGCGAATGTGGCGCGCGACGCCACAGCGCGTCGCTGATCCGGCGCTCGGGAGAAACTGATGCTGATCGGCTCTATTGCGGACGATTTCACCGGTGCGAGCGATCTTGCGAACACCCTCGCCAAGCGCGGCATGCGGACGACGCTGTTCGTCGGCGTGCCGGAGGGCGGATTTCTGCCCTGCGAGGCGGGTGTGATTGCGCTTAAATCCCGCTCGAACCCGGTGGCGGAAGCTGTTGAGCAATCGCTCGCCGGGTTGGCTGCACTTCGCGGTGCAGGCGCGCAGCAGATCATCTTCAAATACTGCTCGACCTTCGATTCCACCAAGGAAGGCAATATCGGTCCGGTCGCCGATGCCTTGATGGCTGAACTCAAAGCCTCATCCGCTATCGTCTGCCCGGCCTTCCCGACCAACAAGCGTACGATCTATCGCGGTCATCTTTTCGTGGGGGACAAGCTCCTCAACGAAAGCGGGATGGAGAAGCACCCAATCACGCCCATGATCGATGCCAATCTCGCCCGGTGGCTCTCCTATCAGTCGAAGAACCGCGTCGGCCTGATCCCGCTGGAAGTTGTGCGCCAGGGCGTCGAGGCAGTGCGCGCCGCAATCGCCGAGCAGGAGAAGATCAACGCGCGGCTTATCGTCTGCGATGCAACCTCGGATGAAGACCTTTTCACGCTGGGTCATGCGGTCAAAGGCATGGCGCTGGTCACCGGCGGCTCCGGCATCGCGCTCGGCCTGCCGGATAATTTCCCTGAGGTCGGGCAGGGCGGGACGGCCAAGCCGTTGACGGCACCGAAGGGGCCGGCGATCGCGCTCTCGGGCTCCTGTTCGGTCGCAACAGCCGGTCAGGTCGCGCGCCATGCGGCGGGTGCGCCTGCGTTCCAGCTCGATGTCGAAGCGGTTCTTGCTGGCCGCCAGAGCGAGGCGGATGTGCTCGCCTGGCTCGCGGGTGAAGCGGGCAAGGCAAGCCTGCCGCTCGTCTATTCGACCGCCGAACCCGGCGAAGTCGCAGCGCTTCAGGCCAAACACGGCGGCACCAAGGTGGCCCATGCCATCGAAGGATTTTTCTCGCATCTCGCGCAAACGTTGGTCGCCAAGGGGTTCCGCCGCGTCATCACCGCGGGCGGCGAGACCTCCAGCGCGATTGTCACCGCGCTCGGGATCACCGCGATGGGCATCGGCCCGGAGATCGACCCCGGCGTGCCGGTGGTGGTGAGCGAAGGGACGCCGCGCCTGGCGCTGGCGCTGAAAAGCGGGAACTTCGGTGCGCCGGATTTCTTCGTCAAGGCGCTCGCGACCATCGACGCCATGCCGGTGGATGTCGCGTAACATGATGCGCAACGAAGCCGAACTGCGCGAAGGGTTGGTGGAGGCCGGGCGCTCGTTTCATGCGCGCGGCCTTGCCATCGGCACGGCTGGCAATCTCAGCGTGAAGCTTGACGATGGTTATCTCGTCACGCCGACGAATGCCTCGCTCGGACGGCTCAATCCAGCGCGGCTCTCGAAGCTCGATACTGCTTTCGCGCATGTCTCGGGTGACAAGCCGACCAAGGAAGTCTCGATGCACCGCGCGTTTTATGAAACGAGGTCGGGCACCGAGGCGGTGGTGCATTTGCACTCGACCCATGCGGCAGCACTATCCTTCCGCAACGATCTGCCCTCGCTCGATCCGATCCCGGTGTTCTCGCCGTACTTCGTGATGCGCGTCGGCCACCTGCCGGTTTTGCCGTATTTCCGGCCGGGATCAGATGAGATCGGGCAGGCGATCCGCACGCTCGAAGGAAAGTTCCGGGCGGTCTTGCTGGCGAATCATGGGCCGGTCAATTCCGGCGCCAGCTTGCAGGATGCCGTGGGCTCCGCCGAGGAACTGGAGGAGACGGCAAAGATCCTTTCTCTGGTCGGGGCTGATAAACTCCGCCTCCTCAGCGCTTCCGAGATTGCTGATCTCGTCGCGACCTTCAAGCTGGAGTGGTGAGATGGGGCGAACCTTCGCCCTTGTCGCGCATGACCGGATGAAACCGGCGCTGGCGGATTGGGCCGAGGAAAACGTCGAAGCACTTGCCTTTCACACGCTCTATTGCACTGGCACAACGGGGAGTGTCCTCAAGGAACGATGCCCCACGCTCAACATCACACGCCTCGCTTCCGGACCGCTCGGCGGTGACCAGCAGATCGGCGCGCTGATCGTCGAGGAGCGGATAGACGGCGTGATTTTCTTCATCGATCCCCTGTCTCCCATGCCACACGACGTCGACATCAAGGCGCTTTTGCGCCTCACGGTTGTCTATGACGTGCCGCTCGCGCTGGGGCGGAAGACCGCCGACCTTTTCGTCGCGGCAGGACTTCTTGGATAGGAAAGGGTTTCTCGGCCGAGCTTGCTTGCAACGGTGCAAGCGAGCCCTCACCCGTTCCACCCGGTTTTCGCGAATTGGCCATGATATCGCGGCTTTTGCACGGAGAACTTGTGAAATCACCGAGTTCGCGTTATGAAAGGGTCCATCGACTTGGCCGGACGACTGGGCCGCTTTGGGACTACCGGGCGCACGTTCAGACTGCTTCTCCAAAGATCGAGCTAATGGCTTGGACTTGGCCAAGCTGAAACGTGTAACTGAGCGGACCTTTTGGCCCGCACGACCCCGACCTGATAGTCCAGAGGAAAGACCCATGAGCACTGGAACCGTGAAGTGGTTCAATGAGCAAAAAGGCTACGGATTCATCCAGCCGGATGATGGTGGCAAGGACGTTTTCGTGCATATCAGTGCTGTTCAGCGCTCCGGCCTTCAGGGCTTGCGCGATGGCCAGAAGGTCACGTACGAGCTTCAGGCGGATCGTCGTACCGGCAAGATGGCTGCGGTCAACCTTCAGGCCGTCTGATCCCCGACGGGTTGTCGATGAAAGAATTTCGGGGGACAGGTTTCTGCCTGTCCTCCTTTCTGGCTTGGAAGCCGTTCCGGTCATGGAGCGGCTTCTTCACATTCGGACGCTGGTCGCGTTTTAGAGGCCGCGTCGCGAACATAGGCGCTTGTCGCGTCAACGATTCAGGCGCATGAGCGTCGCGAAGATTGGCGCGAAATCGCGTCGTAGAGAAAAAGGTTTTGCGGATGGCGAAAGAAGAAGTGATCCAGTTCGAAGGTCTGGTGCTGGAATTGTTGCCCGATGCGCGGTTCCGTGTGAAGCTCGACAGCGGACATGAGATCATCGCCTACACCGCAGGCAAGATGAAAAAGAACCGCATCAAGACGCTGGCAGGTGACCGTGTGACGGTCGAGATGTCGCCGTATGATCTGGAAAAGGGCCGCCTCGTGTTCCGCCACAAGGACGAACGCTCGGGCTTCACGCCGGGTGGTGCACGGCCGCCGCAGAAGGGTCAGCCGCCCAAGCGTCGCTGATCCGGCCCGCCGCCCTGATGGGCAGGGTCCTGGTTCTCGGCAGCATCAACCGCGATCTCGTGATTGGGGTCGCGGCGCATCCGCGCCCCGGTGAGACTGTCTCGGGCACCAATGTTCAGGAATTTCCGGGTGGCAAGGGGGCCAATCAGGCCGTTGCCGCGCGCCGCGCCGGGGCGGATAGTCTGCTCGTCGGTGCGACGGGCGCAGATGGCTTCGGCACTGCGATGCGCGCCTTCCTTTCGGGCGAAGGCATCGATTTGACGTCCGTCATAACCCTGCCTGAAGTCCCGACTGGCATTGCCGTGATCCTCGTCGATCGGAACGCCGAAAACACTGTAACCGTCGCACCCGGCGCCAATGCTGCGCTCAAGCCTGCTGATCTCGCGGGCGTTAACTTTCAGCCCGGTGATCATGTCGTCTCGCAGTTCGAGGTGCCGGAAGCCTTTATCGCGGCTGGATTTGAGGCAGCGCGCGCCGCGGGTGGCGTGACGATTTTCAACCCAGCGCCGATGAAAGCGCTCTCGCCTGCTCTGCTGGGGCTCTGCGATATCGTCATCCTCAATGAAACCGAACTTGAGGTGGCGACCGGTAAGGTAGACCTGACCACGCCGGAAGCCATCGAGGCCGCCGCGCGAAGTCTCGCTACAGGCACTCCGACGACAAAGTTCCGCACCATTATCGTGACGCTGGGCGCCAAGGGCTGCATCGCGGTCCACGCTGACGGCCTGACCTCCGCCACTGGCGAACCCGTCCGCGCGGTCGATACAACGGGCGCGGGCGATTGCTTCGTCGGCGTATTGGCAGCGGGGCTTGCAGAAGGCCTCCCGCTCGAAACGGCCCTTCGGCGTGCCAACCGCGCGGCGGCGATCAGCGTCACGCGGCAAGGGGCCGCAAGTTCTATGCCGCTTCGGGCTGAGTTCGAATAGGAAGCACCTCATGGCCGATATTCTCGCGATCACGGTGCCGATTTTCCTGATTGTCGGCCTCGGCTACGGCGCTGTGCATTTCGGCATCCTTGCTCGCGGCGATGTGCGTGTTTTCGGTCTTTTCGTGCTGAATTTTTCGATGCCGGCGCTGATCATCCGGGCGGTGTCGCAGAAGTCGCTCACCGAGTTGATCGATCCGCGCTATATCGTCGGCTACACGCTGGCCTCGCTAGCCGTCTTCGCGGTGGTCTATGCGATTGGCCGGATTCAGGCGCCGGAGAGACCCACGCGCGCGGCATTTCAGGCCCTCGGCGCCTCGGTGTCCAACTCGGGCTTTATCGGCTATCCCGTCGCGACGATGGCGCTGGGGCCTGTCGGCGCGATTGCCTTTGCGCATTGTCTGCTGCTTGAAAACCTTGTGATGCTCCCGCTCGGCCTTGCGATGGCAGAGGCAGCACAACAGGCCGGAAAGCCTGTCGGTACGGTGCTCGGCGAAGTGTTTCGCCGCCTCCTCCGCAATCCGCTGATCTTTGCGTTGCTCATCGGCGCGGCGCTGTCGCTTCTGAGCTTGCGTCTGCCCGTGCCGCTGGCGCGAACGATCGACCTTCTTGCCAATGCCTCGGCGCCGGTCTCGCTCTTCGTGATTGGCGCGACGCTGTTCGGTGTCGAAGTGCGCGGCATGTTCCGCGCGGTTTCGCTGGTGGCATTGGGTAAGCTGTTGCTGCACCCGCTTGCGGTTCTCGCCGCGATCTGGCTCTATCCGCCGCGCGATCCGGAACTCGTCAAGGCGATGGTGATCTTTTCGAGCGTCTCGATGATCACGATCTACCCGATCCTCGGCCAGAAATATGGTGAGGCGGAGTTCTGCGCCGCGGCACTTCTGGTGACCACGGCGTTCTCCTTCCTCACGATTTCGGTGATGCTCTATTTCGTGATCTGATCCCTATTCCGGCTCGGCGTTCCGCTTCGCCATCATGTCCTGATACGCCGGGCGCGATTGGCAGGCCTTCAGCCAGGCGCTGACCTTCGGCGCCGCTTCCCAAAGCTCCTTCGCTGGCAGCGCGTAACGGATGACTTCCGCAACATTGATGTCGCACACCGTGAAGCGGTCGCCCATGATGTGGCTGGACTTGGCGAGGTTGGCTTCGAGCACGGCAAAGGGGGCGCGCAGCGCTTCAATCGCCGCCGCCGCAGCTTTTGCATCGCGTTCTTCCGGCGGTTTGGCGACCATGTTGTAGAGAATCGCGATGGTGTGCGGTTCAAGCTCTGTGGCCGCCCAGAGCGCCCACATGGCCGCAAGCCCATCCTCCTGCACATTGGCTGGTGCCAATGGACCGCCGTGCTTCTTCGCGAGGTACAGGTTGATCGCCAGCGATTCGTGCAACACAAACCCGTCATCATCAATCGAGGGGATGTGCCCGTTCGGATTCACGGCGAGGAACTCGGGCGATTTAGTGTGGATGGTGCCGGCGGGGATCGGGCCCTTGATCCGGTAGAGCTGCATTACCGGCACGTGCTTGAATGGAATGCCAAGCTCCATCGCCAGCCAGATGTTGCGCGTCGCGCGCGAGCGGTAAACGCCGTAGATTGTCAGCATGATATCCTCGAAAACAGGGACTTTGAGGAATTGAGAATGGCAGGGATCGCGCGGAAGGCAATCCGCCTCAGGACCTTGCGTATACAAAATGCAGGAGAAGCCAAACGCGTGCTTTTCTTTTTGGCTGCAACGCGCGAGAAATCTCGCCACGGAAATTTCCAGACACAGAGGGTTCGGGATGGATCTCGGAATCAAGGGTAAGGTCGCGCTCGTCACCGCTTCGAGCGGCGGGCTCGGGGCGGCCATCGCGCAGGCGCTGAGCGCGGAGGGTGTCGCGGTGGCGATCACCGGCACCAACGCTGAAAAGCTTGCGAAAACGGAAGCAGCCATTCGCGCCGGCGGTGGCAAGGTCATCAGCCTCGTCTGGGATCTCGGCAATCTTGATCTCATCGAGCAGTCGATCGCGAAGATCGAGGCCGAGCTGGGCCCCATTGGTATTCTTGTCAACAACACCGGCGGCCCGCCGCCATCGCCCGCGGGGGGGCAGGCGCAGGATGTCTGGCGCAAGCACTTCGATTCGATGATCCTCTCGGTCATCGCGATCACGGATCGCATCCTGCCGGGCATGAAGGCCCGCAAATGGGGCCGCGTGATCACGTCGACCTCCATGGGCGTGATCGCGCCGATCCCGAACCTCGGCATGTCGAACACCTTGCGCGCGAGCCTCGTCGGCTGGTCGAAAACGCTGTCGCGCGAAGTCGCGAAGGACGGCATCACCGTCAACGTGATGGCGCCGGGGCGCATCGATACCGACCGCGTCAAAGCCATCGACGCTGGCGCCGCCAAGCGCGATGGCAAGACGGTCGAGGAAGTCGCCGCCGCTTCCGCCGCCACCATTCCGATGGGCCGCTATGGCACGCCGCAGGAATTCGCCGATGTCGCGGCATTTCTGGCGAGCCAGCGCGCCTCCTACGTCACCGGCTCGACCATCCGCGTCGACGGCGGCGTGATTCCTAACGTTTGATTTTTGCGAGACCCTGACATGCCCATCGAATACAAGACACCTGACGTCACCCCGCTTGGCGCTGAAACCCTCGCGGCGCTCAAAGGCGTCACCACCGCGACATTGACGACAATTCTCCTCAAAAAAGGCCTCCGCAACGTCTGGATCCGCGGTGCAAAGCCGATCCGCACCGGCCAGCCGCGGCTTGTCGGGCGTGCCTTCACGCTGCGCTTCGTCCCCGCCCGCGAAGATCTCGCGACGCCGGAAAGCTGGTCCTCGCCGATTTCCACGCGCGGTGCGATTGAAGCCATGCCGGATGGCGTGATCGCCGTGGTGGACGCCATTGGCGTGCAGGACGCGGGGATTTTCGGTGACATCCTCTGCGCCCGCATGGCCAAGCGCGGGATTACCGCTCTGGTCTCGGATGGCGTGGTGCGCGATGCCGCAGGCGTGCTCGGCACGGGTCTGCCGGTCTGGTGCTCGGGTGTCGCGGCTCCGGCGTCGGTTGCCGGGCTCACGTTCGTCGATTGGCAGCTTCCGGTCGGCTGCGGCGGCGTCGCAATTTTCCCGAATGATGTCATCGTCGCCGATGATGATGGTGCCGTCGTCATCCCGCAAGCACTGCTCGATGCGGTTGTCGGTGCGGCGGTCGAGCAGGAGGCGATGGAAGCCTGGATCATGACCGAGGTCGAGCGCGGCGTGCCGCTGCCGGGCCTTTATCCGATGAACGCCGAAACCAAGGCGCGCTATGAGGCATCCAGGAAATGAGCGAAATCGCCAAATACACCGGTGTGTTCCCGATCGCGCCGACGCCGTTCAACCCGGATGGCTCGATCGACTGGGCGAGCGCTGACCGGCTCTTTGCTTATTACAACGAGATCGGTTCTGACGGTGCGACTGTGCTCGGCATCATGGGCGAGGCACCCAAACTGGAGCCGGCGGAATCGCTCGAAATCCTCAAGCGCGCCGTCAAGGCACTGAAGGGTAAGCCGATCATCGTTGGCGTTTCTGCACCCGGCTTTGCTGCCATGCGCTCCCTTGCGCGCGAAGCCATGGAGGCTGGCGCGGCTTCGGTGATGATCGCGCCGCCGAGCACTCTGCGCACGGATGACCAGATCGTCACCTATTACGCGCAGGCCGTTGAGGCCATCGGCACCGATGTGCCCTTCGTCATTCAGGATTATCCTCTGATCACCTCGGTGGTGATGTCTCCGGGTGTCATCAAGCGCATCGTGATGGATAATCCCTCCTGCGTGATGCTCAAGGCTGAGGATTGGCCGGGGCTTGAAAAGCTCTCGACGCTGCGCAAGTGGCAGGCCGAGGGTTCGCTCCGCCCGATTGCTATCATGACCGCCAATGGCGGACTGTTCCTCGATTTCGAGATGGACCGCGGTGCAGATGGTTCGAACACCGGATACGCCTTCCCGGAAATGCTGATCGACGTCGTGCGCTTCGCCAAGGCGGGCAACCGCGATGGCGCGCACGATCTCTTCGACGCGCATCTGCCGCTTCTTCGCTATGAACAGCAACTCGGAATTGGCCTCGCCGTGCGCAAATACGTGCTGAAGCGGAGGGGCATTCTTGCCTCGGATGCCCAGCGCAAACCAGGCGGTGCACTTTCAGCATTGGCCAAGGCGGAGGTGGATTATCTCCTTACGAGACTGGCCCGCACCGACAGGCGCGCGGCGCTGTAAATCAGAAAGGCCCGCGCGAGCGGGCCTTTCTCTTTTTCAGGCTGCTGCAGCCTTGAATACACCGCGCCGGATCTGGTCTTCCTCGATGGATTCGAACAGCGCGCGGAAGTTCCCCTCGCCGAAACCGTCATCGCCCTTGCGCTGGATGAACTCGAAGAAGATCGGTCCGATGACCGTTTTCGAGAAGACCTGCAACAGGATGCGGGTCTCACCGCCGCCCACAACGCCCTCGCCATCGATCAGGATGCCATGCTTCATCATGGCTTGGAGCGGTTCTTCGTGGCCGGGAACGCGGGTATGGCTCTGCTCGTAGTAGGTCGCAGGCGGTGCCGGCATGAAGCGGATGCCGTTGTCTGCGAGCTTGTCGGTTGCGGCATAGATGTCCTCGGTCGCCACAGCGATATGCTGAATGCCCTCGCCCTTGTATTTCCTGAGGTATTCCTCGATCTGGCTGTGATCATCCGCGCTCTCGTTGATCGGAATGCGGATGCGCCCGCAGGGGCTCGTCAGCGCGCGGGAGAAGAGGCCCGAGACCTTGCCGGCGATATCGAAGAACCGGATCTGCCGGAAATTGAACAGCTCAATGTAGAAGTTCGACCACTTATCCATGTTCCCCCGGAACACGTTATTGGTCAGATGGTCGAGATAATAGAAACCGATGCCTTCCGGCTTCGGGTCCACCGGGCCAAGCCAGGTGAAATCCGGGTTTGAATACACCGAGCCCTTCGCACCGTACTGATCAACGAAATAGAGGAGGGAGCCGCCGATGCCCTTGATCGCCGGCACATCCAACACCTTGTCATCGCCTGTGTAAGGCTCCGCGCCATTCGCGACGGCATGGGCGAAGGCCTTTTCCGCATCGACCACGCGCCACCCCATCGAGGGCGCGCAGGGGCCATGTTCGGCGACGAATTTCGCGGCGAAGGAGGTCGGCTCTGCGTTGAGGATGTAGTTCACATCGCCCTGACGATAGAGCGTGATCGCCTTCTTCTTGTGCCGCGCAACCGGCTTGAAGCCCATCTGCTGGAACAGGATTGCGAGCTTTTCGGGGTTGGGATGTGCGAATTCGACGAACTCGAATCCATCCGTCCCGGCCGGATTGTCGGCGCTGATGACGGCTGGCGGCGCATCGTGTGGAAAGGGGCCCATGGCGTTCTCCCGAAACGGTTTCTTATCGGAAGAAGGTAACGCAAAAACCATGCACGAGGCGCGCATAGTGAGGCCAAGATGGTCCTTGGAATGACAATATCTTGCGCTAAATATAAATATTTCGCATATTTTGTGCATGGATATGTTCGATACCCGTATTCTCGATGCGCTTCAGCGCGATGGCCGCCTCACCAACAACGAACTGGCGGAGAAGGTGGGGCTTTCCGCTTCGCAATGTTCGCGCCGCCGCAGTCAGCTCGAAGCCGATGGCATCATCCGCGCCTATCATGCTGCGCTCGATCCTGAGGCGGTTGGCCTCAAGGTGCATGCCTTCGTGCAGATCACGCTGGCGACACACTCGCCGGATAATTCCCGCCGCTTTCAGGCGCTGATCGAGAGCGAAGCGGCCGTGCAGGAGGCATTTGCGGTGACGGGGGAGGCGGATTATCTCGTCAAAGTCATCGTTGAGGATTTGCCCGCGCTCGCCAGACTCCTCAACGAGGTCTTTCTGCCGAATGAGAGTGTTGCGCATGTGCGTTCCTCCGTGGCGCTCACCTGCCTCAAGGACAGCCGGGTTCTCCCGCTCGATATCCGGTCAAAATCCCGTTAGATCAGAAGCGGATGCTTCCCTTCGTCCCGTTTGCGGTTAGATAGGTGCTGATTCTGCGCATTCTTGCGTTGCCGCTTCGAAAGAGGAATTCCCGCCCATGCCGTCCTCCCCCAGCATGAGTTCAGCCCGGTTCCTGCGCCTTCTGGCACTTGCCATCGGTGCGGTGTCACTTGCCGCGTTTGTCGTCACGCTGACCGGGGTGGGGGACAACGTCCCGCTCTATGTCTCATTGGCGGGGCTGGTGCTGGCCGGCGGCATGCTGGCGCCGATCCCGCTGGGGGCTTTCGGGCGGTTTTTCGTGGTATTCTATGCCCTTGGCTTTCTCGGTCTCATTCTCCTGTTTCTCGTTGAGCCAGCCCTGCCTGAAAGCCTGCGCGCGATCATTCCGCCGCCGCTGACCGGCTTTACCGCCGCGGCTTTCGGCGTTCTGGCATTGGCGATGTCACGCGTGCCGGTGGTGGCCAATATCTTCGCGATCGCCGATCCCTATTTCGAGACCGAGGATCGTCTGCCGATCAATCTGCCGTTCTTCGGCACGGTGATCGCGCGCGAGAAATGGGTCGCCTATATCCTGCTTGGCGTCATCATCCTGATCAATCTCGGGCAGGTTGGCGTTTCGGTGAAGCTCAGCTTCTGGGGACGTGACTGGCTCGATTCGATCCAGAACAAGAACGCGCCGGAGTTCTGGCGTCTGCTGTTTCAGGTCTGGGTGCCGTGGGTCGCGGTGCTGATCGCCTCGAACGTGATCGAGTTCGTGTTGCTCTCGGTCTACAAAATCCGCTGGCGTGCCTGGACGACCACGCGCCTGATCGCGCGCTGGCTTGATAATGGAACGCATTACCGCCTGCAATTCAATGGCGGCTCAGTCGATAACCCGGACCAGCGTATTCAGGAAGACGTCAACAAATACATCGCGACGACCTATTCGCTGACGATCAGCATGATCCAGCAGATCTCGACGCTGATTTCTTTCGCCGTCATCCTCTGGGGGCTTTCCGCCTCACTGACCATTCCAGGCACGGAAACCAAGGTGCCGGGCCTCTTGTTCTGGATTTCGCTGATCTATGCCGCCATCGGCACCTATGTCGCGCACAAGATCGGCCGCCGCCTCATTCCTCTGAACTTCCAGCAGGAGCAATATGAAGCGAGCTTCCGCTTCAGCCTCGCCCGCCTTCGCGAATATGCCGAGCCGGTGGCGTTGCTCGGCGGTGAGAACGCCGAGAAGAATACCCTCGGCGAGCGCTTCCGCGCGCTGATCGGGAACTTCTTCCGCATCGTCGGCGTGCAGAAGTGGCTGACGGCCTTCACCCAGCTCTATGGCTCATCGAACAGCGTCATCCCCTATGTGGTTGCCGCGCCGTTCTATTTCGTCGGGCAGATCACCTTCGGCGTTCTCAACCAGACCGCTGGCGCCTTCGGGCGTGTCGATGCCGCGCTCGCTTTCTTCATCGACCGTTACTCGACGCTTGCGGATTTCAAGGCAGTCGTGGATCGTCTTTCGAGCTTCAACCAGTCGATTGATGCTGCCATCGAACGCCGTGAACAATCCGGCATCGAGCGCCACGCTTCTGCGGGCAATGATATCGCCATTCCCGCGCTCTCGCTCTCACTGCCCGATGGCAAGGTGATCGCCAAGCTGGCTGATCTTGCGCTGCGCAAGGGCGAGCGCACCCTGCTCGTTGGTCCTTCGGGCTCGGGTAAATCGACGCTGTTCCGCGCCATTGCCGGCATCTGGCCCTTCGGTGCCGGGGTGATCGAACAGCCCGCGGGCCAATCGGTGATGCTCCTGCCGCAGCGGCCCTATATTCCGATCGGCACGCTCCGGGGTGCGATCAGCTACCCCGCAATTGAAGGCGTGCACGCGGAAGCCGATATTCAGCGTGCCCTCGACGCCGTGCATCTCCCGGCGCTGAAAACGCGCCTCGATGAGGAGGCGAACTGGTCGCAAATCCTCTCGGGCGGCGAACAGCAGCGCCTGGCGGTCGCGCGTGCGCTGCTCGCCAAGCCCGAATGGCTGTTCCTTGATGAGGCGACAGCGGCGCTTGATGAGCCTCTGGAGCAGGCGGTTTATGCCGCGATCCGCGAGAGCCTTCCGGGCACGACCATCGTCTCGATTGGTCATCGCTCGAGCCTCATTGCCAACCACGACCGCCGCATCGAAATGCGGCAGGGGGCCGATGGGCTCTATGCGATTGCGGATTCCCCTGTTCGCGCCTGAGGGCGCGACGGGCGTTCAGGGTTGTATCAGGCCGAGCGGGCCAGCGGTGTCTGATGCCGCGCCAACACGGTGGAAAGCCGGTCGAACAGCGGGTTTTCCGCGCTGAAAGCGTATTCCGGTGCGGCGACGAGCACGCGCCGGGCACCCTGCGAGATCAACGAATCCGAGATCGTCGCGACATCCTTCTTGCTCACCAGCAACGTCAGCGCTTCGGCCGTTTCGGTGAGGATTTCCGCGCCGCGCGCTTGCAAACCCTCGGCTGTGCCGGAGGGGATCGCGCCGGCAAAATAGGCGCGGAGCTCCCGGTTGGCGCGCGCCTCTTCCTCGGCATTGATACGTGCGAGCACGAGACGCGCCAGTTCCTGCGCCTCAGGCGTCCAGTCGGCATTGAGCGCCGCGACAAGATTCGCCTCGGATTTCAGCATCGTGCCGTCGTCGAGGATCTTGAGCGCATTCGCCGCCAGCGTCGAGCCGGTGGTGGTGATATCGACGATCAGATCCGCTGTCCCTGCCGCCGGTGCGCCTTCGGTCGCGCCAAGGCTCTCGACGATGCGATAATCCGCAATGCCATGCTTCTTGAAGAAGCGGCGCGTCAGGTTGATGTATTTTGTGGCCACGCGCAGGCGTCGCGCCTGCTTGTGACGGAAATCGGCGGCAACTTCCTCGATGTCCGCCATTTCGTGCACGTCGATCCAGGCTTCCGGCACCGCGACGACGACGTTGGCATAGCCAAAGCCGAGCGGGGCCAGCATCTCGACCTTGCTCGCCGGGTCCGGCAGCGCTTCCTCGATGAGGTCCGCTCCGGTCACGCCGAAATGCACCGCACCGCGCGCCATCTCGCCGACGATCTCGGAGGCCGAGAGGAACGCGACCTCGATGCCCGCAAGCCCGGTGACGCTCCCGCGATAATCGCGATCCCCACGCGGCCGCACGATCGGCAGGCCAGCACGGGCAAAAAACGCGAAGGTGTTTTCCATGAGGCGGCCTTTGGAGGGCACGCCGATGGTGAGAACGGGCTTGCTCATCGCGTCACCTCTCCTGCCGAAACCTCTGCTGCGTTCAGCCGGTCGACCCAGATCGCCGCGCCGATGGCCGGGACTTCACGTCCAAGCCGCTCGAACAGGCGATCATAACGCCCGCCCGCTGCGATGGGCCGGTCGGGCCGCTCCGCGAGGCGAATATCGAACACGAAGCCGGAGTAATACTCCATGTTGCGGGCAAAGCCGGCGGCGGCCTTCACCGCGCCAAGCGGCAGGCCACGCGCCTCGATAAAGCCGACGCGATGCTCGAAACGGTCGAGCGCAGCATCCAGCGGCAGGTTCGCCGCCTTGGCGAGCGCCCGGAGGCGGGTTGTCACATCATCCGGCTCGCCCTCAATGGCGAGGAACTGGCGCAGGATATCGCCCTGCTCGTTGCCGAGCGTCTGTGCGTCTTCCCGCGCGCGCTCGAGGAAGCGGCCAGCGATATCCTCCGCCGAGCGGCCGCCGGTGGCGGTGATCCCGGCCATCGAGAGAAGGTCTTTCACGAAAGCCTTGGCTTCCACCGGGTCCGCGCCCTTGAGGGCATCGAGCACGCCGGAATAGCGCGCAAGACCGCGCGGGCTTTCCTTGCGCTCGGCGATCTTTGCGGGGTCGATGAGGCTCGTCAGGCGCCCTTCACCGAGCGCCAGCGCGAGGCGACGGCTGGTGGCGGCATCAAGGCTGAGCGCATCAAGCACGCCCGAAAACAGCCCGAGATCGCCGATAGTGATGGCAAGCCGCGCGGCACCCACGGCCTCGCTGACTGCGCCATAGGTCTCGGCCAGTACATCGGCATCCGCCGCTTCGCGGTCCGTGCGTCCCATGGATTCGAGACTGACCTGCGTGAACTCACCGCTCTCGCCGGGGCGATGGCGGAACACCGAACCGTAGAATACCTGATCGACGCGGCGGCCAACAACACCGGCCTTGAGATAGGTGAGGGCGGCGGGAATCGTGAATTCGGGCCTGAGGCACAGCTCCGCACCTTCCTCATCCGAGGTGAGGAACAGGCGGCGGCGGATATCCTCGCCCGAGAGTTCCAGAAACGGATCGGCGGGCTGAAGCACCGGCACATCGGCACGATGGTAGCCAGCCTTGAGGAAGCGCGCGACGAGCTTTTGCCCGTCCGCTCCGTCCCTGACTTTGCTCATGCGCACCTTGGTTTCGCTGGTCTCGCTCATCGCATCCGCCTCGCGAGGGAAATCCCCCATTTGACGAGGCGCATATCACACCCCTGCGCATCTGCGCGAGCGGAAACCCGTTTTGGCCTTAATCGATTGCGTTAAGGGGCGGGCTTACGCATGCCGCGCGAGCACCTTGCGCACCGCTTCGACAACCTCTGACACGGGCACTTCGAACTGCGCCTCGGCCTGCTTGGCGAGATAGGTTTCGCGATCCTTCTCGTTCACCAGCGTTGCGCCGAGGATCAGATCCTTGATCTGCACAGTGCCTTTTTCGCGCTCGTTCGAGCCTTGAATGATCGCAACCGGCGAAGCGCGGCGGTCAGCATATTTCATCTGCGCCTTCATGCCGGAAGCGCCGAGGTAAATCTCCGAGCGTATCCCCGCATTACGCAGGTCCGCGACGACCTTCTGGTAGCTCGCCATGCCTTGGGCATCGCGGTCCATCGCCAGAACCAGCACCGGACCGGGCTCGGGCGTGGTTGAAACCTTGCCGAGAAGCTGCAACGCGGCAAGAAGACGCGAAACGCCGATCGAAAAGCCCGTGGCGGGCACGGGTTCGTTGAGAAAGCGCGAGACAAGCCCGTCATACCGCCCGCCACCGCCGACCGAGCCAAAGCGGACCGGCTTGCCGTCCTCGTCCTTCACCTCGAACAGCAACTCGGCCTCGTAAACCGGGCCAGTGTAATATTCGAGGCCGCGTACGACGGAGGGATCGATGCGGATACGACCGTCATTATACCCGGCTGCTGAAAGAAACCCCCACATACTCCGGAGTTCAGAAGCACCATCAAGGCCAAGCGACGTCTTCTGAGCGGTGCGCATAACGCCACCCATAATTCCATTCAAGCGTCGATTTTCGTATTCGCGGATGTCTTCCAGACCAGCGCCATGTTTCGCAGATGGTACTCTTTGAATTGCAAGCGCTTCTTCCGCCATTGCGGGAGTCTCAAAGAGAACCATAACTTCAGCGATTTGAAGTTCGCTTAATTCCGCACCCTTGGTGAAGTCTCCGCTCTCGTCGCGTCGTCCCTTACCAAGTAAGAGCCTGACACCTTCAAATCCAAATTTATCCAGTTTATCAATTGCTCTTAGTACCGTCAGTCGCGTTCCCGAGTGCTCTGGCCCACCCAACCCAATCGCCTCCATCACGCCATCGAGTACCTTCCGGTTATTGACCTTGATGACGTATTGGCCGCGCGGAACACCCAAGGCTTCGAGCGTATCGGCGGCCATCATGCAGATCTCGGCATCCGCCGCGACCGAAGCCGCGCCGACTGTATCGGCATCGAATTGCATGAACTGGCGGAAGCGGCCCGGACCCGGCTTTTCGTTGCGGAACACCCAGCCCGCGCGATAGCTGCGGTAGGGTTTGGGCAGGTTCTGCCAGTTCTCCGCGCAATAGCGCGCGAGCGGCGCGGTGAGATCGTAGCGGAGGCTCATCCACTGGTCGTCATCGTCGCGCAGAGAGAACACGCCCGCATTGGGCCGATCCTGATCTGGCAGGAACTTGCCGAGGGCATCGGTATATTCAAGGAACGGTGTTTCGACCGCATCGAAGCCATAGCGCGAATAAACCTCGCGGATGGTCTTCATCATCGCCTCGGTGGCGGCGATATCGGCGGGGCCACGGTCCTGAAGGCCACGCGGTTTGCGGGCTTCGGTTTTCGATGTCTTGTTCTCTGTACTCATGAGGCGCGTTTAGCGCATCTCGCGCGGGGTTGTCACCCTTCTCGCGCCTTCAGCGCGAGATAGATATCGAGCAGCTCTTCGACATCGTCGTCATTCGGCGGGCGACCATGCGCGGTATCGAAGCGCGCGGCGATCTCCCGATTGGCGAGCATGAACACCAGCGCCTCGCGCGGCGGATGATCTGACACCCCTCTGGCTTCCTCCGGGCTGACCGTGACGCCGAAGCGGGCAAAAAGCGCCGTCAGAAGCTTGGGCTCGGTCATTGAGAACTCTCCCCGCAAGAAAAGGCGGAAAATCCGCCTTTCCCTTGATTTCAACGGGTAGCATGCTCCAATTCGGCTAGCTACACCGTGATCTTACGCAAACTCTTTGCAGCTTACGCAACTGCCTTGATGAGCTTGGCCATCTTGTCGATCAGTTCGTCGATCTGCGCATCCGAGATGATTAGCGGCGGGGTGAGCGCCAGCGTGTCACCCGTGTTGCGGACCATGAAGCCGAATTCCTCGAAGGCCCGGTGCATCGCGGCAAAGGCGCGCTTGCCGTAGGCATCGGGCAGGGAGGCAAGATCGATCGCCGCCGTGAGGCCCACGGTGCGGATATCGAGCACGTTCGGCAGACCCTTGAGGGTCATGACGGCATCGGCCCAGCGCGGCTCCAGCTTCTTCGTGCGTTCGAAGAGGTCTTCATCGCGGTAGACGTCGAGCGTCGCCATGCCCGCCGCGCAGGCGAGCGGATGCGCGGAGTAGGTATAGCCGTGGAAGAACTCGGCCATATGCTCCGGGCCCTTCATGAAGGCCTCGTGGATGTGCTTGCGCGCAATGACACCGCCCATCGGCACGGTGCCGGAAGTGACACCCTTCGCGAAGGTAATGAGATCGGGCACCACGCCGTAACGTTCGGCGGCAAAGGCGCTGCCGAGACGGCCAAAGCCGGTGATGACTTCGTCGAAAATCAGCAGGATGCCGTATTTGTCGCAGATCTGGCGCAGGCGTTTGAGGTAGCCCTTCGGCGTCGGCAGAACGCCGGTCGAACCGGCCATCGGCTCGACAATCACGGCGGCGATGGTCGAGGCGTCATGCAGCGCGACGATCCCTTCGAGCGCATCGGCGAAATGCTCGCCGTATTCCGGCTCGCCCTTGGTGAAGGCCTGCTTGGCACGATCATAGGTGTGCGGGAGGTGGTCGACACCCGGCATCAGTGCCATGGCATAGGCCTTGCGGTTCGGCGAAATGCCGCCGACCGAAATGCCGCCGAACCCGATGCCGTGATAGCCACGCTCGCGGCCGATCATGCGGAAGCGGTTCGATTCGCCCTTCGCATGCCAGTAGCCGAGCGCCATCTTCAGCGCGGTATCGACCGCCTCCGAACCGGAGTTGACGAAGAATACATGGTCGAGGTCGCCCGGCGCCATCGAAGCGATGCGCGAGGCAAGCTGGAAGCCCAGGGGATGCGCGAACTGGAACGGCGGCGCGTAATCGAGCGTCTCAGCCTGCGCCTGAATGGCCGCAACGATATGGTCGCGGTTATGGCCGGCGTTGCAGCACCAGAGGCCGGCGGTCGAATCCATAATCGCCCGGCCATCGGCAGTGTAATAGTGCATATCCTTCGAGCGCTGGACAATGCGCGGGGTCTTCTTGAAGGCCCGGTTTGCCGTAAACGGCATCCAGAAGGCGTCGAGATCGTTTGGCTGCGTCTCGGTGGTCATGGGCTTTGCGCCAGATCTAGGCATCGGGTCTCTCCACAGGGCCTAAAGGATACGGGGGCCAGAAGGGGCAACGGCAGGCTTGCAAGGACTTGAACACGTGTCAAAGACTTGCACACATGTCAGGAAGTCGCTGAGGATACGCCCGGCGCGCGCGGAAACAACCCCTATTTCGCGCCTTCGCATAGTGAATTTAACGGTGGATCAGCCGGAAATCACATCGTAGCCGGCGTTGGTGATGGCCGCGGCGAGAATATCGCGCGCCACAGCTGCATCCGAGATGCTCACAGTGCCATCCGCGAGGTTGACGGCCACTGCCGCAGAAGGGGATTTTGCCTTCACGGCCTTCTCGACCGCTGCAACGCAGGCCTGACAGCCCATGCCGTCGACTTTCAGGGTGATGGGATCGCTCATGGCAGGCTCCTTTACCGTCAGGATCAGCGTTCGCGCGGGGCTGCGATGGCGCCGCCCGAAGTCATGGCCGAGCTTACGTCGCCCGCGCCTTCAAACTCAAGAAAGGCGAGATCCGGCTCCTCGCACACCGCCTCGGCCTCGATTTCAACCAGATAGTCCGGTGCGGCGAGTCCGGCGACCTCAAGATAGGTCGCGGCCACCAGGTGCCCGCCAAGGCGGCGGTCACGGATCGTTCGCCACGTTGAAACCATACCCGGCGCGGTGACAAACACCGTGATCCGGATCAAATCGGTGATCGCCATGCCGGCCTCGGCAAGAATCGCCTCGATGTTGTCCCAGGCCTGTTCGGTCTGTGCGGCAAATCCCTCGACGACGCGGCCATCAAGCGTAGCGCCGACCTGTCCTGCGGTAATCAGGCGCCGTGCGCGGGCCGAATGCACGATTCCTTGCGCATAGCGTGAGGCGGGCGGTGTGATCGAGCGCGGATTGACAGCTTTCGGCATGAGAGTCCTGCAGGTTTGCGTCCAGACATGGTGGGCATCTTTCTCATGGTGAAAGCCTGCCCGGCCTGTTGGCAAGCGCTATTCGCACCGCTCGCGGGTCTGATCCTCTGACGCACGAATCAGACCTTCGACGAAAAGAAGGCGCAAGAGGGATTTCCACAGCCCTCTTTGGGGTTCAGGCCTCGCCAATTCGCTTTCGAGATCGTAGCCTAAGCAGAAGTGATTCGCTGTATCCTCCGACAATTGGCGCCGTATTGATGCGTATCCGACACCTCATTTCTGTCAGTGCCTTGGCTGTGCTCGCCGCAGGGCTCACGGTCGCCGCGCAGCGATTCGACCAGTTGTGGCTGGCCGTGGCGGCGCTGTCGGGCGCTTTTGCAGGCGGTGGTGTGTTCTTGCACATCAGGACGACGGCTGCGGCGCGGGAGCTCGATGTCCTGCGCGAACATCTCGAGGGAACGCGGCAGCACGCCGCGCTTCTGGCGCGCCATACCCGCGAGCTGCGTGAGGCTTTTGTTCAGGGCAGCACAGGCGCCAATGGTGTTCGCTCCGGCGAATTCGCGACCCTGAGTTCGCTCGTCCGCGATATCGCGGACGGTGTCTCTGAGCTGGATCGCCGCACCGAGGCCACCGAGCACGAACTGGCCGAGATGCGCCGCTTCAGGCCGGTTACTCCTGTCGCGCCGCAACAGCCATCCCCGCGCGTGACACCGCCAGCGCCGAGCTGGGTTCAGCCGGCCAAGCCAGCGATGTCCGCGCCCGTTGCGCCGCAATCTCAGCCGCCGGTGGAAGATCACGCCATGCGCGAAATTCCGAGCCCGCCGCGCAATCTCTCAGGCAACGAGCCGCCGCGCGCCGTGCGCCAACTGGTGGCCGCCGCGATTGCAGCGGACCGTTTCGACCTCTATCTCCAGCGGATCGTCGGTCTGCCGCAACGCCGCATCCGTGGCTATGACGTCACCCTGCGTCCGGATGGCAGTGACCTTTCGATTCCGAATTCCGATATTCGTCATGCGGTAGAGGCCGTCGGGCATCAGCTCGCCTTTGATCGCAAGCTGATGATTCAGGCTGTCCGTCTGGCGCGTGTTTTCGAACAGCGCGATCGCGATGTCGTGCTCTTTACCGATATTTCGCAGCGCTTCCTGATGAGCGAAGCGGCGTTCGATGATCTCGACGCGCTGGTTGCGGATGTGCCGCAGGCCCCGCAGCGGATCGTGCTCTGCTTGCCGCAGCGTTTCTTCAAGAAGGCCGTGGCTTTCGAACACGAAGCGCTTCGCACCCTTTCGAAAATGGGCTTCAGCTTCATGATGCGGGAAATCGAGGATCTCGATTTCGACCTGCAAAAGCTCTCGCAGATGGGTGTGCGCTGGCTCCGCATGACGGCCGGGACGTTTATTCAACTCGCGCAGGAGAATGAAACCCTGCTTGACGTCGCGAGTGCGGATTTCGTCACCCTGCTCAACCGCCGCAAGATCACCTTCATGGCTGATGCTGTCACCGAAGAAGGCCAGATCGCCGAGTTGATCGATTTCAACGTCGAGTTTGCGGCCGGGAACATCTTCGCGCCGCCGCAGGCCGTGCGCGCGGATGTGCTGGAGTCGCCTGCTGCCGCCAATGAAATCGCGCGCGGCAATGCCGAGCCGACGCCGGAACGTCGCACCCTGCGGGATCTTGCGCGCCGCGCCTGAGGCGGCTACCAGCGGCCAACAGGCGGGTTTCTTCCGCCTCCGAGAAGGCCATGGCATGAGCGAACCGCTTCCGCATCTGACACATCTCCGCGGGATTATTTCCCGCTACGATGCCATCATTTCCGATGTCTGGGGGGTTGTGCATAACGGCCTTGAGGCGACCGCTGGCGCTCCGGAGGCGTTGGCGGCCGCGCGCGAAGCCGGATTGGCCGTCGTTCTTCTCACCAATGCGCCGCGACCGCCGCACTCGATCCAGAAGCAGTTGCGCGGTCTCGGTGTGATCGATCACGCTTATGACGCCATCGTCTCCTCAGGCGGGGTGACGCGGGCCTTGATGGCGTCGGAAGGCGATGCGCCCTTTTTCCATCTCGGGCCGGAGCGTGACAAGGCGCTCTATGCCGGTCTTTCCGCGCGCCCGGTTCCCTTCGAGGATGCGCATTATATTCTCTGCACCGGGCTCTTTCACGACGAGACCGAGACGGCTGAGCATTACCGCCCGATGATGGAGGCGGCGATGGCGCGAAAACTGCGGCTTTATTGCGCCAATCCCGATCTTATCGTCGAGCGCGGGCACGACCTGATCCCCTGCGCCGGTGCGATTGCGGATATCTACGAGCGAATGGGCGGGGAAACAGTCTGGGTCGGCAAGCCGCATCCCCTCGTCTACGCCGAGGCGCGGGCCGCCGTGACGGCTAAACTGGGGCGCGAGATCTCGCCGGAGCGCATTCTTTGCATTGGCGACGCCTTCCGCACCGATGTGGCGGGTGCGCGTGCCGGAGGACACGATTGCCTGATGACGCTCGCAGGCATCCATGGCCACCAGATCGGCCTCAGGGATGGGCGATACGATCAGAAGGCCTTAGAGGCCCTGGCCGAGGCCAACGGCATAAGGCCGACCATGACCATGGTCAGCCTCGCCTGGTAGATCGGGACGGGCAGAAAATCAGGCGTGAAGGGCCTGAGAAACAGCGTCAATCTTCGCCTTCAACGTCTGGGCGTTGAACGGCTTGACGATGTAATTGTTTACACCCGCCCGCTTCGCCGCGATGACGTTTTCCGTCTTCGATTCCGCCGTCACCATGATGAACGGGGTCGAATGCAGATCGCGGTCGGAACGCACCTGCTTGAGCAGATCGTAGCCTGTCATCGGCTGCATGTTCCAGTCCGAGATGATGAGGCCGTAGCGGCGCTCACGCATTTTGCCGAGAGCCTCGGACCCGTCTGAGGCTTCATCCACATTCTCGAAGCCAAGCTGCTTCAGAAGGTTGCGAATGATCCGCACCATTGTCTGATAATCGTCAACGACGAGAATCGGCATCGAACTATCGAAATTCATGACCCGCTCCAAAAACGCCCTTCCGCAACACGGGGTGATCCTGCCCTGACCATTTTCCCGTACGGAAGGAACACTTTCACCCAAAGGTTGTGTTTCCTTCTCCGATGAACATGGCACCGGGCGATTGCAAATGCGTTAATGGGAAAGGGGTGCGAACTCGATTTCGATGCGTTATTGCACTCTTACGATATCGAAAATTCCGGTGTGGTTGATAATGAACGAATATTCGGCTGACGAGTTTAGAATTTGGCGACCAGCCGGGGCGCTGAACGAAGGCTATCCTTCGAAACAAAAAGCGGTTTTTCGTGTTGTCGCGATCGGCAATTTCGATGGCGCGCACCGGGGCCATGCCGCGGTGGCTGCCGAGGTGCGAGCGCTCGCAGCTGTTGCTGGAGCGGGCAGGGTGCCGGAATGTCTCGCGTTGACCTTCGATCCGCATCCCCGGATGTTTTTCCAACCTGACAAGCCTCACTTCCGTCTTTTGGCCTCGGACAGGCGGTTTTTGGGCCTGAAACGTATCGGATTTGATGGCGCCGTGGTGCTGCCCTTCAACGCTGAACTCGCGGCGATGTCCCCGGAAGCGTTTATCCGCGAGATTCTCCTCGAGCGTCTTGGCGCCGATGGCGTTGTCGTTGGCGAGGATTTCCATTTCGGCAAGGCGCGAGCGGGAACCCCGGCGTTTCTGGCGGCGGAAGGCGCTCGCATCGGCCTGGCGGTGCGCTTCGTTTCCCCCTTCCGCGACGAGAACGGAACGGTGATTTCCTCCTCGGCGATCCGCAAGGCGCTGGCTGCGGGGGATATCCCTGCCGCCAACGCGATGCTCGGGTATACTTACGCGGTTCATGGTCCGGTGATTCATGGCGAGAAACGCGGGCGCGATCTCGGTTTTCCCACGGCAAACATGCGACTGGACCCGGCTTTCGGTCTGGCTCACGGAATCTACGCGGTTAAAGCTACGGTAGATGGACAGCATATAAAGGGCGTCGCGAATTTCGGCCGCCGCCCCCATTTTGATAACGGTGCGCCGCTGCTCGAAACCTATCTGTTCGATTTCTCGGGCAACCTCTACGGCAAGGACATCGAGATCGCCTTCGTGGCCTACCTCCGCGCGGAAGCGAAGTTCGAGAGTCTCGATGCGCTCATCAGCCAGATGAACGCGGACTGCCTTGAGGCGCGACGTCTGCTCGCGTGATGGCTGATCTTCTTCCTCAAGCCTGTCTTCTTCCCCAAGGGCGATTCCCCTGTTATAGCGGCGGCATGAAAAATAGGGTTATGCACGGCAGGTTCCTGATCGCGGGTCGAATTATGACCCCGGCTTGACGCGCTGATCGCGCCTCGGGCCGGTTTTTTCGTTCTCCGCCCAAAAGCCTCTTCCATCCGAAAAGAAATCCGATGTCTGATTCCGCGTTCGATTATTCGAAAACCCTGTTCCTGCCCGAAACCGATTTCCCCATGCGTGCCGGCCTGCCGCAAAAGGAGCCGGAAATCCTCGCGCGCTGGGAGAAAATCGACCTCTACAAGCGCATCCGCGTCGCGGCGAAGGGCAAGCCGAAATTCGTGCTGCACGATGGCCCTCCTTACGCCAACGGCAACATCCACATCGGCCATGCGCTCAACAAGATCCTCAAGGATCTGGTGACGCGCAGCCAATCGATGCTCGGCTTTGACTCGAACTACGTGCCGGGCTGGGATTGCCACGGCCTGCCGATCGAATGGAAGATCGAGGAAGAATACCGCGCCAAGGGCAAGGCGAAGCCGGACCTTTCATCGGGCACGGCGATCAACGCCTTCCGTGCCGAATGCCGCGCTTACGCGACCAACTGGCTCAATATCCAGCGCACCGAATTCAAGCGTCTAGGTGTCACCGGCGATTGGGACAACCCCTACCAGACCATGACCTTCCCCGCCGAGGCGCAAATCGCCCGCGAGATCATGAAGTTCAAGGACAACGGGCTGCTCTATCGCGGGTCAAAGCCGGTGATGTGGTCCGTGGTCGAGAAGACCGCCCTCGCGGAAGCCGAGATCGAATATCACGACCATACGAGCGATATGGTCTGGGTGAAGTTTCCGGTAATCAATTTCTCCACAAATCTCGACCCCAAGATTTGGTTGGACACGAAAGTTCTGATCTGGACGACGACGCCGTGGACGCTGCCCGGTAACCGAGCAATTTCCTATTCAAGCAAGATCAGCTATGGCCTCTATGAGGTGGAAAGCGCTCCGGAAGGGAACTGGGCGCAGGTCGGTGAGCGTTTTTTGATCGCGGACAAGCTGGCTGCGGAGGTAATGCAGCAGGCAAAGGTGACGGCCTATCGCCGGACGGCAGATGCGCCTGCCGGTCTGATCAAGCAATGCATCCGGTGTTTTCATCCTCTTCGTCAACCGAATGAAAAATACGACTTCGCCGTTCCTCTGTTTGACGGCGATCACGTTACGGACGACGCTGGCACGGGTTTCGTCCATACGGCGCCGGGCCATGGTCGCGAGGACTTCGAGATCTGGATGGCGCAGGCTCGTCACGCCGGTGTTGACCCCACCATCCCCTTCACCATTGATGATGACAGCGTTTACACGTCTCAGGCCCCCGGCTTCGAGGGCAAGCGCGTTATCAAGGAAAACGGTGACAAGGGCGATGCCAACGAGGCCGTAATCGCGGCGCTGATTGCGGCGAATGCGCTCGTCGCGCGCGGCCGCCTCAAGCATCAGTATCCGCATTCGTGGCGCTCGAAAAAGCCGGTGATCTTCCGCAACACGCCGCAGTGGTTCATTGCGATGGACAAGCCTTTCGAAGTTCCTGCTTTGGACGCTTCGGGCAAGCCCTCCGCTATGGGCGGCTCGCTCCGCAAGGTAGCCTTCGACGCCATCGGCAAGACCGAATGGGTGCCGGCGGTGGGCGAAAACCGCATTCGCGGCATGGTCGAGAATAAGCCCGATTGGGTGATGTCGCGCCAGCGCGCTTGGGGCGTGCCGATCACGGTATTTGTCGAGAAGGAGACCAAGGCGCTCCTCAACGACAGCAAGGTTGATGCCGCCATCGCGGCGGCTTTCGAGGCCGAAGGCGCGGATGCCTGGTTCGCGGAAGGCGCTGCCGCGCGCTTCCTCAAGCCCTTCGGCCATGATCCCGAGAAATACGAGATGGTGACCGACGTTCTCGACGTCTGGTTCGATTCCGGCTCGACCCACACCTACGTGCTCGAAGACCCCAAAAATTTCCCCACGCTCGCCGGCATTCACCGGCAGGTCGATGGCGGGAGCGACCGTGTGATGTATCTCGAAGGCTCGGACCAGCATCGCGGCTGGTTCCAGTCAAGCCTGCTTGAGAGCTGCGGCACGCGCGGTCGCGCGCCCTTCGATGTGGTGCTGACCCACGGCTTCGTTCTGGATGAAAAAGGCCAGAAAATGTCGAAGAGCCTCGGCAATGTCACCGCGCCGCAGGATGTCATCAAGGATTCGGGCGCGGATATCCTGCGCCTCTGGGTCGCGGCGGCGGATTACTCCGATGATCTCCGTATCGGCAAGGAAATCCTCAAAACCTTCGTCGAAACCTACCGCAAACTGCGCAACACCCTGCGCTGGATGCTTGGCGCGCTGAAGCATTTCGATGGCAAGGCCGTCGCGGAAAAGGACATGCCGGAGCTTGAGCGGCTGATGCTGCATCGTCTCGCCGAACTCGATCCGGTGATCCGCAAGGCCTATGCGGAATACGATTATCGTAAGGTCGTGACCGAGCTTTCGGCCTTCATGAACACCGAGCTTTCGGCCTTCTATTTCGATATCCGCAAGGACACGCTCTATTGCGATCCAGCTTCGAGCCTCGCACGCCGGGCATCGCTCACCGTGATTGATCGCCTTTGTGAGACCATCCTGCGCTGGCTTGCGCCGATCCTCGTGTTCACGGCGGAGGAAGGTTATCTCACCCGCAATCCGGGTTCGGAGGCCTCGATCCATGAGCTGGGCTTTGCGGACGTGCCGCAGAGCTGGCGGGATGAGGAGTTGGCCGCGAAGTGGGAGACCATCAAGGCCGTGCGCCGTGTGGTGACTGGCGCGCTGGAACTGGAACGCGCGGCGAAGACCATCGGGTCAAGCCTTGAGGCCGCACCGCAGGTGTTTCTTGGTGATGCGGGTATCCGTGAGGCGCTGGCCAGCGTCGATCTTGCGGAAATCTGCATCACGTCGGGCATTTCCGTCGCCACGGGCGAGGGGCCGGAAACGGCTTTCCGCCTTGCGGATGTGAAGGGTGTCGCGGTGGTTCCCGCCAAGGCTTCGGGCATCAAATGTGCCCGCTCGTGGCGCTATTTCGACCCTGCGACGGCCGATCCTGCCTTCCCCGGTATCACCCCGCGCGATGCGGTGGCGATGAAGGAATGGCAAGCCGCGAGTGCAGGTGCCTGAGATGACCGCTGAGCCCGACACAACAGATGCGCCGGTGCCAACGCCCGGTGCCGTGAAACTCGGGCTCATCACGGCAGTGGTTATCTTCCTGCTCGACCAGATTTCAAAACTCTGGCTGATACTCGGCACGGAAATCCGCCTGACTTACCCTTGGCCGGTGACGCCGTTTTTTGATCTCACCGTCGTCTGGAATTATGGGATTTCCTACGGCCTTTTCCAGCAGCATTCCGAGCTGGGGCGCTGGGCGCTGACCCTGTTCAAGCTTGGCGCGGCGGTTTTCCTTACTTTCTGGCTGAGAAAGTCTGCGAACCGGCTCGAAACGGTTGGAATCGGCATGATCATTGGCGGCGCTATCGGCAATGCGCTAGACCGTGTTTTGCATGGCGCCGTCTTCGATTTCGCTCACTTTCACGTCGGCGATTTCAGCTGGTATGTCTTCAACATTGCCGATGCGGGGATCGTCATCGGCGTGGGATTCATGTTGTTGGGACAAATTCTTCCCGCGCGGGCTGCCGCGGAAAAGCCCTGATCTGGTGCTTTGTAAGAACCAATGCTATGAAGCGCCCCGGTATCCTGGAGTTTCCGATGTCCCTGATCGCTCATTCGACCAGCCTTTCCCTTCGCGCCGCTGCGTTGATGGGGCTCGTTGTCGTCTCGATGTCTGCCCCGGTGCAAGCCCAGGATGGCCGCTACATGCGGAATATCCTCGGTTCTCTCGGCGTTTTGCCGGAAGACAAGGACCCGATCGAATATCGCGAGCGGCCCGGTCTGGTGGTGCCGAAGGAACTCGATAAGCTCCGTCGCCCGGAAGATCCCAACGCCAAAACCGCCAACGGTCAGTGGCCGGTTGATCCCGATGCGCTGGAACGCGAGCGTGAAAAGGCCCGCCGTCAGGCACCGGCCATTTTCTCGCTCAGCAGCGATCCCAACGAAGGCGGTCGCCTTGGGGTGAACGAGCTCGCTGCAGGGCGTGCGGCGCGCGGCGCGAAGATGGGCGAAGGCGCCATTCCGCGTAACGACAAGGATGGCGTTCTGGCTTCGGTTCAGGAAATGACCCAGAGCGCCGGCAATTCGAGCACACCGAGCTACCCGCCCGGCACCGAGCCGCCGCGGCGCTACCTGACGGATCCGCCGACGGGCCTGCGCATTCCCTCGGCTCAGGCTCCGATCGGCAAGCGCACCTACGACAATCCGCTTGAAGATACCTTCAAGATGGATTTGTGGAAGCGCAAGGAAGAGTGAACGTCTCTTGCGCGCGCGGGCTCTTGTTCCGCGTGCCAATCGCGCCCATCTTGGTTGGGCTCACAAGGCGCCTCCCGCACGGGGCGCCTTCTTCGTCTGATGATCTCTGACCCTCAAAAGGGACTCTCCATGCGCCACGGCCCGACTGTCGATCACTTTCAACTCGCCAATGGGCTGGAGGTCGTGGTGATCCCGGATCGGCGCGCACCGGTTGTGACGCACATGGTCTATTACCGGAATGGCGCGGCGGATGATCCACTCGGAAAATCCGGCATTGCGCATTTCCTTGAACATCTGATGTTCAAGGGCACGGACAGGCATCCGAAGGGCGAATTCTCGGAAGTCGTTGCCGGGCTCGGCGGGCAGGAGAACGCTTTCACCTCCTATGATTACACGGCCTATTACCAACGCGTCGCCAAGGAACACCTCGGCGCGATGATGGCGCTGGAGGCCGACCGGATGACCGGGCTGGTGCTCGAAGGGCCGGAAGTCCTCTCCGAACGCGACGTCGTGATCGAGGAGCGCAAGATGCGCACCGACAGCGACCCTTCGGCCCAGTTGCAGGAAAGCCTGCTGGCGACGCTTTACGTGCATCACCCCTATGGCACGCCGGTGATCGGCTGGGGCCATGAGATCGAAACGCTCTCCCGCGAAGATGCGCTGACCTATTACCGCCGCTTCTATCGCCCGGATAATGCGATTCTGATCGTCGCGGGCGATGTTGATGCGGGCGAAGTCAAGGCGCTGGCTGAAACCCATTACGGGCCTGTCGCACCGGGCAACACCGAAAAGCCGGTCCGTACCAGAGTGCGCGAGCCGGAAATCCGCGCGACGCGCAAGATCAGTCTTTCCGATGCCAAGGTCGAGCAGCCGACGACGCAATGCGCCTATATTGTTCCCTCGCATTCGACGGCGCCCGGCAACGAGGCCTTCGCGCTTGAAGTGCTCTCGCAAATCCTCGGCGGATCGCAAACGAGCCGTCTCTATCGCACGTTGGTGCTGGAACAGGGTGTCGCGGTGAGCGCGGGCTCCTGGTACTGGAACGATGCGCTGGATATGGGCCAGTTCGGGCTTTATGCCGTGCCGTCGGAAGAAATCAGCCTTGAGGCGCTTGATGCTGCGGCTGAGGCCGTCCTCGCGACCCTGCGCGATGACAGGGTCGACGCAAAAGAACTGGAACGCGCCAAGACCCGGCTGATCGCGGATATGGTCTATGCGCAGGACAACCAGACCCATCTCGCCCGTATCTATGGCTCGACGCTGACGACCGGCGGAAAGGTTGAGGATGTCGCGGGCTGGATCGAGAAGATACGCGCGGTGACGGCGGAAGACCTTCAGGCCGTGGCGGCGAAATACCTTCAGCCCGGCAAGGCCGTCGTCGGCCATCTCCTCAAGGCGGCCTGATCGCCGCCCGTTATTGTCAGTTTAACCGGATAGTCCCACGCGATGAACGCCGTTACACCCGCCCTGAAGACCACCCGCGCCCAGTCGATCCGCACGCCCTCGGGTATCGAGATCTGGCACGTCGAGGATTACACCGTGCCGGTGCTCTCCGTGGAATTTGCCTTCCTTGGCGGCGCGGCGCAAGACCCGGCGGGGAAATGCGGCCTTGCGAACCTGCTTGCAAGCTTGATGGACGAGGGCGCTGGCGCTCTCGTCTCGCAGGACTTCCAGGAAGCACTGGAAGAAAAGGCGATAGAGCTTTCCTTCGATGCCGGACGTGATCGCCTCGATGGCTCGCTCCGCACGCTGGCCGACAATGCCGAACGCGCCTTCGAGCTGATGGCGCTGGCGTTGCAGATGCCACGCTTTGATGCGGATGCGATTGATCGCGTCCGGGCCCAGATCATCTCGGGCCTCAAGCGCGATGAATCCGATCCGGGTTCCCGCGCCCGCGACCGGCTTAACGCGCTCGCCTACCCTGGCCACAGCTATGGTCGGGCAGCGGATGGCGTGATTGCCGAGCTTACCTCGATCACCCGTGAGGATGTCGTCGCGCAGCACGCCAAGCTTTTTGCCCGCGAGAACCTGCGTATCGTCGCGGTAGGCGCTGTGTCACCCGAGATGCTGGCCCGGCTGGTCGAGCAGGCCTTCGGCCCCCTCCCGAAAGCGCCAACCCTCGTGCCGATCACGCCGATTACCATGCAGAACGGCGGCACGCGCGAGATCATCGATCTCGATATTCCGCAATCGACGCTGTATCTCGCGTTGCCAGGCATCGCCCGCAAGGATCCGATGCACATGTCGGCAATGGTGCTGAACCATATTCTTGGCGGCGGCAGCTTTACTTCCCGCCTCTGGACCGAGGTGCGCGAGAAGCGCGGCCTTGCCTATTCGGTCTGGTCGGCGCTGGCGGGGCGGGCACAATCGGCGCTCTATTTCGCCGGCACCGCGACCAGCAATGAGCGCGTTGCGGAATCGCTGGAAGTCATCCTGCATGAGATCACCCAGATCGCACGCGATGGCGCAACGGCGGAGGAACTCGACAAGGCGAAGCGCTATCTCATGGGCTCTTACGCCCTGCGCTTTGATACTTCGCGCAAGATCGCCAACCAGCTTCTCGAACTGGCGATCGAGGAACTCGGCATCGATTACATCGACCGCCGCAATGCCGAGGTCGCCGCTGTAACGCTTGATTCGATGCGTGCAGCCGGTACCCGGCTTTTTGGCGATGCGAAGCCGCTGATTGTGGTCGCGGGGCGTCCGCAGGGCTTATGATGGCGCCCGCGGAGCCTGCAATCGTGAGAAAATCGCTCAACGGGAGCGAAAAACTCAATCGAGCTTGCGCTTGGCTTCGAGGCATGGCAGCAGATCGCTCGCGCGGCATTTGGGCGTTTGGATCGGTTCAGCCGAACCGGAAGCGCAGCAGGGCCGCTCTTTGGCAGGAAAGGCGTTTAGGATGAGCCTCACTTCGGATCTCCTTGTCGATCGCCGCCGGCTGAGACGGCAACTGACCCTGTGGCGCGTGCTCGCCGTGCTGGTGGCGCTGGGGGCCGTTCTGGCTGCAGGGCTGATGTTTGGCGGCGCGGGCCTGCGGCCAAACCAGCCGCATATCGCACGAATCACCATTGAAGGCCTGATCACCGGCAAGCAGGAAACGGTCGATCTCCTGCGTCGCGCTGAGAATGATGGTGCCAAGGCTGTCATCCTGCGCATCAATTCGGGCGGCGGGACGACGTCCGGTTCTGAGACGCTCTACAACGAAATCCGCCGCCTCGCGGGCAAGAAGCCGGTTGTGGCGGTCATTGATGGTGTCGGCGCGTCGGGGGCCTACATGGCGGCGATCGGTACTGATCGCATTTTTGCCAATGGCAGCGCGATGGTCGGCTCGATTGGTGTCATCGCCCAGTATCCAAACTTTTCGAAGCTGCTGGAAAACGTCGGCGTCAAGGTCGAGGCCGTCCGTTCAAGCCCGCTCAAGGCCATGCCCAGCGGCGTTGAACCGACCTCGCCCGAAGCGCGCGCCGCATTGGAAGAGACCATTACCGAGAGCTATCGCTGGTTCCGTGGCCTTGTCGGCGAACGCCGCCAGCTCTCCGGTGATGCGCTGAGTAAGGTGGCTGATGGCCGCGTCTTTACCGGTCGGCAGGCGATTGATCTCAAGTTGATCGATGCGCTCGGCGGTGAAGATGCCGCTGTCGCCTGGCTGGAAGCCGAGAAGGGCCTCGCCAAGGGCCTCAAGATTCAGCCCTATGTTATTCGCCAGCCGCTCAATCGCTTCCCGACCCTGACCTCGCTGGCCGGTCTCGTCGGCCTTGCCGATGCGGAGGGCGCCGGCGTTCTGCGCGAGGCCGCGCGGGAGGTGATGGGAGGCAATGCGCTTGACGGTCTTGTCTCCGTCTGGCACCCTTCGGGCGAATAGTTATTCCAAATCAATGCACTAATTGCGATATTCGTGATAAGGCTCCGTCAGAGAGGCATCCCATGATCAAATCAGAACTCGTTTTGAAACTCGCCGAGATGAACCCGCATCTCTATCAGCGCGATGTCGAGATTCTCGTCAACGCCATCCTCGATGAAATCACCGATGCGCTGCGTCAGGGTGATCGCGTCGAGTTGCGCGGCTTCGGCACCTTCTCCATCAAGGAGCGCGATGCGCGTCAGGGTCGCAATCCGCGCACGGGCGAGAAGGTCAGCGTCACCGGCAAGGTGGTGCCGTACTTCAAAAGCGGCAAGGAAATGCGCGACCGTCTGAACCCGAAGGCTGGGGCTGCCCGCCGCGCCTGAGGGCGAGCCTTTGGGGTTGATGGCCAAGGCAATTCAAGGCCAATAGTTTTGGCGGCAAGGAGAGAGCCGTGCTGCGTTTGATCAAATTTCTGATCCTGTTGCCGATTGGCGTGGCGCTGGTGCTGTTCGGCGTCGCCAATCGCCAGATCGTGACGCTGGTGCTTGATCCGGTCTCCCCGGCGACGGATGCGCTGAAGATCTCCGTGCCGCTGTTCGTTTTCTTCTTCGCGACCCTTGTTGTCGGTGTGATCATCGGCTCGATGACGACATGGTTCGCCCAAGGCCGGCATCGCAAAGCGGAACGGGCATTCCGCCGCGAGCGTGACAGCCTGAGGGTCGAAAACGCGCGCCTCAAGAGCGAGGCCCCGTCTACGGTGACTGCCCTCCTGTCGAATTCCCGGTAAGGCTTGGGACATGCGTGTTGTCGATGCTGCCGGTGTGGACCGGGTTCTCGAGTTTCCCGCGCTTGTTGGTGCGGTTGATGACGCCCTGCGCGCTAACATGGTCGTGCCGGTGCGACACCATCATACGGTTGAGCGCACCGATGGTAATGCTACCCATCTCCTGATGCCGGCCTGGGCGGCGGGCGCGGGCGGGTTTCTCGGCGTCAAGATTGTCAATGTCTTCCCCGGCAATGGCGCGCGCGGGCTCCCCAGCGTCATGGGCACCTATGTGCTGATGGATGGCGATACCGGCGCGACACTTGCCGTTATTGATGGCACGCGTCTGACGCTCTGGAGAACGGCGGCGACCTCGGCGCTGGCTGCCCGCTATCTTGCCATGCCCGATGCCCGGACCCATCTGATGGTCGGTGCCGGCGCGCTTTCCCCGTTCTTCCTCAAAGCGCATCGCGCCGTGCGGCCGATCGCACGCTCGATCCTCTGGAACAAGACGCGTGCGAACGCCGAGAAGGTCGCAGCGAGCCTCGCCGCAGAGGGCATCACGGTAGAGGTCGCGGATGATCTCGAAACCGCCGTGCGTGCTGCCGATATCATCTCGACCGCGACGCTCTCGAAGGAGCCGCTGGTGCGTGGCGCCTGGCTCAAACCTGGCGCCCATCTTGATCTTGTCGGCGCGTTTACACCTGAGATGCGCGAAACCGATGACGATTGTGTGCTTCGTTCGCGCATTTTCGTCGATACGCGTGGCGGTGCGCTCAAAGAAGGCGGCGATCTTGTCCAGCCGATCAAGGCGCGGTTAATCACGCCGGAGGTCGTCGAAGCCGATCTCTTCGATCTCGCACGCGGCGCTGTTACGTTCACCCGTGCGGCTGGCGATATCACGCTCTACAAATCTACCGGTGGTGCGGTGTTCGATCTGGCGACCGCAGCGCTTGTCGCGAAAGCCAGCGGAATCTCGGCGTGAGCCTCATCGTCAAGATTTGCGGGCTGAAGACGCTGGAAAGTCTAGATACGGCACTCGATGCCGGCGCCGATATGATCGGCTTTGTGTTCCACCCGAAAAGCCCGCGCAACATCGCGCCGGAGCAGGCGACCAAGCTGGCGCCTGCCGCCCGCAACAGGGCGAAGATTGTCGCGCTGGTCGTTGATCCCGAGGATAGCCAGCTGAGCATGCTGCGCTCCATCGTCGCGCCTGACCTCTGGCAGTTTCACGGCAAGGAGAGTTTCGAGCGTGTGCGTGAGGCACGGACCATCCTCGGTATTCCGGTCATGAAGGCGCTTGGCGTGGCTGAAACCAGCGATCTCGCGGCCGTTTCGGCCTATGCGCGCGTCGCCGATCACGTCCTGCTCGATGCCAAACCGCCGAAAGACGCGGCGTATCCCGGCGGGCACGGCAAGGTGTTTGACTGGAATATCCTTTCCGCGCTTCCCCCTGCCATGCCGTTCATGCTATCGGGCGGCCTCTCGCCGGAGAACGTGGCCGAGGCGATCCGGACAATCCGGCGCATGGGCCTCACGCTTTCCGGTGTCGATGTCTCGTCAGGCGTGGAAAGCGCGCCGGGCGTAAAGGATTTGGGAAAGATCAGGGCGTTCATCGCCGCTGCGCGCGAGGCGGGTTAAGCCCGCGTGTGGAACCGGGAGTGCAAGTGATGACAGTGCAGGCAAAGCCGAATTCCTTCCGGTCCGGACCGGACGAGAATGGCCGCTTCGGCATCTTCGGCGGGCGCTTTGTCGCCGAAACGCTGATGCCGCTGATCCTCGATTTGCAGAAGGCCTATGAGGATGCGAAGGCCGATCCGGCGTTCCATGCCGAAATGACCTCGATGCTGACGCATTATGTCGGCCGTCCGTCGCCGCTGTATTTCGCCGAACGCATGACCGAGCATCTCGGTGGCGCCAAGATCTACTTCAAGCGCGACGAGTTGAACCACACCGGCGCGCATAAGGTGAACAACGTGCTCGGGCAGATCCTGCTCGCGCGTCGCATGGGCAAGAAGCGCATCATTGCCGAAACCGGCGCGGGCCAGCATGGTGTCGCGACGGCCACGCTCTGTGCACGCTATGGCCTGCAGTGCGTCGTCTACATGGGCGCGGTCGACGTCGAACGCCAGAAGCCCAACGTCTTCCGCATGAAGATGCTCGGTGCTGAGGTCGTCCCGGTGACGTCCGGTTCGAAGACGCTCAAGGACGCCATGAACGAGGCGCTCCGCGACTGGGTCACCAATGTCGATAACACCTTCTATTGCATCGGTACGGCGGCGGGTCCGCATCCCTATCCGATGATGGTACGTGATTTCCAGTGCGTCATCGGTAACGAAACCAAGGCGCAGATGCTCGAAGCCGAGGGCCGCCTGCCGGATAGCCTGATTGCTGCGATTGGTGGTGGCTCGAACGCGATCGGCCTATTCCATCCCTTCCTTGATGATCCTTCGGTCGCGATCTATGGCGTTGAAGCGGCTGGCCACGGCCTTTCGACCGGCCTTCATGCAGCTTCGCTGACCGGCGGCCGCCCCGGCGTGCTGCACGGCAACCGCACCTACCTCCTGATGGACGAGGACGGCCAGATCAAGGATGCGCATTCAATCTCGGCGGGCCTCGATTATCCCGGCATCGGCCCGGAACACTCCTGGCTCCATGACATCAAGCGCGTGAACTATCTGTTCGCGACCGATGACGAGGCGCTTGCTGCGTTCCAGCTTTGCTCGAAGCTCGAGGGCATCATTCCGGCGCTCGAACCCGCGCATGCGCTCGCCAAGGTGATCGACCTTGCCCCGACGCTGCCGAAGGACCACCTCATGGTGATGAATCTCTGTGGCCGTGGCGACAAGGACATCTTCACCGTTGCTGAACATCTCGGGGGGATGTGAGTTATGTCGAGCCGTATTCCCGCCCGTTTCGCCAAGAACGCCGCCGCTGGCCGCGCCTCCCTCGTGACCTTCATCACGGCGGGCGACCCTGATCCGGTGACCAGCCTCGCGCTTCTGAAGGCGCTTCCCGCTGCCGGAGCCGATGTCATCGAGCTCGGTATGCCGTTCTCGGACCCGATGGCGGATGGCCCGGCGATTCAGTGGGCGTCGATGCGCGCGCTCTCTGCCGGCATGTCGCTCAAGAAAACGCTGGCGATGGTGACGGAATTCCGCAAGGAAAACACCGAAACGCCGATCGTGCTGATGGGCTATTACAACCCGATCTACATCTACGGAGTCGAGAAGTTCCTCGCCGACGCGGTGAAGGCGGGCGTGGACGGGCTGATCGTCGTCGATCTGCCGCCGGAGGAGGACGCGGAGCTCTGCGTGCCGGCGCTGGCCTCCGGCCTCAACTTTATCCGCCTTGCTACCCCGACAACGGACGATAAACGCCTGCCGAAGGTGCTCGCGAATACCTCCGGCTTTGTCTATTACGTCTCGATCAACGGCATCACTGGTACGGCGACACCTGACTTCGGCCAGGTCTCCTCGGCGGTGGCGCGCATCAAACGGCATACTGATCTGCCTGTTGCTGTCGGTTTTGGCGTGAAAGCGCCGGAACATGCCGCGGCGATCGCCAAGGGTGCCGATGGTGTTGTGGTCGGCTCGGCGCTGGTCGAAGCTATCCGCACCTCGCTTGATGCGAATGGCAAGGCGACCGACAAGACCGTATCCGCTGTCACGAACCTTGTCGCCGGCCTTGCCGACGCGGTTCGTGGCGTGAAGAAGTAACAGAAAGGTCCGAACATCATGTCGACAGAGAGCACGATGAACTGGATCACCAATCTCGTCCGGCCGAAGATTCGCTCGCTCTTGAAGCGCGAAACGCCGGAGAATCTCTGGATCAAGTGCCCGGATACCGGGCAGATGGTGTTCCAGAAAGAGGTCGAGGATAATCTCTGGGTCATTCCCGGCTCCGAGCATCACCTCCGGATGAGCGCGAAAGCGCGCCTCGCCCATATGTTCGACGGTGGGGCTTATGAGGCCATCAAGGTGCCGGATGTGCCGGTCGATCCGCTGAAATTCAAGGACGAGAAGCGCTATACGGATCGCCTGAAGGATGCCCGCGCCAAGACCGGCATGAACGATTCCGTGCTGATCGGCTTTGGCAATCTCGATGCGCTCCCCATCACCATGGCCGTGCAGGATTTCAGCTTCATGGGCGGCTCGCTCGGCATGGCGGCGGGCGAATCCGTGATCGTGGCTGCGACCACCGCTTATGAGCGCAAGACGCCGCTGGTGCTCTTCATCGCCTCGGGCGGTGCGCGCATGCAGGAGGGTATTCTTTCGCTGATGCAGCTGCCGCGCACCACCGTCGCCATCCAGCGTCTGCGCCGCGCGGGCCTGCCTTACATCGCCGTACTGACAAACCCGACCACGGGCGGCGTGACGGCCTCCTACGCCATGCTGGGTGACGTGCATTTCGCAGAACCCGGCGCGATGATCGGCTTTGCCGGCCCGCGCGTCATCGAGCAGACCATTCGTGAAAAGCTGCCCGAGGGATTCCAGCGTGCGGAATACCTCTATGATCACGGCATGGTCGATATGGTTTTGCACCGGAAGGAGATCCGCGGCACCGTGTCGCGTCTCGCCCGGTTGCTCACGAAGCGCGAAGCTGCGGCCTGATCGCGGCACGCGAACATGCCGATGCACGATTCCGATGGTTATCTCGCACGTTTCGCACAGCTTCACCCGCGCCTGATCGATCTCTCGCTCGGACGGATGGAGCGGCTGCTCGCCGCGCTCGGGCATCCGGAGAGAAAGCTGCCGCCGGTGATCCATGTCGCCGGCACCAATGGCAAGGGCTCGACCATCGCCTTCATGCGCGCGATGCTGGAAGCCGCGGGCGCGCTTGTGCATACTTACACCTCGCCGCATCTCGTTCGGTTTCACGAACGCATCCGCCTTGCCGCGCCCGGAGGCGGTAAGCTCGTCACCGAAGACGCGTTGGTGGAAGCCTTCGAGCGTATCGAAACGGTGAATGCCGGCGAACCCATCACATTTTTTGAAATCACCACGGTGGTGGCCTTCGATCTTTTTGCGCGGCACCCGGCGGATTATGTGCTGCTGGAGGTCGGTCTAGGCGGACGGCTCGACACCACCAATGTTATCGAGCATCCCATCGCCTCGGTGATCACGCCGGTCTCGATGGATCACCGCGAATTCCTCGGCGATACCCTTGAGAAAATCGCCTTCGAGAAGGCAGGCATCCTCAAGCGTGGCACGCCGGCGATCCTCGCCGAGATGGATCAGGCTGCGCTCGATGTCTGCCTGCACGAAGCCGGCAAGCGGGACGTGACAGCCCTCGTCGGCGGGCAAGATTTTCAGGCTTTCGAAGAGCGCGGACGGATGGTTTTCCAGTCCGAGGATACTTTTCTGGATCTGCCGCTGCCGCGTCTTGCGGGCCGGCACCAGATTCTCAACGCCGCTACCGCGATTGCGACATTGCTCAAGGTTGCGCCAGAGCGCATGAACCAGAAGGCGATTGAAGCGGGCCTCCTCAGCGCCGAATGGCCGGCGCGCTTCCAGCGCCTCACCGGCAAGCTGACGAAGCTCGCGCCCGAAGGCGCTGAACTCTGGCTCGATGGCGGCCATAACGCCGATGGCGCGCGCGTGCTCGCCGAGGCCCTGAGCGCACTCGAGGAACGCAGCCCCCGACCGCTGGTGCTGATCGCCGGAACCATGGCGCGCAAGAATGCGGAGGAGATCCTCCGGCCCTTCATCGGCCTCGCGCAGGAGTTTTTGGCTGTTCCCGTGCCGGGTGAGGGGACCCGCCCACCAGATGAATTGGCAGCTGTCGCGCGCAAGCTCGGCATGCCCGCAGCACAGGCCGGGTCCGTCGAGGACAGCCTGCGATACCTTGGTGCCCGGACATGGTCCGAGCAGCCGCGCATTGTCATCACTGGCTCGCTCTATCTTGCGGGCGATGTCCTGCAAGCGGACGGCAGTCTGCCGAAATAGGCGCTTACTTCTTCTCGAAGCGCTCGCTCCAGGCCTTGAGAATGCGGTCGCGGTTTTCCGAGGCCCAGCCGAAATCATTCTTGATCATCGAGGCCGCCACACCTTCCGGGTAGTTCGCTGGCGGGGTCGCAATGCCGTCGATCGCGACCTGTGGCACCCACTTAGCGTAAAGCGTGTTGGCCTTGCGGCTTGCGGCAAAATCCATCAGCTTTTGCGCTTCTGCCGGGTGCGGAGCATTCTTGAGGATCGCGGCGGTATCCATATCCCAGCCACCGCCTTCCTTCATCAGCAGGATCTCGATCGGTGCGCCCTTGCCTTTCTCGATCATGCCCGCGAGCTCATAGGAAATGCCGACCGGGAATTCCCCCGTCGCGGCATGGCGGCAGGGTCGCGTGCCCGAAGGCTCATAGATCGCGACATTCGGGTGGAGCTTTTCCATGAAGTCCCAAGCCTTGGCCTCGCCGAAGATCTGGATCCAGGCCGAGACGTGAAAGTAGCCGGTGCCCGAGGCTGCAGGGTTTGAGAAGGTGATCTTGCCTTTGAAGCGCGGGTCGGTGAGGTCATGCCACGAGGTTGGCTTCGGCAGGCCGAGCTTGGCAGCTTCGATGGTATTGAAACAGACCGCCGCCGCCCAAGCTTCCATGCCAACCCACGAGGGAACGGGGTCGGGATCGCGGAAAGCAGGCCGGACTTCGGCGAGATTCTTTGGCGCATAGGGCTGAAGCAGCCCGCGTTTCTTGAAATCCAGCATCGAGGTCACGGCGAGACCCCAGATCGCATCGGCACGGGCGTTCTCGCCCTCAGCTGCGATGCGTGCCGTCAGCACGCCGGTCGATTCGCGACGCCAGATCAGCTCGATCTCTGAGTTTTCGGCCTCGAATGCGGCCTTGAACTCTGCGAGCGATTCGGGAAGCAGCGTCGTGTAGACCTGAATGGTTGTTTTACCCTGTGCAAGCGCCGCCCCGCCCAACAGGAGCACGCCGCCTATCAAGCCAGCCAGAAGGGTTGAAAACACGCGCCGTGATCGAGCCATGGAAGGTCGCCGCCTCTAAAAAGGGCGATCCAGACACACTGCGACAAGACGGAAAAATCAGCTCCATCCCTTCGCCGGCATGATCCGGATCAGGTTCGAAGGGTCGTCGCGGCGGAAGGAAACCTTCCTTATCGACTTCTCAGCGCCCTCACGACGCTCCCCCTGGAAAGGAAAACCGGCGCCCTTGAGGGCACCGGAATGTTCAAATCACACGCCTATCGACGTGCTCAGGCCGAGGTGGTGATCCACTTGGAAAGATCGCTCTTAGAGCCAGCGCCGACCTTGGTCGCGGCCAGCTTGCCGTCCTTGAAGATCATCAGCGTTGGGATCGAGCGGATGCCGTACTGCGCGGCGATTTCCTGATTCTCGTCAACATTGACCTTGGCAATCTTGATCTTGCCAGCCATCTCGGCCGCAATTTCATCGAGCGCCGGCGCGATCATCTTGCACGGGCCGCACCACGGGGCCCAGAAATCGACAACCACCGGCTCCGCCGATTGCAGCACATCGGCTGCAAAGCTCTTGTCGGTGACAGTGTGGGTATTCGCGCCCATGACGGGTTCCTTCCTCGTTTGAAGTCTCTGTTGGCCCCTAACGTAAGGACTGGGGCTTACGGAATCAAGAATGCCGGACAAACTCGGCCCGGAATGCGCTTCACTCTCATGTGATGGCCTCCAACGCCTTGGCGAGCGTGGCATCGGGCAAGCGCTGGATGGCACCGGTCTCGGTCCAGAGGATGGTCGCAGAGACGACCCGATCCGGGTATATCGCCTGCAAAACAGCACGATAAAGCGCCATTTGCCGCATAATGCTTGGAACACCTGTCGCATCGCGCGGTCTGCCGGTCTTCAAATCGACAATCTCAGCCGCCTCGGGGCTGACGATTAGCCGGTCGATCCGCCCGGCAATCGGCCGCCTTGTGCCATCCGGGAGCGTGATTTCGCCGGAGATCGCGACTTCCGGGCGTGACGTCGCGCCGAAAATGCGTTGGCCATCCGGCGAATCCAGAACATGGATCACGCCTTCGATCAGGCGCACCGCCGTTTCCTCAGAAACCTCCGGCGCAAGACGGGTCAGCAACGCCCGCCCAACCGCTGCGCGCCGTGAGGCTTCAACCCCCGGCAGGCTTTCGTAAAGTCGATGCAGAACGATGCCGCGTTGCCGGGCAAAGGCACCGCTCTCTTCGCCGGGCGGAGGGCCTTCAGCAGGTGTGAAGCGCGCTTTCGAGGGGCGGATCGGCGGCAAAGGCACGGGCGATACGGGCGCAGGGCGAAGCAGCCATGCGGGCAAGGATGCTTCCGCTTCCGGCGAAACGCGGTCCGTATCACTGGCTTTTGCCGCCGGAATATCGGACTTCAACCGCCGGATCGTGCGCGGTGCCCCAGTGATCGCGTCAGGCTCGCCCGCAGTATCCGCGAGATCGGTCATGCGCGGAAAATCCGCAAGACCGGCGCGCATCAGATCATACCACGACCATTCCATCACGTCGTCGGGCGGGGCCTTTTCGGCGCCGGCGGTCAGCTCCGCCTTGGTAGGCTTCTTGGCATAGCCGGAGACATAGAGCCGGTCCGCCGCGCGGGTCATGCCGACATAGAGAAGGCGGCGGTATTCCGCGAGGAGCTTGCGGCGGTCGGCCCGGCGCACCGCGCGCATCGGCTCGGGCTCTTCATCGCGGGTGCCGCCCCACGCAAGGACGGGCGTATCCGCTTCGTCCCGGAGCAGGATCGCGGGCGGTTCCTTGGCGCTCTCGGGCTTGCCGACGGTGTCGCCGAGAAATACGATCCGCCCCTCAAGTCCCTTCGCGCCATGCACCGTCATCACCCGGACGCGGTTGCTGCCCTGTTCGAGATCGCGTTTGATGACGCTTTCCCGTTCGCGTTGGGCGAGCACGAAGAGCAGCAGAGCGCCGGGCTCACTCTGTGTGAACCCCAGCGCCTCGGAGAGGAAGGCGTCGATGGGGTCCGCCGCATCAAGGCCGAGGCGGGTGAGAAAGGCCTGCCGCCCGTTCAGGCCCGGCATCCCCGGGGCCAGCTCGTGGAGGAGGCTCGCGAAGAACTCGAAGGGCGAGGCACATGTCGCCATGGTGCTCAGCCGTATGAGTGCTGCCGCAAGCGGGCGCACATCCGGCGCATCATCTGCCTGAACCGCGTCCCAGAGCGAAGCTTTCCGGCTGCGGGCGAGACGCTCGAGCGTCACCTCGGAAAGTGCGAAGAGCGGCGTCCGGAGCGCCGTCGCCAGCGCCAGATCATCATCCCTGAGTAGCGCCGCCTCCGCGATGACGAGCAGGTCACGAATGACGAGTTCGTCCTGAAGCTTCAGCCTGTCCGCGCCGGAAACCGGAATTTTCCGCATCTTCAGCGCGCGCAGCATGGCCGAGAAGAACCGCCCGCGACTGCGCACGAGGATAACGATATCACCCGGCTCGATCCGCTTGCCATCGGCGAGGTGACGCTGGCCGGATTTCAGCCAACCCGCGATCTCGTCAGCAATCCGCGCCGCCAGTTTGACGGCGGAATCACGTGGCGCTCCGGGCGGGGCATCCTCCTCGGCGGTCGGGCGTTCCAGCGGCCAGATCTCGACAAGGCCCGGAAAGTTTCCTTTCGCAGCGATATGACGGATTTCCCCGCCCTCGGCCGTGAGGCCTTCACGCTGCTCGGGAGAGCCAAAAACCGCATCCACTGCATCGAGAATATCGGTGCTGGAGCGGAAGGAATAGTTGAGCGCAACGGGTTTATGGATGTGCTTCGGGCGCAAGGACTTTTGCGCAAAGTAGCGCCGGGATTCTTCGAAAACCGTCGGATCGGCGCCCTGAAACGAGAAGATCGATTGCTTCTCGTCTCCCACGACGAAGATCGAGCGCTCCCGCCGCGCCTTGCCCTCGCCGGCGAAGAATTCCTCCGTCAGTCCGCGCACAATGTCCCACATCTCGCGGGTCGTATCCTGCGCCTCATCGACGAGGACGTGCTCGATGGCGGCATCGAGCTTGAGCATGATCCAGCTCGATTGCCCCGAGAGCAGCAAGCGGCGGAGCGCGGCGATGAGATCGTCAAAGTCGAGCGCGTTCTCGGCCCGTTTCGCAGCCGTAAAGCGCGTCAGCACAGCCTCGGCGAAAATCAGCAAGGCCAGTGAGCGGTTGAAGGCGTTGAGGGCACGCTTGCGGTCGAGGTAGAGGCGGCAGGCCTCCTTCGCATCACTCTCGATGGCTTCGAATTCAGGATTGGCCTTTTTGATCGCGGCGACAAAGACCGATTTGCGCGGCTCTCCCTCGCCGGTAAGGAACAGCTTGAGATAAGGAGGAACCCAGTCGGCCTCCGATGCGCGCAACTGTGCCACAGCCTCGAAATCCGCCGCGAGCTTGCTCTGGGCATCGCTGAGTTTTTTCTGGGTGCGGATGGTTTCGGCGGCTTCGGAAAGCACGCCCGCCGAAAGGGCAGCGCTCGCAAAATCCGCTTCGATTTTCCCGGCGGTCTCGCCCTTCGGCACGCCGAGGGCGCGCCGATAGATCGCCTCCCGCTTGGCGGCATCGGGGGGCGTCTCGCCCCGCATCGCAAGGCCGGAAAGCGCTTTGAGCGCCGAGTCAAGTGCGCGGGCAAAGCCGTCCATGCCCGTCGCGCCGAGAATTTCCGAAAAGGCCTTGCCGAGAGGGGAGGCCTCCTCCCGGATTGCCGCCTCGATCACCGCCTGCCGGGCGCCATTGCGCATCGCGAGGCTGTCCGGCTCGGAGAGCACGGAGAAATCGAGCGGCACCCCGGCTTCGAGCGGAAAGAGATGTAAAACGCGCTCGGCGAAAGCATGGATCGTCTGGATCTTGAGCCCGCCCGGCGCCTCGATGGCGCGGGCAAAAAGCGTACGCGCGAGCGTCAACTGGCGCGGCTCGATGGTCACACTCGCCGTGGATACGCTGATGAGTTCCGCGATTTTCTGCCGCAGCGCCGCATCGTCCAGCGTCACCCAATGCGCGAGTTCCTCGAAAATGCGGCCCTGCATTTCCGCCGCCGCTGCCTTGGTGAAGGTGAGGCAGAGGATGCGGTCCGGCGCGACACCATCAAGCAGCAGCCGGATCACGCGGTTGCGCAGGATGCTGGTCTTGCCTGAACCGGCATTGGCGGAAACCCAGGCATCAACACCGGGGGATGTCGCCTCGATGCGGATCGCCTTTTCGTCATCCGGGAGGAGTGGCTTCGAAATCATTCGGAAGCCTCGCTGGTCTCATCGCCCGGCTCGGCGGCATTGCCGGTTGCGCGCCATTCCGCGACGCGCGCGAGGTGATCGTAATCACCGGGCTGGTCACCCTGCCCGGATTTCCCGGTGGCGCGATAGGCCAATTCACCACGCGCGAAACCCGCGAGTTCCGCCTCAAGCTGGGCCCAGTTCGTCGAGATCACGCTCTCAACCGAAATATCCTTGCCTTCAATGGCCTGCGGTTCGACGGGTTTGACGCCGCCGATGCCGACATAGGCCAGCTCGGACACGCCGTTTGGCTCGGACAGCGCAGAAAATCCGCCCCGGAGCGCCAGCGATGCCGTGATGGGAAGCTGCGGCGCCTTGCCGGAGGCGACCGCCGTTTTGGAGGGGGGTGGGCCGGATTTGTAGTCGAAGATCGCCAGTCTCGCGTCCGGCCCTGTTTCGATCCGGTCCGCCTTGCCCGAAAGCGTGATGGAGCCGCCATCCGGCAGGTCGAGCACCAGCCGTCCGCGGACCTCGGTCAGGATGCGCATGCCCTTGTCGCGGCGGGTGCGATCGAAGGCGACAAAGCCGGGAATGATGGCCAGAAACCGCTGCCACCAGAAGTGGAAACGTTCGCTCTCATGACGCAGGGGCTCGAAATGCCGCGCGCCGATCTCACGCAGATGGTGCTCGGCGGCTTCAGGGTCGGCGGGCGGTTCGCCTTTCGCGTATTCCTCGAGGCACGCGTGCAGGAGTGTGCCGCGCTCGCGCCCATCCAGCACGGGGTCAATGGGGTCGAGCGGCCGCAGGCCAAGGAAATGGCGCGCGTAAATCGCATAGGGGTCTTTGCGCAGCGTTTCAATCTCGGTGATCGAAAGCTTTTTGGGCAGGCGCGGCGCAGACGGGACGGGTTCGGGTGCCTTGATCGGCGCATAGCCGCCGGGCGCATCGAGCTGGCGCGCAAGCCGAAGGTTGGCGTCACCCCGCGCAACGATTTGCTTCCAGTGGACTTCCCCGGCGAAGGCCTCAAGCCGCCTGAGGAAGCGCGAGGCGAGCGAGGGCGCTTCGCCCGCGCGGGCGGAGCGCGTAAGCACCACTCTGGGGCTGCCCGCGAGCATCAGGAAGTCGTGCGCGCTCTGGCCGATGCGGCGTTCGGGCGGTTGCAGGCCCAGATCGAGTCGCATTGCGCGGTTCAGGAAGGCGTCTTCCTCCGCCACGGGCGGGAAGGAGCCTTCGTTGAGCCCGCCGATGATCACCCTGTCCGCAGCGACGAGACGGGCCTCCAGCGGGCCAAGGATCGCTGCACATGGATGGGTCTTGGTGCCTTGCAGTAGCGTCTTTTCGCTCAGGAACAGTTCGATTGCGCCATCCACGGCAGCGGGGGCCAGGCGGCAGGTTTGGCCATGCGCACCAAGTTCGGTGAGAACCTCGATGAGATCAGCCGCTTCAGGTTCTTCATCGAGGCAGGATCGACCGGAAGCATCCGCGCTCAGGCGCGTGAGTATTGTGATCAGCATCACCGCGAAATCCGCGATGGATTGCTCCGGCGCGCTCGCCGAAAACGGCACGAATTCCCGTTCGAGGAGAGCAACAAGGGTGTGAAGCTGTTCGCGCCGCGTGGCGGGAATGCGCGCTACCGCAGGGTGTTCGTAGTCATCCTTGTGGGCAAGTGCATGGCGCACACGGTCCGGCAAGGAAAGATCCGGCGCGAAATGCCGACCCCGGAACACCAGCAGTTCCAGCGCATCAGTGAGCGCAGAAATCGTAGCCTGATCAAACCCGAGGCGGGTGAAGGGATGACGCAGGAAGGCGAGGATTGAGCCGCCGTCCCGCTGCCGGGCGGCGCGGAGAAAGAGCCGGAGGAAGATTCCGACCGGGCGCTCTGAAAGACGGTTGCCTGCGGTATCCTCGACGGCAAGCCCCCAGCGTCGCAATTCCATACCGACCCGGCGCGCAAGCCCGCGATCCGCCGTCACGAAAGCGACGGTGGCATCAGGGTCTTCGAGCGTCTCGCGCATCAGGATGGCGACCGCGAGCGCTTCCTCGCGCTCGTCCCCGGCGACGATGACGTCGAGGCCGGCAAAGGCCGCATCGAGATCGATTTTCGCGCGCGTTTCCCGCCAGAGATCGACCGACTCGGCGGGCCTCAGAGCCTCCGATAGCGCGCGGTTGCGCGGGTGGGCTTCGCCTGCATCAAGCGATTGCACCGCTTCGCGTGACAGTCCAATTTCCGCCAAGGTGCGCTTGAGCGCGGCTTGCGGATGCGCAAATCGCGTCGCAAGGCTGGCGTTTTCCGCCGCGATGTCGGCCCAGCCGCGCGCATCGAGTGTCAGATCAAGCCCCGGCAGCACAACAGCGCCGTGGTCAAGCCGTGCGACGGCACGCATGAGGCGCGCCGTGGCGAGCACGGAGCCTGTCGAGCCGATCACCAGCAGCGGCGTCTTGGGATCGGTCTCGTGAAGCCGTGCGGCCTCGGCATCGATGGCAGCAAGGCGGAGTTCCATCTCGTCCGCCGATCCCATGCGTTGCAGCTCTTTCGGCCAGTATTCCGCTGCGATGCGCAGAAATTCGCGCGATTGTGCCCAATAGGCGTCGAATTTGGCGGGGTCATAGCCCGGCGGTGCGGTCGAAGTGAGACCTGCGAGCGGCACGCCGGCGATCTGCATTTCGTCGATGAGGCGTCCGAGCGCATCGGCTAGTGCGAGGCTTTCCCGCACCGAGACCGCCGAACCCGCGGGCGCTGTTGCCCCCGTTGCAGCGTGGCGGAGAAGTCCGCGCCAGCGCTCGACCAGCGGCAGCAACAGGAAGCGCCGTGCGACAGTGGCGATGGCTGGAAGGGAGCCCGCAGGAAGGCTTGCCGCGTCCTCGCCTGCGATCAGGCGATCCAGCGGATCACCGGGTTCGGCGAGCGGCCGGATGCGCGGCAGGATCGCCGGGCGTGGCGAAAGCGCTTCCGCGAAGGCTGTTTCCAGCATGGGCCGGATACGCTGTGTCGGGACATAAATCGTCAGATCCGCAAGAAGTGCCGGGTTTTCCGCGAACGGCAAGTCGATGAGGCGCCGGGAGAGCACAGCATCAACTACGCTCCGCGCAAAATTCCGGCCTGCCGCGAGCGTAAAAACGTTGGGAATCACCCGCGCCATCGCCTGCTACCGGTCGAAGAGGTCGAGCGCGCGTTCGGCTTCGGCCAGCGCTTCTGGCGTGCCGACATGCATGAAGAGCCCGTCGAGCCGGAGGCCATGGAGGCGTCCTGCCTCTGCTGCATCATCAAAAATTCGGTTGAGCGAGAAAACCGCCGGGCGACCGGCAAAGCTCTCAGGCTTGAGGATCGCAACGCCGGTATAGGCGAAGGGCGCGACCTCACTTTTGCTGGGGCGCCGCAAGGTGCCATCCTGATGGAGGAAGAAATCACCCTTGTTGCCCCAGCCGATCGTGGTCACGGCGGGCGCGACCAGCAGCAGGACATCCATCGTCTCCGGGTCGAAATGCGCCCGCATCCGGTCAAGGTTGCGCCTGGGGCCATCAAGCCAGATCGTATCCGCGTTGAGCGAGAAGAACGGCGCGCCGTCGAACTGGTCGATCACTTTGAGAATGCCGCCACCCGAATCAAGAATGGCGTCGCGCTCATCCGAAATCGTGATCTTCGGCACGCGGCGGCCGGCGACATGCGCGATGATCTGGTCGGGGAGGTAATGGACGTTGACGATGGCGTGCGCGACGCCGCACGCTGCAAGCTGGTCGAGGTTATGATCGAGCAGCGTCTTGCCCCCCGCCTTCACCAGCGGTTTCGGCAGGCTGTCCGTCAGCGGGCGCATCCGCGTGCCGAGGCCCGCCGCCAGCAGCATCGCCATTTCGAGCTTCAACGATTGGTTTGGTTTCGTTGTCATGCCGTGTTTCCGCCACCTCGGGCGCGAATCCCGGAAGATTCGCTTCATACCATCCCTTCAGCTTTGCCAAGGCAGGATGCGCAAGGCAACGCTTCAGATAGGCCTCGATGCGCGGAATATGCTTGAGGTAGGCTGGCTTGCCGTCGCGCCGGTCGAGCCGGACGAAAATGCCGAGCACCTTGGTCGCGCGTTGGGCGCCCATAATGGCATAGGCCGTTGCAAAGGCCTGCATGTCGAAATCCGGGTCGCGTGCGCGACGCTGCCGGGCGTAACGCACCAGAAGCTGTAGCTCCAGCTCTTCCGGCACGGTGACGCGTGCATCCTGAAGCAGCGAAACCACGTCATAGGCGGGATGGCCGATCACGCAGTCCTGAAAATCAATCAGCCCCATCTGGCGCAAACCCTCGCGCTCCGGGATGAAGATCAGGTTCGGCGAGTGATAATCGCGCAGGCTCCAGGTCTTTTCCCCCGAGAGCACCGCCTCAAGGATCGAGACCCAGGTATCGATGAAAGAGAGCCGCGTGCCGGCATTGGGTGTGCGCTGTGTGCGATAGGGGAAGAACCAGTCGAGCAACAACTCGGTCTCGATGGTCAGCGCCTCGAGATCATAGCGGTGAAGTTTGTGGGTGATGACGCCTTCAGCCGGGAGTTCATTCGGCAGAACGCGCGAATGGAGTTCCGCCAGGACATCGACGGCAAGGCCATAGCGCTCGGGGATCGGGCCATTTTCATCGATGACGCCGAGCGGGCCGAGATCTTCGATCAGGAGAAGCCCGGCTTCAAGGTCTGTGGCGTAAATCTCCGGCGCGGAAAAGCCGATCTCGCGCAGGCCACGCGCGATGGCCACAAAGGCATCGACGGATTCCGCGAGATGCACCAGCGTCGAATAGCTCTTGCCGAGGCGGATCGCCGGGCCATCGGGCCGGCGCGGCGCAATCATCAGGATCGCCTTGCGCCCGGTTTTCGGGTCGCGCACGCGCTCATAGGCGCGCACGGAGGCATCGCCGAGCATGAATTCCCGATCAGGGTCAGAGAAGCCGCCGCGTTCGAAGAGCTTCTGGATTGCCTTGGCGCGCTGCAGGCGGCTCGCGAGCCGGCCATGCCCGGTGAGCGTGAGGATACGCCCCTCGCCGCCCGGCGGAATATCAAAACGGGCCTCAAGCCGGTCCGGCGTGAGGATGTCGCCGGCCTTTTCGGCCCATTCGCAGAGCACGATGGCATTCTCGGCGGCGTCTTCCCAGCCCAGTTCCACAAGTTCGGTCACATCCGCGACACGGTAGAGATCGGCATGGACGATGCGGAAATCCGGCGCATCGTAGGTCTGCATCAGCGTATAGGTCGGGCTCGGGACTTCCAGCTGCGGCGACCGTGTCATAGCGCGGATCATGGCGCGGGCGAAGGTCGTCTTGCCGGCGCCAAGATCGCCGCCGAGCGTCACGAGATCGCCGGGACGAAGCTCCGCCGCGAGCCTTTCGGCAAAACGGATGCTGGCGGCTTCATCGGGGAGGTCGATCGTCCAGACCAGCGCCTCTTTGTTCATGGTATCTCGGCTCATAGTACTTTGGGCCGTTCCTGTTTGAGATGACGCCTGTTCGAGATCACGCGTGCGGGAGAAAGACGCGGGTGAGGTGGCCGCCGCGCGGATCATCCGCCACTTCGATCCGCCCGCCATGCAGCATCACCAGCGCTTTGGCGAGCGAATAACGCAGGCCGCGCTCGCGCTCGATGGCCGGGGCGCCGCCATCATTGGCGCGGTTCATCGCACCCTGCCCCTTGCCGCTATCGGAAACCTCGATCGTCAGGCCCGGCTCAGCAGCTTTCTCATCGCGACGCACCGCGAGCCGCACCACATCGCCGGCCGCCGAGAACGAGACGGCATTGGCAAGCAGATTGAACACGATATGCCGGAAGCGCTTCGGATCCGCGCTCACCTGCGCGACGCCGGACTGGAGATTGAGCGCGAGGCGCACCTTGGCATCGCCGAGGCGATCCTTGAGGCCTTCCATCGCATCCTGAATGGCCGCCGAGAGATCAAAGGTCTCACGGGTAATCTCGACGCCACCGGTTTCCGCGCCGGCGAGATCAAGAATATCCGCCGTCAGTGCCAGCACGGCGTCCGCCGCACGGGAGAGATCCTGCGCATAGGTCAGCTGCCGCGGGGTGAGTTCGCCCGCAACGCCCTCCGCGAGAGCCTGTGCAAGGCCCACCACAGACGTCAGCGGTGAGCGCAGTTCGAACGACACGCTTTTGATGAAATCGGTACGCAGACGCGCGGCTTGCCGCAGCGCTTCGTTATGCTCGCGTAGCCGGTTTTCGGCTTCAACCGTATCGGTGACATCCGTCGTGGTGACCAGCGTTGCCCGGTCCGGCAGCGGGGTTGTCACGACGATGAGCACGCGCCCGTCCGAGGTCTTGGTCTCGAATTGGGCATCGTCGCGCGCTTCGGAAAGCGAGCAGACGATCTGTGAAATATTGCGCCAGGTCGTGCCGGTGGCGCGCGTCGCGGCCGCACCGATTTCCTCAACATGCGGGCTGCCTTGCAGCTTTTCCGGCTCGATACCCCAGATTTTGGAAAAGGCGGGGTTCGAGAGCTGGATGCAGCCATCCGAGCCGAACACGCCGACGCCCTCGGAAAGCGCCATCAGCGTTTCCCACTGGGTATTCTTGAGTTGGTCGTATTCGGTCGCGAGCGCGAAACGCTCGGTCTCGTCCTCGAAGAGATAGGTCACCCCGCCCTGCGGATTGGGCGTGATAACGACGCGGAGCGAACGCCCGTTCGGCAGCCGCCAACCGTGCTCGCTGGTCTCCGTTGCGGCGTATTGCGCAAGAAGCGATGCCTTCCACTGGCGGAAATCGCTCGCTTCCGGCAGGCGGCCCTTGGAGCGGAGCTGGTCCAGCAGTTCACCATTCGCGGGCATGCTGGCGAGAAAACCGGCATCCAGCGCGAAAAGATCGGCAAAGGCGCGGTTTGAATAGGTCAGCCGCTGCTGGCGGTCGAAAATCGCCACGGCGGTCGGGAGTTCGTCGAGCGTGCGGACATGCGCTTCCATCTGTCGCTCAAGCGCCAGACGCGTCGCCTCAAGTTCGCTGATGTCGAGCGCGAAACCGCCGCCGCCCTCAGGCCCGGCAACTTCCACGACATCGACCTTGCGGCGCTGGCCGGAGAAAATTGCAGTCACGGAGCCCTGATAGCGTCCCTGCCGCGCCTGCGTCTTGCGGATCACTGCGCGGTCATCGCTGTCGAGAATCTCTGCTTGCGAGGCGAGCACCATTTCCGGCCCAGGCGCGTCGACCGCATGGGCGTAGGCTTGATTGACCCAACCGAGCTTGCCGGCGCGATCCCTGAGCCAGATCGGCTGGGGAATGGCTTCAAGCACGGTGCGAAGCTGGCTCTGTGCCGATTCGAGCGCGTTCTTCTCGTCCATCATCCGCGCAACGGCGAGGCGTTCGCCGGTCGCGATCTTGATCGCCATCACCGCGCGCCCGGCTACGGGCCGCCCTTCGATCTCGACGAAATCACCGCGCAGGGACTTCACCTGTTCCGAAAAGCTCGCCCCTTCCGAGCGCAGCAGCAGCGCCTTCTGGTGCAGCTGGCGCGCATCTTCCGGTGCCAGCCACTCGTTAAAATCCAGCACGCGCTGAGCATTGGTGGTCTCGATGACGATGCCGGGGTCACCCTCGAATTCCGGCTCGCCTTTCGGACCATTCCAGGCAACCAGCAATTGTCGGTCCGCAGTCAGAAACAGGCTGGAACGCTCGGCCTGCGCCTGCGCATCCCGGATCATCCGGTTCTGTTCCTCGAAATGCTCGTTCCACAGGCGCCGCGCCCGGACATGAAAAATCGAGATCGTCGCGGCATAAACCGTGATGACGAGCAGCGCGAGACTGAGCGGCAGCGCGCTATGAACCAGATCAAACTTGCTGATCGCCGAAGGCAGACGAAGATCGAAGCCGTCCGTTGTCCCCGCGGCGCGTGCCGCCACGGGAACGAAGCTGCCAGCGAGAAGTGCCGCAGCAGAGCACGTCCGGCGCAAGAAAGCGTCGGGGAATGAAGGTTTTATCCCGGTGCGCCGTGCCTCTGGCGCATCTTCCGTCGGGTTCGTCCCCATGCTCGGGCCTCCTCGCGCTTAGCCGCCTCGCCGCGCGAACACCGTTGCCATACCGATAGTCTGCTGCTTGGCGCGAATCACCGCATGAATCGCGCCGCCGCACTTTAAGCAGGCCAAGACTCCGTCAGGAAGTGGTTAACAAACAAATAACGCGCCCGGTTTCCCGGACGCGCCAAATTTGCAAGAACAGAAGCGGAATATCGCGGCGAGCCGGAATACGGCCCGCCGAAGGGTACATCAATAGCGGTAGTGATCTGGCTTGAACGGGCCCTTTTCCGGCACGCCGATGTAATCCGCCTGCTCCTTGGACATCTTGGTCAGCTTCACGCCAAGCTTGCCGAGGTGGAGCGCCGCGACCTTCTCGTCGAGGAACTTCGGCAGGGTGTAGACCTTCTTGTCGTATTTGCCGTTGTCCTTGTTGGCCCAGAGTTCGATTTGCGCCAGCGTCTGGTTCGAGAACGAGGACGACATCACGAAGGACGGGTGACCCATGGCATTGCCGAGGTTCACGAGGCGGCCTTCCGAGAGCAGGATGATGCGGTTGCCCTTCGGGAACTCGATTTCATCGACCTGCGGCTTGATGTTGGTCCACTTGTAGTTCTTCAGGCCCGCGACCTGAATTTCGTTGTCGAAGTGGCCGATGTTGCAGACGATCGCCCGATCCTTCATGCCGCGCATGTGCTCGATCGTGATGATGTCCTTGTTGCCGGTCGCGGTGACATAGATGTCGGCGCGCGGCAGGGCGTCTTCGATTGTCGCGACTTCATAGCCTTCCATCGCCGCCTGCAGGGCGCAGATCGGATCGACTTCCGAGACGATGACACGGGCGCCGGCCTGACGGAGCGAGGCCGCCGAACCCTTGCCAACATCGCCGAAGCCGGCGACGAAAGCGACCTTGCCGGCCATCATCACGTCGGTGCCGCGGCGGAGCGCGTCGACGAGCGATTCACGGCAGCCATAGAGGTTGTCGAACTTCGACTTGGTGACCGAGTCGTTGACGTTGATCGCCGGGAAGAGAAGCTTGCCTTCTTCGGCGAGCTTGTAGAGGCGATGCACGCCCGTGGTGGTCTCTTCCGAAACGCCCCGGATCGATTTCGCGACCTCGGCGAACCAACCTTTCGGCTTGGAGGAGAGCAGCTTCTTGATCAGCGCGAAGAAGATCACTTCCTCTTCCGAGCCCGGTTTGTCGAGGAAGGCCACATCGCCATTCTCGGCTTTGAGGCCGTAGTGGACGAGCATGGTGGCATCGCCGCCGTCATCGAGGATCATGTTCGGAACGCCGCCGCCGTGCCAGTCGAACAGCTTCGCGGTGTAATCCCAATATTCGTCCAGCGTCTCGCCCTTGTAGGCGAAAACCGGAATGCCGGCAGCGGCGATCGCGGCGGCGGCATGGTCTTGCGTCGAGAAGATGTTGCACGAAACCCAGCGGACATCCGCGCCGAGCGCCGTCAGCGTCTCGATCAGCACAGCGGTCTGGATCGTCATGTGGAGCGAACCGGCGATGCGCGCGCCCTTGAGCGGCTGGGCCGGGCCGTATTCCTCGCGGATGGCCATCAGGCCCGGCATTTCGGTTTCAGCAAGCTCGATCTCCTTGCGGCCGAAAGCGGCAAGGTTGATGTCCTTTACGATGTAATCCATGGAACCCTCGACTGTATCCGCGCTGCACGACAACCCCGGATGGGTCGCTCGGCGCACAGGAAATCACGGCCCCTATCGGACCGGCTGGCGGCGCTATACCAAAGATGCGCGAGGGGCGCAATAAAGATATAAAGATTTCTTTATATTGAGCGGCGCGACCGGTATGAAGGGGTTGCGCCGCCGTTGTGCTGGTGCAGTTCTATTTGCCGGAAAGCTGCCGCAAGGCCGCCGCCCAATCCTCGACGTGAAAGACCTTCACGATCTGGCCGCCGTCGACCTCGTGAACATCGATTGACATCACGGTAAAGCTCTTGCCTTGGCCGTCGACCCCGAAGAGCGGACCTTTTGGCGTGCCGGTCACCCGGCTGCGAACGATAAATCGGTTACCGGCTTCGATAATGTCTTCAATCTGCCAGTTCAGGTCCGGCATCAATTGGGCGAAGCCGCCAAGCTGCTTGGCGAGTTCCTCGCGCGTCTTCACATAGCCCGAATAGTCGCCAATGCTACCGAAGTTCGGGGCCAGAATGCGCTCAGCCTCGGCCATCTTGTCCTGCGCACCGGCTGGATTGATCAGCCGGGTGTAAAACGCTTCGACAATAGCGCGGTCCTTGTTCGATGGGGCCGATGCGGTGGTGGTCATGATCATCAATGCTCCTGCTGCGGTGGCCAATGCGCTCTTCAGCGGAATGCCCAATTCCAATTTCCGGCCCTTGATGTGAGCCTGCATCAGGAATATGGTGACGGTAATAAAAAGGAAGTAGGCACTTTTTTGTAACCGAAAAAATTGGGCACATGACGCGCGAAGACCGAGGAGAGCCTGAAAATTGCCCGGTGCGCGGTGTCATCGATGGCATCGGTGACAAATGGAGTATCCTGATCCTCCTGCATCTTGGGCGGGATGATCAGCGGTTTACCGGTTTGCGCAAACTGATCCCCGACATCTCGCAGCGCGTCCTGACCGCGACACTCCGCAAACTGGAACGCGAGGGCCTCGTCTGGCGGGAGGTCGAGCTGACCATTCCGCCCAAAGTGACCTATGGCATCACCGATCTCGGGCGTTCGCTGATTGAGCATCTCTTTGCGCTCGCTAGCTGGGCCAAGGTCAATCGCCCGCGGATCGATGCGGCACGACAACACTTCGATTTGAGGGGGGCTTAAGCGCTATTCGTCTTCGCCGAAGCGGTTGCCGAGCAGGGCTTCAATGGCGTCGAGCGCTTCTTTGGCCTGCGGGCCGAGCGCGGAGACGGAAACCGTGGTGCCTTGCGCGGCAGCCAGCGTCAGCAGGCCCATGATCGAGGTGCCGCCGACCGTCTCGCCGCAGCGGGTCACCTGCACAGCAGCGTCGAAAGTCTCGCAGCATTGCACGAATTTCGCTGAGGCGCGGGCGTGCAGGCCCTTGCGGTTGATGATCGGGAGTTCGCGCACCAGCGCGCCTTCAACAACGGGGGGAGGGGGGCACGGACCATCCATCGAACTTGGGTTGTCCATGATCGTCCTTCCTCAGCGCCCGGCGAGAATATGGCTGGCGACGTTGATATACTTCCGCCCCGCGTCCTGCGCTTGCGTCACGGCTTCGGCGAGCGGCGAGGTCTCGCGAACCTTCGCGAGCTTGACCAGCATGGGCAGATTAATGCCAGCGACAACCTCGACATTCGTCCCATTCATCGCGGAAATCGCGAGATTGGACGGCGTGCCGCCAAACATATCGGTGAGGACGACGACGCCCTGACCGCTGTCGACGGCATGGATCGCGGCCACAATCTCGCCACGGCGCGCATCCATATCGTCCTCAGGGCCGATGCAGACCACAGCAAGCTGTGATTGACGCCCTACCACATGCTCCATCGCCGAACGGAATTCCGTGGCGAGTTGTCCGTGGCTGACCAATACCAAGCCGATCATGCGCGGATACCGTGACCTCTCACTACCAGGGCCAAATCATCCCCGAGGCTCATGCCCCGGAAAATTCGGACGCCTGATGCCGGAGCGAGCGTCTTGCCCGCTTCTGCGGCAGGAGGCGCATTTTGTCGAGACGCGCGGCTTTGGCAAGCAAAACCCGCAGAATTCTCATCTTTTTTTCGCAAGTGCGAAATTCAGCGTTTCAGCCAGTCGCAGACGAGATGCGCCTTGGCGCCGAGGTCACGGTCATCGCGAAGGGTCAGCAGCGGGAGATCAATGCCCGCATGATGGAAAGTTGGCGCAGGCTCTGCCGGAAGGCGCTCGGGGGAGGGAAGGATCTCAACCGCACCGGCCAAAACAGCACGATCTATTTGATTTGAAGAGATAATTCCAACTCCTCGCCGCTCGATCTGTCCTTGAAGGAGAGGGTGTCCGGTAGCGATCAAATGCTCGCCGACACGCCTCACCGCGACCCGATCATCGCCGATCAGGCGGGCGAATTGCCCCGCAAGCTGCGCTTCCGCGATGAGCTTTTCGGCCAACGCGGACTTTCCTGCACCGGAGGCACCCAGAAGCAGCACGCCCTTCTCGCCGATAACAACAGCGGTGGCGTGAAGGTAATCACTCACATCGCACCCCAGAGCGGGAGGGACACCGTGAAGCGTGCGCCAGCGCGCTCCCCGTCCGCATCGAGAATATTCTCGGCGTGGATTATTCCTGCATGCGCCTCAACGATCTGCTGCGAGATCGAAAGCCCGAGCCCCGAGTTCTGCCCGAAGCCCTGCTCCGGGCGGTCCGTATAGAAGCGTTCGAAAATCCGCACTAGGGCGTGGTCGGGAATGCCCGGTCCTTCGTCCTCAACCGTGATGATAACCTGCCCGTTTTCAGTGCGTACGGACACATGTACCGCCTTGCCGGGCGGCGAGAAGGATTGTGCGTTATCGATCAGATTGTTGAAGACCTGCACCAGACGGCTGTCATGCCCCCGGACGATCAGGGGACGTTGAACTGGACCACTCATCTGGATATCAAGCGTCGTGGCTGTCTCGCCGGGCTTCAAAACGTCGTTTTTCATGCCGATGACGGTGGAGAGCAGCGTTGCGATATCGAAAGTATGCGATTCCCCGCGCTGCAACTCGGCATCGAGCCGCGAGGCGTCCGAGATATCGGTGATCAGGCGATCGAGACGTTTGACGTCATGAACGATGACAGCAAGCAGCCGCTCTTTGCTGTCGGGGTTGCGCGCCAGCGGCAGGGTTTCGACCGCACTTCGGAGCGAGGTGAGCGGATTTTTCAGCTCATGCGCCACGTCCGCCGCGAAGCGCTCGATCGCTTCGATGCGGCTATAGAGTGCGCCGGTCATGTCGCGCAGCGAAGCGGAAAGGTGACCGATTTCATCAGAGCGATCCGAGAAATCCGGGATTTCCTCCCGCACCCGCGTGCCGCGTCGTACGCGATCTGCCGCTTCGGAAAGCCGCCGTACCGGCTCGGCAATCGTGCCGGCAAGCAGCACCGAGAGCACGAGCATCACGCTGGAGGCGATCAGGAAGACGAGCAGGAAGCCCCAGCGCTCCTCGGCGATGATGCGATCGACGTCGCCCTCCTGCGTCGAGAGCAGCAAGGCGCCCTTGATATTCGTGCCGCGCTGAATGGGATTGGCAGCAAAGACGATGGTTTGCCCGTCGGTCGAGACGCGCACCACGGCTGCGCTCGTGCCATCGAGCGCGCGCTGGACTTCCGGCAGTCCCTCGTTGTCGCTGAGCGAATCCGGCTGGCTCAGATCGACGCGCCCGAACCGTTGCTTCACCGCATTCCAGGTGCGTGTGAAGAGGGTCAGAGTGGAATCGTCGCCCGCCGACGGGCGCGGATCGAGAAAATCACCGGGATTGTAGAAAGCGCGGGTATCGAGCAGCAGCAGCCCCTCGCGATCATAGATGCGGGCACGCGTCCGGGTTGGCGCGACCAGCCGCTTCAAGATCGGCGCGACACGGGCGGGGTTGATCGAGAATTCGAAGAAGTTCTGGCCCTGATCTTCGCGCGGCTGCGGTTCAGCGAGTTGTTGTTGCAGGAGCTTGTCGGGGTCGAGTTCGAGCGTATCACTGGTGGTGCTCACTGCGCTGGCGATCGCCGCCGAGATCATCTCGGCTTGCAGCGAGAGCGATTGGCTTCGCGCATCGATCACGCCGACGCGGGTCTGGTTAAGCCAGAGAAAGCCGAGAAACAGCGCCACCAGCCCGGCGAGGTTCAAAAACGCGATCCGCCGCGTGAGGCTTGAAGAAAGCCGCCGCGCCAACCCGAGCCGAAAGCGCACGCTCATCCGCATCAGCGCAGACTTCAGGCTGCGCCGTGCGGGCGTGGCTTCGCCGCCCTGGCGGGATGGGTTCGCGCGGTCGAGCACAGGCTCCTCCCCGGATCAGGCCCGGATAGCCAGCGTCAGCTTTCCTTGAAGCGGTAGCCGACACCATAAAGCGTTTCGATCATCTCGAAATCATCATCGGCCTGCTTGAACTTCTTCCTCAGGCGCTTGATGTGGCTGTCGATCGTCCGATCATCGACATAGACCTGATCGTCATAGGCCGCATCCATCAGCGCGTTGCGGCTGCGTACCACGCCGGGGCGCTGCGCAAGGCTCTGGAGGATCAGGAATTCGGTGACGGTCAGCACGACCTGCTCGCCCTTCCAGGTGCAGGTGTGGCGCTCCGGGTCCATCTTGAGCAGGCCACGTTCAAGGATTTTCGCGTCGGCTTCCTTCGAGGCAGGCAGATCCTTCGCGCCGGCACGACGCAGGATGGCTTTCACACGCTCGACCAAGAGGCGCTGCGAGAAGGGTTTGCGGATGAAATCATCCGCGCCCATCTTGAGGCCGAAGAGTTCATCGATTTCCTCGTCCTTCGAGGTGAGGAAGATCACCGGCATGTCCGATTTCTGCCTGAGGCGCCGCAGCAATTCCATGCCGTCCATGCGCGGCATCTTGATATCGAAGATCGCAAGGTCCGGCGGGTTCTGGCGGATGCCGTCGAGCGCGGAGGCGCCGTCCGTATAGCTCTGGATGCGGAAACCTTCGTTCTCCAGCGCGATCGAGACCGAGGTGAGAATATTCCGGTCGTCATCAACGAGCGCGATCGTGGGCATCAAAAGGTCCTTCCGGGCTGTGTCTGGGCGAAGGCCTGACCTTCACCGCTGGTATAGATGGGTGTTTCCAGCGCGGAAATCTAGAACAAAGACAGGCCGAATTGTGGCGGCCGCGCTAACTTGTGTGTATTTCAGCTTTTTTCTGCGCCATGGCATGGCTAGAACGGGTCAAACGGAGGAATCCCGATGTCCGGACCGAGCTTACCGCCACCTGCCAAGCCGGAAATGCCGCCGCGTGATCCGCGCCAGCCGGCGGATTTCGATCCCGTCATCCTCGGCAAACACCTGCTTCGGACGATCCGCGTTGGAGCGCTTGGTACGCTCGACCCCGACACCGGCTTCCCCGTGGTAACGCTGACCAGCGTCGCGACCGATTATGATGGCACGCCGATCATCTTCGTTTCGCGGTTGTCGCAGCATACGAAAAACCTGCTCGCCGATCCGCGTGCCTCGCTCCTCCTCAGTCAGGGCGGCAAAGGCGATCCGCTCGCCCATCCGCGCCTGACGCTGATGGTCATGGCAGAGCAGAGCACGGCGCCGCACCTGCGCGAGCGTTTTCTCGGGCGCCACCCCAAGGCGCAGCTCTACATCGATTTCCCCGATTTCCTGTTCTTTCGCCTTGCCGCGCAGAAGGTGCATCTAAACGGCGGCTTCGCCCGTGCCTTCGATGGCGATGCCGCCTTGCTGATGACGGATGTTGAGGACGTCGAAACCTTCGCGGACCTCGCGACCTCGGCGATCGAGCATATGAACACCGATCACGTCGAGGCGTTGGCCCTCTACGCCGCCGCGCTCTGCGATATGCCTAAAGGCAAGTGGCGCGCCTCTGGTCTCGATCCCGAGGGGTTTGATCTCGCCCTCGGCGATCAGACCGCGCGCGTTGCGTTCCCGGCACCGGTGCGGGACGCGGCAGGCCTGCGCCAGACCCTTAAGCTTCTCGCGGACGAAGGGCGCTCAACAGTGTAATTTTTCTGGCTCTGAGGGGCCTGAAACCGGAAAATTTCGTCGACACTTGTATGGTACTGCCGATCTCAACCTTGTTTTCCAAAAAATGAGTTGGCTGCACCTTAGGACGGATTGCGCCTGCGCGGATTCCTGCTATTCGCCTCCGCCAAATGGCGCGACACGCGACGGGAGATGCGTGCTGCCAAGCCATAGGTGCCGGAATGTGGCGCCCCCCTCCCGACCGGCAGTGCCGCGACTCGTCAGTGAAAGAAGGAACCGTTCTCATGGAGACCAAAGGCCGTTTGAATACCGCGCTTGGTGCCAACACGTTTGGCTTTGATGCGCCGGGTCGGTTCTTCTGCAACCTCGAAGCGCCGGCGCTCTATGAAGAAGCCCTCCAGCGTCGCGAGGCGGTTGTGACATCGGGCGGCGCGCTGCTTGCGGAAACCGGTGTTCACACCGGCCGTTCGCCGAAGGACAAGTTCGTTGTGCGTGACGCCTCGACCGAAGATCAGGTCTGGTGGGACAATAACGGTGCCATCACCCCGGCGAATTTTTCGACCCTGCTCGCTGATTTCAAGGCGCACGCTAAGGGCAAGGACCTCTTCGTGCAGGACCTTTACGGCGGCGCCGATCCGGCGAACCGCGTTCGCGTCCGCGTTTTCACTGAATACGCCTGGCACTCACTCTTCATCCGCAACCTGCTGATCCGCCCGGAAGTGCAGGAGCTCGCGGCTTTCTCCCCGGAAATGACCATTGTCGATCTGCCGTCCTTCAAGGCCGATCCGGCGCGCCACGGTTGCCGCACCGGCACCGTGATCGCGGTCGATTTCGCCTCGAAGACCGTGCTGATCGGCGGCACCTCCTACGCCGGCGAGATGAAGAAGTCGGTCTTCACCTACCTCAACTACGCGCTCCCCAGCGCAGGCGTGATGCCGATGCATTGCTCGGCCAACGTTGGCCCGGCGGGTGACTCGGCGGTGTTCTTCGGCCTCTCCGGCACCGGCAAGACCACCCTTTCTGCGGACCCGACCCGCACGCTCATCGGCGATGATGAGCATGGCTGGTCGAAAACCGGCATCTTCAACTTCGAAGGCGGTTGCTACGCCAAGACCATCCGCCTTTCCGCCGAAGCCGAGCCCGAGATCTACGCCACGACGCAGCGCTTCGGCACCGTGCTCGAGAACGTGGTTGTTGATCCCGACACTCGCATCTGCGACTTCGACGATGGCTCGAAGACCGAGAACACCCGCTGCGCCTATCCGCTGCACTTCATCCCGAATGCCTCGGATACTGGCCGCGCTGGTCACCCCAAGAACATCGTGATGCTGACCTGCGATGCCTTCGGCGTTCTCCCGCCGATCGCCAAGCTCACCCCGGCGGAAGCGATGTATCACTTCCTCTCGGGCTACACCGCCAAGGTCGCGGGCACCGAAAAGGGCGTCACCGAGCCGGAAGCCGTGTTCTCGACCTGCTTCGGCGCGCCGTTCATGCCGCGCCATCCGGCGGTGTATGGCAACCTGCTGCGTGACCTGATCGCCAAGCACCATGTCGATTGCTGGCTCGTCAACACCGGCTGGACCGGCGGTCAGTATGGCACCGGCCGCCGGATGCCGATCCGCGTGACGCGCCGCCTGCTCTCGGCCGCGCTCGACGGTTCGCTCGCCAAGGCTGATTTCCGCCGCGATCCGTATTTCGGCTTTGCCGTTCCGGCCTCGGTGCCGGGCGTTGAGCCGCATATCCTCTACCCGGTCAAGACCTGGCAGGATAAGGCGGCCTTCGCGGATACCGCCAAGAAGCTCGTCGGCATGTTCAACGAGAACTTCAAGCGCTTCGAGGCCCATGTCGATGCCGATGTGAAGAACGCCGCGCCGAAGAACCAGCTGGCGGCATAAGCGCCCTCAATTGTGTCATCACCGGGTTTGACCCGGTGATCCAGATCCCGAAATGCAAAAGCCCCCCGGCAACAGGGGGCTTTTTTGTTACCCCCGCTCCAGCAATTTCCCCATCACGCGCGCGGTGTAATCCACCATCGGCACGATGCGTGCGTAATTGAGCCGCGTCGGGCCGATGACGCCGACAATGCCGACGATCTTCTGGCTCGAATCCCGGAACGGTGCGGCGATCATGGACGAGCCGGACATCGAGAAGAGCTTATTCTCCGAGCCGATGAAGATGCGCACGCCGTCGCCGCTTTCGGCGCGGTTGAGAAGTTCGATGACCTCTTTCTCGCGTTCGAGATCGGCAAAAAGCCTGCGCATCCGCTCGAGGTCCGCAAGTGCGGTGAGGTCTTCGAGAAGGTTCGCCTGCCCGCGCACGATGAGGCGCATATCGCCTGCATCCTGCGCCGTAGCGGCAAGCCCGCTCTCGACAAGGCGCGCGGAAAGCTCGGAAATCTCATGCTCCATCGCCGCGCGGTTCTGGGTGACTTCAGCGGTGACCTCGTTCAGCGTTCGCCCCTTGAGGCGATGGTTGAGGTAATTCGAGGCCTCCGTGAGCGCCGAGGCCGGCAAGCCCGGCGGCAGCGCGAGGATGCGGTTTTCGATCGTGCCGTCATCCGAGACCAGCACGACAAGCGCCTGTGTCGGGTCGAGCCGAACGAATTCGATATGCTTGAGCCGCTTGTTCGATTTCGAGGTGACGACCACGCCTGCACCGCGGCTGACGCCGGAGAGAAGGCTCGTTGCCTCCGCGAGCGCATCGTCAAAGGTGCGGCCCGAGCCTGCCGCGCGAATCTGGCTTTCGATGCGGTTGCGATCGTCTGCGCCGACATCTCCGATCTCGAGGATCGAATCGACAAAGAGCCGCAAGCCTTGCTCGGTCGGCAGCCGCCCGGCGGAAATATGGGGCGCATAGACGAGGCCGAGGTCCTCAAGGTCCTGCATGACATTGCGGACGGTGGCGGCGGAAAGCGAGACGGGCAGGATTTTCGAGATATTGCGCGACCCCATGGGCTCGCCGGTTTCAAGATAACCCTCGACGATGCGCCGGAAGATATCACGGCTGCGGCCGTCCATTTCACCGAGCGCGGTTCTGCCGATATCCTGTGCAGGGTCTCTTGCCATGGTATCCCTTAGATCATGCCTGCCTGATCCATCCTCTATTATGGGCACAGCCAAGCGGAAGAGGAAGAGCGCATCTGCGCGTATTGCGCTTGAGTCGGGCCCTGATCGAGCCTAAAAGCGCGCGCTGGCCGCTTGAGGCCCTGAAGGAGAATTCCCATGCGTCCCTCGAAGCGCGGTTTTGACGAATTGCGGAACGTCACGCTCGAACGCAATGTCGCGCGCTATGCCGAAGGCTCCTGCCTCGTAAAGTTTGGCGAAACCCATGTGCTCTGCACCGCGACGCTCGAAGAACGCGGTCCCGGCTGGCTGCGCGGCACCGGCAAGGGCTGGGTGACGGCGGAATATTCGATGCTCCCGCGCGCCACGCTCGAGCGCACCCGCCGTGAGGTCACCTCCGGCAAGCCCTCGGGCCGCACGCAGGAAATCCAGCGCTTGATCGGCCGTGCGCTACGCGCTGTGGTCGATCTGCCGGCGCTGGGTGAAAAGCAGATCACCCTCGATTGCGATGTGCTTCAGGCCGATGGCGGAACGCGGACCGCTTCGATTACCGGCGCTTGGGTGGCGCTGCATGATTGCCTCAAGTGGATGCAGTCCCGGAATATGCTGTCGACCATGCCGCTGCGGGATCATGTCGCTGCGATTTCCTGCGGGATTTATCGCGGCAATCCGGTGCTTGACCTCGATTATGCCGAGGATTCCGCTGCCGAGACCGATGCGAATTTCGTCCTCACCGGCAAGGGCGGCATCATCGAGGTGCAGGGCACAGCCGAAGGCGCGCCGTTTTCCGAGGAAGAACTGATCGCGCTGCTCGGCCTCGCCCGCAAGGGCACCACCGAACTTGTCGCGCTTCAGAAGGCGGCCATCGGCTCATGAGCGAAGGCGGAAGAGCCAACACTAGCGAAGGCGGAAGAGCCAACATGAGCACGCGCCCGCTCTCGGGAAAAATCGTGATTGCCACGCATAATGCGGGCAAGCTCACGGAGATGACTGAGCTTCTCGCGCCCTATGGGCTCGAATGTGTCTCCGCTGCCGCGCTCGGGCTTCCGGAGCCGAAGGAAGACGGCACGATGTATGCCGAGAACGCCGCAATCAAGGCGCTTTCGGCCGCGAAAGCCACGGGCCTTCCGGCGCTGGCAGATGATTCAGGCCTCGCGATCGATGCGCTTGATGGCGCGCCGGGGCTTTTCACCGCTGATTGGGCGGGGCATCCGCGAGACTTTGCCGCTGCGATGGCGCGGGTAAAGCGCGAGCTTGAAGTGCGTGATGTGACCCCGCAAGGCGCCGCCGCGCGCTTCATCTCCGCGCTGGTTCTCGCCTGGCCGGATGGCGAAACCCTGATCGCCGAGGGGCGTATTTCCGGCACGCTGACTTTTCCGCCGAGAGGGACGCGCGGCTTCGGCTATGACCCGATTTTCATTCCCGAGGGTGAAACACGGACCTTCGGCGAGATCACTTCGGAGGAAAAGCACGGCATTCGCCGCGTGAACGGCAAGCTCGAAGGGCTTTCGCATCGCGCGCGTGCCTTCATCCGCCTTGTCGACAAGGCAGGCCTCAAAGAGACGGCCGCGTGAGCACATCAGCCCCCAGCAATCTGCATCTGCCGCCGTTTGACGCGGGGTTCGGCGTTTATGTGCATTGGCCCTTCTGCCAGTCGAAGTGCCCGTATTGCGACTTCAACAGCCATGTCCGGCGTAACGGCGTCGACGAGGCACGTTACCTCGCCGGTTATCTGCGTGAATTGCAGCACATGGCGGATCTGGCGCCGGGGCGTGAAGTTGGCTCAATCTTCTTCGGTGGTGGCACACCTTCGCTGATGAAGCCCGAGACCGTGGGCGCGATTCTCGATGCGATCGGCAAGCATTGGACGATTAAGCCGGATTGCGAAATCACGCTTGAAGCCAACCCGACTTCGGTGGAAGCCGGGCGCTTCGCGGGTTATCGCGCCGCCGGGGTCAATCGTGTCAGCCTCGGCGTGCAAAGCCTTGTCGAGAGCGATCTCAAGGCACTGGGACGCCTTCATACCGTTGGAGAGGCGTTGGTCGCAGTCTCCATCGCAGCGAAGCACTTCGAGCGCTTCTCGTTCGACCTCATCTACGCCCGCCCCGGACAGACTGTGGAAGCGTGGCGCGAAGAGCTTGTGGAGGCGCTCGCGCACGCGCCGACGCATCTCTCGCTCTATCAGCTCACCATCGAACCCGGCACGGCCTTCAAGGCCCTGCACGAGGCCGGCAAGCTCGTGATCCCCGACGATGATTTGGCACGCGCGCTCTATGACGAGACGCAGGATATCTGCGGCAAATACGGGATGCCCGCGTATGAGGTCTCGAACCATGCCCGGCCCGGCGACGAATGCCGTCATAATCTGCTCTACTGGCGCTATGGCGAATATGCCGGCATCGGTCCCGGCGCGCATGGCCGACTCTACACCGAGCGCGGGCGGCGAGCCTTTTCGACCGAACGCAGCCCGGAGACCTGGCTCGACTACGTCACGCGCGATGGTCACGGCATCGTCTCGGATGAAACGCTGACCGGCGAGAACGAGGCGGATGAATTCCTGCTGATGGGTCTTCGGCTCAAGGAAGGGATCGACCCCGCGCGTTTCAAGACCTTGCGCGGGCGCGGTATCGACAAGTCGCGGATTATCGCGCTTTCAGGCGAGGGGTTGCTGGAAACCTGCACGGATGGCCGCCTGAGGGTATCCCAAACAGGCTTCCCGGTCCTCGATGCGATCGTCGCCGATCTCGCGGCCTGAGGCCTGATCAGTTCCCGCCGACGAAGGTCGTGGGTGGGCTCGCAATCGGGCGCGCCGAGCCGGAACGGATTTCATAAATCGCCAGCCCGCGATCATTGAGCCCGTTCTGGCGGAAGCGGAACACGCCATCCTGCCCCGAAAAGCCGTTGGTGTTCGTGAGGGTCGCTTCCGAAAAGCGCTGGCTGCCGAAGTTCTGCGTCAGTGCGCTGGCAAGCGTGACAGCATCATAGGCAAGCGTGGCGATGCGGGTCGGCGCGGCACCGAACTGGCTCTGGTAGCGGCCAGCAAGCGCGTTGAAGCGGGAGTTGTCCGGCGCGGCATACCAGGCGCCGTCGAGCGTACCAGTCGCATGAACGCGCGGATCATTCCAGATGCCGGTCGAGATGATCTGGATCTCCTTGCCCGTCACGCCGCCGGAGGCCATGGCCTGCGCGAGAGAGGCGATCCCATCCGCGCCCTCTGCAATGAACAGCGTATCGGCGGAAGCGAGCGCTGCCTTGATCTGGCCGACAGCGGTGCCGATCGAAGCCGGGTTGCCGGGCTGGTAGCGTGCCACGGTAGCGACGCGGCGCCCCGCCTGATTGGCGACCTGCATGAATTCAGCTTCCACCACATTGCCGTAGGGCGATTGCGGGATGAGCGCGGAGAAGGATTTCTTGCCGCGGCTCCCCGCGAAGGTCACGATGCGCTGAACGTCCGATTGCGGCAGAAAGCTCAGGAGATAAACCCCGCGCTGCGCGGCGGAAGCATCGGAGGAGAACGCGATCATCGGCTTGCCCGCCGGGCGCGCCACCGAGGCAGCCGCCTGAACCGAGGGGCCGAAAAGCGGGCCGAGCAGCAGCTCGGCGCCCGCCGCGAGGGCTTCCTGCGCAGCCTGACGCGCCCCTTCCGGCGTGCCCTTGTCGTCCTTGACGAGGATCTGGATGCTGGATTGCCCGCCGCCGAAATCATTTATCGCCATTTGCGCTGCATTGCGCAGGCTGACAGCAGCGGCCTGGCCATTGGGGGCAGAGAGCGGCAGGATCAGCCCGATCTTCACCGAACCGTTGCCAATGGTGTCGCCCGTCGCATTGTTGACCGGCGGCTGCTCCTGCTCGTTCGGGCTCATGAGCCCATCAAGCCCCGAGCCTGCGCAACCCGCGACCAGCGCGCCAAGCGCGATCGTGCCCAAAAGGGCGCGGCGGGAAGGCCGTTCAACCATGCGGTCGGCTCCGGAATGCTGCATCGTCTTTACTCCCACCCCGACCGCTTCAAACGGCACCCGAACGGAAAATCATTTCTTCCGCGCGGAGGCCCTCCTGCTTCAAGGACTCCAAACTGCACGAAAGCGGCAAAGTGAGTCGATTTCAAGGATGAGTTGCAAAGATCGTTAACGCTATTTGCAAACCATGTTGTTTTGGCAACGCCGGGTATTCACCGCATCCCGAGCCTTTGCCAAACGGAAATCCCTGTGGCAGACCGGGAAAACGCGCCTGACGCCACCAACCCGGAGCGCTCGGGCGACTTTTTGCAAGGATCGGTCATGTCCCAGTTTACCGTCCTCGGACTTGCTGCGGAGGCGGCGCGGCTTCAGCCGGGGCTGCATCTCGTCGCAACCCCGATTGGCAATCTCGGCGATATCACGCTCCGGGCACTCTCGACGCTGGCAGCGGCGGACCTCATCCTCGCCGAGGACAAGCGTGTCACCAAGGTGCTGCTCGCGCATTACGGCATTACCACGCCGATCATGGCCTATCACGAGCACAACGCCGGCGAGATGCGCCCCTTGATCATGGCGAAACTCGGCGAGAAACAGGCCATCGCGCTGGTTTCCGATGCGGGCACGCCGCTGGTTTCCGACCCTGGTTACAAGCTTGTCGAGGCGACCATCGAGGCCGGATATTTCGTGACCTCCATCCCCGGCGCCTCGGCGGTACTGACCGCACTGGTGCTCTCGGGCCTTCCGAGCGACCGTTTCTTCTTTGAAGGCTTCCTGCCGAACAAATCCGGCGAACGTCGTCGCCGCGCGCGTGAACTGGAGCATGTCCCGGCCTCGCTCGTGTTTTTCGAGGCGCCGCACCGCATCGCGGAATCTCTGGCAGATCTCGCGGTGGTGTTCGGGGATCGCCCGGCAGCGGTGGCGCGCGAACTCACCAAGAAATTCGAGACCGTGCGGCGTGGCACCTTGCCGGAACTCGCAGCGCAATATGCCAATGAACCCACCCCCAAGGGCGAAATCGTCCTGCTCGTTGGCCCGCCGAAAGCCGAAGGTGCGCTCGACGATGCCGGGATCGACCGCGCGCTGGAAGTCGCGCTCGCGAGCCATTCGCAGCGTGATGCGGTGCAGCTTGTCTCCGCCGAGCTCGGGTTGCCGAGAAAACGCGTTTATGCCCGTGCGTTGCGGCTCGCCGAGCGCGAAGAGGGTGAGCCGGATGCGTGATCGCAAGGCGGCCTATCTTCTCGGGCATGATGCCGAGTTCTGGGCTGCCCTGCTGTTGAACGCCAAGGGCTATTCGATAAGGGCACGCCGGTTTCAGGCTGCGGGTGCGGAAATCGATCTGATTGCCTCCCGCTTCGGCACGCTGGTTTTCGTTGAGGTCAAGGCCCGCGCAACGCTGGATGACGCGCTCCTCTCGATCACGCCCGAGAAGGTTCGTCGCATCGCGCGCGGGGCAAGGGCTTATCTCTCGCGCTTGCCGGTGATGCCGCGCACCATCCGTTGTGATGCGATCTTGGTTGCGCCGGGACGCCTGCCGCGCCATATCCAGTCTGTTGGCGAATTGCCGCTCGACTAGCTGCATTTTCAAGCGAAGTGGTTTTCGGTTCGCGTGAAGAAAATGCGGAAATACAGAGACACCTAATTTTTGCTTGCCTCGGAGGTTCCATGCCGCTTCGCGTCGCCGTCCAGATGGACCCTATCGAGAAGATCAATATCGCAGGCGATTCCACCTTCGCCCTGATGCTCGAAGCGCAGGCGCGCGGGCACATCCAGTATGTCTATGGCCCCGAAGCGCTGACTCTTCGAGACAATCACCTCACTGCGCGGATGCGCCGCGTCGAGGTGCGCGACAAGGTCGGCGATCACGTTACCCTCGGTGAACCCGAGCGCTTTGACGTGCAGGATTTCGACGTCATCCTGATGCGGCAGGATCCACCTTTCGATCTTGGCTACATCACTGCGAGCCACTTGCTCGAACGCGTCCACCCGAAAACGCTCGTGGTGAATGACCCGGCGCATGTCCGCAACGCGCCGGAAAAGATCCTTGTCACCGAATTCCCGGATCTGATGCCGCCGACGCTGATCTCTCGCGATCGAGAAGAAATAGAAGCTTTCCGCGCCGAGCATGGTGATCTCGTGATGAAACCGCTTTACGGCAATGGCGGTGCGGGTGTGTTCAAGGTCGCCAAGGATGACATGAACTTCAACGGCTTCATGGATCACTTCCTCGGGCTTTCGCGCGAACCATGGATGACGCAGCGCTTCCTTCCCGCCGTGCACGCCGGCGACAAGCGCATCATTCTGGTCGATGGTATCGCGATGGCGGGCGTCAACCGCGTGCCGGCACCGGGCGACATCCGCTCGAACCTCGTGCGCGGTGGCGCGGCGCAAGCCACGGACCTGACCCCGCGTGAGAAGGAAATCTGCGAACGCATCGGCCCCCTGCTGCGTGAGCGGGGGCTGATCTTTGTCGGGATCGACGTCATCGACGGCAATCTCACCGAGATCAATGTCACTTCGCCGACGGGCATCCGCGCCATCAAGCGGCTGGGTGGCCCCGATCTTGCTGTGTCGATCTGGGATGCAATCGAAAGGCGGCTGGGGTGAGCGGGAGCCAAGGGATCCAGAACCAAGAGAACCAGAACCAGGAGGACCACAACAAGGCGAACGATGCGGCCATGCTGCGGATCGAGGCGCCGCGCGATGCCGCGCCCGAACAGCTACGCGCCGCCTTCGTTAGCCGCGCCAAGGGCTTTCTCGCCAATGCCCATATCGAGGCGGAACGTGCGCTTTTTGCAGAGGGCGGTTTTGCGTCGGCGCGCGTGCTCTCTGTCGCGCAGGACGCCATTATCGTCGCGTTGTTCGATCTCGCCCGCGAGCGCCTTTACCGTGCGGATAACCCGAGTTCGGGGGAGAAAATCGCCGTTGTCGCGGTTGGGGGCTATGGCCGTGGCACACTCGCACCGGGGTCGGATACCGATATTCTCTTCCTGCTGCCGATGTCGACTGCCTGGGGCGAGAGCATCGCCGAGGCCATGCTGTATGCCCTCTGGGATATTGGCCTCAAGGTCGGCCACGCCACCCGCACGATCGATGAATGTATTCGCGTCGGCCGGGAGGATCTCACAGTCCGCACCGCGCTTCTGGAATCCCGGTTGATTGTTGGCGATGCGGCGGTCTTTGAGGAATTTCAGGTCCGCTTCGATAAGCATGTGGTGGCCGGGCGGACGGCAGAATTCGTCCACGCCAAACTCGCTGAACGCGATGAGCGTATCCTCCGCGCCGGGCTCTCGCGTTATCTCGTCGAACCCAACGTCAAGGAAGGCAAGGGCGGCTTCCGCGACCTGCAGACGCTGTACTGGATCGCCAAATATGCTTTCCGCATCAAGGATGTACGGGAGTTGGTGCGGGTAGGGGTGTTCACCGCGCGTGAACTCGGCCTCTTCCGGCGCTGCGAGGAATTTTTGTGGCGTGTGCGCTGCCACATGCACTTTGCGACCGGGCGAGCGGAAGAGCGCCTGAGCTTTGATGTGCAGCGCCTCGTTGCGAAAAGGATGGGCTACAAGGATCGCGCCTCGCTGAGCGCTGTCGAGCGTTTCATGAAGCATTATTTCCTTGTCGCGAAGGAAATCGGCGATCTCGCAGCCATTGTCTCCGCGGCGCTCGAGGCGCGCGAGGAAAAACCCAAAGCGATGTTGCAGCGCTTCGTCGGTCGCTTCCGTCGTCGCTCGAAGGCGCTTTCCGGCACCAAGGCTTTTGTGATCGAGAACGGCCGGATCACCACCGCGCATCCCAATGTTTTCACCGCTGATCCAGTCAATCTGATCCGCCTCTTCTGGTATGCGGATCGCGATCAGTTGCCGATTCACCCCAACGCGACGCGTCTCGTCACGCTCTCGCTGCGGCTGATCGACGAAAACCTGCGCAAGGATACCGAAGCCAACAAGCTCTTCCTTGAAATTCTTGTCTCGAAGCGCTCGGCCGAAGTCGTGCTCCGGATGATGCACGAATCCGGCGTTCTCGGACGGTTCATTCCGGATTTCTCGCGGATCTCCGCGATGATGCAGTTCTCGATGTATCACCATTACACGGTCGATGAGCATACGTTGCGCTGCGTCGGCCTGCTCGCGCGGCTGGATCGCGGGGAGTCGAGTGATGATCACCCGCTCTCGCATGATCTGATGCCCTCGATTCAGAGTAGGCGCGCGCTTTATGTCGCGCTCTTCCTGCACGATATCGGCAAGGGCCGCGCCGAGGCGCACGAAATCGTCGGGGGGCGTATCGCTCGAACGCTCTGCCCACGCCTCGGGTTGACGCCGCAGGAAACCGACACCGTGGTCTGGTTGGTCGAGAATCATCTCGTCATGTCCCAGACCGCGCAGAGCCGCGATATTTCCGATCCACGCACCATCGCGACCTTCTCGGAGAATGTGCAGACCATGGAACGGCTCCGGCTGCTGCTGGTGCTCACAGTCTGCGATATTCGCGGCGTCGGCCCCGGGGTCTGGAACGGCTGGAAAGGGCAGCTCCTGCGCGCACTCTACCGCGAGACGGAGATGGTGCTCTCCGGCGATTACGGCGGGGCCGAGCGCGGCGAGCGTGTCATGCAGGTACAGAAGGAACTGGCTGCCCGGCTGCCCGAATGGAGCGAGGCAAAATTCCACGCCTATGCCCATCGGCATAATCCAGCCTACTGGATCAAGGTTGACCTCGCCCACCAGATCCAACATGCGCGGCTGTTCGAGCGGGCCGAAGCGAGTGGTGACCGCTTTCAGGTCGATACTGCGACCGATGCGTTCCGCGGGGTCACCGAATTGACGGTGATGGCGATCGACCATCCGCGGCTGCTCTCGATCATCACCGGTGCCTGCGCGGCAGCGGGGGCGAATATCGTTGAAGCGCAGATTTTTACCACAAACGACGGCTTTGCGCTCGATTCGATCACGATTTCCCGCGCATTCGATCAGGATTTCGATGAAATGCGGCGTGCGGACCGTGTCGCGAAACACATCATTGCGACGCTGAAGGGCGAGGTGCGACTGCCGGAAATCGTCGCCTCCCGGCGCGCGCAAACGGCGATGTCGCAGGCCTTTACGGTTGCGCCGCAAGTGATGATCGACAACGAACTCTCGGCAAAATCGAGCGTGATCGAGGTCACGGGGCTTGATCGGCCAGGGTTGCTCTATGAGCTGACGACCGAGCTTGGCAAGCAGAACCTCAACATCAATTCGGCGCGCATCGTTACCTACGGCGAAAAGGCGGTCGACGTTTTCTATGTTACCGATCTCACCGGCGGCAAGGTGATGCCCGGTGCCCGCCAGCAGAAGCTCAAGAAATCGCTGACCGATGTCCTTTCAGTTGCCCAATCCGAAGGGAATGAGGCCGCTAATCAGGCGAATGCACCATCCGCCGCTTGATTTTGTGCCTGCGAAACCTGATATCGCAGCCAGAGGGTGCGTCACGCGTTTGACGGGACGCACCCCATCTCTTCTGACGACCTCGACAAAGGGCATGCGATGAGTTCCGAACACGACAACAAGGCTGCGGCGGAAAAGCCGGCGGCACACCCTGCTGATGGCGCGGCTGCGCCAGCGGTGGATGCCGAGCGCTTGGCGACTCTCGAGCGCGAAAACGCTGATCTCAAGGATCGCCTTTTGCGATCGCTCGCGGATATGGAAAACCTCCGTCGCCGTACCGAGCGCGAAGTGCAGGATCAACGCACCTACGCGGTCACCAAATTCGCGACCGACATCGTCGGCACCGCCGATAACCTCCGCCGTGCGCTCGAAGCCGTGCCGAAGGCGGATGACAGTCAGGATAATTCCGCGATCAAGGCGCTGGTCGACGGTGTCGAACTCACCGAACGCGAATTGCTCAAGACGCTTGAGCGCCACGGCGTGAAAAAGCGCGAGCCGGTGGGCGAGCGCTTCGATCCGCACAAGGATCAGGCGGTGTTCGAAATTCCGGATGAGAATGTCCCCTCCGGCACCGTGCTTCAGGTGATGCAGGCGGGCTATACAATTGGTGACCGCGTGCTGCGCCCCTCGATGGTCGGCGTCTCCAAGGGCGGCCCTGCCCGCGCACCCGCACCGGAAGTAGAAGCCAAGTCTATGGAAACAAAGCCTGCCGAGGCTCCCGCCCATAAGCCTGAGGCCCACAAGCCCCACGCTGACCCCGGAAAGCCTAAGGTCGACAAGCAGGCCTGAGACCAAGATCGCATAAAAAACCCGGCGGAAGCGCCGGGTTTTGTGTTTTCAGAGTGCCTTTTTCGCTCAGGCGAGTTCTTCTTTCGAGGCAATCGTCGAATCCGCGTTGAGGCGGTAGACAATCGGAACGCCGGTCGCGAGTTCGCGGGCAATGATCGCCTCGCCCGAAAGCCCTTCCATCGCCATGATCAGCGCGCGCAGCGAGTTGCCATGCGCGGCCACCAGTGTGCGGCGTCCCCCAAGCACTTGCGGCAGGATGTGGTGCACGTAGTAGGGCAGCACGCGCGCGGCGGTATCCTTGAGGCTTTCGCCACCCGGCGGGGGGATGTCGTAGGAACGGCGCCAGATATGCACCTGCTCCTCGCCCCATTTGGCGCGGGCATCATCCTTGTTGAGGCCGGAGAGTTCACCGTAATCGCGCTCGTTGAGGGCCTGATTGCGGATGGTCTCAAGGTCGCTCTGACCAAGGCCTTCGAGGATCAGCCGGCAGGTGTGCTGTGCGCGGGTGAGATCCGAGGTGAAGGCAATATCGAAGCCGATGCCCTTGTTCTTGAGGCGCATCGCGGCAGCTTTCGCTTCCTCGATTCCCTGTGCGGTCAGGGCGGGGTCTTTCCAGCCGGTGAAGAGGTTCTTGAGGTTCCATTCGCTCTGGCCATGGCGGCAGAGCACGAGCAGACGATCCATACCGAAGTCCCTTGTACTTACTTGAAGAAAAGACGTTTACCCAGAACCGCGGTGCCGTGCATGGCCACCAGCCCGAGCATGATCGCAATGGCGAAATCGACACCGAAGCCATAGTGCAGCCCGAAGTTGACTGCAAAACCGACCAGGGCCGCAACGAAGTAGATCAAGTTCATCTGGCTGACGGGGGACATGGGCTTACTCCGTGAGGCCAAGGACATCGTTCATCGAATAATGCCCCGGCTTGCGGTTGAGGCCCCAGAGCGCGGCCTTGACGGCGCCTGCGGCGAAAAGCCCGCGATCTTCCGCTATATGCCTGAGTTCGATCCGCTCGCCATTGCCGGCGAGGATCACGGTGTGATCGCCGATCACCGTGCCGCCGCGCAAGGCCTGAAAGCCGATGGTCCCGGCTTCCCGCAGGCCCGTGTGGCCGTCGCGGCTGCGAACCGCTGAATTCGAGAGCGAAACGCCGCGTCCTGCCGCAGCGGCTTCGCCGAGCAACAGCGCGGTACCGGAAGGTGCATCGACCTTCATGCGATGGTGCATCTCGATGATTTCAACATCCCAGTCCGGCCCGAGCGAGGCGGCAGCGCGCTTTACGAGTGCGGCGAGCATATTAAGGCCGAGGCTGTAATTCCCTGAACGGATCACCACGGCGTGGCGCGCGGCAAGCGTGAGTTTACCGATATCAGCTTCGCTCATGCCCGTGGTGCCGACGACATGCACAAGTCGCGCCTGTGCCGCGAGTGCAGCGAATGCCACGGTCGCCGTCGGCGCGGTAAAATCAAGTACGCCCTGCGCATTCACGAAGGCTTCGAGCGCATCCGTGGTGATCGGGATGCCGTTGGCGGCCAGTCCGGAGAGGAGGCCGGAATCCTGGCCGACAGCAGGCGATCCCTCCCGCTCGATGGCGGCATGGAGCACGGTATCCGGGTTGTCGGCAATCGCCTTGATGAGGTTCCGCCCCATGCGCCCGGCGGCACCGACAACAACAAGACGCATCGGGGAAATCGACATGCCGCGCTCCTCAGCCGGCATAGCCGGGGACGATCACGAGGTCGGTCTCGCCGACCTGATCGAGGAAAACCTTGGCGGCCTGATATTCAGGGCTCTCATAGCAGGCGAGCGCGGTGTCGTAATCCTTGAAGGCGATCACAACGTTATGCTGGCGCGCGGTGCCGCGTGCAACCTTGCCCGCCGGGCCGCGCACGACAAACTGGGCGCCATATTTCTGAAAGGCGATGGCATTGAGTTCGCGGTAGCGCGCGTAAGCTTCGGGATTGGCGACATCGACGCGGGCGATCCAGTAGCCTTTCGGCGGATTTTCAGCCATTGATCCGTTTCCTCATTGTTGCGGCAGCTTTGCCGGATGCCCCGTGCTTCCGTCAAGGCATTCCATCGAAGGGTAAGGCTAGGGCAGTTCCCTTGCCCGTCCAATGTCTTTTCAGGAGAAATGATGCGCTCCCGTCTTTCCGGCCTTCTCGCCCTGCTCGCTCTCGCCGCGCCCTGTGCGGCTGCCGAGCCCTTCCGATTCATGGCGATCGGCGACATGCCGTATTACATCCCGAAGGACTACGAGAAGGTGGATCGGCTGATCGCGAAGATCAACAAGGGCACGGATGCGGCCTTCACGGTGCATGTCGGGGATATCAAGTCCGGCTCGACGTTGTGCTCCGAGGAAATCTACCAGAAGGTGCTCGACCAGTTCCAGAGCTTCGACAAGGCGCTGGTCTATACCCCCGGCGACAATGAATGGACCGATTGCCATCGCCAGAGCAATGGCGGGCACGATCCCGTCGAACGTCTCTCGGTGGTCCGCAAGATGTTCTTCCCGGTGCCGGAAAAGACGCTCGGCAAGCAGCCGATGGCGGTGGAAAGCCAGTCCGTTGTGATGGCGGAGAAGTTCAGCCGCTATGTCGAGAACATGCGCTTCGTGAAAAACGAGGTGCTGTTCGTCACCGCGCATGTCATCGGTTCGAACAACAATTTCGAGCCGCGCGACCCGAAAGCGGTAATGGAATTCTTCGAGCGCGATAAAGCCAATATCGCCTGGCTCGATGCCGCCTTCGCCAAGGCCAAAGCGGAAAATCTGAAAGCCGTAGTCGTGATGTCGCAGGCCGATCTCTACGACATCAAGCAGCAATACCCGGCGGTGCCATCGGCGTCAGGTTTTATCAGCACGATCAAGGCTTTCGAACGCGGTTCGAAGACCTTTTCGGGCCCGATCCTCTATATCCACGGCGATGAGCACCGCTTCGTGATCGACCGCATGGTCGGGACCGACCTCAAGCCGATCCCGCACGCCATGCGTTTGCAGGTCTATGGGGCGAAGGAAGTCCACGGCGTGCTGGTCGGGGTTGATCCGAACACCGCCGGGGTCTTCAGCTTCACACCGGTGATCATTCCCGAGAACGGGGATCACTGAATCCGTCCGTGACCTCAATGCCCCTCGGAGCTGATTGTCAGGTCAACACGAGGGGCCTTCGGTATAAAAGCGCGTTAAACGCCCTCGACGATCACGAAATCACCGACCGAGACCGGGAAGCGGATTTTACGCGCCTCGGTATATTCCGGTGAGAAGAAATAGGTATGCGCGGCCTCGAAGCTCTCGAATTCGATGACGACGTTGCGCGTACGGCCCTCGCCCTCGACGATCTCGAACTTGCCGCCACGGGCAAGGAACTTGCCGCCGTACTTCTGGATCGCTTCGGTCGCCTTGGCGGCATAGAGCTTGTAGGTATCGAGGTCGTTCACCGAGACACGGCCGACGATATAGGCTTTGGGCATGGAACTCTCCTGATGAGGTTAAATGGCTGAGATTTCTTCGAGAATGGCGCGCATCGCGGCCTGCGGGGCTACCGCGCCAGTGATCGGACGCCCGATTACGAGATGATCCGCACCGGCTTTGATGGCTTCGCCTGGCGTCATCACGCGCTTCTGGTCGCCGATTGTGCCGCCGGCAGGGCGGATGCCTGGCGTGATGAGCTTCAGGCCATGGCCGACAACGCTGCGGACATTGGTGATATCCGTCGCGGCACAGACAAGGCCGGCACAGCCGGTCTCATAGGCCTGCTTCGCGCGGCGCGCGATAAGATCGGAGACGCCCATGCCATAGCCGGCGCGGGCGAGATCATTCTCGTCCATCGAGGTCAGCACCGAGACGCCGAGGATGCCGAGCGAGGAACCCGCCGCGCCTTTCACTGCTGCCGCCATCGTCTGCGGATAGGCATGGACGGTGAGGAAGCTCGCACCGATCCCGGCAATCTGCCCGACACCCTTTTCAATGGTATTGGGGATGTCGTGCAGCTTGAGATCGATAAAGACCTTCTTGCCCGCCGCGATCAGCTCGCGGGCAAGATCAAGCCCGCCGACGAAGGCAAGCTCGTAGCCGATCTTGTAGAAACTCGCGCTGTCCCCGAGGGTCGCGACCATGGCGCGCGCGGCCGCCACATCGGGAACATCGAGCGCCACGATGACGCGATCACGGATATCCATTGCTACCCTCCGGAGGTTCGCGGATTATGCCTTGGCGTGGCGCGCTTCGCGCACGAGGCGCTCCAGCGTCGCGGTGAGGAAACCGGCAGCGCGCTCATCGGTGATCTCGCCGTTTTCGCCGAAGGCCTTGTCGGCAAAACCCACCGAAGCCATTTCCGGCACAACCAGCGCGCCAAACCCGAGTTCAAGCACTGTGCGCAGCTGGGTCAACGCGCGATAGCCGCCCATCGCACCGGCAGAGGCGGCGCCAAGGCCGACCACCTTGCCCTTGAGGCCGGTCGCGGGCGCGCCGGGCTTGGCAACTGTTGCCCAATCGAGCGCGTTTTTGAGGAGCGGCGTATAGCCCGCGTTATATTCCGGGCAGGTGATGAAGAGGCCGTCATGCGCGTCGAACAGCGCCCGGAGCTTGGTCGCGGCTTCCGGCGCGTTGCCGAAGCCCGTGGCATCGACCATCGGCAGCGGGAAATCAGCAAGCGAGATCTGTGTCACCTTGGCGCCGAGGGCTGTGAGCTTGCTGGCGGCAAGCGTCGCGAGTTTCGTATTGAGCGAACCGGCGCGGCTGGAGCCGGCAAGAACGAGAAGGCTGGGCATGAGACCTCGATTTGGTGAGATGAGCTCGGCTTGTTGAAATGTTCTCCCGGCTTTAGAGGAAGAGGGGAGAGTTGCAACCTTTGGTGCACGTTTTTCTTGGGCACGACGTTTTGATGCGAGTTCCGGCATGATTTTCGACGGTATGGTTCCTGCGATCGGCAATACCCCGCTGATCAAGCTCAAGCGTGCTTCGGAAGAGACGGGCTGCACCATTCTCGGCAAGGCCGAGTTCCTCAACCCCGGCCAATCCGTGAAAGACCGCGCGGCGCTGTTCATCCTCAAGGATGCGATGGCCAAGGGCCTCGTGAAGAAGGGGGGCGTCGTCGTCGAAGGCACGGCGGGCAATACCGGCATCGGCCTGACGCTCATCGGCAATACGCTCGGACTCCGCACCGTGATCGTCATCCCCGACAGCCAGAGCGAGGAGAAAAAGCTCGCGCTGCGAACCGCGGGCGCGACGGTGATTGAAGTGCCTCCGGCGCCCTATTCCAACCCGAACAATTTCGTTCGCGTCTCGGGGCGTCTTGCCGAGCAGCTCGCCGCATCAGAGCCCAACGGTGCGGTCTGGGCCAACCAGTTCGACAATGTCGCCAACCGGCAGGCGCATATTGAGATGACCGGCCCGGAAATCCTGCGGGATACGGAGGACAAGATCGATGGCTTCATCTGCGCGGTTGGCTCGGGTGGCACACTCGTTGGTACGGCGATGGCGCTGAGGGCCGCCAAACCGGGCGTGAAAATCGGCCTCGCAGACCCCCATGGCGCGGCGCTCTACAGCTATTACACCTCAGGTGAACTCAAGGCCGAGGGTTCCTCGATTTCCGAAGGTATCGGGCAGGGGCGGATCACGAAAAACCTCGAAGGCTTCAAGCCCGATTTTGCCTGCCGCATCTCCGATGAGGAAGCGCTGAACATCGTCTTCCAGCTCGCGGGCGAGGAGGGGCTGGTCCTTGGTTCATCCTCCGGCATGAATGTCGCCGGCGCGATCCGCATGGCGAAGGAAATGGGGCCGGGACATACCATCGTCACCGTGCTCTGTGATTACGGTACACGCTACGCCTCACGCCTGTTCAACGCGGACTTCCTGCGCGCGAAGAACCTGCCGGTGCCGGCCTGGCTCGATCAGCCGGTGACCATCACGCCGCCGCTGGTGACAGCCTGATCCACCGGGCGAAGTTCTGGCTTAGGCAGGCTTGTCGCCATCCCGATAAACCCAGACCCGCGCGGGCGGCAGATTAAGCCAGACGCGCGGCGAGACCTCGACCTCGAAGTCGCGGCTCTTCAGCGGCATCGGCGAGACTGTGGCATAGGTGAATTGCACGAACGGGCATCCCGGCGGCATCATCGCAAAGCCGGTGCGAAGCAATTCAAGCCGCTGCGCTTCGGGACGTGTCATCAGCGGCAGCGAGGAGACCACCGCTGCTGCGGGCTCCTTGAGCGTGCTGAGCGTCGCCTTCAGGTTATAGGCGTCGCCTTCGACTACGCGCGCCTTGGGGTAGCGCTTGCGCAGGAGGCGGCAGAAATCCTTGCTGTATTCAACCAAGACCAGCCGCTCTTCCGCGACGCCACGCGCAATCAGCGCATCGGTGACCGGGCCCGTCCCCGGACCAAGCTCGATGACCGGGCCGGGAAGCGCGGGATCGACAAAGCGCGCCATCATCCGTGCCAGCGCCTTACCCGAGGGATAGACCGCGCCAGTCATCAACGGGCGATTGAACCACGACTTTAAAAAGTGCGCTTCATTCTCGAACTGCGTTTCGGCAGCAAGCCGCTTCACGAGGCGTTGGCCAGAGCGGCGCATCTCATGCAGCGGAGGGAGTGGACGGTTCTGTCCGGTCAATGGCCGATCCTGAAGCTGGCGCCACGCAACTCACCAAAGCGTTGAAACTCGCCAGAGTTCCAAAGCATACGAGATTTCTATGACGAAAGACGGCGCGTGTTTCAAGGCCGCTCCAGCAACGCAAATAACACTCAGCTCCCGGCGCCGCCGAAGAAATCCTTCATCTTGGCGAAGAATCCATGACTTTCTGGGTTGGTTTCCTTGGAAGAATCCTTCTCGAACTCGGCCAGAAGCTCCCTTTGACGTCGCGTGAGGTTCTGTGGCGTTTCCACCACGGCCTGAACATAAAGATCGCCGACGTCCTTTGAGCGCAAAATCGGCATACCGCGCCCGCGCAGGCGGAACTGCTTGCCGGATTGCGTCCCCTCCGGAACCTTGATTGCGGCTTCCTTGCCATCGAGCGTCGGCACCTTGACCTCGGTGCCAAGCGCCGCTGCGACCATCGAGATCGGCACGCGGCAGAAGAGGTCCGCCCCGTCACGGCTGTAGAAACCATGCGGTTTCACACCGAGGAAAATATAGAGATCGCCCGAGGGCGCTCCGCGCATCCCCGCTTCGCCTTCGCCCGCGAGGCGAATGCGCGTGCCATCCTCAACACCAGCCGGCACATTGACCGAGAGCGTCCGCTCGCGCGTGACGCGACCGGCACCCGCGCAGGATTTGCACGGATCTTCGATCACCTCGCCGCGCCCGCCGCAGGTGGGGCAGGTGCGCTCAATGGAGAAGAAGCCTTGCGTCGCCCGCACGCGACCCTGACCGCCACAGGTCGAGCAGGTCTTGGGCTTGGAACCGGGCTTGGCGCCATTGCCCGAACAGGCATCGCAGGTGATCGAGGTCGGAACCTTGATCGTCGCGTTCTTGCCCTTGAAGGCTTCTTCCAGCGTGATGTCGAGATTGTAGCGCAAGTCCGCACCGCGTTCGCGACCGCGCTGGCCACCGCCACGCCGGCCGCCGCCGCCGAAGACATCGCCGAAGATATCCTCGAAGATATCGCTCATCGACGAGGCAAAATCCGGTCCGAAGCCGCCCGGACCGCCCTGTCCACCGCCCTCGAAGGCCTGATGCCCGAAACGGTCATAGGCGCCACGTTTCTGCGGGTCCGAGAGAACCTGATAGGCCTCGTTGAGTTCCTTGAACTTCTTTTCGGCTTCGGCATCGCCGGGGTTCTTGTCCGGGTGATGCACCATGGCGAGCTTGCGGAAAGCGCTTTTCAGTGCCGCGTCATCGGCCGTCTTGGGCACACCGAGAATGTCGTAATAGTCACGCTTGGCCATTCAAAGGCTCCCGGGGCAGGCGTGGAAAGGTCAGACGTGGAAAGGCCCGGCGGTGAGGCCGGGCCGGGATTCTAGCGCGAGGAACGCACGGCTCACGGAGCCTTCTTGCCCTTGTCGTCGCCGGAAACATCCTTGAATTCGGCGTCGATGACGTCCTCCTTCTTGGCGTCAGCGCCCGCGCCGTCCTTCATGGCGTCGGCCTTGGCGGCGGCATCCTGCTCGGCCTTGTAGATCGTTTCGCCGATCTTCATGGCGGCCTGCATCAGCTCGTTGGTCTTGGCCGTGATGGTCTCGGAATCCTCGCCGGAGAGCGCATCGCGCAGATCGGTGATCGCCTTCTCGACCGCTTCCTTGTCCGGTGCGGCGAGTTTGGCCTCATGCTCCTTCACCGACTTTTCGGTCGAGTGGATGAGGCTTTCGGCCTGATTCTTGGCTTCCACCAGCTCGCGACGCTTCTTGTCGTCCGCAGCGTTGGCTTCCGCTTCCTTGACCATCTTCTGGATGTCGGCATCCGAAAGGCCGCCAGACGCCTGAATGCGGATCTGGTGTTCCTTGTTCGTCGCCTTGTCCTTCGCGGTGACGTTGACGATGCCGTTGGCGTCGATATCGAAGGTGACCTCGATCTGCGGCATACCGCGTGGTGCCGGGGCGATGCCCATGAGATCGAACTGTCCCAGCGCCTTGTTGTCGGCGGCCATTTCGCGCTCACCCTGGAAGACGCGGATCGTTACGGCCGACTGATTGTCCTCGGCGGTCGAGAAGACCTGGCTCTTCTTGGTCGGGATCGTGGTGTTGCGGTCGATGAGGCGGGTGAACACGCCACCGAGCGTCTCGATGCCGAGCGACAGCGGGGTGACGTCGAGCAGCAGCACGTCCTTGACGTCGCCCTGCAACACGCCGGCCTGCACCGCCGCGCCGATGGCTACGACTTCATCCGGGTTCACACCCTTATGCGGCTCCTTGCCGAAGAACTGCTTCACGACTTCCTGGATTTTCGGCATGCGGGTCATGCCGCCGACGAGAACCACTTCATCGATCTGGCCAGCCTGAATGCCGGCATCCTTCAGCGCCTTCTTGCACGGCTCGATCGTGCGCTGGACGAAATCCTCGACGAGGGCCTCGAACTTGGCGCGGGTAAGCTTGAGCGTGAGATGCTTCGGGCCGGTCGCGTCCGCCGTGATGTACGGCAGATTGATTTCGGTCTGAGTCGTGGAAGAAAGTTCGATCTTGGCCTTCTCAGCCGCTTCCTTCAGGCGCTGGAGGGCGAGCTTGTCCTTCTTGAGGTCAATGCCCTGCTCCTTCTTGAATTCGTCCGCCAGATACTCGACGAGGCGCATGTCGAAGTCTTCACCGCCGAGGAAGGTATCGCCGTTGGTGGACTTCACCTCGAACACGCCATCGCCGATCTCGAGGATCGAGATATCGAAGGTGCCGCCGCCGAGGTCATAGACTGCGATGGTGCCGGCGGTCTTCTTGTCGAGGCCATAGGCGAGCGCCGCGGCCGTCGGCTCGTTGATGATGCGCAGAACTTCAAGGCCCGCGATCTTGCCGGCGTCCTTGGTGGCCTGACGCTGGGCGTCGTTGAAATAGGCTGGAACGGTGATGACAGCCTGATCGACGCTCGCGCCGAGATAGGCCTCCGCTGTTTCCTTCATCTTCATCAGCGTGAAGGCGGAAATCTGGCTGGGGGAGAACTTCTTGCCATCCGATTCCACCCAGGCGTCGCCGTTGTCGGCCTTGACGATGGAATAGGGGACGAGGCCCTTGTCCTTCTGGGTCAGCGGATCATTGTACGGGCGCCCGATGAGGCGCTTGATCGCGAAGAAGGTCTTTTCCGGATTGGTGACGGCCTGACGCTTCGCAGGCTGGCCGACGAGGCGCTCGCCATCCGGCGTGAACGCGACGATCGACGGCGTGGTGCGCGCGCCTTCCGAATTTTCGATGACCTTCGGCGTCGTGCCTTCCATGACGGCGACGCACGAATTGGTCGTGCCCAGATCGATACCGATAACTTTACCCATGACGAGCCCCTCTTAAGCGAGCATTCGGACAGACGCATCCCGAAGCGATGCGTGATCCCTTACCGATTGTGGTTAACTATTCCTGAGGAGCCGAGGGATTCGATACCCTGAGTGCCTCTCAGAACCGGATATAGGAAGGCTGCCGCGCCGCCACAAGGGCGGGTGAAGCGGAAATGTCACAATCCCAGCTCTTCGGGCTTGCGCCCCGGCCTTGGGCGATAGACCGGGAAACGCCAGCCGAAGCGCAAGGCAAAGGCCCTCAGCGCGAAGGCTGCGCCGATGCCGACGAGAACCGCGATATCCCTTGGCAAAACCGCGCTGCTGAGCAGGAACCCGGCTGCGCCGATGAAGGCCGCCGAGGCATAGATTTCTCCGCGCATGATCACCGGGCTTTCCGCGCCGAGCATGTCGCGGATGAAGCCGCCGACCACCGCCGTGATCACCCCGCAGGTGACAGCAACCACGAAGCCATAGTCCCGCGCGGCCTCCGCCCCGAGCACGCAGAACACCGCCATGCCTGCTGCATCGAGCCAGAGCAGCACGCGCAGGCGGGAATAGGGGATATGTGCGAGGAAAAACGTCGCGGCGGAAACCCCGGCGCAGACGACCAGATAAACCGGGTTTTTCACCCAGAACACCGGCACATGCCCGAGCACAAGATCACGGAAGGTGCCGCCGCCGATGGCGGTCACCGTGCCGAAGAAAATGAAGGCGATGATATCCATCTCCTTGCGCGAGGCGACGAGTGCGCCCGAAATCGCAAAGACGACAATGCCAACCCAGCCGATGACGGTGATCATGTCGGAAATCATGCTGCGTTGTGGCATGAATCGCGGGCGGAAGCCAAATCGGATGCCGGTGGTAGGCTATTCTGCGGTTTTCCCCGCCTCCCAGCCGAGCATCGCACGTTTGCGGGTAAGGCCCCAATGGTAGCCTGTGAGGGCGCCGGATTTGCCGAGCACGCGGTGGCAGGGCACTACGAAGGAGATCGGATTGCGCCCCACCGCCGCGCCCACGGCCCGCGCCGCTTTCGGTTTTTCGATGGTGTTGGCGATGGTGGAATAGGTCGTCGCCTTGCCGAGCGGAATACCGAGCAGCGTCTCCCACACCCGGACCTCGAAATCCGTGCCGATGAGGAAGACTTTCAGTGGTGTATCCGGCTGCCAGCGCGCCGAATTGAAGATGCGTTCGGCCACAGGCGCCACGCGCGCCGGATCGCGGCGGTATTCCGCCTTCGGCCAGCGCCGCGCCATATCCTCATAGGCTGCCATCTCGCCGCCCTCGTCGGCGAAGGCGAGGCCGCAAAGCCCGCGCTCGTTGACCATGGGGAGCGCAAGACCAAAGGGCGAGGGCACGAAATCGTAGAAGATCACCAGTCCCGCACCGCCGGTTTTGTACTCGCCGGGAGAGACCGCCTCGTGCGTGACGAAAAGATCATGCAGTCGCGAAGGGCCGGACATGCCGACCTCGAACGCGCAATCCAGCAGCGGCAACCCCTGATCGAGAAGACGCTTCGCGTGATCGAGCGTCACGGCTTGCAAGAAGGCCTTCGGCGTCAACCCGCACCAGCGACGGAACAGGGCGGTCAGGTCGCCGGAGGAAAGACCGATCGCGCCGGCGACATGCTCGACCTCCGGCTGGCTGCGCGAATATTCCGTGATGAAGCGCAGCGCATCGCGCACCAGGCGATAATCCGCGCCGCTGGCAGTGAGGGAAAAATCCGATGTGCGATCAAGCATGGCCGAGCCTCCGTGTCCAAGCCTCCATGCCTCAGGTTTAGCGCGGGCGATCACGCCAAACCACCCGATTTCCCAAAAACCCTATGGAGAGAGATCAGCGCTTGGATTCCAAAAGCGCCCGCTGAAACGCTTCGGCGAAGTCCGCCCGCTCCTCGCGACCGAGGCAGGCGCCGATCTCGACCTTCGCACGCCCCTGCACGATGGAGAGCTTTTCGAGGCCGAACTCCGGGTGTTCTTCCTTCTCAAGCCGGGTCCAGTGCGGGTTGAAACGCGCCTCCCGGATGATCCCGCGCCAGTTCACCGAGCGGAAAAGCAGCTCGATCCGCGAGAGGAAAACCTGCTCGTAGGCCCGCGCTTCGGCATTGTTGTAGCGGAACGCGAAATAGATCAGCGCGACATCAAGCCCCATGAATCCGGCAATTGGCCAGGCGCCCATCAAATAAAACGGGATCGAAACCGCCAGTCCGACGACGCCGACAAACCCCAGCAGCAGCGACAGCCCGAACGGGGAGAGCGAGCGATGCGGCTGCAAGGTCGCGGCAAAGATCGGCGTATCCATCCGGGAATGAAGATCGCGGGAAATCGGGTCGCTTGTCTGCACGCCGGCCTTCATTGTTGAGCGGAACGAGGTATGGATAAACTAGCCGACGACACGAAAAAGGAAATCGGGCACGACATGGCCGAGATGAAACCAAAAGTCGCAGGGAAAGCGAAATCAACTCAGCGCGATCAGGCTGAGATCGCGGAGATGTTTCGCCGCCTTCACGCCATAGAACCGGAGCCTAAGGGTGAGCTGGAACACACCAACGCCTTCACCCTGCTGGTCGCGGTGGTGCTCTCGGCTCAGGCGACCGACGCGGGGGTCAACAAGGCGACGCGCGGGCTTTTCGCGATGGCGGATACGCCGCAGAAGATGCTCGCCCTCGGTGAGGACAAGGTGCGCGAGGCGATCAAGACCATCGGTCTCTTTCGCAACAAGGCCAAGAACGTCATCCTGCTCTCGCAGGCGCTGATCGACAACTTCGGCGGTGAGGTACCGCAGGATCGCGATGCGCTTGTCACGCTTCCCGGCGTTGGGCGGAAGACGGCGAATGTCGTGCTCAATATGGCCTTTGGCGAAGCCACCTTCGCGGTCGATACGCATGTCTTCCGTGTCTCGAATGCGCTGCCGATCGCGCCGGGCAAGACGCCGGAGGCGGTAGAGGCGGGACTGGAGAAGCTGGTACCAGAGCCCTACCGGCTCCACGCGCACCATTGGCTCATCTTGCACGGGCGCTATTTGTGCAAGGCGCGAAAGCCCGAATGCTGGCGCTGCCCGCTGGTCGACCTCTGTCGCTTCGAGCCGAAAACGCCGATCCCGAAGCTTCCGGCTAAAAAACGATAAGGCTTTCGAGTCGCATTTTCTTCACGCGAACCGGGAGCCACTTCGCTCGAAAATGCTCACCCGTAAACGAACCATGCCGCGAGGCCGAAGCAGCCGACGATGATTCGCCACCAGGCAAACGGCGCGAACCCGCGCAGCGAGATGAAATCGAGGAAGCCGCGCACCACGAAGAGGCCCGCCGCGAAGGCCACGACAAAACCGATGCCGATGGCCGCGACATCGTTGAACGCCAGCAGCTTGTAGTTTTTGTAAAGGTCGTAGGAAAAAGCGCCAACCATCGTCGGCATCGCGAGGAAGAACGAGAATTCCGCCGCCGTGCGCTTGTCGGTCCCCATCAACATGCCGCCGACAATCGTCGCCCCCGAGCGCGACACGCCCGGAATCATCGCAAGGCACTGGAAAAACCCGATCTTCAGCGCGGTCACCAGCGGGATATCCATCACGTCATGGATTTTGGTGTCGAACTGCGTCTCGTCCACGACCAGCAGCACGAGACCACCGGAAATCAGGCTGATGCAGACCACAAATGGCGTGAACAGTACCGATTTGATGGCGGAATGGGCAAAAATGCCGATCACCACCGCCGGCATGAAGGCGAGCAGCACCGCGAGAATGAACATCTGCGATTTGCGGTCCGAGAACATTCCCTTGGCAAGAAACCACAACTTGCCGAAATAGACCGAGAGGATGGCGAGAATCGCGCCGAGCTGGATCAGCACCTCGAAACTGTTGCCGGGCGATTCGAAACCGAGATAATGCCCGGCGAGAATGAGATGCCCGGTCGAGGAGACAGGCAAGAACTCCGTAAGCCCCTCGATGAGGCCCAGAAGCGCAGCCTTGAGCGCAAGCGCAAGATTCATGTTCGGCTAACCATGGTGGGTGCGATCCGGTACATCCCGGAATCTACACGGTTGAGAGGCAGCGAAGCCTCCTTTATAGCGGGGTCGCAGCGATTGCCAGCGCCACCGGGTTCGCCGATCCGGCTGGCTTGATATGATCCTTCACCGGCATTCCTGAAATTTTTGATACCGATGGCCATTCTTTATCATCATCCTGTCGATCCCCATTCCCGCTTCATCCGCCTTGTCATGGCGGAGTTGCAGATGGAGGCCAGCCTTGAGGAAGAGCGCGTCCACGAGCGACGGCGCGAATTTCTCGCCCTCAATCCCGCCGGAACGATCCCCGTGCTGGTCGAGCATGACGGGCAGGTGGTGCCCGGCGCGAATGTCATCGCGGAATATCTTGATGAGACGCGTGGGCTGGTGCTGGGGGATCGTCGCCTTCTGCCGGAAGATCCGGCGGGCCGGGTCGAGGTCCGGCGGTTGATGAACTGGTTCCACCAGAAATTCTATGTCGAGGTCACCGAGCCACTGCTCTACGAGAAGGTCTACAAGCTCGTCGTGGCACCGGAGAACAGCGCCCGCTCGCCGGAGCCGGGCATCCTGCGTGCCGCGCGCAACAATATCCGCTATCACCTCCAGTACATCGGCCATCTCCTCCACCAGCGGAATTGGCTGGCGGGGGACCGGCTGACCTACGCCGATCTTTCGGCGGCAGCGCATCTCTCCGCGGCGGATTATCTCGGCGATGTGCCTTGGAGCGATAACGAAGCCGCTAAGCACTGGTATGCCAAGGTGAAATCCCGCCCGGCGTTCCGCACGGTGCTGTCGGATCGCCTGCGTGGCCTGCCACCCGCCGCGCATTACACGGACCTCGATTTTTGATGACAAAAGCAAAATCAAGCGAAGTGGTCTCCGGTTCGCGTGAAGATTTTGCGTCTCAGAAAAATGTTGCCTTAACGAGGGAGAGACTGGAAGCGCTCGCCAGAGAGCACGGTTTTGATGCGCTTGGCGTCGCGTCTGCAAGCGATGATCCGCTGCGTAAAGAACGCCTGATCTCCTGGCTCGATGCTGGAAACGAGGCCGAAATGGACTGGATGGCGCGCGAGCCGGAAAAGCGCGCCGCGCCGAAAACCCTCTGGCCCGAGGTCCGAAGCGTGCTGATGCTCGGCGTGAACTACGCCGTCGAGGGTGATCCGCTGGTTTCACTGAAATATCCGGATCGCGCGAGCCTCGCACTCTATGCGCTGCGCAAGGATTATCACGACATCATCAAGGCCCGCCTCAAGGCTTTCGCCCGCGCGCTGATCGCGGAAGCGGGCGGCGATGTGAAGGTCTTCGTTGATACTGCGCCAGTGATGGAAAAGCCGCTCGCCGCCACCTCCGGCCTTGGCTGGCAGGGCAAACACACTGTGCTGGTGAGCCGCAACTTTGGTAACTGGCTGCTTCTTGGTGCGGTCTATACCACGCTCGACATTCCGCCAGATGTCCCTGAGCAGGATCACTGCGGGCGTTGTCGCCGCTGTCTCGACGCTTGTCCGACCGATGCCTTCCCGACGCCCTATACGCTCGATCCGCGCCTTTGTATCGCCTACCTCACCATCGAGCATAAAGGGCCGATTCCGCGTGATTTGCGTGCAAAATTTGGCAACCGCGTCTTCGGTTGCGATGATTGCCTCGCCGTCTGCCCATGGAACAAGTTCGCCGTCGCGGCGCGCGATATCAAATTGGCGATGCGCGATGATCTCATCGGCCTGAAGCTGGCGGACCTTGCCGCGCTCGACGATGCGGCCTTCCGCGCGCGCTTCGCCGGAACGCCGATCAAGCGGACGGGTCGGGACCGGTTCCTGCGCAATGTGCTGATTGCGATCGGGAATTCCGGCGATCCGGGTCTCGCTCGTTCGGCAAAGGCGCATCTCGAAGATCCTTCGCCACTGGTGCGCGGCGCGGCAGTCTGGGCGCTGTCGCAGCTGCTTTCCGCAGATACCCTCTCTGCCCTTGCGAATGCCCATGCCGCCGAGCCGGATGGAACAGTCGCGGAGGAATGGGCATTGGCCCTCAAGGAAAAGGCAGAGACATGCGCCTCGTAATTGTCGGCTATGGCTATTCCTCGGCTGCGATTGCCCGCGAGATCCGGCCCCGCCTCGCGACGCTCCACGTCACCGCGCGCTCGGAGGACAAGGTTTCGCGCCTCCGTGACGAAGGGCTGGATGCGCTGCGCTTTGATGGCGAGACCCTCTCGCCCGAGTTGGCCGAAGCGCTGAACCGCGCGACGCACCTGCTCGTCTCCGCGCCTCCCGATGAGGCGGGCGATCCGCTGTTGCGGGCACCGGGATTCGCGGACCGAGCCCTCCCGGCCCTCAAGCGCGTCGCCTATCTCTCGACCGTCGGCGTTTATGGGGATCACGGCGGCGCATGGGTGGATGAAACCTCGCCCGTGAATCCCGTATCGCTGCGCTCGCGCCAGCGCGTGGCAGCAGAAACGGCGTGGCAAACATTAGCCGCCGCGCGCAGCGTCGATCTCGGGATTTTCCGCCTCTCCGGCATCTATGGGCCGGGCCGTTCGGCAATCGATAACCTGCGCGCTGGCACCGCCCGGCGCATCATCAAGCCTGGACAGGTATTCAACCGCATCCATGTCGGCGATATCGGTGGCGCGGTCGCCACGGCGCTGTGCCATCAAGGCCCGCTCGACACCTTCAACCTCACGGATGATGAACCCTGCCCGCCGCAGGACGTCGTGACCTATGCTGCCAGTCTGCTCGGCGTTGAACCGCCGCCCGAAATTCAGTTCGATCAGGCAGATCTCTCGCCGATGGGCCGCAGCTTCTATGGCGAGAACAAGCGCGTCGCGAATGCGCGGATCAAGGCCGCGCTCGGCTACGCCTTCCGTTCCCCGACCTATCGCGAGGGGCTCGCGAGCTGCTTTTAGTTACGAATGCCGCCCGGCGTCCGCGCCGTAATAGGCGACATAGCGCGGGTCGATATCCTTCACTTTGAGCGCCACAAACACATCCACCGTGCCGAACTGGCGGTCGATCACCGCGCCGTCGCCGAAGGTTGCGCCGAGGCGCAGATAACCCTTGATTAACGGCGGCAGCGCCTTCATCGCGGATTTGAGGTCGATGGCTGTGGGCGCCATCCGGTTCATCGGCGTGTAAAGCCATGGCACGGCGCGGGCGGCCAGCCCTTCCGGCGCGCTCGCGTGATGATGCAGGAACGAGAGCGCCAGCGCGTGTTCCGAAGGGTCTGTGCCTTCAAAGCTCGCGCAGCCGAACATCAGATCGATCTTGTGATGCAGGATATAGCGCCACACTCCGTGCCAGAGGAGCTCCACCGTGCGCTTGTTGCGATAGGGCTTGAGCACGCAGGAACGACCGAGTTCGAGCATCTTGAGGCCCGGATTGGCAGCGAGAAGCGGCTTCAGGTCATATTCGCCCGCCGTATAGAAATCCGTGCCGACCGCCGCCGCGACATCCGAGCGCAAAAGGCGATAAGTGCCGATCACCTTGGGCTTCGGCTTGCCGAAACGGGAGATCTTGGCTGCATGGTCGATGACGAGAATATGATCGCAGATGCGGTCGAACGGGTCGATATCGCGACGCGAGACGAAGGCGCGGGCATTTGGCGTGGCGCTCATCTCGTTGAAGAATACCTTGAATCGGAGGCGTTGGGCGCGGCGGATATCCTTGGTGGTGCGCGCCAGCCGCACCTCGAGCGTACCAAGCTGCCCGAGCGTATCCGGCAAACCCTCACCACTGCGAACAATGCGGCTCGTGGGGTTGAGATTTTGCACGAAACGGGCCGGGCTGAAGGGCTGGGCCAGAAGGGGCAGTCGCTTCGAACCGGCAGAGCCGGGCAGGCGCGACCTCAGCATGGGAGCAGTCTCCATCACAAAGCCCCGATGCGGGGCGAGATAGATCATGCTCTTACCGTGTGCCAATGACAAATCGATGACGAAATACCGTGAAGATTATGGCGAAGAAGCTCAATCCACCGTGGGGGCGTAGGTGCGACCGCGACGCCGCGCCAACGCGCGGAAAAGGCGAGAATCATGCCACCCGACGCACCGGCGGCAGTAATTTCTCGATGGTGCGGATGAAGATCTCCCGGTCGAGCGGTTTCGAGAGGAAGCCGTCAAATCCGGCAGCAAGGCAGGCCTCACGATCCTCGCGGAAGGCATTGGCGGTGAGCGCCAGTGCCGGGATTGGTGCCCGGCCCTGTGCCACTTCATGCGCGCGCCATCGCTGGATGGCGGCAAGGCCATCGAGTTCCGGCATGCGCACGTCAAAGAGCGCGCAATCGAAGGGCGTCGCACCCGGCGTGGTCGAGGTGCGCAGAAGTTCGAGCGCTTCGACACCGTTGGACGCTCGGACGCTACGCCCGCCGAGGCGTTCGATCAGGCGTCCGGCGAGCAGCGCATTGATGTCGTTATCTTCGGCGATGAGGATGCGGCAATTGCGCAAGGGCTCGGCCTGCATCGGTTCTTCCTCGACCTGGACCGATTCACGGATCACGCCTTCCGGCCAATCGCGGATTTGCGCTTCGAGCGATCGGCGGCGCACCGGCTTGACAAGATAGCGATCAAATCCAGCGGCATTCGGCGCGCCGAAGCTGCGGCGTTCGAACGGGGAGAGCAGCACGAGATGACGGCGGCACCCGGCAGCCGTGCTGGCCGCGACAATGCGCCTGGCCTCTTCCGACCCAAAGGCGGCATCGAGAATGAGAAGATCAGGCGTTTTGGCCGAAAGCGCCGCGATCGCGGCCTCGCCATGGCTGACGACGCGGACATTGCCGCCTAGTGCGCGGAAATAGTCGCGGAGATAGCGTCCTTCAAACGGGCCTGCGGCCACGATCAGAACCTTCTGGGAGAAGGGCTGCGCATCCGGGGCCGCATCGGCTCCGACTGCGCCGAGCGGCAGCGAAACGGTGAAGGTCGAGCCAAGGCCCAACCGGCTCTCGACCTCTATGTCGCCCCCCATCAGGCGGGCGAGGCGGCGTGAAATCGCAAGTCCGAGGCCGGTCCCGCCATGGCGATGGGCGGTGAAGGTATCGGCCTGTTCGAATTCCTCGAAAATGGCTTCAAGCCGCGCAGGAGCGATGCCGGGGCCGGTATCCTCGATGATGATCGAAAGCATGGTGCCCTTCTGGGCAAGGCGAATGCCAACGCCACCATTCTCCGTGAATTTTACAGCATTGCCGGCAAGGTTCATCACGATCTGGCGCAGGCGCGCGCCATCTGTTTTGATCGTCTGCGGCAGGTTGGGGGCGATAAATGCTGCAATCTCCAGCGATTTTCCCTGCGCGCGCGGCGCCAGCAATTCGATCACGCCTTCGATAAGTGGCGCGAGTTCCACCTCATGTTCATTGATGTCGAGCTTGCCGGCCTCAATGCGCGAGAAATCGAGAATTTCCTCGATGAGCGTCAGCAGCGCTTCGCCAGAGGTCTTTATCGCGCGTGCGTAATTCGATTGTTCGGGGTCGAGGCGAGTGTCGAGCATCAGGTCGGCCATGCCGAGAACACCATTGAGCGGCGTACGGATTTCATGGCTGACAGTGGCGAGAAAACGCGACTTGGCTTCGCTCGCGGCCTCGGCGCGGGCATTGGAGCGGCCAATGCGATCCAGCTCCTCGGCCAGCCTTGCCCGCTCGTTGACCGTGCGGGCGTGATGTAGCCTCAAGCGCCGGATTTCCAGGATCAGCGCGGCGCAAACCAGCCCCAGAAGGATGGCCGCCCCCACTGCGATATAGGCAAGGGCCTGATGCGCCCCCGCTGCCGGATTGTCCCACATAACGCCCACCTGAAGTCTTTTGCTTTGAGGTGAGGATGCGCGGGGATGCTTTATAACCCCTTGATCAAATGCAGCAAATCAGGGGCGTCGTTAAGGGAAGGTTCCGTAAGGCATGTCTGTCCAGAGACGATTCAGCAAACCAGGTCGCGCGGATTTCTAGCCGTGCGAGGTCGAATGGCTGCGCAGCGAAAGCGCTTCGGCGAGATGGCGCCGCCCCACTTTCGCTACCGCATCAAGGTCCGCCAGTGTGCGCGCGACCTTCAGGACGCGGTGGAAGGCGCGGGCCGTGAGACGCAAACGATCACCGGCATCGCGCATCAGTTTGGTGCCCTCCGCGTCGAGTTTGGCGACCTCGTCGAGGATTGCAGCAGGGGCGGCAGAGTTGGTGCGCACGTCCGTCAAACCAAGGGCTTCATAACGCGCCGCCTGCCTCGCCCGCGCCGCGACGACGCGGGCCAGCACTTCCGTTGAACCCTCGGCGGCGGCAGGCAACAGGAGGTCGGCGAGGTCCACCGCCGGAACATCAATTGAGAGATCAAAGCGGTCGAGCAGCGGGCCGGAGAGCTTGGCCTGATATTGTGCGATGCACTTATCGTTCGGCGCGCGTTTGCAGGTATAGCCGGGGTCGAGCGCATGGCCGCAGCGGCAGGGGTTCATCGCAGCGACCAGCTGGAACCGCGCCGGATAAGTCGCGCGGATATTCGCCCGGCTGACATTGACCTCGCCGGTTTCAATTGGCTGGCGCAAACTATCGAGCGCCTGCGGGGCGAATTCCGGCAACTCGTCGAGAAACAGTACGCCATGATGCGCGAGGCTGACCTCGCCCGGCTTGGCGTGGAGCCCGCCGCCTGTCAGCGCTGCCATGCTCGCCGAATGATGTGGCGAACGGAACGGACGACGATCTGTCAACGCGCCATCGCCCAAGAGCCCCGCAACCGAGTGCACCATCGAGACTTCGAGTAATTCGCGAGGGCTTAGTGGCGGCAGAATCGAAGGGAGTCGCGCCGCGAGCATGGATTTGCCCGCCCCGGGTGGCCCGGTCATCAACAGGTGATGCCCGCCCGCTGCGGCGATTTCAAGGACGCGCTTGGCGCTTTCCTGCCCCTTGATGTCGCGCATCTCAGGCAGGGAAATATCCTGCTGACGGATTGCTGGTTCCGGGCGGCGCATGACCTGCGTGCCCTTGAAGTGGTTAGCGATCTGGATCAGCGAGGCAGGGGCGAGAATATCAATGTCACCACCCGCCCAGGCCGCCTCAGGCCCGGTCGCGACGGGGCAGATGAGTCCCAGGCCACGTCCATGCGCGGCAATCGCGGCCGGAAGCACACCCGCTACGGAGGAGATCGAGCCATCGAGCGCGAGTTCGCCAAGCACGCAATAGCCATCGAGCGCGTCCTGCGGGATCGCGCCAATCGCCGACATGATCCCGAGTGCGATGGGCAGATCGAAATGGCTGCCTTCCTTCGGCATATCCGCAGGGGCGAGATTGACGATGATCCGCTTGGCGGGGAGCGCGAGGCCTGAGGCTGTCAGCGCTGCGCGAACCCGCTCGCGGCTTTCCGCAACAGCCTTGTCAGGCAGGCCGACGAGCACGAAGGCCACCGAACCATTCGCGACCTGCACCTGAACATCGACAGCACGAGCCTCGATGCCTTCAAAGGCGACTGTCGCAACACGCGAAACCATTATGACCCCCAAATATGGTGGGGAATGTAACGGCTACGCGGGAAGGCGTCGAGTCAAACAACCCTACGCACTTCCGATGAAGATACCTGCCAGTAACACCAGAACACCGCCGACAACCACCTGAAACACAGAGCGCAGGAAGGGCGTATCCATGTATTTCGTGCGGATCCACGCAATCGCGATGAGTTCGATGGCAACGATAACGCCGGCGATCGCAGTGGCGAGGAAGAACGCGTTCGGGGCGGAATTCGGCACGAGATAGGGTAGCGTATGTCCCAGCCCGCCAATGGCGGTCATCAGCCCACAGACAAGCCCGCGCATCCACGGCGAGCCGCGCCCGGAGATCATGCCGTCATCCGACATCGCCTCGGTGATACCCATCGAGATGCCCGCGCCCACGGAAGCCGCAAGGCCGACGAGGAAGGTATCCCAGTTGTTGTGCGTCGCAAAAGCGGCTGCAAATAACGGCGCGAGCGTCGAGACCGAACCGTCGATCAGGCCGGCAAGGCCCGGCTGCACATAGGTCAGAACGAATTGGCGATGCTTGGCCGCGTCTTCCTCGCCCTGCGCAGTATCGTCGAGGTGGGCTTCTTTCAGCTGGTCCGCCTTCTTGCGATGGCCGCGCTCGACTTCCGCAAGGTTGAGGAACAACTCGCGGATGCGGGTATCGAGCGTTTGCGTCGCCGCGCTTTCGTAGAAATTTGCGGCCTGCATCTCCATAATCGCGGCTTCCTCACGCATCCGGTCCGGCCCGAGGTTTTTCGTCCACCAGACCGGGCGGCGGGTGATGAAACCGCGCACATCCTCACGCCGAACCGGCGGAAGATGTTCCCCAAAGCGGGTGCGATAGACTTCGAACAGCGAGGCGCGGTGCCCACGTTCTTCCTCCGCCATATCCTCGAAAATCCGAGCGGATGCGGGGAAGGATTCGGCGCAGGTCTCGGCGAAAAGCTGGTAGATCCGGCTGTCTTCTTCCTCGTTGGCAATGGCAAGGGCGAGAACCTCGCGCTCGGTGAGGTCGCCAAGCGCCTTCTGTCCGAAGAGGGCCATGAGGGGCTCCTGAAATAAGATTTGAATGGTTCTAAACTAGGCGGCGACCCGCAAAATATCAACCGGCGAACACGGGCAACGAACAGAAAGCTTATCCGCGATAGGGCACAAAAACAGGAAATCCTCCGTCTTGTCAGCGGAAGTTTGTTCGATATAAAGAACGTTCTGTAAAACGACCGTTTCGTTCTTTCCTTGTGGGAGTCCCCGATGTCTGATCTGCCCTTCACGCCAATCCACGGTCAGGCACTCAGCCGCCGCCAGGCATTTGGTCTTGCGCTCGGCGCGACCCTCGCCGCTCCGTCGATCCTTCGGGCGCAGATGCTGAAAGAAATCCGCGTCGATTTCGCGACCTACAACCCGCTCAGCCTCATCATCCGCGAGCAGAAGCTGCTGGAGAAGGAATTCGAGAAGGACGGTATCGCGATCCGCTGGGTGCAGACGCTGGGATCGAACAAGGCGCTCGAATTCCTCAACGCCGGCTCCATCGATTTTGGCTCGACTGCAGGTGCGGCGGCCCTGCTCGCCAAGATCAACGGCAACCCGATCCAGTCGGTTTCGGTGTTCTCGCGCCCGGAATGGACTGCGCTTGTCACCCGCAAGGACAAGGGCATCACCAAGGTTTCGGACCTCAAGGGCAAGGCCGTCGCCGTGACGCGCGGCACCGATCCGCATATCTTCCTGATCCGCGCGCTCGCCGAGGCTGGCCTCAAGGAGAAGGATGTGAAACTCGTTCTCCTCCAGCATCCGGATGGCCGCACGGCGCTGGCGCGCGGCGATGTCGATGCCTGGGCTGGGCTCGATCCGCTGATGGCGGCGGCGGAAGTCGAGGAAGGCGCAATCCTCTTCCACCGCAAGCCGGAGAACAACACCTGGGGCGTGCTCAACGTGCCGACGGAATTTGCGGCCAAGAACCCGGAAATCGTCACCCGCGTGATCGACGTTTACGAGCGCGCGCGGCAAGCCGCTGTGAAAGATATCAAGCCGGTTTCCGCCGCGCTTGTCGCGGTCGCCCGTCTGCCGGAGGCGGTGATTGCCAAGCAGATCGAGCGCACGGACCTGTCCACCAGCGTCATCGGCAAGGTGCAATCGGATGCGATTCTCGCGGCCGGCGTCGCCCTTCAGGAGGCGGAAGTCATCAAGTCTGATGTTGACGTGAAGAAGATCGTCGAGGCATTGATCGAGCCGAAGTTCACGGCCAAGCTCAAGGCCTGATACTAGGACACCGGCCTTTTCTGACCCACAGGTCTGAAAAGGCCGCAAGCCCGAACGGGCGCCCGAGCTTATGCGAGGGACAGGCGAACTAGAGGTACAATGGCGGTTGAGGCGACAACGCCTGAGAATGCCAGTGCGCCGGGTGCTCCCCGGCGCTCTTCGCGTTTTTCTGGTCTTGCCATCGGCCTCCTGCTGCCGGTTGGTCTTGCCATTGCACTCGAAATCGCGGTGCGGATGGGCTGGGCGCAGGGCCGCCTATTGCCGCCGCCGAGCAAGATTTACGCGACGCTTGCCGAGCTGATGGCCTCCGGCGAATGGTTTCGCCATGCCGCCGCGACCATGCTGCGCGTGGCACTCGGGTTTGGCATCGGCGCGGTGATCGGCATCGTGGTGGGTGCGATTTCCGGCTCGCTGCCGTTCTTCCGCAAGCTGGTGGACCCGACGATTCAGGCGCTGCGTGCCGTGCCCTCCATCGCCTGGGTGCCACTGTTCATCCTCTGGCTCGGGATTTTTGAATCCTCGAAAATTACCCTGATCGCGGTGGGCGTTTTCTTCCCGGTCTATCTCGGCGTGTTGGGGGCCGTGTTGAGCGTCGATCGCAAGATCATTGAGGTCGGGCGTGTTTTCCGGCTCTCGAAGGTTGATCTCGCGCGCCGGATCATGCTGCCAGCGACACTCCCGGCGACCATTCTCGCGCTGCGTTCAGGCCTCGGCTTGGGTTGGATGTTCGTCGTTGCTGCGGAGTTCATGGGTGCTTCCGAAGGCCTCGGCTTTCTGCTTGTTGATGGCCAGCAGGTTGGTCGTCCCGATCTCATCATCGCGGCGCTGCTGTCGTTTGCCGTGCTCGGTTTCCTGACCGACTGGTTGCTTGATCTTGCTACCCGCCCGCTGCTGGTGTGGCGTGACGACCTCTCGACCTCGGAACGGCAGTAAGGATCGGGAGCACCACTGATGCTTGAGCTGAAATCCGTTTCTCGTGTGTTCCCCGGTGGCCAGCAGGCCCTCTCGGACATCAATCTCGAAATTCCGCAGGGCGGCATTGTCGCACTGGTCGGTGGTTCGGGTTGCGGCAAGACGACGCTTCTGCGCCTCATCGCCGGGCTTGATCGCCCGAGTGCGGGCACGATCGCAGTCGATGGCAGCGTGATCTCCGGGCCTAGCGAAGAGGTCGGCATCATCTTTCAGGAGCCGCGCCTGCTGCCTTGGCTGTCGGTGGAAGAAAACATCGGCTTTCCGCTTGCGCATCTTTCCAAGGATGAGCGCCGCGAGCGCGTGGATCGCGCGCTGCTGCGCGTCGGCCTCGGTGGGCTCGGCAAGCGCTGGCCGCGCGAACTCTCCGGCGGGCAGGCGCAGCGCGTTTCCATCGCCCGCTCGTTGGTCGCGCGCCCGAAGGTGCTGCTGCTCGATGAGCCTTTCTCCGCGCTCGATGCCTTCACCCGCGCCTCGCTCCACGATCACCTGATCGCGCTCTGGGAGGCCGAACGCCCGACGCTGGTGATCGTCACGCATGATGTCGAGGAAGCTGCGATCCTCGGCGATCGCGTCGTGGTGATGCAGCCGCATCCGGGGCGGATTTTCACCGAATTCCGCGTCAACCTGCCGCGTCCGCGTGATCGGCTGGACGATGCCTTCCATGATACCAAGCGCCAGATCCTCAAGGCGCTTGACGGCTCGCTCGCAACCCAGCAAGCGAATGCCAAGCCCGCCAGTTCAGATGCCGCCGCCTTCTGGTGGTGAGTCACAAGGAAACGTCATGACCGTCCAGAAAATCGACGCCGAAGCCCTCCGCACCCTTCAGGCCCCGCTGAAGTCGAAGTATCGCGATAACGCCGATGCCGCGACCATCACGCTCAAGGCCCGTGGCCATGTCGATGAAGCCAAGATCGCCTGCAAGGTCGAGACCGGGCGCGCCATTGCCGAGGCTGGCCTGCATCCGCTCACTGGCGGTTCGGGTGCGGAACTCTGCTCGGGCGATATGCTGCTCGAAGCGCTGGTCGCCTGCGCGGGCGTCACACTCAAGGCCGTTTCGACCGCAATCGGCATCGAGATGAAATCGGCGGAAGTGGTGGCAGAGGGCGATCTCGATTTCCGCGGCACGCTCGGCGTCGACAAGGAAGCGGCTGTCGGCTTCAAGGCGATCCGCGTGACCTTCAACATCGATACCGAGGCGGATGAAGCGCAGGTCGCCCAGCTCATCAAGCTGACCGAGCGCTATTGCGTCATCTTCCAGACGCTGAAGACCCCGCCGCAGTCGAGCGTTTCTGTGGTGCGCGCGCACTGAATACAGAATGCCGCAAGACAGGCGGCGCGACCGGTGTTAGGCAAGGGGTCTGATCACTTCTGAACCGGCCGCTGTCTTGTCCTTAACTTTCCTGATGCTTGGTCTGAAAATGGCCATTGCCGCGACAATTGTCGTGATGACCTCTGTCATCGCGGAGCGTTCGCGCCCCTTTATTGCTGCGATGATTGTCACCCTGCCAGTGTCGGCGGGGCCTGCGTTGGCGTTTCTGGCAATGGAGCATGATGACGTCTTCATGCGCGCGACCCTGCTCGGCGCCATGGTCACCAACCTGATGACGCCGATCTATTGCCTCGCCTATGTCTGGGTCGCGCAGAAGCGCGGCACGGTTGTCTCGCTCGCCGCAGCTTTTGCAGCATGGGGCACGGCGGGACTCATCTTCCGCGAAGTGAACTGGACGCTTCCCCTCGCGCTGGTCGCGACGGTTCTGGTTTATGCCGCCATCATCCCGGCGACGAAGCGCTTTGTCTCCAACACGCTGGTGACGGCACCGCCGCGGGCGTGGTTTGAAATTCCCCTGCGTGCTCTTGCTGTTGCCTGCCTTGTTGCGGCGGTGACTTCGCTGAGCTGGAGCATGGGGCCGTATTTTTCCGGTACGCTCGCGGCGCTGCCGTTGGTGCTCACGAGCCTCATCGCAATTCTGCAGCCGCGCATCGGCGGCCAGCAAACCGCTGCGCTGATATCCAACAGCATCGTCGGGCTTTTCGGCTTCGGTTTTGCCATTGCCGCCGCTATCGCCGTCACACCCTCGCTCGGGCGTTACTGGGCGCTGGCGGTTGGCCTTGCCGGGTGCTTTTTGTGGAATGGCGCGCTGGTCTTGCGCAAAAGCGCCGGCCGCAAACCTGTGCCGGGCGAAGGCGCGACGAGTTAAGTCTCCTCCAGCAATCCGCGTAAGGAATAGAGCGCCTCCAGCGCTTCGCGTGGGCTCATTTCATCTGGTCGGATCGCTTGAAGCGCCTTGCGCAGTTCATCCGAGGCGGGCGGCGGTTCTGCCGGACCAGCCAAACGGAACAGCGGCAGGTCGTCCACCATCCGCGCCATGGGCGAGGCGCGGTCCGCGCGTTCAAGCTCGGTGAGAATCGCGCCGGCGCGCTTGACGACCGAGGCGGGAAGCCCTGCGAGTTTGGCGACCTGAATGCCATAGGAGCGATCCGCCGCGCCGGGCACGACCTCATGCAGGAAGACGACATCGCCCTTGTAGGCCGAGACCTTCATCGTCACCGGATGGAGCCGGTCCAGCTTCGATGAAAGCGCCGTCAGCTCATGAAAATGCGTTGCGAACAGCGAGCGGCAACGATTGGAATCGTGCAAGTGCTCGATAGCGGCCCAGGCGATGGAGAGCCCATCGTAGGTCGCGGTGCCGCGCCCGATCTCGTCGAGAATGACGAGCGATTTCGGCCCCGCCTGATTGAGAATCGCCGCCGTTTCCACCATTTCGACCATGAAGGTCGAGCGCCCGCGCGCCAGATCATCCGCCGCACCGACACGGCTGAACAGTCGATCGACGATGCCGATTTTCGCCGATTTCGCCGGCACAAAACTGCCCATTTGCGCGAGAATCGCGATCAGTGCATTCTGCCGCAAGTAGGTCGACTTACCGGCCATATTCGCGCCGGTGACGAGCAGGATACGCCCGGCACCTGTGCAATCCTCGGGCGAAAGATCGCAGGCATTGGCGATGAAACTGCCGCCTTCCGCCTTGACCGCCCGCTCGACCACGGGGTGACGGCCGTCGGTGATCTTGAAGGCGCTGTCCTCGCTCATCACCGGCAAGGTCCAGTCCTCGCGTGCCGCTAGATCGGCAAGGCCTGCGAGACAATCGAGGCTGCTGAGCGCTTCGGACGCGGCTCGAATCAGGCTGTCTGCGGCCAGAATTTCCGCAGCGAACCCGGCGAAATGGTCGAGTTCGCGCTGGAGCGCGCGGCCCGATGCTTCGCCGATCTTATGTTCGAGGCCGGAGAGTTCAGCGGTCGAGAACCGCATCGCGCCCGCCATGGTCTGGCGGTGGACGAAGGTTGCGTTGAACGGCGCCTGGAGCATCTTTTCGCCAACGGCCTGCGGCACCTCGACATAATAGCCGAGCATGTTGTTGTGCTTGATCTTGAGCTGCCGCGCGCCGGCTTCCTCGGCATAGCGCGCCTGCAACTGGGCGATCACCTCACGAGAGTTGTCGCGCAGGGCGTGGAACTCATCGAGCACCGCGTCATATCCGGCTCGGATGAAGCCGCCATCGCGCTTTTGAAGCGGTACATCTTCACGCAGCGCGGCTTCCAGTCTCGCACCAAGCTCGGCGGGGGAACGCAACAGCGTATCGCGCGCCGCTTCGATCAGAACGCCGAGATCCGGCCCCGCGAGCACATGCGCTGCGATGTCCTCGGCCTGAATGAGTCCTTGCGCAATCGCGGCAAGATCACGCGGCCCGGCACGCTCCAGCGCGAGGCGGGAGAGCGCGCGGGGCATATCCGGCACGCGCTTGAGACGCGTCCGGAGCGCATCCCTGAAGTCGCGATCCTCGACCATTCGCAGCACGGCAAGATGACGCGCGCGCACAGCAGGAAGATCGGTGAGCGGTGCGGCAAGCCATTGCGAGAGCAAGCGCCCCCCTCCCGCGCTCACCGTGCGGTCGATGGTGGCAAGGAGGCTTCCCTCATGCGCGCCGCCCAGCGTTCGGACAAGTTCGAGGTTCGCGCGGGTCGCAGCATCAATCGCCATGGTTTCTCCCGGCTGGCGGCGCCTTGGCGGCGAAAGCGGCGGGCGGGCACCGAGTTGCGTGCGTTCGAGATAAACGATGATCGCAGCAATCGCGGAAAGCTCGGCGCGGGAGAAGGCGCCAAAGGCATCGAGCGTCGAGACATGGAAAAAATCGAGGATGCGCTTTTCCGCCGAGGCCGGGTCGAAGCCTTCGCGCGCAAGCCGGGTGACAGCGAAGCGGTTCCCTACAAACAGTGCCGAGAGCGCTGGATCATCGCGCAGGGCATCCGGTACCAGCATTTCCGAAGGGTCGAGCCGGGCGATCTCGCCGGCAAGATCCTCCTGCGCGACTCCAAGCACGACGCAATCCCCGGTCGAGATATCGACCGCTGCGAGCGCATACTCATGCCGTGAACCGCCAGTTTTCTGGCGGGCCAGCGCGAGCAGCACATTGGCGCGGCGGGCATCGAGCAGGCCCTCTTCCGTGATCGTTCCCGGCGTGACGATGCGCACGACATCGCGCCGCACCACCGATTTTGATCCACGCTTTCTGGCCTCCGCCGGGTCTTCCATCTGCTCGCACACCGCGACGCGATGCCCGCCCGCGATCAGCCGCTGGAGATATTCATCGGCGCGGATCACCGGCACGCCACACATCGGGATATCCATCCCGGAATGCTTGCCGCGCTTGGTCAGGACGATGCCGAGCGTGCGCGAGGCGACTTCCGCATCCGAGAAGAACAGCTCGTAAAAATCGCCCATGCGGTAGAACAGCAGGCAATCCGGGTTCGCGGCCTTGATCTCGATATATTGCGCCATCGAGGGCGTGGTGCGCGCAGCCTCATCGAGCGCCAGTGGCGGCGCCTCGTAAGGTTCTTGCGGCGGATCGAAGGCAGGATCACGCATGTGTCAGGGCAATGTCCGGTTTTTGCGGCGGGAAGAAGCCTCTCCTAGCATGGCAATTCGTCGAATTCGATATTGCACCGCCGAAATAGCGGGAATCCACGCTTGAGCATTGGGGACAACGCCCCTAGGGTCGAGGGCTCGATTGCTTCGTTAGGAGCAACGATCCGCCAATAAACGCCATCTAGCCGCAAGATTGTTGCTCATGTCCGCGCCCAACGATAAAAAAAGCCGCTCCCGCCCGACGTTCACCGATCAGGAAGCGCTCGACTTCCACTCCCGCGGCAAGCCCGGCAAGCTGGAGATTGTTCCCACCAAGCCGATGGCGACCCAACGCGACCTTTCGCTCGCGTATTCGCCGGGTGTCGCGGTGCCGGTGAAGGCCATCGCGAAAGATCCTGCGCTGGCCTATGAATACACCGCCCGTGGCAACATGGTCGCGGTGATCTCGAACGGCACCGCCATTCTCGGTCTTGGCAATCTCGGCGCGCTCGCCTCCAAGCCGGTGATGGAAGGCAAGAGCGTGCTCTTCAAGCGCTTCGCTGACATCGACTCGATCGATCTTGAGGTCGATACGGAGGATGCCGAGGCCTTCATCAACGCGGTGCGCTATCTCGGCCCCTCGTTCGGCGGGATCAACCTTGAGGACATCAAGGCGCCGGAGTGCTTTATCATCGAGCAGCGACTCAAGGAATTGATGGATATCCCCGTCTTCCATGATGACCAGCACGGCACTGCGATCATCGCGACGGCGGGGCTTCTCAACGCGCTCGAAATCACTGGGCGCGACATCCACACCACACGTCTTGTGGTGAATGGCGCTGGCGCGGCCGGCATTGCCTGCGTCGAGTTGCTCAAGGCCATCGGCTTCAAGCCTGATAACGTGATGCTCTGCGACACCAAGGGTGTCATCTATCAGGGGCGCAAGGAAGGCATGAATCAGTGGAAATCCGCCCATGCCGTGAAAACGGATCGGCGGACGCTGGCTGAGGCGCTCGAAGGCGCCGATGCGGTCTATGGCCTCTCGCAGAAGGGCACCCTGACCAAGCCGATGATCGCCTCGATGGCGGCAAACCCGATCATCTTCGCGATGGCGAACCCCGATCCGGAAATTACGCCGGAGGAGGTATCCGAAATCCGCGATGACGCCATCATGGCGACGGGGCGCTCGGATTATCCCAACCAGGTCAACAACGTTCTCGGCTTCCCCTATCTCTTCCGCGGCGCGCTCGACGTGCAGGCGACAACGATCAACATGGAAATGAAGATCGCCGCAGTCAAAGCGCTTGCCGCGCTGGCACGCGAGGAAGTGCCCGATGAGGTCGCCGCCGCCTATGCCGGTGCGCGCCTCAAGTTCGGTAGCGAATACATCATCCCGCTGCCCTTCGATCCGCGCCTGATGGCGCGCGTCTCCGGCGCGGTGGCGCAAGCCGCGATGGATACGGGGGTTGCCAAGAAGCCGCTGAAAAGCCTCGCTGAATACGAGCTCGCGCTCTCCCATCGCCGCGATCCGGTCGCAGGCGTTTTGGCGCGCGTGTTCAGTCAGGTTCGCCGTAAGCCCAAACGCGTCGTCTTCGCGGAAGGCGAGGAAGAGGTGGTCATCCGCGCTGCCGTGAGCTTTGCGACCCAAGGGCTCGGCACCTCGGTGCTGGTCGGACGCGAGGATCGCATTCAGGCTGCGGCGAAGGCCGCTGGCATCGATATTCGCGGCAAGCTCGAAATCCACAACGCCCGGCTCTCGACGCGGAATTCGGCCTACGCCAACTTCCTCTACGAGCGCCTCCAGCGGCAGGGTTATCTGCTGCGCGATTGCCAGCGCCTCATTAACAATGACCGCAATGCTTTCGCGGCCTCGATGATCGCGCTCGGCGACGCCGATGCGATGATCACCGGCGTGACCCGGAATTATTCCGCCGCGCTCAGCGACATTCGACGCGTGATCGACACAAGGCCTGGGCATACACCGATCGGGATCAGCCTCGTGCTGGCGCGCGGCCGCAACGTGCTGGTGGCGGATACAGCGGTGCATGAAATGCCGACCGCCGAGGAACTCGCGGGCATCGCGACCGAAGCGGCTGGCGCCGCCCGGCGCCTTGGCTATGCGCCGCGTGTTGCGCTGCTCGCCTTCTCGACCTTTGGCAACCCGACTGCCGAGCGTTCGGAGCGGGTGCGCGAGGCCGTGAAACTACTCGACAGCCGCCGCGTTGACTTCGAATACGATGGCGAAATGGGCGCGGATGTCGCGCTCAATCCCGAGATCATGGCTTCCTATCCGTTTTGCCGTCTCTCGGGAGCGGCGAATGTGCTGGTGATGCCGGCGTTCCACTCGGCGGCGATTGCCACCAAGATGTTGCAGGAACTCGGTGGCTCGACCGTCATCGGTCCGTTGCTGGTCGGCTTTGACCGCGCAGTGCAGATCGTGCCGATCTCGGCGAAGGACACCGATCTGGTGAATATGGCGACTCTGGCGGCCTTCGGCGTCGGCGGGTAAGAGAAGGGCGCGGCGCGCGCCGCGCAATTTCTGGCTGCCCGCGATGATCGAGACCAACGCCGCCCTGCCGATCAACGCCGTTCTGCCTGCGCTGCAAGCCGCGCTGGCAGAGCGCGGCAAGGCTGTGCTGGTCGCCCCTCCGGGCGCGGGCAAGACAACCGGTGTACCGCTTGCCTTGCTCGACGCGCCTTGGCGCAACGATGGCACCATTCTCGTGCTCGAACCGCGTCGCATCGCTGCGCGCGGCGCCGCCAGCCGCATGGCGATGCTGCTCGGCGAAAAGCTCGGCGACCGCGTTGGCCTGCGCGCCCGGTTTGATACGCGCGCTTCCAACGCGACCCGTATTCTCGTTGTCACCGAGGGCGTCTTCACCCGGATGATCCTCGATGATCCGGCGCTGGAAGGCATTGCTGCCGTCCTCTTCGATGAATTCCACGAGCGCTCACTCGATGCCGATATGGGGCTAGCGCTGGCCCTCGAAACGCAGGAAGCGCTACGGCCTGATCTCCGCCTCGTCGTTATGTCCGCGACGCTCGATGACGCGCGGATCGCAACGCTGCTCGGCGATGCGCCGGTGATCACCAGCGAAGGCCGTACCTTTCCCATTGAGACACGCTATCGCGGGCGTGACCCCAACGCGCGCGTGGAAGACCAGATGGTGAGCGCCATTCAGGTCGCCTTGCGTGGCGAGACAGGTTCAATTCTGGCATTTTTGCCGGGGCAGGGCGAAATCTTGCGTGTGGCGCGCCAGCTTGAAGAGGCGGGCGTGCTGGCCAACTGCGAGATCTGCCCGCTTTACGGCGCGCTTGACCCTGCGCGGCAGGATGTGGCGATCCGCCCGGCAGCCAAGGGTAAGCGCAAGGTCGTGCTCGCGACCTCCATCGCGGAAACCTCGCTCACCATTCAGGGCGTGCGGATCGTCATCGATAGCGGGCTTCAGCGCAGCCCGCGTTTCGAGCCCGATCTTGGTATTTCGCGGCTCGAAACCGTCCGGGTCAATCGCGCCTCGGCAGATCAGAGGCGGGGTCGTGCGGGACGCACCGAGCCCGGTATTGCCATTCGCCTGTGGGATCAGGCACAGGATCAGGGCTTGTTGCCGTTCGGGCGGCCCGAAATTCTGGAAAGTGATCTCTCCGGCTTCCGGCTCGATTGCGCGGGCTGGGGCGCGTACCCCGCTGACCTTCGCCTGCTCGACCCTGCACCCGCCGTCGCGCTCAAAGAAGCCGAGAGCCTGCTGACGGACCTTGGCGCACTCGATGGCGAAGGCCGCATCACCGAGCGCGGCCGTGCGCTGCGACGCCTACCGCTCGAACCGCGCCTTGCTGCGTTGGTGCTCGAAGGCGCGCGCTACGGTATGGCCAGGGAGGCGGCGGAGTTAGCCGCGCTTGTCGGCGAACGCGGCGTCGGGGGCAGTTCAAACGATCTCGCGCATCGGCTGGAGCGCCTCGGTGCCGAGCGCAGCCCACGCGCCATTGCGTTGAAAAACATGGCCGCGCGCTGGGCGCGGCTCGCGGAAACGGCGATGAAAGCCGAGACTTCCGGCGAATCAGTGAGTGTTGGTGGGTTGCTGGCACGCGCCTTTCCGGACCGGATCGCGAAGGCGCGCGGCAGTGGTGCCTTCCACCTTGCGAATGGTCGCATGGCCAGCGTCGATGCTGCCGATGCGCTTGCCGGCGCGCCCTATCTCGTCGTGGCGGACATGACCGGCACTGCTGCCAAGGCACGGATCACACTCGCGGCGCCGATCACTCGGGCAGAAATCGAACGCCTTTTTGCTTCGGATATAACAGTTCAGAGCGAAGTGGCCTTTGAGAAAAGCGCCGAAGCCTTGCGTCGTCGGCGCGTGACGCGCTTCAAGGCATTGACGCTCGAGTCGGCCATTCTTCCCGTCGAACCCGGTGAGGAAACCGCCAAAGCGCTGGCCCGCGCGGCTGCCGCACGCGGAATCGACCGGCTCAACTGGTCAAAAGCACAGGCGCAACTGAAAGACCGCGTCGGCTTCCTGCGGCAGGCTGATCCTGACAACTGGCCCGATCTTTCGGATGCCACCCTGGCGGAAACGGTCGAGGACTGGCTCTCCCCGCATCTTACAGAGGCGACCAGTCTTGGTGCCATCAATGCCGAGATTCTCGGCGCGGCGCTCGATCTTGCTCTGCCCTATGCGCTGCGCCACAGGCTTGACCGCGATGCGCCGACGCATTTCATCGCGCCCACCGGCAATGCTCATTCCATCCGCTACGAGGGCGAGGGCGCGCCTTATCTTGCCATCCGTGTGCAGGAACTCTTCGGCCAGAAGCAGCACCCAACGATTGCCGACGGCAAACTACGTCTGACGCTGGAACTGCTCTCGCCGGCCCAGCGCCCGATCCAGATCACGCGTGACCTGCCCGGCTTCTGGGCGGGATCATGGGCGGATGTGCGAACCGATATGCGCGGGCGCTACCCGCGCCACCCTTGGCCGGACGACCCCGCGAATGCTGCGCCGACCGCGCGGGCCAAGCCACGTGGTACCTGAAGGCACGTGGTACCTGAGGCTCAGTTCCGGTCCCAGTTCTGCCGCCACTGGCGTTCGCCGACCATGCAATCGGTCCGGCCCGGCTGGCTTTGCCCCGATGGCGCATCGGATTGGCTGGATTGCGCTACTTCCCGCAAGATTTTCGACCGGATCGCCGAACGGAACTGTTCGCGTTGGGTGATCACATTCATGAACGAGCCCGGCCCGCCGATCACGCAATCGGCGTAATACTCATCGAGATTGTCGATGTCGAAGGAGGAGCCGTACCCGCGCTTGAGGATGATCGGCAGCCCGTTGATGATCACCCCGGCACGGAGTGCGCGGTCCCGCGAGATCGTCACCGGCGTGCCTTCATTGTTGGGACCATCGCCGGAGATGTCGATCACGCGGCGGATCGGGCGCAGCTTGGCCGCGCGCAGCATCTCGACCGAAATATCGATGGCGCCGGTGATCGAGGTGCGCCGTCCCCGTCGGATTGGCGCCGCGCGCAGGATATCGGTAAAGGCTTTGGCGCTCGCGGTATCCTCGACGATGTGCCAGTCCACGACGACATTGCGCGTCTGCGTGCCGGCCCATTCGATGTAGGTCACGGCGATCTTGCCGATCATGCCTTTGCGGATGGCGTCGATCACTTCGGGCGAGGAGAGTGCCGCGATATAGCCGTCGCGCTGAAGCGCCTGTTCCTCGTGATCCATCGAGTAGGAAATGTCGACCGCCAGCACGAGCGCGACATCGACATCCGGGCCGGTATTCGGCCAGTCAACCTCCGCGTTCTGGCTGATGCCGGGAACGGGGAAAAGCCCGAACGCGACCAGCAGCAAGGTGATGACCCTTCGCGCGGCAGCACGTGCCCCCTTTATGCCGCGCCAGTCCCATCCCGATCGACGCATGCAATTCCTCCCGTTAGCGAAGGCCATGGCCTGTCCAAGCGTAGAGTTCTGTTCAGGCCTAGAGTCTTGCAGTGTCGCAGGAAATTGACGCGGGTAAAGAGGCGTTCCGACCTCGCCGATCACGCTTTCGGGAGGCGCCGCGCCGTGCGCAGCGGGTGGCCCTGTCCGGCGATGCGTTCCAGCGCCGGCCCGATAGGCTCGGAGATCACCGACATGGAATAGGCGGTGGCATGGATCATCCGGCCCTCGCCTTGACACAGCGCGACATGGCCGGGCCAGAACAGCAGGTCGCCGCGCTGGTAATGCGCGGGATCATTGGGAACGGGGAGCACGGTGCCGAGTGCCTTTTCCTGCATGTCGCTGTCGCGCGGCGCGGGAATCCCGCAGGCGTGGCTCACGGTTTGCACAAGGCCGGAACAATCGATGCCTAAGCTCGACTTGCCACCCCAGAGATAGGGCGTGCCGAGGAAGCGCTCGGCTTCCGCAACCGGGTCCGCCGATCTTTCCTCAAGAGGGGCAAGATGCGCCCCGAAGAGATACCCGCCGGATGTCTGGACGAACTTGCCATCCGCTGCCTCGACCCTGACAACAGCGCCGAAAGGCAAGAACCCCAGTGGCGTCGCCTTGATGCTGGCCGTGGGATAGAGAAACGTTCTGAGTGCAACCACACGGTGTGTGGGTGCGGCAATTTGTCCCAATGCCTCGGTGGGTACATAGCCACAGTAACCATCGCGCCGGGCCTGACCCCAGGCCCAGCCGTCGACAATCTCGTAGATGTCGATCACTTCGCCGTGGAGCAGCTCGGTTTCATACGCGAGATCAGCTTGTGCGCTGCGTCGCATCGGCACGCTGGCGGAGATCACCTGCCATGCAACCGGCTCGGCAAAGCGGGGCGCTTCCACCTTGCCCTTGAGCGAGGCAGCGGCAAGGTCATCGCGGATCGGCGTGATCCGGCGGTCGAAGAGGGCGGGGATGGATTCAGGCATCGAGAGGCTTTCGCGTAAACGGCGCGCCGGACCAGTCAGGGAGCGAGAACCTGCGCACTTTCGACGATCAGATCACCGAATTCTTCCAGGAACAAGGCACCACGCACCGTTCGTTGGATAATCACGTTGCGGCGGTCGGCAGGGTCGCGCCGCCGCGAGACGAGATCGAGGTCGCCCATAGCGTCTAGAGCGCGGGTAATAACCGGTTTGGTCACGCCAAGCTTTTGCGCGAGCCCACGAACGGTGTGCGGCGGGGGCTCAAGGTAAATCGTCAGCAAGACCACCATCTGGCGCGAAGTCAAATCGACTCCGTGTCGGCGGACCATGGTCAGGCCGACTTCATGCCAGAGCTTGAGGGCCTGTATCGGCCTCAACCGAACGCTCATCCGAGCTTGTGATCCTTGCATTCTGCTCCCGTGAAACCCGTTCACAGGTCAATTGTTTCATAGCCGTATCATAATGGCGCGCAAACCAGCGTGAATTAAATCCTTCAACTTTTAGTTAGTCCTGCCCCATCTTTTCTAGCAGGAGTGCGGCCACGAGTCGGGCGGCTTGCGGGTCACCGCCTTCCGGTCTGCCCGGCTTGGCGGAGGGCACCCAGCCGTAGATGTCGAAGTGGATATGGTGGCGCGCCTCGGTGACAAAGCGGCGGAGGAACAGCGCAGCGGTGATCGATCCGGCAAAGCCGCCGGAGCCGACATTGTTCATCTCGGCGCTCTTGGAATCGAGCATCGCCTGATACGGCTTCCAGAGCGGCAGCCGCCAGACCGGGTCGCTGACGGTAAGACCAGTCCGCGCGATATCCGTCGCAAGGGTGTCATCCTCGGTGAAGAAGGGCGGCAGGTCCGGCCCCAGCGCCACGCGCGCCGCGCCGGTCAGGGTCGCAAAATCGAAGAGATACTCGGGCTTGTCCTCATCAGCGAGCGCGAGCGCATCGGCGAGGATGAGCCGGCCCTCGGCATCGGTATTGCCGATCTCGACCGTGATTCCCTTACGCGAGGGGTAGATATCGCCGGGGCGGAAGGCCGCGCCGGCGACCGAATTCTCGACGATGGGGATGATGACGCGCAGATTGATGCGCGCCTTGAGGCTCATCAGGATATTGGCCGCAGTGAGTGCGGCTGCTGCCCCACCCATGTCTTTTTTCATCAGGAGCATTGAGGCGTCCGGCTTGAGGTTGAGCCCGCCCGTGTCGAACACGACGCCCTTGCCGACCAGCGTCACCTTCGGCGCCTCGAGATCGCCCCAGCGGAAATCGATAATGCGCGGCGGGAAGGCGGAAGCGCGCCCGACCGCATGGATCAGCGGAAAGTTCGCCTTGAGAAGATCATCACCGATGATTTCCTTGGCCACGACGCCATGTTTTTTGGCCAGCGCATGCACGGCAGCAGCGAGATCTGTGGTCGTCAGATCATTCGCCGGTGTGTTGATGAGGTCGCGGCCCGCCATCACGGCCGCAGCAATTGCCTCGACATCGGCAGCTCTGGCGCCGGCGGGCGGATCTAGGACCACCCCGCGCGGCTCGGCGGTCTTGTATCGCGTGAATCGATAGCCACCGAGGAGAAAGCCGAGGTAGGCGAGATCCGGGCTGGCGAGAGTACCTTCGAGCCGGTAGCGGCCAGCCGGCAGATCGGTTGCGAGTTTACCGGTCAGGAAGGGCACATCCCTGAGGCCTGCATCGTTCCCCGTTCCGAACAGCACCGAGCCGATGCCGCCATTGGAGCCGGGGAGCATCAGAAGGCGCCCGGGTTTCGGCTGGAAGCCGTTGGCCTCGGCGAAGGCCCGCGCGGGCGCAGCCAGGGCAGCGGCCAGCGTGCTCCAGTTGGCGTCATCGGCGAGGAGCACGGGAATTGAAGGGGCTGGGGAAGAGGTCTGCTTCGGCATCGGGGGCTTTCCAGAATGGGACGGCACGCAACACGGTCATTTAACGCGCAATTAGGGTTAACGAGTTACTCCTGTCTGGCAAAGCGGCATCAGGATGACAACGCTCGATTTCCTGATTGTGCCGCAGTTCAGAGTTTCGAGCGCAAGTGAGTGTGTCCGCATGCAATCTCCGGTTAGTACAACAGCCTGCAGCCGTCCGCTCCTTTCGCGCCATCTGCGCGAGGCCATTTCGCGCAAAACCATCCTTGCAATTCTGATCGGCTCCAACCTCTTTCTCGGGGGCTGTGCCGGTCGCATGTCGCAGTTCACGGGGTCGATCAGCGACATGGGGCGGAGTGCTCCCGCAGATCGACGCCCGGAGGCCATCCCCGAACTGGCGCGCCGCTATGACGCCAAGCCAGGCGATAAACGCGTCTCGCTCGAATACGCCGCCGCCCTGCGCGCTAACGGCCAGTTTCCGCAAGCCGTTGCTGTCCTCCAGCGCACATCGATCTCCAATGTCGGAGATCGGGAAGTCGCTGCAGCCTATGGCAAGGCGCTCGTCGATGTCGGTCAGTTCGATACTGCAACTCAGGTGCTGATGCAGGCCCATTCGGAGGACCGTCCGAATTGGCAGGTTCTCTCGACCATGGGATCGATCGCCGATCAGCAGGGCAACCATACCCGTGCGCGAGAGTTCTATCATCGCGCCCTCCAGATCGCGCCGAACGAGTCTTCGACACTCAATAACCTTGGCCTCTCCTACATGCTGACCAAGGAACTGCCGCTGGCGGAGGAAACCTTGCGCAAGGCCGCAAGCCTTCCGGGCGCAGATCCGCGTGTGCAGGCCAACCTTGCGCTCGCCACGCGGCTGCAGGGCAAGAACGGCGAGAGTGCCAAACCGGCCACCCTGCCGGTCCAGCCGGTCTCTACGACCTCAGCCAAAGCCAAGGGCGGTCTTTTCACACCGGATACCCTCTGGAAGGGCGGACAGGGCGCCCCTCAGGCGGCTGCGCCAGTGGCGCAAACCACCGGTAAGCAAACTACGGGCAAGACGGCGGTTCAATAACGGAGCCCCGGTCTCAACGAAGCGACTTCTCTTCAGAAGTCGGCCCCTGACTTGGAAATCAAAGAAGCCGGTTCGTTTGGAGCGAACCGGCTTCTTGCTGTCGGGGAAGATCGCGAAAAATGAGGGCACAAGCGGTGCCCTCACGTATTCAGGATCAGTCTTGTTTTGAACGGGGAGGGGGACACAAGCAATGCCGCCGTCAATACCCGCGTGAAGCTGACCTCAACGCGCGAGGCCTATTTCCATTTGAAGATCTGGATCAGCGCCGGCGTCAGGATGACGATGAAGAGCGCAGGCATGAAGAACACGATCATCGGCACCGTGAGCTTGGGCGGCAGGCCTGCAGCCTTCTTTTCCGCCGCGCTCATGCGCTGATCGCGGCTTTCCTGCGCCAGCACGCGCAGCGCTGTGCCGAGCGGCGTACCATAGCGTTCCGCCTGGATCAGCACGGTGGCGACCGATTTGATGTTATCTACACCGGTGCGCTTGGCGAGATTTTCATAGGCGAGGCGGCGATCCGGCAGATAGGAGAGCTCGGCGGTTGTCAGTGCCATTTCCTCTGCCATCGGGATCGACGAGGCGCCGATTTCGGTCGCGACCTTGCGAAAGGCATGTTCGGTCGACATGCCGGATTCGACGCAGATCAGCAAAAGGTCGAGCGCATCCGGGAAGGATTGCCGCATCGAGGCCTGCCGCTTGGAGGTGATGTTTTTCAGGTAGAGTTCCGGCGCCTTGATGCCGACGAAGGCCGCGAGAATCACCGCGCCGACCTTGGCAAAGAAGGGCCAGGTCAGGTTGGTCTTCATGATCAGGTAAAAGATCGCAAGGCAGATGAAGATGATGGGCGTCACCAGACGGGCGACCAGCAGCATCGTCTCGGCTTTGGGCCCGCGCAAACCCGCACGCTGGAGCGTTTCGGTCGCGGATTCCGAGTCGAGCCACTTCTTCAGGCTCAGTTTATCAACAATCTGCCGTGCCGTGGCGCTTGCGGATGAGCGCAGGGCCGGTTTCGGCCCTTGCTTGGCTTCCGCGTTGAGCCGCTCGCGTTCGCGCGCCCGGATTCGGTCGCGTTCGAGCGCAACCGAATTCATGCGGTCCTTCATTTCGTTGCGTTCGAGCAGCGGCAGCCCGATCGTCACGATCGTGGCGGACACCGCGACGGCGGTAAACACCGAAGCGATAAAGGTGCTGTCCGTCAGCTTGTCGATCATGCCCATGCGTGCAGCCCTAGATATCGAAGTCGATCATTTGCTTCATGACGAAGATGCCGACGCCCATGAAGCCGGCGCAGCCCATCAGGCCGAACTGGCCCGCCTGCGTGGTCCACAACAGCCGGATGTAATCCGGGCTACCCCAGAACACGAGCGCGCCCACGGCGAAGGGAAGCGCGCCAATGATCGCCGCCGAGGATTTGGCTTCCTGGCTGACGGCGCTGACCTTGTCGCGCAGCTTCTTGCGGTCACGGATGACCTTGGAAAGGTTCAGCAGAATTTCACCGAGGTTGCCGCCCGCCTTCGATTGGATTTCGATGACGATGGCGAAAAAGCTGACTTCCGACGTCGGGATGCGGTCGTAAACCTTCTGGATCGCATCCGAAATCGAGACACCCATGGTCTGCGCCTCGACCACGCGACGGAACTCGGTTTTCACCGGCTCCTTGGCCTCGGTCGCGATCAGCCGGAAGCAATCGTTGAGCGGCAGGCCGGATTTGATGCCGCGCACGATGGCTTCAATAGCGTTCGGAAACTCCGCAACGAACGTCTCCTGCCGCTTCTTCGCCTTGCGGGAGAGCCACCAGCGCGGCAGGCCGAGGCCGCCCGCAAGCAGGCCGCCGAGCGCGAGCATCGGCTGGCGTGTCAGGATCAGCAACAGGAAGGCAAGGCCTACGCCGCAACCGACGGAGACCAGCAGGAAAGTCTTCTTGGTCCAGTCGACACCGGCCTGTTCGAACTGCTGCTCGAGCGTGAGCTTCTTGGTCTTCTTGCGCTCTTCGATTTCCTTGAGCGATTCAGCGATATTCCGGCGCCGGCCCGCAGGGTCTTCGCCAGCCTTGCGACGCACCTTGGCGCTGTCCGAAAGCGCGGCCTGACGTTTCTCGGCCCGGTTGGCGCCGGTGAGAATCGGTTCAAGAAAGGCAACGCCGAGCCCGCCGACGGCGAGAGTGGCAAGCCCGGCAATCAGAAGCTGCTGCGTGTCCATGCTATGCTACCCGATCATCTTTGACTTCCGCCGCATCCAATGCGGCGGCGAGGCGCCGGTCCTCACCGTAATAGCGCGCGCGATCCCAGAAGCGCGGCTTGCCGATGCCGGTCGACTTATGCCGCCCGATGACCTTGCCGTTGGCATCTTCACCGATCATCTCGTAGACGAAGAGGTCCTGCGTCGTGATGATGTCGCCTTCCATGCCCATCACTTCGGTTATGTGGGTGATGCGGCGCGAACCATCACGCAGGCGCTGTGCCTGAATGACCACATCGACCGACGAGGTGATCATTTCGCGCACGGTCTTCGGCGGCAGGCTGTAGCCGCCCATTGCGATCATGGCTTCCATACGGGCGAGACATTCGCGCGGGGAGTTGGAGTGGATCGTTCCCATCGAGCCGTCATGGCCGGTGTTCATAGCCTGCAAAAGGTCGAACACTTCCGGTCCGCGAACTTCGCCGACGATGATCCGTTCCGGGCGCATACGCAGGCAATTCTTGACGAGATCGCGCATCGTCACCGCGCCCTGGCCTTCAAGGTTGGGCGGGCGGGTTTCGAGCCGCACCACATGCGCCTGCTGGAGCTGGAGTTCCGCCGCGTCCTCGCAGGTGATAACGCGCTCATCATCGTCGATGTAGTTGGTCAGGCAGTTCAGCAGCGTCGTCTTGCCCGAGCCGGTACCGCCGGAGATAACGATATTGCAGCGTACTCGGCCAATGATCTTCAGCACTTCCGCGCCTTCGGGCGTGATCGCGCCGAATTTGACGAGCTGATCGAGGGTCAGCTTGTCCTTCTTGAACTTACGAATCGTGAGTGCCGCGCCATCGATGGCCAGCGGCGGCGCGATCACGTTCACACGGGAGCCGTCGAGCAGGCGCGCATCGCAAATGGGGGAGCTTTCGTCGACCCGACGGCCGACCTGGCTGACGATACGCTGGCAGATGTTGATCAGCTGCGCATTGTCGCGGAAGCGGATGTTAGTCAGCTGGATCTTACCGGCAACTTCGATGAAAGTGCGTTCCGCGCCGTTGACCATGATATCGGCAATATCGTCGCGCGCCAGCAGCGGCTCAAGCGGGCCAAAACCAAGCACGTCGTTGCAGATATCGTCGAGCATGTCCTCCTGCTCGGAGATCGACATCGCGACGTTCTTGAGCGCGAGAATTTCGGTAATGACATCACGCAGCTCGTCGCGCGCGCTGGCGGCGTCGAGTTTCGCAAGCTGGCTGAGATCGATCGATTCGATCATCGCGCCGAAGACCATGCTCTTGGTCTGGTAGTACTGGTCGGAGCGCTGCGGCGTCGCCTGCACAGGTTGGGGCGCATGCGAGCGTGCGGGCGGCGTGGCAGCACCGGGCGGTGCCGACGTCATGACGCGCGGCGCTTCCACCGGGGCTGCCGCCGGGGCAGCGGCAGCCGCTGCGGGCCGCGGTGCCGCTGGAGTTTGACCGATTGTCGTACGCTTTCCGAACATATCCGTCCTCGTTGTCCGTTCCGTCCTTTATGCGGGCCGTTCCGGTATTCTGATGTTAGGCAGCCTTCGTTTTCCCTGATTTGTTGCCGAGTTTCTCGCGCAACGTGGAAATCAGGGACTTCTTGCCGGCCTTGGTTTCCTGCCGGCCCATCAGCGCCTTCGCCATGTCCAGCACGGCTTCCTGCGCCTTGGATTTGGGCTGGACCTCGGAGAGCATCTGGCCGTTGTTGTTGGCGGTGCCGAACAGCGTGGCATCGAAGGCGATCACGGCGAGCGGATCGCAATCGAGCGCCTTTGCGAATTCGGCGACCGAAATTTCGGGCCGTTTCGGCATACCGGTCTGGTTGAGCACGAGGCGCGGGCGCGGATCATTCGGGCGCGCCAGCGTCAGGGTGTCGATCAGGTTCTTGGCATTACGGAGGTTGGCGAGATCGGGCGAAGCCACGACGACGACCTCGTCCGCCCGGACCAGAACATTGCGCGTCCAGCCGGTCCACATATGTGGGACATCGAGCACAATGGCCGGAACCGTCGCGCGCAGGGCATCGCTGACCGGCTCGAAGGTCTCGGCGGCAAAATCGTAGATGCGCTCGAGACTGGAGGGGGCTGCCATCAGGTTGAGATGCGGCGCGCAACGCGACAAGAGGCGCTCGATCATGTTGGGATCGACGCGGGCCGGGTCAAACGCCGCTTCCATGATGCCCTGCGGCGGATCCTGATTGAAATCGAGCCCGGCGGTACCGAACGGCAGGTCGAGATCGACCACCACGGTTTCGACCTGAAGATCCTGCGAGATCGTATGCGCGAGGTTATGCGCCAGCGTCGAGGCCCCGACGCCGCCCTTGGCGCCGACGACCGCGATCGTCCGCCCCACCGGTTTGGCGGTCGGGTTCGAGAAGATTTCCGAGAGTGCCTGAATGAACCCGAGCACATTGATCGGGGCAACGAGGTACTCGCTCACACCGCGCCGCATCAGCTCGCGATAAAGGTGCACATCGTTGACATGTCCGATCACGACAACGCGGGTACCCTCGTCGCAGTAGCTCGCGAGTTCATCGAGCGCGTCGAGCAGCACGCGGCTGTCGGTCGCCGTCTCGATCACGATGACATTCGGCGTCGGAGCATCGCGATAGGCCTCTACCGCAGCCGCAACACCGCCTGCCTGAATGCGCAGATGGGCCTTCACCATGCGGCGATCATGGCTCGCCTCTTCCACCACGGCCATAATCTGATTGGTCTCCGAAAAGACCTGGATCGCCACGTGCGGCAAGGGAGCGACTGTGCTCTCCGACATCGTCTACCTCCGGTTTCAAGTCCTGCTGCCTGGATCAAGCGACGGGTCTTTGAATTGATGGCTGCCCCGGTCAGGAATGACCGCCGCGCAGCGCTGAAATTACTGCTGCGCTTCCTTGATCTTCGCGTCGTCCTTGCGCCAGTTGGTCGACGGATCGGCATCCTTGCGCAGAGCTTCGATATCCTTGGTGCGTTTAACGGTATCAACAGGGCCTTCGGCGCGCGGGCGCACGAAGTCGATCGGGTCCGCTACCTGCGCCGCCAGCATCGATTGATAGGAACAGCCGAGGTTATGATAGGGCCGGTTATGCCAGCTCTCCGCCTTCTGGACGCCACCCATATCCTGTGGCCAGAGGCCACACTGGCTGTCGATCTTGGCCTGCAACCGAACGAACGAGAGCCGGATTGGCGCCGCGCCGCGACCCGGATCGGCGTTGTAGCTGGTGGTCTGGATCGGTGCGCGGACGCCGGCGTCGGCGAGCGCGGCGCGAATGCCGGCCATGGTGTTGCCGCCGTGATAGTTGGCAGGAATCGCGGCATGGAGCACGCCTCGCCCGCTCTGCGCGAATTCACGGCCGAACTCGATCACATCCTGATGCTGGCGGCGATCCAGCCGGGCACCATTTTCGAAGATGTCGATATGGCGCGAGCTTTCCGCTAGCTTGATCGGGTGGCGCATATTGTATTCGTCCGGCGCAAACGCCTGCTGCGTCGGCCGCAGGGAGGAGCAGCCGGCAAGGCCGAGACCGGCGAGCACGGCGGTCGCCAGCGGGAGCGAAGCCCGGAGGTGAGAAGGTGTCCTGCGGTGCGAGCGCGGCATGGGGGGTACTCCTTGAACAGGGTCGGCAGGCAGGCCGCCGGGAACGAAGATCGAAGCGTCAGGCCGTCCGGTCATGTCAGGCCTCAGTCGTTAATGAAGCCGACGGGGCCAGCATTGGTTTTTGCGGTATTGCCATACGTGCGGTTGAGCTTGCCCATGAAGATCGCCGAAGGATCGGTGGCGTCCGCGAACCCGTCATCCGGCTTCGAAATCTGGCCCGGCGCGCTCGGCTTGGCGATGAACGGCTGAACAAGGATCAGCAGCTCGGTCTCGAAGCGCTGGTAGTCGCGCGAGCGGAACATGGTGCCGAGAATCGGAATGTTCATTGCACCCGGAAGGCCGTTGATTGCCTGGCGAGACTGCTGCTGGATGAGCCCGGCCGTGGCAAGCACAGCACCCGAAGGCAATTCAACCGTCGTTTCCGCCTTGCGGGTGCGGAAGCCCGGAACCACGGCGTTGGTGAGCTTGTAGGCGTTGTCCGGATCGATTTCCGCGACTTCGGTCGCAAGACGGATCGAGATGCGGTTTTCGCTCATCACGACCGGCGTGAAGTTGAGCGTGACGCCAATCGGCTTGTAATCGACGGAAATCGTACAGATCAGGCGACCGGTGGTGTTGTCGCAGGTCTCGTTCTTCGGCACGGCGACTTCGCCACCGGCAAGAAACTTCGCGCTTTCACCCGAGATCGCGGTCAGGGTCGGCTCGGCGAGCGTGCGCAACACGCCCTGACGTTCGAGCGCCCGCAGGGTCGAGGTCTTGCCGTTAAGGTTGGCGGTCAGCGCCGTGTTCGAAAGCTGGCCTTCCTTCTGCACGCTGAAGGGATTGTCGGAGAGAACGCGCAGCGCCGAATCCGCAACCTTCCATTGGCCGTCGAAGTTCATGCCGAGCTGCTTGAGGACCGAGCGTTGCACTTCGGCGATGGTGACTTTCAGCATCACCTGATCGCGGCCGCGCACCTGAAGCGCGTTTACGACCTTGCCGGCACTGCCGCCGATGCCCATGAACCCGCCGGAGGTGCCGACAAGGTTATTGGCAATGTCGATGGCGCTCTGCACTTCCAGCGCCGAATCCACCGTGCCGGAGAGCACGAAATTGTCGCCGACGCTCGCAACCTTGATGTCGGCCTTCGGCAGCGCCTTCTTGATGACTTCGCGCAGGATCGAAAGTTCGCGCGCAAGCTCCTTGGCCACGCCGATATCGAGCGAGGCGATCTGCTGGCCGTTCTTGTCGAGCACGAAAACGCTGGTCGTGCCCTGACCGGTGCCGATCACGAAAATCTTGCGTGGGGTGCGCACCACCGCATTCGCGACCTTGGGGTCGGCGACAAAAACCTCGCCGGCATCCTGCGGCAGATCAAGCACGAAGGACTTGCCGACCGAAAGATCGATCCGCCGCGTCATCATCGCATCGCTGGGGGTCGTTTGCATGCGCGGCGACGGGATCGTCTCATAGGGAACGCCGCCGAACTGCTTAACCGGCTCCTTGGCTTCGGCCGGCAGGAAGGCCACGCCGGCAAGAAGCGCGAACGTGGCAACCTTGGCAAGGCGCTGAGGCTTGGCAAGACGCCAGTTTGAGGCGAGACGCAGGGGCATGGCAGGACTCACGGGAGGCAGAAGAAGGGCGGAGGAAGGAGCGCTCATCGATGGTTTACCTCCTGCGAGACACCGAACCGGACGACCGTAACAGCACCTGTCGAGGTCTTCTGGCGCGGCGCATCAGCCTTGTTGGCATCCGCCATGGAGCGGAGCGAAAGCGCGAGCGAACCGGAGCGCTGCTGCAGCGTCACCTGCTCGGCCTGGCTGGGGTCCAGCTCAAGCGTCGCGGTTTCGCCGACGACGACGCGCTCGCCGTTCTTTTCCTGAATATTCTGGCCGATCGCGAGCACGCGGATATTCGTCAGCACCGTGACGCTCTGGTAAACGTCGGTGCCGGCCTTGAGCGAGGCTTCCGGTTCACGCCGGGTAGTGATCACGTCGACATAATCGTTCGGCAGGATGAAGCCGCCGGCGCTGGTGGCGCCGCGGCTGTCGATCGAAATCGCAATCGCGCGCTTGCCGGCCGGAAGAATCGCCGAGAGGAAACCTGAACCTGCGCCCTTGATCACCTTCTCCTCGCGAATGGGTTCGTTCGTGAAGAAGGATGTCCGGGTGATCGCGCCCTTGAACTCGTCCATGGCATTAGGGCGTGCCGAACGCTGGATCATGGTGCTGGCCGCGAGTTCCAGCGGCCATTTGGCCCAGACCATCTCGGCCTCGCCCAGCAGAGCTCCCATCGAGAGATCCTGCTTGGCCACCAGAACTTCGGTGTACTTGAGCTGCTCGGGCTCAGGCGTCGGCGTGGCGACCTGCACCGGTGCCGGCGAACGACCGGACAGCATGAGCGCCAGAAGGCCTGCAACACCGGCAACACCGGCAATGATCAAACGGGCGGGCTTCATCAGTTTTGAGTCCCCAGAACAATGGCGCGCAACACACGCCTCGGGACTTATCTGAGCATCGAAACATCAAGGTATGGTTAATTCCGTCTTGAAAAGTGAGGTTGATAAAACGTGAAGAGGCGTTCTGCGGTCTCGTGCCATAGCAGCAGAAAAGAAAAGGGCGCCCTCCCGGACGCCCTTGAGAACGTGCAAAGTCCGATGCGCTCAGCTTGCAGCAACAAGCGTCCATATCGGCGTATGCGGGTAGACCAGCAGACCTGCACCCGCGAGCGCAATGCCGTAGGGAATGCCGGATTTGTGGTGATGAAGCCGTGCCACCCAGCTGATCTTGGTCGCAAATTCCGGCAGAAGCAGCGTGCGCACATAGATGATCAGCAATGTCAGCACGCCGCCCATGATCGAGGCGAAGACGAGATATTGCGCGAGAAAACCAAATCCGCACCAGATACCCGTGGCCGCAGCCAGCTTGGCATCGCCACCGCCGATAAAGCCGAAGGCGAACAGCGTGAAAGTGATGACCAGCACCAGCGCACCGGCCGCCATGTGCAAGCCGAAGGTCGCCAACGGCATGCCTGTCAGGATCGCCATGGCAATGAACCCGGCGATCAGCGCGAGCGAGACCCGGTTGGGAATCGTCATCGTCAGCATGTCCGAGATGGCGGCATAGGCCATCAGCGCGGGGAAAAACAGCAACAGCAGGGTGTCGAGCGCCATGCAAAACTCCGAGATCACACCGGCTCGTCCTTGACGGAGAACCTTGAGCTGCGGTTTACAACGGGGGTCGTCGCAATTCGGTTAATAGCAGCGGCCTGCGGCGAGGGTAATCAGCAATCGCCCCTAATGGAATGCAAACGCGGCGAGGATCGTCACGGCGCGGCACGGAAGGACCATCCGATGAGTGATGAAGGCCCGATCCTGCTCTCCGGCATCGGCTGGCGCATCCCCGCACGCCTGATCGAGATGCGCGCGATCCGCGCCAGCGGCCCCGGCGGGCAGAACGTCAACAAGGTCTCGACAGCGGTGGAATTGCGGTTTGACCTCTCCGGCGCGAGCCTGCATCCCAACCATGCCGCCCGCTTTGTCAAGCTTGCGGGGGATCGCATGACGCTGGAGGGTACGCTGGTGCTCAAAGCCGAGCGCTTCCGCTCGCAGGAGCGCAACCGCGAGGATGCGCTGGAGCGTCTCAAGGTCATGCTCGACCAGAGTCAGAAACCGCCGCGCACCCGCATCGCCACCAAGCCGACCAAAGCCTCGAAAGAGCGTCGCTTGACCGCCAAAACAGGACGTTCGGCGATCAAGGCGGGGAGGGGGAAGGTCAGCTTCGATTAAACGTCGAGGTTGCTCACGCTGAGCGCATTATCCTGAATGAATGCGCGGCGCGGCTCCACGACATCACCCATCAGGCGCACGAAGATATCTTCGGCTTCCGCCACATCGCGGATTTTTACCTGCAACAGCGAACGGACGTTGCGATCCAGCGTCGTCTCCCAGAGCTGCTGCGCAGTCATCTCGCCGAGGCCTTTATAGCGCTGCATCGAGAGACCCTTGCGGGCAATGGTCATGATCGCATCGAAAAGCCCGAGCGGGCCGGTCACCGGTACTTCGTCGTTGCGGCGCGAGAGCCGAGCGGGGGTGGCGTAGAATTCCTGCAACATGGCCGCACGCTCATCGAGCTTGCGTGCCTCGGCGGAATTCAGCAGGCCCGGATCGAGAACCGCCGCCTCGGTTACGCCGCGCAAAGTGCGGCGGAGTACGAAGCCACCATTTTCGACCGCGCCCGACCAGCCGCGCTCCATCTCTTCGGAAATCGCATCGAGGCGGCGGGCCACGTATGCGGCGGCCTCTTCCGCGGCTTCCGGGCGGCCCATCAACCCTTGCGTCAATGCGCCGGCAATCGCTGCCTGCTCGACGATTTTGCGGTCATAGCGCGAATGCAACTGCGCCATCACGGCACGGATCAGCCGCGCTTCCTCGATCACGCGGCGCAAATCCTCGCCCGCGACTTCCGCGCCAGAGCCGAGCTTCATCACCGCGCCATCAAGCCCGACGCCGATGAGGTAATCCTCAAGCGCGCGCTCGTCCTTGAGGTAGGTTTCGCTCTTCGCGCGCATCGCCTTGTAAAGCGGCGGCTGGGCAATGAAGATATGCCCGCGCTCGATCAGTTCTGGCATCTGCCGGAAAAAGAAGGTCAGCAGCAGCGTACGGATGTGCGAACCGTCGACGTCCGCGTCCGTCATGATGATGATCTTGTGGTAGCGGAGCTTGTCGGGGTTGAATTCCTCGCGCCCGATGCCGGTACCGAGCGCGGTGATCAGCGTGCCGATTTCCGCGCTGCCGAGCATCTTGTCGAAACGTGCGCGCTCGACATTCAAAATCTTGCCGCGCAGGGGAAGAACAGCCTGAAACAGCCGGTCACGCCCTTGTTTGGCGGAACCGCCCGCCGAGTCACCCTCGACCAGCAGCAATTCGCACTTGGAGGGGTCGCGCTCCTGACAATCCGCGAGCTTCCCGGGGAGCGAGGCAATATCGAGTGCACCCTTGCGGCGGGTGAGTTCGCGCGCCTTGCGGGCAGCCTCGCGCGCGGCGGCGGCTTCCGCCACCTTGCCGACGACGGTGCGCGCTTCCTGCGGATTTTCTTCGAGCCACTGTTGCAGCGCCTGATTGAGAACGCTCTCGACCACTGGACGGACTTCGGAGGAAACCAGCTTGTCCTTCGTCTGCGACGAGAACTTCGGGTCCGGCACCTTCACAGAAAGAACGGCGGTAAGGCCCTCACGACAGTCATCGCCCGTCAGCGAGACCTTTTCCTTTTTCGTGATGCCACTGGTGTCCGCGTATGACGTGATCTGCCGCGTCAGCGCTCCGCGAAAACCGGCAAGATGGGTGCCGCCATCGCGCTGCGGGATGTTGTTGGTGAAGCAGAGCACATTCTCGTGGTAGCTGTCGTTCCACCACAGCGCGACCTCGACGGTCATGCCCTCATGGTCCTTGCGGACGAGGATGGGCTTGGAAAGCAGCGGCGCCTTGGCACGGTCGAGATAGCGCACGAAGGCCTCGAGCCCGCCCTCATAGTAGAGATCGACACTTTTCGGCTCGGAATGCCGGTTATCGGTGAAAAGGATATGCACGCCCGAATTCAGGAACGCGAGTTCGCGCAGGCGATGCTCTAGCGTCAAATAATCGAACTCGACCATGGTGAAGGTCTCGGTCGAGGGCAGGAAGGTGATTTCCGAACCGGAGCGCCCTTCGAAGGTGCCCGGCTTCTGGTCCTGCACGTAAGAGCCAACGATCTTCAGAGGTGCATCCGCATCGCCATGGGTGAAGCTCATTTCATGGATCTGGCCGTCGCGGTTCACACGCAGCCGCAGCCATTTCGAGAGTGCATTGACGACCGAAACGCCAACGCCATGCAGACCGCCGGAAACCTTGTACGAATTCTGGTCGAACTTTCCGCCGGCGTGGAGCTGGGTCATGATGACCTCGGCCGCCGAAACGCCCTCTTCCTTGTGGATGTCGGTGGGGATGCCGCGGCCGTTGTCGCGCACCGAGCAGGAGCCATCGGCATTGAGCGTCACGGTCACGCGGTCGGCGTGGCCGGCAAGCGCTTCGTCGATCGCGTTATCGACGACCTCATAGACCATGTGGTGCAGGCCCGAGCCGTCATCGGTATCGCCGATATACATGCCTGGCCGTTTGCGCACGGCATCAAGGCCCTTCAGAACCTTGATGCTATCGGCACCATAGGCCTCGCTGGCGGCGTTGCTGGTGTGGTCATCAGGCAAATCGGTCATCGGGTTTCCAAAGTCGTCGTCGAATCGGTCGGTAATCCTATCGCGCGCGCCACGCGCGCACACGCGAAATCGCCTCTTATCCCCCGATTAGGGTGGGAATGAGGTGCAGAAGCGTGCCGAGTGCTGCGGCGATCGTAAAAAGGATCGAGGCTGGCTGCCTCACGCCGAAGAGCCGGAATTGCAGGAAGATGCGGATTACACCGAACCCGAATCCGGCCAGCAGCAAGGCCGGAGAGGCCGCCGCTCCCTGCATCAGGATCGTCATAGCATAGATCACGAAGACATACGTGAGCATGATATTCAGGGTCTGGGTGATCGCCACATTGAGCCGCCCACTGCCAGAAAGACTCTCCGGCCAACCGAACAGCCGCCAGAAGAAGCAATGGAACACCGCGATGGCCAGATCGAAAAGGCCGGCGGCGAAGATGATCCCGGTTCTCATGTCAGCGCGTCGCCACGATGAAGGCTGTCGCCGCCATGATGCCCGCCGTTGTGCGGTTGATCGCGCGGAGCGCGGATGTCGAGCGCAGCATCGCCCGTGCCCGGCTTGCGAGAAGCACGTAGCCACAAAAAACAAGGCTCAGCAGCACCGAGGCCGTCAGCGCCAGTTCCACGAGCGCAAGCCAGCTCATCTGATGAGGACTGATGACCAGCGGCAGGATCGAAAGAAAAAACACCATCGTCTTGGGGTTGCCGAGGGTCAAAAACCACGCGCCGAGAAAGGCTGAAAGGTTGCTTTCCGCCGGAGCATCATTGTCTGTCGCAAGTGTCTTTGCTGGCGCGTGCCAGATCGACCAGGCGATGAACAGGAGATACGCCGCGCCGGCATACTGGATCGCACGGAACAGCGGCGCATAGGTCTGCGCGAGCAGCGTCAGGCCAGCCCCCGCCGCCGCAAACCACGTGAGATCCCCGGCAACAAGCCCGAGGATAAAGGCGGCCGATCCTTTGGTGCCGCGCCCGAGCGTGCGCGTCACGACTGTCGCGACCACCGGGCCGGGCGACGCCACCGCTAGGACATAAACCGGGATGAAGATCAGCAGCGAGGAGAGCGTCATGAACTTCTGTGCGTATCAGGGCCACGGGGTGGATGAACGAGCGTTACCAGCACGAAGCTCAGGAACAGCAGCAAATACCATGAGCCCATCTTGGCGAGGCCGACAACGTGCCATGTCGTCTGGCTCGGGTATAGCCATGTCCCGGTATAGGTGCCGATATTCTCGGCGATCCAGAGGAAAATCGCGGTGAGGAAGGCCGCGACCGGCAAGGGCATCCAGTACTCCTTGAGGTGAGGCCGGAAGGTGATGCGTGTGCGAGCGTAGAGCAGCACGGTGGCGGCCATCAGCGGATAGCGCATGTCCCAGACATAGTGATGTGTGAAGAAATTGAGGTAGATTGCAGCCGCGAGCAGCGCCGTGGTCCAGAACGGTGGATAGGACGAAAAACGCATGTCGAAAAGCCGGATCGCCCTGACCATGTAGCTTCCGACGCAGGCATACATGAAGCCGGTGAAGAGTGGCACGCCACCGATGCGGATAAGACTCGGCTCGGGATAGGCCCATGAGCCCATCTTGGTCTTGAAGATCTCCATGATCGTGCCGACGACATGGTAGAGAAAAATCACCATCGCCTCGCGTGGCGTTTCGAGCTTCAGCTTGAGCAGCAGCACCTGAAGTACCACTGCCGCCAGCGTCAGGAAATCATAGCGCGCGAGGGGCCACTCCGGCTTCCAGAGGGCCTTTGTGCCCAGAATGAGAGCGAGCATGATGGCAGCGTAGAGACAGGCCCAGGCCTGCTTGAGGCCGAAGGTGAGGAATTCCGCGGCAAAAAACGGCAGTTTCGGCCGCGCCCAGAGGGCGATGCGCTTTTCGAGGCTCGTCCGGCCCGAGGAGGTGGGCTCAGGCGACGGCAACATCGAAAACCTTGCCGCCGACGACCGAGAGAATCCGGTTTTCCGCTCCGAGCCCCTCGAAAAGCAGGCGATCCGTGCCAGTCATGAACACCTGCCCGCCGAGCGCGCGTAGGATGGCAAACAGTGCGTGCCGCCGCTCGGCGTCGAGGTGCGCGGCGATTTCATCAAGCAGCAGCACTGGCGCTTCGCCGCGCATCTGGCCGATGAGTTTGGCCTGCGCCAGCACAAGGCCGAGCAGCAGCGCCTTCTGCTCGCCGGTCGAGCATTGCGCGGCAGGCTCACCTTTTGGGCCGTGGATGACCGCAAGATCCGAGACCTGCGGACCGACGAGTGCCCGCCCCGCGCCGCGATCTCGCGCGCGGCCGTCCCGCAAAGCTGCACGGAACCAGTCCTCGACCTTGAGGGCGGAGTCAGTCGCGAGGTGCGATTCGAGTTCGCCTTCGAGCGCGATGATGGCGTGTGGAAACGGCGCCATCGCCTCGGCATCCGCGGCGGCTAGCGCGGAGAGCCGCGAGACAGTCTCCAGTCGCGCAGCCGCGAGCGCAACACCCAGTTCGGCGATTTCCTGCTCGATGGCATCGAGCCAGCGTGGCGCGGTGTCGAAATCCTCCAGAAGCCGGTTGCGATGCCTCAATGCGTGCTCATAGGCATTCGCCCGTGTGCCATGGCTCTTGTCGACCGCCAGCACGAGCCGATCCAGAAACCGACGGCGGTCTCCCGCCGCGCCGCGAAACAGCCCGTCCTGATCCGGCGTCAGCCAGAGAAACGCGAGATGATCGAGAAAGCGGTTGGCGGAGGCAACCGGCTCACGGTCAATCCGGCATTGCCGCTGCGCTTCGCCGGCGACAAGCGCGGTAGCGAGGAGAATTTCTCCGGTCGGAGAGGCAAGGTCGGTGATTATGGCATAGCCGCCGCGGCCGTCTTTTCGTGGCAGGCTGGTGCCTTGCGCCCGCCGCAAGCCACGCCCCGGCGAGAGCAGTGAAATCGCCTCAAGGATATTGGTTTTGCCCGCGCCATTCGGCCCGCAGAGCGCCACGAGTGGCGAATCGACAGCCTGATCCAGCGTCGAGTAACTGCGAAAATCGGTGAGCCGCAGCCGGATGATGCGCGGCTGCGTCTCAGGGCCCGCCATGATCAGACACGCATCGGCATCAGCACGTAGAGGCTCGGCGCACCCTCACGGTCCTGAAGCAGAGTGGGGGAGCCGGGGTCAGCGAGCTTGAGGAGCGCGGTATCGCCTTCAAGTTGGCCGATGATGTCGAGCAGGTAGCGCGCGTTGAAGCCGATTTCGAGCGGCGTCGCCTCGTAATCGACCGCGAGTTCCTCGATCGCCTGCCCGGCATCGGGGTTATGGACCGAAAGTGTCAACTTGCCGTCGCCGAGAGAGAATTTCACCGCGCGGCCCCGCTCGGACGAAATCGTCGAGACGCGGTCGACGGAGCGCGCGAATTCATCGCGATCCACGGTCAGGAACTTGTCGTTCCGCTGCGGAATGACGCGGCCATAATCAGGGAAGGTACCGTCGATCAGCTTCGAGGTCAGCACGATGGAGCCAACATTGATGCGAATCTTGACGCTGGAAAGCTCAACGCCGACGCGGGCCTCATTGTCGCCCAGCAGCTTCTGGAGCTCCGCGACCGTCTTGCGTGGCACGATGATGCCCGGCATGCCAATCGAGCCGGCCGGGGCAGTGGTATCGCAAAGCGCGAGGCGATGGCCATCGGTCGCGACAGCACGCAGCCGCGTCTCCGTGCTGATTTCGGCGGCATGGAGGTAAATGCCGTTGAGATAATAGCGCGTCTCTTCGGTCGAGATCGCGAACTGCGTTTTCTCGATCAGCGTACGAAGATCGCCAGCCGAAATTTCGAAGCGATGACTCATCTCGCCCGGCGCGAGGTCCGGGAAGTCACTTTCCGGCAGCGTTTGCAGCGAAAAGCGCGAGCGGCCCGAGCGCAAGGAAACTTGGCCGGACTGGCCATCCTGCTCAAGGCTGACCTGCGAACCATCGGCGAGCTTGCGCACGATGTCGTAGAGCACATGCGCGGGCACGGTCGTGGTGCCGGCCTCGGTGACTTCCGCCGGGATGATCTCGACAATATCGATATCGAGATCGGTCGCCTTGAGCGAAAGCTCACGCCCATCGGCCCGGATCAGCACGTTCGCGAGAATCGGAATCGTATTGCGCCGTTCCACGACGCGATGCACATGCCCGAGAGCCTTAAGCAAGGCGGCCTGTTCAACCGTAACCTTCATCGTCCCGCTTCCGTCCCGTACTTGAACAAAACCGCCCCGGATGAGGCGGCGTGTTCAGCATCATCGAATGAGCAGGAAACGATGGCGCGTCAGCCGCAAAAGCGCAAGGGCAGGGCAGCAAATTCGCGCCCGCCCTGCACAGGAATCATAATGGCTCCGGAGCTTATTCCTGAAGCATGCGCTTGAGGTGATCGATCTCGCCGGCCAGTTCCTGATCGGTTGTCACCATGCCCTCGATCTTGCGGACAGCGTGCAGCACCGTCGTGTGATCGCGTCCGCCGAAGCGTCGCCCGATTTCGGGAAGCGAACGCAGTGTCAGCGATTTCGCCAGATACATCGCGATCTGGCGCGGCCGCACCACCGTTGCTGTGCGGCGCGAGGACAGGATATCCGCGCGACTCACGTTGTAGTGGTTGGCAACAAGACGCTGGATATCCTCGATTTTCACCCGACGCGGTTCGCGATGACGGATCAGATCGCGGATCGCCTCCTCGGCGGCAGGAATATCCAGCACGCCGCCCGTGAGCGTCGCATGCGCCAGAAGCCGGTTGACCGCGCCTTCGAGATCGCGCCCGTTCGAGGTGATCATGCGGGCAACGTAGGCGATAACATCCGGTGGCACTTCAAACGCCGGAAGATGGGCTTTTGCCACCTGAATGCGGCATTCCAGGATCTTGATGCGCAGGGCATCGTCGAGCGCGCCGATCTCAACCACAAGGCCGCCGGCCAGGCGCGACTGGACACGCTCCTCAAGGCCCTCAAGATCAGACGGCGCACGATCCGCAGCGACGATCACCTGTTTGCCGGAATCGATCAACGCATTGAGCGTATGGCAGAATTCCTGTTGGCTCTTCGGTCCGTGCAGGAACTGCGCATCATCAATGATGAGGATATCGATGCCGCGGAGGTATTCCTTGAAGGCAATCGCGGTCTGCGCCTTGAGCGAGGCGACAAAGCCATACATGAAGCGCTCGGCGGTGAGATACAGCACCCGCCGGCCCGAAGCCTCGATCATCTGCGCGGCGCCCTGAAGGAGATGTGTCTTCCCGAGGCCGACGCTGGCATGAACGAACAGTGGGTTGAACACGGGCATGTCATTTGGCTTGGCCTGAACGATTTGCATCGCCGCAGCATGCGCCATGATATTGGAGCGCCCGACTTGAAACGAGGGCAGTACGAGGCGCTTGTCCAGCGGCGAGCCGACCTGATGATCGCCCTCGACCGGGTGGAGTTCGCTGGCAGGACGGGGCTCCACCGGGTGTCCGCCCGTATCCCGACCCTGGGGGCGCTGCGGCGTCGAATCCGTAGCGGTGATCTTGCGCGGCGCTTCTGCCATGCGGGCCGGTGTTTCCGGGCGTGAGGCCGGGCGAATGCCGGCGACCCGCATGGTGATCACGATCTGCGAGAGATTGGCGTCTTCGCGGCGAAAATGAGCGGCAATCTTCTCGAGAAAATGCTGCTGGATCCAGTTGCGCAGGAACTTCGTCGGTACCGACAGGGTCACGACCGGCGGCACGACTTCCGCAAGTTCGAGGCACTTGAACCAGCTTGCATAGACATCCTCGCCGAGTTCCGCCCGGAGGCGCCGCTGGACCCGCTCCCATGACGAGGCCGCGCGCTGGAGGGTGTCATGCGGAAGGGCCTCCGTCGATGTTTCCATCAGGTCTTCCGCATGCAGGGTCTCGGCCGATTTCAGCATTGTCATTCTCGTCACGTCGGTCACCCGCGTAGGTGAGGTCTTGCAAAATAAGAACAGTGCTATCGACAGGGTCGATAACAATCCATTCGACTAAATTTCCGGGATCGTGTCCGTCAGAAAGCAGAAACGCAAAGGCGAGGCTAAACCAAGCCTAACTCAACTTTATTCTTTCTGTGGAAGCTGCACCTTTCAGTGCAGCTGGTCTTTGATCAATCACATTGCCCCCTTGCTCTGTGATCGCTGACTGGCAAAGCCATTCAAGTGGCCCGCCCCGTTCTTTCGTTAAAGAGTTCTTAACCCCCCGACAGAGGGGGCGCAACAACGGAATCTGGCGCTCGCCAAACAGCCTCCCGGTCCCCTCATTGTGCCTTTGTGAAGGTGCGGTGACAGACGAAATTTAAGTCGTTGATTCGTTCATTCAAATCCGGTTTTCGTCTGCCGACGGGACATGTCGTTACGCCTACGGAATAGTTGTCGGGCGTCTCGCAAGCGCATCCTGAAAAGCCCACAGGATTCTTTTCGATTCTTAGTCTTGTTGTCTAATCATATGAAATAAATAGAGAAATTCTGCGCGATCCGACTCTTGATGAACCTTGGATCGCGCAAAAGTTGCAAACCGAGAGTCAAGCGGGAATCCGCGTGTGAAACGCAAAATGATTCTTGCGTGGCAAAAGGGTTAACGCCGACAGTTGGGCGCGGCACGGTCCCTTCGGGCACAAAAAAACGCGCCCCGTGAGGAGCGCGTTCCTGAAGACCTGAAAGGTCGTAAAAGAAGCTCAGGCCGAGAGCGTCTTGATCCGGCGAACAAGGCGCGACACCTTGCGGGCAGCTGCGTTCTTGTGAACGACGCCCTTCTGCGCTGCACGGACCAATTCGGGTTCCGCAAGCTTCATCGCCGCAACCGCCGCCGCCTGATCGCCCTTGGCGATGGCTTCCTCGACGTTGCGCACCGAGGTCCGCATGCGGCTACGGCGCGACTTGTTGACTTCCGTACGACGGACCGCTTGGCGCGCCGCCTTCTTGGCTGATTTCGTATTCGCCATCGACTATGGGACTCCGACCCGCTAACCATTTTCCCGCTGTCCCGGTTGTCCGGAACGGGCGGGGTTCATTCAATCCGCACTCTCGTCGACTGGTCCGAACGATCGGGAGCCCGTTTGGGGCAGCCAGAACCAACCAGAGTGGCGAGAAAACCAAAACGCGCCGAAACCCGGCGCGAGAGCGGTCCCTTTGCCATCTTATCCGCCGCCGGTCAATCCCTATCCGCAACGTGCGGTATAGCTTTTGTCCAAGAGGCGGCTTTTGCTCAAGAGAACAGCGTCCTGATCCATTGGCCCACCGGGTGGGCTGGATCAAGCATCAATCTCAGCGCCATCCCGATTGAAACCAGCACCACCAGCGGGCGCACCAGCGCGCCGCCGAATTTCAACGCTGTGCGCGCTCCGAGCCAGGCACCGGTGGCGGAGGCTGCCCCCATCGCCAGCCCCAGAGGCACCAGAATATGCCCGGCCAGCGCAAAGAAGATCAGCGCGCCAAGGTTTGAGGCCAAATTCATCAGCTTGGTATGCGCAATCGCCCGCATCATCCCCAGCCCGCAAGCCAGGATCAGTCCGATCAAATAGAAAGTGCCTGCGCCGGGCCCGAAGACGCCGTCATAAATGCCGATGCCGAGCCCGAAGCTGAGTGTGAACGCCGGAATACCCATGCGCGGTCTGGCATCCTGATCGCCGAGCTTGGGCGACATCAGCACATAGATCGCGATGGCAATCAGAATGAAGGGGATCATGAGCCTGAGCACGGCTGTCGGCGCAAGATGGGCGATCAGCGCCCCCAGAACGCCGCCGCAGAACGCCGCGCCAAAGAGCGGCAGGATGAGATGTTTCTCCAACCGTCCGGCACGCCAGAAGGTCAGCGCCGAGGAGGCGACACCAAAGGTGCCTTGCAGCTTGTTGGTCGCTACCGCGCTGACAGGTGAAAGCCCAGCCAGCAGCAACGCCGGCACCGTGATCAGCCCGCCACCGCCTGCGATAGCGTCGACGAAGCCCGCAGCGAAGGCCGCGAGCACCAAGAGTAGCGCAGTCGTCAGGGAGACGCCGAGGTCAAACACGGGATTCGGCGCCTCCGGGCCAGACGTTCAGGATTAGCCGTGGAAGTTCGGCTTACGCTTCTCGACGAAAGCCGCCATGCCTTCCTTCTGGCCGGGGCTGGCAAAAAGGCCCTGGAACACGCGGCGCTCGAAGCGCACGCCCTCGGCGAGTGTGACCTCGAAAGCCCGGTTCACCGATTCCTTGTTGAGGAGAACGGATTCGGGCGAGAACTCCGCTATGGTCGTTGCGGCGGCCAGTGCTTCCTCGACCAACTTTTCGACGGGGACAATGCGCGAGACAAGGCCAGAACGCTCGGCCTCATGCACGTCCATCATCCGGCCCGTGAGGCACATGTCCATGGCTTTCGCTTTGCCGACCGCGCGCGTCAGGCGCTGCGAACCGCCCCAGCCCGGCATGACGCCAAGCTTGATTTCCGGCTGGCCGAACTTGGCATTCTCCGCCGCAATGATGAAATCGCAGAGCATGGCGACTTCACAGCCACCACCGAGCGCAAAGCCTGCGACGGCCGCGATAATCGGCTTGCGAACACGTGCAATGGCATCCCAGCCGCCGCCGAAATCCATGAGGTAGCTGTCGGGATAGCCGAGATCCTGCATCTCCTTGATGTCAGCGCCAGCGGCGAAGGCCTTCTCGGAGCCGGTGATCACCATCGCGCCGATGTTCTTGTCCGCGTCGAAGGCTGCGAGCGCATCGCAAACATCAATCGTCACCTGCCGGTTGAGCGCATTGAGCGCCTGCGGGCGATTGAAGCGTATGAGGCCGACGCGGCCATGGGTTTCGATCAGGATAGTCTCGTAAGTCTTGCTGCTCATGATGGTGTCTCCTCCGCTATCGGCATAGCGCGCGCCGCCCGGCCTGTGTAGCCCTCGAAAGGGCTGAACCGTTCCGCGCGCATGCACACGCTATCATCCTGCGCCAGGCCCGCTGTCGTCCGGTAGACAGCTACTTCTGGCAGACGGGGCAATAGAAGGTCGAGCGCCCGCTCTGTACCATCCGGTGAATGACGCCTTTGCATTTAGGTGTCGGGCAAGGTTCGCCCTCGCGGTCATAAACGCGGAAGGCGTGCTGGAAGTAGCCAAGCGCGCCATCCTCATGACGAAAATCGCGCAGGGTGGAGCCCCCTGCTTCAATCGCCTCGGCGAGAACATCGCGGATGGCGGTTGCAAGCCTGTCGGCTTCCCTAGATTTCAGGCTGGCTGCTGCCCGCGTCGGAGCGATGGAAGAGCGGTGCAGCGCCTCGCAGACATAGATATTGCCGAGGCCGGCGATATTGCGCTGGTCGAGCAGTGCCGCCTTCATCGGTGTACGCCGCCCCTCGAACTGCGCGAGAAGATGCTCGGCGGAAAAGGCATTGCCCAAGGGTTCGACGCCGAGGCCGGAAAAAGTCGCGTGCTCCGGCAAGGTCTCGCTTTTCTCCAGCAGCATGAAACCGAAGCGGCGCGGGTCGTTGAAGACCAGCCTGCGGCCGTCATCGAGAAAAATCTCGACATGGTCATGCTGTTCGAGCCGGGTGACATCGTGGTGGAACTTGCCGGGGGCTACGGCACCCTCTGGCTGCAGGATCAGCAGCCGACCGCTCATGCCGAGGTGGATCACAAGGGTTTCGGCGCTGTCGAGTGGCACCAGCAGGTATTTTGCGCGCCGGTCGAGCGGCAGGATCGTGGCGCCCGCGAGGCGTTCGGCGAATTTGTCCGGGAAGGCAAAGCGGAGGTTGGGCCGGTTGAGTTGAACCCGCGCGATCCTGCGCCCTTCGAGATGGGGCGCAAGCCCACGACGAACCGTTTCGACCTCGGGAAGTTCGGGCATCGCTTCGCCTCGTGTCTGGCCTCATTCATGGCCTTGTTCATGGAATTTGATGCCTGCCATAGCGCGGGCGCGAAACCTTCGCTATGGGAAAGGGCGAAACGGGATCGGAAGCTGCGCGCAGCGGGCTTCAGTTAGGACGTCAGATCATGGAAGCAGCACAAACCACGCATTTCGGGTTCGAGAATGTGCGGATCGAGGAAAAGCAGGCCAAAGTGGATGATGTCTTCCACAAGGTCGCCTCGCGCTATGACCTGATGAACGATGTGATGAGCGTGGGTCTCCATCGTTTCTGGAAAGATACGCTGGTGGCGATGCTGCGCCCGCCGAAAAGCGCGCCCTTCCGCCATCTCGATGTCGCGGGCGGCACAGGCGATGTCGCCTTCCGCATTCTCGAAGCCGGTGGACCCAGAACCCACGTCGATGCGCTCGATATCAATGGCTCGATGCTGGGCGTCGGCGCGGATCGTGCCGCCGAAAAGGGCTATGGCGACCGCATTGCCTTCATCGAGTGCAACGCCGAAGCACTCTCCCTGCCGGACAAGAGCTACGATGGTTACACCATCGCGTTTGGCATCCGGAATGTCCCGCGCATCCCGCTGGCGCTGAAGGAGGCTTACCGCGTCCTCAAGCGCGGCGGCCGCTTCCTGTGCCTCGAATTCGCGCCGGTCGAAATGCCGGTGCTCGACCGCATCTACGACGCCTATTCCTTCAACGTCATCCCGCCGATGGGCAAGATGATTACCGGCGATGCCCAGCCCTACCAGTATCTGGTGGAATCGATCCGCCAGTTCCCGCGCCCCGATGCCTTCGCGGGCATGATCCGTGATGCGGGGTTCGAGAACGTGAGCTATCGCGCGTTGACGGGCGGAATCGCCAATATCCACTCCGGCTGGAAGCTCTGAGAGCCGCCCGTGTTCGCAGCGCTTCGCCATTCCCTGCACCTCGCGCACGTTAGCATTGTGCTGATGCGCGAGGGCGTCTTTGCGCTTGTCCCCAAAGCGCAGGTGCCGGTCGCCCTGCGCCCGCTCCTCTGGCTGCTCTCGGCACTCGCCCGGCGCGATGTCGGTGATCGCGGCACGCGCATTGTCGCAGCGCTGACACGGCTCGGCCCTTCTTATGTGAAGCTCGGGCAGTTTCTGGCAACACGGCCGGATCTCGTCGGCTTCTCGCTCGCCAAGGATCTTGAAGCGCTTCAGGATCGCATGCCGCCATTTCCGCAGGCGGAAGCCGAGGCGCGCGTCGCCGCTGCGCTCGGCAAGCCGCTGGAGGATGTGTTCGAGAGCTTTGGCCCATCCGTTGCGGCGGCTTCCATTGCGCAGGTTCACAAGGCATCCCTGCGCTATGGCGATGAGCGGCGCGAGGTCGCGGTCAAGGTGCTGCGTCCTGGCATTGAGAAAGTCTTCACGCGCGATATCAGGGCGCAGCTTTATGTGGCGGCCCTCATGGAGCGCTTTTCCGCCGAGGCGCGGCGGCTCAAACCGCATGAGGTCATTGAAACGCTGGAGCGCACCGTCAAGCTGGAGATGGACCTCAGGTTTGAGGCTTCAGCCCTTTCGGAAATGGCAGAAAATGTCGCCCATGATCCGGAATTCCGCGTTCCCGGCGTCTATTGGGAGGCGACCGCGCGTGAATGCCTGACGATTGAATGGATCGACGGCATCAAGCTCAACGACAATGCGGCCATCGACGCTGCTGGGATCGATCGTGTGGCGCTCGCCCGCGTCACCATGCAGAGCTTCCTGCGCCACGCCCTGCGCGACGGCTTTTTCCACGCTGACATGCACCCCGGCAACCTCTTCGTGCTGGAGAGCGGCACGCTGGTGGCGGTTGACCTCGGTATCATGAGCCGCCTCGGCCTCAAGGAACGACGCTTCCTGGCGGAAATTCTCTTTGGCTTCATCACGCGCGACTACATGCGCATCGCGCAGGTGCATTTCGATGCGGGCTACGTGCCGCAAAAGCACCGCGTGGAGGATTTCGCGCAGGCGCTGCGCGCGGTGGGCGAGAAAATCCACGGGCGTAATGCAGCCGATATCTCCATGGCCCATATGCTCGGCCTTCTGTTTGAAATTACTGGTCTTTTCGATATGGCGACCCGCACCGAGCTGGTTCTGTTGCAAAAGACCATGGTGGTGGTGGAGGGCGTTTCGCGCCACCTCGATCCGAACTTCAACATGTGGCAGGTCGCCGAACCCGTGATCCGCGAATGGATCGAGCGCAACCTTGGCCCCATCGGCAAGGTCGAGGGCGCTGGACGCGAGATCGCCTCGCTCCTTCATGCCGCCGGGCAGGTGCCGGAACTGGTGGAACGCACGAAGGCCGCGCTCGTTGGGCTTGAAGCGCGCCAGGCCGAGCCGGGATCGCCCCACCCGCCCGGGATCACGCTGGCGCTCTGGGCCATCGCGGCGGCCTTGATTCTGATTGCCATCCGCCTGACATGATAGATCAGGCTTTAAGGGCGCAAAGGTTGTTCCGGAATGGAGGTTGCAATGCTGCAAGGACGCACGATTCTTCTGATCGTGGGCGGCGGGATCGCGGCCTACAAATCCGCCGAGCTCATTCGCCTCATCCGCAAATCCGGCGGCGCGGTCCGCGTGATCCTTACGAAGGCGGGGCGCGAATTCGTCACTCCGCTGACGCTCGCCGGTCTCTCGGGCGAAAAGGTCTTCGAAGACCTCTTTTCGCTGACCGATGAGACCGAGATGGGGCATATCGAGCTTTCCCGCTCTGCCGATCTCGTGGTCGTCGCGCCCGCCACCGCTGATCTAATGGCGAAGGCTGCGAATGGCCTCGCCAATGATCTCGCCTCCACCACCCTGCTCGCCACCGACAAGCGCGTGCTGATGGCCCCGGCGATGAACGTCCGGATGTGGGAGCACCCGGCAACGCAGCGCAATCTTGCGACCCTCACGGCAGATGGCGTCACCTTCGTCGGCCCGAACGCGGGTGAGATGGCCTGTGGCGAATTCGGTCCCGGCCGCATGGCCGAGCCGGTGGAAATCCTCGCGGCCGTCGGAAGCATATTCGGCACCAAGGGCATCCCGATGCCAGCCCCTGCGCCGATCAAGGAGATCGCCGGTCCGGCACGCGCGAAGGGCAATCTTCTTGCGAACAAGCATGTGCTGATTACCGCCGGCCCGACGCATGAGCCGATTGATCCCGTGCGCTATATTGCCAACCGCTCCTCCGGCAAGCAGGGCTATGCGCTCGCTGAAGCCGCGCGCGATCAGGGTGCGCGCGTCACGCTGATTTCAGGCCCCGTCTCGCTTGCACCGCCTGCGGGTGTGATGCTTGTGCGAATCGAAACCGCCCGCGAGATGAATGATGCGGTTGAGGCGGCCCTCCCGGCGGATATCGCGATTTTCGCGGCGGCAGTGGCGGACTGGCGCGTAAAAATGGAGGCCGGGCAGAAGCTCAAGAAGGATGGTAACGCCATTCCGCCGCTCGAACTCAGCGAGAACCCGGATATTCTGGCGCGAATCGCGCGCCACCCCGTGCTGCGCCCCAAACTCGTCGTCGGTTTTGCGGCGGAGACCGAAAATGTCATCGCCCACGCGACCGCCAAGCGCGCCCGCAAGGGCTGCGATCTTATCGTCGCCAATGATGTCTCGCCGCAATCCGGCGTGATGGGCGGAGATCGCAACCGCGTCCATATTCTGGGTGAATCCGGGGTGGAAACCCTGCCGGAAATGGACAAGGGCGCTGTCGCTGACGCGCTTGTCCAGCGCTTTGCCGAAGCCTTTTCCAAGTCAAAGCCCTGAGTTCACTGAGATTCTGATCGAGAAAGAGACTTTGCTGTGACCCGCCCTATTCTTGGCCTCAAGCGCCTGCCGCATGGTGCCGACCTGCCTTTGCCAACCTATCAGAGCACTGATGCCGCCGGTTTTGACCTTCCCGCGGCCATTCCGGCAGATGGGCCGATCGAACTGGCGCCCGGTTCGCGTGTGCTGATCCCGACCGGCTTTTCCTTCGAACTGCAGCCGGGCTTTGAAGCGCAGGTGCGCCCACGTTCCGGCCTTGCGCTCAAGAACGGCGTGACCGTGCTCAATACGCCGGGCACGATCGATGCGGACTATCGTGGTGAAGTGAAGGTGATTCTGGTCAACCTCGGGCGCACGTCGTTTGAGATCACGCGCGGCATGCGGATCGCGCAATGCGTCGTCGCGCCGGTGACGCAGGCGGCAATTGTGGAAATTGCGGAAACCGGAGCCACCGAGCGCGGCGAGGGCGGGTTTGGTTCGACCGGAACCTGAACCTTCCAAATTTATTAGAATAATAGAAAAATATTCTAATTCAGGCGATCAAATAGCAAATCCAGAGAACTTGTTTCTGCGTTGAGCCGCTCTTAGCCTAAGTGGCTAATGCAAGATGCGACTTTTGCAAGACCTGAGTTCTGCAAGACTGGAGTTCTGACATGACCGCCGCCGCAAAGACTGCCGCAGCCGCTATCCGCAAGCCGGGTCGCGGGCGCGTATATGCCTCCATCACCGAGACCATTGGCGATACGCCGATCGTGCGGCTGGACCGGTTGGCGAAGGCGGAAGGCGTGAAGGCGAACCTCTTTGCCAAGCTCGAGTTTTTCAACCCGATCTCCTCGGTGAAGGATCGTATCGGCGTCTCGATGATCGAAGCGGCCGAAGCAGCGGGCCTGATCACGCCGGGTAAAACCGTTCTGGTCGAACCGACCTCGGGCAACACCGGCATTGCGCTCGCGTTTGTCGCGGCGGCCAAGGGCTATCGCCTCATCCTGACGATGCCGGAGACCATGTCGGTCGAGCGCCGCAAGATGTTGGCCTATCTCGGCGCCGAACTCGTGCTGACCGAAGGCCCGAAAGGCATGAAGGGCGCTATCGCCAAGGCCGAGGAAATTGTCGCCGCGACGCCGGGCGCGGTTATCCCGCAGCAGTTCAAGAACCCGGCGAACCCGGCTGTTCATCGCGCGACCACGGCCGAGGAGATCTGGAACGATACCAACGGCTCGGTGGATGTTTTCATTGCCGGTGTGGGAACCGGCGGCACGATCACCGGCGTCGGGCAGGTGCTCAAGGCGAAAAAGCCGGATGTTAAGGTCATTGCAGTCGAGCCGCTCGAGAGTCCGGTTCTCTCTGGCGGTGAGCCCGGCCCGCACAAGATTCAGGGCATCGGCGCGGGCTTTGTGCCGGATATTCTCGATCGCGCTGTGATCGATGAAATCGTGAAAATCGACAGCGCCACCGCGATTGCCACCGCGCGTCTGCTGGCCCGCACTGAAGGCGTGCCGGGCGGCATTTCTTCCGGCGCGGCGACCGCTGCGGCACTCGAAGTCGCGCGCCGACCGGAGAACGCCGGCAAGAACATTGTGTTCATCGTACCGTCCTTCGCCGAGCGCTATATCTCAAGCCTGCTGTTTGAGGGGCTCTGAGCCTTCCCCGGGAGTGTCGGTGCTGGCGGGGCGAAATCTCTGCCAGCGCCATGCCCGCTCCCTGCTTTTCGTCTCCTTGCTTTTTGCCCCCGGCTTCGCATCGTTCCGGCATTGCAGCGCGCGCGCCAATCAGTTAAACGAGTTTTCGCTGCACCCGTAGCTCAGCTGGATAGAGTGTTGGATTCCGAATCCAAAGGTCACAGGTTCGAATCCTGTCGGGTGCGCCATTCTCACAAACGTCCAAGGCACAGCGTCCGGCTCAAAGCCCGTAGCGCGTTTACATCGTCCCGGTGATGCCACCATCAACGACGATCTGCTGTCCGGTGATGTAGTCGCCAGCACGCGAGGCGAGCATCAGCGCGACGCCACCGATTTCCTCCGGCTTGCCCCAACGCTTAAGCGCGGTGCGATCAATCACGCGTTTGACGAAGGCCTCGTCGGAGAGGAGCGGGATGTTCAGTTCGGTCTCGAAATAGCCCGGCGCAATCGAATTGCAGTTAATGCCCGAAGGGCCAAGTTCGGCTGCCAGAGAACGCGTCAACCCCGCAAGGCCGCTTTTCGAGGCGACATAGGCATGGATGGTGCCGCGCCCCTGGATGCCTGTGATCGAGGTTGTGAAGATGAGCTTGCCTGAACCCTGCCGCTTCATGGGAGCACTTGCCGCCTGCGCGAGAAACAGTGCTGAACGCAGGTTGGTATTGAGCACCACATCCCAATGCGGCTCGGTCCATTCGCCGAGGGGCGCACGGTTGACGAGGCCTGCATTGGCGATGAGCACGTCAAGCCGACCATGATCCTGCACGATGCGATCAACGGCAGCGGAAGCCACCGCACTGTCCGTGACATCAAACGCCGCTGTTTCGCAGCGAATACCGGCCTCGCGCAGCTTGGTCGCGGCGGCGGTCAGGTTCTCCGCCGTCCGCGCGTTGATCACCACGGTCGCACCGGCATGGCCGAGCGCGCTGGCGATCGCAAAACCGAGACCGCGCGATGCGCCGGTGACCAGTGCGACCTTGCCGGTCATGTCGAAGGGATTGGGAACAGTGCTCATCCAATATCAGCCTCGATCATCGCGCGGAGTTCCGGGCTGACTGTGGGGAGAACGCCAAACCACGCCTTGAACGCCGGGCGAGCCTGATTGAGCAGCATGCCGAGGCCGTTGACCGTGCGGTTGCCGCGCACCCGCGCGGCGGCGAGCAGTGGCGTCTCCTTCGGAATGTAGATGATATCCGAGACCAGCGCCGAGATCGGCAGGTTATCGAGCGCGATGTCGAGCGGGGGGTGGCCCGCCATGCCCTGAGAGGTCGTGTTCACCAGCATGGCCGCATCCCCGAGCGCAGCGGCACGATCAGCCCAATCAACAACCTTCACCGGCGCGCCGTAATCGATCGCGATGCGTTCCGCGCGGGCACGGGTGCGATTGATGAGACGGATCTCCTTCGCACCCTGATCGGCAAGGCCTGCGACGACGGCGCGGGCACCACCGCCGGCACCGAGTACGACCACCGGCCCGGCATCGGCACGCCAGTCGGGATAGCGCTCGCGGATACTCTCGATGTAGCCATAACCATCATTGTTGCAGCCGTGGAGACTGCCATCCTTGCCGACAATGACGCAGTTCATCGCACCGATGCGTTTCGCCATCGGATCGAGCGTGTCCATCACCGCCATCGCCGCTTCCTTGTGCGGCAGGGTGATGTTGCAGCCGGCAAAGCCGAGCGCCGGCAGCGCACGCAACGCAGCGACCAACCCCTCCGGGTGTACGGCGAGCGGCACATAAACGCCCTTGAGGCCGTGCTCGGCAAGCCAGTAGTTGTGGAGCTTCGGGGAACGCGAATGCATGACGGGATAGCCCATCAGGCCCGCCAGCAAGAACCGGTCTTGCGATGCCATGGTCAGTTACTCCGGAAAATCAGGCGGAAAGGCCGTTGGCGACCTTGATCGCGGCGATGCCGATGGCGGCAAGTTCCTCGTCCTCCGCGTCGGTGAGGCCCGAAACGGCGACCGCACCGACCACCTGCCCCTCGACCAGTACCGGCAGGCCGCCGCCCCAGCCGACATAGCGCGGATCACCATAATACGAGATGTCGAACCCCGTCTCAGGGTTACGCGAGCGCCGCCCCGTCTCGCCGGAGGGGCGCCGGAGACGCGCAGAGGAATAGGCCTTGTTGGTCGCGACATTGACCGAAGACAGCGCTGCACCATGCATGCGCAACACCTGAATGGTCTCGCCATGCGCATCGACTACCGCGATTACCGCGACGAGCCCGCGTTTTTCGAGCGCGGCCCGAATGGCATCGACAGCGACACGCGCGTCTCGGTCGCAAAGGGTCTGGATCGTCCGCATGCTGCGTCCTCAGTTGGAAGATGTCGCGGAAGGGGCTTGAGCTGCGCGCGCTGCCGAAGCCGCGCGGCTGATCCGCGCCTCGCGGATACGCTCGACGATGCCGAGGACGCCTGTGGGGCAGAAGGCCATCAGCGTTACCACCAGCGCCGAATAGATCAGCAGGTAATAGCCTTGCGTGAACCGCAGCCATTCGGGGAGCAGCAGGTCGATCAGCGCACCCATGAAGGGGCCGAGGAAATACCCTGCACCGCCCACCAGCACCATCAGCAGGAGTTTCAGCGAATAGGTCAGCTGGAAGGAATTCGGCTCGATGAACTGCACCAGTGGCGCATAGAGCGCACCGGCAAACCCCGCGAAAGCCGAGCCGATCGCGAAGGCCATCAGCGTATAACGCCGCACATTGACGCCGAGCGAGGCGGCACGCAGCGGATTTTCACGCAGGGCAATGAAGGCGCGGCCCCAGGGCGAGCGGATCATCCACCACTTGATGAAGGCGAAAGCCACCAGCATCGAGAGCGCGAAATAATAGAACTCAGTGTTCTTGTTGGTCGAGATTCCGAACACCGTGGGGCGGCGGATATCGTTGATGCCGTAGATGCCATTCGTCAGCCACTGCTCGTTGCGCATCAGCAGGAAGAGCAACGTCGAGAAGGCGAGCGTCACGAAGGCGAGGAAGTGATGCTGTACCCGGAGTGCCGGATAGCCGAGGCACCAGCCAATCGCAAACGTCAGCACACCCGAAGCCAGGAAGGCTACGAAATAAGGCACGCCGGCACCGGTCATCAGCGCCGTGGTATAGGCGCCAAGGCCGACGAAAGCGCCCTGCGCCAGCGAGATCTGCCCGGCATAGCCAAGCGTAAGATTGAGTCCGAGTGCGGCAATCGTCGTCACCGCCCAGAGCGCGAGGAGATAGATCCCGTAGGATTTGAGAAACATCGGCGCGCTCAGGAGAAACGCGGCGACGATGACACCGCCAATCAGGGCGAGGGGATGGACGCGCTTCATACCGTCCGCTCCTCGACCCGGCCCATCAGGCCCTGCGGACGGAAGAGGATGATCACCACCAGCAAGAGCAGAGGCACCGCCGCGCGGTATTGCGCTGAGACATAAGCCGCGCAGAGGTTATCGAGAATCCCGAGCAGCACTCCGCCGACCATTGCACCGCGCGCCTGATTGAACCCGCCGATGATCGCCGCGACGAAGGCCGCAAGGCCGAGGGTCTCGCCGTTGGTGAATTTCGCGAGATAGATCGGGCTGATCAGGATAGAAGCGATCGCGCAGAGGATCGAGTTGATCAGGAACGTGTAGAGGATCATCCGCTCAACCTCGATGCCGAGGATGCGCGCCACGGTCGGGTTCTGCGCGGTCGCCTGCATCATCCGTCCGAGGCGCGTGTGCTGCAAGAACCCGTGCAGCGCTCCAACGACGACCAGCGCGACCACCAGCAACGCCAGACTTTGCGCAGAAAATACCGTGCCGAAAATCGTGATGTCATGATCCGCGACCAGCGATGGGAAGGGCTGCGCCTGCGAGGAGTAAAAATCCTTCACCGCTTCCCGCATGAAAAGCGAAAGCGCGATGGTCGAGACTACCAACGGCAGAACACCATGCTTGAGCATGGGGTCAACAATGACCCGCTTGAACAGCACCCCTAGAACCAGCGCCGCCACCGCAATGCCGATCAGCGCCGCAATGGGAAAAGAGAGTCCCAGCACTTTTATCGCGACGAGTACGAAGAAGGCGGGGATCATCACGAACTCGCCTTGTGCGAAGTTGATGGTCTGCGAGGTCTGCCAGAGCAGCGAAAACCCTACAGCCACAAGGGCATAGATGGCGCCGGTCGCCAGGCCCGAGACCAGCAATTGCAGGAAGGAGGACATGAAATGCTCCGCTTGGGCAGCGACCCTTATCGACCGGCGGAATGGCCGGTCGCGGATCATGTTGCGGTGTGGAAACCGGCTGGTGCGCTGGCTTATTTGCCAAGCTTTGGCAGCACTTCAACGACCTTCTGTTTGCCGCCGACGACCTCGCCGAGGAAGCTCGCGCGGTCAATGTCCCCGTTTGCATCCCAGGTCGAATTCATCAGGATGCCGGGCTCCTGCTCCGGTGTGATCGTCAGGCCATGCATCGCATCGGCGAGGGCCTTGCTGTCGAACTTGCCGAGCTTTTCGGTCGCATGCTTGATCGCATAAACAGCGATGTAGCCTTTGATGCCATTGTGATCATTGGCATAATTGAAGCGCTTCTTGAACTTCTCACCGAAGGCGTTGAGCGCGGGGATCGGCGCATCCGAGGTCAGGCCGACATGGCCCTTGACGCCGTTGGCGGCATCACCCGCCAGCTCGATGACCTTCTGACTCAGCAGCGTCGTCTCGCCGATCAGCGAGCCCTTGAGCGACTGCTTGCGGGCTTCTTTCAGGAAGCGCGCGCTCTCTTCCTCGTTGGTATAAACGAAGACGGCATCGGCATTCGCGGCCTTGAGCTTGACGACGTCCGCCGCGAAATCGACCTGACCGGATTCAGTGGAGATATCCGCTACGACCTTGATGTTGCGCGAGGCCATTTCCTTAACGAAATTGTCGCGACCGCCCTTGCCGAAGTCGTTGTTGACCCAGAGCACGGCGACGGTTTGTGCCTTGAGGCCATCACGGATGTAGTTGGCGATTTTCGGCATCGAGAACTGCTGGCCGAAGGCGGTGCGGAACACAAACTTGTTGCCACGCTGGGTGATCGCCGAGGCTTCGCCACCAACAAATTCGGGAATTTCATTCTGCTGCGCCAGCGCCATCGTCACCAGCACCGAGCCCGAGAACACCGGGCCGAGGATGACATAGGGCTTGTCATCCATCACCTTCTGCACCTGCGCGCGGGCTACCGAAGCGTCCGACTGCGTATCGAGATGCGGCACGTTGAGCTTCTTGCCGAGAATGCCGCCCTTGGCGTTGATTTCCTCGACCGCGAGGATGATGCCATCACGCCAGTTGGTGCCGGAGACTGCGCCCGCACCGGAAAGCTCGACGATGTTCGGGATGAAAATTTCCTGCGCCGAGGCGCTCATCGCCGGCAGGCCAATCAGGCTCGCGAGCAGCATGCCGCCGAGCAGGCGCCGGCGCAGGGCACTCTTGCGCGCAAAATGGGTTGAAGTGGTCATCTCATCGTCCTCCCGGTTTCGGTTCCGCGTCACCGGCAGCCGGGCGCAGAACTCATTGAACAGATTGCGCCCCGACAAAAGGCGATCTTCGGGCAGAAAGCTAGCACGGGTTATGCCGTGCTGCGATGACCATTTCATGCATAGAACATAACATGATGTTATGCTTTAGCCGTCCCGTACCTCGGCCAGCATCTCTTCGCGCAGGAGCTTGAGGAACGTCTCGGCATGGCGCGAGAGCGGACGATCCGCGCGTGTCGCGACAAAGGCTTCGAAGGATGTCGGCTCGCGAATTTTGAGCACCTTCACGTCTGGCAGGTTGCCGCGCGCCACCGCGAACTGGTCGATGATCGAGACGCCGAGTCCTGCCCGCACGAGGCCCGTGGTGGTGACGCCGAAGCGCACGCTCATCGTCATCTTGAAAGGGATATCGAGCCGGCGAAAAACCTCCGTGGTGATCCGCCCGTAAGGATCATCCGGGTTGACGCCAACCAGCGGGTATTCCGCAATCTCCGCCGCGGATACCACATCCTGCGTCGCAAGCGGATGGCCGCACGGCACAATGCAGCGCAGGCTGCCCTTTGCAAGCGAGACAACATCAATGCCGGGATGCTCGAAGCTGTAGCTCAGCACCACGAGTTCGCATTTGCCGAGCAGCAGGTAATCCTGCGCCTCCTGCACCTTGAGGATATCCAGATCGATGCCGAGATCGGGGTAGCGCTCCCGCAACCGCTTCAAGGCGCGCGGCACCATGATGTTCGACATCGAGGGCACCGAGGCAAGGCGGAACTCGATGCCGCCGCCGCGATCAACGCGCCTGAGGACATAGTGCAAGTCATCGACGCGCTGATAGACGCTGTTGATCTGCTCGAAAATATCTTCAGCCTCGGGGGTTGGGAAATAGCGGTTCTGCTTGCGCTCGAAGAGCTTCAGATTGAGCGAGCGCTCGGTGTATTTCATGAGCCGGCTGATGCCCGGTGCCGAAACGCCCAACAGCTTCGCCGCACCGGCAATCGTGCCCGCGATCATCACGGCGCGGATCACCTCGATCTGGCGCAGCGTCAGCATGTCTTGGCCCGGCTCAGGGTTTTGGGTTGAGAAAGACGAGTTCAACCCCGCCTTCCTCAAGGATGATGCGGGAGCGGGGGAATGATGCGCCCCAGACCGGATCGTCGAGCGGCGGCGGATAGGTCACCAGCGTTTCAATCCCGCTGATGACAATGGCACGGGCGCAATCGACGCAGGGGAACAGCGTCGAGGCGATACGCCCGCCAGCAAGCGCCCGCCCGGCACGGGCGGCGGTGAAAATCGCGTTGCGCTCGGCGTGTTCCATCCACACGAAGCGCCCGTCACCCGCATGGCGTTCATCGAGATCGGCAACCCCTTTGGGGAAGGTGTTGCAGGCAGCAATTGGCGCGCCGTCATCGCAGATAAGGATCGCTGCGCCGACCTTTCGTATCCGGTTGGGGCTTGTTTGCGCTGCCACAAAGGCAAGCTGCATCAGGGCTTCGTCGTCCAAGGCAATCTCCCGTACAACCTGCTTCCGGCGCCACAGCTCCATGGCTAGCAGAATGTCGGGCCGCCGCAAGCGTCTGGCGCGGTGCACAAGACTCACCACCGCCGCTTCCTTCAGCATCTTGCCGAAAGCCTGTGCTTGTTCGAAAAATCAGAACGCATATCTCGAAAATCTGATCTTACGCGCACGCCTCTTTCATGATCTAGTCTCGTTCCGGATCATGCGGCCGCGTGTTGCGGCCCGGAATCGAGGGGCTTCACATGACATCGATGAACCGTCGCAGCCTGTTAAAAACCGGGGCGGCCGCATTGGCGGCAGGGCCGCTGGTAAGCTTTGATGCTACTGCTCAAGGCAAACCGGTGGTGAACCTCCAGCTCGGCTGGTTGCTTTCCGGCAACCAGATCGGCGAGGTCGCCGCCAAGGCGATGGGCTTCTATGAGGCCGAGGGGATCGAGCTGAAATTCCAGGCTGGGGGGCCAAATATCGACGGTGTTGCTGTTGTGGCCGCCGGGCGGTTCGAGACCGGACAGGTCTCTTCCAGTCCCTCGCTGATGCTCGCAGCGTCGCAGGATATTCCGATCAAGTGCTTCGCCACCGGCGCACAGGTGCACCCCTACACGTTCTTTTCGTTGAAAAAGAACCCGGTGCGCGAGCCGAAAGATCTTGTCGGCAAGAAGGTCGGCATTCAGGCGACGGGCGTCATCCTGCTACGCGCGCTGCTCGCCAAGAACAAGATCGCCGAGAAGGATGTCACCATCGTCACGATCGGTGCGGATATGGCACCGCTGCTGACCGGGCAGGTCGATGTCGTCACCGGCTGGCTAACGAATACCACTGCGCTCAAGGTGCTGGGCGACCAGCGCGTCGATATGCGTTTGTGGGATACCGGCGTGAAGCTCTATGCACTCCCCTATTACGCAACAAGCGAGACGCTGAAGAACAAGGCGGATCTCGTCGCCAAGTTCCTCCGCGCCACGGCGAAGGGCTGGGCCTATGCCCATGCCAACCCGGAAAAGGCGGTGGATTTCCTTGTCAAGGAATTCCCCAACCTCAACCGTGCCGATGAGCTCGAAGCCGCGCCGGTGATGCTGAAATACGCCTTCTCCGAGAAGACGAAGGCCGAAGGCTGGGGCACGATGGACCCCGCCGTCTGGGCCGACCAGATTGCGCTTTATGCCGAGCTGGGGCAGTTCACCAAGCGCGTGCCGAAGCTTGAGGAAGTCATGACGATGGATATCCTCAAGGCCACCGCCGACGCCCGCCCGAAGATCGGCTGAGCCTGATATGACCGCGCCCGCTGTCGATTGCCGCCATGTATCCGTTCGCTTCCTGAGCGAACGGCGCACGGTTACGGCCCTCGATGATGTCTCGTTTTCCGTCGAGCCGGGTGGCTTCACGAGCCTTCTTGGTCCTTCGGGCTGCGGAAAATCAACGCTGCTGCGCGTCGTTGCGGATCTGATTGCCCCGTCGGAGGGCGATGTCACCGTACTTGGCACCTCGCCGGAAGAGGCGCGCAAGGCGCGTGCGCTTGGCTTTGTGTTTCAGGATGCGGCGCTGCTGCCTTGGCGCACGGCGCTGCAGAATGTTGAGCTCCCGCTCGAAGTTGGTGGCACGCGTGCCTTGCCGAAAGGCTCCGCAACGCCAAAAGAACTCCTCGCTCTGGTCGGGCTTGCAGGGTGGGAGAACAGCTTCCCACATGAACTCTCGGGCGGCATGCGCCAACGCGTCGCCATCGCCCGCGCACTGCTCGGCGGGCCGCGCCTCCTGCTGATGGATGAGCCTTTCGGCGCGCTCGATGAAATCACCCGCGATCGCCTCAATGAGGAACTCCGTCGCATCTGGACCGAGACGGGCGCTACCATCCTTTTCGTGACGCATTCGGTCTACGAGGCGGTGTTTCTTGCTGATCAGGTGCTCGTGCTCTCGGCCAATCCGGGGCGTGTCGCGGCCGTCGAAAAGATCGACCTGCCGAAGGCCCGGCCCCTCTCGATCCGCGAAACGCCGGAATTTGTGGCGATTGCTGCGCGTATGCGCGGCTATCTCGGGAAGGGTACGCATGAGTGAAATGGCGATGTCTCCCTCCCGCGAAGCCGCGATAAGAGCCGAGCGGGACGCCTTCTTGGCGCGCCAGAAATCGGCACGGCTCAAGCGTCGCCTGCTGCCGCTGGCGGGTGTAATTGGCCTTATCGGGCTTTGGGCATTGCTGGTTTACGTGCTCAAAGTCCCGCCCTTCGTCGCGCCCTCGCCGCAGCTTGTTGCCGTGACACTGGTGACGAAATTCGACGTGCTGATGACTAACCTCTTCCCCACGGCGGTCGAGGCCATCGCGGGTTTCCTGCTCGGCAATTTCGCGGCGATCCTCATCGCGACGGTTTTCGTGCATAAAAAATCGCTGGAGCAGGCGTTCTTTCCTGTCGTCGTGCTGATCAACACCATTCCTGTGGTAGCGAAAGCGCCGATCCTTGTGCTGCTGCTCGGCAATGGCATGGAGCCAAAAATCGCGATTGCAGCTCTGATCTGTTTCTTCCCGACGTTGGTGAACATGGTACGCGGGCTCGAAAGCGTGAACCCGCAGGCGCTCGAACTCATGCGCGTGCTCTCGGCCTCCAAGACCGAGACCTTCTTCAAACTTCGGCTGCTCAATGCGCTGCCTTACCTCTTCTCGGCGTTAAAAATTGCAGCCTCGACCGCCGTGATCGGCGCCATCGTCGGCGAATGGATTGGCTCCACGACCGGCATCGGCGCGCTGATCATCCAGTCCACTTACAATTTCGACAGCGCGATGCTTTACGCCACGGTGATCGTGGGTTCGGCGTTTTCCGTGCTGTTTTTCCTCGCCATCACGCTGGCCGAGCGCCTTGTCGTGCGCTGGCAGCCGGCATCCGGCCATTAATCGGAGAATGCTCATGGATATCGGACAAGCCGTTCAGGAATCCGCGGGTTCGGTGCCCGTTGTCGCCAAGTCGGATGTTGTCGTTGTCGGCGGCGGTCCGGCCGGCTTTTCGGCCGCGATTGCCGCACGGCGCGAGGGCTGCTCGGTTACGCTGATCGAGCGCTACCCCTACCTTGGCGGGCTCGCCTCCGGCGGCATGGTGCTCGTGCTCGATGACATGAACAATGGTTATGAGGTGACGGTCACTGGCACCTGCATGGAAATGATCGAGCGCATGGCGCGTGTCGGCACCTGCGTCTATCCGCCGAAGGAGGATCAGCGGCAGGGCTGGGATGTCCATAAGAAATGGGCGCCCTGGGGCCTCTTCGATTTCCGCTCTTCCTCAAAGCCGATGCCCATCGTCATGGCCGCAGCCTTTGATCCCGATGGCTGGAAGCGTGCCTCGAACGAGATGATCAGCGAGGCTGGCGTCGATGTGCGGCTCCACTCGTGGTTCTCGAAGGCGATTGTTCGCGATGGCGCGATCAAGGGCGTGATCTGCGAGACCAAGGCCGGGCGGCAGGCGATTCTGGGTGATGTCATCATCGACACCTCCGGCGATCTCGATGTCGCGGCAGCAGCCGGCGCACGTTTCACCGAGGGCGCCTATATGATCACCACTGTCTTCCGCCTCGGCGGGGTGGATGCCGAGGAAGCCGAGCGCTTCCGCTATGAGGAGCCGGAAGCCTTTGCGATCCTCGACAAGCAGGCCAAGAAGGTCATTGGCGGTTCTTGGGATCGCTGGTGGCTGAAGACGCCACTGCCCGGTATCATCTGGTGCAATTGCCCACATATGACCGGGTATGACGCGATGAAAGTCGAGGATCAGACCCGAGCCGATTTCGAGGGTCGCAAGCGCATATATGCGCTAGTGGAGTTTGTCCGCGCAAAGATGCCGGGGTTCAAAAACGCCCATGTGATTGACGTTGCCCCGCAGCTCGGTGTGCGTCAGACGCGGCTCCTGCAGGGCGAATACGTTGTCACCAAGGATGACGTGAACAATCGCGTTCACTTCGCCGATACCGTGGCGCGCGGGCGGGATTATTACACACCCTACCGTTCAATGCTGCCGCAGGATATCGAAGGCCTGATTGTCGCCGGGCGCCATTATTCGGCAACCGAGTCGGCGCAGAAACTAAGCCGTGAAATCCCGCCCTGCATGTCGATGGGGCAATCCGCCGGCGTTGCGGCAGCGCTCGCGCTTTCCGGCGGTATCGCCTTGCGCAAGGTCGATCCCAAGGCGATCTGCGCCCGCGTTCGGGCGCAGGGGGGTGATCCGGGTGATCAGCCCTCCGCCAATGCTACTCTGATGGAGACTGCCGCGTGAGCACCCCTGAGCTTCCCCTCCACGGCATCCGCATCATCGATTTCACACAGGTGATGATGGGGCCCGTCGCGACGCAGATGCTCGCGGATTACGGTGCCGATGTCATCAAGATCGAGAAGCCGGGCACGGGCGATCTCTCGCGCACGGCCTTCCCGAATGATCCCGCCGGGCTGCTCGGCCCGGTTTATTGCTCGCTCAACCGCAACAAGCGCTCGATTGTACTCGATACCCGCAGCGCCGAGGGGCGCGCCGTGGTGCTCAAGCTGATCGAAGGCGCGGATGTCGTCGTCAACAATTTCCGCGCCGGGGTAATGGAGCGTCTCGGCTTCGGCTACGAGGACCTTTCAAAGCTCAATCCGCGCCTGATCTATGCTGTGGGCACCGGCTTCGGCCTCACCGGTCCCTACGCCCACAAGGGCGGGCAGGATGTGCTGGCGCAGGCGATGAGCGGCGTGATGTATCGTCGCTCGGATGACAGCCTGCCGCTCTCGATCCACTCGACCACCTTCGCCGATTATTCCGCCGGCATGCATCTCGTGCAGGGCGTGCTGCTGGCACTGCTTCAACGGGCGAAAACCGGCAAGGGTCAGCGGATTTCGGTCTCGCTGCTCGATTCCATGCTCGCTGCGCAGACGCAGGAAGCCGCGGCGCAGATGATGCGCGGACGCGAGGTCAACTGGGGTGCGATGCCGCTTTCCGGCGTCTTCCCGACAACCGATGGTGCGGTCGTGATGGTCGGCGCCTTCAAGGCGCACCCCTTGCGCGATATCTCCACCGCGCTTGAAATCGACGATCTCTCGCTTGATCCGCGCTTCGTCGATCATCCGGCTCAGGTCAAGAACAAGGCCGCGCTGCATGCGATTTTCCGCGGGTGCTTCGCCGGCAAATCGACGGCCTACATGCTCGAACGGCTCGAAGCGCAGGACCTTCTCTGCGCGCCGGTCAAAACGCTCACCGAGGCGCTGGCCGATGAGCAGACCGCGATCAACGGCATGATCCTTGAAGCCGAGGGAGAGGTCGAGCGCATCCGCGTCGTCGGCTCGCCCGTGCATATGGAAGATGCCCCGGTAACAATCCGCATCGCGCCGGCGCAGCTCGGCCAATATACCGAGGCGGTGCTTGCCGAGCTCGGGCTCGCCAACACGAAAGCCGCTGAATAATGCCGGTACATTTCGATGTCCGCGATCATGTCGCCACGGTGACCATCGATAGGCCCGAGGTTCTCAACGCTGTTGATGCCAAAACCGAACGTGCGCTCGGCGTCATCTGGGATGCGATCGAGGCGGATCGCGATATCCGCGCCGTGGTGCTCACCGGCGCGGGTGATCGTGCCTTCTGCACCGGTGCAGATATGAAGGGCGGCAGTGGCGCTTCCGGCCTCGAATACTGGGCGATGGCGCGCCCCAACGGGTTTGGCGGCATCGCGCTGCGGCAGACGCTGGATGTGCCGGTGATCGCGCGCGTCAACGGCCATGCCGCCGGTGGTGGCTTCGAGATGGTACTCGGCTGTGATATCGTGATCGCTGCGGAGGAGGCGACGTTTTCGCTGCCTGAAGCGCGCGTCGGGCGTCTGCCGCTCGATGGTGGCATGACGCTGCTCCAGCGGCAAATCCCCTTCCGCGCCGCGATGGGCCTGATGCTCACAGGGCGTCGGATCAAGGCACCGGAGGCGCTTTCTCTCGGCATTGTCAACGAGGTCGCCCCGCGCGCCGATCTGGATGCCGCGGTGGCACGCTGGCTGGCTGATATCCTCGCCTGCGCCCCGCTTTCGGTGCGCGCGATCAAGCAGGTCGTCCGGCGTACGGCGCATATGACGGCGCTCGAAGCGCAGGCACAACGCTTGCCGGCGCTTGTGGAGGCGCTGCAATCGGAAGATTCGACCGAGGGCGTGCGCGCCTTCGTCGAAAAGCGCAAACCGGAGTGGAAGGGGAGATGAGGCTTCCCCTCGCCCGGACCGGCGGTTAGGCTGATCCGGCCAAGGGGTTTTGCTCATGTTGCACGCCGCTGCGCTCTATTATTTCCGGGAGGTGACCCGCGTCGGTTCGATCCGCAAGGCGGCAGCCTCGCTCAATGTCGCTGCAAGCGCCGTCAACCGACAGATCCTCAACCTGGAGGATCAGCTTGGCACGCCGCTTTTCGACCGGCTGCCCGGCGGCATGCGCCTCACGGTGGCGGGTGAACTGCTGCTCCGCCACGTGACGGATACGCTGCATGATTTCGACCGTGTCCGTTCCGCCATCGATGATCTAAAGGCCGCCCGATCCGGCCATATCTCGATCGCAGCGGTGGATTCGCTGCTGGTCGATTTCTTGCCGCGCGCGATCGACCGCTTTCGGGTGGATTTCCCGGCGGTGACCTATTCGGTGCTGGCCGCGCAGCCGCCGGAGGTCGCGAAGATGGTTGCGGCGGGCGATATCGACATGGGTTTCACCTTCGTCGGGCAGATCCCGCATTCCGTGCGCTTCCTCACCGAGATTTCCGCACCCATCGGGGTCGTAATGCGGGCGGATCACCCGCTCGCGAACCGCCTCTCGGTCGAGTTTGAGGAGGCCGAGCGCTACCCGATCCTCACTCAATCCGGACCCTTGCCGCGCGGCGCGGATGTCGATGCCGCCTTCGCGACCTTCAAGAGCCGGCTGGAGCCCAAACTCGAATCGAATTCGATCCAGATGCTCAAGCTTGCCATCAGCCTCAACATGGGCATCTCGTTTTTCACCCGGCTCGGGTTTCTGCACGAGATCGAGACCGGCGATTTAGTCTGGCGACCGCTCAATTCGCCCGGCATCAACACGCTGCGCATCGGCCTGCTGGTGCCGGCTCATCGCGAGTTGACCCCACCAGCTGAGCAATTTTCCCGTCGTCTCGTCGATGACCTGCACCGCCTTGCGGCGGTGTAGCCTGCGCCCTTTCAAGCAAAGTGGACGCCGGTTTGCGTGAAGAAAATGCGACCCGATAAGAGACTTACCGGCTCAGCGCCCGCATCGCATTGTCGAGCCCTTCGAGCGTCAGTGGGAACATCCGCCCCTCGAACTGTTGGCGGATCATCTGGATCGAATGGCCATAGGTCCAGGTCTCTTCGGACCGCGGGTTGAGCCAGATCGTCTTGGGGAAATGGTCGAGCACGCGCTGGAGCCAAACCGCGCCGGGCTCCTCGTTGAAATGCTCCACCGAGCCGCCGGGATGAGCGATCTCATAAGGGCTCATCGCCGCGTCGCCAACGAAAACCACGCGGTAATCCGCGCCATAGGTGCGGATGAGGTCGAGCGTCGGCAGGCTCGATGCCTCGCGACGCCGGTTTTCCTTCCACACCCGCTCGTAGAGGCAGTTGTGGAAGTAGAAATGCTCGAAATGCTTGAACTCGGATTTCGCCGCTGAGAACAGCTCATCCACCTGCTCGACATGCCAATCCATCGAGCCGCCGATATCGAGCAGCAAGAGTACCTTGACCGCGTTTCGCCGCTCGGGCCGCATATGGACATCGAGAAAACCCTTGTGCGCCGTGCCGCGAATGGTGCCGTCGAGATCAAGCTCATCGAGCGCGCCAGTGCGGGCGAATTTGCGCAAGCGCCGGAGCGCGATCTTGATCGTGCGTGTCCCGAGTTCCGCCTTGCCGTCGAGATCCTTGAATTCGCGCTTGTCCCAGACTTTGACGGCGCGGAAATTGCGGTTGCCGTCCTGCCCGATGCGAATGCCCTCGGGGTTGTAGCCATTAGCGCCGAAGGGCGAGGTGCCGGCGGTGCCGATCCACTTCGAGCCGCCCTGATGCCGGCCTTTCTGCTCTTCGAGCCGCTTTTTCAGCGTCTCCCAGAGCTTGTCCCAGCCAAGCGCGTCGATTTCCTTCTTTTCCTCCTCGGTGAGGATCTTTTCGGCCATCTTGCGCAGCCATTCCTCCGGGACTCCTGTCGGCTCGACGCCGTCGATCCCCTCGCTTTCGAGCCCCTTGAACACGGTGGCAAAAACGCGGTCGAACTTGTCGAGATTGCGCTCGTCCTTCACCAGCACGGCCCGCGAAAGGAAATAGAAATCCTCGACCGAAGTGCCGGCGAGATCATGCTTCATCCCGTCGAGCAGGTTGAGATATTCCCGAAGGCTGACAGGCACCTTGGCGGTGCGAAGCGAGGTGAAGAAATTGAGCAGCATGACGCCAATGAGCCCGAACATGGCCTGCCCGTCAACCACCACCCCTTGACCCGTCAAGCCACGCCTTCCAAAACAAGGGGAACACAAGGAACCCCCGATGCGCTTTGCCGGAACGACCTCCTATATTGCCACCGATGATCTGAAAGTTGCCGTAAATGCGGCGATCGTGCTCCAGCGCCCGCTTCTGGTGAAGGGCGAGCCCGGCACCGGCAAGACCGTGCTTGCGGAGGAAATCGCCCGCGCGGTTGGTGCGCCGCTGATCACCTGGCACATCAAATCGACCACCAAGGCCGCGCAAGGCCTCTATGAATACGATGCTGTTTCGCGCCTCCGCGACAGTCAGCTTGGCGATCCGCGCGTGTCGGACATCACGCATTACATCAAGCGTGGCAAACTCTGGGAGGCCTTCACCTCAGAGGTGCGTCCGGTGCTGCTGATTGACGAGATCGACAAGGCGGACATCGAATTCCCGAACGATCTCCTGCTGGAACTCGACCGCATGGAGTTCCACGTTTACGAAACAGGCGAGACGGTAAGGGCGGCACAGCGCCCGATCATCATCATCACCTCGAACAACGAGAAGGAACTGCCCGACGCCTTCCTGCGTCGCTGCTTCTTCCACTACATCAAATTCCCCGATGCCGAGACGATGGAGAAAATCGTCGATGTGCATTTCCCGGGCATCAAGCGCGAACTCGTCGCCAATGCGATGAGCATTTTCTTCGGCATTCGCGAGGCGCCGGGCCTACGGAAAAAGCCTTCGACCTCGGAACTGCTCGACTGGCTCAAGCTGCTGGTTTCGGAAGATATCGGGCCGGAGATGCTGCGCGAGCGTGACCAGCGCAAGCTTCTTCCCATCCTCCATGGCGCGCTTCTCAAGAACGAGCAGGACGTCAGCCTCTTTGAAAAACTCGCCTTCCTCTCGCGGCGCGAGCAGCGCTGAGGCGTCATTTGCCTGTGGTGGCAAACCGCTCGTGGCTATCCGCGATGGCGCGCGCAAGGCCGCCGTCCAGCGGAATTTCATCGAGCATCGCGCCGCATTCACGCATTTCCGCCGCCCGGCGCACGCCGTGCTGACGCACGCGTCCGGCCATTACCTCGGCAAGCTCCGGCCAGTTGATCGAGGGAAAGGTGACGGCGAGGCTCGCAAAGACATCGTCCTTCACGCCCCAGTGCTTCGCTGCGCGGTCGCAATCGATGATCAGCGCTTCCAGCCCCTTGATCATGATCGAGCGGCAGAGCTTCGTCGCCGAGGCGCGCCCCACGGTCTCCGACACTGGGCGCAGGTTCATGCCGAGCGCATTGAGCGTCTCGGAAACGGCAGCAGCTTCCGGCCCGCCGGTGAGGATCTGCACCTTGATCCCCGGTGCCGCCACGGGCGCCATTACCGCACCTTCGACGTAAGATAACGCCTTGGCCGTCAGAGCCGCCGCGGCGCGTGTCTTGGTCGTCGGCGAGGCAGAATTGAGGTCGAACAGCGCCTGTCCTGGTACGAGATAGCCCGCCGCTTCTCGCGCGACATCCTCCGCTGCGGATGCCGTAACGGCGGAAATCACAAGCGTTGTTCCTTTGGCCGCATCGGCGGCGCTGGAGGCGATGCGCACCCCGATTTCCGTAGCCTTCGCGACTATCGCCGGTGCGGTCTCGGGGTTGGCGAGTTTGATATCCCAGATCGCAATCGCGACATGATCATGGGACAGCAACTGCCGGCTGAACAACTGGCCGACTTCGCCAAACCCGATGAAAGCGAGGTGAGTCTTGTTACTCATGACGGGAAAGTTCTCCAATTCTCGCGCAAGATGCCGCGCGGAAGCCTTTCAGGCAAATGACAAGTCCGGCGTAATTCCTGAACGCTGTGCATGAGTTCGACAAGAAATCCAATTTGATGCACGCCGCGCGCCGGTGTTGAATGTGTGGAGTGGGAGAAAGTCATGATCGATTACGCGGACAAAACTACACGCCGGAACGTGCTGAAGGTCTCGGCGGGCCTTGGCCTTGCCGCCCTGACGCGACCAGCGCTGGCGCAGACCTTCCCCACCCGGCCGATTTCACTAGTGGTGCCGTTCACACCTGGCGGCTCGACCGATATTCTTGCACGCCTCCTCGCGCTCAAGATCGAGGCTGCGACCGGGCAGACCGTTATCACCGAGAACAAGGCGGGCGCCGGCGGCTCAATCGGCAGCGCGGCGGTCGCGCATGCCGCGCCGGATGGGCATACCTTGCTCCTCGGCCATATCGGCACGCTCGCGGTCAACCCGAGTCTTTACGTCCGTCTGCCCTATGATCCGCTGAAAAGTTTTGCACCCATCGGCATGATCGCACGAGTACATAATGTGCTCGCGGTGGCGCCGGATCTCCCGGTGAAATCCGTTGCGGACCTGATCGCCTATGCCAAAGCCCGACCGGGCGCGCTTAATTATGCCTCGGGCGGCAAGGGCAGCGCCGCGCATATCGCGACGGAGGCCTTCGCGGATGCCGCCGGCATCAAGCTTGAGCATGTGCCTTATCGCGGAACTGCTCCGGCGGTTCAGGATCTTCTCGGTGGTCGCATCCAGCTGATGCTGACCGGTGCGCCGGTGCTTCTGCCGTTTATTCGCGAGAGCAAGTTGCGCGGGCTCGGCGTCTCGGGGCTCATGCGCATCGCAGCCGCGCCAGAACTGCCGACCCTCGCGGAAGCGGCGCTGCCCGGTTTTGAAGCCTCGCAGTGGTACGGTCTTGTCGCACCCGCTGCGACACCGCCCGCGATCCTGGATCGGCTTGCCGGTATTCTCAACGCGGCGCTCGCGGACCCGGAGACCGTGGCCAAACTCGCGCCGCAGGGGGCTGATGTCTGGCCGATGACCCCGGTGGAATTCCGCACCCATATCGGTGCTGAAATCGCCCGCTGGGGTGGCCTGATCCGACGCGCAGGAATCACGCCGGATTAGGATCATGCCGGACCAGGACCATACCGGATTGAGGTCAGGCGTCTTCCGCCGCGGCGAGATGCACCTTTACCATCGCGGCCACCGAGCCGGTGCCGAGCTTCTCGCCGATATGCGTGCGGTGGGTTTCAATGGTACGCGGCGAGATATCGAGCTGCCGCGCGATTTCCTTGGTCGTCAGGCCATCGGCCACGAGCGCGAGAATCTGGGCCTCTCGGGTCGTGAGGCGGCTCAGGCGGCGCCGCGCTTCGCTCGCACCGTCATTTTGCGCCTGCTTTCGCGTGAGGCGGGCGAGCGCTGTGCGCACGGCCGCGATCAGCACGCTTTCCTCGATCGGTTTGGTGAGAAAATCGACCGCGCCGGATTTAAACGCGCGACGGCACGCCTCGATGTCACCATGTCCGGTGATAATGATTGTCGGCCAATCGCAATTGGCTTCGGCGAGGCGCTCCTGAAGCCGAAGTCCCGTGATATGCGGCATGCGGATATCGATCAGGAGGCACCCCGGTGCCAGCATCGGCAGGGCTTCGAGAAAGGTGATGCCGCCATCGAAGGCGGTCACGTCAAGGCCGTGTGTCCGCATCAGCACCGTGAGGCCCTCCCGGACATCGAAATCATCATCGATGAGATAGACAAGACCGCCGGAAATCATTCGGCGGCCTCTCGGGGCCATTCCGTAGCGCGGGTTTCCGCGAGGCGCGCGTGCGCCAGCGGGAGCCGGACGACAAATTCTGCGCCGCCGCCCTCCGCGTTGCGGGCTTCGATCGCCCCGCCGACCCGCTCGATCAGCGTAGTGCAGAGCGAGAGCCCGAGGCCCATGCCCTCCGGCTTGGTGGTGAAGAACGGCTCGAACAGCCGCGCCGCAGTCGCTGGGTCCAGCCCCGGTCCATTGTCGATCACATGAATTTCTGCCTGCCCGCCGGTCACGCCGACCCAGATGGTGATGCGTCCGGCATGCGCGACGCACCGGAGCGCATCAAGACCATTGCGGATCAGGTTGAAGATGACCTGCTCCATCTGCACGCGGTCCGCCCGCACGACGATGACAGGACGCTCCGGGCGGATCAGGATCTCGACGCTGAGGCTCTCACGCTCCTGCCCGATCATCTGCACCACATCGCCGACCGTCGCGACAAGATCGACATCCTCGACCGAGGGTTGCCCCTTGGTGACCCAGGCGCGGAGCCGCCCGAGAATATCCCCCGCGCGCTTGGCATTGCGCGCCGAAGCCTCGAAGGCGGCTTGAAGGGCAGGCCGGTCCAGCACGTCACGGGCGGCAAGCCGTTGACCGGCCTGGCATTGGCTTAGGATGGCCGTCAGTGGCTGGGTGAGTTCATGGGCGATGCCAGAGGCGAGTTCACCCATGGCATTGACACGGCTGGCATGGGCGAGGCGGGCATCCTGCGTCGCGAGCACCGCGCGCGCACCGGCCTCCTTGGCGGCCTGACGCGCCGCGATTAGCCGGTCCGCCGCATAGGCCGCCATGGCAATGAGCAGCGCAAGCAGGAGCAATTCGTTCCAGACAAAAAGGTCCGCAAGACCGATCGGATGCTCGACCTCCAGGTAGAGCGGCTGTGTGCGGCTCGCCAGAGGTGCTGCATAAGTGACCGAAAACAACCCCTCCATTGGCGGTGCGAACAAGAGCGGCAGACCCTCGAAAGTGAGCTGAATCCGGGAGCGTCCCGGTGGAACCCGTTCGGCCTCGATCAGGCGTCGCACATCAAGCTGGACCACGATGATATACTGCGCGCCCGCTGTCGCCGGCACGCGTTTGAGCAGCATCAGGCGTTCCTGTGCCGGTAGCGGTGCGAGGGTGAGAATGGCGGTGGAACCGCGCGCCGCCGTATAGGCCGAGGGGGGCGGTGTCTCTCCGCCCAGCAGCCCAGCCTTGTCCTCGTGCATCAGATCGATGAGATCGACCTCGACAATGCGCGGGTAGAACCGCTTGATGCTGGTGGCGACCTGCCCGATCGCATCAAGCGGCGGCGGATCGGCAATCTGCGTCAGCGCGGCAAGGCTGGTCAGATGCGCATCATGCTGGTCCACCCGCTGCGAGAGAATGCGATGCAACGTCGCGCCTTCCGCGAAAGTCTCGGCCTGCCGCTGCCGGTAATGCCAGAAAGCGGCGCCGAGCGCGGCTAACGCAAAGGCCATCACAGCCAGCCAGACCAGCAACGGGCGGCGGCGGGAAGCGGGGAGGGCCGGCGCGGGCGGGATCATGCAGGAGAACTCATGAAGCGGGCGAACTCATCGGGAGACTGGCACCACCATAATCCGTTTTGCAAAAAAACGCGACCGCCCCGCCGGAGGTCTCGCGCGGCCCCGGCGGTAAGCATTGGTGAACCATGTCCGTATACACTTCGTTGGCCATTCAAGAATTGGAAGAAGCTCCGGAGTTCCGCGCATGCGCGCCAATATGTTGTTCGATACCGCCGTCCGCCATCAGGTCAACGGCGAGGCTGAAGCCGCCAAATCGGCCTACAAGCGTCTGCTCTCCCGCGAGCCAAACCATGCGAATGCCCTGAACAATCTCGCGATTTTGCTGGATGACGAAGGCGAGGTCGAAGCCTCTGACCGTCTCTTCCGGCGTGCCACCACGGCGGCGCCGCGCAATCCGGTGCTGCTGATGGCTTATATGCGCGTCTGCATGGAGCGCCACCGCTACGAGGATGCCGTCGATCTTGGCAACAAGGTGCTTGCGGTCGATCCGGCGCATTTTCATGCCACCATCAACACCGGCATCGCGCTTGCGCGCCTTCGTCGTTTCCAGGAGGCTGAAGTCGTCATCCGCAAGGCGGTCGCGCTTGCGCCGGATGATCCTGAAGCCAAGCTAACGCTCGCCAATTGTCTCGTCTCGGAGGACAAGAACAATCAGGAGGCGGTCGCGCTTGGCGAGGTGATTATCGCTGCCGATCCCAACCATGTCGGTGGGCTCGCCTTCCTCGGCATGCTCTACTATCTCACCGGCCGGACCTTGCGTGGCGTCGAACTGCTGACGCGCGCGGTTCAGCTTGAGAAAAACCCGAAGAACCTCAACAACCTCGGCAACGCTTATATCTTCCTCGGCGATCTCGATTCCGCGATCAGCTGCCTCGTCAATGCCTCCGAAGGCAACCCGACTTCGCAGCCGATGCGCTCGAACCTACTGTTTGCATTGAACTACGACAGCCAACTCAGCGCCGAGGATGTGTTTCAGGAATACGTCAACTTCGACGAGATGCTCCAGAGCGTCACGCCGATGCGTTTCAATCACGATGCGCGTCCGGCGATTACGGGGCGTCGCATCCGGGTCGGGATTTCTTCGCCCGATCTGTGCGGTCACGCCTGCTCGTACTTCCTTGAGCCGCTATTCGAGAATTTCGACCGCAGCCGCTTCGAACTTTTTGCCTATTCGAACCTCAAGACAGCGGATCACGTCACCGAACGATTCCAGCGCTCGTTCGAGCACTGGATCGATGTTTTTGGGCTCGATAACGTGGTCGTCGCCCGCAAGATTGCGGATGACGGGATCGATATCCTGATCGACCTCGCAGGCCATTCGACCGGCAATCGCCTCGCAGTTTTTGCGATGAAGCCTGCCCCGATTCAGGTGAGCTATCTCGGCTACGGCTACACAACAGGGCTTTCGGCCATCGATTATTTCCTCGGCGACGAGGTGATGGCGCCGGAAGGCAGTGAGCCGCTGTTCAGCGAAGCGATCTGCCGCTTGCCCTCGCCGATGTTCTGCTATCTGCCGCCCACCGTCGGCCCGGACGTTGGCCCGCTGCCGGCCTTGCGGAACGGTTACGTGACTTTCGGCTCGCTCTCGCGCGTCATTCGCATGAATGATGGTGTGCTTCACACTTGGAAAGCGCTGCTGGACCGCGTGCCCGACAGCCGCCTGATGCTCGATCAGCCAACTTTCTCCGATGCCGACACCAAGGTCTATTTCCAGCAGAAGTTGGAGCGCCTCGGCTTTGATATGCGCCGGGTGACCTTACGTGCGTCGCGGCCGCATTGGCCGACCTACAACGAGATCGATATCACGCTCGATTGCTGGCCGCATAATGTCGGCACGACGGCGATTGAATCGCTCTGGATGGGCGCACCGGTGCTCTCGAAACGCGACCGCCCCTCGGTGGGTCGCGTCGCCGGCGTGTTCAACAAAGCGGTCGGACTTGAGGATTGGACTGTCGATACGGTCGAGGATTACATCGAGAAGGCCGCCGCTGCGGCCGCCGATCTACCGGCGCTCGCGCGCCTGCGCGACGGCCTTCGGGATCGTGTCAAAGCGAGCCCGCTGCTCGATTACCAGCGCTTCACCCGCAATTTCGAGAATGCGCTGCTCGGGATGGTCGAGACCTTTAACGCCAGCCGGCGCTAGATCGTCGATCACACCGCGTAAAGCCGGAGGAAAAGCCGCGTCGCGCGTTCGGCGTGGCGATCAATTTCCTCGGCGCTGGTCCCGAGATCCGGGCAGAACAGCAGCTTGCCGAAAAGCCCTGATTTCGTGAGATCAAGGAAGACGGCGGCGGCTTCTTCCGCATCCTCGACCCGAAGCACACCCGCTTCCTGCTGGCGGCGGATCTGTCCGGCGATATAGGCAATGCCGTGGCGCGGGCCGGCCTCGTAATAGGCCAGTCCGATGGCAGGGTTCTTTGACGCGATCCCGAGAACTGTCCGCATGTGCGCGAGTGCTTCGGGGCGGGTCAGTACGGTAAGGAAATTACGCGCGAAGCGCTGGAGCACCGCACCAAATGCGATATCCTCGGCATCGATCCGGCAGATTTGCTCAGCCTGCTGGCGCTTTTCCTCGCGGATAAACGCCTCGAACAGCGCTTCCTTCGACGGAAAATAGACGTAAAGCGTGCCCTTGGAGACATTGGCGACGCGAGCGACGTCGTTCATGCTCGCGCCGTCGAACCCCTGCGACAGGAAAACCTGCCGAGCGCCATCGAGAATCTGGCGACGCTTCGCCGTGTCCGGAACGGCATCGGCGGGGAGGGCTTCGGGCGCCGTCTGTCGCAAGGCTTCGGCCATAGGATGCCCCAAGTTCATTCGATCAAACAAATTTGACCGAACCGTTCGGTCATTCCTTGATTTAAGCCCTCCCCTGCGTTAGGTCAATCAGGATTGACCGAACCGTTCAGTTCGATTGTTCGTCTGATCTGCCGTCTGGAGACCGCGATGGCTGCCCCGAGTCCCGAGAGTCCTGCGACATCGCCTTCCGCCCGCAAGGGAGGTGGCAAGCTCATCCCGCTCGTGCTTTTGCTCTCGTTGGCGGGTTATGGGCTCTATCGCGGCTGGGATTACATGATGGTAGGTCGCTTCATCATCTCGACCGATGATGCCTATCTCAAGGCCGATGTCGTGACCATCGCTGCGCGCGTTTCCGGCCATATCGCCGAAGTTCGCGTCACGGACAATCAGGCCGTGGCGGCAGGTGATCTCCTGATCCGGATCGATGACGGCGATTACCGCATCGCCGAGGCCGCCGCGCGCGAAAAAATCGCGACGCAGGAAGCGGGGATCGCCCGGATAGCTGAGCAGGGCAAGGCGCAGAACGCGCAAGTAGCGCAGGCGCGGGCGCAGATCGAGGCGGCAGAAGCCGAACAGCGTCGTGCTGAGTCCGCCTTCACCCGCGCGGAAACGCTGACGAAAAGCCAGTATTCCTCGCAGGCGAGCCTCGAAACCGCGCGCGCGGACAAGGATCGCGCACTGGCATCCCTTGCCGCAAATCGCGCGGCGCTGGTTGCTGCCGAAGCGAACCGCATGGTGATTGAGGCGCAGCGCATCGAAGCGGTGCGCCTCAAGGCGGAACTTGCGACCCAACTTGAGAAGGCTCAGCGTGACCGGAGCTTTACGGAAATTCGCGCGCCCTTCGCTGGCATCTTGGGCAATCGCGCGGCGCAGGTCGGGGCCTATGTCCAGCCCGGTGCGCGCCTGCTGGCTTTGGTGCCGCTCGAAAGCCTCTATATCGAGGCCAATTTCAAGGAGACACAGCTTGGTCGCCTCCGCGAGGGGCAGAAGGTTATGATTACACTCGATGCCAATGCCGAGCGCAAGATCGAGGGGCGGCTCACGAGCATCGCCCCGGCGTCCGGTTCGCAGTTTGCATTGCTGCCGCCAGACAACGCGACCGGCAATTTCACCAAGGTGGTGCAGCGCGTGCCGGTCCGCATCGCGCTGCCCGAGGCGGTGATCCGCGAGGGCTGGCTCCGGCCTGGCCTCTCGGTGGTCGTTGGCGTCGACACCGTAACCGATCCGACACCGAAAAGCGCCAGGGCCGCCCCGTGAGCGCGGCGCCCGCCGCGGCCGGAAGACCCGCCGAACCGGCGATCCCCGTACGGCGGATGCTGGCCTTTCTCGCCATGGTCTTCGGCATGTTCATGGCGATCCTCGATATTCAGATCGTCTCGGCCTCGCTGCGGGAAATTCAGGCGGGGCTCTCCGCCTCCGCCGAGGAGATCGCCTGGGTGCAGACGAGCTATCTTATCGCGGAAGTCATTATGATACCGCTCTCGGGGTATCTTGCCCGCGCACTGTCGACCCGCGTGCTCTTCACGCTGGCGGCGGGCGGGTTCACCCTCGCGAGCCTTCTATGCGCCACGGCGACCAACATTGAGGAGATGATCCTTTACCGCGCGCTTCAGGGCTTCATTGGCGGCGGGATGATCCCCACCGTCTTCGCCTCGTCCTTCCAGATATTTCCGCGCTCGAAGCAGCCGCTTGTCGCGCCGATGATCGGCCTTGTCGTCACACTCGCGCCGACCATAGGCCCGACGGTGGGCGGCTATCTCACGGACCTTTTTTCCTGGCACTGGCTGTTTCTGGTCAACCTCGTGCCCGGCGTGATCGTGACCGCAACGGCCTGGACGCTGATCGATTTTGACGAGCCGGATTACACCCTGCTCCAGCGCTTTGACTGGTTGAACCTCATCTCGATGGCGGTGTTCCTGGGCACGCTGGAGTACGTTCTGGAAGAAGGTCCGGCCAAGGACTGGTTCGACGATGAGCGCATCCTCTTGCTGACGATTCTCTGCGTCACCTCCTGCATGGTGTTCTTTCACCGCTGCCTCACTTCGCCGCAGCCTATTGTCGATCTCAAAGCCTACCTTAATCCGAATTTCGCGGTGGGTTCGCTGTTTTCTTTCGTGATGGGCATCGGGCTTTTCGGCCTGACCTATCTCTACCCGGTCTATCTCGGGCGGGTGCGCGGCTATTCCGCGCTGCAAATCGGCGAAACCCTGTTCATCACGGGGCTCTGCATGTTCTTCGCCGCGCCGCTGGTGGGAAGGCTGATGACCCGGGTCGATCCACGCTTCATGATGGTTGCGGGCTTCGGCGGCTTCTCCATCGGCACCTGGCTCGCGTCGTACATCACCAAGGATTGGGCCTTTCACGAACTGCTGCTGCCGCAGATCTTCCGTGGTGTTTCGCTGATGATGTGTATGGTGCCGATCAACAATCTCGCACTCGGCACCCTGCCGCCGGACCGGCTGAAGAACGCTTCGGGGTTGTACAATCTCACGCGCAACCTTGGCGGTGCCGTGGGGCTCGCGTTGATCAACACCATGATCAATGACCGCTGGGATCTCCATATCCAGCGTCTGCACGAGACTCTCTCGTGGGGGCGCGGTGTCGGTGAGGAGCAACTCGCGCGCCTCGCCGAGCGCTTCGCCCCGCTCGGGTCGGATGCTTCTCTCGCCGCGATCCGCCAGTTGATGCAGCAGGTGCGGCAGGAGGCGCTGGTGATGGCGCTCGGCGATGTCTTCGCCGCGCTCACCGGCATCTTCCTGCTGCTGATCCTGATGGTGCCGATCATGAAGCGCAGCGCCGCGCGCGGTGGTGCGCATTAAGCTTGCGCGGCGTGCGGTCAGACTACCAAACCCGCCAATCCGCCGCACCCCATTGACGTTCCTGATCAAATGCCCCAGTTGAGCGGAAATCTTTGCTCTGAGTATAGGGAATGCCGCTTTTCGGCGCCCTGATCCGTCCCTCAGGTTTCCCCTCCCTTTTTCGCGCACGGTTATGGTCATGAACGCTTCCGCTCCTTCACAGGCCCTTGACCTCACACCGACCCGCCCTGGCGTGCCTCTGGCGCCCGCCAAGCATCTGTTCTCCTACAAGAAGCATTGGGCGCAGCGCTTCGGCACCGCGCCGTTTCTCCCGATGTCGCGCGCCGAGATGGAGGCGCTCGGCTGGGATTCCTGTGATATCATCCTGGTCACGGGCGATGCCTACGTCGATCACCCCTCCTTTGGCATGGCGATCATCGGGCGGCTTCTCGAAGCACAGGGCTTCCGCGTCGGGATCATCGCCCAGCCCGATTGGCACAGCGCCAACCCGTTCAAGATTCTGGGCAAGCCGAATGTGTTCTTCGGCATCACCAGCGGCAATATGGATTCGATGGTGAACCGCTACACCTCGGATCGCCGCCTCCGCCATAACGACAGCTACACGCCGGGCGGCGAGGGTGGCAAACGGCCGGATCGCGCCGTGAATGTCTATGCCCAGCGCTGCCGCGAGGCCTTCCCCGGCACGCCGATTGTCCTCGGCGGCATCGAGGCCTCGCTGCGCCGCATCGCGCATTACGATTACTGGTCGGACAAGGTCCGCCGCTCGGTCGTTTTCGACGCCAAGGCCGACCTCCTGCTCTATGGCAATGCCGAGCGCGCGCTGGTCGAGGTCGCGCATCGGCTGGCAAAGGACGGGCTCAATCAGGATTTCTCTGATATCCGCGGTTTGGCCTTCGCCCGCTCCGGCACGCCGGAAGGTTGGTTCGAGGCTCATGCCGATGATCTTGACGATGGCGATGAAGGCAAGCTCCGCAACGATGCCAAAGCGAGCCATCTCAAGGGCGTAATCCGCCTGCCGGCTTTCGAAACGGTCGTGGACGACAAGGAGGCCTATGCCCGCGCCTCGCGCGTGCTGCACAAGGAGAGCAACCCCGGCAATGCCTGGCCGCTGATCCAGCGCCATGGCGACCGCGAACTCTGGGTCACCGCGCCGCCCGTGCCGCTCACCACAGAGGAAATGGACGCGGTGTATGATCTCCCCTACGCTCGCGCGCCGCATCCGGCCTATCAGGGCGCGAAAATCCCGGCGTGGGAGATGATCCGCCATTCCGTCACCATCATGCGCGGCTGTTTTGGCGGCTGTTCCTTCTGCTCGATCACCGAGCATGAGGGCCGCGTTATCCAGTCCCGCTCCGAAGGCTCGATCCTGCGCGAAATCGAGACCATCCGCGACAAGACTGAAGGTTTCACCGGCATCATCTCCGATATCGGTGGTCCCACGGCGAACATGTATCGCATTGGCTGCAAGGACAAGGCGATCGAGGCGGTCTGCCGTCGCCCCTCCTGCGTCTTCCCCGATATCTGCAAGAACCTCAACACCTCCCACGAGGCGCTTATCCAGCTCTATCGCAAAGCGCGCGCCATCCCCGGCATCAAGAAGGTGATGGTGGCCTCCGGCGTCCGTTATGATCTCGCGGTCGAGAGCCCGGAATACGTCAAGGAACTCGTCGAGCACCATGTCGGCGGCTATCTCAAGATCGCGCCGGAACACACCGAGGACGGCCCGCTCAACAAGATGATGAAGCCGGGCATCGGTTCCTACGATGCCTTCAAGAAGCTCTTCGATGAGGCGGCGAAAAAGGCAGGAAAAAAATACTTCCTCATCCCGTATTTCATCGCCGCCCATCCCGGGACGAGCGACGAGGACATGATGAACCTCGCGCTTTGGCTGAAGAAGAATGGCTATCGCGCCGATCAGGTCCAGACCTATCTGCCCTCGCCGATGGCGCTTTCGACGGCGATGTATCACACCGGCTTCAACCCCTTGAAACCCGTGCGGCGGGGCGCGTCGGAGCCGGTGGACGCGGTGAAGGGCCTGCGTCAGCGCCGGCTGCACAAGGCCTTCCTGCGCTATCATGACGCCGAGAACTGGCCTCTATTGCGCGAGGCGCTTAAATCGATGGGCCGCGCCGATCTCATCGGACCGGGCAAGCATCACCTCATCCCGAACTGGCAGCCTGCCGGAACGGGCAAGGGCGGTGAGGGCAAGCGGATCGATCCGCGTGCTCGTCGCCCCGGCGGGCAGAAATTCCTGACCAAGGGCGTCTATCCCCCGCCGCGCGCGCCCAAGGCTTAACTCAGAGACGACGCAACTCAGGCATCGTCAGGTGCGTCTGTGATCTTCTCATCCGTCACCTTGCGGTTCTTGAGAATGCGGTAGACCGTGCGTTCGGAGATGTTGAGTGCATCGGCGATTTTCGCCCGGCTGTAAGTGCCCCGGCTCAGCAGATCCTCGACGTAATGGGTCTGCAGTTCGTCGATGGTCGGCAAAAAATTGAAGCTGAAGTCGATGGATGTCCCGCTTCTGGCGGGCTTCCGGGTGTCGAGGCCGAGCATTGCGGCGGAGATCACCTGCTCCTCGCCGGAGAGCGCAATCGCGCGCTCGATGACATTCTTCAGCTCGCGGATATTCCCCGGCCAGCGATAGGCGCGTAGCGCCCGGATCGCGCCGGCATCGAGCGCCTTGTCGATGTCGCGATTGAAGGTGCGGTTCTTGATAACGTGCCGCGCGATCTCGACCATATCCTCCCCGCGCTCACGCAAGGGCGGCACGGTGATTTCAAACCGGGAGAGCCGATAGTAAAGATCGATCCGGAATTTGCCCTCACGCCCCAGAGCGATGATGTCGCGGTTGGTCGCTGCGACGAAGCGCACATTCGCGGGAAGATCGGTAACGCCGCCGAGCCGCCGGAAGGTGCCGGTTTCCAGCAGACGCAGCAGCTTGGCCTGAAGAGGTGGCGCGAGAGCCCCGATTTCGTCGAGAAAGACCGTGCCGCCTTCTGCGATTTCAATCAGGCCGGGCTTGCGCTGCTCCGCGCCGGCAAAGGCGCCGCGCTCGTAGCCGAAGAGTTCGGATTCAAACAGGTTTTCCTGCAGGTTTTCCTGAACGGTCGAGCAATCCAGCACGACATAGCTGGCGGCGGCCCGGCCACTGGCATCGTGCAAGGCCCGCGCCACCTGCTTCTTGCCCGCTCCGCTCTCGCCAAGAAGCAGGACCGCCGCATCCGTGGGGCCGAACAGCCGGATCTGGCGCTGAACCTCGCGGAAGGCCGGGCTGGAGCCGATTGTCGCCGTGCGCATCAGCGACTGGATCTGCCCCTTCATGAAATCGCCGCTGCGCGTGAGCCGGGCATGGTCAAGCGCGCGCTCAATGCTCAGTTCCAGCTCGTCGCTGCGGATCGGCTTGGTCAGATAATCATGCGCACCGAGCCGGAGCGCGATGACGGCCTGACTGATCGCGCCATGCGCGGTGATCACGATGACCGGGCAGACGGCGCGGATTTCTTTCAGGAAATCAAGGCCATCGCGATCCGGCAGGCGGATGTCGAGCAGGATCAGCGCCGGCTCATCCTCCTTGATCACCACCAAGGCATCCTGCGCGCGCAGAACCCCGCGTGTCCGGTAGCCCGCTCGTTCGAGCTGGGCGACCATCAGACGGTTGAGCGTCGCGTCATCCTCGATCAGCAGGATGGGCTTCCCGGTCAGTTCGCGCTCCGCACGCCCCATGCCCGCAAAACCTGCGTTGTCGAATTTTCGGTCATCGAAGTTCTGGCCAGTGACTTTCCCGCCTGCCGCGTCATTCGGCGGTGGCTCGGTCATCGCCATCGCCTTGTAGGTGGTGGTCATGCAGACCCTCCCGTTTCATGGTCGGCATCCGGCAGGAGCAGGGTAAAGGTCGTCCCGACCCCGACAGCGCTGGCGACCCGGATATCTCCCTTCAGCTTACGGATGATCGAGCGGCAGATGGACAGGCCAAGCCCTGTCCCGCGCACATCATCGGCCCGGCGGCTCCAGAATGGCATGAAAATATACGAAATGTCTTCTGGCGGGATTCCGACCCCGGTATCGGCGAAGCTGGCCGCAATCATGCCATTCCCGGTGCGCCGCAGTGTGATCGACAGAACGCCCCCGCCGGGCATGGCATGAAAGGCGTTCTGGATCAGATTGATCATCACGATCCGCTGGTCGCTGTCCGACCCGACGACGCGTACCTGTTCATCCGTCTCCAGCCGGACGGTAACGCGAGCCTCTTCCGCTTGAAACCGCAACAGGCTCAGCACCTCCTGGAGGATGTCATCCAGCACAATCAGGTGATGCTCGGCATCGGGAGGGGTCCCGAGCTTGAGCAGGCTGTCGGTGATGGTAAGGCAGCGCCCGACTTCCTGACTGATCAGCCCGATCCACGGGGCGGGATCGAAGGCCTTCCCCTTGCGCAGGCTCGTCTCGGCATCGCTGAGCAGGATTGCCACCGAGGATAGCGGATTGCGGATTTCATGCGCCACACCGGTCGCGAGCTGACCCAGCTCGGAAAGCCTTTGCTCATGGGAGACCTGCATTTCCGTCTCGAGATCGCGGATGACCTCGATCACCAGCGCGCGCGGGCCATCCAGCCCGTTGATCGTCAGGCGCGCGGCATGCACCTCGACCGAAACTTCCTCACCGTCTGTACGCACATGGCGCGCGTGAAACTTGATCGGCTCGGTCTTGCCCCTGAGTGCATGGATCGGGCAGGTCACCAGCGTATGGGCACAAGGCTCGCTCCGCCGATGACTGGAATGATAGCAGAAAGTATCTGGCGGCTCTATCTCGCCCTGTCGTGTCTGGCGGCGGTAGGCCCCGTTCGCCATGACGATGCGGAAATCTTCGTCAATAACGCGCACACCATCGGGCAGCGTTTCGAGAAGCCCCTGCACGAAACGCTCGCGCGCGCCGAGTTCGACAAGGCTGGCTTGCAGCCGGGAGGCCATGGTGTTGAAGGAATTCCCGAGCCCGATCACCTCACTGCCGCCGGTAAGCGCCACACGCCGGTCGAGATTGCCGGCCGCGAGTTCCGCACTGGCGGCGGTCAAGTGCGCCACCGGGGTCAGGACATGGACCTTCAGCACCCGGTAGATTCCGGCAACCAGCCCCAGCACGACCAGCAGCCCGGACCCCACGAGCACCAGCGAACCGATCAGGGCATTGCGCTTGAGATCCTGCGCTGAATGATCGACAACCAGCAGACCGTTGACGGGGTTCTCCCGCATCTCGCCATGGCACTGTGTGCATTCGGCGCGATTGGCGACAGATTTGACACTGCGCAGGACCGGGATTGGGGCTTCGATGCCTGAAGGCAGGATATCATTGCGCTCGATCTGGTCGCGACCGTTCCACTTGCACTCGGTGCAGAGGTCCCCCGCCTTCAGATCAAACTTGCGAGCCAAAAGATTGGGACGCGAGGCAAAGCGCACCTCGCCCGCGGGGTTAAGGATCATCACCGCCTCGATACCCGATTGCTTGCCCAGCCGCTCGACGATCTCCTGCAACCCGTCGATATCGCGCTTGAGCATCGCGTTCTCGAGCGAGACCTGAAGCAGGAGGTTGATGCGGTCCGCCGCATCGAAGCGCTGCTCTTCCAGACGCATCCGATAGAGCGAGAGGATACCTACGAGGAAAATCAGCGAAACGAGAATCGAATAGATCACGAGCGAGCGCGAGATGATGGCGAACAGGCTTTTCGGCTGCATCGTGGGCATCGCTCAGGAAAGACGGATCAGGGCAAGGTCTCTCTTATGCGCGCGAAAATTAGGCAATGCGAGGCACCCGGCACTCATATTCACAAGGATACAACCGCGCACAGATGGTCTGCGCCCAATACCTATCGCGGCATTTCTCCACGACGATCAATAGCTTGAGATAAAAATGGCGCGCCCGAAAGGATTCGAACCTCTGACCCCTAGATTCGTAGTCTAGTGCTCTATCCAGCTGAGCTACGGGCGCGCGGCACGGAGCAACTCCGTGCGGGAGGCGGTCTGATAGCGCCTTGGCAGAGAAAGGGCAAGCCTTCTTCTTGCGAATTTTCATATTCCTGTCAGCCGAGGCCAAAGCACCTTCAGGCAGCGGGCAGGGAGAGGCGGAAGGTTGTGCCATGCGCGCCCTCGATTTCGGGCGAAAGCAGCACGATTGAGCCGCCCATGCCACGGATCAGCTCCTGCGCGATCGCAAGGCCGAGGCCTGTGCCGCCGGGTCGGGACGAGCCGGAAAACGCCCGGAACAGCTTTTCGCGCACCTGCGCCGGGATGCCCGGACCCGTGTCGTGGACATCGATCTCGACGACGCCCTCCCGGAGGCGCGCGCGAATCGTGATCGCCGCCTTCGCCTCGAACGGCATCGTATCAAGCGCCGCGCGGGCATTGCGCACGAGGTTGGTGATGACGCGGTGGAGGTGCTCGCTATCGGCCTGCACGCAAAGCGTCCCGGGGATCTCCAGCGTGAGGCTGGGACGGGTCGCGGGGGAAAGATCCATCAGCTCGGCGACATCAGTCACAATCGGCAGCAGCTTCACAGCGGCGATATGCGCCTGCTGCTCTTCCGCCCGACCGTAGGCGAGGGTCGATTGGCAAAAGTGGATCGCCCGGTCGAGCGCCGAGAGAAGCTTGGGCACGAAGCGCTGCACGTTCTGGTCTGGGAGCGAGCCCAGGCGGTCCGCCATCAATTGCGCCGAGGCCAGCATGTTTCGAAGGTCGTGATTGATCTTGGCGACCGCGAGGCCGAGGTTGGCGAGGCGCTCGCGCTGGCGCAGCTCCTGCTGAACCGCATTCTGCATCTCCGAGACCGCGCGTTCGAGTGTGCCGAATTCATCGCGGCGATGGCTCACGGGCAGCAGGGCTCGACTATCGGCCGGGTCCGCGCGGAAACGGCTCACCGCAGCCGCGAGCCGTTTCACTGGCCCGACAATCAGGCCGTTGAGGGTCACGAATACCGCGAGCGCTGTCAGCGTCGAAAGCGTCAGGGCAATTGCCAGCATGGTCCAGGAGAAGCGCAGCATCGCCGCGCGCAAGGGGCCTTCGGGAATGACGATCTCGACGAAATCGCCGCCGCGCGGCGGTGGACCGACCACACGCATCGTGCGGTTGCCACCGAAGAACAGCGTATTGAACGCGCTCATCAGTTGCGGGATGGCGTCGCGTTGTCTGAGGTCGATCTCGAAATCGACCATCGGCGGCATATCCGAGACCGCGAGCAGCCGCCGCATATTGTCGATGCGGATCGCGATCATCGTGGTTTCCATGCCGGAGAGGAGTTCGTCCACGAGCGGTTTGGGAAGCGAATCCGGCGGTGCCTTTTCAAGAATCAGCGCCGCCGCCCGCGCTTGCGAGAGCCGTTCGCCGAGCCAGTTGTCGCGGAAGGTCGCCATCGAGGGTACGTAGATTACCGCCGAGAGGAAGAGCACAAAGAGCCCCGTAAGCCACAGCAGGCGCGCGGAAAGCCCGTTGTGCACGGCTTCCGGTGTCGGCCTGTCTGCGGGGCTCTTCATCGGCTGCCGAGCCGCGTCAGGCCAAGGACGCGCAGGAGCTTGAGCCACCAAGAGGCCCGGAGGCGCTCACGAAGGGCAAGGCGTGCCACCATGGCAATGGCATCAGCCGGGCCGGGGCTTGCGATGGGCAGGCTCGCCAACGCCTGCAAAGGTTTGCCCTCCGCTATGGTCTGCACGAAGGGCACGACCAGCTCCGCAGCCCGCTCCGAGACAATGGAGACGCCGCAAAGGAGGCCCTTCGCCGTGGTCACCGCCTTGATATGGCCATCGGGCAGGGGTGCGCGATAAAAACGGTAATTCGCCCGCTTGCTTGCCGCAATGGCGCGTTCGGCGAGCCCGACTTCGGCGATGGCTGGTGTCGTCGGGCAGAGACGCGTCAACAGCTCCGGCGCCGGCGCTTTCGCTCTCCCTGCGAAGACCTGTCCGAGAATCGACGCGATGGCGCTCGCCTTATGCTGCGCGAGATCAGGCCCCGCGACGGCGCCGAGTGCGAAAATCCGATTGTTTCGGGTCTTCCCCGCAGCATCAAGCGCGAGCACGCCGTGTGCGAGCGGCACGCCAGCCTTCTCAAGCCCCAGACCCGCCAGTTTCGGCATGCCTGGACCGCAAAGCGCGAGGCGATCGAACCGGAAAGGAGCAAGTCCCGGTGTGGCAAGTTCGAAGCGGTTTTCGGAGGGCGTGACAGAGCAGGCATCGAAAGCGACGACGTCGAGAATCGTGACTCCCGCGCGCTGGAGCCGTACCCGGATCAGGTTTGCCGCTTCCGGGTCAAAGCCTGAAAGAAAAGCGGTATCGGAGAGAACTGTGACCTCGGCGCCTCCAGCGCGTTCGCGTTGCGCCCGCATCGCCACCTCGTGCCCACCGCCGATCACCAGCAGTGCGCCTTCCGCTGCGCTTGTCACACCCGCGACGCCTTCAATCGCCGGTTGCATCGGCTCTGCGCCGGTCGCGAGCACAAAAATCCGGGCTCTAATGGTGCGATTTCCGGCAGAGAAGCGTCTGGCGTCGACGAAATCGCCTGCCTCGGTCAGAATTTGCCCGCCGAGCGAACGAAGACGCAGCATCTCCGGCGTGAGGTTGCCGTCGTCCAGTGTCACCAGCACCACACCTGCGCCAAGGCCCGCGGCGGAAAACGCAAGCTCCACCCCTGCCGGGTCGGTCCCGATCACGCAAAGATCGGGGCGCAGCTCTCCCGCTCGTGCATCCGCCTTTTTGTCTGGCGCCGGCGTTTTTGTCGCGGTTTTGCTCGTTTGACCCATGATTCCGGTGTTGCCCCTTTGCTCAGGCATAAAATGGGACGAACCCCCGATGATAGCAACCGCACAGTGCATGCGAGCGGGCTGCCGTCCCCACATCCGCTGGAATGCGGAGCGGTATGCCGAAGTTTCGACAAGTTTCGGCAAGTTCCGGATTGACTTTTCCTGCTGGCTGACGTTTAAGCGCGCTTCTGTTTTCCTGAACCTCGGTCGGGGCGCCTTCGGGCGCGTTTTTATTTCCGGTCGGGTGTCTAAGCACCAAGAGCAGTCCGATGAAACGTACCTATCAGCCGAGCAAGCTTGTCCGCAAGCGCCGCCATGGTTTCCGCGCCCGCATGGCCACCGTTGGTGGTCGTAAGGTGATTGCTGCCCGCCGTAACCGCGGTCGCAAGAAGCTTTCGGCGTAAGCCAGAGAGCCTGTGGCTTGACCAGCGCGCGGGTTTCCGCCGTTGTCGCCGCTGTTCTTTTAAGCAACCGGAATCGTGAAGGCGCCGGGAGCATGACAGAAAATGCCGATCACGAGGGCAAGGTCTCAAGGCCGTTGCCCTCTTTTCGTTTGGAGACGATCAAGAAGCGCAGCGCCTTCAAGGCAGCGAGCAATGGTCCGCGCTTTTCGACGCCCGCCTTCACCATGTTGCGCCGCCCGATGGCGCCGGAAGAGGCGAGCAGTCTGCGCTTCGGCTTCACGGTGACGAAGAAGGTCGGCAATTCGGTCGAGCGCAACCGCATCCGCCGTCGCCTGCGCGAGGCAGTGCGGGCAAATGCGGGCCAGCTGCCTTCGACTCCGATGGATCTTGTGCTTCTCGCGCGCCGCGCCGCGATTTCGCTCGACTTTGCGTCTCTCGTTGCCGATATCCAGCGTGCAGCTTCCACGCTCGCCTCGCGCGGGGATCGCAAGGGGAGCGATGTGTCGGCTAAAAAACGCTCCGATAACGGAAAATCGGCGTGAGCGAGAAGCAAAGCTTGGCAAGGCGCCCTTTCTTCGCATAGAAGGCGCCAGAGATTTCTGACACAAAATCCGTCTCTCCGGCGCCCCTTTCGCGCGCTTGGCCGGGATGGGGGCATTCAACGGGAAGTTCGCATGCATTCCGAAGACAATAAAAACCTGCTGCTCGCGATCGCGCTGTCGGTGATCGTCATGATCGGCTGGAACTATTTCTACGGGGTGCCGAAGCTCGATCAGCAACGGCAGGCCCAGCAGCAGGCGCAGACGACCGCACCCGCACCGGCAACGCCGGGAGCCCTGCCGCAGGCGGGCGCCGTCGCAACGCCCGCCGCACCGGGCACTACGACCATTCCCGCCGGCCAACTCCTGAGCCGGGAGGCCGCGCTGGCGCTTTCGCCGCGTGTCACCATCGAAACCGCGACACTGACCGGCTCGATCTCGCTGATCGGTGGTCGCCTGGATGATCTCAGCCTCGTGAAATTCCGCGAGGAGGTCGCGAAGACCAGCCCGAACATCGTTCTCTTTGCTCCGGCGAATGCCAAGGACGGCTATTTTGCTGATTTCGGGTGGGTCGGCACCGTCGGCCAGAACATCGCGCTGCCGGGGCCGGAAACGCGCTGGCAGGCGAGCGGCGACAAGCTTACCGCAACTTCGCCCGTCACGCTGACATGGGATAACGGTCAGGGTCTCATCTTCTCGCGCAAGATTGCGCTGGATTCGCAGTACCTCTTCACCATCTCGGATAGCGTGAAGAACAACGGCACGGCCCCGGTCGCGCTTTCGGGTTACGGCCGCATCTCGCATGTCGGCACTCCGACGACGCTCGGCTTCTACGTGCTGCATGAAGGCCCGATAGGCTATCTCGACGGCAGCCTTCAGGAATTGAAGTTCGACGATCTCAAGAAAGCCAAGACCAAGGCTTTCCCGAAGAACGACGGTGGCTGGCTTGGCATTACCGAAAAGTACTGGGCTTCGGCGCTCATTCCCGACCAGCAGAAGAACTTCTCGGCGGCTTTCGGCGCCTCGGGAACGGGCGATCCGGTCTATGAGGCCGCCGCGATTTCTGATGCGCAGACCATTGCGCCGGGCGCTTCGAGCGAGACCACGATGCGCCTCTTCGCCGGTGCCAAGGAAGTCGACACCATCAATGCCTATGGCGATGCCCTGGGCATCAAGAAGTTCAACCTGATGATCGATTGGGGCTGGTTCTGGTTCATCACCCAGCCGATGTTCAAGCTGATGCAGCTTGTCTTCCACCTTGTCGGCAACTTCGGCGTCACGATCCTCATCGTCACCGTCATCATCAAGGCTCTGTTCTTCCCGTTGGCCAACAAGTCTTACGCCTCGATGGCCAAGATGAAGGCTGTGCAGCCGGAAATGCTGGCCATCCGCGACCGCTTCGCCGACGACAAGATGAAGCAGCAGCAGGCGATGATGGAGCTTTACAAGAAGGAGAAGATCAACCCGATGGCAGGCTGCCTGCCCGTTTTGATCCAGATCCCGGTATTCTTCGCGCTCTACAAGGTGCTGTTCGTGACCATCGAAATGCGGCATGCGCCGTTCTTTGGCTGGATCAAGGACCTTTCCGCTCCGGACCCGACCAACCTTTTCAACCTCTTCGGGCTGATCCCCTTCACGCCGCCGTCGATGTTCCATCTCGGCATTTGGCCGATCATCATGGGCATCACGATGTGGTTCCAGATGAAGATGAACCCGGAGCCGACGGACCCGGTCCAGAAGACCATGTTCGCCTGGATGCCACTGATCTTTACCTTCATGCTCGGCTCGTTCCCCGCCGGTCTCGTGATCTACTGGGCCTGGAACAACTTGCTCTCGGTCAGCCAGCAGTACCTGATCATGAAGAAGATGGGCACCAAGATCGAGCTGTGGGACAACCTCAAGGCCGTGTTCAAGCGGGGTTGAACCCGCTCACAGGCCCCGCACCAGCAACAAGGGATCGTGTGAACCGTCACGCGGTCCGGGCAAGATGAGAGCATCGCCATGAGCACGACCGCCACCGGCGATAACGAGATCGATTTCACCGAGTCCGGTCGCAAGCTCTTCGCCCGCGAGTGCGATTTCTATTGGGCCGCCGCGAAGAAGGACGGGCTCCCGCCGCCGCGTGGGATCGAGATCGCCTTCGCCGGGCGCTCGAACGTCGGCAAATCCTCCCTGATCAACGCGCTGACGAACCGCACGGGCCTCGCGCGCACCTCGAACACGCCGGGGAGGACGCAGGAACTCAACTTCTTCGATATCGCCGGCGCTTTCTCCATCGTCGACATGCCCGGCTACGGCTTTGCCGCCGTCGGCAAGGACAAGGTCAACGCTTGGACCGGGTTGATCCACCATTACCTCAAAGGTCGCGTCGAGCTCGCACGCGTCTTTCTGCTGATCGACGCCCGCCACGGCATCAAGGATACGGATAAGCCGATCCTCGATACCCTCGGCAAATCCGCCGTCGCCTATCAGGTGATCCTGACGAAATCGGATGAACTGACCGGCGCCGAGCGCATCAAGCGCGTCGCCGAGGTCGAGGCGGCGATCCGCAAGAATGCTGCCGCGCATCCCGAGATCATCTTGACGTCCAGCCGCAAGAACGACGGCATCGACCGCCTGCGGGCCTCGGTCGCGAGTCTGCTGAATGACCGGCAGGCGCTTCCCGAATGGGCGTGGCCGGAATGACCGGCTGGCTCATCGCGCTTGGCGGCCTCTTCGGTGCGTCGGGCGTTGCACTCTCGGCGATGGCTGCGCATAGTCCGGAAGGCGCGAACCTCAAGACAGCGGCGGATTTCCTCCTTGTCCACGGCCCGGCGTTTTTCGCCCTTGCCGCGCTGGCCCGCGCGCAGGCGCTGCCCCGCTGGGTCATTGTCGCCGGCGCGCTGGCGCTCGCACTCGGCCTTGCCTTTTTTGCCGGAGATCTCACGCGCCGCAGCTTCACCGGCTACCGCCTGTTCCCGATGGCCGCGCCTACGGGGGGCACATTGATGATCCTCGGTTGGGCGTGGTTTGCGCTTGCTGGTATTTTTTCCGCGCTTCGGCCTGCCAAACCGGCAAAGACCGATTGAGGTTTTCGGCAAAATCCCGCTAAAAAGCGCAACGCTTTTTCGCAAGGTTTCCCGATGACCAGACAATCCCTTCCCGATGTTCACACCCGCGCCGAAGTGATCGCCGAGGCGCTGCCCTTCATGCAGCGTTATGATCAGGAGGTCGTGGTCATCAAGTATGGCGGCCATGCCATGGGCGACCGCGCCGCGGCGGAAGATTTCGCCGAGGACGTGGTGCTGCTCGAACTTCAGGGCGTCAAACCCATCGTCGTGCATGGCGGCGGCCCGCAGATCGGCAAGATGCTGGATAAACTCGGCATCAAATCCGAATTTCAGGGTGGTTTGCGCGTCACCGACAAGGCGACGGTGGAAATCGTCGAGATGGTGCTCGCCGGCTCGATCAACAAGCAGATCGTCGGCTGGATCGGCGCCGAGGGCGGCAAGGCCATCGGCCTTTGCGGCAAGGACGGCGGCATGGTCACCGCCAAGAAGCTGACCCGCACCGTTCGCGACCCGGATTCCCACATCGAGCGCGAGCTGGATCTCGGCTTCGTCGGCGACCCCCACAAAGTCGACCGTACGGTGCTTGATGCGGTCCTGAAAGCCGAACTCATCCCCGTGCTCGCACCGGTCGCGATCGGCGAGGATGGCGAAACCTACAATGTCAACGCCGACACCTTCGCGGGTGCCATCGCTGGAGCGATGAAGGCCAAGCGCCTGCTGTTGCTGACGGATGTGCCGGGCGTTCTGGACAAGGACAAGAAGCTCATCCCGCAGCTCACGATTGACCAGTGTCGTGGTCTTATCGCCGATGGTACCGTGACGGCGGGCATGATCCCCAAGATCGAGACCTGCATCTACGCCATTGAGCAGGGTGTTGAGGGCGTTGTCATCCTCGATGGCAAGGTGCCGCACGCGGTGCTGCTCGAACTCCTGACCGAGCATGGCGCCGGGACTTTGATTACGGCGTGATTCCGAACGTCGGGCATCACCGGGCTTGACCCGGTGATGCAACCTTCCTGAATACCATCAGATCAGCGCCCGTCGGGCACCACGCGCGGATCAACCGCGTAATCCACCTTCATGAAATAGAGCCCGTCCGGCGGGGCGACCGGGCCGCAGCGCGCGCGATCCATCGCATCAAGCGCCGCGCGCATTTCGCTGATCGGCCAGGTGCCGTGCCCGATTTTGGCGAGGCTGCCGACCATCGAGCGCACCTGATTGTGGAGGAAACTCCGCGCGCTTGCTTCGACCCAGATTTCCTCGCCGTGTCGGGAAACCTCGAGCCGCTCCAGCGTCCTCACAGGGCTTTTCGCCTGGCAGGCCGATGCGCGGAAAGTCGTGAAATCATGCTTGCCGAGAATGGTCTGCGCGGCCTCGTGCATCCGCTCACAGTCGAGCGGTTTCGCAACATGCCAGACACGATTCCGGTCCAGCGCCGAAGGGGGGCGACGGTTGAGAATCCGGTAGCGGTAATGCCGGCGGATGGCGGAGATGCGCGCGTCAAACCCCTCCGGCGCCTCGGCGACGCTCAGCACGGCAACGCTCTCGCCCGCGGCTGTAAGGTGGGCGTTGAGCCCGTCGCGCAGAACATCGGTCCGCCAGGGCTTGTCGAGGTCGACATGGATCACTTGTCCGAGGGCATGCACACCGGCATCGGTCCGCCCCGCGCAGATGATGCGGCGCTCGGTGTCTTTCATCCTGGCGATGGCGCGCTCGACGGCGTCTTGCACGGTCCGCCCGCCGGTCTGGCTTTGCCAGCCCTGATAGGGCGCGCCGAAATATTCGAGCGTGAGGACGAAGCGGGCCACGCCCTAGAGGGCCCGAATGCCCGGCGTGATCGCCGCGCCATTGAGGAAATCCGCCGCGCTCATCGCGCCCTTGCCTGCAGGCTGGACCTCGAAAAGCCGGATCACGCCCTTGCCACAGGCAATGGTAAGCTGCCCGTCGAGGACCGCCCCCGGCGTACCCGAACCCTCGGCGACTGCCGCGCGGAGCACCTTGATCCGCTTTACGCCCTGACCCCAATCGATCTCGCAGAACGCGCCCGGCGCCGGCGAAAGCCCCCGGATGTGGTCATGCACGGCCTGCGCGGACTTCGAAAAATCAATCCGGCACTCGTCCTTGGTAATCTTGGCGGCATAGGTCACGCCCGCTTCCGGCTGCGGCGAAAATCCGAGCGAGCCACGCTCCAGCGCCGCCAGAGCCCGCACCATCAGGTCCGCACCGACTACCATCAGCTTGTCATGCAGCATCCCGGCGGTCATCTCGGGCGTGATGGTCACACGCTCGGCCATACCGACCGGGCCGGTATCGAGTCCCTCGTCCATCCGCATCACCATGACACCGGATTCCGCATCCCCGGCCATGATGGCGCGCTGGATCGGCGCGGCCCCGCGCCAGCGCGGCAGGAGCGAGCCGTGAAGGTTGAGGCAACCCAGCCCCGGTGCATCGAGCACTGGCTTGGGCAGGATCATCCCATAGGCGACGACCACCGCGACATCGGCGTCGTGCGCTGCGAATTCCGCCTGTGCCTCGGCGTTGCGCAGCGATTTCGGCGTGAAAACCGGGATGCCGAAGCGCTTGGCGCATTGGTGCACCGGGCTCTCAACAAGATCGAGTCCGCGCCGCCCGCCCGGCGCCGGCGCACGGGTGTAGCAGGCAACGACCTCATGTCCCTGCCCGAGGATCTCGGTGAGGGTGGGGACCGCGAAACCCGGCGTCCCCATGAAGATGATGCGGAGGCTCACGCCTCGTCGTCCCGCTGACGGGCGAGCTTGGTGAATTTCTTCATCACCCGGTCGCGCTTGAGCTTGGAGAGGTGATCGATAAACAGGATACCATTGAGGTGATCGATCTCATGCTGGATGCAGGTCGCGAAGACGCCATCCGCCTCGATCTCGTGCTCCTTGAAATCGATGTCGCGGTATTTGAGCCGCACCTTGTCCGGCCGCTCGACGCTCGCGTAGTAATCGGGGATGGAGAGGCAGCCCTCCTCCATCTCGCGCAATTCCTCGGAGTGCCAGGTAATCTCGGGGTTGATCAGCGTCATCGGCTCCTGTGTATCGTCGCGCCGGGAAACATCGAGCGTGACGACGCGAAGCGGCTCGCCGATCTGGATCGCGGCAAGGCCGATGCCCGGCGCCTTGTACATCGTCGCGAACATGTCATCGACGAGACGGCGCACATCCTTGTCCATGCCCTGAACCGGCTTGGAGATCAGGCGCAATTGCGAATCAGGGATAAAAACGAGCGGTTTGACAGGCATGAAATGAACTCCGGCCGGCTCCCATAAAACTTGCAGGAAGCCGGGTCAACACAACAGTAATTTGTTCCTGATTTCAGAGGGTTGGAGGTTCACGCCCGCGCCGCTCCGATAAAAAACGCAGACCTCAGGTAAAAAAGCCGATGATCGCGCGGCCATAGACCCGCGCCAGCCCATCGACGTCCGAAATCGTCACGCGCTCGTCGATCTTGTGCATCGTCTTGCCAACCACACCGAATTCGATCACCGGGCAATAGGCCTGAATGAACCGCGCATCCGAGGTGCCGCCGGTGGTCGAGAGCTGCGGCTTAATGCCCGTCTCGGCCTCGACCGCCGCCGCGACCATCTCCACAAAGGGACCGGGCTTGGTCAGGAACGCTTCTGCGTTGGTCGGGTGGCAGACGAGCGTATAGTTCGGCGCATCGTTGACACCGGCGAGGCGGCGGCGCAGCTCGGCCTCCAGCGTCTGGCTCGTCCAGGTATCGTTGAAGCGGATGTTGAATTTCGCGGTCGCGCTGGCCGGAATGACATTGCGGGCCGGGTTGTCCACGTCAACCGAGGTGAACTCGAGGTTCGTCGGGCCGAAATGCGCGGTGCCGTGATCGAGCGGCTCTTTGAGCGGCGCCATCAGCCGCATCAACCCGTCGATAGGGTTTTTCGCCAGATGCGGATAGGCGACATGGCCCTGCGCCCCCTCGACGATGAGATCGCCGGAGAGCGAACCGCGTCGGCCGATCTTCATCATGTCGCCGAAGGTCTCGGGGCAGGTGGGTTCTCCGAGAAGGCAAGCATCGAAGCGTTCGCCGCGTGCCTTCGCCCATGCCAGCAGCTTCACGGTGCCGTTGATGGCATCGGCTTCTTCGTCCCCCGTAATCAGAAAGGCGATCGAGCCGTTTGTCGGCACGCCATAGGTGTCGATATGGTTGAGCACGGCGGCAATCGCGGCCGCGACTCCGGACTTCATGTCGCTCGCGCCGCGACCCCAGATTTCGCCGTCGATTACATCGCCGGAGAAGGGCGCACGGGACCAGCGGGATTCGTCCCCGGTCGGCACAACATCGGTATGCCCGGCGAAAACGAGGCAGGGGCCTTCTCCGCCGATGCGGGCATAGAGGTTTTCGACATCATAAGTCCGGGCCTCGGAGAATACCGGGCGATGCACCTCGAAACCGTAGGGCTTGAGCCAGCCTTCGATGAGGCTGAGCGCGCCGCCTTCGGTAGGCGTCACGCTGGCGCATTGCACGAGGGCGCGCGTCATTTCAGTGGCGCGAGAAAGCGTCGTCATCGGGGCCTCTTAAGCGATCAGTTGGTGGGCTTGGGCTTATAGGGAGGGGTTGGAATATCGATATGCGCGCGTCGAAGCGCGGCGGACCAGCGCTCGCGCAAATCGTGGAAATAAGGCTCACCTGCCTCGATCCGGTGCTCGACCTCGGGCACGATGGCATCGCGCCGCATCACCAGAATATCGATCGGCAGGCCGACGCCGAGGTTCGAGCGCATGGTCGAATCCATCGAAATGAGCCCAAGTTTCAACGCATCATAAAGATCGCTCTTGAACGTCACGGCGCGATCAAGAATCGGCTTGCCGTACTTGTGCTCGCCGATCTGGAGATAGGGCGTATCGGCGGTTGCCTCGATGAAGTTCCCGGCCTTGTAGAGCATGAAGAGGCGCAGCGAGCGCCCCTCGATTTGCCCGGCGAGCAGCATCGAAACCTCAACTGAGGCGCCATGCTGTTCAAGCGCAGGACCGTCCGTTTTGTAAACGTAGCGGATGACTTCGCCGACGAACTGCGCCGCGCGAAACATCGAGGGTTGGTCGAGCAAGGTTTCAAAATGCCCGTCCTCGCGCTGGAGCCCTTCGCGCAGGATCGAGATCACGGATTGTGTGAAGCCGAGATTTCCGGCTGTGGCGAGCGAGAACAGCTTTTTCCCCGGATCACGGAAGATATGCAGCTTGCGGAATGTCGCCACGTTATCGAGACCAGCGTTGGTGCGCGTGTCGGCGATCATCACCAACCCTTCGCCTGTCAGAATGCCTACGCAATAGGTCATAGTTCGGTGGACTCCCGTGGAACGAGGTTCGCGAATACGGCGCGCACCGTAAAAAGGAAAGGGTGGAAGCGTCCGAACGCGACTAATGATCGACGAGCGAACGCCCTTCGCTGAGCGAAATCGCGACCTTCATCGCTTCGCCTGATCCCCCAAGCCTTGCACCGCGAATGGGCGCCGCTTCAAGATAATCTCGTCCGATGGCGACGCGAATGTAGCGTTGGTCGGCGCAGGCGCCATTCGCCGGGTCGAATCCGATCCAGCCGATGCCCGGCACGCTGACTTCGGCCCAGGCATGGCCCGCCTCCTGCTGATCGGTGTCGGAGCGGAAGAAATAGCCCGAGACATAGCGTGCCGGCAGCCCGCGCGAGCGCGCAGCAGCGACGAAAACATGCGCGAAATCCTGACACACGCCGGTGCGGGCCTGGAAAGCCTCGCCTGCCCGCGTCGCGGCATGGGTCTCGCCCGGGACGAACGCGAAATCGCGGTGGATGGTCGCGTTCATCTGATGCAGGAACGAGAGCGCATGCCCGCCCTCCTGTCCGGCAATATCGGCGGCGAATTCGGCCAGTTCTGGCGTCGCTTCGGTCAGCGGCGTGTCGCTCTGCCAGTAGCTTGCCGGAAAGCGCTCGAGCGTGCCGCGGACGATGCCGCTATCATCGGAAACGTCGATTTCGCCCTCGACGAGAATCCGCAGACCAGTCAACGGTCCGTCGATGGAAAACGTATGGCAGATGTTGCCATAGGCATCCTCATCACGCACCAGGCGGCCATCTGCGTCGATCTCGACGCGCCACTGACGGACGAACTGGGTCGCGTGATTGCGCGGCGTGAGCCGCAGGATCTGGATCGCGCCGCGCGCCGGTTCGGCATAGGTATAGGCGGTCTCATGGCGCAGTTTCAGCCGCATGGGATCCCCCTTTTCCGCGCATACCCGCTCATTGGAGATACTGCTCGCTGATCGCGAGCCCGAGCTGGTTGTTGTCCGAGATGAACCGCGACAGGAACTCGTGCAGCCCGGTCTGGAAAAGGGTGTCGATGTCGAGGTTTTGCAGCCCGGCGAAGGTCTGGCGCACAAGCCGCTGGCTCGCGCCCTGCCGTCCGTATTGCTCGGCGAGATGGTCGAGCACGGTGTTGAGCGCCTCGTAGGAGGAGATCAGCGAACGCGGCTGTTGCGGCTTCAGGATCAGGAAGTCGGCCACCAGCCAGGGCTTGATGCCACCGCGATAAATGAGATGATACGAGTTCAGCGCCGAAACAGCGCGCAGCAGCGCTGACCACTGGAAATAATCGAGCCCGCCGCCGACCGGCTCGGTTTTCGGCAGCACGACATGGTATTTCACATCGAGCAGGCGCGCGGTGTTATCCGCCCGCTCGACTAGCATGCCGAGCCGCTGGAACCAGAAATGATCGGTCCTGAGCATCGTACGATAGGCCGCACCATCGAAACGGAGCGAGACTTCTTTGACGAAGGCGAGAAACTTGGTCAGATCCTTCGAGGTGAAGCTCTCGAACTTGAGCCGCTTCATCTCGTTCCAGGCGTCGTTGAGAATCTCCCACATTTCGGTGGTCATGGCGGTGCGCACGGCACGCGCATTGTGGCGCGCGGTCTCGATGCAGGCGCGGATCGAATAGGGGTTATTCGCGCCAGCGATGATGAAATGCGTCACATTTGCCTGATTGGCGACATCGTAGCTTTCGAAGAAGAGATCACGGCATACAGCGATATCGATCGCGCTTTCCCACTCGTTAGAAGTGCCGGCATAGGCCGAAGGAAGCGTTGCGAGGCGCAAAGCAACATCGAGAATGCGCGCTAGACTTTCCGCGCGTTCGACATAGCGCGAGAGCCAGAAAAGATTGTCGGCGGTCCGGGCCAGCATGATGAAACCTCCCCTTACGCCTGTGACTGGGTTTGCGCTTGAGACTGCGTCGACCGTACGGGCTCGGCGCTGTCATCGATAACCCAGGTATCCTTGGTGCCGCCGCCCTGACTGGAATTGACCACGAGCGAACCTTTCTTGAGCGCGACGCGCGTGAGCCCGCCGGGTACAATCCGAACCTTGTCCGCACCCGAGAGCACGAAGGGGCGGAGATCGACATGCCGCGGCGCCAGCCCCTCGTCGACGTAGCAAGGCACGGTCGAGAGTGCGAGTGTCGGCTGGGCGATGTAATTATCCGGGTTGGCGCGAACCTTGGCAGCAAAGGTTTCGCGCTGTGCCTTGGTCGCGTGCGGCCCGACGAGCATGCCGTAACCGCCCGAACCATTGACCTCTTTCACGACGAGATCGCCGATATTGGCGAGCACATGGCTGAGCGAGGAGGCCTCGCGGCAGCGCCAGGTCGGAACATTCTTCAGGATGGCATCTTTGCCGGTGAAGAATTTCACGATCTCCGGCATGTAGGAATAGACCGCCTTGTCATCGGCGACGCCAGTGCCGACCGCGTTCGAAATCGTCACATTGCCTGCTTTATAGGCAGACATCAGCCCCGGAACGCCCAAAGTGCTATCAGGGCGGAAAGCGAGGGGGTCGAGGAATTCGTCATCGATGCGGCGATAGATGACATCGACGCGTTTCGGCCCCTCGGTGGTGCGCATATAGACAACATTCGAGCGCACGAAAAGGTCATGGCCCTCGACCAGTTCGACGCCCATGCGGTCGGCGAGGAAGGAATGCTCGTAATAGGCCGAGTTGAACGGACCCGGCGTCAGCACGATCACAACGGGCTCGCGCGAGGCCGATTGCGGCGCGACCGAGCGCAGGGTCGCGAGGAGCTCATCCGGGTAATGATCAACCGGCTTGATGCGCAGGCGGCTGAAAAGCTCGGGGAACAACCGCAGCATCGCCTCGCGGTTTTCCATCATGTAGGACACGCCGGAAGGGGTGCGGGCGTTATCTTCGAGCACGAAAAACTCGTCCTCGCCGGTGCGGACAAGATCGATCCCGGCGATGTGGGAATAGAGCCCGGCGGCGGGTTTGATTCGCGTCATTTCCGGCCGGAAGGCGGGATTCGACAGGATGAGGTCTTCCGGCACGATCCCGGCGCGGACGCATTCGCGTGCGCCATAGACGTCGCCGATGAAGGCATTGATCGCTTTGACGCGCTGTTCCAGCCCTTCGGAGAGCTTCGCCCACTCCTGCCCGGAGAGAATACGCGGCAGGATATCGAACGGAATGATGCGTTCGGCGCCCTGCTCATCGCCATAAACCGCGAAAGTAATGCCGATCCGGCGGAAAAACGCCTCGGCCTCGGCCTTTCGGTTGCCAATCAGCTCAGGACTTGCCTGTTTGAACCAGGCCGCGACCTCACGATAAATGGCACGCGGATCACCGTCCACACCGCCGGTTTCATCGAACATCACTCGGTCACTCATGCGTCCTCCCCTCGGCAGGCGGGGTTTTCCCCTTCGGCCCTGCATCTGGCACTCTCGCTTGCTGCGCAGCAAGCGGCGGGCCAAATCAGGGTGCCGTTATCCCTTGTATGTATCTTCGCCTTTCTCGCGCCGAATTCAACGCCCGGATTGACGATTAGTGACCGTGGCGGCCATTCCGGCTTTGCGGGCGCCCCGAATTTGGCTAAGGGCAAGGCTCCAACCTATGGCTCAAACCCGCCCTTTGCCCAGGATATGCCATGCCGCGTGCTTCGAAACCTTCCGTGACGCCGCAGGAAAGGCTCCTGAATCCGCCGAAGGCCGACCCGCGCGCCGAGATCGCGGAACTTCAAAGCTTGCGTGATGTGCTGCGCTACGCCGTCAGCGCCTTCAACGCCGCCGGGCTGCATCACGGCCATGGTGCGACAAGCGCGCTCGATGAAGCCGCTTTTCTCGTCCTCGAAAGTCTCCATCTCCCGGTCGATGACTTCAACGCCTTCGCCGATGCCCGGTTGACCGCGCGGGAAAAGGCGATGCTCGGCGATCGCCTTGCACGCCGCATCGACGAGCGCATCCCGGCCGCTTATCTCACCGGACGGACGTATCTCCACGGCTTCTCCTTCCGCACCGATCCGCGTGCGATCATCCCGCGTTCGTTCATCGCCGATCTGTTGTTCTCGCCGCTGTTTGATGGCACCGGCGGGCCGGAAGCCATCGTCGAAGACCCCGAAGCGATCACCCGCGTGCTCGACCTATGCACAGGGGGGGGCAGCCTCGCGATCCTCGCCGCGCATGCTTTCCCGAATGCCGTGATCGATGCGGTCGAACTCTCACTCGACGCGGCGGCGCTCGCGGCGGAGAATATTGCGGATTACGGGCTGGAGGAGCGCGTGCGCCTCCTGAAAGGTGATCTTTTCGCGCCAACGGGCAAGACGAAATACGATCTTATCCTCACCAACCCGCCTTATGTTGATGCCGAGACGATGGAGATGCTGCCGGAGGAATTCCGCCACGAACCCGCAATGGCGCTCGGTAGCGGCGAGGATGGGCTGGACCTCGTTCGCCGCATTCTCAAGGAAGCGCCGAAGCACCTTGCGACCGGGGCCGGGATGCTGTGCGAAATCGGCCTTGGGCGCGGCAACCTGGAAGAGGCTTACCCGGAAACGCCATTCTTCTGGCTCGATACCGAGGCGAGCGAAGCGGAAGTCTTCTGGCTCGCCCGGCGTGATTTTCCGGCACAGTGAAAACAGGCAGATAGCAAGGATCAGGCGACGGCGGATTGCGCCGGCGCCGTACCCAACCCTTCGGCTTCCATCAGAAGCGCGATACGCGCGTAGGCCTGTTCAAGTTCGGCCTCGATAGTGACGCGCTGCTCGGCATAGAGCTTCTCGAGTTCGCCGCGCGCAGCCTTTTCAAGTTCGCTCGCCCCCGCCGCGACGCGCTGGGCGCCGAGCGACAGGCTCATGGATTTGAGAGCATGCGCGGCCTTGCCAAGGCGGTTCGAATCCTTCGCATCGAGCGAAGCATCGATCTCCGCGAGCGCGGGCGGGCCGTTTTCAAGGTAGAGCCGGTAGATGCGGGTCACTGCTTCCTGCCCGCCCATCTTGGCCATGTCGAGCAACTGGCGCGTTACATTCGGTTCGAGGATAGGGTCTTCCGGGTCGTCGTTGAGCACGACCTTCGCGGGGAGCGCGCGCGCCGGCAAGGCGGCGACCGGCACAACCTCGGGGATCCGTGCCGGAGCGGGTGCGGCGACGGCCACGTGTGCAGCGGCAGGTATCGCCGGGCGCGTACTGGCGACGAGATAGCTCTTCAGCGTATCCGCCATCGCCTGCATCGTGAACGGCTTGTGCAACACGCCATTCATGCCCGCACGCTTCCAGGCATCGGCATGCGCACCGACGACATGCGCGGTGAGCGCGACGATGGGAAGCTGCGGTTTGCCCGTCTCATGCTCCCATTCGCGGATCTTGATGGTCGCCTCGAAGCCGTCGATATCCGGCATCGAACCGTCCATGAATACCATGTCGTAGTGCTTGGACTTGACCGCCTCGATCGCGGCACGGCCATCGATCACCGTGTCGCACGGCAGATCGAAGCGCCGCAGCGTCTCGATGATGACCTCGCGGTTGACCGCGTTGTCGTCCGCCACGAGCACGAGGCGATCCGGATAATGCGCGACATCGACGGCATTGGCCTGCGCGCCGGTGCGCTTGACCGTGTTGCCGGCGAGAACATCGCCGATGGTCTGTGAAAGCTCACGCCGCGAGATTGGCTTGATGAGCTGCCCCTGCGCCAGCCCCTGATCAATGACGCGGTCGATTTCCGCGTCGCCGAAGGTGCCGACAGCAATCGTCGGCGCGCGCTTGAGCAGCGGGCGGATGCCCGGATCGCCGAGCAATCCTGCTTCCGCGATGATGAGCTTGACGTCGCCCTGACCCGGTTCGAGCACATCGTTGACCGGGTCGCCGACCTCGAAGCCCTGTTCGCGCAGGTACCGCGTGAGGTTCTCTGTTGTCGCCTTGCCGGATACCGCGAGCAGGATGCGGCCCGGCCCGTGGCGCAACGGCAGGCTCGCCGTATCCATGCGGTCGACATGGATGATCGGGATCGAGAAGAAGAAGGTCGTGCCGACACCGAGCGTCGAGCGGACGAAAATCTCGCCCTCCATCGAATCGACGAGACGCTTGCAAATCGCAAGACCGAGGCCCGTGCCGCCGAACTTGCGCGTCGTGGTCTGATCGGCCTGACTGAAGGCCTCAAACACCTTGTCGAGCTTGTCGGCAGGAATGCCGATGCCGGTATCCTCAACGCCGAACAGGATATTTCCGGGCCGTTCGGGGTCGCGGCTGATCTTGATATTGACCGAACCGGATTCGGTGAACTTCAGCGCATTGTTGACGAGGTTCGAGAGCACCTGGTTGAGGCGCACTGGGTCCGCGCCAATGCGCGCCGGGATATTCGAGGTGATGTGCGTCGCAAGGTCGAGCCCCTTCGAGCGCGCCTTTTCCTCGAAGAGCTGCGCCACGGTCTCGACCACATCATCGATGATGACGGGGATGGTTTCGAGTTCGATCTTGCCCGCCTCGATCTTCGAGAAATCGAGAATGTCGTTGATGATGGCAAGCAGACTGGAACCCGAGCGTGCGATGACATCGGCGAAGCGCTTCTGCTTGGGTTGCAGCTCGGATGCCGCGAGCAGTTCCGCCATCACCAGAATGCCGTTCATCGGCGTACGGATTTCGTGGCTCATGGTCGCGAGGAAGTCCGATTTCGCCGCATTGGCGGCATCGGCGTTCTCCTTGGCGATCCGGTAATCCTGTGTCCGGTCGGCCACTTCGCGTTCGAGGTTTTCGCGGTGCTGGGCGAGCTGGCTGTCGCGGAACTGGACCTCGTCCAGCATCGAGTTGAAGCCCTTGGCGATGACATCGAGTTCGTCATTCGACTGCCCTTCGATGCGGCGGGCGAAATCATGGCGCAAGCGCACGTGATCCATTGTTTCGGTGATCGTGCTGATCCGGCGGACAATGACGCGCTGGGTTCGGAAAGCCAGCAGGAATCCCACGAGCATGGCGATCGCACCGGCGAGAACAGCGGTCATCAGGCTGTCGAACGCATTCTTGGCAACCTGCGAGGTATCCGCCACCATCGTCAGCTTGCCGATGCTCTCGCCACCCGAGATCACCGGGACATCGACCGAGATGCTTTCCTGCATGATCAGGCCCATGAGCGCCAGCGGGCCCGATGCCGCCATCGGCTCGCGCACGAGCACCACGCCCTCGCCCATCATCGCGAAGATCCGGCCATTGGGCAGATGGATCGAGGCGTTGAGAATGCCGGGGATCTTGGCGACGGCGCGCAGCACCTTGAGCGCTTCACCTTGCGAATTGGCGCGCACCGCATCTGCCGTCGCAGAGGCAAAGACTTTCGCGGTCGCCTCGATTTCCGCGCGTTTGCCTTCGGTGAAGCGGATCGCATCGCGATAGACCGAGACGCCGGTCAGAATCGACGTGGCGGCCAAGGTCGAGACAATAATGAGTGTGAGAAGTTTGGCCCTGATGGACAAGAGCAACACCGGCGTTCGCGAATCCAGTCTGTCGTTATGGTCGAAAACACTGATCTTCCCGTTAACGCTGTAACCTCGGCTTAAGTCTCGTGTCGTACAAAACGGGGGTGAAAGGCGCGTTCATGGCTCTTGCTGCCCACAAATTTGAATCGGCGTTGAACGCTGGCAAAACCGCGCCGATGCGTGTGCTGGTGGTCGATGACGATCCCATCTATCGCGAGACCTCGCGCATGTTCCTGTCGATGTACGGGCGGCAGGTCACGCTGGCCGAGAACGGCACGCAAGGCATTGCCCGCGCTTCGGAAGCTGATTTCGACGTGATGATCTGCGATCTCGAGATGCCGGATATGACCGGCCTTGAGGTCATCGCGACCGTCAAGCAGATGCAGCGTCACCGCGATCTGCCGATCATCATGGTTACCAGCCGCGACGACGCCATGGCGATCGATCGCGCGTTTGAGCTTGGCGCCTCCTCGTTCGTCGTGAAACCGGTCAACTGGACCCTGCTCGACCACTATGTGCGCTTCGTGCGGCGCGCTGCCGAGAACGAAATCACGGCGAGGCGTGCGCATCAGGATGCCGAGATGCTCTCGCGCACCAAGGATAACCTCCTCGCGGTGGTGCGCCACGAGATGAAAACGCCGCTCAGTGCCATTGTCGGCTTCACCAAGCTCGCGGTGGAGGCACAGGCAAGCGGCGATGTCAGCGCGCTGAAGGAACGCCTCGATTTCGTCCGCGAATCCGGCGAGCGGTTGCTGGCCAGCTTCACGGACATGGCGGCCTATTCCGACCTGATTTCACACCGCTTCGAATTCCATCCCGAGCGCATTGCGGCGGCTTGGATCGTCGGCGAAGTGCTCGATCATCGCTCCCGCAAGGTGATCGGGCGCGGCGTAAGCCTCGAAAGTCATGAGGATTGCCGCGATTGTTTCATCAATGCGGATCAGACGCTGCTCTCCTCCGCACTGGTGCGCCTCGTCGACAACGCGTTGATCCACGCTACCGATGCGACCAGAATCGACATTACCGCCGCTGCGGCGCCGGACAATCAGGTGGCCTTCACCGTGCGAGACGATGGCGCCGGCATGTCCCCGGAGCGGATCGCAAGCTGCCTCGCACCGTTCTCACAGGACAACATGACTCTTTCGCGCAAGAGCGAGGGTCTTGGCCTCGGCCTGCCGATTGTCGTGGAAATCGCCCGCCTGCACGGCGGCAAGCTCACCATGACCTCCGATGTCGGCAAGGGCACCGAGGTGACGATCACGGTGCCAAGGCTCTAGCGGAAGATTAGGCTCTAGCTGAAAATATCGGCGGTGATTCCGGCGTACCAGCCGAGGTTTTCGGCTTGTACGGATTTGCGATACTCTGCACTCTCGTCCGTTTTTGAAATGAACGTTTCAACGGCGGTGATCTTGTCGAGCTTGGGCTCATAGCGCCCGCCGACCTTCACAGTGTCTTCCGGCGTGATCATGCTCCAGCAGGTGTTGGTATAGCGTGCCGGGAAGGTTCGCGCGCCCGTCAGCTCACCCCGGATGACCATCGCTGCGACCTTGGCCTGAGAATTGGCCGAAAACGCCGATTTCGGCATATCCCCTGCGATGGACGCATCACCGAGGATGGCGATGTTCGGATCATTCACGGATTTCATCGTCTCCGGGTGGATCGGGCAATAGCCCGAGGCATTGGTGAGTCCGGCTTCGACCGCAATCCGCCCGGCACGCTGGGCCGGGATCACATTGACGAGGGCGCAGGCCTTGTAGCTCCCGAGGCCTGTCGTGACCGTCATCATACCCGGATCGACGGATTTGACGCCCTCATGCCCTTTAGGGCCGAGCCATTCGATCATGCCGGGATAATGCCGCTCCCACCCTTGCTGAAATAGCGGCTGCTTCGAGAAGGTCTCTTTCGGGTCAATGACGATGATCTTCGCGCGCTTCCGCCCGGAGGATTTAAGCGCATGCGCCATCATCGAGACGCGCTCGTAAGGCCCCGGTGGGCAACGGAATGGGTTCGGCGGCGCGATCATCACAACGAGACCGCCATCCGGCACAGCATCGAGCTGGCGTTTGAGAAGTTCGGTCTGCGGCCCGGCCTGCCAGGCATGCGGCATGGCTTCTTCCGCCGCCTTGCTCCAGCCCGGCACGCTGTCATAGCGCAGATCAATGCCAGGGGAGAGAACGAGCCGGTCGTAGCTGATGCGACTGCCGTCGGCCAGCACGACCTCGCGCTTGTCGCGATCCACGGCATTCGCCCATTGCCGGATGTGGCGGATGCCATAGCTCGACACCAGCGCGTCATAGCGGTGCGTGATGTCGGCGATGTTCTTGAACCCGCCGAGGTAGAGATTGGAATGAAAGCAGGTAGTGAAAGCCTCCTTCGGCTCGACCAGCACAACCTCAATCGCGCCCTGACTGTCTTTCGCGAGGTATTTCGCGGCCGTCGCGCCACCGGGGCCACCGCCGATGACCACGACGCGTGGTTTGGCTTGCGCATAGAGTGCTCGACCGCCAAATGCTGTGCTCGCCGTGAGCGCACCGACGCCGATCAGGAAATCTCTGCGATCCGTTCCCATGGTATCCTCATCGGCATCGGGCGATCAGCCCTGCACCTGAAATCTCGGCTTGCGAAGTGCATACGGCAAGGTGGGATTGTAAAAACCACAAGTAGCCAGAAGCGCGGTGCTTGAGGCATATAAGAACACGTCCGGACAGAACCGGCGTGCTTTTCATGATTCCAGCGGATCATTCAGGTTCGACATATGGCCTCGGTTGCTTCCACTCCACCGTTCGAGCCGCATCCGGCGCGCGATTCAATCCTGCTCGAGGCGCATTCACGCCCGTTTTTCCCATTTGGATCGCCTGCGCGCCTCATCGGTCTGACATTCTTGCGCGGGAGCGAGGCGCCTGAAAAGCTCCGCGAGCGCCTTGATGCCTTTGCACGCTCGCATGGCCGCGCCCCGGCCCCCGAAGGCGCAAAGCATCATCGTCACGAATTGCCGCAGGGGCTGTTCCGCTGGGAAGAGCATACCGAATTCATGACCTTTGTGTTCCTGCTGGCAGGGGATCACGCGCGTTTCGATATCCCCGCCGCCGATCTGATGCGGGATCTGCCGTTGCCGGAGCAGCCCGGTCCGCACCTCGCCTCGGTGGATATCGCTTTTGTCGGCAAGGAGGGCGGGGAAACCGCGCTCCAGCGCCTTAGGGCCTCGATCCTCTCGCATTCGGTTGTGGCGGATGGTCTCGCCGAGATCGCCTCCGATTTTGCGCCCGATGAAGGCGGTTTTGTCCGCTTTGTCGCGATTGATCACGGCCTAACGGAACGGCGGCTTGGTGCTCTGGCGCGGGATATCACCGAAGTCGAGTTCTATCGCACCATGGCGCTGCTCGGTCTGCCCGAGGCGCAGCGTATCGGTCCGGTGATACGCGAGGTCGAGCAGGGGCTTGCCAAACTCACTGCCGAGCTCGTTCATCGCCAGAGCCTGCAGGATGGCGATGCGCTGCTCGCGGAACTCACGCAAATGACGGCGCGGGTCGAATCCGAGATCGCCCGCACCACCTTCCGCTTCGGCGCGACGCGGGCCTATGCCGCGATCCTCTCGGACCGGCTGGAAACCCTGGGCACCCCGGCGGGGCACACCGCGCCGGCGATTGCGAGTTTCCTCGAACGGCGCAATGCGCCCGCCTTCCGCACCTGCGAGCGGATGGAGACCAATCTGGGTAATCTCGCCGCGCGTCTCACCCGCGCCTCTGGCCTCTTGCGCACCCGCATCGATGTGGAACTCGCCAAACAGAACAACACCCTGCTTTCGAGCATGAGCGAGAGAACCAAGCTGCAACTGCGCCTGCAACAAACCGTCGAGGGACTCTCGGTCGCGGCGATCAGCTATTATGTCGTGGGTCTCGTGGGGTATCTGCTGAAAGCAGCGAAGGAGGCACATTTCCTGCCGCTGCCGCTCGATCTCGCGATTGGAGTGTCGGTGCCGCTGGTGGTGATCGCCATGGCGCTGTTGGTGCGCCGTATCCGCATGATGCACATGGGACACGGCGATTGAGTCGCAAACAGCCCTTGGCTTGCAAAATCAACGCCTCGGCGACATATTCAACCGCGTCGATTTCAGGCAGGAAGGGCACGCGCCCCCTCCTGCCCCGCTGCTTTTTCCGAGAGACTGTATGGCCCCGACGCACGCTGTCGCCAAAGACCTGTCGCCAGAGGGTGAAGCCTTCTCCCCCGAGCTTGATCAGCTCATGCGTAAGGCCCGCAAGGCGAGCGATTTTCTCAAAGCGCTGGGGCATGAAAATCGCCTGCTGCTGCTCTGTCTGCTGGCGGAAAAGGAGCGCTCGGTCAGCGAGCTTGAGAATATCCTCGCGATGCGCCAGCCTGCTGTATCCCAGCAACTCGGACGCCTCCGTCTTGACGGGATCGTCACGACCCGACGCGAGGGCAAGGCGATCTACTATTCCATTGCACGCGATGATGTCCGGCAGGTGATCTCGATCCTCTACAAGATTTTTTGCGAAGCGCCCGATGAGGCGTCGCCGGCGGCGACAGCCTGACGTTTTTTTGAATCCTGACGCGTTATTGACACGAATCTCTGGGTATCTCTCGTCTCGCGCGGCAGGAGTTCCCGAGGCGTGTTGACCTCGTTCCTGCCTTGCTCGATACCGTTTCGCGGGTTGTCGGCGTCCGGATTCTCCGGATCTAAACCGGAGGACTTATGAACGACGGCGCTGGCCATCTTCCGACCGCGACCGCTGAGGCGGAACGCCATGCCCGTCGGACGCGGCTTCTGAAAATCGGTGGAACACTGGCCAGCGCGGCGCTGTTCGGGCTCTCGCTTGGCGTCCTCTATCTGGTTGTGCATGAGCTCGATGCGGCGGAAGTCAGCGCCGCTTTCGCCCGTGCGCAAGGGCGGCAGATCGGTCTTGCTATCCTTTTCACCGCGCTCTCCTACGTGATGCTGACGGGCTACGACTGGGTCGCGCTGCGGGAAGTCACGGACATCAAGGTGCGCTACCGGACAGCAGCACTCGCCTCGTTCACAAGCTATGCTGTGAGTTTCACGCTCGGTTTTCCGCTGCTGACGGCGGCAACCGTGCGCTACTGGATCTATAGTTCTGTCGGTCTTGGCGCGAGTGCCATTGCGAGCCTCACGCTGATCGCCGGGATCACCTTCTGGCTCGGCATGGGCGTGGTGCTCGGCATCGTGATGATCGCGGCGCCGGTGGCAAGCGCGACCTTCACGCGGCTGCCGTTGCCGATGAACATGCTGATTGGTCTCGCGGTTTGCGCGGCGGTGGGCTTCTACCTTTTCGTCGTCAAGCGCGGAAATCGCCGTATCGCGGTGCAGGGCTGGCAGCTTCGTCTGCCGGGCATTGGTGTCACGCTCAAGCAGATGGCGCTCGGTGCGGCGGATGTCTGTGCCGGCGCAGCGGTGCTCTATGTCCTGCTGCCGGCGGATGCCCATGTGCCGTTTGCGACCATGCTCGCAGCCTATGTTTTCGCCTGCCTTCTCGGCATCGCAAGCCACGCGCCGGGTGGCATTGGCGTTTTCGAGGCGACGATGCTGCTGGCTTTGCCAGGTGTGCCGAAAGAGGCATTGCTCGGCGCGCTGCTGGTCTACCGGCTCTGCTATTACCTGCTGCCGTTCATGCTGGCGCTGATCCTGCTGGGGACGCGTGAGATCATGATCCGCGCCGGGATGCTCAAGCGACAGCTGGAGAGCAAGCCACAGGATCATGCGGCCGATGCCTGAGGCCGGGGCACCCTTGCCGGAGGCGCCACCTTCGGCCCTGCGGTCTCGGGTCGTTCAGGGAAAAGTGCTGCGCCTCATGGCTTTGGCTACGGGCCTGGCGGTGCTGGCGCTGGCGCATCTTTCCAGTCTTCCCTGGCTCGCGCATGGCCTTGCGCTGCTGTTGCTTGCGTTGATCTATGTGGGCTGGCGCCCTGCTTTGCGGCGAGAGGAGGGACGCCTTTCCGAAGCGGCGCGCGTTCTGCGTCCCGATGCCGAATTCAAACTCTCGACGGTGCTCGATGCGCTCGGCGCACCGACCATCCTGACCGACCGACGCGGCCATATCGTCCATGCCAATGCCGCCGCGCTCAAAGCCTTTCCGGGGCTCAAGCAAGGACATCCCGTGACATTTTTCATTCGTGCGCCGGCGATGCTGTCCGGGCTTGAAGCGGTTCTGGGAAACGACTCCGAAGTCCGCTTCGAACTCCTCGATCACATTCCGGTCGAACGCTCGTATGATGTGCTGATCCGCCGCCTTGGCGGGGCCCCGGAGGTCGGGCACCTCGCCATCGGCACCGCCTTTGCCGTGATCTTCATGACCGAAACGAGCGCTGCTAAGCGTATCGAGGCGATGCGCGTCGATTTTGTCGCCAACGCGAGCCATGAGTTGCGCACGCCACTGGCCTCCATTCTTGGCTTCGTCGAGACCCTTCAGGGGCCGGCACGGGACGATGCGACGGCGCGTCGGACGTTCCTTGGCATCATGGAAACGCAGGCGCGGCGCATGGCCCGCCTGATCGATGACCTCCTCTCGCTCTCCAAGATCGAGATGAGCGCTCATATCACGCCCTCCGCCGAGATCGATCTCGTGGCCGCCCTGCGCTCTGTCGTCGATACACTCGGCGGCCTCGCGCAGGATCGCGCGGTGGCGTTGAAGCTGACGTTGCCCGAGGCGCGATCCCTGGTGGCGGGAGACCGGGACGAGCTTCTGCGCGTCTTCGAGAATCTCATCGAGAACGGCATAAAATACGGCCAAAGCGGTGGGGTGGTCGAGATTGGTCTGACGCCGGTTGAGGATGCGGTGATCGGGCCCGCGCTGGCTATCACAGTGCGCGATTTCGGCCCCGGCATCGCCGCCAAGCATCTGCCTCGTCTCACGGAGCGGTTTTACCGTGCGGATGTGAGTGAGAGCCGCGTTATGGGAGGCACAGGGCTGGGCCTTTCCATCGTCAAGCATATCGTCACGCGCCACCGTGGACGGCTTGGCATTGCGAGCATACCGGGGGACGGCGCGACCTTTACCGTGACGTTGCCGGCATTGACGCCAAAATAACGCTTCTGAAACAGTATGTTGGAGTGTCATGCTTCTGTCATGACGAACTTCTAGGAGAGAGCGGAAGCATAGGCGCAGGTTCGTGCTTTTGCGCTGGACGTTGATCAGGGCCTCGCCTTACTCATGCAAGGTGCTTTTGCAGGGTGCTTTTGGCGATCTGGTCCTGAAGCCGTGATAATCAGCGCCGCGCGGGCGGAGGAGAGAGAAACGATGACGCAACATATCGTGCGGACCTTTGACGAAGAGCTCGGTTTGCTCTCCTCGAAGATCAACCAGATGGGCGGCATCGCCGAAGCCATGATGGTCGATGCGCTGGACGCCCTGAGCAAACACGATGTGTCCAAGGCGCGCGGTGTGATCGAACGCGATGCACAGCTCGATGCGCTGCAGCACGATATAGAGGAACTCGCGGTGCTGGTCATCGCGCGCCGCCAGCCGATGGCGAATGACCTGCGGCAGATCATGGGGACGATCCGTATTGCCTCGGATCTCGAGCGGATCGGCGATCTCGTGAAGAACATTGGCAAGCGCGTGACCGTGATGGAAGAACGCTTCCTCTCGATGCGCTCGCTCTCGGGCATCCAGCACATGGCGCATCTCGTGCTCGGCCAGGTGAAAACCGTGGTTGACAGCTTCGCCCAGAACAACGCCGAACTCGCGCGCCATGTCTGGCTGCACGACGGCGAGGTCGATACGCTCAACAACTCGCTGTTCCGCGAACTTCTGACCTACATGATGGAAGATCCGCGTTCGATCACCTTCGCAACGCACCTCCTGTTCATCGCCAAGAACATCGAGCGCGCGGGCGATCACGCGACCAATATCGCCGAGACGGTGTACTTCATCGAAACGGGGCAGCAGCTTTCCGGCCCGCGTCCGAAGGGTGACACAGCGCCCTATTCGCTCTCCGCCAAGGACGTGTGAGACACGCCATGGCGCCACGCATTCTGGTTGTGGAGGATGAGGAGTCGCTGGCGATCCTGCTGCGCTACAACCTCACCGCCGAGGGATACGAGGTCGAGCATGTCGCACGCGGGGACGAGGCGGATATCCGTCTGCGCGAAAGCGTGCCGGACCTTCTCGTGCTCGATTGGATGCTGCCGGCGCTTTCCGGCATCGAAATCTGCCGGCGCCTTCGGGCGCGCCCCGAAACCGCGCGCCTGCCGATCATCATGCTGACCGCGCGTGGCGAGGAAGCCGAGCGCATCCGCGGCCTTCAGACCGGCGCGGATGACTATATGGTCAAGCCGTTCTCGGTCCCTGAGCTCGTCGCACGCGTGCATGCCTTGCTGCGCCGTGCCAAGCCCGAGCATGTCGCGCAGCGCCTCGTGATGGGCGATCTCGAGCTGGATCGTGTGACCAAGCGCGTCCGGCGCGGGGATCGCGAACTCCATCTTGGGCCGACCGAATTTCGCCTGCTCGAATTCCTGATGAAAAGTCCGGGGCGCGTTTTTGCCCGCGAGCACCTGCTCGATCAGGTCTGGGGGCAGGATGTCTACGTCGACGAGCGGACGGTCGATGTGCATGTCGGCCGGCTGCGCAAGGTGCTCAACCGCCGTAACGAGGCCGACCCAATCCGCACGGTACGCGGCACTGGCTATTCGTTTGATGAGACTTTTGGGCGTCTGAACTGATCTTCTGGGCTTAACCACCGTAAGGTCGCACAAAAAACCCGCCGAAAGGCGGGTTTGTTCGTCCAGAAGGCCAATATTTTTTCACGCTCTGCGGCGGTCGCCGTGCGGCTGGAAGGCGACACGGGCATGGGCCTCGCAATAGGTCTTGCCGCCGCCGCAATCGGCGCCGCAATACGCAAAATCGGCATGGAGCGGGTCGCCCATCGGCCAGCGGCAGACGCCTTCGCGCAGCTCCATGATCGAAATCCGACGCGACATCGGGATCACCACATTTTCGCGCACCGGCATCACCTCAGGTTCCATATCCACCATTTCGACTACGGCGAGATTGCCGCGCGACACGATGGTCGTTGTGCGCTGTGTCGTTTTCACGACCTTACGGGGGCGCGCTGCCGCAGCCGGCTTGGCTTTCGCGCGACCGGACAAGCCGAGGCGATGCACCTTGCCGATCACCGCGTTGCGGGTGACACCACCCAGCTCGCCCGCGATCTGACTTGCGCTGAGACCTTCGCTCCAGAGCTTTTTCAATTGCTCGATGCGATTGTCATCCCAAGACATGACTACCTCCTGAGACATCGTGCCTCCTCCTCGGCTTTTCGGATTCCGAATCCCCCGCCAGCCCCGCGATACCTTGCGAGATGGATCCCGATACGCCGGGTTGGAGAAATCTGAACCGGAACCGGCCCGTTCGCGCTGCCCACCGCCTTGGTAACAGCGCCCTGCCTGAAAAGACCCTAGCGGATCGCGCCGCCAAGGTTGAGAGTCCGCAAGGCAACACACCCTGTTTTCAACAGCGATAATCACCAAGCAGCTGATTCGCTCCTTCTTGCGCGCAACTGTGGCGAAGGCGTGGAACGTTGACTTTTTCCGGCAAATGGTTGAAACAAAGAGGCGAAAGCCGCCCCCGAGGGCGGCCTTCTTTTTTGCTGCAAAGCCTCGCCGGCTTACCTTCGGCGGGACGTTTTTGGAACTGGGGCCGAGAGCCCGTCTGGAGGATGACATGAGCACGACGATGAAAAGCGCAACCGCTTCTTCTGCCGCGCCTGCCGTCCGATCCACCTCCCACATGCTGCCGACCTATGCCCGCGCCGATTTCTCGTTTGATCGCGGTGAAGGCGCTTGGCTTTTTGCCGACGATGGCCGGAAGTTTCTCGATTTCGCCGGCGGCATCGCTGTCAATGTGCTGGGGCATTCGCATCCGCACCTTGTGAAGGCGCTCGTCGATCAGGCGCAGAAGCTCTGGCACACCTCGAACCTCTACCGGATTTCCGGTGGTGAGCGACTGGCGGATCGCCTCTGCGAACTCACCTTCGCGGACAAGGTCTTCTTCACCAATTCCGGCGCCGAAGCGCTCGAATGCGCGATCAAGATGGCGCGGAAATACCATTCCGTGAGTGGCCAGCCCAACCGCTACCGCATCATTACTTTTGAAGGCGCCTTCCATGGCCGCACCCTTGCGACCATCGCGGCGGGCGGTCAGCAGAAGTATCTTGAAGGCTTCGGCCCTGCGATGCCGGGCTTCGATCAAGTGCCGTTTGGCGATCACAAGGCGCTCGAAGCGGCAATCGGGCCCGATACCGGCGCGATCCTCATCGAACCGGTGCAGGGCGAGGGGGGGCTTCGCTCCGTGCCGCCGCAGTGCCTGCGCGGCTTGCGCGAGCTGTGCGACAAGCATGGGCTCTTGTTGATCCTTGACGAAGTGCAGTGCGGCGTCGGACGGACCGGCAAGCTCTTTGCGCATGAATGGTCGGGGATTACGCCGGATATCATGGCGATCGCCAAGGGGATTGGCGGCGGCTTCCCGATGGGCGCCTGCCTTGCGACTGACAATGCCGCGAAGGGCATGGTCGCGGGCACGCATGGCTCGACCTATGGCGGCAATCCGCTCGCGATGGCCGTGGGCAATGCCGTTCTGGATGTTGTGGCCCAGCCGGAATTCCTCGAACAGGTGCGCTCGACCGCGCGCGATCTCAACCAGCGCCTTGCCGAATTGAAAGATCGTCACCCCACGATCATTCAGGAAATTCGCGGCTCCGGCCTGCTGATCGGCATCAAGACCAAGGTGACGAACACCGATCTCGTCGCTGCCGGTCGCGCCGAAGGCTTCCTGACCGTAGGCGCGGGCGATAACGTGGTCCGTATGCTGCCGCCGCTGAATATCGGCGAAGCGGAAGTCCGCGAGGCCTTTGAGCGCCTTGACCGCGCCTGCACCGCGCTTGAACAGAAGGCGGCGAGCTGAGCTCGCCCGCCTTTTCACCCCTTTCGATCCTGACGGAAATCATGGCCGAACCCATGGCAAAGACCAGTTCAAATACCCCGCGCAACCTTTCCGGGAACCAGCGGCACTTCCTCGACCTATGCGATCTCAGCGCGACGGAAATTCGTGCCATCGTCGATGGTGCGCATCGCATCAAGGCACGCCGCCGCGCGCCGCTGGCCTCCGACAAGGTGCTTTCCGGGAAATCCATCGCGATGATCTTCGAGCAGCCGAGCCTGCGCACGCGCATGTCCTTCGACATGGGTATCCGTGAACTCGGCGGCGAGAGCATCATGGTCACCGGCAAGGAAATCGAGCTCGGCGAACGCGAGAGCATCGCCGACACGGCGCGCGTTCTCTCGCGCTATGTCGATGGTATCATGATCCGCATCCTGAGCCATTCTCAGCTTGTTGAGTTGGCTCAGCATGCCACTGTTCCGGTGCTCAATGGCCTGACCAAGACGTCGCATCCTTGTCAGGTGATGGCCGATGTCCAGACTTTCGAAGAGCATCGGGGCAATATCTCCGGCAAGACGATTTCTTGGGTTGGCGACAGCAACAATGTGCTGCGCTCCTGGGTTGAAGCCGCCGCGAAGCTTGAATTTACCATCAAAGTCGCCACGCCGGAGGAGCTTCAGCCTGATCCGAAGCTCGTGGAATGGGCAAAGGCCAACAAGGCTGACCTCCGGCTGATGCGGGATCCCAACGCGGCGGTCGAAGGTTCGGATTGCGTCGTCGCCGATGCCTGGGTCTCGATGGGTGACAAGGATGGCAAGCGCCGCCACAACCTGCTCAAGCCGTATCAAGTCAATGCACGGTTGATGGAGGTGGCCGGACCACAGGCGATCTTCATGCACTGTTTGCCGGCAAAGCGTGGCGAGGAAGTCACCAATGCGGTGATGGATGGCCCACAATCCGTGGTGTTCGATGAGGCCGAGAACCGTCTCCATGCCCAGAAGAGCGTGCTCGCCTGGGCCTATGGCGAGAGTTTCGCTTGATGGCAGAAGCTGTTCTGCCGGGCGCTATTCCCGCGCTCGGCGCTGACGATATCGTCCTGCCCTTTCACATCGCTCCGCTCGATACGCGCGGTCGGGCGATCCGGCTTGGACCTATGCTCGACAGCATTCTTGTGCGCCACGCCTATCCGCGTGCTGTCGAGCGCCTTCTGGCCGAGGCGGTCGCGCTCGCGGCGCTCATGGGCAGTTCGCTGAAATTCGACGGTCGCTTCCAGCTCCAGACCCGAACTGACGGGTCGGTGAACATGCTGGTTGTCGACCTTTCAACGCCCGCGTCGCTGCGGGCCTACGCGCGTTTTGATGCCGAGGCTGTGGCGGCGCTTGGTGAGGACGCCAGTGCCGCCGCGCTCCTCGGCAAGGGCCATCTCGGCCTCACGGTGGAGCAGACCGCGCTCAATTCGCGCTATCAGGGCATTGTCGAGCTGGATGGACAGGGGCTTGAAGCAGCGGCGTTGCAGTATTTCCGTCAATCCGAGCAGATTCCTTCCGCGATGCGCATTGCCGTGGGCGAACAGCTCGTCGCGGGTGGCGGGCGGCGCTGGCGCGTCGGCGGCGTCCTCGCGCAGTTCCTGCCGACCTCGCCGGAGCGTGTCCGGCAGGCCGATCTCGACCCCGGCGACGCGCCTGAGGGAACCACCCGCCACGCGGTTCCGGAAGATGACGCCTGGATCGAGGCGCGCGCGTTGGTTGAGACCACCGAGGACATTGAACTGGTCGATCCCGATCTCGGGCTTGATCGGCTGCTCTATCGTCTCTTCAACGAGCGCGGCGTGGTCGTCTCCGATCCAGTGACGATGCTCGATCAATGTCGCTGCTCAGAGGAGCGCATTCGTGAGACGCTTCAGCAGTTCGCGGCGGATGACATTGCGGAGATGCGCGAACCGGATGGCCTTATCGGCGTAACCTGCGAATTCTGCAGCCGGAAGTATCGGCTCTCGCTCTGAAGTGCCTCAGTTTACGGTGCGCGCAACAAACGGCGTATCGAGTGAAAACGCCGGGATCGCGACCTCGAACCGCCGCCCATCGGCCGCTACCATCTCGTAGGTCCCGACCATGATCCCGTGACCGGAGGTCAGCGGGCACCCCGAAGAATAGCGGAAAACTTCGCCGGGTTTCAGGATCGGCTGTTCGCCCACCACGCCGAGGCCCCGCACATGCTGCGTTTTGCCGAACCCGTCGGTAATCTCCCAGTGCCGCGCCCGGAGTTGCACCGTATCGCTGGAGTGGTTGCGGATCTCGACTTCGTAAATCCAGAAAAATTCTCCGCTCTCCGGGCGCGAACGCTCGGCGGCGTATTCAGGGGCAACCTTGACTTCAATCCCGTCCGTGACAGCGGTGTACATGGCTTTGCGCCTGTTCTTGAAAGCGTTTCCGGCAACAAGCATGCCTTGCGCGCGGCGAGGCGTCAATTCCGGCAAAAGATCGCAGAAGCGTTGAAAACCCGGAGAAATGGCGCGGTTCCCGTTGCCTGACCCTTGGCTGTCCTATAGCCATCAAGGAACCTGAGTGAAGGGTAGCGTGATGAGTGGACCAGCAGGCATTTTTTCGGATGTGATGATCGAGGCTATGCTGGATCGCGCCGAGATCCGCGTGCCGATGCCGCTCGCCAAGGGGCAAGTGCAGCCAGCGAGCCTTGATCTGCGCCTCGGTGCACGTGCCTGGCGGATGCGCGCGAGCTTCCTGCCGGGGCCCAGCGGTTCGGTCGCGGAACGCATCGCTGCCTATTCGCTCCATGAAATCGATCTGACGCGCGGGGCAGTGCTTGAGACCGGCTGCGTCTATCTGGCGGAAGTTCAGGAAGAACTCGCCCTGCCGTCTGATGTGGCGGCGGCGGCCAACCCCAAAAGCTCAACCGGGCGGCTCGACGTTTTCACGCGCGTGATCACGGAGGGCGCGGGCGCATTCGATACCATTCCGGCGGGCTACCAGGGCCCGCTCTATGCCGAGATCTCGCCGCGCACGTTCCCGGTTCTCGTACGGATGGGTTCGCGCCTGTCGCAGATCCGCTTCCGGCGTGGTCAGCCGCGTATCGATGACATCGCGTTGCGCGCGTTGCATGCCCGCTCGCGGCTGGTGGATCGCGAAGAGGCGCTGATTCAGGACGGCGTGACCTTTTCGGTCGATCTTTCGGGGTTCGACGCGCAGGGGCTCGTCGGCTATCGCGGTAAGCGCCACACCGCACTCGTAGATGTCGACCGGGTGGGCGCCTATGTCGCGAGCGAATACTGGGAGCCGATCTTTCTCGGCGCGCGCCGAGAACTGGTGCTGGACCCGAACGAGTTCTACATTCTCGCCTCCAAGGAAGCGGTGCATGTTCCGCCGGATCATGCAGCGGAGATGGTCCCGTTTGATGCGGTCATGGGTGAATTCCGCGTGCATTATGCCGGCTTCTTCGATCCCGGTTTTGGCCATGCTGCGGCTGGCGGATCCGGCGCGCGAGGCGTGCTCGAGGTACGCTCGCGGGATGTGCCGTTCATCGTCGAGGACGGACAGGTGGTCGGCCGTCTGATTTACGAGAAAATGGCCGGCGCACCGAAGCAGCTCTACGGCGCCGGGCTGTCCTCGAACTATCAGGCGCAGGGGCTCAAGCTTTCGAAGCATTTCATCGGTTGAGTGGCGCGGAGTGCCGCCGGGTCAAGCGGCTGATACGCGAGGCGGGGGCAAAATTCTTGGGCATTTTCCTGCTGAACTCTTGCGTGTTTGTGAAAAATTGGGCTTATGGCGCTTCTGCCAGGCGGGTGTAGTTCAATGGTAGAACGGCAGCTTCCCAAGCTGCATACGAGGGTTCGATTCCCTTCACCCGCTCCAGAATTTCTCGGTGAGCATCGAACTCTCGTTTGAGGGCGATCCCCGGACGAGCATCGTCCGGAGGGGATCACGGATGAATCCGGGTTCGATTCCCTTCACCCACTCCAGAATTTTCCGGCGAGCATCGAACCCTTGTCTGGATCCGATCCCCGGATAGGCTTCGTCCGGAGAGGATTAGAAGGGGCGCCCGATAGCGCCCCCTCCGACGCTCATGCTGCGAGATCGAGCGACACCGCGGGGAAATCGACGGCGGTCTGGAAAACCTCGTTGATGTAATTGGTCAGCGTGTTCAGGGCGACATGCGCGACGATTTCGACGATCTCGGCATCCGAATAGCCCGCCGCGCGTACCGCAGCGACATCGGCATCGCTGACCGTGCCGCGCGCCGTGGTGACGGTGACCGCGAAACGGACGGCGGCATCCGCCTTTGCATCGGTCGAGTGGCCGGCACGGCTGGCCGCAATCTCTGAATCCCCGAGCTTTGCGACATTCTTGCCGATGTAGGTATGCGCTGCGAGGCAATAACCACAGCCATTGATCTGGGCGACAGCCAGTGCGATGCGCTCGCGGGTCGCAGCATTGAGCGCGCCCTTGGCGAGCGCGCCGTTGAGGCTGAGATAACCTTCGAGCGCGGCGGGGCTTGTTGCGGTCAGGCGAAAGAGGTTCGGCACCGAGCCGATCTGCTTCTTCACGGCTTCGAGCAGCGTCTGAGCAGTGGCGGGGGCGGCGTCGATGGTGGCGGGGGTCGGGATGCGGGACATGATGTTCTCCTGTTTCGGGGCACACGGAACTGCGTGCTTGACGAAGAGGAAGATGATCTCTCAAGAGATGAATGATAATACGGTATCATCGCGCATCATCATTGCATAAATTGGGATAATATCATGGACCGTTTTGACGCCATCAGTGCATTCGTCTCGGTGGCGGATCACAAGGGCTTCGCGCCGGCGGCCCGCAAACTCGGCCTCTCCACCTCGGCGATCACCCGCCATGTCTCGGCACTGGAAGAGCGGCTCGGTGTTCGCCTGCTCAACCGGACGACGCGTGCCGTGAGCCTCACGGATGCCGGGCATCGCTTTCTCGAACGCAGCCGCCGCATTCTCGCGGATCTCGACGAGGCCGAGCAGATGGCCGAGAGCGAGCGCGGCGAACCCATGGGGCGCTTCGTGCTTTCGGCGCCGCAGGTTTTCGGCCGCTTGCACGTGGCGCCGCTGATCTGCGACTTCATGAGCCTTCACCCCAAGCTCCGCGCGGAACTGCTGCTGTCGGACCGGATGGTCAATCTCGTCGAAGAGGGTGTGGATGTCGCGATCCGCATCGGCCACCTCGCGGATTCAAGCGATATTGCCCGCAAGGTCGGTGCCGTCCGCCGTGTCCTGGTTGCTGCACCCGGATACCTTTCGGCGACGGGTGTCCCGGATACGGTGGAGGCGCTGAAGAGCCACCGGTTGATCTCCTTCACCGCGCTGACGGCCCCGCATCTCTGGCAATTCCGGCACCACGGCGAGAACTTCGGGATCGAAGTGAACCCGAACTATGCCTCAAACAGCGCCGACGCTGTGATCTGGCATGCGGCGCAAGGCGGCGGCATCACGATGGCGTTGTCGTATCAGGTTGCGGATCACCTGCGGGATGGGCGGCTCAAACTGCTGCTTTCCGAGTTTGAGCCTGCTCCCTATCCGGTCCAGTTCGTCTACCCAAGCTCGAGATTACTCTCGCTCAAGGTGCGTGCCTTTCTCGAGCATACCCTCGCCACCCGGAACTGGGATTTTCTTGGTTTCGACAGATGAAGTCATGACCCGGCGCGTGCAAACCGCCTTTATCGCGAGCAAGTTTCTGGCGGCAAGGGTAATCACGCCGGGATCCGAATGCTTCCACATTGGCCTACACGTTGACTTGCGTGCCGATCTCCACCACTCGCCCGGCTGGAATGTGGAAATAGTCGGTCGCGCCGGCCGCATTGCGCGCGAGGAAGATGAAGAGGCGGCTTTGCCAAGGGGGCATGCCGCTTCGGGCGGCGAGCTTGAGCGTGCGGCGTGAAACGAGGAAGGAGGTCGACATGATGTCGAACTTCCAGCCGAGCTTGCGGCAGAGCGCGAGGCCATGCGGCACATTCGGCTCTTCCATATAGCCGAAGGTCATCGTCACCTGCCGGAAGCCGGGGACGATATCGTCCATCTGCACCCGCTCGGCATCAGAGATGCGCGGCACATCGGCGGTGCGGATCGTCAGGATCACGTTGTGCTCGTGCAGCGATTTGAAGTGCTTGAGCGAGTGCATCAGCGCGACTGGCGCATATTCCGGGTGTGCGGTGAGGAACACCGCCGTGCCGGGAATCGAAGGCGGCGGCTTGCGCGCAAGCGAACGCAAGAGGTCCACCAAGGGAATTTCGGTTTGGCGATCTTTCTGGGCCAGTAGATTGGTGCCGCGCACCCACGTCCACATCAGGGTGACCACGGCAGCGCCGATGATCAGCGGAACATAGCCGCCATCCAGAAGCTTCATGAGATTAGCTCCAAGAAAAACGAGATCAATGACAAGAAAGGGTACGATCAACGCCAACGCAGCGGGCAACGGCCAGTGCCAGTGGCGGTTGACGACGATGATCGCGAGAATGGCCGTCACCACCATCGTGCCGGTGACGGCGATGCCGTAAGCGTTGGCGAGCTTCGAGGACGAGCCGAAGGCCAGCACCAGAACCAGAACACCGATCAGCAGCAGCGTATTCACGAAGGGCATGTAGATCTGCCCTGATTGCTCAGCCGAGGTGTGCTGGATCTTCATACGCGGAAGAAGCCGGAGTTGGATCGCCTGCCGCGTCAGGCTGTAGGCCCCGGTGATCACTGCCTGACTGGCGATGATGGTTGCCATGGTCGCGAGGACCACGACAGGGATGAGCGCCCACGAGGGGTAGAGCATGAAGAACGGGTTCTCGATGGCTTCCGGCTGCACGAGCAGCAGCGCGCCCTGTCCGAGGTAATTCAGGATGAGCGAGGGGAAAGCGACAAAGCTCCAGGCGAACTGGATCGGCTTGCGCCCGAAGTGGCCGAGATCGGCATAGAGCGCTTCCGCGCCTGTCACCGAGAGGAACACCGCGCCAAGAGCGATCAACCCGATGGTACCGTGGTTCAGCAGAAAGTTGACCGCATGGACGGGGTTGATGGCTTCGAGCACCGAGAGGTCATCGGCAATATGCGCGATGCCGCCGATGGCCATCACCGCAAACCAGATCAGTGTGATCGGCCCGAATAGCACCGAAACCGCCGCTGTGCCGCGTGACTGCACCCAGAACAGGGCGATGATGATCACCACAGTGATTGGCAATACGTAGGGCTCGAAACTGGCGGTCACCAGCTTGAGACCTTCCACCGCCGAGAGCACGGAAATTGCTGGCGTGATCAGCGCATCGCCATAAAAGAGCGCCGCGCCGATTGCACCGGTCAGCAGGATCGCCGGTACCGAACGCCCGAGCGCGCGTTGCGCCAAAGCCAGCAGCGAGAGCGTGCCACCTTCACCCTGATTGTCTGCTTTGAGCAGGATCATCACGTATTTGAGCGTGACGATGATCATGAGCGTCCAGAGAATCAGCGACACCACGCCCAGGATGCTCGCGCGTTCAATCACGGTCGCGCCACCGGCATGTGCACCGCCCGCTGCCACCATCGCCTCGCGAAAGGCATAAAGCGGAGATGTGCCGATATCGCCGTAAACGACACCGATCGAGCCGAGCGTCAGGGTCCAGAAGCCGGTCTTGGCGGCGTGGGGGGGGGCGGAAAGAGTCTGAGTGGTCGCGTCCATGGGGCACCTTGAGGCCAGCATTGGCCATGGGACAGATCAACGCTCTGGCGCATAAGGATGCGATAGGCCATTCGATCCGTGCGCATAAAGAACCCGTAAAGACCATGGACAGCGCCATCTGACGGCACCACAAATAGGGGATGATGAACCCGAGGGCCGAAAATTCTATCTTGCCGCCGGCGGCTAATTGGCGAAGCCTGCCCCAAAGTCGCGCGCTCTATGCCGCAGTGATCATGGTGGGTCTGACCGTCGCCGTGGGCGCTGCGCTGCGCGATCATTTGCCAGCCTCGTCGATGCCGCTGCTGTTTCTGCTGGCGGTACTCATTGCCTCGGTGCGCTTCGGTTTCTGGACCGGGATTATCGCCTCTATTCTTGCCTTCCTCGCCGAAAATTTCTTCTTCATCGAGCCACATTTCACCTTTCATGTTTCCCATGTCGGCGATTGGCTTACGTTGGTGGTGCTTCTGGCAGCGGGGGCGACGACCGGCTTTCTCGTCGGCCGCTTGCGCGAGGAGGCCGATGCCGCACAGACCCGTGCCGTGGCGCTGGAGGTCATGGGACAATGCGCGGCGAGTCTTGCGACCTGCGAAACACCTGCGGCTGTCTTCGCCGCCTTGACGCAAAATCTCGCCCGTGTCTCGGATGGACAGGCCTTGGTTCTGGTCCCGGAGGCCGGGCGGCTGGTGATCCGCTCCAGCTTGCCGGAGGGGCTTGTGCTCGAACCGCAGGATAGTGATGCAGCCGAACGTGCTTTCCGGCGGGGGAGCGCCGAAGATCCTGCAGCGCCCGGATGGGCGGGTGGGCGTTTCGCCTTCCGTCTGCTCGGCGAGACGGATGGGGTTGTGGGCTACAGGCCGCTCATGGCCAGTGGCAGACGGGATGAACAGGCCCAGCATGCGCGCCACGCTATGATCGAGCAGGCAAGATTGGCGCTGGGGCGGCTGACCTACGCGCAGGACGCTGCCGAAGCGCGTGCCAGCGCCGAGCGCGAGGCCCTGCGCGCGGCGCTATTGTCCTCGCTCTCGCATGACCTGAAAACGCCGCTGGCGACCATTCTGGGCGGGGTCACCTCCTTGCGCGAATTCGGCGATGCCATGCCGGCGGCGGCGCGCGGAGATACGCTGCTGGCGATCGAGCAGGAGGCCGAACGCCTCGCGCGCTATGTCTCGAACCTCTTGCACATGACGCGCCTCAAGGCTGGCCTCGATTTCCATCCGGACTGGATTGACGTACTTGATGCCGCGCGCGGTGCCGTCGCGCGAGCGCGTCGGGCCTACCCGCAGCGCATCGTGACGCTCGAATGTCTGCATGAAAGCGTGATCATTCGCTCGGATGCTGTTCTGCTGGAGCAGGCGCTGTTCAACCTCATCGACAATGCCCTGAAATTTTCGTCCCCGGATCAGCCGGTGCAGGTCGTAGTTGCACGTGAGGATGCGCTGGTGTTTCTCCGCGTGAAAGATCGCGGACCGGGGATTCCGGCAGCAGAACAGGATCACGTCTTTGATCCCTTTTATCGCGGCAGCAGCCATACCCAAAGCGGCACAGGCCTTGGTCTCGCGATTGTACGTGGGATCGTGCAGGCGCTCGGGGGGAAGGTGACGTTGGAAAGTCCTTGGGCTGGACAAGGCGGAACGATAATGGAGGTCAAGCTGCCGGAGGCATTGAACTAGGGTGAGTGGCGCGGGATTTTCCATTCTGATCGTTGATGACGAAGCGCAGATCCAGCGCTTCCTGCGTCACGCGCTCGAAGCGGCGGGCTATCGTGTACTGACGGCGGATCGTGCCGCGACGGCCTTGCGCCTGATTGGCTCGGAAAGCCCCGATCTCGTGGTGCTCGATCTCGGCCTGCCCGATCTTGATGGCAAGGCGGTGCTCGGCCAGCTGCGTCAGACGTCCGAAGTGCCGGTGATCGTTCTCTCCGCACGCGACGATGAAACCGAGAAGATCGCGGCGCTGGATCTCGGCGCGAATGACTACGTCGAAAAGCCCTTCGGGATCGGCGAGTTGCTGGCGCGCATCCGGGCCATCCTGCGCCCGAAACGGAGCGGTGAAGCCCGTGACGAACTCATTCGGCTGGGCACCCTGACGATTGATCGCCCGGCGCATCGCGTTGCGCGTCACGGCGAGGTTATCAAGCTAACGCCGACCGAGTTCGAGCTGCTGGTGCTGCTCGCCACCCATGCCGGGCGCGTGCTTACGCACCGGCAGATCCTCACGAAGGTCTGGGGACCGGCCCATACCGAGGATGTCGCATATTTGCGGGTTTTCATCGGGCAGGTACGACACAAGATCGAGGAAAACCCGGCCGAACCTACCTTGATCCTGACAGAACCGGGCGTGGGCTACCGCGCAAAGGCATAAGGACGCGCGCAGAACGCCTATTGGATGGTGATGCGGGTGGCGACTGCCCCGCTGGCCTCACGCATCCCTTGCACCCGAACTTTCGCGCCGGACCGAACGAGTGCCCTGTCCGCGACATCGATACGGGTGACGGGAACACCCGGATCGAGAATCAGCTCGGCCTTGCCCCCGTTCGCGAATGTCACCGTGATGGTATTGCTGCCGTTGACAACAACAGCGCCCGTGACAGTGGCATTCGTCATCGTTTGATGGCGCGCATCGTTCATGGGTCGCTGCCCCTCGCCAAGGCCACGCATGGCTTCGGGGAAAATGCGAAGCTCGGTCGAGTGCAGCTTCCCATCCGGTCCGGTCATGGCGGCAGAGGCCACGAAATCGTTCGGCTTGATGTCCGCGAGCGTGGCTACCTTGTTTTGGAGTACGATCAGGTTCTGACCCAGCGCATAGGTTTCGACCGTACCGCCGTCATCATTGCGTACGCTGACAGACGTCGCGCTTGCCTTTTCGACAAGGCCGGAAAGGGTGAAGGCGCTGTTGGTCTGCGCGGACGCGAAACTGCTGGCCAGCGTGACGGCGAGCCCTGCGGCGGCGAGCGTGTTCATCATGCTCCGATTTCCACTCATGTCGCGTTCTCCGGCCTTCCTGGCGGATCCTTTGATCGCGCCTACCTTTCCGATCCTAGGGCGCCCTTCATGGCCCGGACAAGCACCGAGTTTGGAGGGCTCCAGCGTTACGGATTTCGCAACGGTTGGAAAATGCAGCCTTACGGTGCGCGAGCGATCCATTGATCGGGGTCGGCCGCGAGGCCGATCAGGGCAAGCCCTTGCGCGATGGATTCAAACTGATCTGCGGAGGTCAGCTTTTCAGCACCGAAACGCTCGACGAAAAGCCGCTGTACCGCCGGGACGAACGATGTTCCGCCGGTCAGAAACACCTTTTCCACGGCCTCGGGCGCGAGCCCTGCTTCAGCCAAGACCTGATCTACGCTGGCACCGATCCGCGCAAGATCCGGCGCGATCCAGTGTTCAAAGTCCGCGCGCGTGACGGTCGAGCGGATATCGAGCATCTCGTCGGCAAAGTGGAACTCGACCTGTTCTTGCGAGGACAGCGCCACCTTGGCTGCAGAAACCGCACGATAGAGCGGGTAGCCAAGATCCTGTTCGATGAAGGTGATGAAATCCTCCAGCGGCGCGGGGTCGACTGCAAAGCGCGCGAGTTCCTTGAGTTCGCGGAATTCGAGGCTGCCCTTCATCAGGGCAAGTTCGTTCCAGCGTGCCAGCGTCGCGTAATAATGCACCGGCAAGGGCAGCACCTTGCCGAACGAGCGGTAGTTGCCGCCCTTGCCAAAGCGGGGAGCAATCACCCGGTCGACGATGCGGGCATCGAAGGTGTCACCGGCAAGGCCGAGGCCGGCATGCCCCAGTGGTTCGGCGCGCAAGGCTCCATTCTGACGCGAGAAGCGCATCAGCGAAAAATCGCTGGTGCCGCCGCCGAAATCGGCGACCAGCACGATCGCATCGTGGTTGAGCTGGCGCGCAAAGGAAAAGGCCGCGCCAACGGGTTCGTAGACATAACGGGCATGGCCGGCGCCCAATTGGCCGAAAGCCGCGCGGTAACGCTGCATCGCCAGCGCATCATCCGGGCGGTTGCCGGAAAACTGCACCGGCCGGCCGATGGTGATCCGTGCGGCGCCAAAATCGAGCCTTGCGCCAGCACGATGCGCGAGCGTGCGCAGGAAAGCCGCGAGCATGTCCTCGAATTGGTATTTTTGCCGGAAAATCGTCGTGGACTGGAAGCTGCCCGATGCGGCGAAGGTCTTGAATGACTGGATGAAGCGCAATGCGTTCGCGCCTTCCAGAAACCGCGCGATAGCCCAGGGACCACCCTCGATCTCGGCCGCAGCGCCCGGACGGCTCTGCCAGAAGCAGAGCGCCGAGGCATAGACACCGAGCGTGGTTCCGGCGTGATCAAAGCGCAGCGTCTCGACATGCCCGTCCGGCGTGGCAAAGGCGACAACGGTATTGCTGGTCCCGAAATCGATCCCGATCGACGCGGCAGGGGAGAGGGATGGCATGGCGCGTCCGACGATGACAAAAGGGCGCGATGTCTAGCCTCGCAACAGGGGCCTGACAAGCCATTCCCGATCTATTTGCTGCCGCCGGAGAAGCCGGCGCGCACTCGCCCCGGCGTAAGTTCATGCGCCTTGATGGCCGCCCAATCCGGCACGATGCCATGACCCGGGCGATCAACAGGCACACCGATAGCATCCTTGATGACAATCGGCATCTCGATCAGGCCGAGTTCCGTGAGGCTGCCGCCGATCACATTTTCCAGCATGTAGGCGTTCTGCACGCCGCAGAGCAGCGGCAAAGACATCTCCATCATGTAGTGCGGAGCAACAGGACGCCCGAAGGCGTTGGCGAGATGCGCGATCTTGTGCCACTCGGTGATGCCGCCGACAAAGGCGACATCTGCCTGCACGATATCGACCGCATCGGCCTTGAGATATTCGAGAAACTGCTGCCGGCTATAGAGGCTTTCGCCAAGGGCAATCGGCGTGCGCATCGCGCGGCGCAGCGCGGCGTGACCGGCGATATCCTGATAAAGCATCGGTTCCTCGATCCAGCCGAGACCGAGGGGGTCGAGCCGGGGGCCGCGCACCAGCGCTTCCGCCGCCGACCATTTCTGGTTGAGGTCGACGAGCAATTTTCCGCCGCGACCCAGCCGCTCCTTGACCTTCACGATCCGCTCGATGTCGTCCTCGATCTCCTCGCGGCCGATCTTGATTTTCACCGTGCGATAGCCCTCGGCGATGTAGCCATCGACGCGCTGAAGCAGATCTTCGACCGTGTCATCCGTGCGCAGGTTGATCTCGCTGATATAGGCGGGGATCGCGTCGCGCGCACCGCCGAGCAGCTTATGCAGTGGCTGGCCATGATGCTTGCCGATCAGATCCCAGATCGCGATATCGACCGCCGCGATCGCCATCGAATTGACGCCAAGCCCAAGGCGGCGGGACTGGCGATTGAGTTTGTTCCAGATGCGCTCGTAATCGAGCGGGTCCATGCCGATCACCAGCGCGGCGAGATAATCCTCGATCAGCGCCTTGATCGCGGTGCCGCCGATATCGACCGTGTAGCTGATGCCGAACCCGGCAAGGCCGTTGTCGGTCCTGATCTCGGTGAAGATGATTTCGAGCCCCTGCACCTTGTTGGTAGCATCCTCCCACGGAGAGGAAGGCGGCAGCCGGCAGGCATGAACGGCAACGGATTCGATTTTCATGGGGTCAGCTCCAACTTCCGGGCAGTGGAAAGGCCCGCAAGGTTTCATGCCATTCCTTGCTTGATGCCATTCTTTTTTCGCAGCAACAACCGATGAAGGGGAAGCGGAATGCTCCGGTACAGCAGACATCCTGGCTCCCGGCGCTTCGAGCATCATTGGCCGGCTTAGGATAAATCAAAAATAGGACTAAAGACCTATTTGATAACCCCGCATTAACCCCGCGACGATATCGGTTGACTAAATATTGGACAGGAGTCCTGAATGATAGGCAATTTTCTGAGGCGTGCGGCATGGGGAATCCCCCAGATCGAAGCGAAAGCAGAAGTTGCAGCGCCAGAAGGTGCAGGCGCGGCCGAAGACGGCGCGGAGACAGCGGAATCTATTCTCTCGACTTTTGATGCCATCGAGGCCGATTTGCGCGGCATCCTCGGCCGCATCAAGGATTCGAATGCCGGTGTCGCGCGCTCGGTGATCGACGCCAATATCGCCCTCGACAAGATCCGGGGGCATGTTCAGGGCCTGGCCGCGCTGGCCCATTCGGCCATTGAACGTTCCTCCACGCTGGCCCTGGCGACGCAGGATCTCTCCGCGTCTTCGGATGCGATCCAGCGGCAGGTGCAGAATGCGTCGAGTGTTTCGGCTGCTGCGGATCATACCGTGGACGATGTTCTGAACACTGTGAAGCGGCTGAGCGACTCGTCGACGGAGATCGGTTCTGTCGTCAATACCATCAGCGCGATTGCCCGGCAGACCAACCTTCTCGCCCTCAACGCCACCATTGAAGCCGCACGCGCCGGTGATGCGGGCCGTGGCTTCGCCGTCGTGGCGAATGAAGTCAAACAACTGGCTCACGAAACCCATCAGGCAACGGAAATCGTCCGGCGACAGGTGCAGAGCGTCTTGAGCGACGCCACCGCGTCCATTCGTGGCGTGGAAGAGATTCATCAGGTTGTCGGGCGGATCAGGCCGGTCTTCGAGGCGGTTTCGACGGCCACCGATCATCAGATCACTGCGACGCGCAGCATCATCGATGCGTCGCATGATGTCTCCGATTTCTTCCGGGAAATCGAGGGCGCAACGGCCTCCATCACAAGCGAGGCGGAATGTGCAAGTCAGGTGACCGCCAGTGCGGGTGCCTCCGGCGAGGCGGTCGAACGCCTCTCGACCCGGCTGATGGTCATTCTGCGCGAGAATCCCCTGACAAACCGGCGCATGCAGGACCGTTTTCCGATCGACCTCAAGGTCGATGTCACGAGTTCCGGCCAACTCTACATCGTGCAAACCGTCGACCTCTCCGAGGGCGGGATGTGGTTGCAATCCGATTTGCTGCCGGAACGGGAGGTTGGTCATATTTTCGAAGCCCGACTCGACGGCATCGGGCTTGTCTCGGCGACAATCGTCCGGGCCGGGCCGGGCGAGTGGCGGACCCAGTTCACGGAGATGGCGAGTTCTGTCCGATCCGCGCTGCTGGCGCATCTTGCGAAGATCCGCGAGAACTATGCGCCCCTGATTGACCGCGCGCAGGCTGCTGCCTCTGAGATTACCGAGATTCTGACGCAAGCCATCGATAGCGGCTCGGTGTCGGAAGCCGCGCTGTTCGATGACACCTATACGCCTATTTCAGGCACCAACCCGCAGCAATTCGAAGCGCCCTGCCTCTCGATTTTGCAAAAGCTTCTGCCCACGATTCAAGAGCGCTATCTGAAGCTCGATCCTGCCATGACCCTATGCGTGGCAGCCGACCGGAACGGCTATATCCCCGTTCACAATGCGGTCTATTCCAAGCCTCAACGTCCCGATGACCCGGTCTGGAATACGGCTAATGCACGCAACAAGCGGATTTTCGATGATCGGGCGGGGTATGCGGCTGCACGCAATACACGCGCCTTTCTCGTCCAGTCCTATGCGCGCGACATGGGCAGCAGAATGGTCAGGACGCGGGAAGTCGATGCGCCAATCACCATCAAGGGGCGCCACTGGGGCTGCATCCGGACGGCCTACCAGATTTGAGGCTGCGCCTCGTTATTCCTCCCGGTAGGTAATTAGCCGGCGAATGATAATGGCGTCGGCGTAGTCGCAAGTCACCTGATGACATTTTCGGAAAGCAAACGTTCCAGAACGGCTCTCGTTCTGGGCCATTCGATTTGCGCGACATTGAACCGCATGAAATCCGGGACACACTGCGAAATGCTGAACACATTGCCTGGGGCGAGAACGATGTTCTCGGCGAGTGCCGCTTGTGCGAGCTTCGAGGCATCCTGCCCTTCCGGCAGCTGGCTCCAGAGATAGAAGCCGCCACGCGGCATCAGCCAGAGCCGGATGCCGATCTCCGCGAGTTGCGCTGCGACCTGTTGTCGGGCGCGCGACAGGCGACGTCGCTGCGCTTCAAGATGCTTGCGATAGCCACTATCCCCGAGAACCCCCGCGACAAGGGCCGCAGCCATCGGGCTGGGTCCGCCGAAATTCGTCGCGATTTGCAGATCGACAAGCCTATCGATCCAGTCCTGCCGGGCCGCGATATAGCCGCAACGGATGGAAGCTGAGATCGTCTTCGAGAAGCTGCCAATGCGGATGACTCGATTGAGTCCGTCGAGCACCGCAAGCCTGACCGATGCCTCGGGTTCGAAGTCGGCAAAGATATCGTCTTCAACGATGGTCAGATCATGCGCCGCCGCCGCAATCAGCACCCGGTGCGCGACCTGCGGCGAGAGGGTTGCTCCGGTCGGATTATGAAGGGCTGAATTCGTGAGGTAGAGCCGGGGGTGATGCTGAACCAGCGCGCGCTCGAAGGCGTCGATATCCGGGCCAATAGGCGTAAAGGGGACGCCGACGATCTTGACCCGATGCGCGCGCAACAGCGCCTGAAAATTGAAATAGCAGGGATCATCCACCAGTACGGTATCGCCGGGCTGAAGCAGGAGCCGGCAAATCAGGTCGATGGCCTGAGTTCCCGATGAGGTCAGGAGAATCTGGCTCGTCGCAACCTCCAGACCTTCCGCCACAAACTGGCGCGCCAGCACGCGGCGCAGCTCCGGCGACCCGCGAGACGAGCCATAGTCTACCAGAAGCGCGTCGCCTTCGCGGCCCAGTCGGCGGATCGCGCGGCGCAACTCGTCGACCGGCATCCAGTCCGGCGGCAGCCAGCCGCAGCCGGGACGGATCGCTTCGGGCGTGGAATCCAGCGATTGTCGTGAGACCCAGAAGGGGTCAATGTTGCGGTCAAGGCGTGGCTCGATCTCTGCCAGCGCGAGCGGCGCCGTGGCGCCCGCCACATAAAATCCCGATCCTGCCCGTGCCCGGATAACCCCCTCATGGACGAGCCGGTCATAGGCCTCGACCACCGTCGAGGGCGAGACGCCGAGGGTATCCGCCAGAGCGCGGATGGAGGGGAGCTTGTCGCCTTTCACCAGAGAGCGACTGGCGATCCGCTGGTGGATGGCCGTCATCACGGCCTGCGTTCGGCTGATCGGGTGATCTGTCATGGTCTCTGCCGATGATAACTGTTTTATTTTCATAAGGCATACAGTTTGTTTGATCTGTATGGAAGTGTATCTTCCCCTCGCCAATGCGTCGGCTTATCCGGATCGGGAAAGCGAGGGGTTATGCAGCGATCGATGCGGGGCTGGGGCAGTGGCCTTCTGGGTGTGATCATTTTCAGCGGTTCCCTGCCGGCAACACGGATTGCCGTCGGCGGCTTTTCACCTCTGTTTCTCACGTCGGCGCGTGCCGTCATTGCCGCGTTTCTCGGCGGGGCCCTGCTGCTCGCGCTTGATCAAAAGCGACCCGATCGCGCCGATTTTGTCCCGCTGCTCATCGTCGCTATCGGGGTGGTGATCGGCTTTCCGCTTCTGACGGCGCTGGCGCTTCAGTCGATCACCTCGGCGCATTCCATCGTGTTTGTCGGCCTCTTGCCGCTGGCGACGGCTCTGTTCGGTGTTCTGCGGGGTGGTGAGCGGCCCAGACCGATCTTCTGGTTGTTCTCGTGTCTCGGGGCGTCATCCGTGGCCGGTTTTGCGCTTCTGCAAAGCGGCGGGGGAACCCTGAAGGGTGATGCCTGCATGATCGGCGCGATTATTCTTTGTGGTCTCGGTTACGCGGAAGGCGCGCGGCTGTCGCGTCGTCTCGGTGGGTGGCAGGTAATCTCATGGGCACTGCTGATGGCACTGCCGGTGATGGCCGTTCTGGCGGTTGCCACGCTGCCGGCGAACTTTGAGCAGGTCTCGACGCCCGCATGGATCAGCCTCGGTTATGTCTCGGTTTTCAGCATGCTGATCGGCTTTGTCTTCTGGTATCGGGGGCTTGCGCTAGGCGGTATCGCCGGCGTGGGGCAGTTGCAATTGCTCCAGCCCTTTTTCGGCCTGGCGCTGGCAGGCGTGCTTCTGGGAGAGCCGATCGTGCCGCTGATGATGGCGGCGACTGCCTTCACCGTGTTGTGCGTCGCCGGTGCGCGGCGCTTCGCCTGATGTTCAATCCGGGCGTGATCCACCCCTGAGGCGTTCCAGCACTTTGATAAAATGCGCAAGCGCGACCTCTGCTTCGCCCGTGTTGTCGATTACGAGATCGGCGGTCGGCATGGCGGCAAGACTGGCCGAACGCCGGAAGCGCTCGGCCTGTGCATCGGCACTTTCCCGCCCCCGTCGGGCCAGCCGTTCGATCAGCACAATGGGATCGACGCGGATTTCGACGACGAGGGATTTTAAAAAGCGATGGCGGATCTCCTCGACCACCGTACGCGAAACATTGGTGACAATATGCCGCCCGTTCTCAAGATCGCGCTCAAGGCTCGCGGGCAGAGCGTAGGAATGGCGGTTGGCATTCCAATAGAGGAGAAATGCGCCACTCCGGGCCTGCACATCGAAGGCATCCGGGCTGATCGCCTCGTTATCCTCGTGCTGATCCGCCGGTCGTGTGATCAGCCGGCGGGGAAACAGGAAGGCGGGCTCACCGGCGAGTGCCGCGCGCGCGCCGGCGAGGATGGTATCCTTGCCCGCGCCGCTCGCACCGATGACGGCCACGAAGGTGCCGGGGGCAGGGCAGGGTGCCGGATCAGGTGCTGTACGCGGGGTAGCTGCGCTCATGCGACGCGACGCCCCTCGCGCCAGACCTCGCGAACAATCGGCTGCTCGCCCGCCATCGACACACGCAAGACATCCGTGCGTTTGCCTTTGGCGATTTCACCGCGGTCGGTCAGCCCGGCGGCTTCGGCCGGGTTTTTCGACACGAGGCGGATCGCGCCGGCAAGGCTGCCGACGGCCTTGATATCGCGCAGCGCGAAGGCACCCATCAGCAGGCTCGTCGGGACATAATCCGACGAGAGGACATCGAGAACGCCCGCTTCGGCAAGCGTTTGCGCACCGACATTCCCGGAGTGCGAGCCGCCCCGCACGACATTCGGCGCGCCCATCAGCACCTTCAGGCCCGCCTCGTGCGAGGCTTCCGCGGCCTCGATGGTGGTCGGGAATTCGGCGATATGCATCCCGTCGCGCACGGCTTCGGCGACATGCTCTGCGGTCGCGTCATCGTGGCTCGCGATGGCGATAGCGTGGCGCTGGCAGCGTTCGATGATATCCTGACGGTTCTTTTCGCTGTACTTGGCAAAAATCGTCATCCGGCGCTGGATGGTCTCGTCCAGCTGGGCATCGCTGACATTCTTTTTGCCACCATAATATTGCTTCCATTTGGAAACGTCGGTGAACTGGCGCTGGCCCGGCGTGTGATCCATGACCGAAACAAGCTTGAGGTTGGGATCGGTCAGGAACTGCTCCATTTCCTCAACGACATCGGCGCAGGAAATCTCGCAGCGCAAGTGCAGGAAATGCTCGGCGCGGGTGAGATCGTCCGCCTTGGCCGATGCCACGGCATTCGCGAGCTTTTTCATCCGCGCGCCGAATTTCTCCTCGTCGTAATCATTGCCGACCCGGAGCGCATCAAAAACGGTCGTGATGCCGGCGCCGATCACCTGCGCGTCATGTGCGAGCACGGCGGAAATCGCCGGCCATTCGACCTTGGGGCGCGGCATGAAATGGACTTCGAGATGATCTGTGTGGAGTTCCACCAGCCCCGGCAGGAGGTAGTCGCCCTTGAGATCGAGCCCTTTCTCGGGCGCGCGGCCTTCGCCGATCTCGGTGATGAACCCATCCTGCGAGATGACATAGCCACGAAACTGCGTATCCGCCGTAACGATTTCCGCGTTTTCAAAGATAACAGGGGCGCTCATGGGCGGGCCTCATAGGTTTCCAGAAAGAGATCGACGGGCAGGGTGCGGAAGTCTTCGAGCGCCTGTCGCAGCGCCTCGTGCGACCAGTCCCACCACGCCAGCGCATCCATCCGCGCGCCGATCTCGGGGGAGAAACGCTCGCGGATCACACTGGCCGGCACGCCGCCGACGATGGTGTAGGGCGCGACATCGCGGCTGACGACCGCGCCGGCGCCAATCACCGCGCCATTGCCGACCGTAACGCCCGGCAGAACCGTCGCGCCATGGCCAATCCAGACATCATGACCGATGGTGACATGCTGGGAGCGACGCCAACCGAAGAAACCGCTCTCCTGCGCCGCATCGGCCCAGTAGTTGTCAGCACGATAAGTGAAGTGATGGAGGGTTGCCCGCCAGGTCGGATGGTTCGGCGCGTTGATGCGCACATGTGAGGCGATATTAACGAACTTGCCGATGGTCGCGCACCAGATTTCACTATCGCGTACCACGTAGGAGTAGTCGCCGATCGTCGCTTCGCTGATCTGGCAGCGCTCGTAGATTTCGGTGTAGCGCCCGATGGTCGAGTCCTTGACCTCCGCCGTCGGGTGGATCAGCGGCACGTCGGAGAGCTTGGGTTGGCGGGGGATGGGCGCGTTCATGCGGCTTTCTCCGTCTGTGGAGCAAAGCGCGTGATATCAACGATGCGATCCGCAACGCGGTGGCGAACGTCCTCATCGTGGAAAATGCCGAGGAAGGCCGTGCCTTCCGCCTTGCGCGCCTCGATGAGTCCAACAACCGCAGCGCGGTTCTGCGCATCGAGCGAAGCGGTGGGTTCATCGAGGATCATCAGGCGATGCGTCCCGGCAAAGCCGCGCGCAATGTTGACGCGCTGCTGTTCACCGCCCGAAAAGGTCGAGGGCGGCAACGCCCAGAGGCGCTCCGGCAGGTTCAGTTGCGTCAGAAGACCCGCCGCGCGTTCGCGCGCCGCCTCGGACGAAAACCCTGCCGCGCGCGCCGGTTCGGCGACGATTTCCAGCGCTGGTACGCGTGGAATGACACGCAGGAACTGGCTGACATAGCCCATGGTGCGACGACGGATATCAAGTACGAGGCGCGGTGAGGCAGCCACCACATCCACCATCTCATCATCATGCCGAACGAGGATCGTGCCGGCATTGGCGAGATAATTGCCGTAGATCATCTTGAGCACGGAGGATTTTCCCGCGCCCGAGGGGCCGCCGAGTACCACGCATTCGCCGGCGGAAACGCTAAACCCCACCGAGGTGACGACCGGCAACCGTGCACCGCCGTGAAGATGCAGTTCGAAGGCCTTTTCGAGCCCGGAAACGTCGAGGATCACTGTCATATCGCGGCCCTCACGCAGCCAGAACGGATGAAACGAGAAGCTGGGTGTAAGGCGCCTGCGGGTCATCCAGCACCCGGTCTGTGAGGCCGGATTCGATGACTTCGCCATTCTTCATCACCAGCACCCGGTGTGACAGGAGCCGCGCGACCGCAAGATCATGCGTCACCAGCACCACCGCGAGGCCAAGATCAGCGACAAGGCCGCGAATAAGATCGAGAAGGCGCGCTTGTACCGAGACATCGAGCCCGCCGGTAGGCTCATCCATGAAGACGAGGCGTGGGGCGGTGACGAGGTTGCGCGCGATCTGGAGCCGTTGGCGCATACCGCCCGAATAGGCGGTCGGGCGATCATCGATGCGCGAGGGGTCGATCTCGACGCGCTTCAGCCAATCCTCTGCCACGGCGCGGATATTGCCATAATGCCGGTCACCGATGCCCATCAGCCGCTCGCCGATGTTGCCACCGGCGGAAACGTTCATACGCAAACCCTGCGCAGCGTCCTGATGGACAAAGCCCCAGTCAGTGCGGGCGAGATAGCGCCGTTCCGCTTCGGAAAGGCTGGCTAGATCACGGGTTTCCCCGTCGCGCATCTGGTAGGAGGTCGTGCCTTCATCCGGCGCGAGGCGGCCGGAAAGCAGGTTCAGCAGTGTTGTCTTGCCCGAGCCGGATTCCCCAACGATGGCCAGCACCTCGCCGGCATCAAGCGTGAACGAGACATCGCGGCAACCGGTGCGCGCGCCGTAGAACTTGGCGAGATTATCGGCAATGAGAAGCGGGGCGCTCATTCGGCGGCTTCCTTCGAGAGTGTTTCACCACCGTAAAGGTGGCCGTGATGGCCCGCTGCGCGGCGGCCTTCGCAAAAGTCGGTATCCGAGCAGACGAACATGCGCCCGCCCTTGTCATCCGTGACCACCTCATCGAGGTAGCTCATCGTCGCGCCGCAGAGCGCACAGGGGTGCTCGAATTTCGTCGCCTCGAACGGATGATCCTCGAAGTCGAGGCTCACGACCTGCGTATGCGGCGGAATGGCGTAGATGCGCTTCTCGCGGCCCGCGCCGAAAAGCTGGAGCGCGGCGCAATCATTCATTTTCGGGTTGTCAAATTTCGGGATGGGCGAGGGGTCCATCACATAGCGCCCCGCAACATGAACCGGGTAATCATAGGTCGTTGCGATATGGCCGTGTCGAGCGATATCCTCGTAGAGCTTCACATGCATCAGCCCGTATTCGGCGAGCGCGTGCATGGTGCGCGTCTCGGTTTCGCGCGGCTCAAGAAAACGCAACGGCTCCGGAATCGGCACCTGATAAACAAGCACCTGATGGCCCTGAAGCGCGGCCTCGGGGATGCGATGCCGGGTCTGAATGATGGTCGCATCCTCCGTCGCGGTCGTCACCGCCACGCCTGCTGTCTTAGCGAAAAACGCCCGGATCGAGACGGCGTTGGTCGTATCATCCGCGCCCTGATCGATGACCTTGAGGGTATCCTCCGAACCAAGAATGGCAGCGGTCACCTGCACGCCGCCCGTCCCCCAGCCATAGGGCATCGGCATTTCGCGGCTGGCGAAGGGCACCTGATAGCCGGGGATGGCGATGGCCTTGAGGATCGCACGGCGGATCATCCGCTTCGTTTGCTCGTCGAGATAGGCGAAATTGTACGCCGGCTCGGAGTTCGTCTGCCTATGCGCGCTCATTCCGCAGCCTCCAGCGTCTCGGGGTTCTGTTTGCTGGTGAACTCGAGGCGCATCTCGCGCAAAAGCGCGAGTTCGGCCTGAAAATCCACGTAATGCGGTAGCTTCAGATGCTCGACGAAGCCGGTCGCCTGCACATTGTCGGAATGGGAGAGCACGAATTCCTCATCCTGCGCCGGGCCCTTGCGCTCTTCGCCAAATTCCTCGGCCCGGAGCGCGCGATCAACCAGCGCCATCGACATCGCGCGTCGTTCGCAATGCCCGAAGGAAAGGCCATAACCGCGCGTGAAGCGGGCGGGTTCGGTCGCGGAACCGGAGAACTGGTTGACCATCTGGCATTCGGTAAGGGTCATATCGCCGAGCGGAACGGCAAAGCCCAATTCCTCGACCATCAATTCAACCTCGACTTCGCCAAGCCGGATTTCGCCGACAAAGGGGTGGTTGCGTCCATAGCCGCGCTGGGTCGAATAGCCGAGAGCCAGCAGAAAGCCCTCATCGCCGCGCGCGAGGTTTTGCAGACGAAGGTCGCGATCCGCCGGAAACGACAGCGGTTCGCGCGTGAGATCCGCGACTTCTGCGCCCGGAACGCCCGGCGGGTTACGCTCGATGAGATCATCAGAGGCGATGATATCGGTGACGCGCGGCATCGCGACATCCGGCTCGTGCGGGGCGGTCGCGGGGGCTTCCGTATTGCTCGTCGCCATCAGCGCGAAATCCAGAAGGCGATGCGTGTAATCGAAGGTCGGACCCAGCACTTGTCCACCCGGAAGATCCTTGTAGGTCGCGGAAATCCGCCGCCGCACAGCCATTTCCGCCGTATCGAGCGGTTCGGAAAAGCCGAAACGCGGCAGCGTCGTACGATAGGCGCGGATGAGGAAAATCGCCTCGATGAGATCGCCGCGCGCCTGTTTGATCGCCAGCGCCGCGAGCTTGCGATCATAGAGCGAGCCTTCGCTCATCACGCGATCCACCGCGAGGGCGAGCTGTTCGTCGATCTGCTCGACGGCGAGTTCCGGAACTTCACGGTCGCCGCGCCGCTTGTCGGCAAGCAAACGATGGGCATTGGCGATGGCGCGTTCGCCCCCTTTGACGGCTACGTACATCAGACGCCTCCCACGATACGCGTCGAGCGCGGCAGGCCAATGAAGCCTTCTTCGGTGACAAACAGGATATCGACCCCGAGCGGGAAGCCAGCGCGGTTTGCTGCCCATTGCACCGTGAAATCGGCCGGCAGCGGCGCGATACCCAGTGTGCCAACCGCCTTGATTCCGGGGCCGGCGATAGCCATGCCGGTTTCAGCCCGGGTGCTGAGCGCGATCAGCGTCGTTGAGCGATCCGGGTAGTCCGGCGTGCCTTGCGCGTAATCGGCGAGGCAAAGGGTGTCCTTGGCAAGGTCAAGGAAGGCTAAGGCTGCATCCTGCGTCGTCTTCGCTGCGCGCGCACCGGTGTGGAAGCGGAGGTAATCCGCGACCGAGCCAGCCGAGAGGCTTGGCGCGAGATGGAATGTCACCTCGAAATCGAGCAGCGCCAGCCCGAGGGCCGCTGCATTCACCGGCAAAGGCGTGTCGGTATCGAGTGTGGAGCGGAAAGCGATCAACCTGCCTGGATTGGCAAGCGCCTGCATGACGGCGCGGAAGGTCGCCTGAGATTGCGCGACCGGCTGGTCGAAGCCTCGTGCGAGAACGGCGGTCATGATCAATCCTCCCCGCGGACGAGGGTGAAGAAGTCGACGCGTGTCGCGGCGGTTTCGGCACTGGTTTGGGCGGTCTCAGTTGCAAGACGCTGGCGGATGGGGCGGAGAACCGATGTTTCGACCACCTCGTTCGTCTCCGGCTTCTGCCAGAGCGCATCGAGGATCGCAGCAAGGCGCGCATGTTCGCGATCACGTCCGAGCACCTGCCCGTAGCCGCGCTCGCCGGTCGGCAGTTCAATCACCGCGCGGCTGACGGTCGCCTCGCCAAGGTTGAAGGCGGCGCCATCCCCACCGATGCGCCCGCGCAGCATCACGAGGCCGGTTTCGGGCTGGCGTAGCACGCGGCAATCGAGGTTCGGCCAATGGGCCCCGAGCGACGCCTCAAGTTCGGTGCGCTGCGCGCGGGCAAGCACGCCCATCGCGATGCGGCGACTTTCGGAAGCGGGAGGAGAAAGGCTTTGCAGGGTCATGGTCGTGTATCGAGCTTTCTGTTCCAGTTCAGGGCGCACGGGTTCCGGCTACGGCGAGGCGCAGGCGGGTCGACGCGAAATCGATGAGGGCCACGGTGACGAGCACCATGAGGATGATGAAGGCGACGCGATCCCACTCGTAGGTGCGGATCATCTCGGCGAGATGCAGGCCGATCCCGCCTGCACCGACAATGCCGATGATCGTCGCCGAGCGGGTGTTGGATTCGAAATAGTAGAGCACCTGGCTCAGCAGCACCGGCAGAACCGGCGGGATGATGCCGAAGCGCAGGACGTGCAACTTCGTGCCACCCGCCGAGAGAATGCCTTCCGCCGGTTTGTGATCGACAGCTTCGATGGCTTCCGAGAACAGTTTCGTGAAAGAGCCGATATCACTGGTCATGATCGCCAAAACTCCGGCGAAAGGGCCAAGGCCCACAACGTTGATCCAGATCAGCGCCCAGATCAGCGTATCCACGCCCCGGATCGTGTCCGAAAACCGGCGCGTGATGAACCTGAGTACAGCGCCGCCGAGCACCCCGCGCGCGGCAAGAAAACCAAGCGGGAAAGCAAACAGCGCTGCCAGCAAGGTGCCGAGAAAGGCAATCGCCACCGTTTCCGCCAGCGCATGCAGGAACAGCAGGGCATAAGCGCCGGGTGAGGGCGGCACCATTAATCCCAGGAAGGTGACGAGCTGAACCATCCCGCTGCCGAGGCGCGCGAAAGAAAATTCAAGCCGCATCAGCGCAAAGCCCGCGAGCGCAACCATGACGGCGACAACGCCGATGGTGACAAGGCGGCTTGTGGGATCGGGACGCATCAGATGCGGATGACGCGCACGGATACCAGCGAGATCGGGCGGATTGTGTTTCATCGTCCGGTCTCCGCACTCAGGAGCCGACGACGGATATGCTCGGTTCCAAGATCAATCAGGATCACGGTGCCGATGATCAGGAGCAGAATCGCGGAAATGTCGGAATAGTAGAATTTCCGCACCGCCTCGATCAGTTCCTGGCCAATGCCACCCGCACCGACAAACCCCATGACAGAGGCGCCGCGGACGTTGATCTCGAAACGCAGCAGGCCATAGGAGGCAAAATTCGACAGAACCTGCGGCACCACGGCAAAACGGATCGCCTGCCAGCGCGTTGCGCCACCGGCGAGAATTCCCTCGACCGGCTTCATGTCGATATTCTCGACCACTTCGGCGAAGAGTTTTCCGAGTGCGCCAAAGGTGTGGATGGCAATCGCCAGCACACCGGGCACTGGTCCGAGGCCGAAGGCCACGACGAAAATCAGCGCGAAGACGAGTTCCGGCACGGTACGGCAGAATTCAAGGATGCGCCGCGCAATAAAGCGTCGGGTCGGGCTCTTCGCGAGGTTCGCAGCGGCGGAAAAGCTGAGGTAAAACGCGCCCAGCGCGCCGATCAGCGTGCCGAGATAGGCGATCAGCAGTGTATCACCGATGTGGAGGAGCCATTTCTTGAGGCCCCAGAACCACTCGGCGACATCCGAGAAAACCACCGCACCGCTTTCGAGAAAGAAAATGCGCAGGATGTAATTCGGGAAGCTGTGAAAATTGGTGAGGAATTTCGGAAGGTCAATTTCCGACACCTGCCCCGCCACCAGAATGCAGAACGCCAGAACCCCGAGCGCAAGCCAGAGCGTGCGTCGTCGCGCCCGCACATCGCCATCATACAGCGCAAGCAGCGAAGCGACCTGAATCTGCGGCAGGTGCGAGGGAATAGCCATTGGGCGGGCGCTGTCCGGGCATGTGGAAAAGGGAACGCCGGAGCTGTGAAGCTCCGGCGTCGTGGCGTCTCGGGAGGCTTACGAGCCCTTCTTGCGCAGCGCGTCGACGAACTTATTGAGCTGGACGATCGGCTCATAGTCCTTGTGCGTCACGGCCTGCCACGGCTCGTTCTTGCCGTCGGAGAGCTTGTCGAAGGCAGCCTTATCCTTCGTCGGGGCCGCCATGAACGCCGCAGTGATGGCGGTCTTGAGGTCAGCCGGCAGGTCACTGAGATAGGCATAGGGCGAGTTCACGATCTGCTCGGATTTGAAGATGATCCGGAAATCATCCTTCTTCACCATGCCCTTGTTGGCGACGCGGGTGAGATTGGAATCGTCGTCCGAGTTCCACCAGTTGGCGGCGACATCCACCGTGCCCTGCTGAAGGGCGAGCAGCGCGTTGTCGTGGCTGCCTGTCATCACGACCTTGCCGAAGAATTTTTCCGGCTCGATGCCCATCTTGTCGAGGGCGAAGCGCGGCACGTTGTTGCCCGAGGTCGAGTTCGGATCGACGAGGCCAAGGTTCTTGCCCTTCAGGTCTTCGATCTTCTGGTAGGGGCTGTCCTTCTTCACGTAGAAGACCGAATAATAGCCCTTCACACCGCCCTGGTTCACTTCGATGGCGAAGGGCTCGATCTTCGCGCCGACCATGGTCGCGCGGGCGTAAGACGCCGGACCATAATAGCCGATGTGGATCTGGCCGGCCTTCTGGCCCTCGATCACCGCGGCATAATCGCTGGCGACACGCAGCGTGACCTTCACGCCGAGTTCCTTCGAAAGATACGCCATGAACGGCGCCCAGCGATCATTGACGCCTTGCGCGTTTTCCGCCGGAATCACGGCGAACACGAGTTCCGGGTATTTGGCCTTGTAATCCTGCGCGAGGGCGGGAAGGGCCGAGAGCGTGGCAAGCGCCACACCGAGCATGAGACGACGGGTCAACATCGAAAAGTTCCTTTCGGGGGATGGGGCCGTCACGCGACGGCGGCAAGCAGGCTTTCAGGCGCGGCGACGGGCGGCAGAAGCGTCATCGCCTCGCTCGCTTCGAGGCCGTAAAGTTCACGCGCGGCGGATTCGGTGAGGGTTTCCGGCGCGCCATCGAACACAACGCGGCCCTGCGCCATACCGATCAGGCGGCCGCAGTAATCCTTGGCAATATCAAGGTCGTGGAGATTGCAGATGACCGTGATGCCGAAGTGCTTGTTGAGGCGCAGCAGCGCATCCATCACCACCTTGGTGTTGCGCGGATCGAGCGAGGCGATGGGCTCATCCGCGAGCACAAGTTGCGGTTCCTGAACCAGCGCGCGGGCGATCGCCACGCGCTGCTGCTGACCGCCAGAAAGCGTCTCGGCACGCTGCGCCGCAAGGTTCGCGATATCGAACTGCTCCAGCGCTGAAATCGCGATGGCGCGATCTTCCGCGCTCCAGAGTTTGAGTAGCGAGCGTGACAGCGAGGTATGATGCAGCCGACCCATCAGCACGTTGGTCAGAACATCGAGCCGCCCGACAATATTGAACTGCTGGAACACCATGGCGCAGGCCGTGCGCCAGGCTCTCAGATCCGCGCCACGCAAATCGGTGATCTCTCGGCCCTGCCAGCGGATTTTCCCGGAGGATGGCTCCTGAAGCCGGTTGATCATCCGCAGAAGCGTCGATTTTCCGGCGCCAGATCGCCCGATCACGCCGACAAAGCTGCCGGGCTCGATGACAAGGGAGACATCATCCACCGCGATCTTGGCGCCGAAGCGCCGGGAAAGGTTGTTCAACTCAAGCATGGGGGACCTCGCTTCGCGATGTCGCCGGACGTGCGACAAGCAACCGGACGATGGAAAACGAACCAAAGATGCCGCTGGCGGTTCTCGAAATGATCTCGACGTCGCGCGCTTCGGCCCAACGTTCGACCCGCTGGAACGGGAAATCTGGCCTCAGGCCAATCGGCCGCACGAGCGGTGCCAGCCGGCGCTCCAGCCACGCTGCAGGGCCGGTTTCCGAATAGAAATGGTTCACGAGAATGATCTCGCCGCCGGGGCGCGTGACGCGCAGGGCCTCGTCCAGCACCCGTTCGGGGTTTTCCACCAGCGTGATCAGGAATTGCGCGACGACGACATCGAAACGCGAATCCGAGAAGGCGAGGTCATGCGCATCCATGATCCGGAGCGAGCGCAGGCGCGCCATCATGCCCTTCGAGGCACGGATTTCGGCCCGGCCGATCATCTCCGGTGAAAGATCAATCCCGGAAAGGCTGACGTTGCGCCCGTAATCACCGAGCGAGAGCCCGGTGCCGACGCCGATTTCCAGAATGTCATTACCGATGCGGCCGGCGATGCTCGCAGCCTTGCGCCGCGAGGACATGAACAGCCCTTCGCAAACAAGATCGTAAAGCGGGGCCCAGAACCGGTAGGCGCGCTGGATGGTCAGCCGGTCCGGGTCTGTCTGGCGGGAGAAGTCAAACAAGGAGTTTTGCATAAAGGCGTCATGCGCCGGATATTTCTCAGAATCATGACAAGCCGGCAAACTGTCTCAGTTCGAATCGTCATATAACTGTAAAAGAGGATGCGTATCCGAATTCGATGATTTGGAGTTCGATATGTCAGAATCAGAGATGAGATACGTTCGATCTCTCTTCATCTCCGATGTTCATCTTGGAACATCGGGTTGCAACGCCAATATTCTTCTGGAATTTCTGCGCCGATACGAGGCCAACACGATCTATCTCGTCGGGGATATCATCGATGGCTGGCGTCTCTCCTCCGGCTGGTATTGGCCGCAATCGCAGAACGATGTTGTGCAGAAGCTACTGCGCAAGGTGCGCAAGGGCGCCCATCTGATCTATCTTCCCGGCAATCACGATGAATTCCTGCGTGAATATGTCGGACTCAACTTCGGCAACATCGATATTGTCGACCGCGCGATCCATGTCAGCGCAGACAACAAGCAATACCTCGTGTTGCACGGTGACCAGTTCGATGTCGTCGTTGCCCATGCCAAATGGCTCGCGCATCTGGGCGACTGGGCTTATTCCTTCGCGCTCTGGAGTAACGACATCGTCAATCGTGTCCGGCGCAAGCTTGGCCTGCCGTATTGGTCGCTTTCGGCCTGGGCGAAGCTCAAGGTCAAGAATGCGGTGAATTTCATTGGCCAGTTCGAGACCGTGCTGGCGGATGAGGCGCGGAAATCCAGCGTCGATGGCATCATCTGCGGCCACATCCACCACGCCGCGGACCGCGAGATCGAGGGTGTGCGCTATCTCAACACTGGCGATTGGGTCGAGAGTTGCACGGCGCTTGTCGAGGATTTCGACGGCACGATGCGCATCGTCCGTTTTGCAGAAGCGTTGCGCGCCGAGGGCATCAGCCTGCCGGCCACGTCTGACCTCGGTACCGATCTCAGGAAGGCCGCCTGAATGCGCGTTCTTCTTGCGACGGACGCCTGGGAGCCGCAGATCAACGGGGTGGTGCGCACGCTTCAACAGGTTCGCGCACACGGCCCTTCGATCGGCATGGAGATCGAGTTTGTCACGCCCGATCAGTTCCGGAATTTCCCGATGCCCGGCTATCCCGAGATCCGGATGGCGATGGTGCGCGCGGCGGATATTGAAAAGCGCATGGCGGCTTTCAAGCCGGATGTCGTGCATGTCGCGACCGAGGGGCCTGTCGGCTATGCCGCAAGGCGCGCCACGCTGCGGCAAGGCCTACCGCTGACAACAAGCTATCACACCCGCTTCCCCGAGTATTTGCGCGCTCGATTGCCGATCCCTGTCGCGCTCTCCTACGCCGTGCTGCGGCGCTTCCACAACGCGGCGGATGCCATTCTGGTCTCGACACCATCCTTGAAGGCAGATCTCATCGAGCGAGGTTTTTCGAACCTGATGCACTGGTCGCGCGGGGTGGATCTCGCGCTTTACCGCCCGCGCACGGAATCGACGGTGGAGTGGCCGCGCCCGGTCTTTCTCAATGTCGGACGGGTCGCGGTCGAGAAGAATCTCGAAGCTTTTCTCTCGCTCGATCTTCCCGGCACCAAGGTCATTGTAGGGGATGGTCCGCAGCGCGCCGAGTTGCAGGCGCGTTTCCCCGAGGTGGTCTTTCTGGGCTCGAAGACGGGGGCGGCGCTGGCAGAGATCTACCGGCAGGCGGACGTGTTCGTTTTCCCCAGCCGGACCGATACCTTTGGTGTCGTTCTGCTGGAGGCGCTGGCGTCCGGCCTCCCGGTGGCGGCCTATCCTGTGATGGGCCCGAAGGATGTCCTCGCTGATACCGGCGCTGGATTGCTGATGGAGGACCTTCGCGCGGCGGCGCTGAGATGCCTCACGCTGGATCGCCGGGCCTGTCTGGCGCTAGCGGACCGCTATCGCTGGGATGTGTCGATCCGGCAGTTCCGGGACAATCTCGCGCTGGCCTGTCAGAATCATCAGGCAAGGTTGGTCGGGCGCAAGGCGAGCCAAAGCCCTGACGCTATCCGTGTCGGGGAGTTCTCGCCGTAACCGCTGCGGCAGGCGATCAGCCCTTCAGGGTCTTTTTGCCGGCGACAGCCGGTTGTCGAGCATCTTTTTCAGGCGCTCATTTTCCTGCTCGAGCCGCGCAACCTCCTGCTCGAGCCGGGTCAGCCGGTCATATTCGGATTGGAGCAGACCGCCGTATTTCCGGCGCCAGGCGAGATAGCTTGCATCGCTCATGCCGATCTTTCGGCAGAGTTCATCCAGCGGAACCCCTTCTTCCGCGCCCTGAAGAATATAGGCAATCTGGTATTCGGTCAGCTTTGTTCCGCGCTTCGGTCTTTTGCCGGCGCCAACGCCGTAATTCAGGCCGGCATCTTCGTAGCTGCTCCAGTCGAAACGGGTGGAAACAGAAGGTGAAGGGGCTGGAACGGATGTAAAACTATTGCTTTGCCCCGCGAGCACACCAGCCGTGTTTTTACGCGTGCGACTCATTTTTACGGCAAGGCCCCAGAATCAGCATCCAAGTTCCCAATTGGATTGCGGATATCTGCGGTGAATTCCTAGATCGGAAGAATTCCCACGTAGAGATACGGGGTGGAGTACCAAGTGGCTCCGGTTAAGAGTATCCAACAGCAGACTGGAGCCAAGAGGCATGCCGCACATGCCCGTACCCTTGAAATCGAGCGAACCTGTTCAGGACGAAGCATCTGACGTTCGATCGACGCTGAAGCACGTGAACCAGCCCACCGCGCTGGAGATTTTCGCGGCCTTCTATCCCTTGGCGACAGGATATCTGCTCGCTTATGCCGCGCTGGATTGGATCAGTTCTGCTGACTTGTCCTTTCCGTTGCGTGTGAGCTTCTGGAATCCGCTCGCCGGCCTCGATCTCGTTCTGCTGATTTATGGCGGCTGGCGCTATTTCCCGCTCGTTCTTCTGGCGCCGCTGCTGGCTGATCTGGCTTTCGGACGCGTATCGTTCGTCTGGGATATGGAGGTCGGGCAGATGCTCGTCTCAGGGTTGGCCTCTTCAGTCGGGGTTTTCATCCTGCAGAGGTCCGTGACCCGGTTTGATCCGAAATTGCAGAGCATGCGCGATATCGGAATGCTCCTCCTAGCTGGCTCCATCGCCTCGCTTCTATATGCCTCGGGGAACGTCGCGATGGCGCTTGGAAAGGGTCTGCTGAAGACGGAAGAGGCCTTCCTGGCCTTCCGGATGTTCGGCGTGGGACAATTTTCCGGAATGATCTCGCTGACACCGCTGCTGTTGATGCGTCTGATGGGCGAGAGCCATCTGTTGGATAACAAGCGACGGCTCGCGCTCGGCATCGCGATAGGCAGCATCGTTCTGGCCTTAACACTCGTGCGCGGGCAGGACATTTATGTCTGGTTCTTCCTGCTCGCCATTCCGGTGGCCTGGATGGCTATTCTCGCGGGTGTTGAAGGCGCTTGCCTCGGCCTTCTGGCGGTGCAGATCGGCGTGGTTCTGCATATTGGAACCCAACATGCGCTGATTGGTCAGGTCAGCATCCTTCAGGCGCGCCTGCTTGTGCTGTGCCTGACAGCTCTCGCCATCGGCGTTCTGATGTCCGAGCGTCGAAAATTCGAGCAACAGGTCCGCCAGCATCAGGAAGCTCTTTTCCGTCTGGGACGGATCGGCAGCATGGGCGAGGTTGCTGCGGCGATCGCCCATGAAATCAACCAGCCCCTGATGGCGGCCGGAACCTATATGCGCTTGGTCGAAACCTCTCTGGCTTCAGCGACTGTGGATCGCAACGAGGCTGCGCAGATCACCCGGAAGGCCGTTGAGCAGATTGACCGTGCGGCAGAGGTCATCCGGAATATTCGTGGCCTGACCAAACTCGATCGCAGCGGTCGGCTCGAGCATCGGCTTTCGGCGCTGGTTGAGAATGCGCTCAAGATTTGCAGGATCGGGCTTGAGGAGCGCCAGATCAGCTGTCGCGTCGTTCTCGCGCCGGACCTGCCGCCAGTTTATGTCATCGGCATCCAGATCGAACAGGTGCTTGTCAATCTGATCCAGAATGCCGCCGATGCGGTGACTCCCGGTCGCGGCACGATCGTGATTTCCGCGATTCCTCTCGGGCGAGACAAGGTCGAGGTGAGCGTTTCCGATAATGGAACCGGCTTTCCCGAGCCGCTCCTTGATGGCGAATCCCTCCTGTTCTGGACGACCAAGATCGACGGGAACGGGATCGGCCTCTCGTTGTGCCGAACCATCGTTGAAGCCCATGAGGGCAAATTTCAGCTCAAGAATGTCGCGTCAGGCGCCATTGTTCATTTCACTCTTCCTGTAGCAGGCCCATTCTCCCATGACTGATCTGATCCGGCTGGCACTGATTGACGACGATGACGCGGTGCTGGACGCCCTGAGTCTCTATTTGCTTCGGAATGGCATTTCGGTGACCTGTTTTTCGGGCGCGGAGCCGTTTCTGGCACTGGCGGAAAAGGAGGCGGCGTTCAATTGCGTGGTGGCGGACGTCAAGATGCCCGGCATGAGCGGCGTGGATCTGATGCTGCACCTGCAGCAAAATCCCGGTAGTCCTGCTGTCATCCTGATCACCGGGCATGGCGATATTGATATGGCGGTGATGGCGATCAAGGCTGGCGCCTTCGATTTCCTCGAAAAGCCATTCGATGAAATCCGGCTGCTGGATTGTATCCGGCGCGCGGTTTCCCTGACGGAGGAGCGGCGGGCGGAACTGGCCCAGCAGTCCGCGATGCGTCTTCGCATCAGTTCGCTCCCCAAACGTCAGCGTGAAGTGATGGATCTGGCGATTTCCGGGCTCTCCAATAAGGAGATTGCCCATCAGCTCAAGATCAGCCCCCGGACGGTGGAGGGCCACAGGGCATGGGTTATGCAGCGGCTCGGCGCGCGGAATCTCGCGGAACTGATCCGGATGGTCATGAGTTCTTCCTGATCGTGCAACAAAAAAGGCGGCAGGTTTCCCTGCCGCCCTGATTGTTTCTTTGCTTGTCGGGATCAGCCGAGCAGGCGAAGCAGGCCCTGGGCGTTCTGGGTGCCGGCCGAGAAGGCCTGAACCGCGAACTGCTGCTGGGTCTGGAGCGCGGTGAGCTTGGCCGATTCTTCCGCCACATCCGCGGCAACGAGATCGTCGCTGAGGACCTGCATGTCCGAACCGTAGGACTTGTTGATGTCAAAGCGGTCCGACATGTAGCTGTTGAAGGTCGCAAGCTTCGCCTGCAGATCACGGATGATCGTCAGCGCGGTGTTGGTCGAGGCCGCCGAGAGCTGGATCGCCGCGTCCGTGGTCCAGGCCGTGCCCGGCGAGGTCAGGCCGAGCGGAGTATTCGCCGAGACGAGGCCCTGGATGTTCTGACCGGTCACCACGACGGTGTTGCCGGCGAATTCATCCATGACCACGCCGAGGTTCTGACCGGCGAGCAGGTTACGGCCGTTCTGAACCGGATTGTTGACCACCAACAGGTTGAGGTTGTTGATCAGCGCGTCGAACTGCGCACCGTATTGCAGACGGAGCGAGTTGTTGGTTGAAAGCGGCGCCGAATAGCTCGTCGTCGGAACGTTCGCCCAGCCGACCGTACCGCCGCTCGCCGTCGAGGTAAATGCACCGACACCAGCGAGGAGCTTCATGTCGCCGCCATTGGAGTTGCGGATGCGCAGCATGGTCGCACCAGCCACACCGGCGGTGTTCGCGAGTTCCATCACCACGCCCTTGGTCTGGAACAGGTTGTTGAACTCGGTGATCATTGCGGTGATGTTCGTCGCGTTGGTCGTATTGGCATAGGCCTGAGCCTGACCGTTACCATCCTGGAACACGAGCGAGGAGCCGGTCGCGATGGCCGTTGCACCAGTGACGGCAACAGTGCCGGCAACCGAGCCGCCGTAGGACACGGTGAAGCCGGTTTCGTTCGCTGCGAGCGTCGGCGCCGTGGCAGCAACGTTGGCGAAATAGGCGGCCGCGTTCGCACCCGTCAGGGTCGTGGTGGCACCCGTACCGGTCGAAAGACCGAGGAGATCGTCCATCACGGTTTCGGTCGACTTGCCGTCGAAGCGGAAGTCCTTGCCGTTGGTCGAGGTGAACTTGATCTGGGTCTGGCCGGCCGTGGTCGAGGGCTCGAAGGTCATCTGGACGCCGATATTGGCGGAGTTCAGCGCATCGGCGATCGTGCCCCACGAAACCGACTGGTTGGTCGCGCCGGAGTTCCAGGTGTAGGTGAAGTTCTGGCCCGAATCCGAGGTGATCGAGAAGTTGTACTGCATGTTGGCGACAGTACCGGCAACGTTGGTCGTCGAGAGGATGTTGGCCGTGGTCTGGGCCGAACGGGTCGAGGCTGCGCCTTCGGCCTGAGCCTTACGGGCGAGTTCCTGCGCCGAATTGACGATGCTGATCATCGACGAGAGGGTCTTGTCGGTGGTAGCCAGCGTCTTGAGGGCGAGCGAGATGTTGTTGTTGACCGAATCGAGCGACTTCGCGCGGTTCTTCATGGTGTCCGACATGCGGTAGCGGGTCGCATCGTCGGCGGCACCGAAGATGGCCTTGCCGGTCGAGACGCGCTTCTGGGAAACCTGGAAGAGCGCGTTGGTCTGCTGAAGCATAGCGACGTTTGCCGCGGTGGCGGCATTAAAAGCGACTGACATAGTTTTGCACCTTCTGTTGCATGGTCAGAGGCCATCCTGGCCTCACGAGCGAAACCACAGGGGAGTGGGTTCGACCTCGCAACGGTGCGCTCGGTAATCATAACCGAGGGTTAATACGTAACCTTGAGAAACATGGTGTCTGAACCATGGTTAATACGGAAGAAATCGGTAATATTAATAAAGTCCAAAACAAAAAAAGCGGCCGTTTCAGGCCGCTTTCCAGAATTCGAGAAAAAATCCTAATCAACTCAGGAGCTTGAGCAGGGACTGCTCATTCTGGTTGCCGATGGTCAATGCCTGAACGGCAAACTGCTGGCGGGTTTGCAGCGCCATCAGGTTCGCGCTTTCTTCCGAGGTGTCGGAGGAAACAAGCTCGTCGCCTTGCGTGTTCAGATCGCCCTGATAGGCCTTGTTCAGGTCATAGCGCGATTTGATGTAGCTGTTGAAGGTAGCGAACTGGGCCTGAAAATCACGGATGTTGATCAGGGCCTGATTGGCCTGCGTCGCCGAGGTCTGAATATTCTGGTCGCTAGTCCAGCTTGAGCCTGCTTGCGCAAGGGTCAAGGTTCCGGCGGCGGTGATATTAATGCCGGTGATGGTCAACGGGTTGCCGGCGAATTCATCCATCACGACGTTCATATTCTGGCCGGTCAGCAGGTTTCGGCCGTTCTGAACCGGATTGTTTTGCACCAGAAGATCGAGATTGACGATGATCGCATCGTATTGCTTGCCGTAGGCGAGACGCAGCGCATTGTTCGAGGAAAGCGGAGAGGCATAACCCACCGTGATGCCGGGAAAGCCAACCGCGCCGGCGGCGGCAAAAGCACCGGTGCCGGAGAGAATCTGCATATCGCTGCCGTTCATATTCCGCATGCGGAACTGGAGCGGGCCTGCCGCGCCACCGGTCTGGTTGACGAGCTCGGCCTTGATGCCTGCGCCCATCGCCGTGATATCGGTGATGACTTGCGTGAGGGTCGTTGCCGCACCGTAGCTCAGGGTGCGAATGCCGCCGGTGCCATCCATGAAGGTGAGGGTCGTACCTGCAGCGATCGCTGTCGCGCCAGTCACACCGCCGCCAACATTGCCAGTGACCTGGCCGCCATAAGACACGGTGAAGCCTTTTTCGTTCGCCGCCGGCGCAGCGATGCCGGTCGCGAAGAGGTTAGCCGGGTTGAAAACCTGACCGGTGGGCGTTGTGAGGCCGGTCAGATCGTCCATCACGTTTTCGTCGGTCACAGCGTCGAAGGTAAAATCTTTGTCGTTGTTCGAAACGAAGCGGAGGTTGGTCTGGTTGGCCGTCGTCGAGGGGACGAATTCCGCCGTGATGCCGATATTCGCCGAATTCAGCGCATCGACGACATTGCCCCATGTCACGGTGGTCGAATTGAAGGTGTAGGTGAAATTCTTGCCCGTATCCGAGGTCACCGAGAATTTCGAGCCGACGACGACGCCGGTCACGACCGTGGATGAGCTGAGGTTTGCGGTCGCGCTGGCACTGCGCAGACCGGCGGCGCCTTCCGCCTGAGCGCGCCGGATCAGCGTTTGAGCCGATTCAAGCAGGCCGACCATGTTTTTCAGGGTCTTGTCCGTCGCGTCGAGCGTGGAGAGACCAAGGCTCACATTGTTGTTGATGTCGCTGAGCTGACGGCCGCGCCCGAGCATAGTCTCGGACATCTTGTAACGGGTAGCGTCATCGGCGGCACCGAAGACTTTCTTGCCTGTGGCAACGCGCTTCTGGGTCAGCTGAAACAGCTCGTTCGTCCGCTGGAGGATGGCGACATTCGCATTGGTCGCGTCATTCATCAGGATCGTCATCGGGGCACCTTCTGTGTCGGTCTTCGGCCCCTATGCCGTGCTCCCTGGCGATCCTCGCCATCTTTGCGGAGCATGGTTTCCGGGGCTTTATCAGCCTTCTGGAGGCAGAGTGCACCCGGATCGTCTAAGGCTTGGTTAAAAAATGTTAGGGTTAACAAAAAAGACTTTGTTAGGGTTAATCAGAGTTCAAAAAACATGGTTAACGAATTAGAAAAGCAAAGAAAGCGCTTATATTACAAGCGCTTCCGTTTCTGCTACCCGATCTTGCCGTTCCGTTCGTCCTCGGCCTTGATGTAAGCCCGGAGCTTCAGGGAGGCTTCGTAAGGGTATTGGCTGACCGCCGAGCGGGTTGCAGAGTCGACAACCTTATAGATGAGGTCGCCGGTCTCGCGGTCGAGCTCGATCGAACTTTCGTATTTTTTCAAGACCACAGGATCGCTCTCCTTGGAGCGGCGATCCTTTGACCAGCGCGTCTGATCGGCTCCGACCTGAGCGGAGACGGCGACGGGCGGCGGGAGGTCAGTGTGTACGGCTTGTCGCACCGGAACCGGATCGGATCTCCCTGTTCCGAAAGACGCGACAGGCACGGAACCTGAAAGGCGCGTATCCATGACACAACTCGTTTCTGGCAGACATCCACGTCCTGCCTGTACACTTTATAGGCATGACCGAATTTACTTTTCGTTCAGAAATTTGGTTGAGACAAAATGAATCAGGGGCCGAAAATTTAGCTTCGAATTAATCTTTTTCGCGCAGCTGAACGCTCGAATCATCCCTTTTCAGGGGGTGTTTGTCCGCTCATACTCGCCAGCGCGTTTGGCGAGAGGCGAAGCCTCACCTGCACCGGCGCGGAGGAGGGAAACACATGATTACGACGACACTCACCGCGCTGATCGCGCTGTTGCATGTCTATATTCTGGTGCTGGAGATGTTTCTCTGGGAGACGCCGCGCGGTCGCAAGGCCTTCGGAACCACGGCCGAATTTGCGGCGCAAACGCGCGTTCTGGCCGCCAATCAGGGGCTTTATAACGGATTTCTCGCGGCAGGCCTGATCTGGAGCCTGTATCTCGGCGCGGGGGGCGGGGCGATCCGGGTGTTCTTTTTGCTCTGTGTGCTGGTTGCGGGGCTTTATGGCGCGGCGACGGCAAACAGGCGTATTCTCTTCATTCAGGCGGTGCCGGCGGCGCTGGCGCTCGCGGTGCATCTCGCGGGTCTCTGAGGGAGGTTCCCGCCTGATCCGGGGGTCAGATCAGGCGGGCCATCCTGGAGGTAAAAGGGCTTGAAATTTGACCTTGTACGCATCTTCTTCACGCGAACCGGAAGCTCACTTCGCTTGAAAATGCTTTAACTGACCTTCGATAGCGAAAGCGGCGCCGTGCCGGGCTTGCGGTTGACGCCGCCACGCGCGTAGGTCATCGGGCTCGCGTTCTGGCCGATGGTATCGGCGAGATCGCGCAAGAGTCCTTCGGAGACGGTCCGCGCCGTGGCGACAACCGCCATGTTCAGGGCCATTCCCGCGGAAAAATCCTCGTGACGGCTGCGCAGGCGATCGAGATTCTCCGGCTGAAAGCGGCCGATGGCGATCGCGTTGTTCTTCAGGATTTCGAGGCACCGGGTATACACCTGCGCCGCGGCATTCTTTTCCATCGCGAGGTCGAGCGCCTCACGCACCTTGCCGATCTTGAAGAGACGGGTCTCCTCGACGATCAGCGGCTCGAGTTTATCGAGCGCTTCGAGAGCCGAAATCACCAGCGTCGTCGCTTCCTCCGGGGAGGAGATGCGGACGCGGCCATCCGGGCGCTCAGGGGTTGGGTCTTTGGACCGCATGGGCAGACGACTCCTGTTTACGCAACATTTCACGATAGATTTGCGGGGCGAGGCCAATTCCGCCCTTTGCGGAAATCGACTTGCCGTATTCCTCGATCAGCATGCCGCGCCAGGTATCCTGACCTGTGGCAGCGGTACCCATCATGCCTTCGCCTTTGACGCCCTCGAACATCGAGCCGACCATGGTCTGGAAGAAGCTGGCCTCAAGACCCTGCGCGGTTTCCCACGCCTTCTTATTGACCGGCATGTTCTTGGAGAGACGTCCTGCGGCCTGGGCCTGACGGATATCGAGGGCGTAGTTCGGGTTGGAAGCAATCGCGTTCGAAGCCATCACATCACCTCGATGTCAGCCTGGAGGGCACCGGAAGCCTTGATCGCCTGAAGGATCGAGATCAGGTCACGCGGGCCGACCCCGAGGGCATTGAGACCATCGACCAGTTCGCGCAGGGAGACACTGTCCTTCACGATGGCGAGCTTCTTCTTGTCATCCGTATCGACCTTGACGCCGGTGCGAGGTACCACGGTGGTGACACCGCGCGAGAAAGGCTCGGGTTGGGAGACTTCCGGCGCTTCGGTGATCGTCACGGTCAGGTTGCCCTGCGCGACAGCCACCTGGCTGACCTTTACGTCCTTGCCCATCACGATGATGCCGGAGCGCTCATCGACGACAACACGGGCGCGCTGATCGGGCTCGATGCGGAGCTGCTCGACCTCGGTGAGGAGGCGGATCATGTTGCCCTGAAAATTCTTCGGCACCTGCACCGAGACCGTTGAGGGGTCTGTTGGCTCAGCGGAATCGGCACCGAGGAAATCGTTGATCGCGGCGGCGATGCGGCGCGCCGTGGTCAGATCCGGATTACGCAGGGAGAGACGCAGATTCTGCAGATTGTTGATGCGGAAATCGACTTCGCGTTCGATCAGCGCACCGTTGGCGATGCGGCCCACGGTTGGCACGCCGCGAGTCACCTTGGCGGCATCGCCCTCGGCAGCAAAGCCGGAGATCGCGAGGCTGCCCTGGGCGACGGCGTAAACCTCGCCGTCCGCGCCCAGCAGCGGGGTCGCAAGGAGGGTTGCGCCCTGAAGCGACTTCGCATCGCACATCGCGGAAACCGTGACATCGAGGCGGGTGCCTTGCGTGGCGAAAGCCTGAAGGTTCGCCGTCACCATCACTGCCGCCATATTGGCGGTGCGGATGTTGGCGCCACGGGTGTTGACACCGAGGCGTTCCATCATCGCAGTCAGCGACTGCTTGGTCATCGGGCAGTTGTTGAGAGTGTCACCGGTGCCGTTGAGGCCGGTGACGAGACCATATCCCACCAACTGGTTCTCGCGCACGCCTTCCATGGCGGCGAGATCCTTGATCCGCGAAAGGGCGGAGGCTTCCGGGGTGCCGAGCATGGCGATGCTCAAGGCGCCCAGGCCAAGTGCCAGCGCGATATCGCGCAGGTGGCTCCTGACATTAGCGAGGCGGGCCTTCGTGCTCATTATGTGCTGCTCCTGCGGCCTTTTGGCGGATAGGGTCGACAAAAAAGGGTGAACGTACGCGAGACAGGAGCCGTTCGAAGCACTCTCTAGCGAAGGCCATGCCAACACGAAATGCGTCATAACCCCTTGAAAACAATGGGTCGAATGCGATTGATCCGTAGGGAGAGGCGGTGTTCGCCCGGGTCAAAAGTGCCGACCCGGCAAAAATGTCCTGGTATGGTTACCGCTGCTTAACCAGCTTCAGCGATCATCAGGATCAGAAAGTCGGTGTTAAGGCCCAAGGGCCGAGGCTCCGATGTCCTGTCAGATGAGATCGCCAGAACCAACCATGATGCGCATAGTAGATCAGAAGGCGGTGAACTCGGTGAGCGGCACGCAAGGCGGCCGGCCGGCGGGGGGCACCAGTGGCGCGCGTTTTACGCTGGATACCGGTGCTGCCACCGTCCGGGCGGAAGCGCAGGCGCCGATCTCAATCATGGGCGGGCTTGAAGCGCTGATCGCCATTCAGTCCGAGGACAATTCCCGCGAACGCAAGCGTCGCAGCACCCGTCGCGGTCAGGCGATGCTGGATGTGCTCGACGAGTTGAAGCTGGCGCTGCTCTCCGGCCATTTGCCACCCGATATGCAGGCACGACTCAGCGCCACGCTGCGCGAGGGCTGGCCGAGTGGCGATCCAAAACTCGACGGCATCATCGACTCAATCGAGCTTCGCGCCGAGGTTGAACTCGCCAAACTGAAGCAGGCCAAGCGCCGCGACATGTGATTCAACCGGTCGTGACATGTGATTTAGACGCTGCTGCGTTTGGATTACACGGCGTGCCCTGTGAATTGCGCTTTGCCACCCATGGACAAGATGCACGAAATTGCCCGGAAATGCGGCATTTCCGCAAGATAGTTGCATAAAGTTTTATATTGCACTGCGGTAATTAGGGCTTTCGTCCGATTTTTTGATTCCCGTGATTGTTTCGTCATACCGGGAGCGCTATACCCCGCCCAACTCTTGAGACCCTGCGGAGAGATGAGGCTATGGCGACACTCGAAGCCCAAAAGAAGGTTGTCTCGCTCGATCGTGGCTATCGCCCGACCGACGACGAACCCTTCATGAATGACCGTCAGCGTGAATATTTCCGGCGTAAGCTTCGCGACTGGAAAGAGGAAATCATCCGTGATTCCGAGCTGACGCTGAATGCGATGCAGAGCGATTCGGATTCCCATCCCGATCTCGTGGACCGCGCCTCTTCGGAAGGTGACCGGGCCATCGAACTTCGGGCGCGGGATCGTCAGCGCAAGCTGATCGCCAAGATCGATGCCGCACTCTCGCGGATCGAGGATGGCTCCTACGGCTATTGCGAGGAAACGGGCGAACCGATCAGCCTCGCCCGGCTCGATGCCCGCCCGATCGCGACTTTGTCGATCGAGGCGCAAGAGCGCCACGAGCGCCGCGAGAAAATCTACCGCGACGATTAAACATTTGGGGAGCTTCGGCTCCCTTTTTGTTTTCCTCTTTCCGGTGTGATCAGCGTGCGATCGCCAGTGTGTCCCGCAGGAATGGGTGTCTTTTTGGCTCGGACTTGCTCTAGACTTCGCCGAAACGGGCGAAGGGCAGAACCGGGTCGATGGGCGCATTAGCCACAGACACGCAAGGGCATGAAAAAAGGCGTTGGCTTCAGCGCTTTGGCTGGCCGCGTGTTCTCGGCGTGCTGGTGCTTCTTGCGCTGACGCTTCTCAAATATTCCGATCCCGCGCCGCTTGAACGGCTGCGTCTCGCGCTCTTCGATCAGGCGATGGCATCACACCCGCGCGTGACGGGTGATTCGCCGGTGGTGATTGTCGATCTTGACGAGGCAAGCCTTGCTCGCATTGGCCAATGGCCGTGGTCGCGCGGGGTGATGGCGCGACTGGTGGAGGCCTCGCGCGATGCCGGTGCTGTCGCCATCGGCTTCGATATCGTCTTCCCCGAACCGGATCGGCTCTCGCCCAAGCGCCTTGCCGAGAGGCTGCCCGGCTTGACGCGGGAGAGCGCTGAAGCCTTGCGTCGCGCGCCGGATACGGATGTGGTTTTCGCGGATGCTTTGCGTTCCACGCGCGTTGTGCTGGGGCGTTCTGGCCTGCCGGACATGGCGTTGGGCGGGAGCGATCCGCATCTCCCCATCGCCATGATGGGGGGTAATCCGCTTGAGCTCATGCCCTCCTACCCTGGTGTTTTGCGCAATCTGCCGGAGCTTGAGGCTGCGGCTGCCGGTGTTGGCATGTTCTCCGTCCTGCCCGAACAGGATGGCATTCTCCGCCGCGTGCCGCTGGCCTTCAATGTCGGGGGCGTGGTGCGGCCGACGCTGGCGATCGAGTTGCTGCGCGTCGCTACGGGCGGGGATGCTCTGGCGATCAAACGGGATTCGGCGGGAATTTCCGGCTTCGTTGTGGGCGGCAATCTCATCCCGACGGAGCGCGACGGGCGGTTCTGGATCAATTTTTCCCGCCATGCGCCGGAGCGCTTTGTTTCGGCTGCCGATCTACTCGACGGCAAGATCGCGCCCGAGCGTCTTAAGGACAAGCTTGTGCTGATCGGTTCATCGGCCATCGGCTTGCAGGATTTGCGCGCGACGCCGGTGGAAGCGGCCATGCCCGGCGTCGAAATCCACGCGCAGGCGCTGGAGACCATCCTGTCCGGCGCGATGCTGACACGGCCTAACTACGCCGCAGGAGCGGAGATTCTCGCTGGCGCTCTGCTCGCGCTGATCATGATCGCGCTTGTGCCGCGTCTCGGCACCCTGCCGGTGCTGGCACTGGGGCTGGTGCTCGGCGGCGTTACCTTTTGGGCGGGGCGGTTCCTGTTCACGAACTACCGCCTGCTCATTGATGTGGTTTACCCGCTACTGGCCGGATTTTCCGTGTTCCTGACGCTGGTTTTTGCCAATTACTGGCGCGAGGAACGCCAGAAACGGGCGATCCGCGCGGCGTTCCAGCATTATCTCGCACCGAGCCTTGTCGAGCGGCTTGCGAACGAGCCGCATCTCCTGCGTCTTGGTGGCGAGACGCGTGTCCTCACAGTGCTCTTCGCGGATTTGCGCGGCTTCACGCGCGTTGCTGAGAGCTACCGCGAGGACCCACAGGCGCTGACCGCCTTGATGAATCGGTTGATGTCGACGCTTTCGGAGGCCATCATTGGGCAGGGTGGCACCATCGATAAATACATGGGCGATGCGGTGATGGCGTTCTGGAATGCGCCGCTCGACGAACCCGATCACGCCGCCAAGGCGGCCCGGGCGGCGCTGGAGATGCAGCGTCGCATGTCCGCGCTGGAGGTCGAGCGGCTGGCCGAGGCGCGCATCGAGGGACGCACGCATCTGCCGCTTGCGGTCGGCATCGGGCTCAATACCGGCGCCTGCGTCGTCGGCAATATGGGGTCCGAGTTTCGCTTCGATTACACCGCGCTCGGGGACGCGGTGAACCTTGCCTCGCGCCTCGAAGGGCTCACGGCGCAGTATGACGCGCCGATTCTTGTCGGTGAGGCGACGGCGCAGCTGCTGAAGACGCGCTTCACGCTTTCCGAGCTTGGCGAAACCGCCATTCGCGGCAAGCAGAAAGTGGTGCGGATTTTCGCTTTGAAGGGAACGGCTTAGGCCTCAGAAACCGTCTTTGCCGCGCCCTTCGTGAAGAGGCTTTCGAGTGCCTTGGTCACCGGGGCGGTGAAGCGCGGGTCCGCAGGCAAATCGGAGCCGAAAATCTCCGGCATCGCGAGGAGGGCCGGGGCGAGACGCGCCGCGGAAGGACCGGCTTCCGCCGCCACGCTTGCGAGTTTTGTCGCCAGCGGATCGCGCACGTCAATCGGCGCGCCTTTCTCGTCGGTCCCTGCGACATAGCGCATCCAGCCCGAGACGCCGAGCGCGAGGCGGTCGATGGGGGCACCTGCTTTCAGACGATCACGGATTGTGCCGAGCAGGCGCTGCGGCAGCTTTTGCGAGCCATCCATCGCGATCTGCCAGGTCCGATGTTTGAGCGCGGGGTTGCGGAAGCGCTCAATGAGGGCGGACTTGTAGCCATCAAGATCGGTGCCTGCCGGCATATCCAGCGTCGGGGTGATTTCCTCGTCCATCATCGCCCGGATGAGGCGCGCAAACGCCGGATCGGCGATGGTGTCGGCCACGGTTTCATAGCCCGCGAGATAGCCGAGATAGGCAATCGTCGAGTGCGAACCGTTGAGCAGACGCAGCTTCATATGTTCGAAAGGCGTGACATCCTTGACCATCTCGACGCCAGAGAGCGCGAGATCGGGGCGACCCGAGGGGAAAACATCTTCCACAACCCATTGCAGGAAGGGCTCGGTGACGACCGGCCAGCGATCCTCGACGCCGAGCAACGCCGAAATCCGGGCGCGATCCTCATCCGTCGTCGCTGGCACGATGCGGTCGACCATGCTCGCAGGGCAGGCGACCTCGCCCGCGACCCAATGACCGAAATCCTTGTCGAGGAGATGCGCGAAGCGGTCGATGACGCGCTTCACGGTACGGCCATTGGCCGGGAGATTGTCGCAACAGAGGATGGTGAAGGCGCTGGTGTGGTTGGCGCGGCGCATCCTCAGCGCTTTCGCGAGATAGCCGATGGCCGAACGCGGGGTATCGGGGTTGGCGAGATCGTGGATGATATCAGGGTGGGCCTCGTTCAGCTGGCCCGTCGCGGGATCGTGGCAATAGCCTTTTTCGGTAACCGTCAACGAGACGATTTTCGTTGTGGGTGCTGCCATGCGGGCGAGCAGCGCACCGGGGTTTTCCGGTGCAACATGGCTCTCGCGGATGGCGCCGATGACGCGCAACGCCTCCCCCTGAGATGAGCGGACAGAGAGCGTATAGAGATTATCCTGCGGTTGAAGTGCGTCCCGCGTATCCGCCGAGCGCAAGCTTGCCCCTGCAATGGCCCAGCCGGTTTCGCCGCGTGCGAGGCACTCCTCGATCACAGCAGCCTGATGCGCGCGGTGGAAAGCGCCGACGCCGAGATGCACGATACCAATCGCTGTCTTGTCGCGATCATAGGCGGGACGCGTCACAGAGGCGGGAAGAGTGGTCAGCGAGCGGGTCGAAAGGCGCATCGGGGGAGGTTCCGGCGTGCGCGGAGCCCATTCCCCAGCGCAAAGCGTGTCACTTTGTTGACATGTCGGCCAAGCTCGGTCAATCTTGGTATATTGGTCTGACCAATTTTGGCGGATTGATCAAGACGAACATCGTCAAACAAAAAAATGAACAGGGCAGGACGGAACTTGGCACTCGAAGCCATCGAACCGAGACGGTTGTACCGGCAGGTCGCGGACCAGCTCCGGGCCTATCTCGATTCGGGCGCGATTCCCGTCGGCGCCCGCATGCCGACCGAGCGCGAATTGGCCGAGCGCCTCAATGTCTCCCGCCCCACGATCCGCGAAGCGCTGATTGCGCTCGAGGTTGAAGGGCGCGTGCGTATTCGTGTGGGTTCCGGCATTTACGTCAGCGAACCGCCTGTCGTCGCGGAAGCCGCGCGGACTGAGGAAGAAGGCCCGTTCGAATTGCTGCGTGCCCGCTCGTTTATCGAGGGGGCTGTGGCGGCGGAAGCCGCAGCGCGGATTGAACCCCGGCATCTGGCGATTCTCGATGGCATTCTCGCGCGCATGGAGGAGGCTGTGCAGCCCAGCGACGAGGCGATCAATCTTGACCGGGAATTTCATGTTGCTGTGGCGTCGATCCTCGGCAATGCGGTGATCGAACGCTGCGTGCGCGACCTCTTCAACCAGCGCATGAGCCCGTATTTCGGGCGTCTGGCGGCGCATTTCGAGGATGAGGCGAGCTGGAAGGCGGCGCTGCGCGAGCATCGCGCGATCCGCAATGCCCTGGCCGAACGTGATCCGATCCTCGCGCGTGATGCGCTGCGTCGGCATCTCGAACGCTCGCAGGAGCGCTTCTCCAAAAGCTTCGGCGATCTCGAAGGCGAGGTCGACGAGCGCGAACTTTCGACCGAACGACTATCCCGTGCCGCGATCGGCCGGGCTTAAGAAACGACAATACCAAACGGGAGGACACCATGAAGACCCTGATCAAATCGACCCTGATGGCCGGCATCGGCCTTGCCTTTGCGATGGGCGCCGCTTCGGCGCAGACCAAGCTGAAGTGGGCGCATGTCTATGAAACTTCTGAGGCGTTCCATACGGAATCGCTCTGGGCGGCGGCGGAATTCGCCAAGCGCACCAACAACAAGTACCAGGTCGAGGTGTTTCCGGCCTCGCAGCTCGGCAAGGAAACCGACATCAATCAGGGCCTCAGCCTGGGTTCGGTCGATATCATCATCTCCGGTTCGAGCTTTGCCGCCCGTTCCTTCCCGCCGATCGGCGTGACCTATTATCCCTTCACCTTCCGCGATGACGCACATCTGCTTGCTTACACCAAGAGCGATGTCTTCAAGGAGCTGACGGCGGGCTACGAGGAAAAGACCGGCCACAAGATCACCGCCGTGACCTATTACGGCGTGCGCCACACCACCTCGAACAAGGCCTTCAAAGCCTGCGCCGAGATGAAGGGCCTCAAGATCCGCGTGCCAGACGTGCCGGCCTATCTCGCGATGCCGCGTGCCTGCGGCGCCAACACCACGCCGATCGCTTTCGCGGAAGTGTATCTCGCGCTCCAGAACGGCACGGTCGAAGCGCAGGAAAATCCGCTGACCACGATTGAAGCCAAGAAGTTTTATGAGGTGCAGAAGCACATCATCCTCACCGGCCATATCGTCGATCACCTCAACACCATCGTGGCCAAGGGCACCTGGGCGAAGTTCTCACCGGAGGAGCAGAAGATCTTCACGGAAGTCAGCCAGGAGGCGGCTGCCCGCGCGACCGCCAAGATCAAGGCCGACGAGATCAAGCTGATCCAGTTCTTCAAGGACAAGGGCCTGACCGTCACCGAAATCGACCGCAAGGACTACATGGATACGGTGGCCAAAAACACGACCTTCGAGAGCTTCGGCTATCGCAAGGCCGATTGGGATCGCATTCAGGCGATCAAGTAACGCTTCGATACGAGGCGGCGCGCTCTGGGATCATCTCGGGGCGCGTCGTTCTTTTTCCATTCCTATGATGCCGGCGTGAAATGCCGGTCTCGATCAGAGCGCTTCACGAAGGAAGCCCGCATGGCCCAGACCTCCGCCCCTGCCCATACGCCGATCACCAATGAGGAGATCGCCAAGACCTTCGATGAGGAGATCGCGCCGGTCGATCTCTCTGGTCATGGTCCGGAGGATTGGGTGACGCTCATTCTTTTTTGGGGCATGTGCCTCTGCGTCTTCCTTCAGTTCTTCACGCGCTACGTGCTGAACGACAGTTACGCCTGGACCGAGGAAGTCGCGGTCTATTGCCTTGTTGCGATCGTCTTCCTTGGCTCGGCGATGTGTGTTCGCATGTCGCGGCACATCCATGTCGATTTTCTCTACCGCTACCTGCCGCCGAAAGGCGGGCGCCTTTTCGCGACCTTTGTGGACATCGTTCGCATCGTCGTCTTTGGGTATCTGTCCGTCCTTGTCTGGCGCTATTCGGACATCATTCACGACGAGCGGATGACAACGATCAATTTTCCGAAAATGCCGCTGTTTATGGCGGTTTTCGTGGCTTTCGTGTTGATGACGTTACGCAGCATTCAGGTCGCCTATCGTGATCTCCGTAACGGCTATTCTATCCTCGAACGTCCCGGCGCATTTGACGGCTCGGAAGAAGAAGCAGCACAAGAAGCGGCCAAGTCCGCCGCCAAAGGAGCCTGAGCCATGCTGATCCTGCTTGGAGGCTTCCTCCTTTTGATGGTGTTTGGCGTGCCGGTCGCCGTGTCGATGGTCACTGCGTCGCTGGCCTATATCGCGGTTTATGGCATCGCGCCGGATGTGATCGTCGCCCAGCGCATGATCGCGGGCGTCGAGAGCTTCCCGCTGCTCGCCGTGCCGTTCTTCATTCTCGCCGGCAACCTGATGAATATCGCGGGCGTCACCGGGCGCATCTATTCCTTCGCAGTGGACCTCGTGGGGTGGATGCGCGGCGGTCTCGCGCAGGTCAATATCATCGGCTCTGTGATCTTCTCCGGCATGTCTGGCACCGCAATTGCGGATGCGGCGGGTATCGGTACCATTGAAATCAAGGCGATGAAGGATCACGGCTACCCTGTGGAAGTCGCGGTAGGTGTTACGGCAGCCTCGGCGACGCTCGGGCCGATTATTCCGCCGAGCCTGCCGTTCGTGATTTACGGCATGATGGCGAATGTCTCCATCGGTTCGCTGTTCATTGGCGGCGTGGTCCCCGGCGTTGTCATGACGCTCATGATGATGATCACGGTCTGGGTCTGGGCGCGGGTGACCGGTTGGGGCGCGGATGCGAAGTTCAGCTTGCCTCGGATCGGCAAGGCGCTTGTCGAAATCGCCGTTGTCTTCCTGTTCCCGGCGGCGGTGTATGTTTTTGAATACTTCGGCATGTCCGAGAACCGGTCGATCCTTCTCTCGCTCGGTTGCGTACTGACGCTCGATTATATCTTCAAGTTCGCAGCCGTGATGCCGCTGATGACGCCGGTGATCCTGATTGGTGGCATGACGCTCGGCTGGTTCACACCAACCGAAGCGGCGGTGGCAGCGGTGATGTGGTCGCTGTTCCTCGGTCTCGTGCGCTACCGCTCGATGACGATGAAAACGCTTGCCAAGGCGACCTTCGACACCATCGAGACGACCGCCTCGGTGCTGTTCATCGTCACGGCTGCGTCGATCTTCGCGTGGCTTTTGACGGTGTCACAGGCGGCGGCGACCTTCTCGGCGTTCATTCTGGGCATCACACAGAGCAAGTGGGTATTCCTTATTCTCGTGAACCTGCTGATGCTGTTCGTCGGCTGCTTCCTCGATACGATCGCGGCGATCACCATTCTGGTGCCGATCCTGCTGCCGATCGTGCTCAAGCTCGGCATTGATCCGGTGCATTTCGGCCTGATCATGACGCTGAACCTGATGATCGGCCTGTTGCATCCGCCACTTGGGATGGTGCTCTTTGTGCTGAGCCGCGTGGCGAAACTCTCGGTGGAACGCACGACCATGGCGATCTTGCCGTGGCTGGTGCCGCTGTTTCTGGCGCTGCTGATCATCACCTTCGTGCCGGAAGTCACGCTCTGGCTGCCGCGGTATATGGGTGTGTTGAAGTGATATGGGGAGCAAAGAAGTGACTGCTGGACGTCATACCCTGAAAGAAGGCTGGCGCTGGTACGGCCCCAACGATCCCGTCAGCCTAGATGATATCCGGCAGGCCGGTGCGAGCGATGTTGTCAATGCGCTCCATCAGATCCCTATCGGGCAGGCGTGGACGGTGAAAGAGGTTGAGGAACGGCAGGCGATCATCGAGCGTTCGCAGCCGGGGCGCACGCCGCTCAAATGGTCGGTGGTTGAATCCATCCCGGTGCCGGACGATGTGAAGCGTCTCGGCAAGGGTGCCAAGGCGTCCATTGCGGCGTGGATCGCCTCGATGGAGGCGCTGGCGACCTGCGGCGTCAAGATCATCTGCTACAACTTCATGCCGGTGGTGGACTGGTGCCGCACCGATCTCGAGTGGGAACTGCCGAACGGCGCCCGCGCGCTCAGGTTCGATTACCTCCGCTTCGCCGCCTTCGAGCTGCATATCCTTGAGCGCCCCGGTGCGGAAAAGGACTATCCGGCGGATGTCCGTGCCAAGGCGAAGGCGCTTTATGCGACCTTCACCCAGGCCGACATCGACTACCTCATCATGGTAATTGCCTCGGCGTTGCCGGGCTCAACCACCGAGCCGATGACCATTCCGCGTTTCCGCGAGAAGCTGCGGGAATATGCCGAGATCAACGAGAGCGTGCTGCGCCAACACCTCGTGGAGTTCCTTGAGGCGGTTTGTCCGCGTGCGGACGAACTCGGCGTCAAGCTCACGTTGCACCCGGATGATCCGCCCCGGCCACTCTTTGGCTTGCCGCGCATCGCCAAGAGCGAGGCGGATTATCAGGCGCTGTTCGATGCTGTGCCGAATACCTCGAATGGTATTTGTTTTTGCACGGGTTCATTAGGCGTTTCTGCAAGTAATGATCTTGTCGGTATGGCGGAACGCTTCGGGCCGCGCATTCATTTTGCACATCTCCGCACGACAAAACGCGAGGCGGATGGGCTCTCGTTTTTCGAGGCGGACCATCTCGACGGCGATGTCGATATGGTCGGTGTTCTTGGCAAGCTCCTGAAAGAAAACGCAAAACGGGGTGCAGGCAGCGAGATCATCTTCCGGCCCGACCACGGCCATCGGATGCTGGATGACCTTGCTGCGACCAAGCGCACCAATCCGGGTTATACCGCCATCGGGCGGCTCAGGGGGCTAGCCGAGCTGCGCGGTGTGATCCGGGCGCTCGAGTACGTTACTTGAGTTTAACTTGACTCGTCATGAGAATCCGACCCTTTCGCGGGGGCGCCAATGTGGCATGTGGGAGAAGAAAATGCGGAAGATGTTTGCGGCTTTGGGCGTCGCGCTTGCCCTGACCGGTTCGGCCTGGGCTCAGGCCAAGCAGGATTTCCAGCTCGTCAACCAGACGGGTTATGAAATCAGCTCGGTCTTCGTTTCGGCCAGCAAGACCAACGAGTGGGAAGACGACGTTCTCTCCGACGACACGCTCGATGACGGTCAGACGCTGACCGTCCGCTTCAAGGGCGCGGGCAAGACCTGCCTGTTCGACATCAAGGTCGTCTATGAAGAGGACGATTCGGAAGCCATCTGGCACGATATCGACCTGTGCAAGACCTCAAAGGTGACGATCAAGTACAACAAGAAGACCGACACCACGACCGCCTTCTTCGATTGATCGAACCGGTTTTGCGGATCTGGACAGGGGCCTTTGCGCCCCTGTTTTGCTTTTTTATCCTTGTCGAATTTGCTTCACGCGAGCCGGTGCCCACTTCGCTAGCATATTCTCCTAACGGGCGATGGCCCGCCACAACAGGCGACCGCCGAAGCCGATGAACAGCACGCCGATGGTGCCCTCCAGCACGCGGCGATAGCGCTGGTAGGCGTTGCGCACCTTCTCGCGCTGGAACAGCCAGCCGAGCATGCCGAGATAGCTCGCGTTACAGAACAGCATGATCACCACGGTTGCAAAGCCGGTCGCGAGGTTGGCGTTGAGCACGCCGGTGACGGCATAGATCGACGTGATAAACAGGATCGCCTGCGCATTCGAGATCGCGGTGACGAAGCCGAGCAGGACGGTTTTGCGGTAATCCGCCGGGGTGTCGCGCGCGACAATCTGCGCGACAGGGGCCGTGCGGGCGCGGTCTACCAGCTTCCAGCCGAACCACATCAGGTAGAGCCCGCCGAAGATATTCACGGCGAGGCGGAGCCACGGAAAGGTTTCGAGCACGGCGGCCCAGCCAAGCAGCGCCAGCGTCGCCAGCAGAGCAATTCCGGCAAGATTACCTGCCAGCGCCAGCGCGACATGGCGTCCCGTGCGCGTCATCGCCACATGCGTCACCATCAGCGCATTCGCGCCGGGAGTAGGCACGATGGCGAGCCAGAGGAGGGTGAAGGAGGCGAGGGTTGGGAAATCGAGCATGGAGAACTTTTCCTGTTCGCACTATCCTCATACGCTCATCGCGGGACGTCAAATGCCTTCTGGGTCCCCGCTCGCGGCATTGCCGCGTCGGCGATGACAGGCTGGCGTGTCATTCCCAACCGAGCGTAGCGAGGAGCGGGAATCCAGTTCTTCACATCGTCGCGCCGATCGTCCACGGCACGAATTCTGCGTCGCCATAGCCGAAGGTTTCGGACTTGGAGGGCTCGCCGGAAGCGACGCGCAGCACATGCTCGAAGATCTCGCGACCCTTGGCCTCTATGGAGACGCCTTCGAGAATATCGCCGCAGTTGATGTCCATGTCGTCGAGCATCTGGGTGTAGATGAACGAGTTGGTGGCGAGCTTGATCGAGGGTGTCGGCTTGCACCCATAGGCCGAGCCGCGGCCGGTCGTGAAGCACAGCACATTCGCGCCGCCAGCGACCTGACCCGTCACGCCCACGGGGTCATAGCCCGGCGTATCCATGAAGACGAAGCCTTTCTCGGTGACCGGCTCGGCGTATTCATAGACAGCTGTGAGCGCGGTGTTGCCGCCCTTGGCCGCTGCGCCGAGCGACTTTTCGAGGATGGTCGTGAGTCCGCCGAGCTTGTTGCCGGGGGAGGGGTTGTTGTTCATCTCCATCTTGTTGCGGGCGGTGTAATCCTCCCACCACCTGATGCGCGCAACGAGCTTTTCGCCCACGGCGCGGGAGGCGGCGCGGCGGGTGAGAAGATGTTCCGCACCGTAGATTTCCGGTGTTTCAGAGAGAATGGCCGTGCCGCCATGCTGCACCAGCAGGTCCGCCGCCGCGCCAAGCGCCGGGTTGGCGGTAATGCCGGAATAGCCATCCGAGCCGCCGCATTGCAGCGCGAGCACGAGTTCAGATGCGGGCTGGGTGGTGCGCACGGCCTTGTTGACGCCCGGCAGCATCTCGTGGATGGCCTCGACGCCCTTCATCACGGTTTTCTTGGTGCCGCCGACTTCCTGAATGGTCATGGAGCGGAAGGTGTCGCTTTCCTGAATGTTATAGGCATCCTTCCAGCGGCTGATCTGGAAGCCTTCGCAGCCGAGGCCGACCATCAGCACCGCGCCCATGTTCGGGTTGGTGGCATAGCCCCATTGCGTGCGTTTCAAAACCTCATAGCCTTCGCCCTTGATATCGAGCGCGCAGCCGCCGCCGTGGACCAGCGGGATCACGCCATCGACATTGGGATATTGCGCGAGAATACCGGAGCGCTCGATCTCCTTGGCGATGAAGGTCGCGACCGAGGCCGAGCAGTTCACCGAGGTGAGAATGCCGATGTAATTGCGCGTGCCGACCTTGCCGTTCGCGCGCTTGTAGCCCTGAAAGGTCGCGGGCTTTTCGACGAATTTAGTCGGGATGTAATCCTTGCCGAAGGCGTAGTCGCGGGTGAAATCCTTCATCACCACGTTGTGCTCATGCACCCAACCGCCCGCAGGAATGGCCTCCGAGGCAAAACCGATGATCTGCCCGAACTTGAGGATCGCCTCACCGGCTGGAATGGCTTTCGTCGCAAGCTTGTGGCCCCGCGGGGTGCGGTTGATCGCCTTGAGACCGCCTTCAAGCTCTGTTCCCGCTTCGATGGTCTCCAGCGCGACAAGTACATTGTCGGCGGCGTTCAGGCGAAGCGTGCGGGAAGCAGACATGAGGCGTTTCTCCGAAGCGACGTTCAACCGCCGCGTGTCAATTGGTCATACCAATTTTGAAGAATGGCGACGGAATGCCGCGAAGGCAAGTCCAAGCTGTGATTTCGCCTGCGGAATTCAGGGCTTTGGCATCCGCGCCGGGACATTGAAGGCGCTGCGGCGCTGTGTGGCCTCCGCGACGATATGATCCACCACGGCGCGGATGCGGCCCAGAGCGCGGACATCCTCGTGAATCACCAGCCAGTAGCTGCGCTGGGCGCGGCGTTCCGGCAGAACAGGTTCGACATCGGGCATCGCCGCCGCAATGAAGTGATGCAGGACACCAAGGCCAAGGCCGTGGCGCACCGCCTCAACCTGCCCGACCGCACTCGCGCATTCGAACGCGGTACGATGGCCGCCAAGCAAATCCTCGACGTAATTCAGCGCCGAGGAAAAGGCATAGGTCTCGACATAGCCAATGAGCCGATGGCGGGCGAGATCCTCCACCATTTCTGGTCTGCCCATACGGTCGAGATAGGCGCGGGAGCCGAAAACGCCTAGGCTGTAGTCGGTGAGCTTGCGCGCGACGACGCGGCCCGCCTCGGGTTCGTCCAGCGTAATCGCGATATCGACCTCACGACGGGCGAGGGACACGGCCAACGGCATCGGCACGAGCTGGATATCGATGCCGGGGTGGCGCTCCAGCAGCGCATTGAGCGCGGGCACAAGGAAATAGGTGGTGAACCCGTCCGGTGCGCCGATGCGCACGGGGCCGGAGAGATGGATATCCTGCTGGCGAAGGTCGGCTTCGGCCTGAAGCATCTCGCTTTCCATGCGCTCGGCATGGGAGAGGAGGCGACGACCTGCCTCGGTAAGGTTCACGCCGGTGGTGGAACGCTCGAAAAGGGTCGCCTGCAACGCGCCTTCGAGCGCTGTGATCCGCCGCGCGACGGTCGCCTGATTAACACGCAACGCACGCGATGCGCCCAGAAACTGGCCCTGCCGTGCCACCGCGAGAAACGCGCGAACGTTGTCCCAATCCATTATTATGATCCCAGCTCTTATTTGAAAATTGCAGATCAGAACCGCAGTATCAAGGATTGAGTTGCATTTTTTTATATGAAAGAAAGCGCGCAATCGCGATCATTTCGAATGGGAGAAGCGCATGATCACCTACGGGCATTTCATCGGCGGCAAGCATGTTGCTGGTACTTCGGGCCGATTCACGGAGGTTTTCCAGCCGATGGACGGCTCGGTGCGGGGCAAGGTTGCGCTCGCCTCGAAGGCGGAACTCGATGCGGCGGTTGAGAACGCCAAGGCGGCGCAGCCGGCCTGGGCCGCCACCAACCCGCAGCGTCGGGCGCGCGTGATCCAGAAGTTCCTCGACCTGATCGCCCGCGACAATGATCGCCTCGCCGACATTCTCGCCCGTGAGCACGGCAAGACCATTCCGGATGCGAAGGGTGATATCCAGCGCGGTGTGGAAGTCCTCGAGGTCTGCCTCGGCGCGCCGCATATGCTCAAGGGCGAATATACCGATGGTGCCGGTCCGGGTATCGACATCTACTCGATGCGGCAGGCGCTCGGCGTCGTGGCTGGCATCACCCCGTTCAACTTCCCGGCGATGATTCCGCTGTGGAAGATGGGCCCGGCGCTCGCCTGCGGTAATGCCTTCATCCTCAAGCCGTCCGAGCGCGCACCGGGCGTGCCGATGGCACTGGCTGAACTCGCCCTCGAAGCAGGTCTGCCGGCGGGCATTCTCAATGTCGTCAACGGCGACAAGGAATCGGTCGATGCGATCATCGACAACACCACCATTCAGGCCATCGGCTTTGTCGGCTCGACCCCGATCGCGGAATACATCTACGGTCGTGGCTGTGCCAACGGCAAGCGCGTGCAGGCCTTCGGTGGTGCCAAGAACCACATGATCATCATGCCGGATGCCGACATGGATCAGGCGGTTGATGCGCTGATCGGTGCCGGTTACGGCGCGGCAGGCGAGCGCTGCATGGCGATCTCGGTTGCGGTTCCGGTGGGCGAAGCCACGGCGAACGAACTCGTCAAGCGCCTCATTCCGCGCGTGGAAAACCTCAAGGTTGGCCCTTCGACCGATGGCTCGGCGGATTTCGGCCCGCTCGTCACCAAGGCGCATCTCGACAAGGTCAAGGGTTACGTTGACCTCGGCGTCAAGGAAGGCGCGAAACTCGTCGTCGACGGGCGTGGCTTCAAGATGCAGGGCTACGAGAACGGCTTCTACATGGGCGGCTGCCTCTTCGACCACGTGACCACCGACATGCAGGTCTACAAGGAAGAGATCTTCGGTCCGGTCCTCTCGGTCGTTCGCGCCAAGGATTACAGCTCGGCGATCAAGATGATCAACGACCATGAATACGGCAACGGCACCGCGATCTTCACCCGCGATGGCGACGCCGCGCGCGAATTCGCCTCGAAGGTGCAGGTCGGCATGGTAGGTGAGACCGTGCCGCTCCCGGT
>NKIW01000013.1 GCA_002256205.1 Rhizobiales bacterium PAR1
CCTCAATGCCACCATCGAAGCGGCGCGAGCAGGTGAATCCGGGCGCGGATTTGCCGTTGTCGCTTCGGAAGTGAAAGCCCTCGCGAGCCAGACCAGTAGGGCAACGGATGAAATTGCTTCCGCGATCACCTCGATGCAGAAAACGACAGTCGAAGCAGTTGAGACGATCCGCCAGATCACAGCCACCATCACTGACATGAACGAGATTTCGACAGCCATCACCAGCTCGATGGTTGAGCAGGGGCGGGCCACGGCCGAGATTGCCGAAAACGTCCAGCAGGTCGCCGTCGGCACAGGGGAAGTCGCCTCGGCCATTACGCACGTTACGACCGCGGCTACGACCTCTGGTGCTGCGGCTTCACAGGTGCTCGGTGCAGCGTCAGAACTCTCCAGACAGTCCGAGATTCTCAAGGATGAAATGGATTCTTTCCTTGCAAGGGCGCGCGCGGCCTAACGAAGGAGCGCGACCCGTAGCCGCCGATACCGTGATCGGAATATTACCATCCTTCATGTGATGCTTTTTTAGGCGCTTCGACAATTAATTTAGCATAATAAATTCGCAATATCTTATTGTGATATTTGAATAATTCATTGCTTTGCAGGATGCGCACAATGCCGCTTTTTCGTCTTTCCATGAATGGAAAACTCGCCTGCGCGGCTGCTTTTCTCCTCTTCGCCATCGGCCTTCTCTCCCGGCTGCTGATCGAGCAATCGTTCAAGGACATCGATTTCGCCGCAAAGGAGCTGGACGGCATCGTCTATGCGAAGGCCGTCTGGCCTGTTCAGGCGGCAGCAAACCTCACCGACGCTCTGCCCACGAGCCAGACGGCGCAGCTGGCAACCGCGCTGGCCAGACTGGCGCTCGGTTTTGATGCCGCGATGGCCACGGCTGCCGAGTCAAAAGATGCACTCGCCGCGTTGGCGACTGCGGGAGCGGATCAGGCTGCCAAACTCCGCGCGACGTCCCGTGCGCTGATTTCCAAGATCGGCGATGGCTCAAACCTCATTCTCGACCCCGATCTCGACAGCTTCTACGTCATGGACGCAGTAATTGTGAAATTGCCGGAGCTGACCGATGCAGCGCGCGCGCTCTATGACCAGATGGTCGTTGTGGCGAGCGCTACGGCGCCGGATTTTGATGCGAAATCGCAACTCATGATCGCGCTCGGGCGCTATGAGGCGGCCGCTTCCGGTCTGGCCACCTCGATCAAAACGGCGATCGCAAATAATCCAGACGGCAGCCTCGAGAAGGCGCTGAAAGGCGCACAGGCTAACCTCCAGAACGATTCCGATGCATTCTATGGCGCGGTCAAGCGCGCGTCCTCCGTTCTGATCGAGCGTGCGGAGCCGAATGCCATCAAAACAGTGACGCCACTGCACGAGACGCTTCAGCGGAAGGCGGATCAGTACTGGAGTTTAACCGCAAACGAACTCGACCGCCTGCTCGATCTGCGTATCACAGGCTTCAAATCGAGGCTCTGGACCAATCTCTCGATTGCTTATCTCGTGACGTTGATCGCTTTTGGCGTGCTTGCGGCGGTCGGGCTGTCAATCACGCGCGGCACCCGCCGGTTGATTGACCGGATGGAGAGCCTTGCAAAAGGCGATCTTGCGACCCCCATTCCCTATGGTGAGGATCGTTATGAGCTCGGCAAGCTCGCGAGCGCCGTCGGGGTGTTTCGCTCAACCCTGATGGAGGTCGAGCGCCTGAATGCCGAGACGGCACAAGCCATCGAGTCCTCGATTGACGAGCGCCGCACCACAATGCTGAGCGTCGCGGAGACGCTGGAAGAAAAGATCCTCTCGGTCGCCACACGCGTGCGCGAAATGTCTAAAGGTCTGGCTGAGGATGCCAGCATCATGTCTGACGGTGCCGTCCATTCCAGCAAGGAAGTTCAAGCGGCCGTTCGCGCGTCGGATACAACGGCAGTCAGTGCCGACGAAGCCGCCGCAGAAGCAATGCGCCTTGCGGATGCCGCCAGAGCTGTGCGTCGGCAGATGGTCGAAGCCACGAACATCAGTGATGATGCGCATGCGCATGCCCATACGGCGGAAAAGACCGTTGCGGACCTCACGGAGGCTGCCGCGCGGATCGGCGAGGTGGTCAAGCTGATTTCCGATATTGCGGGGCAGACAAACCTCCTCGCGCTCAATGCCACGATTGAGGCTGCGCGCGCGGGCGAGGCGGGTAGGGGGTTTTCCGTCGTTGCGGCTGAGGTCAAGGCACTGGCCAATCAGACCGCCGGTGCCACGGGCGATATCGGGCGGCAGGTGCAGGCGATCCAGAATGCAACGGGGCTCGTTGCTGAAGAGATGGCGGTGATTGTCCGCACGATCCAGAAGCTGGGAGATATCGCGCGTGGCGGTGCTGCCGCCATCGATGCCCAGACGACGCAGGTCGAGGCCATCTGTCACACCACCTCCACCGTTTCCGGCAATACCGCGAGTTTTGGCAAGGTTGTTCAAACCATCCAGAGCTTCGCGCAGAAGACAGAGGAGCTTTCCCGCCGTTCGCTCACCTCCTCAACTGATGTCGGGCGAGAGGCCGACCGGCTTCAGGATGAAGTCAGCACGATGCTTCAAGCGCTGAGGCGAGCCTGAGTGGACCCAAACTGACGCGCCCCTAGTTGCCTAGGAGCGCTAAATGTCCGGTTTCCGTTACGGATTTTAGAGGCCTGACCGACCGAAACGGGGCGCTGAGCGGTTGAGCCGGCGATACATAAATCGAAAATTCCACCTCCGAATGGTCCAATTTAACGGGGGCAACGTCAGTCAGCGACCCCACACTGCACACCGGGGCCTGATCCCAGCCGCTGCCTATTGGAATACCGTTCAACCCGACCAGCAGCTCCAGAGAGTAGCTTAAGCCGTCACAAATTCTGTCCAACCATTTGGGAATAGCTCAAGCGTTTCAACCGTGTGTTCCGCCGCACATCCGTTCTTCGCAGTCGTAACTAGGCTCCTTCCATAGACGAACCAATACCGGTTTGAAACGCCCCGGGATTGCCGGAGGCTGATGAAATCTCATCAATGTCGGCTTTCGGCGTCTGCTCACCTACCATTGAGTGTCCGAAACGGGGCGCGTTCCGGTCACTCGCGGCATTTTCAAAAAAGTACCGCCGGTCGAATTCCACAAATGGCATTACGAGGAAGAGTCGGATTTTAATCGAAGTAGATACTGGCGCTTGGCGTCAACTTTGCGCGGCCTGATCTATGCCAGGGTAGGGCGCATTCTGAGACTTTTTTGTTTAGTCTGACACCACCCAATAATGGTCTCAACGCTAGCGCGGGCGGCGAAGCTGGATAGGGTTGCGCTGCAGCCCGCATTGCCTCATTCTGACTGATCGGCGGGCCGCGACGAGGCGTGGGGCGAGCGGCGGGAGCGCAGAGGTTGAGTACGGCGGACGACAAGGACGAGCAGACCTCATTCTCCGCCTCTGGACCCGGGCTGCCGGCCGTTCTGCCAAAGAGCTTCCGGGCCTTATCGTCAAACCTCGCCGCCTCCATCCTGATGGTCCTGGCCTTCATGGTCTTCACCCTGATGTCTGTGCTGATCCGTTATGTGGGCGACCGGGTGCCGATCGTGCAGGTTGTGCTCGTGCGCCAGCTGATCGCCTTTACTTTGTTCGCGCCGTGGTTCTGGCGCGAGCGGGCGCAGATCCGCCGGCCCACCGGGCTGAAGCTGCATCTGGCCCGCGGCGTGCTAGCTGTCGGCTCGATGACCTGCGGGCTGAGTGCCGTCCTGCTCATCCCCCTCGCCGACGTCACCGCCATCCAGATGGCGGAGGTGCTTTTTGTCACGGCGCTGGCTGCGCTGGTTCTGGGCGAAAAGGTCGGGTGGCGGCGCTGGAGCGCGGCTGCGGTCGGCTTCTTCGGCGTCGCGGTCATGGTGCGCCCCTTTGGGCAGGGCGTGGAGCCCGCGGCGCTGCTGGCGCTGGCCAGCGCACTCTTTGCCGCGGGCAGCATGGTGGCGCTGCGTCTCGGTTCCGCCCATGACCGCACGGGCACGGTGCTTTTCTGGCAGGGGGTGGTGGTGCTGGCCCTGATCACGCCCGCGGCGCTATGGTTTTGGGTGACGCCAAGCCTGGCGGATGTGCTGATGCTAATCTTCATGGGCGTGATCTTCACAGTCGGGCTATGGCTGTGGACCTATGCGCTGCGCATGGGCGAGGCCTCGGCGTTGGCGCCGCTCAACTATATAAAGCTTCTGATGGCCGGTGGCGTGGGGTGGCTCGCCTTTGGCGAGACGCCCACCTTGGAGACGGTGGCCGGCGGCCTGCTGGTGATTGGAGCCGCGACCTACACCATCCACCGCAACGCCCAGCGGGCGGCTAAGGTGCGCCCCGCGACGCTGACTCCAAGCTGAGACGTGGCCGGGGCCATTGTCAGATAAAGTATGCGCTTGCGGATCATTGGATCAGAGTTGTGCGATTCGATCGCTTGGTTGCCAGCGCTTCGCCAGACTATCAGGGATTTTTCCTCAAAGTCCGGCGTTCTTTCTCCAATCCATTGCGATGGGGGCGGCGAAGCTTAAACCGCACGTTTTCCTCTGCCAGTGCCCGGGCGTCGCCAACGACACCAAGCCGCATTGCCGGCTTTGGGTTGCACGCTGCTCGATCCATGAACGGGTTGGAGGTGCTGTCAGGCCCTATCCGGGAACTTTCGGAGCTATTTCAGCACCAAGTTCTCTTGAAACCGAAAAATGTCGGCTTTCGGAAATATACCTACCAAGGCCGAATGACCGCCTTGGGGCGCATTGGCGATACCGTTTCAATTCACCCCATCCTGGAAGACGCATAGCTATCCGGACTTGCGGGGAAGACGATAGTTTTAGTGCCGTTAAGAAGTACGCGCCGATGAATATGGGCATGGATCGCGCGTGCCAGCACCTGGCTCTCAACATCGCGACCGAGCGAGACATAGTCCTCTGAACTCTGGGCATGCGTCACACGGACAATATCCTGCTCGATGATTGGTCCTTCATCGAGATCGGTCGTGACATAATGCGAGGTCGCGCCGATCAGCTTCACACCACGTTCGAAAGCCTGCCGATAGGGATTGGCTCCCTTGAAGCTCGGCAAGAAGGAATGGTGGATGTTGATGATCTTGCCGGACATCATCCGGCACATCTCCTCGGAGAGAACCTGCATATACCGGGCAAGAACGATAAGCTCCGCTCCGGTCTCCGAGATCAGCCGCATCTGATGGGCTTCAGCCTCGGCTTTGTTGTCCTTCGTCACCTTGATATAGTGAAACGGAATATCGTGATTGACGACCACTTTCTGATAGTCGAGGTGGTTTGAGATCACAGCGACAATATCGATGGGGAGCGCGCCAATTCGCCAGCGATAGAGCAAATCGTTCAGGCAATGCCCGAAGCGCGAGACCATGATGATGACCTTCATCTTCCGCGATTCATCATGGAACAGGTAATCCATCCCGAAAGGGCTCGCCAACGCCGCAAAGCTCTGCTCGATGGCTGAAAGGGGCTGGCCTTCTTCGCTCAGGAAGCTCATCCGCATGAAGAAGCGGCCGGTTTCCCGGTCATCGAATTGCGCGCTGTCCGTAATGTTGCAGCCCATTCGGGACAGGTACGAGGCGATGGTGGCCACAATATCCCGCTTCGAAGCGCAAGAGACCGTAAGAGCGTACCCTGTCATCATATCTGTTCTGCCCCTGGTGATATGCTGTTCAAGAAGTCCATTCGAACGGGCCCACACCGCGACACTCGGGCGCTGATGAAGGAGGCACCCGTTTTCGTTCCCGCACGATGGGGCCTGAGCCCTCAAACCCGCGCGCGTGAAATCGTGACGGCAATGCCGTCCAGTATCGCTGCGACAGCCGCGCCTGGCTTCTCAACCGTCACAGCTATATCCGCGACGCGGGGATAGCCGGCGAGGATGGCGGTCGCGATGGCTTCCGCCAGGGCCTCGATGATCCTGAAGCGCTGGCCCACGGCAATTTCCTGAACCAACTGGGCGATATCCGCATAAGAGACCGAAGCCTCGAGATCGTCGTTCCGCCCCGCCTCGGTCAGGTCGAGCCCCAGCGTCACCGAAATATAGAAGCGCTGTCCGAGCTTTTCCTCCTCCGCGTAGACGCCGTGATGGGCGAAGACGCCGATCCGCGACAGGCTGATCCGGTCGCGGGCCGGCACGTGCAAGGACACGGCGATCTCCCGCTCAGGCATAGATCGGGAAGTTGCGCAGCAGGGCTTCGACCTTGCGCTTCACTGCGGCTTCCGTCGCTGCGTTGCCTTCTTCGCCATGCGCGGCAAGGCCATGGAGCGTCTCGGCGATCAACGCGCCGACTGCGCGGAATTCGCTACGGCCAAAGCCGCGCGAGGTTGCGGCGGGCGAGCCGAGCCGGATGCCGGAGGTGATGGTTGGCTTTTCCGGATCAAACGGGATGCCGTTCTTGTTGCAGGTAATTTGCGCCCGACCCAGCGAAGCCTCGGCAGCCTTGCCAGTCAGCTTCTTGGGCCGCATGTCGACCAGCATGAGGTGATTGTCCGTACCGCCGGAAGCAATGGCGAAGCCGGAATCGACCAGCGTGTTCGCGAGTTCCCGCGCATTTTCGACTACTGCCTGTGCATAGGCTCGGAAGGAAGGCTGCAAGGCCTCGTGGAAGGCCACGGCCTTCGCCGCGATCACGTGCATCAGCGGGCCGCCTTGCAAGCCGGGGAAGATCGCTGAATTGATCTTCTTGGCGATGTCCTCATCGTTGGTCAGCACCATGCCGCCGCGCGGGCCGCGCAGGGTCTTATGCGTGGTAGTCGTGACGACATGCGCATGCGGAAAAGGCGAGGGATGCGCGCCGCCCGCGACGAGCCCCGCGAAATGCGCCATATCGACCATGAAGTAGGCACCGACCGCATCGCAGATCTCGCGGAATTTCGCGAAATCCCAGTGGCGGGAATAGCCTGAACCGCCCGCGATGATCATCTTTGGCCGGTGTTCCTCGGCCAGGCGCGCAACCGCTTCCATATCGATCAGATGGTCATCGGGCCGGACGCCGTAGCTCACGACATTGAACCACTTGCCGCTCATGTTTGGCTTCGCGCCATGCGTGAGATGCCCGCCGGCAGCGAGATCGAGCCCCATGAAGGTATCGCCCGGCTTCAGAAGACCGAGAAACACCGCCTGATTGGCCTGAGAGCCGGAATTGGCCTGAACATTGGCAAAACCGCAGCCGAACAGCTGTTTGGCACGGGAAATCGCCAGTTCCTCGGCGATATCGACAAATTGGCAGCCCCCATAATAACGCCGACCGGGGTATCCCTCGGCATATTTGTTGGTGAGCACGGAACCCTGTGCCTCAAGCACCGCGCGTGAGACGATATTCTCCGAAGCGATCAGCTCGATTTCATCCCGCTGGCGCCCGAGCTCAAGCTGCAAGGCGTTGGCGATTTCAGGATCAACATCCGCCACGGATGCCGAGAAAAAGCTGTTCGAGCGATTGGGGGCGGTCATGGCGTTTCCTTTTTCAGCATTCCACGAAGGCGACCGCGAGACCACCCTGTGAGGTTTCCTTATATTTGTGATGCATGTCAGCGCCGGTCTGGCGCATGGCCGCAATGACCTGATCGAGGCTCACCTTGTGGGTGCCGTCGCCCTTCAGCGCCATCGAGGCGGCATTGACGGCCTTGACCGCCCCGAAGGCATTGCGTTCGATGCAGGGGATCTGCACCAGCCCGCCGATTGGGTCGCAGGTCATGCCGAGATGATGTTCCATCGCGATTTCCGCGGCATTCTCGATCTGGGCATTGCTGCCACCCCATGCCGCGCAGAGCCCAGCGGCCGCCATCGAAGCGGCAACGCCGACCTCGCCCTGACAGCCGACCTCCGCACCGGAAATCGAGGCGTTGAGCTTGAACAGGGCGCCGATGGCGGTCGCCGTCAAAAGGAAGCGCTCCATGCCCGCTTCATCCGCGCTCGGCCAGAAATCGCGGTAGTAGCGCAGCACAGCCGGGATGACGCCTGCCGCGCCATTCGTCGGCGCGGTGACGACCCGCCCGCCAGCGGCATTCTCCTCGTTCACAGCAATCGCGAAGACCGAGATCACATCCATCACCTGATGCGCGGCGAAATCATTCTCCGAATGCTGTTGCTTGAGTTTGCGGAAAATCGCGGCGGCTCTGCGCTTGACCTGAAGTCCACCGGGCAATTCGCCCTCGGTCTTCAGACCGCGATCAACGCACGCCAGCATCACGCCGGCGACGGAAGCGATATAGGCAGCGACATCCCCGGCGGAGCGCAGTGCCTCCTCATTGGCGCGCACGATCTCGGCGATGGCGAGACCGGAGGCTTCACCCATAGCCAGCAACTCGGCAGCATTGCGGTAAGGGTAGGGGACGGCGCTGGCGTTCACCTCTGTCGGCAGATCATTTTGCCCTTCGAGAACAATGAACCCGCCGCCGACCGAGCACCAGCGTTGGCCGAAGAGCGCTTCACCCGCCGCATCGAAGGCCACAAATGCGAGCGTGTTGGGGTGGAAAGGCGGGTTTGTGATCAAATCACTGACGATATCTGTCTCGGGATCGAAGGTGATGAACGCCTTCCCGCCGAGAGGGAGTTTTCGAGCCGCTTCAACAGCCGCCACGATATCATCCGCGGCTTCGGGATCGAGGGTCGCGGGTTGCTGTCCGGCAAGGCCGAGAATGACCGCTTTGGCCGTGCCATGCCCTTTTCCGGTCCAGGCGAGAGAGCCATAGAGCGTAGTGACAATGCGGACAACACGCCCGGCAAGGCCAGCGGCCTCCAGTGCCGAAACGAAGGAAAACGCCGCCTTCATCGGCCCGACAGTGTGGGAAGAGGAGGGGCCGATCCCGATCTTGAAGAGGTCAAAGATGCTGATCATGCCCCTGCCTCGATCTTACAGGCCGTTTGTGCCGGCCAACGCATCGGCAAGGTGACCGACGAGATAGGGTGCAAAGGACCGCCAGACCTCGACATGAAAACGCGTCTCGGCCTGACGCCAGAGGACGATCTCGGTCTTGAGGTAAATCGTCCGCGTCGCCATCCCGACCGGAAAGGCGGCCAGAGCGAGATCGAGCGGACAGCCGGCGGAGAGGCAGCGCGCGGCGAGCCGTCCTTCCAGCACGAGGCCGATCTGGCGATGCGAAATATCGACAAGAGACGACGTTCCGGCGGGAAGCGTCGCTTTCAACCCGGCCTCGACCGTCGTGGCATCCTCCTCGGGGGCGAGGAGCAGGAATTCGTACGGCCCGAGCCAGAGAGCGGTCCGGGTGCCTGCGGCGCTCCCTTGCAGGGGCTTCGGCGCTGCCGGCCCAAAGGCGGCGACAGAAGCACCATCTCCGCGCAGGATGAAACGTGCGGCATGAGGGGCCTCGGAGAGGGAGAAATCCGTGCCTTTCGGCAGGGAAAGCCCATGAAGCGGCCCGCGCCGGCTAGCCATCATGACGGCATGATCACTCATTGACCCGGTCTCCTTTGGGATCGACAAACACCGGCCCGACAACCTTCACGGCAATCGCACCACCCGGCATCGGGACGTAGAGCGTTTCGCCCATGCGCTTGCGGCCATCCGCGACAAGCGCCAATGCTATCGAGCGCCCGAGCGCCGGGCTTTCATACGACGAGGTGACATGTCCGAGTGCGCTGGTCCTCGTTGGGGCTGCTGAGGCTGCCGTGATCTGCGCGCCTTCCTCCAGAACCGTGGCGGGATTGTCCGTCAACAACCCGACAAGCTGCTTGCGCCCTTCAACAACCATATCCGGGCGGATGAGCGAGCGTTTGCCGACGAAATCCTTCTTGGCCTTGCCGACCGCCCAGTTGAGGCCGAGATCATCCGGCGTCACGGTGCCATCTGTTTCCTGTCCGACGATGATATAGCCCTTCTCGGCGCGCATGACGTGCATCGCCTCGGTGCCATAGGCGACGGCATTGTACTTTCGCCCCTCGGCCCAGACAGCTTCCCAGACAGAACGCCCGTAATCGGCAGGGACGTTGATTTCGTAGCCAAGCTCACCGGTGAAGCTCACCCGCATGACGCGGGCCGGAACGCCGCAAACCTTGCCCTCGCGGATCGACATATGCGGCATCGCGTCCTTGGAAAGGTCGATGCCAGTGACGAGCGGCGCGATAATATCCCGTGCCTTCGGGCCTTGAACCGCGATCACCGCCCATTGCTCGGTGGTGGAGGTGAGCCAGACCTTGAGATCGGGGAATTCGGTCTGGAGATAATCCTCCATGTGATGCAGCACGCGCGGCGCGCCGCCCGTTGTGGTGGTGACGTGGAACCGATCATCCCCCATGCGCGCGATCACGCCGTCGTCGATCACAAAGCCCGCTTCGTTGAGCATCAGGCCGTAACGGCAGCGGCCCGGTTCGAGCTTTGCCCAGGGGTTCGTGTAGAGCTTTTCCATGAAGGCGGCGGCATCCGGCCCCACCACTTCGATTTTTCCGAGCGTCGAGGCATCAAAAATGCCCGCGCTCGCGCGCGCCTGCTGGCACTCACGCTTCACTGCGGCGTGCATGTCCTCGCCCTGTCTTGGAAAATACCAAGCACGCTTCCAGATGCCGACATCCTCGAAGGCCGCGCCGTTTTCCTCGGCCCAGGAATGGATCGGCGTCTGCCGCACGGGATCGAAGAGATCACCCCGGTTCGCCCCGGCGAAGGCACCGAAAGTCACCGGCGTATAGGGCTGCCGGAAGGTCGTGAGGCCCACTTGCGGGATGCTCTTGCCGAGCTTGCCCGCTGCGATGGCGAGCGCGTTGAGGTTCGAGGTCTTGCCCTGATCCGTCGCCATGCCTGTGGTGGTGTAGCGCTTGACGTGCTCGATGGAGCGCATGCCCTCCTGCACGGCGAGTTCGATATCATCAGCCTTCACATCGTTCTGGAAATCGACGAAGGCTTTCCCCTTCGATCCGGGCAGGAGCGGCAGACGCCCCATCGTTCCGCCCTCGATCCCGGCGTCGCCGGAAACGGCGAAGGCCCGCAGCCCGGACGCGCCCGAGGCTTCTTCACCAGCCCGATACCCCTCGATCAGTATGTCCACCAGCGCAAACGACCCCTTGCACGCACCGGCGGAGCGCTCGGCTTGCACCGAGGCGCCCGGCAGGAACATCTGCCGGTCCTCGTGCCAGACAACCTTGCCGCGCGATTGCGAGTAGAGATGCACGCTGGGCGTCCAGCCGCCGGACATCAGAACTGCGTCACAGGCGACCCATTCCGGGGCGTCAACAACAACCCCGGAGACTGCGGCGATCCCGATGCCTGAAACGCGCAAGCGTCCCTTCGTGTCGGTGACAGTGGCGGACGGAATGACCCGCAAACCTGCCGCTTTCGCTTCAATCAGCCGGGCAACGGGCGGGTTCGCGCGGGTGTCGGCGATGGCCGCGACGACAACCCCCGCCGCCGCTAAATCGAGCGCGACCCGGTAAGCGCTGTCATGCGCGGTAACGATCACCACGCGCGAGCCGACCTTGACGCCGTAGCGGTTGAGATAGATGCGCGCGGCTTCCGCGAGCATCACGCCGGGGCGGTCATTGCCGGGGAAGACGAGCGGGCGCTCGATCGCGCCGGTCGCGATCACGACTTCCTTCGCCCGCACCTGCCAGAGCCGCTCGCGGGCTCCGTTAGGGGCCTCCGCAAGATGATCCGCGACACGTTCCGAAAGAGCGACAAAGTTCTGGGCGTAATAGCCAAAGGCCTGCGTGCGCGGCATCAGGCGCACGTTGGAGAAGGTCCGCAGTTCGGCCAGCGCATCCGCCAGCCAATCCCGCGCCGGTTTCCCGTCGATGCTGGCTGTGCCTTCATGCAGGAGCGAACCACCAAATTCGGCCTGCTCGTCGCAGAAGATAACATCCTTGCCGGATTTGCCCGCTGCCAGTGCCGCCGCGATGCCAGCCGCGCCGCCACCGCAAATCAGAACATCGCAATGGGTGTAAAACTGGGCGTAACGATCCGGATCGGGCTCGGTGGTGCGCGCGCCAAGACCCGCAGCCTGCCGCACGATCGGTTCGAAGACCTTCGTCCAGAGCCAGTTGCCCGCAACTTTCGGCCCCATGAACGTCTTGTAGTAGAAGCCGGCGGAGAAGAACTTACCCGCCAGATCGTTGATCGCGCCCGCATCGAAAGCAAGCGACGGCCAGTTGTTCTGGCTCGAAGCCGTCAGTCCATCGAAAAGTTCGACCTGCGTCGCGCGCAGGTTCGGCGTCATCCGCCCCGGGCCACGCGTCACGGCGACAAGCGCATTCGGCTCCTCCGCACCAGCGGAAAGGACACCGCGCGGGCGGTGGTATTTGTAGGAACGGCCCATGAGATGCACGCCGTTCGCGAGAAGGGCAGAAGCAAGCGTATCGCCCTCGCGCCCCTGATAGGCGATGCCGTCAAAGACGAAGCGCAAGGGGCGCCCCGAGACACGGGAATCCTTGGTGTCGGCAATCCGGAAAGACTCGCTCATGCGATTTCTCCGGTGGTTGCCGGGCGTGCCTCGCCCGCCTTGTAGGTCACGACGATCTTGTCGCTCACGGTGTCGCGGATCGCGTTGAAGAAGCGCCCGCAGCCGTTGATATGCCGCCAGCGCTCCGCGTGCAGACCACGCGGGTTGGAGCGGAAATAGAGATAGTCGGCCCATTCATCATCGCTGGTTGCCATGGGATCGAGCGGGCGGGCGACATGCGCCTCGCCGCCATAGCGGAACTCCAGTTCCGGCCGTTCCATCTCGCAATAAGGGCAGCGGATCAGCAGCATCGGTGTCTCTTTCTCTCAATGCGCAACAGCCGCCGCCGCCGCCTCGTCGATGAGGCGTCCGGTGCGGAAACGGTCGATGGTGAAGGGGGCGGCGATGGCGTTAGGTTCGCCGCGCGCCACGAGATCAGCGAAGACATGGCCCGAGCCCGGCGTCGCCTTGAAGCCGCCCGTGCCCCAGCCGCAATTGACGAAGAGACCCGGCACCGGCGGCTTGCCGATAATCGGCGAGCGATCCGGCGTCACATCGACGATGCCGCCCCAGTTGCGCAGCATCCTGAGGCGACGCACTGCCGGAAAAAGCTCGCAGATCGCATCAAGCGTATGCGTCGCGATATGAAGCCCGCCGGTCTGGGAATAGGAGGTGTAGGCGTCTGTGCCGGCGCCGATCACCAGCTCGCCCTTGTCGGATTGCGACATATAGGCATGCACTGTGTTGGACATGACGACGCAAGACATCATCGGCTTGACCGGTTCGGACACCAGCGCCTGCAACGGATAGCTTTCGAGCGGCATCCGCACGCCGGCCATCCCCATGATGACGGAGGTGTTGCCTGCCGCGACTACGCCGACACGCTTGGTTGCGATAAAGCCCTTCGCGGTTTCAACCCCGGAAACGGCACCCGAGGCATCACGCCGGATGCCGGTCACCTCACAGTTTTGGATGATATCAACCCCGAGCCGATCCGCGCCGCGCGCATAGCCCCAGGCGACGGCATCGTGCCGCGCGGTGCCGCCGCGCCGCTGCAACGAGGCGCCGATCACGGGGTGACGAATATTCCTCTCGATGTTGAGGAGCGGGCAGAATTCTTTCGCCTGCTCGGCCGTCAGCCACTCGTTGTCGATGCCGGCGAGGCGGTTGGCATGCACATGGCGCTTGAAAACCTGCACATCGTGAATGTTGTGCGCGAGCATCATCACGCCGCGCGGAGAATACATCACGTTGTAATTGAGTTCGTGGGAAAGCCCTTCCCAGAGCTTCATCGCGTGCTCATAAATGCCCTCGGATTCCTCCCAGAGATAGTTCGAGCGAACAATCGTCGTGTTGCGTCCGGTGTTGCCGCCGCCGAGCCAGCCCTTTTCGAGCACCGCGATGTTCCGCATGCCATGCTCTTTGGCCATGTAATAGGCCGTGGCGAGGCCATGCCCGCCTGCACCGACGATGATGGCGTCATAAGCGGCTTTTGGCTCCGGCGTGCGCCACTGGGCAGGCCAGTCGCGATTGCCCTTGAGGCCTTGCAGGAAGACGGAAAGAGCGGAAAATTTCATGAGGCGGCGCTCCAGTTGTGGCCGGAGTATGCGCGCCTCCCTCGCTCAATTCGAGAAGATTTCCGCCATTTGGCTTGTACGTTTTCCCGCTTGCTCAGATTTTGAACAGGCGACGGTCCGCCGGGGTTTCCGCGCTGGTGGCATCGCTGAACTGGCGAATCCCGCGCGGATTGACACCAAAGCGCTTGCGATAGGCGCGGGCGAAATGCGCACCATCGGCAAAGCCCGCCATGGCGGCAATCTCCCCGATGCTGCGCCGGGTGTTCGAAATCAGCCAATGGCCATAGTCGAGCCGCATCGTGCGATAGGTTTCCGCCGGGCTGGTGCCGAGTTCTTCGCGGAACAATCGGTCAAGCTGCCGCTCACTGACGCCGATCCGTTCTGCGAGGGCCGTGATCGCGATGGGGTCCGCCATTGCCTGTTCCATAGCGAGCACGGCGCGCCGGACACGCGCATCCGCCGCCGTCGGCGCGACATGCGGGGTCGGCTGCGCCGCATGGGCGGCACGCTGCTCGTCGAGCAACATCACATTCAGGCTCTTCCTGGCAGCCTGCGCGCCAACGTGCTTCTCGACCAGCTCCGCCGCAAGATCGACAACACCGGCGCCGCCCGAACAGGTGATCCTGTCACCGTCGATGACGTAGAGCTGGTCGGCAATCGGGGCGATAACGAATTCCTCGATAAAGTCGCTGCGGTGATACCAGGAAACGCAGGTCTTGCGCCCTTCAAGCAGACCGAGACGCTTGAGGATGAACGAGCCGGTACAGACACCAATGAGCGGAATACCCGCCGCCGCGACCTGTCGGATATAAGCCGCTGTGGCCTCATCGATCTGCTCACCGCGATGCAAAAGCCCGCCGACCACAACGATGTAATGGAACTGCTTCGGGTCGAGCAGGCCAGCTTCCGGCGCAATTTCCACGCCTGAGCTTGAGGCAATCGGGTGCTTCGTCGCGGACATCACGACCCACTTGCAATGAATGGGACGCGAGCGATCCCCTTCATCCGCGGCAAGGCGCAGGGTATCGATGAAATTCGCAAAGGCCGTCAGCGTGAAATGACGCGCCAGTACAAAGCCAACCCGCAGGCGGGGCACGGCGATGTCAGGTTTCGGAATGGCGCGCGACGGCATGATCGTCAGATTGCGCCAATGCCGGGCGCGATGCAATCGCTTCAGGCTTGACCGGCGGCGACAAGCGTTCCCGCATCCGGCTGCCAGGCGACGAAGGTGCGCTGCCCCGGCGCGAAGGGAGATTGCGCCTCGCCACGCACCTGAAGGCGGGTCTCGTCATCCAGACGGACAAGATAATCCACGAAGGAGCCCCGGTACGTCAGCGCCTCGATGGTGGCCTCCGTGGTGTTGACATCGCTGCTTACCGGTTTTGATGAAAGGCTCATATGCTCTGCCCGAAGAGCCAGCAGACCTTCACCCCGGATCGGGGATTCCTTGTCGATGGCGATGGCCATACCGTTCCGGAGCTGCCCGCGCCCGTGGCCCTCCACCTTGACGGGAACAAGATTGGTGAACCCCATGAAGTCCGCAACAAAGGCTGAGGCTGGCCGCTCGAAAACGTCGCGCGGTGTGCCGATCTGCTCGACTTTTCCGGCGCTCATCACGACGAGGCGATCCGAGACGGAGAGCGCCTCATCCTGATCATGGGTGACGAAGATCGTTGTCAGGGCCAGCGATTTCTGGAGCAGCCGGATCTCGGTTTTCATCTCCTGCCGAAGCTTGGCATCAAGGTTGGAGAGCGGCTCATCGAGCAGCAGGACGGTCGGCTCGATCACCAGCGCGCGCGCCAGAGCCACGCGCTGCTGCTGGCCGCCGGAGAGTTGCTTGGGCAGCCGGTCCGCCAGATGAGCGAGGCGAACGCGGCTCAGCGCTGTCTTGACCCGGTCGGCGATCTCGGCCTTGCCGATCTTGCGCATCTCGAGCCCGAACGCGACATTTTCCGCGACAGTCATGTGAGGGAAGAGCGCGTAGTTCTGGAAAACGAAGCCCATATTGCGTTTCGCGGGGGGCAGGCGGGTTACATCGGTCCCGCCGACGAGGATGCGACCCGCCGTGACATCGACAAAACCGCCAATCATCCGGAGCGTGGTGGTCTTGCCGCAACCGGAGGGACCGAGAAAGGTCACAAGCTCGCCTTCACCGATCCGAAGGCTGGTGGATTGCACCGCAACGACCTCGCCGTAGTGCTTGCAGACGTCCGAGAGCACGATTTCCGACATGACGCGTCCTTCAGAATGCGCGGTTGAGCTGAGCGTAGCGGTTGGTAATGAGCAGGAGGACCGCGATGATCGCGATCTGCACGGTCGCGACCGCGGCAATCGTCGAATCGAGATTCCATTCCAGATAGGAGACAATCGCAATCTGGAGCGTCGTGCGTCCCGGACCGACAAGAAACAGCGATTTTTCGAGATCGATGAAAGAGGCAACGAAGGCGAACAGCGCCGAGGCGATCAGTGCCGGCTTGATGACCGGCAGGACAACCCTGAAGAAGATCGTCACCGGCCCCGCGCCAAGGCTGGCGGCGGCTTCGGAGATCGAATGGTCGATACCGATGAGCGAAGCGGTCACGAGGCGGATGGTCCAGGGCAGGGCGACCAGCAGATGCGCCGCGAAAAGCCCCGGCAAGGTGCCGGCAACCTGCACCTCCGTTGCGACCTCAAATTCAATGTAGAAGATATACATCGCCGCGCCGCCCACGATCCCCGGCACCACCATCGGCGAAAGCAGGATATTCGTGACGATGTCCCGGCCGGCGAATTTGTATCGCGTCAACGCGAGGCTGGCCGGAACGCCGATCGCAAGGCTGGAAAGAGACGCAAAAAGGGCGGTCTGGAGGCTGAGAAAAAGCCCCTCGCGAAATTCCGGGCGTTCCCATGCTCTTGTATACCAGTCGAGGGTGTAACCCGCCGGCGGGAACGAGAGGATCTTGTTGGAAAAGAAGGACACCCAGACAATCACCGCCAGCGGCATGACGATGAACCCGAGCACCGCAAGGGCAAAGACGCGATAGAAGGTTGCAGGCGCTGTTGCGTTCATCGGTCGCCTCCTAATCGGCCCAGCGGCGGTAATGACGTTGAGCGAGCGCGGTGGCGCCCACGGTCAGCACAAGGGTCGTGATCATCAGAATGAAGGCGAGCGCGGCGCCAAAGGGCCAGTTCATCGCCCGCTGGACCTGCTGATACACCTCCGGGGCCATCGCATGAAACTTCGGCCCGCCGATCAGCACCGGGGTGGCGTAGGCGTTCATCGACAAGGTGAAGCACAGCAGCACACCAGCCAGAATGCCCGGCAGCGCCAGCGGCAGGAGGACCCGCCAGAGGATGCGGACATGGTCTGCACCAAGGCTTCCGGCGGCGTCCTCAAGCGAGCGATCAATGCCTTCCAGAACGCTCTGAAGCGTTAGGATCATGAAGGGCAGCAGAACCGAGACCAAACCGATCACCACCGCTTTTTCGGTATACATGATATCGAGACGGCCATTGAAGCCGAACAAGGAAACGATGCTGGCCGCAAGGCCGCGTTCCCCGAGGATCACCATCCATGCCGCGGTCCGGACGGCATTGCCCATCATCAACGGCAGCACCAGCGCGACGATCATCATCGCCTTGAGCCGTGATGACGCGAGGCGCACCATGAAATAGGCGACCGGGAAGCCCAGGATCAGGCAAATGCCCGATGACAGCGCCGAGATGCGCAAGGTCGTCCAGAGAACATCCTGATAGTAGGGATCGGCGAAAAACTTGATGTAATTCTCAAGCGTCAATGCGCTGACCATCAGTTCGCCGGGGACGAAGCGGTTGAAGGAATAACGGAAGAGGATGGCGAGCGGACCGAGCAACAGGAGCGTGACGAAGATCACGCCGGGCGCCAGAAGCGCCGCTGCGGGTGAGCGCAGGATGGGTGGTTTCCAGTCGGGCATCTTCGTCGCCTCGCCAAGGGAAGGGGCTACGCTTGCCATCGCCATCGATGCTCTCCCGCAGGATGTCAGGGGTGGAGCGGCACGCCCCGAAGTGGGCGCGCCGTGAGGGGCTCAGTTTCGCGCAACATTCTTGTTCCACCATTCCAGCCATTCCGCCGTGTTTTTGGCAACATAGCCGTAATCGGGAAATTTCAGTCTGGTGCGCTCGGCTTCCGAGAAGTCGATGCGGCTCTTGAGGTCGGCATCGAGCAGGGCGACCCCGTTCGCCGGCGCATAGAAGCTGGCCGCCGCAAGATCGGCCATGGCCTTGGCGTCGAGCATGGCGTTGAGATAGGCGTAGGCCGCCTCCTTGTTCGGCGCCTTCTTCGGCATAACAGCGCCGAAGGTAATGGCGACGGCTCCCTCCTGCGGATAGGCGATGCCGAGGGGCAGCCCGTCCTTGGTCCATTGCAGGCCTCGGGCCTTGTAATTGAGAACGATATCGACCTCACCTGAGGCCAGCGCTGCCTGCATCTGCTGGTGTGTTGCGTAGATGCGGGGATTGGATTTTGCCCGCAACTCTGCCAGCCGTTCGCGGCCCTTTTCAACGCGGGTGAGATTGCCAGCCTCAATCAGTGAGCCGATCATCATGTAATTGAAATAGAGCTGGTTTGTGAGCCCGATCCGCCCGGCGAATTTCGGGTCCCATAGATCCTTGTAGGCCTTTGGCGGTTCCTTGATCTTGTCCCTGTTGTAGATGATCACCACACCGGAGTAGAGCCAGGGGATGAAATACGGCTTCTTCAGCGCCGGGACGATATCCTTGCCATTCGGGATTTTCGCAAAATCGAGCGCTTCGATAACCCCGTGGCCGTCCATCTCGAAGGCATCTGAATCGTTGAGATGAGCAATATCGACAGTGCCGCGCGGCAGTTTGCGCTCCGCCAGCAGTTTCGATTTCCGCTCCGGCTCGAGGCCAAGATCATGGACGATCCGAATCCCTTTCGCCTCGACCAGCGGCTTTTCCATTAGCCGGTTGGTCCGGTCATTCCAGTCGCCGCCCCAGTTGGAAACGACAATCTGCCCGCTCTGGGCCTGCGCCCCGCCCCCGAGCGAGGGGAGGGCGAGGGCGCTAGCCGCCCCCGCCAACCATTGCCGCCGGTCAAGAATGGTCCTGTCCAGAACACGTGTCATGAGAAGCTCCTGTTCGTTGATCGGCTGCGAAGGGTTCGGTTTGTTATTCGGCCGCCACGGACTTGGCGTTGCGGCTGACGCTGGCGAGGTATTTGACGCAGGTATCCACGGTCTCGACATCGGCGAACTTCGCATCGATGTCATAGAGGTTCCAGGCCACGGCACCCGGCACACGATCGCCGATGCATTCTTTGACGGCGATCGTTCGGAAGCCTTCCGCTAGGCCGTCGCAAATAGTGGTGCGGACGCATGCCGTCGCGGTGACGCCGGTGACCAGAATGGTGTCGACACCGGCCGAACGGAGGTAGCCGGCGAGCGGCGTGCCCGAGAAGGCGGAAGCGCGCTTCTTGAGCAGCACATATTCCCCCTCGAATGGCGCAATGCGGCTGTCGATGGCCCAGATTTCCTCATCCCGAAGGTTCACGGCATCGACCGGAATCTTGTAGTGCCACATCCCCATGTCGGTCGCCGGGTCATTGCGATCCGTATTCTGATAGGCCGTCGTCACATGGACGATCGGGTGGCCGGCGGCGCGGAACGCCTTGAGCAGGCGCTGCATGCCGGGGATGATTTCCGTGTCCATTGCATCCCCGCAGTAGAAGGGATTGCCGGGGCGCGTCCAAGCATTCGCCAGATCGACGCTGATCAGCGCCGGGCGCTTGCCGAAGCCGATGCGGCGCTGGAAGCCGCGATCCTTGTAGATCACATTCGAGGCCTCGAAGATCTCGTTGAGAACACTTTCGAGTTTGGCATTGAGCTCTGCATTTGTCGCCATGACTTCATCTCCTTGGGTGCAGCGGCTTCTTGTGAGGCGGCCGGGCGGTGAAAGGCAGGGCCCGATCGTTGGAAGGAGGTTCGCTCAACGACCGACGAAGGTGAATTGACGGTTTGTCTCCAATTGGTGCATGAATTGCACCAATTGGAAATGAGGTTGCCATGCGCTATCTTCCCGAAATCGAAGCCATCCGTTCCTTTTCCGTCGTAGCGGAGGAACTGAACTTTCGGCGCGCGGCAGATCGGCTGGGAATTGATCATTCCGCGCTCTCGCGCCGGATCCGCGATCTCGAACACCGGCTGGGCTTTGCCGTCTTCGCCCGCTCGACTCGCGAAGTCCGCTTGACCGAAGCTGGCAAGGTCTTTCTCGAGGAAAATACCAATCTGCTGCGTGGCTTGCATCGCTCGGTCGATCAGGCCCGCATGGTCGCGGAAGGACGCTCCGGCCTCATTCGCATCGGTTACATGTCATTCGCCGCCGCGCATCTACTGCCCTCTCTGATCGCCCGATTCCAGGCGATCCGGCCCACCGTTCGCTTTCAGCTGACCTATATGAAAAGCCATGCCCAGAAGGAGGCGCTCTCGCGCGGTGATATTGATGTCGGGTTGATGATCGGGCCCTGGGAAACCGAGACCTTCGAGACAACCCGGTTGAGTGTGGATTCACTCTGCGTCTTCTTTGGAAATGCCTGGCCTCTCGCCACCAAGCCGGATCTCAGCGTCGCCGATCTCGTTGATCAGCCCCAGATCATGGGCTCTCTGGAACAATGGGATCTTTATCGCTGGATTCTCGATGATGTGTTCCTCAGAAGCGGCATCGTCCCGAATGTCGTACTGGAAGCCTCGAGCATAACCGGTATCCTCGGGCTGGTTCAGGCCGGCCTCGGGATTACCGTCTTTCCCAAAACCATTGCCGCTCTGGCACCGCCTTCAATCGGGCACCGCCAGCTCCGCGATGTCGACCTGGTTGTCGAGACGATCGGCGTCTCGGCGCGCAATCCATCGGCGCTTGTGCGCGCCTTCATGGCGACCGCGCGGGAGTTTTACGAGAATCCGGGCTCCTGAAATCAAGATTGAAGGTCGCGTGCCCGCCGGATGGCAAAGCGTTTTGCGGGCGGCGCTGTCAGCCGGAGTAATGAGCCGATTAGTGTTTCTTATTTCATCAGCCTGCCGAAAATAACTACGCTTCCTGCTCATTGGTCGCCGCTGGCGCCGCATCAGCAGAACGAGAATGCCCATGAACAAGCCCGTTTCCGTGATGCCGAACGAATTACTTCGGCTTCAGAAAATGCACAATGGCGACAAGGTGAAGCCGACCTTCAGCGCGGCGGAGATGGAGCGGCGTCAGAACGGTCTGCGTCGCGCGCTCGCGGAGTTGAAACTTGATGCCGCCTTGCTGACATCCTACCATAATATCAATTACTTCTCGGATTTTCTTTACTGCTATTTCGGCCGCAAGTACGCCTTCATCGTGACGGACAAGAAGGCAATCTCCGTCTCTGCCGGTATCGATGCCGGCCAGCCCTGGCGGCGGACCTTCGGCGATAACATCACCTACACCGACTGGCGGAAGGACAATTATTTCTTCGCGCTCCAGCAGGAACTGAAGGGCGCAAAGCGCGTCGGCATCGAGTTCGATCACGTCAATCTCGAATTCCACCAGCAGCTTCGCGATGCATTGCCCGGAGTCGAACTTGTCGATATCGGCCAGACCACGATGTGGATGCGGACGATCAAATCCGCCGAGGAAATCGCGCTGATCAAGGAAGGCGCCCGCACGGCCGATCTCGGTGGCGAGGCGATCCGCGCGGCGCTGAAGGAAAACATCGCCGAGCACGAGGTTGCCCTTGCCGGGACGCAGGCGATGGTCCGTCATATCGCCAAAACCTTCCCGCATGCCGAACTGATGGATACCTGGGTCTGGTTCCAGTCCGGCATCAATACCGACGGCGCACACAACCCCGTCACCTCCCGCAAGGTTCAGAAGGGGGATATCCTCTCGCTCAACTGCTTCCCGATGATCGCGGGCTATTACACCGCCCTCGAACGCACGCTCTTTCTCGATCACGCCAGCGATGCCCATCTCAAGGTTTGGGAGGTGAATTGCGAAGTGCATCGGCGCGGGCTCGAATTGCTGCGCCCCGGCGCGCGCTGCGGTGATGTTGCAACCGAACTCAACGAGATTTACCGGAGCCATGGCCTGCTCGGCTATCGCTCCTTCGGCTATGGCCATTCCTTCGGCGTGCTCTGCCATTATTACGGGCGCGAGGCTGGCGTTGAACTCCGTGAGGATATCAACACCATCCTCCAGCCCGGCATGGTGGTCTCGATGGAGCCTATGGTTTCCTTGCCGGAAGGCATGCCTGGCGCCGGCGGCTATCGTGAGCACGATATCCTCGTGCTGACCGAGGATGGTGCGGAGAACATCACCGGCTTCCCGTTCGGCCCGGAACACAATATCGTTCCGGCCTGACAATGGGTGCGGGGGCGGGCCTGTGATTTGCATGGGGCCGGCATCCGGATCAGTTCAGGTGGGCCTTGTCGATGCGTAATATCCCGACCGATCTCTTGCGCGCCTTCGTGACGATCATTGATCTGAGGGGTTACACGCGCGCCGGCGAGCAACTGGGGCGAACGCAGCCGGCGATCAGCCTGCAAATGAAAAGATTGCAGGAGTTGCTCAACGTTCAGCTCTTCGTGAAGGACAGTGGCGGCGGCAAACTGACCGAGGCCGGCGAGTTGGTCGCCGGCTATGCCCGGCAAATTCTCGCGCTCAACGACAGCATGTTGCTGCGCCTCTCGGGGCGGGATGGCGGTGGAAAACTGCGCCTCGGCATTCCGAATGATTATGCCGATCACTTTCTGCCCCGGCTGATGTCCGGGCTGGCGGCGGACCAGAACGGCATTTCCTTCGATGTAGTCTGCGGACTTTCCCATGAGCTTCTGAAGGGCTTGCGCGAAAACGCCTTCGATATCGTCGTCGCGATGACGCCGGATGGGCCAGCCGAAGGCGCCTTCATGACATGGCGCGAACGTCTGACCTGGGTGGGGGACGGCACCGGCGAATACACACCGACCGATCCGTTGCGCATCGTCTGCTATCAGGAAGGCTGTCTCTACCGACGCAATATGCTCACCGCGTTGCAGCGGGACGGGCGGCAGTTCGGGATTGTCTACGTCAGTCCCAGTCTGGCGGGGATCGAGGCGGCAGTCTCGACAGGCTTCGGCATTACCGTGCTCTCGGAGCGTATCGTGCCGGAAAAACTCCGCCCGCTCGGGCGCAGCGCGCATCTGCCGCAGCTCGCGGATGTCGTTGTCGGGATTTACCTCAACGAAAAGGGGCCCTCCCACGCCGCAAAGAGCTTTGCTGCGCGCTTTGCCGATATGTTCGTCTGACGCAGAGCGGCCATTAGCGGCGCTGATCTCGCAATCAGTTCAATTAATTTTATTGCCGCGTAACAGGGCGATAGCGTTGGCTTCGAGGTTTCTGATGACCAGAAGCTGATTGGCATGAAGGGTGCGGATGCTTGCGTCCGGCCCTCCTGAGGGGAGAACGCGATGACCATTCGATCACATGTGACGGCACTTCTTGCGGCAGGCCTTCTCGCCAGCGTGGCGGGCGCAGCGCTGGCCCAATCCTCGCTTTCGGTGATGAGCTTCGGCGGGGCCTATCAGGCTGCCCAGCGCAAGGCCGTTTTCGAGCCCTATACCGCCAAGACCAATATCAAGATCGCCGAGCAGGAATACGGCGGCGAAATCGCCAAGATCAAGGCGATGATTCAGGCTGGCAACGTGACGCTCGACGTGATCGATGTCGATGCCCCGACCCTCCAGCAGGGCTGCGACGAAGGCATCTACGAGAAGCTTGACTGGTCGAAGATCGGTGCGAAATCCGAATGGCTCGCGGGCACTACGTCGGATTGCGGCGTCGGCACCATCGTCTATTCGACCTCGCTCGCCTATGACAGCGCGCGCCTCAAGGACGGCCCGACCTCGATGAAAGACCTCTTCGATACGAAGAAGTTTCCCGGCAAGCGCGGCCTCTGGAAAAACCCGGCCACCAATCTCGAATTCGCGTTGATGGCCGACGGCGTGGCGCCGGCGGATGTCTACAAGGTGCTTTCGACCAAGGACGGCGTCGATCGCGCCTTCAAGAAGCTCGACACCATCAAGAAGGACATTGTCTGGTGGGAAGCGGGCGCGCAGGCACCGCAAATTCTTGCTTCGGGTGAAGTCACCATGACGACCGCCTGGAATGGCCGCATCCACAACGCCAACAAGGAAGGCAAGCAGTTCAAGATCGTCTGGGATAACCAGATCCTCGATTCGAACTTCTGGGCCATTCCGAAAGGGGCCAAGAACCTCACCGGTTCGCATGACTTTATCAAGTATGCGGTGGACCCGCAGGCCCTCGCGGCGATGACCAAATACATCCCCTATGGTCCGGTTCGGACAACCGCAGCGCAGTTCGTCGCCAAGGAAGACGCGGCCAACCTGCCGACGAGCCCTGACAATCTCAAGACGGCGATCACGCTCGACAACGCCTTCTGGGGCGACAAGGGCGATGAAATCCGCAAGCGTTTCACGACCTGGCTTTCCCAGTAATCTGGCTCGCGCAATAACGCCTCGTGTGGTGGAGAAGTCCCCGATGAACCTTGTCCACCAGACACCCATCAACACCACGCCCCCGGACCTTGTGCGGTTCGAGGGCGTGCGTAAATCCTACGACGGCATCCATTTCGTCGTTGACGACCTGAATCTGTCGGTTCGCAAGGGCGAATTCCTGACGATGCTTGGGCCGTCCGGCTCCGGCAAGACCACGACGCTGATGATGCTCGGCGGTTTCGAGCGCCCGACGCTCGGCCATATCCTGCTGGATGGCCGGCCCGTGGAGCGCCTTCCGCCGGAAAAACGCAATATCGGCTTTGTTTTCCAGAATTACGCGCTGTTTCCGCATATGACGGTTGCCGAGAACATTGCCTTTCCGCTCCAGTGCCGCAAGATCACCGGCGCTGCGGCGGAGACCAAGGTCAAGGCAGCCCTCGAGCGCGTGCAACTCGGTGCCTTCGGAAACCGCAAACCGGTCCAGCTCTCCGGTGGTCAGCAACAGCGCGTGGCACTCGCCCGAGCCCTCGTTTTCGAGCCCTCACTGGTTCTGATGGATGAACCGCTGGGGGCGCTCGACAAACAACTGCGCGAACATATGCAGGTCGAGATCAAACACCTCCAACAATCGCTCGGTATCACCATGGTCTATGTCACACATGACCAGAGCGAAGCGCTCACAATGTCGGATCGCATTGCGGTGTTCCATGACGGGCGCATCCAGCAGCTCGACGGGCCGCGCCGCCTTTACGATTGCCCGAGCAACCGGTTCGTTGCTGGCTTCATCGGCGAAAGCAATCTCGTCGATGGCCTGATCGACGGGTTTGAAGGCGGCGAGGCTATCGTGCGTGCACCTGACGGCGCGGTACTGCGTGCACCGGCGGTCGAAGGCGCCAAAGCCGGCATGAAGGTCACGGTGCTGATCCGTCCGGAGCGAATGGCCGTGCATAACGCCGATGGCCCGGAGCGGCAGAATATCGTCCGCGGGCTTATCCGCGAGATTTTCTTTCTCGGTGATCACCTCCGGCTGTCGATTGCGGCGCTCGGGCTGGATGAACTTCTCGTGCGTATTCCTGCTGCACAAGGGGAGGGGCTCGTCGCCAACGCTGAGGTTGAACTGGCGTTCGCGATCAGCGATGCCCGCATCCTGACGGCCTGACGCGATGGATACCACCCTCGAAAAAATCAAAATCCTGATTGCGGTGCGCGAAGCGGCAAGGCCGGCGCGCCGCGCCGCGTTTTCGCTCGCGTTGCCGCTGTTGGTCTTCCTGATCGTAACCTTCGTGGCGCCGATTGTGTTGCTGCTCTTCACGGCGGTAAACAACCCCGAACCTCAGGCGGTAATCCCGCAGACACTCGCGGCGCTCGAGCGCTGGGATGGCAAAGCGATGCCGGAGGAGGCGGTCTTTGCCGCGCTCGCGAAGGAACTGGCACAGGCGCAGCAGGACCGGACGGCGGCACTGCTCGGCAAGCGCTTCAATTATGAAGTTCCCGGGATGCGCAGCCGGGTCGTCAGTGCCGCACGGATGGCGCTCGCCAACCCCACCGGGCCATATCGTGAGCGCTTCCTCGCGCTGGATGCGGAATGGGGTTCGCCTGCACTTTGGGCGGTGGTGAAGCGCAATGCCGGCACGCTGACGCCCTATTACCTTCTCAACGCCATCGATCTCCAGCAGGAGCCGGATGGTTCGCTTCAACGCGTCGAGGCGGATCAGCGGGTCTTTATGACCATTCTCGGGCGTACGCTGTTCGTGGCCTTCACCGTGACCTTCCTGACGCTGGTGCTGGGCTATCCGGTTGCCTATATGCTGACGATTGCCCCCTCTGGCGTTGCACGGATCATGATGCTCTGCGTGCTTCTGCCGCTCTGGACCTCGCTTCTGGTACGCACGACAGCATGGGTCGTGCTGCTCCAGACCGATGGTGTGATCAATGATGCGCTGCTTGCGCTGGGCTTCACGGATCATCGGCTGCAATTGATTTTCAGCCGCTTCGGCACAGTCGCGGCGATGACGCACATCCAGCTCCCGTTCACGATCCTGCCGATCTACTCGGTGATGAAATCGATCCCGCCGACCCAATTGCGTGCCGCGCGCTCGCTTGGCGCGGGCCCGCTTTCCTCTTTCTGGAAGATCTATGCGCCGCAGACTGTGCCAGGCGTGATGGCCGGAGGGCTCATCACCTTCATCCTCTCGCTGGGCTACTATATCACCCCCGCGCTGGTCGGCGGTCCGGGCGATCAAATGGTGTCGAACTTCATCTCGATCTACATCAACCGCGATCTCAACTGGGGGCTGGCGAGCGCGCTGGGCGTGATCCTGCTGACGGTGACCATCGCAATATACCTCGTGTTCCTGCGCCTCGTCGGTGCCGAAAAACTCCGGATGGGCTAAATCATGTGGCTGCCGAGCTATGCAACACCAGGAGAGCGGGCAGGGCGGATCGCCGTTCTGGTCTTTGTCGTGGCCGTGCTGGCCTTTCTGGTGGCGCCGCTCTTCGTGGTTGTGCCGCTCTCGTTCTCGAACGATCCCTTCTTCACATTCCCCGTGCCGAAATATTCAATGCGTTGGTACGAGGATTTTTTCGCCGGCAATCGCTGGACCGACGGTGTACTCAACAGCTTTCTGACCGCGTCGTTGACGACGGTCCTTGCGACCGTCCTGGGTACCATGGCCTCGCTCGGGATCACGCGGCCGGATTTCCCCTGGCGCAAGCCAGTCATGGCGCTTCTGATCTCGCCGATGATCGTCCCCATCGTGATTGTCGCGGTGGGCGGCTACCTCTTCTTCGGTCGTCTGGGCCTGACGAATACCCGTCTCGGGCTAGTGCTCGCGCATACTGCGCTTGCGGTGCCGTTTGTCGTCATTACTGTCACGGCGACGCTCTCAACCTACGATGCCAATCTTACTCGTGCGGCGCAGAGCCTTGGAGCGACGCCGCTTGTTGTCTTTTTCCGCGTGACCTTGCCCTCCATCTTGCCGGGCGTTGCTTCGGGCGCTGTTTTCGCGTTTGCGACTTCGTTTGACGAGGTGGTTGTTGCACTGTTCCTCACTGGCGCCGAGCAGCGAACGCTGCCTGTGCAGATGTTTTCCGGCATCCGCGACCAGATCAACCCGACCATCATGGCGGCAGCGAGCATGTTGCTCGTCTTCTCGACTGCACTGTTTTTGGCGGTGGGTTGGCTTTCTAATCGCAGCCGTGCTGCGAAGTGATCGCACTCTGCACTTAACTAGATCCGCCGTGAGGTACAGAACCGCCCTGTGCTGAGAATGTCAGAGACCCACATTTTTTACCAATGTCTGCTTCTGGGATAGGGCTGCGTGTTCGAGAATGTCTGATCCGGGGGCGCAAACCCGAATATCAGCATTTGTTCGGCGAAGGGCGTGGAGGACGCGAACGCACCTTGGTTTTCGCCAGAAATCGATTGGCTTGATGCAATTTGAGCGTCAACTCGTTCTAAAATCTGACCGCGTAAGGGAGGTAATCTGGTCTCACGGAAGCATTTTGTTCTCGCACTTGAAATCTGTACGCAACTCTGTACACATCAGTGTCCACAGTCGAAAAAGTGGCGCGTAATTTCAAAGGCTTAGCGTTGGAACGGACGAAGCTGGCATCCAGAGCCGAATCCCTCCTCCCCTGCCATGCCCTGCCCATCGGTAGAACCCACGATTTTTCTGATCGCCGGATGAGCCTCGTCCAGCGATCAGCGAAGAGATTTGGGTTCGAATCTCTCCTCCGCTGCCATTTTCCTTCCGTTCTTGATCTGCTGTGCGATTGGCTCTTTAATCGGGCCATGTTCCACGGTCCGAGGCGATCCGCGCGATGAGCGATCTGAGAAGCCTCGAGATTTTCTATTGGGCCGCGCAGCTCAAGAGTTTCAGCCGCACCGCAGAACGACTCAACACGACTCAACCGGCCGTCTCGCAACGGATTTCCGCGCTGGAGGCTGAATTCGGCACGCGCCTCTTCGACCGCGGGGCCAAGGCAATTTCGCTGACGCCCAAGGGGCAGGTTCTCGTTGATTTCGCCGAGCGCTTCCTGCGGCTGCGCGGGGAGATGGTCGAGGCGATGGCGACGCCCTCCGCGATCCGCGGCACCTTGCGCCTCGGGGTGTCCGAATCCATCGCACGGCTCTGGCTGAACCAGTTTCTGCAGCAGGCGCACCAGATCTACCCCAATGTCGTGATTGATCTGACCATCGATATCACGCCAATCATGCGCGACCAGTTGCGCCGGGGCGAACTTGATCTTGCTTTCTTCCTCGGCCCGGTGACGGAGCCGCAGTTCTGCAATGTGCCGCTCTGTACGCTTCCGCTGGTGTTTGCGGCTGCGCCCGATCTTGTGCTTGAACATGAGGAGCCGCTCAGCATCGAGGCGGTGCGCAAATTCCCGATCATCACCTATCCGAAAACCACTTCGCCCTATCCCTTGCTGCGGGAATTGCTTTCCAGCCCGAACGAGCCCGCGCCGCGCATTTTCGGCAATTCCTCGCTAACGACGATCATCCGCATGACGCGCGACCGGATCGGGCTCTCGGTAATTCCGCGCGCGGTGATCGAGAAGGAGATCGCGGAAGGGCTCATCCGCACTGTGCTCACGGCTTTTGATATTCCGCCGCATGTTTTTACTGCAACCTACCCGATGGCGATGTCCGGCGGTCTGGCGGGACCTCTGGCCGACCTTGCGCAGAAGATCTCGCACGAGGCACTGCCGGATAATATCCCCGCCACCGACATATAAGATTTGCTTATACCTCCTGATCCAGAGATGCGATTGGACAAGGAAGGCAGCTCAAGGTCACTATCCCTTCACGAAAAGAAATCGACTTTCGGGGAGTTTTGCGATGTCCATCGCCTTTCCACGGGCCTCATCTTCGTTTGATCTTTCGACCGGGCTCGGCACGCGTCTCGCATGCCGCAGTGGCGCGGTGACGGGTGCGACTTCGGGTATGGCGCCCGGTTACGTGCAGGGCAATCTCGCTGTTCTCCCCAAAGAGCTTGCCTATGATTTTCTCGCGTTCTGCCGTGCCAACCCGAAGCCGTGCCCCGTCATCGGCATTTCCGAGCCGGGTGATCCGCGTATTCCCGCGCTCGGGCGCGATCTCGACCTCCGAACCGATATTCCCGGCTATCGCATCTGGGAGAACGGCAAGGTTGTTGCCGAGGTGACGGACGCAAGCGCTTACTGGCGCGATGATCTCGTCTCCTTCGTGCTCGGCTGCTCCTATTCCTTCGAGGAGGCGCTGATCGAGAACGGGCTGCCGCTCCGCCATGTCGAGCGCAACAGCAAGGTGCCGATGTTCCGCACCAATATTCCCTGCACGCCGACCGGGATTTTCTCCGGGCCGATGGTGGTGTCGATGCGGCCGCTCAAGCCGGCGGATGCCATTCGCGCGGTTCAGATCACTTCGCGCTTCCCCGCAGTGCATGGTGCGCCGGTGCATATCGGCCTGCCGGAGCTGATCGGGATTCAGGACGTGACAAAGCCGGATTATGGTGATCCAGTCGAGGTTCTGGACGACGAATTGCCGGTGTTCTGGGCCTGCGGTGTCACGCCGCAATCCGTCATTGACAAGGTGCGGCCATCCTTCGCCATCACTCATGCGCCGGGCTCGATGCTCGTCACGGATCTGAAGAACACGGACTTCTCTATTATCTGAACCTGTATCTGAATCTGAGGCGCGTGCGTCCTTCGCTCCGCCTTTTATCTCGAACAAAGACAAGGGAGCCTTTCATGAATCGTCGGGAACTTTTCAAGCACGGTGCGGCGGTTGCCTCGGCGGTGGCCATCATGGGATCAATCCGCGACGCGAGTGCGCAGGCGCAGGAAATTCCTATCGGCATCGTCTATCCGATGTCGGGTGCGAATGCGCAGATCGGTGTCGATGCGCGCCATGCCTTTGAAACGGCTGTCAATATCGTCAATGCCGCGCATGATGTGAAGCTCCCGACCGCCGCGAATGCCGGTCTTGCCGGCCTCGGTGGCGCCAAGATCAAGCTGATCTTCGCCGACCATCAGGGTGATCCGCAGAAGGGCCGCGCCGAGGCCGAGCGCCTGATCACGCAGGACAAGGTTGTCGCCATCATCGGCAGCTTCCATTCCTCGGTGTCGAACACCGTTAGCGCGACCTGCGAGCGTTACACCGTGCCGTTCGTTTGTGCGGATTCCTCCTCGCCGAGCCTGCATCGCCGCAATCTGAAGTATTTCTTCCGTCCTGCCGCGCATGACGAGATGTTTACATCCGCGATGTTCGATTTCCTCGATGCGCAGAAGGCCAAGGGCAATAAGATCGAGACGATCGCCCTTTTCTACGAGGATACGATTTTCGGCACCGATTCTTCGAACGTCCAGCGCAAGCTGGCTGCGGATCGCGGGTACAAGGTCGTCTCGGATATCAAGTACAAGTCGAATTCGCCGTCGCTGACGGCAGAAGTGCAGCAGCTCAAGACCGCCAACGCGGATGTGCTGATGCCGTCCTCCTACACGACGGATGCCATTCTGCTCGTGAAGACGATGAGCGAACTTGGCTACAAGCCCAAGAACATGATCGCGCAGGCGGCGGGCTTCTCGGAGAAGTCGGTCTTCGATGCGGTCGGCGACAAGCTCGCGGGCCTGATCTCCCGCGCCAGTTTCTCGGTTGACCTCGGCGTGAAGCGCCCGTCGGCCAAATACGTTAACGACCTTTTCCGCTCCCGCGCGGATCGCGACCTCAACGATAATACTTCGCGCCAGCTGATGGCCTTGCTGATCCTCGCCGATGCGATTGATCGCGCGAAATCCATCGAAGGCCCGAAGATCCGCGATGCGCTCGCGGCGACCAATATCCCCGGCGAGAATACCTTCATGCCGTGGAAACAGGTGAAGTTTGGCGAAGACGGCCAGAACGTCGACGCGAGCCCGGTGCTGATCCAGTACAGCGGCAAGGGCTTCAAGACGATCTTCCCGGCGGCGGTGGCGGCGGGTGATCCGATCTGGCCGATGAATACCTGAGAAAGCCGGATCGGCGTGGAGCGCCATCCGTTTCTCATGGCCGGGTCTGATCCGGCCATGAGAAGGGAGGCCCCCACTCGAAAGCCGCTCAACGAGCGCCTGTGATCCAGCGGGCGCCATCCTCGACATTGGGAGTTATGTCATGACCGCGCAAGCGCTGCTGCAAGTGCTTGTGAGCGGCCTGCTCATGGGCCTACTCTATGCCCTGATCGCAGCCGGCCTCTCGCTCATTTTCGGCCTGATGGATGTCGTCAACTTCGCGCATGGGGAATTCCTGATGCTCGCGATGTATGCGACCTTCGGCTTTGTTTTTGCTACGCATCTTGACCCAGTCATCGGCATTCCGCTGGTGGCAGCGCTGCTGTTTATCGTCGGTGCCTTCTGTTACGCGGCAGTCGTGCGCTATGCGATGCGGGCCAAGGCCAATATCGGCATGGTGCAGATTTTTTCGACCTTCGGGCTCGCGATTTTCCTGCAGGGCGCGGCGCAATACTTCCTGACGCCGGATTATCGCTCCATTCAGGCCTCATGGTTCGGCGACAAGACGCTCAATCTCGCCGGCGTGTTCCTGCCTTGGCCGCAAATCCTCGGCGGTCTGGTTTCGGTGATGGCCTTCGGTGCGCTCTACCTTTTGATTGCGCGAACCGATCTCGGCAAGGCGCTGGAAGCGACACGTGAGGATCAGGGCGCGGTGGCACTGGTTGGCATCGACAAAAACCGCGTTTTCGCCATCGGCTGGGGCCTCGGGGCTGCACTGGTGGGGCTCGCGGGCGGTGTGCTGGCGATCTTCTACTACATCCATCCGCAGGTCGGCGCGGCGTTCGGCGGCATCGCCTATGTTACGGTGGCGCTTGGCGGCTTCGGCTCGGTGTTCGGGGCGTTGGTCGCCGGGGTGATCGTGGGGCTGGTTGAGGCCGTAACGGCATCGATCTTGCCGCCGGCGCTCAAGAATATCGGGATTTATGCGCTTTATCTCGGCGTCCTTTTCTTCCGCCCGAGTGGCCTTTTCGGGAAGCTGTGATGACCCAGGAAACTCAAATTCCCGCACAAGACCTGCCACACGACGCCGCGCTGACGCATTTTGCCAAGTCGCGCCGCAACCAGTTGATCCGGGCAGCCGTGATCTTCGCCGGTATCGCCCTCGTGCCGCTCGCGGTTCGGGATACCTACCTTCAGAACGTGATGATCCTGACGCTGCTCTACGCTGCTGTTTCGCAGTGCTGGAACATTCTCGGCGGTTATTGCGGTCAGATCTCGCTGGGGCACGCGCTCTATTTCGGGATCGGGGCGTATGCGACCTCGGTGCTCTACGTGAATTACGCGGTGCTGCCGTGGTTCGGCATGGCGCTCGGCGGGGTGCTCTCGGCGGCTGTCGCGCTTCTGGTTGGCAAGCTGACCTTCCGCCTGAAGGGCCATTACTTCGCAATTGCGACCATCGTGATTGCCGAAATCGGCCTCCTGCTGGTCCATAACTGGGATTATGTTGGCGGTGCGCTCGGCATTCAGTGGCCAATCACCGGCGACAGCTGGGCGACGCTGCAATTCGCCCGCAACAAATTGCCCTACTTCTATTTTGCGCTCGTGTTCCTGATCGTCACTTGGCTGATCACCTTCAAGATCGAGGATTCGAGCTGGGGCTATGGCTGGCGCGCCGTGAAGGACAATCCTGAAGCGGCGGAGAGCCTCGGCATTGAAGTGTTCCGCTCCAAGATGGCGGCGGCGGCACTCTCGGCCTTCTTTACCGCAGTCGGTGGCGGCTTTTACGCGGCATTCGTCGCCTATATCGATCCGGAAAGTGTGATGAGCTTCCGTTTCTCGCTGCTCTTCGCCCTTCCGGCGGTGCTTGGCGGCATCGGAACGCTCTGGGGCGCGACGCTTGGCGCGGCGCTCCTGATCCCGCTCACCGAGATCACCCGTTCTTATCTCGGCGGCTCGGGTTCGGGCATCGACCTCATCATCTACGGCGGCTTGATCATGCTGGTTTCGCTGATGAAACCGGAAGGATTGCTCAGCCTGTTCCAGTTCCGCAAAGGGAGGCCTGCATGAGCGCGCCCTCGGTTATCCTCGAGACCATTGATGTCACTCAGCGCTTTGGTGGGCTCGTCGCCAACTCGAATGTCTCGATCAAGGTCGGGCGTGGAGAAATCCTCGGGCTGATCGGGCCGAACGGAGCGGGTAAATCGACCCTCTTCAACGCGATTGCCGGGGCGCGCATCCCCACCTCGGGCAGGATATTGTTCGACGGGCACGATATTACAGCGCTCACCGCGCCGGATCGCTGCCGGCTTGGCATCGCCCGGACGTTCCAGGTGCCGCGCTCGTTCGACTCGATGAGTGTTGTCGAGAACGTGATGGTCGGCTCGTTTGTTCGGGCGTCGAACGCCCGCGAGGCGCGGCAATTGGCGCTCGAAACGCTGCATTTCGTCGGCCTCGGCGCGCGCGTCGAAGACCCCGCGATCCAGCTGACACCACCCGAAAAGCGACGGCTTGAAATGGCTCGGGCGCTTGCCACTGCGCCCAAGCTGCTGCTGCTCGACGAGGTGATGACCGGCCTCACACCGAGCGAGGCGCGGCTCGGCGTCGAGCTGATCCGCAAGGTGCGCGAGAGCGGCGTCACAGTGGTGATGGTCGAGCATGTGATGGAAATCGTCATGCCGCTCGTTGATCGCGCCATCGTGCTGCATCTCGGCGCGCTGCTTGCCGAGGGCAAGCCGACCGAGATCGTCCGGAATGACGCCGTCATCTCCGCTTATCTGGGGGACCGCCACCGTGCTGCTTGATGTCAAGGGACTCTCCACCGCCTATCAGGGGCTGATCGCGATTTCGGATATTTCGCTGAACGTCGCGGAAGGCGAAATCGTGGTCGTTGCGGGTGCAAACGGGGCAGGGAAATCAACGCTGCTCAAATCCATCTCCGGAATGGAGGTGCCGCAGAAGGGCGAGGTGATCTTCGCGGGCAGCCCGATTCAGGGCATGGCGGGGCACAAGATCACCGCAGCCGGCATCGCCTATGTGCCGGAGAACAAGCGGCTGTTTCCGCGCCTGTCTGTCGAGGACAACCTCCGCGTCGGCTCCTACCTTTACCGTGGACGACCGGATCGCTATGCGCCGCTGGATAAGGTTTTCACGCTGTTCCCGCGCCTGAAAGAGCGCCTGACGCAGCGGGCTGAAACGCTTTCCGGCGGCGAGCAGCAGATGCTGGCGATTTCCCGTGCGCTGATGACGCGGCCGCGCCTGCTGATGCTGGATGAGCCTTCTCAAGGCATCATGCCGAAGCTCGTGGATGAAATCTTTGAGGCGGTGAAGGCTGTGCGCGATTCCGGTGTGACCATTCTGCTGGTCGAGCAGCGCCTTGTCGAAAGTCTTGAAATCGCGGATCGCGCCTATGTGCTGCAAACCGGCCGCGTGACGCTTCAGGGCACCGCGAAGGAAATCGCTGACAATCCGGAAGTCCGCAAAGCCTATCTCGGCATCTGAACGAGAAGAATTGGTCTCATGAGCATGATCGTCGATCTCAATTCCGACATGGGCGAAGGCTTCGGTGCCTGGACGATGGGGGCCGACGAGGCGCTTCTGGGTATTGTCACCTCTGCCAATATCGCCTGTGGCTATCATGCGGGTGACCCCGAGATCATGGCAGAGACTTTCCGTCTCGCGAAGGAAAGGGGTGTCGCGATTGGCGCGCATCCTGGCTACCCCGACCTCTGGGGCTTCGGGCGGCGGCGAATCCCGTTCTCGCCGGGAGAGGTCGAGCGCTTCGTTGCCTACCAGATCGGCGCGGCACAGGCAGTGGCGGCTTACGCCGGACACAAGCTCACCTATGTCAAGGCGCATGGCGCGCTTTCGAACGCGGCCTCGGAAGATGCAACCCTTGCCCGCGCCATCGCGCAGGCGGTCAAGGCCGTTGATCCGAGCCTTGGCCTGCTGGCGATTGCGCTGACCGAACTCGTCAAGGCGGGCGAGGATGCGGGGCTTCAGACCTATCAGGAGATTTTCGCCGATCGTGGTTATACCGAGGAGGGCCAGCTCATCTCGCGTGCCAAACCCGGCGCGTTGATCACAAATGCCGATGAGGCGGCGGATCGTGTTTACGCCATGGTGACCGAAGGCGCGATCATCAGCGCCAGCGGCAAGCGGCTGAAAACGCCAATCCACTCAATTTGTGTGCATGGCGATTCCGCGCATGCTGTTGAGGCGGCTTCGAAGGTTCGTGCGCGGCTGACCGGCGCGGGCATCACGCTCAGGGCGTTCGCAGGCTGAACCGATGACGGCCTCAAAAGCCAATTTGGCCTATCCGGATGGCCCGTGCTTTCTCGATTCCGGAGAGGCGGCACTCGTCGTGGAATTCGGGCGTGGGGTGGACCCTCAGACGCATGAGCGCGTGCTGGCGCTTGATGCGGCGCTTCAGGCCTCGCCGGTCGAGGGCTTGCGCGAAAGCGTGCCGACCTATCGCTCGCTGATGATCCATTACGATCCGCTCAAGCTCTCTCGATCTGACCTCATCGCGTATGTCCATCGCGCGCTCAATACGCCGGGCGGACTCGCGCGGCTGCCGGATCGCTGGGTTATGCCGTGCTGTTATGCGCCGCCCTTCGGCGAGGATGTCGCGGAAATGGCTGCAAAGCTCGGGATTTCCCCTGAGCAGGCGATCCAGCATCATCAGAGCGCGGTGTATCGCATCTATATGTATGGTTTTGCGCCGGGGTTTACCTATCTCGGCGGACTTCATGAGGAAATCGCGGTGTCACGCCGCGCGACGCCGCGGCCGCCGCATGCCGCCGGAGCGGTGCTGGTGGGCGGCGGTCTGGCCGCTGTTGCGACCTTCTCGATGCCGACGGGCTGGTACGTCGTGGGGCAGACGCCGGAGCGGCTCTATGCGCCGGAGCGCGACAAGGCGTTCCTGATGGAACCGGGTGATGAAATCCGCTTCCTACCCATCGATGCGGCGGAATTCGCCGCTCTGGAGGCGCGGGCGCTCACGGGAGAGATCGTCGCACGGAAAGAGCCGCTATGAGTGCCGGGAAGGGGACATCGCTCCGCATTCTCTCGGCAGGACCGGGCGTCACGGTACAGGATGGCGGACGCCACGGTTACTTGCGCTATGGTGTGACGGTTGCCGGCCCGATGGACCCGTTCTCGCATGCCATTGCGAACGGGGTGCTGGGCAATGCGGCCGAATGTGCGGCGCTGGAAGTTTCACTTGGCGGGGTGGAGGTCACGACAGAGGGCGGGCGCGTGACGCTCGCCGTTGCGGGCGGTGACTTCGAGATCACGCTGGATGGCCGGCCAATGCCTTCTGCGCTCCACCTTGCGCTGGAGCCGGGCGCGAAGCTCCGCATCCGCGCCGGACAATCGGGCGCCTGGTGCTATCTCGCCGTGGCCGGCGGCATTGATGTGCCGGATGTCCTGGGCTCCCGCGCGACCCATACCCGCTCGCATCTCGGTGGGCATGAGGGACGCGTGCTTCGGGCCGGGGATGTTCTCTCGACCGGCGGCCCCGCAGGTGAGGAGACACCGCCAGCGCGGATCCTGGCGCCGGAACTCTTGCGTTCATCGGAGGTCATCCGCGCCCTTCCGGGGCCACAGGCGGATTATTTCACCGAGGCCGCTATCGCGGATTTTCTGACTGGTCCGTGGACGATTGGCCCGCGCGGGGACCGCATGGCCTGCTTTCTCGAGGGGCCGGTGCTGAAGCATTCCGAGGGGTTCAATATTGTCTCGGATGGCATCACCATGGGCGCGATTCAGGTGCCGGGCGAGGGGCAGCCCATCGTGCTGATGGCTGATCGCCAGCCGACAGGCGGCTATCCCAAGATCGCGACGGTGATCGGTGCGGATCTCGGGCTACTGGCGCAGGCAAGGCCGGGTGCCAAGATCCGTTTCCGAAGTGTGACGCATGTGGAGGCGGTGGAGGCGCGACGCCGGCAAGCTGAGGTGCTGGCGCGCGGCTTCGTCACCGAGCCGCTGGTTCGCACAAAATTCACCTCCGAATTTCTGCTCGGGATCAACCTGATCGATGGCGTTTTCGGCTGAACAGGGCGCTGCTCAACTTCCGAATCTGATTCAGGTTGTGTGGGATTTCCGAGTCTTTTCCGGGCTTTGAATTCGGCGCTTAACCCTTGAGTTTCGCGCTTCTGACGATCTCGTCGACGCGGTTGAGAATGGGCTCCGGTGCTCTGGTGAAGTCCGACGTAAAACCCTTGAGATCTTCGCTGAGGATACGGATATCCGCATCGATGCGCGACATTTCCGGCGCGGAGAGATCATTCTGCTGCTGCTTCATCGCCGCTTCGAGGCGGTAGAGCACGTCGAGCAGCTTGGCGCGGCGTGTCTCGGCTTTCTCGACTTCGGTACCGAAACGGTGGTAGCCCTCGGCGAGATCGGCGGCGCGCGGCAGGTAGCTCGCGAAGTAGCGCCGGGCGAGGCCGAGTTTGGTGGGTTCCGCCATCAGGCGCCCGAGAATCGCGTCGGCTTCGCTCGCAAGGGTGAGGAACTGGCGGGCGATTGCACCATCACCGATCGAGCCTGCTGCGCCGCGGATGCGACCGATATCGTGCTTGGCATCCAGCATCAGATCGAAATGCGCCGGCGGCGAATAGGCTTCCGGCGGATAGGCGGGAGCCGGTTCGCGCACGACACGCGCCTCAATGATCTGCTCACGTTGGGAATCACGCTCGGCTCTCCGCGCCCAGCGGCCAACAGTCATCCAGCCGATGAAGGCGAGCAGCAACGGCCCGAAGGTGAGTGCGGTGAGGCCAAAAGCGGTGAGAATCAGCAGTCCAAAAAAGATGAAGGGGGCTACAGCAGCAGCCATCGCCAAAGCGCTCATTTTGCGAAACAAGGCCAACCCCTCCGGTGCTGGAAACCGCACGCGCTCTAAATAGGGAGTGGGCTGCCTCCCTAGCAAGGTAAAGCGGGGCCTGAGCGTGCAAAAAACACGATTTGACGCGCGAATGCCTGTGAGGTAAGGATTTTCGTGTTCCCTGACATGGCTATCGACTTCCAACCCGCGCAGCGGGGCCGGGGTGTTGCAGCCGGAAGGGATCGGAATGGGCCCGCGACTTGACGTTGCGCTTGCCCGCACCGATCTTTGACCGGGAACAGGGACCAGACACAGGATGGGCAATGCCCGTCGATAAGGATCGAGTATCATGGCAAAGCCGAACCCGGTTGAATTTCTGCAGGAAGTCCAGTCCGAGGCCCGCAAGGTCTCCTGGCCGACCCGCAAGGAAACGCTGGTCACCACCGGCATGGTGTTCGTGCTGGTCGTCGTGGCCTCGATTTTCTTCGTGCTCTCTGATCAGGTGCTCCGCTGGGCGGTGGCACTGGTTCTGGGCCTTGGTCGCTAATTAAACCGTGTTCGGGAAAAGGAACCTGATATGAGTGCCGCAGCCGAAACGCGCAGCCGTACCAAGCGTTGGTACATCGTCCATGCCTTCTCGAACTTCGAGAAGAAGGTGGCGGAAGACATCAAGAATGGTGCCGAGCGTCAGGGCCTTGATGGCCTCTTCGAAGAAATTCTCGTGCCGACCGAGAAGGTCACGGAAGTGCGTCGCGGCCGCCGCATCGAGACCGATCGCAAGTTCTTCCCCGGCTATGTGCTGGTGAAATGCGACCTCACGGATGACGCCTATCACCTGATCAAGAACACGCCGAAGGTCACGGGCTTTCTCGGCGCGGACAAGAAGCCGATTCCGATCTCGGATGCCGAGGCCGACCGCATCAAGGGTCAGGTGGTCGAGACCGCCGAGAAGCCGAAGACCACCATCGTTTACGAGGTGGGCGAGAACGTGAAGGTGGCCGATGGCCCGTTCGCCTCGTTCAACGGCATCGTCGAGGAAGTCGATTTCCCGCGTCAGCGCCTCAAGGTCGCGGTTTCGATCTTCGGCCGCGCGACTCCGGTGGAACTGGAATTCAGCCAGGTCGAGAAGCTCAAGTAAGCTTCAACTCTATTTCCGGATCTCCGACGGCAAGAATTCAAACGGGCAGTGTGAGCCATCGCACTGCCCGTTTGCATGGCATCAACAAGGATGCACTCGATGGTCGGCATGGGCTGACAACCGGGAGATTGAAATGATGCGCCTGACGGCTTCAACATTCCTGAATACGGGCTCTCTGTTCCTCGCCCTGCTTTATGCAGGCGGCGCAACAGCCCAAACCTGCCCCCAACTGCAACCGGAGCACCGCTTTGTGCTGGTAAGGGGAGAGAATACCTTGCCGGATGGCAAAACACAGCCGGTCGCCACTTGCATTAGCCGCCAGAATGCAGTCGCCACGATTGACACTCTTGGCGATGATGGAAAGGTATTGATGCGTGCGCGCTATCAGGGGCACAAGGCCCTGTCGCATGAGAATCTCAAGCGGAACCTGGTCTCCGAGACCCGCTACTCCGACGATGGCCAGTCTGTGCTACACGCCAAATCGGGTCAGACGCTGAAGTACTCGGTAAAGACGCTTGTTCCCGGCAAAGCGGATGCGGAATTGCATGTAACGCATGTCATAGGGGACGCTTCAACGACTATGATTTCGGGTTGCGAGTTGGCGATCCTTGCTGAGCGACGCCAGAATGTGGAGACGACCGGTCGTGTCACGGCTTACCAGTTGAGCTATGCACCAGCGCTGAATTGGCCGGTGTACTCACAGTCCACCGCGCTTAACCGAAGCGTGGATGGGCCCAAGTTGACGCCAGGCCCGGTCTTCAGGCTGCTCGAAATTTCTCCCGCCGACGAGGCCCAGCGCGTGTGCGAGGCCGCGCAGACGCCTTGATGGTGTCTGGCAAACCTAAGCAAGCCATGGCGATGAGCAAGTCGCGGCTTGCCATTTGGTGCGGTTTGACTTATGCGCAGCGTCTTGTCGAACGAGGCGCGCTTCTGTCGGCATAAATTCCGTGGCGGGCGGTTGCTCCTTTCTTCTCGGAAACGGGCACGAAAAGCCGGACCACGGTCCAAAATCGGTTTCGAGGTTTCGATCTTTGAACCAGTCATGCCCCGGGCGTTGGCCTTGTCAGCGCGTTGGGGTTTTGTCGCTTGCAGTGCTTCCGGGCGCTGCCGGAGGCATTGGAGAGAACAATGGCAAAGAAAATCATCGGCTTTATCAAGCTGCAAGTCCCGGCGGGGGATGCCAAGCCGGCACCGCCGATCGGTCCCGCGCTCGGTCAGCGTGGTCTGAACATCATGGAATTCTGCAAGGCCTTCAATGCGAAGACCGCGCAGATCGAGAAGGGGACGCCGATCCCGGTCGTCATCACCGCGTTTGCGGATCGTTCGTTCACGTTCGAGATGCGCCAGCCGCCGGTCACCTTCTTCCTCAAGAAGGCTGCTGGCCTGAAGATCGGCAAGAAGCCGGCTTCGGGTTCGAAGACGCCGGGCAAGGGCGGCTTCGTTGGCAAGGTCACTGAAGCCCAGATCGTCGAGATCGCCGGCAAGAAGATGGTCGACATGAACTGCGATTCGGTTGAATCGGCCGTGTCGATGATCCGTGGTTCCGCCCGCGCGATGGGCCTTGAGGTCGTGGGGTAAGTCATGAGCAATAAAGTGAAGAACGAACCGAAGCTCGCCAAGCGCGTCGCCAAGACCCGTGAGGGCATTGAGCGCACGAAGCTTTACCCGCTCGCCGAGGCCGTGAAGATGGTCAAGGAACGCGCGACCGCCAAGTTCGACGAGACCATCGAAATCGCGATGAACCTCGGCGTCGATCCGCGCCACGCTGACCAGATGGTCCGTGGCGTGTGCAACCTGCCGAACGGCTCGGGCCGTACCGTGCGCGTTGCTGTGTTCGCCAAGGGTGCCAAGGCCGATGAAGCCAAGGCCGCCGGTGCGGATATCGTCGGTGCGGAAGATCTCGTCGAGATCATCAACTCGGGCAAGATCGAGTTCGATCGCTGCATCGCGACCCCGGACATGATGGGCCTCGTCGGCCGTCTCGGTAAGGTTCTCGGCCCGCGTGGCCTGATGCCGAACCCGCGCGTCGGCACGGTCACGATGGATGTCACCGGTGCCGTCAAGGCGTCGAAGGGTGGCGCTGTCGAGTTCCGCGTCGAGAAGGCCGGCATCGTGCATGGCGGCGTTGGCAAGGCTTCGTTCGATGAGACCAAGCTCGTCGAGAACATCAAGGCGTTCGTGGACTCGGTCAACAAGGCCAAGCCGACCGGCGCGAAGGGGACTTATCTTCAGCGCGTCGCGATCTCGTCGTCGATGGGTCCTGGCGTGAAGGTCGAACTCGCGACTCTCTCGGCTTAAGTTTTTCGCGGCCTGATCTCCTCTGATCAGACCTGAAATTCGAACCTCGCGCTCCGGCGCGGGGTTTTTTATTGGCTCAGTGATGCCTATGTGGGGTTCTGGGCAGCAAAAGGGCTTGATCTGAGGAGGGCTCGACGGTTGCGTCGGGCGGAACATATTCCACGATTTTGTCAAGTCCCCCTCTTGCGTCCTGTGCTGCAACGCATTAATGAGCACAGCTTGCGAAGAAGGATCGCGGGTTTCCACGATTCTTTTTTGTCGTCGCTTTTTGTGAGCGGCGAGCTGGTCCGGGTGGGGACGCCGCAAGGTGTCCTGATTGTCGGGGCTAGTCAATCCTGTCCGAGACTGCAGGTGCAAGGGTTGTCAGACATTCCTTATCATCCGGTTCGCGCAAGCGATCAGGGGAGGAATTTTCTGTCCGCCCGCTTAATCGTTCGCTCCTTTGCCGGGGCGACCATCACGGGATAGCCGATCCCGCGCTGGGCCAGCCTGCATAGATGGGGAAGGGAATTTTCACCGTGCCTTCGGGTGCGATGGGGTTCGTTTTCTCGGCCTTGGGACTTCGCGGGTTCATTCCGCGCTTCTCCAGGGGGACAGGCGGACCGCCGGACCGGGAAACCGGGAAGGGGGTCGAAGCGGGGCAACCCGTTTTAACCGTCATTCCACTGGTCAGCGCCACGCGCCGCCAGGGAATGGCAGAGCGCAGAGAGGGAACGGGGTGTGCCGCAAGGCGTCTCCATGTTTCCCGATCCGGAGAAAGCACGTGGATAGAGCTGGTAAAGAAGAGCTCGTCTCGACACTCAACTCGGTCTTCGCGAAGGCCGGGGTTGTCGTCGTCGCGCATTATTCCGGCCTGACCGTCGCCAACATGCAGAAGCTCCGCAAGGAGATGAAGGCAGCTGGCGCCTCGGTGAAGGTCGCGAAGAACCGCCTCGTGAAGATTGCGCTCGGTGGCACTGACGTTGCGTCCATTTCCGGCCTCATGAAGGGCCCGACCATTTTCGCCTATTCGGCGGACCCGGTCGCGGCTGCGAAGGTGGCCGTGGATTTCGCCAAGACTAACGACAAGCTCGTTATCCTCGGCGGTGCGATGGGCACGACTGCTCTGAATGTCGATGGTGTGAAGGCTCTGGCCACCATGCCGTCGCTCGACGAACTGCGCGCGAAGCTCGTGGGCCTCATCCAGGCCCCGGCGACGAAGATCGCGCAGCTCTCGACCGCACCGGCTGCAAAGCTGGCGCGCGTGTTCGGGGCTTATGCCAAGCGAGACGAAGCAGCCTGAGACGAAGTACCCGAGAGGGAGCCGCCCGGTTGATTTGGGCCGCTCCGTGGACCCGGGGGATTTTCCCCCACGAAAACGAACTGTCTGTCTAACAGACCCTGAGCCTAAGGAAACTTAACATGGCTGACCTGACCAAGCTCGTTGACGAGCTTTCCGCCCTCACCGTTCTCGAAGCCGCCGAGCTCGCCAAGATGCTCGAAGAAAAGTGGGGCGTTTCCGCCGCTGCTGCGGTTGCCGTTGCTGCTCCTGCCGCCGGTGGCGCTGCTGCTGCTGCCGTTGAAGAGAAGACCGAGTTCACGGTCGTTCTCGCCGCTGCTGGCGACAAGAAGATCGAAGTCATCAAGGAAGTCCGTGCCATCACCGGTCTCGGCCTCAAGGAAGCCAAGGACCTCGTCGAAGGTGCGCCGAAGCCTGTCAAGGAAGGCGTCTCCAAGGACGAAGCCGAGAAGCTCAAGAAGCAGCTCGAAGCCGCTGGCGCCAAGGTCGAACTCAAGTGAGTTCTGCCCGTTCGGGCATCTGATAACAACGACCCGCGCGGTTTTCCCGCGCGGGCCTTTTGGTCTGATAGGGCTATTTGTAGCTCCGATGACCGAAGGACGCCCGACCTGAACGATTTTGAGGATTGTTCCGGTCGGCCGTTCTTTTTGAATGGCGGACGTATTCCAGTCGCGTCCGTTCCAGCGAATTCTGGAAGTGCTTTAACGAGGATCAAAGATGGCGAATGCTCTGCAAGCTCAGTCGGGACAATCCAAAACCCTGGTTGGGCGGAAGCGGCTTCGGAAATTCTTCGGAAATATCCGTGAAGCGATCGAGATGCCGAACCTTATCGAGGTTCAGAAGGCGTCCTACGACCAGTTCCTGATGGTGGACGAGCCCAAGGGTGGCCGTCCCGATGAAGGACTTCAGAGCGTTTTCAAGTCGGTTTTCCCGATCTCGGACTTCTCGGGCGCCTCGCTCCTTGAGTTCGTGCGCTACACGTTCGAGCCGCCGAAGTACGACACCGACGAGTGCCGCCAGCGTGGCATGACCTATGCGGCCCCGCTTAAGGTGACGCTGCGCCTCATCGTGTTCGATATCGACATCGATACCGGTGCGAAGTCGGTCAAGGACATCAAGGAGCAGGACGTGTACATGGGCGATATGCCGCTCATGACCATGAATGGCACCTTCATCGTCAACGGTACCGAGCGCGTCATCGTTTCGCAGATGCACCGTTCGCCGGGCGTGTTCTTCGATCATGACAAGGGTAAGAGCCACTCCTCGGGCAAGCTGCTGTTCGCGGCGCGCATCATTCCGTATCGCGGTTCGTGGCTTGATATCGAGTTCGACGCCAAGGACATCGTCCATGCGCGTATCGATCGTCGCCGCAAGCTGCCGGTGACCTCGTTGCTTTATGCTCTTGGCATGGACTCCGAAGAGATTCTCTCGACCTTCTACAACAACGTCACCTTCGCCCGCGATGGGCAGGGCTGGCGCATGCCGTACGATTGGGAGCGCTTCAAGGGCCTCAAGGCGGCGATTGACTACATCGACGCCGAGACCGGCGAGGTCGTTATCGAGGCGGGTCGCAAGATGACCGCCCGCGCTGCGCGCCAGCTCGGAGAGAAGGGCCTCAAGTTCTTGCGTGCGACCAATGAAGACCTCATTGGCCAGTATGTCGGCGAGGACATCGTCAATACGACGACCGGTGAAATCTACGCCGAAGCCGGCGAGGAAATCTCCGAGAAGACGCTGAAGCTGTTTGATGAAATGGGCATTGTCGAGCTTCCATTGCTCGATATCGACCATGTCAACATCGGCCCGTATATCCGCAACACGCTGGCGGTCGACAAGAACTCGCGTCGCGAGGAAGCCCTGTTCGACATCTATCGCGTGATGCGTCCGGGCGAGCCGCCGACAATCGAAACCGCCGAGAAGATGTTCAACGACCTCTTCTTCGATTCGGAGCGCTATGATCTCTCGGCCGTTGGCCGCGTGAAGATGAATATGCGCCTCGAACTCGATGCGCCGGACACCCAGCGCACGCTGCGCAAGGATGACATCCTGGCGGTCGCCAAGGCGCTCGTCGAATTGCGTGATGGCCGCGGCGAGATCGACGATATCGACCATCTCGGCAACCGCCGTGTGCGTTCGGTCGGCGAGCTGATGGAGAACCAGTACCGCCTTGGTCTGCTCCGCATGGAGCGCGCGATCAAGGAGCGCATGTCGTCGGTCGATATCGACACCGTCATGCCGCAGGATCTGATCAACGCGAAGCCGGCGGCTGCTGCCGTGCGCGAGTTCTTTGGTTCCTCGCAGCTCTCGCAGTTCATGGACCAGACCAACCCGCTCTCGGAAATCACCCACAAGCGTCGTCTTTCGGCGCTTGGCCCTGGTGGTCTGACCCGCGAGCGCGCCGGCTTCGAAGTCCGCGACGTGCATCCGACCCATTATGGCCGTATCTGCCCGATCGAGACGCCGGAAGGCCCGAACATCGGTCTGATCAACTCGCTCGCTACCTTCGCCCGCGTGAACAAGTACGGCTTCATCGAGAGCCCGTTCCGCAAGGTCGTCGACGGCAAGGTGACGGACGATGTCGTTTATCTCTCGGCGATGGAAGAGCAGAAGCATTACGTCGCGCAGGCCAACGTGCCTGTCGATGGCCAGCGCAAGCTGACCGACGATCTCATCGTTGCCCGTCATGCCGGCGATGTCATCACCGTGCCGGTCGAGAAGATCGACCTCATGGACGTTTCGCCGAAGCAGCTGGTGTCGGTTGCGGCCGCGCTCATCCCGTTCCTTGAGAACGATGACGCGAACCGCGCGCTGATGGGCTCGAACATGCAGCGTCAGGCTGTGCCGCTCGTTCGCGCCGATGCGCCGTTCGTCGGTACCGGCATGGAAGCTGTCGTGGCGCGGGACTCAGGTGCGGCGATTGCCGCCCGCCGCTCGGGTATCGTCGATCAGGTGGATGCCACCCGTATCGTCGTCCGCGCGACGGACGAGATGGATCCGGCGAAGCCGGGCGTCGATATCTATCGCCTGATGAAGTTCCAGCGTTCGAACCAGTCGACCTGCATCAACCAGCGACCGCTGGTGCAGGCCGGCGATATCGTGACCAAGGGCGATATCATCGCCGATGGTCCGTCGACCGATCTGGGTGATCTCGCCCTCGGCCGCAACGTGCTCGTCGCGTTCATGCCGTGGAATGGCTACAACTTCGAAGACTCGATCCTCCTTTCCGAGAATATCGTGAAGGACGACATCTTCACCTCGATCCACATCGAGGAATTCGAAGTGATGGCCCGCGACACCAAGCTCGGCCCGGAAGAAATCACCCGTGACATCCCCAACGTTTCGGAAGAAGCGCTGCGGAATATGGACGAGGCCGGTATCGTCTACATCGGTGCGGAAGTGGCGGCGGGCGATATCCTCGTCGGCAAGATCACGCCGAAGGGCGAAAGCCCGATGACGCCGGAAGAAAAGCTCCTCCGCGCCATCTTCGGCGAGAAGGCGTCCGACGTTCGCGATACCTCGCTCCGCGTGCCGCCGGGCGTGCAGGGCACCATCGTGGAAGTCCGCGTGTTCAACCGCCATGGCGTCGATAAGGACGAGCGTGCGCAGGCCATCGAACGCGAGGAAATCGAGCGTCTCGCCAAGGACCGTGACGACGAACTCGCGATCCTTGACCGCAACACCTACGGTCGTCTTGCGGACATTCTTGTCGGCAAGGTCGGTATCGCGGGTCCGAAGGGCTTCAAGAAGGACACGGCTGTCACGCGCGATGCGCTGGATGGCTTTGCCCGCTCGCAGTGGTGGTTGTTCGCGACCGACGATGATCGCCTCATGGGCGAGATCGAGGCCATGCGCAAGCAGTACGACGAATCGAAGAAGCGCCTTGAACAGCGCTTCCTCGACAAGGTCGAAAAGCTCCAGCGCGGTGACGAACTGCCGCCGGGCGTGATGAAGATGGTCAAGGTCTTCATCGCTGTGAAGCGCAAGATCCAGCCGGGCGACAAGATGGCGGGCCGCCATGGCAACAAGGGTGTCGTGTCCAAGATCGTCCCGATCGAGGATATGCCGTTCCTGGCCGATGGTACGCCGGTTGACGTCGTGCTGAACCCGCTGGGTGTGCCTTCGCGTATGAACGTCGGCCAGATTCTTGAGACGCATCTCGGTTGGGCCTGCGCGGGCCTCGGCAAGCAGATCTCTGCCGCCGTGAACACCTACATGAAGCAGGGCGACGCCAAGCCGCTCCGTGACAAGATGATCGACGTCTATGGTGCCAATGATCCGACGATCAACGGCATGGACGACGCCGATCTTGCCTCGATGGCGAAGAACCTTCGCCGTGGTGTTCCGATCGCGACGCCGGTCTTCGACGGTGCGAAGGAAGCCGATATCGAGCAGTATCTTGCCAAGGCGGGCCTCCATATCTCGGGCCAGTCGACGCTTTATGACGGCAAGACCGGTGACGAGTTCGACCGCAAGGTCACGGTGGGCTACATCTATATTCTCAAGCTCCACCATCTCGTCGACGACAAGATCCATGCCCGTTCGATCGGTCCGTACAGCCTCGTCACCCAGCAGCCGCTTGGTGGTAAGGCGCAGTTCGGCGGCCAGCGCTTCGGCGAAATGGAAGTCTGGGCGCTCGAAGCCTACGGCGCGGCGTATACCTTGCAGGAAATGCTGACCGTGAAGTCGGACGACGTCGCGGGCCGTACCAAGGTTTACGAGAGCATCGTGCGCGGCGAGGACAACTTCGAGGCCGGCATTCCGGAGAGCTTCAACGTTCTCGTCAAGGAAATGCGCTCGCTGGGCCTCAACGTTGACCTCCAGTCGACGAAGATCCCCGGTGCGCAATTGCCACCGGCCGAAGCCGCAGAATAATCGGACCCAAGTGAGGCGAGGGGGCTTTTCCCCTTGCCTCCTTCCTTTTGCCTCTTTCCCTGGCCGACCAGTTTTTTTCTCATCGGCCAGTTTTTTCTCATCGGATCGAGCCCTCGTCAGCGTAGTCGCGAACGGGCTTTCAGGAGACGGTAATGAAGCAAGACGTCATGAACATCTTCAGCCCGACGGTGGCGCCGCAGGTCTTTGATCACATCAGGATCTCGATCGCCTCGCCGGAGAAGATCCTGTCGTGGTCTTTCGGTGAAATCAAAAAGCCGGAGACGATCAACTACCGGACCTTCAAGCCGGAGCGCGACGGCCTGTTCTGTGCCCGCATCTTTGGCCCGATCAAGGATTACGAGTGTCTGTGCGGCAAGTACAAGCGCATGAAGTACAAGGGCGTCATCTGCGAGAAGTGCGGCGTTGAAGTTACGCTCAGCCGCGTCCGGCGCGAGCGCATGGGCCACATCGAGCTGGCTGCCCCGGTGGCGCATATCTGGTTCCTGAAGTCGCTGCCGAGCCGTATCGGCATGCTGCTGGACTTCACGCTCAAGGATATCGAGCGCGTTCTCTATTTCGAATCCTACATCGTCATTGAGCCGGGCCTCACCCCGATGAAGCAGTTCTCGCTGCTCTCGGAAGAGGATTACCTGCGCGCGCAGGATGAGTATGGCCAGGACAGCTTCACCGCCATGATCGGCGCGGAAGCCATCCGTGAAATCCTCAAGAACATGGACCTGCCGAAGCTGGCGCAGGATATGCGCGACGATATCGGCAACACCGATTCCGACCTCAAGAAGAAGAAGCTCGCCAAGCGCCTCAAGATCATCGAAGCCTTCATGGAGTCGGGCAACCGGCCGGAATGGATGATCCTTCAGGTCGTGCCGGTGATCCCGCCGGATCTGCGCCCGCTGGTGCCGCTCGATGGTGGCCGCTTCGCGACCTCGGATCTCAACGATCTCTATCGCCGCGTTATCAACCGTAACAACCGCCTGAAGCGCCTGATCGAGCTGCGCGCGCCGGACATCATCATCCGCAACGAGAAGCGCATGCTTCAGGAAGCGGTCGATGCGCTGTTCGACAACGGTCGCCGTGGCCGCGTCATCACCGGCGCGAACAAGCGCCCGCTGAAGTCGCTCGCCGACATGCTCAAGGGTAAGCAGGGGCGTTTCCGCCAGAACCTGCTCGGCAAGCGCGTCGATTACTCGGGTCGTTCGGTTATTACCGTGGGGCCGGAACTCAAGCTCCATCAATGCGGCCTGCCGAAGAAGATGGCGCTCGAGCTGTTCAAGCCGTTCATCTATTCCAAGCTCGACGCGAAAGGCTTCTCGGCCACCGTCAAGCAGGCGAAGAAGCTCGTGGAAAAGGAGCGTCCGGAAGTCTGGGATATCCTCGATGAGGTCATCCGCGAACATCCGGTGATGCTGAACCGCGCGCCGACGCTCCACCGCCTTGGCATCCAGGCCTTCGAGCCGGTGCTGGTGGAAGGCAAGGCGATCCAGCTGCATCCGCTGGTCTGTACCGCGTTCAACGCCGACTTCGACGGCGACCAGATGGCCGTGCACGTTCCTCTGAGCCTTGAGGCCCAGCTCGAAGCGCGCGTCCTGATGATGTCGACCAACAACATTCTGCACCCCGCGAACGGTCAGCCGATCATCGTGCCGTCGCAGGATATCGTTCTGGGCCTCTACTATCTCTCCATCATGGCGAGCGGTGAGCCGGGAGAATTCAAGGCTGACAAGGAAGGCCGTCCGCTTCAGGGCCTCTATTCCAACCTCGCCGAGATCGAGCATGCGCTCGCCTCGAAGACCATCACGCTGCATTCGCGGATCAAGTACCGCTGGCAGGGCATTGGTCACGACGGCAAGCCTTACAAGAAGATCTACGAGACCTCCGCAGGCCGCGTGATCCTCTCGCAGCATCTGCCGAAGCATCCGCTCGTGACCTACGACGTCGTGAACAAGCTCATGACGAAGAAGGACATCTCGGGCATGATCGACGCGGTCTACCGCTCTTGCGGTCAGAAGGAAGCAGTCATCTTCTGCGATCGCATCATGTCGACCGGCTTCTTCCACGCCTACAAGGCTGGCATTTCGTTCGGCAAGGACGACATGCAGATCCCGGAAAACAAGTGGCCGATCGTCGACGAGACGCGCGCGCTCACCAAGGATTACGAGCAGCAGTATCAGGACGGCCTGATCACGCAGGGCGAGAAGTACAACAAGGTCGTTGACGCCTGGGCCAAGTGCTCGGATCGTCTCGCCAACGAGATGATGCTGCGCATCTCCACCGTCCGTAAGGATGATGCGGGCCGCGACAAGCCGGTCAACTCGATCTACATGATGAGCCATTCTGGTGCGCGTGGTTCGCCCACCCAGATGAAGCAGCTCGCCGCGATGCGCGGTCTCATGGCCAAGCCGTCGGGCGAGATCATCGAGACGCCGATCATCTCGAACTTCAAGGAAGGCCTGACCGTTCTCGAGTACTTCAACTCGACCCACGGTGCGCGTAAGGGCCTTGCCGATACCGCGCTCAAGACCGCGAACTCCGGGTATCTCACCCGCCGTCTCGTGGACGTGGCGCAGGATTCGATCATCTCGGAAGTCGACTGCGGCTCGCAGAACGGCATCAAGATGCGTGCCATCATCGATGCCGGCAACGTGGTTGCCAGCCTCGGGGTGCGTATCCTTGGCCGCACCACGGCGGAAGATGTCGTCGATCCGGTGTCGGGTGACGTGATTGCTCCGCTCGGTCGCCTGCTCGATGAAAAGGACGTGGCGAACATTGCTGCGGCTGGCGTTCAGGAGGTCAAGATCCGCTCGGTGCTTACCTGCGAGACCAAGCGTGGCGTTTGTGGCACCTGCTACGGTCGCGACCTTGCACGCGGTACACCGGTCAATATGGGCGAAGCGGTGGGCGTCATCGCGGCGCAGTCGATTGGTGAACCGGGCACGCAGCTCACAATGCGTACCTTCCATATCGGTGGTGCGGCGCAGTTCAACGAACAGTCCTCGCTGGATTCGAACTTCGAGGGTAAGGTCGAGATCCGCAATCGTTCGGTTGCGCGCAACTCGGAAGGCGACCTCATCGCCATGGGCCGCAACCTGATCATTGCGATCCTCGGTCCGGACGGCAAGGAACGCGTGACGCATCGCATCCAGTTCGGTGCCAAGCTGCGCGTCGACGACGGTGACATGGTCAAGCGTGGCCAGCGTATCGTGGAATGGGATCCGTACACCCGTCCGATCATTTCGGATGTCGACGGCATGATCCGCTTCGATGATCTGGTCGAAGGCCAGTCGATGACGGAATCGGTTGACGAGTCTACCGGTATCGCCAAGCGCGTGGTTATCGACTGGCGTGGTTCGGCCCGTACCTCGGATCTCAAGCCGTCGCTCGTGATCGTGGATGCCAACGGCAAGATGCTCAAGCTCACCCGTGGCGGTGAAGCCAAGTATCTGCTGCCGGTGGATGCCATCATCGCGACCGACCCGCAGGCCAAGGTCAAGGCGGGCGACGTGATCGCCCGTATCCCGAACGAAAGCGCAAAGACGCGTGACATTACCGGCGGTCTGCCGCGTGTTGCGGAACTCTTCGAGGCGCGTCGTCCCAAGGAAGCGGCGATCATCGCCGAGGTCTCGGGTACGATCCAGTTCGGTCGTGACTACAAGAACAAGCGCCGCATCAACATCCTGCCGGATGGTGAGGGTGCCGAGGCGGTCGAGTATCTGATCCCGAAGGGCAAGCATATCCACCTTCAGGACGGCGACCGTATCGAGAAGGGCGAGTTCATTCTCGAAGGCCCGCCGGCCCCGCACGACATCCTCGCCGTCAAGGGCGTGGAAGAGCTGGCCGCGTTCCTTGTGAACGAAATCCAGGAAGTCTACCGCCTGCAGGGCGTGAGCATCAATGACAAGCACATCGAAGTGATTGTCCGCCAGATGCTCCAGAAGATCGAAATCACCGACGCCGGGGACAGCGACCTTCTCGCGCAGGAGCAGATCGACAAGGTGGATTTCGACGAGATCAACCTCGGTCTTGCGGAGCAGGGCAAGAAGGTGGCAACCGGCGTGCCGGTGCTGCTGGGCATCACCAAGGCCTCGCTCCAGACCCGGTCGTTCATCTCGGCGGCATCGTTCCAGGAGACCACCCGCGTCCTCACCGAGGCGGCGGTCAACGGCAAGATCGATACGCTCGAGGGCCTCAAGGAGAACGTCATTGTCGGCCGCCTGATCCCGGCGGGTACCGGCGCCATGATGACGCGCATCCGCGAAGTGGCGACCCGTCGCGACGATCTCATCGTTGCGCAGCAGGAGACCGATGCGCGCGATGCCGCGAACGATGTCCGGAGCTTGCCGGCTGCCGAATAAGTGGCGTAGCGCGGTCTGACGAGATCAGGGCGGGGCCAATTGGCCTCGCCCTTTTCGTTTGCCGGTTGATCTGGATCAGCGCGTGCGGAGGGCTGCAGGATCAGTGTGTCCTTCGCCGGGATAAGGATGCGCGAGATACGCGCGCCGTGCAGTAGGCTCTCAGGCCATCCAACCATGCTCCGGCGAGGAGATCGTCATGTCGAACACCCCCTTTGAAACGCCTGCTTTCCTTCAAACGCCCGCCTTCACCGAGTTTTTCCGGATTAGCGGCGAGGCCTTCAAGTTTGATGGCGCTACCCCACAGATGCCACCGGTTCAGATGTTCGATTTCTGGCTCCGCGTGAACTCAGAGGCGTTGCGCTTTGTCTCGCAGCGGCTCGCGGCGCAGGCCGAGTTTCTGGCTGGGCTTCGCGGCTGCAAGGATGTCGATGCCGTCGTGAAGGCCGAGACGCGGTTTATGGAAAACGCAGCGGATGATTACACGCAGGAGTTGGATCGGCTTGCGAGCGCGGCTCAGGCTGCCTCTGAATCGCCGGTCGCGCCGAAGAAGAAAGCGCTGAAGACTGCGTAACCTTTCGGGGAATCATCTGGCCCGGAATTTGGCTAGCACCAACCGTCCTCATTGGGCCGAGTCGCGCGATTCCGTTCGCCTTAATGTTTTCACCCCATCCCGGCGCGACATGAGGAACAATTCGCCTCTGATCCTGCGCCAATAAGGTGTTGCACGGGCTCTCTTGATTGCAACGCAGCAAGAAAGCCGCAAAAAGAGGAAATTACGGTTGACAATCCGGGTGTGCCGAGTCAGAAGCAGCCCACTCGGCAGGCCGTGATCTGTGCATGCTCAGCGAGTCTATCGCAGAGCCAACCGGATCAAACGCTGTCTTTTTAGCGACCTGGAATCAAATCGGTCCTGGTCTCCTTGAGAGATCAACGATCGAACCGGTCATGATCGCGTGGGGAAACCTCCGTGATCCTCTGGTTTAGGCGCCATTTGAGCCCCGCTACGGCATGGCTCGAACGGCGCGTTTTTGCGCTGACAGGTTTGCCTGTGGCGCAGAAAGCCCGAAAGGGCAGGGCAGTTTCGCTCGCAAGAGCAAAGCAAGACAGGGCCTTCGGGTCCGTGCGCTCCTTCGGGAGCTCTGATTGTGAAGAGAAGGGCATCGAATGCCGACAATTAGCCAGCTGATCCGGAAGCCCCGGGAAGCCGTCAAGAACCGGAACAAAGTCCCGGCGCTTGAAGCCTGCCCGCAGAAGCGTGGTGTTTGCACCCGCGTCTACACCACGACCCCGAAGAAGCCGAACTCGGCGCTTCGTAAGGTCGCCAAGGTGCGCCTCACCAACGGCTTCGAGGTCATCGGCTACATCCCGGGTGAAGGCCATAACCTTCAGGAGCACTCGGTTGTCATGATCCGTGGCGGCCGCGTGAAGGATCTTCCGGGCGTCCGTTACCACATCCTCCGCGGCGTTCTCGACACCCAAGGCGTCAAGAACCGCAAGCAGCGCCGTTCGAAGTACGGTGCCAAGCGTCCGAAATAATCTGGCGGCCGTAGCGCATCGCCGTCCGAGTTAAGAGGAATTACCCATGTCTCGCCGCCACGCTGCTGAAAAGCGCGAAATAATCCCCGATGCAAAGTTCGGTGACGTCGTTCTGACCAAGTTCATGAACGCCGTCATGTACGAAGGCAAAAAGTCGGTTGCCGAGCAGATCGTCTATGGTGCCTTCGACATGATCGAAGCGCGCGCCAAGGCCGAGCCGCTGCCGCTGTTCAAGCAGGCGCTTGAGAACGTGGCGCCGGCCGTCGAAGTGCGTTCGCGCCGCGTCGGTGGTGCGACCTATCAGGTGCCGGTTGAAGTCCGCGCCGAGCGCCGTCAGGCCCTCGCGATCCGCTGGATCATCAACGCGGCCCGCGGTCGCAACGACAAGACGATGGTTGAGCGCCTTTCGGCCGAATTGCTCGACGCCGCCAATAACCGCGGCAACGCGGTGAAGAAGCGCGAAGAAACGCACCGGATGGCGGAAGCCAACCGCGCCTTCTCGCACTATCGCTGGTAATTCAGGCCCCGGACCCGGAAATAGGACGAGGAACCTAAAATGGCTCGCCAATATAAACTCGAGGATTATCGTAACTTCGGCATCATGGCTCACATTGATGCTGGCAAGACGACGACCACCGAGCGCATTCTCTACTACACCGGCAAGAGCCATAAGATCGGCGAAGTGCACGAAGGCGCTGCCACCATGGATTTCATGGAGCAGGAGCAGGAGCGTGGCATCACGATCACCTCGGCCGCGACCACCGCGTTCTGGGAAGGTCGTGACGGTGTCAAAAAGCGCCTGAACATCATCGACACCCCTGGCCACGTCGACTTCACGATTGAAGTCGAGCGTTCGCTCCGTGTTCTCGACGGCGCCGTTTGCGTCCTCGATTCGAACCAGGGCGTCGAGCCGCAGACGGAAACCGTCTGGCGTCAGGGCGACAAGTACAATGTTCCGCGTATCGTGTTCGCGAACAAGATGGACAAGACCGGTGCCGATTTCTATCGCTGCCTCTCGGACATCAAGACTCGCCTCGGCGCCAAGCCGGTTGCGATCCAGCTGCCGATCGGCGCGGAATCGGACTTCAAGGGTCTCGTCGACCTGATCCGCATGAAGGGCGTTGTCTGGGATGACGATGCGCTCGGCGCGAACTATCGCGATTGCGAGATTCCTGCCGACATGATCGAGAAGTGCAAAGAGCACCGCGAGATCATGCTCGAAGCCGCCGTCGAAATGGACGATGCGGTGATGGAAGCCTATCTCGAAGGCAATGAGCCGGATGAAGCCACGCTTCGTCGCTGCATCCGCAAGGCCGTTCTGACTGGTGCCTTCTATCCGGTTCTTTGCGGTTCTGCGTTCAAGAACAAGGGCGTGCAGACGCTTCTTGATGCGGTTGTTGACTTCTTGCCGTGCCCGCTGGATCGCCCGTCGATCAAGGGTATCGACTCCGATACTGGTGAAGAGACCACGCGCCCGGCTTCCGACGAGCAGCCGCTCGCGATGCTGGCCTTCAAGATCATGGACGACCCCTATGGCGTTCTGACCTTCTGCCGCATCTATTCGGGCAAGCTCGAATCCGGTTCGACCCTCGTCAACGCGACCCGCGAAAAGCGTGAGCGTATCGGCCGTATGCTGCTGATGCATGCGAACAACCGCGAGGAAATCAAGGAAGCCTACGCTGGCGACATCATCGCCGTGATCGGCCTGAAGGACAGCCGCACCGGCGATACGCTGTGCGACCCGGCCCATCAGGTTGTTCTTGAGCGCATGGAATTTCCCGAACCGGTCATTGAAATGGCCGTTGAGCCCAAGTCCAAGGGCGACCAGGAAAAGATGGCGATCGCGCTCGGCAAGCTTGCCGCAGAGGATCCCTCCTTCCGCGTGTCGACCGATCAGGAATCGGGCCAGACGATCATCAAGGGGATGGGCGAACTCCATCTCGACATCAAGATCGACATCCTGCGCCGTACCCACAAGGTCGACGTTTCGGTCGGTGCCCCGCAGGTTGCCTATCGCGAAACCATTTCGCGCAAGGTCGAGCACGACTACACCCACAAGAAGCAGTCGGGTGGTTCGGGTCAGTTCGCCCGTATCAAGTTCGTTCTCGAGCCGAACGAGCCGAACGCCGGCTTCACCTTTGAATCGAAGGTTATTGGCGGTGCGGTTCCGAAGGAATACATTCCGGGCGTTGAAAAGGGTCTTGAGAGTGTCATCGGTTCCGGTCCGCTCGCGGGCTTCCCGGTCGTCGATGTCAAGGTTAGCTTGATCGACGGCGCCTATCATGAAGTCGACTCGAGCGCGATTGCGTTCGAAATCGCGGCCCGTCAGGGTCTGCGCGAGGCCTTCCAGAAGGCTGGCGCGGTTCTGCTCGAGCCGATCATGAAGGTCGAAGTTGTCACGCCGGAAGATTTCACCGGCTCGGTCATCGGCGATCTCAACTCCCGTCGTGGCCAGATTCTCGGTCAGGACATGCGCGGCAACGCCAACATCGTGAATGCGATGGTCCCGCTTGCCAACATGTTCGGCTACGTCAACACGCTGCGTTCGTTCAGCCAGGGTCGCGCATCGTTCTCGATGGTGTTCGATCACTACGCTGAAGTGCCGCGCAACGTGGCGGAAGAAGTTATCGCCAAGTACGCCTAATCCGGCGCGCCCTTGCGGCGCCCGTTACTCTCATCCGGGCGCGGAACCATCCGCGCCAAGTCCTAAAATCGAGCGCCTAGGGCGCGATCACGTCAGGAGTGCCTTCCATGGGCAAGGAAAAGTTTTCTCGTTCGAAGCCGCATTGCAACATCGGCACGATTGGTCACGTTGACCATGGCAAGACGTCGCTGACTGCGGCGATCACGAAGGTTCTTGCGGAGACGGGCGGCGCGACGTTCCCGGCGTGCGACC
>NKIW01000006.1:0-147004 GCA_002256205.1 Rhizobiales bacterium PAR1
CGCAACGGACGATCGGCTATGCAATCCCGACCAGCTCCGCCGATCGTCCGTTGCAACACCCACGCCACTAGGCGTAAAACCTACCGGGGCTCTAATCGCCGCTGGACGACAACTCAGTGGCAGGTCAGCTGGTGATTGCACCTTGACCTGAAGGGCGAACAGATGACGATAACTATCTTAAAAATCCGAGGGCTTCATGCAATCTGCTGCTTTGAAAAATTTGGCTCGACGCTACGAAACCGTTGATGCAATCAAGGCATACGGCGCTACCTACACGCCTGATAATCTGGCAAATTTCGTTGCGGCCAAGATTGTCGAAAACGTGGCTCTTGAGGGCCGTGACACCATAACAATTCTGGACCCTGCGATCGGTGATGGCGCGCTTGTGCTGGCGCTCTTGCATGCGCTTAAATCCAAAACCAGTGCGACCCTAAATGTCCGTGGCTTCGACACGGATATCTCTGCGCTCGATGAAGCCGCTCGACGTATCCGGGCATATTTTCCAAAGACGCGGCTTGAGCTGACACGTGGCAACTTTCTTGAATTTGTTTTGGAAGAGAACGGCAACATGGATGCGCCGTCCTTATTTTCCCGCAACCGGCCTCAAGAATTCGATTTGGTCATTGCCAACCCGCCCTATGTCCGCACCCAGATCATGGGATCGGCACGTGCCCAGCAGCTCGCGAATAACTTCGGCCTAGCTGGGCGGGTAGATTTGTATCAGGCGTTCCTCTTGGGCATAGGGCAGGTGCTTTCCCCCAGTGGTGCGGCAGGCATGATCGTCTCCAACCGCTTTATGACCACTAAGGGTGGCGGTGCACTGCGTAGCGCTTTGCGCCAGCAGTTCGACCTTCGTCAAATCTGGGACCTTGGAGATACTAAACTTTTCAGCGCCGCTGTTCTTCCAGCAGTGTTGATAGCGAGAGGAAAGGCGCGTCCTTCCGGTGACGCGCCAAGCTTCACTGCGATCTATGAAGTCAAGGATGAGCCTACGATGCGCGCCGCCGATCCGATTGAAGCTTTGGCTTTTGAGGGTGTCGTCGAAATTGACGATGGTCGCCGTTTTAGCATCCGTCACGGTGTTCTGGACGCTTCAGGGCAAGACTGTGACGTCTGGCGGCTGGCATCCCAATCCGGCGATGAATGGATGGCTACGGTTGACCGTCATGCATGGAAGCGTTTTGGCGAGATCGGCAAAATTCGCGTCGGTGTTAAAACATGTGCTGATAAAACATTTATCAGACACGATTGGGAAACCGCGTTCGGCCAAGAGAAGCCCGAGCTTCTGCGCCCTCTGACAACGCATCACGGGGCGGGACGGTTTCGGGCAACGGCACCTAAAAAAGCCCGCGCTATCCTTTACCCGCACGAGGTCGTGCAAGGGAAAAGGCAAGCGGTCCCGCTGGAAAACTATCCTAAGAGCCGCGCCTATTTAGAGGAGCACCGCACGGCTCTTGAAAGCCGGTCGTATGTTATGGATGCTGGACGACGCTGGTATGAGCTCTGGGTGCCCCAAGACCCGCAAGCATGGAGCGCCCCCAAGCTTGTCTTCCGAGATATTTCTGAACGTCCCACATTTTGGATTGACCTAGACGGGTCTGTTGTTAATGGCGATTGCTACTGGCTTGTTGCCAGCCGCCAAGACGACGACAATCTTCTCTGGCTTGCAGCGGCAGTGGCCAACTCTACATTCGCTGAGGCGTTTTATGATCATCGCTTCAATAACAAGCTCTATGCTGGTCGGCGACGCTTCATCACCCAATACGTCGAGCAATTTCCATTGCCTGATCCGACCCTGTCGCTCTCGAAAGACATCATCGCACGAGCCAAAACGATCTATGAGGCAAACCACTCAGCGGAGGCGCAGAAAATGGAGCGTGAGCTTGATGCGCTGATTTGGCAAGCCTTCGGTCTACGTGTGGAAGAAATCAGCACGTAGCGGTATTTGGAGTTTAGCGTTCAGAACCTTACCCTGAAATTGCGGGAAGCGCGAAAAGAACGCTGCCCCGGTGGTCAAGAAAAAATGCGTTAGCCTGACCGTGCCGCTTTCAATCGAAGCGTAGAATATACCGTAGCGCACGTCGCAATGGCGGATTTGCTTCCCGCCGATCATAGGCACATCCAACGGCTCCACGCTTTCAGGGGTAACAAGGCCCAGGTCAATGGTTGGCGAGGTTTGCAGTTTCACTTCAAGAAGTTGATGCCGCACGTCAGGGAATTGTCCGTCATCCTGATAGGAGCGGTAGCCTAACGCTTCACATACCAAACGGTGCACAGCCGCACCCCGGTTGCGCTCCTGATCGGCCCCAGCATCTGGAAATCCCTTGCCGACTAAAGCTGAGAGGCGCGCAAAGACAGTTTCGATCGACAGAATTTGGCCTATGGCCGGATGGAGGACAGGCGTTGCGATCCGGTCCAGATCGACTTTCAACGCAACGAATGGCGAGAGCCGGTCCGTGTCATATGCGGCAATTAATTCAGTAGGATTAACACCGGGAATGCACCGCGCCTGATATTTGCGGGTCAGCGTACCGGTTGTGTCGAGTAGTGCCAGAGCGTCACCCGTAACAACTTTAACGCGCGTAATCACGTCCGCGTCTGAAATACGGATAATCACATAACGCCGCGATGCCGATAGCTCCTCGTTCCAGACCTGCAAGTTGTTCGATTTCTGCGTATATGTATCGAACATCTGCCCCAGAAAACGTGGCTGTGTTTTCTTGAACGATGACGGGACTGGATAGCCCAGCACTTCGCAGACACGTGTTTTGACAACTTTAGAGCGGGTGCGAAGCGGCAATCCGGCTAGTGACATGCCGCGCAGCCCCTCATCCAGAAGCGCTTGCAGCTCCGGTGTGGGAATCCAATAATTTGGATCGCCTACTAAAATAGGGTCGTAGATGCTTAGACCTTTTGCGCGAATGGCCGAAACGTAGCGGACTGGATCAGTTAGTGGAGCAGCAGTCGTCATCGTTCCTCGGGTCTTAACAAATCGGCGACGGATACGCGCAGCGCCTCAACTGGCAATTCTAAATCAGCGTAACGTTGCGTTCGCAGATATCGACCGATCCGACATAGGTCCAATCTAATCCGCAAGTGTCCTTGAGCCATGCTGGGATACGTGATGCTCTTGAAGCATACGTCGGATATTTTCAGCAAGCACCCAGATCAGTGCATCGCTTTCAGCGGAGACCAGTCGGTGGAAAATTCGGTGGTATGAACGCCGTTCTGATATTTTTTTACAATACATTCAATGAAATAACAGAAAGGTCTGGCGGACAGGGAGGGATTCGAACCCTCGATAGAGTTGCCCCTATACACGCGTTCCAGGCGTGCGCCTTCAACCACTCGGCCACCTGCCCATGCCCGCGCCCGAAGGGCGCATGCCATGTCTGTCTGTCGGACACGCTGCTGATCGCAACGCTGGTGCGCCTTTGAAATCTCGGGCACCATGAACCTACTGTAGCAGGTTTCGTCCGGGATGGAGATCATCCACCGCGTCTGGAACCAACGCGGGTGGGGCCTTATGGCGGGCGGCCGCGAAAAATGCAAGAACCTCCGACGAAAAGAACCTTGAGGAAAAGGAGCCTCATGCGCATTCGCTCACTTCGCCTCACTTTCACTTGATGCGCGCGCGAAGTCCTTGCCATGAGAGGGTGGACGCACCAGCTTGGGATGACACGCCAGAAGAGGAAAAATGCCATGTTCTTCAGCAAGAAAGCCGTCATGCCCGAGGCTTCCAGCGCCCTTCCGGGTCGCACGCAGCCGATCCCGACGGCAGAGACCCATTTCACGCTGAAGCGGCCGCTGGCAGGGCCTTATCCCGAGGGCATCGAAACAGCCGTGTTCGGTCTCGGCTGTTTCTGGGGCGCGGAGCGGAAGTTCTGGCAGTTGAGCGAGGGAATCTGGATCACCGCCGTGGGTTATGCCGCCGGCTTCACACCCAACCCGACCTATGAAGAAGTCTGCTCCGGTCAGACGGGGCACAACGAGGTTGTGCTTGTCGCCTTCGATCCGGCCAAAATCAGCTATGACGCACTGCTCAAGACCTTCTGGGAGAGCCATGATCCCACGCAAGGCATGCGGCAGGGCAATGATATCGGCACGCAGTATCGCTCGGGTCTCTATGTGAGCTCGCCTGCCCAGCGCCTTGCGGCGGAATCATCACGGCGCGCCTATGACACTGTGCTCAAGGCTAAGGGGTTCGACGCCGTCACGACCGAAATTGTTGATGCCGGACCGTTCTATTTCGCGGAGTCCTATCACCAGCAGTATCTCGCCAAAAACCCGCACGGCTATTGCGGCCTTGGCGGCACAGGTGTCTCCTGCCCCATCGGGCTGGCCGCGGCCCAGTAATCACGCTTCTCATCCCCTCCGGGCGATGCTATCGGGCAAGGATAAGGCACTCTTGAGGTGAGCACGCTCCGCTCTATCTCAGGGGTGCACGCTTTTGCCACGCCTTGAGGAGACCACGATGCTGGAACGGTTGCTGGAAAAATTCCTGTTCAACAGCCGGTGGCTGCTAGCACCCTTCTACGTGATGCTCGTTGCAGCGCTGGTCGGCCTGCTGATCAAGGCCGGCCAAGAGACGCTGCATTTCGTCACCCACGCAATTACCTCGAGCGAATCAGATGTCATTCTTGGTGTTTTGGCGCTGGTTGACTTGACGCTGACCGGCTCGCTGATCGTGATCGTCATTTTCTCGGGCTACGAGAACTTCGTCTCGCGGATCGATCCCGGCCAGACCGAGGACTGGCCGGAATGGATGGGCAAGATCGACTTTGCTGGCCTCAAGCTGAAACTACTCTCCTCGATCGTCGCGATTTCAGCGATTCAGGTGCTCAAAGCCTTCATGAACGTCAAAAACATTTCTGACCGGGAATTGTCCTGGCTCGTTGGCATCCATGTCGTGTTCGTTGTCTCGGGGCTCATTATGGCGCTGACCGACAAGGTCTCGGGCGATGGCCACGCCAAGTCTGGTAGCGGCCATTAAGCACGAAGCGCGCTTAAGCAGCGCGCGGCGCGCTCTCGGCGGTGAGGATCGCATAGAGCGCAGCGGGGTCTTCTGTCTGGCGCAGCTTCTGGGCGACGCTGGCGCCGCGGAAGAGGCGGGCAATGCGGGCAAGCGCCTGCAAATGGTCCGCCCCCGCTTCCTCTGGTGCGAGCAGCACGAAAACAAGATCGACCATCTCGCCATCGAGTGATTCGAAATCTACCGGACGGGCGAGGCGCGCAAAAAGCCCGACAAGGCGATCAAGCCCGGCGATGCGACCATGCGGAATGGCGATGCCCTGACCAATCCCGGTGGTGCCGAGGCGCTCCCGCTGGAGCAGTGTTTCAAAGATCGCGCGATCGGAAAGGCCGGAGACGCGGGCAAGATGGGTCGACAGCTCCTGAAGGACCTGTTTCTTGCCATTGCCCTTGATTCCGGCGACTACCGTTTCAGGCGTGATGAGGGACGCAACCGTCATGGGCATCCTCTAGAGCACGGCTTGTTTCAAGGGAACCAAAACCGTGCTCTCTCTTGCTGTTTTATCGCATTTTGTTTCGTAAAACCGGAGACCGCATTTCACGCAAAATGCTCTAAGCAGAATGTGTGCCGGAAAGCCAGAGCGAAGACGTTACCCCGCTTCCCGGCACATGAGATTCAGCCGATATCCACCCAGCCGTAGTGTCCGTCCTTGCGGCGATAAAGTACGTTGATGCGGTCCGTGCCGGTATTGCGGAACACCAGCACCGGCGCATCCGACTTGTCGAAGGCCGCCACCGCCGTCGTCGTCGAGTGACGCGGGGCCGCCGCGACAGGCTCGGCGATGATAGCCGAGCCACCACCGGTCATCTCGATGATATCGTCGTCATGCTCATCATGACCGTTGACGAAGGGCTCGCGCGCGCCGGCAAAATCATCCGCCACGAGGCGATTGTCACCATGGCGATCCCGCTTGCGCTTGAACCGGCGAAGCTGCTTGGCGATGCGTTCCACTGCGATTCCGACGCTCTGGTAAGCGTCCGTGGCCTCGCCTGTGACATGCATCACCGGGCCATGATCAAAATGCACGGCGCATTCGGTCTTGAACCCGATTCCGTCCTTCGCGACGGTGACATGCCCGGAATATCCCGCGTCCACATATTTCCGTACAGCTTCGTTGAGACGGGTCTCGGCCTGACCACGCAGCACGTCGCCAAGATCCATATTCTTGCCGGAAACACGAATTCCCATGGGTTGCACCCTTGCCTATCTGATCGCCAGTCCAAGTCAGGAAACCCTGAGGTGTCAGACGATCCTGGTATGAAGTTTTGCCGGCCAAAACCGGCGGTGATGATGGTGGCTGGGATACGGAATGATCTAGGGGACAAAACCTCCTGCATAGCCGAACAGGTCAAGGCTACGTCCGCGTTTCCGTGAGGTCAACGATGGTGCATGGCGCCACTGAACGGGAGGGTTGCCGAAAAGATAATCGGGGTGATCCGAAAGTAAGCCGACGCTGCTGTTTTAGCTGGCTTTGGCGCGTGGAGCGGCGGCGACCTTCTCGCGGCGGCGAATCGAGGACGAAGCGATCCCCATGCCCTCGCGATACTTTGCCACGGTGCGGCGGGCGATTTCGATGCCGATTTCCTTGAGTTTATCAACCAGCGCATCATCCGAGAGCACCGCATTCGGCTCCTCGGCATCAATCAGTTGCTTGATCCGGTAGCGCACGGCTTCGGAGGATACCGAAACGCCGCCGTCGGACGCGGCAATCGCCGTTGTGAAGAAATATTTCATCTCGAAGAGGCCACGCGGCGTCGCCATAAACTTGTTGGCGGTGACGCGGCTGATGGTTGATTCGTGGAGGCTCACGGCATCCGCTATCATCTTGAGGTTCAGCGGGCGCAGGTGCGCGACGCCATACGTGAAGAAGGCATCCTGCTGGCGCACGATTTCGCTCGCGACCTTCAAAATGGTCCGGGCGCGCTGCTCGAGGCTGCGGACGATCCAGTTCGCGTTGGTCCAGGCCTCATCGATGAAGGAGCGAACCTCTTTTTCCGCACCTTTGCCCGAAACACGCGCATAGAACGACTTGTTGGCCACCACACGCGGCAGCGCGTCGGAATTCAGATCGACCTGCCAGCCGCCGTCCGGCGTTGCCCGCACGAAGACATCCGGCGTCACCGGCTCGGAAGGTGTCGAGCCGAAGATGAGGCCGGGCTTGGGATCGAGCCGGCGCAGCTCGGCGATCATGTCGGCGAGGTCTTCCTCATCCACGCCGCAGACCTTGCGGAGCTGGCCAAATTCACGCTTGGCGAGAAGATCGAGGTGATCGACGAGTGCCGCCATTGCCGGATCGAGCCGATCCTTCTCACGCAATTGCAGGCGCAGGCATTCGGCGAGGTTGCGCGCACCGACACCGATGGGGTCAAACCCATGCACAATTTCAAGTGCGATCTCGCAGCGCTTCACCGGCACGCCAAGGCGCTCGGCCATGGCTTCGAGCGATTCGAGCAAGTAGCCGGTCTGGTCAATCTGATCGAGGATCTGCGAGGCGATCATCCGGGTGAGATCATCGGTATCCGTGCAGCCGAGCTGGTTCTCGAGATGCTGCGAGAGCGTTGTCGCGGCAGCGCAGAAGGCTTCGAGGTTGGGATCATCCTCGTTGAGCGATGCGCCCTTGCCCGAGCCGCCGGAGAGGTTCCAGAAAGGCGAATCCGCCTGCGGCAGCGCCTGATCGGAAATCGCCTCGTCCGGGAAAGAATTTTCAAAGTCCGTGCCGGTCTCGCGCTCCAGCGTCGCACGATCCGCCGGGAGTTCCTCGCGTGCCCAGTCGCCGGGCTCGGGGGTCATCGCGGTTTCGACGATCGGGCGATCATCCGCCACGATGGGGGCCTCGTCGGCCCGCGAATCGCGCTCAAGCAGCGGATTCTTCTCAAGTTCTGATTCGACGTAATTCTGGAGTTCGGTCGTTGAAAACTGCAACAGCTTGATCGCCTGCAGGAGCTGCGGCGTCATGACCAGAGACTGGCTCTGGCGCATCATCAGTTTGGGACCTAACGACATTCTGCCCCGTCTACCCTATTCGCTACGGTCCGACAGGCGCGCGGTATGCGCCCTCACCCGACCCCTTCCGTGTTCGGCACGGATATTGCAGCACTTTGCTTGCACATTCGTGAAGCGCAAGCTGAAACTTTGCCGCATCGGCGAATTGGCGATGTGTGTCGCGGATCAGAGACGGAAATCTTCGCCGAGATAAAGCCGCCGGACATCGGGCGAGGCGATGATCTCGTCGGGCGTGCCTTCCATCAAGACCTGGCCGGAATGAATGATATAGGCCCGGTCGATGAGGCTCAGGGTCTCGCGGACGTTATGATCGGTAATCAGAACGCCGATTCCGCGCGCTTTGAGGTGCAAAACGAGATCCTGAATATCACCGACCGCAATGGGGTCGATGCCCGCGAAAGGTTCATCAAGCAGCATGAACTTCGGGCGGCCCGCCAGCGCGCGCGCGATCTCGCAGCGGCGACGCTCACCGCCAGAAAGCGCGATCGAGGGGGACTTCCGCAGCCGCGTGATCGAAAATTCCTCCAGGAGCGAATCAAGCTCGTATTCGCGCTTCTTCTTGTCCGGCTCGACCGATTCGAGCACGGCGCGAATGTTGTCCTCAACGTTGAGACCACGAAAAATCGAGGCCTCCTGCGGCAGATATCCAATCCCGAGCCGCGCCCGGCGATACATCGGCAACCCGGTGATATCGAAGCCGTCAAGGTGAATCTGGCCCTGATCCGCCGGAACAAGACCGGTGATCATGTAGAAAACGGTAGTCTTGCCAGCACCGTTCGGGCCAAGGAGACCGACAGCCTCGCCGCGCCGGACATCGAGGCTGACATCCTTGACGACCTGCCGCTTGCCGTAGGTCTTGCCGAGCGAATAGGCTGAGAGGACATGCTCGCCGGTCGGTTTTTCGCTCGGGGATGCAGCGCGCGGCGTGGGAATCACCATCATGGGATGGCCTGAGCCGGAAGGCGCAGAAGTGCGCGTCCCTGCCTCGGCAAGGCTTGCCGAGGGGGATGTCATCTCGTTCTTGCGCGCCGGCTTCTTCAACCGGCTGAGCCACTTGCCCAGCACCCGTCCTGCTCCAGACCCTACGCCCCAATCCATATAGCGCTTTTACGCCGCCGGGATCGCTGCCGCTTTAGAACATCCCGGCGAAAAGAGGAAACCGGATTTCCGCGCGAGCCCCTACGGCTTCAATTCTTCTTCGTGCCGCACTCGCCGCCGGACTTCTTCTTGTCGTCGCTGCCCGGCGTGAAAATGCCCTGCACACGGCCGCCGGTGACTGTCGCGCGTCCGGTCTTGACATCGTAGACCGCGCGTTCGCCACGCTGGACGTTGTCGCAATCGGCAATGACGACGTTACCCGTGAGAGTCACGGTTTCGACCGCCGCGTCATAGGTCATGAAGTTCGCCGTGGCCGATTGCGTGCCGGAAATGATCGAGACCGGCCCGTCAAAATCGATCTTGCGGATCGAACTCTGGCTGGCGGCGGAGGCGCCAGGAGTCGTCTGTCCGCTGTTCTTGCTGCTGGTGTAATAGACGGTCATGTTGGGCGACCGCACAGTCGATTGGCCCTGTACCACTACGACATCGCCGGAATAGACAGCGCGGTTTTCCTTGTCGAAGACCTCGAGCTTGTTCGAATCGATCTTGATCGGCTCCTTGGAATTACCGCCAAAGCCGGCAAAGGGGGCGCCGGAGCCCTTCTTGCCTTTGCCTTCTGTCGCCTTTGCGGGCGCGGTATTCTGCGCTGCCGCCGGCAGGCTGGCGAAGCCGAGCGCAAGGAAGGCCGCGAAAATCCCGAAGCGGGAGGTCTTCCGGACTCCCGCGAGAACGAAAGAAAGCGTCGTAACGGAAGAAAGAATCTTGGTCATGGTCCTTGTCATTCCTCTGCGGCGGCGGGCTCGGTGTCTTCACCAGCGGCCTTGGCCCTATCGCGCGCCTGCGTATTGACGAAAACGCTGCGAACGCGGCCCTCGAAAATCAGTTTGCGGCCGTTGTCGAGCACCCGCATGCTCTCGGCCTCGACGTCGCCCTGCGGCATTGTCACCTCGACCGGCTTGTCGGTGATGATCGTGCCGCTCTTGAACTCGATCTGTGCATCTTTCAGTCGGGCGTTGAGCCCGGTTTCGGTGCGTACGGTCAGGCCGCCGTCGACATCCAGCCGCTCGATCTTGCTGTCATAAACGCCGCGCGCGCCTTCAAGATTGGCCCAGCCGTCATTGCCGGTCTGGAAGCGCGCCGTGAGGCGATCGAGATCCATGATGTTGGGCACCTTGAGATCCTGTGTCGCGCTCGTCGCCGTCAACTCGTAGGAGCGCCCGTCGCGCTTGAAACCCGAGAGCTTGGGCTTCTCCATCACGATTTTACGCCCCTGAATCGAGACGCCCTCCGCTCCGGCATCGACGCCCGTCACCAAACCCGCGAAGCTGCGCAGGACAAGAGAACCGAGAACCGCCGCGCAGCCCAGCGGGATCGCACGGCGCAAGAACCTGACGCGGCGCGAATGTCGCTCCGCCGCGATAAACGCCGGCTCATGCTGAAGGTGCGGCGGCAATCGGCGCGCGGCGCGCGGCGGAATGAGGCGCGCCGCCGGCCCGCCTTCCAACTCGCCCTGCCCTGCGCGCGCACCCGCCATTCGGTTCCCTGTCCTGACGACCTGTTTGCCCACTCTCGAGCCGGTTCTCTTGCGCCGGTTCAGCGTGGCGAAGTTATGACGAGAGCGCTATTTTCGCCGGTTGGCGTTAACTTTCCGGCGAAGGTGCCGGTCTCCCTTTCAACTGTGGGCGAAAATATCCGTTTCCGGCCAGCCCACGAGATCGAGTTCCGCCCGCGTGGGCAGGAACTGGAAACAGGCCTCGGCCAGCGCGGTACGGTTCTCGCGCGCCAGCATCATATCGAGTTTGGCTTTGAGCGCATGGAGATGCAGAACATCGGAGGCCGCATAGGCAAGCTGCGCATCGGTCAGGGTTTCCGCCGCCCAATCCGAGGATTGCTGCTGCTTCGAGAGGTCCACACCCAGAAGCTCGCGCGTAATATCCTTGAGGCCATGGCGATCCGTGTAGGTCCGCGTGAGGCGCGAGGCGATCTTAGTGCAGTAAACAGGGCTCGGCATGACGCCGAAGGTGTGCCGCAAGACCGCGAGATCGAACCGCCCGAAGTGGAAGAGCTTGAGGATCGTCGGGTCGGCCAGCATCGCGGTGAGGTTCGGCGCATTGCGCTGGCCCGGCGCAATCTGAATCACATCCGCCGAACCATCGCCGGTCGAGAGCTGCACCACACAGAGCCGGTCGCGATGCGGCAGGAGACCCAGCGTTTCGGTATCGATCGCCACCACGGAGCCGGCGGGAATAAGGCGGTTGAGGTCACCACGGTGAAGGCGAATGGTCATGGCAGGGCTATCCAGAGCAAGCGGAACGGCGGCGTATGAGCGCGGAGGCACGGTGTATCACCTCGTCCTTAGAGCAAAAGCTTCGCCATGCCAATTTCTCGGTTTGGCCGGCATTTTCGCCGCGTTTCTCACCAGCTCAAATTGCGTTTTTGCAATGGATTTTCAAAATTTCATATACATATTCGCTTCAACGCAAATTCAACGGGCCGCAGGCCCCCAAAGAGACCCCCCATGCAGCTCCATGGCATCCACCATCTCACCGCCGTCACCTCGAACGCGCAGGCGAATTATCGCTTTTACACCGAGGTTCTCGGCCTCCGGCTCGTGAAAAAAACCGTCAATCAGGATGATACGACCGCCTACCATCTCTTCTACGCCGATGGCGAGGCCACGCCCGGCACAGACCTCACCTTCTTCGAATGGCCTGTTCCGCGCGAAAGGCGTGGCACCAACGCGATCACCCGCACGGGGATGCGCGTTTCTGGACGAGCCAGCCTCGAATTCTGGCTCGCGCGATTCGAAGCGCTTGGCGTCGCCCATGGCGCTATCGCCGAGATTGACGGGCGGTTGACGCTCCCTTTCGAGGATCATGAAGGGCAGCGCTTTGCACTTGTCGACGATGGCGGCGCAGGCGCGGCCTTCCCTTGGGCAAAAAGCCCGGTGCCGGCCGAGCACCAGATCCGCGGCCTCGGTCCGATCGAAATGTCGGTACCGGACCTGACCCATTCCGACCGCTTCCTGCGGCTCGTTTACGATATGCGCGCCGAGCGAACCTATACCCGTGAAGATGGGATCACGGTTCATGTCTATGTCATGGGCGAAGGCGGCCCGGCGGCAGAGCTTCATGTCGCGGTCGAGCCGCATCTCGCCCCGGCACGGCAGGGCGCGGGCAGCGTGCATCATGTCGCCTTCCGCGCTAGGGATGACGCCGAATACGCCTATTGGATCGACCGTTATGAGGCTCTTGGGCTGCGCTCGTCCGGGCCTGTGGATCGGTTCTATTTCAAGAGCCTCTACATCCGCGAGCCGAACGGCATCCTGTTCGAGATCGCGACCGACGGCCCCGGTTTTGCGACCGACGAAACCAAGGAAGCCATGGGCACGAGCCTGTCACTACCGCCGTTTCTTGAACATCGCCGCGTCGAGATCGAGGCTGGACTTACCCCACTCGCGCCATGAGAACAGCCTCGGCCGCCGCAGTGAGGCGGTCAATGAGCGTTTGGGCGGCCTTGAGGTAGGGCAGCGGCTCGCGCAATGCCGCCCAGTCGACCGGAGATTCGGTGCGCGCGGCAATCTCGTCGAAGAGATGACGCTCACCGGAGAGTGTGGCTTCCACCGCCTGCTTGACGATTTTGACCGCATCGCCACGCGGAAGATAATCCGAGAGCGCAAAACTCGCCGCCTCCGCCAGCACCAGCCCACGCGTCGCGGCAAGATTGGCGCGCATTCGGGCCGGATCGACACGGAGCGCGACCAGCGCTTCCGCCGCCCGCGCCAACGCCGCGCCGGTTGCGCCGACGAGTGGCGGGAGCGTGAGCCATTCGAGCGTCCAGGCTGCGCCATCGCGCTCGTTGACGTGGATTGCCGCCTGATGAAGCGCGCCGGCCTGCACGCCAGCAAAGCGCCCGAGCGAAACAAGAATTTCCGCGATCACCGGATTCTGCTTCTGCGGCAAGGTGGAGGACCCCCCCGCACCGGCAAAGCCGATCTCGCCGACTTCCGATTGCGAGAGCAGCACGAAATCCGCTCCGATGCGCCCAAGGCTTGAGGCAATCATCGCAAGAAGATTGCCGAATTCCTCGATCCGGTCGCGCGAGGTATGCCACGGCTCGGCGCGGGCCAGGCCAAGCTCGTCGGCGAGCGCATCCATCACCGCAATGCCCGGCTCGCCAAGGGCGGAGAGCGTGGCGGTCGCACCACCGAACTGCACAGCGAGCAGGCGCGGGCGGATTTCATCGATGCGCTGGCGGTGGCGCAGCAGCGGCTGCATCCAGTTCGCCGCCTTGCGGCCGAACAGCGTCGGCGCGGCCTGCTGCCAGCGGGTGCGAGCGAGACAGATGGTCGAGCGATGCTCTTTGGCCAGAGCGGCCAACGTGCCGATCAGCCCGTCCAGCCTGTCCGAGAAGAGATCAAGCACGGATTTCAGCCGCAGGATCAGCGAAAGCTCGGCGATATCCTGCGAGGTCGCGCCCCAATGGAGCCATTGCGCGGCTTCAGGCGGCATCTGTGCCTTGAGTGTTGCGACCAGCGCAGGCGCGGCCACGCCATCGCGCTTCATGCCCTCGCCCAGCGCACCCGGATCGATGAAAGCAGCATCAAGCGCCGCGACCAGCGCCTCGGCGGCCTCATTCGGCACGATGCCGAGCCGGGCCTGCACTACTGCGAGCGCCTTTTCGGCGCGGATCATCGCGCCAATTTCAGCGGCATCGGAGAGGAGATGCGCGGTCTCGGGATCGGAGAGCAGGCCGTCATAGAGCGCGGAATCGAAGGAAAGAGCGGCCATGGTGAGGTCCTGTCGCGAGAAAGGGGCAGCATAGCTGCCCCTCGGGGATTGTCGAAGGATGAGAAGACCACTCACATATCAAAAAACACGGTTTCGTTCTCACCTTGAAGGCGGATGATGAAACGGTAGTGCCCGTCCTTCACCTTTTCCGCGATCAGCGTGCGGCGGCGATGCACCTGCTCGACGCGATTGAGCGCCGGGTCGGTGGCGTGCGCGGCCTCATCCTCGGGGAAATACATCCGGGTATGAAGGTGCATGTTGATGCCGCGCGCAAAGACCAGCAGCGTGAGGTGCGGCGCCTGCATCTTGCCGCCGCGCCACTCGAGCGCGCCGGGGCGGATGGTATCGAACCGCCATTCACCGGTCTCGAAAATGGTGCCCGCACGCGCCCAGAGGGTATTCGCGCCTACCCGGCCCTTGCTGTCGGCCTGATAAAGCTCGAGCATCGCGTCCTTCACCGGCGCACCAGAGCCATCGATGACGATGCCTTCGATGACGATCTTCTCGCCCGGGGCCTCAATGACGTTCAGCGTCTCGTTCTGGCGAATGGGAAGGCCGGCATGGCCCGGCAGGGTGCCGATATGGACATAGGGACCAGCGGTCTGCGACGGGGTTTCCTTGAGGTATTCGACAGGCATCACATGCCCTCCCGCTTGTTCTCGAAGAAGGTCTGCTGACGGCCGCGCAGCACGATATCAAAGCGATAGGCGAGGCAATCGAAGGGCCGCATCTCGCCCATATCGAGCTTGGCGACGAGCTGCTGCACCGCGCGCTCATCGGCGATGGTATGCACGATCGGGCAGAGCGGAATCAGCGGGTCACCCTCGAAATAGAGCTGGCTGATCAGACGCTGGGCGAAAGCTTCGCCGAAGATCGAGAAGTGGATATGCGCCGGGCGCCAGTCTGACCCGTGATTCGGCCAAGGGTAAGCACCGGGCTTGATGGTGCGGAAGAAATAATAGCCGTTCTCGTCGGTCATGCAGCGTCCGCAACCCCCGAAATTCGGGTCGAGCGGCGCGAGATAGGTATCTTTCTTGTGGCGATAGCGCCCACCAGCGTTCGCCTGCCAGATCTCGATCAGCGTGTTCGGCACCGGGCGACCGGCTTCATCCAGCACACGGCCATGGACGATAATCCGCTCGCCGATGGCGAGGCCGGTGGAACCGGTTGCCGAGGCGAAATTCGAGATGAGATCGTTATCGAGCTCATGGAGCATATCGGCGCGAAATGTGGGGCCGGTTTTCTCGCCGGGGCCCTGATCGAGCGAGAGCAGCGCGCATTTCGGCGAGCGCAGCACCGAGGTCTTGTAGCCCGGCGTATAGGCCGGGGGATGCCACGAGCGGTCCCGTTTCATGAAATCCGGGCGGCGCGCGTCAGCGGCGGAGGGGGAAGTCGTCATGGTTTCCTCGCTCGTCTGTCGTGTTGTTCTCAGCTGGACGTCAGGCCTTGGCCATCTCGGCATAGGTCTGCTTGGCGATCTTGAAAGCAGTGTTTGCCGCCGGCACGCCGGCATAAACCGCGACGTGCATCAGGGCTTCGCGCACATCTTCCATGGTTGCGCCGGTATTGGCGGTGGCGCGGATATGCATCGCCACCTCGTCATGATGCCCGAGGGCGGCGAGAAGCGCGATGGTAATCATCGAACGCTCGCGATGCGTGATCTGGCTACTGGTCCACACCGTGCCCCAGGCGCCCTCGGTGATGAAATCCTGAAACGGCAGATCAAACGGCGTCTTGTTGGCCTCGGCGCGGTCGACATGCGCGTTGCCGAGCACCGAGCGGCGCGTTTTCATGCCGATGTCCTTGCGGTCCGCCATGTCCCATCTCCTGTTGATCAGGTCCTATTCTCATGCGTGTCTTCCTTCATGTAAAATGATATTATCTGCCTGATGTATGCTATCAAGGAATGTATGATGATCGATGCCCGCATCCGCCTTCGCCATCTCGCGGCGTTTCTGGAAATCAGTCGTCGCAAAAGCGTCAGCCGGGCGGCGGAAGCACTGCACCTGACGCAGCCCGCGATCTCCAAGACGCTGGCGGAACTCGAAGATATTCTCGGCCTCGCGTTGATGACGCGCAGCCGCGCGGGGATCGCGCTGACGCCTGCTGGTGAAGTCTTCCTGCATTATGCGGCGACCAGCCACGCGGCGTTGCGACAAGGGATCGACGCCATCGCACAGACGAAAATGGCGGCTTCCACGCCCCTCGCGATCGGCGCGCTCCCGAGCGTGGCGGCGCGCGTCATTCCCGGCACGGTCATGCGGTTTCGCGCGGCGCGGCCGGGCGCCATTCCGCGCATTGTCACAGGGCCGAACGGTTACCTCCTTGATCAATTGCGGCTCGGCGAGCTGGATCTCGTCGTCGGGCGGCTCGGCAGCCCCGAGGCAATGCGCGGCCTCTCGTTCGCGCAGCTCTATTCGGAGCGTATCGCGGTCGTTGTTCGCCCCGGACATCCGCTGATCGAGACCCCGGATATTGCGCGCATCACCGAGTTTTCCGTGTTGCTCCCCGAGCGCGGCGCGGCGATCCGCGCTCTGGCAGAGCGATTCCTGATCGCCAACGGCATCGGCGAACTGCCGAACCGGATCGAGACGGTGGCGGATGCCTTCGGGCGCGCTTTCACCCGGCAAACCGATGCGGTCTGGATCATCTCGAATGGTGTCGTCGCGCTGGATCTGGCCGAAGGCGCGCTGGTCGAACTCCCTTTCGATATGGGCGATACCAGCGGTCCGGTCGGCCTCACCTTGCGCACCGATGCGCCGGACAGTCCGGCGCTACGGATGTTCACAACAGCCCTGCGCGAGGTGACGCGCGCGCTTCAGGCGTGAGAACGCCATTCCGCCACGATTTTGCCGTGGCGCAACGGAACAAACCCGCCCTAATCTCGAAAGACAGGCGATTCGTTCTCGCCAAGTGCGGAAGCGCCGCTATCCTGCGACGAGTGCATTTCAATAGCCGGGGGGGCTTGATGGGCCGATTGTCGACACATGTGCTGGATACCGTCAGCGGGCGCCCTGCTGCGGGCATGCGAATCGAGTTTCTTGAAGCCAAGGCCGACGGCGGCTGGGAGCACCAGGCGGAGATCACCACCAACGCCGATGGCCGCACCGACAAGCCGGTGATGGCTGGCGAGGATTTTCGGACCGGGCGCTACCAGCTTCGATTTCACGTCGCGGAATACTTCCGGGCGCAGGGTGTGGCGCTCGCCGATCCGCCGTTCATCGATATCGTGCCGATCCACTTCGGCATGGCGGAAGCGGATGGGCACTATCATGTGCCGCTGCTCTGCTCGCCCTGGACCTATTCCACCTATCGCGGCAGCTGAGACATGACTGACAAGACCTATCCACGCGACATGATCGGCTACGGCCGCACCCCGCCGCACGCCAACTGGCCCGGCAAGGCGCGGATCGCGGTGCAATTCGTCGTCAATTACGAAGAGGGTGGAGAGAACAACATTCTCCACGGTGATGCGGCTTCCGAAGCCTTCCTCTCCGAGATTGTCGGCGCGGCGCCATGGCCCGGCCAACGCCATATGAACATGGAATCGATCTACGAATACGGCTCGCGCGCCGGGTTCTGGCGGCTCCACCGGATGTTCACCGAGCGCCAGATGCCGGTGACCGTTTTTGGCGTCGCTACCGCGATGGCGCGGCACCCGGAGGCGGTCGCGGCGATGCAGGATGCGGGCTGGGAAATTGCCAGTCACGGCCTCAAATGGATCGACTATCGGGATTATGCGCCCGAGGATGAAGCCACGCACATCGCCGAAGCGATCCGCATCCAGCGCGAGCTGACCGGCGCACGCCCGCTCGGAATGTATCAGGGCCGGACCTCGCTGAACACGATCCCGCTGACGATGGCGGAAGGGGGCTTTCTTTATTCCGCCGACACCTACGCCGACGAGCTCCCCTACTGGATCACGGGGCAGAATGGTCGTGGCAGCCAAGGACCGTTCCTCATCATGCCCTACACGCTCGATGCGAACGACATGCGGTTCGCGACACCGCAGGGCTTCAACTCGGGCGATCAGTTCTTCGCCTACCTCAAGGACAGCTTCGACACGCTCTATGCCGAAGGTGAGAGCGCGCCCAAAATGATGTCGATCGGCCTGCATTGCCGCCTCGTGGGTCGGCCCGGCCGCGCGGCGGCGCTGGCGCGATTCCTTGATTACGTGCAGAGCCACGAGCGTGTCTGGGTCGCAACGCGGCTCGATATTGCCCGCCACTGGGTTGCAACGCATCCACCGGCGGGCGGCTGGAAGCCCTCCGCGCTTTCTGCGCCACTGTTCATGGCGCGCTTCGGCGGCATTTTCGAGCATTCCCCCTGGGTCGCCGAGCGCGCCCTCGCGGCCGGGCTCGGCCCTGAGGCTGATACCGCTGCCGGGCTTCATGCCGCGATGGTCTCCGCCATGCGCGCGGGCAGCGAAGCCGAAAAACTGGCGCTCATTCGCGCCCATCCGGACCTCGCCGGACGGCTGGCCGTAGCGAAGCAGCTTACGGCGGAATCAACCGTCGAGCAGGCCTCGGCGGGGCTCGACCGGCTCTCGGCGGAAGAACTCGCGCGCTTTACCGCGCTTAACGACGCCTATGTCGCGCGCTTTGCCTTCCCCTTCATCATGGCGGTGAAGGGCAGCAACAAGGCCGAGATCATCGCAGCCTTCGAGGCGCGACTCCGAAACGACACGGCGCAGGAATTCGCCACCGCGCTCGGCGAGATCGAGAAGATCACGCGGCTTCGACTCAACGATATCTTGCCCAACTGAGGGATATGCCTTGCCCCACGACAAGACCCTTGATCCCTTCTGGAAGACCCTGCGCGCCTCGCATACGGCGCTCGCGGGCACCCGAGTGGCGGCGCTTTTCGCAGACAACCCCCACCGCTTCGAGGCGCTGTCGTTCCGGTTTGAGGATCTGCTGGTCGATTTTTCGAAGTGCAGGCTGACGCCGGATATCCTTGATCAGCTGGTCGCGCTTGCCAAGGCTGCCGGCCTTCCCGCTGCGCGCGAAGCGATGTTCGCGGGCGAGGCGATCAACACCACCGAGAGCCGCGCCGTGCTCCATACCGCGCTGCGCCGCTCGGACGCAGTACCCGTGCTGGTCGATGGCAAGGACGTGATGCCGGACGTGCGCAAGGTGCGGGAGGCCTGCTTTGCCTTCGCGGAAGCGATCCGCAGCGGCAGCATCGCTGCGGCGAATGGCGCGCGCTTCACCGATGTGGTCAATATCGGCATCGGCGGTTCCGATCTTGGCCCGGCGATGGCAGTGCTGGCGCTCCGGCCCTATCATGATGGCCCGCGCCTGCATTTCGTCTCGAATGTCGATGGCGCGCACCTTCATGACACGCTTGCGGGGCTCGATCCTGCGACCACCCTGTTCATTGTCGCCTCGAAGACCTTCACCACCATCGAGACCATGACCAACGCGCGCTCGGCGCGGGCTTGGCTGGTGGCGAAGCTCGGCGGGGCCGCTGTACCGCATCATTTCGCGGCGGTTTCGACCGCACTCGACAAGGTTTCAGCCTTCGGCATCAAGGCAGACCGCACTTTCGGGTTCTGGGACTGGGTCGGCGGGCGCTATTCAATCTGGTCGGCGATTGGCCTGCCGCTGATGATCGCCATTGGCGAAAAAGGCTTTTCCGAATTTCTCGCCGGCGCCGAGTCCCTGGACCGGCATTTCTGCACGACGCCGCTAGGCGAAAACCTGCCGGTGCTGCTGGCACTAGCCGGCATCTGGCACCGCAACCTCTGCGGCTATGCCTCCCGCGCGATCATTCCCTATGACCAACGGCTCGCGCGTTTTCCGGCGTATTTGCAGCAGCTCGATATGGAATCGAACGGCAAATCCACCCGCAAGGATGGCTCGCCTGTCGCCGGCCCAACAGGCCCCATCGTCTGGGGCGAACCGGGCACCAACGGGCAGCACGCATTTTTCCAGCTCATCCATCAGGGCACGGATGTCATTCCGGTGGAATTCCTGCTCGCGGCGGAGAGCCATGAGCCGGAGATGGCGCAGCATCAGGCGTTGCTGATCGCCAACTGCCTCGCCCAATCCCAGGCGCTGATGCAGGGGCGCACGCTGGAAGAGGCGGGCGGCAATCCGCACCGGGTTTTTGCCGGCGACCGCCCCTCGATTACGCTGCTCTACAAGAAACTCAACCCGTATGCGCTGGGGCGGCTGATCGCGCTCTATGAGCATCGCGTGTTCGTCGAGGCGGTGATTTTCGGCATCAACGCCTTCGATCAATGGGGCGTGGAACTTGGCAAGGAGCTCGCCACCAAACTCGCTGGCCCAGTGGAGCGCGGCGAGGGGCTTGAGGCGCTTGATGGTTCGACAGTAGGGCTTATAAGAGGAATCAGAGGGGAATAGGCGCGAGCAGGAGGCCCTATGTTGGCACTCTCTCCCCGTACTGTTTTGCTCCCCATTGATGTTCAAGCGGCGTTTTTTGATCCTGCCGCCCCGAGACTGGGGCATCCGGAATGTGAAGCCCTTGGTCTCGCCCTGCTCGCCGCGTGGCGCAGGGCGGGCTGGCCCATCATTCATGTCAGGCATGATTCCGTTGAAGATGGTTCACGCTTGCGGCCAGATCAGCCCGGCAATGCCCTGCGGCCCGGCTTCGAGCCGCACGTCGGTGAGGCGCTGGTCACGAAATCCGTCAATTCCGCCTTTCTGAACACCGATCTCGATCTCCGGCTTAAACGTCTCGGCGCGGATGCGATCGTCACTTTCGGCATTTCAACCGACATGTGTGTTTCGACCACCGTTCGGACCGGCAGCAACATGGGCTGGTCGATGATCGTGGCCGGTGATGCCTGTTCCGCCTTTGATCAACCGGATCTCGAGGGTGTCCTGCTCCCGGCGGAAATGATCCATCGGTTCCATCTTGCCACGCTCCGGAATGAATTTGCCGAGGTCACCACGACAGCCCGGATTCTCGAAACCGTGGCAGCAGAATCCGGCTTCTGAACGAAAAAAGGCCGGGATTTCTCCCGGCCTTGATTTGTCTCTGGATCGCCGGGTCAAGCCGGCGATGATAAGGGGAAGCTTACTCAGCCTCAGCGGCCTTCTGCGCGTCGCGCTCGGCCTTCTGCTTGGCTTCGAGGTCTTCACCCGTCTCCTGATCGACGATCTTCATCGACAGCTTGGTCTTGCCGCGATCATCGAAGCCGAGGAACTTGACCTTGACCTTATCGCCTTCCTTCACGACGTCCTGCGTCTTCGCCACCTTGCGCGGAGCAAGCTGCGAGATGTGGACGAGGCCGTCGCGGGCGCCGAAGAAGTTCACGAAGGCGCCGAATTCGACGCACTTCACGACCGTGCCATCATAGATCTGGCCGACTTCCGGATCGGAAGCGATCGAGCGGATCCAGTTGAGCGCGGCCTTGATCTTCTCGCCATCCGACGAGGCAACCTTGATCGTGCCGTCATCCTGAATGTCGATCTTGGTGCCGGTCTTCTCAGTGATCTCACGGATCACCTTGCCGCCCGAACCGATGACTTCACGGATCTTGTCTGGGTTGATCTTGATAGTCTCGATGCGCGGCGCATACTGGCCGAGCTGGCCACGCGGCTGCGTCAGGGCATCGGCCATTTTTCCAAGGATGTGGAGACGACCGGCCTTCGCCTGCGTCAGCGCGACCTTCATGATCTCTTCGGTGATACCGGCGATCTTGATGTCCATCTGGAGCGCGGTGATACCGCCGTCCGTGCCGGCCACCTTGAAGTCCATATCGCCGAGGTGATCTTCATCACCCAGGATATCCGAGAGAACAGCGAAGCGCTCGCCCTCAAGGATGAGGCCCATCGCGATACCCGCAACCGGGGACTTCAGCGGCACGCCGGCGTCCATCATCGCAAGCGAAGCGCCGCAGACGGAAGCCATCGACGACGAACCGTTCGATTCGGTAATCTCGGACACAATACGCATCGTGTACGGGAATTCATGCTGCGCCGGCAGCATCGGATGGATCGCGCGCCAGGCAAGCTTGCCGTGGCCGATTTCGCGGCGGCCGGGCGAACCCATGCGACCGGTTTCACCGACCGAATAGGGAGGGAAATTGTAATGGAGCATGAAGCGCTCCTTGCGGGTGCCTTCCAGCTCGTCGATGAACTGCTCATCGTCGCCCGTGCCGAGGGTCGCAACCACGAGGGCCTGCGTCTCGCCGCGGGTGAAGAGCGCCGAACCATGGGTCCGCGGCAGCATGCCGACTTCCGAGATGATCTGGCGGACATCTTCAAGGCCACGGCCGTCAATGCGGCTCTTGGTATCAAGAATGTTCCAGCGAACGATCTTCGCCTGAACTTCCTTGAACACAGCCTTGAGCTGTTCCTTGTCGACCTTGGCCTCGCCGCCTTCCGGGGCCAGCGTCGCGAAGACCTTGGCCTTGGCGGCATCGACCGCCTTGTAGCGGGCCTGCTTCTCGATGATCTTGTAGGCCGAGCGGAGATCAACTTCCGCGACTTCCAGAACAGCCTTCTCGATGGCCGAGAGGTCGGTCGGAGTGTAGTCGCGCGGCTCCTTGGCGGCCTTTTCGGCGAGCGCGATGATCATGTCGATCACCGGCTGGAAGCCCTTGTGGCCGTGCATCACGGCGCCGAGCATCACTTCTTCCGAGAGCTGCTGGGCTTCGGATTCAACCATCAGCACCGCATCCGACGTACCGGCGACGACGAGATCGAGGACCGTGTCCTTCATCTGGTCAAGCGTCGGATTGAGGACGTACTCGCCGTTGATGTAGCCGACGCGCGCGCCGCCCACCGGGCCCATGAACGGCACGCCCGAGAGCGTCAGCGCCGCAGAGGCCGCAACCATCGCGACGATATCCGGATCGTTCTCGAGGTCATGGCTGAGAACTGTCACCACAACCTGCGTGTCGTTGCGGTAGCCCTCAACGAAGAGCGGGCGGATCGGGCGGTCGATCAGGCGGGAAACCAGCGTTTCCTTCTCCGACGGGCGCCCCTCGCGCTTGAAGAAGCCACCGGGAATACGGCCAGCCGCGAAGGCCTTTTCCTGATAATTGACCGTGAGCGGGAAGAAATCGACGCCCGGCTTCGGCTCCTTGGCCGAAACAACAGTCGCGAGAACGGTGGTCTCGCCATAGCTGGCGAGCACGGCGCCATCGGCCTGCCGCGCGATGCGGCCAGTTTCGAGCGTCAGCGTACGACCGGCCCATTCAATGGATTTACGTTGAACATCAAACATGTCTTGATCCTGTTCGGGCAAAAGCTGGCCCCTTGCCAGCCTTCGCGTTAGGAATGCGCAACAGCCCCGCCCGACTTGAGCCGGAACGGCGACGCAGCATTCCATCCTCGTGAGGGAGTGCCCGAGCCCCATGAGCAAGACGGCGGGACGCTTCGTTTCCTGCGGATTTTGACCTGTTCAAAGCATTCGGCAGGTTGAGGAAAAAAGCATCCGGCGATCCTGCCATGAAATTCAGCAGTTCCCGGTGCAGCCCAAGGGCCCCTGCCCCCGGACTGTCGTGAAAAGAGGCGCTCTCGCCTCTTTTCGGTTTCAGGCGACCTTTTGGTCGCAGTCGTCAAATTAGCGGCGGATACCGAGGCGCTCGATCAGCGTCTTGTAGCGCGCTTCGTCCTTACGCTTCACGTAGTCCAGCAGCGAACGGCGCTGGGAGACGAGCTTGAGAAGCCCGCGACGCGAATGGTTGTCCTTCTTGTGCGTCTTGAAGTGCTCGGTAAGCGTCGAGATGCGGCTCGTGAGAATCGCAACCTGAACTTCCGGCGAGCCGGTGTCACCGGGCTTGTGCGCATAGTCGGCGATAAGCTGAGCCTTGAGCTCTGGCGTAATCGACATCGGATGACCTCCTTTGAGGGGTTTGAGAAACGGCCCGGCCGGGATGTCGTCCAGCAAGGTCAACGAAAACGGGCCGGAAAACCGGCCACGTCTAGGGCGTCGCAATAGCAGAGTTTTGCGAAATAGCCAGCGGATTCATAAAGCCGATCAGAAGCAAGCTACGTATTCTCTGAAAACCCAGCCCATCGGTTCATCGGTTTCAAAATTATGGACGAACACCCATGGCCGCTCATTTCGATCAACCGTCTGACGTCCTCGTCGCACAAGCATCCCGTTTGGAAGCTTGCCGACGATTTGCCCGTACGGGGCGTCACGAAGGTTGAGCGGTGTGCCGGTCGGATCCATGATCCGACACCGGAGCGATTGCGCCGATGCAGGAACGGATAGAAATATGAAAACTAAGAGCGGACTGCAGAGATATTTTAGCATGCGTATCGCCCCTGATTAGCAAAGCTTCAATATCATTATTCACGCCAGATTGAACACCCGGTGCGGGCGCAATTCCCCCTTGTCCATTTCGGCGATGGCGATGAGTTCATGCCCGCAATGGATGGCGACCTGCCCGAGAACATTTGGCGCATCGCGGCCGCGCAGGATGACGCCCTGCCCGCGCTTGAGGCGCGCGGCATCATGGCGCGAGACGTTGATGTCCGGGATTTCTGTCAGGCCCCGATCCACCGGCGCGAGCAGGTCGGCGACATGCGTCTCCTGTTCGGCGGCATCCTCGAAAGTGGCGGTAAGGTCATCATGAGTGATGAAGTCCTGCTCCTGAAACGGCCCGACGCGCGTGCGCCGCAGCGCCGTGACATGACCGAAGCAGCCCAAGGCACGCCCGAGATCGCGCGCGATGGCGCGAACATAGGTACCCTTGCCGCAAGCAGCTTCAAGCGTCGTGGTGTTGTCGTCATGTGCGACAATATCGAGGCTGTCGATCAGCACTTCGCGCGCTTCGAGCGTCACATCCTCGCCGTCGCGGGCGAGATCATAGGCGCGCTCGCCGTCGATCTTGATCGCGGAGAACTTCGGCGGCACCTGCATCACGGCGCCGGTGAAGCGCGGCAGCAGCGCTTCGACATCGGCGCGTGAGGGGCGCTTGTCCGAGGTTTGCGCCGGAGTGCCTTCGGTGTCATCCGTGGTGGTCTCGACACCCCAGGTCACGGTGAAGCGGTAGGCTTTCTTGCCGTCCATAACGTAGGGAACGGTTTTTGTCGCCTCGCCGAGCGCAATCGGCAGGCAGCCGGAGGCGAGTGGATCCAGCGTGCCGGCATGGCCCGCCTTTTTGGCGCGGAAAACGCGCTTCGCAATGGCGACCGCGTGAGTCGAGGTCATGCCGACGGGCTTGTCAAAAATCAGCCAGCCGTGCACATCGCGCTTTTTCGGACGCGGGGCTTGCTGGGCAGCCTTCTCAGGCGCGGGGGGCTGGGGGACGATATCGGTCATGCGCGTGTCTATTCTTGCTGTTCTTGCTGCTGGCCCGCGACGATATCCGCGCGCTTTTTCTGGTCCTCGAGATCGCGGCGAACGCGATCTTCCTCGAAAATCCGCTCGATCCGCTCGGCTTCGTCATAGCGATCATCGACGCGGAAGCGGAGTTCGGGGGAGTATTTGAGTTCGCGCAGGCGGCGAGATACTTCGAGCCGCAGCATCTTGGCGTTGTTGTTCAGCGCCGCGACGGCTTCCGCCTCGCCTTTTCCACCGAGCGGCATGATCAGCACCGTGCCGTGGCGCAAATCGGGAGACATGCGCACTTCGAGCACCGAAATGATCTGGCCCGCGAGTTCGGGATCATGCACATCGCCACGCGCGAGCACATCGGAGAGGGCGTGACGCACCTGCTCGCCCACACGCAGCATGCGTTGGGAGGGGGCGCCGGGATTAGGATTAGGACGAACCATGTCTAGGCTCCAAAAACAGAAAGGCCGGGAATGCCCGGCCTCTCCTTATGGTTCAAGAGGCCATCGAGATCACAGCGAACGCTGGATCTCCTCGACGCGGAAGCACTCGATGACGTCGCCAGCGCGCATATCTTCGTAATTGGCGAAGGCCATGCCGCATTCCTGACCGGACTGGACTTCCTTCACCTCGTCCTTGAAGCGCTTGAGCGTCTTCAGCGTGCCTTCGTGGACGACGATGTTGTCGCGGATCAGGCGAACCTTCGCACCGCGCTCCACCTTGCCATCCGTGACCACGCAGCCAGCGATGTTGCCGACCTTTGTGATGTTGAAGACCTGCTTGATTTCCGCATTGCCGAGCATCGTCTCGCGCAGCGTCGGTGCCAGCATGCCGGACATCGCCGATTTCACGTCATCCACGAGATCATAGATGATGTTGTAGTAGCGAATTTCGACGCCGGCCCGCTCTGCCGCCTCGCGCGCTTCCTTATGGGCACGCACGTTGAAGGCGAGCACGACAGCGCCGGTGGCATTGGCGAGCGTGACATCCGACTCGGTGATGCCACCGACGCCGGTGTGGAGCACGCGAGCGCGGACTTCGTCGTTGCCGAGCTTTTCGACCGAGGCCGCGATGGCTTCGACGGAGCCCTGCACGTCACCCTTGATGACGAGCGGGAATTCCTTCTTGCCGGCCGCATCCTTGGCCTGTTTCATCAAGTCGACGAGGCTGCGCGAGGCACCGGCACCGCGTGCCGCCGCCGAATCGCGCTTCTGACGCTCACGGTAGGCCGTGATTTCACGGGCGCGGGCTTCGGATTCGACCACCGCGACGCGGTCACCTGCCTCCGGTGCGCCCTGGAAGCCGAGGATTTCGACAGGGAGCGACGGACCGGCTTCGGCGACATTCTCGCCCTTGTCGTTGATGAGCGCACGCACACGACCCCACTGGGCGCCCGCGACGACGATATCGCCGGTGCGGAGCGTACCGCGCTGAACAAGGACCGTAGCCACCGGACCACGACCGCGATCCAGCTTGGCTTCGACAACCGAGCCTTCCGCCGCACGTTCCGGATTGGCCTTGAGTTCGAGAATTTCCGCCTGAAGCTGGATCATCTCGAGGAGCTTATCGAGATTGATCTTCTGCTTGGCTGAAACCTCAAGCTCGATGGTCTCGCCGCCCATGCTTTCCACCTGCACATCGTGCTGGAGGAGTTCGGTGCGGACGCGCTCCGGCTTGGCTTCGGGCTTGTCGATCTTGTTGATCGCCACGATCATCGGCACCTTGGCCGCCTTGGCGTGGTTGATCGCCTCGATCGTCTGCGGCATGACGCCGTCATCCGCCGCAACAACGAGAATGACGATATCCGTCACCTTCGCACCGCGGGCACGCATCGCCGTAAAGGCGGCGTGGCCCGGTGTATCGATGAAGGTCACGAGGCCGCCGAGCGGCGTTTTGACCTGATAGGCACCGATATGCTGGGTGATGCCGCCGGCTTCGCCGGAGACCACATTGGTCATGCGGATCGCGTCGAGCAGCGAGGTCTTGCCGTGATCGACGTGACCCATGATGGTGACAACCGGCGGACGGCTGACCATCGCGCCATCGTCATCCGGCAGATCGAAGAGACCGTCTTCCACGTCCGCTTCCGCAACGCGGCGCACCGTATGACCCATATCTTCCGCGATGAGCTGCGCCGTATCTGCATCGACCACATCGGTGATCTTGTGCATCTGGCCCTGCTTCATCAGGAAGCGGATAACGTCCACCGCGCGTTCCGACATGCGGTTCGCGAGTTCCTGAATGGTAATGGTCTCGGGAATGATCACCTCACGGGAGATCTTTTCCTTCGGCTCATTGGCGGCCATGCCCTTCATGCGCTGGACACGGCGCTTGAACGCGGCGACCGAACGCGTGCGCTCGTCGTCCCCGGTCAGAACGCTGGTCACGGTCAGACGACCGCGCGACTTTTCCGTACCAGCCTTGGCGCGCTCGGGCTTGGCCGGCGCGGGCACCTTCATGCCGGCCTTGCGGGCGGCTGTGCGGGCTTCATCATCATCGAGATCGCGCGCGGCGGGCTTCGGCGGCACATTGCCGACCTGCCGCTGCGGACGCATGTTCTCCAGTTCCTCGATCGGCGCAGCGCCGGAAATCGAGGGGCGCGGTCCCGGCGGACGGGTGCCGGCCGGAGCCTGGCCCGGACGCGGCGCGAAGCCGAGACGGACCGTGCCTTGCGGACGATCACCCTGCGGGCGATCTCCCTGCGGGCGGAAGCCGCCTTCAGGACGCGGGCCGGAACGGAAACCACCTTCAGGGCGTGGGGCACCATCACGCGGCGCTCCCGAACGGAAGCCGCCATCGGGGCGCGGGGCGCCATCACGCGGCGGACCCGAGCGGAAACCACCTTCGGGACGCGGGGCGCCATCACGCGGCGGCCCGTCACGACGGAAATCAGGACGCGGAGCACCATCGCCACGCGGCGCATCGCCCGAAGGACGAGCGGCGCCACCTTCTGGCGGGCGGCCAAAGCGCGGACCATCAAGGCGCGGCGGACGAGTGCCGAAATCACGGGTCGGTGCGCCAGCCGGACGATGGCTTTGATCGGGGCGCGGCTCATAACGGGTCTGACCCTGAGCCGGCGCAGCCGGACGCGGCGCCTGAGCCTGAGGGGCAGCAGCCTGGGGTGCTGCGGCCTGCGGGGCAGCAGGTGCTGGAGTCGCCACAGGCGCAGCAGCAACCGGCGCCGCCGCAACTGGTGCAGGGGCAACAGGCGCCGGCGGCGCAACTTCAACGGGCTTCGGTGCGGCAGCAGCCTTGGCGGCCTCTTCGGCGCGGCGAGCTTCTTCCGCCTGGCGACGCGCTTCGGCAGCAGCGCGTTCACGCTCCTCGCGTTCGCGGCGCTCGGCGTCCTGACGCTGGCGATCCTCTTCCTGCTGGCGGCGCATGGCCTCCTGCAGAACCTGAGCGCGGGCATCGCGCTCGTCGTCGGTCAGGTTGCGCTGCTGCGAGCCAAGCCCGAGGCGCGACTGCTGCGGACGCGAATCCGACTGCTGAGGACGCGGCGGTGTTGGCGCAACAGGGCGCGTCTCGACGACCGGCGGCTTGACGTCCCGCACATCCAGAGGACGGCGCTTCTTTGTCTCAACGACAACGGCATTGGTTCGCCCGTGCGAGAAGCTCTGCTTGACCACGCCGGTCTCCACCGGACGCTTCAGCGAGAGCGTCTTCGAGACCGAGAGCGTCTTGTCGCCCGTGCTATTGTTATCACTCATCCGTGTCGTAATCCCCGACGATCGTTCGTATCTTCAGTCATCAAACCTGCAAACCAGCGGTGAGCAGGGTCATTCCTCCGGCTTTTGGCCGGAGATTTCCGTTGCGGTGACGGCTTCTTCCCGGCCAGAACCGGGAATGCCGGAAGGCCCGGTTGCCGAAGCTGTTTCCTGCTTCGCCGGGCCGCCCGCCTGGAAATCGGCAAATCGCAGCGCTCGATCCAGAAAAACCGAGGCTGCATCCAGTGCCGTAAGCGCCGCATGTATCACATGTTCCCGCCCAATGGACAGGCCTAATTCTTCTGCCGAGAAGACTCGGACCACGAGAGGGTCGCGATGCCCCCGTCCCTTGCCCCTGCACATCCGGTGCAGACGGGCAATTTCGGCCTCCGAACCATCACTGGCCTGAACCAGCGCCAGAATGGACCGCATCCCCTCGATCTTGGCAAAGCCGCTGGTGACGGCCCCGGCCTTGTTGGCGAAAGAGAGCATCTGCAACGCATCTTTCCGCAGCAGGTCGGCAACCAGCGCCACCAATCCATCGGGAACACGGACGTTCTCCTTCAGGCCGCGCTGGAAAGCTTTCCGCGCAATGGCCTGCTGAAGAACCGTGTTCGAATTCGTGACCCAGACACCCCGGCCCGGCAGACGGGCCTTGATATCCGGCACGACAGAACCATCCGGCCCGGCGACAAAACGGATCAATTCGGAGACTGGGCGCACGTCGCGCGTAACGATGCACATGCGTGCAACCGCCTTGCGATCCGGCCCTTCATCTCCTTCCTGATTGATCCGCTCTGCCTGATCCATGTTGCCGTTCCAATCTGCCCCGAAAGCGCGATGGCTTACGCCTCGCTCTCGGCAGCTTCCTCTTCGGCAGTCTCGGTTTCGACAGGCGCCTCAACCCAACCGGCGGAAACACGCGCGGCCATGATCATGGCTTCGGCATCGTCACGCGAGACATCAAGGCCCGTGAGATAGCCGGTGAAGCGGGTCGTCTCGCTGCCCTTCTTCTCGGTCCAGCCCACGAGATCATCGGTGGCACAGCCCGCAAGATCCTCGACGGTCTTCACGTCATTCTCACCGAAGGCGACCAGCATCGCCGAGGTGACGCCCGGAATTTCGCCGAGGGCATCCTCGACGCCGAGTTCGCGGCGCTTGGTCTGGCGCTCAGTTTCGATGCGCTCGAGATAGCCGCGGGCACGCGCCTGAAGCTCGTCAGCGGTTTCAGCGTCAAAGCCTTCAATCGACAGCACATCGGCACGGTCGACATAGGCGATTTCCTCGATGGTCGCGAAACCTTCGGAGGCGAGGAGCTGGCCGACCATTTCGTCAACGTCGAGCGCATCGCAGAAGAGCTTCGAACGCTCGAGGAATTCCTTCTGGCGGCGCTCGGACTCCTCGGCCTCGGTCACGATATCGATGTTCCAGCCGGTGAGCTGGGAGGCAAGGCGCACGTTCTGGCCGCGACGACCAATCGCAAGGCTGAGCTGGTCATCCGGCACCACGACCTCGATGCGCTCGGATTCCTCATCGAGCACGACCTTGGCGACTTCCGCCGGCTGCAAGGCGTTGACGAGGAAGGTCGCGATATTCTCGGACCACGGAATGATATCGACGCGCTCGCCCTGAAGTTCCTGCACCACGGCCTGAACGCGGCTGCCGCGCATGCCGACGCAGGCGCCGACCGGATCGATCGACGAATCGCGGCTGATCACCGCGATCTTGGCGCGCGAACCCGGATCACGAGCGACCGCCTTGATCTCAATGACGCCGTCATAGATTTCCGGCACTTCCTGCATGAAAAGCTTCGCCATGAACATGGGATGCGTGCGGGAAAGGAAGATCTGCGGCCCGCGCGTCTCGCGGCGGACGTCGAAGAGATAGGAGCGGATGCGATCACCGGGGCGGAAGACTTCGCGCGGGATCAGCTCGTCGCGACGGATCACCGCTTCGCCCTTGCCGAGATCGACGATCACATTGCCGTATTCAACGCGCTTGACGACGCCGTTGATGATCTCGCCGATGCGATCCTTGAACTCGTCGTACTGGCGATCCCGCTCGGCTTCACGCACCTTCTGGGTGATGACCTGCTTGGCGCTCTGGGCGGCCATGCGGCCGAATTCCACCGGCGGCAGCGGCTCGGAGAAGGTGTCGCCTACTTGCGCGGCGGGGTTCTTCTTCTTGGCGTCCGCGAGGTTCATCTCGCGCGAGTCGTTCTCGACTGCCTCGACCACATGCATGATGCGCGTGAGGCGCACTTCGCCAGACTTCGGATGGATTTCCGCACGGATGTCAGTCTCGGAGCCGTAACGCGAGCGGGCGATCTTGGCGTAGGCATCTTCCATCGCACCCAGAACGATCTCGCGATCGATCATCTTTTCGCGCGCGACCGCATCGGCGATCTGCAGCAGCTCAAGGCGGTTTGCACTGACTGACATGGTCTTCCTCCGTCGGATGTTTCGGGGCGCCGGGGTAGGCCAGACGCCTGATTCCGTGTGTTGGTGTTAGTGTTTCTTGAACCGGCCGGGGCCGGTGGGTTTCTTGATCGGCTTGGCGGTACGCGGAAAAGCGCGCGGTGCCGGTTTGGCCAACGTCTCTTCAGCGGGCTGTGCGCCTTCCTCGTCCGCATCCTCGTCGAGGCCGGCGGCAAGCAGCGCTTCCTTGCCGCGACGGAGCGATTCCTCGATCACCGCATCGGTGAGAACAAGGCGGGCTTCCGAAATATCGCGGATATCGAGCACAGGGCGCTGGTTTTCGCCTTCCGGCACGTCCGGCAGAAGGATCGTGAGCTTCTCGCCCTCGACCGCATCGATGAAACCGCGATAGCGCTTGCGGCCATCGACCGCGATAGCCATCTCGACCCGCGCATCATAGCCGATCCAGCGCTGGAAATCGCTGACGCGCACCAGCGGGCGATCAATGCCGGGCGACGAGATTTCGAGATGGTAATTCGTAGAGATCGGGTCTTCGACATCAAGCAGCGGCGCGACCGCGCGGCTCACCGCCTCGCAATCGTTGACGCCCATGGTGCCATCCGGCTTCTCGGCCATGATCTGCACCGTGCAGCCGTTGAGGCCCGAGATCTTCACGCGGACAAGCCGATAGCCCAGCGAGCGAATCATCGAATCGACAATGCGCCCGATGCGTTGCGCCACACCGTTTTCGGTAATCAGCCGTGGTTCGTTCAGCTCGTCCATTTTCTTCCCTTGTTCCGCGCACCGCGCGTAACGTTCCCTCGCATAAGCTCGGCGTCGCGTTCGCTCCTAGTCTCGGCTCTAGGCCTCGGCAGGAGCCCACCGGATCACGTCCCACCCGGAGGGCCAAAACAAAAAGAGCGGGTCCGTCTCCGGCCCACCCTGTTTTCGCGTATGACCCCGCGTAAACTGAGATTGATTAAGGCTCAATACGCCCGGATTCGATGAAAATCAAGCACTCCGCTTGATGAAGCGGAAATAGCCCGGCGTGCGGCCCTCGCGCAGCGCCTTTTCCTCGTAGCGCGTACGGTGCCATTCCGGCCAGGCCAAGCGCCAATCGTCCGCCCTTTCGGCCAACCAGACGAGCGCCTCCTGCTGCGCGATGCGCGCCAGAGTCCAGCCGGCGTAATCGTCGATATCGGTCGCGAAGCGGAATTCCGCACCCGGCTTAAGGACGCGGGCAACCTCGCTCAGAAAGAGCATATCGACGATCCGGCGCTTGCGCTGGCGGCGCTTCGGCCAGGGATCGGGGTAGAGGAGGTAGATCCGGTCGAGGCTTGCATCCGGCAGAGCCGCGAGAACTTCGCGCGCATCGCCCCGAAGCGCGCGGATATTGGTCAGATGATCGGTTTCAATCGCCGCCATCAGCTTGGCGACACCATTGAGGAACGGCTCAACGCCGAAATAGCCAATCTCGGGATGAGCCTTCGCCATCGCGGCAAGATGCTCGCCGCCACCAAAACCGATTTCAAGCATGAGTTGGGCAGGAGGTGCAGGAAACAGCGCCGCCGGGCCATCCTTCAGCGCACCGACATCAATCGCCAACGCGGGCAGCATCGTTTCGATGCGCTCCGCCTGCGCGGCACGCAGAGCCTTGCCCTTCGAGCGCCCATAGAGCTGACGGCGAGGCACCCTTTCGGATGCCCCGCCGTCGGATTTTTGATCGTCTGCCACGGATCAGCCGTACCGTTGCTTACGCGACAGCCTTCTTGATCGCCTGCACGAGATCGGTCTTCTCCCAGGAGAAGCCGCCGTCACGCGAGGCCTTGCGACCGAAATGGCCATAGGCCGAGGTACGGGCATAGATCGGCTTGTTGAGGCTGAGGTGGGTGCGGATGCCGCGCGGGGAGAGATCCATGATCTCCGGCAGAACAGCCTCAAGCTTGGCTTCGTCGGTCTTGCCGGTGGCGGTGCCGTGGAGATCGACATAGACCGAAAGCGGCTTCGCCACGCCGATGGCGTAGGAGAGCTGGATCGTGCAGCGATCGGCAAGGCCGGCCGCGACGACATTCTTGGCGAGGTAGCGCGCGGCATAGGCAGCCGAGCGGTCGACTTTGGTCGGATCCTTGCCGGAGAACGCGCCACCGCCATGCGGGGCTGCGCCGCCATAGGTGTCGACGATGATCTTGCGGCCGGTGAGGCCAGCGTCACCATCCGGGCCGCCAATCACGAAGGCGCCGGTTGGGTTGACGTGCCAGACGGTATCCTTGGAAATCCAGCCCGCCGGGAGGGTTTCACGGATGATCGGCTCGACGATCTTCTGGATGTCCTTCGAGGTCAGCTTCTCATCGAGATGCTGGGTCGAGAGAACGATCTGGGTCACGCCAACCGGCTTGCCGTTCTCGTACTGCACGGTGACCTGGCTCTTGGCGTCCGGCCCGAGCTTCTCACAGCCACGTTCGCCAGCCTTGCGGGCGGCGGTCAGCACTTCGAGGATTTTGTGCGCGTAATAGATCGGCGCCGGCATCAGTTCCGGGGTCTCCTTGCAGGCATACCCGAACATGATGCCCTGATCGCCCGCGCCCTCGTCCTTATTGCCCGAGGCATCGACGCCCTGCGCAATATGCGCGGACTGCGGATGCAGCAGCACATCGATCTTGGCCTTCTTCCAGTGGAAGCCGTCCTGCTCGTAGCCGATCGCGCGAATCGCCTTGCGGGCGGCGCTCTTGACCTTCGACTTCATGGTTTTGTCGTCGAGCGAGGTGCGGACTTCGCCCGCAATCACAACGCGGTTGGTGGTCGCCAGCGTTTCGCAGGCCACGCGCACCTGGGCGGCATCCATGCCAGCCTTGGCAGCTTCGCGGAAGAAGAGATCGACAACCTCATCCGAAATCCGGTCGCAGACCTTGTCCGGATGACCTTCGGATACCGACTCGGAGGTAAAAAGATACGAGGACCGCGCCACAATAAGCTCCCTTGAATGGACAGTTGGCATGGGACGGACCACCCCAGCCTCTCGGGGAATTCCCTGCACCAACGGGCGCGTCTCTAGCCCCGGATGGCTTGCAGGGTCAAGCTAATTTGCCGAACAAGTTCGACAAAAAGAACGCTTTATGCGAACAAAGAAACGTTCGTGCATAGTTTTTCCGCGATTCAGAGCTTTGAAGGCGCGACGCTATCTTTGTGGGAGATTCAATTCTTGCGCTGACCATCGACCAGAGTTGTGACAAGATCGACCACGCGCCGACGCACCTTGGGATCCTCGATTGAGGCAAATGCGCGCGCCAGGGCCACACCTTCGGGGGTCGAGAAGATATCGACTGCATAGTCCGCCTGTGCGTTATCCGCGAAGCCGACTGCCATGGCGATGCTCTCGTCACGCGGAGCACCATCGAAAAAGAACGAGACCGGCACGCCGAGAACCTGTGCGATGTTCTGCATGCGGCTGGCACTGATGCGGTTCGAGCCCTTCTCGTATTTCTGAATCTGCTGGAAGGTCACGCCCAGCGCTTCACCGAGCTTTTCCTGGCTCATCCCGACCGTGATGCGGCGCATGCGCACCCGGCTGCCGACGTGACGGTCCACGGGGCTGGGCGCTTTTTTCATCGTATGATCGTCCGCGGACATCATTTCCTCGATTTGTCTATACGTTCTAGCTTCTGGCATCGCCGGAAATGCGGCAAAGAACAAGGCAGAATTGGCTTGAAGCATCAATTTCCGCGCTTGCCGAGAAGCGCCAAACCTACGCACAAAATCATAACGGATGCGAAACTATACCAACTCGTTTCACGATACAACGTGTTTGACAAGCCTGTTGGCAGGGGCGCATCCAGAACATCGGCCACACCCAGAGGCAAGGACGCGACTTCCCGCCCATACGGGTCGAAGACGGCGGATATGCCGCTGTTTGCTGCCCGGACAACAGGCTGGCCATATTCGATGGCCCGCATCCTTGCCTGAGCAAGATGCTGATACGGTCCGAAAGTATAACCGAACCACGCGTCGTTTGTCACACTGATGAATACCGATTCACCACGGTTATCAGCGCCCAATTCCTGCGAAAAGATCGATTCGAAGCAGATCATGGGGATAACCGGCGGCAATCCGGCAATTGTCAGCGGTTTCCGAGCCGGACTGGCGGTGAATCCGCCGATGACATGAACGAACTGCTCCAACCCCAGAGATCGCAGCCAACTCTCGAAGGGCAGATACTCGCCGAAGGGCACGAGGTGCACCTTGTCGTAGGTGCCGATGACCCCTGTTTTGTCGAGAACCTGCATGGCGTTGAAATAGCGATAGCGGCTCTCGGCACCATCCAGCGGCTCAGCGCGGATTGAACCGGTAATGAGCTGCGTCGTTGCCGGCAGAAAACGCCCGATCATTTCAAGTGCGCGAGGGGTCCGCTCGAGCACGAAGGGGAACGGCGATTCGGGCCAGATAAGATGCGTCACATCCGCCACGCCTGAGGCATGCGCACCTTTGGCGATATCGCTAAGGGCAAAGAACTGCTCCAGAACAGCCGCGCCGCTTTGCTGCGTGTTTTTAATGTCCTGCGCCACATTGGGCTGCATGATCCGGAGCTTCACGTTCGGAACGGTCGAAAGGCTTGAAAAGTCGACGCGTGTGCCCCCGGTCGACTGAAGCCGGAGAAACCCGAAGCCCGCGTTGATCGCGAACACGGCGAGCGCAAGAACAGGCAATGTCCAGCGGGACAGCGCGTTCCTGCCGGTCATCAGGACAGCAGGCACCGCAAAAATCAGGATCGTCAGCGCACCCAGTGCCTCCGGGCCGATCACCGAAAGGCCTTGCGCCAGAACGAGATGATTGGCGAAGGCTTGCCCGAAGGCATTCCACGGAAATCCGGTGAAAAGCCAGCCCCGAAGCCATTCCGACACACCCAGACCGAGCGCGAGGGCAAATATCCGTAGCGCGCCTGATGACCAGAACAGACGGGCGATCATTACGCCGAGGGCTGAAAACAGCGCCAGCACGGCTGGCAGGCCGACCACTCCGAGCGGCATCAGCCAGATGAACTGGTCACCCCCGATGACGAAGGCGGCCCCCAGCCACCAGAGCCCGGCGACGAAATAGCCAAACCCGAAGCACCAGCCGAGAAGTCCGGCGGAAAACGCCTTCCGAAAGAAGCCGCCGCCCTCGCTCGCGACCGCATCAAGCAACCAGACAAGAAGCGGGAAACTGATCAGGAAGGCGGGGAAAAAGTCGATCGGCTGCATCGCAGCAGCACCGATGGCCCCGGCCCCAAAAGCCAGCGCCGCGCGCCGACGGCCGTCCGCAAGGAGGATGGCGTGAAACCAATCCTCCGCCCGTGTGAACGATCCTTTTGAATTTGCCGACATCATCCGATTGCGACCGAACAGCCCACCCGAAGCCGGACATGCGAATCAGTCCAGCCGCCTAGGGGTATCCGCTGCCTGTCGCCTTGGAAACCGTTCTTGCGCGCAATCGCGAGGGGCATCATCGCGGAAATAGGTGTTCTTCCAGCAGGACGACAGCGTTCAGCCGAAATCTGCCTCGGGGACCACCTGACTGTCACACACGATCCGGGCAACGGAAGGTGCCAGAACCGCGATAGTCTCGGCAAAGAAACGGGCGTCGGCGATCGCCTGAGCGAAGACCGGGGCCGTTTCGCCAGCCTCCAGCCGGCCATGGGCCGCAAGCGCCCCCCGCGCCAGATAAGCCGCGCCCGCCGCCATGCCGAAGAGGCGCAGGTAGGGCGAGGCGGAGGAGAGCAGCGCCTCAGCGTTGTTGTCATTCTGCCGGAGCCAATTCGTTGCCGATTGCAAGGCCTCGGTCGCCTCACGCACGAGAGCGCCGAGATGGCCGAATGCCGGGCTGGTCACCTTTTCGGCCGCCTGACCCAACATCCGGAAGTCCGCGATCACCTCTTCCGTGAGACTGCTGCCGGGGCGCAAAACCTTGCGCAGCACGAGATCAATCGCCTGAATGCCATTGGTGCCTTCGTAGATCGGCGCGATGCGGGCATCCCGAAAGTGCTGCGCGGCGCCGGTTTCCTCGACATAGCCCATGCCGCCGTGGATCTGCACACCGATGGAGGTCACCTCGCAGCCAAGATCGGTGCAATAGGCTTTGGTAATCGGAGTCAGAAGGCCGGCAAGTTCATTGGCGCGCTGGCGGGTTTCAGCGTCCGGACTGGCGTGCGCGAGATCAATAGCACGCGCGGCGTTATAGGCGATGGCGCGCGCCGCAGCGGTCATGGCCCGCATCGATGCAAGGTTTCGCCGCACATCCGGATGCGCGATGATCAGGCTCGATTGTCCCGGTTTCGCATCGAGTGCGCGACCCTGCTTGCGGGTTTTCGCGTAATCGAGCGCCTGCTGATAGGACCGCTCGGCCATCGCGACGCCCTGAAGCCCGGTGAAAAGCCGAGCCTTGTTCATCATCGTGAACATGCAATTGAGGCCGCGGCTTTCCTCGCCGATCAGCCAGCCGGTCGCACCACCCTGATCACCGAAGACCATAGCGCAGGTCGGACTCGCGTGAATGCCTAGCTTGTGTTCGATGCCAGCGCATTTGACATCGTTGCGCGCGCCGAGCGAACCATCCGCGCAAACCATCACCTTCGGCACCAGAAACAGCGAGATACCCTTGGTTCCCGGCGGTGCATCGGGCAGGCGCGCCAGCACGAGATGGATGATATTCTCCGTCAGATCGTGCTCGCCGTAGGTGATGAAAATCTTGTTGCCGGTGATCTTGTAGGTGCCGTCGCCCTGCGGCACAGCGCGGGTGGTCAGCGCGCCGAGGTCCGAACCGGCCTGCGGCTCGGTGAGGTTCATCGTCGCGGTCCATTCGCCGGAGACGAGTTTGGGGAGGTATTTCGCCTTCAACTCCTCCGACGCATGGAGCAAAATCGTATCCGCCGCGCCCTGCGTCAGCACGGGGCCAAGGGCGAAGCCCATGCAGGCACTGGTCCAGAACTCCATCGCCACGGTCGCGAGCCGCGTCGGAAGGCCCAAGCCGCCCCATTCGGATGCGAGGTCGACGCCGTTCCAGCCAGCCCCGGCCCAGTCGCGATAGATCTGGGGCCAGCCTTCAGGGAGCGAAACCACGCCGTCCTTCAGCTTCGCGCCCACCTTGTCGCCCTGCCGGTTGACCGGCGCGAGGCGCCCGGCAGCAAAGCGACCGGCTTCTTCGAGAATGCCCGGCACCATATCGGCGGTCAGCTCCCCCGCTGCACCAGCAGCGATATCTTCGGCAAGACCGGCAATGGCATCGAGCGTGAACGCGATGGATTCGACAGGAGCGCGGTAGGTCATGGGGGGCCTCGCAGCGTTATTTCGGAGGAAGGCGCAGCGCGCCGTCGAGGCGCACGGTTTCGCCGTTGAGATAGACATTCTCGACCATGTGCTGGACGAGGCTGGCGTATTCCGCTGCGCCGCCAAGGCGACTCGGGAAGGGGATCGAGGCGCCGAGGCTCTTCTGGACCTCCGGTGGCAGGGTCTCCATCAGCGGGGTGAAGAACAATCCCGGCGCGATGGTCAGCACGCGGATGCCAAAGTTTGCCAGTTCCCGCGCGACGGGAAGCGTCAGCGCCGCGATACCGCCCTTGGAAGCAGCATAGGCAGCCTGCCCGACCTGCCCTTCGAAGGCCGCGACCGAGGCGGTGGAGATGATGACGCCGCGCTCGCCATCGGCCAGCGGCTCGGCCTTCGACATCTCCGCGCCAGCAAGGCGCATCATGTTGAAAGTACCGACGAGATTGACGCGAATGACGCGCTCGAAATCTCCGAGCGGCATCGCGCCATCACGCCCGACGACCCGCTTCGCAACACCGATCCCCGCGCAATTGACGAGCACACGGCAAGGGCCATGCGCCGCGCGGGCGGCGGCAAAGGCGGATTCCATGGCAGATGCGTCCGCAACATCCCCTGGCAATGCGAGCCCGCCGATACGGCCGGCGACGGCTTCCGCCGCACCCGCATTGAGATCAACAACGCCGACCTTCGCGCCGAGGCCCGCGAGCTTTTCAGCGGTCGCGGCCCCCAGGCCCGAACCGCCACCGGTGACGATGACGCCCAATCCGTTGATGTTCATCGACTTGCTCCGTTACTGGTCGAGCCGCAGCGCGCGGATCGCGTTCTGCTTGAGAATGAGATCGTGCACCTCGGGCTTGAAGCCGGCGTCCTTAAACTGCGCGATCCAGCGATCCGGCTGGATCAGCGGGAAATCCGAGCCGAACAGCATTTTGTGTTTGAGCTGGCCGTTGGCGTACTGGACGATCTGGGGCGGGAAATACTTCGGCATCCAGCCCGAGAGGTCGATGTAGATGTTTGGCTTGTGCAACGCCATCGAGAGCGCCTCATCCGTCCACGGCCAAGAGGGATGGGCGAGGATGATGGTCATATCCGGAAAATCCACCGCGACATCGTCGATATGGATCGGCTGGGAATATTTCAGCCGCATGCCACCGCCGCCGCGCATCCCCGTGCCGATACCGGAATGCCCGGTGTGGAAGATCGCGGGCAATTTATAGTGATTGATCAGCTCGTAGAGCCCGTAGGCGAGCTTGTCGTTGGGGAAAAAGCCCTGACAGGTCGGGTGGAACTTGAAGCCCTTGACCGCGCCAGATTCCACGAGGTCGCGCGCCTCGCGCACGCCCATCTTGCCCTTGTGCGGATCAATCGAAGCGAAGGCCATCATGATATCGCTGTTTTCGCGCGCGGCATCAGCGATTTCCTCATTCGGGATGCGGCGATTACCAATCTCGGCCTCGGTATCGACCGTGAACATCACGAGACCGATTTTCAGCGCGCGATAAAGCGGCAGCGTTTCGGCGATGGTCGGGCGCTTGCCGACCTTGAAGTACTTGCTCGCCGCCTCGTCATAGGGCGCCCAATAGACATCCGGCTCCTGCCGGCACGAGACTTCCGCGTGGGTATGGACGTCGATGGCGACGAGATCGTGGATGTTCATGGCAGTGCCTTGGATTAAGTAGCGGAAATGGCTTCAGAACAGGGCGGATTGGCATAGAGCGCGGTGACCAGCGTGGCACGGCGCTGGAGCACCGCACGCTGGTTGATTGAGCCCTTGTCGGTGATTTCATTGGCATCAATGGAAGGCAACTCATCCAGCAGCAGGACGCGCGCCACGCGGGTCGAGGAGCCGGTCGATTCGCGCGCCAGCGCCGAGAGACGCTGGCCGATTTCGCTCCGCAGCTTTTCGCTCGCAAGCACCTCCGCATCAGACTTGCCCTCCGCCTCCGCACCGAGAAACGCCCGGCAGGCATCGGGCTCGGGAAACAGTAGAGCCATCACGTCATCCCGGTCATGCCCGGCGATGACCGCATCTTTCACGAAGGGCGCGAAGGCCGAGATCAGCTTGCCGCGCAAGGGGCCGACGCTGACCCACGTACCGGTTGCCAGCTTGAAATCCTCGGAAATGCGGCCATCAAAGATAAACCCGCCGTTGGGATCACCCGGAACGGCGAACTTCAGGGCGTCGCCGAGGCAATAGAACCCTTCCTCATCGAAAACCTTGGCGGTCTGCTCCGGGTCCTTCCAGTAGCCCGGCATGATGGTCGGGCCGCGCACCCGGAGTTCGAGCTTACCGGCGGTGGGGACGAGCTTGAGCTCGACGCCCGGCAGCGGCACGCCGACGACGCCGGGGCGCGCCGTTTCCTTGGTGCAGGAGAGCGCGGCGGGCGCGGTTTCGGTGGAGCCAAGGCTGGTGACCATCAGGATGCGCTCACCGGTCGTTTCCTTCGCGAGCGCATTGAGTTCTTTGGCAACATGCGGCGGAAGGCCCGCACCGGCGTAAAACGTCAGCTTGACGCGAGAGAAGAAGGTCTTGCGCAGCACATCATCGGCCCGAAGGCGCGGAACGAGTTCCTCGTAGCCTTTGGGAACGTTGAAATAGACCGTCGGCGCGATCTCGCGGAGATTGCGCGCTGTGGCGGCGATTCCGGCCGGTGTCGGCTTGCCTTCATCAATGTAGAGCGACCCACCGTTGGTGAGCACGTAACCGAAATTGTGGTTGCCGCCGAAGGTGTGGTGCCAGGGGAGCCAATCGACGAGCACCGGTGGTTCCGTGACGCCGAAGGAGAGCCAATGCACCAGCATCGCCTGATTGGCGCAGAGCATCCTTTGCGTATTGATCACGCCTTTCGGCAGGCCGGTTGAGCCGGAGGTGAAAAGGATTTTGGCGATGGTATCCGGTCCGACCTTGGCGGTGGCAGCTTCGATGGCAGCCGTTTCAGGCGTTGCAGCGAGCGCCGCATAGGCCGTTACCGCGCGATCCGGCAGAGAGCCCGCCGCCGCGATGATCTCGATGGCCGGATCGATCGCCATGGTGATGGCCTTGGCAAAGGGGGCCGCATTCGAGACAAAAATCGCGCCGGGCTGCAGCTTTCCGAGAATGGTGCGGAGCTTGTCATAGTCGGTCGAGATCAGGGAATAGGCGGGCGAGACGGGCGCAAAGGGGATACCGACGAGCATCGCCGCGAGGCCTAGGAGACCCTGCTCGATGTCATTACCGGACAGGATCGCCAGCGGCCGCTCCACCGACAATCCACGCGCCAGCAGCGCCGAAGCCAGCCGTCTTACTTCGGCGCGCGCCGCGCCATAGGTAACAGTGCGCCACGCGCCAGTCGCATCCCTCTGCGCGAGGAAAACACGCTCCGGCGCGACTTCGGCCCAATAGTCGAGCCGATCCGTCAGCCGCGTTGCGACCGGCGGCAAGGCTTCAAGCGAGCGCACCCGCATCGAACCATCGGCGTGATGCTCCAGCGTCGCGCGCAGGCTTCCGAGTTCGACCTCGCGGATATCCTCCATCGCTTCCCCCTTCTGTTGCGCCTCGTGGCGAGCGCTTTTGCCGATTACTTCTGCGTATGGATGACCTTGGCCGCGCGCTTTTCGAGGAAATCCCGCAAGCGCTGCTGTGCTTCCGGCGTTGTCTCGGCGATGGCGGCCATCAGGCTTTCCGTGAAGAAGCCGGTTGCGGGGTTAGCCTCGGCGATGTGCGGCAGGGCGTTTATGACGGCGAAATTGGTCATCGCGGCATTGCCGGCAGCCTTTTTCGCCAGCTCCATGGCTTTGGCGAGCCCGGCGCCATCTTCAACGAGATACTGGCTCGCACCGGCGATCTGGCCTTCCTCCGCCGAAAGCGTGCGCCCGGTCAGCATCAGATCCTGCACACGGGCAACACCGATGAGGCGCGGAATGCGCACCGAACCGCCCCCGCCGAGGAAAATGCCGCGCTGGCCCTCGGGGAGCGCGTAATAAGCGGATTTCTCAGCGATGCGCACATGCGTCGAGGCTGCGAGTTCGAAGCCGCCGCCGACCACCGCGCCATGTAGCACGGAGAATACCGGCACGCGCCCGAACTGGATTTCGTGGAATGCGCGGTGCCACATCTGAGAATGCAGAATTCCACGGTGAAGATCCGTCGCCCCCGTGACTTCCCCGAGATCAAGCCCGGCGCAGAAATGCGCACCCTCGCCATGGAGCACCACGGCGCGGATCTCCTCCGGCAGATCCATGAAATAGCGGCGCAGACCCTTGACGGTTTCATCGTCGAGCGCATTGCGCTTTTCAGGGCGCGAGAGGCGCAAGATCGCAACAGCACCGTCGCGCGTGGCCTGAAGCGTGGAAGGGAGGGTATCGCCAGACATGGGGTCTATCCTTCAAAAAACTCAAATCCGGGGTGCGGACTCAGGTAGCGCACCGGCCACCTTTGGTTTCCATTTTTTGGTCGCATTTTCTTCACGCGAACCGGTATCCACTTCGCTCGAAAATGCTCACGTATGCCCGCCGAGGCCGAGATAACTTTCGATGACGCGCGGATCAGCGGCGAGATCCTCCGCCCGGCCCTCCATGGTGATGCTGCCGATCTCCATGACATAGGCGTAATCCGCGACCTGAAGCGCTGCGCGGGCATTCTGCTCGACGAGCAGGATCGAGACGCCCGAGGCGCGCAACTCCATGATGATATGGAAAATGTCCTTCACGATGCGCGGCGCGAGGCCAAGGCTGGGTTCATCCAGCATCAGAAGGCGGGGCTTGCCCATCAGCGCGCGGCCCATCGCCAGCATCTGCCGTTCGCCGCCCGAGAGCGTGCCCGCGAGCTGGGCGCGGCGCTCTTTCAGGCGCGGAAAGCGGGCAAAGACTGTCTCCAACCCTTCCGAAATTGCACCCGAGCCAAGGCGATAGGCGCCGAGGCGCAGGTTATCCTCAACGCTCATGGTGGTGAAGAGTTCGCGCTTTTCCGGCACGAGGCAAAGCCCGGCGCCGACGCGCGCCTCGACCTCATCGCCAGAGACATCGCGCCCTTCGAAGCGCGCGGCGCCGGGGGCCGGCAGCACGCCCATGATCGCGTTGAGCAGCGTCGTTTTGCCCGCCCCGTTCGCGCCGATCACCGTGACGATAGTGCCAGGCTGCATCCGAAGGGAAACCTCGCGAACGGCCTCGACCTTGCCGTAGGAGACCGAAAGACGGTCGATATCGAGCATCGGAAGATTCATTCCACGCCTCCGAGGTAGGCTTCGAGCACCACGGGGTTGACGCTGATCTCCGCCGGCGAACCTTCGGCAATCTTCTCGCCGAAATCGAGCACGACGAGGTGATTCGTCAGCTTCATCACGAAATCCATGTCATGCTCGACAAGGAGAACGCTCATGCCCTCACTGCGAAGCTGCGAGAGAAGCTCGGCAAGCTGCTGCTTTTCAGCAAAGCGCAGGCCGGCGGCGGGTTCATCGAGCAGCAACAGCGCCGGATCGAGGCAGAGCGCACGGGCGATTTCCGCGATGCGCTGCTGCCCGAGCGCGAGCGACGCCGCAGGCTTGTGAAGATGTGCGCCGAGGCCGACGCGGGTAAGCTGTCTCGCCGCCTCGCGGAGCAGCCGTGCCTCATCGGTGCGATCCAGCCGCAGCATCGAGCCGAGAACACCGGCACCGGAGCGCAAATGCGCACCAATGGCGACGTTTTCGAGAAGACTCATTGAGCCCACCAGCTTCACATGCTGGAAGGTGCGGGCGATACCGCGTGCAGCGATGGCTTCGGCCTTAAGTCCCGCAATGTCCTCGCCACGATAGCGGATCGAGCCGGAAGTTGCGGCAAGAACGCCTGTCAGCAGGTTGAAGGTGGTGGACTTTCCGGCGCCATTCGGGCCGATCAACCCCACAATCTCGCCCGCTTTCACAGCAAAACTGACATCGTTGACCGCCACGAGCCCGCCGAACTGCTTGCGCGCTTTCGCGACCTCCAGCAGTAGGGCGCCGCGTTCGGGCATGGTGCGAAGGGCGAGCGCAGGAGCGCTCTCATCGACTGTTTTTTCTGCTGGTTTGGGCAACAAGCGCTGCACGAGCGGCCAGAGACCGTTGCGGGAGAGCTGCAGCACCGCCACCATCAAAATGCCGAAGACGATCGTCTCGAAATTGCCGTCCGCGCCGATCAGCTTGGGCAGGATGTTCTGGAGATGATCTTTCAGAACAATGACAATCGTGGCCCCCAGAACGCCGCCGAGCACATAGCCGGAGCCCCCGAGCACCGCCATCAGCAGGTATTCGATCCCGGCGTTGATGCCGAAGGGCGAGGGGCTCACTGCGCGCTGCATATGCGCATAGAGCCAGCCTGAAAGCCCGGCGAGCAGTGCGGCATAGACGAATACCACGAGCTTGACGCGCGGAATGTTGACGCCGAAGGATTCCGCCGCCTGCGATCCACCGCGGAGCGCGCGGACGGCGCGGCCCATCCGGCTATCGAGCAGGTTCAAGCTCAGGATCACCGCCAGAAGCACGCAAAGCCAGATCAGGTAGAAAATCGCCCGTGCATCGATCAGCGAATGGCCGAAGAACGTGAAAGGCGGCAGGCCGGAAATGCCGTCATAACGCCCCAAAACTTCGATATTACCGAAGAGGTAGTAGATCGAAATGCCCCAGGCGATGGTGCCGAGCGGGAGAAAATGCCCTGAGAGACGAACCGTCACCAGCCCAAGCAGGAAGGCTGCAAGCCCAGTGGTCGCAAGGCTGAACGGCAGCGTCAGCCATGGCGAGAAGCCAAACTGGCTCGTGAGCACGGCGGTTGTATAGGCGCCGAAGCCGCAGAACGCCGCCTGCCCGAAGGAGGTCATGCCGCCGACGCCGGTCAAGAGCACGAGGCCGATGGCGACCAGGCTGTAAAGCCCGATGTAATCCCAAAGAGTGATCCAGAAATCCGGAATACCGGGGATAAGCGGTATGGCCGCGAAGGCGAGGATCAGCCCGAGCCAGACGGCGCGATTGGAGGAGAAGAGGCCCATGTTATTCTTCCTCCTCATCCGAGTGCGGCGCTTTGAGCGAGCGCCAGATCAGCAGCGGGATGATGATCGAGAAGACGATGACTTCCTTGAAGGCACTGGCGAAAAATGCCGAGAAGGCTTCGAGAAGCCCCACGCCCAGCGCCGCCATTACGGTTAGCGGATAGCTCGCGAGGCCAGCCGCAATTGCCGCGACAAAGCCCTTGAGGCCGATCAGGAAGCCGCTGTCGTAGTAGATCGTCGTCAGCGAGCCGATCAGCATGCCCGAGAGTGCGCCAATCGCCGCTGCCAGCGCAAAGGCGATGCGGCCTGTGGAGCGCACGGGAATGCCGACGAGCCTTGCGCCAAGCCGGTTGACCGCCGTCGCGCGCAGGGCCTTGCCGAGCATCGTACGCTCGAAAAAGAGGTAAAGCCCGGCGAGCAGCATCGCCGTGACACCCAGCACCGCCAGACTCTGTCCCTTGATCGCCAGTACGCCGACCCGGAAGGTTTCGGCGATGAACGGCGTGGTCCTGAAGCCTTCCGCGCCGAAGAATACGAGGCCGAGGCCAATGAGCGCGAAATGCACACCAATTGCGGCAATAAACAGCGTCAGCACGGTTGCATCCGCCAGCGGCTGGAACGCGAGGCGATAGACCAGCGGCCCCATGGGGATGATCAGCGCCAGCGTGAGCAGAACGGATATCCAGAGCGCAGGTTTGCCGGGGGCAATCGCCTGCACCGCGAGGAGGAGGAGCACGGGGAGCGCGATATCCTTCACCACCATGCCGCCGATGGCATGCAATGTGATCGTTTTGCTTTGGCGCAGCGTATCGAGCACAGTCGCCGCGATGCCCATCACCACCAGCAGCCACGCCGTGCCGGGCACCGAGCCGGCATCCAGCGCCGCGAGTGTCAGCGCGCCCCAGGCGACGAATTCGCCCTGCGGCACAAAAATGACCCGCGTCACAGCAAACACCAGCACCAGCGTCACGCCCAGAAGGGCATAGATTGCGCCGTTGATAATGCCATCCTGCGCCAGATAAAGGGCAATCGTCGCGTTCATCCCGCCCCCCGTCCGGTTGGTGGCAGCCCAAAAGAAGTCAATGAGAAAGGAGATCCCGGAGCGGCGTTGCCGCGCGCTCCGGGCAGTCAGGAGTGCCGGATCAGGGCAGCAGCGTCCATTTGCCATTCACGACCTTGATCAGCACGCGGGCGCGCTTGTCGAGGCCGGCATGGTCGGTCGGCGAGAAGGAATAGACGCCATGCGTCGCCGCAACTTCTTTCTGGTTTTCGATTCCATCCCGAAGGGCCGCGCGGAATTCCGGTGTGCCGGGCTTACCCTTGGTCAGCGCTGCGCCGACGCCCGAGAGCATGAACAATCCGCAATCATAGAGATGCGCCCCGAACCCGGCATAGGGGCTCTTGTTGATCGCCTCGTATTCCTTGATGTAGGCGAGGCTGACCTTCTTTGAAGGATGCGAATCCGGCAGGAGATCAGCCGCGATCACCGGCCCGGCGGGGAAGATCGTGCCTTCGACATCCTTGCCGCCGACGCGGACGAATTCCATCGTCGAGATACCGGCAGTCTGGTAGACTGTCTTGGTGAAGCCCTGCTCACGCAAGGTCTTTTGCGGCATGACCGCAACCGTGCCGGAGGCGACGATCAGAACCGCATCGGGATTGGTCGAGACGATCTTGAGCCCCTGCGCCGTGACCGACGTATCGGTGCGCTGGAAACGCTCCACGGCCGTGATCTTGATCCCCTTGGCCGGGAAGATCTTCTGCACCTCGTCGAGCCAGCCCTGGCCATACCCGTCAGTATAGCCGATGAACCCGACCGATTTCACACCATTGGCCACCATGTGATCGGCCAAAGCATCAGCCAGAAGCGCGTCATCCTGCGGGGCCTTGAAGGCCCATTTGCGCTTTTCATCCATCGGGCGGACGACGCCCCCGGTCGGCACCATGCCGCAGAACGGCGTTTTGGTTTCCGCCGCGACATCAACAAGCGCGAGCGTCGCCGGCGTGGCGGAGGAGCCGATCAGGATATCGATCTTGTTTTCGGTGATCATCTTGCGGGCATTCGCCACCGCCTTGGTCGGATCGGTCGCATCGTCGAGGACGATGTACTCGATCTTCTGGCCCGCTAATTCTTTCGGCAACTGCGCCACCGAGTTCTTCTGTGGAATGCCAAGCGCGGCCGCCGGGCCGGTCTGCGACACGGTGATGCCAACGTTCACCTGCGCCAGAGCCGCAGCAGGCGCGAGGCCCAGCAGGGCAGCCGTCAGGCCCATGTGAAGAAATTTCGGACGCAGATATCCCGCCATGGCGGTTCCCTCCTCTTCGGTCCCCGTTTGCCGGGGCTCTTGAATGCGTTTCCAGAAAGACAGCGCCCGTTTTCGGGCATCTGATTATTTGATTTGGTTATGCTACATAACTTTATTGGGGAGTCAATTGCCCTTGCGGCGGCGCGCTGCGCTGATGTTGCAGCGCTTGCAGCTTTGACCGGCGGCGCGATCCGCGATATCTGGCGTTTCTTCGAAAGGTTCGATCTTCCGTGCCCCGCAAACGCGCCAGTCCTCTCAAATCCGCCCCCTCCGTGCCGACCACCTCGGGGCGTGAGGTCGATTATGGTCCGCTGAACACGCGGCTTGGCTATGGCCTGCGGCGGGCACAGATCGCGATTTTCGCGGATTTCTTCGTGACTTTTGCCGCCGTCGATATTCGCCCGGTGCAATATTCGATTTTGACGATCATCGAGCAGAACCCCGGCCTGTTCCAGACACAGGTGGCGGATTCGCTCGGGATCAAGAAAACGAATTTTGTCGCGATGATCGTGGCGCTCGAAAAGCGCGGCCTCGTCAAGCGCGTACCGCTCGAACACGACAAACGCAGCTACGGGCTTTACCTCACCGATCAGGGCGCAGCGCTGATGCCGGAACTACACGGCCTCGCCAGCGCGCATGAGGCGCGCATCATCGAAAGAATTGGCGCGGAGACCCACGCCGCGCTATTTGCGCCGATGAAGGCCATCGCGGCGCTTTGAGCCTGCCTTCCGTCCTGTCAGGCCGGACGCTCCTCGTAGTAACCGAGGCGTTCCTGCAACGGGCCGTCATGGATGCGGATCATGAAGGCATCGCCCTCTTCCGCGTGATGTTCTATTTTCGCGAAAACCGGCGTGGAAATCACATCCTTGGCCTTCCAGTCGTGGCGCTTGCCGTCGACCATGGTGTAGCCCTTGCCGGAAATGACGTGAAAGACGCCACTCGACGACTTGCGGACGGGTTTCACCGTTTCCCCCGCACGCAGCATCATCGCCGTGAAGCCAAGGGTCGGCAGGCAGGATTGGCCGGTTTCCGGGTTGATGTAATCCAGTTCGATCGGCCCGCCTTCGCCATGCACCGCGAAATGGCGCAGCGCCGCCTCAGTCCGATCCCACGGGAAGCGCATCATCGGGTAGGCGCTCGGCGCGGGCTTGTCCCGGCGGCGCGAGGGCACGAGGCCGGAGGCGCGATATTCCACCTCGGAAGGGTCCGGGCGGTTGCGTGGCGCCTGCAACGGGCCCTCGATGGCATAGGAGCCTTCGAGGTAATAAAACAGCGGCAGATCGAGCGCATCGAGCCAGATCACGGGGTCTTTCCCCTCGTGACCGTGGTCATGCCAGCAGCCGCCGGGTGTCAGGATCAAATCGCCAGCCTTCATGGGCAGCTTGTCGCCATCGACAACCGTGTAGCCGCCCTCCCCCTCAACCACGATGCGCGCCGCGCTCGGGGTATGGACATGCGCCGGTGCGGTTTCTCCCGGGAGCAGCAGTTGCAGCCCGATATAGATGGTCGGCGAGACCTGCATCGCCCCCGGTCCCCGACCGGGATCGACGAGAAACAGCACGCGACGCTCGGCCTTTTCAACCGGCGTGAGCTCTCCCGCGCGCAGCAGCAGCGGGCGGATCGCCTGATACGACCAGCAATGCGGCTTTGTCACCGGAATCGGCGCGTTATGCGGCAGAACCTTGCGCATCTGCGGCCAGAGTGGTGCGACCGCGATGTCAGTCATGGCATCGCGGTAGTCCAGCGGCAGTTCCTCGAGCGTGCCGAGTTGTGTCGACATCAGGCCGTTCTCCCTCATATCGCGCGCTTGATGACGCGACTTATCCGAGCCTGAAGCTGAATTCGATAGCTGTGCGCGTCAAGTGCCGGCTTTGCCCGGTTTCAGACCCCGGCCTGGGTGTTTCCGCTTTCGTGCGCGCCCACCCATTGGCCGGTAAAGCGACCCAGCGCCACAACCTCGCTCGCGGGCCGCCCTTCGGTGCGGATCGTGATCTGAAAATGCCCGAAGCGCCCCTTGCGGGCGATTTCCCGCGCTTCAGCCAGCAGGCGGGTTCCGGCCATGGCCGGGCGCAGGAACGAGAGGTCCGATCCCGTTGTCAGGATATGGCTGTCATATTGGCCTGCCGCGCCAAAGGCCATATCCGCCAGCGTCCAGACAGCGCCGCCATGCCCGGTTCCGTGGGCGTTGAGCGTGGCGGCGTCGAGCGTCATACCCAGAACGGCATGGCCGACGCCGCATTCGACGAGTTCAATCGGGAGCGCCGCGGAATAGGTATCGCGCTTGAGGAGCCGGGTGATCCGCGCCGCCAGCTCTGCGATGTCGACATCCCGTTTCATGCGCGGCTCCCGATCCTCGCTTTTCTCACCGGAAACGGGAGAAATCCGGCGCACGCTTTTCAAGAAAGGCGTTGCGCCCCTCAGCGGCTTCCTCGCTGTTGACGAAGGAGGCAAGACCATCCGCCGCCATCTTCACCTGCCCGAAGATATGCGCGGAATCGGCGTTGAAGGCGTGCTTGAGGAATTTGATCGCGGTCGGCGAAAGCGCCACGGCCTGTTTGGCCATCGCGCGGGCCTCTTCCATCAGCTTGTCAGCCGGGACGACCTTGTTGACGAGCCCCCACGACAGCGCGGTCTGCGCGTCATATTGCTGGCAGAAGAACCAGATTTCGCGCGCGCGCTTCTCGCCGACGGTTCGGGCGAGATAGGCCGAGCCCCAGCCGGCATCGAAGGAGCCGACCTTCGGCCCGGCCTGCCCGAATTTGGCGTGTTCCGCCGCAATCGTGACGTCGCAGATGACGTGGATCACATGGCCACCACCGATAGCATACCCGTTAACGGCGCAGATCACGGGCTTCGGGATATTGCGGATGACCATATGGAGGTCATCGATCTCCCAAAGTCCATTCTCAGAGGTGCCGTAGGAGCCCTTCTCCTGCATTTCCTTCTGGTCGCCGCCGACGCAGAAGGCCTTGCTGCCCGCCGCCGTGAGAATGACGCAGCCCGCGTTCTTGTCCGCCCAGGCGCGCTTGAAGGCGTGGATCAACTCCTCGATCGTCCGGCCCCGGAAGCAATTGAGGCGATCCGCCCGGTTGATGGTGATGGTCGCGATGCCTTCGCTGACTTCGTAGAGAACGTCGGTATAGTCCATGGCGGTACTCCTCGGAAATGGGGTGAAATTCAGCCCAGAATCGCCCGTCGCGGGTCGAAACGGCGCAATTCGTTGATGTGAGCGGCCGTCGGTGGGTCGATCCGCCGGAGATCGGGCGCCACGACGAGGTCGAGCCCGCAGCGAGATTGGATTTCAGCGAGCGTCGCGGCTTCCTCACCCGCTGCGCAGACCAGTGCCGTGATCTGAAGCCTGCCGTCCGGCCCGCGTTCGAGCCGCGCAAGATCGGTCGCGACAGCCGCAAGATCGCGAATCGGCGAGGTGACGAAGGGCAGGGCTTCGACAAAGCGCCCCGGCTTCAGCGGCATGACGACGAGGACCGACGAGCCGCCGACCGTGAGATCATTCGCACCGCCAGAGCCGACGATGAACTTTCCATCCGCTGCGCGGCTCGAATTGATGTTGCCGGAAAGATCAATCTGCGCCGCCGCGAGCAAGGCTAGGCATCCCTTCGCCGCTGGCCCGGCGAGAACGCCAAGGGTTTCGATAAAACTCGCGTGAAAGCGCGAGGAGGCCGCATTCGGGCGGTTGAAGAGGTATGGATCGCCGGGCATCGGCCGAAAGCCGATCATCCCGGTCTCGGCGATAAGATCGACAGCGAGACCCGCCTTGGTGCAGCGCTCCTCTGCTGCCCAGGCCGCAAGGTGGGCAAGGCCGATACCGGCAAAAAGGCTGGTCGCGCGGCCCGCAACGACCTCCTCCTCCGCGATCACCATCGCGAGGTAGGCCGCGATTTCCTCCGGTGACGCTGGCGCATCCGGGTCACGTGGGGGCTCAACCGGCGGCGTGATCGCCGCTTGCCGGAGCCCTTCAAGGCGCGCGTCACCCAGCCGCGCGAGGTAGCTTTCGTGCGTCGTGTCGAAAACCCAGTCCTCGACCCATTTGCGCAAGGCCTTGGTGTCACGCACGAGGCGGCGCAACTCCTGCCGGAAGGCGTAATCTTCGGCGTAAGATGCAACGCCCTCCCCGGACGACCAGACGAACTGGCCCTGCGGATGGGCCCCGAACGGCGCTTCGACCACATAGTTGACCATCGAGCCGGGAATGCCGCGCCGAGGCCCGATCGTACGAAATTCCTCCGGCGAGATCACGCGCTCCGCCGTCACCACAAGACGACGCGCGGCTTTCGCGCCCCAGCTTTCCTCGGCATCGGGCGCATGCAGGATCGCATTACCGAGCGTATCCGCCACCGGGACATGCAGAAACGCAACATCCGGACTGAGTGCGGCGATTACCGGCGTCTCACGCCCCGAGAACGGGTCTTTTACAAGAGCGCGGGCGTGATCGTTCCAGAGGCTGGAGCCCGCAAGGCTGTTGGTGGGGATGAAGGGCCAGCCCATGGCGCCCGCCATCAGGCGCAAGGTCATGGTGAGGTTGGTCCAGTCCGGGTCCGAACCTTCGAGCTGGTACAGCGCGATCTGAAGCCCGCGCGCGGGAGACGGCGCGGGGTAGGTGCCGCCCGCGAAGGAGGATTCCAGCCGGTTGATCGCGCCGGCAGAGACCAGAATCGAGCCGTATTCGAGCAGCCCCGTCGCCACAAGAGTCAGCGCATGCGTATCGCGGAACTGCCGCGCGACCTCATAGGCCGCGGCATGGGAGCGGTTATGCGTGAACGAAAACAGAATCGTATCGCCCTTTGAAACGGTGCGACGCACCGCCTCTTCCAGCGAAACCTGTTTCGATCCGGCTTGAGCCGCTCCGGCCATCTTAATCGACCATCGTCAGGCCGCCGGAGACCGAGAGCACCTGCCCGGTGCAGAAACTTGATCGATCGGAAGCGAAAAACACCACGGCATCGGCGATTTCAGAGGGCTTGGCGAGGCGCTTCATCGGGATCGCGTTGGTCAGCGCGTCACGGATTTTCTCGCCTTGCGAGGCAAAGAGCGGCGTATCGGTCGGGCCGGGGCAGACGCAGTTCACGCGCAGCTGCTTGCGGGTCATCTCGCGCGCCAGCGATTTGGTAAAGGCGATGATGCCGCCCTTCGCACCAGCGTAAACCGCCTCGCCCGAGGAACCGACACGGCCCGCATCCGAAGCGATATTGACGATCCGGCCCGAGCCGGAGGCGATCAGGAGATCCAGCAGCGCGCGGGTGACCTGCACAGGCCCCATGAAATTGATCGCGACGATCTTGTCCCAGTATTCCGGGGTGTTGACCATGAAGGGCTCGATAATATCCCAGCCCGCTGCATTGACGAGAATATCGAGCTTGCCGGCGGTGTTCTGGATGTTCTCTGCCAGCGCTGCCGCCGAGGCGGGCTTGGTAACGTCGAGGACGTGAAAGCGTGCCTTGCCGCCGCTCGCGCGGATATCCGTCGCGGCAGCCTCACCAGCGGCCGCGTTGAGATCGGTCACGATGACCTCCGCACCGACCGCCGCGAGCGCCTTACTGGTGGCGAGGCCGATGCCCGAGGCGCCGCCGGTGACAACAACGGTTTTTCCGGAAAGGTTCATGGGTAATCTCCGAGTTTGGACAGTTTGAAGGGGTTATTTCTGGCGCGGGGCGAAGAACTGCGCGACGCGGGCGCGCGCTTCCTCGGTCTCCATCAGCGTTTCAGGAACGGCGATTTCCATCGCGTAGCCGTCCTTTTCCGGGTCGAGCCCGGCAAGGATGCAGGCCTTGGAGGCAATCAGTGCCTGCCGTGACAGGCCCGCCGTGCGGGTGGCAATGGCAGCAACGGCGGCGTCAAGCGCATCGGCCTCGATGCACCATTGCGCAAGGCCGAGCCGCTCGGCTTCGCGGCCATCAATCAATTCACCGGTCAGGATCAGGCGCGACGCCACGCCCTGCCCGCAGAGCCGCGCGAGACGTTGCGTGCCGCCCGCGCCGGGAATCATGCCAACGCGCGCTTCCGGCAGGCCGACCTTCGCTGCTGGCGCCGTGATCCGGAGATCGCAGGCGAGCGCCATTTCAAGCCCACCGCCCATCGCTGCGCCGGCGATCACGGCGATGGTCACCGCCGGCAGCGCTTCGAGGCAGTCGAAAATCCGGTGCAGCGATTTGACGTAGTCGATCATCGCCGCCGTACCGCCCGATGCGCCGAAAAACGAGCCGATCATGGCGAGATCCGCCCCGGCGCAGAAACACTTCTGATCCGAGCGGAGCACAACGACGGTCGGCTTGAGCCGTTCGATTTCGTCGAGAATCTCCGTAAAGCGGGCCACGAACGCCGTATCCATCGCATTGACGGGCGGGCGGCTCAAAAGAACGGTCGCGATGCCCTCGCGCTGGGTGAGAGAAATCATGGCGTGGGTTCCGACGATTTGTGGTCAGAATTGTTGAGTTTCTGACGGATCAGGAATTTCTGGATCTTGCCACTCGGTGTCTGTGGCAGCTCGGACCAGAGTTCGAGCCGTTCCGGCAGCTTGAAGCGGGCGACACCAAGGGCGAGTAGGTAATCCGTGATCTCGGCCAGCGTCGGCGCCGTGCCCGGCTTCGGGACGATCACGGCGCAGCCGGTTTCGCCGAGGCGCGCGTGCGGCACGCCAACCACCACCACCATTTGCACCGAGGGGTGGGCGATCAGGTAATCCTCGATCTCGCGCACCGAGATATTCTGCCCGCCACGGACGATGATATCCTTGAGGCGACCGGAAATGCGGACCGAGCCATCGGGCAGCATCCGCGCGAGATCGCTGGAGTGATACCAACCCTCGGCGTCGAAATCCTTGGCGGTGAGATCGGGTTCGCCGAGATAGCCGAGGAAGGTGTTCGGCCCGCGCGAATATTCCTCGCCAATCTCGCCTGCCGGCAGATCGATGCCGCCATCCCCCACGATCCGCACCTCGATGCCCGCAAGCGGTCGGCCATCGGTCGTCCAGGTGTTTTCCTCGGGGTCTTCGGGGTGAACCATGGTGTGCGGCGGGCTCTCGGTCGACCCGTAGATCGCGAGTGTGCGGATCTCCACTTCCGCCGCCCGCTTCACCAGCGCCTCGGGGATCGGCGCGCCGCCGCAGAGGTAATAGCGCAGCGCAGACAGACGGGTGTTTTCCGCCGCAAGCGCGGTCGCGACATCGGCGAGGAAGGGCGTCGCGCCCATCGTCCACGTACAGGCGTGGTCGCGCATCTGGTTCGCAGCGCGCTTCCCCTCGAATTGGTCGAGCAGGGATAGCGTGCCTCCGAGGGTGAGCGTCATGATGACGCCGTGCATGAAGCCTGTGGTGTGCGAAATCGGCGAGGCCATGAAGGCAATGTCGCGATCATCGACGCCAAGCGCGGTCGCCAGCGCCCGCTCGCCGAACAGGATGGTATTGTGTGTATGCACCGCGCCTTTCGGGCGTGACTCGGTGCCAGAGGTGAAGAGAACCGCCACGGGATCATCGGCGCGCATCGTTGCGGCCAGTGCGGCCGGCTCGGCGCGCAGCGCCTCGGCAAGGGTGGGCCGCGTCGCGCCCTCGCCAACTTGAAGGAGCGCGATCCCCGCCGGCAGTTCCGGCGCGAGGTCGTCAATCAGGGCGTTGTAGTCGGTCGAGCGGAACGACACCGGCAAAAGGAGCGCCTTGCTCGCGCATTTCTTCGTCACATAGGCGATATCGGCGCGGCCATAGGTCACCGGCACAGGATTGACCACAGCACCGATTCGCATGATGCCGAGGAACCCGATGACGGTTTCGCACCAGTTCGGCAGGCAGGCCGTGACGATATCGCCCCTGCCGATGCCTTTCGCCGCGAGAAAACCGGAGAAGCGGCTCGCAGCCTCGATGAGCGCCGCATAGGTCAACGCCTTGCCGGAAGCGTCGCGGATGGCGATCTTCTCGGGGGTACGCTGGGCAGACGCTTCGATCAGGGCCGGGATCGTCTCATGCCGCCAATGGCCAGCGGCGCGATAACGCGCTGCGCGGACTGGATCGGGCGCGGGAAAAATCATCGCTCGCGCTCCGAGACCGGACGACCCGCGAGATGCGACTGGATCGATCCGAGGAGGCCGCCATCGGTCAGCAGATTCTGGCCAGTGAGATAGGCTGCATCCGGAGAAAGCAGGAAAGCGACAACGCCCGCGATATCCTCGGGCTGGCCGATCCGGTGCATCGGCACCAGCGCTTCACGTGCGGCTTTTTTGGCGGGATCAGCGTAGATCGGCGCGGTCATCGCAGTTTCGATGATGCCGGGCGAAACCGCGTTGACGCGAATGCCCTCCGCCGCCCATTCCTGCGCCAGCACGCGCACCAGCATGATCAGCGCCGCCTTTGCGGGCGAATAGGCGCCCGTGCCGGCGTAGGGTTCCACGCCGGACATCGAGGACACCGCCACAAACGCGCCCTTCGAGGCGGCGAGATGCGGATGAGCTGCTTTCGCCAGAAGCCAGGGACTGCGTGTATTGACCGAAAAAATCCGGTCCCAGGAGGCTTCCTCCAGAATGGAAAGCCGACCCGCGGCGACGATGCCAGCGTTTGAAACGACAGAATCAAGCCCGCCGAAAGCCTGAGCCGCTTCCGTAACCAGCCGGGCCGGTGTTGCGCCGTCGGCCAGGTTTCCGGTGAGGCCCATCGCCTCGGCACCCTTAGCGCGGCATTCCGCGACAATGCTCTCGAGTTCCGGCGAAGGCGCGGACGCGCAAAGCGCCAGATGGTTGCCCGGCGCAGCGTGGCGCAAAGCGATCCCACGCCCGATCCCCTTGCTCGCACCAGTCAGAAGGATACGCATGGTCTGCTCCTGAAATTCAGAGGGTACGGGCGATCAACTCGCGCATGATCTCATTGGAGCCACCGTAAATCCGGTGGACGCGGGCATCGGCATAAGCGCGGGCGATGGGGTACTCCCACATGTAGCCATAGCCACCGTGCAGCTGGAGGCAGGTGTCGAGCACGCGGCCCATCAGCTCGGTGCACCAGTATTTCGCCATCGCCGCCACCGCTGGATCGAGTGTCTCTGCGTTGCATTCGGCAAGGCAGCGATCGACGAAGACCTGCGCAATCTCGATCTCGGTTTTCACCTCGGCGAGCTTGAAGCGGGTATTCTGGAACTCGGAAACCGGGGTTCCGAACGCCTTGCGCTCCTTCGTATAGGCGCTCGTCCATTCGAGCGCGGCGGCAGAGGTCGCGACCGCACCGATGGCGATCTGAAGCCGTTCCCACGCCAGTTCGTGCCCGAGCATGGGAAAGCCCTTGCCTTCCTCTCCGAGCACGCAATTGAGTGGCACCTTCACGTTGTCGAAATAAAGCTCGCAGGTATCCTGCGCCTTCATGCCAATTTTCTCGAAGTTCTGGCCTCGCGAGACGCCCGGCAGGGATGCCTCGACCACCAACAGCGTGATCTCCTTCGAACGGCCCGCCGTGTTCGGCTTCGCCGCGACCAGCAGGAGATCAGCGCATTGGCCATTGGTGATAAAGGTCTTCTGGCCGTTGAGCACGAGGTGATCCCCCTCGCGGATGGCTGTCGTGCGGATGGCTTTCAGATCCGAGCCGGCGCTGGGCTCGGTCAGCACAATCGCGCCGATCAATTTGCCCGAGGCCATTTTCGGCAGCCAGCGTTGCTTCTGCGCCTCGGTGCCGTAATGCAGGATATAGGGCGCAACGATATCGGAATGGGTCGAAAAGCCGGGGCCGGAGAGGCCGAGCTTCGCCTGTTCCTCGATCAGCACCGCCGAGGTCAGCCGATCCGCACCGAGGCCACCGTATTCCTCCGGCATGTTGACGCAGAGAAGACCCTGCTCGCCCGCCTTGAGCCAGACCGATTTCGGGGCAACGCCCGCCTTTTCCCATGCCCGGTGATGCGGCACGACCTCGCGCTCGAAGAACTTGCGCGCAGCATCGCGAAAAGCCGCGTGTTCCTCGGAGAAAATCGTGCGGGACAACATCGTCACGGCAGGGTTCCTCATCTCATCAAGCCTGCACGCGGCAAGCTGCTCTCTTGACTGAATGACTATTCATTCACAGATCAGAGTCAAGAGTGTTTACAAGCCTGTGGCACCCTCATGATGTGTTTTGAGAAGGACTCCCCGAAAGCAGCGGAAGCGAGGAAAGAGGCAAAAGCGGAGAGAGGCACTTCATGCGCCGCGTCGGTAGTCGGCGTTGATTATATCAAGGCATTGGCATATCTTGCTGATCCAAGATCAATTTTCCCGCCAACGCCCGGTACCTGATGACCTTCGACGTCGCCAATCGCCTGTTCTTCCGATTGTATCAGTCCTCGAACCTGATGCACAAGAACGGTACGCGCTATGTCAGCGACTTTGGCGCGACGACGCAACAATGGGCGGTCATCGGCGCGCTGGCGCGGCCAATTGCCCGTGAAAAGGGGATGTCGGTCAAGGATCTGATCGAATTTCTGCTGCTCAGCCGCCAGAATTTGTCCGCTGTGCTTGATCGCCTTGAGGCGCGGCACTGGGTCGAGCGTGTGAAAGACCCGGACGACGGGCGGACACGACTCATTCGCCTTACACCCGAGGGCGAGACGCAATGGGCCGCAATGCTGGGGCCGATCCAGTCGTTCTATACCGAGGCGCTCAAGGGGCTGAGCGAGGAGGAACAGGTTCAGCTCTATCGCCTGCTCGACCGACTAAGGGACGGACTTGAGAGGTTATAGCGATTCCAGCAGGCTCTCCGCGTTCGCCAGCAGATCAAGGTGATGGTCGCGATCACCGAACTGCTGCTCGATCACGGTCAGGCGCTTGAAGAGATGACCGACCTTGTATTCCATCGTCACACCGATGCCGCCATGAAGCTGGATCGCCTGCTGGCCGATAAAGCGCGCAGCGCAGGCAATATGCGCTTTGACAGCGGATATCGCACACGAACGGGCCGCCGCATCCGTCTCGGACAGCGCCATCGTGGCATAGGCCGCCATGCTGCGCGCCTCCTCCAGCACCACAAACATCTCTGCCGCGCGATGTTGAAGCGCCTGAAACGAGCCGATGGCGACGCCGAATTGCTGGCGCGTTTTGAGATACTCCACCGTCATCGAAACGGCTTCATCCATCACACCAAAGGCTTCGCTCGCGAGCGCCGCGATCACCTCATCATAGGCGCGCTCAATCGCCGGCAAGGCACCTGCGGTATCCCCCAGCACAGCCTCGTCTGGAACGAAGACATCCGACAGTGTGATATCCGCGATGCGCGCACCATCCTGCGTGCGGTGTTCGATGCGCGTGACGCCGGGCGCGTCGGCCTCGACGAGAAAGAGGCCAATGCCCGTACGCGCGCCGATCAGGCCCGATGTGCGGGCTGAAACAATCAGCCGATGCGCCTGCGCGCCGAAAGGCACGTGTACTTTCTCGCCTGTAATCTTGTAGCCACCCCGCACGCGGGCAGCGTGCGTCCCGACATGCGCGAGATGCCAACGCGCTTCAGGATCGGCATGAGCGAAGGCCATGCGGCATTCGCCCGCTGCAAGGGCCGGAATGAGCGCCGCGCGCTGCTCTACCGAGGCGGCATGGCGTAGAATGGCACCGGTTAGCACGATTTCCGCGAGGTAGGGTTCAACAACCAACGCCCGTCCCATGGCTTCCATGACAAGCATGATCTCGACCGCGCCACCGCCAAAGCCGCCATCGGTTTCGGAAAACGGCAGGCCGAGCAGGCCAAGATCGGCAAATCCAGCCCAAACGGCCGCACTCTGGCCTTCAGGCGTCGCCAGGATCGTGGTGCGGGCGGCGAAATCATAGGTGTCGCCGAGAAAGCGCGTCACGCTGTCTTTGAGGAGTTGCTGTTCTTCGGTGAGCGTGAAATCCATGCTCAGAGCCCCAGAATCTGCTTGGCGATGATGGTGCGCTGAATCTCGTTCGAGCCGCCATAGATCGAGAGTTTCCTCAGGTTGAAATAGCTTGCCATGCTGCCGCGCGCCCAATCGTAGCCTTCCGGTCCCGCATCGTCATGGTGCAGGCAAGCCGCCGGGCCGATGACTTCCATCAGGAGTTCCGTTGTCGCCTGCTGAAGCTCAGAGCCGCGGATTTTCAGGATCGAGGTCGCCGGGTTCGGCTTGCCCTTTTCGTGGTCGCGCTCATCCGCCACGACGCGAAACAGCGTCATTTCCAGCGCCTTGGCCTGAATTTCCAACGCGGCCAGCTTGCGGCGGAAGGTATGGTTCTCCAGCAGGGGTCGTCCGCCATCTGGCACGCCGGCGGCCAGCTCGCGGATGCGGCGCAGCCGCGCCTTCACCAGCCCGATACGCGCCTGACCGTGGCGCTCGTTGCCCAGCAGGAACTTGGCGTAATCCCAGCCCTTGTTCTCCTCACCAACGAGGTTTTCGACCGGCACGCGGACGGAATCGAAGAAAATCTCGTTGATCTCATGGCTGCCGTCGATCATCTCGATGGGGCGCAATGTCACACCGAGAGACTTCATGTCGACCAAAAGAAAAGAGATTCCCTGCTGCTTTTTGGCGGCAGGATCGGTGCGGGCCAGCACGAAAATCCAGTCGGCATGCTGAGCGAGCGTGGTCCAGGTCTTTTGCCCGTCGAGGATATAGTGTTCACCCTCGCGCGTGGCACGGGTTTTGAGCGCGGCGAGGTCGGAACCCGCGCCGGGCTCGGAAAAGCCCTGACACCACCAGTCTTCCAGTGTGAGAATGCGCGGCAGGAAGCGCTTTTTCTGCGCTTCGGAGCCAAAGGTATAGATCACCGGGCCGACCATCGAGACGCCGAAGGAGAGCAGTTCCGGTGCCGGAAACTGCTGGATTTCGTCGCGGAAAATCATCTGTTTGACAGGATCCCAGCCGGTGCCGCCCCACTCGACCGGCCAATGCGGCGCTGACCAACCCTTGGCGTGGAGAATGCGCGTCCATTCGGTCTGTTCGTCGCGGGTGAGCTTGCGGCCTTGCTTCAGCTTCTGCGAGAAGCCTGCCGGCAGATGGGCGCGGATGAACGCCCGCACCTCAGCGCGGAACGCCTGTTCCTCCCCGGTGAAGCGCAGGTCCATGGCAATCTTCCTCTGCTCGCAGCGTCAGCCGCCGGGCTTCTTCTGCGCGTGCTTGCGGAAATCGGGCTTGCGCTTCTCGCGGAAGGCATTGCCGCCTTCTTTCGATTCATCCGTATCGTAATAGAGGCTGAGGGCGTGCATCCCCATCGAGGAAATGCCTCTGATGCTCTCGGTGTCGGCGTTGAACGAGCGCTTGGCGAGCGCGAGCGCGCCGGGGCTTCGCTCCATGAGTTCGGCGCACCAGCGATCAACCTCGGCATCGAGTTCCTCATGCGGGACGACCGCGTTGACGAGGCCCAGCGCGAGCGCTTCCGCGGCAGTGTAGCGCCGGCACATGTACCAGATTTCGCGCGCCTTTTTCTCGCCGACGATGCGGGCGAGATAGGCCGTGCCAAACCCCGGATCAACAGAGCCGACCTTTGGGCCGACCTGCCCGAACTGCGCCTTGTCTGAGGCAATCGTCAGATCGCAGATCGTCGCGAGCACATTGCCGCCGCCGATGGCAAAGCCCTGCACCCGGGCAATCACCGGCTTCGGCACATCGCGGATCAGGCTTTGCAGATCCTCGACCGGTAAGCCGATGGTGCCGCGCCCGTCATATTGCCCATCATGCGCAGATTGATCGCCACCTGTGCAGAAGGCTTTCTCGCCCGCACCCGAGAGCACGATCACGCCGATCTCGCGATCCCAACCCGCCTTCTGGAAAGCGTGGATCAGTTCATCGACCGTCTGGCCACGGAAAGCGTTGTATTTGTCGGGGCGGTTGATGGTGATCCGTGCAACGCCCTCGGGGCGGACTTCATAGGTGATATCCTGATAAGTGGTCATGATGGTCCCTTCCGACCGCGTCACGCTTCGCTTGAAAAGGCTTTGGCGGTTTCCCGCAGCTTGAATTTCTGGATCTTGCCGGAGGGCGTGCGCGGCAGATCGGCGACGATCTCCAGCCGTTCCGGCAGGTATTGCATCGCCATTTTCTGCGCCTTGAGATAGTCGGTCATCTCCTCGAAGGTGAGGCTCGCGCCCTCCCGCAGGGTCACGAAGGCGCAGGCGCGCTCACCGAGGCGTGCATCGGGATAGCCGACAATGGCCAGCGCGAAGATCGCGGGGTGCTTGTAGAGAAGGTTCTCGACCTCGACGACCGGGATGTTCTCGCCGCCCCGGATGATGATGTCCTTCGAGCGCCCTGCGATGCGGATGTAGCCTTCGGCATCCATGCGGGCGAGATCGCCGGTATCAAACCAGCCCTCGGCGTCCACCTGCGCGAGGGTCGGGCGCTTCATATAGCCGACGAAGTTCGAACAGCCCCGGACCTGCAAGCTCCCCTCAACCCCTGCTGCGACCGGCTCACCGAGCGCATTGACGACCCGGACTTCCATACCCGGCAGGGCCACACCATCGGTGCCGGTGACCTTGTCCTCGGCATCATCGAGACAGGCGGTGGTCACGGCGCCATTCTCGCTCATGCCCCAGGCGGAGATGATCGCAGCGCCGAGCGCATCCTTGGCTTTGACAACCAGCGGACGCGGGATCGGCGCACCGGCGGAGACAAAAATCCGCAAGGAAGGCGTCGCTGTGCCGGTCTTGATACAAAAATCCGAGAGATCATTCAGAAAAGGCGTCGCGCCCATGGTGAAGGTCGCGCCAAAGCCGGTGATCTGCGCCGCCATGGTTTCGGCGACGAAAATATCCTGCAGAACAGCCGTTGAGCCCAACATCGCGGGCAGCACGAGCCCGTACATGAAGCCAAGCTGATGCGCCATTGGCGAAGGCATGTGGATCACATCCTCGCGGCCGAGCTTCAGCCGTTCGGCAAAGGGCACGAGGTTCGAGAGCATGGTGTTGGAGGTATGGCTGACGCCTTTCGGCTCGCCCGTGGTCCCTGAGGTATAAAGAAGCTGGATTACGGCATCGGGCGAGAGCTTTCTTGCCGCCAAGGTGGCGCGTTCGGCCGGCGAGGCATCCCGCGCGAAGAGCGTGTCGAAATCCTCCGCACCCGCGCCATCGATCACGAAGAGATGCTCCAACGACGGCACCGCTGCCTTGACGCCGAGGCCAATCGCCCGGTGATCGACGCCACGAAACATCGCCGGAACGACGAGCACCTTGGATTGCGCAAGGCCGAGCATGAAGGTGAGTTCACGTTCGCGGAAAATGATCATCAGCGGGTTGGAAATCGCGCCGATCTTCAGTGCCGCGAGGTGCAGCACCGTGAATTGCCACCAGTTCGGGAGCTGGAACGAGACGACATCACCCTCGCCGACGCCGCGCCGGGAGAGGCCAATCGCGAGGTCATCCGAGAGCCGATCCAGTTCGGCGAAGGTCAGGCGGGTCTCGATTCCCGTTTCCGCGCGCGGGGCGATGACCGCGGTTTTTCCCGGAAGCGCGGCGACCTGCGCGCGGAAATGATCAAGCAGGGTCTTGTCCTGCCAGAGGCCAGCTTCGACCATCGCGGCGCGGCGATGCGCGGGATCGAGAACATGCGTCATGGGTCCGTCTCCTCGAAGATGAGCGGATTGTTCCGCTTCGTATGGCCAGTTTCTTATGGTCAATTTCTCGCGGCCTTCAGCGCTTCGCGGGCGATGATCAGCTTCATGATCTGCGCCGTGCCATCGCCGATCTGGAGGCCAAACACGTCGCGTAGACGCTGCTCGAAGGGCAGATCGACGCTCCAGCCAGCGTGGCCGTGCATCAGCAGGCAAGTCTGGACGACCTCGAACGCAAGCTTCGGCGCCCACCACTTGCACATCGCGGCCTCGGAGGTATGCGGCGCGCCCGCATCCTTCGCCGCCAGCGTGCGATAGCAAAGAAGCCGTGCTGCCGTGACCATGGTTTCCGCCTCGGCCAACGGAAAGGTCACGCCCTGATTATCAGCAAGCGGCTTGCCGAACGCCTTGCGCTCGCTGATGTATTTCCATGTCTCCGCCAGTGAGACGCGCGCCACCGCGAGGCATTGCAGCCCGATCAACGCGCGCGAGAAATCAAACCCCTGCATTACCTGCACGAAGCCGGACCCTTCCGTACCAAGGCGATTGGCCGCCGGAACACGGACCTTGTCGAAGAAAATCGAACCGCGCCCCACCGCATGCTGTCCAAGATCGGAAAAGCGGGTGCGCGAAATACCGGGGGCGCTCATCTCGACCAGAAAGGCCGAGACGCCATGCGCGCGCTCCGCCACGGTTCCGGTACGGGCGAAAACCACCGCGAGATCGGCCTGATCGGCCATCGAAATCGAGGTTTTCTCGCCATCGAGAATATAGTCGTCGCCGTCGCGCGTGGCCTTGAGCACCAGCGAGGCGGCATCCGATCCACCCTGCGGCTCGGTCAACGCCAGTGCGATCAAGCTATCGCCGGAGACAACACGAGGCAGCACGCGCGCTGCGATCTCCCGTGACGCGTGCCGCGCGACAATCGCGCCGCAGAGCGATCCCAGAAGCTGGATGTAGCCGACGTTGAAATCGCCTTCCGAAATCGCCTCCAGCACGACACCCGAGGTGACATGATCGACACCAAGCCCTCCGTATTGTTCGGGAAATTCAACGCCGATGAGCCCTAACGCGCCCATCCGCTGACGCAGAGACAGCGGGATAAAACCGCCCTTCTCGGTCGCCTTGTAGCTCGGCGCGAGAACATCAGCGGCGAAGCGCATGGCCGTTTCGCGAAAGCTTGCCTGCTCCGGCGTCCAGCCGAGAAGCGTGGCGGTCGCGGCGGCATCCGTCGAGATCGTCATGCGGCCTCCCTCACCCATCGGTGATTTATAGCAATATATTGTTATATCTGCGCGAACCTAGTCCTTTCGCCTATTCGTGTCAATACATTGCTATATCTGACGCAACGCCAATCCAATTCCGCGTGTGGTCTCAGGGTCTTGACAATCCATCCTGATTGAACGACCGCTCATATTCGCGGGAGAGCAGCATGACATATCAGGTCAAGAGCACAGTCGAGGATACGGATCTGGTGGAGAAGCGCCGCGGCCAGATCGTCACGGCCGCGACCAAGCTTTTTGCGACCAACGGCTTCTTCCGTACCACGATCAAGGATATCGCCGGCCTTGCCGGGATCAGTCAGGGGCTGATCTACCAGTATGTCACCGACAAGGAGGACGTGCTGCTGCTGGTGCTGCTCGATGTGCTTGATGGCTATGCGCGCGAGCTTCCAGCCGCCTTCGAGGGCATTGCCGACCCCTTTGGCCGCGCGATTGCGGCCATTCGCGCCTATGCCCGTGTGGTCGATCGCCGCCGGAAGGCGACAATTCTCGCCTATCGCTCGACGCAATCGCTCTCGGAAAACCGCCGCGCGATCATCCAGAACCGCGAGCTGGAAACCAACCAGATCCTCGGCACCTTGCTCTCGGAATGCCTCACGGAAGGTGTGATCCGGGCGGTGAACGTCGATATTCTGACTTACCAGATCGTGATGATGGCCCATAGCTGGGCGCTCAAGCACTGGTATTTCAAGTCACGCTTCACGCTGGAGCAATACGTCGAACATAATCTCGATCTGCTGTTCCACGGCGTCTTGACCGAAACCGGCAAAGCGCGCTGGGAAGGCCTGCGCAAGCCTCTCCTGCCTTGAAATCCTGCCCGATCAAGAAAAGCACGCAGCCAGCATCCGGTTGAGGTTGGCGGAGATTTTCGGCTTAAAACCCATGCAGGCGAGCACGTCGCGTTCGAGATCAACGCCGGGCGCGATCTCGATGAGTTCTACGCCCGCAGCCGTCAGCCGGAAGACCGCGCGTTCGGTGACGTAGACGACTTCCTGCCCCTGCTTGAGCGCCTGTGCACCGGAGAAGGTGATCTGATCCACTGTTGGGACAAGCTTCCGGATCGCGCCGGGCTTCGTGACCGTGAGGCGTCCTCCGCCCACCACAATTTCCGTGCCTTTGGCATCAAAGGTGCCACAAAACACCACCTTGCGCGCGTTTTGGGCGATGTCGATGAAGCCGCCCGGCCCGACTGCCATGCCGCCGAGCTTCGAGGCATTGACGTTGCCCGCCGCATCGATCTGGCCAAAACCGAGAAAGGCGATATCGAGCCCACCGCCGGAATAGAAATCGAACTGGGTCGGCGCATCGATCATCGCGCTGGCATTGCGCGAGAAGCCGAAGACGTGCCCGGTGAGGAGTTCGCCGCCGTAAATCCCATGCTCGATGGTCTGGGTATAGCGGCCTGCACGGACATCGTCCGCGACCAGCGCCGCCACCGCATCGGGAATGCCGAAGCCGAAATTGACAACCTGCCCATCTGCCAGCTCCTGCCGGGCGCGGCGCGCGACCACCTGCCGCTCATCAAGCGGTTGCGACACCAGCGGATGCGGCGGGCGGCGCTCCATGCCCGCCATCGCGGGATCGAGCGCGACATCATAGGTCATCATCTGATCGGGATCGACGACGATGGCATCGACCCAGGCGCCGGGAATGAGGATCGAATGCGCCGGCAGGGTGCCGTCTCTGACCTTCTCGCGTACCTGCACGATGACCTTGCCGCCGGAATTGCGCGCGGCGAGCGCAGCGGCCTGAATGTCAAGATTAGCGGCTTCCTCCGCCATCGAGATATTGCCGCCCTCATCAGCGAAGGTGCCGCGCAGCAACGCGACATGCACCGGAAAGCTCTTGTAGAGCAGGAATTCCTCGCCGCCGATCTCCATCACCTCGGCAGGCGAGCCCTTCGCGGCCTCGTTCATCCGCCCGCCATCAAGGCGCGGATCGACGAAGGTGCCGAGGCCAACTTTCGAGAACAGGCCGGGGCGTTTGGCGCCGATCTCGCGGTAGAGTTGCATCGCGACGCCGCCGGGAACCACATAGGCCTCGATCTTGTTCGTGCGCGCGAGTTCCTGCATGCGCGGCGACCAGACCCAGTGGCCGCCGGTCACTTTCCGCACCAAGCCTTCATGGGCGAAGTGATTGACGCCACGTGTCTTTCTGTCGCCCACACCAAGGGAATGGTGGAGCGCAAGGTTGCGCGGCGTGCCCGTCGCCAGAAAGCGCCGCTCGACTGCCGCGAGGAGGCAGGCAGCTTCCATCAAGCCGCCGCCGCCGCCGACAATCGCCACCGTATCGCCATCGCGGATGAAGCCGATGGCCTCGTCCGCGCTCATGAAAGCTGCTCTGGTCATATTCGTTCTTCGTCGTCCGGAGATTTAGGCGCCGATATCAAACAGCTCTGCGCCGAGCTTGAGCGTGTTGCGCGCGATAGTGTGCCGATGGATTTCCGATGCGCCGTCGAAAATCCGGTAAATGCGGGCATCGCGGTAGTACTTCTCGATCGGCAGATCCTTGCAGAAGCCCATACCACCGAAGATTTGCACGGCGCGGTCCACCACGCGCCCCAGGGTTTCGGCCGCATTGACCTTGACCATCGCGATATAATCGCGTCCGTCGCGGCCGGAATCGAGTTCAAAGGCTGCGCGATGCAACAGCAGGCGTGCGCAATTCACTTCGATGACGCTATCCGCGATCATCTGCTGCACCATCTGAAACTCGCCGAGCGCTTGACCGAACTGCTTGCGCTCGCGGGCGTAGTTCACCATCAGATCGAGTACATGGGTCGCCTTTCCGACAGCGCGTGCACCGACTTGCGCGAGGCGGACACGCCCGAGCGTCGAAAGCGCGAGGCGCAGGCCCTGTCCCTCGTTTCCAAGAAGGGCAACGCCTTCGAGCGGCACGTTATCGAAGAAGAGTTCGACGTGGCTCGTGCCGCGGACGCCCATCATCGGCTGATCGCGCCCGATGGTGAAACCCGGGAGGCTCTTGTCGACAAGGAACATCGAGATGCCCTTGGCACCGGCGGCCGGATCGGTCACGGCGGTGACGAGGAAGAAATCCGAGAAAAGCCCGTCTGAAATGAAGTGCTTGTTGCCCGAGAGGCGCCAGCCTGTGCCGTCCTTCACGGCGCGGGTTTTCACGCCGGCGGCGTCCGACCCGGCGCCAGGCTCGGTGATCGCGATGGAGGCGACGCGTTCACCGCGCACCGCCGGGAGGAGCCAACGCTCGACCTGATCGCCTTGGCACTGGAGCAGCATCTCGTAGACATTGCCGAAGGCGCGGCGGATGAGAATATCGCTGGTATGGCCGAACTGCTCCTCGACCAGCATGTGATCCACTGCCGAAAGGCCGCCGCCGCCGAATTCCTCGGGGATGTTGAGCGCATAAAGGCCGAGCGCTTTCGCCTTTTCATGCACCTCTTTCGCGAGTTCGGGCCGAAGCACGCCAGTTGTCTCGATCTCGTCTTCGAGCGGAGCCAGTTCCTTCTTGATGAAGGCGCGAACGGTGTCGATGAGCATCCGCTGTTGCTCGTCGAGGGCGAAATCCATGGTCATTCTCCTGTAAAAGAGACCGCCAGTCTTCGCAGCGGTCAAAATTGTCGTGAAATCAGAGGGCACGCAGAGCGTCAGATTTGGCGATGCTGGCCTTGGAGGTCGCAAGGCACCGGCGCGCCCATTCCTCCTGCCCGACTTGCGCCAAGCGCACATCGTGCGGCACTTCGACGCTGATCGGCAGATCCGCCGGCAGCGCCGCGAAGATTGGAGGGAGATCGATGCCTCCTTCACCGGGCTGAAGACGGGCGCAGCGGGCGATAAAGATCATCTCCTCCATCGTCGCCGGCATCTCCCCCGGACCATCGCAGATCTGGCCATAGCCGAGCATTTCGCGCGGAATGGCCCGGAGGTCATCGAGCGTTGTGCCGGAGCGCGCGATATGGAGCGAGTCAGGCAGGATGCGCCCATTCGGCTGCCCGGCTTCGCTGACAATACGGACCGCGGTGCGGGCATCCTTCACTTCGGAAAAGGGCATGAATTCGAGATCACAGGTAAGGCCACAGGGCAGAGCCGCTGCGCAAAGCGCCGCGAAATTCGCGATCAGGCGCGGCTCATCCGGATCGTCACAGGCGACGAGGATGGCTTTTGCGCGCAGGGCAGCGGCTGTTTCAAGGAAGGGCTTCCAGTCTGCGACGTTGAATTCCGGCTTCAATCGGATCATTTCGATGTCGAACACCGGGATACCGGTATCATCAAGACGGCGCAGCGTTTCGGCGAGCATCGCCTTGTCCTTGATGAGGGGGGCGAAAATGCCGCCCGGCACCGAGGGTGCGAGGCGCACACCGATGGCATCGTAGCCAATCTTGCGCGCCATGACCGCCTGGTCTGGCGGCAGGAGCGTCGCATGGGTGAGGAACGAAATCGAGAATTTTCGGGTCATTTCAACCTCAAGTCAGCGGAGAAATCGCGGCCGGCAGCGCCACGGTCGACCGCATGTCGCCGGTGAGCCAATCCGGCCCGCCCTTAGGTGGCCAGATGCCCTTGGCAACAGACTCCGCGCGCGCGGCGATCCGTGCATCATGCCCCGGATAGGCCCAGATATGCGTGATGCGTGAGGGTCCGTCGATGGAGGACATCGCTATGATCAAGGGCGAGATCTTCACCCGCTCCGGCACCGCTGCTTCCCACGCTGCAATTGTCGGCTGCAAACCGCCGTGCTTGAGGCGGTAAGTGCGGATTTCATAGACCGGGCCAAATTTACCGGGCTTCACCGGCGGGCAGAAGGGGAACGGGACGTAGCTGTCAAAATCCATCTCCTTGATCGCCTCGCCCGCATTAAACGGGTTCGTGGAGGTCCGCGCACGACAGCGCTCGGCTTCCAGCTCGGCCTGATCGGCGAAGGACCGGAAAACCGAGACCTGATTGAGCTGGCCCACCTCGCTCATCCAGCAGCCGACGAGCGTGCCTTTGGCAGCGCTATCCTTCACCCAGGCGTCAATGCCGGCGACGGCCTTTGCTGCCGTGCCAAGACCGAGGGTGAGTGTGGCAATTTCATACCGCATAGGGCTTTTCCTGCTGTCTGGTGACCCGGTTATTCTCGAGCGGAACCCCGCTCGCATGATGAGCAGCGATAAAGCCGAAGGTCATGCCCGGCCCCAGCGTAATCCCCCCGGCGGGATAATTCCCGCCCATGATCGAGGACATGTCATTTCCGACCGCGTAAAGGCCGGCAATCGGCGCCCGGGCGGCATCGAGTACGCGAGCATGGGCGTCGGTACGCAGGCCGGCGAAGGTGCCGAGGCTGCCGGCGATAATCTTCACCGCGTAGAACGGACCGTTCTCGATCGGGGCAACGCAAGGGTTCGGCTGCTGCTCGGCCTCGCCCTGAATACGGTTATAGGCGCTCGAACCGCGCCCGAATTCAGGGTCGCGCCCCTCGCGGGCATCGGCGTTGAAGCGAGAGATGGTGGCTTCGAGCGCCGCCGCATCGATTCCGCAGGCTTGCGCGAGGTCCGTTAGGGTTCGCCCGCGCTTGAGATAGCCGCTCTTGAGCACGCCGCCGAGCGGAAACGGGCGCGGACGGGCGTACCCAAGGCCATAGCGCCGCTGGAACGCATGATCGCAGATCAGCCACGCCTCGGCAGGCTCGCCCGGCTCCAGCGTGGCAAAGAGAGCGCCCATCATGTCGTGATAGGAATTCGCCTCATTGGCGAAACGCCGGCCATTCTTGCGAACCGCGATCAACCCCGGCTTGGCGCGCTCAATCAGATGCGGGAACCGCCCGGTGCTGCCATCGGTTCGCGGCACCAGGCTAACGGGTGCCCAGGCACCGTCATGCGCCAGGTCAGCGCGAATCTCGCCGCCGACAGCTTCACCAAGGCGTAAACCATCGCCAGTATTGCTCTCTGGCGCGGCGGAATGATGCTCGCGACCGCTCGGCGCATGGGGGAAACGCTCGGCCTTGCGCGCTGGGTCATGCGGAAAGCCGCCGCAGGCGAGCACAACACCGCGTCGGGCATGGATGATCTGCTGTCCCCGCGCTGTGTCGACCCGCGCGCCGGTGACCATGCCAGCCTCTTGCGTGAGCGTGCTGACAGGCGCGCCGGTGATGAGTCGGACGCCGAGGTCATCTGCGGATTTCAAAAGCCTTGCGACCAGCGCATTGCCGGCGACGAGGTGCATACCGCGCCCGTGCAGGAGCTGATCACGCCAATGGGTAAGGATACGCTTCGCCGCATGAAGAAAAGACGCGGGTTTGCGTGTCGCGTTGAGGAAATGCCGAAGGTCCGCCCCCGAAGCGATGCCCATGCCGAAGGGCGAGACAAGATCGAGCGGCGGCTTCAGATCCCGGATGCGCGCACCCAACTCCCGCCCGTCGAACGGTGCGGCGCAAACAGAGCGCCCACCGGTCCCCGCCGCTTCGGAGGTGTCGTGAAAATCCGGGATCGCGTTCCCGTCGATAAAGGCGAGCCGTGTATGCTCGCGAAAAAAGCTGATCATGCGCGGGGCCTGTTCGAGAAACATCCCGACCATGGCAGCATCATATTGCGCCCCAAGTTCCGCCTTGAGGTAGCGCCGCGGCGCCTCGATATCCTCGACCAGACCCGCCTCGACCGCGAGCGGGTTGCGCGGCACCCACATCCAACCGCCGGACCAAGCGCTGGTGCCCCCGATCTGGTGGTCCTTCTCGGCAACGATGACATCCAGCCCCAACCAGGCAGCCGTCACCGCTGCCGAAAGCCCGGAAGCACCGGAGCCGACAACGAGAAGATCGCAGGTGAGGTCTGCGGGCGCAGTCATTTTGCTGCGCCGATGGCGTGCTGAACCGCCCGCCAAGCGAAGGTGATCGCCGGGCCGATGGTGATGCCGGGGCCGGGATAAGTGCCGCCCATGATTGACTGCGCTTCGTTGCCGCAAGCATAGAGCCGCCCGATCGGGCGCTCTTCCGCACCGAGCACCTGCGCCCATTCATCGGTCGCAAGGCCGGTGGCTGCGCCGATATCGCCGGGAAAGAGCTTTACGGCATAGTAGGGCGCTGTCGCGATGGGGCCAAGGTTAGGATTCTTGCCGCCTGCGGTCGCGTCTCCATTGGCGCGGTGATAGCCGGTCGATCCACGCCCGAATTCAAGATCAACCCCGGTTTCGGCGTAGCGGTTCATATCGGCGACGGTGGCTTCGAGCGCCGCCACACCAACGCCGAGCTTGGCGGCGAGTTCGGGAATATTCGCGCCTTCGATGAGGTAACCATCATCAAGGTAGGGCTTCAGGTTCTTGGTGCCGAGACGGACCATTCCGAGGCCGTATTTCTGCAAGGCGATCGCATCGGCGATGATATAGGCCGGGATGCACGGGCTTTGCCCGTTCGTGTCGTACATTGTCCGGACGAAATTGTGATAGGAGGTCGCCTCGTTGACGAAGCGGCGGCCCGCCTGATTGACACAGACCGTGCCGGGCTTGCCGCGATCCATCACGAAATGCGGGAAAACCGCCGTCGTGCCATCGGCGCGCTTCCGGGTCGAGACCGGTGCCCAGAAGGCATTGTCGCGGCTTCCCGTGCCGTAATGCGCGCCGAGGTCCAGCGCGAGATCCTGCATCGCGCCGGTATGGCCCGGTGCGGCGGGGGAGAGCATCGAGACCGGCTGATGCAGCATTTCCGCCCGCTTGGCGGGCGAACGATTGAAGCCACCCGCAGCGGAAATCACGGCGAGGCGAGCATTGATGCGCCGCGTCTGACCGTCACGGACAAGGGTCAGCCCGGTGATGCCGCTCGAATCCTTGAGAAGCCCAGTGACCTCGGTTTTCACGAGAATATCGACATCACGCTTGAGGAGCGAGGCGAGTAGCCGTCCGATCAGCGCGTTGCCCATCACAAGACGGGTGCCGCGCTTCTTTGTCAGCCGATCAAGCCCGTAGCGCCCGAGAATGCCGACAGCGTGGCGGAAAGAGGCGAGGCCCTTCTTCAGCCCGAGCAGGTGACCGATATCGGTTCGATCCACCATCATGCCGCCGAAAATCGTGAATTCCGGGATCGGCGGGCGGAGGAGATCGAAGGCAGCGCCTAATTTGCGCCCATCGAAGGGCAGCGGTTCGAGCGCGCGGCCGCGCAAGGTCGCGCCTTCGGCCTCCTGCTCGTAATCCGGATGCGTGGCATAGGGCCGGAAATGGACATCCGAATGGTCCTCGAGCGTATCGATGGCCATCGGGCCACTTTCGAGGAATGCCTGCCGCATCTCGCGGCGGCCGTAATTCCCGACGACGCGATCAAGAAACAGCGTCGCCCTTTCAGGGCTGTCGTCCTGCGACACCTTGGTGGCGTGGCGCGAATTCGGGATCCAGGTCGTCGCGGCAGAAAGAGCCGTTGTGCCCCCGAGATATTCCGTCCGCTCGACGAGCAGCACCGATTTTTCGGCGATCGCAGCAAAAAGTGCTGCGGCCATGCCCGCACCACCCGCACCGACAATGACGAAGTCGTATGTCACCCCGTCCGAAATCGAGGAAAGCTCGCGGATCATGCCTTGGCGCTCATCACTTGGCATCCGCAAACAGGAGGAAATCGAGCATCGCGCTTTGCAGCGACTGATACATTTCCGTGCCCGTGGAGGTGGAACAGCCGAGCTTGCGCGCAGCTTCAATGAGAGGCGTCACTGGCGGAGCGGTAACGACGCAGCCGACGAAAGTTCTGGCAGAAAGCTTCCCAATTTCAATGGGGTAGGGATCGCCCGGCTTCATACCCATCGGGGTCGCGTTGGCAATAAGATCGAACCCGGTCGGGTCGGGCGAACCCGCGCTCACCTTGCCCTTGCCGAGCTTGTTGAGGCGAGCGATGAGGTCATCGCGCCGCGCGGCATCGGCATCATGGAGCGCGAGCTCGGTGACGCCAGCGTCGATCAGCGCCAGCGCAATGGCGGAGCCCGCGCCACCCGCGCCGATCTGCAGCGCGCGCTTGCCGTTCGGTTCAAAACCGTTCTTCCTCACCGCACCGACAAAGCCGAGACCATCGACCATCTCGCCGTGCCAGCCCCCCTCGGGACGGCGACGCATGATGTTGACCGCGCCGATGAACGCGCCGCGCGGCGTCGCGCTCTGGCAATATTTGAAACAGGAGAACTTGTGCGGGACAGTGACGATAATGCCGTCGAGGTTCCTCAGCTTCGTCGCCGTATCGAGAAATTCCTGCAGATCATCGACAGAAACCTGCGCCGGCACCACGATTCCGTCATGCCCGCGCGCGGCAAAGGCCGCGGTCATACCACCCGGCGATTTCACCTGCGCGATGGGATCGCCGACGATGACATTAAGGCGGGTTGCCCCGGTAAGGGTAATCGTCACGTTCTCTTGCTCCGTTTTGAATGCCGGCGGTCACGCCGCCGGCAAATCTTCCGCATGCACCACACCGAGGAGGCGCGCCTGCAAGGCGTGGTCATTCTCCAGCACTGCGGCATCGCCCTCGAAGGCCACGGTGCCGTTGACCAGCACATAGGCCCTATCCGCGATCGGCAGCACGGTCTCGGCGTGATGCTCGACGATGATCATCGCGACCTTGCCCCTGAGCTTGACCAGCGCTTCCATCACCTCGTTGACGACCGCCGGGGCGAGACCTTCAAAGGGTTCATCCAGCAGGATCAGCTTGCTCGGCACCATCAGGGCGCGGGCGATGGCAACCATCTGGCGTTCGCCGCCCGAGAGGTTTTCGGCCTTGGCCTTCTGCCGCGTCCGGAGGCGCGGGAAGAGTTCGAAAGCCTCCTCGATGCTGATGCCGCCGGGGCGCATCGCGAGTTGCAGATTTTCCGTCACGGTGAGGTTCGGGAAGAGCCGCCGCCCTTCCGGCACATGCGAAATGCCGAGACGGTTGATCTCGTAGGGCTTGAGCGCGTCGATCCGCGTGCCGGCAAAGCTCATGGTGCCTTCGCTGAGCGGCAGCGTGCCGCACAGCGCCCGCAACGCCGTCGATTTGCCGACGCCATTGCGCCCCAGCAGTGCCACTGCCTCGCCCTCATGGACGAGAAGATTGACGCCGTTGAGCACGGTCGAGCCGCCGTAGCCGACGCGAATGTTCTTCGCGTCCAGCAGGGGTTTGGCCTGCGCGTGCGCCATACGCTCCGCCACCGGCGGAGCGGCGCGCTCGCCATCCTTTGCCGCGCCGAGATAGGCCGCGATGACCTCCGGGTTAGTGCCGACATCCGCCGGCTTGCCATCGGCGATGATCCGGCCCTGATGGAGCACCGAGATCCGGTCCGAAATCGCCAGGACACGGTCGATATCGTGCTCGATGAGCAGCACGGCGTGCTTTTCCGAGAGCTTCTTGATCAGCGCGGCGACGATCCGGCGATCCGCTTCGGCGAGACCGGCGAGCGGTTCGTCGAGGAGCAGGAGTTTCGAATCAATCGCCAGCGTCACCGCAAGTTCGAGCAGGCGTTTCGCACCATGCGGGAGGTTGGTGCAGGGCTCGGCGGCTCTATCCGCAAGCCCCACTGCATCGAGGATCGACCAGGTGCGATCATTGATCGCCTCCAGCCCGTGCGCATCGGCGATGAGACCGCTGACGCCATGACGCTGAGCCTGCACCGCAACGCGGACATTCTCGAACACCGAGAGGTTCGGGAAAATCGAGAGAATCTGGAACGAGCGCGAGATGCCAAGCCGCGCGCGGGCATGGATCGGCAGATGCGTGATGTTCTGCCCCTGATAAAAGATTTCACCCGCACTCACCGGGAGAACACCGGTCAGCATGTTGTAGAAGGTCGTCTTGCCGGCACCATTCGGCCCGATGATCGAATGGAGGACGTTCGGATAGACCTCGAAGTCGATATCGCGCGCGGTCACCAGACTGCCGAAGCTCTTGGAGAGCTTCTTCGTTGTCAGGATCGGCTTTTTGGGGTCGAGATTGGCGGCCACGCTCTCGTAGGGCTTGATCACCGCCGGGCGGGCGGGAATGGCATCGCGCGTCAGCGTCCAGCGCTCACGGCGCAGGAGCTTCATCGCGAGGCCCTGAATGCCCTCGGGGGAGAGCAGCGCGAAGAGAATGAGAATCGGTGCGAAAATCAGCCACCAGTTCTCGGTCAGCGCCGAGAGGCGATTTTCCATCACGATGAAGGCAATCGCGCCCCAGAGCGGGCCAAGGAAATGGTGCACGCCGCCGAGCACGGCCATCAGCAGGCTGTCGCCCGCGTGCTGCCACGAGAGGTTGTTGGCATAAACGCCCTGAAGCATCAGTGTCAGCAAAGCGCCAGCATAGCCGACGATGCCGGCCATCAGCGTGAAGGAGCCGAGGCGGATGAGATAAGTGTTATACCCCAAGCTCATCGCGCGCTGTTCGTTGTCGCGCGAGGCCTGCAGCGCCCGGCCGAAGGGTGAATGCGCGATGCGCCACAAGAACCACATCCCGACGATGAGCGAGGCCACCGCGAAAAAATGGAAACTCCAGTCCGAACTGAAGGTCGTGCGCTCGACACCCTGAAGGCCGTTTTCACCGCCCGTGACAGCGGTCCACTTAAAGGCAACCTCAAAGGCGATCTGCGAGAAGGCGAGCGTCAGCAGCGAGAAGTAGAGGCCCTTGCGCCTCAAGATGATCGCGCCGATCACCAGCGCCAAAGCCATCGAGAAGGCGACCGAAAGCGGCAAGGACACCATGTCGTTGCCCATGCCGCCGAGCACGAAGAAGGCCGCGGCGTAACTCGCACACCCGAAGAACACCGAAGCGCCAAAGGGTACGAGCCCGGTATAGCCGACGAGCAGGTTCACGCCTGCGCCATAGAGCGTATAGATCGCGATCTGCGTGATGAGGCCAATTGGCGCGCCGAGGGCATACCAGATGGCACTCAGAGCGCCGAGAACCAGCGCGACCCAGAGAACGGGATGGGAAAGGAGGGACCGGATATTCATTCGAAACGCTCCCACTTTTCACCGAAGAGACCGCGCGGGCGCACCAGCAGGATGGCTGCCATCAGGACATACATCGCCGCACCCGCCCATTCCGGGTAGAACTGGATCGTCATGGCGGTCGTAATGCCAACGAGAAGGCCGGCGATGATCGCGCCGACATAGGAGCCGAGACCGCCGATTGTCACCACGACGAAGGCCGGCATGATCGCGCCAGCGGCCATCGAGGGCTGCACGGTCCAGAGCGGGGCAGCGAGCATACCCGCGAGCCCCGCGAGCAGACAGCCGATGCCGAACACGCCGCTCAGCACGATGGGGAGGTTGATGCCCAAGAGGCCGACCATCTCCGCATCGCGCGAGCCGGCGCGGATGATGCGTCCGAACGGCGTGTAGGCCAGAAACGCCCAGAAGGCGACGAGCGCAAGAACCGTCACCGCCAGCACGAACATGCGGTATTTCGTGATGAGAATCGGCCCATACTCGACAAAACCGGCGAGAAATTTCGGCGCCGTGAAGGGCACGGGCGCGCCGCCAAACATCATCCGGAGGATAGCTTCAAAGAGCAGCGCCAGTGCGAAGGTGAGGATCAGCCCGAGCAGCGGCTCCTTGCCGTAGAGACGCCGGATCAGCAGCATTTCAACGGCAACACCCACCGCACCGGTTGCGATCGGCGCCAGAAGCGCGGCGAACCAGCCGAATTCGCGGTTCAGCACCAGCGCGAAATAGGCACCGATGGCGAAAAAAGCGCCATGCGCGAAATTGACGATACCGAGCATCCCGAAAATGATCGAGAGCCCCACCGCGATCAGCACGTAAAGAAAACCGAGCACCAAACCATTCACGGCCTGGGACAGAATCATGTCGAGCATGAAACACCTCCCCCTGTTGAAGCGCTGTCATCCCCGGCGAGAAACCGGGGATGCGCACTTTCTTGTCGTCTTTTTGAACCTTCAGAACGGCTGCGCGAGTGCCAAAAGTCCCGCGCAGCGTCTGAATGTCCGGGATCAGAGCGAGTCCATCTTGCAGGCGGAGTTGGCCTTCGAGCCAAAGGCCTTCTCGATGCCAGCTTCGTCGGCAGGGAGTTCGGCTCTCACGTCGAAGTAGTCCCATTTGTCGGTGATTTTCGGCTTGATGCCGGCGACGAGGAGGCTGTTGGTCATCTGGTGGTCAAAATCGCGATAGCCCGCCGTAATCGCTCCGCGCTTCATGTTCCATTTCTCGAGTGCGCCGACGATGGCGGCAGCATCGGTGGATTTGGCAGCCTCGATCGAATCGAGCAGCGCCTTCATGCCCATCCAGCCCATCCAGGTCTTGTCGGCAGCGGGGCGGTTGTATTTCTTGGCGTAGGCGGCAGCCATCGCCTTTTCTTCCGGCGGGTTGTTCGGGTTCTGATAGTACCAGGTCAGGGTGAAGAGCCCGTCCGCCGCCTCGGGACCGACGCCCCAGAGATCGGTATTGCCGACGGCGATTTCCGCGAAGGGAATCTTGCCGCGCATACCCAGCTCGTTCCACTGCTTGAGGAACGTGGTCAGATCGGAGGCCGCGATACCGCCGATGACCACATCGGGCTTTGCCGCGCGGATCTTCAGGATGAACGAGGAATAATCCGGCGTGCCGACCGGCACTTCATCCGCACCGACAACCTGACCACCATTGGCGGTGATGTAATCAGTGAAGGACTTCTTGATGTCCTGCCCGAAGGCGTAGGCCGCCGTGAGCACGTACCACTTCTTGCCGATCGACGCGCAATAAGGGGCAAGAACGTTGGTATGGACATCGACCGGAGGCTGCAGGCGGAAGGTGTACTTGTTGCATGACGAGCCGGTCAGCGCACCTGCGGCGGCGTTCGCGGCAATGAACGGCACCTTGGCCTTTTTCGCCACGGCGGAAATCGCCAGCGCGAAGGACGAGAGCGCACCACCGACGATGCCGACAACCTTGTGTTCGCCAACGAGGCGTTCCGCGTTCTGCTGCGCACCTTGCGGGTTCGGCTCGTCGAGCCAGACGATCTCCGCCGGACGGCCCAGAAGGGTGTTGTTGCGCTGCTCCAGCGCCAGCATCGAGCCTTGCGCGAGGTATTCCGCCTGATCGACGATCGAGCCCGTCTTGGCCCAGATCATGCCGATCTTGATCGGCTCGGCGGCGGCGGCATTGCCGATGTAGGGCATCGGCAGCCGGGACGCGGCCAGTGCGCCGGCACCCAGAAGCAGGCCACGACGACCGATGGTGCCGAATTTGGAACGGTTGATTGAATGATCGTTCATCTCATCCTCCATGAGAATTCCTCGGAGAGCGCCTTGATCGGCGTCTGATTTTCATGAACCGGGCGCATGAGCGGAACCCACAATCCGGATCAGGACGGAAGGTCGATATCATGACTGGAATGGCATTCCAATTCTTTTTTCGAAACTGGAATTTGATTCTGATTGGGCTTGACCTCCCTGTCAGTTCGGGTGCACCTTCGGGGGGAAAAGAGAGGGTCCGACGCAGCCCGGCTGCCTCGGTGATCCATCTGGAGAGACAATTGCAGAGCGCGGTGCTGATCCTTATCAAGACAGGATTCGGCCACGGCGCCAAAGCATGAGCTGCGGCGTCACTCAGGCAAACTCCGCCCGAACTGACGTCGGATTGATCTATTTCTGCGCAACGGATGACAGGTATGCCCAATACTCTCGCGAATGATGCGGCGGACGGCGGCACCGGACCGAGCGGCTTGCTGGAGCGTACGCTCGGCGTTCTCGAGCTGCTCTCGACCCATGCCCATGGCTTGCAGCTCTTTGAGGTGGCGGAGTATCTGCATATTCCGCGCAGTGCGACGCACCGCGTCCTGACCAGCCTTGTCGAGCATGGTTATGTGCGGCAGGAGCGCCATCAGGGCGCCTATCAGCTCACCGCAAAGATCGCCTCGCTCGCCTTCACCTTCCTTGCAGGCTCGGGCATCACGGACATGGCCCAGCCGATCCTCGACCGGCTGGCGCGCGACACCGGCGAACTTGTCCGCCTCGCGATGGTCGACGGCAAGAAGCTGATCTGGGTCGCCAAATCGCAGGGCGCGCAGTTCGGCCTGCGCTATGATCCGGATATGGGTCAGGAGGCACGCCTTTCCTGCGCCGCCAGCGGCATCGCCTGGCTCTCCTGCCTGCCGGAGGAAGAGGCGCTTCAGCTGGTCGAAAGGCAGGGTTATGGATCCCGCTCGGAATATGGCCCCAAGGCGCCGCAGACGCCCGCCGCGCTGTTGAAATACCTCCGGGCAGCCAAAAAGCGGGGTTACGCGCTGGTTGAGCAGACCTATTCGCCGTGGATGAACACCATCGCAGCACCGATCCGCAGCCCCGCGACCGGCGAGATTACCGGTACGGTCAATGTGGCGGGTCCGCATGTCCGGCTCACGGAAGCGCGCATGCTCGAATGCGTGCCGCTGCTGCTCGATGCCGCGCGCGAGCTTTCAACCGCGACCGTGACGTCTCCGGCCTTTGCCCGACGCAAAAGCGGCGGCGGTACCAATTTCTTCATTAACTCGGCAACCTGAGGCATGGTCGCTCCGCGACAGCCTTTCGGCGCGCATACGTTTGGATTCGCCTTTGATTGCGACGCCGAAACCGCCTTTATGCGGCTGATCGAGCATGGTTTCACCACCCTCGAACTGATGGCGACGCCCCCGCATTTCAACCCGTGGTCCTCGCCGCCTGCGGTTCAGGCCCGGTTGCGGCGGAGGGTCGAGGACGCGGGCGGGCGTTTGCTGGCGCTCGATCTGGCGAGCAGCGACATCAATCTGGCGAGTCCTGCGCCGGAAGTGGTCGATTTTTCGGTTCATAGCTATGATGCGCTCGTGGATCGGGCGGTCGAACTCGGTGCTGAGGCGATTTGCGTCGGCTCAGGGCGGCGTCACATGCTGCTGCCGGATGTCAATGCGACGCTGATGCCGAGTTTTCAGGCCGCTTTCGAGCGCATCCACGTGCGGGCGCTCAAATCCGGGCTCAGGGTGCTGATCGAAAATCACCCGCAAGGGCTGCTCGCGAGCGCAGAGGCCATCCGCACTTTTATTGAGGACAACAGCTATCCCGATACCGGCGTGATCTATGATGTCGCCAATGCCCTGGCGATTGGTGAGGAAGCAACGGACGGGCTGACAACCCTTGGTGACCTGACCGCTATCGTCCACCTCTCGGATAGCCCGAGGGGGTCGTGGCGGCACGATGCCATCGGCACTGGGGATATTGATTTTGCCACGATCCTCACGCACCTCGGACACTCCGGTTTTCAGGGGCCTGTTGTGCTGGAAACGCTGGCGCCGGACCCCATGGCGGCACTGATGGAGGGTGCGTGCCGCCTCAAGGCGTTGGTTTAAAGCGCCAAGCACCCGCGCCGTCGGACCAAACCTCATGAACCAAACTCTTGGAGCATGGCTCTTGAGGTACATGGCTCTTGAGGCGAGATTTTTCAGGCCACGGCCCGATCGTCGGTGATGCTCGCGGCGGATCACGCTGGTTGCGTCGCCCCCGTCCCGGATTTATCCCTTGAGATCACAAGAAACCCGCGATGGGAGAAACGCCCGTGACAACCAAGCTTCGCCTCTACAGCTATTTCCGTTCATCGACCTCCTATCGCGCGCGCATTGCTCTCCACCTCAAGGGTGTGCCCTTCGAAACCGTGCCGGTGCATCTCGTCAACAACGGCGGCGAGCACCGCAAGCCCGAATATCAGGCGGTGAACCCGCAGATGCGGCTGCCGTCGCTCGAACTTCTCGAGGGGACATCGCGGCGGGTGCTGATCCAGTCCCCCGCGATCCTGGAGTGGCTTGAAGAGCGCTACCCCACCCCGCGGCTCTTGCCCGAAAATCCGGAAGATCGCGCCGATGTCCGCGCGCTTTGCGCGATTATCGGCTGCGATATCCATCCGGTGAACAATCTCACGACGTTGAAATATCTCAGGGCGCATTTCGGCGCGGATGAAGCGGCGACCAATGCCTGGTATGCGCATTGGGTCCATGAGGCCTTTGCGGTGATCGAGCAACTCGTCCGGCCCGGCCCTTACGCCTTCGGCGGTCAGCCAGGCATGGCGGATATCTACCTCGTGCCGCAGGTCTCGAATGCACGACGCTTCAATGTCGATCTCGCGGCCTACCCGAAGATCGTGGCGATCGATGCGGCCTGCCGCGCACTCGCGGCCTTCAAGCTCGCAGCACCGGAAAATCAACCCGACGCAAGCTGATCACGTCTCGTCGACCACGGGTGCCGGCGTGATGCGGACACGTTTGAGGCGGCGCGCATCGCCGTCGAGAATGGTGAAAGCCATACCGTTCGGCGCAGTAATCGTCTCGCCCTTGCCCGGAACGCGCCCGAGAAGCGCAGTCACATAGCCGCCGATGGTGCCGACGTCGTGCTCGTCGCTCTCGGTTTCGAGATCGACGCTCATCAGCCGTGCGACCTCCTCGATGGTGGCGCTGGCATTGATGGCCAGCACACCATCGCTGAGCAATTCGACCGCGGAATCCTCGACGATATCGTGCTCGTCCTCGATCTCGCCGACGATGATTTCGAGGAGATCCTCCAGCGAGACGAGACCGTCGGTCGCGCCATATTCGTCAATCACCAGGGCCATATGGATGCGCTTGGCCTGCATCTCGATCAGCAAGTCGAGCGCAGGCATCGATCCGGGAGCAAAAAGCACCGGGCGGATGAGGCCGATATCCGCGACCTTGGCATCCAGCGGAATCACATCCAGCCGGGCGAACATGTCGCGGATATGGATCATGCCCTTGGGGTCATCGAGCGTTTCGCCATACACCGGCACACGCGAATGCGCGGCTGTGGTGAACAGCGCGCGAAGCTCGGAGAACGGTGCATCGTCCGCGATCCCCACGATGGCACCGCGCGGCACCATCACATCCTGCACGCGAATATCCCGGGCGGTGAGGAGATTGCGCAGGATGCGCTTTTCCTCACGGGTGAAATCGTCCGTCGCGCTTTCCTCGGATTCCTCAAGCGCATCCTCAAGATCGTCGCGGATCGAAGCCGGAGCCTTCAGCCCCAGCGCGAGCTTGAAGCGCTCGATCCAGGAGTCGCGGGTATCCCTTGGCGGCTCCTTGCGGGCCTCCGGTGCCGCGGTGCGTTCGGGTAAACTGTCGTCGCTCATTCTGCGGCATCCCGATGGTCGGCGTAAGGGTCAGCGATACCGAGCGAAGCAAGCACCTCGGTTTCCAGCGCTTCCATCTCGTCGGCCTCTGCGTCGTCCTCGTGGTCGTAGCCCAGCAGGTGGAGCACCCCATGCACCACAAGATGGCTGAGATGATGGGCGAGTGGCTTTTCTTCATCCGCCGCCTCGCGGGCACAGGTCTCGTAAGCGAAGGCGATATCCCCAAGCGCCGGCGAAGGATCGCCCGGCATGTGAGGCGCCGGAAAAGAGAGCACATTCGTCGGCTTGTCGAGCTTGCGGAAATCAGCATTGAGCGTGCGAATCGCCGCATCATCCGCCAGCAGCAACGATATATCGCCGGGTTCGTCCGTCGTTGCCAGCGCCGCCATCGCCGCGCGACGGATCACCGCCTCCAGCTCGGGCACGGTATGCCAACCCTCGGCCTCGACGAGAATCGCAATTTCGGGGGGAGGTGCCTCAGACATTGCCACGCCCCGATCCGGCAAACCCCGATCCTGGATGAGACGGTCCATTTTCCTCGTAGGCCTGCACGATGCGGCGCACGAGATCGTGCCGCACGACATGCTGATGGCCGAACTTGACGTGACCGATACCCTCGACGTTCTGCAATAGGTTGATGGCCTCGCCGAAACCGGATTTCTGGCCCGGCGGCAGATCAATCTGCGTTGGATCGCCGGTAATGATCATGCGCGAGCCTTCGCCGAGGCGGGTCAGGAACATCTTCATCTGCATTGAGGAGGCGTTCTGCGCCTCATCGAGGAGGATCAGCGCATTGGAAAGCGTGCGCCCGCGCATGAAGGCAAGTGGCGCGACCTCAATCACGTTGGTCTGAAGCGCACGCTCGACGAGGCGGCTCTCCATGAAATCATAAAGCGCATCGTAGATCGGGCGTAGGTAGGGATCGACCTTGTCGCGCATGTCGCCGGGCAGGAAGCCGATCTTCTCGCCCGCCTCGACCGCCGGACGCGAAAGAATGAGCCGCTCGACATGGCCGGCTTCGAGCAGCTGCACCGCATGGCCGACGGCGAGCCAGGTCTTGCCGGTGCCAGCAGGACCTTCCGCGAAAACGAGTTCGTGGCGCGCAAGGACGCGGAGATAGGAATCCTGCGCGGCGTTGCGGGCCTTCACCGGGCCTTTCTTGCGCGTCGAAACCTGCCCGAAGCCGGCGTAATTCTCCTTTACCGGCGTCTCGGGCGCGGCGCGTTCCGAGAACAGAGCACGCTGGAGCGCGGTTTCCTCGATGGCGCCGTCGACATCGCCGGGTCCGACGACCTTACCGCGCTTGACGGTGGCATAAAGGCTATCGAGAACCCTGCGGGCGTGATCAACCTGCTCGCGCGCGCCACGCAGCACGATCTGGTTGCCGTTGACATGGGCCACCACATTCAGCCTTCGCTCAAGGTGCGCGATATTCTGGTCGTAATTTCCGACAACAAGACTCGCAATGCGGTTGTCATCAAGCATGATGGCCTCCTCGACCCCTTCGAGGGAAGCCTGCACGGAGGCGGCGAGACGTGACGGCTCGCTAAGGCGCATGGTCAAGCGGCTTTCCCTCCCAAATCAGCCGGGCGGCTGCCGACCAGCTTGCCGTGCAGCGAGTTCGATTTCAATTCCGTGATCTCGACATCGACAATGTGCCCGACAAATGTTGCAGCCGTATCCGGCGTCTCGAAATCGATGTGGACAGCCTGCAAATAAGGAGATTTTCCTGCAACCTGCCCGGCATGACGACCCGGCTTCTCGAACAACACCGGCAGGGTACGGCCCAAGGTCGCGGCGTTGAATGCGGTCTGCTGGTCGAGAATCAGCGCCTGAAGCGCGAGAAGCCGCTCGGTTTTGATCGATTCGGGTACGGAATCATCGCCCTCGGCCGCCTTGGTGCCGGGGCGCGGCGAATACTTGAACGAATAGGCCGCAGCGTAGCCGATTTCGCGGACAAGCCGCATCGTATCCTCGAAATCCGCATCGGATTCGCCCGGAAAGCCGACGATGAAATCCGAGGTCAGCGCAATATCCGGCCTCGCGGTGCGAACATCATCGAGAATGCGGCGATAAAAATCGCGCGTGTGCTTGCGGTTCATCGCCTTGAGCACCCGGTCCGAGCCGGATTGCACCGGCAGATGCAGATAAGGCATCACCTTGGGGTTATCGCGATGCGCGGCGATCAGCGCGGTGTTCATATCGCGCGGATGGCTCGTAGCGTAGCGCAGACGGGCGAGGCCGTCGATCTCCGACAGCGCGTCGAACAGGCGGGCCAGATCCGCCGCGCCGCCTTTACCGTCATCCCCGTGATAGGCGTTCACATTCTGCCCAAGCAGCATGATCTCGCGCACGCCCGCATCGACCAGTGCGCGCGCCTCGTCGAGAATCGCCGCGACAGGGCGAGAGGTTTCCGCACCGCGCGTGAAAGGGACAACGCAGAACGAGCAGAACTTGTCGCAGCCTTCCTGCACCGTGAGGAACGCCGAAGGACCGCGCGCCAGCAGGCGCTTGCGGCCGGGCAGCGGCAGAAAGGCGAACTTATCTTCCTCAGGGAATTCGGTGTCGACAGCGCGAGCGCGCCCCGCTTGGGCCTTTTCGATCAGGCCGGGCAGGTGGTGATAGCTCTGCGGGCCAACAACAATATCGACACTGCCCTGCCGGCGGATAATCTCCTCGCCTTCCGCCTGCGCGACGCAGCCAGCCACCGCGATCAGCGTCGATTTGCCCTCGGCCGCGCGCGCATTTTTGGTGACGCGCAGACGCCCCAGTTCGGAATAGACCTTTTCGGAGGCCTTTTCGCGGATATGACAGGTGTTGAGGATGACGAGATCAGCATCTTCCGGCGAGTCAGCCGTAAGATAACCCTCACCACCGAGAATATCGGCCATCCGCTCGGCATCATGCACGTTCATCTGGCAGCCAAACGACTTGATATGCACGCGTCTGGGCGCGGAAGCGCCCTCGCCGGGCGCGTTGGTTTTTTGCTGTGTGATCGAGGTTTCGGTCATTCCCTGTTCTTTAACGGCCCCGGCGCGGTTCGCAAAGAGGCACGTGCGCTCCGGTGATCTTTCCAACGAATTTCATGCCAATTTGGCAGTATTTTCCGGTTGCGGTCCGGACCGCCCGGTCAAGGTCGCGGCGTGACTGGCGCGAATCTCTGTCTCGATCTGCCGCGTCAGCGCCTTGCGGTCCGTTTGCGAGGTCACGACATGGGCCGGGAGAAACGCCACCTGACAATCGACATTGGGCAACGTGAGGAAATCCGAAAGATGCGGCAAGAGATCCATGTCGCCATACCAGCCGAGATGGGGATGGTTCACCCGGCCAGTCGGCAGGCCGCCAATCCGCGGATAGGCGATATTCAGCGGCTGGAGATATGATGTCGTACCGGAGACGCCCGTCGCGGCTTGTGCAGCGCCGATCAGCGCCGAGCGGAAGGGGAGCACGCGCGTACCATCACTCGTCGTGCCTTCGGCAAAGAGGACGAGAGCATCACCCTCGTTCAGGCGCGAGGCGATCTTCTTGTTGACCTCGCCGGTCTTGCCGCGACGTTGGCGCTCGACGAAAATCGAGCGCTGCAGCCGCGCCAGCGTTCCGAACAGTGGCCATTCCCCAACCTCGCTCTTGGCGATGAAAGACACTGGAAGCAACGAGGAAATCACCAGAATATCGAGCCATGAGAGATGGTTCGAAACGATCAACACCGGTCTGCCAGGTTCGAGCGCGCCCACACGCGTGACCTTCACGCCCATCACGAACAGCACATAGCGATGGAAATAGACCGGCATCCAGCGGGATAGCGGCGGCGCCAGTTTGAGCGCCAGCCATTGCGCCGGCAGCCCGATGAGAAACGCCGGAACGAGCGCCGCAATCTTGGTGGCGATGCTGATCTTGCGTGAAAGGCCCTGTGCGATCACGGCGCGCGCTTCGGTTTGGCGGGACGCACCGTCTCTTCCAGCGGCAGGCAAAAGAGCTGGAGGCGATGACCTGTGATGCGATAGCCGAGTTCAGCGGCAATCTTCGCCTGTAACACCTCGATTTCAGGCGAATGAAACTCGATGACCCTGCCGGACCGGAGATCGATCAGGTGATCATGGTGCTCATGGTCCGCAGTCTCATAGCGCGCGCGGCCGTCTGTGAACTCGTGCCGTTCAACGATACCTGCTTCCGATAACAGACGTACGGTGCGGTATACGGTAGAAAGCGCGATCTTGGGATCGATGGCGATGGCCCGGCGATGGAGCTCCTCGACATCGGGATGATCCGCCGCTTCTTCGAGAATCCGGGTGATGATCTTGCGCTGACCGGTGAGGCGCAGGCCCTGCGCCCGGACGCGGTCCGCGATGGTGGTCAAGCCCTGCGCCGTCATCACCCCGTCCCTTCAGAACGTCGAAGTTCGAGCACGTTTTGACGCCATCAAACCCGAGCCCGGTTTTCTTGCTTTATCGCATTTTCACCAATCAACCAGCGTGCCGTTGATCTGAAAATGCTCTGTGTGCCGGAATATCAAGGCTGGGCAGCGAAGGAAAGCCAAACCGTCCGGGCGTCACCAGGCGCGCGGGGTGGGGTCGAGATGGGCGATATCCCAGCGCATTGTCAGCGCATCGCGGCGGGCGTCGCCGGGGCCTTTCGAGGCCGGATAGTATCCCTTGCGGCGACCGATTTCCTGCATCCCGAGTCCGCGATAAAGCGCCAGAGCCGGCGCGTTATCCGCCGCAACCTCGAGAAACAGACTTTCCGCGCCCGCGCGGCGTACCCGTTCGGCATGCCGTTTGAGCAAACTCGTGGAATAGCCGCGTCCGCGCACCTCAGGATCGAGTGCGATGCTCAGCAGCTCAGCCTCATCAAGAACCACGCGGCTGATCGCGAACCCGGTGACGATTTCACCAAAAACCGCCTGCGAGACGAGAACATCCGCAACATCGCCTTCAAGCACCATGCGCTCGATCTCGCTGCGATCCCAGCCGACAGCAAAGCCTTCGGCGTGAATCGCGGCCATCCGGGAGGAATCGACCATGGAAGCCGAGCGAATGGTGGTTCCGCTCGCTCCCATGCGCATCCAGGGCATCACCCAGAACCAGAGCGACATCGTTAGGCCCGCTGAAGCCGGGCGCGATCGCCGACGGTGACATTCGCTTCGCGAAGGTAGAGCGGCTTGGCGGGCGCTGCGGCAGGGTCCGCCACGCCGCCGAGGCGCGCAACCCAACTGATCTCCGGCGCGGGGAGCGTGGTCACGGCACCGTTTCGATAATCTGTCGTTGTGCCCTTGCGCGCCAACGCCAGCTTTTCGGCGGCATTGCCGACAAAAGCAACCATGCCATCGCCGATCTTGCGGGCGGCATCTTCGAGCGAAAACAGGCCAGGCCCGGCAATCGTGCGACCACCCATCGCAAAGGCCTGAAAGAAGACCATGCCGTGGCGCGCATCAATGGCGGCGGCGACGGGACGGCGATCCTCGCCAAACAGCAGCGGCGCGGCAAAGGCCGCGAGTGTCGAGACGCCGACGGCAGGCTTGTTATGCACCAACGCGAAACCACGTGCGGCGGCGATACCAATCCGGAGGCCGGTAAAGCTCCCCGGTCCGGTGGTCACGGCGAAGCGATCAATCTGAGAAAAAGCCTTGCCCGAATGATCCAGCACGCGCCGAACCATCGGCATCAGCGCCTCGGAATGGCCGCGCTCCATGGGCTCGCTTTCAGAAGCGAGGACGTTGCCGCTCCCCGCCTCGACCAGCGCGGCGGAGGTGGCGCCAAGCGCGGTATCGAGAGCGAGGACAAGCACGTTTAATTCCTTGAAGGCAATCAGGCGGCTTCGACCGATTGAACATCCGGCAGGAAGTGGCGCAGGAGGTTCTGGATGCCGTGCTTGAGCGTCGCGGTCGAGGAGGGGCAGCCCGAGCAGGCGCCCTTCATGGTAAGATATACGACACCCTCGCGGAAGCCTTTAAAGGTGATATCGCCGCCATCGCCCGCCACCGCAGGGCGGATGCGGGTTTCAAGGAGTTCTTTGATAGTCGCGACGGTATCGGCATCTTCCGGCGCGAAGAATTCTTCGCCAGTGACTTCCGCAGCGGCATTGACGGCCAAGATAGGCACGCCGGAGAGGTAATGCTCCATGATCGCACCGAGAATCGCCGGCTTGAGATGCTGCCATTCGCCCGCAGACTTGGTGACAGTCACGAAATCGGAGCCGAAAAACACGCCGGTGACGCCGGGAATGCCAAAGAGCGCCTGAGCGAGCGGCGAAGCGCCGGCATCGGCAGAAGAGCGGAATTCGCGCGTTCCATCGCCCAGAACGGTTTTTCCGGGTAGGAATTTCAAGGTGGCAGGGTTTGGCGTCGCTTCGGTCTGGATAAACATGGGAGCCTCATCGCGCGGCGTGGCAGCCGGGGTCAAGGGTCCGGTGGGCCGCTTCCGACTACATAAACCCGCTTTGGGGCGGGGAAAAGGCCCGTTGGATCAAAAGGTCGCGCAAGGTTACGCCAGCGCCTCGAAATCGGCATCCGCCAGACCGCCCGGAACAATCGTCACCGGAACCGGGAAGCTCGCGGCAACGCGACCCGCGATCAGCGAGACCAGCGGCCCCGGCCCTTCCTTACCCGTTCCTGCGGCGAGCACCAGCACGGCGATATCCTCGTCGCTCTCGATGAAGCGCATGACCTCATCGGAAGGCGCGCCGGTGCGAATCACGCGTTCCGGCTCGAAACCGGCCTCGCGACGCGCGATTTCCGCCGCTTTGTCGAGCCGGGCGTTGGCCTCGGCCTCGGCTTCAGCCTGCATGAGATCGCCAACGCCGAGCCATGGTTGGCCTTCTTCCGGCACGATGATCGCCAGCATCACGAGGTTGGCGCCCGAGCGCCGCACACGTCGGGCGGCAAACAGCACCGCGCGTTCGCATTCGGGCGTATCATCGACGATGATCAGGATCTTGGGCCGGTGACCCGGCTCATAGGCGCGTCTTCTGAACGCCATTCACATCCCCAATGCCGTTGGGTGCCGAACCCACTGCCCGAAAGCGAGCTAGCCATGCTGCCAAAGGCCGGCGCACTGCGCAAGCGGAGGATCAGCCCTGAATGAAGCCGAGGATGCCGCGAACATCGCGCATCACCGGTTCGGCGATCGCGCGGGCGCGCTCGGCGCCATCCTTCAGCACCGCGTCGATCATCGCCGGATCACCAGTCAGACGGCGCATTTCAGCACCGATCGGCGAGAGTTTCTCGACCGAAAGCTCGACAAGCGCGTTCTTGAAGGTCGAGAACTGGCCACCACCGAATTCGGAGAGAATCGTGGCAGGCTCACGGCCCGAAAGCGCGGCAAAGATCGTCACGAGGTTTTCCGCCTCGGGACGGCCCTTGAGACCTTCGGCTTCACCTGGCAGCGGCTCGGGATCGGTCTTGGCCTTGCGGATCTTCTGCGCGATGGCATCGGCATCATCCGTCAGGTTGAGACGCGAATTGTCCGAGGCGTCGGACTTCGACATTTTCTTGGTGCCGTCGCGCAAGGACATCACGCGCGGTGCGGGACCGGCGATCAGCGGTTCCGGCTGCGGGAAATAATCGCCCGATTCGAGGCCAAGCGCGCGGATGCGGTCACCGAAATCGAAGTTGAACTTCTGGGCGATATCGCGCGTCAACTCGAGATGCTGCTTCTGGTCTTCGCCCACCGGCACATGCGTGGCGCGGTAGACGAGAATGTCCGCTGCCATCAATGTCGGGTAGGCAAAAAGGCCGATGGAGGCATTCTCGCGATCCTTGCCGGCCTTTTCCTTGAACTGCGTCATGCGGTTCAGCCAGCCCATGCGGGCGATGCAGTTGAATACCCAGGCGAGTTCGGCGTGGCCGGCCACCTGGCTCTGGTTGAAGACGATATGCTTTTTGGCGTCGATCCCGGCGGCAAGGAAGGCGGCGGTGACTTCGCGCGTGGCGCGGGTGAGTTCCACCGGATCCTGCGGCATGGTGATCGCGTGCATATCGACGACGCAATAGATGCAGTCGTGCCCATCCTGAAGCTCGGCGAAGCGCTTGATCGCACCGAGATAATTGCCAAGATGCAGGTTTCCGGTCGGTTGCACGCCCGAAAACACGCGGGGCTGATAAGGCTTCAGGGTCACGGACTGGGTCACGGCGCGTTTCCATCGGGCAAGAAGAGACCGCAGCGCTCTATCAATCCCGGACGGGAAGAACAAGCGGTCCGATGATGGATAGGCTTATTCGGCGCCCTTTTGGCCGATCCGACGCAGCCGACGGAAGGTAAATGCGCCGAGAAGGCGCGCGGCGGCGGCATAAATCGCAAGGCCCGCGAGACAGATCAGCGCCAAAACCGACCCTTTCTCGTAGAACGCGCGTTCGGCGGCCATCCAGTCCTTGGCTTCGAGCGCAAGCCAGCCGATGCAGAAGCCCATCACGCCCGCCGCGAGAAGCGCCGCGAAGGCCCGCGCCCAGGCGCGCGGCAGGATCGACATCCGCCCCTGCGCGGCAAAGGCCAGCACGAGCGCGTTGACCCAGACGCCGATGGCCACGCCAGCCGCCGGCGCAATGGCACGCTCGATATCGCGAAACAGCGCGGCTCCGGCGATATTCGCCGCAAGACCGAGTCCCACCGCGATCAGCGGCGGGCGCATCTCTTCCCGCGCCAGAAACGTCGGCAGGATCACCTTGATCAGCACAAAGGCCGGCAGCGCGAGCGCCAGAACCTTCAGAAGCGCCGCTGTCGCGCGCGCATCCTCGGCAAGAAAGGCGCCGCGCTGGAACAAGACCGCCGTAATCGGCTTGGCGAGGACAAAAAGCGCAACCGTTGCCGGCAAGATGAGCAGCGAGGCGAAAACAAGGGATTCCGATTGCGCTTCCGCCATCGCCTCTCCGTCGCCCTGATGAAAGGCACGTGCGAGGCGCGGCAACAGCACAACCCCCACCGCCGAGGCAACAAAGCCGACCGGAAGCTGGAAGAGCCGGTCAGCGAAATAGAGCCACGAGATCGCGCGCGGCTCGAGCGAGGCGAACTGGCTCGCGACAATCATCTGCACATGGCCCGAGCCTGCGATCACCATGCCTGGAAGTGCCAGCAAAAGCAGCGTCTTTGCAGAAGGATCGACGCGCCCCATCAGCGCGTCGCCAAGGCGCGGGCGGACGTCAAACCCTTCCCGCGCGGCGGAAATCCAGAGAATCACGAGTTGGAAAAATCCGGCGACCAGCACGGTCGAGACCAGCACGAGGCCCGCCTGCCGCTGGCCCCCGGGCAGGATAAAAACCAGCGCCAGCAGTACCCCGATCATCAGGATATTGAGCACCAGCGGCACCAGTGCCGCGATCGCATAGCGCTCGACCGCGTTGAGCACGGCGGACATCACCGCCACGACGAGAATGAAGCCGACGAAAGGAAAGGCGATCCGTCCGAATAGCACGGCATCGGCGAACTTAGCCTCATCGACCCGGAAGCCATAGGCCAGAACCGCCATAATTTGCGGCATCGCGAATTCGGCCACCGCAACGAGCACGATCAGCACGACACAAAGGAGCGAGAGAAGATCATCCGAGAAACCACGTGCGGCCTGCACGCCACCCTCCCGTTCAAGCCGGGCAAGGCGCGGCACAATCGCCGCATTGAGCGCGCCCTCGCTCATCATCTTGCGAAAAAGGTTCGGGATGAGAAAGGCCGCGACGTAGACATCTGCCACCGGCCCGGTCCCCAGAACGGCCGCGATCAGGATATCGCGGATAAACCCGGTGATGCGGGAGGCAAGCGTCGCCGATCCGACGATCGTGAACTGGAGGGCGAGCGACATGAAACCGAGCCTCCCCTACGCGCCACGCTTCGTCAAGCCGGCAGGTTGGCGGCGACGTCAGGATCGCAAAAGGATATCTGCGGGCATGAACCCGGTGCGCAGGGCATGCGCCCATTCCGGCCGACCGTTATCATCGGCTCGGCGCGCGGCCCGCTCAAAGTCGTAACTCACGGCACGAAAAGTGATATCCGGCATCGATTCGGAACTGGAAAGATCGAGAATGGCATAGCGCGCGTGCGGTATTCCTGCCTCAGAAACATGCTTTTGGCCCGTGGTATCATCATAACCCGGATCGCCAACACTGCCGGGATTGACGAGAAACGTGCCTTTCGGCAAGCGAACCACATCGGCGCGATGGCTATGGCCCATCAGGACGATGCGCGCTGAAACCGGCCCGAGCCGACGCATGATCTTGTCCAGCGGCGCGCGGACAAGACGACCCTCAGCAATCTCATCGAGTACATAGCGATCATCATGGTTGGGTGTGGCGTGAAAACCAATTACGCCCGGCAGGAACTCCCGCTGGAACGGCAAGGCCGCCAGCCGCGTGCGATCCGCCGATCCCAGCGCATCACAGGCAAAGGCGTCCGAAGGGCCAAGGTCAGCGCGAAGCCCTTCTCCAACGAGGCGATCATGATTGCCGCGCACGGTCGGCGCGTTGAGTGCTTTCAGGCGCTCGAAGGTTTCTTTCGGCCACAAGGGTCCCGAAACGCAGTCTCCAAGATCGACGATAAGATCAATTCGCTGCCGTTCCAGATCGGCCAGCACCGCCTCCAGCGCGAGGATATTGCCATGAATATCGGCGATAACGGCGATGCGCATCGAAAACCCCTAGAGAATGAAGCGCGAGAGATCCGCGTTGCGCGAGAGCCCGCCAACCTCGCGCTCGACCATCGCGCCATCAACCGCGATGGATTCGCCAGCACGATCGGTTGCCGTGAAGCTCACCTCGTCAAGGACGCGTTCCAGTACGGTTTGCAGCCGCCGCGCGCCAATATTCTCGACGTTGGAATTCACCTCGAAAGCCGCCCGCGCAACCGCAAGGATGGCGTCATCGGTAAAGGAAAGCGTCACGCCTTCGGTCGCCATCAGTGCGATATATTGCTTGATGAGCGAAGCCTCGGTTTCCGTGAGAATGCGCCTGAAATCATCCTCGCCCAGCGGCTTCAACTCGACCCGGATCGGCAGGCGACCCTGCAACTCAGGCAGCAGGTCCGAAGGCTTCGAGACATGGAAGGCGCCGGAGGCGATGAAAAGCACGTGATCCGTCTTCACCGGGCCATGCTTGGTGGCCACCGTCGTGCCTTCAATCAAAGGCAGGAGATCGCGCTGGACGCCCTCGCGGCTGACATCGCCACCAGAGCGACCTTCCCGCACGGAAATTTTGTCGATCTCGTCGAGAAAGACAATTCCGTTCTCTTCCACCGATCGAATCGCGTCCGAAATGATACGATCCTGATCAACGAGCTTGTCACTTTCCTCGGCAATCAGCGGCTCATACGCGTCTTTGACGGTCAAGCGGCGCGGTTTACCCTTATTCCCGAAGGCCTTGCCGAGCATATCGCCGAGCGAAACCGCTCCAATCTGTCCGCCGGGCATGCCGGGGATTTCGAACATCGGCATACCCCCGCTTCCGGGCGCCTGAATCTCGATCTCGATTTCCTTTTCGGCCAGTTCACCCGCGCGGAGCTTCTTGCGGAAGGATTCGCGGGTAGCCGGCGAGGCGGTGGCGCCGACCAGGGCATCGAGCACGCGCTCTTCTGCCGCGACCTGAGCCTTTGCGACCACATCCTTACGGCGCGCTTCACGCTGGAGCGCGATGCCGATTTCGACAAGATCGCGGATGATCTGCTCGACATCGCGGCCGACATAGCCGACTTCGGTGAATTTCGTCGCCTCTACCTTCAAAAAGGGTGCCCCAGCCAGCTTGGCGAGGCGGCGAGCGATCTCGGTCTTGCCGCAGCCGGTCGGGCCGATCATCAGGATGTTCTTGGGCAGAACCTCCTCGCGCATTGGCCCTTCAAGCTGCTGGCGACGCCAGCGGTTGCGCAAGGCAATCGCCACGGCGCGCTTGGCATCCTTCTGGCCGACGATGAAACGATCGAGTTCAGAGACGATCTCGCGGGGAGAAAAGGTGGTCATTTCAGGCCTCAATCTTCTCGATCACGACGTTTTCGTTGGTGTAGACGCAGATTTCGCCCGCGATCTTCATGGCGCGACGAACAATCGATTCGGCATCGAAATCAGTGTCGATCAGCGCCCGTGCGGCCGCGAGGGCGTACATCCCGCCTGACCCGATCCCCATGACGCCACCTTCGGGTTCGAGCACATCGCCCGTGCCGGAGAGGACGAGGCCGGTGGTTTTATCGGCGACCAGCATCATCGCTTCCAGACGGCGGAGATAGCGATCCGTGCGCCAGTCCTTGGCGAGTTCGACGCAGGCGCGCGTCAACTGCCCCGGATATTGCTCGATTTTCGCTTCGAGACGCTCGAACAGCGTGAAGGCATCGGCCGTCGCGCCCGCAAAGCCTGCGATAACATCCCCCTTGCCAAGACGGCGGACCTTTTTCGCATTGCCCTTGATGATCGTCTGGCCAAGGCTGACCTGCCCGTCACCGCCGATCACGGTCTGGCCGCCTTTCCGGACCATCAGAATGGTCGTTGCGTGCCAACTTTGCGGGGATTGCTCGGACAAGGGAATGCTCCGGTTCGGATTTTGGTTCTCTTATGTAGGGGTTCGCAAGGCGGCTTGCCAAGGTGGACAAAATGCGCCTCCCCCGAAAGGCGCTTAACCCCTTAGACGTTCTTGAATTGCCGTGGATCGGCTTTTTCGTTAAAGGCGGGGCTTCTTTCTTTCCACGAGCTTCGGTTCTGCCGAAGACAGCCAAGGATCAGACCGATGCGCCGCGCGGAAATCAGGCGGGAAACCGGTGAAACCAAGATCGAGGTCGCCATCGATCTTGACGGCATGGGCCGCGCGGATATCGCGACCGGCGTCGGTTTTCTCGATCACATGCTGCATCTGCTCGCGCGCCACTCGATGATCGACATGCTGGTGCGCGCAGAGGGGGATCTCCACGTGGATGATCACCACACCACGGAAGATGTCGCCATCGCGCTCGGACAGGCTTTTGCAAAGGCCCTCGGCGACAAGAAGGGCATCACCCGTTACGCCGATTGCCTGATGCCGATGGACGAGACGCTCTCCCGCGTCGCGCTCGACATCTCGGGCCGGGCGTTTCTGGTGTTCCGCGTCGAATTCCCGACCGAGAAGATCGGCGCCTTCGATACCGAACTCGTGCGCGAGTGGTTTCAGGCCTTTGCCTCGAATGCCGGTGTGACGCTACACGCGGAATGCCTCTATGGCCTCAACAGTCACCATATCGCCGAGAGCCTGTTCAAGGGTCTCGCCCGCGTGCTGCGCCATGCCACCGAACGCGATGCGCGCGCTGCGGATCGTGTGCCTTCCACCAAAGGGACGTTGTCGATCTGATGGCCCGCTATACGGTCCATGCGCCGGTTCAGTCTGAAACCCGTTCGGAAGCGCTCGAACGGGCGGTTTTCGTGCGCGATGGCTGGAACTGGGCGGCCTTCGCTTTCGGCCCGTTCTGGCTGCTCTGGCATCGCCACTGGGTGACGGGGCTGCTCGGCATTGTGGCTTTTGCTGGCATTGTCGGTGGCATCACGGTTCTGCCGGCTGCGCCTCTCGCGAAATCCATTGCAACCTCGCTGCTCTCTATCCTTTGGGGACTCGAAGGGGCTTCCTTGCGGCGGTTTGCGTTAAGGCGTGCCGGATTCGTGGAAGAGGGCGTCATCGTCGGGAACAACATCGATGAACTCGAGCAACGCTATTTTGCCGAGTCCAGCGGGAATGTGCCTGAAACACTGCCCGCGACATCGCCTGTCGCCTCTCATCCGGCCGGTCTCTGGTCGCAGCCGGTCATCGGGCTCTTCCCGGATGCGAGGAAGCATCCATGAAAATCGCTCTTATTGATTATGGCGCCGGCAATCTCCACTCCGCCGGCAAGGCGCTCGAACGCGCGATGATCGAGGCCGGGGTTTCCGGCCACATTGTGCTCGGCGCCAACCCGGATGATATCGCGGAAGCCGATCGCATCGTGCTGCCGGGCGATGGTGCTTATCGCGATTGCCGCGAAAATCTTAGCCTCGTCGATGGGCTCGAAGAAGTGCTGACCGAGCAGGTTCGCGTCAAGGGTCGCCCATTTCTCGGCATCTGCGTCGGGATGCAGCTCCTCAGCGATATCGGCGAGGAACGCGGTGAAACGCAGGGTCTGGGCTGGATTCCGGGCCGTGTTGTGGCGCTGGACCCGAAAGCGCGGTATCTCAAGGTGCCACACATGGGCTGGAACACGCTAGAGCGGCGCGGCGAGCACCCGGTGCTTGACGGCCTGACCTTCGGCGAGGGCGGGCTGCACGCCTATTTTCTGCATTCCTATCATCTGCTTCCTACCTATGCGGCTGATCTGCTGGCGACCGCCGATTACGGCGGACCTGTTTCGGCCATCGTCGGGCGCGATACGGTGATCGGGACGCAGTTCCACCCGGAAAAAAGTCAGGCGCTGGGCATCAAGCTTCTCGCCAATTTCGTGAAATGGTCGCCATGAAGCCGGCAAGCATGATCCTCTATCCCGCCATCGATCTGAAAGGCGGCCAGTGCGTGCGCCTCAAGCAGGGCGACATGGCGCAGGCGACCGTTTTCAACGACGATCCTGCCGCTCAGGCCGCCAGCTTCGAGACGCAAGGTTTTGAGGCGCTGCATGTCGTCGATCTCGATGGCGCTTTTGCCGGTGAGGCGGTCAACGGGTCGGCGGTCGAGGGAATTCTCGCGCGCGTGAAATTCCCGGTTCAGCTCGGCGGCGGCATCCGCCGGATGGATCAGGTCGAGGGCTGGGTGAAGCGCGGCATTTCGCGCGTTATCATCGGTACCGCCGCGCTGCGCGACCCCGATTTCGTGAAAACCGCTGCGAAGGCCTTTCCCGAAAGGATCGCGGTCGGCATCGACGCGCGGGATGGCAAGGTCGCGGTCGAAGGCTGGGCGGAAACCTCGGATATGCTGGCCGTGGATCTCGGCAAACGCTTCGAGGATGCCGGCGTTTCGGCGATCATCTACACCAATATCGCGCGCGACGGCATGCTCTCCGGCCTCGATTTCGAGGGCACGATCAGCCTCGGCAAGGCACTCTCGATTCCGGTGATTGCCTCCGGCGGGCTGGCCTCAATGGCCGATATCGAGCGCCTGATGCAGCCGGATTGCGCGCATCTCGCGGGTGCAATCACAGGGCGCGCGCTTTATGACGGGCGGCTCGACCCGGCGGCAGCGCTGGCGTTGATCAACGGAAAGCGTGCCGCATGACGCTGAAAACCCGCATCATTCCTTGCCTCGACGTCAAGAACGGACGCGTCGTCAAGGGCATCAACTTTCTCGATCTCGCCGATGTCGGCGATCCCGTGGAAAGCGCGAAAGCCTACGACGCGGCGGGCGCGGACGAGCTTTGCTTCCTCGACATCACCGCTTCCCATGAAAATCGCGGCACAATCCTTGATGTCGTCCGGCGCACGGCGGAAAACTGCTTCATGCCGGTGACAGTGGGCGGCGGCGTGCGCGAAGTCGAAGATGTGCGCGCGCTGATGCTCGCGGGCGCGGACAAGGTTTCGATCAACACCGCTGCCGTGAAGGATCGTTCGATTGTCGGGCGCGCGGCGGAAAAATTCGGCGCGCAGGCCATTGTTGTCGCCATTGATGCCAAGCGCGTGAATGCGCCGGGTGAAGCGGATCGCTGGGAGATTTTCACCCATGGTGGACGCAATCCGACCGGGATCGACGCCATCGAGTACGCCCAAGCGGTTGCAGATCTCGGCGCAGGGGAGATCCTACTGACGTCCATGGATCGCGATGGCACCAAGGCCGGGTTTGACCTCGCGTTGACGCGCGCGATTTCCGAGGCCGTGACCATTCCCGTTGTGGCTTCGGGTGGTGTCGGAACGCTCGATCACCTTGTCGAAGGCGTCACACTTGGCAAGGCCAGCGCGGTCCTGGCCGCATCGATCTTCCATTACGGCACCTATTCCATCGCCGAGGCGAAAGCACACATGGCGAAGGCGGGCATTCCGATGAGGTTGGCATGAGCGCCACTTTCACCCTGCTCGACCTCGAGAAAATCGTTGCGGAACGCGCGAATGCCGATCCGGCACACTCCTATACCGCCAAACTCAAGGCGGGCGGGATGCCGCGCGCGACGAAAAAGCTCGGCGAAGAGGCCGTGGAAGCCGTGATCGCCGCCATGACGGGCGACAAAACCGAGCTGACCAAGGAAAGCGCGGACATTTTTTATCATCTCTTGGTCGTGCTTCACATGGCCGGGGTGGGCGTGCAGGATGTTCTTGACGAACTTTCGCGCCGCACGGCGCAAACCGGCCTTCAGGAGAAGGCCGGGCGTAAGACAGACTAACGATTAGAGCCTGACCAACAGTGCCGGCGTAAGGAGAGATTCCGATGGATGCTCAGACCTCGAAGCTCTCGCCGGACGTTGATCTCTCCCCGTTCCGGGTTTTCAGCCGTTCCGAGTGGTCCGGCTTGCGCGCGGATACCCCGCTGACCCTAACGCTGGACGAGCTTCGCCGCCTGCAATCGCTTAATGATCGGCTCTCGGTCGAGGAAGTCGTCGATATCTATCTGCCGCTCTCGCGCCTGCTCGCGCTGTATGTCGCGGCGACGCAGGGCCTGTTCAAGGCGACGCAGCGCTTCCTCAAGGCAGGCGATGGCAAGGCACCCTACATCATCGGTGTCGCGGGTTCGGTGGCGGTGGGCAAATCCACCACCGCGCGCGTGCTTGAAGCGCTGCTGGCGCGCTGGCCGAACACGCCGAAGGTCAGTCTTGTGACGACCGATGGCTTCCTGCTGCCGAATGCGGAACTCAATCGCCTCGGCTTCATGGAACGCAAGGGCTTTCCCGAGAGCTATGACACCGCCGCGCTGCTGCGCTTTCTCGCGCGGGTGAAAGCGGGGGAGCGCAATGTCGCCGCGCCGCTTTATTCGCATCTCGTCTACGACGTGTTGCCCGGCGAGCAGACCGTGATCGACCGGCCGGATATTCTCATCGTCGAGGGGCTCAACGTGCTCCAGCCGCCGCGGCTGCCGCGCGACGCCCGCCCGGTGCCCTTCGTTTCCGATTATTTCGATTTCTCGGTTTATATCGACGCGGACGAGGACTTGCTCCGCAAATGGTATGTCGACCGCTTCATGGCGCTGCGTCAGACCGCGTTCCGCAAGCCCGAGAGCTTCTTCCGGCGCTATGCGGAGACGCCAGAAGATGAGGCGCTCAAGATCGCCAATGGTCTCTGGGACCGGATCAACCTGCCGAACCTGCGCGAGAACATCTTCCCGACCCGCCCGCGCGCGGACCTCATCCTGCGCAAGGGTGAGAGCCACATGATCGAAGAAGTGGCGCTCAGGAAGCTGTAAATTATAATAACATCATTAGTCATTGATATATTTGTATTTATTATTATAATTGAAATACTCATGACTAAAATAGTATTTTAGAAATTCGATAGCATCTTCCCAGTTATCGAATTTGTTTAAATTCACTATTCTTTCAATAAATTCATAAATATTCTTTGGTTCATATTTTTCAACAATAAATCTTTGTGACAAAAACGAGCCTTTTATAATTGAATGAAGCCGTAATAAGCTTGTTACGGTCAAATAAAACAGCATTGTTTCGTTGGTACCATCGAGACCAATTTCAATGTCGACACAAAATTCGAAATCTCTTTCATTTTCCGGAGACCACTCATCCAACGAACGAAAGCCTACTTCTATGTCGTGGATGAGAAGCTGCTTTTCCATTAATCGACCTCGTAGGCTCATATCATTTAGGTTACATCAGCCCGTTTTCCTGCGCCAAATCCTTCAGCGGTGGCGCCGGGCGAGCGCCGATCTTCTGGATGACATGGCTCGCGGCCAAGGCGCCAAGGCGGCCCGCTTTCTCGTAACCCATGCCGTTGGTGTAGCCGAAAAGGAAACCGGCGGCATAGGCATCGCCCGCGCCTGTGGCATCGACGAGGCTTTCGATCGGGAACGCCGGCACCGCGATAGTGATCTTCCCCTCAATGATGACCGCACCCTTTTCCGAGCGGGTCACAGCGGCCCGCTTGGCCTCTCCGCGCAGCGCTTCGAGGGCGGCATCGAAATCCGCCGTCTCGTAGAGCGCCTTCAGCTCGTGTTCGTTGGCGAAAACGAGATCAACGGTGCCGGATTTGATCAGCTCCCGGAATTCAGCGCGATAACGATCGACACAGAAGGAATCCGACAGGGTCAGCGCGACTTCACGCCCCGCCTGATGGGCAATCGTCGCAGCCTTGCGGAATGCAGCCTTGGCCTGCGGCGGATCCCAGAGGTAGCCTTCAAGATAGGTCACCTTGGCGCGGGAGACGGTTGCGGGGTCGATATCCGCTTCCGAGAGGTTCTGGCAAGCGCCGAGATAGGTGTTCATCGTGCGCTCGCCATCGGGCGTGACGAGGATGAAACTGCGTGCCGTAGCAGGGCCATCGCTCGCGGCGGGGGTGCCGAAGGCAACGCCGGATTTCACGATATCATGCGCGAAAACATCGCCCACGGCATCCGCCTTCACGCGTCCCACAAACGCGCATTTACCGCCGAAGGAGGCTGCACCGACAACGGTATTCGCCGCTGAACCACCGGAAATGATCGTCGCCGGGCCCATAGCGGCATAGAGTTTTTCCGCTTGCGCCTCGTCGATCAGCGTCATTGAGCCCTTGGCGACACCCTGAGCGACCAGAAAATCGTCCTCTGCGCGGGCGATCACGTCCACGATTGCATTGCCGAGGGCGAGGACATCGAGTTCTGTCGTCATAAGTGTCTTCTCCTGAAAAGGGCGTGGCTTCGCATGGCCGAGAAGCCCGGCGAGGTCAAGGCAAGGCATGATCAACGTCGGCTTATTCGGCTTCGCGGCGACGGCGGATGCGTACGTAAAGCGCGCCCTCGCCACCGTGCCCGCGTGCAGCGCTATCAAAGCCAATCACGAGCCGGCGCAGCACCGGATCAGCGAGCCAATGCGGCACCATGCGGCGGAGAACACCGCGCTCCTCTCCCTGGGCATCGAATCCGCCGCCTTTGCCGGTGATCACCAGCACGAGCTTGGCGCCGGCGTTGTGGGCGCGATGGATGAAACCATTGAGCGCAGCATGGGCCTCCGCCTGCCGCATGCCGTGAAGGTCGATGCGGGCATCAATCGCACGGTGGCCTCGCGACACCTCCCTGATCATGCGCTTTTCGACCCCCGCAAGTGGTGGCATCGAGCGGATGCGCGGGGCGGGCGCGGCCAGCGCGAGCGCCATGGGGTGCTGCGGTGCCGGTTCGGGGACGGGTTTGGCGTGATCCTCGGGGAGTTCGACGGCCTTGCGTCCCGGCAGCGGTTTGGCGGTTTTCGCGACTTCCGCCCAGACAGCATGATCCTCAGCTGAAATATCGGACCTCTTGCGACGCCTTTTGACCGGTTCCACCACTTTTTCCGGCTTGGTGGATTTCCGCCCGGTGATCAGGGTTTTGATCCAGACCATGTCAGGGTATCCGCGGCTTCAGGATCACGAAGCGCATGGCATCCCGAACAAGCCCGGCACGTGCGCCCGCTTCCTCCCCGGAGCCCATGAAATAATCGCCGCGCGCTGCGCCTACGATGGCCGAGCCGGTATCCTGCGCAATCATCAGCCGCCGAATCGTGCGGCGTGGCCCTTCCGGAGTCAGCGGCTCGACCTCGATAAACACGGGCAAGCCATAAGGCCAGATCGTGCGATCCACCGCGAGCGAGCGCCCTTCGGTGAGCGGAACGCCCGCACCGCCAATCGGCCCGCGATCCTGCGGCGCAATGTCATCGCGCGCAAAGAAGACGTAGGAGCGGTTCTCTTCCATCAACGCCCGCCCGCGCGCGGGATCGGCTCGAAGCCAGGCCATCAGCTTAGCGAGGGTCATGTCCTCAAGGCGCATTTCGCCCCGTTCGACGATTTTCTTGCCGATGGAGGTGTAGGGATGACCGTTGCGCCCGGCATAGACGAGGCGGGTCTTCCGGCCATCCGGCAGGCGGAGACGCGCGGAACCTTGTACCTGCGTGATGAATAACTCGGCCTCATCGCGAAGCCAGGCGATTTCGAGCCCCTGACCTGCCAGTGCACCAGCCCAGATCGCCGCGCGATCCGGATACACGACCAACCCGTCTGCGGTCTGACGCCCGGCCTGATAACCTTCGGGAATGCCGGAGCGGGTCTCGCCTTGCTTGAGCGTCACGAGATCAGCCGGGCGGCCGAGAACCGGGATCGGAAACCCGGCGGTCCTGATCAGTGAGGCCTCGATTTCCGGCTCGTAATAGGCGGTGAGAAAACCCGCACTGCCCTTGGGGCGGATATCGAGCAGGGTAAAATACTGCTCGAAAAACACCCGCGCCGTGGTTGCTGTCACGGCGCCGCCAGTGGCGAGGTGCCGGGCGGCACGGCACGCTTGGATCAACCCCGGTGGTGGCGGGAGGGCGTCGCGCAGGGCGGAGAGCCCGTCGAGAACTGGCGCGCAGGTCTCCAAGAGTGCGGCAAAGGCACCGGCGTGATCATCCTCCGCCCAGCCCTTGAGATCAGCGAAGGCGAGCGGGTGGACTTCCGTCTCCGCCGGCAGCTTTTCAAGCAGGGTATCGGTCGGTGGTCCGGACATCGGCGTCTCGCTGAGCGCGCGATCGGGGCCCGAAGTCATCGCCAGCACGACAAGCACGCCGGCGATCCTACGGAACCAACCGTTATTGCGCGGATTCGGTGGCAATCAGGCGCCAGTTCGGGTCACGCGAGGAAACATCGCGCGAGAAGGTCCAGATATCGACCACATCGAGCACCTTTTCGGCATTGCCATCGATCACCGTGCCAGCGGCATCGCGTGTCGCGGTGATCAGCTTCGAGAGGAAGCGCACCGTGACCTGCGCGTTGCGCGCAACAAGGCCGGCATCGGAAATCTCGGCCTTGTCAATCGAGACGAACTGCGTCTGGACCTTCTCGTTACGGGTTTCGCGATCCCGAATGGCGGTATCGAAACCTTCAAAGACCTCTTTCGAAAGCAAGTCTTTCAATGTCTTGCGGTCGCCATTGGCGAAAGCAAGCACGATCATCTCGTATGCGGCCTTGGCGCCGCCGAGAAATTCGGTTGGGTCAAACCCCGGATCATCGGTCATGATCTTGACGAGGCCGGGATAGGCGGGCGCCTCCTTGGCCATCACACCCTCAAGCCGTGCCTCCGCAGTTGCCGGTACGGGGGGCGCTTCGCGGCGATTCGGCATCGGGACCACGTTGCTCGCGCCATTCGCCATCGGGGCATCGCTGGCCGCATCGGCCGGGGGGCGTCGGTCGAACATGTCCTGTGGCGGTTTTTCCGTGCCGGTCCGGGTGCCGAGCACGGAACGCAGCTTGTAGATCACAAAAATCGCAAGACCGAGAAAGACGAGAGTCAGGGGGTCGAAATTCTGCATTGGTAAATTCCCGGCGTGTTCGCCTTCGCGCGAGCGGATGACGTCGAATGCGGATAGGCCCGCGCTCTTCATATAGGGCCTGTTCCAAAGCTTCGCTATCCTCTAGATGGCAGAAGTCGCAATGCCGAGGACAAAAGGCGCGACGCGATACTTCTATCAAGGACCAAGGGGACTGATGGTCACGACGTTTTCGATTTCCGGGCGGGCTATCCGGGCAGGGTTTATCCTGCTTGCGGGCTGGTTTGTGCTCGAAATCGCGCTGATGCAGCTCGTTGCGGCCCGGATCGGCTGGGGGGCAACTCTGGCGCTTCTGAGCATCAAGGGTGGTCTCGGACTTCTGATCATCGGCATCATGACCGTGCGCGGCTTTCGCCGGTTGAAGTCGATCTCCGAATTCAAGGCCGGCGCGACGAGTTTTCGCACCGTTTTCGGACTGGTCAGCGGCATTCTCATCACGTTGCCGGGCCTCATTCCGCCGCTGATTGGCATCGCGCTGTTCACCCCCAGCCTGCAAAACTGGGTGCTCCGGCGGATGATTGCGGGCAGAGCCGAGGCAGGACCGAACAAGGATATTGACTTGCCTGAGCACGAATGGCGGGAGATTCGCCGTAAAAAGCTTGCTACGAAAGCCCGTAGCCGGAAAGCATCGCTTGAGGCGAAGCCGCCATCCGTGTAAGCGAGGCTCGCAAATTCGGGTCTGAAGGCCCGGACCGGCGCGCCCACCCTCGGGTCGCCTTTCAGGACAGGAACAGAACATGGCCGATGGCAATGGCGGCGGGATGCCGCAACTCGAAGCGCTCGCGCAGTATGTGAAGGATCTTTCCTTCGAGAACCCCAATGCGCCGCGCTCGCTCGGCCCGCAGGAGACGCCGCCGAACATTTCGATTCAGGTCAATGTCAACGCCAAGCCGATGGGCCCGAACGAGTTCGAAGTTGAACTCATGCTTGAGGGCAAGGCGGGCGAGGGTGAAAGCCTGCTCTTCAGCTTCGATCTCAACTTTGCCGGCGTGTTCCACCTCGAGAATATTCCCGAGAATCACGTGCATCAGGTGCTGATGATCGAATGCCCGCGCCTGCTGTTCCCGTTCGCGCGCGCAGTGCTCGCGAATGCCGTGCGCGACGGCGGCTTCCCGCCCTTCCTGCTGCAGCCGATCGATTTCGGTCAGCTTTATCAGGCACGTACGGCGGAGGCCGGCCAGCAGAATATGAACAGCTGAGATTGCGCTCCGGCCGGCCTGACGCGATCTGCGCGTCAGGCTTCCGATTCGGAAGCGAAATAAACATTCCAGAGCGCCTTGTCGCCCATTTCGGCGATGAAGGCGCGATGCTTCTTGATTTCCACATCGGAAATCAGATGAATTTCCGGCAAAATGCGCGCTTCCTGCCGCGCCTGGGCGCTCAGGCCAGAGCTGCCGGAACTTTCACCCTCGGAACCAAACGAACCAAGCCCGAGACTCGACTGCTTGCCGCCGGTCAGCTCCGCGTAAACTTCCGCCAGAATTTCCGAGTCGAGCAAGGCGCCGTGTTTGGTGCGGCGGGAATTGTCGATGCCATAGCGATTGCAAAGAGCATCCAGTGAATTCTGCTGGCCGGGGTGACGGCGCCGCGCCAGTGTCAAGGTATCGACCACGCGGGACTGGGCAATGGGCCCTTTGCCAAGACGCTTCAGCTCATGATTGAGGAAGCCGATATCGAACGAGGCGTTGTGGATCACGAGGGTATCCTCGGCGATGAACGCGAGGAATTCGTCAGCAATATCCTTGAAAACAGGTTTGTCCGCGAGAAACGCCTCGGAGAGACCGTGAACGTTGAAGGCCTCGATTGGCATTGAGCGCTGCGGATTGATGTATTGGTGATAAACTCGGCCCGTCAGAAAGCGGTTGACGATTTCGACACAGCCGATTTCTACGAGGCGATCGCCGCGGGCGGGATCAAGGCCGGTCGTTTCAGTATCGAGGACGATTTCGCGCATTATTACAGGCTTCTATCAGGTCGATTTTTCGCGGCTAGAACGGTTTTGGATCTGAATTAATCAGGTCAGCCGCTCCCTCATTTTATTTTTTTTCGCATTTTCCGGCCGATCGGTCTGCCCCTGGCCGGAAATCGCTCTGGCGCGTAGCTTTGGTGCCAGATCATCGAGTAATTTGCGGATTTCCACCCGTGCCGCATCAATGCCATGACCTGTATCGAGTATCGCATGGGCGCGGCGGCGTTTCTCCTCCATCGGCATCTGCCGGGCGAGAATGGCGTGGAAAAGCGCCTCGTTCATACCGGGACGGGCCAGCACGCGGCGTTTCTGCTCCTCCGGATCGACCACCGTTACGAGGATTTCATCGCAGCGGCCCTCGGCCCCGGTTTCGAACAGCAGCGGAATATCGAGCACGATGAGATCAGCACCGTTTCGTTTCGCTTCAGCCATGGCGGCCTCTTCCTTCGCCCGGACGAGGGGGTGGACGATGGCTTCAAGCGTCTTGAAACGCTCGGGCTGGCCGGTCACGAGCGCACCGAGCGCCTTGCGATCCACCACGCCATCGCGCGTCGTGCCGGGGAAGGCCGCCTCAATCGGGGCCACGGCCTCGCCCTCATAGAGCGCATGGACGGCTGCATCGGCATCATACACCGGGATACCGAATTCGCGGAAAATCGCGGCGGTGGTTGATTTTCCGGTGCCGATAGAGCCGGTGAGACCAAGACGAAACATGGCTCAGGCCGTCTTCGGCTGGAGGTCGGCGAGGATGTGCGCGCGGAGCGCTTCGGTCACCGCCGGTTTGACACCGAACCAGCGCTCGAAACCCGGCACGGCCTGATGCAGCAACATGCCAAGGCCGTCGAGAGTCCGCAGGCCACGTGCGTGCGCAGCGGCGAGAAGCGGAGTCTCCAGCGGAATATAAACGATGTCTGCAACAATCGCGGTCGACGGGAGGTTCGAGAGATCCAGTTCCAGCGCAGGCTGGCCGTTCATCCCAAGGCTGGTCGTATTGATCAGGAGATCGGCCTCAGTGAGAGCTTTCTCGCGCTGATCCCAAGGGATCACACGAAGATCGGCCTCCGGACGCGCCAAACGGATATCTTCGGCGAGTTTCTGCGCCCGCTCTTCTGACCGATTCGTCACCGTAATGGATTTTGGCGCTCGTTCGAGCAGCGGAACTATCAGTCCGCGTGCTGCTCCGCCCGATCCCAGCAGCAGAATGCGGGGGTGATCATGGTCCCAGCCGGGGTGCGTCTGATCAAGATGGGCGACAAAGCCGCTTCCATCGGTGTTGTCCCCGCAAAGCTGGCCATCCTCGAACCAGAGCGTGTTCACAGCTTTGACAGCGCGAGCGACCTCGCTGAGGCGGTCGCAAGCGAGGAATGCCTCTTCCTTATGGGGGACGGTGACATTGCCTCCGACATAGCCGCCGGAGGGCAGTTCGCGCAGCACGGCGGAGACTGCCCCCGGCATCACATCCTGCCGATCATAGGCGCCGGGAATGCCAAGCTTTTCGAGCCAATAGGCATGAATGAGTGGCGAGCGGGCGTGCTTGACGGGGCGGCCAATGATCAGGGCTTTGGGCGGATTCGACATGAGTAACACTCGGATTTCAACGCTGCGGTTAAAGCGCAGGCGCGTGAAGGCCGCAAGTAGTCCTTCACTTCCTCGGATTGTGCATCACGCCATCAGATACCCGAGATCTCGCAAGGCATGAAGCACGGGGGTCAACGGCAGACCGAGAATGGTCGAATGATCGCCTTCGATGTCCTCGAAGAGATGGGCGCCCAGCGCTTCGAGTTGATAACCACCGACGGTCTCGCAAATCGTCGGCCCCATTTTGTCGAGATAGGCTTCAAGGAAGGCATCGGAGAAAGGGCGCATGGTCAATGCCGCAGAGGAAACACCGGACCAGAGAACGGTGTCTCCTTGCCGGAGCACGACTGCGGAATGCAAATAATGGGTTTTACCGCGCAGGCACACAAGTTGCCGGCGGGCGTGATCACGGTCCACCGGCTTCATCATGAGGCTCCCGGCGTGATCAAGCGTCTGATCGGCGGCGAGAAGCGGCCGATCGGGTGCTTTTCGCGAAGCCGCCTCAGCTTTGGCATGCGCAAGCGCGATGGCAATCTCACGCGGTGGCGTGCGCTCCTCCAGCAGGGTCGCCGCGATAGCCTTTTCATCGACCGATGCCTTGAGAACTTCAACCGGAAGTCCCGCACTTTCGAGAAGGGCGCGGCGCGTCACGCTGCCCGAAGCGAGAAGCAACGGCTTTGGCGCCATCCAGAAAGGCGGGAGGCTCGTCATTGTGCGAGAAGGCCGAGGCGGTGGGTGCGGTAGAGATCAATGATCGCTGCCGCGGTTTCCTCGATCGAGCGCCGTGTCACATCGATCACCGGCCAGTTGTAGCGATCGAAAAGGCGACGCGCCTGGGCAATTTCCTCCGTCACGGCCTGACGATCGATGTAGGTTGAATCCTTGTTTTCGGCGTTGAGCGCGAGAAGGCGGTTCTGGCGGATCTGAACGATACGCTCTGGCGACGCCACCAGTCCGATCACCAAAGGCTTGGTGAGCTGATCCATGTTGGGCGGCAGAGGCACATTCGGAACTAGCGGCACATTCGCGGTCTTGATGCCACGATTGGCGAGGTAAATGCTCGTCGGAGTCTTGGAGGTTCGGCTCACACCAACCAGCACCACATCGGCCTGATCGAGATTTTCTGTCATCTGGCCGTCATCGTGGATCATGGTGAAGTTCAGCGCGTCGATCCGGCGGAAATATTCCGCGTTCAGCACATGCTGCGCGCCCGCCTTGGGCGTCGTTGCGACGCCGAGATAGGATTGGAACATGTTATGGACAGGTTCGAGCACTGAAAGGCTGGGGCAACCCTGCTCCTCGCAGGAGAGTTTCAGCCGATCCGCCAAAGTCTGGTCGACCATCGTGTAGAGAACAATACCGGGCTCGTTCTCGATTTCGGTGATCACCCGGTCGAGCTGACGCGCTGTTCGCACCAGAGGATAGACGTGTTCGATCGGGGAAATCCCGGAATAGAGCGCGGTTGCCGCGCGTGCGACGGTAATCAATGTCTCGCCGGTCGAGTCCGAGACGAGGTGAAGATGGAAGAAATTACGGCCCATGATATTCCGATCTCACGAATTTTCCTCTTTTCGCAGTTTTCAACCGGTTTGCCCACAGGGCTGTGATCAAGTTTGGACAACACCCCGATATTCCCGGTCTGAGGCCTGATTTTGCCGATGGGCAGACGAGGGGTGTGGAAAAGACCGTCTTTTGCCCACAGACCAGCGAGCGGGAAAGACAGGCTGTGAAAAACGGGAATAACGGGCATGATTCGGATATGAAACGAATCCGAACATCCGAAATTTATGACAAATCAATTTGATAGCGCGGGAAATTTCGCTATCTGGCGGGCGTATCAAGTCCGGTGTTTGTGTGAGGTGCTGGGGAAAGCCAGCGAATTTCACAAACCCGTGGTCTAGAAGAAAACGAAAAAAGAAAGAATCCTCTTTTCTTTAATTTGGAGCCTGCATGTCCGCCAAGCCCTTCCTTGATGTCTTTCATGCAGCACCCGCCGAAAGATCTCCGATCTGGATGATGCGGCAAGCCGGACGTTATCTGGCCGAATATCGCGCCATCCGGGCGAAAGCCGCGAGCTTTCTCGATTTCTGCTACACACCGGAACTAGCGATCGAGGCGACGCTTCAACCGATCCGCCGGTTCGGCTTTGATGCGGCGATTATCTTTTCGGATATTCTCGTCATTCCCGATGCTCTTGGGCAAGGCGTGCGTTTTGTCGAGGGTGAGGGACCACGGCTCGACGTGCTTGAAGATCGCATGGCGATTGAGAACCTTGCTTCCCGTCTTGATCTTGAACGGCTGGCACCGGTCTATGCGGCCTTGCGCGGCGTCCGGGCTATGCTGCCCGCCGAGACCGCGCTAATTGGCTTCTGTGGGGCTCCCTGGACCTTGGCGACCTATATGATCGGCGGGCGAGGTACGCCGGACCAGGCACCCGCTCGCCAGTTCGCCTATCGCGACCCTGAGGCGTTTTCGCTTCTGATCAACAGGCTTGTCGAAGCTTGTATCGAGCACCTGATCTTGCAGATCGAAGCGGGTGCTGAAGCGGTTCAGATTTTTGACTCCTGGGCTGGCAATCTGCCGGAAGCAGAGTTTCTGCGCTGGAGCCAGGAGTCGATTGCGCGTATTATCGCCGGCGTGAGGGCGAAATATCCCGATGTGCCGGTGATCGCCTTCCCACGTGGCATTTCCGGTGGCTTTGCGCGTTTTGTGCAAGCTACCAAGGCCGATGCGATCAGCCTTGATACGGCAACCTTTCTTGCTGAAGCCCGCGCTTCGCTGCCTGCCAAGGTGGTTACGCAAGGCAATCTCGATCCGCTCGTGCTGATCGCGGGTGGTGATGCTCTTGATCGGGCGATCGATGACATTCTCGAAGCAACCCAAGGTACCCGACATATTTTCAATCTGGGTCACGGCATTCTGCCACAAACCCCGATTGCTCATGTCGAGCGTCTGATCGAGAAGGTGCGCGGATGATCGATCTCTGGATCAAGGCGCTACATGTTGTCGCGGTGATCTCCTGGATGGCGGGGCTGCTCTATCTGCCACGTCTCTTTGTTTATCACGCGAGTGAACCTGTCGGTTCCGAGACCAGCGAACGATTCAAGGTGATGGAGCGAAAATTGTTTCGTTTCATCATGCGGCCGGCCATGACCGTTTCCTGGATTGCGGGCCTGTGGCTTTCCTGGTCAAGTTTTGGTTTCAAGGGCGGCTGGCTTCATGCCAAACTGGCTCTTGTGGTGCTCCTGACGGTCCATCATGTCTTTCAGGGCGGCTGGCTTAGGGAATTTGCGGAAGATCAACGTCAACGCAGCCATCGCTTCTATCGTTTCCAGAACGAGGTGCCGACCTTGCTGATGATTGGCATTGTCATTTTCGTCATCGTCAAGCCGTTCTGAGCGAGACTTTCTGTTCAGCCACAGCAGGCTTGCCGAAACACTCAAAAGGCGCTAACGACGCAAGCGTTCGAGGGTTCCCCCTTTCTGCGGAGCTTTCGATACACGCCGACCGCCTTTTCCGGTCGAGCCGCATGCCGGGCTAAAGTGTAACAGCCCCGCTGGCGTTCATCCCTCCTGTACTCCCGCCGGCGTCTGTCGGCTCTCTTTAAGGTATTTCCCATGCCGGAAATCAAACTTCACGATCTCAAACGCAAATCCCCGACTGAACTTCTCAGCTTTGCCGAGGAACTCGAAGTCGAGGGCGCCAGCACCATGCGCAAGCAGGAGCTGATGTTCGCTATTCTCAAGCAACTCGCGGCCAACGATACCGAAATCATCGGTGAGGGCGTCGTCGAAGTGCTTCAGGACGGTTTCGGTTTTCTGCGCTCTCCTGACGCAAACTACCTCGCTGGTCCTGACGATATTTACGTCTCACCGGCACAGATCCGCCGTTTCTCGCTGCGCACGGGTGATACGGTTGAAGGCCTTATCCGCTCTCCGCGGGATGGCGAACGGTATTTTGCGCTCCTCAAGGTCAACACCATCAATTTCGAGGATCCGGAAAAGACCCGTCACAAGGTCCATTTCGATAACCTCACCCCGCTCTATCCGGATCAGCGTCTCAAGCTCGAGCACGGCGATCCGACCCGCAAAGATATGTCCTCGCGCGTCATCGATATTGTCTCGCCGATCGGCAAAGGCCAGCGCGCGCTGATCGTAGCGCCGCCGCGCACCGGCAAGACCGTGCTGCTGCAGAACATCGCGCAGTCGATCACCACCAATCATCCCGAGTGCTATCTCATCGTTCTGCTGATCGACGAACGTCCGGAAGAAGTGACGGATATGCAGCGCTCGGTCCGCGGCGAAGTCGTTTCCTCAACCTTCGATGAACCGGCGACGCGCCACGTTCAGGTCGCGGAAATGGTGATCGAAAAGGCCAAGCGCCTCGTCGAGCATGGTCGCGATGTCGTTATTCTGCTCGATTCGATCACGCGTCTTGGCCGCGCCTACAACACTGTCGTTCCGTCTTCTGGCAAGGTGCTGACCGGCGGTGTCGATGCCAACGCCCTTCAGCGCCCGAAGCGCTTCTTCGGCGCGGCGCGTAACATCGAGGAAGGTGGTTCGCTCACGATCATCGCAACGGCACTGATCGATACCGGCAGCCGCATGGACGAAGTGATCTTCGAAGAGTTCAAGGGCACCGGCAACTCGGAAATCGTGCTTGACCGTAAGGTTGCTGACAAGCGTGTCTTCCCGGCGCTGGATATTCTCAAGTCGGGTACCCGTAAGGAAGAGCTCATCACGCCGCGCGAACAGCTTCAGAAGACCTATGTTCTGCGCCGCATTCTTAACCCGATGGGTCCGCAGGATGCGATCGAGTTCCTGCTCGACAAGCTCCGGCAGACCAAGCAGAACAGCGACTTCTTCGAGTCGATGAACACCTGATTTTCAGGAAAGACGACCGGAGCCTTTGGGATGGCGGACGATACCATCTTCGCACTCAGCACGGGCTCCGGCGCCTCCGGCATTGCCATTATCAGGGTTTCCGGCCGTCAATCCTGCCGGGCTCTGTTGGCCCTGTGTGGTGACTTGCCGCCACCGCGTCATGCAGCACTCAGGACGATCCGTGATCCGGCAGACGGGCACGAAATCGATTCGGGTGTGATCCTATTTTTTCCCGGGCCTGCGAGCTTTACCGGCGAGGATCTTGTCGAGTTTCAAGTTCATGGCAGCATTGCAGTGGTTCGCCACCTGATGCGCTGTCTGTCCGAATTGGGATTGCGCGCGGCAGAGGCCGGCGAGTTCTCGCAGCGGGCCTTCTTTCACGGGAAGATGGATCTGGTTGACATCGAAGCGCTCGGCGATCTTCTCCGCGCGGAAACCGAGGCGCAGGCGCGGTTGAGTCAGGTGTATCGCCGCAATCTCCAGACATCTGCAAAGGTGTGGCGCCAGGCCCTCGTCGACATTTCGGCTTTGACAGAAGCTTATATCGACTTCTCGGATGAGGGGGATGTTGCGGCTTCTGTTGATTCGCAGACGGAACAAGAGATACGTGCGCTCGCCGTTGATATTGAACGGGCTCTCAGCACTTTGGATCAAGGCGAGCGGATACGCCGGGGTTGCCGCATTGTTATTGCAGGCCCACCGAATGCGGGTAAGTCCAGTTTGATAAATGCCCTCGCGGCACGGGACGTTGCGATCACGTCTCCGATTCCAGGTACGACACGCGACACGATCGAGGTCCATCTTGATCTTAAAGGCTTTCCTGTCGTGTTGATTGATACTGCTGGCTTGCGCGAAAGTGTCGATCCGATTGAGAATCTCGGCATTCAGAGGGCGCTCTCAGCCGCCGCTTCGGCGGACCTCGTACTATGGCTTTCACCGTCTGATCACCTGACAACGCCAGCGATTGATGGCGCCTTGATTGTCCAAACCAAAATCGATCTGATTGATTCACTCCCGGAACATAACAAAAACCACCTTGCCGTTTCGACTACAACGGGACGTGGTCTTGAGGACTTGATTGAAGTGTTGGGTCGACATGCGCGGTCGGTGCTTGAACGAGGCGCCGATAATGTTCTGGTTGCGCACGAACGTCAGGCTTCCGAGTTGCGGCATGCCGCAGGGGCGCTCTATCGCGCGCTAGCCGTTTCATCCGAGGCGTTGGAAATTCGTGCGGAGGAGCTTCGTATCGTCGGGCGCTACCTCGATCGACTGACCGGCCGTATCGAATATGACGAGGTGCTCGGGACCATTTTCTCGCGCTTCTGTATTGGAAAATAGGGACGCGGTGTTTCACGTGAAACATTTTGTAGGAACGGAATCATGATCGCCACGAACTATGATGTCATTGTCGTTGGCGGTGGCCATGCAGGCACCGAAGCTGCCGCAGTGGCCGCTCGCATGGGGACCCGCGTTGCGTTGGTGACACATTCCAAGAGCACAATCGGCGTTATGTCTTGCAACCCGGCCATCGGCGGGCTCGGCAAAGGTCACCTTGTCCGCGAGATCGACGCGCTCGATGGAATCATGGCACGCGCTATTGATCGGGGCGGAATTCATTTCAAACTCCTGAACCGCAGCAAAGGGCCCGCTGTGCGTGGTCCGCGCGCGCAGGCTGATCGATCGCTTTACCGGCAGGCTGTGCAAGACCTGCTCGCGGAACAAGGCGATATCTCGATCATCGAAGGAGAAGTTATCGACATCGATTGCGCTGATGGCATTGTCCAGGGCGTCGAGGTTGAGGGGCATGGCAGGCTCGCCTGCCGATCGGTTGTTTTGACGACCGGCACCTTTCTTCGTGGCGTTATTCATGTCGGACATGATCAAACGCCCGGCGGTCGCATTGGAGAGAAGCCGGCTTCCAAGTTGAGCCATCGTCTTCTGGCTCTAGGTTTGCGCGTCGGGCGCCTGAAAACCGGTACTCCGGCTCGTCTTGATGGACGGACGATCGATTGGGCGGCTTGCGATCAACAGCCTGGTGATTCGCCCCCGGAACCATTTTCGACGTTGACGGAACGGATCGAGAATCGGCAGATTTCCTGCGGAATTACGCATACCAATGCCAAGACGCATCAGGTGGTTTTGGATAATCTCGCGCTTTCTGCCATGTACTCAGGCAATATCGAGGGTCGCGGCCCGCGCTACTGCCCTTCGATTGAAGATAAGGTTGTTCGATTTGCAGATCGCTCGGCTCATCAGATTTTCCTCGAACCGGAGGGTCTAGATGACCCCACTGTCTATCCCAATGGACTTTCGACCTCTCTGCCGAACTTCGTTCAGGACGCGATGATCGCGTCCATACCCGGCCTCGAACGCGCTCGGATTCTTCGATACGGCTACGCGATCGAGTACGATTTTGTTGACCCTCGCGAGCTGCAACCGACGCTTGAATTGAAGCATGTAAAGGGCCTGTTTTTAGCTGGCCAGATCAATGGGACAACAGGCTATGAGGAAGCTGGCGGCCAGGGACTTGTGGCCGGTCTCAATGCCGCCCGCTTGGCTGGAGGGTTGGCCTGCATAGAGTTCTCTCGCGCAGAATCCTATATCGGCGTCATGATTGACGACCTTACTCGGTGGGGTGTCAGTGAGCCCTATCGCATGTTTACATCGCGGGCTGAATTCCGACTGTCGCTTCGGGCGGATAATGCCGATCAACGACTAACCCAGCGGGGAATTGGTCTGGGGTGCGTCGGTTCGATTCGTCAGCGTTCCTACACAGCGAAAAGGCAAGTTCTCGAGCGCTATTCTGCTATATTGAGGAGCATGGCTGTCAGTCGACAGCAAGGTGCGGAAGCACTGATTCCCATCAATCAGGACGGCATTCGACGGGACGGATTTACTCTTCTGTCGTTACCGGATGTCCAATTCGACCAATTGATTCGGCTCAACAATGATCTTGCAGAATGCCCTGGATGGGCACAGGAGGCCTTGACGATCGAGGCCCGGTATCAGGTTTATCTCGATCGCCAGAAGCAGGATGTCGCGCGTCTTGAGAGAGATCGGTTGATCGCGGTTCCCGAGGATTTCGACTTCGGGGATATTTCTGGGCTTTCCAACGAGGTGAAGATGAAGCTGTCTTCGGCGCGCCCGCGAACTCTTGCGGAAGCAGCGACGATTGAGGGCATGACACCCTCGGCTCTTGTTTTGCTTGCTGCTCGGCTGCGAAAGGTCTCTCATCATGTCGCCATCTAGAGCAGCGCCGAACAGGCCTTCACCAAGTAATCTCGGTGTTTCACGTGAAACATTCGAGCGACTGGAGGCCTATGTCGCGCTCCTGCTGCAATGGCAAGGGCACATCAATCTGATCGCGCCTTCAACCATTCCCGAGATCTGGACCCGACATATACAAGATTCCGTGCAGCTCCATCGGTTGAAGCCCGAGGCCCGACTTTGGGTGGATCTGGGTTCGGGCGGAGGATTGCCGGGTCTTGTCTTGGCGTCGATCCTGGTCGAAACGCCGGGCAGTGCCATTCACCTCGTCGAGAGCAATGGCAAAAAGGCGTCCTTTCTCCGGCATGTTGCCACCGAACTTCAATTGCCGGCGATTGTTCATTCTCAGCGGATCGAAGATGCGATTCCTGCTTTGCCGACCCCCGATGTCGTGACAGCCAGAGCCCTTTCGTCCCTTACCGACCTGATTGGCTATTCCAATCTCCTGTTGAAAAGCGGTGCTGTCGGGCTCTTTCCGAAGGGGCGAGACGCAGGAGAGGAATTGACCGAGGCCCAAAAAAGCTGGCACTTCACATATGCGCTTCATGAAAGCACGACTGACGCAGCGGCAAAAATTGTCGAACTGCGTCTGACGTAGGCTTCTCTGGCGTCATCGTTCTCGAAGAAACGATGGAATTCCGCACTAACGCATTGAATTTGCGAGGGAGTTACCGAGCATGGCGCCGCGAGTTCTAACCATTGCCAACCAAAAGGGCGGGGTGGGCAAGACGACGACCGCGATCAACCTGGGCACAGCGCTTGCCGCGATCGGCGAACGGGTTCTTCTTGTTGATCTCGATCCTCAAGGGAATGCCTCGACGGGCCTGGGCGTTGAGATGCGTGCACGCAAGCTCTCAACCTACGACGTTCTTCTTGGCGACGCGGCCATTGCCGATGCTGCTGTTCCGACGGATGTTCCCCGCGTCTCGATTGTGCCGGCGACGATGGATCTTCTCGGCGCGGAAATTACGCTCGCGGCTCAGAAGGACCGGACACACCGGCTGAAGAACGCCATTCTTGCGATGACCGATGCGCAAGGCAACTCGCCTTATACCTATGTTCTGATTGATTGCCCGCCCTCCCTCAATCTGCTGACGATCAACGCGATGGCTGCGGCGGATGGTGTGCTGGTTCCGCTTCAGTGTGAATTCTTTGCACTTGAAGGATTGAGCCAACTCCTCAAGACGGTTGAGCAGGTTCGCGCTGGCGTGAATCCGGACCTTGAGATCCATGGTGTCGTCCTGACGATGTTCGATCCGCGGAACAATCTCGCCAATCAAGTCATCCGGGATGTGCGCCAGTTTCTGGGCCCAAAAGTCTTCGAGACCGTTATTCCGCGGAATGTACGCGTTTCGGAGGCGCCGTCGTACGGTAAGCCAGTACTGCTTTATGATCTCAAGTGTGCGGGCAGTCAGGCTTATCTCAAGCTGGCATCCGAGATTATCCAGCGCGAGCGCTTGCTTCAGGCAGCTGAATAAGAAAGGGGAGGCACATGGCTGAAGAAAATCCAAGGATGCGCCTCGGGCGCGGCCTCGCTGCCCTTCTGGGGGACGTCGGGAACGAGGAGGCAGCGGAGAACCGCAACCGTGCGCAACGGCGCGTGCCGATTGAATTTCTGCGTGCCAATCCGCTGAATCCGCGTCAGACTTTTCCGGAAGCCGAACTTGAGGAACTCACGGCTTCGATTCGAGAACGTGACATTATTCAGCCGATTATCGTTCGCGGTGTTACTGGTGTCGCTGATGCCTTCGAAATCATTGCCGGTGAGCGACGCTGGCGCGCGGCGCAGCGTGCTGGCCTCCGGGACGTTCCGGTCGTTATTGTCGAAGCTGACGATAGGCAAGCGCTCGAATTCGCAATCATCGAAAATATTCAGCGTGCCGACCTCAACCCGCTCGATGAAGCGCGTGGCTATGAAAACCTTGTCGCACAGTTCGGGTATACCCAGAACGACCTTGCGAAGGTGATGGGCAAGAGCCGGAGCCATGTCGCCAATACTCTGAGGCTTTCGCGTTTACCAGATGGGGTCAAGGAGAAGGTGGCCGCCGGTGCTCTGTCGGCGGGCCATGCACGCGCTTTGCTCGCGGTGTCCGATCCGGACCTTGTGGCACGCCGGGTTGTTGATCAGGGCCTCACGGTTCGTGATGTCGAACGGATTGCTCAACGCGAAGCGGAAGCCCCTGATGAGGCCTTGGCGAAGCCGAAGAAGCCCGCGATCAGGGATGCGGACACGATTGCGCTTGAGCGCCGGCTGTCTGAGATTCTTGGCTTGGAAGTCTCCGTCGAACACAAGGGCGACAAGGGTGGCACGGTCCGGATCAAATATCGGACACTGGAGCAGCTTGAAGCCTTGAGCCATCAACTCGCGCAGGCTGGCTCAACGGCGGCGTGAGGCCAACGCAATAGACCAAAGGGCCCGCACGGCAACTGTCTCTTCGAGAGCAGGGGTTCTGCGGGTCTGTTCCTGAGCTGTCGCCAGTGTATCGATGGCTTTTAGCAGCATGGGCAACTCCCAACGCGACACCTGACTACGTATCCGGTCTTGCCGTCGAAAAAAGATTCGCTCGTTACGCATGGCAGTATCGAGTGAACCATTCTGCTTTGATAAAGCCAGTCGTTTCAGAAGGATAGCGTGATTCAAAGCAAGGGCAACGAGACCTGACGCATTGATTCCTTCCCGAAACGATCGCAGAGCCACCGCTTCGATTTCCTCGAGTTTACCCTCGAACGCCCGATCGATCGGTTCGCTACCGGCTTGATCGGAAGAATCCATGATCATGGCATCAATATCGGCGACATCGATCGCGATCTGGCCACGGCAATAGAGAATGAGTTTCTCGATTTCCATTTCCGAGAGCGCGAAGTCGGCGCCCAGAAGATCAGCGAGATAGGCCCGTGCAACCGGCGTGATTGACAGTCCGGCTGCCTTGGCCTGGCTGTCGATCAGATCCTGCAAGTCTTGTCGTGATGGCGGATAGCAGGCGATCGCAGCGCCATGGCTGGACTGTTCGAGCGCGACACGCAAGGGTGATGTCTTGGCAAGGTCGTCCGCCTGAAAAATGACGGTGGAATCGAGTGGCGGAACTTCAAGGAGCGGCTGCCATGCGGCCTTTTGCAGTTTACCGGCATGCGAGACCAGAATCACCCGTTTGCCGCCGAACATCGCGATAGCGTTGGCTTCATCCAGCAGTCGACCCGGATCGGCGTTGATCGTCTCGGCTTCCAGATCAAGCAGGCTCAAGCTGTCCGCATCCGGTCCCAGCAAGGTTGCCGCCATGGCACGGACGCGCGTGCGGATGGACCCTTCATCTGGTCCGTGAACCAGAATCAGCGGCGTCGTCTTGCAGCCTGAGGCCACGAAGCGCGTGATATCGCCGGGCCGAATTGTCGCCATCGGCGTGCCGGATCAGTTTTCGTCGCCGGGTTCGCGGGCCGGAGCATCAGGATCAGGGGCTGAAAGCTCAGGCACGCCCGCCGCGCCGGAGGCGGCTTCGCGCGCGAGGGCGGTGGTCACAATGATTCGCAGGCGTTCCGCGAGAGATTTTGCGACACGTTCCTCGGCGTCGCGCTCGGCGCGCAGGGTCGCAAAACGCATCTGTGAACGATCGAACGATGCGGAGGCGAAGGTCTTGCCTGAGGTCTTGATCTTACCACCCTGCTGCTGATCGACCAGCACGTAAACAGCCTCAATCTGAAGCGTGGCGATTTGCGCGCGACCTGTCGAAGCATCGATGATGCTGGATGCCTTCGATTGCTGCGTCTTGATCTTGAGGAGATAGCGGCTGTTGCGAACCGGCGCGGCGCCGCCGGTCAGCAGGAAATCCAGCTCGGACTTCAATTGATAGCCGAGGTAGCCCTCGATGCGATCAACGGTGACTTCGCCCAGCTGTGCCGAGGTCGCGCTTTGGCCATTGGCAAGACGCGGCCCATGAACCGGCTGCAGGCAGCCCCCGAGGAAGCCAGTCACAAGAGCGGCTCCTGCCAGGCGGATTAGCGTCGATCCGATCATACCCGGTTCCCTCTGGTTCCCTGCGACACGGCGCGGGGTCTTCTGTTCTTGCGCGACGGTTTGCACCGGGGCGCTTCAGACGACAATATTGACGATCCGCTTGGGGACCACAATCACCTTGCGGATCTCCTTGCCCTCGAGAAGCGCCGTGACCTTGGCATCAGCGCGAACCAGCGCTTCTACCTCGGCAGGATTCGCATCGGTCGGCACATCGATGTCACCGCGCTTCTTGCCGTTGATCTGGATCGGCAGGGAGATCGACGCCTCGACGACCAGCGCCGGATCGGCCACTGGCCAATCCGCGTTGGCGATGAGACCGGTGCACCCGAGTTCAGTCCAGCATTCCTCGGCCAGATGCGGCATCATCGGCGCAAAGAGCTGCACCATAACGCGTACGGCATCGCGGATCGCAGGGCCCGCGCTCGCGTCCTTCAGCAAATCGGCGAGTGAAGCGGAAATCACGTTCGAGAGGTCGTGAATATGCGCGATACAGCGATTGAATCGGAGGCGTTCCAAATCGTCGCCTACCGCCATGATCGCCTTGTGGGCCGCTTTGGTGACCGGATGCACCGTCGAACCGAGTGGTCCATCCGGCAACTCCGCAGCCTCGCCGACAAGACGCCAGACCTTCTGCACAAAACGCGACGCACCTTGAACACCGTCCTCGGACCAGATGACGTCACGTTCGGGGGGCGAATCCGACAGCATGAACCAGCGGGCGGTATCCGCACCATAGCTCTCGATGATGTCATCGGGGTCAACGACGTTCTTCTTCGACTTCGACATTTTCTCGATCGAGCCGATGGCAGCGGGCGCTCCGGTCGCGATTTCAACCGCCTTGCGCTCGCCGTCGGTGCTGTCAATGCGCACCTCGACCGGCGCGAGCCATGCACCGCTGCCGGACTTGTAGGTCTCGTGCACGACCATGCCTTGCGTGAAGAGGCCGGCGAAGGGCTCCTTCAGCGACGCGTGGCCGGTGATCGTCATCGCGCGGGTGAAGAAGCGCGAATAGAGCAGGTGCAGAATCGCGTGCTCGATGCCGCCGATGTACTGATCCACCGGCAGCCATTTCGCGATGGCGGCAGGTGTTGTCGGGTCTTCGGTGTTGAACGGGTCCGTGAAGCGGGCGAAATACCACGAGGAATCGACGAAGGTGTCCATCGTATCGGTTTCACGACGCGCCTTCTTACCGCAGGACGGGCAGTTCACGTGCTTCCAGGTTGGATGGCGATCCAGCGGATTGCCTGGCACATCAAAAGTCACATCTTCCGGCAGAACGACCGGCAGATCCTGCTTCGGTACCGGAACGGTGCCACAGTCATCACAATGAATGACCGGGATCGGGCAGCCCCAATAGCGCTGACGTGAAACACCCCAATCGCGCAGGCGGAAGTTCACCTTACGCTGCCCAACTGGCTTGTTCCCCAACGATTCGGCTTCGAAACGCTTGGCCATGGCTTCCTTGGCGGCATCCACCGTGAGGCCATCGAGGAAGCCGGAGTTGAACAGCACGCCGTCATCCACCGTTGGTGGGTTCTTGCGGTCGAAGGCGGCATTGGCCTCGGCGTCGCTCTGGTTTGTCGGGCGGACCACCGGGATGATTGGCAGGTCATAGGCGATCGCGAAATCATAGTCGCGCTGGTCATGCGCCGGGCAGCCGAAGATCGCGCCGGTGCCGTAATCCATGAGGATGAAGTTCGCGACATAAACCGGGACTTCGCGGTTCGGGTCCAGCGGGTGCTTCGCGCGGATACCGGTATCATAGCCCTTCTTCTCCGCCGTATCGACGGTGGCCTGCGAGGTACCCATGCGGCGGCATTCGTCGAGGAACGCAGCAAGCTTGGCGTCCTTCGCCCCGGCGGCCTTTGCCAGCGGATGATCTGCCGCGACCGCCATGAAGCTCGCGCCGAAGAGCGTATCCGGGCGGGTCGTGTAGATCTCGAGCTCCGAGAAGCCTTCCGGCGCCGTGGCGGTGTTGAGCTGCCAGCGCAGCATCAGACCTTCCGAGCGGCCGATCCAGTTCGCCTGCATCAGGCGCACTTTTTCCGGCCAGCGGGTGAGGCTGTCGAGCGCCGAGAGCAGCTCGTCGGAGTAATCTGAAATTTTCAGGAACCACTGCGTCAATTCGCGCTGTTCAACGAGCGCGCCGGAGCGCCAGCCGCGCCCGTCGATGACCTGCTCGTTGGCGAGCACAGTATGATCGACTGGGTCCCAGTTGACCTTGGAGGTCTTGCGCGTGACGAGCCCGGCCTTGAGGAAGTCGAGGAACATCCGCTGCTGGTGCTTGTAGTACTTCGGATCGCAGGTCGCGAATTCGCGCGCCCAATCGAGGCTGAGGCCCATCGACTTGAGCTGGGTTTTCATCGTCGCGATGTTGGCGTAGGTCCAGGTGCCGGGGTGGCTCTTCTTTTCCATCGCCGCGTTTTCCGCCGGCATGCCGAAGGCGTCCCAACCCATGGGGTGAAGCACAGCGTGGCCCTTGGCGCGGCGATAGCGGGCGACGACATCACCCATCGCGTAGTTGCGCACATGGCCCATGTGGATGCGGCCCGAGGGATAGGGGAACATCTCGAGGACATAGTATTTCGGGCGCGGATCATCCGTTTTCGTTTCGAAGACTTTCCCCGTCTCCCACACCTTTTGCCAGCGTGTCTCAGCTTCGCGGAAATTGTAACGGCGAGTCGGGGTGTTGTCGCGCATGGGACTATCGGTCTCGGTGTAGAATCGGGCGCCAGCTGGCGCATCAATTGCAGGATTTGGGCTTCGGAAAATCTATGCCGTCACCGTGCCGGCAAATCACCGGCCTGCCACGGCAAATTCGTTTGGGTATGGACATCATTCCGCCTTGGCGGTCAACGGAGATTCATGTCTAAGACCAGACCAATGCGGCGGTTGAGCGGCAAATTCTGGCGTATCGGCGGGAATTAGGCAGGAGAGCACCATGAGCGAGCAGATCACCAGCGCGAAGGACGTGGCGGAAAACCTCGCTGAGGTGCGCGCCAGCATTGCCCGCTCGGAGGCAGATTATGGCCGCAAGGTGGGCTCGGTGACCCTGGTGGCTGTTTCCAAAACCAAGTCTGCCGAAGAAATCGCTCCGGCGCTCGACTCGGGACAGCGGATTTTCGGTGAGAACCGCGTGCAGGAGGCTGGCGAGAAATGGCCTGGGCTTCGTGCGCGGTTTGACGGCGTCGAACTGCACCTCATTGGCCCGCTCCAGACCAACAAGGTCAAGGAGGCGGTAGCACTCTTCGACGTGATCGAGACGGTGGATCGCGAGTCGCTCGTGGTCGCGCTGGCGAAGGAGATTACAAAGATCGGCAAACACCCGCGCCTTTTCGTGCAGGTCAATACCGGCGCAGAACCGCAGAAAGCTGGTATCCTGTCGGAGGAAGCCGACGCCTTCATCCGCCTTTGTCGTGAGACTCACGGCCTGACGATTTCTGGCCTGATGTGCATCCCGCCGGTCGAGGAGCCGCCCTCGGCGCATTTCGCGTTGCTTGGCAAGATCGCGCGGCGCAACGGGATCGACGTGCTCTCCATGGGTATGAGCGCGGATTACGATGAAGCGATCCAGCTCGGCGCAACGCATGTGCGCATTGGTTCAGCGATCTTTGGAGCGCGCCCGGCGCATCGGGCACACGGTTGACCGAATTTAGCGCACGATAATCCGCGTTTTTGGCGAGAGCTTTGCCAGAATAAAGCCGATTCTTCGCTTTTCGACCGCGATACAACCCGCGGTGGGACCGAGGTTTTCGCGCGTCAGATGGAAGAAGATCGCGCTGCCGCGACCCTGCCGGCGCGGCACGCGATTCCAGTCGAGTTCGAGCACGATGTCGTAGAGGTGATCCTCGCGCATCATGTCCTCGTGGCTCGCGGCATAGGGCTTCCTGACGAGCCGGTTGTAGTTCCGGTCGCCGGGGACTTCGCACCAGCCATCGCCCTTGCGGATCGGGCGAAGCGGGATGCCTGTGATCGGTGGAAGATGGCGATCCCGCCGCCAGAAGCCACGCACGGCGCGCATCGTTCCTGCTGGCGTACCCCCGTCGCCTTCGCGTTTTCCATGAACGACGCCGCTGCGGCCGATCCGGCAGGGCACGCTGACCATGCCAAACCGCAGACGCGCGTGATGTGGAATACGCCCATTCGCCCCAAAGCCGGTCCGATCGACATGCAGGATGGTGAGACTCTGTCGCATCGATCCTCTCCAACCCTCAAGCGCATAACACAATACTGTGAGAGAGGGCGCCAAGCCCTTTCAAACCCGGATGGAGCTTGCCATTTTCCCGCGATTCGGCGCAACCTGAACTTCTCTTGCTGCTTGGTGCAGGAAGCGTTTATGGCGTAGCCTGCGGCCCGACAGCGTAAGAACGGAACGATCCATGAGCAATGTCCGGAAGATTCTCGTCTGTGACGACGATAGCGAATTGCGTAGCGCGCTCGTCGAGCAGCTCCGGCTCTACGACGAGTTCCAGATCAAGGAGGCGGAAGCCGCAACACCTGCGATCCAGCTTGCCAAGAACGATCATTTCGATCTCCTGATCATGGACGTCGGCCTGCCCGATATTGATGGCCGCGAGGCCGTGAAAATCCTGCGCAAAAGCGGTTTCCGCAGCCCGGTCATCATGCTCACAGCGCAGGATGGCGAGGCGGATACGATCCTCGGCCTTGAAGCCGGCGCAAATGATTACGTGACAAAGCCCTTCCGCTTTGCCGTGTTGCTGGCGCGTATCCGGGCGCACCTGAGACAGCATGAAGCGAGCGATGACGCGATTTTCACCATTGGCCCCTACAGCTTCCGCCCCGGCGCCAAGCTGCTGGTGACCGATAAGGGTTCGAAAATCCGCCTGACCGAAAAGGAAACCGCGATCCTGCGTTTTCTCTACCGGGCCGGACAGCGCGTCATCGGTCGCGATGTCCTGTTGCAGGAGGTCTGGGGTTATAATTCGAACGTCACCACGCACACGCTCGAAACGCATATCTATCGCCTGCGCCAGAAGATCGAGGTTGATCCGGGCCGCGCGAAAATTCTTGTCACCGAGAGCGGTGGTTATAAGCTCATTCCATAGGGTATCGCCGAAAGGCGCGGGGGGAATTCTGACAGTCATGCGGCTCGATGATGTCATCGATCTTCTCAGGGCGTTGCCGCTTTTCCGGAATGTCGATCCGGAAGCCCTGCGGTTGCTTGCCTTCTCCGCCGTGCGCCGGCAGCTTCGCGCGGGCGATATCCTGTTCCGACGCGGGGATGCCGCCGAGGGCGGTTATCTCGTGATTTCCGGCGAGATCGTGCTCGATCAGGGGGACAATGGTGCGCCCTCGTCGCTGGTTTTCGGGCCGGGGACACTCATCGGGCAGATGGCGCTGTTCACGCTGCTTCAGCGCCCCGCGACGGCGATTGCGCGCGATGCCTCGGCGGTGCTGGTGTTCACGCGCGAGCTGATGCTGAAGGTTCTCGACGCGCATCCCCGCGCTGCCGTTCAACTGAAGGAAGCGCTGGCCCGCGAGGTCCGCGATTTTGCCGACAGGACGCGTCGCGCCGCTTCCAATTAATCGATCTCGAGCGTGACCATCACCGGGACATGGTCGGAAGGCCGCTCCCAACCGCGCGTCTCGCGGAAAATCTGACCGGTCTTGAGCCCTTGGCCAAGATCCTTCCCGAGCCAGACGTGATCGAGCCGGCGACCGAGATCGCGTGTTTCCCAATCCGGCGAGCGGTAGCTCCACCAGGAATAGACCTTCTCCGGCTCGGGCTTGAGCACGCGCATCGCGTCCACCCAGTCGCCTTCTGAAATGACCTCCAGCAGGCCCTTGGTCTCGATGGGCGTATGGCTCACGACATCGAGCAGTTTCTTGTGGCTCCAGACATCGTGTTCCAGCGGCGCGATGTTGAGATCGCCAACGAGGATGGCGCGGGGGTCTTCTTTCCGCGCGAGGTTCGAGAACTGCTTCAGCTCCTCCACGAAGGCGAGTTTGTGCGCAAACTTCGGGTTTTCCTCAGGGTCGGCGACATCACCGCCAGCAGGGACGTAGAAGTTATGGATGGTTACGGCCTTTGCGCCAGCACCGATCTTGGCTGCGATATGCCGGGCATCCGGCTTGCCGCACATGTCACGCGTGGAATGGGCCTCCAGCGGTTTCTTCGATAGGATCGCGACGCCGTTGTAGCCCTTGATACCACTGATCACGCGATGCCTGTAGCCCGCCTTTTCGAAGGCGGCGTGCGGGAAAACATCATTGGGGCACTTGGTTTCCTGCAAGCACAGCACATCCGGCGCCTGCTCGGTGAGGAATCGCAGCACGAGGTCGATTCGCAAGCGAACCGAATTGATGTTCCAGGTCGCGACAGATAGCGTTTCGGACATGACAGGGCTCCGCAGGCCCGAAAAGCGGGCGACCCGAGGGTTCTAGCGCAGCCCGGCGACAAGGCGAAGCGGGGTCTTCGCGCGCGGCGGGGTATCCACGGAAATTGGCGCGGTGATCCCGAATGTCCCTGCTAATTCTTGGGCCGGCTAGTTCTTGGGCTCAACAATCTTTTGCTCTTCAATCAGGAAGAGACTGCGGTCCGGCATCGCCGCAAGATTGAGGTTCGAAAGCATCACGCGGGTGTCGTTGCCCTGCGGATCGGTTACGGTCCATTCCTTCAGCGCGTGGCTGTCGCCATCGAAATTCACGCGGATGCGGGAGGTGCCGCCGAGCGTGGATTTATCCTCAAGGCTGAGCACGATATCTGCGCCGACGCGCTTGAGGTCAGTGACCTTGCTGTCTTTCGCGACGTCGATTTTTGGCGCAAGCAGGAACTTCAGCGGCGTCTGGCCGATGAAGTAGACATCCTGTGTTTTCAGCTTGCGGTCGCGGATCGAGACCGAACGGCCATCGGCCACCACTTCAAGCGTGGCGGGCGGGGCATATTCAAACCGCATCCGGCCGGGGCGAAGCAGGTAAAGAACACCGCCGAAGCGTCGCCCATCCGGCGCGATCTGGGTGAAATCGGCCTGAAGGCCCTTGATGCCGTTGAAATAGCCGTTCACGCGGTCGAGCGTTGGCGGCGTGGTGTCCTGCTTGCCAGCAGTGGCCGCCGGTGCAGGTGCTTTCGGCGCTGGCGCTGCGGGCCGCACCGGCGGCGTCTGGCCGAAGGCGGAGCTGGCGAGCGTGAGCGTGGCAACGAAACCGGCCAGAAGGGGAAACGTCTTTCTCGACATGGCGGAGTATCGGCTTTCTTGAAACGCGGTTCGTCTGTACGTCGCTAATGCCTTGATGTGGCGGAATCGAGACGAATCAGCCAGCCCTCTTTAGCCGTTTCCGGCGGTTTCCAGCAGAATTTCACGTTTGCCGGCGTGGTTCGCCGCACCGACGATTCCCTCGCGCTCCATGCGCTCGATGATTGAGGCTGCGCGGTTATATCCGATCTGGAGGCGCCGCTGGACGTAGGAGGTCGAGGCCTTCTTGTCGCGGAGCACGATCGCTACGGCCTGATCATAAAGATCGGCGCTTTCGTCGCCAAATTCGCCCTTGTCGAAGACCGGACTGTCATCGCCCGCAGCGGCAGCCTCATCCCCGTCCGCTTCCGCCGTGACAGCTTCGACGTAATCCGGGTGGCCCTGGGTCTTGAGGTGCGCGACGACCTTCTCGACCTCGCCATCGGCCACAAACGGGCCGTGGACGCGACTGATACGACCACCGCCGGCCATGTAAAGCATATCGCCTTGGCCGAGGAGCTGCTCCGCACCCATTTCGCCGAGAATGGTGCGGCTGTCGATCTTGGAGGTAACCTGGAAGGAGATACGGGTCGGGAAGTTGGCCTTGATCGTGCCGGTGATCACGTCGACGGACGGACGCTGCGTTGCCATGACGATATGGATGCCGGCAGCGCGCGCCATCTGGGCAAGGCGCTGCACCGCGCCTTCGATTTCCTTGCCGGCGACGAGCATGAGATCCGCCATTTCGTCAACGATCACGACGATATAGGGGATTTTCTCGAGCGCCATCAGCTCTTCTTCGTAGATCGGCGCGCCGGTTTCGCGGTCAAAACCGGTCTGGATTGTCCGGGTGATAGCTTCGCCCTTGGCTTGTGCCTCTTCCATGCGGGCGTTGTAGCCATCGATATTGCGGACGCCGATCTTCGACATCTTGCGATAGCGGTCTTCCATCTCGCGCACGGCCCATTTGAGGGCGACGACAGCCTTCTTCGGGTCGGTGACGACCGGCGACAGGAGATGTGGGATGCCGTCATAGATCGAGAGTTCGAGCATCTTCGGATCGATCATGATCAGGCGGCACTCTTCGGGCTTGAGCCGGTAGAGCAGTGAGCAGATCATAGTGTTGATCGCGACTGACTTACCCGAACCGGTCGTACCGGCGACGAGCAGATGCGGCATGCGCGCCAGATCGACAATCACCGGTTCGCCGCCGATGGTCTTGCCGAGGCAGATTGGCAGCCGGAGCTTCGATTTCTCGAAATCCTCCGAGGCCAGCAGCTCACGCAAGAGCACTGTTTCGCGTTTGGCGTTCGGCAATTCGATGCCGATCACGTTGCGACCCGGAACGACCGCGACGCGCGCCGCGACCGCGCTCATCGAGCGCGCGATATCCTCGGCGAGGCCAATAACGCGGGACGACTTGGTGCCGGGCGCAGGTTCCAGCTCATAGAGGGTGACGACGGGGCCGGGGCGGACATTGATGATTTCGCCGCGCACACCGAAGTCATCGAGCACGCCTTCGAGCAGGCGGGCGTTCTGCTCCAGCGCATCGGTCGAGACTTGCGGCGTCGTGCTGCGTTTGGGTTCGGCCAGCAGCGAGAGCGGCGGGAACTGGAATTCCTCATGATCAAAGATCGAAACCTGGGCCTCGCGAACCTCCCGCTTGCCCGGCTTCAGTGCGCCCACCGGCGCTGTCACGCGCGGCGCACTCTCAGACTCCGGTTCGGGCCTATAATCAACAGGGGTTGCGGCACGCGGCGCGACTGGCGGTGGCGGCGCCGGAATGTCGTGGAAGTCTTCTTCGTCTTCATCGTCGAAGTGGATATCAGCCGGCGGCGGCGGCGCCTGACCGAAGACAGGCTCACGGCGTAGGACCGGATGATTCTCATGCTCCGAGGTCGAGGACGATTTCTTAGCAAAGGCTTGTTCGAACCTTGCCTTCAGGCTGGGACGTCCTGCGACGAGATCGCGCCTCGGCCTCATTCGGGCGAAGAGACCCCTGATAACGTAGAACCAGTGCAATACGGCACCGATCGAGAGGATCGCGACGGAGGGCTCATCCGATTCGGTTTCATCCTCCAGTTCGGGTTCGCGTGTCTCGGTCTGGCTGACACCGCGCATCAGAACGCTGAAGCAGAGAATCGTCAGGACGCCGAAGACCGCGCCCGCAGCCAATCGCCCGAAGCCGAGCGAGCCCATGCCGATGAATGCCGTGAAACCGAGGAGGGCATCGCCCAGCGCGCCGCCAAGTCCGGAAGGCAGCGGCCAGCGTTCGGTGGAAGGCAGGGAGGAGGCAAAGCCCGAGGCGCTGAACAGGCCAATCAAGGCCATGACAAGGCGCAGCTTGAGGCTTTCTTCCTTGCGTACCCAGAGCAGGCGGAGGCCGATCAGCGTCAGGCCAAGGGCCAATGCGATGCAGCCTATGCCGAAAAGCTGCATGCCAAGGTCGGCGGTCACGGCACCGGGATAGCCCAGAAGGTTGCGCACCTTGCCGGCTGTCGCGTTGCTCAGACTGGGATCGCGGACGGACCACGAGGCAAGCGAAAGCCCGAGCGCTGCGGCGCTCGACAGCAGCACAAGCCCAATGAGATCGCTCATGCGGCGCGAAAGCGATTCGCGCACGTCATGCGGCAGAACATCCAATGAGGAGTGGGTAAGACGCGTCGTCCGCATCACGATGCCGTTCCCTTACGCAATACACAAACCGGCAAAAGACCGGTGACGGCCGAACCGGATCCGGGGGCGCGGCGAACAGCCGAACTTTCCCGAACCTGAAAACCAGCGACCAGTATTGCGGCAATCCGGTTAAGGGTCTGTTTGCATCCGGCGGATTTGCGCACTTCGTTTTTGGGCAAAAAAATGGACGGGTTCCAGATGGAACCCGTCCTGAAAGTCCAACACGGCGGAAGGGAGGAGGATTTCCGCCGTATCGATGCTTGAAGATCAGAGGTTGTAGGCGCGCTCGCCATGGCTGGCGATATCGAGGCCTTCGCGCTCCTGCTCCTGCGGAACCCGCAGACCGATGACCAGATCGACAACCTTGAAGAGGATCGCCGAGATGATCCCGGAGTAGGCGAGCGTGAAGCCGACCGCCTTGAGCTGGGCAATGACCGCCGGGCCGAACTCATAGGCTGCGACGACCATTTCGCCAGGCTTGGCTTCGTAGTCAGCGATGCCGACACCGCCGAGGGCCGGGTTAACGAGGATGCCGGTCGCGATGGCGCCAATGATGCCACCAATGCAGTGGACACCGAAGACATCAAGGCTGTCATCGTAGCCGAAGGCGTTCTTGATCGTGGTGCAGGCGAAGAAGCAGGCTGCACCCGCCACAAGGCCGAGAACGATCGAACCCATCGGACCCGCGAAACCCGAGGCCGGGGTAACCGCGACGAGACCGGCCACCACACCCGAGGCGAGGCCGAGCAGCGAGGGCTTGCCCTTGATCGCCCATTCGATGATGAGCCAGGAGAAGCCTGCCGCAGCCGTGGCCACGAAGGTGTTGACGAGGGCGAGAACCGCTGTGCCGTTCGCTTCGAGGTTCGAACCGGCGTTGAAGCCGAACCAACCCACCCAGAGCAGCGCCGCGCCGATCATGGTCATGGTCAGCGAGTGCGGTGCCAGCAGATCACGACCGTAGCCGATGCGCTTGCCAATGATCAGGCAGCCGACGAGGCCTGCGATACCGGCGTTGATATGCACTACGGTGCCGCCGGCGAAGTCGAGCGCGCCCCACTTGAAGATCATGCCGGCATCGGCCTTGATTTCATCGAGCTTGGCGGTCGCAACCTTCTTGGCTGCTTCGTCCGTTGCCGCAGCAACAGCCTTGGCGGCAGCGCCGATCGCATCCGGGCCACCCCAGTACCAAACCATGTGCGCCATCGGGAAATAGACCAGCGTCACCCAGAGGGCGATGAAGACCATGATTGCCGAGAACTTCACACGCTCGGCAAAGGCACCGACGATCAGCGCCGGCGTGATGCAGGCGAAGGTCATCTGGAAGGCCATGTAGACGAGCTCATGAATGACGACGCCGTTTGAGAAGGTCGCGGCGGTCGAGTCGGGCGTGATGCCCTTGAGGAAGGCCTTGTCGAACCCGCCGACAAAGTCATTGAGGCTGCCGCCGCCGGTGAAGGCGAGCGAATAGCCGTAGAACACCCAGATCAGCGAAACCATGCAGACCGTGGCGAGAATTTGCGTGAGCACCGACAGCATGTTTTTCGAGCGGACGAGGCCGCCGTAGAACAACGCAAGGCCGGGAATCGTCATCAGCAGGACGAGGATCGTGGAGATCAACATCCAGGTAGTATCGCCCTTGTTCGGCACGGGTGCCGGCGCGGCGGCAGCCTGGGCGAGGGCGGGGAGGGCGGACAGCGCAAGAACGGCACCTGCCGCAATCCCCCGCTTCATGTAAGTCTCGAGCTTCATCATCGGATCAAACCTCTTGAACGGAACTTCGGGGTCAGAGCGCTTCGCCGTCGCGCTCGCCGGTACGGATGCGGAGTGCTTTCTCGACCGGTTGCACGAAGATCTTGCCGTCACCGATCTGGCCGGTGCGTGCGGACTGCGTGATCGCATCGATCACCTTGTCGACAAGCCCGGCTTCGATTGCGACTTCGAGTTTGATCTTGGGGAGGAAGCTCACGGCGTATTCGGCGCCGCGGTAGATCTCCGTATGGCCCTTCTGGCGGCCATAGCCTTTGACTTCGGTAACAGTCATGCCGTGCACGCCGAGGGATGTCAGCGCATCACGCACTTCCTCGAGCTTGAACGGCTTGATGATGGCGGTGATGAGCTTCATGCTTCTCTCTCCTGACCAGGATTTTGCCTCAAATGCCGCTGTTATCGCCCTCCGAAGACTTTGAACTTGGCGTTCAGAAGACCTTCGGCCGGCCAGCAAAGCTTTGTTAAACAAGCCCCGTGCCAGAATCGGGTGCGCCGCAACAACCGGACAAATTCCAGACAATTAAGTGCGAATCTCCGCGATTCCGCACAAGCCTGCGGAGCGGGTGATGATCAATTTAGCGATGCGAAGGAGATGGTCGGCCAGGGGCGCTTACAAAGCAGACGAATCGCCTAAATTTTCATCAGAGACTATTTATCGTGCGCAAAATGAGGGCAGAGCGATTCAACTCTCATCGTCTAGCGGGCCGGACGAACCCGCATCAGGCCTTCCTGCGCGACAGAAGCGACGAGACGCCCGGCTTCCGTGAAGATCAGGCCACGTCCGAAGCCGCGCGCGTGGCCGGTCCAGGGGCTATCCTGCGCGTAGAGCAGCCACTCGTCGCAGCGGCAGGCTTCATGGAACCACAAGGCGTGGTCGAGGCTGGCACTCTGGATTTCGGGGTCGATCACACTCATGCCATGCGCAACGGCAGCGCCATCGAGCAAGGTCATGTCCGAGGCATAGGCCAGAATCACGGCGTGAAGATTGGGGTCGTCCGGCAGCTTTGCCTTGGCACGCACCCAGACATTCTGCGAGGGGCGCGCCGGATTGCGGCAGAAGTAGCTGTCGGGATCAACGGGGCGCAGCTCAATGGCGCGCTGGTCGGCCCAGTATTTCTGCCGGATCGGCGTCAGCATCGGCACATACTTGCGGCGGATCTCATCTTCATCCGGAAGTTCGTGCGGCATCGGCACCTTCGGCATCGGCACCTCATGGTGGAGGCCCTCTTCCTCGACCTGAAACGAGGCCATCATCGCGAAGATCGATTCACCGTTCTGGATCGCGCGGACGCGCCGTGTTGTAAAACTCCGGCCCTCGCGAATGCGTTCGACCTCATAGAGAATCGGCTGCGCCGGATCACCGCCGAGCATGAAATAACCGTGCAGGGAATGCACGCGGCGGCCTTCGACCGAGCGGACCGCTGCCATCAGAGATTGCGCAATGACCTGCCCGCCGAAAACGCGGTAACGCTCCTTGCTCGGTGAATGGCCGCGCCAGAGGTTCTTTTCGACCTGTTCAAGATCGAGAATCGACAGCATGAGGTCCACCGGTGAGATTGGCGTTTCAGGCGGCGGAGTTTCGGAGCCGGACATGAGACCTCTGACAAAACAAAATTCAGGCAGCACCCTGCCGAGGGGGCCTCATCCGGTCAAGCCAAAGCGCGGAAGCCTTTTGCGCTTGTTCCGAGATGGGCGTATGACGAGCACGCCAAAGGGCAGCTCAGACGCGAGGGTTATCCTATGTCTCGACAGATCATCATCGGGGGTTTCGGCGCGGCGGGCAGCTCGCTGGCGCTGGGGCTGATCGCGGGCGGGGTCTCCGCCGGTGATATTGTGATCTTTGATGCGAGTCCTGAGGTGGGCGGCGCGCCCAAAGGACCGGATGCGCGGATTCTCGCGCTCAATGCCGGCTCGAGGCGTTTCCTGACCGCGCTCGGCGCCTGGGAGCGGCTGTCGGATTGCGCCTGGCCGATGCTGTCGATGGCGCTGTCGGATACCGCGCTGGAGGAAGACTATCGCCCCAAACTGTTCGATATGGCTGCAGAAACAGAGGGCGGGCCGCTCTCGCATCTCGTTCCGCTCGGCCGTTTGAACGCAACCTTGCGTGATCTTTGCCGCGAAGCCGGCGTCGAGGTGATCGCGGCGCGTTTTGCCGGCTTCAAGGCCGAGGGCGAGCGAATCACGGTGGACTTCGCGGATCGAACCCTCGAAGGGCGGCTGCTTGTTGCAGCGGATGGTGCGAATTCGCCGATCCGCCTCAAGGCCGGCATCCCGACGCATGGTTGGGCCTATGGTCAGACCGCAATTGTCGCGACGATCCGACATTCTCTCGCGCATCACGGCGAAGCGGTGCAGCATTTCCTGCCTTCCGGGCCGTTCGCGCTGCTGCCCCTCGATGAGTATCGCTCCTCGATCGTCTGGAGCGAAAAAGCGGCGATTGCCGCCGAGATTCTGGCCTCGGATCCTGCAACGCAGTTGCGCGCGATTGCCGCCCGCGCCGCCGGCTGGCGCGGTGATATTCTAGGCGTCGAGGCGATTTCCGCGCATCCGCTGCAACTCAGGCTCTCGCGTCGTTTTATCGCCGAGCGCCTTGCGCTGGTGGCCGATGCGGCCCATGTCGTGCATCCGCTCGCGGGGCAGGGGCTCAACCTCGGCTTTGAGGATTCCGCGATGCTGGCGGAACTGATCGTTGAGCGCCTGCGTCTCGGGCTCGACCCCGGCGCACCGGATATGCTGGAGACCTATCAGGCCCGGCGGCGCCCTGCCGCTTCGGCGATGGCGTTCACCACCGAGGGGATCAACCGGCTGTTCTCGAACGATGCCGCGCCGCTCAGGATGCTGCGCGATCTCGGCGCCGGGATTATTGATCGCCTGCCCGGCGCAAAACGCCGCCTGATTGCCGCCGCCGCGGGGGCTTCGTCGCTTTCGCCGCGCCTTTTCCGGGGTGAGGCGATCTAGATTTTGCTGTATGTCGCGTTTTTTTAGCGCGAACCGGTACCGGCTTCGCTTGAAAAGGCTTTTTCAGCCCTCAATCGCCCGCGCTTCTTCCGGCAACATGATCGGGATGCCGTCACGGATAGGGTAGGCGAGCTTGGCGGTCCGACTGATCAATTCGTTGTTGACCGCATCGTAGTCCAGCGTCGTCTTGGTCACCGGACAGACGAGCAATTCGAGCAATTTGGGATCAATCCCGCGTTCTTGTGCTCCGATGGCCATGGCTTGCTTCTCCGCTTTGCTCATGCCGCTTATCCTTATTGCATTCTCGGGCCGCCGTCATGGCCCTCGCGCGCGAGTTCAAACTCGGTAATCGCGACCAGCATGTCACCGCGCGCCTTGAGGTCTGCCGCCTCGAGCAGTGCCTGTTTTTCGCTGACGCCAAAGGGCGCCATCATGCACAGCGCATTGACCAGTGCCTCGCTCGATGCCTCGTTGATGTTCTTCCAGTCAACTTCGAGCTGCTTGGCTTCGCTGAAGGCTTTGAGCGCGCCGAGAACGGCGACGCGGTCGACCTCATCCTCACCCTTTCGGGGTTCGAGATCGCCCTCGAAGGGGGTGAAATCTACCGTGGCCTGTCGATAGGGCGTGATCGTCGTCAATTCCTCGACCACGCGAAAGCGTGCGATCCCCGTGAGTTGCACGAGATAGCGGCCGTCGCCGGTTTCCGCGAGCTGGGTGATTCGTCCGGCGCAACCGGCGCTGTAGAGATGGGGAAGCGTCGTGCTGCCATTCTGCGTCGGATCAGGCTGGATCATGCCGATCAGTCGATGGCTCGCCATCGCAAAATCGATCATCGCAAGGTAGCGCGGCTCAAAAATATTGAGCGGCATCTGTCCGCGCGGCAACAGAAGCGCGCCGGGCAGGGGAAACAGCGGCAAGGTCTCGGGCAGATCAGCGGCGTTGGCGTAATGAACATTGCTCGGCATTTCGACCTCTCGGCGCGGGGCGCGCATCGGCATTTTCAAACATCCGCATGGGATGGATTGCACATGGGACGGCCTGGCGTGAAGAAAATGCGAGAAACCCAAAATTCCCTAAACCGGAATTCCTCGGGAGACAGATTTCCCTACGAGAAAAGCGTGGCCGAAAGCTGGCGGCGGCCATAAAGCGTCGCCTCATCCATCAGGCCCCAGGCCTCGAAAAACTGCACGAGCTGTTTGCGGGCGGCTTCCTCATTCCAGGTGCGGTCCTTGCGCAGGATGGCGATCAGCGCATCCACCGCATCCTCGCGCTTGTTGCGGGCGTTGAGCGCCAGCGCGAGATCGAACCGTGCCTGATGGTTCGCCGGATTGGCTTCCACCTCGCGCATCAGGCCTGAGATATCGCCGAGCTCCTCGGCCTGTTCCGCGAGTTCCAGGGCTGCTCGTGCGCCAGCGATGGCAGGGTGGCCTGCCTTGTCTGCCGGAACCGTCTGGAGGATGCCGCGCGCCTGCTCGAGGTTTCCGGCGAGGATCTGCGCCCGTGCGAGACCGCCGAGGGCATCCGGATTTTCGGATTCCTCGGCAAGCACCATGGCGAAGCGTTCGGCGGCACCGGCGGCATCGCCCGTATCGAGAAGCTGATTGGCCTCAGCAATAAGCGCTGTCGTATCCGCCCCGAGCGGGCCGACAAGACGCTCGATGAACCCCTTGATCTGACTTTCGGGCAGGTTGCCGACGAAACCGTCGATTGGCTGGCCGCGATCGAACGCAAAGACCGCCGGAATTGACTGCACGCCGAGCTGGCCCGCGACCTGCGGATCAGTGTCGATGTTCATCTTGACGAGCTTGACCTTGCCCTTGGCGGCCTTGACCGCCTTCTCGATGATCGGGCCCAGCTGCTTGCAGGGGCCGCACCAAGGCGCCCAGAAATCAACCAGAACCGGCTGGTTCATCGATTCGGCGAGCACATCCTGCCGGAAAGTGGCGGTGGTTGTGTCCTTGACGAGATCGGTGGCGGTCATGGTCGGGTTCCTGTCGGTCAAAACGGTTTCGTTCTATTTGGGGCCTGATGTTGCGCTTCGCAACCCGGTCCCGTGTTATTCCGGCGCGGCTTCCGCCGGTGCGCGATGGGGCAGGTCGAGAATCGTCACCTCGTGACCGGTCGCTTTCACATAGGCGAGCAGCCCCTCGCGTGAAATCGAGCTGGTGCGGGTGTTGATAAGCGGATGAACGTTGAGAATGGCGTGTTCCAGCAATTTCTTTTCGAGAATGAAGCGCACCACGCCGCCGGTATCGTTCACAAGCGCGAGCGGGCTGACCGAGCCGGGCAGGATACCTAGATAGGTCATCAGCTGCTCGGCGCTGGCAAAGGACACACGCCCCTTGGCGCCAATGGCCTTGTCCATCGTCTTGAGGTCGAGCGGCGAATCTTCCTCGGCGGTGATGAGATAGAAGTTCCCGCCTTTGTCCTTGACGAAAAGGTTCTTCACGTGCCCGCCGGCGATCTCGCCCCGCAAGGCCTGCGATTCTTCCACCGTATGCAGGGGCGGATGTTCCAGCGTCGGGTTGGCAATCCCGAGTTTCGACAGAAGATCGAAGGCTTTGGCAGAGGGATCGTCACGCACGGCAAATTCCCCGAATTGGCAATGAAGTGCTGCATTTGCAGCGTTAATGCCGGGATAGCTTGCTGGAAGAGAAAATTGAATCGCGATTTTTACAAAAAAGAGGGTTGTCAGATCAAAGGAGATGGGGCATAGAGCGCGCCTCCGGTGCTTTTGGCGCCGGTCACGGATGCGGGTGTAGCTCAGGGGTAGAGCACAACCTTGCCAAGGTTGGGGTCAAGGGTTCGAATCCCTTTACCCGCTCCAATTTTTCTCTCGTTTCCCCAGAGAGATATGAAAAACCGCCGCAAGGCGGTTTTTTCGTTTCTGGCGGCGTTTAGCCACCATTTAGCCACGTCGATAGCCATACCTTCTTCGTACCTAGGCATGAGCGACAGTGCGAGCACTGATGCAATCAAAGACTGGCAGCTTTGGAAATAATCGATTGTCACAGGTGGGGTGGGTCGACCTAAATGGATCTTAAAATGATTATAGATTCAAACCCGCATAAAATGCCGGATTTAGAACAATGATGCTATTTTCCTCGTATTTTTGTAGTAACACCTTCAATATATTCATATCATAGCCAACATCATAAATATATTTTGTATTTTTATTTTCGATCTTTATTCCAAAAAATCCGTAATACAACAGAAATTCGAATATTTCGTTGGAGGATTTTTTATTAATTCCCGCTTTTTGTATTATTGAAATCAATTTTGATTTTTCATATTCATCTCCTTCTGCAATAAAATGGTGCATAAGGTTTGTTTGTTCTCCGACGATATCTGTCAATTCTTGATCGGCCTCTGCAAGCAAATCTAATGAATATGCGTGCAAGCCCTTTTCTATATCGCTTTCTTGAATCTTCTCTTTTCCTAAATTTACCGCAAAACCTCTGCAGTATGAAAATAATTTAAGGAAATTTCTCGGTCGCATAAGTGATCGTTCAATTAAATATTGAGATGTTTCTTCCCCATTATGATGAGAAATACAAATAGAATTCCAAATATCATCAAAAGACGCATCTTGATTTGGAATATTTTTGACGATTCGTCTTCTTAGTAGTTCCCTGAGCAAATCAGCGTCAGTCCAGTCGAGTACTGCTGGACTTTCTTTGCTATGGTCTGCTGATGCATAAACTAAAAGTTGATACACATCATTTCTGACAAAAACAACGCTAAAAAATTCGTAGTTATCAGAATGCATTTGCCTCTGAATTTTCCGTGCAGCATCTATTAAACAACGCAAAATAAGAATATCACTGTCTGTAACACCATGCGGTGACCACCCTTTGTCCAAATTATCAAATAACAGCCATACCGAATCTTTATATTGTAGATAATTTGACAGAGCCTTTTTCAAGTTTCGAATGTCATGCTTATAAATGAGTTCGGTAACTTGAGTTGCGTTCAGCCGTTGGGCTGATTGAGTGCCATAGTTTTCACGAAATTCTTTTGCCAGTGACATTGCTAGTGAATTTAGGCGCTCAGAAAAGTCGCCCTCGCCAGCGTCACTAGTTTCATACTCTGCTTGCAATTGGAGATATGGCTCGTACAACCTAGCATCTCTGGTGTGTCTATCACGATCTTTTTCAAGTAATTTATAACATATTTCTAAATAAAAAACATATTCAAAGAAAGCAACAATAAGATGTGTTCGAGCACCTTCGGCAAGAAAATCCAAAACATCTTCTTTTAATTTGATTAATTGATAACCTTCAGGTTTTAAATCAACGACAATATTGTTCTGATTACTTCTTTTTTGGTTTCTAAGCTGAGAAAATAGCGCAGTTTTTCCCGCACCTTTACGACCAACTATCAAATTGACTTCACCTCGCGAGGCTCGACCAAACTGGTCCGTTCTCAGGTAATAGCCAGACAGAGTTTGAAATTCATTCTCTGCAATAGGGTCGCCGATTGTGAGATCGGCCAAAAAATTTCCCTTTGGCACTTCAATAGGCCCGTCAGCTTGGAAACGCTCTGTCACTTCCAATGCGAAATCAGCAATGAGCGCGGAGATATCATCAGAGCTTCCATACGTGCGTACAATGTCACGCACATCGAGCGGTGCCGGTCCATCACTCGGTTGTAGAATGAGAGTTGGCTTATTTAAGGCCAACGATAGCCCAGCAACAAAAGCAGCACGAATGTTATGAACCGGTGCATCAGCAAATTGAGTTGATAAAATCGGAACAACAACACCCAAACTTGAAGAAATATCATCGACCGCCTTTACAGCAGACATCCGAATTTCTTCTTGTGGTATAAAACTTTTAAATCCTAGGCGGGCCTTTTTTATGCGACCTAAAATAGAAATCATAGATTGATTATTTTGTGGTGTTTGAAGTAAATAAACAGGTGTTTTCCGATTTATAACATTCTTAAGTCTTATGTAATTATGAGCATCAATTTCATATATACATTCACACAGTTGGTTTTGATCAGAATAACTTGCAAATCCAAGAGTATCAAAAATGCCGATACGATCTATCAAGTCCGAGTCGCGCCTAAAATTACTATTACGAAAGAGGTATACGCGTTTTCCCAATCCAATCGCGTAACCAATCTCAAAAGTAACATTGAAATTCATAGTTGTTATATCTGCAATTAGTACGTCGCAGTGGTTAATTTTTCAAAAATGGGGTCGGTTAATGGTCGTCCAGAAATATCATTTTCTTTCCAGATATGTAATGTGAGCTCCTTCCGCTTTAAACGTAGAAGCTCCTGTGCACCAGAGATCGCATCTGCGACCTCGTTGTAAGTGGACGCGTAGGCAAAAAATGCATCTATCGCTGACATATCTGTAAATGCCTTGACGTTGCGACGGTAAGTCGTTGGGCAGAGAACGAAATACGTGCCGAAGTAAGTCCGAAGCTAAGGTTGTCTATTGTTAGATAAAGCAACTGCCTCTGCCTGAATTACACATATCTCAAGTTGATCAACTGACATTGCAGAAGCAGCGTTCGCAAAGCGTCCAATTAGTTGTCCCTTTGTCGAATCCCCTTCAAGTGCTGGAACAATGCCTAGCAGCCAGTTTGGCGTTATGCCTAGTGCCTCAGATATCGCTTTTAGCGTTGCCAAGTCAGGTTCTCGTCTTCCTGAGGCGTAGTGTGCATACCGGCGTTCGTCTAGGCCAACACGTCGAGCGGCTTCGGCGTTCGATATGCCAAGCTGCTTTGCTCGTTCCTTCAATCGTTTCGCAAAGATGTCCATGAGGAACATTGTGTTCTCTATGGACACAAACCGCGCTACGTACGATATGGAGCTATGACAGAACAAAATGTAATATTTTGGAATGTCATGTGTGCTCTCTAGGGTTGCGAGTGAAGCTGTCAGTCGGGGTTGAACTTTGAAGGCAAGACCAAAACATGGTCACCGCTGGCAAAAAAGATATTGTTTGTTCGCTGTGTTGGGGATTAACACGCCGAATGTTCTAACCCTGATGACGCATCACATGCACGCCCAGCCTCTCGTGTACTCAATGAAAATGCAAAATGATATTGGGAAGCACTCCTGATCGCAGAAAAATATGAAATCACTACGAGGTAACAAGTGAGAAATACGGTATTTAAAAATATATTAATCAGCGCTGTTGGCTTGACCCTATTAACGGGATGCTTCTCGAATGGCGTGTCATGTTCTTCAAAAGAAACAAGAAATTCTGTGGAAGAAGTCATTAATGAAAACATTGCTAGCATTCTGACCAATAGTGGCAATACTTCACTGGCTGGATTCTATTTGGAAGTCATGGGCGCAGTGATGGCTGCAGGAAACACCAATAAGGCACAGGGTAATCCTGAACGTATGTCGTCGTCCGTGACCTTGGAGCTATCCGATATAGTGCAAGAGGGAAAGACAGGGGCTGGTGGCGCGATATGTAGCGCTAAAACAACCGTTGTTGCTGACTTCCGTTGGCTTCGAAATGATCAAACAGACGAAGTGAAGGAAACACGCTCTTACGGAATATTTACAGAAGTTAGACGCGTAAGTTTTAGAGCGACCTATACTGCATCGCAAGCACAGGATAACAAAAGAATTATTGTCCAGATTAGTGATATAAAATAGGTTAATATAAATTAGCGCGCGGGCAGTTCCGTTAGTGCGGATTTTGTAGACCGTGCTCAATACTTATATCAGGATGTAAAATTCACGAGATCGTGGCTAGAGTGGAGGAATTGTGCTGTTTGGGAATGAAGTTGTGACATCTACGTGTGAATTAAATGGTAATGATGCTAATGCAATGTCACAAGGATGTTGGATCACATGGCGTCGAAATGCTCACCTTTCACATATCGCAAATTGGCTGGGAACGCCCCAATGAATTCAAAATGCGGCCTTGGGCCCGCTCAAACTAATCAGTAACGCCAGCCCGCTATTGAGTACTGACTAGCGACTTATTGAATGAAAACGCCAAATGGCAGTACAATAAGGCGGTTGCAAGCAGGAACTTAGTAAGAAATCGTTCCTCTATCACCATCTAGACCGTGTGAGAACACCTTGAGAAATCGGAAGAAAATATTATCGCAATCACTGCTTATCGATTGGCAAAAAATCGAAAATTTCATCGGATACGGTCCGATCAATGCCCCAGTGGTGTTCGTTGGCATTGAAGAAGGGGCCAGCCGTGACCGCGATAAGCTTGAAAACGAATTGTTGGCTAGATCAAATGCTCCAGCGTTGGCAGAGCTGAACTGTCCGGATTTCAAGACGATCAAAACATGGCGAGTAATGTGCGATTTCATGCTCCGACGCGAAGGGCAAGTAAATACTGACCGCGATTCAAGGTTGCATTACCAACGCAATCGGCTTGGAAAATCCAGCGACGATAGCCTGCTCACAGAACTCTTGCCATATCCTTCTCCGGGCCTCGATGTCTGGCCATATAACGAGTTAGGTCGGGACGCCAATCGAGAGACATACCTTAGACGCATACTGCCGGGTCGCGTTGAGCTCTTGAAGACCGTAATTGCTTCTCATCGTCGAGAGTGCGTGATCTGCTATGGCAAGGGATATGCTCCGCTCTTCAAACAGCTTTTCCCTGCAGCCTTGGTTTGGCAGCGGATAAATACATTCGAGTTGGCCAAACTAGATGGACAGATAATTGCAATTGTTCCGCACTTTGCAGGCCGCTCTTTCAATTCAGAAAGCCAGATGGCTGACTTTTATCGGTTTATGGCCGCTTCCTGAATTGGCCTGAAGTCATAGCTGGTGACGTTGCCCCTCTAACCTAATCCAGCTTGAAGTTCGTTCTGGCCGTATCGAAAGGACGGGAACATAAAGCGCAGCCGGTTCAGCGATGTACAGATCATCGCGATCCTGAATCAGCACGAAGCGGGCGTGCCCGTCTCGGAGCTCTGCCGGAAGCACGGTGTCAGCTGCTAGCATCTAGAAATGGAATGCGAAGTATGGCGGCATGAAAGTTTCTGAGGCCAAGCGGTTTCTGGAACCGATTGGAAGCATTCCAGCCGCTTGGAGCAGCGCTGCTACGCCACGCTGGACCAACCGGCCATGGCCACATACCTTAACCCGAATGGCCTCCGGAAATTCGGGCGCGCCTCAGAGATTGAAGTGGAGCGTGATCAAAAGAGGCGACGAGATTTTCTTGCACTACGTCTTGCGCGGCAGCAGAAAAACGTCGTTTTCTCGCCGGCGAGTCGCTATCGTTAAACAGACGATAGTAGACAGAAGGGAACCAGTATGGTCACGAGACGCGCAGACACAGCGACGGACAAAATAATTGCCAACCTTAAAGATGGCCCTTCCTTTTCAGCAAGTCAGCTGGGTCGTTCAAGCTGGGTAACGGCGGACAGTAAGTTCGCCGGTTTGATGTTAGGTGACTCCTCCACACAGCTTAAGCAGCTACCGGACGAGATCTTCAACGTCGCGGTTACTTCGCCTCCCTACTATTGGGTGCGTGACTATGGCTACGATGGCCAAGTCGGTCATGAGGAGAGCGTTGAGGCTTACATCGACGCCCTCATGAAAGTGTTTGATGAGGTGTACCGCACCCTGCACCCGGAAGGTGTTTTCTTCCTCAACATCGGTGATACTTACTACTCGGGTAACGGTCAGCCGCATGGCAGCGATCCGCGAAGCTCGTCTCGTAATTTTGCCCGGAAGAAATTGCGCCCAGTTGACCGCAGCGGATGGGATATCCCCAAGAAATCTATGATCGGAGTACCTTGGAAGGTCGCTTTTGCCATGCAGCAGCGGGGTTGGACGCTTCGCAGCGATATCATTTGGAATCGCGTCAACGCTTTCGTGGAGCCAACTGCGCGCGACCGGCCATACCGACAGTACGAACACGTCTTCATGTTCTCAAAAAGCCGATTCTATTCATTCGACCGATCGAAATTGGTCGAAGAAGATGTGTGGAACATCCCAATAGAGCGCAACCTCCGCAGCCGTGCAGCTGGCCACAATGCGGCGTTTCCATCTGAACTCGCTCGTCGTTGCATTGAGGTAGGTAGCCCTATTGGCGGCCACGTGCTTGACCCTTTTGTTGGATCAGGGACAACAATCTTCACCGCCTTGGCTCATGATCGCAATGCGGTTGGTGTCGACATGGGGGCGGATTACGTCGATTACATCGAGACCACGTTGCATTCAGATGGCCATCAACCGACAACTTGGGACGAAGTCAAAAAAAGACTCTCAAGCCCGTCTCCGTTATGGAAGAGTTGGGCTGGCAATAAAACTAATTTCCGCAAACCAGGGACGGCGAAAATCCCAGTGGAGTGACGTGTGCGCTATTTCAGCATCGACACCATAATTCATGCGATTGAACGACTTCAAGACTACAAAGCGAATTGGCTCCTTCCGGCCTTCGTATTTGCGGCAAATGATGTTGGTGTCGATGCTTTCGTTGACATCTCTCAACTCCTCGGCACAGATCGTTTTCTAGATCGTTATTTCAACGGGGCGCGACTCGGGATCGAGCCGTTTCCTGATACTGGCAATAACCTCCTGCGCCCCCGCCTAAAGGGCATCCCTGCGTGGACGAAGCCACCCTTCGAGGGCGACTATATAATCCGGCAAGACACTAAAATGTGGGGCAATCTCTTCTCCTCGCGCGGCTATCGCGAAATGCGGCTTGAGGGGTTGATTGAGGGCGAAAAGGCCATAACCCGCCTCACGGAGCGGTTTCAGCCACGGTTTGAAGAGGAAATCCCTGACGACTTCCAGTTTGAGGATTTCTTGGTTTGGCTCTACGCCTTTGAAGGCTTCCCCGACGAGATTGCGAGTTGGGAAGCCCTACGCAGCTATCTGCTCGGTCAGCTCAACCTTGAAGCATTTAAAGAGCCCTATCTCGGTCGTTTCTCACTTTCCGATCTTCCTGTGGAATGGCCTCAAACACTCAACGATCGGCCGACCAATGAAGAATATCTTGCGGCGTTGGCCCCAAACCTCGTCGCCTTTCTCGCCGATGGAGGCGATCAAGAAGAGGAAATTGAGCCGGAAGCTGCGGAAGGCGGGGTAGCCGGTGGTCTAGCGGATCCCTTTTTGGCTGAGGACAATCCTATCTATGCGGCCATCATCCAGGGAATGCAGGCCAAAGAAAGCCTAGCGTTTCTTTTGGCGGGACCGCCGGGTACCGGAAAGACCCGCTACGCTCGGCAGATCGCTACCGCTATGACCGAAGGCGACAAGGATAGAATGCTCTACCTGCAGTTCCATCCGGCCATTGGCTACGACGATTTCATGGAAGGTTTTAGGCCTATTCCGGCGGCGGGCGGCGCCGGTGTGAAGTACGATCTTGACGCCCGACTGTTCCTTACTTTTGCTAATCAGGCCGCCAAGGCGGAGAACAAAGATAAGAAATTTGTCGCGGTCATTGACGAGCTCAACCGAGGCGATGTCGCCCGCATTTTCGGTGAAGCGCTGACATACCTGGAAATTGACTACCGCAACGTCGAGTTCACGCTGCCCTTTTCTGGCAAGAAGGCTGTGCTTCCGGACAACCTCATCGTCATTGCCACAGCCAATCCATATGATCGTTCAGTGACCGATATGGACGATGCGCTACTTCGGCGCTTCTGGGTCATTCAGCTCGATCCTGATAGCGCCACCTTGCAAAGTCATCTCCAGAACGAAGGAGTCGAGGAGAACGTGGTAAACCGCACTATGCAGGTCTTCAAAACTCTAAATGACGCCTTTCCTAATGGATTCGGCCACTCGAATTTTTTGCGGGTAAAGACCGTCGATGATCTTGCTGCGGTTTGGTTGAGACGTGTGCACATGGGACTGCGCCGTGCATTACTCCACGACCGAGAGAAGTTCAAAGCCGTTTCCGACGAGATCGAAAACGTCCTGAAGACTACCGACGATCCTGAGGAAGCTCCAGCAGCGCCTGACATAGCCTGAGCAACGCGGTCTCAATGGTTCAAATCATCGAACAGCGGGAACGTGATCCGCGCTTTTTTCAGCGAGATGAGCTCTTTGATCGAAATGGCCGCTCTCTCCTTCTTGCGCATACGCGTGAGCTGAAGAAAATCGAGATGCGCGATCTGCTCGAGGGCATCGAGCTTCGCGTGAAGGGGCTTATTGGCTACCTGCCGCTCACCCCAGATATCGTTCTGAATCTCGTTCCAAAATTTCCCATCGCCAATTTGTGGCACATGCTCGAGGTCGCAGACACCGATTATAGCCGCATCTACCCGGTTCTACGATCGTACCAGGCGGCGAATGCAATCCCGCCGCACCAGATGCTGGCCCGAGGCTTCTGCCACTATCTTAAGTCGATCCTGACACTGGGCCTCGCCCGGGGGTATTATTTGGAGCAGCATCGCGGACAGTACCGGCCCAAGGTCCAATTTGGCCGCACTGTATCAAGCTTTCTGGCGCGTGGAGATGAGCTGAATGTTGCTGCCGACTCTTTCGCTTTTTCAAATCGAATTTACCCGAACGCGCTGCTAAAATCGGCTTGCGTCGCTTTTTTGCATGTGATGCCACGCGGCCCGGATTGGGAAGAAGATCGCAAACTTATCGGCGATGCTCTAAGCGCCTTAGCGATGGTGGCGCCGGAGCGCATGCAATACGGCGGCCAGGCAGTGGCTGGCACTGTGTCTGCTTGGCTTAAAGACGGATACCGTGGGGCATTAGATGTCTACGCAATGCTGCTGGGCTTTAGCCGTATCGGCTTCGCATACCAGGCGCATGGCACCGAAATGCCGAGCTTCCTATTTTCTCTTGATGAGATTTTCGAAAGCTATGTTCGGAACACCTTCAGGGCAGCACTGGCAGACCAGAAGATCGCTGTACTCGACGGGAACAAGCCACAACACCATGGCAAGCTCTTCCTAGATAATCAGCGCTATCCGACGAAACCGGACCTAATTTTCCGAAAAAAGAAGGCGGTCATAGGCCTCGGCGAGGTGAAGTACAAACCGGGAATTGAGGAGACCGACAGGTACCAGGTTCTGAGTCACGTGCTCGCGGCCGGCTGCAAAGTTGGTGTTTGGATTTCGCCCGCAGCTGCGGGGGACGCAGGAGGATTAGTATATGTGGGTTCTGTGGCAACAGGGGCGAAATTCTATCACTATCAGTTGAACATCGGAGCGGACTTGGACGCTGCCAGTGTTGAAATGGTAGAAAGGGTATCGGCATTGCTACCCGCGCAACCTTAGCTTTTATTTTGCTAGAGAATGCCCCCGCTGCCATGAACAAGTCGTATCCGGGTTCCCATACGCTAGCTTAACGGCATCAAGCGTGCGCGGGCCCTCAATTCAAGAATTAAGCAACAGCTCATCTAAGCTAAATGACGCCGCCACTATCGTGGACAGGCAAGGGCCAGTCACCCATTCGCCAGCAATCAGGCCGCAACAAGGCGCGCTGTCGCAGTTCAAATTCGAAAGGCTTTTTACCACCTGCTGGATCAAAGTAACGCCCCACTTGGGCATGGAATGCTTCAGCATCGGCCCATAGACCCACGTTGATAAAGCGCTTATATCTCGGGTCAATTGCTAGATCCCAAGTGATCCACGGGTAGCTACCATCGCGGGCACATACCTCGCTTAAGAACTCGCCTGTCATTCGTCGGCGGTCATAAATGGGCAAAGCAGAACGCCATTCTCGCTTGAATTCGTCCTCTTGTCCGAGGTTAATTTTCCAGTCAACAAGCACG
>NKIW01000006.1:147014-318246 GCA_002256205.1 Rhizobiales bacterium PAR1
TATGTGTCTCCTATGCGAGATATCGATGTAGTGTCGCCTTAGACACTCCGAACCGCGCAGCTGAACCCCCCCTACTTTCCGGAGGCCATTCGGGTTAAGGTATGTGCCCATGGCCGGTTGGTCCAGCGTGGCGTAGCAGCACTCGTCCACCTTAACGGGTGGAATTTTGTCGATCGGCTCCAGCATCCGTCGATGATTTGAAGGGTAGGGACCCTAGCGTTGATTTTCTGACAGATGCCATCGATGCGAGTTCGCCGGGCGAGATGTTCGTCTTTCACATGCTCGGTGCTATCGCAGAGTTTGATCGGGCACTTATCAGAGCACGTGCTGTTGCCGGTCTTGCCGAAGCCAAGCTTCAGGGGAAACGGGGAGGGCGACCTCGTCTCCTGTCGGACAAGGATTGCTTCCAATGGTGTACGTGCTGCACTGTCGGCAGGATCGGAGCCCGGTTTCTTGGTAAGCCAGTTGTTTTCACGGTTGATGCAAACGGTTGCTGACTGCCTGAAAAGTCCGAAACCCCAAAACGAAAAGCCCGCCTATTTGGCGGGCTCTTCATCCTAGAATTATTCCGAGCAATGCATAGAACGTAAGAGACATAATCGCCGTTTAATGCACCCAGGACTGCTCGGTTAATCCGGTCCGATATTGAACAAATTTCGAACTCATAACCTTCCCGACCAATTGCTTGATCTCTCTTTTTCGTTTTGCAGGACTCCGTGCAAAAATGGCCTCTGATGACAGTTCAGAAGATATTTGATCCTTGGCCAACCCGGCGAAGCGGAGTTCCTTCGCGAGTGTGAAAAACTCCGCGTTCCCATTGCCCTTATCACTCTCTGAAGCTTGTGATTTGCGCCAGCTCATTCGCGCTCTTTCCACGCGCTCAAGATCGACTGCTTCAAGTGTCGCGATTGGCAGTGTCGATTCAACAATGGATATTCCTTGTTGTTCATAGATATTATGTACTTCACTTAACCACGCATCGACATCGAGTGAAGCTCTTCCAGCTCCATTATATTCTGTGAAAAAGGAGCAGTTTGGATCGGCTGCTTTGCAAGGCATATAGAATAACGACGAAGGTGTACGCTTACTCAAGTCAAAACCGTGCAGCTTTTCGTGTGGCCACCGACTGTCTCTCATATTTGATGAATAACCTGATTTAATAAGTTTTTCAAAAATAGCTGTGTTCATAATCGCGGATTCAAATGAAGACATAGGACGATTAGTGGGAATATAAATTCTAAATTTTGTTAATTCAATTTTCGAATTGTACGAATTGAATGCCACGAAATGTAAATTATTGAATAATATAGAAAATTCATGTGGAGTCAAATCTCCACCATCATTGTCTAGCATAATACCATTCACGAAAGCAATATTTTCAACTCCGCGTATTTTTGTTAAATGAGGTTTTTGTACAAAATAACTCATTGAAATAAGAGAATTATGTTCTTTATATGGAATTATTTTTTCTGCGGAACATCGCAACATTGAAATAAAATCGTCAACGTTGTCAAATATAAAGTCCTTTTTTTTGGTTCGACTATACTTCGATGGCCACTCTGTTCCATAAAACTGTCCTGTTGTAACGTTTTCTCCATATATATAGGATATTTCGTTACATCGACTATTAATTAAATTATAATGGCTATTAATGAGATATTGCAGTTCCTTGTTTGAACGATGAGTGGCCACTTTGTCCGCATTTGTTTCATGGACAGACCTTCGACCACCTGCCATTAATTTTGGCAAATCGTCCCAATTGCCGGGAAGGCGTTCGATTGTCGCTCCGGGCATCTTAGTTTGTAGATATCTAGCTAAAGGTAGATCGGGAACAAAAATTCGTTTCAGGTGGGTTGAGTTTTGATCCCTTACCGAGCAACGCATTATTGCTTGATAGGCTTGCTGGTACGGCATAGCGATACGCAGTGCTTCTGAATCTATACCCATGAACAACATGAATTTAAAATATGAAGGAGTCGGATTTCGAGCAGACAAGAAAGCAACATTGTGATAAGATAAATACGTGTTCAATCCATGTGATGTATTCGGCAGACGAATGTGATTCTCAAATGCAACAAGTTCATTATCATCAATGTCTTTGTTAACGCCAACAAGAAGATCATTGGATCCAACAATCGAGCCAACTGCGCTAACGATTGATTTAAACAATTGACGATCATCTCTATCACGCAATGTCTTTGACCAACTATCAGTTATTGCGTAATATATAGAGATTTTATCTCCGTTCGAATGTGTTTCTATAATATCGAAATCAGATGATGATGCAGAGACAAATTCAACCTTATCACGCCAGAGCCTGAATATTGTGGTGTCACGAAACATCGCACATGACATTGTCACTGATGCATAACCAGAAAATATTGATGGATTTAATACAGAATAGAAATTTATATAGAAATGCGTTTTCAAATTGGTATTTGAATATGAATTAATATATGTATCCCAGTACGAAGATAATAAATGCTTCGATAGAGAATGGAAATTAGATTCCATAATGTCATCGTTATTTTTTTTCTCTGAAATTGTTCGTAATTTTGTTGGATTAATGATATTGACTAATTTAAAATCGTTCTTTGAATTGGGTATTTCAATCAATCCAGATAAAAGAACATGCGAGTCGGGTAAATTATACTCAAACGATTCTAAAATAGAAACTTCTTCGTCAACCATTATATGGAAATGTTTTTTCGTGGCAATTCCAGCTATGTTAGGCAAACGAAGAAATGATTGGTGTGTCGCTAAAATGATAATTGGATCAAACGGAATTGATTGTAGTAAATTGCAAAAATCTAATACGGGCTGCCGACACGTATTACTAGAGATTTCTCGATAGTGTGTGATCCCAAGACCTTCTAGTAAAATTTTGCATTGAATTATTAATTCAAGACTCGGAAATAGCAATATTACGTTATCACCAGTCTTCTGTATATCGATAGCGCGCTTGATTATTTTCTGTGTCTTTCCACTTCCGGCGATAGAGCTTAAATAAGTGATTTTCATTTGTTCGTTTTTTTCCTTCTAATAATAAATTGAAATTGTTTCCTGCGCTGAAAAACGGACGTATTCGATGCCGTTTGCGCATAGTATAATACACGAAAATGAAGTAAAAACAAGTCATATAATTCGTTAGATACAAGATTATAACGACAGAATAATAATAATAAAATATTAAATCGAAACACCTAATAATTGAAATTATTACCCTAAGGGATGTTTATAATTTAACATCGGCTTGTATCTAACGCCTCTGCGATTATTCGCGAGACCCTATCCGCCGCCTGTTTGGAGGGATCATTCTGAACGTGCGCATAAATGGCTGTTGATCGGGAATTTGCATGTCCAAGGATGGCTCCTGTCAATGCAAGCGCTTCGCAGCTGGAAACCGCTGTTGAACCCATTGTGTGGCGTAGGGTGTGGAGCGTAACGCCAGGAAGCTCAGCAAGTGCGATTACCTTCGGCCAAATCTGTTTCGTCCCTTGATAGTGACTATTGCCTTGGCTGGCAGGAAACACGAACGGCGAAGAGGTATTTTGAGCAATCGTCTCTAGAAGCACTCGCGCCGACACCCCAAGCGGACGTATGCTCTTGCCGGTCTTGCTATTTTCGAGAATTAGCAACCCGCGCTCGAAATCAATTTCGTCCCAGCGAAGCCCGGCGATTTCATCACGACGACAACCCGTCAGCGCTAAAAGTCGTGCGATGTTGAGCGCTTTGGAATTTGCGCCTGCTTTCTCTAGCGTGTCCAAAGCTTCCCCAAGGCGCTGCACTTCGTCCAGTGTCAGGAACCTTTCCCGCTTATTATCCGTCTTGCGTACTGCCGCGATGTTGCAAGGGTTCGCGGGCATAATGCCTCGCCGAACTGCGAATGAGAATACTGCTGATAAGTCGCGAACAACCTTGCGAGCCGCCCCTTGACCACCCCGAACAATCACGCGGGTTCGAGGGCCGATCTTCTCGTCCTTGGCCGTTACACCTGCGCCTATCGCGCGGACGAAGCGTTCAACGTCGCCTGCGCCAATTTCAATTACATGCTTCTTTCCTATTTGCGGGATTACGTGGTGCTTCAACCGTGCCAGCGTGTAAGCCTTTGTCCGCTCTTTCATAGGCTCGCCTTGGCGAATGCCTCGTTGGATGAAACAGCCTTCCCGTTCATAAAGTTCGACCAATTCAGCAACGGTCGATGCTTTTGATTTCGCCGACTTCTCAGCAGCGGGATCGCTCCCGCGTGTCACGTCAGCAGCAAATCCTTTAGCTTCAAAACGTGCTTCGTCAGGGGCGAGAGAACCAAAGCTTGCAATGGTTATCCGCTTCTTTTGAGCGCTGCGACCGGAACCCAGACGATATTCGTAGCCCCATGCCCTAACACCACTTGGCATCACCCGAAGAAAGAAGCCCGGCAAATCCGCGTCAAAATAGTAACAGGGACGCTGTCCCGGTTTGATAAAACCGACAGCGCGCTTCGTTAATTTTATGGTTGGCAATGGGTGTTTCCGTTCTGATCCATTTAGCCACCATTTAGCCACGAAAACGTGACCGATGGCTATCCTTGGAAATGGAATAGAGCGTAAACTACTGAAATAACAAGAGCAAACTGATATCGAAAATTCAATGAAGGGGCCAAAAATTGGAAGTAACAACCTTGCCAAGGTTGGGGTCAAGGGTTCGAATCCCTTTACCCGCTCCAATTTTTCTCTCGTTTCCCCAGAGAGAGTTGAAAAACCGCCGCAAGGCGGTTTTTTCGTTTCTGGCTCAGCCACGACATGTCGATGCCAAAACGAATACGGGGACTGGCTTGCTATTCCCGCGCGAGCAAGCGGTCAGCGATGAGGCTTGAAAGGCGCTTGGGCCGGAAATTCGCCTGAAGCTTCGCCGGGTCATAATCCTCGCGCACCCAGTCGAGAAAGACCTTGCCTCTGGCCTCGCCCTCGTCGCGATAGGCTTCCAGAAACGCGTCGAGAATCCCGGTCTGGGCGTAACGGAAATGTCCCTTGAGCAAAGTCAGCTCGCGCAGGGCCGTGGCAGCATCCGTTTTCTCAACAATCAAAAGGTAGAGCGCGGCAAAAAGCCCGGCCCTGTCTGCGCCGGATTTGCAATGCGCCAAAGCCGGATAGGTGATCGAGGCAAAGAGCGCGGGAAGCTGGAGCAGCAGATCCCGATCCGGCGCGCCGCGTGAACTCAGCACGCAATCGACAACCCGGATGCCGAGCTTTTCAGTGATCTCGCGTTCAAGTTGCCAGGCCCCATGGCTCCGCCCACCGCGCAGGTTGACGATGGTCTTGAGGCCTTTTCCGGCCATCCGCGCGATATCACGCGGGGAGGGCTGCGCCGAGCGCCAGAGTCTGGGCGTGATCTCATGTGCGTTGAGATGCACAAGGCGCAAGATGCCGTGATCGGTGAACAGAAGGTCTGCCCAGGCGCGCAAACGTTCCCGGCGCGAGGTAATCGGCCGGTTCCAGCGCGCTTCGCGCCGCTCGCGTCTGGCGGCATAATATTCATGCGGATGATCAGGCCTTGCCATCCTTGCCGCTTAGCATTCAAGTTCTGGAATGGCAAAGGGCCCATGTGCTGGCCTGCATATGGGCGGAACTGCTATATTGTGCGGTGCGACAATCGGAGTTAGAGCGTCGCAACCCAATTTTTCGGAGTTTCCCCATGCGCATTGATGCCCTCTCGATCGGCAAGAACCCCCCTCATGATGTCAATGTCATCATCGAAGTGCCGATTGGCGGCGAGCCGATCAAATACGAGATGGACAAGGATGCCGGTACGCTGGTTGTGGATCGCTTCCTCTACACGCCGATGCGTTATCCGGGGAATTACGGTTTTGTTCCGCACACGCTTTCCGACGACGGTGACCCGATCGACGTGCTCGTTGCCAACACCCGCCCGATCATTCCTGGCGCGGTCATCAATGTGAAGCCGATCGGTGTGCTGCGCATGGAAGATGATGGCGGCGGCGACGAGAAGATCATCGCGGTGCCCTCGGCCAAGCTGACCCAGCGTTATGCCAATGTGCAGAATTATACCGATCTGCCGGAAATTTCCTGGCGCCAGATCGAGCATTTCTTCCTGCACTACAAGGATCTCGAGCCGGGCAAATGGGTCAAGCTTCTGGGTTGGGGCGACGCCGAGGAAGCGCGCGGTCTGATCGTCGAGGCGATCGAGCGCGCCAAAAAGGCCAAGAAATAAGAGTTGCGAGAATTTAGTCGAGCGACACGGTGCGCTTGGCGATCTCGTAGTGCAGCAGTTCTGTCATGCGGCCATTCACCGTGAGAACGCCCTTTCCGGCGTTCTCCGGTGATTCAAAGGCCGCAATAATCGCGTGAGCTTCCGCAAGCTCCGCCTCCGAGGGGCCGAAGAGGCGATTTGCCGCCTCGATCTGGCCGGGATGGATCAGCGTCTTGCCATCAAAGCCGAGGCCCTTGCCCTGCAGGCATTCAGCCTCGAACCCGACTTGATCCTGAAGCGCGCCGTAGACGCCATCGAGAACATCGATCCCGTAAGCGCGGCCTGCGATCACGCAGGTCGATAGCGCATGCAGCAACGCGAGCCGCGATGGCGTCGGCGGGATGCGCATTTCCTTCACGAGGTCGTTGGTCCCCATCACGAGGCAGCTGAGGCGGCTGTCCTGATCCTCGGCCAAAGCTGCGATTTCGCCGATCCTGACGATCGACATCGGCGTTTCGATCATCAACCAGAGACGGATCGATTCATCCGCATAATGATGGTTCAGCGCGGCTTCGGCGCGCCGGGCATCCTCGCCGTTGCGGATTTTCGGGAACAGGAAGCCATCAGGGCGTGCCGGCACGAGTTCCGCCAGATCATCCGCCAGAAGATCCGGTGCATCGCCGGTCTCCGGAAAGCCGTTGACGCGGATAATCGTTTCCTTCTCGCGGAAGATGCCGCTTTCCAGCGCGGCGCGTGCGCGCGTGCGCGCCTCGGCCTTGCGTTCGGGCGCGACGGCATCCTCGAGGTCGATGATCACCGCATCTGCCGCCAACGTCGCCGCCTTGGCGAGCGCGCGCTCATTCGTCGCAGGCACGTAGAGAACCGAACGGCGACGGCGAGGCATGGGCTTTCCTTATCACGATGATCACGTCTTGCTATCGAAGGACGGATTGGTGCCGTAAATCAAGCCGGAAACAACGGGAGGCATGCGATGGGCTGGGTTGCCGGGGCGGATGGCTGCAAGGCGGGCTGGATTGTGGTGTTCCGCCCGCTCGACGGGCGTGCGCCCGTGCGGGTTGGCCTTCACACCAGTATTTCCGCGCTTGTCGCCGCCGAGCCCGATCTTCTTGCGCTCGCCATCGACATGCCGATGGGCCTGCCGGATGCGATTGCGGGGCCGGGGCGCCCCGCCGAGCAGGCTGTGCGTCCGTTGCTTGGCGCGCGGCAATCGAGTGTGTTTTCGATACCCGTCCGGGCGGCGGTTGAAGCTGAGAATTATGGCGCGGCCTGTGCAGCAGCACTCGCGGGTTCCGTTCCGCCGCGGAAGGTTGCCAAACAGAGCTTCAACCTCTTTCCGAAAATCCGGGAAATCGACATGGCCCTGCGCGCCGACCCGGCGCTGGCGCACCGCGTCTACGAGACCCATCCCGAGGTCGTGTTCCGGTTCTTGAAGGGTGAACCGCTGGCCTACTCGAAAAAGTCGCAGGAGGGCGCGGAGGAGCGGCGCGCCTTGCTGGCAAAGGCTGGATTTTCGCCAGCGTTTTTGATGTCAAAACCGCCACGCGGCGCGGGGACCGATGATTTTCTCGACGCTGTTGCCTGTTCTCACACCGCCTTGCGCGCGGCGCAGGGACTTACCCGGCCCAATCCGGACCCTTTCCCGCGGGACCGCTATGGGTTGCCCATGGCCATCTGGATCTAGCTTCTGTTTGTCTAGGTCTTCTCTAGTCACGCCTCCGATAGCGCGAATGCGCCCAAAGCGCGGGTTGACGGCCATGATGCCGCAGCTACTTATGCTGCGCCGAGATGCCAATGATCAGGATTGACCGCATGACCCAAGATCCGAGTGCTCAAGCTGATCCTTCCGCCAAATCGTCCGTTCGTCGTGATCTCGTCCAGCCTGCCTTTCCCGCCCGGTTGCTTGCCGGATACGAGGCGTTCAAAGAGGGCCGATTGCCGCAGGAACGTGCGCGTTTCGAGGAAATGGCGGAAAATGGCCAACGTCCCGAGATCATGATCATCGCCTGCTGTGACAGCCGCGTTTCGCCGGAGGTTATCTTCGATGCGCGCCCGGGCGAACTGTTTGTCGTGCGCAATGTTGCGAACCTCGTACCGCCCTATTCGCCGGATGGCGAGTTGCATGGCACGTCAGCGGCGCTGGAGTTCGCGGTTCAGGCGCTCAAGGTCAAGCATATCGTGGTGATGGGCCATGGCCGCTGCGGCGGCGTCCATGCCTTCGTGCGCCGCAGCCGCAACCCCGATGACGACGCGCTCTCACCGGGCGATTTTATCGGCAAATGGATGACGATGATTTCTCCCGCCGCCGAGGCTCTCCCGACACAGGAAGGCGAAAGCGACCATGATTACGCCGAGCGTCTCGCGATCACCTCCATCGGCAATTCGATCCAGAATCTCCTGACTTTTCCATGTGTGAACATCCTGCACGGGCGCGGCCAGCTCCAACTGCACGGCGCGATGTTCGATGTGACCAAGGGGATTTTGCGCACGCTCTGAGCGTTAGTATCCGGTTTTTCGGTCTACTTCGTTTGGAAGCGTCTCGCCCGCCTCAAAGGCGGCGATATCCTTGAGAACGCCGGAAACCAGCCCATCTGGTGTTGAATCCGCCGAGATATGCGGCGTGATGATCACCTTGGGGTGCAGCCAGAGCGGGCTTTCGGGCCGGAGCGGTTCGGGCTCGAAGACATCCAGACTGGCGCCGCCGAGCGTCCCATCCTCGAGCGCGGCGAGAATATCCGCCTCGCTTTGAAGTCCGCCACGACCGGCATTGATTAGGATCGGCGCCCCCATTGCGCCGTTTTGTGCGAGTTTTCCGAAGAGATCGCGGTTGAGAATGCCGCGCGTCGCCTCCGTCAACGGCAAAAGCACAACGAGAATATCGGTGCGGGCGAGAAAGGCCGGAAGTTCTTCCGTCCCGGCGAAGGCTTCCAGGCCCGGCATGCTCTGGCGCGAACGCGACCACCCCGCGACCTTGAAACCGAGACGCATCAGCACTTCCGCTGAATCACGGCCGAGAATGCCCATGCCCATGATGCCGACGCGGAGTTCATGCGCGCCCGGCTGGTCGAGCGGCTTCCATTGCCGTGCCTTCTGGTTTGCCATGTAGGCTGGCATCTGACGCATGTGGAACAACACCTGAAGCGTCACCCATTCGGTCATCCGCTTGGTGAGATCCGGGTTGGTGATGCGGAAGATCGGCTTGTCCGGCAGGGTTTTGTCTGCCAGCAGCGCATCGACGCCTGCGCCGAGGTTGAAAATGCCCTTGAGGTTCGGGAGGGAGGCGAGAAGGCCGGGCTTTGGCTTCCAGACCGCGGCATAGCGCACTGCAGCCGGATCGAACGGCTCGCGGGCGTCGAGCACGGTGCGGTCCACGCCAAGACGGCGGAAGCGTTCGAGCCAAGGGGCAGGATCCCACCCCTGAACGGCGATCAAGATCGTCATGTGAATGTCCTTTTGGCGACGGCCTATGCCGTGCAGCGCGTTACCGTCAGGCTATGCGGGAAGGCCTGCCGCTGTGAAGAGGTTTTGACACGTCAATTGCACCGATGTCCTTTTTTACGTGAGGGGTAATGCCGCCCGCGCCTTTACAGCCCCGGCCCTGTCAGGTAGGTGAGAAACGTCGTCGGGAGAGACCTTTGCTTGCAAAGGCGCCGAAGGAGCAACCGCCCCGGAAACTCTCAGGCAAAAGGACCACGACACTTCTACATCTGGAAAGAGGCGCCCAGCGGCGTCCGCCGACGGGATAACACTCTCAGGCGCAAGGACAGATGGGGCGTCCAGACTGGCGAAAGCCGGTCCCTGTGGTCGTCTGCCTTCTTTCCGGGGAAATTCCATGCGCGCATCGGCTCCAACCGCTTCCATTGATTTCGTCTCCCGCCACATCGGCCCGTCGCCCGCGGATATCGCCGCGATGCTCAAAGTGGTCGGGGCGGACAGCCTCGATCAGCTGATGGCCGAGACTGTTCCGGCCTCGATCCGGCAGGCGGGGCCGCTCAACACCGGCCACGGGCTCTCCGAGGTCGAAGCGCTGGCGGAACTTCGCCGCATTGCCTCGAAGAACACAGTTTTCACTTCGCTGATCGGGCAGGGCTACTATGGCACTGTCACGCCGAACGTTATCTTGCGGAATATTCTCGAAAATCCGGCATGGTATACGGCCTATACCCCCTATCAGCCGGAAATCAGCCAGGGACGGCTTGAGGCCATCCTCAATTTCCAGACGATGATCGCCGACCTGACTGGCCTCGACATTGCCAATGCCTCGCTTCTCGATGAGGCGACTGCTGCAGCCGAGGCGATGGCGGTGGCCGAGCGTGCCTGCAAGGCCGATCGCAAGGCTTTCTTCGTCGATGCTGAGGTGCATCCCCAGACGCTGGCGGTGCTCCAGACCCGTTCTGCCCCGCTGGGCTGGAAGCTCGTGGTTGGTGACCCCGACAAGGACCTCAAGGCTGATCAGGTTTTCGGCGCGATTTTCCAGTATCCCGGCACGCGTGGCGCCATCCGTGATCCGCGCAAGGCGATTGCAGCGGTCAAAGCGGCGGGCGGCATCGCGATTGTCGCTGCGGATCTCCTCGCGCTGACGCTTCTCGCTGCGCCGGGTGAACTCGGGGTAGATATCGCTATCGGCTCGGCGCAGCGCTTTGGTGTGCCCATGGGCTATGGCGGCCCGCATGCCGCCTATATGGCGTGCAAGGATGCGCTGAAGCGCTCGGTGCCGGGGCGTCTGGTTGGTGTTTCGATCGATTCGCGCGGCAATCGTGCCTATCGTCTCGCGCTTCAGACCCGTGAGCAGCATATCCGCCGTGAAAAGGCGACCTCGAACATCTGCACCGCGCAGGTGCTACTCGCCGTGATGGCGTCGATGTATGCCGTCTATCACGGCCCTGAGGGCCTCGCCGCCATCGCGCGTGATGTTCACGGCAAGACGGCGGTGCTTGCGGCTGGCCTCGCGCAGCTCGGTTTTGCGCCCCAATCCGCCGCGTTCTTCGATACGATCACCGTGGAAGCGGGCGATCAGCGTGTCACGATCGTCAAGCGCGCCAAGGCGGCGAAGATCAATCTGCGCCTTATCGGCAAGACGGGACTCGGGATTTCGCTCGATGAAACCACGACCCCGGCAACCGTCGAAGCGGTGTGGGCGGCATTTGGTGGCGCGCTTTCCTATGCCGCGATGGCCAAGAAGGCAGGCGAGGCACTGCCAGCGGGGCTCAAGCGCCAGTCGGCGTTCCTGACGCATCCGGTCTTCCATCGCTATCGCTCGGAGACCGAAATCCTGCGCTATATGCGCAAACTCGCGGACCGTGATCTTGCGCTTGACCGCGCGATGATCCCGCTCGGTTCCTGCACGATGAAGCTCAACGCGACCACCGAGATGATCCCGGTGACCTGGCCGGAATTTGGTGCGCTTCACCCCTTCGCGCCCGCCGATCAGGCCAAGGGCTACGCGGAGCTTTTCGCGACCTTGCAAGGCTGGCTCTGCGAAATCACTGGCTATGATGCCGTTTCGCTCCAGCCGAATTCCGGAGCGCAAGGCGAATATGCGGGGCTGCTGGCGATTCGCGGCTATCATCAGTCGCGAAAAGAGGGTCACCGTAACATCTGTCTGATCCCCTCCTCGGCACATGGCACCAACCCGGCGACCGCGAATATGGTCGGTATGGAAGTCGTGGTTGTGGCCTGTGACGCGCAGGGCAACGTCGATATGGCGGACCTCAAGGTCAAGGCTGAGCAGTACTCGAAAAACCTCGCGGCGGTGATGGTGACCTATCCCTCGACGCACGGTGTGTTCGAGGAAGAAATCCGCGCGCTTTGTGAGATCATTCACAGCCATGGCGGGCAGGTTTATCTCGATGGCGCGAACCTCAACGCGCAGGTCGGTCTGTCGCAGCCGGGCAAGTTCGGCGCCGATGTCAGCCATCTCAACCTGCACAAGACTTTCTGCATTCCGCATGGTGGTGGCGGTCCAGGCGTTGGTCCGATTGGGGTGAAGGCGCATCTCGCGCCGTTCCTTCCCGGCCATCCCGCGCTTGGCAAGTCAAAGTGCGGCCCGGTTTCGGCGGCGCCCTATGGTTCCGCATCGATCCTGCCGATTTCCTACGCCTATATCCTGATGATGGGCGGCGAGGGTTTGAAGCGCGCGACGGAGGTGGCGATCCTCTCGGCGAATTACATCGCCAAGCGCCTCGATCCGCATTTCCCGGTGCTCTACAAGAACCACAACGGGCGCGTCGCACACGAGTGCATTGTCGATCCGCGTCGGTTCAAGGATGAGTTCGGGGTTACGGTCGATGATCTTGCCAAGCGGCTTGTCGATTTCGGCTTCCACGCGCCGACGATGAGCTTCCCCGTGCCGGGTACCTTGATGATCGAGCCGACCGAATCGGAATCGAAATACGAGGTCGACCGCTTCATCGACGCGATGATCGCGATCCGACGTGAAATCGGCGACGTCGAGAAGGGACGTTTCACCGCCGAGGAAAGCCCGTTGCGACATGCTCCGCATACTGTGCTCGATATTGCGGATGAGAGCTGGAACCGCAAATACACCCGCACCGAGGGGTGTTTCCCGGCAGGCCAGAGCGCGATGGACAAGTACTGGAGCCCGGTTGGTCGCGTCGACAACGCTTATGGCGACCGCAACATCGTCTGCGCCTGCCCGCCCATGGAAGCCTATCAACAGGCTGCCGAATAACGCGGGTCGACTTTTTCATTGCGCAAATCGGATCGAGAGCCGCTGGGGCTCTCGATCTTCAAGCCCGGTTGCGTCAAGGTGTCCCAAACAATGGTTTGGAGGAATACCTTGGCTGATACGTCTCAAAAGGTTGCGCTGGTTACCGGCGCGGCGCGCGGCATCGGGCTTGCCACGGCAAAGCGCTTTCTGGCGGATGGCTGGCGCGTGGCGCTGCTTGATATCGACGGCGATAACCTAGCCAACACGATGAAGGTGCTGGCGCAGCCGGAGACCACACTCGCCATCGTGGCGGATGTCGCTGATGAAAAGGCTGATTTTGCGGCGTTGGAGGCGGTCAAGCAGCGTTTTGGCCGGCTCGATGCGCTCGTCAACAACGCCGGCACCGCGACCTTCAAGACCTTGCTGGAAACCACACCGGCCGAATGGAACCGCATCATGGCGGTGAACCTCACCGGCCCGTTCCTGATGACGCTCGCCGCTGCGCCGCTGCTCCGCGAACAGGGCGGCGCCATCGTCAATATCACCTCGATTTCCGGCATTCGTGCCTCGACGCTAAGGGTCGCCTATGGCACCAGCAAGGCGGCGCTCAAGCACCTCACCAAGCAGCAGGCGGTCGAGCTTGGCGGCATGGGCATCCGCGTCAACGCTGTTGCGCCCGGCCCTGTCGATACCGCTATGGCGAAGCAGGTGCATAGCCCGGAGATCCGCAAGGATTATCACGACGCCATTCCGCTCAACCGCTACGGCCTTGAGGAAGAACTCGCCGAGGCGATCTATTTCCTCTGTTCCGAGCGCGCGAGCTACATCACCGGGCAGGTGCTTGCGGTCGATGGCGGCTTTGATGCGGCGGGCATTGGCCTGCCGACGCTCCGCCGTGACGGGAAAAACGGGTAAGGTCCCTGAGGCTGGTCTTACCGCACGTAGGCGTTCATCGTCAGAAGCTGGTAGGTGGCGCAGGTCTCGCCCGCGCCATTTGTGATCTCGACGTCCCAGCGCACCTCGCCGTAATCGGCGTTGCGGGGCGACTTTGATTTCACCGTGAGGCGCACCTTGATCGCCTCCCCCGGCTGGACCGGCTTCATGAACCGCAAATTGTCGAGCCCGTAATTCGCCAGCACAGGCCCGCGCTTAGGCTCGACAAAAAGCCCCGCCGCGAAGGCCAGCAGCAGATAGCCATGCGCGACCCGGCCGGGGAAGAAGGGGTGCCCCTTCACCGCTTCCTCGTCCATATGGGCGTAGAATGTATCGCCGGTGAAATGCGCGAAATGCTCGATATCTTCCAGCGTGACGACGCGCTCCTTCGAGTGGAAGCTCTGGCCGAGGTCAAGCTCGCCGAAGGCGTAGCGGAAGGGGTGTTCGTCCTTCTCGATTTCCGGCGCGCCCTTGGTCCAGGATTTCAGAAGTGAGGCGATCGTCGCAGGAGAGCCTTGCAGGGCGATGCGGCGCAGGTGATGCTTCACCGCGCGGATGCCTCCGAGTTCCTCGCCGCCGCCCGCACGCCCCGGTCCGCCATGGATGAGATGCGGCATGGGCGAGCCGTGACCAGTCGATTCCTTCGCGCAATCGCGGTCCAGCACCAGCATGCGCCCGTGAAAAGCGCCTGCGCCGAAAATCACTTGCCGCGCGACGTCCGGGTCGTGCGTGACAAGCGAACCCACAAGGCTGCCCTCGCCGCGATTGGCAAGCGCCACGGCCTGATCGAGATCGCGATAAGGCAGGATGGTCGCCACGGGTCCGAAGGCCTCGACCGAATGGATGCTCTCCGCGCCGCTGACGTCGCGCGCGCGCAAGAGAACCGGCGAGATGAAGGCCCCCCTCTCGGCATCCGCGCCATCCGGTGCAACCTTGGCGGGATCACCGAAAACGATGTCCGCTTCCTTCGACAGCATATTGATCCGCGCAGAAACATCCCGGCGCTGTGCAAGGCTGGCGAGCGGCCCCATGCGCGTCGTTTCCAGCCGCGGATCGCCGATCCGGATTTTGGCAAGGCGTTCGGAGAGCGCTGCAGACACAGCTTCAGCCTGTGACTCGGGCACGAGAATGCGGCGGATGGCCGTGCATTTCTGGCCCGCCTTTGCGGTCATTTCACGGAGAACCTCGCGGATGTAAATGTCGAACTCCGGTGTCTCCGGTGTCGCATCCGGCCCGAGGATCGAGCAGTTGAGCGAATCGCGCTCGGCGACGAAGGGCACCGCATTCTTCAGAATGCCGGGGTGGCTCTGGAGCCGCGCCGAAGTTTCAATCGAACCGGTGAACCCCACCATATCCTGCCCGGTGAGGTGGTCGAAAAGATCATGCACTGCGCCGCAGACGAACTGGAACACACCAGGCGGCAGGATGTTGCTTTCGACGATCATCCGCGCCGCCGCTTCGGCGAGGAAGGCGCCGGTCGTCGCGGGCTTCACAATCACCGGCATGCCAGAGAGGATTGCCGGTGCGAGCTTTTCCAGCATGCCCCAGACGGGGAAGTTGAAGGCGTTGATCTGCACCGCGACGCCTTCGCGCGAGAAATAGGCATGCTGACCGATGAAACTGCCGGTCTTCGAGAGGTTCTCGACCTCGCCATCAATCAGAAACGTCTCGTTCGGAAGTTCGCGCTTGCCCTTCGAGGCGAAGGTGAACACAGTGCCGATGCCGCCGTCGATGTCGATCCAGCTGTCGGTTTTGGTCGCGCCGGTGTCATAGGACAGGGCGTAGAGCGCGTCCTTGTTCGCAGTGAGGTGCTGGGCGATCTTCTTGAGAAGTTCGGCGCGCTGGTGGAACGTCAATTTGCGCAAGGCCGGACCGCCAACCGTGCGGGCAAAGCGCAACATCGCCGCCATGTCGAGGCCGTCGGAATTGGCATGAGCGATGATCGCGCCAGTCACCGCACTTGCGATCTCGGCAGGCGCACCCTTGCCGGCCACCCAATGCCCCTCGGCGTAGCTTTTCAGGCCTAGAATCATGGTGAAGGGTCCCTTTTAAATTCCGAGATAGGCCTTGCGGACATCCGCGTTGCCGGCGATCTCGCGGGCTGGCCCGGACAGAGCAACGCGCCCGGTTTCGAGCACATAAGCGCGATCCGAGATCGCGAGCGCCGCGCTGGCATTCTGCTCGACGAGGAAAATCGTGATTCCCATCGCTTTGAGTTGGCGGATGACGTCGAAAATCTGGGCGACGATGATCGGCGCGAGGCCCATCGAGGGTTCATCCAGCAGCAGGAGCTTCGGATTGCCCATGATCGCACGACCGATGGCGAGCATCTGCTGCTGTCCGCCGGAAAGCCCGCCCGCCGCGAGATGGCGCTTGTCTTTCAGGATCGGGAACATGGCATAGACGCGCTCAAGGTCGGCATCCGGTGTGCGCTTGCGGCGGTAAGCGCCGAGACGCAGGTTGTCCTCCACGCTCATCGGGCGAAAGACCTGCCGCCCCTCGGGAACCTGAATAATGCCTGCCGCCACGCGTTTATGCGGCGCGAGCGCCGTGAAATCCGCACCTTCAAAGGTGATCTTACCGGCAATCAGCGGCTGGACACCGGAAATGATGCGCATCAGCGTGGTCTTGCCAGCACCATTCGCGCCGATCAGCGTGACGATTTCGCCCGCTGAGATATGCGCATCGACGCCGTGCAGCACTTCGATCCGGCCATAACCCCCGGTCAGGCCCTTGACCTCAAGCATGGGTCGCCTCCAGCGAAGGAAGGCCCGTGCCGAGATAGGCCTCGATGACCGCCGGAGAATTCGCAACTTCCGCCGGCGTACCTTCGATCAGCACGCGGCCCTGCGTCAGCACCAGCACGCGGTCGGAAACACCCATCACGAGCTTCATGTCGTGCTCGACCAGGAGAATGCCGACGCCGCTCCTGGCAACCTCAACGATGATCTCGTCGATCTCGGCGGTTTCGGTCGGATTGCAGCCGGCGGCAGGCTCATCGAGCAGCAGGATTTTCGGGCGTGAGGCGAGCGCGCGGGCGATTTCGAGCCGCTTCAGCTGGCCATAGGAGAGGTTGCCCGCCGTGCGTTCCGCAACATCGGCCAGCCGCAGGCGGGTGAGCAGCGCCATGGCCTCATCACGGGTCTGGCGATTTTCACGCGCGGTCGAAGGCAATCCGAGGAGGTGCGAGAGGCCGCGCGGCGCCTCGTGCACATGCGCACCGACCATCACATTGTCGAGTGCGCTCATGCGGAAAAAGACCTGAAGGTTCTGGAAGGTGCGCGCCATGCCGCGTGCCGCGAGCGCTTCGGGTGAGAGGCGTGTAACCTCCTCGTCCAGAATCGTCACAGAGCCTGATTCGGTGCGATATACACCCGAAATCAGGTTGAAAAGTGTGGTTTTTCCAGCCCCGTTTGGCCCGATAATCGAGAAGATCTTTCCCGGCTCGGTCGAGAACGTCACGTTATCGACCGCGCGAATGCCGCCGAATCCGATCCCCAGGCCTTTGACAGCGAGCAGGCTCATGATCCGCGCTCCGTGAAGCGCTTGCGCAACGTCGGCACGATGCCATCGCGCAGGAAAATCATGATCAGGATGATGAAACTGCCGAGCAGGAGATGCTCGTACTCGTGGAAGATCGTCAGCGCCTGCGGCAGGATCACCAGCACCGCCGCGCCGATGAGGCTGCCGAGAAGCGAGCCCATGCCGCCGAGCACGACCATGGTGACAAGCTCGATCGAGTTGAGGAAACTCGCGACATCCGGCGTGATATGGCCGTTAAGCAGCGCCAGCAGTGAACCCGAGACCGAGGCGTAAATCGCGGAAACCGCGAAAACGATGCCCTTGATCCGCGCGACGTCGATCCCGGCAGCGCGCGCCGCGACTTCGCTGTCATGCAGCGCACGCAGGGCACGTCCGGTCGAGGAATTGAGCAGGTTCTGCGCGAAAAACGTCGCGACCAGCAGAACGCCACCGGTGATCCAGTACCAGGTCTCCGGTGCACGGATGCGGGTGCCGAAGAGTTCAAGCCGCGGCACCGGCATGCCATCGGGTCCGCCGGTGATGCGCGCCTCGTTGGTCAGAACCATCGCGACGAGAATGCCAAGGCCAAGTGTTGCCACCGCGAGAAAATGCCCCTTGAGCCGCAGGATGGGCCGCCCGAGCGCCAGCGCCAGCAGGCCGGAAAAGACAGCACCGCCGGCGAGGGCGAGAAGCGTCGGGACGCCCCAATAGGTTGGTAAAAGGGCGACCGCATAGGCCCCGATGCCGACAAAACCGGCGTGACCGAGGCTGACCTGACCGGCGTAGCCAAGCAGCAGGTTGAGCCCAAGCGCGGCAATGGCCGAGACCAGCACCAGCGCGCCAACGCGGAAATAATAGCCGGAGGGCAGGATGAGCCCGACAAGACCAATCAGCAGCGCCATCGCGCCGAGTTCCGCCCAGCGGTTGCCGATAAGGCCGCGCATCACACCCGCTCCGCGAGTTTCGAGCCGAGAAGGCCCGAGGGGCGCACCAGCAGCACGCCGATCATCACGATGAAGGCGAAGGCGTCCTTGTAGGTCGAGGAAATATAGCCGGCGGAGAGCTGTTCGCAGAGGCCAAGCAGGAGGCCGCCGAGGATCGCGCCCATCGGGTTGCCGAGACCACCGAGCACCAGCGCGGCAAAGCCCTTGAGTGCCAGCATGGTGCCGACTTCGTAATGCGTGAAGGTGATAGGCGTGACGAGAATGCCGGCAATCGCGCCAATCGCAGCAGAAAGCGCGAAGGAAATCGCAAGAATGACCGAGGTATTGACCCCGACAAGCTGTGCTGCGAGGCGGTTTGCAGCGGTCGCGAGCACGGCCTTGCCAATCATCGTTTTGGCGAAGAACAGCGAGACCAGCGCCACCATGATGGCGGTGCCGCCGAGCACCCAGAGCGCTTGCGGCAGGATCGAGGCGCCGAGAAAGTTCACCGGGGTATCCCCGGAAAAGCCGGGCAGCTTGTGCAACTGCTTATCGAAGACGAGCTGCGCGATACCGCGCAGGACAAGCGCACCGCCAATGGTGATGATGATCAGCACGACGGGCGATGCATCCCGCGCCGGCTCGATGGCAAGGCGATGCAGCCCGATGCCGACAATCGCGGCCACGGCAATCGCCAGCAGGATCGCCAGCGGCAGCGGCACGCCAGCGGCCACCGCGAAGACCGTTACCATGCCGCCGATCATCACAAACTCACCCTGCGCGAAGTTCAGCACGCCGGAAGCATTGTAGATGATCGTGAACCCGAGCCCGACGACGGCATAGACGGCACCCACCGTCAGGCCGGACATCGTGAACTGGAGAAATTGCGCGAGCATGGGAAACCCGGTTTCCTTCGGGCGATGGGAGAGACCCGCCCGGTGAACCGGGCGGGGAGCATCAGGCGAAGGCGGCGTTATTCAGCCAGAGCCCAGTCGCCGTTCTTGATTTCCAGCATTTTGAACGCGGAGAGATCGAGGCCCATGTGGTCGGTCGCGGTCATGTTGAAGATGCCCGCCGTACCCATGAAGCCCTTGGTCTTCTCGATTTCATCGCGAATCACCTTGGGATCAGCGCCGCCGCGCTCGATGGCGCCGACGAGGATCATCAACCCGTCATAGGCATGGCCGCCGAAGGTCGAAACCGGCTGCTTGGTCGCATCCTGGAATTTCTTGGCATAGGCCTGAGCCACCGGCTTCTGCGGATCTGAGGCCGGAAGCTTGTCCGCGACGAGCAGCGCGGCGGCGGGAAGGCGCACGCCGTTCGCAGCATCGCCCGCGAGATCGATGAACTGCTTCGAGGCGACACCGTGGCTCTGGTAGAGCGGCACGGTCAGCCCAAGCTGGCGGAAGTTGCGCGTCACGATCGCCGGGCCCTGGCCGAAGCCGGGGTTGATCACCGCCTGCATGCCAGACTTGCCCTTGAGGTTGGTGAGCTGCGGTGTCATGTCGGTATCGCGCGGGCCGTAGGTCTCCTCGGCGAGAATTTCGATGCCGAAGCGGGCGTTCACCTTCACGCACTCGTCACGCATCGATTTGCCGAAGCCATCGGTGCCCGAGATCATGCCGATCTTGGTCAGGTTACGCTTCTTCATGTCCTCGAAGATTTTTTCGCAGGCCATGCGGTCGGTGTGCGGGGTCTTGAAAACCCATTTCTTCTGCGGCTCGACAATCACAACCGCGCCGGCAAGCGAGATGAAGGGCAGCTGGGCATCCTCGAATACCGGCCCCATCGACATTGTGGTGCCGGTCGTGGTGCCGCCGACCATGGCAACAACCTTGTCCTCTTCCACGAGGCGGGTCGCGAAGGTGCGCGCCTTGTTGGCATCGCCGCCGTCATCGTAGGTGATAAGCTGGATCTTCCTGCCCTTGATCCCGCCCTTGGCGTTGATCTCCTCGACATACATCTTCAGCGTCTTTTCCTCGGGATCACCGAGGAAGGAGGCTGGCCCGGTGACGGAAAGCACCGCCCCGATCTTGATGTCCTGCGCCTTGGCTGCGCCAAGCGTCGTGCCCGCCATCAATGCCAGCGCGGCGAGCTTCAGAATGGAACGTGGGGTCATGTCATCCTCCCTTGGATAGATATGTCATGGGCAAACGGCACCCGAGAGGGGTGTTTTGCCAGCGCTTCTTCCCGTCTGGATCACGTTTCTGATCCTTGTTTTTATTCATTGACCAAACGGTCAGGGAATGCAAGTCTTCAATTTCCAAATACAAGTCTTGTTTGGCAGCCGGAGAAGCCCGGCATGAAAAAAGAATTCGGCCCGCCTTAAGGGACCGATCTCGGGAGGAGTATGATGAGCGAAACCGTTCTTGTCGAACGGGAGGGCGGCGTTGCGATCGTCACCCTGAACCGTCCGGATCGCCTCAACAGTTTCAATATCGAGATGCACGGTGCGCTGGCCAAAACGCTCGATCATCTGGCGGCCGATGCGACCTGTCGTGCGGTGCTGATCACCGGCGCGGGGCGCGGCTTTTGCGCCGGGCAGGACCTTTCTGATCGCGCCGTCGCGCCTGGCTCGGGGCAGAAGAACGATCTCGGGGAGAGTGTCGAAAAGCGGTATAATCCGCTGGTGCGCCGCATCCGCGCGATGGCGAAGCCGGTGATCATCGCGGTCAATGGCGTCGCCGCTGGTGCCGGCGCGAGCCTTGCGCTGCACGGCGATATCGTGCTCGCCGCGAAAAGTGCTAAATTCATCCAATCCTTCGCCAAGATCGGGCTTCTGCCGGATACCGGCGGCACCTGGACGCTCACGAACCTTCTGGGTGAAGCGCGCGCCAAGGCGTTGGCGATGCTGGCGGAGACGCTTTCGGCCGAAAAAGCTGCCGATTGGGGCCTGATCTGGAAGGTGGTCGACGATGCCGATCTGATGACCGAGGCGAAGGCTATCGCCGCGCATCTTGCGACGCAGCCCACCGCCGCGCTGGCGGCGATCAAGAACGCCATCCACCTCGCCGCAACCAACCCGCTTGATACCCAGCTCGATCATGAGCGCGATGAAATGCGCCGCCTCGGCTATTCCGACGACTATGCGGAGGGCGTCGCGGCTTTCTTGGAAAAGCGCGCGCCGAACTTCACCGGAAAGGCCTAGGAAATGCAGGACAAGGATGAAATCGCCCGCCTTTCCGCTGAGGCGATGTGGGCCGAGGACAACGCCACCCGTGCGCTCGGCATCGAGCGCGTCTCGGTGACCTCAGGTCGTGCCACCATGGCGATGACCGTGGAGCCGCATATGACCAACGGGCATGGCATGTGCCACGGCGGTTATATCTTTTTGCTCGCGGATAGCGCCTTTGCCTTTGCCTGCAACAGCCATGGCCAGCGGCATGTCGCGCAGCATTGCAGCGTGACCTTCCTTGCGCCGGGCAAGCTCGGCAGCCGCCTGATCGCCGAGGCGTACGAGCGCCAGCGTGGTGAGCGCTCAGGCATTTGCGATGTCACGGTGCGCGATGAAACCGGCACTGTCATTGCCGAATTCCGCGGCCATTCGCGCTCAATCCCCGGCTCCTTGCTCTCTTAAGCTCTTCCGTCGACTCTTCCGTTTCCTGGGCCCATCCGATGCTTGACCTCACGCCCCCCCGTGCTTCACTCGATCCGATCGAGATCGCATCCCGCGACGAAATCGCAGCACTCCAGCTTTCGCGGCTCAAGTTGTCGCTCAGGCACGCCTACGAGAATGTGCCACACTACAAGCGCGCCTTCGATGCAGCGGGCGTGCATCCGGATGATTGCAAAACACTCGCGGATCTCGCGAAATTCCCTTTCACCTCGAAGGCGGACCTGCGTGACAATTACCCCTTCGGCATGTTCGCTGTGCCGCGTGACAAGGTTGCGCGTGTGCATGCTTCATCCGGCACAACCGGCAAACCGACGGTGGTCGGTTATACGTTGAACGATATCGACGTCTGGGCGACGGTCATGGCCCGCTCGATCCGCGCGGCGGGCGGTAAAGCCGGCATGATGTGTCATGTCGCCTATGGCTACGGGCTTTTCACGGGCGGCCTTGGCGCGCATTACGGCGCGGAGAAGCTCGGCTGTACTGTCGTGCCGATTTCCGGTGGCATGACCGAGCGGCAGGTCAGTCTGATCGAGGATTTTCGTCCCGATATCATCATGGTGACGCCGAGTTACATGCTGGCGATTCTGGATGAGTTCAAGAAGCGTGGGCTTGATCCGCGTGCCTCCTCGCTCAAGGTTGGAATTTTCGGCGCCGAGCCCTGGACCAACTCGATGCGCAGCGAGATCGAACAGGCGTTTGATATGCACGCCGTTGATATTTACGGTCTCTCCGAGGTGATGGGGCCGGGTGTCGCGAACGAATGCGTCGAGACCAAGGATGGCCTCCACATCTGGGAGGATCATTTCTACCCGGAGATCATTGATCCGGATACCGGCGCGGTGCTGCCCGATGGCGAAATGGGTGAACTGGTTTTCACCTCGCTCTCCAAGGAGGCGATGCCGGTGATCCGCTATCGCACCCGCGACCTCACGCGTCTGTTGCCCGGTACGGCGCGCTCGATGCGGCGGATGGAGAAGGTCACAGGGCGTTCGGACGACATGATGATCGTGCGCGGCGTCAATGTTTTCCCGACGCAAATCGAGGAAAAACTGCTCGAAATCGAGGCCCTCTCGGCGCATTACCAGATTGTGCTGACCCGTGAGGGCCGTATGGACGAGATGGAAGTGAAGGTCGAGGCGCGGCATGGGGCGGGTGATGCGGCGCTGGCCGCCGGCAAGCATCTCGCCAAACGGATCAAGGATACGATCGGCATTTCCGCCGGCGTCAATGTCCTCCCACCCGAGGGTATCGAGCGCTCGCAGGGCAAGGCGAAGCGGATCATCGATCTCCGGCCGAAGAACTAAGCTCAACCAAGGACTGAAATGGCCCGGCCGCGTGCAACCGATTATGATGACAAGCGCGCCGCGATCCTGCGGGAGGCGGCGCAGCTTTTTGCGACGCGTGGCTTTGATCGCACCGCGATGACCGAGATTGCGCAGGCACTCGGCGTCTCCAAGGCGCTTTTCTATCATTATTACCGTTCGAAGGACGCGCTGCTCTTCGACATTATCCGCGCTCATCTCATCGAGCTTGTCGAGGCGGCGGAAGGGGCAAACGATGCCAGTCTCGCGCCGGAGCCGCGTTTGTTGGCGGTCGTCGAGGCGATTTTCGAGTGCTACCGCGATGCTGATCACCAGCATAAAATCCAGATCAACCACCTTGGCCAACTCTCCGCCGAGCAGCAGGGCGAGCTGAAGAGCTTCGAGCGACGGTTGGTCGAGGTAATCAGCGGGATTGTCGTGGTGCTCAATCCCGCGTTGCCGCGGGACTTCATCCGCCCCGTGACCATGTCGATCTTCGGCACGCTCAACTGGAAATACATGTGGTTCCGCGAGAATGGCCGCGTCAGCCACGCGGATTACGCTGCTCTTGTCACGCGGATGTTCGTTTCGGCGATCCGGGCAGAGACCGGCGAAATACCGGCTCGCGCTGCGAGTTAAGGTGATTACATTTCGTCGAAATCGAGGGTGACTTCGGCGGTTTTCGGTGTCGACTGACAGCTGAGCACGAAGCCGGCCTCGGTCTCCCAGGGCTCCAGCGAATAGTTCACGGCCATCTCGACCGCGCCCGCCGTGACCTTGCAGCGGCAGGTGCAGCACATGCCGCCCTTGCACGAGTAGGGCAGATCGATGCCATGACGCGCGGCGGCTTCGATAATGTTTTCATCCGAGGCGAGCATTTCGAAGCGATGACCCTTGCCGTCGAGCGTCACGTTGACCTCAGCGAGCACGGCACCAGCCTCGGCGGGCGTCAGCGGTTTGAAATGCTTGCGCGGTGCCGAGGCGGTAAAAAGCTCGGTGCGGATATGATCCGCCGGAACACCCATCGCGGTGAGCGCGGATTTGGCTTCCGCGACCATGCCTTCCGGCCCGCAGAGGAAGGCTTCATCGACCGTTTTAACGTCAAGAATGCCATTCGCGAGGTCACGCAGGCGCTCGGCGGTGATCCTGCCGGCGAGCACCGGCACATCCTGCGCTTCGCGGCTCAGAATATGAACGACGGTAAAGCGGCCGAGATAGCGATTCTTGAGATCCTCGATTTCCTCGGCAAACATCACGGAATGCGTGGTCTGGTTGCCGTAAACGAGGGTGAAACGCGCGGCGTCATCGCGCGCGAGAAGGGTTTTCGCAATCGAGAGAATCGGTGTGATGCCCGAACCCGCCGCGATGCCGAGCGCATGGAGGCCCTTGCGATCGAGCTTAGGCGTGAAGCGGCCCTCCGGCGGCATCACTTCGAGCACATCGCCCGGCTTGAGGTTCTCGTTGGCATAGGTTGAGAAGGCACCGCCCGCCACCCTCTTGATGCCGACGCGCAGCGCGCCTTCATCGAGGCCCGAGCAGATCGAATAGGAACGGCGGATTTCCTCGCCGTCGATCATGGTCCGCACGGTGAGATACTGACCGGGTTGGAAGGCAAAATCAGCCTTAAGCGCTTCGGGTACGGCAAAGCGGATCGAAATGCTTTCCGGCGTCTCGCGGCGGATTTCGGTGACTTTCAGGGCGTGAAACCGGCTCATGCGATCCTCTGCTTATATTCTCGTTTTTTCGCATTTTCGGACGGAAAACCGGAGGCCACTTTTCCTGAAAATGCTCGTCAGATACATTTGAAGGCGTCGAACGGTTCAAGGCAGGCGTCACAACGCCACTGTGCCTTGCAGGCCGTCGAGCCGAATTCGCTAATTTTCGTCGTCTTGCCCGAGCCGCAGCGCGGGCAGGTGAGTGCCGTTTCCGCGCCGAAAAGCGCTCGGCGCGAGGCTTTCCCCGCCGGCGGTGCGATGCCATAGGCGCGGAGCTTTTCCTTGCCGGCTTCACTCATCCAGTCGGTCGTCCAGGCTGGGGCTAGTGCGGTCCTGATGCGGGCCTCGGCAAAGCCGGCCTTGGCCAGCGCTGTCGCCAGATCGAATTCCATCACCTTCATCGCCGGGCAACCCGAGTAGGTCGGCGTGATCGTCACCTCGATGATGCCGCCTTCCTCGAGGCCGATATCACGGATGACACCAAGGTCACCGAGCGTCAGCACCGGGATTTCCGGATCGGACACATCGGCAATCGCAGCGCGGGCGCGCTGGAGCCGTTCGTCCGTTTCGGAAGCGGCAAGGCTCACCATGTGGCGCCCGGATGCGCGCGGTGCAGCACCTGCATTTCTGCGAGGAGATGGCCGAGATGCTCGGTGTGCTGCCCTTGCTTACCGCCGGTCTGCGCATAGCCAGCCTTTGGCATGATCAGCGTAGCCTCGCTGAAGACATGGGCGAGAGTTGCCTCGAATTCCGCGCGGATCTTAGCCGGATCAGGTGCAATCCCGGCGTCGATTAGCGCCTGTTCGATTGCATCGACGGCGAAAAACTCGCCGATGTAGATCGCAAGCTCGTCGAGCGCGACCTGCGTGCGGCGATGGCTCTCGTCGGTGCCATCACCGAGACGGATCACCCATTCGCCGGAATGGCGGAGATGATAGGCCATTTCCTTTTCGGCCTTGGCCGCAATCGCAGCGAGCGTTTCATCCTTCGAGCCCATCAGCGCCGTGTAATAGGGCAGCGCAAAGGCTGAGAAGAGGAATTGCCGCATCATCGATTGGGCGAAATCACCGTTCGGCTGTTCGACCAGCAGGAGATTGCCGTATTCGCGGTCATCGCGCAGGTAAGCGAGGGCATCCTCGTCACGGCCTTTTCCCTCGACCTTACCGGCGTAATCGTAGAAGAGCCGGGCCTGCCCGATCAGATCGAGCGCGAGGTTGGCGAGCGCTATATCTTCTTCCAGCGTGGGCGCCAGCGCGTTCCACTCCGAGAGGCGATGTCCCAGGACCAGCGCGGTATCCGCGAGGCGCAGGGTGTAGGTGAAAAGCGGTGTTTCGCTCGTCATCACATATGCCCCACTTCTTCTGGCACCTCGTAGAAGGTCGGATGGCGGTAGATTTTCGAGACGGACGGCTCGAAGAGCATGTCCTTGTCGACCGGGTCTGACGCGGCGATCAGGTTGGAGCGTACCACCCAGATCGAGACGCCCTCGGCGCGACGGGTGTAGACGTCGCGCGCCATATGCAGCGCCATGGTGTCGTCAATCGCGTGGAGCGAGCCGACGTGCTTGTGGCTGAGTCCGGCTTTCGGACGGATGAAGACTTCGTAGAGCGGCATCGGCTCTTCAGACATCGGACGATCTCCCTTGAAACTTATTCTGCGGCCTGGAGCGCTTGCCGGGCGGCGCGCTTCTTGGCATGGGCGCGGGCCGCCTCGCGGACCCAGGCACCATCGGCCTCGGTCTGGCGGCGGACGCGCATCCGCTGGCGATTGCAGACGCCATCTCCTGCGAGAACGCGCTTGAACTCGTCCCAATCTATGGGGCCGATTTCCCAGTGCTTGGTTTCCTCGTTGAACTTGAGAGCAGGGTCCGGGAAAGTCAGCCCAAGGAAGTGACCCTGCGGCACCGTGGCATCAATGAATTTCTGGCGAAGATCGTCATTCGAGAAGCGCTTGATCTTCCAACGCATCGAATCGCTGGAATGCTCGGAAATGGCATCTGGCGGGCCAAACATCATCAGGCACGGCCACCACCAGCGGTTCAGCGCATCCTGCGCCATCGCCATTTGTTCCGGGGTGCCGCGCGCCAGCGTCAGCATGATTTCGTAGCCTTGCCGCTGGTGGAAGCTCTCTTCCTTGCAGATGCGGATCATCGCGCGGGCATAGGGCCCGTAGGAGCAACGGCAGAGCGGGATCTGGTTCATAATCGCTGCGCCATCGACCAGCCAGCCGATGGTGCCCATGTCGGCCCATGTCAGGGTGGGGTAATTGAAGATCGAGGAGTATTTCGCCTTGCCGGAAAGCAGCGCATCCGTAAGTTCCTCGCGGGAGACGCCGAGCGTCTCGGCGGCGGAATAGAGGTAGAGCCCGTGACCGGCCTCATCCTGAATCTTTGAGATCAGCACTGCCTTGCGCTTCAAGGAAGGCGCGCGCGTCACCCAGTTGCCTTCGGGCTGCATGCCGATGACCTCGGAATGCGCATGCTGCGAGACCTGCCGTACCAGCGTACGGCGGTAGGCTTCGGGCATCCAGTCTTTCGGCTCGATCTTTTCATCTGCTGCGCAACGCGCCTCGAATCGGGCGAGCTTTTCCGGGTCTTCGACGACCTTCGGGCCTTTGTCTTTCTGATCAAGCGCTTGCGCGTACATGGTTCCCTCCCGCTTTGGGCCCGCTATGCGGACAACAGAACTCCCTCGTTCCGGGGAGCCATCGCGATGAGGGGATTATGTTACAAAAAACACTATCGTCAACAAAAATTGTTACATATTGCAGTGCAGTAATCTGCGAGACGGCGTGGCCTTGCTAGTCCCTATAGCCGTGCGCCGCCAGCCAGTGCTCGGAGGCGCGGTAAAGTTGCTCATTCAGGGCAGTGAACAGGTTTCGCGCTCGTGCGCCGGCCCAATCCGCAGGCAGTGCTTCGGATGGCAGGAGCGGATCACGCAACACGAGGCGGCGATAGAGATGAACCGCGATAGTTCTCAACGCAACGGCTTCAGCCGGATCCGGCTCTGGCCCCGCCTGTAGACCACCAAAGGTAGTCTCGAAGCGCTGGTAGCCTGCGTTAAGATCGGTGATCTGCCAGATCTCGCTGGCGGCTTCGGTAATAGCCAAGGAACAAGCGGCGCGGGCGAGGATCGCACCCGTTGGCATCTCTTGATCACTCTTTCCGGCATGTTCAGGGCGAAGTGCGATGGTCGGTGCCATAAAGCGGAAGCCTGAGGCTTCGAGCGTCTCCCGGGCCACCGAGCGGTGCTCGCATCGATCGATGGTAATGAGCTGGAACAGGCCGGTAGGACTCGCTGGCGAATGCGCATAGATTCGCTTCGAGGCTTCAGCGAAATCCGCGCGGCTCGCCGGGCTCAAGCGATAGAAGGTGTTGCGGCCCGCTTTGTCACGCTCGAGCGTACCATTGGCGACGAGACGCGAGAGATTGGTGCGGGCAATACCGGCGTCGATGCCGAGAAGATCAAGCAGCGCCATAAGCTCTGCGATCCAGATCGGCTCCGGCGCGGCAATCGCGCCCCTGTTCATGACCGCATCGCCAAAGATCGTGACAATCAGAGACCACACCCTGAGCGGGGTTTCAGCGTGGAGCAGGTGGACCGGATCAAGGAGGGGGGTGGGTTCAAGCGACGGCATGGGCGATGAAAAGTCGCGGTTTGGCTGCCTTGTCAATGTGATCCTCGCCGCGCGGGGCATGGAAACTCCTCGCGCAGCCTGATCCCAGCAGGCATCGCGAGGAACGGATCATGTCTGATCCCGTCCGCCAAACCCTTGAAGAGAATCAATTTCTGGCTCAGTGCGCGTCTTGTCTCAGTGTACGCCTGCGCTGAGAAAATTCCTGAGTTCCGGGGTTTTCGGTGCCGCGAACAGCTCTGCCGAGGTGCCCATTTCCCAGATCTTGCCCTGATGCATGAACACCGTGACATCAGCGACGTTTTTCGCAAAGTTCATCTCGTGTGTCACGAGCAGCATCGTCATGCCGGCTTTGGCGAGATCTTCCATGACAACCAGCACTTCGCCGGTAAGTTCGGGATCGAGCGCCGAGGTGACTTCATCGAAGAGCATAACTTTGGGCTGCATGGCGAGCGAACGGGCAATCGCGACGCGCTGCTGCTGGCCGCCTGAGAGGTTATCCGGATAGGCGTCAAACTTCTCCGAGAGGCCGACCTTCGCAAGCACCTCAACCGCGAGTTTGCGGATTTCAGCTGTGCCCAGGCCCTTGGCGAGGCGCGGAGCGAGCATGATGTTCTCGCCCACAGTGAGATGCGGGAAGAGGTTGTAGCTCTGGAAGACGATGCCGACATCCTTGCGCAATTCGCGCAGGTGTTTGGGGTCTTGATCGAGCACATGGCCCGCGACCTCGATCCGACCGGACTGACACATTTCGAGTCCGTTGATGCAGCGCAGGAGCGTCGATTTGCCGGAGCCGGAGCGGCCGATGATGGCCACGACCTGCCCGGCCTCGACGCTCAGCGAGACGCCCTTCAGGACTTCATTGTCGCCGAAGCGCTTGTGGACGTTTTCAATGACGACGGCCGGCATGCATCACCTTTTCAAGATGGCGACTAAGACGCGAGAGCGGGAAGCAGATCAGGAAGTAGATGATCGCCACAACAGTGAAGACCTTGAAGGGCTGAAAGGTCGCGTTGTTGACGAGGGTTCCCGCCCGCGAAAGCTCGACGAAGCCGACCACCGAGACGATGGAGGTATTTTTGACGAGCTGGACGAGGAAGCCCACCGTTGGCGGCAGCGAGACCCGTACGGCCTGCGGCAGGATGACATAGCGATACTGCTGCGCGCGGGTCAGGGCGAGCGATGAGGAAGCTTCCCACTGCTGGAAGGGCACAGACTGGATTGATCCGCGCCAGATTTCAGCGAGATACGCCGAACAATAGACTGCCAGCGAAGCGGAGGCCGCGAGGAACGGTGGCAGATCGATGCCGAACAGCGAAAGCCCGTAGTAGCTCATGAATAGAACCATGAGCACCGGGATGGACTGGATCACCAGAATATAGCCCGCAGCGATGTTGCGCAGGATGCGGCTCTGCGACAGGCGCAGAACGGCAAGGCCGCCACCCATGATGCCGCCGATGGTGAAGGCCAGAGCCGTGAGCAGCAGTGTCCAACCAGCCGAGCGCAGGATGAACATCATTTCCGGGAAGCCGAAAGTCGCCATCAGACTGACCCCGCCTTTACGTCCAGCCGTTCCAGCCCGGAGGCGTTGGGGAAAAGCCGTTTTCCCAGAAGCAGAAGCGAGGACTTCAGCGCCAGCGCCAACGCCAGATAGACGAGCGTGACGACAATATAGGTTTCAAAACTTCGGAATGTCCGGCTTTCGATGATGGCGGCGGCACCCGACAGTTCCGAGACGGAGATGAACGAGCAGATCGAGGAGGCCAGCATCATCAGTACGAACTGGCTCGACAAAGCGGGCCAGACTTTCGCGAAGGCCGGGTTCAGCACGACATAGCGAAACACCTGCAGCCGCGTCAGTGCCAGCGACAGACCCGCTTCAATTTGTGATTTATGCGTGGCATCCACGCCGGCGCGTATGATCTCTGTGGCATAGGCACCCAGGTTCATCGTCATTGCGAGCAGACCGGCAGTGGCACCGGACATCTTGAGCCCGAGCAGCGGAAGCCCAAAAAAGATCATGAACAGCTGGATCAGGAACGGCGTATTCCGCATCAGCTCGACATAGGCATCCACCAGCAGGCCCACCCAGCGTGGTGCCAGACTCTTGAGTCCCACGAGCAGCACAGCCAGCGCCGAACCCAACACGATGGCCGCTGCAGAAAGGCCGATGGTCAGCATGATCCCGTCGAGGATCAACTCCAATTCGGCCCATACAGGGGTAAAGTTCAGAACAAGCTTCATTGCGACAACGGGCTTTGTGGTGCCAGAAAAATGGATGGGAGGTACGCCGGCGGGGGAGCCGCCGGCGCTGTAGTCAGGTTAGAATGTCGGCAGGACTGGCAGCGGGCTGCCGACCCATTCGATCGCGATCTTGTTCAGCTCGCCATTCTGCTTGATGTAATAAATGACGTTGTTGAGCCACTGGTGCAGCTCGGTCGCATCCTTGCGCAGTGCCATCGAGTTCGGCTGCATGCCGAAGAAGAATTTCGACTCTGTCTCGGTGTCGCCCTTGGCCTTGATCGCCGCGTTGGCCTGAGCATCCGGGCCGGCAATCGCCTGAACCTGCCCCGAGAACAACGCCTGCATCACGGTCGAATCGTCCTCGAAGCGGAGGATTTTCAGGTTGTGCGACTTCTCGCGCGTGACGAATTCATGCTCCAGCGACGAGCCGCGGTTGACGCCGACGGTCATGCCCTTCATGTCGTCCCAGCCTTTGATGGCGGTGCCCTTCTTGGCATAAATGCCGGTCTGGAAAGCGCTGTAAGGGATCGTGAACAGCACGGCCTTGGCGCGTTCCGGCGTCGGTGCCAAAGTCGAGATCAGGAAATCGACCTTGCCGGCTTCCAGCGCCGGAATGCGCGCCGGAGGGGTCAACTGGACGACCTCAAGCTTCACGCCGAGATACTTGGCGACCAGCTTTGTCACGTCCATATCGTAGCCGATGGCGTTGCCTTGCGAATCGACCGAGCCATACGGCGGAGCGCCGATCAGCACGCCAACCTTGACCGTGCCGCGCTTGACAATCTCGGCGACGGTCTGGGCGGAAGCGGGCAGGGCCGCCATCAGGCTCGCCCCGAGGGCGACGGCCATGCCGGCAAAACGCAAATTCTTCAGTAGTTTCATGGGTCGTCTCCTCGTGGTTTTTGGCAGTATTCTGGTTTTAGCAACATCTTCCAGCTCTTTAGGCCGGCATCGGACTGGTATTTCTAGATCCCCATCATGGGTTCGATACTGGTGTCGAGCAAGGTCGGATCGATCACGGATTCCATGTCGTCAAACATGGCATCGACATGAACCATCAGTGCATCGGAAGCCTCAACCGCTCGCTCGACATGGCGATTGGCCACCGCGTTGACGATGGCCATGTGACAATCGACCGTGCGGGTGAGGGTATTCCTGCCCGGCACCTGACTGTGGAAAATGAAACCAATCCGCCGGAACAGTGTGTGCAGCGGTTGCAACGTGTGGATGAGAAAGGGCTCGTTCGCGGTGGAGAGAATCAGCCGGTCGATTGCGCGGTCGAGCACGTTGAATTCGTTGAGCGTCAGGTTTTCGCGGCGGTCACGCAGCATGCGTTCCATGTGGAGCAGCTGGTGCCGCTCGGTCGGCCCGGCGCGTTCGGTCGCGAGACGAATGACGAAACGCTCGATGTCCCGGCGCAATTTCAGCAACAACCGCTCGCGCGCGAGGTCGATCGGCGCGATTTTTAGTCCGTGACGCGGGCGAATCAGCACAAGAGTATCCGCCGCGAGACGGTTGACGGCGTGGTGAATGGGGGTGCGGCCAAAGCCAGTCATATCCTGCAAATCCTGCATCGTCAGGGACTGGCCCGGACGGAGCGTGCAGTTGATCAGCAGTTCCTCAATGCGCTGATAGGCGAGCTCGAACAGATTGACGCGATTCTGCCGCTTCGCCTTCATGGGCGTCGCCAGATCGACAAGCACCAGCCTGCTCTTACGGCGCGCCATTCCGCGCTTCTCCCCACTTCGAGGCCTTCTTCAGGGCCCTCATTTGACCTGAACCATAGTTGTGTTGTGATATTTTACAACCCAAATTCTCTGGCTGACATGTCACCGTATTCTCCCCTTCAGGCGGGGGGCCGGAAGGCACAGCATCGCGCGGGATCGGTTTCAAGTCGAGCTGCCCCGATCAGATCGAGACAATAGGGGATTGCTGGGAATACCGCATCAAGACAGGTGCGGATCGAGCCGGGTTTGCCGGGTAATGTCACGATCAGGCAGGCGCCGCGCGTGCCGGCGAGCTGGCGCGAGAGAATGGCTGTGGGGACGGTTTCGAAGCTGATCCGGCGCATGACTTCGCCAAAACCGGGCAGTTCGCGATCAACCACCGCCCGTACGGCTTCCGGAGTCAGATCGCGCGGCGCGGGGCCGGTGCCGCCGGTGGTCAGGATGAGATCGCAACCTTCCTTGTCTGCCAGCGTGGCGAGGCATTCGGATACCGAGGCGATGCCATCCGGAATGATGCGGATCAGCGGTTCCCATGGCGAGGTGACAATTTCGTCGAGCACCTTCCGGATCGCCGGCCCGCTCTCATCGGCATAAATGCCCTGACTGGCGCGATCCGAGATCGTGACGATGCCGATGCGAGTGGGTTTTGGCTGGGACATGACAGAATTCCGGAGAAGCGACGTTATCGAGGGTAGTCAAACCCTTCCTGACGCCAGAAGGAAGCCCAATCTGCAGGACCATGGTCTGAAGGCGATAGTGCGAGCCGAGCAATCCGGTCCGGAAATGCCGGCTGCCGTGCCGGAAACTCTGCCGCTGTAGAACGCCTCCAAAGGTCGAAGATCACGCTCGCGGTGGTGCCGATTTGTGTTGTGATATTTCACTGCGATGTTTAAACTTCCGTCACAAGCTCGAAAGGTCTGGCCAATCAGACCGCCGGCGTGCCTCGGGGTGCGACGAAAAACCGGGCTCCGGGAGGCTTGCCGTGAAGATCACATCCATCGAAACGCTTCGGACTGAGGAATTTGCCAATGTCCTCTGGGTGCGGGTCCACACCGATGCGGGTGTCATTGGGCTTGGTGAGACCTTCTACGGCGCGGGTGCCATCGAGGCGTATTTGCACGACACACTCGCCGCGCGCATTCTAGGCAAGAATCCGCTGCATATCGAGGCGATCCACAAGGAGATGCTCAACTTGCCGATGGCGCAATCCTCGACCGGAGTCGAGTATCGCGCGGCTTCGGCGGTGGATATCGCGCTCTGGGATCTTTTCGGCAAAGTCTGTGGCCAGCCGGTGCACCAGATGCTCGGCGGACTCTGTCGTGAGAAGCAGCGCATCTACAATACCTGCGCGGGCTACAAGTACGTCCGTTCTAACAACATCAAGCCGGTTTCGAACTGGAATGCGGGTGAATCTGACGGTCCCTACGAGGATCTCGATGGCTTCATGAACCGTGCCGATGCGGTGGCCGAGAGCCTGCTCGAACAAGGCATCGGCGCGATGAAAATCTGGCCGTTCGACCCTGCCGCAATTGAAAATCAGGGTCTCTATATCTCCAACGAGCAGCTCAAGAAGGCGATTGAGCCCTTCGAGAAGATTCGCAAGGCCGTTGGCGATAAAATGGAGATCATGGTCGAGTTCCATTCGCTTTGGAACTTGCCCACCGCCAAGAAGCTCGCCCGCGCACTCGAACCCTATAACCCCACCTGGTACGAAGATCCGATCAGGATGAATTCGCCGCAGGCGCTGGCGGATTATGCGCGCTCGACCACGGTTTCGGTCTGCGCCAGCGAAACGCTCGGTTCGCGCTACCCCTACAAGGATATGCTTGACCGCGACGCGATGGATATCGTGATGGTCGATCTGTGCTGGACCGGCGGTCTGACCGAGGGCCGCAAGATCGCTGCGATGGCGGAGACCTATCACAAGCCCTTCGCGCCGCATGATTGTATCGGTCCGGTGGGCTTCATCGCGGGCGTCCATGCCGCCTTCAGCCAGCCGAATACGCTGATCATGGAATCGGTCCGCGCGTTTTATCGCGGCTGGTACAATGAGCTTGTCACAACAATGCCGGTGATCAAGGATGGTTATGTCTATCCGATGGAGGGCGTCGGGCTCTGCGTTGATCTCCAGCCCGGCGTTTTCAGCCGTAGCGACCTCTCCGTTCGCCGTTCAAATCTCTGATTTTTGGAATCCCTCATGAGCACCGCGCTTTTTGATCTCACGGGCCGCACGGCCCTCATTACCGGCTCGTCCCGCGGGCTGGGCCGCGCGATGGCCGAGGGCCTTGGCCGCGCCGGGGCGAAGCTTGTCATCAACGGCACGAGCCCTGCCAAGGTCGATGAAGCGGTGACCGAGATGCGGGCGGTCGGGCTCGACGCGCAAGCGCTTGCCTTCAACGTGACCGATGAAGCCGCTGTCAAAGCCGCCTTCGCCGATCTCGATCAACGCGGCGTTGCCATCGATATCCTCGTCAACAACGCGGGCATCCAGTTCAGAAAGCCGATGGTTGATCTCGACACCGCCGATTGGCAGCGCGTGATCGATACCAACCTCACTTCGGCCTTCGTCATCGGACGTGAAGCCGCCAGGCGGATGATCCCGCGCGGCTATGGCAAGGTGATCAACATTGCCTCGCTCACCAGCGTTCTCGCCCGCGCTACCGTTGCGCCCTATACGGTCGCCAAGGGCGGCATCAAGATGCTGACGCAGGCGATGGCGGCGGAATGGGGCGAGCATGGGCTTCAGGCCAATGCGATCGGCCCCGGCTACATGATCACCGACATGAATCAGGCGCTGATCGACAATCCGGCTTTCGATGCCTGGGTGAAGGGCCGCACGCCGCAGCGGCGCTGGGGCAAGCCGGAAGAGCTGATCGGCGCAGCGATTTTCCTTAGCTCAGAGGCTTCCAACTACGTCAACGGCCAGACCATCTATGTCGATGGCGGCATGATTTCGGTTCTCTAAGGGTAAGGCATCCCCATGCGCGCGCTGGTCATTCACGCCCCTCATGATCTCCGGGTCGAGGATTTTTTCGCTGAGGTCGGCGATCTTGGACCTGAGGACGTGCTCGTTCGCATGGCGGCCGGCGGCATCTGTGGGTCTGACCTGCACTATTATCACCACGGTGGTTTCGGTACGGTTCGCGTCAAGCAACCGATGGCGCTCGGGCATGAGGCTTCCGGCCATGTCGAGGCGGTGGGCTCAGCGGTGAAGCACGTCGCGAAAGGTGATCTCGTTGCGGTCAATCCGAGCCATCCATGCGGCACTTGCCCCTCTTGCCAGCGCGGGGCGTTCAACCATTGCGAAAACATGATTTTCAATGGCTCCGCGATGCGGTTTCCGCATGTTCAGGGGCTTTTTCGTGAGAAGATCAGCGTGCCGCAAAATCGCGTCTTCAAGATCGCTGCGCCGGTCAGCGCGGCTGAAGCGGCACTCTGTGAGCCCTTCTCCGTGGCGCTGCATGCTGCCAAGCAGGCGGGCGACCTCAAGGGTAAGCGCGTGCTCGTCTCGGGCTGCGGGCCGATTGGCGTTCTGATGATCGTGGCGGCGCGCCTTGCCGGTGCCAGCCATATCGCCGCGACGGATATCACTGCGCATTCGCTCGCTGTGGCGGCGAAGTTTGGCTGTGATGATTGCCTCGATGTCTCGAAGGGCGCGGAGGTTCTCGCGCCTTATACCGAGAATCGCGGCCAGATCGACGTGGTGTTCGAGTGTTCGGGTGCTCCGCCGGCGATGGCTTCTGCACTCCAGACGCTGCGCCCGCAGGGGCGGATTGTGCTTGTCGGCCTTGGCGGCGATGCGCCAGTGCCGGTCAACATGATTGTCGCGAAGGAGCTCGAGATCGTCGGCACCTTCCGCTTCGATCTCGAGTTCGCGCGTGCGGCGGAGCTGATTTCCTCGCGTACGGTTGATCTTCGCCCGATGATTTCGGCGAGTTTCCCGATGGCCGAGGCGGTCGAAGCCTTCACGCAGGCCTCAGACCGGACGCGCGCGACCAAGGTCGTCATCAACCTCTCCTGAAAAATATGGCTTCGGGCTTTCGCATGCTTTTTGCGAAAAACCGGCAACCATTTTTTCGCAGCATGCTTTGGGATCACCCGATGAAGATCGCTTTTTACGGGCGCAATGCCGCCAATTTCCGCGAAGGTTTCGAGGCGCTTGTCGGAGCGGGGCATGAGATCGTCACGCTCTCGGATGCGCTGGATCAGCCGGGTGAAGCAGCGCATTTCGAGAGCGCCGAGGTCATCGTCGGCAACAAGCTCGGCGCTGCCGAGCCCACCCCGCGTGCACTGAAGCTCTATCAGGCTCCCGCAGCGGGCACTGATGCCATCGATCCCGCGCGCTTGCCGGTAGGGGCGACGCTTTGCAACGCCTTCGGTCACGAGCAGCCCATCGCCGAATATGTGATGACCGCGCTTCTGATGCGCCACGTGCCGATGGCGGCGGCGGATGCGGCGCTGCGTAAGGGTAAATGGGATTACTGGGCAGGGCGCCCCGGCGCGCTCCGCACCGAGCTGGGCGACCAGCCCATCGGCCTCCTCGGTTTCGGCCATATCGGCAAGGCGATTGGGGTTCGTGCCAAGGCCTTCGGCTGCCGTGTTGTCGTCGCAAACCGCTCGAAGGTGCCGGTCGGTAACGGCGTCGACGAAAGCTATGGCCTCGACCAGCTTCCTGCCTTCATGGGCGCGGCGGATGCGATTGTCGTTTCGCTGCCGCTGCTCGACGCAACGCGCGGTATCGTCGATGCAGCAGCGCTCGGCGCGATGCGGCCGCATGGCGTCGTCATCAATGTCGGGCGCGGGCCGGTGATCGAGGAGAAGGCGCTGTTTGATGCGCTTTCTAACCAACGCATTGGCGGCGCGATCATTGATACCTGGTATCAGTATCCGACCGCCGAAAAGCCCGAGGTTCTGCCGGGAAATCTGCCGTTCGAAACGCTCTCCAATGTCGTTCTCACGCCGCATATGAGCGGCTGGACCAACGGTACCGTCCGTCGCCGGCAGGAGACGGTCGCCGAGAATGTCCGCCGCTTGATCACGGGCGAAGCGCTTCTCAACGTCGTCTAGGTTGAGGGGAGTCTAGGGTGTCTTTCCTTGCACCCGGTTGCGGAAGTCGCGCGGTGAAAATCCTGTTGCGCCGGTAAATACACGGCTGAAGTAGGCCGGGTCTTCAAAGCCGAGCGCGTAGGAAATCGTCGAGATCGGCATTGACGTATAGACGAGGTTGCGCCGCGCCTCGCGGATCAGGCGCTCGTGAATGAGGCGTGAGGCAGGATAGCCGCGTGCCCAGCGCGTAATGCGGCTGAGGTGCGTCGGCGAGACCGAGAGCGCTTTCGCATAGTCCGCCACGCTCCAATGTTCGGCGAAGTGTGCTTCCACCAGTGTCTCGAATTGTTCGAGAAGGCCCGAGTTCGGGCGCTCGCCCGGTGCGACGCCAGTTTCGACCAAGGCGCGCGCGACAAGCCCGATCAGCGCTCCGCAATACCCACGCAAAATTTGGGCACGCGCGAAGTGTCTTCCGGCGAATTCATCGAAAATCTGGAGAATGATCGCGCGAATGGCATCTGCGGCGTCAAAAACGCAAGGTTCCGCCAGCGTCTTGGCGATGCCTTCGCCGCGCGTCAGCGCGTCGCTCACCATCTCCGCCGCGAGGGTCACGACCCAGCCTTGCGTGCCGGGTATGAAGGAAAAACCGTGTACATGGCCGATAGGGACATTGATGATCCGTTGCGGGGACAGAGTAGTCGCTTGATCCTCAAAGCGGGCTTCTCCGCCACCACTGTCGATCAGCAGGAACTGGTGCAGCCGCGCGTGGCGATGGGCGGCGAATTCCCAATTGTGCAAGATCGAGCGTGTTGCGATCGTCTCGCAGTGCACAACATCCGGCAAATCTCCGGATTCTCCGAAGAGATTGTAGGATTCTACGGTGGGAAGGCGCATGCGCGGCATGTTCGATTTCTACAAGAAAATGTGAACTTGGTCCATTGGGGGATATGCGCCTTCTGTTAGGTTTTCAAAAAAACGGGAGGAAACCATGAAGGTTCAGGTCTGCATCATCGGCGGGGGTCCCTCGGGCCTGCTGCTCTCGCAGCTTCTTCACCTCAAGGGTATCGACACCGTCGTGCTCGAAAAGCAGAGCCGTGAGTATGTGCTCGGTCGTATTCGCGCTGGCGTGCTTGAGCATGGGTTTGCCGCGCTGATGCGCGAAGCCCAGTGCGGTGAGCGGATGGATCGCGAGGGTGAAATCCACGAGGGGTTCTTCATCGCCCACGGCGGCGGCATGAGCCGCGTCGATCTTCATAAATACTCTGGTGGTAATTCTGTGGTGGTCTATGGCCAGACCGAGCTGACCCGCGACCTTTACGAAGCCCGCGACCGGATGAACGGCAAGGTTCTTCACAATGTCGAAGGCGTGACGCTGCATGATCTCAAGTCCGATGCGCCTTACGTCACCTATCGCGATGGCGACCGCATCGAGCGGATCGACTGCGATTACGTGATCGGGGCTGATGGCTTCCACGGCGTCAGCCGCAAGTCGATCCCGAAGGATGTCCTGCGCGAATATGAGCGCGTCTACCCCTTCGGCTGGCTCGGCGTGCTCTCGCGGACGAGGCCAGTCTCGCCGGAGCTGATCTATTCCAAGCACGAGCGGGGGTTCGCGCTCTGCTCGCTGCGGTCGCAGGTGCTCAGCCGCTATTACATTCAGGTGCCGCTGACCGATACGGTCGATGACTGGTCCGACGAGGCTTTCTGGGCCGAGCTGAAGCGCCGCCTGCCGGAGGATGTCGCGGGCCGCATGATCACCGGCCCCTCGATCGAGAAGAGCATTGCGCCGCTGCGGAGCTTTGTTGCCGAGCCGATGCGCTATGGTCAGCTGTTCCTCGCGGGAGATGCGGCGCATATCGTGCCGCCAACCGGGGCGCGCGGGCTCAACAGCGCCGCCTCGGACATTTATTACCTCTATCATGCCATGCTCGGGCATTATCAGAACGGTGATGATACCGGCCTTGAGGGCTATTCGCAGAAGGCGTTGGCGCGGGTTTGGAAGGCGCAGCGCTTCTCGTGGTGGATGACCACGATGCTGCACAAGTTTCCCGACAATCTGGCCTACGAGGACAAGCTCCAGAGCACCGAGCTGGAATACCTCCTGTCCTCGGAGGCGGCGATGGGGTCCCTCGCAGAAAACTACGTCGGATTGCCGTTCTGACGAGGCTTTGCCTGTCTGGCGGGATAAAAAACGATTGGCAGGGCCGGCAACCGCGTTGCATTGTCCTGTCTGACAGGAATGACGGGCCTGCGGTTGACGCGCAGGCCTGTTGCCGACAAAAACGATCAAGAAAGCCGAGCATATCGGCTCAGGAAACGCTGAAGACCGGTAGTGCTGACCAAGGCGCGCCGGCTGAGACAAGAGGGAGAGACTACCATGCGCCTTACGCGCCGCTCGCTTATCGCCGCTACTGCCGGCCTTGCCGCCGCCCCGGCGCTCACCACCACGCCGACGCTGGCACAGGCGCCGCAGTTCACTTTCCGTCTGCAACACTTTCTGCCGGCGCAGTCTAACCAGCATCGTGACTGGTTCCTGCCCTGGGCAGAGAAGATCAACAAGGAATCGGGCGGCCGGATCAAGATCGAGGTCTATCCTTCGATGCAGCTTGGCGGGCGTCCGCCGCAGCTTTTCGATCAGGCGCGCGACGGCGTCGTCGATATCGTCTGGACGCTGGCTGGCAACACGCCGGGCCGCTTCCCGCGGCTCGAGGTGTTTGAGCTGCCGTTCGTTTCTGCCGGTTTGGGTGAACAGACCAGCCGTGCCGTGTGGGAATACTACGAGAAGTACTCGAAGAACGAGCTGAAGGACGTCAAGGTCCTTGCCGTTTTCTGCCATGGCAAGGGCAACATCTATTCCAAGGACCGCACCATCAAGTCGCCTGGCGATGTGAAGGGCCTCAAGATCCGTGTTCCTTCGCGCCCGATCAACGATGAAATGCAGCTGATGGGCGCGATTCCGCAGGCGATTCCCGCACCGGGTGTGCCGGAGGCGCTCGCCAAGGGCGTCGTCGACGGCGTCGTGATGCCCTACGAGATCGTCCCTGCACTCAAACTCGACGAATTGACCAACAATGTCAGCGTCTTCGAGGGCAACCGCTCGCTCTACACCATCGTGTTCCTGTTCGCGATGAACAAGGCGAAGTACGACGCGCTGCCGGATGATCTCAAGAAGGTCATTGATAATAATTCCGGTGGCGATTTCTCGCGCGGCCTCGGCAAGTGGTTCGACGATTGGGACAAGCTCGGCATCGCGGCGGTCGAGAAAGCCAAGATGAAGGTGACGCCGATTGGCGGAGCTGATCTCGAGGGCTGGAAGGCGTCTTCGAAGCCTGTGCTCGATGCCTGGGTCGAAGGCCGCACCAAGGCTGGAGACAATGGCGCGGAGTTGCTGAAATCCGCGCAGGATCTGATGACGAAATACGCGCCCTACGCGCCCTTCCGGACGATTAGCCGGGGGCGCGGCGGCAAGGCCGCGCCCGATTTTCCTGTCAAAATAGATCAGCGCGCTGGTTGATCGTTCCTGTGCTCACGCGGACACGGGGGCTATCGACTGATGCGAGCGCTTTGGAGATTTTCGCCATGAGCCCGAATGCAACAAGCGCCGAATGGGAACCCGATGGCCCTCTGGGCCAGACGCTTGAGAAAATCGCGGAAATTACCGCGATTCTCGGCGGGTTCGTGCTCGTGGCGGTCATGCTGATCGAAAGCGCTTCGGTTATCGGGCGCGGGCTTGCGGGTATCCTGCCAGTACGCTCCATCGCGGGCGATAGCGAACTGGTCCAGATTGGCGGCGCCATCGCGATCTTTGCTTTCCTGCCTTATTGCCAGTTGCGGCGCGGCAATGTCTTCGTCGATTTCTTTACCAAGGGCCTGCCGGTCCGGGCGCGCTCCTTCCTCGATTTCATTGCCAATGTGCTTTATCTCGCACTCGCGTTCGCGATTGCGCTGCAACTCGTGCATGCGACGAAGGAGAAGTTCGAATACGCCGATACGACAACCGTGCTGCGCCTGCCCGAATCCTGGCCCTATCTGATCTCGACCGTGCTGGCCTGGTTCCTCGTGATCGCGATCTGCTACTCGATCCTGCGCTCGGCGCGGGAAATCCACCGCCGGAAACTGATCGGGCCGCAGCCGAGCGGGGAGCACTGACATGACACCTTTTACTGGCGGCCTTTTCAGCTTCCTCGTCCTGCTGGTGCTTCTGGCACTGCGTCTGCCGATCGCGGTGGCGATGCTCGTGGTCGGCGCGGGCGGCTACATCTGGATGGATGGGCTCACGCCCTTCCTCGCCTTCATGAAATCAACGCCCTACGAGACCTTCGGGAGCTATTCCTTCTCGGTCATCCCGATGTTCCTGCTGATGGGCAATGTCGCTTCCGGGTCCGGGCTTTCGGCGCGGTTGTTTCGGGGCGCCAATGCACTGATCGGGCATTTCAAGGGCGGCATGGCGATGGCCTCGGTGCTTGCTTGCGCGGCCTTCGGCACGATTTGCGGTTCCAGCCTTGCGACGGCAGCCACTATGGGGCAGGTCGCGATCCCGGAGATGCGGAAATACGGCTATTCCGGCGCGCTCACCACAGGTTGTCTGGCTGCGGGTGGCACGCTCGGCATTCTCGTTCCTCCCTCGGTGCCGCTGGTGATCTATGCGCTGCTGACCCAGCAGAACATCGCCAAGTTGTTTCTGGCGGCCTTCATCCCCGCCGCACTGGCGGTGACCGGCTTCATGATTGCAATCCGCGTCTATGTCTGGCTCAACCCCAAGGCCGGTCCGGCAACGCCCAAGGCGCCGTTTGCCTCGCGCCTCAAGGATATGATCGACACTTGGCCAGTGATGATGATCTTCCTCGTTGTTTTCGTCGGCATGAACGGCGATTTCTTCGTGGGCCGGAGCCTTTTCACACCGACCGAAGGAGCGGCCATCGGCGCGCTTTGCGCGACCATCGCTGCTGTGACAGTGGGCGGCATGAAATTCCGCGAACTTGTCCGCCCGGTGCGCGCCACAGCGGAGCAGACCGGGATGATCTTCCTCATCCTGCTTGGCGCGGAAATCTACAATGCCTTCCTCGCTCGCACGCAGATGCCGCAGGTGATGGCGCAATGGGTCGCGGGGCTCGGCATCTCCCCCTTCCTGATCATGGCAGTGATCGTGATCGTCTACATCCTGATGGGCTGCCTGATGGACAGCCTGTCGATGATCCTTCTGACGATTCCGATCTTTTTCCCGGTGGTCATGGGGCTCGATTTCGGGCTTTCGCCGGAGCATACGGCGATCTGGTTCGGCATTATCGCGCTGATCGTTGTTGAACTGGGGCTGATACATCCCCCTGTGGGGCTCAACGTCTATGTCATCTCGACCATCGCCCGTGATGTCTCGATGATGGATACCTTCCGAGGCGTGGTGCCTTTCCTGATTGCGGAGTTCATCCGTGTCGGATTCATCATCGCCTTCCCGATCCTCACGCTCTGGGCGATCAAATAGCGCTTCCGGGATGGGGTATTGATGAATTGACGTCATCAGTACCCCTAATCTTATTCGCTTTTCCTGCCGAAGAACCACGTGTTAGCCTCCCGAACTGAGAAACGTAGCTCACGATAACGAAGCTACCGAAGTCGGGGACGAACGCGCCGTTGGGCCAAATCCGGGAATCCGCCGCGCTGGCGGGCCGGAGTTCTGTCGTTCCTGTCTTCACGTCTGTGTTTCGTCGCCTTTAGGGCGGCATCAACGGGAAGGTCTTGGGGAACATGAATTTGCATCGCATGCTTCTGGCGCGGAAAGCCGAGGGCAAGCCGGTCACGGTCGGCATTATCGGTGCCGGAAAATTCGGAACGATGTTCCTCTCGCAGGCGCGCTCCACCGATGGCGTGCATGTTGTGGCCGTGGCGGACCTCAACACCACGCGCGCGCGTTCCCAACTCAAGCTCGCGTGCTGGCCGGAGGAGCAATACGCCGCGAAATCCATCGATGACGCGATCAAGCATGGCGCAACCATCGTCACCGACAATGGCGACAGCCTCGTCACCCATCCCGGCATCGAGGTGATCATCGAGGCCACGGGCGATCCCGGCGCGGGCATCCGTTTTGCGCTCAAAGCCATCGAGAATGGCAAGCACATCATCATGGTCAATGTCGAGGCGGATGCCGTTGCCGGCCCGTTGCTCGCCCAGAAGGCGAAGAAGGCCGGCGTTGTCTATTCCCTCGCTTGGGGCGACCAGCCGGCGCTGATCGCCGATCACGTCGACTGGGCGCGCGCCGCCGGTTTCAAGGTGGTCTCGGCCGGCAAGGGTACGCGCTACCACCCGACCTATCATCAGTCGACGCCGGACACGGTCTGGAACATTCTCGACAAGTACATGAAGATCAAGGATCGGAATTCGATCAATCCGAAGATGTTCAATTCCTTCGTCGATGGGACGAAATCGGGCATCGAGATGACGGCGGTCTGCAATGCCACCGGTCTCGAGAGCCAGAAGGAAGGGCTTTCCTTCCCGCCGGCAACGCGGTTCGAGCATGCCGAGATCTGCAAGCCGAAGACAGATGGCGGTGTGCTTGAGCGCAAGGGCGTCACCGAGGTCACCTCCTCGCTCTATCGCGACGAGACCGATGTGCCGCACGCCCTGCTGATGGGCACCTACGTCGTTTTCGAGACGGACAGCGCCTATTCCGAGGAGTGCTTCCGCGAATATTCGATGCTGCCGGACAAATCGGGCCAATACGCCTGCCTCTATCGTCCGATCCACATGATCGGACTGGAGTTGGGGATTTCCGTGGCCTCCGCCGCGTTGCGCAAGGAGCCGACCGGCGCGCCGATCTGCTTCAATTCCGACGTGGTTGCGACCGCCAAGCGCACACTCAAGGCGGGTGAAATCCTCGATGGCGAAGGCGGTTTCTGCGTCTGGGGTAAGCAGACCCCGGCGACCACCTCGCTCGCCGAGGGTTATCTGCCGCTCGGTCTCGCCCACAAGGTCAAGCTCAAGAACGAGATTGCCGAGGGTGCGCGGCTGAAATGGTCGGATGTCGACTATGACCCGAATGACGCGGCGGTGAAGGTTCGCCGTGAAATGGAGACGACGTTCCGGACCTGAATCCGGAGCGGCGACAGAACCTGCCAGAGCCCGGAAAGGGCCGGCATCATCTTCCAGGGAGGAAGCAACCTATGACGAAAACGACACCAAATCTCACCCGGCGAACTCTCGTGGGCGGCATGGCGGGCGCGGCAGGCCTCGTCGCCATGCCGGCGGTGCTGCGCGCGCAGCAGGTCAAGTGGATCGGCGCCTCGGCGACCGCGCCGACTGATTTTATCTCGATCAGCCTCGATGTTTTCGCGGCCCGTGTGAAGGAACTCTCCAAGGGCCAGATCGATGTCACGGCGCATCATGCCGGCTCGCTTGGCGGCGAGCGTGAGCATGTCGAAGGGCTCTTGCAGGGGGCCATTCACGTCGCCACGCCCGGTGCGGCGATCCTCGGCGGCTGGTACAAGCCGGCGGAAGTCTGGACCTATCCCTTCATGTTCAAGGATGTGGCGCATAAGGATCGCGTCATGACCACGCTGATGAAGGAATATGGCGATGAATGCGCAGCACAGTCAAAGCTGCGTCCGATTGGTGCTATCCCGCGGATGCCGCGCCAGCTTTCCTCGAACCGCGTTGTGAAGACGCCGGCCGACATGAAGGGCTTCAAGGTGCGCGTGCCGGAAACCCAGATGTGGCTCAAGACCTTCCAGCGTTTCGGCGCCTCGCCGACGCCGATGGCTTGGCCGGAAGTGTTCGGTGCCCTCAAGGCTGGCGTGATCAACGGGCAGGAAAACCCGATGGCGTTGACCTATAACTCCGGCATTTTTGATGTGAACACCAACCTCGCGCTTACCGAGCACATGATGCAGGACAATATGCTGGTTATTGCCGAAGCGCAGTTCACCAAACTCTCGGAAGATCTGCGCAAGGCCGTGGTGCAGGCCGCGCGCGATACTGAAGATGACCTGCGCAAGAAAGTCATTGATGATGACAAGCGCATTCTGGAGCTCGTGAAAGCCAAGAAAATTGCAATCAACGAGGTCGATAAGGATGCCTTCCGCGCTGCCGTGAAGGGCCTTGATGGTGATTTTCCGCACGTCAAGAAATGGGTTGAGCGCATCGCGACCATCGCCTGAGGATACGTGCACCGGGCGGGGCTTCAGCGCCGCCCGTTTTTTGCGGCCATCAGCGACTCTTGCTGGTTGGACCCTGTTTCGGGTGAAAGCGCTTCGCCCGTCGTCAACCCTTCAGGACATCCTGCATGGCGCGTTTCATTATTCTGCTCTGCGACAAGATCACGATCGCGGCAAAATACCTCATCGGGGCCTGCATCGGTGTGATTGTGCTCATCACTCTGGCGGCGGTCTGGTGGCGCTACGTGCTGGATAATCCGCTGTCATGGGTCGAGCAGGTCTCGAACATGATTTTCATCTGGGTGGTCTTCATCGGCTCGGCAGTCCTGTACCGGCAAAATCTGCATATCGGCGTTGATTTCTTCCTGAATATGCTCGGTGAGCGTCAACAGGAAATCTGGAAATGGTTTATTGAATTCATCAATCTCAGTTTTATCGTTCTTCTTTTCATTTATAGTTTGAAATTGACGATCGATGTGATGCCCAACACGATGGGATCGCTCGATCTTTCGCCGGCCTATTACTATGTCGCCTGTCCAGTCTCATGCTTCATGATGATGCTGTACTTTGTCGAGAAAATTGTTGATCCGCGGCGACGTGTCCCCGACGGCATTGCCGGGGAGTTCTGATCGATGCTGGCCGCAGTCCTGATTGGAATGTTCTTCTTGCTGCTGATGATGGCTGTGCCCATTGGCTTTGCCATGGGTTTGGCTACGGCCATCGCGATTGGCATGCACGAAACCTTGCCCATGACGCTTCTGGCGCAGCGCTCGATTGTGGGCTCGGAATCCTACGCGCTGTTGGCAATCCCGTTCTTTATCCTCGCCGGCAACCTGATGAACGGTGGTGGCCTGACGGACCAGATCGTCCGGTTGGCGATGGCCTTTGTCGGGCGCTTCAAGGGTGGACTTGCGCTGACCTCGGTGCTCGCCGCGATGATCTTCTCCGGACTTTCGGGTTCGGCGGCCGCGGACGCCTCTGCGCTCGGCAAGGTGCTGATCCCGACGATGAAAAAGCAGGGTTATGGCGCCGGCTTTGCGGCCGCGCTCATGGCGGCGGCCTGCGTCAACGGGCCGATCATTCCGCCCTCCATTCCGCTGGTGATTTACGGTCTTTCGGTGGGGCGCGGCGCGCCAATCATCGATCTCTTTCTCGGCGGAGTCATTCCCGGCGTTTTGCTCGGTATTTCACTGATGATCGCGGCCTATGTGATCTCGGTGAAGCGCAACTATCCGACGACGGAGAAGGTGCCGCTGCGCGAAATTCCGACCTACATCAAGAATGCGGCTTGGGGCCTCGTGATGCCGGTCATCATTCTCTCGGGTGTCGTCGGCGGCATTGTCACGGTGACTGAGAGCGCGACGATTGCGGTGCTCTATGCGGCCTTTGTCGGCTTTTTCATCTACAAGGAACTTGAGGTCAAATCGATCTGGCCGATCCTGATCCAGACCGCGCTCGATACCGCGCTGGTGATGTTTATCATCGCGCTTTCGGCTGGCTTCGGCTGGGTTCTCGCGGTTTCGGGCCTGCCCAAGCAGATCGCGGTGTGGATTGCTTCGGTCTCGAAAGATCCGCTGGTTATTCTAATGCTGATCAACGTGATCCTGTTGATTGTCGGCATCTTCATGGAGCCGCTGCCGGCGCTGCTGATCCTCATTCCGGTGCTGGTGCCGGTGGTTAGCGCAGTGGGCATCGACCTCGTCCACTTCGGGCTGGTGATGGTGTTCAACCTTTGCATCGGGTTGATCACGCCACCTGTTGGCATCCTGCTTTATATCTGCGCGAAGTTCGCCAATATCTCGCTGGAGGAAGAATCTAAGGAACTGATGCCGTTCCTGATTGCCAGCGTCGCGGTGCTGATTATCATCACTGTTTTCCCCGCTACGGTTCTGTGGCTCCCGGCCCTCTTCAAGTGAGATCGGTCCCCGTGCAAAATTCACGACTAAAAGACAGGGTTGTCCTCGTTTTCGGTGCCGGGTCTGTTGGCCCTGGCTGGGGGAACGGCAAGGCGAGCGCCGTTGCCTATGCGCGCGAGGGTGCGATTGTCATCTGCGTCGACGTCAAGCTTGAAGCCGCGGCGGAAACTGTCGGCATCATCGCGGGCGAGGGCGGGCGTGCGGAAGGCCATGCCTGCGATGTGACCAGAGAGGTGGAGATTGCCGCCCTCGTGGCCGATGTTTTCGCGCGGCACGGCCGGATCGATATCCTCCATAACAACGTCGGCTTTGCCAAGATGGGCGGCCCGCCTGATCTCACTGAGGCGGAATGGCAGCTGACACTTGATCTCAACGTCACCGGGGCGTTTCTCGCCTGCCGTCATGTCATCCCGATCATGCAGAAGCAGAAGCGCGGCGTGATCACCAATATCTCGTCGATCGCGGCGATCCGTTACACGGGCTATCCTTATGCGGCCTATTACGCTGCCAAGGGCGCGGTGAACCAGTTCACCGTGGGCCTCGCCGTGCAATATGCACCAGAGGGTATCCGTGCCAATGCAATCATGCCGGGCATGATGGATACGCCTCTGATCTATCAGCAGATTTCCGGGCAATATAAGTCGCAGGAAGAGATGGTGCGCGCCCGCGCTGCGGCGACACCAATGGGCCGTATGGGGACGGGCTGGGACATCGCTCATGCCGCTGTGTTCCTCGCTACGGATGAAGCAGGTTATATCAGCGGGGTTTGTTTGCCGGTCGACGGCGCGCTCACCGCGCGCTGCGTGTGAGGTTATGATGAGCATCGGCGAACTTCTTTACCGCACCCTCGTGATCGGCATCGGTGCGACGGTGATTTTCGACCTCTGGGGCCAGTTGCTGAACAAGGCAGCGGGCATTCCGTTGCCAAACTGGGCGATGGTGGGCCGCTGGTTCGCCTATCTGCCGCGTGGACGGCTCCATCACACCAACATCGCCGAGACGCCGCCAGTGGCGAATGAGCTCGCGATCGGCTGGATTGCGCATTATGCCGTGGGCGTCAGCTTCGCCTTTGTGACGCTGCTGATCGGTGGCGCCATCTGGGCCAAGGCGCCGACCTGGCCGCTGCCGCTGATCGTCGGTCTCGTGACGGTCGGTTGCGGTTGGTTCATTCTCGCGCCGGGCATGGGGGCGGGGATTGCGGCGAGCAAGAAGCCGAATGCCAACCAAATCCGCTTTCTGAATGTCGCGGCGCATACTGTTTTCGGTTTCGCGATGTATTTCGTGGCGCTTGCGATCCGCTAAGCCCTGAACCTGACAATCCTACGAGGTTTTGCATGACAACGGTCGCTCTTTTCGGCGCTGGCGGAAAGATGGGGATGCGCCTTGGGCGCAATCTCGTCGCTTCGCCCTATGATGTACGGCCTGTCGAGGTCAGCCCGGCGGGTCAGGAGCGGGTGAAGGCGGCCTTCGGGCTCGAGTGCCTCCCGGCAGACAAGGCGCTCGCAGGCGCTGAAATCGTCGTGCTCGCGGTGCCGGATACGGCGGTGGGCGCGGTCGCTTCCGCTATCGTGCCGACGCTCGCGCCCGGGACCATTGTGGTGATCCTCGATGCCGCTGCACCTCATGCCGGACATCTGCCGGAGCGGGCGGATATCACTTATTTCATTACCCATCCCTGCCATCCGCCGATCTTCAACGATGAAACCGATCCCGCGGCCATGGCGGATCGCTTCGGCGGTGTCGCGGCGAAACAGCATATCGTCAATGCGTTGATGCAGGGGCCTGAAGCGCATTACGCGTTAGGTGAAGCGCTGGCCCGCGCAATCTGGGCGCCGGTGATGCGTTCGCATCGCGTCACGGTGGATCAGATGGCGATCCTTGAGCCGGGGCTTTCGGAAACCGTCTGCGCGACGTTGCTTGATGCCATGCGCGAGGCGATGGAAGAAGCGATCCGGCGCGGGGTTCCGCGCGAGGCGGCCCGGGATTTCCTGCTGGGGCACATGAATATTCTCGCAGCCGTGACTTTCAAGGAGGTCGATGGCGTGTTCTCGGATGCCTGCAACAAGGCGATTGTCTTCGGCAAGGACACCATCCTGAAGCCCGATTGGCTGCGTCTCTTCGAACCGGAGGAAATCGTCGCCAGTGTGCGTCGGATTACCTGAGTCTCCCGGCGTTCAGTCCGCCGTGTCGTCATCAAGCGCGGTGATATCCACCGCCTGCTTGCTGGTTTGCGAGCCGCCGAGCCGCAACACCCCGGCTACCGGCGCGATATCGCCGTAATCGCGGCCGTAGGCGACGACGATATGGTCGAGGCCAACAAGGCAGGCATTGGTGGGGTCATATTCCATCCAGCCGGCCTCAGCCCCGCACCACGCCCGCACCCAGGCGTGCATGGCGTCCGCCCCTTCAAGACGCGGCTTTCCGGGCGGCGGGATGGTGCGCAGGAAGCCCGAGACGTAGCCGGCGGGAATCCCGACCCCGCGCAGACCCGCGATCATGATCTGCGCGAAATCCTGACAGACGCCGCCGCGTCCGGCAAAGGCTTGCTCCGGCGGGGTATCGACCTCGGTGGCTTCCGAATCGAAGGTCATATCTGCATGAAGCGCCAGCCCAAGTGCTTCCACCGCCTGCCGGACGGTTTCGGCTCCGGCAATCGCCGTTCTGGCATAAGCCGTAATCGCGTCTGACATCGGAACGCGCGGTGAGGCGGTCCTTCCGTGATGCGGCGCATGCGGGCCAAGGCTCTTCTGCGACTCGATTTCCGCTGGCAGGCGCACCAGCGGCGGCGATAGGTCGAACCAGTCGGTGCGCACGAGACGATGCACCTTGGCCTTTACCTCGAATTTCACTTCCTTCTGGCCCGGTGCCAGCGCGATTTCAATGACACGATTGCCGAAGAAATCGAGGAACTCGCGGCGCTCGGAGGGGGCTGGCGTTACACCAAGGGTCTCCTCGACGATATGCTGCTGTGTCGGCAACCATGCCGGCAGCAGCCGCAGATGCTGGCGTCCGGCCCCGGTGGGCTGGCCGAAGGTGTAGCGGATAACAAGGCGGATATCGTAGAGCATCAGCGCATGTAGGCTTCGGTGAGGAGGCTGGATAGCCCCGCGATGTCACCGCGCAAGGCCCAGAGCGCTTTTGTGTCGAGATCTTCCGGGCGTCGCGTTGCCAGATCCGTATGGCAGCGGAGCATGGCGCGGGAGAGGTCGGAGAGTTCGCCGTTGGCGATAGCGCCCGGCAGGCGTGCGATCTGCTCGCTCATGCCGTCGAGTTGATAGCGGATCGAGCGCGGGTTCATCTGATCAAGGCCGAGCAGGTCGATAACCGTGTCGCGCGTGGTCGAGAAGGTGAAACGACGGCGATGTGAGAGCACGCTGTCCCCGGCCTCGACCGCAAGATCAAGCGAGCCGGCAGGTGCTTCGGGATCGGCGAGGGTTGCAAGGATGGCGGTCATGCCCATCGCGCGTTCGTGGCGGCGGCCGATTTCGAGGAAGCGCCAGGCGTTGAAGCGGTACATATTCTCGTGCACGAGGCCGGAAAAGCCGGTGAGTTTGCGCAGAAGCGCGCTCAGGGCGCGGGCGGCGTCATCGCCCACTGTGACGCGACTCGCCATGCGGCGCGCGGTTTTATCGAGATCGATCAGCGCCGACCATGCGTCCGGCGAGAGCCGGTCACGGACCTGCCCGGCGCAGCCGATGGCGCTGGTGAGCGTCGAGAGGAAGCCTTGCGGCAGGCCGACGGAGGGGTCGATGTCGAAGGTTTCGAATAGTGGGTCGAGCGCTTCGAGCAGTGGCGCCGCAGCAGCGCCGGATTCGGCGAGGCGGACGTTGTGCGCGCGAAGCAGGCGAACGATGCCCTCGGTCCGCTCGACATAGCGTCCGAGCCAGAAGAGGTTATCCGCCGCGCGCGAGGGGAGAACGGCCGGCGTGACGCGCCGATAAGGCCCTGTCGTGGGCGGAACCATCGTCACGGCCTCGACCTCTCTGTCCGAGACGATCCAGACATCCGCCGCGCTGCCGCCGCGCTGCATGGCGACGGCGCTGGGTTCGGGTGCCGCGCCGACCCGCGCAAAGCCGCCGGGCATCACCTGCCAACCATCAGGCGTACGGGCGAGAAAGGCGCGCAGGGTCATTGGGCGCGGGGTGAGTTTGCCATTCACAAGCACCGGTGTTGTCGAGAGCGTCACCGCTTCCTGCGCCACCCATGCCGCATTGAGTCGTTCGGCAAGCTGTTCCGGCGACAGGTTGGAGGCCAGTTCGCCCCCCTCCGCGCCTTCAAACGGCAGGCCGGTTGCGAGTGCGGGGCTGATGATCATCCGCTCCGGCGCATCCAGCACGTCGTCACGTTCCGCCTCGCCCCCGCACCACCATGTCGCGATGTTCGGCATTTTCAGCTTTTCGCCCAGCAGAACTGGCGCGATTTTGGGCAGAAAGGCCATCAGCGCGCGTGTTTCGAGCACACCGGAGCCGAGCGCGTTGACCATCGTCAGTCCGCCAAGGCGCAGCGCCGAGACAAGCCCTGGTGTGCCGATGCGCGTATCCGGGTTGAGTTCGAGCGGGTCGGCATAGGCGCTGTCGAGCCGCCGCCAGAGCACGCTCAGGGGCCTGAGGCCCGAAACCGTGCGCACCATCGGCTCCCCATCGACGACGATGAGGTCCTCGCCCTGAATGAGGGTGAAACCAAGATAACTCGCGATATAGGCGTGCTCGTAATAGGTTTCGTTGAGCGGGCCGGGTGTCAGGATCGCCACACGGCTCTCGCCATCGTGGCGGAGGTTCTGGAGTGCATCGCGGAAGGTGCGGAAGAACCCCGCCAGGCGGTGAACATGCTGCCCGGCGAAGATATCGGAATAGACACGCGTGGTCGCAACGCGGTTTTCAAGCGCGAATCCGACACCCGAGGGCGCCTGCGCGCGATCGGCGAGAATCCACCAGTCACCATCCGGGCCGCGCCCGATTTCAAATGCGAGCAGATGCAGGAAATGGCCGCTGCGCGGGCGAACGCCGACCAGAGGGCGCAGCCATTCGGGGTTTCCGGCAACAAGTTCGGGCGGAAGGTGCCCTTCGGAAACGAGCCGATTCTCGCCGTAAAGATCGGCCATCACGGCTTCGAGCAGATTCGCGCGCTGGATCAGCCCCTCACCGATGGTCTGCCACTCGGCTTCCTCGATCAGTACCGGGATATGGCTGAGCGGCCACGGCCGCTCAACGGATTGCCCGGCGCTGTATTGGCGGTAGAACACGCCGGAATCGAGCAGATACTGGTCACCGCGCGCGCAATGACGCGCCATTTCGTCCGGCGGCAGCCCGAGAAAATGTGCGAGGAAACGCCGCCAGACCGGGCGCACCTGCCCTTCCGCATCGAGAAGCTCATCGGGGGCGGAAGGAAACGGCTGGTATCCTTCCGGGCGGAGCGTGGCGGGGTCTGGCGTTACCTTGAGCATGCGGCCTTATACACCGGGCGCGCGCCGTAAATCGAGCGTCATCGGAAATTCGCGGTGGGTCCGCTCGGTCGGGAGGGTATAATATCCCGGCGTATGGCCATTGGCAGCGAAACGGGCGAGCCGCCGCGCCTCTGCTTCATTACCGTTGACCGGGAAGGTGTCGTAGCTCCGCCCGCCGGGATGGGCGACGTGATAGACGCAGCCGCCAAGCGCCCGGCCGGACCATGTATCGAAGATATCGAAGGTCAGTGGGGCATCGAGCGGGAGCACGGGGTGGAGCGCCGAAGCCGGTTGCCAAGCCTTGTAGCGCACACCCGCGACCGCTTCGCCCCCGCCCACATTCGCCAGCGGCACGCGCCGGCCATTACACGCGACAGTGTAACGCTCGGGCGTCGCGGCGGTGAGCTTCACCTGGAGACGTTCCGTCGAGCTATCCGTGTAGCGGACCGTACCGCCGATCGCGCCGGTTTCGCCGAGGACATGCCAGGGTTCGAGCGCCTGCCGCAGCTCAAGATGCACACCCTCGTATTCCGCCTCGCCGCAGAAGGGAAAGCGGAACTCGGCCTGCGCCTTGAACCATTCCGCATTGAGCAGAAAACCATGTGCGGCGAGATCGGCCAGCACATCGGTAAAATCCTGCCAGACATAATGCGGCAGCATGAAGCGATCATGCAGCGCTGTGCCCCAGCGCGTGAGATCCCCCGTTGCGGGCGTATGCCAGAAGCGGGCGATGATCGCGCGGATCAGGAGTTGCTGGGCAAGGCTCATGCGCGGATCGGGCGGCATTTCGAAGCCGCGAAACTCGACAAGACCGAGCCTTCCGGTCGGACCATCCGGCGAGAAGAGCTTGTCGATGCAGATCTCGGCGCGATGGGTGTTGCCCGAGGAATCGGTCAGGATATTGCGCAGCAGGCGATCCGTGAGCCACGGTGCGGGCGGGGTGCCGCGTCCCGGCGCGGGGATTTGCGCCAGCGCGATCTCCAGCTCATAGAGGCTGTCATGCCGCGCCTCGTCGATGCGCGGTGCCTGAGAGGTCGGGCCGATGAAGAGGCCGGAAAAGAGATAGGACAGCGCGGGGTGGCGATTCCAGTGCAGAATAAGGCTCGCGAGCAGATCGGGGCGGCGCAGGAACGGACTGTCGTTTGGGGTCACGCCGCCGACAACGACGTGATTGCCGCCACCGGTGCCGCAATGCTTGCCGTCGATCATGAATTTATCGGCGCCAAGGCGGGTCTGGCGCGCCTCCTCATACACGGCGGAGGTGATCGCGACGCAATCGTCCCAGCTGTGCGCCGGGTGGATATTGACCTCGATCACGCCGGGATCGGGCGCGACACGGATCACATTGAGGCGCGGATCCTGCGGTGGGGCATAGCCCTCGATATGCACCGGCAGACCGAGACGATGCGCGGCGGTCTCCGCAGCATGCACCAGCGCAAGGTAATCCTCCAGCTTCGAGACTGGCGGCATGAAGACACAGAGCCGCCCGTCCCGCGGCTCGACCGTGATCGCGGTGCGAATCGAACCATCGAGTTCTGCTTCGGGTGAGCCCTGCTCGACGATGCCTTGCGTCGGGCTGGCGGCGGCGAAGCTTGCCTGTGCCTGCTCCGGATGCTGTGCCTTGCGGGTCGGCTCGATAGGCTTCACCTCGGGCAAGGGCGCGCGCGGCTCGGTCGGGTCGGTCGGGTGGATGAAGGGATATTGCGCCTCGGTGAGATGCGGCAGCGCGCCGAGCGGCAGGCGATAGCCCACGGGGCTGTCGCCGGGGGCAAGAAAGATATGTCCACGCCGGAGTTGCCAGCGCTCGGAGCGCCAGCGACGATTCTCCGTGGATTGGCTCTGCCACGGCTGGACGGGATGCAGGGTTTGTACCGGCAGCACGAACCCGACCGGCTCTGTGAGGCCGCGATTGAACACGGTCGCGATGCGGTGCCGTGCTTCGGGGTCTTTCAGCTCTGAATTGGTGGGTGTCACGTTTGCGGGCAGGTTCGCTTCGCGCACCAGCCATTCAGCGGGGTCCTCGAAGGCTGGGAGAATGTAATCGGCCGCAAGATCAAGCTCCGTCGCCATTTCCTTCAGCAACGCCTCGGCCATCTGCGCGTTGGCGCCGGTTTTGGCGCCTTCCTCGGCGATGAGATCCGGGTTCTGCCAGATCGGCTGGCTATCGGTGCGCCAGTAGAGCGAGAAGGTCCAGCGTGGCAGGGTCTCGCCGGGGTACCATTTGCCCTGACCGTAATGCAGGAAGCCGCCCGGAGCGAAACGCTCGCGCAGCCGGCGGATCAGCTTGTCGGCCAACGTGCGCTTGGTGGGGCCGACAGCGGCGGTGTTCCACTCCGCGCTCTCGAAATCGTCGATCGAGACGAAGGTGGGTTCGCCCCCCATCGTGAGGCGCACGTCACCGTCTTTGAGCGCCTTGTCGACCTTATGGCCCAGCGCGTTGAGTTCGTCCCAAGCCGCATCTGAGAATGGCTTGGTGATGCGCGGATGCTCGGCGATGCGGCTCACCTGCATATCGAAGGCGAAATTCACCTCGGCGAAGCTCGCCATGCCACTGATCGGCGCAGCGTTGCGATAATGCGGGGTGGCGGCAAGCGGAATGTGGCTCTCGCCGGTCAGAAGGCCGCTCGTCGGGTCAAAGCCGATCCAGCCAGCGCCGGGCAGGTATACTTCGGTCCAGGCGTGGAGATCGGTGAAATCGACCTTGGTCCCGGAGGGGCCGTCGAGTGCTTCAAGGTCGGGTTTAAGCTGGATGAGGTAGCCCGAGACAAAGCGCGCGGCAAAACCGAGATGGCGCAGAAGCTGCACCAGCAGCCAGCTTGAGTCGCGGCAGGAGCCGCTCTGAAGCGTGAGTGTTTCCTCCGGTGTCTGGACGCCCGGCTCCATGCGGATGAGATATTGGATGTGGTTCGAGAGGCGCGCATTGAGGCCAACAAGAAAATCGATGGTGCGGGTTTCGACGCGCGGGATCGTCGCGAGAAACGCTGCGAGCGCGGGGCCAGCGGGTTCTGCTGTGCGGTAGATCGAGAGATCGGGTTCGAGATCCACCGGATACTCGAAGGGCCAGGTCTCGGCGTTGGTCTCGACGAAAAAGTCGAACGGGTTGTAGACCGTCATATCCGCGACGAGATCGACCTCGATCTTGAATTCGGTGACCGGCTCTGGAAAGACAAATCGCGCCAGCCAGTTGCCATAAGGGTCTTGCTGGTGATTGACGAAATGTCCACCCGGACTGACCTTCAGCGAGTGCGAGATCACCCGCGTGCGGCTGTGCGGTGCCGGGCGCAGGCGGATCACCTGCGGACCCAAGGTCACGGGCCGGTCGTAGCGGTAATGCGTCAGGTGGTGAATGCTGGCCTTGATGGACATGCAACGAGCCTATCGGTGAAAAAAGCCGGTCCTGCAGGCAAGCCAGCGGAGCGTTCCGCCAACTCAACAGGAATGCACCACCGGGAGCAAGCGCGATGCCAAAGCCGGAGGCATATTAGCCTGTGCAACGGCCATCCTGCTCGCCGCGCACCCTCCCAATTGCCGATGCGGTGCAATCTTCCGCCTCCGCGCCACATCGGTTACAAGGCTCTCCAAGAACAGACGTTCCCAGCACATCGTTCGGTGTGTTGGCCGAGTCAGGGAGAGTGACATGTCCGAGAAGGTTTATGACGTTCCTGCCGAGTGGCAGAGCCGCGCTTATGTCGACAATGCGAAGTACCTCGAAAAGTACGCTGCGTCGGTGAAGGACGCGGAAGCGTTCTGGGCCGAGGAAGGCAAGCGTCTCGACTGGTTCCGCCCCTATACCCGCGCTAAGAACACCTCGTTCGAGCCGGGTAATGTCTCGATCAAGTGGTTTGAGGACGGCACCACTAACGTTTCCTATAACTGCGTCGATCGCCACCTCGCCAAGCGCGCCAATCAGGTCGCGATCATCTGGGAAGGGGACGATCCCAAGGATTCGAAATCGGTGACCTATGCGGAGCTCCACCGCGAGGTTTGCCGCATGGCCAACGTCTTCAAGGCGAATGGCGTCAAGAAGGGCGACCGCGTCACCATTTACCTGCCGATGATCCTTGAAGCGGCCTATGCGATGCTCGCCTGCACCCGAATCGGTGCGGTGCATTCCATTGTCTTCGGCGGCTTCTCGCCGGATGCGATCTCGGGCCGTATCGAGGATTGCGAATCGAAGATCGTGATCACTGCCGATGAAGGCCTGCGCGGCGGCAAGCACGTCCATCTCAAGAAGAATGTCGATGTCGCCTGCAACAAGGTGCATCCGAACGTCGACAAGGTGATCGTCGTCAAGCACACCGGTGGCCATGTCACCATGCAGCCGGGCCGCGATGTCTGGTATCACGAGGAAGCGGCGAAGGTTTCCGACCATTGCCCGCCGGTCGAGATGAATGCGGAAGACCCGCTGTTCATCCTCTACACCTCGGGCTCGACCGGCAAGCCGAAGGGCGTGATGCACACCACCGGCGGCTACCTCACCTATGCCGCGATGACGCATCAGTACGTCTTCGATTATCATGATGGTGATATCTACTGGTGCACGGCGGACGTGGGCTGGGTCACTGGCCATAGCTACATCGTCTATGGCCCGCTCGCCAACGGCGCGACCACGCTGATGTTCGAGGGCGTGCCGAACTATCCGTCGATGGCGCGTTTCTGGGAAGTGATCGACAAGCACAAGGTTTCGGTCTTCTACACCGCCCCGACCGCGATTCGGTCGCTGATGGGTGCCGGTGAGGAGATGGTCAAGAAGACCTCGCGTTCCTCGCTGCGTCTCCTCGGGTCTGTTGGCGAGCCGATCAATCCGGAAGCCTGGGAATGGTATTACAACGTTGTCGGCGATGGCCGATGCCCGATCGTTGACACCTGGTGGCAGACGGAAACCGGCGGCATCCTCATCACGCCGTTGCCGGGCGCGACCAAGCTGAAGCCGGGTTCAGCTACCCGTCCGTTCTTCGGCGTGAAGCCGGAAATCGTCGACGCCGAGGGCAAGGTGCTTGAAGGTGCTTGCGAAGGCAACCTTGTGATCGCCGATGCCTGGCCGGGCATGATGCGCACCGTTTATGGTGACCACAAGCGCTTCATGGAAACCTACTTCTCGGCCTATCCGGGCAAGTATTTCACCGGTGACGGCTGCCGCCGTGACGCCGATGGCTACTACTGGATCACGGGCCGCGTCGATGACGTGATCAATGTTTCGGGTCACCGCATGGGCACGGCGGAAGTCGAATCGGCGCTCGTGGCGCATGAGGCGGTGTCGGAAGCGGCGGTCGTCGGCTATCCGCATGATATCAAGGGTCAGGGCATCTATGCCTATGTCACGCTGATGAACGGCCTTCAGCCGTCCGACGATCTGCGCAAGGCGCTGGTCACCACGGTGCGGAATGAAATCGGTCCGATCGCAACGCCGGACAAGATCCAGTTCGCGCCGGGTCTGCCGAAGACCCGTTCAGGCAAGATCATGCGCCGCATCCTGCGCAAGATCGCCGAAGACGATTTTGGCGCGCTGGGCGATACCTCGACGCTGGCCGATCCGTCGGTCGTCGACGATCTGATCGAGAACCGGCAGAACAAGCGCGGGTAAGCGCTTTTGGGTCACAGCATTCAAGGCGCCTTCGGGCGCCTTTTTTGTTGTCGATGCGCGATGTTTTTACGCTCTGTTTACGGTGACAAAGGGTTATCGCGCGCCGGCAAGGTCTGGGAAAGAATTTGAGGGCTTCCTGATCCCGTCAAGGGAGTTTTGACCATGATCCAGTTGCGTATCCTCGCGCTTTCCGTGCTCGCCTTCGCGTTTTTCCCTTTCGCCAGCGGGCAGGTCTCGGCACGGGAACTGATCTCGCTGCCGACGGGCTATGAGCCGGGTTCCGTGGTGGTTTCGACGCGCCAGCGGATGCTCTATTTCATCAATGGCGATGGTACGGCTGTGCGTTACCGCGTTGCCGTCGGGATGCCAGGCAAGCAGTGGTTCGGAACACGGCTGATTGATGGCAAGCACATCCAGCCGGCGTGGTCGCCTCCGGCGGAAGTCAAGCGCGCCAAGCCCGGCTTGCCGGATGTGATTGCCGGCGGGGCGCCGAACAATCCGATGGGCGCGGGCGCATTGACGATCTCGCCGGGTGAATACGCCATTCACGGCACCTCGGCCTCGATGCGCGCCTCGATCGGCTCCTACGCCTCGTTCGGCTGTATTCGCATGCTCGACGAGGATGTGCTGGACCTGATGCCACGCGTGAAGGTGGGTGCGCGCATTCACGTTGTGCCGTAGGGCAACCTAAAAGTTCGTCTTCTGCGCAGAGAATTGCTTTTCGGCCCGGCCAGTCTCAAAAATCGCTGGCGATACCTTTGACTTCCCAATCGTCGTAACGCACGGGGTCCTTGCCGCCGCGGCCCTTGATCTCGCGCACGCGGGCGAGGTCGGCCTCACGAGCCTCGAGCGCAGCTTTCCGCACCTGAGCTTCCGCCAGTGCGCGTTCGGCAGCTGGCGAGAGGGCGCGGGGTGTTGTCTGCGGCTCGGATTTCGGTTCGTCTGACATCGCGCTTCTCTCTCCGCCTCGCTCTTGCCCGCCGACTTTCGCCTGCCGACTTTCGCCGCTTGGCCCGACATAGTACAGCGGGGGTGAAACCGCCAGAGTTCCGGACACCGATGCGCCTGACGACAGAAGACCTTCTCGCCCGCGTGCTCTATCGCGACACTGATATGCTGGTGCTCGACAAGCCGGCGGGCATTGCCGTGCACAAGGGGCCGAAGGGCGGCGTGACGCTGGATGAGTTCCTCCCCGATCTGACCTTTGGCAATGCCGATATTCCGCAGCTGGCGCATCGGCTGGACCGGGAGACCACCGGCTGTCTTGTGCTCGGGCGGCACAAGAATGCGCTCAAGCACCTCGGCGCGATGTTCGCTGATGGCCGGATGTCCAAGACCTATTGCGCGCTCGTCTGCGGTGCGCCGAAAGAGGATTCCGGGCGCATCGATCTGCCGCTGATGCGCCGGAGCCATGACAAGCGCTCGTGGTGGATGAAGGTCGATCCGGCGGGCGATCCGTCATTTACGCGTTACCGGGTGCTCGGGCGGGCCGATGGTCTCGCATTCGTGGCGCTTCAGCCGGAGACAGGGCGCACGCACCAGCTTCGCGTGCATTGCGCCGCGATGGGGTGGCCGATCGCCGGGGACAAGATCTATGGCGGGGACCGTGCGATGGCGGCTTCGCGTGCGCTTCAGCTTCATGCGGTGCGGATCGTTATCCCCACGGTGCGGGACAAACCGCCGATCCGCGTGACGGCGCCGCTTCCCTCGGCTATGACAACCTTTGTAAACGCGCTTGATCTCTCCGCCGAAGGGCTCGCAACCTTGCCGGACGCGCTGTAAATTCGCCTCATGTGGGAAATGATTTTTTGACCTCGCCTTCTTCTTCCCCGTCCGCCGGTCGGCGTGGCACGAAACCCCAGCGCGACGTTGCAGGCCTTGGCGCGCGCCGCCTTGCCACCAACGCGGTGCGGCGGGCCATCCGCGAGCGCCGGACGTTGGATGAGGCCCTGGCGCTCTCCACGGGCAATGCGGGTCGGCTTTCGGATGCGGATTTCGGGCTCGCACGGGCGATTGCCACCGTGACTTTTCGCCGGATGGGGACAATCCGTGCGGCGTTGCTGGCGCGGCTCAGTAACGGCGCGCTGCCGGATGCCGGTATTCTCGCCGAGGCGATGCTGACCGGCGCTGCCCAGATCCTTTTCATGGATGTGCCGGACCATGCGGCGGTGGACCTTGCGGTGGAGCTTGCCAAATCCGATCGGCTGGCGATGCATTACGCGCCGCTTGCCAACGCTGTTCTGCGGCGCATCGCCAGTGATAAGGCGAGCATCGTCGCCGCGGCGGCAGACGGGCATCTCGATACGCCGGAATGGCTTGCGGCGCGCTGGAGTGCGGCCTATGGCGCGGAGAATGCGGCGGCGATTGCCGCGATGCACGCCCAGCCACCGCATGTGGATCTGACGGCTTTTGGCGATCCGGCGGCGTTGGCAACGGCCGTGGGGGGTATTCTCCTGCCCTCAGGCTCGGTCCGGCTGCAAACGTCGGAATCGGTTTCGAACTTGCAGGGATACACCGAGGGTGTGTTTCAGGTGCAGGATGCCGCGAGCGCCCTGCCGGCGCGCCTTGTCGGCGCAAATGCGGGAATGCGCATTCTCGATCTCTGTGCCGCGCCCGGCGGCAAGACCGCGCAGTTGGCTGCGTCCGGCGCCGAGGTGATCGCTGTCGAGCGCAGCGCCCAGCGTGCTGAACGGCTCACGGAAAACCTAGCGCGCCTCAAACTCGCCGCCGAACTCGTCATCGGCGACGCTGGCGCTTACGAGGGCGGGCCGTTCGATGCCGTGCTGCTCGATGCGCCCTGTTCCGCCACCGGGACGATCCGCCGTCATCCGGAAATTGCCTGGACCAAGCGGCTTGAGGATATTTTCGCGCTGGCGAAACAGCAGGAACGGCTGATCGCCCATGCTGCCAGCCTCGTCAAACCGGGCGGCACTTTCGTTTATTCCACCTGCTCGCTGGAACGTGAGGAGGGCGAACGCCAGATTTCCCGTTGGCTTTCGGGCGTAAAAGGCTTTGCGGTGGTGCCTGTGAATCCGGGTGAACTCGGGGTTGAGCCGGCTTCGATCACGGCCGAAGGTTTTCTCAGGGTTCTGCCATCGCACTTCGGGGCGTTTGGCGGCATGGACGGCTTTTTTGCCGCACGGTTGCGCCGCCTCGCCTGATGCGACAAAAAGGCCCTCAAAGGAGAACCGGCACGCGTGACGGCCGAATCGTTTGATCATTTGCCGGTAGATCGGGGAGCCGGTCTGCGCGCGCGCCTGAGGCGGTTGATGCTGCGCTGGCGGCTGGCTTATGCTCGCACGCGGCTCGGGCGCTGGCGGCAGGCGGCCACGCGGTTTGTGCTTGTTCCGCCGCATCTCCACCTTGCCGATCCCAGTGTCGCGGCGGATTTTCTGACCGGCCAGATCGTACTGGCGGGGCGCAGCCTGTTGGCGGGTGGTCGCTCGCCCTTCGATCTTCCCCCGCCCGGAACTGCTTTTGCACAGGCCCTGCACGGTTTTGGCTGGCTGCGCCACTTTGAAGCGAGCGCCGACCCGGCGATCCGCGACGGCGCGAGGCAGCTTGTCGTGCAATGGCTCGATCGCCGGGAGGCCGGGCAACTTGGCGAGGCCGATGCCCCGGAGACGATTCCGCGTCGGGTGGTTGCCTGGGTGACACATTCGACCCTTCTGGCAGAGAAGGTCGATTTTGCGACCTATCGCCGCCTGATCCTGCACCTCGCGCGTGACGCGGCGGTGCTTCAGGTTCTGGCCCGGCGTTCTGATATCGGGATGCGGCAGCTGGATGCCGCCGTGGCGCTGCTGTTCTACGCGCTCTCGCTCGACAGGCCCGATTCCGCCGTCCGGCAGGCCGAAGGGCTGGTTGTTGCCGCCATTCGCGCCTCGATTCTGCCCGACGGGGGCCCCCGAAGCCGCAATGCCGGCAGGCTGGTCGGGATTGTCGCAAACCTCATCCCACTGCTGGCTCTCTATCGCGCGCGGCAACTGCCCGTGCCGGAGTTTCTCAACCCGGCGATTGCCCGCATGGTTGGTTTCATCCGAATGATGCAGCACCCGGATGGCGGTCTTGCGCTGTTCAATGGCGCGGGCCTTGCGACGCGCGATCTTGTCGCGGAAGTCACACGCTTTGGCGCGGGACGGGTCGCGCGGCTCGATTCCGCGCCGGATACCGGCTTCGAGCGGCTCGAAAACGAGCATGGGGTGTTGATCGCCGATGCTGGCGTCCTCCCGCAAGGTGGTTTCGCTGGCGAGGCGGGTGCAAGCGCGCTGGCCTTTGAATTTTCAACGAAATTCGATCGTCTCATCGTCAATTGCGGCATTCCCCAGTCTGCCGAGGGCGAAGTTGCACAGAGTTTCCGGGCTGGGCCGGCTCATAGCTCGGTATTGATCGACGATATCGCGCTTGGGGTGGTACTGCCCGCCACCGATGCCTTTGGCCGGTCGGAATTGCGCGTGTTTTCTGCGGATGAAAACACCGTGCCGCAGCGCGAGGCGGGGAGCCTGATCATCGGCCATCGCGGGCTTCGCGCCCGCACCGGTTATGTTGTTGAACGACACCTGACGCTGATGCCGGATGGCGGCGGGCTCTTCGGGTTCGACCGGTTTCTTGATCTTGACGGCGCAGGCGGCAATCGCCGCGTCACGCTGGCGTTTCACTTGCACCCGCGTGTCTTGCCGGTGCTGCTCTCGCGGCAGGATTCGATCGTGCTGCGCCTGCCGCATCAGGTGCCGGGCCGCGATGTCTGGCTCTTCGAAGCGCCGGGCATTGCGCTTCACCTTGAGGAGAGCCGCTGCTTCGAGCAGGACATGATGCTGCCCAAGACCGAGGCGATCATTCTCGATATGGCGATCTCCGGGACGACCGAGATCCACTGGCGCCTCACGCCCTATCGCGGCTGAGCGCGGTAAAAAACGCTTATCCGGATAATATTTGTGCATTGCGGCATGGTGCGGGGCGGCCCCCTGTGCTATCGGCCTCGCCCATCAAGCCAATCCTCCGGAGTTCTCCTGATGCCTGCTCATCCGCGCCCCCTCCAGCGTGCCCTGTTGTCGGTTTTCGACAAGACGGGCCTCGTCGAGCTTGCTCAGGCACTCCATGCGCGCGGCGTGGTGCTGATTTCCACCGGCGGTTCGCGCGCGACGCTCGAAAAGGCCGGCATTCCGGTGCTCGATATTTCCGAAGTCACGGGCTTTCCGGAAATGATGGACGGGCGCGTCAAGACGCTGCACCCGAAAGTACACGGTGGCCTGCTCGCGATGCGCGGCAACCCGGAACACGAAGCGGCGTTGCTCGCGCATGGTATCGCCCCGATTGATCTCCTCGTCGGCAATCTCTATCCTTTCCGCGAGACTCTGGCGCGCGGAGCGGGTTTTGATGAGATCATCGAGAACATCGATATCGGTGGTCCGGCGATGATCCGCTCCTCGGCCAAGAACCACGATGGCGTGTGCGTTGTCGTCGATCCGCGCGATTATGCCGCGCTGCTCGCGGAACTCGATTCGAACGGCGGCGAGACGACGCGCGACTTCCGCCGCGCCCTCGCTGCTAAGGCTTTCGGCCATACCGCCGCCTATGACCGCGCGATTTCGGAATGGTTCTCGGGCGTCACGAAGGACGGCCCACAGCTTGCCGCCGACGATCACGGCAAGGCTGCGACCGAGCTGCGCTATGGCGAAAACCCGCACCAGCAGGCCTGGCTGGTGCTGAAGCCGCAGCAGGCGCGCCCTGGCGTTGCCACCGCGCGGCAGGTGCAAGGCAAGGCGCTTTCCTACAACAACCTCAACGATGCCGATGCAGCCTGCGAATGCGTCGCGGAGTTTGATCCCAAGCGCACGAGCGCCATCGCGATCATCAAGCACGCCAACCCCTGTGGTGTTTCGGAAGGCGCAAACCTCGTCGATGCCTACAAGCGCGCGCTCGCCTGCGATCCCGTTTCGGCCTTTGGCGGCATTGTCGCTGCCAACCGGACGCTCGATGCCGAAGCGGCCAAGGCGATCACCGAGATTTTTACTGAGGTGATCATTGCGCCGGATGCGACCGACGAGGCCATCGCCATTGTCGCTGCCAAGAAAAACCTGCGTCTGCTTCTCACCGGTGGTCTGCCGGACCCGCGCGCGAAAGACATCGTGCTGCGCTCGATCGCCGGCGGGCGGCTCGTCCAGTCGCGCGATAACGCGGTGGTCGATGACATGGTGCTCAAGGTTGTCACCAAGCGCAAGCCGACCGAGGCGGAGCTTTCCGACATGCGCTTTGCCTACCGGGTGGTGAAGCACGTCAAGTCCAACGCCATCGTCTACGTCAAGGGCGGCGCGACCGTGGGTATTGGCGCCGGCCAGATGAGCCGCGTGGATTCGGCGCGCATCGCGGCGTGGAAGGCGGCTGAGGCTGCCAAGGCCATCGGTAGCGACAAGCCGCTGACCGTGGGTTCGGTTGCCGCCTCGGACGCGTTCTTTCCCTTCGCGGATGGTCTTGAGGCGCTGGTTGCCGCCGGTGCGACGGCCGTCATCCAGCCCGGTGGTTCTATGCGTGATCAGGAAGTCATCGATGCCGCCGATGCGGCGGGCATTGCGATGGTCTTCACCGGTACCCGGCATTTCCGGCATTAAGCGTTGCCGGTGTCATTCCCGCCCCTCGTTTTGCTGGTCGGGAATGACACACCGCGTTACCCGCGCGCCAAATCTCCCAATACCCCGGCGAGTACCGTCAGCTTTGCCTGATTGAGCGTGCCGGCAGCGAGGGTCCGGACGGTTTTCATCGTCCTTTCCAGTGCTTCGCCCTTGGCGGTGATCCAGTCCGCCACGCCCTTCGCACCTGCGCCATGCTGGGCGATAACATCCACCGCGATCTTGCGCATCGCTTCATCCGACGCCGCCAGCGCCCGGTCGAGCGCGAGGCGCTCGTAGGGATCGCTCGCGCGGATCGCCAGCGCAGCCGCGCGGATATCGGAGAGATCAAAGCGCGCTTCGAGGGAGAACAGGGTCGTGGCGGCAGCGAGCACATCGACCTTGGCGCGTTCGGCGATCAGCGTGGCATCCAGTGCCATCGCGGCAACAGGCATATCCACAATGCGCGTCGCGAGCGCTTCGGGCACGCGGTCCGCCACCAGCGCGGCGATGGCGGCGCTGCGCGCGGTTTCGGCCTCCGGCGAGAGCAGGCTGTCGCGTTTGGCGGTGATCTCCTTCACACCGGCGCGGAAACGTTTGATTAGCGCCTCAAGGCCGGGTGCGAAGTCGATGTTGCGCAGGAACCAGAGCATCCGCGCCGAGGCATGGCTTTCGGCGGCGGCATAGAGCGAAAGCTGGGTTTGCCCGCCCATTTTGGTATCGAGTGCGTCGATCCCGTTGTTGATCTCGAGAATGCCGAAAACATCGCGCGCCAGCGCATAGGCACGCGCGACATCCGGGATCATGCGCCCGGTACGCGCGGAAAGGCGTGTCACAATGCCCGGCCCGCCGCGATTGATCACCGCGTTCGAAAGCTGCGTCGCGACAATCTCGCGCTTGAGGCGATGGGTCAGGATCGCGTCCGGGTATTTTTCCTGCACCGGTTTGGGGAAATAGCGCTTCAGTTCTTCAACGAGATAAGCATCATCCGGGACATCAGACGCGAGCAGGTGATCGTAAAGCGAGAGCTTGGCATAGGCGAGCAGCACCGCGACCTCGGGGCGGGTGAGTACCTCGCCACGTGCCGTGCGGGCATCGACCTCGGCATCGCCCGGCAGGCCCTCGACCTTGCGATCGAGCCGCCCCTCGGCTTCGAGCGCGCGCATCAGATCCTGCAAATCCGGATTTGCAGAGGGGCCGAGGCGCTCGGTGAGAGAAAGTGCGAGGGATTGCAGATAGTTGTTGCGCAGCACCAGCTTGCCGACCTCGTCGGTCATCGAAGCGAGGAGGTCGTTGCGCTTGGCGCGCGTCAGGCGACCATCTTCCTCGGGTTTGGCGAGCGCGATCTTGAGGTTGACCTCGACGTCCGAGGAGTTGACGCCGGCGGAATTATCGATGGCGTCGGTGTTGAGCTTTACACCATGCCGACCTGCTTCGATACGTGCAGCCTGCGTCATGCCGAGGTTCGCGCCTTCGCCGATGACTTTCGTGCCAAGGTCCGCCGCCGTGATGCGGATCGCATCGTTGGCGCGGTCGCCCGCATCGGCGTCCGTTTCGGAGGAGGCGCGGATATAGGTGCCGATGCCGCCGAACCAGAGAAGATCGACCTTGGCTTTGAGGATCGCGGTCATCACCGCCTGCGGCGTCGCATCCTCGCCCTCCAGCCCGAGCAGGGCCGAGATTTCCGGCGACAGCGGGATTTTCTTCAAGGAGCGTGAGAAAACACCGCCGCCCTTCGAGATCAGGCTGGCATCATAATCCTGCCAGCTCGAGCGGGCCTTTTCAAAGAGACGCTTGCGCTCGGCGAAGCTCTTGGCCGCATCCGGCGCGGGATCGATGAAGATATCGCGGTGATCGAAGGCCGCGACGAGTTGGATCTGCTCGGAGAGAAGCATCCCGTTGCCGAAGACGTCGCCGGACATATCGCCAACACCGGCAACGGTGAAGGGCATGGTCTGGATATCGATGTCAACTTCGCGGAAGTGGCGTTTCACCGCCTCCCAGGCGCCACGCGCGGTGATGCCCATCTTCTTGTGGTCGTAGCCTGCGGAGCCGCCCGAGGCGAAGGCATCGGAGAGCCAGTGACCGCGCGCATCGGCAATGGCGTTGGCGGTATCGGAGAAGGTCGCCGTGCCCTTGTCCGCGGCGACGACGAGGTAGGGGTCGTCGCCATCGTAACGGATCGTGTTGGCGGGCGGGATGATTGCCTCACCCTTGATCGTGTCGGTGAGGTCCAGCAGCGCGGAGACGAAGGTCTTGTAGCTCGCGGTGCCCTCTGCGAACCAGGCATCGCGGTCCGAGACCGGCGGCAGGTTCTTCGGCACGAAGCCGCCTTTGGCGCCTACTGGCACGATCACGGCGTTCTTGACCTGCTGCGCCTTCACCAAGCCCAGGATCTCGGTGCGGAAATCCATCGGGCGGTCCGACCAGCGGAGACCGCCACGCGCGACCTTGCCGAACCGGAGGTGCAGCCCCTCCACTTGCGGCGAAGAGACGAAAATTTCGTAGAGCGGCTTGGGCAGCGGCATATTCTCGACCATGCCGCAGGCGAGCTTGAAGGCAATCGTTGGCCGGCCCGGCTGATAGACGTTGGTCCTCAGGCTCGCGAGGATGAGGTTGAGCATCCGGCGGAAGATGCGGTCATCATCGAGGCTGGTGATCTTGTCGATTTCGGCCAGCAGTGAGGCCTGCATCGCGTCGCAGAGGCGCGCGCGATCACTTTCCTTTTCCTTGATGTCGGGATCGAAGCGCAGGGCAAAGAGCCGCGCGAGGCTCTGCGTCGCGGCGGGGTAACGCGCCAGCGCATCGGCAATGTAGATCTGGCCGTAGGGCACACCGATCTGGCGGAGATAGCGCGAATAGGCGCGCAGGATGTCCGCTTCGCGCGGGGCGATCCCGGCTTCCGTAACCAGAATGTTGAAGCGGTCTGATTCGAGTGTGCCGGAGAAGACGCCGTCGAGCGTGGTTTCGAGTGCATGTTCGAGCGCCGCGATGTCAATCGCCCCGCCCTTGGCGCGCTCCAGCGTCATGTCGTGGAGCCAGTTGGTCGCGGCGGCACCCTCCGGCGTGATCTGGTAGGTGCGCTCGTTGATGACGGTAAAGCCGAGATTTTCGAGCACCGGTACGCGGCGCGAGAGCGGAATCGGCGTGCCATGCGCGAAGACCTTGAGGCTCGCGCGCGAGGCGTCATCACCCGTCTTGCGGTAAAAATCGAAAGCAAACGGCGTCCTTTCGCTCAGGCGCTCCAGTGTTTCCAAATCGGCGATGGCGTCCGAGGCCGAGAAGGCCTCGCGATAGGCTGCGTTGAAGGCATTGGCCCAGATCCGGCTCCAGAGGCTGACCTTGTCCTTCGGCGCTTCAACAGCCAGCTGATCGCGGAAGCTGTCGGCCCAGGTGCGGACGATGGCGGCGATGCCAGCTTCCAGTGTCGTGCGGTCGATGACCGGGGTTTTACCCTCTGTGCGGCCGACGATGTAATGCGTGCGCGAGAGCGGACCTTCCGGATAGGCCGGGTAGGCGGCGGAAATCCGCCCCTCATAGATTCGGGCGAGGTAGTCGCCGATCCTGAGACGCACCGAGGTGTCGTAGCGGTCCTTCGGGACGTAGACCATCACCGAGACGAAGCGGTCGAATCGATCCGTGCGGGCGAGCGCGCGCAGGCGCGGGCGCTCGGTCAACGCCAGCACATCCATCGAGAAGCGGAAGAGCGTATCGAGATCGACCTGGAAGAGTTCGTCGCGCGGATAATTCTCCAGCACGTTGAACAGCGCCTTGCCGGAATGGCTGGTCGGGTCGAAGCCGGCGCGTTCGAGCACGCGGGCCACCTTGTGCCGGAGATAGGGCACCGAGCGGGCGGAGCCGGTATAGGCGGTCGAGGTGAAAAGCCCCACGACGCGCAATTCGCCTTCCAGCTCGCCTTGCGCGTTCAGGAGCTTCACGCCGACGTAATCGAGATAGACGCGGCGGTGGATCTTCGATTTGACGTTCGCCTTGGCGACGAACAGCGGCGTCGGCTCTTTGAGGAAGGCGCGGATTTCGGGTGTCATCACCACGAGTTCCTTGCCGCGTCGAAGCACCTTGACGTTGGGATCGCGCAGGATGCCAAGCCCCTCGGAAGGGATTGGGTCCGAGAGCATATCCGGCTCGGCAAAGCGATATTCGCGGATGCCGAGGAAGGTGAAGTTATCCGCCAGCAGCCAGTCGAGGAACTGCACCGCTTCGGCGATTTCATCCGCTGGCAGAAGCGGCGGATTGGCGCGGAAACGCGTCGCGATTTCCGCCATGCGCGTGCGCATCGGCAGCCAGTCGGTCACAGCGGCGCGGATATCGGCGTAGATCGCTTCAAGGCTGGCGCGAAGGTCCGCCTGCTCGGCGCCATCCAGCGTATTGGCGATGTGGATATGGAGGAAGCTCTCGCGCTGTACCGGTGCCATTTCGCGCCCGCCCGAAGCGCCGATCAGGCGCGTGAGCGCGCCGTTTGCGTCACGCTCGAGCGCGAGAATCGGATGGGCGACCAGCGTCACCGCCCAGCCGCGTTCGCCGAGTTCCGCCAGCGTGGAAGCCAGCAGAAAGGGCATATCGTCGTTCGCGACCTCGATCAGTGTGCCGGCAAGGCCGACACCTGAGAGCGTTTCGATCCGGATGGCGACCTTGCCATGCCCGCGCTGGCCCAGAAATGTCGCGGCATCAGCGCCGAGCTTCTGCCGTGCCGCGGCATCCACGATGGCAGCGTCTTCGGCATCGACACGGCTGAACAGGATTTGCGCCAGCTGGTCGGCGGCGGGCGTCCGGGGCAGGTCTTGAGACATCAGGGGCTCCGTTCGGGGAGAAGGATAGCGTCGCGCGGGAAAGGACTCGGAAGAAGGGGACTTGCGGGAAAGAACTTGCGGGAAAGGACTTGATGGTGGGCCTTCTGGCCGTCATGCTCGCGGGGATCGTTCGGGGTGATCGGAAAAGCGGCGACTACACCCTTCGTCTAATGCGCTTTGCACTTTTGGGAGGCAAGTATGGAACCGCAAAAAGCGGCCGGAATCGAATCGAAAGATTGCATAGGTCTGTCGGATATCATTGCGCTCGACCTGCAGCAGGCACCGCTTTCGCCGGAAATGGCGGCCTATTTCAAGAAGTGCGAGGAAAAGCTCGGCTATGTGCCGAACGTGCTGCTCGCTTATTCGCATTCGATGGCGAAGCGCGAGGCTTTCGCCGCGTTCTACAACGAGCTGATGCTCGCGCCTTCCGGCCTTTCGAAGCTCGAGCGCGAGATGATCGCGGTGGTGGTCTCGGCTGAAAACAGGTGCTGGTATTGCCTTGTTTCGCACGGCGCGGCGGTACGGGCGCTTTCGGGCAGGCCGGAACTCGGTGAAGCCTTGGCGTTCAACTACCGCGTGGCACCGCTCGATGCGCGCCAGCGCGCGATGCTCGACTTCGCGGCCAAGATGGCGAAGGCTTCCGCGGAAATCGAGGACAGGGATCGCGATGCGCTGCGACAGGCCGGTTTCAGCGAGAAGGATATCTGGGATATCGCCGCGGTTGCATCGTTTTACGCGATGTCGAACCGCATGGCTTCCGCCACAGCGATGAAACCGAATCCGGAATATCACGCGCAGGCGCGGTGAACGGATAACGGCCTGTTGTCCTGCGGGCAGATCGATTTTCAAAAAAAGAAAGGCGGCTCGTGCGGGGGAGCCCGAGCCGCCATGCCTTGTGGCCGATCCTTGCGGATAAGATGAGGGAGCGAGGGGGCTGGGGGGCGTAGGGTCTCGCTCGATCACCGTTTGCCTTGGCAGTGATGAGAGATTCGCCTCCGCTTCTGGCGGTCGCATGGTCGAAATCGGGCCAAATTGTGAATTTGGTAACGATTGATCGGAAATTTTGGGACTGGAAAATTGGATTTTGCCGGGTAACCTGTTGGTACGAGGCAGACGGGGATCGCATTTGGGCATTCTCGGCACGTGCCGCCGTTTTTCGAGGCCCGGATGACGCAAACCGATCCGAATGCAGCGACGACAACGGCCAATGTCGTGCCCTTCTCGGGCGCTCGCCCGCCGGAGCTGGTGCGTTTCGACCGGCACGAACTTTCGATCATTCTCCGGGTCTATGGCCGGCAGGTCGCGAGCGGCGAATGGCGCGATTACGCGATCGACTTCGGGCGCGAGCGGGCGGTTTTCGCGATTTTGCGCCGCACGGGTGAGGCGCCGATCTACCGGGTGGAGAAAGATCCGAAGCGGGCGGAAAAGCAGGGCGCCTATGCCGTGATCGCGCAGGATGGCCGCGTGCTCAAGCGCGGACATGATCTCGACCGGGTGGTTCGGGTGCTGGAGAAGCCCGCGAAGGTCGTCGGCTAGGGTCGCAGTCCTCACCTCGCGTTTTCTGTCAAAGCCAACAAAAAAGCCCCGGTTTCCCGGGGCTTTCGTGTTTCAGACTTCATCCGAAGATCATTCGTTGCGGTTGCCCATCAGGCTCAGCAGCATCTGGAACATGTTGATGAAGTTCAGGTACAGCGTCAGGGCGCCCATCAGCGACCACTTCTGCATCAGAACATCGTCACCCGCGACGGCGTCATACTCTTCCTTGAGGCGCTGCGTATCCCAGGCGGTCAGGCCGGCGAACACCAGAACGCCGATCAGGTTGATGCCGAACTGGAGTGCAGAGGACTGCATGAAAATGTTGACGACGCCCGCGATGATCAGCCCGAAAAGGCCCATCATCATGAACTTGCCCATCGCCGAGAGATCCTTCTTCGTCGTGTAACCGAAGAGCGAGAGAGCACCGAACGAGGCGGCGGTGATGAAGAACACCTGCGCGATCGAGCCGAGCTTGTAGATCACGAAGACCGACGAGAGCGACAGACCCATCGCGGCTGCGAAGGTGTAGAACGTGCCCAGCAGCGCGCCCATGCCCATCTTCTCCCAGCGGAAGGAGAGGACCAGCGTAAAGGCGAGCGGCGCGAGCATGACAACCCATTTGAGCGGGCTCATCCAGATCGCCTGGCCGAACGGCGGCAGCGCAAGGCGGCCTGAGGCGCCGGTGGTGGTACCGAGCATGAAGGCGCCAATCGCCACAAGACCGGAGATCGCCAGTGCGATGGTCATGTGGTTGTAAATGCCAAGCATATATGAGCGCAGGCCCTGGTCATACTGGGCAGCGCTCATGGAACGGCCCATGCCCGTGGCATAAGGGGCATAAGCGTTGCGATCGTAATCGGCCATCGAACCCTCTTTCATCGAGACCGGCGGGTCATCCCGCCGTAGGAACTGTTGCACCGCGACATGCGACGCTCCCGGTAATATGGCAAGCTTTCTGGCATTTCTCAAGAGGGGGTAGTGTTACAAGGTTATCAGGCGTGTTTTGACACCCCTTTCAGCCCTCTCTCACAAGAAGTTTGTCAGAAAAACGACATTGTTAATCTCTGGCGTTATTCAAGCATGGCGCAAGTATGGGGCAGGTTTTTGACCGAGGAGATGCCACGTTCCTATCAGACCCAAAATAATCGTAATCAGGAAGGCAGTAACGGTCATCGAGACGATTGTCGGCCATGGAACCATGAAATCCAGATTCATGATCCGGACAACCACCGCACTGGCTCCGAGTGCTCCGCAGATCAGTCCGAAAACCACGGCGATGCCACCGAGCGCAGCGTATTCGACCAGCATCGCCTTGAGCAAAGTCCCGCGCGTCGCGCCAAGAGTTTTCAGAATCACACTTTCCTGCTGGCGCGTGCGGGCGGTTGCAGCGAGCGCGCCGGCGAGAACAAGGATGCTCGCGACGAGCGCAATCGCGCTTGACGCCCGAATCGCCAGCGCCAGTTGCGAGACGATATCGTCGATGGCCTTGAGCGCATCGCGGACACGCACGGCGGAAACCGCCGGGAATTCCGCTGCCACTTTGCGGGCAATTGTCACCTCATCCTCGGGTCTGGCGTCTTTGCCGAGTGCAAGGGTCGCAAGATAGGTGTAGGGCGCGCCGGCGAAGGTATTCGGCGAAAAGACCATCACGAAATTGATGCCGAGCCTCTGCCAGCGCACCTCGCGCAAGTTCGCGACCTTTGCGGTGATCGGTCGCCCGAGCACATTGACCGTGATTTCATCGCCGACATTGAGGCTGAGACCATCGGCGACGTCCTTCGCGAAGGAGACAAGCGGCGTGCCGCGATAACCCTCTGGCCACCAGTCGCCCTTGACGACGGTCGAGCCCTCCGGCGGCTTGGCGGCATAGGTGATGCCACGATCGCCCTCCAGCACCCAGGCGATCCGCTCGGCGGCCTCGACCTTGTTCGCCGGAATGCCCTTGAGTGTGGTGATGCGGCCCCGGAGCTGCGGCACTTCCTCGACCACCCCGCCGGGGCTCGCGGCTTTCAGGAAGGCATCAAAGCGCGGCATGTCCCGCGAGGGAATATCGACGAAGAAGAAGGTTGGTGCGACGCCGGGCAGAGCCGAGCGGAACTGGCGACCGAGATTGATGTCGATCAGCGTCAGCGCCACCAGCAGCGTCAGGCCAAGGCCGAGCGAGAGCATCACCGAAGGCGTGAGACTGCCGGGGCGATGGAGATTGGCAAGCGCGAGACGCAGAATGGGGTTCTTGGGGCGCGGCAGAGAGCGGGCAATGCGCATGAAGAGCCACGCGACGCCGCGCAACACGAGAATCGCAACCGCCGCCGCGCCGAGATAGAGGATGGCAATCAGCCTGTCCGAGGCGAAAATCAGCGCCAGCGCCACGAAGGCGCTGAGAGAAAAAACCAGCAACAGGATATCGCCGAGAGAGGGCGAAAAATGCGTCGCGCCGAAAGCGTCCCGGAAGAGTGCGGAGGCGGCCACGGCCTTGCCGCGCGCCAGCGGCAGGATCGAGAAGGTCAGCGCTGCGACAAGTCCATAAGCAAGGCCGAGCACCAGTTCACGGGCATGAATCCCGGTCGCCAACGGAAAGGGCAGGAGATGCCCGAAGCCGAGGATCGCGGCATAGGGCAGGGCGGTGCCGATGACGAGGCCGATCAGCGTGCCGATCAGCGCGAAGGCCATGACTTGCGCAAGCGACGAGAAAAATACGAAATTGCGGGTCGCACCGAGGCTTTTCAACGTTGCAATGCGCATCACCTGCCGTTCGGCGAAGGCGCGCGCGGCATTCGCCACGCCGACGCCGCCGATAAGAAGTGCGGTCAGGCCGACAAGGGTGAGGAACTGGGTGAAGCGGTCGACCTGCTTCTGGAGTTGCGGCGCAGCGCGCAGGCGGGTGGTGATCTGCCAACCGGCGTCGGGCACCTCTTTCGCGATGGCATTCATCGCGGTTGTGAGGCTTGGCTCATCGCTAATTGGGCCAAGATCAAGCCGGTAGACGAAACGCGTCAAGGACCCCGGTTGAATAAGCCCGGTTTTATCGAGACCAGTGCGCGCCATGATGACGCGCGGGCCGAAGCCGAGGCCGCCGGAGAGCTTATCCGGCTCGCTTTCGAGGTGCGCGGCGATGCGGAAATCCTGCTCACCGATGCGGACCTTGTCGCCGATGGTGATGCCGAGGCGGCCGGTCAGCAGCGGGTCAGCGATCAGGCCCAGGAGCCCTTGCGCATCGGGGCGAAGCAGGGCGTCGAGCGGTCGGGTTTCCGGACCATTCAGGCCGGAAAGGCGGAGCTTTCCCGTGACAGGATAGGCGTTGTCGACAGCCTTGATCTCGACGAGCGCGCTTTCGCCCTTCTCGCTGCGGGCCATCGCGCGCGACAGTGCGAGCGAGGAGAGCGTGCCCTGCCGCGTGAGCGCCGTGCGTTCCGCTTCGCTGGCCTCGCGCTGGACGAGGGCAAAGGCGAGATCGGCGCCGAGGATGGTACGGCCTTCGCGCCCGAGGCCGTCATTCAACGCCCGCGACAGCGTCGCAACAGCAACAATCGCGCCGACGCCCAGCGCGATACAAGCGATGAGAATGCCGAAATGGCGGAAGGAATGCGGAATTTCCCGCGCGACGAGCCGCAGGATGAGGCGCAGTGGAGCGAGCATGTTACGCGCCCGCCTTCGCGGCACGTTCTTCAACCACATGTCCGGCGCGCAGGCGAATCACCCGGTCACAACGCTCGGCAAGGCCAAGATCATGCGTCACCAGTAGCAAGGTGGTGCCGCGGTCGCGCTTGAGGGCGAAGAGGAGGTCGATGATATCGTTGCCGGTGGCCTCATCGAGATTGCCGGTGGGCTCATCCGCGACGAGGATCGCCGGGCGCGGCGCGAGCGCACGGGCCAGCGCCACACGCTGCTGTTCGCCGCCCGAGAGCTGGCCTGGGTAATGATCGAGCCGAGCACCGAGGCCCACGGCTTTGAGTTCCGCCGCCGCGCGCTCGAAGGCATCGGCTTCGCCCGCGAGTTCAAGGGGCACCGCGACATTCTCGAGCGCGGTCATGGTCGAGATCAGGTGAAATGCCTGAAAGACGATGCCGATCTGCCGCCCGCGAAAGCGCGCGAGCTGGTCCTCTGACATCCGGGTGATGTCTTCGCCGGCGATTATCACCGAACCCTTGTCCGGGCGCTCAAGGCCAGCTGCGGTCATCAGCAGGGTTGATTTGCCCGAGCCTGAGGGGCCGACAAGGCCGATCGCCTCACCGCGCCCGATGCTGAGGGAAACCCCGCGCAGGATATGCACCCGCGACGGCCCTTCGCCGAGGCTCAACTCGACATCTTTCATGGCGATCACGGGCGTGGCCGAGACCGTGGCGGATGCCTCTGAGGGTAGGGTGGTCTTGTCTGTCGGGGCTGTCAGCAACATCTTGGCCTTATCTTTGCCGAATCGATCCCCCTTTAGATGGGGCGGAAAATGGCTTTTGTCAGGAGACCCACGCCGTGATGGAAACTTTCGCGATGTCACGACGGCGGGCGCTGGCCCTGTTTGTTGCCGGAGGAAGCCTGATGGCGGGCGCAAAAACGAGCCTCGCCGCGAAGACCATCCGCATGGTGGTGCTCGGCGACAGCCTAAGCGCGGGGTATCTCCTTGGCGCTGGCGATGCTTTCCCGGCAGTGCTCGAAGCCGCGCTCAAGGCGCGGGGACACGATATTGTGATCGAAAACGCCGGAGTTTCCGGCGACACCGCGACCGGGGGGCTGGAACGGCTCGACTGGAGCGTCGCCGAGGGCACCGACATGGTGATCGTCGAACTCGGTGCGAATGATGCGCTGCGCGGCATCGACACGAAGATCACCGAAGCGGCGCTCGACCAGATTCTCGCGCGGCTGAAAGCGCGGAATATCCATGTGCTGCTGGCGGGGATGTATGCGCCACGCAACAACGGCGAGGTCTATACAAGGGCGTTTGACGCGATTTATCCGCGTCTGGCGCAAAAACATGGCGTGCCGCTCTATCCGTTTTTCCTCGACGGCATTCAAGGCGAGGCCACGCTTAACCTTGCCGACGGGATGCACCCCAACCCGAAGGGCGTCCGTGTTATCGTCGAGCGAATCCTGCCGGCTGTCGAGGCGCTGATCCGGGCACCGCGGGCTGCAACCTGATTTTCTTAACGCGGCGTAAACGCGCCTGAAATTTGCGTGCAACATTTCGGTACAATGGTAGCGTCGTTCAAGCGCGTGATTCGGGGGGTATGATCATGCCTCGTCTTTTTGTCGGCCTTGAGTTGCCGGAAGAAGTGGCCACTACGCTTGCCAGTCTGCGCTGGGGGCTGCCGGGTGCACGCTGGATTGACCCTTCCGATTATCATCTCACCTTGCGCTTCATCGGCGATATTGATCGTCGCACGGCGCGCGAGGTGGAAAACGAGCTCTCCGAGATCGACCGTGAGGCGATTCCGATTTCGGTTACCGAACTCGGCGTTTTCGGGGGTGACAAACCGCACACCGTTTATGCCGCGATTGCACAGAACCGCGCGCTCACCGATCTGCAAGCCGAGAGCGAGCGCGTGCTGCGTCGTCTTGGGTTGAAACCCGAGGGGCGCAAGTTCATCCCGCATGTCACGCTCGCGCGGCTCCGGGCGGCCTCGGTGCTCGATGTCGCGGATTATCTCGCCGCGCACGCCCGCCTGCCGGTCTGTCATTTCATGGCAGAGCATTTTTCCCTGTTCTCGGCGCGGGAAACTTTTGGTGGCGGGCCCTATATCGTCGAGGCAGCGTACCCGCTGCAGGAGGCGGCCTATCCGCTGGCCTGACGCTGCCGGAGAATGCCATGATTGCTCGTCTTGATGCTGCCGAACGCGAAACCGCTCTGTCACGCCTTGCCGGCTGGACTTACGATCCCGACCGCGATGCCATCCACGGGCGCTTTACCTTCCGGAATTTTCGCAGCGCCTTCGGCTTCATGACTGAGGTGGCTCTCGAAGCGGAAAAGCTCGACCACCACCCGGAGTGGTCGAACGTCTACTCGCGCGTCGATATCCTGCTCACCACGCATGATGCGGGCGGGCTTTCGGCGCGCGACATCGCGCTCGCCGAGGCCATTGATGCGATTTTCGCCAGCCGCTGATGTCCCTTTTGGGAGCAAATGCGACGCCGAACGTATTCGAGGGTTCGCCCGAAATTGACCTTCACATAAGAAGGTCAATCCTGAGGGCCAAAGAAAGGACGAATCACTTCGGAGCGAGGCGGATCGTGCCGTCGAGGCGGATCGCGGTGCCGTTGAGATAATCATTGCGGCAGATGGTTTCGACGAGGCTCGCGTATTCCTTCGGGTTGCCGAGGCGTTGCGGGAAAGGCACCTGCATCGCGAGCGACTTGCGATATTCCTCTGAGATCTGGTCGAACATCGGGGTGTAGAAAATTCCCGGCATGATCGAGCAGACGCGAATGCCGTAGCCCGCGAGATCGCGCGCGACCGGCAGGGTCATGCCGACAACGCCGCCCTTGGATGCTGAATAGGCGGCCTGACCGATCTGGCCATCTTCCGCCGCAACCGAGGCGGTGTTCACGATCACGCCGCGCCCACCGTCCTCGGTGATCGGCTCAAGACCGGCCATCGCGACCGAGCAATTCGCGATCAGGCGATAGGTGCCGATGAGGTTGATGCCGATGACCTTGGTAAAGCTGCCAAGATCATGCGCGAGGAGTTTGCCGGTTTCGCGGTCCTTCGACACGGTGCGTTTGCCCGCGACGATGCCGGCGCAATTGACCAGAACGCGCTCGACACCGTGCTTCGCGCGGACGGTTTCAAGCGCTGCAGCGACCGAGGCGTCATCCGTTACGTCGCATTTGGCATAGGCGCCGCCGATTTCGGCCGCAACCTTTTCGCCACGCTCCTGATTGAGATCAAGTACGCCGACCCGCACGCCGAAGCTCGCAAGATGCCGGGCCGTGGCTTCGCCAAGCCCGGAGGCCGCGCCGGTGACGATGGCAGCGATGGAATTGTCGAGCTTCATGATCCGATTCTCCGTGTTCTGATGGTTTTCGTTATCTGGCCGCGCCGGGGTGGAGCAAGCCCGTCTTTCGACGCGTTCTGGTTCCTCCATCATGACGCCACAATCGGGCGCAGAATCCTCCACACTAAACTCCTTGAGGAGGGGGTAGGCGGGGATGGACAACACGTTTCGTCAGCAGGGCTGGCAGGAGCCGTTTACGGTGGCGGAAATTGCCGCGGCGCGCCGTGCAGCACGCGATGAGGCCGGTATTCTGGCCGAGGCGCTCGCTCTGGCGCGCAAACTTGCCCGCGCTCTGCCGTTTTCGGAGGATGTGCTCGCGGCTTATTATTGCGTGCGCGACAAGCGCACCAGCGCCCGCGTCAAGCTGATCCTGCTGGCGGCGCTCGCCTATTTCGTGATGCCGATCGATGCCATTCCTGACATCATCCCGGTGTTGGGCTTTACCGACGATGCGGCCGTGATGGCGGCGGCGATTGCTGCCGTGCGCGGTGCGATCCTGCCCGAACACCGCGATGCGGCGCGGGACCTGATCGCGGACGCGGAATAGGCGTCACGTCGCGTCGTCGATGCCGCCCGCTTCGAGCGCGCGCCTGAGACGTGTGAAGGCGAGCCTCAGGCGCGATTTGACCGTCCCGAGCGGCACGCTGGTGCGCTCGGCGATCTGCGAATGCGAGAGCCCTTCGTAAAATGCCAGGCGCACAAGATCGCGCTGTTCGACCGGAAGCTCGACGATCAACGCACGGACGATATCGTCGCGCTGCTGGCCGTCGATCTCGGTTTCGAAACGGCGCTCCTCTGCGATATCGAGAATCGCGGGGGACTGGGGGTCGACGTAATCGGTCCGGCTGCGCCGTGCGAGGTCGATTCGCCGGTTACGGGCGATCCGGTAGAGCCAGGTCGCGAGCGAGGATTTTTGCGAATCAAACAACTCGGCCTTGCGCCAGAGCGTCACCATCACATCCTGCGCGATTTCCTCGGCAAGACCCGCATCAAGGCCTAGGCGATGGAGGTAGGCCTCCAGCCTGGGGGTGTAATGATCGAAAATTTCGGTGAAAGCAGCCCTGTCACGCCGTTCCGCCACGGCACGCATCAACAAGACCCAGTGATCGGCGGACGACAAATACACTTCCCCCGCCCCTGCCTGAAACCCATCCCCGGAAGGGGAGCGCGCCTTTCCGGATTTTGATGCTACCACGCTCCAATCGACGCTAGCGAGAGGGTTTCTGCATCCTGCGGCAAAAACGCTCCTTCGCTGGCTTGCGAAACCGCAAGGAAGGCGTGGGCAATTCATGGTTGGATCATGACATTGCGACAGGATCATGCCCTAATGAGGCCTTATCTTGCTTGCATTGCTCGCTAAACAGGGCAAGAACGCCGCTGTGACCCTTTTACGCTGCGGCAAGCGACTTCTTGCGCAGCGTCTTTGCCGGACGCCGCCGAACAGGACAAGGACCGTTTCACGTTGAGCCCGATTGTCATGAAACCCCGTTCCTCCCGTGCACTTCTCCCCATCGCACGCAGCCTGATGGCAGGTGCGGCCGCGCTTTTGGTTTGCCTGGCGCTGCCTGCTGCAGCCCAGCAGAAGAAGCAGCCCGAGAAAAAGACGCCGGCGACCACGACGCCTGGCGCTGCGCCCGGCGGCGCGCAGACCTTTCTCATCGGCACCTTCGGTGACTGGAAAGCCCTGATGACCGGCAAGGACAAGCAGAAGGTCTGCTATGCCCTGAGCCAACCGAAAGAGCGTCTGCCGGCCAAGCTCGCGCGCGACCCCGGTTATCTCTTCATCTCCAATCGCACGGCGGATGGCGCGAAGAACGAGATCGCTTTCAAGCTCGGCTTTGCCACCAAGACGGGGCAGGATGGCTCGCTCGCCATTGGCACCGGGAATTTCCCGCTGGTCGGGAGCGGCGACAGCGCCTTCCTGAAAAACCCGGCGCAGGAAGCCCAGCTCATCGACCTGATGAAGAAATCCTCCGGCATCACGCTCAAGATGTCCTCGCTGCGCGGCAACGAGACCACCGACAAATATTCGCTCAACGGTTTCGGCAAGGCGCTTGAAGCGGTGGCGAAAGAGTGCCCCTAAAAATCCCGCAAGGAAATACCTGTGACCGAGATCGCCTCCGGGCCTGATACTGCTCCAAGCCCCGTCCAGCCGGTTGTGATCGATCCGCGCCCGAGCCTCGTCGGTATGCCGCGCGCGGCGCTCGCCGAGTTCCTGCGCTCCATTGGCGTGCCGGACAAGGAAGTCCGGATGCGGCTCGGCCAGCTCTGGCACTGGATCTATACCCGCGGCGCGACCGAGTTCTCCGACATGACCAATGTCGCCCGCAGTCTCCACGCAACGCTTGATGCGGCGGCAACGCTGCGCCGTCCGGAAATCGTCCGCGAGCAGGTTTCCGCCGATGGCACCCGCAAATGGGTGCTGCGCATGCCGGCGAAAAGCCAGCATGATCGCGGCGCGGAGGTCGAGTGTGTCTATATTCCCGAGAAGGATCGCGGCACGCTCTGTGTGTCCAGCCAGGTCGGATGCACACTCAACTGCTCCTTCTGCCACACCGGCACGCAGAAGCTGGTGCGCAACCTTGAGACCTGGGAAATCGTCGGGCAGGTGATGGTCGCGCGCGACCGGCTCGGCGATTATCCCGGCCGCACGCCGCCCGAGGGTGCCTTTGTGCCGAATGACGGCGGGCGGCTTGTCTCCAACATCGTCTTCATGGGCATGGGCGAGCCGCTCTATGCCTACGACAATGTCCGCGATGCCATCGGCGTTCTCACCGATCCGGACGGGATGCAGCTTTCCAAGCGCAAGGTCACGGTATCGACCTCGGGCGTGGTGCCGGAAATCGGGCGTCTCGGCACCGAAACCGGCGCGGCGCTGGCAATTTCTCTGCATGCGACCAATGATCCGCTGCGCGATGTGCTGGTGCCGATCAACAAGAAGTATCCGCTTGCTGAGCTTCTGGCGGCCTGTCGGGATTATCCCGGTGCCTCGAATGCGCGCCGTATCACCTTCGAATATGTGATGCTCAAGGGCGTGAACGATAGTCTCGCCGAGGCGCGGGCGTTGGTGAAGCTGCTGCGCGGCATTCACGCCAAGATCAATCTCATCCCGTTCAACCCCTGGCCGGGCACGATCTATGAGTGTTCGGACTGGGCGCAGATCGAGAAATTCTCGGATGTGATCTTTGACGCCGGCTATTCCTCGCCGATCCGGACCCCACGCGGGCGGGACATTTTGGCCGCCTGCGGCCAGCTCAAAAGCGACACCGAAAAGATGCGCGCGCGCGCGCGGTTGATGCTCGAGGAGCAGCTGGTTCTCGGATCGGATTGAACCTCTTTACAGGTTTCCGAACCGTCCCCAAAGCGATTCAGAAACCTGTAAAGTTAATATCAATTCATGCTGGCTATTGCCGTTCCGGGCCTCTAGAGCACACGACTTCGTAAAATCTTGCGGCGATACTTCCCCCTCAAAAGACATGCTGTCGGCAAAAAGCAGGCTCTCTGGGGGAGCGTAAGATGAACCTCGTGGGACAATTCATTGCCCGGTTTCTGGAGCGGCCGCTGGCTGGTTACAAGCCCGCGACGACGCCTGATTTCACGGTGCTGCGTGCAGTGCTCAAGCCTGCCGATGTGATCCTTGTTGAAGGCAACAACCGGGTTTCCTCTGTCATCAAGTATCTCACGCAATCGACATGGTCGCATTCGGCGATCTATGTCGGCGATGTTCTTGGCGTGCGCGAGCCCAATGGTGAGCCACATGTGTTGATCGAAGCCGAGATGACGCAAGGCGTCGTCACCTCGCCGCTGTCGAAATATCGCGATTGCCACTTGCGTATCTGCCGCCCGGTGGCACTGCGGAGCGAGGATCAGGAACGGGTGGTTTCATTCCTCAAGGCTCGCATCGGGCATGAATACGACATCAAGAACGTGCTCGATCTTGCGCGCTTTCTGATCCCGATGCCGATCCCCGCGCGTTATCGTCGCCGGATGCTGGCGCTCGGTTCCGGCGATCCTTCCCGTGCGATCTGCTCGACGCTGATCGCGGAGGCGTTCCAGTCGGTGCATTATCCGATCCTGCCGCGCGTCGAGAGCGTGGTGGACCGCAAGAAGGTGAAATCCCGCTATGCGCGGCGGGAAATCCTGCATATCCGCCACCACTCGCTCTATGCGCCGCGCGATTTTGACATCTCGCCCTATTTCGGTGTCGTCAAACCGACCATCGAGGCCGGGTTCGATTACAAGGCGCTGCGCTGGGCGGGCAACTTTGCGGTTTCGCCTGAAAAGGTCGTCACCGAGCCCACCGCACCCGGCTGGGCGACCCCGCATCTGCCAGAGTTTGCGACGGCAGCCGCTCAAACTGATTGAAGTTTCAGCGGCTCTGCGTTCTGAGAACCTGCACGGCAAAGAAGCCGAATACGCCGGCGAAGAGATAATCCACGCCGCGCATCAGTTTGGGGTTGCCCTTGAGCGTCTCGATGAAGCGCTCGGCGACGAAAATCAGCGCCACCGCAAAGGGCGTCATGAAGAGCACGGCGTAAATCCCGAGGAAGAACAGTTTCTGAGCGGCATGAGGATCACCTGCCACGATGAACTGGGGCAGGAAGGTCAGGAAGAATAACACCACCTTTGGGTTGGTGAGGTTGATGCCGATGCCCATCAGGAAGGTTTTTCTGAGCGAGGGTGGCTCGGCGTCTGCGCCCGCAAGGTTGAGCGCCGAGCCATGGCGGATCGCGTCATAGGCCATCCAGAGGAGATAGAGCGCGCCGATCACCTTGACCGCCGTAAACGCCGTCGAGGACGCCGCGATCAGCGCGGAGAGCCCGAAGGCCGCCGCCAGCGAATGCACGAGATTGCCCGTGCAGGCACCCGTCATCGCGGCGATGCCAGCCTTGCGCCCGCCCTGCACGGTTTTGGCGAGAAAGAAGCTCATATCTGGCCCCGGCGTGATGAACAGGATGAAGCACGCGATGGAGTAGGTGATCAGCGTCGAGGTGTCGGGCAGGAAGGTCATGATGCGTCCGGGCAAGGGTGATTTGCCCTGAACATGGCTTGCCCTTTCGGCAAGGTCCACCCGAAATCGTGGCACTGGTCGACAAGCGTTGTGGCTCTGCTAGCCTGTGGGCCTTGATCCCGGAGGTTCAGATGCGTGTGCGCTTTTTCATTCTGGCGGCGGTTCTCGCTTGTCAGCCGGCTGTCGCCTATGCGCAAGGCACGGTTCCCGCCCCGGGGCAGCCGATTCTCTCGGCGCAGTCACGGCTTTTGCCGGTTCTGGCGCAGAACGGGATGGTCTCCAGCCAGGAACGCCGCGCCAGCGAGATCGGTGTCGAGATTTTGAGGCGCGGCGGCAATGCGGTTGATGCTGCGGTGGCGACCGGTTTTGCGCTAGCGGTGACGCTGCCGCGCGCGGGCAATCTCGGTGGTGGTGGCTTCATGCTCGTGCATCTTGCAAAAACCGGCGAGACCATCGCCATCGACTACCGCGAAATCGCGCCTGCTGCCGCGACGCGCGATATGTTCCTTGATTCGAAAGGTGATCCAGATCCGGAAAAATCGCGCGATTCGGGGCTTTCCGTCGGGGTCCCCGGCACCGTGCGCGGCCTCGCGCTGGCGCATGAGAAATACGGCTCCGGCAAGTTTACGCTCGCCAATCTCATTGAACCGGCGGCGCGGCTCGCGCGTGAGGGCATTCCGGTCGAGGAGGATCTTGCGGATTCGCTCCCGGCTGCGACTGCAAAATTTGCGAAATTTCCGGCCTCCGCGGCTATTTTCCTCAAAGATGGCAAGGCGCTCCCGCGCGGGGATCGGCTTGTGCAGTCTGACCTCGCGACTACGCTCGAAGCCATCCGCCAACAGGGGCCAGAGACCTTCTATGCCGGGCGGATTGCCTCTCAAATCGCCAAATCTGTGCGGGATGCTGGTGGGGTGATGACCGAGGCTGATCTTGCGGCGTACAAGCCGGTGTTGCGTCCTGTCGTGCGTGGCAGCTATCGCGGCTACGAGATCGCTTCGATGCCGCCACCCTCCTCGGGCGGGGTACACCTTGTGCAAATCCTCAATATTCTCGAAGGCTTTGATCTCAAGTCCATGGGCGCGGGAAGCGCTGCGCATCTCCATACCCTCGCGGAGGCGATGAAGCCGGCCTACGCGGACCGTGCGACATTCCTGGGTGATCCCGACCGCGTCAAAATCCCGGTGAAGGGGCTGACCTCGAAGAAATATGCGGAAGCTCAGCGTGCGGGCATCGATCCTTTGCGGGCACGCAAGGCGGAGGCGCTGAAATCGGGTGACCCACTCCCCTACGAGAGCGATCAGACCACGCATTTCTCGGTGGTGGATCGCGAGGGTAATGCCGTTTCCAACACCTATACGCTCAATTTCTCCTACGGCATGGGGATGGTTGCGGCCGGCACCGGCGTTCTCATGAACAATGAAATGGATGATTTCTCTGCCAAGACGGGTGCACAGAATGCCTATGGCCTCGTCGGTGGAGATACCAACTCTGTTGCTCCCGGTGCGCGCCCGCTCTCCTCGATGACGCCGACGTTTCTCTTCCGGAACGGCAAACTGGTAATGGTCACCGGCTCACCCGGCGGCAGCCGGATCATCACCACCGTGCTTCAGGTCATCACGAATGTCGTGGATTTCGGGATGAACATCGCCGAAGCGGTGGCAGCACCGCGCATTCATCACCAATGGAAGCCGGACGCTGTTTTGATCGAAACCGGGCTCTCGCCCGATAGCCTGCGCATCCTGACGGATCGCGGGCATGAGGTGCGGCTCGGGACGACCAGCGGCTCGGCCAATTCGATCCTGATCACGCCAGAGGGGATCACCGGTGCCTCCGATCCGCGCCAGCGCGGCACGGCGGCGGCGGGATACTAGGGCGTGAGCGCCGCCGTTACCCGTTCCCGCCATGTCGCGAGGTAGGCCTTACGGCCCGCATCGTCGACGCGCGGCGCAGCGTAGGCGACGAAGGGCGGTTCCGCCTTCATGCCGAGATAGCCAAAGACATATTTCTGCACTGGCGCGAGAATGCCCTCGATAGGCCCGTAAACACCGGTTTCGGAGAATCGCTCCGCAGTGCCGCCGGTTGTCACGGCAAGGAGGCCCGACTTGTTCGGGAAGAAGCCGGTCGTAAAGCGCGCGCCATCGACATAGGCGAAACCCAGCGCCAGCACGCGGTCGAACCAGCCTTTGACGATGGCCGGCACCCCGCTCCACCAGAGCGGGAAAATGAGAATCACAAGATCGGCGGCAGCGAAGCGGGCCTGCTCGCGCTGAAGTTCGGCGCTGAAGCCGCCTTCTTTCGCCGCGTAGCCCTGCTCGGTCTGGTAATGAAAGCGCTTCGCATCCGCTGTGGTCGTGAAATCATGCCGCCCCGCGACCGGGTTGAAGCCCTCCGCATAGAGATCCGAGATTTCCACCTCGTGCCCAGCGGTACGGATCGCCTCGACGGCGACGTCCTTGAGGGCACCGCAGAATGAGGTCGGTTCCGGATGGGCGTAGAGGATGAGAACTTTCACGGGGGGAGCCCTTCACGCCAGCGCCACAGCGACATCCGCCTCAAGGCCTAGGGCGCGGGCGGTGTTGCCAGAGACCATCTTGCGGATGTCCTCGTCGGAATAACCGCCGTCGATACAGATCTTGATCGAGCGGCGGAAAGCTTCAATCGGGTGGAAGGCGCCCTTGCCGACCTGTCCGAGATCGGAGGAGAACATCGTGTTCTCGACGCCCGCCGCCTCGATCTGGGCGATCAGCTCGGGTGCGCCGCCGATCCTGAACTTGCAACCGTCAAGGAACATGCAGCAGGAATGCTCGATGAAAGCACCCATCGCGGCGAGGCCCTTCACATCATTCAAAGAGGCATCGACGATCTCTTCCGGGTGGGTCACGACCATTTTCTTAAGGCCGCGCTTTTTGGCTTCCTCGAAGACAATCCATGTCTCGGAAATATGGAGGTGCCCCGACGCAAGCGCCATGTCGTTTTTGACGCAGATGTCGATGATTTCCTTGACGTCATCGCGAACCTCGCGGTTCTCGGTCAGGATCTTGATCGCGCTCGCAGGACGGATCTTCGTGGTCGAGGCCGGGTGAACCCAGCCTGATGCCTTCTCCCAGCGGAAATGGTTCTCGGCGGTCAGTGTCGGCAACCAGCATACCTTGCCGCCCATCGCTGCAGTATGCTCGACGGCGTAGGGGTTCAGCCCGCCGACGACATTGTTGAGCACGATGGAGGAATAGACCTTTGTCTTCAGCTCGGGGTGATGCTTGCGGATCATCCAGGCGGTCATGACGCCGGAATAATCGTGATCCTTGGTGACGATCGCGGCAAACCCAGTCTTTGAGGCATCCTGCGCATATTCAAGGTGATCGAGCGCGCGATTGGCGATCGAGGGGCCGGTGTGGACATGCGGATCAATCGCGCCGACGAGCAGCGCGGCGATGCGCGCTTCAGTCGCGGCATCGTAGGTTTCCCGCGTCGGATCATAAAGCGGTTCGGCGGCCATGAGATCAATCCTTTGAATATTCAGAATGTTTTCGGAGCCGGTGACGGATTAGGCCAGCGGAGACTTCACGCTTTCTCATCACCCCTTCATGGGGGCGAAATCGGCCGCGACCCTGCTGGCCGCCGCGCGCAGAAATCCCTGATCGGAGGAGACGATGAAGGCCGAAGCCCCGAGCTTGGCCCATTCCGTCGCTTCCGCCGCGCCCGCGACCATGATGCAGATTGGCTTTTTGGCCTTGCGGGCGGCGGCGAGGATTTTCTCCGCTGCGGCCTGCGTTTCGGGCGAATTGAGCGCCGCCGCGCCAAGTGCAACCGTGAGGTCGCCGCGCCCGATGAAAGCGCCATCGAGCCCGGGCGTTGCAAGGATTTCGTCGAGGCAATCAAGCGCCTCGGGGTCTTCGATCATCGCGAGAACCGCGACTTCCTTGTCCTGCTGATCGACATGCGCCCAGAGGCCGCGTCCGCCGTAGTCCCCGGCGCGCGTGGTGTTCGAAAAGCCGCGCTTGCCGCCGCGATAGCGGCAAAGGGCCACCACTTCGCGCGCCTTTTCCGGGCTCGAAACATGGGGCACAAGCACGCCGATCGCGCCGTCATCGAGCGCACCGAGAAGGCGCCCGGTATCCGGCACGCGGACAAGCCCAGCGATGCCGCCGGCACGCGCGCCCATCAGCGCCTGATCGGTTGTGCCACGATCAAAAGGACCATGTTCCTCGTCGATCACCACGAAGTCGAACCCGGCTGAACCGAGAAGCTCGGTGGTGTGGCCGGTTGGGTATTTGACGAACGTGCCAAGCAGGGTCTCGCCGGCGAGAAGGCGCTGGCGAAAGGCGCTTGGATCAGGACGCGGGGCCATCGTTCCTCCCAGAATGTTCTATCTATCGAAACAGTGTTCTTATTCTAAGAAGATGCACAGAACCGGGAGAAGCGTCAAGCATCCTGCGGGCAGCTTCAGAAGTGGCGGTTAGCCTGCTCTGGCGGCGGAGGGTCTGTAGCCGAGATCGGCGGAGATTTTCGCTGCGGCGTGTTTTACGCCCTCGATCAGACGCGCGTCTGGCCGATCCGTGATGAACTGGATCGAATCGACCACGGCGAGCGAGCCGGCAAAATGGCCCATGGCATCAAAAATCGGTGCAGCGAGGGCGTTGATGCCGATCATCGCTTCGTTTGGTGCGCCAGCCCAACCCTGCTGGCGGATGGTGCGGATATCGGCAGCAAGCTCAACCGGATCAACCAGCGTTTCCGGTGTGGCGGCGGGCAGCGGGTTCTGCATCAGATGCCGCATCAGGCTCTCATCGCCGTATGCCAAGGCGATTTTCCCCTGCGAGGAGCAGTGCAGGGCGAGCAAAGAGCCGGATTTGACGCCCATTTCGATGTTGGAGCGCCCCGGAAGAGTGGCGATGATCCGCATGCCGTCCGGCTCCGGCGTGCTGAGCGCGACGGAATAGCCGAAACGTTCACGCAGATCGAGCATGGCCGGGCGTGCGGTGATCGTCAGTTCATGCCCCTCGCTCACCGTCTGCCCCAAGACCATCAGTCGCGCGCTGATGCGGTAACGTTCGGTTTCGGCCTCCTGCACGAGATAACCCGCGCTGACCAGCGTCTGCAGGTGGCGATGAATGCGGCTCTTGGTCGTGCCGAAGGCGCGCGCAAGCTCGGTGACACCAAGGGTGCGCTGGCTCTGGGCGATATGTTCCAGCATACGCAACGCCAGAACCACGGCCTGAACGCCTTCACCCGTCTTCTGACCTGAAATCGGAGGCATCGTATTGAACTGTCTCGTTTATTTTTTGTAACGATCCGTTGACCTGGCAGCGTTACCAGGCACGATCGTTTCGATCATCAAAACGTAATCTGCAAAAATGTCCAGATGAACCGAGGAATGAGGCGTTTCGGCGCGGATTAGCGGTGGATTTTCAGGGGGAGGCTCTCCATTCGGATTCGCCGTTTTCCGTCGCTCAAATCGCGTGTTTTCACATACCTTGACAGGCTGTGTGTTCATCCGCATCATAAAAGAAAGAACAGTGTTCTATCTAATGAAACACTCTATGGGAGGACAGCATGGATTTCCGGACCACCGCAGTTGCTGCGGCGCTTTGCCTTGGCTTGTTTGCACAGGGTGCGACAGCCCAGACTTACAAGATCGGCGCCTCGCTCGGCCTCACCGGCTATGCCGCGATCAATGATCGGGCGTGGCGCGACGGCATGCAGATCGCTGCCGATGTTATGAACGCCAAGGGCGGCATTCTGGGCAAGAAGGTTGAACTCTTCGTCGAGGACAACCGTTCCGAGCCACAGGAAGCTGTGGTGGGCTATCGCAAGATGATGTCCAACGATGGCGTGCAGATTTTCGACTCGGGTTGCGTGTCCGCCGGCAACTTCGCTGCGGCGGGTGCCGTTGTCCGGGCCTCGATCCCGATGGTCTTGTGCTCGATCCTGCCGGCGCGCCCGGAAGAGCAGAAGTGGGCCTTCTCCACCCTGCCGCCGCCGCGCTTCGAGATCGAATCGCGCTTCCGCTACCTCAAGGAAAAGACCGATATCCGCAAGATCGGCATCCTCCATGATCCTTCGCCCTATGCGATGATGATGAAGGATCTCGCGACCAAGATTGCGCCGGACTTCGGGCTCGAGGTTGTCGCGACCGCCTCTTACAAGCAGGACGATTCGGACATGAGCGTCCAGGTTGGCCAGGTGAACTCGGCCGGCGGCGGTGCCATCGTGAAGATGGGCCAGGGCGGTTCGACCGTGACCATCGCCAAGAACATCAAGCAGCTTGGCCTTGAAAAGATGCTGCTGCTCGCGAGCCTCGATGATGGCTCGGTGTTCAAGCAGGGCGGCGAAGTTCTCGGCGACCGCTTCCTGTTCGTTGCGACCAGTGTGCAGATCCCGGAGGCCATTCCGGCTGGTCCGGCGCGCGATGCGGCGGGCGTGTTCCTGAAGCTCTGGAACGAAAAATATCCGGGCCGCGACCCGAATGCCGGTGCGCGCGGCTGGGACTCGATGTCGATCATCGCCAAGGCGGCAGATGTGGGCAAGTCGCTCGAAGGTCCGGCGATGCGGGACGCGCTTGAGAAGGTCAGCGGCTTTCAGGGCGCGATCACGGTCTACAACTTCTCCCCCGAGCAGCATGTCGGCATCACGGCCAACCCCTTCACCATCGGCGTGGCGCGCGACGGCAAGCTCGTGGTGAAGTAAGGCCCGGATCACTCCAAAGGCTCCGGTCAACACAGAAGGCTCCTCGCGATGTCCGCTTCTGCACTTCTCGAGGTGCGTGATCTTTCGGCCCACTACGGGCGCGTTCACGCCCTTAAGCCGACCAGTCTCCTGGTCAACGAGGGTGAGATCGTCACCATCCTCGGGCCAAATGGGGCGGGCAAGACGACGCTTCTGCGCGCGATGCTGCGCCTGACCCCTTCGACGGGTCAGGTGTTCTTCAAGGGCAAGGACATCACTGGGCTTTCCACCCACCGCAGGGCGGAAGAGGGCATCATTATGGTGCAGGAGGGGCGCGGCCTCTTCGGGCAGATGAGCGTGCGGGAAAATCTCACGCTCGGCGCCTACACCCAGCCCAGCGGCACAATGTCGATGGACGACCGGCTCGACAAGGTCTTCGCGCTGTTTCCGCGCCTGAAAGAGCGCATCAATCAGATCGCCGGGTCACTTTCAGGCGGCGAGCAGCAAATGGTCGCCGTGGGGCGCGCGCTGATGGCCGAACCGAAGCTCCTTATCCTCGACGAGCCTTCCCTCGGGCTTGCGCCGCGGGTTGCGACCGAAATCATCGAGACACTCGGCGCATTGAACCGCAAGGGTCTCGGCATCCTGCTGGTCGAGCAGAAGGCGCCGCTGGCGCTCAAACTCGCCAAGCGCGTCTATGTGCTTTCCCTCGGCCGGATCGCGGCTGAACTCCCCGCCACGGATATCAAATCGCATCATGACCTCGCCCAGTATTACCTCCACTAGGTCGCTGCTGCGGACGCTGGCGCCGGTTGCCGTCGTGCTGACGGTGATGGGCATCGCGTTGATGTCGAGCGGCTATGTCGTCACCGTGATTGGCTTTGCGGCGATTTACGGCATCTTCTGCACCGGGCTCAATTTCTTCATGGGCTACACCGGGCAGGCTTCCTTCGGCCAGAATGCCTTTGCCTGTCTCGGCGGCTATGGTTCCGCGATCCTCTGCGGTGGGCTCTACTGGGATCCTTTGCCCGCGTTTTTCGTCTCGATGGCGTTTTCCGGAATCGTTGCCGCGATTATTGGCTATCCCACGCTCAAGCTGCGCGGGCATTACCTCGCGATGGCGACCTTTGCGCTCGGGCTGATCACCTACGAGATTTCCATCGAGTGGGTGAGCCTCACGCAGGGCTACATGGGCTATTCCGGCATCCCGCCGCTCGGCGTCGGCAAGTTCGAACTTGTCAGCGAAAAGCACCAGCTCATTGCGCTTACCGTAATCCTGCTCGTTGGCATCTGGATTTCGACGCGTCTGAGGGATTCGCGTTTCGGGCGGGCTTTGCGGGCCATTGCTGGCAGTGAGCCGGCGGCGCAGGCCCTTGGTGTCAATGTCGCGCGCTACAAGCTTCTCGCCTTCGTGATCGCTGCGCTTTACGCTTCGGCCGCAGGTTCGCTCTTTGCGCATTTCATCGGCTTCATCTCGCCAGAAGTCTTCGGCGGCGCGATGGTCGTGCAGAGCTTCACAATGCTTTACCTCGGTGGCATCGGCACGACCTGGGGGCCAGCGATTGGCGCGCTGATCGTCTCGATGCTACCCGAGTTCCTGCGCGGCCTGAAGGAAATGCAGGATATCGCCTATGCGATCATCCTTGTCTCGATCCTGATTTTTGCACCGCGCGGCGTGTTTGCGCTGATCGGCGGCTGGTTCAGGCCCAAAGCCAAGGAAGGAGACGCGCCATGAGTGCCTCTCCCACCATGAATGCTTCCGTTGCCAAAAGCCTGCTCTCGGTCAAGAACGTCACGATGAAATTCGGCGGCCTTGTCGCCAATGACGACATCTCGTTCGAGGTTGCCGAGGGCAGCATCCATGCCGTGATCGGCCCGAATGGCGCGGGCAAGACGACGCTGTTCAACGTGATTTCCGGCTTTTTTCCGCCGACAAGTGGGGCGGTCGAGTTCGATAGCCAGCCGATTACTGGCTTGCCGCAACATGCGATTGCGCAGGCTGGGCTGGTCCGGACCTATCAGCTTGTTCAGCTGTTCAAGGATCTGACGGTGGCGGAGAATGTCCGCGTCGGGTTTCACCGGGTGACCAAGGGTGGCATTGCCGCTGCGTTGTTCCGCCCCGGTTGGGCGAAGGCGCAGGAAGCGGATTTGACGCGCCGCACGGCGGAACTGCTCAATTTCGTTGGCCTCACCGCGCAGGCGGAGATGAAGGCCGAGGTGCTGCCCTATGGCCAGCAACGTCTGCTGGAAGTCGCCCGTGCGCTGGCGGCGGAGCCCAAACTGCTGCTCCTGGATGAGCCGGCGGCAGGCCTCAATGTGCAGGAAACCGATCAACTCGCGGCGACCATCGAGAAGCTCAGCGCGCGCGGCGTGACCGTCCTGCTCGTCGAGCATGACATGAGCCTTGTGATGCGCGTCGCGCGGCGGATCTCGGTGATCGATTTCGGCCGGAAGATCGCCGAAGGCACGCCCGCGGAAATCAAGACCAATCCGGATGTGCTTGCGGCGTATCTCGGCGGCACGGAGACCGACGCATGATTACTCTGACGCAACTCATCCAAAGCCTCGTCACCGGCGTCGGCGTCGGTCTGATCTATGGCCTTGTCGGCATCGGCTTCTGCGTGATCTACAATGCCTCGGGCATCGTGAACTTCGCGCAGGGCGTCTTCGTGATGCTCGGCGGCATGATCTGCCACGCCATCCTCTCGAAATTCGGCATGCCGATGCTGCTCGCGGCGCTGCTCTCGATTCCCATCGTCGCGATTTCCGGCATTCTGATCGAGGTGCTGGTTGTCCGCCCGATGTGGAATCGGGGGGCGGCGCTGTTTGCGATCATCCTAGCAACGCTCGCGACGCAGATCATGATCGAGCGCATCACCATTCTGACGCTGGGCGACCAGCCGCGCAGCTTCCCCGAGTTCACGCTCGGCGGGCCGCTCAAGATCGGCGATATCGCGATCGGCTACCAGTATTTCTGGATTATGGGGTGCGGTGCGCTGATGGTCGGGTTGCTCTGGCTGTTCTTCACCAGGACGACGATGGGCCGCGCGCTACGCGCTTGCTCTCAGAACCGGGAATCAGCTGCGCTGCTCGGCATTCCGGTCAGCCGTATGCTCATGGTGTCCTTCGCGCTTTCGGCGGCGCTTGGTGCTGTGGCGGGCATTCTCGTCACGCCGACGCAGTTCACCGCCTACAATGTTGGCACGCCCTTTGGCGTCAATGGCTTCATCGCGGCGATCATCGGCGGCTTTGGCAACGCGGCAGGTGCACTGGCGGGCGGCATCCTGCTCGGGATCCTGCAGGCGCTGGCCATCGTGATTTTCGGCGCCGGTTTCAAGAATGTCGCCGCGCTGACCGTGCTGCTGCTTGTTCTCTTCATCTTCCCCTCGGGCATCTTCGCTGGCCTCAAGGGTAAATCGCATTAAAGACGGGAGTCTGCTCCATGTACGATAAATCCGATCCGCGCTCCGCTCTCGCCAAGGCGGCACCGGCCGCGGCTCCGCATACGGTTTATTACCCGGCAGAATACGGCCTGTTCTACAAAGATCCGCCGCAGGAAGCCGGGCCGAATGGCAAGACCTGGTATGCGCGCGGGCAGAACTTCATCATCGCCTATACCGAGGCGGCGCCGGGCGCGGTTTTCGAGCGCAAGGGGCAGCCGGATGAATATGTCGCGATCATTCCCAACCCGGAGACGCCGGTTGTCGCGACTTCTGGTGCGCAGACCGAGACCACGGATGGCTACAGCCTGCTGATCCTGCCGCCGGGCGACAGCCGCATCACGCTTGCCAAGGGCGGGGTGATCGTACGGCTCTTCTCGCCCAACACGGTGGATATCGCGGCGAAATGTTCCAATGCCGCTGCTTTCGCCGAGTGCCACATCACGGTAGCGCCGTTCAAGCCCTGGCCCGCGCCGAAGGATGGGTTCAAGATTCGGGCCTATACACTCGATGTACCCGATGAGCCGGGCCGCTTCGGCCGGATCTGGCGCTGCACGACGATGATGGTGAACTACCTCGCGCCGCAGATGGGGCCGCGCGATATCACCAAGCTCTCGCCGCATCATCACGACGACTTTGAGCAGTGCTCGCTGGCGCTCGAAGGCTCGTTCATCCACCACCTGCGCTGGCCGTGGACCGTGAACATGAACCAGTGGCGCGAGGATGAGCATGCCCATGTGCAGTCGCCATCGATCACCGTGATCCCTCCGCCGGCTATCCATACGACGCGCGGCATGGAGCCCGGTCTGAACCAGCTCGTCGATATCTTCGCGCCGCCGCGCCTCGATTTCTCGATGAAGCCGGGCTGGGTGCTCAATGCCGCCGATTACCCGATGCCGGATGGGGAATAGGGGCCAGCCGAGGGGAGCGTTCCCCCTCGCTGTTAGCTGATCCCCGGCGGGCAACGGCGCCAGATCTGCGGCTCTGTCTCGCCGATTTTCACCCGCACGCGGGTCTCCCCTTGCAGGACCATATCCACGGCTGCACCAGCGTCCGGCTCGCCCGTGGGCATCCGAAATGCAAAGGCGTGGCGCGTGTAATTGCCCTGGGCCTTTGCCGCTCCGGAGAGGCTGTAGGCCGGCCCGTCGATGGAAATCCGGCGGCCTTTCTCCGAGCACCAGTCGCCATCAATGGAATCGGCGTGTGCCGCACCGGTGGCTGCGAGGAGAGCGATCAGCACCATCCCCGGCGGCAGGGCAGCTTTGAGTTTCGGCAGGTTTGACAGGGCCATGACGCGCTCCAGTGCAAGGGCGGATCGGACATGGAGGAAGAAGAGCATAACCCTCGCTCTTTGGCGAGCCTTCTCCGCGCAGTCCGATGTTGCGCGCGTGCCAAGCCGCTGGCCTAGTTGATCATCTCGTCTTCGGCGCGGTTGCGCCCGATGACGATCTCCCCCTTGGCGGCAAGCTCCTTGGCCAGCAGAACGATCCGGTTCTGGTTTTCCTCGATTTCCTTGAGGCGCACTGGGCCGCGGCCCTGCATCAGATCCTCGAGGTTCTTGGCGGCGCGGTTCGACATCTGCGCGAGGAAGAAGCGCTTGATCTCGGCCGGCGCGCCCTTGAGTGCAACAGCCAGTTGATCGCGGTCTGAAAAGCGGATCAGCGTCTGGGTTGAGGCCGGATCGAGCTTGGCGAGATCCTCGAAGGTGAACATAAGCGAGCGGATCTTGTGCGCGGCCTCGCGATTGCGCTCTTCGAGAGCCACGAGGAAACCTGCCTCGGTCTGGCGGTCAAGCCCGTTGAAGATCTCGGCGATCATCTCGTAATTGTCGCGACGCGGGCCAGCGGTCAGGTTGGAGATGAATTCAGTCCGGAGCGTATCCTCGAGCTGGTTCAGGATTTCCTTCTGCACCGGCTCCATGTTGAGCATGCGGTTGACTGTCTCAATGGCGATTTCGCGCGGCAGCAGCGAGAGCGCGCGCGCAGCGGTATCCGACCGGAGGCGCGAGAGAACTACCGCGATGGTCTGCGGATATTCGCCCTTGAGATAGTTCGCGAGCATCTGCTCCTGAACATTGCCGAGCTTCTGCCAGACGTTGCGACCGGCAGGGCCACGGATCTCATCCATCAGGCCCGCGACCTTGTCCGCTGGCAGGATTTTTGAGAGCAAGGCTTCCGTGCGATCCATGTCGCCGGTCACCGAGCCGCCCTTGCTCATCAGTGCTAGGAATTCCTCGACGACATCCTCGACGGCATCCGCCGTCACGCTTCCGAGGCGCGACATGGCGCGGCTGACGGTGCGTACTTCCTCGATTTCGAGGTCGTTCCAAACGGCCGCGCCATAGCGCTCGCCCAGCACGAGGAGGATGATGGCTGCCTTTTCATTGCCCGAGAGATATCTGGCCGCAGATTCGCGCTTCGGCAGCGCGGCGACTTCCGATTGGCTCTCTGCTTTAGGCTCCAACGTTGCCAAGGATTCTCCTTGATGCCCTCAGGTGCGCCCGCCACTTGGTCGAGCTGTCCGCCGATCCTTCTGGAACGACGCAACGCAGATGTGCCCCGAGACTCTGGCACGAGAATGAAGCCAGTCAAAGGTCGATGTTTTTGATGTGATTCGTCAATCCCGATGTTCAACGCTGCACAATCAAAATGCTAGGTGTGACCAAAATCCGTCTATCGGGGGAGGACGCTCATTCCATTCGGCTTTCGGCAATGAAATATTGATTTGATCATATGCCCTAGGTTTAGACATTATTATTCGAAATATCGCATTAATTTAAAATAAACACATATATACTTAGATTAATATGAATGCGCATTCAATTATATATTTTATTTCGGCGGCCGAATAGGTTAAAATTTATCAATATGTCCTGCGACGCAGAGCGGTTTGGTGCGTAATTGTACGTGGCGCACCTCTGTCGGGCAGCTAATAGTTGCCTCTGCCTATCAGACCGCTTTGTCGGCCGCTGAGCCGCGATTCGTGCAGGGCATTCTTGCGGGAGTGCAAGGTGAAGCGATTTGACGAGGCGTGAAGCACGAGAGGCTTAGGGCTTTCAGCACGCTCTGCCCGCTTTGAGTCTCGGATGATTTGTCGAACGTTCAGCCATTTTTCCTCTAATAGCGAACGTTTGTTCGTCTTTACGAACGACATGAGTTGAGATATGGTTTGCACGATTTTTCAAGAGACAGGAGCGGTGCGTGGCGCAGCAAGATCGTCCGGCACGTCATTTCGAGACGGAACTGGTGCAGGGTGGTACGCTGCGCTCGCAGTTTTCAGAGACCTCCGAAGCGCTGTTCCTCACGCAAGGCCATGTCTACGAGAGTGCCGAGCAATGTGAGCGGCGCTTTCTCGGTGAAGATCCCGGCTTCATCTACGCCCGTTTTTCCAACCCCACGGTTGGCATGTTCGAAAGGCGCATCGCGCTGCTCGAAGGCGCCGAGGCGGCGCGCGCGACAGCGACCGGCATGGCGGCTGTTACCGCGGCGCTGATGGGACTTACCCGCGCGGGCGATCATGTCGTCGCGGCGCAGGCGCTTTTCGGCTCGTGTCGCTATGTGGTGGAGGAGCACCTGCCGCGCTTCGGGGTCGAATCAACGCTGATTGACGGCACCAACCTTGCTGCCTGGCGCGCGGCGGTGCGGCCGAACACGAAGGTCTTTTTCCTCGAGAGTCCGGCCAATCCGACGCTGGAAGTCATCGACATCGCGGCGGTGGCCAAAATCGCCAAAGAGGTTGGCGCATTCCTTGTCGTTGATAATGTCTTCGCGACCCCGCTCTGGCAGAAACCACTGGCGCTCGGTGCGGATTGCGTCACCTATTCGGCGACCAAGCATATCGACGGGCAGGGCCGCTGCCTCGGCGGCGTGATCCTTGGCTCCGAGAAATTCATCAACGATCACGTCCATACCCTGTTGCGGCAGACCGGACCGGCAATGTCGCCGTTCAATGCCTGGGTGCTGCTCAAGGGCCTTGAAACTCTGGCCATCCGCGTCGAGCGCCAGACCCGGACGGCTGCCACGCTGGCGGATTGGCTTGCGGAGAGTGCCAAGGTGACGAAGCTGATCTTTCCGGGCCGCAAGGATCACCCTCAGGCTGAGATCATCGCGCGGCAGATGGGCGGACCTTCGACCCTGATCGCGCTTGAAGTGCAGGGCGGCAAGGCGGGTGCGTTCCACTTTCTCAATGCGCTGAAGATTTTCCGCATTTCCAACAATCTCGGTGACGCGAAAAGCCTCGCAGTCCACCCCGCGACCACGACCCATCAGCGGTTCTCGCCTGAAGTGCGCGCGGCGATGGGCGTGGGTGACGGCCTCGTGCGCCTCTCGGTTGGTCTGGAGCATCCGGAGGATCTCAAGGCCGATCTCGCGGCGGCGCTGGCCGCAGTATAAAGCGGCGGATTATTCGGTCGAAACGGGCCGCGTCTCGTCCTGCGTCCAGTCGGTCATCGAGCCATCGTAGAGCGTCACGTCCGGCCTGCCGAAGATCTCGCTCAGGACAAACCAGTTCAGCGCGGCGGTATGACCGGTGTTGCAATAGCTGATGACCGGCCCCTTGGGTACGCTGGCGAGGAGGGCATCGAGGTCCGCGCGAGGTTTCAGCGCGCCTGTCGTGGGGTTCACGAGATGCGCGTAATCGGCAGAGATCGCGCCGGGGATATGGCCCGCGCGTTTGGCCTCGGAGGCCTTTTCCTTGCCGGAGAAATAGCTCGCGGAACGCGCATCGACGAGCGCGTGGGTCTTGCCTGAGGCTGCGACAAGGACCGCTGCCGAGTCCTGCCGATATCCGGGTTGGGGCGAGACCGGGTAGGGCGGCGCTTTCGGTACGTTACCCGCGCCCCATTCAATGGTACGACCGGCATTGACCCAGCCGCGTGTGCCGCCATCGAGAATGGAAACTGTGGCGTGACCCATGATCTTCAGCGTCCAATAGGCGCGCGCCGACGCTGCAAGATCATTCGCGCCGGTGCCGGCGGGAATGAGGATCACATGCTTCTCCGGCGCAATGCCGAGCCGCCCGAAGAGCGCTGCAAGATGCGCGGGTTCGGGTAAAAGGCCCGGCACATTGCCGACCTTGTGACGCCAGCCATCGGCAGCATAATCGGAGAAGACAGCGCCGGGGATGTGGGCGGTCTCATAGGCGGTGCGCCCACCGTCAGCGGGTACGCGCAAATCGATGAGCGCGAGGTTCGGTGCATCAAGATGTGCCGCGAGCCACTCCGGCGAGACGAGCGCATCGGCCATCTTCAGGCTTCCTCGACTTTCCAGGTGTGGGTGATGGTCGCGGTTTTGGCGATCATGATCGAGGCGGAGCAGTATTTTTCTTTTGAAAGCGTGATCGCCCGCTCGACCTTCGCTGGTGCGAGGTTCTTGCCCTTCACGAGGTAATCGAGATGGATGTTGGTGAAGACCTTGGGGTCTTCGTCGGCGCGCGTCGCGGAGACTTCGACGACGCAATCCGCGACGGTTTCGCGGCCCTTACGCAGGATGTTCACGACATCGAAGGCCGTGCAGCCGGCCATGCCGACAAGCAGCAGTTCCATCGGGCGGAAGCCGAGGTTGCGTCCGCCATATTCGGGTGAACCATCCATCACGAGGGAATGGCCGCTGCCCGCCTCGCCCAGAAATGCCATGCCCTCGATGAGCTTCGCCCGCGCTTTCATGCTGTTCCCTCGTCAAAAAAAGTCGAAAATTCCTTGAAAGGTCTACTCTGCCGTTCGATCCACGCCAACCGGAAACGCTAGACTGAATTTCGGGAGCGCGGTGCAATTGCCCCTTTAACCCCGCGCCGGACTATGGCACCAAAAAGCGCTGTATGCAGGATACATCATGATCGTTCCCTCCGCGCCGCTTACCTCTGCCATCGTTGCCTTTGCCGTGCGGAAGGGGCCGCTTCCCGCGAGCGCACGTCACATCATGAAGCTTTCGCTGCTCGACTGGTGCGCCGTGGCGCGTGCCGGCGTTGATGAGCCGGTGGCGCAGATCGTGCGCTCTCTTGTCGCGGAGGAAGGCGGACGCGCGGAAGCCACCGTTGTTGGGTTGGCGGAAAAGGTTCCGGCGCGCGCCGCCGCTCTGGCCAACGGCGCGGCGAGCCATGCGCTCGATTACGACGACACGCATTTTGCGCATATCGGCCACCCCAGCGTCGGGATTATTCCGGCGGCTTTGGCGATGGCGGAGAAAATCGGCGCGTCCGGTGAGGCCTTCCTTGATGCTGCGCTCATCGGCGTCGAGGCCTCCTGCCGCATCGGCACCTGGCTCGGGCGCGGACATTACCAGCACGGCTTCCATCAGACCGCGACCGCCGGCGCTTTTGGCGCTGCCGGTGCGGCGGGACGACTGCTCGGGCTTGATGAGGCGCAGATGGCGCAGGCGATTGGCATCGTCGCGACACGCGCTTCCGGGCTGAAGTCGCAGTTCGGCACGATGGGCAAGCCGTATCACGCTGGCATGGCCGCTTCGAACGGCGTCGAGGCCGCCTTGCTCGCCAAGGCCGGCTTTGTCTCTCGCCCCGATGGGCTCGAATGTGAGCAGGGATTCGGGCCGACGCATGCGGGCGAAAACGCTGATCTTGCGCCGATTCTCGCGGGGCTTGGCGAGACATTCTGGTTCGAGAGCGTGCAGCACAAGTTCCACGCCTGTTGTCACGGGACGCATGCGGGGATCGAGTCGCTGAATGCGCTGCGTATCGCGCGTGGTCTTGTGCCCAATCAGATCACCGGGGTGACCGTCACCACGCATCCGCGCTGGCTCAAGGTCTGCAACCTTGAAAAGCCTGCCACCGGGCTTGAAGCGAAGTTCAGCTTCCGCCTCACCGCAGCAATGGCGCTGGCGAGCTATGACACCGGCGCACTGTCGACCTACACCGATGCGCTTTGCGCCGAGCCGCTGCTTGTGGCCTTGCGCGACAGGGTGCGGGTTGAGACGGATACGGCTCTGGCTGATACGGCGGCGCGTGTGAGCGTGACCTTGCGCAACAACGAGACGCTCTCCGGCGAATTTGATCTCGACCGCCCAATGCCACCCGCCGCGCGCGAGGCCAAAATCCGCGCAAAGGCGGCTTCTCTTCTTGGCAGCAAGCCTGCCGAAGCTTTCTGGGGGGTGGTCGATGCTCTCGACCGTCGCCCCGTCACTGACCTTAGCCGGCACCTCGTCGGCTAGTTTCCCTTCCCTCAGGAGAGCCATATGGCCCGCTCAAATACCTATCGCCTTGCTGTGATCCCCGGTGACGGCATCGGCACGGAAGTCATGCCCGAGGGCCTGCGCGCGCTCGAAGCGGCGGCAAAAAAGTACAAATTCTCGGTCGACCTCGACCACTTCGACTTCTCCTCGTGGAACTACTACGAGAAGCACGGCAAGATGCTGCCTGACGACTGGAAGCAGCAGATTGGTGGTCATGACGCGATTTTCTTCGGCGCGGTTGGCATGCCGGACAAGATCCCGGATCATGTCTCGCTCTGGGGCTCGCTGCTGCTGTTCCGCCGCGAGTTCGATCAATATGTGAACCTCCGCCCGGTGAAGCTGATGCCTGGCGTGCCCTCACCGCTCGCCGGCCGGAAGCCGGGCGATATCGATTTCTTCGTTGTCCGCGAAAATACCGAAGGTGAATATTCCTCGGTTGGCGGCCGGATGTTCCCCGGCACCGAGCGTGAATTCGTGTTGCAGGAAACCGTCATGACGCGCATCGGCGTCGACCGCATCCTCAAATACGCCTTTGAGCTGGCCATGCGCCGCCCGCGCAAGAAGCTTACTTCCGCGACCAAATCCAACGGCATCTCGATCTCGATGCCGTATTGGGATGAGCGCGTCGCCGAGATGAAGAAGGCCTATCCCGGCGTTGCGGTCGACCAGTACCATATCGACATCCTCACCGCGCATTTCGTGCTCAATCCAGACCGGTTTGACGTGGTCGTCGCCTCGAACCTCTTCGGCGATATCCTCTCCGATCTCGGACCGGCCTGCACTGGCACCATTGGCATCGCGCCTTCGGGCAACATCAATCCGGAGCGAAAATTTCCATCGCTCTTCGAGCCGGTGCATGGCTCGGCGCCGGATATCGCGGGCAAAGGCATCGCGAACCCCATCGGACAGATCTGGTCCGCTGCGATGATGCTTGATCATCTCGGTGAGCCGGAAGCGGCGGCAGCAATTGTCCGCGCGATCGAGGAGGTGCTGGCGAAGGCTGACTATCGCACGCGCGACCTCGGCGGCAAGGCGAACACGGTGGAATGCGGCAAGGCCATCGCGGATGCGATCAGCTGAGCGGGCTTAGTCCCGCACCCTCGGGTCAAAGGCATCGCGCAGGCCGTCACCGAGCAGGTTGAACGAGAGCACTGTGAGGAAGATGGCAAGGCCAGGCGAGACCGCCATCCACGGTGCGTTGGTGAGGAACCTTTGCGCCGCATTCAGCATCGAACCCCAGGAGGGCGCGGGCGGTTGCTGCCCGAGCCCGAGAAACGAGAGGCTCGCCTCAGCGATCACTGCCGTGGCGATGGTCAGCGTGATCTGCACCAGAAGCTGGGGCATCACGTTCGGCAGGATATGTACCAGCGCGATGCGCCACTTCGGGTTGCCGATGGCGCGGGCGCTCTCGACATAATCCTCGACCTTCACGCTCATCACCTGTCCGCGCGTGAGGCGTACGAAGATCGGCGTTGCGGTGATGCCGATGGCGATCATCGCGTTGGCAAGGCTCGGACCGAGAAACGCCGCGAGCGCGATTGCTAGGATCAGAAACGGGCAGGCGAGCATCGCGTCCGTGATGCGCGAGAGAACAATATCCGCCCATGCCGGGCCGTAGCCCGCGATCAGCCCGAGCGGTACGCCGATCAGGATTGCAATGCCAACCGAAATCACACCTGCCGAGAGAGAGGCGCGGGCGCCGTAGATGATACGGGCGAAAAGATCGCGGCCCACTTCGTCGGTGCCAAACCAATGCGCAGCGCTCGGCGCCTTGCGGACGAGGCTCCAGCTCTGCTGCGTCGGATCATAGGGCGCGAGCAGTGGCGCGAAGATCGCCATGAGCACCAGCAGGATGATGATGCCGAGCCCGACCATCGCACCCTTGCGGCGCTTGAGCCTGCGCCACGCACGGCGCGCCGGGCTTTCAACGCGGATTGCCTCTGCCGTGGCCACTAGACTACCCGACATCACGCCCTGAGCCTCGGATTAACGAGAATGTAGCCGATATCGGCCAGTAAGTTCAGCAGAATATAGGTCGCGGAGGTGACCAGAACTACACCCTGCACCACCGCGTAATCGCGGTTGAAGACAGCATCGACGATGAGCTTGCCGAAGCCGGGAATGGTGAAAATCTGCTCAGTCAAGACCGCGCCGGAAAGGAGGGTTCCGAATTCCAGCGCGCCGAGGGTAATTACCGGCGTCAGCGCATTGCGCATGGCGTGGTGGAGGATGATGCGCGGCTCAAACAGACCTTTGGCGCGTGCGGTGCGGACATAATCTGAGCCGAGGGCTTGCAGCATCGCCGCGCGGGTGTGGCGCATCAGCACCCCGGCGATGGCGTTGCCGAGCACAAAGGCGGGCATGATCGTTGTCTTGAACGACATCCACGGATCGATGAACGGGCTGACATAGCCCGAGGCTGGCAGCCAGCCGAGATGCACTGAAAACAGGAAGATCATCATGATGCCGAGCCAGAAATTCGGTGTCGAGATGCCCCAGAGCGAGACGACATTCACGACGTAATCGAGCCAGCTATCTTTCTTGACTGCTGAGATAATCCCGGCAGGAATGCCGATCAGGATGGCGATCACCATCGCCATCGCCGCGAGTTGCAGCGTGACGGGAAGTTTCTGCGCCACAAGTTCCGAGACCGGCTGCTTAAGACGCATGGATTCGCCGAGATCGCCGACCAGAACACCCTTCACCCAGGCGAAATATTGCACCGGAATCGGTTGATCGAGCCGATACTGCGCCCGGATCTGCGCGATGACCTCTGGGTCACGCTCCTCGCCGGCCATGATCGTCGCCGGATCGCCGGGCAGCAGGTGTTGCAGCCCGAAAATCAGGATCGAGACGATGATGAGGGTTGGCAGCAATTGGACCAACCGCCGGGCGATGAGCGAGAACATCGGCTTATTTCAGCTTGAGGCCAGTAAGGCGCACGAGACCATCCGGCATCTGCTCATAGCCGGTGAGCCGGTCGCGATGCGCAATGATCACGAGGCGGTGGTAGAGATAGATCACAGGCAGGTCTTTCAGAAGTTGGGTGCTCGCCTTGAGATAGGCAGCCTTGCGCTCCTTGGGGTCGTTTTTGGTGCGCGCATCAGTCAGCGCGGCATCGACATCAGGGTTGGAATAGGCCGAATAATTGTTGGGCGCGCCTGTCTGCGCGAAGCTGATGATATTGCCGTCGGGATCGGTGCGACCGGACCACGCGAGGAGATAGGCCTGATATTTGCCAGCCTCGGCCTCTTTCAGCGAGGTCGCGAATTCCGTGACGCGGAGCTTGACGTCAAAGCCCGCTTCCGCCGCCATCGCCTGCATCACTTCGGCGACCTGCCGCGTCTCCGGGTTGTTCGGCACCATGAGATCGACGGCGATCGGGGTCTTCACGCCCGATTCCGTGATCAGCTTCTTGGCCTTGGCGATATCGCGTTTCCCGACCGGCAGGCTCTCCTGATAGTAGCTGTTGAGTGGACTGACCCACTGGTTGCCCGGCTTGAACTCGCCGTTGAAGACGACTTGATTGAGCGCCTCACGGTCCAGCGAAGCCTCGAACGCCTGCCGCACGCGGGCATCGGAGGAAAGCCCGCCCTTGGCTTCATCCTTGCCGATGTTGAGCGTGAGGCCTTGATAGCCCAGCTCGAAAGCGGTCGCGAGTTTCAGCCCGGCGCTGGCACGGATGTCCTTGATGTCGGTCGCCAATGCACGCTCGATCAGGTCGAGCTGGCCGGATTTCAGGTTAGCCAGTCGCACCGTCGAATCGGTGATCGGGACGTAGGTCACCTTGTCGATATGGACGTTGGCCTTGTTCCAGTAATTCGCAAATTTCTCGACGACGATGCGGTCCTGCTGCACGCGCTCGACGAATTTGTAAGGGCCGGCGCAGACCGGCCTCTGGCCGAATTTATCGCCGGCTTCCTTGGCGGCCTTGGGCGAAACCATCATGCCGGCGCGGTCGGTCAATTGCGCGATCAGCGGCGAGAACGGCGTCTTGAGGAGGAGGCGGATCGTCAGCGGGTCGACGACCTCGACCTTGTCGACCTGGCTGAGTTCCGAGCGGCGGAACGAGCCGGACATCGTCATGTGGCGCTCGAGAGAATATTTCGCCGCCTCGGCATCGAGCGCTTCGCCGTCATGGAAGGTCACCCCGGGGCGAAGCTTGATCGTCACGGCCTTACCATCGGCAGCGGTTTCGTGGCTCAACGCCAGCTGCGGGACGATGTTGAGCTTGGCATCGATGTCGAAGAGCTTGTCACAGATCGAGGCGAAGACGATACGCCCGACGTAGGTGCGCGCGAGTGTCGGATCGAGCACATCGGGATCTTCGGCGAGTCCGATACGGATAGCGCCTTGCGCGAAGGCCGCGCCCGCGACCAGCGGCAGCGCGAGGACGGAGATCAGCAGACGGTTCCTGAGCGACAAGATCATGGGGAAACTCCGGGACTAGGGCTGGATTGAGGAGAAGGCGGGGAAGTTTCAAAAGCGGCGATCAGCCGGTCGAGCCGGGGATCATGGGCGCTCTCGGTGGGAACGAGGGTGCCCACCGGGCCGATCTCAGCTGTGTTGTGGCAAGCAACCGCATGGCCTGCTGTGTCTGTCACAAGGGCTGGCGCATCCGTAGCGCACCGCGTGCTGGCATAGGGACAGCGGCGGTGGAGATGACAGCCGGGTGGTGGGTTGATCGGGCTTGGCACATCGCCCGCCAGCACGATTCGCTGGCGGTTCTGTTGTGGCGCTGCGACGGGAATCGCCGAGAGCAGCGCGCGGGTATAAGGGTGGCGCGGATCGGCGAAAATCGTCTCGGCGGGGCCGCTCTCGACGATGCGACCGAGATACATCACCGCGACACGATCCGCGATATGTTTCACCACCGCCAGATCGTGGCTGATGAAGATGAGCGCGAGGCCGAGGTCGCGTTGGAGATCACGCAGCAGGTTGAGGATTTGCGCGCGGATCGAGACATCGAGCGCGGAAACAGGTTCATCGCAGACAAGGAGCTTTGGCTCGCCCGCCAGAGCACGAGCGATGACAATGCGCTGGCGCTGCCCACCGGAGAACTCATGCGGGTAGCGGGCGGCATGTTCGGGCCGGAGCCCGACCTGTTTGAGCAGTTCTGCCACACGGGTCTTGCGCTGATCTGGCGGCACGAGACTGTGCAGGATCAGCGGTTCTGCGATGGCATCGCCCACGGTCATCCGCGGATTGAGCGAGGCGAAAGGGTCTTGAAAGATGAGCTGCATATGCCGACGCAGGCCGCGCATGGCCGCCTCGGGAAGGCTGGAGAGCTGCTGTCCCTCGAAGCGCACAGCCCCCTGATCCGGCGTGATCAGGTGCAGGAGAAGTCGCCCCAGCGTCGATTTTCCGCAACCGGATTCGCCCACAAGCGCCAGAGTTTCGCCCGCGCGCAGGGTCAGGCTCACGCCGTCGACCGCTTTGACGCTCGCGCGTGGCGTTCCGAAAATCGAGCGTCTGGCAACGAAGTGCTTGGATACGTCGGTAGCAGCCAGCAAGGGCGGTTTGCCCCCCATCTTCATGCCGCCAGCCTTTCGAGCGGCGCACGGAGGCAGCGCGAGAAGCGGCCGGGCGCCACTTCCACCAGCGGCGGCATGGCGGCGAGGCAGGCGCTCTCCGCGAACGGGCAGCGCGCGGCAAAACGGCAGCCCGTCGGCGGCGATGCCATGTTGGGCACGGAGCCGGAGATCGTGGCGAGAACCTCGCGGCGGGTATCTAGCCGCGGGATCGAGCCCATCAGGCCGATGGTGTAGGGGTGCTGAGGAAAGCGGAAGAGATCCTGGACCCGCGCCTTTTCCACCACCTGCCCGGCATACATCACGAGAACATGATCGCAGACCTCGGCCACCACACCGAGATCATGCGTGATGAGGATTACCGCCGCGCCTGTTTCGGTTCGCAGGTCGCGCAGGAGATCAAGAATCTGCGCCTGAATGGTAACATCGAGCGCCGTTGTCGGCTCATCGGCGATGATCAGCGCCGGATCGCAGGCAAGCGCCATGGCAATCATCGCGCGTTGGCGCATGCCGCCCGAAAGCTTGTGCGGATACTCGTTCGCGCGCGCTTCCGGTTCCGGAATACCGACGCGGCGGAGCATCTCGATGGCGCGGACGCTGGCTGCTTCCACACTTGCGCTGCGATGCCGGATTACCGCTTCGGCGATTTGCGCGCCGATGGTGTGCGAGGGGTTGAGCGAGGTCATCGGCTCCTGAAAGATCATAGCGAGCCGATTGCCGCGAAGATCACGCAAGGTGAGATCCGGCGCGGTCAGGAGATCAGTACCCTCGAAGGCTATGTGTCCCGAAATGGTCGACGCGCCCTTCGGCAGCAGTCCCATGATGCCGAGCGAGGTGACGCTCTTGCCGCAGCCGGATTCGCCGACGATACCGAGGGTTTCGCCCCTTTGAACCGAAAAACTCACACCATCGACTGCGACAACCTCGCCGCCCGTCGAGACCGGGAAGGAGACCCGCAAGTTCTCGACAGCGAGCAGTGCCTCGCTCATGCGCCATGCTCGCGCTTTTCCGCCGCGATGGATTCGGCGATGCGGCGCTCGATTTCCGCGCGATCGGTGATCCCCGCCGGGTTGGCGCGGCTGGGCAGGAACTGGCGGTAGTGCAGGTAACGTTCGTGCCCCACGGCTTCGAGGCGGGTGAGTTCGGTGAGGGGATCGGGGTGATCATCGACACGGATATCGATCAGGGAATAGTCCTCGGCGTCATGAATGAGGATCGCGGCGGATTGCTTGCCGCGCTTGTCGCCGCCTGCCGCTTCGCCGGCCTTCAGCGCGGCGAGAAAGCGCAGCACGAGCGGCTGTCCCGCCGTTTCCTCGAATACGCGGGCGGTTTCCTCGATGACCGCCGGCCCGGCGAGCATATTGCCCGCGACTGAAAACCCGTCCCCGATCAGATGCCCGCACCACGGTACGCACCCCTCGCCGGTATAGGCAGCGATGCGGCGGGCATTATCCATCACATGCACCTGCCGCTGGCTGCGGCCTTCATCCGCCTCGGTCAGGATGCGCACGACATCCGGTGCCGTGGCGCCGGCACGCAGAAGGCCGATCCCTTTGGGTCCGTAAAACGGGTTGGTGAAGGCTTGGCTTGCGACTGCGCCGATGCCGGTTGCGATGCTCGGCACACGCGCGCCAACCGCGAAAGCGCAGGTGGAAACCGCGATGCCGAGATGGCCGGCTTTTGCATCATGGGCAATGATCGACCAGGTCACGGGTGTCTCCTTGGTGCGGTTTCAGCGTCCTGCGGCGTAGCCCTGCATGCCGCGCGGATTGGCGCCGGCGCGGAGCATGTCGCCATCCTTTGCCGCAGCAACGAGCCGTCCCTCGGACCAATCCGGCCCGATCTCGACGATATGGCCGCGCTTCTGAAGCTCGGCGATGGTCTCCTTCGAGACGCGGCCTTCCACCACCACGACACCGGGGCGGGAGGTGCGCGGCCAGAACGAGGTCGGGAAGTGCTCGGTGTGCCACGCTGGGGCGTCGATGGCTTCCTGAAGGTTCATCCCGGCATGAACGTGCCGCAGGAACATCTGCGGGATCCATTGATCTTGCTGGTCGCCGCCGGGTGAACCCCATGCGAGGTAGGGTTTGCCATCGCGCAGCGCCATCGTCGGCGAGAGCGTCGTGCGCGGTCGTCGACCGGGGCCGAGGGCCGCCGGATGTTTCTCGTCGAGCATGAACATCTGTGCGCGTGAGCCGAGACAAAAACCGAGTTCCGGGATGATCGGCGAGGATTGCAGCCAGCCACCGGAGGGGGTCGCGGCGATCATGTTGCCGTGGCGGTCGATGATGTCGAAATGGACCGTATCGCCCTTGGTGACGCCGTTGGGGAAAACCTCAAGTTCCGCCGAGCGGATATCGCCGACGGTCGGCTCACCCGCTCCGCCTGCGGTCACGGCGGCGCGTGGGCCGGTGGTCGCGCGCAGATTCACCGCGCCACCATAGCCGGGGATCACGCCGGGGCGCTGGTCATGCGAGGCCTTGTCGGTGATTAGTTTGCGCCGTTCGGCGTTATAGGCCTCGGAGAGCAGGGTATCGAGCGGAACATCGACGAAATCCGGGTCTCCAAGGAAGGTATCGCGATCTGCAAAGGCGAGCTTGGCGGCCTCGACCTGAAGATGGATGAATTCCGGTCCAGCGGGATCAAGCCCGTCAAGGTTGAAACCCTTGAGAAGCGCCAGCTGCTGCAAGGTCGCGATGCCCTGGCACCATGCGCCGGGCTTCTGGACCGTGTAGCGGCCGTAGTCAAAGCTCGCCGGTGCTTCGACGCTCGCCTGCCAGCGGGCCATGTCGTCACCCGAGAGCACGCCGCGATGTGGGGTGCCGGTGACGTCCATGACTTCCTGCGTGCGGCAGAAGGTGTCGATGGCTTCGGCAATGAAGCCCTGCGACCAGACCTGCCGCGCCTTCTCGATCTGCGCAATGCGATCGGAGCCGACAGATTCAGCCTCAGTGAGAATGCGCTGGTAGGTTTGCGCCATCACCGGGTTTTTGAACAGCGCGCCGACGGTGGGCAGGTTTCCGCCCGGAAGATAGAGCGCCGCCGAAGTCGGCCAATGCTCGCGGAACAGGGTCTCGACGGTGCGGATGGTGGCCACGACGCGCTCGACGAGGGGATAGCCGTTCAGCGCATAGCCGATGGCGGGTTCGAGCACATCGCGAAGCTTGAGCGTGCCGTAATCGCGCAGGAGCAGCATGTAGGCATCGAAGGTGCCGGGGACGCATGGTGCGAGCAGGCCGGTGCCGGGGACAAGATCGAGCCCGAGCGCCTTGCAATACTCGATGGTGAGGCCGGCCGGCGCGACGCCCTGACCGCAGATCACCTCGGTTTTGCCGCGCTTCACATCATGCACCATCAGCGGCACATCGCCGCCGGGCCCATTGAGATGCGGTTCGACGACCTGCAAGGTGAAGGCCGTGGCGGCGCCTGCGTCGAACGCGTTGCCGCCGCGTTCGAGGACGCCCATGCCTACGGCTGTCGCGACCCAATGGGTCGAGGCGACAACGCCAAAGGTGCCGGTGATTTCGGGACGGGTGGTGAAACGTGCGGGATTGACAAAGCTCATGGGCCAAACCTAGCGGCATTGCTTCGGCAGGCAATGGCGTTTTGCATTTATTATGCAGTTTGGCGGCGAGATTTTTGTATCAGATATCAGACAGCGCCCGCATAGGGTGCAAGCTGCCTATCGCTTCGCCTTCATGGTGTCTCTGGTGGCAAAAAAGTTCAGGCCGCGCGCGCAATCGGCATGCTTCCGAGGACGTTCAACACCTTGTCGAAGGGCAGGGGTCGCCCGAAAAGATAGCCTTGTCCATGCGCGCAGCCCGCAGCCACAACCATCTTGGCCTGCTCCTCGGTCTCAATGCCCTCGGCGATCACCTTGATATCGAGGTTACGCGCGAGCGCGATGATGGTCTGCACGATGGCCATCGACTGCCGGTCGTGATCGAGGTCGCCGACGAAGGAGCGGTCGATCTTCAACTCATCAAAGCCGAAGCGACGAAGATAGGAGAGCGAGGAATAGCCGGTGCCGAAGTCATCGAGCGAGACGGTGACGCCCATGGTCTGCAATTTCCCCACCAGCGCGCGGGTTCCCTTGGCATCGTGGATCATCACGCTCTCGGTGATCTCCAGCTTGAGGCGAGAGGGCGGGAGTTTTGTCTTGGCGAGCACATCGGCGACCAGCGCCGGAACATCCATTCGGATCATCTGGACTGTCGAAAGATTGACCGAGACCGCGATGGGCTTGGGAAAGCGCATAGCATCGCGGCAGGCTTTCTCGATCATGATCCGGCCGATCTCGACAATCCGGCCTGAGCTTTCCGCTGCGGGAATGAATTCGCCCGGTAAGACCATGCCGCGCGTCGGGTGGTTCCAGCGCGCGAGCGCTTCAACGCCGAGGATCTCGCCGCTCGTGATATCGACGAGCGGCTGGTAATGCGGCTCGAACTCGGCCCATGGGTCCGCTTCGGCTAGGTCAGCTTCGAGCTTCTGGCGTGCTTCGATTCCGGTTGCCATCTCCGGTTCAAAGACGAGGATCATGCCCTTGCCCTTCGCTTTGGCCGCATAGAGCGCGATATCCGCGCGATGGATCAACTCATTGGGATCGATGTTCGGCTGATCGCGAAAGGCAATGCCGATGGTGGCATCGATGGAAACCTTGTGCTGATCGACCCTGTGCGGCTCGCGCAGGACCTGAAGAAGTGTGTGAGCCGTTGCCAGTACGGCGTCCACAGAGCCCGCACCTTGAAGCAGCACCACGAATTCATCGCCGCCGAAGCGACAGGCAAGATTGCCGGATGACTGGTCCACCACTTTTTCAAGCCGCTTGGCGACCGAAACCAGCAGCTGATCGCCAGCCTTGTGGCCGAGGACGTCATTGATCGGCTTGAACCCGTCGAGATCGATGATCAAGACCGCAGGAGGCCGCCCGGCATCGAAGATTCGGCAGGCCTTGGCCAGAGCCGTATGCAGGCTGTTCCTGTTCGGGAGGCCAGTGAGGATGTCATGCGCCGCGAGGAAAGCGTTTTCCGCTGAAATCACCTTTTCGGCGTTATGGGCGCGGCCCAGCAATCGGTTCTGAAGCAGGAGCAGGACGACGAGCACAAAGCCTGAGCCGATCAGCCCGATGATCAGGCTCTGCTGCACGATCTGGAGCTTACGCAGCACGATGGTGTTGGCGGCGATTTCCTCGGTGTTGGTGGTATAGGAATCGCGGGCAAGCTGCTCGACGTCGGCATCGATGCGATCGAGTTCCGCAAGAATGCGGGTTAGAGCCCGGTCATCATCGAGATGGGCAATATCCGCTTCGATTTTGTGAATCGATTCGGCAATCCAGCCGACGATTGCACGGCGCGCGGGTGAGGCCTCGACAAAAGCACCGAAGACACCCGCACGCCAGGTATTCAGACGCGAGACAAAGATCTCATAGGCAAGTTCGGCGGCTTGCTGGCCGTCCGTCGTCGGGTTCAGCGCATAGGTCATCAGCACATGGCGCAGCTCCTGATATTCGCTGCGCCCGTTGATGCCGTTCCACGCCATATCGTGACGCGAAGTCCGGTCCACGGCGGCCTCGGTCATCTGCATCACGAAGGGCAGAAAGGCCAGCGCAATGCCGAGAAGGCCCATCAGCGAGATCAGAATGAGGCGCAGGCGATTGAAATGGCGCATTGTGTGAACCCCGACTGTTCTGGATCATGGGTCATAAGGCCGGAAGGCCGCCGAACCTTTGAGGGCGGCGGCGAGCCGGTCACTCGACCGAAATCGTCCGGACCTGCCAGGCGGAGCGACCGTAGTACTGCTCGGACTTCAGCTCTGGCTTGGCATCGAAGGGGTAGACGATGAACAGCGGGCCCTTGTCCTTGACGTCCATGTATTGACCGTCCCGCTTGAGCGCGAGAATCGGCTGGTACTGCGCGAAATCGTTGAAAGGGATTTCCGTGCGGTATTTGTTGAGCGCGACGACCTGCGCTTTCCGGCCATCCGCGCCAACCTTGTGCATGAGCGCGGCAAGCGGCACGCCCTCGAAGGTCTGGACACCATCGTACCATGGCGTGGTGGTGCGGATAGTCGAAACACCAAGCTTTTCCAGATCAGCGCGGCTGAATTCAACGGATTTTCCATCCTTCAGCTTGCCTTCGATGCGGAGGACCACCTTGCCGGGGGCAGGCGTTTCCGCTGACGAGATCGTCGCGCTCCCGATCAGGCCGACAGTCAAGGCAACAGCAGACAAAAGCGATTTCATGGCCTCTACTCCAGGAACCAAGAAGACAGGTTTCGATGACGGGTAACCTCTGATCGAGGTCAAAATCCGTATCGGCAGGAGTGATAAAACCACAAATACAATCAGAAGTTGTTATTGAGTTTCGTCAAAGTTTAGCAGTGGGCAAAATCGTGCGTCAGTTTCGGGGCGGTGAGAAGGCGCAGTGCTCGGGTTTGAGGTCGATGAGCGGCGTGCCATCGAGGCAATCGAGACCGCGCACATCGACCCAACCTTCGCCGATAGCCACGATCGCCACCCGCGAGGTGGAAATCGGGTTCGGCCGTACTGGTGAACGCAGCGCAAAGGTGCCCATGGTCTCCCCGTTATGTTTGGGGCTTTGCAGCACAAGGTCGCGCCGCGCCTGATGCATCCAGTAGAGCACTTCCGCCTGAGCGAAGCCTTCTAGGCCCTTCAGGCCCTCGCGCCATGGGGCATCGATCTCGATGCGACAGAGGGGACCATCCTGCCGACCTTGCCTCGGGCATTCTGCGCGCATCGTGAACGGCGTGTGAATGCGCCCGATGAAGACAAGGTGGGCGTCCACTCGATCGGGCAGCGTAACGGCGCGCTCGCCGGGCCGGATGGCATAGGGGTCGTGGCTCACGTCTTCACGCGCCCGGTTGAGCTGCGTTGGGGAAGAAGAGCTGTTCGCCGCCGATCTTGTACTCCGAAATGGCTTTCTGCCCCTCGGTACTGACGAGCCAATCGACAAAGGCCTGTCCGTCCGCCTGCTTGACGTGGGGATGTTTGGCCGGGTTCACCAGCATCACGCCGTACTGGTTGAAGAGGCGCCTGTCGCCCTCGACTGTGATTTCGAGATCGCCGCGGTTCCTGAAGCTGAGCCATGTGCCGCGATCCGCCAGCACATAGGCTGACATCGCGCCGGCGGTGTTGAGTGCTGCACCCATGCCCTGACCGATTTCGCGGTACCAAGTCCCTTTGGTTTTTTCGATCTCGATACCGGCAAGTTTCCAGAGCCCGAGTTCCGCCGAGTGGGTGCCAGAGCGATCCCCACGCGAAACGAAAGCAGCCTGCTTCTCCTGAATGGCCTTCAGCGCCGTGGCGATATCCTTCGAGCCCCGGATGCCGGCGGGATCGCTTTTGGGGCCGATGAGCACGAAATCGTTGTACATCACCGGTTTGCGTTCGACGCCGAAGCCTTCGCCCACGAATTTTTCTTCCTGCGCGCGGGCGTGAACAAAGACGACATCAGCATCGCCCCGCCTGCCGGTATCGAGCGCCTGTCCCGTGCCCTGGGAGACAACGCGGACCTCAATGCCGGTCTTGGCCTTGAAGAGCGGCAGGAGATGACCAAAAAGCCCGGAATCCTGCGTCGAGGTTGTCGATGAGACGACGATGAAGCGCTCCGGCGTCTGGGCGAGGCCTGGCCCGGCCAGCGTGAGCAGCAATCCGGCGGTGAGAAGCGAACGACGCGTGAGCATGGCAATCCCTTGGAGTTGGCCGTGTTTTACTTGGATGTCACCAGAGCAGGTTTCCAGTGAGAAAAGCGCGCGCTTCATCGGTGCGCGGCTTGTTGAAGAAGGTTTCGGCCGAGGCTTCCTCTATCAGCCGGCCGCCGTTAAGAAAAAGGACGTTGCGCGCGAGGCGACGCGCCTGAGCGAGATCATGCGTCGCCATCATCAGGGTCATGCCGTCGCGGTCAAATTCACTGAGCATGGCCTCGATCTGGCGCGTCGCCCCGGGGTCGAGCTGCGAGCAGGGCTCATCGAGAAAAATGACTTCCGGCGTCAGGGTCCAGGCGCGGGCAAGCGCGAGGCGCTGCTGTTCGCCGCCGGAGAGAAGCCGCGCGGGCTGCTCGGCGAGGTTTTCGAGACCGAAGCGTTCGAGCGCTTCCGCAATGCGCGCCTGCCGGGCGGCGCGGTCGAGCCCCAGCGCTGCCAGCGGATGATCGAGGTTCGCCCGGGCCGAGCGCCTGAGCATGATCGGACGCTGAAACACCATGGCGTGACGCTGGCGCCCGGCGCGACGGCCTTCTTCCAGCGCCCAGTGCAGGCTTCCGCGCGTCGGCGTGATCAAGCCGTGGCAAAGCCGCAGCAGCAACGATTTCCCGGAGCCGTTCGCACCGAGAACCGCCGTCAATCCGCCACGCGGCAAGGTGAAGGTGATGTCTTCCAGAAGCGTTTTCCCGGCGACGGCATAGCCGAGACCTTCAACGCTCAACGGCAGAATGGAAGCGGTATCGCGCATCGCCATCACCCCGCGAAACGCGCGCCAATGCGGCTCGCCCCGTAGGCCACGGCGTTGATCGCCAGCGTCAGGACCAGCAGCACCATGCCGAGGCCGAGGGCGAGCGGCAGATCGCCTTTCGAGGTTTCAAGTGCAATCGCGGTGGTCATGGTGCGGGTATAGCCCGCAATATTGCCACCGACGATCAGAACCGCCCCCACTTCCGCGCTCGCGCGGCCAAAACCGGCGAGAAGGGCGGTGGCCAGCGAGAAACGCCCGTCCCAAAGCAGAGTCGGGATCGCGCGGAAGCCGGTCAGGCCCATCGATGTGAGGTGTTCGCGATATTCGAGCCAGAGATCCTCCACCACCTGCCGCGTCAGTGCCACGACGATAGGGAGTACAAGCACGGTCTGTGCGGCGATCATCGCGGCGGGCGTAAAAAGCCAGCCGAGCGGACCCAGTGGGCCGGTGCGCGAGAGCAGCAGGAAGAGTCCCAACCCCGCGACGACCGGCGGCAGGCCCATCAGAGCGTTGATGAGGATGATCACAAAGGTGCGGCCCGGAAACCGGGCGAGTGCGATCATGGCTCCTAGAGGCAGGCCGATCACCGCCGCGAGCAGGACAGCGCTTAACGTGACGCGCACAGCGAGACTGACGATGCCGAGAAAACCCGGATCGAGGCTCATCATCAGACCAAGGGCTGCCGAAATGGCCGCGCCGAATTCCATCTTGCCTCGCTTCTGGCTTATACAGCGCAAAGTTATGGAGGCGATGGGCGAATTGGCAAGTCCAATTGGCACGTCCTCTGGCGGTTTGCGGCGATCGCATGAGTTCAATGGCAGCAGTTCACAAGCTTCCCGATTGCGCTTATTCATGGTTTCCGATGTCCAGCCTTCCGCAAGACCCTGCCCCGTCTCCCATCGTTGTCCGAAACAGGCCATGATCAGTCTTGCTGATGCCTTGCGCCCTGTGCTCGGTGCACTTGCAGCGGTCTCTCCAGTCATCCTTCCGGTTTCCGAGGCGAACGGCTTGATCTCGGCCGAAACTGTCGTTGCACCTTCCGCTTTGCCAGTCCGGGCCATGGCCTTGCGGGCGGGTTATGCGGTTTCCTCGCTCGCGTGCATCGGTGCATCGCCGCATTCGCCGGTTTGGCTCAGCAGCGTGCCGGCGGCGGTAAATCCGGGCGAGGCCTTGCCGCCGGGGAGTGACGCGGTGTTGCCGAAAGACGGTCTTTCCCTGTCAGGCACCATCGCTGAGGTGACGCGCGCCGTAGCGCCAGGCGAGAACGCGCGCCTTGTAGGCCAGGATCTTCGCACAGGGGATGTTCTGGTGAGGGCCGGGGAACGAGTCTTGGCCCGGCAGGTACTGCTGCTCCAGGAGGCGGGAATCACACGCCTTACGGTTTGTGCGCCGTGCGTTGTGATCGAGCCCGGCCCACTCGCCCTTTGCCAATGGCTCTCCACCATGCTTGCGGGCGCGGGCTGCAGGATCGTGGACCAGAACCCGGATCTTGCGGTGCATTGGAACGCCGGTCCCGAGTCGCGGTTGGCTCTTGTGCCGGGGGAGGTGGCTTTTGTCGCGCTGGAGGGCGTGATTCCGGTTGTAGCCCTGCCATCCCGGTTTGACGGCCTGATCGCGGCGTATTTCTCGCTCGTTCTGCCACTGGTCGAGCGGCTTCGTGGTGTGCCTGAGCCCGTCCGGCCCGGCACCTTGTGCCGCAAGCTGACCTCGACCATCGGCATGGACGAGTTGGCGCTTTTCCGTACGCTGCCGGAGGGGCTTGATCCGCTGGCGACCGGTGCGATCACGCTGCAGGCCTTGGCACAGGCCGATTGCCTTGCGCTGGTTCCGCCCGATTGCGAAGGCTACCCTGCCGGAACAGAGATCGTGACATGGCCGCTCGATCACGGCAGTTTTGGGCGCCAAAAGCCGGAGGATATCTTGTGAGCGATACGCTTTCCGGTCCGTCCGCCGGGCTTGAGCAGGAGCAGTTCCTGCGCATCCTGACGCGAGAGGAAGCCATTTCGGCATTCCGCGCCGCCTTGCAGCCGCAGCCGCTCGGTTCTGAAAAGGTGCCGCTGGCCGCGCTGGCGGGCCGGGTGCTGTCGGCTGATATTGCCGCGCCGGTGGATACACCACCGTTTGATCGTTCGGTGGTCGATGGTTTCGCTGTCCGGGCGGCGGATGTCGTGGGTGCTTCATCGGGGATGCCGATCCGGCTGGCGCTCAATCCGGAAGTCATCGCCTGCGGCACCGTACCGGGGCTGACGGTTCATGCCGGCACCGCCACGCCGATTTCCACGGGCGGTCCTGTCCCGCGCGGGGCCGATGCGATCGTCATGATCGAGCAGACCGAGACGGTGGGCGAAACAGGACTTCTCGTCTCGCGCGCTGTTGCGCCGGGACAAAACATCGCCTTTGCGGGTTCGGATATCGCGCAGGGGCAAACGCTGCTCCGGCGCGGCACGATGATCGGTGCGCGCGAGGTCGCGATGCTGGCGGCGGTCGGCCTTGGGGTTGTCGAGGTCTGGCGCAAGCCGCGCGTGGCCGTTCTTTCAACGGGCGACGAACTTGTCCAGCCGGGCGAAACGCTGCGCCCTGCGGCGGTTTATGATTCCAACGGGCCGACCGTCGCTGCCGCGCTCGAGGAAAACGGCTGCCTCGCGCTGCGCCTCGGCGCGGTTGCGGATGATCCCGAACAGCTTCGCACTGCGATGATGGAGGCTTTTGCCACGGCCGATGCGCTTATCCTCTCCGGCGGTACTTCGAAGGGGGCCGGAGATCTCACCTACAGGATTGTCGGTGATCTTGGCGCACCGGGTATCATCGCGCATGGCGTTGCGCTCAAACCGGGCAAGCCGCTTTGCCTCGCAGTCTGCGATGGCAAGCCGGTCGTGGTGCTGCCCGGCTTTCCAACTTCGGCGATGTTTACCTTCCACGACGTTGTCGTGCCTTTTCTGCGCATTCTCGCCGGACTTCCCGAGCGCGAGGAGCGTGCCCTCACCGCGCGACTGCCGGTTTCTGTCAGCTCGGAATTGGGGCGTACGGAATTCGTGATGGTCGCGCTCTCGCAAGGGACGGCGGGCGGGCTGGTGGCCCAACCTGTTGGCAAGGGGTCGGGGGCTGTCACGGCCTTCAGTCAGGCGGATGGTTTCCTCCGTGTCGAGGCGCTCGTGGAATCGCTTCCTGCCGGGACGGATGTCGAAGTGACGCTCTTCACGCCGCATCTTGCCATCCCTGATCTTGTGATCATGGGCAGCCATTGCGTGGGTCTTGATGCCGTCCTTGCCCGAATGACTGGCACCGCGCGCGTACTGGCGACCGGCAGCCTAGGCGGGCTCGCTGCGCTCAGACGCGGTGAATGCGACATCGCGCCGATCCATCTGATGGCGCCGGAGAGCGGTGTCTACAACACGCCGTTTCTGAGTGCGGGCATGCGGCTTCTGCCAGGCTGGATGCGCCTTCAGGGGCTGGTTTTCCGTGCCGGCGATGCCCGCTTTGAAAGGCGCCCCATTGCCGAGGCCATCGCCGCCGCTCTGGCTGATCCGGATTGCATCATGGTCAATCGCAATCAGGGGGCGGGAACACGGACCCTGATTGACGGGCTGCTGGCCGGGCAGCGCCCTGCCGGATACTGGAACCAGCCACGTTCTCATAACGCTGTCGCGGCTGCTGTGGCGCAAGGGCGCGCGGACTGGGGCATTGCCATCCGCCCGGTCGCGCTGGCCCAAGGGCTCGGATTTTTACCTCTTGGCGTCGAACACTACGATTTTGCGGTCGCAGAAGCACCCCGCAATATGGCTGCCTTGGCGGAATTCGAGCGTGCACTTGCCGAGGCTGTGCCGGCCTTACTGGCTCTGGGTTTTGAAAAGCAGACGCTTTTGAGTGAGGCCCGTTGATCTAGGAAAGGCCTTGATAACCCTGAAGCCGACAATTTCCGGCCCAGTCGCCCAGCGGGGTGCGACATAAAGACTTCCTTTGAACCTCGCTGCTAGCGTCCATCCTGCGGGAGATTGGCCATTTGCCCTCCCGTTTTTTGAGTTGGATGGGGACAAAATGGTTGGGCTGAAGAATCAGATTCGGACCTTTGGATCGAATATTCGCGGGAACATATCGATTGTTCTCGGGCTAAGTCTGGTGTCCCTGATCGGCGTGACTGGTCTTGCGGTGGATTACTCCCGCGTCACCCAGACGAAAGCTGAAATTTTCGCCGCTGCGGATGCGGCAGCGCTGGCCGGTGCCCGCACGACCGGGACCGTGGCAGAGCGCAATGCCGCTGCAAAGGCTATTTTTGACAGCAATATCAAAAATCTCAAGGAAATCGGGACTGTTACGTATTCTCCCGAGAACATTACGCAGGACGGCGCGAATTACGGGTATCGCGTCGCCGCGACCGTGGACGTGAAGACGTCTTTTGGTGGCATATTTGGTGTCGAAAACATCAGCTCCAGCGTTCTGGCCGAAGCGATCGGTGTGATTTCGTCCCGGACGGAAATCGCGCTGGTGCTGGATACGACCTATTCGATGACCGGCTGGAAGATCAACACCCTGCGCAAGGCTTCCGTGGATCTTGTCGACAACCTCAGCAAGCTCAACAAAAAGGCTGATCAGCTCAAGTTCTCGATCATACCTTTCTCGGAATACGTGAACGTTGGCATGGGCAACCGCAAGAAGCCCTGGATCAATGTCCCGGACGATTATCAGGACCCCTCGACCAAGGTCTGCTGGAACGAAGCGCCTGTCACGGGCAAATCCAATTGCCGCATGGTCACGCAGCCTGCACAGCCCGGTACGCCCCCCGGTACCTGCTACAATGACGGTGTGCCTTATAGCTGTGGTGGCAGCTCGCCGCAGGCTTCCTATCAGTATGAGACCTGCGATTACACCTACGGACCTTCTGTTGAGAAGTGTACGATGCAGGAAGGTGCCTGGCACAGGTGGTATGGCTGTGTCGGCTCGCGCGCCAACCCGCTCGACACGCGGGATGACAGCTATGGCACCCGTATTCCGGGCCTTCTTGACCAGTCCTGCGGTACGCAATTGATGGAACTGTCGTCGGATTTCAGCGCCCTCAAGAATACGCTCAATGGCCTCACGCCCAATGGTGAAACCTTCATCCCTGCCGGTGTACTCTGGGGTTGGGCGAGTCTGACAGCGCAGGTTCCGTTCGATGCCGGCACCAATACGAGCTCGGATCCGGTGCGCAAGTACATGGTTCTGATGACAGATGGCCTGAACACCCGCTCGCCGAGCTATCCCCGGCATGACGGGACGAATGGCGCGCAATCCAACCAGCTGACCAAGCAGATCTGCGCGAACATCGCAGCCGACAAGACCAATAATATCATGATGTTCACCGTCGCCTTCGACGTGACCGATTCCGCGACCAAGCAGATCCTGAAGGATTGCGCCACCAACACAAAGGGGCAGTTCTTCGATGCGCGAAATTCAGAGCAGTTCCTGACGGCGTTCTCGAAGATCGGCAGCATCATCGCGGAATTGCGCCTCTCGAAATAAGTGCCGTCAAGGTGCTGGAATGACAAGGCCGGCTCATTGAGCCGGCCTTTTTGTTTTCACACTGGAGTTGTATTTCACCACTTTGGCGTCTTGCTGCTTGGGTCAAAGCGGCGCTTGAGATCACTCCAGCAATCAAGATATTCGTCATCGATGGTTTTCAGTGTCGAGGCGAATGCCGTCAGGCGCTGCGGCAGGCGCGTCTCCAGCATGAAGGCCATGGTGCCTGCGAGCTTGTGCGGCACCATCGGCTCGTTCGAGGCTTTTTCGAAGGCGTTGGTGTCCGGTCCGTGCGGCAGCATCATGTTGTGCAGGCTCATGCCGCCAGGGACGAACCCCTTGGGCTTGGCGTCGTAAACACCGTAAATCAGCCCCATGAATTCGCTCATAATGTTCCGGTGATACCACGGCGGGCGGAAGGTGTTCTCGGCCACCATCCAGCGCTCCGGGAAGATCACGAAATCGATATTCGCAGTGCCGGCCTCGCCCGAGGGTGAGGTCATCACAGTGAAGATCGAGGGGTCGGGGTGATCGAACTGGATCGCGCCGACGGGCGAGAAATGCCTCAGGTCGTATTTGTAAGGATAGTAGTTGCCGTGCCAGGCGACGACATCGAGCGGGGATTGCCCGATGTCGGTGACGAACATATCGCCGCACCACTTCACATAGAGCTGGCCAGGGCGCTCGACATCCTCATAGGCCGCGACAGGCGCCTTGAAATCGCGCGCATTGGCGAGGCAATTCGCGCCGATCGGCCCGCGTTCGGGCAAGGTGAGCGCGCCGCCGTAATTCTCGCAGACATAAGCGCGTGCCGGGCCATCGACGAGCTCGCAGCGGAAGATCACGCCGCGCGGGATCACGCAGACCTCTCCCGGCTCGATCTCGATGATGCCGAATTCGGTAAAAAAGCGGAGGCTCCCTTCCTGCGCGATCACCAGAAGCTCGCCATCGGCATTGAAGAAATACTCGTCGACCATCGAGGCCGTAACGAGCGCGATATGCGCCGCCATGCCGACCTGCCCCTCGGCATCACCGGCGGTGATCATGGTGTGTAGACCGGTGCGGAAGTTGAACGCTTCCTTCGGCATCTCCAGCGGCATCCAGCGCATCTGGCCGATGGGCAGCTCGGATTCCTCGCGGTTCGGCGCGGTGCGGATCATGCCGGTATCGACCTTGCGATAGCGCGCCTGATGCTTCACGCCGGGCTGGATGCGATAGAGCCACGAGCGCTCGTTCGTCGCACGCGGCGCGGTAAAGGGTGATCCGGAGAGCTGTTCGGCGTAGAGACCGTAGTTGCATTTCTGTGGCGAATTCCGCCCCACAGGCAGGGCATCCGGCAGCGCTTCGGTTTCAAAGGCGTTGCCGAAGCCGGTCATGTACTTCAGCGATCGTTCAACACTCAGCTTCGCGCCCGAGGCGGAGCCGGTTTTGGCATGAATGTTCATCGGTGGCGTCCCTCAATCGTCGCCGCGGGCGGCGTTGACAGAGCTTTCATCGCCCCGGCTCGCCGTTCCTCGCTGATTTTCGAACGCCGAACATGCCAGATCGGGATGCGATGGCAAGTTTTTCGTTTCAGGCGCAACCAATAATCGTCAACTCAGCGGTCTATCCCACGCTGGGTGGCGCGCCGATGTTCTTCGCCAGGAACGCGAGGCTGCGCTCCCACGCGAGCATCGCGGCTGCGGCGTCATAGCGCGCCGCATTGGTGTCGTTATTGAAAGCGTGATCGACGCCCTCATACAGGTGGAGTTCGAAGCTCTTGCCGGCGGCTTCAAGCGCAGCCTTGTAGGCGGGAATGCCGGCGTTGATCCGGTCGTCTTTGCCCGCGTAATGCAGCATCAATGGTGCCTTGATGCTCCCGACCTTGTCAGCCGGCAGTTGCGATCCGTAGTAGGCGATGCCGGCACCGAGCGCGGGCTCGATGCTCGCGACGCGGTTGACCTGTCCGCCGCCCCAGCAGAAGCCCATCGCGCCGACCTTACCCGTCGATTGCGGATGGCTTGCCAGCAAGCGCACCGCTGCCGCTACGCGTTTGGCCGCAACATCCGGGTTCAGCGCGCCGAACATGTCGCGCGCCTTGTCCTCATCGGCGGGCGTGCCGCCTTCGGGCGAAAGCGCGTCGATGCCAAGCGTGAGATAGCCCGCGAGGGCCGCGCGGCGGGTCATGTCACGGATATGCGGATTGAGACCACGATTTTCATGGATCATCACCAGCGCGGGCCGCTTGGCCGCGCCCTTGAGCGCCACGAGATAGCCGTTCAACCCGGCATCGGAGCCGGGAATGGCGAGCTTTTCCTCGACAATAAGCCGCGGGTCGTCCGGCTTGACGGTTTCGGCGCGGGCATAATCGTTTTGCAGGAGCGGGAGCAGGGCGCTCGCGGCGGCGGTCGAGCCGGCGAGGGTTGTCAGCCGCTCCATGAAGGCGCGGCGATCCATGCCGCCATGGGTGAAACGGTCAAAAAGATCGATGATCGAACGGTCGACAGGCGGCATGGCGAGGTCTCCCTTTTGCTGCTTGATGCGGCGAATCACGTCACAGCCTTCCGGTTCTTGCGCGCCGAAAGTGCTTATTGTGACATCAGCATAGGGTGGTCGATGCGTCCGACAATCGAAAAACCATGCTCTTCAAGCACTTGTGTTCACAAAAAATGTTGCAAAAATGACGCAAATTGTGGGCGAATTTTGTATTCAGGGCCTGTGCTATCGGCCATTGTGGACACGTTAACCCTCATCGACAAAAACAGAGATCCGCGTGATTGCACACGCGAAAAGGAGATTCACATGACCAAGACCATCGCCAAGATCGTGCTGATGACGCTGCTCGCCAGCTCTGCCGTTGCCTGCGCCACCGCGCCGGAAAAGGCTCCGATCGTCCGTAAGGGCTAATCGGTCCTTCGATACGCTTCAAAGCTTGCCGCAACCTCCGTTGCGGCAGGCTTTTTTATGATCTGATGCCGGGCAACAAAAAAAGGCGACCCGAAGGCCGCCTTTGGAATTTCCGAAGAGGAAAGCCCGATCAGCTGATCTTGGCTTCGCTCTTGCGATCGTTACGCTCGGCGATACGGGCCGACTTGCCGCGACGATCACGCAGGTAATAGAGCTTCGCGCGACGGACCTTACCGCGGCGAACCACCTTGATCGAATCGATGTTCGGCGAATAGAGCGGGAACACGCGCTCAACGCCTTCGCCATACGAAATCTTGCGAACGGTGAAGCTCTCGTTGAGGCCGCCGCCGTTGCGGGCGATGCAGACGCCTTCGTAAGCCTGAACGCGGCTGCGCTCGCCTTCCTTGACCTTCACGTTGACGATGACGGTATCGCCGGGTGCGAACACCGGGATGACCTTGTCGCCGAGAACGCGGGCGGCTTCTTCTTTTTCGAGAGTCTGGAGGATATCCATGTCAAAAACCTTTTTTCCGTTTTGCTTCTTTGAGCAAGCGTTTGGACACGCTGTTTTGAGTTGAGCGCGGGCGATACACGAGATCGCCGTGCTTGTCACCCCTTGGCCGGTGGTTTTTCCTCGGCAGGTCGTTTTTTGCCGGATTTGACCGGCGCAGGCGGTATTTTCGCTGCCAGATCCGGCCGACGCTCGCGGGTGATGCGTTCGGCCTCGCTCTGGCGCCATTTGGCGATGGCAGCATGGTTGCCTGAGGTCAGAACATCCGGAATGCCGCGCCCTTCCCACTCGCGGGGGCGCGTGTAATGCGGATATTCTAGCAGGCCCTGCTCGTGGCTTTCCTCGAGGTCCGAGCCTTCGCCGCCCATCACACCGGGCAGGAGGCGCACCACGGCATCCAGGATAACTTGCGCCGCGAGTTCACCGCCCGAGAGCACGTAGTCGCCGATCGAAATCTCGGTGAGGCCGCGCCCCTCGATGACACGCTCGTCGATCCCCTCGAAACGCCCGCAGACGAGAATCGCACCCGGCCCTGCGCTGAGTTGGCGTGCATCGCCTTGTGTGAACGGGCGACCGCGCGGGGACATGAGATAACGCGGGCGGGGATCGCCTTCGGGGATCGCCGCATCGAGCGCGGCGGCAAGCACATCGGCGCGGATCACCATGCCGGGACCGCCGCCCGCCGGAGTATCATCGACCGTGCGGTGGCGACCGATGCCATGATCGCGGATATTCTTGATTTCCAGCGACCAGAGGCCCTTGGTCAGCGCGTCGCCGGCGAGCGACTGGCCAAGCGTGCCAGGAAACATCTCCGGCATCAGCGTGAGCACTGTAGCGGCAAAACCGCTCAAGGCTTGTCCTCGGAAATGGGCTTCTTATGGCCGCTACCCGGTTTGTTCTTGCCGGATTTAGCGGGTGGCCGCTCGTAGCCGGGGCGTTCCTGATGCGGCTCGGGCTTGGCGAGATGGGCAGGGTCAATCAGCAGCTTGCCGCCCTTGAGATCAACCTTCAGCGCCGCTTCCTTGGTGAAAGGGAGTAGCCAGGTCTGGCCACCGCCGACGGGGCGGATCTCGACAATATCGCCCGCGCCGAAATTCTGCATCGAATCGACGCGGCCGATCAGCGTTCCGGCATCATCGACGGCTTCAAGGCCGATGAGATCGGCGTGATAAAATTCATCCTCTTCCTCGGTCTCGGGCAGGTTGTCCCGGTCGACGAAGAGTTCGGTATTAGTGAGTTTGGCGACTTCGTCGCGATCCGTCATGCCTTCGAAGCGCACGACGAGCATGTCATCTTTCAGCCAGCGGCCCTGTTCGATCTCGAAGGCGCGGCCATCGGCGGCGAACAGGGTGCCGTAATCGGTAATCGCCAGGGGATCAGCAGTGAAGCTTTTCACGCGGCATTCTCCGCGCACGCCATGCGGCGCGCCGACAACGCAGAGCACCAGCCGCCGCTCGGGCGGGGGCATGGTTGGTGCGACTTTCGGTTTGCGGGGTTTTTTCATGCGATCGGCCTTCTTCCGAAGCCCGAACGGGCGCCCGAACTTATGCGAGGGATCGACATCCCGCCCGGAGGCGGGATATCAGAAATGGGAAAGCCTTATTCAGCGGCTTCGCCGGCCTTCTTGGCCTTCTCGGCAGCGCGCTCCTGGGCCTTCTTGCCCGGCTCGGCGGCCTTCGGGTTGTTGCGGGCTTCGCGCTTCAGAACGCCGGCGGCGTCAAGGAAGCGGGCCACGCGATCGGTCGGCTGCGCGCCCTTGGCGAGCCAGGCCTTGGCCTTCTCGATGTCGAGAACGACGCGGGCTTCCGAATCCTTGGCGAGCATCGGGTTGTAAGTGCCGAGCTTCTCGAGGAAGCGGCCATCACGCGGGGCGCGGGCATCGGCCACGACGATACGATAAACCGGGCGCTTCTTGGCACCGCCACGGGCGAGACGAATTTTAAGAGACATGGGTAACTCCTGTGTGTTGCTCTTGTTTCGTGTTTAGTAAAACGGAAATTCTATTTCTTCTTGAACGGGTTGAAGGCGCCAAGACCCGGTAGGCCAGAACCGAGGCCGGGAAGCCCCTTGCCGAGACCCGGTAGGCCCGGAAGCTTCCCGCCACCCGGGCCCTGAAGTTTTTCAAGCTGCTTCTGTGCTTCGGCGATGGCATCGGGCGAGAGGCCGCCACCCGCGCCCGGCGGAGGCAGCTTCGAAATATCCGGCATGCCGCCGCCCATCCCGAACATGTTGCCGAGCGCCGCCATCGGGCCGCGTCCGCCCTTGCCGACGGCCTTCATCATGTCGGCCATGCCGCGATGCATCTTGAGGAGCTTGTTGATCTCCTCGGCATTGGTGCCCGAGCCCGCCGCGATGCGCTTCTTGCGCGAATGCTTGAGGCTATCCGGGTTGGCGCGCTCGGAAGGGGTCATCGAATTGATGATCGCGACCTGCCGCGCCAGCATCTTGTCGTTGATGCCGGCGGTTTCCATCTGGCCCTTGGCTTTCGCCACGCCCGGCAGCATGCCCATGAGGCCGCCGAGGCCGCCGAGCTTCTCCATCTGCTTCAACTGCTCGCGAAGATCGGACAAGTCGAACTTGCCCTTCTTCATGCGCTCGGCCATCGCCAGCGCTTTTTCCTGATCGATGTTCGCCGCAGCCTTCTCGACGAGGCTGACGATATCGCCCATGCCGAGAATGCGGTTGGCGATCCGCTGGGGATGGAAATCCTCCAGCGCGTCCATCTTTTCGCCCATGCCGATGAGCTTGATCGGCTTGCCGGTGACGGCCCGCATCGAGAGCGCCGCACCGCCGCGGCCATCGCCGTCGACGCGGGTGAGCACGATGCCGGTGATGCCGACGCGGCCATCGAAGGCGCGGGCGGTGACTACTGCGTCCTGACCGGTCAGGCTGTCGGCCACCAGCAGCACTTCATGCGGGTTGATCGCCGCCTTGACGCGCACGACTTCGTCCATCAGCTCGTCATCAAGCGTGACGCGGCCGGCGGTATCGAAGATCACGACATCATAGCCGCCGAGGCGACCGGCCTGTTCGGCGCGCTTGGCGATCTGCAGCGCGTTCTCGCCCGCAACAATCGGGAGAACATCGACACCGTTATCGCGGCCGAGGACGGCGAGCTGCCCCATCGCGGCCGGACGGCGCGTGTCGAGCGAGGCCATCAGGACCTTTTTCTTGTCCCGGTTTGTCAGGCGCTTGGCGATCTTGGCCGTAGTGGTGGTTTTACCCGAGCCCTGAAGGCCTACCATGAGAATGCCGACCGGCGGGGTCGCCTGAAGGCTGATCGGGTCGGCATCCGAGCCGAGCATCGCGACAAGCTCGTCATTGACGATCTTGACGACCATCTGGCCCGGCGTAACGGACTTGACGACCTCGACCCCCACAGCGCGGGCGCGGACCTTTTCGGTGAAATCACGGACAACATCGAGCGCGACGTCCGCCTCAAGCAGCGCACGGCGCACTTCGCGCATCGCTTCGCCAACATCCGCCTCACTCAGCGCGCCACGGCGCGTGAGTTTGTCGAGAATGCCGGAAAGACGACCCGAAAGGCCTTCAAACATGCGCTTCGTCCTTTTTTGACCCTCGCATAAGCTCGGCGTCGCGTTCGCTCCTAGCCTTCAGCCCAAGGGCTTCCGGCAGGGTGCGAGCCTTGAAAGCTCGCCTATCACCAAACGATTTTGCGCCCGGGCAAAAGCATCGGCATCGCCGATGCGTCGTCCCAAGCAACAAAGCGCCCGGGGGCGCATTGCGCTGCCGGACGTTGACCTCCCGAGGCGAACCTCGGGTCGGCGGATCACACTGATCTCACCTGATTGGAGCCGGGCTGATACGCCGGATCGCGCGAAAGGTCAAGGAAGGGGCTGGACAAGCGCCGCCCCACATGGCTCGCTGGCGATAAATAGGGGGTTTTCCATGCCGCTTGAAACCTATCTCGCCTTTACCGCCGCCTCGATTGTGCTGCTATTGATCCCCGGGCCGACGATCCTGCTGGTGATTTCCTACGCGCTGGGACAGGGCTGGCGCGTCGCGCTGCCGATGGCGGCAGGCGTCGCGCTTGGGGATTTTACCGCGATGACGCTCTCGATGCTGGGGATCGGCGCGCTGCTGATGGCTTCGGCGACGATCTTCACGGTGCTGAAATGGACGGGTGCGGCCTATCTTGTCTGGCTCGGGGTGAAATTGTTCCGCGCAGGCGGCACGCTGGAGGCCAAGGCGAATACCGAGGCGACGTCACCCTTCAAGATGCTCGCCCATGCCTGGCTGGTGACGGCGCTCAACCCCAAGAGCATCACGTTTTTCGTGGCCTTCCTGCCGCAGTTTCTCGACACCAAGGCGACGCTGCTGCCGCAGATGGCGATATTCGAGACGACGTTCCTGATCCTCGCCTTCCTCAACGCTTTTGGATACGCGCTGGTGGCGGCGAAAGCGCGGACGCTATTCCGGAAGCCTGCCGCGATCCGGGCGTTCAATCGTACGGGCGGCGCGCTCCTGATCGGCGCTGGCGTGGTGACAGCGGCGAAGGCGTGAGGGTTATTTCAAAAACACCACGATCTTCAGTTTCATTGTGGTTTCATCGCTCTTCTCGGGAATGAACTCGTATTCCTCGAGGAATTTGCCGGTTGAGACGAGGTTCTTGTCATCGAGCCACGCGGTCAGCGCCTCATAGGCGGTATCGATCTCGTCGTAGGCGCCTTCGTTCGGGAAGATGACGGCCCGCCCGCCCGGAGACTGGGCGGCGTCGAAGCCGGTGCCAAGGGTGGTGCCGGCGGGTATCGCGGCTGCCAGCGGCAACATCATCTCGTAGGTGAAGCCGAGGTCGTCGCTGTCGACGAAATAGGCGAGGGGATTGCCATCGCGCGGCAGACTAAGCCGCTTGGTTTCGGCTTCCAACGTGGCAATAGCCGTTTTCAGCGAGGCAAAGCCCTGATCCCAGGTGCTCTGACCTTTCAGGCGCAGAACCGGGCGCGCGGCGACATCCCTGATCTCGCCGGCACCACCATCAGCGGGCGGCTTCGGCGCTTCGGCAGGTTTGGCGGCTTCTGCCGGTGCAGGGGCGGGCGGCGTGGCGACAGGGGGGGCGGAAACCGGGGGCGTTGTCGAAGCGGGTGGTGTGATTGGTGCCGGGGCTTGCTGCGCAAGGCTGCCTGAACTCACGGCGAAAACGACCATCGACGCCTTCAGCCAGATGCGCATTCTGCGGTTTGCGGTCCCGACCATGGGCGTTCCTTCGTCCGGTTCGAATCGGCCTAACGCAACACAGGCTGGGGCAGTGTAATGCGAAACATCTGCGTGCGCACGCCGTCGACGCCATAATCATTGTCGTTGATGACGATAAGTTCGTCCGGCGCCATGACCGCGACACCCTCGATTTTGGAGGGTAAGCCCGGCACGCTATCGGTGTCGAGCACCAGTGTTTTCGGCAGCGGCGCGAGGCCGCGCAGGGTCAGCGCCTCGCCGTCGAGCACTTCAAGGCTCGGCGTCATCTCTGGCAAGTCGAATTCCCCCGGCACGCGATTGGCTTCGTCGAGCGTCACGAGGAAGAGGCGGGCGGTTTTGTCGATTTTTTCGAGCACCAGGAGCTTATTTTCGCCAACCGCGACGAGCTCGCTGGCATTGACATCGTGGCGCGTGCGCTCGCGGCCCTCGTTGTCCGCCTTGAAGTCGCGCGGTTCATCGAGCTGATAGAGATATTGCCCGACGATCTGTCCGGTTTCGCGCTCGACCTTCCAGATCCGTACGTTGCGCGATTGCGCGGAGGCTTCGGCGTCCGGGTTCGCGAGCGGAGATTGCATCAACGCGAACAGGAATTTCTCATCCGGCGAGATCGCAAGCCCCTCGAAGCCGCGATTGGTCATCCGCATCCGCGCGACAGGTGGGAAGGCGGGAACGATGTCGTAGTCCGCATCCTTGAAATCGCCGACCGTATTCGAGGGCACCAGCCGTCGGCGGATCGTGCCATCCGGCGCGACCTCGAACAGCGAGGGGCCGTATTCTTCTGCGACCCAGAAGCTTCCATCGGCAAGGCGTACGAAGGCTTCCGGATCAACCCCCGACGGATCCGGCGCGAGCGGCTTGCCGTCAGCAGCGAACAGAGGCTCGGATTTCGTGCCGTTGCTGACCGGGTTCGGGCGCCCCGAGATCGGCTTGCCGGATTTGCCCTTGAACGGGATGAAATGATTGACGCGCGCGACCATGTCACCGCCGATATCGATGGCGTAAAGCGAGGGCACGAAGCCGGGGAGCGGCGCGATGCGGCCGGCCTTGTCACCGCCGCAGGCCTGCTCGGCTTCAAGGCCGATCAACCGTTTGGCCTCGCCACACGCGATCGCGGGGCCGCGGTCCGTCAGCAGCCAGAGTCGCCCCGGCGGATCACCCGCATGGCGAAACGCCGATGACCCCAAGGCGACCGTAAGGTTCATCGCCTTGCCATTCGGGAACGTGACGACGCCGAGCGGCAAGTTGGGAATCTGGATCGGCGTCGCAACTGGTTTCAATGGCGCGGGCGACGGCGCGGGTTGATCCGGTGTCGGGCGGTCATTGCCCTGCGGCAGCGCGGCATCAATGAGGAAAGGCAGAAACAGGCCGGCGATCATCGCCCGCAGCGAAAAAAGGCCCAAAGATCGGGTAGCCGGAACCGCGTTGTGGCGCCGCATCAACAAAAAGCCTATCTCATCGGGCCGAAATCGACACGGAACGCTTCGTCCCGTCCCGCAACCCGGTATACAGTTATCTGCATGCACGCCGATGCGCTGACAAGTGTTTGTTTGCGCGTTGGCTGGACATTTTCGCTTCGAACGCTCAGGAGAGCGCTCTGGAGAAGGGCTCAGAGCAGCCCGAGTGACGCGCCGGGAAGTTTTCATGCCCAAAATAACCCCTCCTCAGGCCATTCCCTTCCGCAAGATGCACGGCCTCGGCAATGATTTTGTCGTGATCGATGCCCGCCGCGTAGTGCTTGATTTGCCCCAACCGGCTCTGGCGCGGATCGCGGATCGCCGCTTTGGCATCGGATGTGATCAACTCATCGTGCTGGAGCCGAGCGCGAAGGCCGATGCCACGATGCGCATCTTCAACCCGGATGGTGGCGAAGTCGGGGCTTGCGGCAATGCGACGCGCTGCATCGGGCGGCTTCTCGCGGAGGAAAAGGGTGCCGACAAGGCCGTGATCGAAACCCGCGCCGGGCTGCTCCACGCGAGCCTGCGCAACGCGCTGGTGACGGTGGACATGGGCCTGCCGGAACTCGGCTGGTCGCGCATTCCGCTTGCGGGCACGGAAGCCGATACATCGCGCGTGGCGCTGGACGTCTCGTCGATTGACGCGCGTCTCCCCGGCTGGTTCTCGGCGGTGAACATGGGAAATCCGCACGGGATTTTCTTCGTTGAGGACAATGCGGCTTTCGATCTCGCTGCGATCGGTCCGAAGCTCGAAACGCACCCGATCTTTCCGGAAAAGGCGAATATCTCGCTGGTGTCCGCCGATGGCCCGAACGCTTTCAAGGTACGCGTCTGGGAGCGGGCGGCAGGGATCACGCTTGCCTGCGGCACGGCTGCCTGTGCGGTCGCTGTCGCCGCAGCGCGGCTCGGGTTGGCTTCGGGCGAAATCCGCATCACGTTGCCCGGTGGCAGCCTTGTCATTGATCGGGACGCAACAGGCCGCGTCATCATGACCGGGCCAGTGGCGACCAGTTTTATCGGCACCATCGCCCCCTCCCTGCTGGCGGATGCCGCATGACGGCTCAGGTCGTCACGCTCGGGTGCCGGCTCAATACCTTCGAGAGCGAGGCGATGAAAGCGGCTGCGCGCGCGGCGGGTCATGATGATCTCGTGATCGTCAACACCTGCGCGGTGACGGCGGAAGCCGTGCGCCAGGCGCGCCAGACCATTCGCCGGCTCAAGCGCGAGAACCCGGAGCGACGCATTGTCGTGACCGGTTGCGCGGCCCAGACCGAACCGGAAACCTTCGCCGCGATGGGCGAGGTCGCGCAGGTCATCGGCAATGATGTGAAGCTGAAGCCGGAGACCTGGCAAGGACTGGTGCCGCCTGCGACCGGCTTTGATGCCGCGGGTCTCGAGCGCGTCATCGTCAACGATATCATGAGTATCAAGGAGACCGCCGGGCATCTGATCGATGGGCTTGAGGGGCATGTCCGCGCCTTCATTCAGGTGCAGAACGGCTGCGATCATCGCTGCACCTTCTGCATTATCCCGTTCGGGCGCGGGAATTCTCGCTCGGTGCCGATGGGCGAGGTCGTGGCGCAGGTCAGCCGCCTTGTTGCGTCGGGCTATCGCGAGGTCGTGCTGACCGGGGTGGACCTCACCTCCTATGGTGCCGATCTTCCGGGTGCGCCGAAGCTCGGTACGCTCGTCAAGGCGATCCTCGATCATGCGTCAGGACTGGAGCGCCTGCGTATTTCCTCGATCGATTCCATCGAGGCGGATGATCTTCTGGTTCGGCTTTTGAAATCCGAGGCGCGGCTGATGCCGCATCTGCATCTCTCGCTTCAGGCGGGTGATAACCTGATCCTGAAGCGCATGAAGCGGCGTCATACGCGCGAGGATGCGATCCGTTTCTGTGCTGATTTGCGCACAGCGCGGCCTGATTTCGTGTTCGGGGCGGATCTCATCGCGGGATTCCCGACCGAAACCGACGATATGTTCGAGAATTCCCTGCGTCTGGTTGAAGAATGCGGCCTGACCTTTCTCCACGTCTTCCCCTATTCGCCACGTCCCGGAACACCGGCCGCGCGGATGCCGCAGGTGGCAAAACCGGTAATCAAGGCGCGCGCGGCGGCCCTGCGCGCAGCGGGGTCGGCGGCGCTGACACGTCATCTCAGCTCACGTATTGGCCACGAGGGCATGCTTCTGGCCGAGCGCGGCGGCATCGGGCGGCTAGACGATTTCACGCCGGTCAGGATTGGTGAAGGGTTCGAGCCCGGTAGCCTTATGCGCTTCCGGATCACCGGTCAGGACGGCACGCATCTTCTCGGTGAGCCGATGATGCAGATAGCGGCGGAATAAGATGTTGAACGGATGCGGTAATGAGTGACGAAAAGAAGCAGGGCGGATTTTTGAGCCGCCTCTTTGGCCGCGAGAAGAAGACGCCGATTTCGGAGGCTGAAACGCCCCCACAGGTAGTATCGGACGCTGTTCCGACGCCTGCTGAGGGCACCAAGGAACCTGCGCCTGTCAGCGCCGTGGAAGCTCCTGTCGTTGCTCCGCCAGCACCCCCTGCTGAACCGTCGAAGCGCGCACCGCCACAGCCGAAACTCTCGTGGTGGAAGCGCCTCAGTCAGGGCCTTGGCCGCACGGCGTCGCAGATCGGGTCCGGCATCACCGCCATCTTCACGACGCGCAAGCTTGATGCGGATACGCTGCAAGACCTTGAGGATGTCCTGATTCAGGCTGACCTTGGCATCGAGGTCGCGGGTCGGATCGTCCAGACCATCGGCAAGGATCGCTTCGACAAGACGGTTGCGCCCGAGGAAATCAAGGCGGCGCTCGCGACCGAGGTCGAGAAAGTGCTGGTGCCGGTTGCGTTGCCACTGGTGATCGATGCCGCCAAGAAGCCCTTCGTGATCCTGATGGTCGGTGTCAATGGCTCCGGTAAGACGACTACTATTGGCAAGCTCGCGGCGAAATTCCGCGCCGAGGGCAAGTCCGTGATGCTTGCGGCGGGCGATACCTTCCGCGCTGCGGCGATCGAGCAGCTCAAGGTCTGGTCCGAGCGCACCGGTGCGGCCTTTGTCGCCCGTGCGCAGGGGGCGGATGCGGCCGGTCTGGCCTTTGATGCCCTCACCGAGGCCCGCGCGGCGGGCACGGATATTCTCCTGATCGATACCGCAGGCCGGCTCCAGAACAAGCAAGGGCTGATGGATGAACTCGCCAAAATTGTCCGCGTGATCAAGAAGGTGGATGAGACAGCGCCGCATGCGGCTCTGCTGGTGCTCGATGCCACGGTGGGCCAGAACGCACTCTCACAGGTCGAGGCGTTCAAGGGCATTGCCGGGCTCACCGGCCTCATCATGACCAAGCTCGATGGCACGGCGCGCGGCGGCATTCTCGTCGCGCTGGCGGGTAAATTCGGGCTTCCGGTGCATTTTATCGGCGTCGGCGAAGGGGTCGAGGATCTCGAGCCCTTCGCGGCGCGTGATTTCGCTCGTGCAATTGCCGGGCTGGAAGAAAAGTAAACCGGCGCCTGTCGGGGCCGGTTTTGCAGGTCACATCCGGATCAATACCGCGGATCAGACGACCTTCAGCGTGATGCTGGTCAGGCGGTCAATTTCGACGTGCATGGTCTGGCCGCGCGTAACGGCGCCGACCCCCTCCGGCGTGCCCGTGAAAATGAGATCGCCGGGGCGCAATTCGAAATATTGCGAGAGAATCGCAATCTGCTGCGGGATCGACCAGATCATATGCGCGAGTGTCGCCTTCTGCTTAACGACGCCATCGACGGTCAGTTGCACGGCCATGTCGCGGGTCATCGCGCCGAGTTCGAACGGTGTTATGGCACCTACCGGGCCGGAAAAATCACCTGCCTTGCCGATTTCCCACGGACGACCGAGCTTCTTGGCCTCGCCTTGAAGATCACGCCGGGTCATGTCGAGGCCGACGGCCAGACCATAGACGTGCCGATGCGCATCAGCTTCCGCAATGTTCTTGCCACCTGCGTGCAAGGCCACCACGAGTTCCGCTTCGAAGTGGAAGTCCTTCGTGCCGGGCGGATAGGGCAGATCGGTCGTGACACCGGGCTCGACGGCCAGCATGGCTTCTGCCGGTTTCATGAAGAAGAAGGGCGGATCTTTTTCCGGATCGCCGCCCATCTCGATGGCGTGCGCAGCATAGTTTCGGCCAATGCAGAAGGCCCGGCGAACAGGGAAACGCTCCTTGAGCGCGACGATCGGCAGGGTCGGGCGGGCTTCGAGCACGGGAACGGCAGGCGCCATCAAGTCAACTCCGGTGTTGTGGAAGGGGCGCGAACGGGGTATCGCGCGGAAGGAATGGAATAATCCTAGCCTTTTTGGATCTCATCCGCAAAGGCCTGTGATCGACCTTGGCCCCGTGATTTCAAGAGGCAGCATGACCAACGAAACCGCCTCGCCCAAGCAGAACCCCTTCGCCAAGCTCGCGCTTGAAATGGGGCCGCTGGTGCTGTTTTTTGCTGCTAATTCCAAGCCGGAATGGTTCCGCCCGCTGGTGGGGGCGGTGCTCGGGCAAGAGATCGTGACTTCTCCCAAGGCGCCGATCCTGATTGCAACAGCGGTGTTCATGACCGCCATGCTGATCTCGCTGGTGATCGCGTGGTTCCTGCATCGCAAGCTGCCGATCATGCCGCTGGTCACGGGCGCCGTGGTGCTCGTGTTCGGTTCGCTCACGCTGATCCTGCAGGATGATCTCTTTATCAAGCTCAAGCCGACCATCGTGAATGCGTTGTTCGGCACGATTCTGCTGGGCGGCCTTGCGTTCGGTAAACCGCTGCTACCCTATGTGCTCGAAAGCGTGTTCCACCTTGATGACGAGGGTTGGCGCAAACTCACCTTCCGCTGGGGGATTTTCTTCTTTGTGCTCGCGGCGCTCAATGAGGTCATCTGGCGGACGCAGACGACCGATTTCTGGGTGGCCTTCAAGGTCTGGGGCGTGATGCCGCTGACAATTCTCTTCACCCTCGCTCAGACGCCGATGATGATGCGCCACGGATTCGACCCCGAAGGGAAGAAGTAACATCGGCTTCATCTAAGCCCCGCCTTTCGGACGCAAAACCGGTTCCCACTTTTGCTCGAAAGCCGTTGACGATGATGATGCGTCGCAGGTTCGACCCGGAAGGGAAGAAGTAAGCCCTATCGCCCGGCCAATGCTTTTTCGATGGCCGGGAGCAGCTTGCCCTGCAGCGATTCCTCGGTCAGCGGACCGACATGCTTGAAGGCGATCTTGCCGTCGCCGGTGACGACAAAGGTCTCCGGTACGCCGTAGACACCCCATTCGATCGAGGCGCGGCCATCGGTATCCGCACCGATGAAGGCATAGGGGTTGCCGAGTTTGCCGAGGAAACGGCGCGCGTTTTCCGCCTTGTCCTTCTGGTTGATGCCGGCGATCTGGAAGCGCGTATCTTTCGCCAGTTCCATCAAGAGCGGGTGCTCCTGTTGGCAGGGCGCGCACCACGAGGCAAAAACGTTGACGAGGGTAACGCGGCCCTTCGCAAGATCAACCTGCGTGAAGCCAGGCTGGTTATGGCCATCGACTGCGGGCAGTGAAAACACCGGCACAGGTTTGCCGATCAGCGCGGAGGGGAGTTTCGTCGGGTCACCCGCAAAGAGGCGCACCAGAAACACCGCGGCCAGTGCAGCAAACAAAATCAGCGGCAGATAGGCTATGAGTGCGCGCCGTTTCGGCGCTCCGGCGCTCACGACTGTCCCTCACGGGTTTCCATCGCCGCGAGGCGACGAGCCGCACTGCGGTTGGCGAGGAGGCTCGACAGGATCATCCAGCCGACAATGACGCCCGCCGCCACATAAGACGCGAGGATGTAGCTTCCGTGCGGTCCAAGATCAGCCATGCTCAGGCTCCCGTCGATTTCGCCAGCTTGTCAGCGGCGACAATCTGCAGCCGCTCCAGACGACGCGTCATCAGTTCGGTTTTCATACGGAGGATGAGAAGCACCAGATAAAGGAACAAATACGCGAGTCCCATGGCGAAAAGCGGTGTCAGCATCGATTTGTGGATCGAGGGGCCACCCATGCGGAAGACCGAGGCGGGCTGATGCAGGGTATACCACCAATCGACCGAGAATTTGATGATTGGCAGGTTGACCGCGCCGACGAGGGTGAGGATCGCCACGGCGCGGGCGCCGCGCTGTGGCTCGTCGATGGCGCGCCATAGCGCGATGATGCCGAGATAGATCAGGAAGAGGATCAGTACCGAGGTGAGACGCGCGTCCCACTCCCACCAGGTGCCCCACATCGGCTTGCCCCAGAAAGAGCCGGTGATGAGGCAGATCAGCGTGAAGCCCGCGCCGAGCGGAGCGGCCGCCTTCTGCGCGACATCGGCCATGGGGTGGCGGAAAACGAGGGTTCCCAGCGCCGAGACGCTCATGCCGGCGTAAACGAAGAGTGCCAACCACGCCGCCGGCACGTGGATATACATGATCCGCACGGTTTCGCCCTGCTGGTAATCCGCTGGAGAGGTCATGAACGCGCCGTAGAGCCCGTAGGCGAAGGCAGCAACGGTTGCGATGATCAGCGGCCACAGCAGGCGGTTCGCAAGCGTGTTGAACGCCGCCGGATTGGCAAGCCGGAGCCAGAGCGAGGGTTTGGTAGCGGTTTCCATCAGACAGGCTTGTCCATCAGCGTGTTGGGCGACGAGGCGAAGTGTGCCGGGGGAATAGGGGCGGGAAATAGGGGAAGGCGCGGCGCGATGCAAACGAGATGGATCAATTCCAGAGGTTTAACCAGTCAATTTCGCGCGAACCGGAGCGCGCCGGCGGCGGCAAGCGGCGCGATCACCAGCATGATGAGGCTCACGCCGGCGAGCAGCATCAGCGGGGTTTCATAAGCACGCCCGGCTGCGGCTTCCTTCACCACGGTCGCGCCGAAAATCAGCGTCGGGATCGAAAGCGGCAGCACAAGCACCGAGAGCAGCAGTCCGCCGCGCTTGAGGCTGACGGTGAGCGAGGCGCCGACAAGGCCGATAAGAGTCAGTGCAGGGGTGCCAATCAGAAGTGAAATCGTCAGGGGCAGCATCGCTCCGGGCTCGATGGCGAGCATCAGGCCGAGCAGCGGCGCGACAAGGCTGAGGGGCAGGCCAGTCACCAGCCAATGCGCCAGCGCTTTTGCTGCTAGAACCAGCATCAGCGGGGTATCACCCAGGAGGAGATGATCGACAATGCCGTCTTCCTCGTCGGCCTGAAGCAGCCGATCAAGCCCGAGGAGGGTCGCGAGCAGCGCCGCGAGCCAGAGAATTGCCGGGGCGATGCGACCGATCAGCTTCTGGTCGGCACCGATCGCGAAGGGGACGACCGAGATCAGGATGAGAAAGAAGACGATCCCGAGTTCGGCACCGGCTCCGATGCGGCGTGCCAGCGTGATTTCGCGGCGGATGACGGCGAAAAGGGCGTTCATGACGCGACCCCTCCCAGCATCAGATGCCGAACCTCGATCCCCAAAGGCTGATGGGTCGCGACAATGGCCATGCCGCCGGATTTCTGATGTTCGGCGAGAAGATCACCGACCAGCGCCTGCCCTGCGACATCGAGCGCGGCGAGCGGTTCATCGAGCAGCCATACCGGGCGCGGCGCCACAAGCAGCCGCGCGAGGGCGACGCGGCGACGCTGACCAGCGGAAAGCACCTGCACCGGGAGATCCGCCAGACTTCCCGCGCCGAGACGCTCCAGCGCGAAGGGAATGCGGGCAGCGTCACCGCCAAGAATGCCCGCAGCAAAGGCGAGGTTTTCGGCTGGCGTCAGGGCTTCGCGCAGGCCCTCGCGATGGCCATGATAATGAAGAAGGGTGGAGGCCTCGTCGTCTTCGCTCAAACCCAGCCAGCGGATCGTCCCCGCGTCAGGTTGGGTGAAGCCGGCCAGAAGGCGCATCAGGGTCGATTTGCCGGTGCCGTTCGCGCCGGTGAGCTGGAGGATATCGCCGGAGGCAAGGTCAACGTCCAGCGCGTCGAACAGCAGGCGAAACCCGCGCCGCACGGCGAGGCCGCGCGCCTCAAGCCGCAGCACTTTCGCAAAGGGGATTTTGCTCTCGCCCAAAGTTGCAGTTCCGCCCCAAATCCAGTTCCCGCATTCCTTGCGGGATGATCCTGATCAAAACGCCGGAATTTTTTCGCTTCAACCCGGCATGTACGACTTATCGGCGTGTAGCGGTAAATTTAGAAATGATCTATAGAGCGCTCGGCTGCGTCGCGCGCTTGGGTAAAGCGCGGGGTCCGGGCACACCCGGGCGGCGCACGCGGAAGTTCAGGCTTGGCAGGCTAACCTTTGGCAGGCCTGAGCCAGAATGGCATTCGCGCTCCGGTTCATGGTCCAACTCCATGCGCCTGAGGTTGTAGAGGCTTCCCCGGCCACCCCGAATTGTGACCCTTTAATCAAGGAATATCTGCCAGATGTCGCTCGACAGCTTCAAATGCCGCAAGGAACTCAAGGTTGATGGCAAGGCCTATACCTATTACTCCCTTCCGGAGGCCGAAAAGAACGGCCTGAAGGGCGTCTCGAAGCTCCCCTATTCGATGAAGGTTCTACTCGAGAACCTCCTGCGCAACGAAGATGGCCGCTCGGTCACCAAGGCGGATATCGAGGCTGTTTCGGCCTGGCTCGACAACAAGGGCAAGGCCGAGAAGGAAATCGGCTTCCGTCCGGCGCGCGTGCTGATGCAGGATTTCACCGGCGTTCCGGCGGTGGTCGATCTCGCCGCGATGCGCGACGGCATGAACGTGCTCGGCGGCGATCCGAACAAGATCAACCCGCTGGTGCCGGTCGATCTCGTGATCGACCACTCGGTCATCGTCGATGAATTCGGTTCGCCCAAGGCGTTCGACCGTAACGTCGAGCTGGAATACGAGCGCAACATGGAGCGCTACAACTTCCTCAAGTGGGGTCAGGGCGCTTTCGCGAATTTCCGCGTTGTGCCGCCGGGCACCGGTATCTGCCATCAGGTCAACACCGAATATCTCGCCCAGACCGTCTGGACCAAGCGCGATTCGGACGGCTCGACCCTTGCCTATCCGGACACCGTTGTCGGCACCGATAGCCACACCACCATGGTCAATGGTCTTGCGGTGCTCGGCTGGGGCGTCGGCGGTATCGAGGCGGAAGCGGCGATGCTTGGCCAGCCGCAATCGATGCTGCTGCCGGAGGTCATCGGCTTCCAGCTTTCGGGCAAGCTCAACGAGGGTGTCACTGCTACCGACCTCGTGCTGACCGTAACGCAGATGCTGCGCAAGAAGGGCGTCGTCGGCAAGTTCGTCGAATTCTACGGCCCCGGCCTTGATGCGCTCGCGCTCTCGGATCGCGCGACGATCGCCAACATGGGTCCGGAATACGGCGCGACCTGCGGCTTCTTCCCGTGCGACGTCGAAACCGTGAAGTATCTCAACGACACCGGCCGTGCGGCGGACCGCGTGGCGCTGGTCGATGCCTATTCGAAGGCGCAGGGTCTGTTCCGCGAGAAGGGTGCTGCCGATCCGGTGTTCACCGATACGCTCAGCCTCGACCTTTCGACCGTCCTGCCGTCGATGGCCGGCCCGAAGCGCCCGGAAGGCCGCGTCGCGCTGACCGATATCTCCGCGGGCTTCGCGATCGCGCTTGCCGGTGAATTCAAGAAGGCCGGTGACGAAGGTCGCGCTGCGCCGGTCGATGGTCGTGATTTCCAGCTTCGCCATGGCGATGTGGCGATTGCGGCGATCACCTCCTGCACCAACACCTCGAACCCGAGCGTGCTGATCGCGGCGGGCCTTCTCGCCCGCAACGCCAACGCCAAGGGCCTGAAGTCCAAGCCGTGGGTGAAGACCTCGCTCGCACCGGGGTCGCAGGTCGTGGCCGAATACCTCGAGAACGCTGGCCTCCAGAAGGAACTCGATGCCCTCGGGTTCAACCTGGTCGGCTTTGGCTGCACCACCTGTATCGGCAACTCGGGCCCGCTGCCGGCGGAAATCTCGAAGTCGATCAACGAGAACGGTATCATCGCGGCGGCGGTCCTTTCGGGTAACCGCAACTTCGAAGGCCGTGTCTCACCGGATGTGCAGGCGAACTATCTCGCCTCTCCCCCGCTGGTCGTGGCCTATGCGCTCGCGGGTTCCGTGACGCGGGACATCACCAAGGAGCCGCTCGGCATGGGGTCGGACGGCCAGCCCGTCTACCTCAAGGATATCTGGCCTTCCTCGACGGAAATCCAGGAATACATCCGCAAGAACGTCACGCGTGAACTCTTCGCTTCGAAGTATGCTGACGTGTTCAAGGGCGATGCGCGCTGGCAGAGTGTGAAGACCTCGACCGGCCAGACCTATGCGTGGAATTCGGGCTCGACCTACGTGCAGAACCCGCCGTATTTCACCACCATCACCAAGACGCCGAAGCCGATCACCAACCTCAAGGGTGCCCGTATCCTCGCGCTTTTCGGCGACAAGATCACGACCGATCACATCTCCCCGGCCGGTTCGATCAAGGCGGCCTCGCCGGCAGGTGCGTATCTCATCGAGCGGCAGGTTCGCCCGGCTGACTTCAACCAGTACGGCACCCGTCGCGGCAACCACGAGGTCATGATGCGCGGTACCTTCGCCAATATCCGCATCAAGAACTTCTCGGTGAAGGATGCGGAAGGCAACACGCCGGAAGGTGGTTACGCCATCCATTATCCGTCGAAGGAAAAGATGTTCATCTATGACGCTGCCATGCGTTACGAGGCTGAACAGGTTCCGCTGGTGGTTTTTGCGGGCGTGGAATACGGCAACGGCTCGTCCCGTGACTGGGCGGCGAAGGGTACCATGCTCCTCGGCGTCAAGGCCGTGATCGCACAGAGCTTCGAGCGTATCCACCGCTCGAACCTCGTCGGAATGGGCATCGTCCCGTTCACCTTCGAGGAAGGGACCTCGTGGCAGACGCTCGGCCTCAAGGGTGACGAAACCGTCTCGATCGACGGCCTCACCTCGGTGGCGCCGCGTTCGAAGATGAAGGCGACGATCACCCGCGCTGATGGCTCGACGCTCGACGTGCCGCTGCTCTGCCGCATCGATACGCTCGACGAGATCGAGTACTACAAGAACGGCGGCATCCTGCATTACGTGCTGCGACAGCTCGCGGCCTGATCGGCCAAGCGACTCCGAACCCGATTTTTGGGGTTTGGGACACTCAAATCCGCCGCAGGGGCAACTCTGCGGCGTTTTTTATGGCTGTACACCGGCTTGTGATTGGCCCTTGAAGCTGAAAACGTTTTTGGATGAAATTCGGAAACAGTTTCTGGTAAAACAAACCCATGTCGTTCACCCGTCGCACCTTCTCGGCTTTCTCGCTCGGCGCAGTCTTTGCGCCGGGTTCGCTTGTTGCGCAGTCTGCCGGCACCCAGCAATCTGGCGCCTTGCCGCTGACGGTTGTCGAGTTGTTCACCAGTCAGGGTTGCTCATCCTGCCCGGCGGCGGATGCGCTGATGCTGGAGATGAGCAAGCAGGCGAATGTCATCTCGCTTACCTTTCCGGTCGAAATCTGGGACTACGTCGGCTGGAAGGATACGCTCGCCAAGCCCGCCTTCACCAAGCGCCAGAAGGCCTATGCCGCCATGGTTGCGGGCAAGCGGATCTATACGCCGCAGGCCATCGTCAATGGCCGCGCGCATTGTGTGGGCTCTGATATCTCGGCGTTGACGCGCCTAAAGACCTCCACCGCGCGGGATGCGGGTGCGAAGCTTGGTGTCGAGAAGACGGCGGATGGCTGGGTTGCCACGGTTGCAGCTGGCAGTGATGCGGCACAAGCGGCACGACTCATCCTGCTGCCGCTGATTTCGCGCCAGACCGTGAAGATTGGACGCGGTGAGAATTCCGGCCGCACGGTGACCTATGGCAATGTCGTGCGCGAGATCGTCGATCTCGGTGTGCTTGGCGCAGTCGAGCGTAAGGTTCAGATCGCGGCAAAAGACGTTGTAACTGATGGCGCGGATGGTTTTGCCTTGCTGGTGCAGGCTGGAACCACAGATGCGCCCGCTGCCGTGCTGACGGCTGCGCTGGTGGACTCCGCCAGCCGCAGCTGAGGCTTTCCTGACCTGATGCAAAAGCCTGAAGAGGCGCGCCTTGTGGTTCTGGCGCGGGATTTGCTGCGTTGCGGGTGTATGTTTCCGCAACCTGAGTGCCGATGCCTGATCAACGCCCTTCCGATTCGCAGGCCCTGTCGATCCTCGTGATCGACGAGGACGAGATTCGCGCGTCGATCATCCGGGAGGGTTTGCGCGAGGCGGGGCATCAACGCGTTCATGTGATCTCGGTGATGGATGGGCTCGTGCGCGCCGTGGAGGATCTTGCACCGGATGTGATCGTGATCGATCTTGCCAACCCGAGCCGCGATCTCGTCGAGCATCTCAGCCAGGTTTCGCGCGCAGTCCGGCGACCGGTTGCGATGTTCGTTGACCAATCCGATGCCGGGATCATGGAAGCGGCGATCAGCGCCGGTGTCTCGGCCTATGTGGTTGACGGGCTCAGGAAGGATCGCGTCAAGGCGATCCTCGATATGGCGGTCGCGCGCTTTACCGCCTATTCGCGCCTGAGGGATGAACTCGAGTCGACCCGACAGGCGCTGGAAGATCGCAAGGCGATCGACCGGGCGAAAGCCATTCTCCAGAAATTGCGCGGCGTATCCGAGGAGGAGGCCTACCACCTCATCCGCCGCAAGGCGATGGCGGAAAACCGCCGTATGGGCGAGGTTGCCCGCGCCCTTGTTTCAACCGCCGACTTGCTGACAGGGACGGATCCATAATGCCCGAACTTCGCGACATTCAACCCCGCGAAACGATCCGCATCGGTTTCATGCCACTCCTGGATGCGGCGATTCCGGTTGTCGCGGCGCGCTGCGGCTTTGCCAGGAAGTACGGACTTGAGATCGAACTGGTGCGCGAGACTTCCTGGGCCAATGTGCGTGACAGGCTGGCGATTGGCCATTTCGATGCCGCGCATCTTCTCGCGCCGCTCCCCATCGCGGCGACCCTCGGCCTCACGCCCTATGATGTGCCGCTCGTTGTGCCGATGACGCTCGGGCATGGCGGCAACGCGATCACGGTGAGCGAAACTGTCTGGCAGGCCATGGTCACGGCGATGCCAGAAGTGGTCGCCAATGATCCCGTGACGACCGGGCAGGCGCTCAAGCAGGTTATACTTGTGCGGAGGCAGCGCGGGGAAGCGCCGCTCGCGCTGGCGGTGGTTCACCCCTATTCCTCGCATAATTACGAGCTGCGCTATTGGCTCGCAGCCTCGGGCATTGATCCGGATGAGGATGTCGCCATCGCGATCCTGCCGCCGCCCTATATGCCGGATGCGCTCGCGGCGCGGCGGATTGACGGCTTCTGCGTCGGCGAGCCGTGGAACAGCGTCGCGGCGCAGCGTTCGGCGGGGCGCATCATCCTCACCAAGCAGGCGATCTGGCCGGCGAGCCCGGACAAAGTTTTGGCGCTCCGGGCCGATTGGGCCGAGGCACATGGCGATCTTGTCGACCGGCTGATGCTGGCGCTGATCGAAAGTGCGCTGTGGTGCGCCGAACCCGCCTATCTTGAGCCACTTGTCGAGATCATGAGTGGCCCGGATATTCTTGGGGTGGACGCTGAATCCATCCGGCCCGCGCTTTCTGGCGCTCTGGTGCTGGCGGATGGTCCGCACGTCATCCCCGGCATGTTGGACTTCGCGGGCGGGGATGCGAATTTTCCCTGGAAGAGCCATGCGCTCTGGTATCTCGCGCAGATGATCCGCTGGCGGCAGGCCAGCCCCGCGCCCGAAGCGGGAGAGCGCGCAGCGGCGGTTTACCGGCCTGATCTTTATCGCAAGGCGGCTATGCACCTCGGGCTTTCCGCGCCTGAAGCCGACTTCCGGCATGAGGCAGGAAGCGCCACGAAACCCTCGCTAGGGTTCTTCGATGGGATGACTTTCGATCCGGAGGATCTGTTGCCGGGCTGTTGCATCGCGAGATAGGCGCCTGTCATTTCGGATGCCTGCCTGTTTCTTGGGCGATCTGCTCGCGATCTGCTGCGACCTTGGGGTGCTGCTCCACCGGTTTGTTCTATGCGTGGCGGGCATTTTCCGCTGAGGCGGCAGGAATCGCCGGGAGATCTCCGTACATTTCGCATTGCAACAAAATTGGCATGTCTTCTGCTTGTTCCTTTTCCTGAGCCAATGACGGCTTTCTGACTGAGACATTCAAGGCCCTCGGGGCCAAACGGCAGCGCCGCCGGAAGACTGGGAATGCGGGACATCCGCATCTCACGTTCTTTCGGCGGCTTTTTGTTTTGGACCGGCGGGGTGAGCCGGTTACGAAAGGACCAGATGCGATGAGCAAGGCACCGACCGCTTCGACCCCCTCCCGCCGCAGCGTTCTCAAGCTGGGCGTTTCCGCCACTGCGACGCTCGCCGCCGCCCGCGTTCTGCTGCCGGGCGGCGCATTTGCACAGGGCGCAGGGCCAGAAGTGAAGGGAACCAAGCTCGGCTATATCGCGCTGACCGATGCTTCCCCGCTGGTGATCGCTAAGGAAAAGGGCTTTTTCGCCAAGCACGGCGTGCCGGAGATGGAAATTCTCAAGCAGGCGAGTTGGGGCGCGACGCGTGACAACATGGCGCTTGGCACCAAAGCCAATGGCATTGATGGCGGGCATATCCTCCGCCCCAAGACCCATCTCTACACCACTGGCAAGGTGATGCAGAACAGCCAGCCCTTGCCGATGTACACGCTCCTCAACCTGAACGAGGATTGTCAGGCGATCTCGGTTTCGAACGAATTCAAGGATCTCAAAATCGGCACCGATTCGTCCGCGCTGAAGGAGGCCTTCGAGAAAAAGCGGGCGGCGGGCAAGGAAGTGAAGGTTGCCATGACTTTCCCCGGAGGCACGCATGACCTCTGGATTCGCTACTGGCTCGCCGCCGGTGGGATCGATCCGGACAAGGATGTCTCGACCATCACCGTGCCGCCGCCCCAGATGGTCGCGAACATGAAGGTCGGCACCATGGATGCCTTCTGCGTCGGCGAACCGTGGAACGAACAACTCGTCAATCAGGACATCGGCTTTACTGCCGCGACGACGGGCGAACTCTGGTTCCGCCATCCCGAGAAGGTGCTTGGCATGCGCGCGGACTGGGTCGATGCCAATCCCAAGGCCACGCAGGCCATTCTGATGGCGGTGATGGAAGCCCAGATGTGGTGCGAGAAGATGGAGAACAAGCAGGAGATGGCCGAGATCATCGGTCGTCGCCAGTGGTTCAACGTGCCTGTTGCGGACATCATCGGCCGCATCAAAGGGGACATCAATTACGGGCGCGGCCGCGTCGAGAAGGGCACGAAGCTCGGCATGAAATTCTGGGGCGAGAAGGGCGAAAGCTCATACCCCTGGAAGAGCCTCGACAGCTGGTTCATCACCGAGAACATCCGCTGGGGCAAGTTCGCGCCAGATCTCGATATCAAAGCGCTCGTCGAGAAGACCAATCGTTCCGATCTCTGGATCGCGGCGGCGAAGGAACTCGGCGTGGTCGGCCATCCAACGGGCGATAGCCGCGGCGTCGAGAAGTTCTTCGATGGCAAGGTGTTCGATCCAGCCGACCCGGCGGCCTACCTCAAGTCCCTCGCTGTGAAGCGCGTCGTCTGATCCTGCGAAAGGAGCCGCCATGGCCATTTCCACCCTGAAGCCTGTTACCTCCAGGCCGGCGCCGGTTCCGGCGAAGGTCGGCGAGGTCGTACCCCTGCCCAAGCGGAAGGATGAGACGCCCATGCGCAGCCTTCTTGCCAAGCGCGTTGTTGCCCGCTTGCGCGCTGTTGCGGTGACGGTGATTCCGCCGCTGCTGGTGGTCGCGGTGATCATGCTCGTCTGGCAGATTGCCTTCGGGCGTCCGGGTTCGTCGCTGCCAGCGCCGACCACGATCTGGCAGGAAGCCAAAGACCTCATTCTTGAGCCATTCTTCGTCGCCGGCCCGCAAGATATTGGTCTCGGTTGGCGCGTTTTGACCTCGCTCCAGCGGGTGATGATCGGCTTCGGGCTTGCGGCGGTCGTGGGAGTGATGCTCGGTGCGCTGGTGGGCCAGTCGGTCTGGGCGATGCGCGGGCTCGATCCGATCTTTCAGGTGCTCCGCACGGTGCCGCCGCTGGCGTGGCTGCCCATTTCACTTGCGGCATTCCGCGATGCCAACCCGAGCGCGATTTTCGTGATTTTCATCACCGCGATCTGGCCGGTGATCATCAATACGGCTGTGGGAATTCGCAATATCCCGCAGGATTACCGCAATGTCGCGCGGGTGTTGCAGCTCAATACGGTCGAATTCTTCTTCAAGATCATGGTGCCTTCGGCGGCGCCCTACATCTTCACCGGCCTGAGGATCGGCATTGGCCTCTCGTGGCTCGCCATCGTGGCCGCGGAAATGCTGACTGGCGGCGTCGGAATCGGCTTCTTCATCTGGGACGCGTGGAACTCCTCCAAGCTCTCCGACATCATCGTCGCGCTTGCCTACATCGGCCTCGTCGGCTTCGCGCTCGACCGGCTGGTGGCCATGCTCGGCGCCTTCGTCACCCGCGGCACGTCAGCGCAATAAGGGGGCCCGAACCATGACCGATTATCTCAAGCTCGATCACCTTGACAAAACCTTCCAGCGCGGCGGGCAGGTGACGGAGGTTCTCAAGGATATCAATCTCGTCATCGATTGCCACGAATTCGTCTCGATCATCGGGCATTCCGGATGCGGAAAGTCGACGCTGCTTAACCTGATCGCCGGCCTGACACAGGTCACGATGGGCGCGGTGCTGCTGGAGAACCGCGAGGTCAATGCGCCAGGGCCGGAGCGCGCGGTGGTGTTCCAGAACCATTCGCTGCTGCCGTGGCTGACGGTCTACGAGAACGTCAAGCTTGCAGTCGACAAGGTGTTCTCCGGCAGGAAGTCGAAGGCGGAGCGGCATGACTGGATCATGCAGAACCTCGATCTCGTGCAGATGGGCCATGCCAAGGACAAACGCCCGAATGAGATTTCCGGCGGCATGAAGCAGCGCGTCGGCATTGCCCGCGCCCTCGCCATGGAGCCGAAAATCCTGTTGCTCGACGAGCCTTTCGGTGCGCTCGATGCTCTTACCCGTGCGCATCTGCAGGACAGCGTGATGGATATCCATGCGCGGCTGAAGAACACGATGATCATGATCACCCACGACGTCGATGAGGCGGTTCTGCTCTCCGATCGCATCGTGATGATGACCAATGGCCCCGCCGCGACCATCGGTGAGGTGTTAACCGTGCCGTTGGCGCGCCCGCGCCATCGCCTCGAACTCGTCTCCGACCCGCGTTACGTCGGTGCGCGCGAAGCGGTCCTGCGCTTCCTCTACGAGCGCCACCGCTTTGTCGAAGCGGCGTAAGGGAATCGCTATGAGCAAGCAAAAACTCGTCATTATCGGCAATGGCATGGCACCGGGGCGTGCACTCGAAAAGCTGTTCGATGCGGCGCCAGATGCCTTCGATGTCACGATCTTCAACGCCGAACCGCGTGTGAATTACGATCGCATCATGCTCTCACCGGTGCTGTCCGGCGAAAAGACCTTCGAGCAGATCGTGATCCACGGCGATGGCTGGTACATCCAGCACGGCATCGTGCTCTACAAGGGTCACAAGGTCGTCATGATCGACCGCGAGGCGAAAACCGTTACCTCCGAGCATGGCGATGTCGCGGCGTATGACAAGCTGATCATCGCGACGGGCTCCTCGCCGTTCATCGTGCCGGTGCCGGGGAATCAGCTCGCGGGTGTCGTGACCTACCGCGATCTCGATGACGTTCATGCCATGATGCTTGCCGCGAAAACCGGCGGAAAAGCGGTGGTGATCGGCGGTGGTTTGCTCGGTCTTGAAGCCGCTGCAGGTCTCAAGGCGCAGGGCATGGATGTCACCGTCCTTCACCTGATGCCGACTTTGATGGAACGCCAGCTTGATCCGGCCGCGGGGTATCTCCTCCAGCGCGCGGTCGAGGCGCGCGGTATCAAGGTGTTCTGCAAAGCGAATACCCATGCGATCACGGGCGAGAGCCGTGTTACCGGTGTGAAGCTCGATGACGGCACGGTGCTCCCGGCCGATCTCGTGGTGATGGCGGTTGGCATTCGCCCGAGCGCGGGACTTGCGAAGGAGTCGGGCCTCACCGTCAATCGCGGCATCGTGGTGACGCCGGATATGCGGACGTCCGATCCCGATATTTTCGCGCTGGGTGAATGCGCGGAGGCCTCCGGGCAGGTGTTCGGTCTAGTGGGCCCGCTCTACGATATGGCGGGCGTGGTGGCGCAGAACCTTGTCGGTGGACGCGCCGAATTCCAGCCTTCCGCGACGGCGACCAAGCTCAAGGTCACCGGCATTGATCTTTATTCCGCTGGCGACTTTGCCGATATGCCAGGGCGCGAGGAGATCGTCCTGCGTGACCCGACGCGCGGGATCTACAAGCGCCTGGTGATCGAAAACAACCGCATTCTCGGCGCCGTGCTCTATGGCGAAACCGGTGACGGGCCGTGGTTCTTCGACATGATCAAGCGCGGCACCGATATCTCGGAGATGCGCGAGACGCTGATCTTCGGGCAGGGTTATCAGGGAGGGTCTCAACTGGACCCTATGGCCGCCGTTGCAGCCTTGCCGGATGAGGCAGAGATCTGCGGTTGCAACGGCGTCTGCAAGGGCAAGATCACCGCGACCATCACCGCGAAGGGCCTCACGGATCTTGACGGCGTGCGCGCCCATACCAAGGCTTCCGCCTCCTGCGGTTCCTGTACGGGTCTTGTCGAGCAGGTCATCAAGCTCACGCTCGGGGGCAGCTATAACCCCGCCGCCGTGCAGCCGATGTGTACCTGTACCGATCTCGGCCATGACGATGTGCGCCGGCTGATCAAGGCAAAAGAGCTGAAATCCATCCCCGCCGTGATGCAGGAACTCGGTTGGAAAACCTCCTGTGGCTGCGCGAAATGCCGCCCGGCGCTGAATTACTATCTCGTTTGCGATTGGCCCGGCGAATACGAGGATGACAGCCAGAGCCGCTATATCAACGAGCGCGTGCACGCCAATATCCAGAAGAACGGCACTTACTCGGTTGTGCCGCGCATGTGGGGCGGGCTCACAAGCGCGAAGGAACTCCGCGCCATTGCCGATGTCGTCGAGAAATTCGCGATCCCCACGGTGAAGGTGACGGGCGGGCAGCGGATCGATCTGCTCGGTGTGAAAAAGGAAGATCTCCCCGCCGTCTGGGGTGATCTCAACAAGGCCGGGATGATCTCCGGCGCGGCTTATGCCAAGGGCTTGCGCACGGTGAAAACCTGCGTCGGTACGGATTGGTGCCGCTTCGGCACGCAGGATTCGACTGGCCTCGGCGTCAAGATCGAGAAGTTCATGTGGGGTTCGTGGACGCCCGCCAAGGTCAAGATGGCGGTTTCCGGCTGTCCCCGGAACTGCTCGGAGGCGACCTGCAAGGATGTCGGCGTGATCTGCGTCGATTCGGGGTACGAGATTCATTTCGCGGGCGCGGCGGGCCTCGATCTTCTCGCAACGCAAGTACTCGGGCACGCGAAAACCGAGGATGAAGTCATCGAGATCATCGCCGCACTTGTTCAGCTCTATCGCGAGCAGGGGCGCTATCTCGAGCGCATCTACAAATGGGCGAAACGCGTCGGCACCGAGAGCATCAAGGCGACGGTGATCGAGAATCGTGAGAAGCGCCGGGCGCTCTTTGAGCGCTTCGTGATCAGCCAGACCTATGTGCAGACCGATCCCTGGGCTGCGCGCGTCGCGGGCCGGGATGCGCATGAATTCGCACCCTTGGCTGCGTTTGGCATGGCGCAGGCGGCGGAATAGCGGAGGTGGAGATGAACGCGAGAACCTCTGATTGGGTGGAAGTCGGCGCCCTCGACAGCATTCCCGTGCGCGGCGCGCGGGTCGTCAAAGCACCGGGTGGGGATATCGCCGTCTTCCGGGCGGCGGATGGTGCGATCTTCGCGCTGAGGGACAAATGCCCGCACAAGGGTGGGCCGCTATCACAAGGTATCGTGCATAGTCACGGCGTCACCTGCCCGCTCCACAACTGGGTGATCAGCCTCGAAACAGGCGAAGCGCTGGGGGCGGATAAGGGTTGTACGCCGAGAATTCCGGTGAAAATCGAGAACGGGACGGTGCTGATCTCTGCCGCTGCCCTCGCCACACTGGCGGCCTGAGCCGATGAACGCGCCAGTCACCACCCGCACCACTTGCCCCTACTGCGGGGTGGGGTGCGGTGTGCTGACGACGCGCGAGGTGGATGGTTCTGTCACGATCAAGGGTGATCCCGAGCATCCGGCAAATTTCGGAAAGCTCTGCTCGAAAGGCACAGCGCTCGGCGAGACCCTTAGTCTTGACGGGCGGCTTCTGTATCCCGAAATCGCAGGCGCTTCGGCTAGCTGGGATGAGGCGCTCGATCTTGTGACGCGCCGTTTTTCGGACGCCATCGCCGAACATGGACCGGATTCGGTGGCCCTTTATGTCTCCGGCCAGCTTCTCACCGAGGATTATTATGTCGCCAACAAGCTGATGAAGGGCTTCATCGGCTCGGCGAATATCGACACCAATTCGCGGCTCTGCATGGCCTCATCGGTCGCCGCACATCGGCGGGCATTCGGGACAGATACTGTGCCGGGTACCTATGCTGATCTTTATGAGGCCGATCTTGTCGTGCTCGTTGGCTCGAATTTCGCCTGGTGCCACCCGGTGCTGTTCCAGCGCCTGCTCGCCGCGCGCGAGCGGAAGGGCACGCGGATTATCGTCATTGATCCGCGCCGGACCATGACGGCGGATGCTGCCGATCTTCATCTTGCGCTCGAACCGGATTCGGATGTCGCGCTCTTCAACGGGTTGCTGGCCTATCTCGATTGGGCAGGCGCACGTGATGACGCTTATACCGCCGCCCATGTCACCGGAATGGACGCGGCGCTTGCGGCGGCAAAGGCGCTGACGCTTTCTGATATCGCGCATGAAACCGGGCTTTCCGAACGCGACATCAGTGCTTTCTATGGCGAATTCGCGGTCAACGCGAAGGTTGTCACGGTCTTCAGCCAGGGTGTGAACCAGTCCGTCACCGGAACCGACAAAGCCAACGCGATCATCAACTGCCATCTCCTCACCGGGCGGATCGGTAAACCGGGCGCTTCGCCGTTCTCGATTACCGGACAGCCGAATGCCATGGGCGGGCGTGAGGTCGGCGGGCTTGCGAACATGCTCGCGGCGCATATGGCGATCGAGGATGAGGCGGCGCGCGACCGTGTGCAACGCTTCTGGGGCTCGCCGACCATCGCCACCAAGCCGGGCCTCAAGGCGGTCGATCTCTTTCGTGCCGTTGCGGAGGGCAAGATCAAGGCGCTCTGGATCATGGCGACTAATCCGGCAGATAGCCTGCCGGAAGCTGATAGCGTGCAGGAGGCCTTGAAGGCCTGCCCCTTCGTGGTTGTCTCTGATATTGTTAGGCACACGGATACCACGCGCTTCGCGCATGTGCTGCTCCCCGCCCTCGGCTGGGGCGAGAAGGATGGCACGGTGACCAATTCCGAGCGCCGCATCTCGCGTCAACGCGGCTTTCTTGCTGCGCCGGGCGAAGCACGCGCGGATTGGTGGCAGCTTGCGGAGGTCGCACGCCGGATGGGCTTTTCCGGCTTTGAATACGCCAATGCCGCCGCGATTTTCCGCGAGCATGCTGCGCTTTCAGCCTTCGAGAATGAAGGCGCCCGCGATTTCGATATCGGCGTGCATGCAGAGATTTCGACCGGCGACTTCGAGCAGCTCGCGCCTTTCCAGTGGCCGCAGCCCAAGGGCGCAACGGCAATGGAGAGCCGATTTTTCGGCGAAGGACAGTTCTTCACGCCCGACCGCAAGGCGCGGATGATTGCGACTCCGGTTGCTGCATCCAGCAAGCTGCGCTCAGCCGCCTTCCCGCTCTGGCTCAACACAGGACGCATCCGCGATCAGTGGCACACCATGACGCGGACGGCGAAAACGCCACGCCTGATGGGGCATTATGGTGAGCCCTTCTGCGAAATTCACCCTGAGGATGCGGAAGCCGTGGGTGTTGCACCCGCGAGCCTCGTTTGGGTCGAGACAGCACATGGTCAGGCGATTGCGCGCGCGCTGATTACGGAGCGTCAGCGTAGGGGTTCGGTATTCCTGCCAATGCACTGGACCGACCAGTTCGCCTCTAGGGCCCGCGCTGATGCGCTGGTCAATGCTGCGACAGACCCTGTTTCTGGCCAACCCGGCTTGAAACGGACGCCGGTCATGATCCGGCCCTATGCGGCGGGCTGGTACGGCTTTGCCGTCATGGCAAGCGATCCCGGTCCGGTCGGGGACACATACTGGGCAAAAGCGCCGATCGAAGGCGGTACGCGGATCGAGCTTGCTGGTGCCGCGCCGCCGGCGGATTGGCAAGGCTTTGCCCGTCAGCTTTTCGGGCTGACAGCCGAAGCAGGCGAATGGATCGCCTATTTTGACCGCGAGGCCGGGATCGTCCGCCTCGCCGCCTTTGAGGGCGACAGGCTCGTCGGCGCGCTGTTTGTTGCACCCGAGCCGGTGGCCTTGTCGCGCGCCTTTATCGCGGGTGCCTTGCCGGAAAAACACGCAGGTTCAGCACGATATCGCCTGCTCGCGGGGCAGGGCGGGGCGGATCGACCCGATGTCGGCGCGATCCTCTGCGCTTGTTTTCAGGTTGGCGTGAATGAGATCAGCGCCGCTATCCGTGCCGGGCATGCCACCGTCGAAGCTATTGGCGTGGCCCTCAAGGCAGGCACGAATTGCGGATCCTGTCGAAGCGAAATCCGGAGGATGGTCGATGAAAGCCGTTTCGAGAAAGCCGTCTGAGGCGGAGCCGCGCCGTCTTGGCGCGCTGGCCAAACTTCCGGTGTTCTTTGATTTGCGCGGCAAGCGCGTCATCCTTGCCGGGGGCAGCGCGGGCGCGGCGTGGAAAGCCGAGCTTCTTGCTTCGACCGGCGCAGATGTTGCGATTTATGCCGAAGATCCTGACGCGGAGATGCTGTCCTTGCTCGCACGCGGTGCAGCTGATGGCACGCTCACACTGCATCAACGGCCGTGGTCTATCAATATATTCGCCGGTGCCGCGCTCGCGGTGGGGGATTGCGAGAGCGCGGAAGAGGCCAAGGCGTTTCGGTGTGCTGCGAAGGCGGCAGGTGTACCCGTCAACACGGTCGACAAGCCCGAGACCTGTGATTTCCAGTTCGGCTCCATCGTCAACCGCTCGCCGGTGGTGATCGGGATTTCGACCGATGGTGCCGCGCCGATTCTCGGACAGGCGATTCGCCGTCGCATTGAGACGTTGCTACCGCAAGCGCTCGCGGAGTGGGCCGCAAAGGCGCAAGCCATCCGCGAGAGGGTGATGGCTGTGCTCCAGCCCGGTCCGGAACGGCGGCGGTTCTGGGAAGCCTTTTCGGAGCGTGCCTTTCGTGCGCGCGGCGGCGACATAGACGATGCGGCGCTGTTGAACCTCATCGCTGAAAGCCGCTCGGGCCTTGTGACGACCTCCGGCCGCGTTACGCTCGTCGGTGCCGGGCCGGGGGATGCGGACTTGCTCACCATCAAGGCGGTGCGTGCGCTCCAGAGCGCCGATGTCATCCTGTTCGATGATCTGGTTTCCGAAGAGGTACTTGAACTTGCGCGACGCGAAGCCAAGCGGATGATGGTGGGCAAACGCGGCAATCGCGACAGCTGCTCGCAGTCCGATATCAATGCGCTGATGCTCAAGCTCGCGCAGCAGGGCAAGCATGTGGTGCGGCTGAAATCCGGTGATCCGATGATTTTCGGTCGTGCGGGCGAGGAGATCGACAGTCTTGAAGCGGCTGGGATTCCGGTCCGTGTCGTGCCGGGGATCACCTCGGCGCAAGGCCTTGCTGCGAGCCTCAATACCTCGCTGACGCATCGCGATCATGCCCAGACGTTGAGCCTGATGACCGGCCATTCGCGCAAGGGCGAGCTTCCGAAAACCGTGGATTGGCGCAAGGCCGCCGATCCTCATGCCACGACGGTCGTCTACATGGGCGGGAAAACGGCCGGATCGCTCTCGGAAAAGCTCATGGCGAACGGCCTGCCCGCGGTGACACCGGTCGTTGCCGTCACCTCGATTTCGCGCCCTGAGGAAAGCCGCTGGTCTGGCGTGCTCGGCGATCTTGTGCAAGGCATTGCCTTGCTTCCGCCGGGCGGACCGGTACTGATCGGCATCGGTGCTGTCTTCGGGCAGAAGCGCGCGGTGCAAGCGATGCCCGCTCTCTCGGCGCAAAAAGCGGGTTAGCCGATTGCGCCGATGATCGCGCCCATCAGGATCAGCACGCCGAGCCAATGGCCGGCGTCGAGCGCGGTGAGGCGCAGACTGCGCATCGCATAGGCGTTGTTGACGATCATCGGCCCGGCGACAAAGCCAAGCCAAACCGTAACGCCGATGGCTGCGCCCTTGACGAGGCTGGGCGGCGAAAACTGCATCATCACGCCGGACATCACGATGGCCATCAGGAGCTCGGCGACGAAGGAGAGAATGAAGGGTGTCGCATCCATCTTCTCGCGCCCTTCAATGCGGGCGCGTTCTTCTGGACGGAAGCCGACGGCATCAAGCCATGTCTTGCCGAGCGCGTTGTAGTAGGCCGCGCCAAACCCCCATGCGGCAATGGCTGCGGCGAAAATTCCGAGAAATGACATGGCTCGCTCCCGCCCTGTTGAGAGGGAACCCTAGCCGAACATGAAAAAGCGCGCGAGGCTTGTGCCGCGCGCGCTTTGAAACGCGGTAAATGCCGGAGGATCAGAACTTGTAGCTCAGACCGGCACGAATGGCGTGGGTTTCGAGCTTGATACGAGTTACGCCAAAAACGGCTGCAGGCGTATAGTTCTTCCGTCCGAAATCCGAATAGGCATAGTCGACCCGAGCAATCAGGTTGTTTGTGATCGCATAAGCAAGACCGCCGCCGATAGTCCAGCCAACTCGGGTATCCGTGAAGTTTGTATTAGCTTGGCAAGTCGGGAAGGTGAAACATCCGCGCGCATCCGAGAATGCAAGACCACCTGCCAAGTAAGGCATAAAACGGTCCATCGCATAACCAACGGACAAGCGTGCATCGCCGCCCCACTGGGTTTCAACGCGCTGTGCCTGACCTGGGAAGCCGGTATAATCTTTCGAGCTGCGCGTGCCAAAGTTGCCGAAGGCGCGGATTTCAGCGCCGAGGACGACGTTGTTCTGAAGCTGATAACGATAGCCAGCGTGGGCGCCCAGTGAGAAGCCCTGAGGAGTCGGCGTTGCGCCAACACCAGCCAACGGAACAAAGGCTGCTGCCCGGCCAAACTGGTACCCAGCGTCAACGCCGACGTAGGCGCCGGTCCAGTTGAAGGCTGCGAAAACCGGGACAGGCGACGGCTTCTTGTAGCCAAGGTCTGCCGACATTGCGCTCGATGTCGCGAGCAGGGCAATTGCCGCAGGTGCCAGAATGCGCTTCATGGGATCAATCCTTATCAAATAATGAACGTAGGACATTATTAGTACATAGGATGGCGCCGCAAGACTAGGATGCTCGCGCAAGTTTTGATCAGAGTGCCGTGTGCAGCGCCAAATTTTGAGACATGCAGCAAAATTATCACGAAAATCGGATCAAAGCCCGCTCATTTTGGTGATCAACGCCCATTCCTCATCGAGAACGGGCTGAACCGAGAGGCGCATCGAGGTGATCAGGGACATCTTGGCCAGCGCCGGCGTTGCCTTGATTTCTTTCAGCGAAACCGGGCGCGGCAGCGGCTTTGCGGCGGCGAAATCAACCCAGACCCAAGGCTCGCCGGGATTGGCGGTCGGGTCCGGATAGGCCTCACGGATCACCTCGACGATGCCGACGATCTCCAGCCCCTCGTTCGAATGGTAGAAGAAGACGGTATCGCCAAGCTTCATCTTCATCATGTTGAGCTTGGCGAGATGATTGCGCACGCCATCCCAATGCGTGCCTTTTGCGCCCGCCGCGACCTGCTGATCCCACGACCATTTGAACGGTTCGGATTTGATGAGCCAATGCGCCATGGCGCTATTCCCCCTTGAGTGGACGGGCCATGAGCCCCATGACCGCTTCCCGCACAGACATAGTTTCGTCCAGCACAGCGGCAACCGCCTCGACGATCGGCATCTCGACGCCCTGATCGCGTGCGCTTTTGGCGAGAATCGCGGCAGTAAACGCGCCTTCCGCGAGTTTGCCGGTCGGGTTGGCCTCGGCCAGCGATTTTCCGGCGCCCAGCGCCAACCCAAGCGAATAATTCCGCGATTGCGTCGATGAGGCAGTCAATACGAGATCGCCAAGGCCGGAGAGGCCCATCAGCGTTTCCGCGCGCGCGCCGAAGGCATCGGCGTAGCGACGCAGTTCCGCGAAGCCGCGTGCGACCATCGCGGCGCGGGCGCTTTCGCCGAGCCCCATGCCGGCGATAATTCCTGCAGCGATGGCGAGCACGTTCTTTGCTGCGCCGCCGATCTCGACGCCACGCACATCAGAGGTGTGGTAGAGGCGCAGGCCGGGCGAGGAGAGATAGTGCGCCAGGGCTTCCGCATCGGCGCTGTCCGGCATCGCAAGGCTGATCGCGGTCGGGAGTTTGCGCGCGATATCCATGGCAAAGGAGGGGCCTGAGATCACGCCGAAGCGGTGCGAGCCGAGAGCTTGTGCCAGAATATCGGTCACGAAGGCACCGCTGCTGCGCTCGATGCCTTTGGCGGCGGAGATGATCGCAGCGTTCGGGGAGATCAGCCCGCGCATTGTCTTGGCTACTTCGTGCAGGTTCTGCGTCGGGATAGCCGCCACGATCACGCCGGGTTTACAGGCGGTGCCAAGGTCCGATGTGGGCAGAATGCCCGCCTCCAGCGCCATGCCGGGCAGAGCTTCGCCGCACAGGCGCGTTGTCGCCATCTCCGCCATGCGCGTGGAATCGCGGCCCCACAACAAGACCGCGCGACCCGCGCGCGCGAAGGCCAGCGCCAGCGCGCAGCCAAAAGCGCCAGCACCGATCACCGCAACCTGATTGTTCTTCACGCGCGGGCTCCGGGCTTGGCGCGGGCTTCGTCGAGTGGCCAGCGCGGGCGGGCGGCGACTTCAAAGGTATCTGACATGCCGCGCCGCAAGCGTTCGATGCCGGCCCAGGCGATCATCGCGCCGTTGTCCGTGCAGAGCTTCGGCGGCGGGACGACAAGGCGCAGGCCCGCTTCGGTTGCCGAACGTTGCAGCGCCTGCCGGATTGCCCGGTTGGCGCCGACACCCCCCGCGATCACCAACGCGGTTGGTGTGCCGATCTCACGGCGGAAGACGCGGATGCCGATGCGCGTGCGATCAATCACGCAATCCACAATCGCGGCCTGAAACGAGGCGCAAAGATCCGCTACGTCCCTGTCCGTCAACGGCTGCACGGCTTCGGCGGCGAGGCGCACCGCTGTTTTAAGGCCAGAGAGCGAGAAATCCGGGTCCGGTTTGCCGAACATCGGGCGGGGAAGGGCAAAGCGCTCCGGGTCACCGTCACGCGCGGCCTGCTCGACGGCAGGACCGCCGGGAAAGCCGAGGCTCAACATTTTGGCGACCTTGTCGAAGGCTTCGCCGATGGCATCATCAATGGTGGTGCCGATGCGGGTGTATTTCCCGACATCCTGCACCGCGACGAGCTGGGTATGCCCACCGGACGCAAGGAGCAGCAGATAGGGGAACTGCACATCTTCCATCAGGCGCGGGGTGAGGGCATGCGCTTCGAGGTGGTTGATGGCTAACAGCGGCTTATTGAGCCCGAGTGCAATCGCCTTCGCTGTCGTGAGCCCCACCAGCACGCCGCCGATCAGCCCAGGACCTGCCGCAGCGGCAATGCCATCGAGCGCCTCAAAACCGAGGCCCGCCTCGGCCATGGCGTCGCGGATCATGCCGTCGAGCACTTCGACATGCGCACGGGCTGCGATTTCCGGCACCACGCCGCCAAAAGCGCGATGCTCATCGTTCTGCGAGCGAATACGGTTCGACAGGATTTTCCGGGAGCCATCCGGCTGAAGTTCGACGATGGCCGCCGAGGTCTCGTCGCAGGTAGTCTCTAGACCGAGAATGCGCATGATGGAGCCGGATTTGATGTCGGACAAAGGCACTATGGGACGCAGCATCTTGCGCCTTGTTGAACCTGCCTTAGCGCTATAGAGGCTTTTTGTGAACGAGGGGAAGGGTTTCGCGCTCCAATCGGGCGGGAAAAGGGCGAGGCGAGGGACAACGGTGTGAGCGAAAAGATGGGCGTCAACGATCCTGTGCTGACCATCGGCACGCGCGGCAGTCCTTTGGCGCTTGCACAAGCGCACATGACTGCCGCCGCGCTTGCAACTGAACTCGGCGTTGATGTCGCCCGGATCGCGATCGAGATTATCTCGACAACAGGGGACCGCACGCAGGATCGACCGCTCTCGGAGATTGGCGGCAAGGGGCTTTTCACCAAGGAAATCGACCTTGCGCAGCTGGAGGGGCGCGTTGACGTCGCGGTGCATTCCTCCAAGGATCTGCCGACCGAGTTGCCCGAAGGCCTGATGATCGCCGGCTACTTGCCGCGCGAGGATATCCGTGATGCGCTGATCGCGCCGCGTCATGGCACGCTCGACAAGCTGCCGCAGGGCGCGCGGGTGGGGACTGTTTCGCTCCGCCGCCAATCCCTCCTTCGGATGCTGCGGCCTGACCTTCAGATTGAGGCGTTGCGCGGCAATGTCGAGACACGGCTTAACAAGGCGCGCTCGGGCGAGTTCGATGCGGTGATTCTCGCGATGGCTGGGTTGAAGCGGCTGGGTCTCGCCACGGAAGTGACCGAGGCGCTCGATCCGATCCGATTCGTGCCGGCGGTCGGGCAGGGGGCGATTGCGCTGGCGGCGCGGACGAATGATGCCCGCATCCGTGGGTTGATCGAACGGATTTCCCATGCGCCGACAGGCGTGGAGCTCGCCGCCGAACGCGCCTTCCTCACGGTGCTCGATGGCTCCTGCAAGACGCCGATTGGTGGCAGCGCGCGTGTTGCTGGCGATGAGGTGCGTTTCCGGGGAATCGTGCTCTCGCCAGATGGCCGGACCGTGCTGGAAACAGCGGGGCAGGTCCCGTTGGCCGAAGCCGAAGCGCTTGGGCGTCGTCTTGGTCTTGAGATCAAGGGCAGACTTCCGCCCGGCTTTCTGGGCTAGGCGGATGGCGCGGATTCTCGTCACGCGGGCGCTGCCCGAGGCAGAGGAGACCGCGCGAGACCTCAGCATGCTGGGGTTCGAGCCGATCCTCGCACCGCTTCGGGAATTCGTGCCCGTCTGCGTGCCTTGGCCAGAGGTGCGCCCGGATGCGCTGATTGCGACCAGCCGCCATGCCTTTACCCCACCCCTGCCGGAGATGGGGGGCGTGAGGCCCTTGCCAATCTATGTCGTAGGTGAGCGTACGGGTGAAGCGGCTCGTGCGGCGGGTTTCGCCGATGTCCGCGTTGGCGGTGGCGACGCTTCGGCCTTGGCGCGGCAGATCATCGCTGAGAACAAGACCGGTGGGAACTTTCTCTATCTTGCGGGAGAGCCGCGCCGTTCTGAGCTGGAGGCCGCACTTTCAGACGCCGGTCTGTGCGTGACATCACAGCTCCGTTATCGCATGGCCCCGATCGCTGCCCTGCCGGATGTGGCGCGCAGGGCAATCGCCGCCAGCACGGTCGATGCCGTGCTGCATTTTTCGGCTGAAACGGCGAAGACCTTTTGTGATCTCGTCAGCTCGGCAGGGCTCGCCAACGCAGCACGTAATCTCCGGCACTTCTGTCTTTCCCCGGCGATTGCGGCTGTTCTTCGCCAGGCTTTTGCGCAAACTCCAAACCTTGGCCTTATTGTTGCTGAAGAACCCACAGCCAGTAGTCTTCTGGCCCGACTTCGGGCCGAATTCGTCTGATCCGCATCATGGACCGGGTTTGTGATTGACGACAGAAGCTGAATTCGGTTGATGAAGGCAGGATCGCCACCCTTTGTTAGGGCGTTTCGGGCGAGATGCGGCAGCAACGAACGACGATGAAACGGGGTACGCGCGGCATGGCTCAGAAACCGGAAAGCAAGGACGAAACCAACAGGCCGTCGCGCGGCAAGGGCAAAGCTTCTGTCCTTGTTGACGCCGCGGCAACGGAAGTTGTCGTAACGCCTGAGGTCGCGCAGGTCGAAGCTGCCAGTTCGGAGGCCGCCGCTGTGGTTGATGCCGCACCGGAAGTTGCGAGGGTGACTGAAACGGTTGCGGAGAGCCCGATTGAGACGGTTGCCGAGCCAGCTCCGGTTGAGGTTGCTGCTGTTGAGCCACCCGCTGCTGTCTTGACACCCACTCCTGTGCAGCCCTCCAAGCTGATGCCCGCGCTAATCGGGCTTGTCGCGGGGGCTATCGGCGGGATCGCGGGTTACCAGATCATGGAATTCTCCCGTCCCAAGAGCCTTCCGGGGGAAAGCCCACTGGTTTCTCGTGTGGTCGCGCTTGAACAAAGGATTGCTGCGGCCAAACCGGGCGACGCGGGCAGTGTTCCTCCGGTGCTCGTCGAGCGGCTGGAGAAGGTCGAAAGCCTTCTCGCCAATGCCGGCAAGGGAGGCGATTTCCTGCGCGAGGAACTCGGCAAGCTTGGCGCTGCGCTCAAAACCGAAGTCGGCGAGCGGAAAAAGGCGCTGGAAGGGCTTGCCCAACCGGGGCCAGCGCTGGGTCTGATGAGCAAGGAAGCCGGTGCGGATCTCGAAGGTCTGAAATCCCGCCTCGGATCGGTTGAGGGGCTCCAGCCCAAGCTCGATTCGGTGACGAAAGATGTTCAGGCGCTGGCGGGCCAGCTTTCGACGCTCGCGGGCCGTGACACGCTTGGTGCTGCCAACGCGCGCCTTGCTGCCGTAAGCTTGCTGGAAGAGGCGGTGGCAAAGGGGCGCCCGCTTGCCAGTTCGCTCGACCTCTTGAAGGGGCTCGGTGCGGAGGCGGGCTCCCTTGCGGCGCTCGTGCCTTTCGCGACCTCGGGCCTGCCGGATGCGAAAAAGCTGCTGGAACAGTTGAAGGGTCTCGTACCTCCTCCCGTTGCTCCCGCTTCTGTGAACAGCCAGAGCCTCGTCGATCGGGTGAAGCAGGGCGCACTTTCGCTGGTTGAGGTTCGCAAGACGGGGGAAACCACCGGCAGGACGGATGATGCTGCGCTTGCCCGCGCCGGGCAGGCGCTTCAGCGGGGTGAGATTGCGGCGGCTGTGGCCGAGATTTCGAAGCTCTCGGGGGATGCCGCTGCGCGTTACGCGCCGTGGCGCGCGAAGGTCGAGGCTCGCGCCAAGGCGCTTGAGGCTCTGGGTGCGCTCAAGAATGATGCTCTGGCCACGCTGGCCAAAGCGGCTCAGCCGGCGAAGTGACGGGAAGGTTCTGACATGATCAAGCTCGTCCTCTTTTTCGCTCTGCTGTTTGCGGCAGCCTTCGGGTTTTCGCAGCTTGCCGACACGCCCGGCCATATGCTGCTGCAATGGGGCGAGACCGAATATCGTGTCTCGCTGATCACCGGCATTGTAGGTCTGATTGTTTTCGCTGTCGTGCTGATGGCTGTCTGGACCTTGTTGCGCCTGATCTTCCGGTTGCCGAGCCTGATCGGCTTTGCCAACCGCATGCGTCGGCAAGCGCGGGGGCAACAGGCTGTCGCGCGCGGTCTTGTGGCGGTTGGTGCTGGGGAGACGAAACTTGCTCAACGCTATGCGCAGGATTCGCAACGCCTTCTCGGGCAAGACCCGCTGGCCTTGCTCCTGAAAGCACAGGCTTCGCAACTCTCCGGTAATCCCAAGGGGGCGGAAGAGGCTTTCAAGGCGATGCTGGAGAAGCCCGAGACACAATCGCTCGGTCTGCGTGGCCTTTTCATCGAGGCCGAACGTCGGAATGACGCTGCCGAAGCGCGGGCCTTGGCCGAGGAGGCCTTGCGCCGGACGCCGGATTCGGCTTGGGCCAGCAGCGCTGTTCTTGGCTTCAAGGCTGCCGAACGCGATTGGCGTGGCGCGATCAGCATCGTGGATCAGACTGTGTCACGGCGGATTGTTGATCGGGAAGAGGGGCGCGCCCAGCGCGCGGTTCTGCTGGCTGCCGCCGCGCAGCAAGCACAGGACACCAACCCGGATGAGGCACAATCGCTGGCGCTTGAGGCGCTGCGGTTCGCGCCAGATCTGGTGCCTGCCGCCGAGATGGCGGCGCGCGGTCTGTCTCTGAAAGGCGATTTTGGCAAAGCGACGCGCATTCTCGAGACGGCATGGAAGGCAAACCCGCATCCCGATCTCGCGGATGCCTATCTCGTGGTCCGGCATGGTGATTCGGCGCTCGACAAGCTGAAGCGCGCGCGCGCGCTGATGAAGCTTCAGCCGGATGCCCGCGAATCCCGCTTCGCTCTTGCACGGGCGGCGCTGGATGCTCGGGAGTTCGGCGCAGCGCGTGAGGCACTTGAGGCCCTCGCGCTCGAAAAGCCGACTGCGCGAACCTGCTTGCTTATGGCGGAACTGGAAGAGGTCGAGAACGGCAATCAGGGGCTTGTTCGAGCATGGCTGGCCCGGGCCTCCCGCGCGCCGCGGGATCCCGCCTGGGTTGCGGATGGCGTTGTCTCTGACAGCTGGCTCGCTGTTTCCCCTGCGACGGGACGAATCGGGGCGTTCGAATGGCGAGAGCCGCCGCAGGCTGCCGAAGCTCACCTGCGTGCCCGCATCGATTCCGACCGGTTTGAGCTTCCCCCGGTCGAGCCTGCTGTGCCGGCGATGATCGAGGTGCAGCCTGCGCCGCTGCCTCCTGCGGAAGCGCCGCCAAAGGCAGAAAGCAAGCTCATCAATGATCTGCCCGGAGGATTTCAGCCGATTATTCCGGATGATCCTGGCCCAGAACCGGAAAAGGGCGCAGCAAAGCGGGGTTTCCGGTTCTTCGGCTGAAGTGCCGGCTGGCTCGCGCAATTTACAGATTGGTAGCGCTTGAAGCGCTGGTGGGGTTGCATGGACGTGCAAGTGCCGCTATGTGCTTGGCGCGTCGCCGCAATAGCTCAGATGGTAGAGCACGTCATTCGTAATGATGGGGTCGGGGGTTCGATTCCCTCTTGCGGCACCACCACTCCCTTCACAGACATCCGCTGACGACCGAAAACCGGCATAAAACGCCGGTTTTTTGCTGTTTAGCGCCCGCTTGCGTTCGCCTGTCTCCGTTGACAGTCGCGCGAATTGTGGGCCTTCTTGTGGGCCTTGGCGCGATGCCAGCAAACACGAGGCCCACAATGCCGCTGACCGATGTTGCGATTCGGGGTTTCAAGCCCGGCCAAAAGGTAGCCAAAAAGTCCGATGGCGGCGGTTTACAGCTTTGGGTGATGCCTTCCGGCTCGAAATTGTGGTGCCTCGCCTATCGGGACAGCCAAGGAAAATTCAAGAAACTATCCTTTGGCGCTTACCCGGAAGTCACATTGGCCAAGGCGCGCGAAAAGCGGGAAGCGGCAAAGGTGCTCTTGGCATCCGGCCTTGATCCGGGCCAACACAAGAAGACAGAAAAGGCCCACAAGGCGATTGCCGAGGCCCACACCTTCGCGCTCATAGCCGCCGAATTGATCGACAAGAAACGGCGCGACGGGCGTGCGACGGCAACCCTTGAAAAGACCGAATGGATGCTGGATTTCGCGTTGCCCGTTATTGGCTCACGACCGATCAAGGAAATCACCGCGCCGGAAATCTTGGGCGTGTTGCGTTCGGTTGAGGTGCGCGGACGTTATGAAACCGCCAAGCGCCTTCGCGCCGTCATCGGTGAAGTCTTTCGCTACGCGATTTCGACAACGCGAGCCGATACCGATCCAACCTTTCACCTTCGGGGTGCGCTGACATCGCCAAAGGTCACGCATCGTGCGGCGATTACCGAGGCCAAGGCGCTTGGCGGGCTGATGCGCGCCATCGACGCCTTTCAGGGACAGCCGACGACCGTTGCCGCCCTGAAGTTGATGGCGCTTCTCTTTCCGCGTCCGGGCGAATTGCGCCTTGCCGAGTGGAAAGAGCTTGACGTTGAAAACGCGGTCTGGATCATCCCGGCAGCACGCATGAAGATGCGACGAGAGCATCGGGTTCCCTTGCCGCCGCAAGCCTTGGCCGTGCTGGAAAGCCTTCGCCCGATAACCGGGCATGGCGACCTCGTGTTTCCCGGCATTGTCTCGGTCAAAAAGCCAATCAGCGAAAACACGATGAACGTCGCGCTTCGCCGGATGGGCTACGGACAGGATGAAATGACGGCGCATGGCTTTCGTGCCGCCGCGTCAACGCTGCTGAACGAATCAGGCAAGTTTTCCGCCGATGCCATCGAGCGTGCGCTTGCCCATCAGGACAAAGACGCCATCCGCCGCACCTATGCGCGCGGGGAATACTGGCCGGAGCGGATGAAAATGGCCGTCTGGTGGGCTGATTATCTCGACGCGCTTCGCAACGGCGCGAAGGTAATGCCGTTCAAGAGAGCGTGAGGCATGGAGAGGAAGGTACCGGTTGAATGGTTGATTGTTCCCAATATCGACCCCGACGCCTCGCTCCAAACGCTGGCTTTCTGGGTTTTGGAAACGGTCGAATCTGGTGAGATACTCTTTCAGAAGCATAAGGAATGGCCAGCCCTGAAGAACAGTTCGCTCCAAATGGCAATCAACATGGCAGCCATCGAAGGGCAGTCGGTGGGCGCGCAACAGGGTTTGAACGTCCTTCTGGCCATTTCGGATAAGGCTGATGCCAAAATCAAGCAAGAATCCTTGAGCTTGAGCCACGCCTATGAGGATTGCCGCCAACAATACATTGAAAAAATCGCCGCTTTGGTTCTTCAGGCAACGCGAATGGTGCGAGAGGTTCCTAGACGAGCCAGACCTTTCAAATCATTGCCAAATTACGATGTATTCCATAATCCAGAATCGAGTTACGGCGCAAAGCTCAAGGTTTCGAGAGACGCATGGGAATTTTCCATTGCAAACACAGTTGCCCAAGCAAAAGAGACAACGGGACAGCTAACCGGTCTTAAAAAATTGGTCGACGAGGCGATTGAAGATGGCCGTCTTCGAGGGGACGGGGAAGAATTTGCTAGAATAAAACGGCTGGCGAACAGCATCTATCATAATTCAAAACTTTATCTCCCGCCGCAAGTCAGGGCACTCCGCGTCAGAGCGGTGGAGAGGGTCAATAAATCCATCGATATGATGACCTCCTAGGTAGTCTCTCCCCTAGCCATTCTCCGAATCACCACTGGCTTTCGAAAGCCTTCGCATGTGGCCACAAGGAGAACGGGTATGACATCTATCGACCGGCTAATTCCCTTCATCGAGGCCATGAGCATGGCCGGGATGCGATCCACCAAAGCCTATCAGGAAGTTGCTGCCGGACGGCTTGCCGTTGTCCGCAATGGTCGACGGACCTTCGTCCGGGCGAGCGAGTTGCGGCGTTATATCGACAGCCTTCCGGAAGTCCGCGCCAAAGCTTTGGTCAATGCCTAAGCGCCCGCATCGGCGGATGGTCAAAATCCATCGAAGCTACACGGTGGACGAAGCCGCGCGGGCGCTAGGCGTTGCCAAGGGCACGATCCGGCGATGGCTCACGAGTGCCAAGCTATCTGCCGTCGAGGGGCTTCGTCCTGCCCTAATCCTTGGTAGCGAGATTGCTTGCTTTCTCGACAAACGCCAGAAGCCCAAACAAGTGTGCGCCCTTCAGGAGTGCTATTGCCTGACGTGCAGGGCACCGCGTGAACCGGCGGGCGGCATGGCCGATATTATCCTGCACGCCAACGGCGGCGGCAACCTTCGGGCGTTGTGCGCCGTCTGTAGCGGCATCATGCACAAGCGGGTTTCCGGCACCGCAATTCCGGCTCTTCAGGCGATTCTGGACGTTGCAATCCAGCAGGCACTTCCACGCATAGGGAAGTGAGCCTTCCCCTGTCCAAATGATCACTTTAAGAAGGAGGGGCTACCCCATGCGAAAGCACCATCCCGCGAATGAGCGGATCAAACACAAATACCTGGGCCATCTCGCCAATGCCCGGCAGCTTTCCGAAGCCTCGATTGATCAGGTGACGGCAGCCATAGCCGCCTTTGAAGAAGCGAACAGATACCGTGATTTCAAGCTGTTCCGCATCGAGCAGGCGCATCAGTTCAAGAGGAAGCTTGCCGGACAGGTCAACGCGGAAACCGGCAAGCCTCTTGCCAAGGCGACGATCCATTCGCGCCTGATGGCATTGAAAGCCTTCTTCGAATGGCTCTCACGCGAGCCGGGATATCGCAAGATCAACCACAACGATGCCGCCCATTTCAATCCGTCCGCCAATGATGGACGCATCGCGGCGGCAACGCGCGAAAAGCCCGCACCAAGCATCGAGCAAATCCGGCATGTGCTGGCGTCTATGCCCGGTGATACCGATATCGAGAAGCGCAACCGGGCCTTGGTTGCCTTTGCCATCCTGAGTGGCGCGCGGGATAATGCCATCGCCTCACTGTCCATCCGCCATATCGACCTTGCCGTGCGAACCGTGTTTCAGGACGCGCGCGCCGTGCGCACCAAACGCCGGAAAACCTTCACCTCCTGTTTTTTCCCGGTCGGTGATGACATTGAAACCATCGTTGCCGATTGGCTTGCGCACCTGACAACCGTGCTCCTGTTCGGGCTGGATGATCCGCTGTTTCCGAAAACGCGTGTTGCGGTTGGGGCAAGCGGCGGATTTGAAGCGGCGGGCCTTGAACGCCAGCACTGGACCAATGCGCAGGCGATCCGCACCATCTTCCGTGATGCCTTCACGGCGGCGGGCTTGCCCTACTTCAACCCGCATTCCCTTCGGAAGACCCTCACGCGGCTTGGCCAGAAGGTTTGCAGAGGCCCGGAGGAATTCAAGGCATGGAGCCAGAATTTCGGGCATGACAAGGTGGATACCACCTTCACCAGCTACGGCACCGTTGCCAGCGAGCGGCAGGAGGAAATCTTTGCAGGAATGCGGGCCAAACCCGGCGAGGCAGCAAGCGGCGGCGATCCCGATGCCGCGACAATCCGGCAAGTTCTTGCGCATGTCGCCAAGCAGCACGCCTGCTAGGCAGGCGCGCCCTTGCGGCCTCGCTTGGCTTTGGGGGCGGCAGCGGCAAGCACGGGCGCGGAAAGCTTCTCATAGAGGCCGAACAGATGTTCGACGCGCTCCCGGTCCGATGTGAAGGGCGCGGCGCGATAGAGCCTGTCGACGGCGGCATCGAGCGCCTTGTGCGCCTTCCTGAGATCAGGCGGCATCACATCGGGGTCATAGAGATCGGCCAGCGTGGAACCGGGATGCGCCAACCGCGCATCGAGCACCGCTTGCGCGAGGGTGCGGATTTTCGCCTTGGCCTTTTCATCGGCTTCCGGCCACGGGAAAGTATTGTAGACGATGCCGATGGAATATTGGTAATCGCTCTTCAACCGCCCGCCGATATGACGAAGCCAAGCCATGTGCATGGCTGAATTCAAAATACCGAAATGATAAATCTCTGCGTCAACAATAACTTGAACTAATTGACTTGGAATAGTCGGAGGGGAAATCCATCCGATAGGTAGGTATTCACGTCTTTCTGAACTAACTTTTGGTATTGCCAGAAACGGCTTATCTGGAATCGTTGTTACCTCAAACTCAGTTGGCATATCAGCCAAATTGCGGGTGTTTTCCTTCCTGCTGGCCAATCTGTAGGCCTTTACTGCCGAAATACGTTCCATGACACTTGGCATTGAACGCAAAAGCTGCGGAGGAACGTCTCTAAGAGCAAGGATCCATCTGGAAATGCCGTTAATGAACTCGACCGAGCCAATAACCGGGCGAAAATACGTTGCAGCGTTTGGCTCGTTGGCTAGAAAGGCTGCCTTTTGAGAGTCATCAAAAAGATAGTGGCCATTGTCGACAATCTTTGATCCCATTCGCATTAAGGGCACGTCAGCTAACGGCATCCTACGATCCAAAATGGTCAGATGCTTATTCGGAATATTTGAACAATCGACAAGATACGGCGAAAGCGCACCGTGCTGGCTTTCGACTGGCTCACCATTACCCTTGTCATAACTAAAGAGCCGCTTGATAGCGGGTTCATCGGCACGCTTTGCCAGCCCGACAATCACCACATGCACATGCGCGACCCCGCGCGCATCCGATCCCCATGCAAAGGTGCGATGCGCAAAGGCGATTTCCAGCCCGTAGCGATCAAATAGCAGAGGCCAGAGCTGCGCGACCTGTTCGCCTTGCGTGATGGAATTGGTGGAAACAAAGCAAATGCGCGCCTGACCGCCTTTTACATAGGCCCCTGCCTTCAGGAACCACGCGCAGACGTAATCCAGCGAGCCTGCACGCCCGCTCTTGGCATCAATAACTCGCGCCATTTGCAGGCGCTGTTCCGGGGTTTGGAAACTCTGGCCAATAAACGGCGGATTGCCGAGAACATAAGAACACTTCTCCGGCGCGAGCACCGTTGCCCAATCCTTCTCCAGCGCATCGGCATGGTGAATATGCGGGGAAGCCTTGATCGGGATGCGGGCATAGGCCTCGCCAAATTCAAGGCTGAGCCGGTTGTTCATGATGTGATCCATCATCCACAACGCGACTTCCGCGATGCGGGCGGGAAACTCACCAATTTCGATGCCATAGAACTGGCTGACATCAATTTTAGAAAGTGAGGCGACATTGAAAACGCGATCGGCATGGGTAAAGCCGGGACGGTTAAATACATCAGCGTAGAGGGTCTTCAGCACCTCAATTTCCAGATTTCGCAATTCCCGATAGGCGATAATCAGGAAGTTGCCGCACCCGCACGCCGGATCAAAAAACGTCAACCCGGCCAGCTTGGCCTGAAAGGCCTGAAGCGCCTGCGCCCGCCCGGCCCCGCGCCGCGTCTTGGCCTTTTCCAGTTCGGCCTTGAGATCATCGAGGAACAAAGGCCCGATGACCTTCAGGATGTTCTTTTCCGTGGTGTAATGCGCGCCCGATGCGCGGCGTTCCTTCGCGTTCATCACGGATTGGAACAGCGAGCCGAAAATCGCGGGCGAAATCGCATCCCAATTGAATTCGCAAGCTTCTATGAGAAGCGCCCGCATCGCCTTGTCAAAGGATGGTGTCGGCAGGCGTTCGCGGAAGAGATCGCCGTTGACGTAAGGGAAGGCGGCAAGGTCTTCGTCCAGCGCCTTCTGGCGCTTGTTCACCGGCTTATCCGGTGTGTTGAGCACGTCGAATAGGTTGTGCAACCATTGCCCGGTGTCGCTGCCATCCTCACTTGTGCGCCCGGTGATCAGGTCCAGAAACATGCCGCGTTGATCAAAGATGCCGGTGTCGTCCGCAAACAGGCAGAAAACCAAGCGCACAAGGAAGCGCTCCAGATCGTGCCCGTCATAGCCTGAAGCCTTGAGCGCATCGTGCAGCTTGCCCATGAGGGCGGCAGCTTCCACGTTGACCGGGTCTTGGTCCTTGAATTCGCGCTTCTGAACGCCAAGAATGAACGTGAACCGCTCGATGTGCTTGTGCAGATCGGGAAGAGCAAAGGCGACAGGCCCCCCGCCTTCCTCCAGATCGTGCAGTTCAAACGTCTGGAAATCGGAGAGAAGGATATAGCGCGGTAATTCCGCATCCTTCAGGCCGGGGAAATAATCGAGCGCTTGCGTCTTGGCTTTCTTCAGATCGCGCCCGGCGCTCTTTTGCTCGACAAGCAGGACGCCTTTCCAGAAGAGATCAATGAAGCCGCGCTTCTCGCCTAGTAGCCTGATCGGCGCTTCGAAGCTCGCAACCTTCCGGCGCTGCACGCCGAACACCTCGAAAAAATCATTGTAGAAGCTATGGGTTTCGCCGCGCTCATAGACGGCCTCTTTCCAATCATCAGAAAACTTGGCCGCACGCGCCCGAATTTCGTTCCAGCTTAACCGCATGAATGCCCCGCCCGGATCGCCGCACTTGCTCGACAGCAACATGCTCGCAATTCTATGGTTACGGGCAGGGATGATTCACGGCAAGCGCGAGGTTCTGGCGATGGCGGGCGAAGCGGTTTCGTTGGCAGGCGGCAGCATCAGGAATTTCTGAGATTACCGAAAAATATTCCCGATGACCGCCGAAAACCGCTCGTAGCCGCGAAATATGTGGGCCTTATTGTGGGCCTTTGTCAGAATTTTCGAAATTATTTCATTATTTTACAGATGGATAATGCGATTCTTCGATTCCCTCTTGCCTACCCCCTTCGCAGACAGCCATAGACCACCGCAAACCGGCCAAAAATGCCGGTTTTTTGCTGTCTGGCGGCCATTTGTGGCTGTGCGACCAGTGTGCCATGCCACGGGCTTTAGCGTGATGCCAACAAACTCTGTCGCATGATGCTGGTAGGGAACGTTCGGCCTTTTGGAAGCCATGGCTGCCATCAGAGGGCATATAGGGCGGAGGCTGTGGTCCGGCTCGCCATCTGATTCCGCCGCTCCTGTTCAAAAATACGAGGTTGAATCACATCAAAGTGGTGTGCGATCGGAATTGCAGGGGCAAGCGGACAGCGATTGTCCGCTGGTTGCACGGAATCCGGGGCGGCTTTTCCCCTACGATCCCAAGAAATTTTGCGCTGCAAAATTGTTTTCATTCGCCTGTCATCGAAAATTTCCTAGTCTTTTGAAGGTGATTCGCAGGGTGTCTGCCCGCGATGCACGTCGGCTTGTGCGATTTTTTGAAAAAGGTCGTTGACAGGTCTGAGGGGTGCGCCTATACCAACGTCACTGGCGACGCACATCGCGGCGCGCCGATCACTGTTCTCTAAATTCTGGTTTTGGCCGGGGTTAGGGCGAAAGCCCGGGAAGCCTGTGATCT
>NKIW01000014.1 GCA_002256205.1 Rhizobiales bacterium PAR1
CAAGACCGCGCTCGACGATTTCGGCACCGGCTATTCCTCGCTCAGCTATCTCAGCTTGCTGCCGCTGGACAAGATCAAGCTTGACCGCAGCTTTGCCACTTCGATCACCACCTCGGAGCGGAGTGCGAATCTGATGAAGGGCGTCGTGGCCATCGCCCATGCGCTGACGTTGGATGTCATTGTTGAGGGAATCGAGACCGAAGAGCAGCTACTGGAACTCGAGGCCTATGGGATTGACGGCATTCAGGGCTATATCTTCGCCCGGCCGGTCGACCCGATTTCGTTGCTGCCTTATTTGGCTTACAAGGTTAAACCGGTTAGTCAGCCGACGAACATTAACCAGGCGCGCAACAAAAGAAAGTCAATCGGTAAATAAAGCGTTACACTACCCAAATCAACCATGACGATGCGGGACGTGTATGCCTCCAAATCATCCAGTCGGGAAGGATCTCCTTTCTGCAGCTAATATTAGCTTGAGCGATCTTAATGATGTCATGCGCCGAAGCAGCATCATCAAAGACCTCGATGGCGAAAGCTCTTCGCCTGCAAATGCTCGGAAAATTGTCGCGAGTATCTTTTACCAACGCAGCACGCGGACCAAACTGGGCTTTGAAACTGCGGCCCTGAGGCTCGGACATCGCACCATCGATGCCTATGATCCGGACCGGAACCGGGTGGGTTCAGCCAATGGCGACAGCTTTCAAGACCATATCCGGACCATTGCCCAGCTCTCGGATCTCATCGTTTTCCGACATAGCGATGAGGAAAAGTGCTACGAGGTCGCGCGCCTCTCGCCCGTTCCGGTGATCAACGGTGGCAACGGCTCCGACGAGCACCCGACGCAAGCTTTGATCGATCTCTTTTGCATGTTGTCGATGAACGGGCCTGTCGAAAGTCAGAGCCTTGCTATCAGTTGTGATTCGCGTGCGCGCTATGCCTATTCGCTGTTGCTGTTGCTGAAACACATGCCGCCGAAACGGCTCACCTTTTGTGTTGACCCCGAAATGCAGTTTTCTCCGAAAACACAGCTCGCACTTGATACACTTTCTGGTTTAGGCACGCACGTATCCCTTGTGCATGACATTGAAGCGTGTCTTGATCATGATGTGCTGAACATCCAGACTCAGGATCTAACCAGCAAGGTTAAATCCACATTGGATGGAGGAGATCTCGCGAGCTACGAAGAGAAGAACCCGTTTGTTATTACCGCTGAGAAAATTCAACGGGCCAATTCGAACATTATAATTTTGAATCCGTTGCCGCGACAGGGCGAACTTGATCCTTCCTGCGACGATCTGCCCAACGCCCGTTATTTTGAACAGGTGAAATTATCAGTATACGTCAGAATGGCCGTGCTGGAACGGATGCTCGCGGGGATTTTATGGACGGGAGGCAACAGTCAATCAGTCACCTGATCGGCTGGATGTTGATTGCGATTAGCGGTTACGTTCTTTTTGCAGTGTGTGTCCGCCTCCTGCGCGGTGTCTTCTCCATCTATGAAATCGCGGCGTTCCGCTCCCTCGGCGCTATTGCCTTCTGCTCCTTTCTCGTGGCCCGGAAGCCTGTCATTCTGGACGACCTGAGATCCATCGATCTGAAGTTCCACGTTGCCCGAAGCGCGCTTCAGGCTGCCGGCACGCTTGCGATTGTCAGCTCCATCGCGCTTGTGCCGCTGGGGCTGGTTTCGGCGCTGGAATTCACCGGGCCGATCTTCGCGGCGCTTTTTGTGTTCATCCTCACGCGTTCCCTGCCCGATCGCCTGTCGTGGCTCGGTCTGGCGGCGATTTTCTTCGGCGCGGGCGCGCTGGTAATGCAGTTTCTCGGCGGTGTCGGCTTTGCCATCCTGCTGCCGATCCTCGGGACGGCGACGCTCACGATGACCAACATGATGCTGGCGCGCCTAGCCGCCCGGCACCGCAGCACCACGATCATGCTGGTGATGGCGGTGCTTCAGTTGCCGATTTATCTGCTCGGCGCGTTTGTGTGGGGCAAAGGGTTCCAGTTCGGCGGTGTCGGCCCGTTACAGCTCGGCGCCGTTGCCGGCGTTGCGCTCACCGGGTTCGCGACCCAGATGGCACTGGCCAATGCGACGCGCTATGGTTCGGATCTGCAGGTCAGCGCGCTTGATGTGCTGCGCATTCCCGCCGTTGCGCTCGTGGCCTATACCGTCTTTGCCGAACGGCTGAGCCTTCAGGCCAATCTCCAGATCCTGCTGATCATGCTCGGCATCTGCATTCTTGCATTTATCCGCAAGCGCTAGGTTCTGTCCTCGCAGACCCCAGCCGTAGCTGGTTTGCTGTGCGCGGGGCCGTCGGCTACTGAGGCTTGAGCGTGACAGTCAACAGGAGCCGGCGATGACCGACGAGAACCGCGATCATTCGACACGCCTCGATGTTCTCGAGGCGCATTTCGCCCATCAGGACAAGCTGATCAACGAATTGAGCGATGTCATCGCGGCGCAATGGCGCAAGATTGATGCGCTCGAACGGCAGATCACCCGGCTGCGCGAGACCTTCCAGACACTGGGTGAACCGCGCGGCAATGTGCCCGAGCCGCCCCCGCCACATTACTGAGCGCTCAGGCGCGCATCTCGGTTTGGGCCGAGGGGTAACAGGCGAGAATATGCGCGCTGAATTCGGCGATGAATTCCTGCGCAATGGATGAGGGCTGCGGCCCCGGCGGATGCAGTACGCCAAAATCAAACGGAATCCTCGGCTTGAAGGGCCGCGCCACCACGCCGCGCCCGGCGAATTCGGCGGCGGTGAAGGGATCGCAGATCGCCACTCCGAAACCGGAGGAAACCAGCCCGCACATAATTTCGGAGAGATGCGTCTCGACGCGCATCACCCGGTTGATGCCGCGCTCGGCAAAAGCCCGGTCGATCCGGAAGCGGCTGCCTGCGCCGTGCTTCAGGGAGATGAAATTCTCGCCCTCGAAATCCTTTGGCGTGATCACGGACTTCTGCGCGAGGCGATGGCCCTCCGGCACCACCGCGACGCGCGGGAGAACCGGCATCGGCGCGATGTCGAGGCCGGGATTGGCCAGTGGCATTTCGGCAAAACCGATATCGCACTGGCGGTTGGCGACCCAATCCACCACCAGCGGCGTGATGACGCCGAAAAGCCCGAGATCAAGCTGTGGCCGGGCCGCTAGAAAGCGCCCGGCAAAGCGCGGCAGAAAGCCGTTCGCGAGAGCGGGAAGCGCGGCGATGCGCAGCGAGTCGGTGCGCCGGGTGCGGATCTCCTCCGCCGAGGCGCGGATGCGGTCGAGCCCGACAAACGAGCGCTCCACCTCGGCATAAAGCGAGGTCGCCTCGGCGGTGGGCGCGACCCCCGTGCCGCGCTTTTCCAACAGGGTGAGCTTCAGCTCGGCCTGAAGATCCCGCAGTAGGCGGCTGATTGCGGGCTGGGTCACGCCCATCATGCGAGCGGCCATCGTCATGGAGCCTGTCACCATTAGGCAGCGGAAGGCTTCGATCTGCCGGATATTGCCGTAACGCATGGATGCTCTTTCATAACATTAGCGCATGAATGGGCCGTCTTTTCGAACTTGACGGTTTAGACCAGCATTGAAACTCTGGGCAAGCCGGGTTTTCGGCGCGCGGTTTCGGGGGACATCATGACATCGCTCAAACTTCTCATGCTGACGGGTGTTGCCGGGCTGGTGATCAGCACCGCTGCGGCGCAGGCTCAGACCAAGACGTTTTATGTCGCCGGCTATGGCGGCTCGTTCGAGCAGACGATGCGGCAGGAAATCATCCCCGCCTTCGAGGCCAAGCATGGCGTGAAGGTGGAATATGTCGCCGGTAATTCAACCGATACGCTCGCGAAGCTTCAGGCCCAGAAGGGCAACCAGCAGATTGACGTTGCCATTGTCGATGATGGCCCGATGTATCAGGCGATCCAGCTCGGCTTTTGCGGCAAGGTCGAAGGGCTCTCCAGCGACGCGCTTTATCCGCAGGCGCGCTTCAAGGACGACAAGGCGGTCGCCATTGGCCTCGTCGGTACCGGCCTGATGTACAACACCAAGTATTTCGCCGAGAAGGGTTGGCCCGCTCCGACCTCGTGGGACGATCTGAAAGACCCGAAGTTCAAGAAACTCGTGGTCATCCCGCCAATCAACAACACCTATGGGCTCTATACGTTGATGATGTTCGCCAAAATGAACGGTGGCGGCGAAAAGGCCATCGATCCCGGCTTCAAAGTAATGAAGGAAGCGGTGAACCCCAATGTACTGGCCTATGAGCCCTCGCCCGGAAAGATGACCGAGCTGTTCCAGTCCGGGCAAGCGGTCATCGGCGTCTGGGGTACGGGGCGTGTGCAATCCTTCGCCAATACCGGCTTTCCGGTCGAGTTCGTATATCCCAAGGAAGGTGCTGTGACGTTGCTCACCACCGCTTGCCCGATTGCAAAGACCGGTGCCGGCGCGCTCGCCTCGGACTTCATCAAGGCGATGCTGGAGCCGAAGATTCAGCTCATCCTGCTCAAGGATTACGGCTACGGCCCTGTCAACAAGACCGTTGTTGTGCCTAAGGAACTCGCGGGCATGGCGCCGGTCGGTGAGCGCGCGGCCAAGCTCTACAACCCGGATTGGGACGCGATCAATGCGCAGCGCGAGGACTGGACCAAACGCTGGAACCGCGAGGTCGAGCGCTGATCTACTCTCGCGCAGCGCCTGGTTCCCGGGCGCCCGACCCCTCGCCGCGCGGGAATTTTCGCGCGGTGTTTTCCGCCGGATCGCTGCCATGAAGGGCCAGACCCCATGACATTTCTCTCCCTCGACCGCCTGACGAAGCGGTTCGGTGATCATATCGCCGTTAACGGCATCAGCCTTGATGTGGCCAAGGGCGAATTCATCTCGCTGCTCGGCCCCTCGGGCTGCGGCAAGACGACGACGCTCCAGATGATTGCCGGTTTTCTCGATCTTTCCGAGGGGGCGATCCGGCTCGACGGGCGGGATCTCGCGCGGGTCAAGCCGGCGGAACGCGGACTCGGCATCGTCTTCCAGAGCTATGCCTTGTTTCCGCATATGACGGCGGCGCAGAACGTCGCCTTTGGACTCGAAATGCGTGGGGTCGCGCGTCCCGAACGCGAGGTCCGGGTGCGCGAGGCGCTCAAACTCGTCGGTCTCGCGGGCTATGAGGATCGCTTTCCACGCCGCATGTCCGGCGGGCAACAGCAACGCGTGGCATTGGCGCGCGCTATCGTCATCCGTCCGCAGGTGCTGCTGCTCGATGAGCCGCTCTCGAACCTCGACGCCAAACTGCGCGAGGAAATGCAGATCGAGCTTCGGCTGATCCAGCGCAATCTCGGCACCACGACGATCCTCGTCACGCACGACCAGCACGAGGCGATGGCGCTCTCGGATCGCATCGTCGTGATGAACAAGGGCGTCATCGAGCAGGTTGGAACACCGCTCGAAACCTACGAGCGGCCCGCCTCGGCCTTTGTTGCGCAGTTCCTCGGCAAGACGAACGAATTTTCCGGCCTCGCGACAGTGGCCGGTGGCATCACGGTTGGCGGGTTTCACTACCCAGCCCCGCCGGGCCTCTCCGGTGCAGTGACGGTCTTCGTCCGGCCCGAGCGGATCACCTTCGCCATCGGGGCGTCCGGTGTTGCGGGCCGCGTCGAGGCGCGGATCTTTCAGGGCAATCACTGGCTGTACCAAATCGCGACCGAAGCCGGGCGCGCGACCCTAATCCGCCAGAACGACGGCAGCGCGGTGCCCGATGAAGGCGCCGAGGTCCGGCTGGTCTGGCGGGCTGAAGATGCGGCCGTGCGTGCTGGATCGGCCTCGAATCCTGTCACAGGGTTTACACCATGAGCGCGGCCGCTTCGCCCCCGCTTGCCGCCGCCCGGCGCATCCCATGGGCGCTGATCGCCCCGGCGCTGGCGCTGTTCCTCGCCGTGGTGATCGTGCCGCTGGCGATGACCGTGCTGCTCTCCTTCCATGATTGGGGGCAGTACAAGGGTATAGAGACCGTTTTCATTCTCAAGAACTGGCAGGAAATCTGGTCAGACAGCTATTTCCACGAGATGTTCCTGCGCACCTTGCGCATCGCCGGCCTCGCGACGCTGATCACGGTGGTGCTCGGTGCACCCGAGGCCTATATCCTCAACCGTATGCGCGGGACGTGGAAGGGCCTGTTTCTGCTGATTATTCTCGGCCCGCTGCTGATTTCCGTGGTGGCGCGCACGCTCGGTTGGGCCTTGCTGTTCGGCGGCAAGAACGGTGTTGCGAATATCGCGCTGATGCGCCTCGGCCTGATTGATGCCCCCCTGCCCTTCATGTTCACCGAGACGGGGGTGGTGATCGCTCTCGCTCATGTGCTGATGCCGTTCATGGTGCTCTCGGTCTGGGCTGCGTTGCAGAAGCTCGATCCGCAGATCGAGAATGCGGCGCTGGCGCTCGGTGCACGCCATGTCACCGTGGTGCGGCGGATCATCCTGCCGCAGATCATGCCGGGCCTGCTTTCGGGCGGCATCATCGTATTCTCGCTGGCGGCAAGCGCCTTTGCGACCCCCGCGATCATTGGCGGACGCCGGCTCAAGGTCGCGGCGACGCTGGCCTATGACGAGTTTCTCAACACACTCAATTGGCCGCTCGGCGCGGCGGTCGCGGTGCTGTTGCTGATCGCGCTGGTGACGATCGTGGTGGCGAGCAATGCGCTGATCGAAAGACGCTACGCCGAGGTGTTCCGATGAGCCGCAACGGTCCGCTCGCGCTGATTTTTCACACGCTGTTCGTGATCTTCATGGTCGCACCGATCGTGGTCGTCTGCCTCGTGGCGTTCACGCCGGAGGGGTTTCTCTCGATGCCCACGCACACGTTGTCGCTGCGCTGGTTCCGGGCGATCGGGCGCTATCCGGAGTTCGTCAACGCCTTCTGGATGAGCATCGGCCTCGGTGCGCTTTCCTCGACGCTCTGCCTCCTCATCGCGGTGCCAGCGTCGCTGGCGCTGGCGCGCCATGAGTTTCCGGGTAAGGCGGGGCTTTCCGCCTTCCTGCTCTCGCCGTTGATGATCCCGCATGTCGTGCTGGGCATTGCCTTCTTGCGGTTTTTCACACAGGCCGGTCTCAGCGGCACTTTTCCGGCGCTGCTGATCGCGCATGTCATCGTGATTTTTCCCTTCGCGTTGCGCCTCACGCTCTCCTCCGCGACCGGGATGGATCGCGCGCTGGAGCAGGCTGCCGTCTCGCTCGGTGCGAGTGACTGGACCGTATTCCGCCGCGTAACCCTTCCGTTGATCATGCCAGGTCTGATCTCGGGCTGGGCGCTGGCCTTCATCCAGTCGTTTGACGAGGTGACGATGTCGATTTTTCTCGCCGCTCCGGGTATCGAGACGCTGCCGGTCCGGATGTTTCTCTATATTCAGGACAATATCGACCCGCTCGTGACTTCGGTTTCCGCGAGTGTCATCGCGATCACGCTGCTGGCGCTTGTGGCTTTGAATCGCATGTTCGGGCTTGAACGCGTGCTCACCGGTCATAGCGACCGCAGCCGCTGAAGGATTTTGTGATGGCTTCCCCTGCTTCCCCTGCCCGCTTTTCGCGCAATGAGTATGATGTCGCGGTCATCGGCGGCGGACTTCTCGGCTCCTCGATTGCCTGGGGTCTTGGGCGTATCGGCCAGCGGACGACGGTGCTCGACGAGGGGGATATTGCCAAACGGGCGAGCCGGGCCAATTTCGCGTTGGTCTGGGTACAGTCCAAGGGGATGGGCATGCCGGAATATACCGGCTGGACCGTGCGGGCCTCAGAGAACTGGAGCCGGCTTGCGGCAGAACTTGCAGCGCAGACTTCGGTGGATGTTCATCATCAGCGCCCCGGCGGCTTTCACCTCGCGCTCAGCGAAAGCGAGTTGGAAGCGCGTGCCGTGAGCCTGAAGCGGCTGCACAACCAGCCCGGCGCGACTGATTATGCCATCGAGGTGCTCGATCATGATCAGGTAAAAAAACGCCTGCCGCATATCGGGCCGGATGTTGTTGGCGGCACCTACTGCCCGCTCGACGGGCATGTGAATTCGCTGAAATTCTTCCGCGCGCTGCATACCGGGCTCGCCGCCTTCGGTGTCGATTACCGGCCCGAACACCCGGTGAGCGCAATCCGCCACGAGAACGGCGAGTTTCGCATCACGACGCCGAAGGGCGAGATCCGCGCCGCGAAAATCGTCCTTGCGGCGGGCAATGCCAACATGACGCTGGCGCCGATGGTCGGGCTTCATGCGCCGATGGGGCCGACACGCGGGCAGGTCCTCGTCACGGAACGGACCGTGCCGTTTCTGGATTTTCCGCTGACCACCCTGCGTCAGACCGACGAAGGCACGGTGATGATCGGCGACAGCAAGGAAGACGAACTGGATGATCGCGGCCACCGCCTGCCCATCGATGCGGTGATGGCGGATCGCGCACGGCGGATGTTCCCGCTGCTCGAACGGCTCAGCATCATCCGGATGTGGAGCGGCATCCGCGTGATGCCGGAGGATGGCTTCCCGATTTACGATCAATCGGAGACCTGCCCCGGCGCCTTCGTCTCCTGTTGCCATTCCGGCGTGACGCTGGCGCCCAACCACGCCTTCGACATCGCGCCGATGGTGGCCGCCGGTGCGCTTGATCTCGATCGGCTCGGCGCCTTCTCGGCTCGGCGGTTTACCACCCAGGCCCCCGCGTCGAGCGGTTATTATTGACCACAACCGCCTGATGAAAAGGCGAGCGGAGACTTCCATGTTCAGACGCATAGGCGACCCGGCGGCTGCCACCGTGACCATCGAGATCGAGGGTACGCTGGTCAAGGCGCGGCCCGGTGACAGCGTGACGGCGGCACTCCTCGCCTCCGGCCTCGATTTCTGCCGCCACACGCCGGTGAGCGGCACACCACGCGGCCCCTATTGCATGATGGGCGTCTGTTTCGATTGCCTCGTGACCATCGACGGGGTCGGCAATCGGCAGGGCTGTCTCGTTCCGGTCGCAGAGGGCATGAAAATCACCCTTCAGAAGGGCAAGCGGGAGATCGGACAATGAACGCTCAGGTTCCCGCAGGCGGCCCCGCCCGTTCCACCTATGATGTCATCGTAATTGGCGCCGGCCCGGCGGGGATGGCGGCGGCGACCACTGCGGCCCGCGCCGGGCTTTCCACCCTCGTCCTCGATGAAAATACGGTGCCGGGCGGGCAGGTTTATCGCGCGGCGACAACGAGCCCGCTCGCGGGTGGTACGGTTCTCGGGGCAGATTTCGCCAAGGGGGCGGCGCTTGCCGGTGGGCTCGCAACGAGTGGCGCGGAGGTGATCCAGGGCGCCACCGTCTGGAGCCTTGATCGGGATCTCGTCGTTGGCGTGTCGCGCGGTGGAGCCTCGCGGCTACTCAAGGCGGGTCGGGTGATTCTGGCGACCGGTGCGCTCGAACGGCCCTTCCCAATCCCGGGCTGGACGCTGCCGGGTGTGATGAGCGTCGGCGCGGCTCAGACCGTCCTGAAGGCCTCAGGCCTTGTGCCGAGCGGGACCATCGCGCTCGCCGGGCAAGGGCCGCTGCTCTGGCTACTCGCAGCGCAGATCCTGCGCGCGGGCGGGACGATCCGCGCCATTCTCGACACGACCCCGAAGGCGAATTATCTCGCCGCTCTGCCCTATGCAGCAGGCTTTCTTGCTTCGCCCTATGCGTTCAAGGGGCTCGCGCTGATCCGCGAGGTGCGCGCCAAGGTGCGTGTCATTCGTGGGGTCAACCGGCTTGAAGCCTGCGGCACCGGTGCGCTCTCCTCGGTGCGCTTCGAGGCGCGCGGGGTGACGCAGACCCTCGCGCTCGATGGTCTCTTCCTGCATCAGGGTGTGGTTCCGCATGTCAATCTCGCGATGGCCGCCGGGGTCGAACACCGCTGGGACGAGGTGCAGCATTGCTTTCACCCCGTGCTCGGCGCGGGCGGGACGACCTCGGTTGAGGGTCTGCTGATCGCGGGCGATGGTGCGGGCATTGCTGGCGCTGAGGCAGCGGTCGAACGCGGACGCCTCGCGGCGCTTGTCGCGGTCAAGGCGCTCCAGCCGGAAGCGTCCGGTCTGCCAGTGCTGGCCGAGGTGGAGGCGGCGCTGGCGCGGGCGACGCGCGGCCGGGCCTTTCTCGATCGCCTCTTCGAACCGCAGAGGGAATACCGAATCCCAACCGGGGACGAGACCATCGTCTGCCGCTGCGAGGAGGTGACAGCGGGCCAGATCCGCCAGTCGATCGCGGTCGGCGCCACCGGGCCGAACCAGCTCAAGGCCTATCGCCGCTGCGGCATGGGGCCGTGTCAGGGCCGCCTTTGCGGACTGACCGTGACCGAGCTGATGGCCGAGGAACGCGGCAAGACACCGGAGGAGATTGGCTATTACCGTCTGCGCGCACCGGTCAAGCCGGTCTCGCTTGCAGAAATCGCTTCGATCCCGCCAGATGATGCTGCCGTCGGTGCGGTGGTCCGGGGATGAGCGACACTGCGGATGCGATCATCATCGGCGGCGGCATTCACGGCTGTTCAACCGCGCTGCACCTTGCGTTGCGTGGGTTGCGCCCGGTGCTGATTGAGAAGGATTACGCCGGACGCCATGCTTCTGGCGTCAATGCGGGCGGAGTGCGCCAGCTTGCGCGCCACATGGCGGAAATTCCGCTTTCCGCGCGCTCAATGGATCTCTGGGAGCGTATCAGCGATCTCGTCGATGACGATTGCGGCTTCGAGTGCCACGGGCAGGTTCTCGTCGCCGAGGATGCGGCGGAACTCGAGGCGATGCGCGAGCGGGTCGCTGAACTCACCCTGCATGGCTTTACCCATGAGGAACTGATCGACGGCGCCGAACTGCGGCGGCTGGTGCCGGCGGTGGCGGAAACCTGCCCCGGCGGTGTCGTCTCCCGACGCGATGGTGCAGCCGACCCGGCACGCACCACGCAGGCCTTCCGCCGTAAGGCTGAGGCGCTCGGCGCTCGGGTTTTCGAGGGGCTGAAGGTCGAGCATGTCGTGCGCGAGGGCCGCGATTTCGTCGTTCGGGCGGGAGAGAAAACCTTTCGCGCGCCAATCCTCGTCAATGCCGCTGGCGCCTGGTCCGGCAGGATCGCCGCGATGCTTGGCGAGGCGGTGCCGGTCGAGGCCATCGCGCCGATGCTGATGATCACTTCGCGCGTGCCAGCTTTCATCAAGCCGGTAGTGATCCTGCGCGGTCGCAAGCTCTCGTTCAAGCAGTTCCCCAACGGCACGGTGATGATCGGCGGCGGCTATCTCGGCCGGGTCTACCCGGAGGAAAATGCCACGGTGCTCGATTGGCGCAAGCTCCAGCAGAATGCGCGCACGGTGTGGGATCTCTTCCCGATCATGCGGGAGGCGACGATCATCCGCGCCTGGGCGGGCATCGAATCCCGCATGCCGGATGATATTCCCGTGCTCGGCAAAAGCGCGCGCCACGAGGGGCTTTATCACCAGTTCGGCTTTTCCGCGCATGGCTTCCAGCTCGGGCCGGGCACCGGCGCGATGATGGCCGAGTTGATCGTCACCGGCCAGACCAATACCCCCATCGACGGCCTCGGGATTTCCCGGTTCCTGAGCTGATTTCCCACTTCTTCCAGGACGCCAACCTTCCCGAGTGCCATGAAAGGGCCTTCCATGACCATTACCCGCGCCATCCGTACGCCGATCATGCACCGCGCCGTGCGCACCGGCGATCTCGTCTTCATCGGCGGCACCATCGCGGATGATACGTCGGTGTCCATGGGCGCGCAGACTGCCAATATCCTTGGCAAGATCGAGGGCTATCTCAAGGAGGCCGGCTCCGACCGCAACCACGTGCTGAACGCATCGATTTTCGTCACCGATCTTGCGCAGAAGAAAGAGATGGATGCCGCCTGGACCGCGTTCTTCGGCGAGGCGCTCCCCGCCCGCGCGACTGTCGGTGTGGCCGATCTCGGCGGCGGCGCGCTGATCGAAGTGGTGGTAACGGCGCGTGTTGCAGCCTGACGCGTGTTTCTACGGGGCAAGGTGGGACTCGTAATCTGGCCTTCATCTCCCTACATTACGCAAAACAAGGCGCGCCCGGCTGTCCGGGCAAGTGCCGCTGAGGGGAGTACTACCGTGGTTCAGTCGAAAAATTCCGCGAAACATCCGGTGCGCCGTGTTGTGACGACCGGCCTCGCTGTCGCCTCGGCGTTGCTGATCGTCATGGGAAGCGTCGAGGCCCGACCGGCCAAGGGCGGCAGCGTCGGCAATCGCGGTACGCGTACCGAAATCGCGCCGCCCACCACCAGCACTGCGCCGCGTCAGGCGCAGCCGATTCCCAACGCGCAGAACCCCGGCGGCCAGGCCCCGCGTGCGGCGGCCCCGGCCGCGCCTGCCGCCCAGCCCTCACGCTGGAGCGGTCTGATGGGCGGCATTGCTGGCGGCCTTCTCGGCGCGGGCCTCTTCGGCCTTCTCTCCGGCAGCGGCCTTTTCGGCGGCCTCGGTGGGTTTGGCTCTATCCTTGGGCTGATCGTGCAGGCGGCGATCCTGTTCTTCGTGATCCGTTTCGCCATTGGCTACTTCCGCCGCCGGCAGTTGCAGCCGGCTGTCGCGGGCATGCCGAACCAGTTCGCGCGCCAGCCCATCCAGCCGGAATGGCAGCCCCAGCACGCGGCAAGCGCGCCGGCCGCCCCGCCGGTGATGCCGGAACTGGCGCTGATTGAGGCCGATTTCAACGCCTTCGAGCGTCTGCTCAGCGAGGTTCAGGATGCTTACGGTCGGGATGATCGCGTCAGCCTCACCCAGCGCGTGACGCCTGAAATGGGCAATATCTTCAATGATGAACTCAACGAGATGATGCGGCAGGGCATTACCAACCGCATTTCCGGCGTGAAGCTGTTGCAGGGCGATCTTGCCGAAGCTTGGCGCGAGCCGCAGGCTGAATTCGCCACCGTCGCGATGCGTTATGCGATCATCGACGTAAAGGTCGAGCGTGCGACGGGGCGCGTCGTCGAGGGCGATGCGATGAAGCCGCAGGAAGTCGTCGAGAACTGGACCTTCACCCGTGCGCCGGGCGAAACCGACCGCGACTGGAAACTCTCGGCCATCCAGCAGGCGTAAGCGGGCTTGCCATACCCCGCGCCTTCGGGCGCGGGTGCAGTCTTATGGCCATCTCACTCCGTGTTAAGCGCTGCTTGGTTACGCACTACTTGCAGTCCGGCGAAATCCCCAGCACAGTCGTGTCAACGACAAGAAGCATTCGGGGAGCACCGTTGCCGTGCAGCAGAGGCCACGCGGATCGCTGACAGAGCGAGTCACCGAACGGTTGCGCCGTGCGATCCTTGATGGGGAATTCGCGCTCGGCGAGGCGCTTTCGGAAGAAAAACTTGCCACGAAGCTCGGCGTCAGCCGCTCACCGGTGCGCCAGGCCTTTGCCGCGCTCGAACAGCAAGGGCTTATCCACGTCCGTCCGCAGCGCGGCACGTTCGTTTTCGAGCCGACTGCAGAGGATACCGCCGAACTCTGCGAATTTCGCCGCATGATCGAGATCGAAGCGCTGGATCTGGCGGTTGTACGCCAGCGTGTCGCGCTGGTTTCTAGTCTCGCCGCTGCGGCCGCAGCGATGGCCGAAGCGCTCGAAGCGGAGGATTATCTCCAAGCGACGCATGCCGATTACGAATTTCACGACGCGATCATCCAGAACAGCGGCAATTCCTACCTTGCCAGCGCCTACAAGCTGGTCTCTGGCAAGCTGACCGCGATGCGTTCGCATCAATCCATTCTGCCCTCACGCCAGAACGCTAGCGCGGAGCATTTCGAGATTGTCGGGTTTCTCAAAGCGGGCGATATGCTGGCAGCGCGGGGCGCGCTCGCGACCCACATCCTCAAGATGGCGGCACGCTACAGCCTCGAGCCGGAAGCCATCCGTCCTGTCGGCATCCGTATGGCGCGGAGCACGGCGCTCGACCATATGGGGCCGCTGACGGGTTGACGCAATTGACGCGGATTTCGGTGGCTGCCAGCTCTTTCCCGACTGATTTCGTCAACGCGATCACGCCAACACTCTCTCGCATCCCTCTTGCCAATCTGCCCACGCGAAGCTCCAGCTTGACAGGGAGGAGACCTAACATTCTAGTGCTCTAGATGGTAGCGGCCGCGACGGCCTGCCAAGCGCGAGACGGGCTTGGCGGTTCGGAAGACCCCAAGAACGACAAGGGCAAAAGCCCCGCACGGAGGGCACGCATGGGACTGAAAGGCACCACCTTTCTCGCGATCTGGCAGGATATCGCCTAAGGTGAATACGGCGAGTTGATCGAGTGGCACACGCGCGAACATATGCCGGAGTGCCTGTCGATCCCCGGCTTTTTGACCGGCAAGCGCCTGCGCCTGCCCACGACGGAAAGCTATGTCTATGGCACGGTTTATGCGGCGGAAGATGTCGAAGTGTTCCGCTCGCCGGCCTATCTCGAGCGGACGAACAACCCAACGCCGTGGACAGCGGCGGCAGTGCCGCCGCTGTCTTGTCTCTAACGGTTTGTGCGATAAAGGATTTCCATGCGCACGATTTTCATTCTCAACGGGCCGAACCTCAACCTGCTGGGTCATCGCGAGCCGGAAATCTACGGCTCGACAACGCTGGCTGAGATCAAGGGATGGTGCGAGGCGGATGCGAAAGAACTGAGCCTCGCCATTGATTTCCGCCAGTCGAATTTCGAGGGCGAAATCATTGAGGCAATCCATGAGGCGCGCGCGAAAGCGGCGGGCATCATCATCAATCCGGCGGGCTATACCTTCACCTCGATCGCGATTCTCGACGCGCTCAAGATGGTGACACGCCCCAAGATCGAACTGCATATCTCCAATGTACATACGCGCGAGGAAATCTATCACAAATCGCTGGTTTCTCGCACAGCGACGGCGGTCATGGCGGGTTTCGGCGCCTATGGCTACCGTCTCGCCTTGCGCGCCATGGACGAGATGACAAGATCCGGGACGAGATAACCAAAGGGAAAGAATGAAATGACGACCCGCATTGCCCTGTGTGGCGCCGGCCTGATCGGCCGCGAACATATTACGCTGATCGAGGGCCATCCCGGCACGACGCTTGCCGCAATTTGCGATCCCTCGCCGGAATCGGTTGCGCTGGCGCAGAAGCTCGGCGTGCCGCATTTCACCGATTTCGCCCCGATGCTGGATGCCGTCAAACCCGATGGCGCGATTGTCGCGACCCCGAACCAGACACATGCCCCGGTGGCGCTCGCCTGCATCGATCGTGGCATCGCCTGCCTCGTCGAGAAGCCCATCGCTGAGAGCATTACCTCGGCAAAGAAGATCGTCGCGGCATCCGAGAAATCCGGTGTGCCGGTGCTGGTCGGCCATCACCGCCGTCACAGCCCGGATATCCGGGCTGCCAAGCGCGCGATTGAGGCTGGCGAACTCGGCCCACTCGTTGCGGTCAACGGCATGACACTGTTCGACAAGCCAGACGAGTATTTCAAGGCTGAATGGCGCACGAAAGCCGGTGCGGGTGTCATCCTGATCAACCTCATCCACGATATCGATGCGCTGCGCCATCTCGTCGGCGAGATCGAGAGCATCCGCGCCTTCACCTCCTCGGCGATCCGGGGTTTTGAGGTCGCCGATACCGCGAGCCTCGCGATCCGCTTCGAGAATGGCGTGCTCGGCACGTTCGTGATTTCGGATGCCGCAGTTAGCCCTTGGGCGTGGGAATACACCTCCGGGCAAGCGCTTTATCACCCCAGACAGCCGGGTCCGTGCCTGTTTCTGGCGGGCCGCAAAGCCGCGCTTTCGGTGTCGGATATGTATCTCTGGCGTCACGCCGAGGCGAACCAGCATTGGCAGCATCCGCTGATCCGCGATTATCGCCCGGGTGATGGCTCACTTACCTACGTCAACCAGCTTGAGCATTTCATCGCCGTGATTCGGCGCGAGGCCCAGCCGCTGATTTCCGCGCGTGATGGCATGGCCACGCTGGCCGCAACGCTGGCGGTCGAAAAGGCCGCCGCCGAGGATCGGGCGGTTACGCTCTCCGAGATGCTGGCCGACGCCTGAGACACAAGTAACCGCCGGAAAACAGGCGAAACCTGAAAATTGCCCTGCCCGGCATGACCGGTTAGAGGTAGGGAGAGAACACATGAAGATGGATTTTTCCGTCGTATCCGACGCTTGGCGCACGCTGCTGGCGGGCGCTGTCGGCACCATGGCGCTGGCGATGGTGGTCGGGGTGCTCGGCATGGGGATCCAGCGCGGGTAACGGCCGATCCCGACCTTTCTCGTCCAACTGCTCAAGGGCACTTCGCTTGCGGCAATCGTCGGCTTCATCAAGCGATCCAGAGCGGTGAAATCATCGTCGGCGGGCATCGCCTCAGCGACAGCCAGCAGGCGGTAGATGGTGTACGCCGCGAGGTCAGCATGGTGTTCCAGCAGTTCAACCTCTTCCCGCATAAAACCGTGCTGGAGAACTGCATTCTCGCGCCGATGCGGGTCAACAAATTGTCCCGCATCACTAGCTTGCGCATCAGCAAAAGGCCTGACCCATGAAAACCTTTGACGCGCAGGGCGCGCGAATCCCCGTGCTCGGCATGGGTACCTGGACGCTCAACGGCCCCGAGGCGGTGGATCTCATCACTCATGGCCTCAAACTCGGCTATCGCCACATTGATACGGCGGCCAAATATGGCAACGAGGCCGAGGTCGGAGCAGCCATCGCGCGTTCCGGCGTGCCGCGCGGCGACGTTTTCCTCACCACCAAGGTCTGGCCGACCGATCTTGCGCCGGCGGATTTCGCCCGCTCGGTCGCGAGCAGCCTTGAAACGCTCGGCACCGATTACGTTGATCTGCTGCTGATCCACTGGCCGAATCCTGCCGTGCCGCTCGAAGCTTCGATCGAGGCGCTGAACCTTGCACACAAGCGTGGTCAGGCCCGGCATATCGGTGTTTCGAATTTCACGCTCCAGATGTTTGCCGAGGCGCGGCGGCTCTCGCCGGTGGCGCTTGCGGCGCATGAGGTCGAGCGGCATCCGTTCCTCGACCAGAGCAAAATGGCGAAAGCCTGCGCCGAGGCCGGCGCGGCGCTGATCGCCTACACCCCCCTCGCCCGCGCGCAGGATCTAGATACCGATCCGGTGCTCGGCGAAATCGCCCGCGCGCATGGCGTCAGCGCGGTGCAGGTGGTGCTGGCGTGGCATTTCGGGCTCAAGGGCAATATTCCCGTGCCGCGCACGAGCAATCCGCAGCGCCTTACGGATAATCTCAAAGCGCTCGATCTCGTGCTGACGTCGGAGGAGCGCGCTGCAATCGATGCGCTCCGGAGCGCCAACCGCCGCGTGGTCAATACGGTGTTCTCGCCGGACTGGGATCAACCCTAAAACAAAAAGAGGCGACGAGTTGCCCCGCCGCCTTTAGTCCGTCCGTCTTTGAAAAGAGTGCCGCTGCGCCTGTTACTGGAGCAGGCGGAGCAGGCCCTGCGCATTCTGGGTGCCGGCCGAGAAGGCCTGAACCGCGAATTGCTGCTGAGTCTGGAGCGCGGTGAGCTTGGCCGATTCTTCCGCGACATCCGCCGAGACGAGATCGTCGCCGAGCACCTTCATGTCCGAGCCGTAGGACTTGTTGATGTCGAAGCGGTCCTGCATGTAGCTGTTGAAGGTAGCAAGCTTGGTCTGAAGATCGCGGATGATCGTCAGCGCGGTGTTGGTCGAGGCCGCCGAGAGCTGGATCGCCGCATCCGAGGTCCAGGCCGTGCCCGGCTGGGTGAGCCCGAGCGGGGTGTTGGCTGAAACAAGACCCTGAATGTTCTGACCCGTCACCACCACGGTGTTGCCGGCGAATTCATCCATGACGACGCCGAGGTTCTGGCCGGCGAGCAGGTTGCGCCCGTTGGCCACCGGGTTATTCACGATCAACAGGTTGAGGTTGTTGATCAGGGCGTCGAACTGCTGGCCATATTGCAGGCGCAGCGAGTTGTTGGTCGAAAGTGCCCCGGCGTAACCGGTGGTCGGCACCGTGGAGAAACCAGCCGTACCCGCTGAAGCGAAGGCGCTGACGCCGGCCAAGAGCTGCATATTGCCGCCGTTGGTGTTGCGGATGCGCAGGAAGGTCGTTGCGGCACCGGCGGTATTCGCCAGCTCCATGACGACGCCCTTGGTCTGGAACAGGTTGTTGAACTCGGCGATCATCGTGGTCATGTTCGTCGCGCTGGTGGTGTTGGCGTAGGCCTGAGCCTGACCATTTCCATCAAGGAAGACCAGCGAGGAGCCGGTGGCGATCGCCGTCGCACCGTTGACCGCCGTGGTGCCGACCGCGGCGCCACCGTAAGCAACAGTGAAGCCGGTTTCGGTTGCTGACATGGTCGGGGCCGTTGCAGCGACGTTGGCGAAGTAGGTAGCGGCGTTACCAGCCGTCAGAGCGGTGGTGCCACCGGTGCTGGTCGAGAGGCCAACAAGGTCATCCATCACGGTTTCCGTCGACTTCGAGTCGAAGCGGAAGTCCTTGCCGTTGGTAGAGGTGAACTTGATCTGGGTCTGACCGGCCGTGGTCGAGGGCTCGAAAGTCATCTGAACGCCGATGTTGGCGGAGTTCATCGCGTCGGCGATTGTGCCCCAGGTCGGCGCCAGGTTGGCAGCGGTGGCGACCCAGGAGTAAGTGAAGTTCTGGCCCGAATCCGAGGTGATCGAGAAGTTATAGAGGTTACCGGCGACCATGCCGCCGACGGTGGCCGACGATAGGATATTCGCCGTGGTCTGGGTCGAGCGGGTCGAGGCAGCGCCTTCGGCCTGAGCCTTGCGGGAGAGCTCCTGCGCCGAATTCACGAGGCTGATCATCGAGGACAGAGTCTTGTCCGTCGTGGCCAGCGTCTTCAGGGCGAGGGAGATGTTGTTGTTGACCGAATCGAGCGATTTTGCCCGGTTGATCATCGTATCAGACATGCGATAGCGGGTCGCATCATCGGCGGCGCCGAAAACGGCCTTGCCGGTGGAAACGCGCTTCTGGGCAATCTGGAAGAGCGCGTTAGTCTGCTGAAGCATAGCGACGTTGGCCGCGGTGGCGGCATTGAAAGCGACGGACATTGTTTTGCACCTTCTGCTGCAATTCGGCGCCATCCTGGCACCGTTAGTCAAAGTCACTGCTACAAGTTACTTGCGAAAGCGGCTTGGTTAGTGGCTTCGTTGCCCATGAAGATGCAGGCGTTAATCTTAATGACTGGTAAATTGGTAACCTTGAGAAAGATGGTAAATTTGTTATAGTTAACTGAAAATGAATTGTTAACTCTGTTTTCTGGACCGTGAATATTATAGATATTTAAGCATTCGGGCCGCCCTCACCGCCCCGGTCGTGTAAACCCTTGTCGCGCCGTTTCCGCCTCAGCACGGGTCACGCATTCCTCGACATGATCGTTAATCAGGCCCATCGCCTGCATGAAGGCGTAGATCGTCGTCGGGCCGACGAACTTCCAGCCGCGCTTCTTGAGTTCTTTCGAGAGCGCGACGGATTCCGGCGAGGTCGTCGCGGTCTGCGGCGCGGGCAGGCTCTCGGCGACGGGCTCGTAGCGCCAGAGGAAGGCGGCGAGCGAACCCTCGCGCGCCACCAGTTCCTTGGCCCGTTTGGCGTTGTTGATCACGGCCTCGATCTTGCCGCGATGGCGGATGATCCCGGCATCGCCGAGCAGGCGCAGCACATCCTCTTCCGTGAAGGCAGCGACGCGGTGGAAATCGAAGCCGGCGAAAGCCGCGCGGAAATTCTCGCGCTTGGCGAGAATCGTGCGCCAGCTCAGACCGGACTGGAAACTTTCAAGGCAGAGCTTTTCAAACAGGCGAATGTCGCTGCCGACCGGGAAGCCCCATTCGGCATCGTGATAGGGAAAAAATTCCGGGATCGCCCCGCACCAGCGGCAGCGCGGTCGGTTATCGGGGCCGGGAACGGTTCTCGTCATCGTAAATCCTGCTGGTTCTGGGACGCTCAGGCCGGATGCTCGGCGAGAATGCGGGCATTGGCGCGCAGCGCGTGCTCGGAAACCCGGATGCCGAGACCCGGCGCGTCGGGAACCACGACGGCGCCGTCGCGGTTGGGGATGCGCTCTTCGAGCACATCCTCGGTGAGGACATGGTGCGGCATGTAGAACTCGCAGCCGAGCGAAATGCCCGGCGTCGCAGCAATGAGTTGCGTGCCCGCCGCGAGCGCGATGCCGCCCTCGTAAAGCGTGCCGCCATAACCCGGCAGGCCGGCAGTATCCGCAATCGCCATTGTCGCCTGCGCCTTGTGGAGGCCGCCGGATTTCATCAGCTTGATCGAGATGGCGTTGGCGGCCCGGAGCCGGATGATCTCCATCAGGTCGCGTGGATCAAAGCAGCTTTCATCAGCCAGAATTGGTGTTTTCAGCGCCGCCACAAAGGACGCCATGGCATCGAGGTGGTTGCGCGGCACCGGCTGCTCTATGAAGGTAGGCGAGACCTGTTCGACATCGCGCAGAATGGCGAGCGCGCCGAAGGGCGGCAGCGCCTGATTGTAATCGATACGGAGGTCGATTTTATCGCCGAAATCGCCGCGCATCCGGGCGAGATTGGCCATCTCCTCGCGGTGTGGCTTCACGCCGGTTTTGACCTTGAACAGCTTGTGTCCGGCCGGGACCATGGCGTGCATGCGTGCAAGGTCGGCCTCGAAATCCGGGTCGGCGATCGAGAAGGAAAGCGGGATGGTGTCGCGGACGCGGCCCCCCAGCAAATCCGCGACCGAGAGGTCGGCGCCCTTCCCCACGATATCCAGCATCGCCATTTCAAGCGCGACTTTGGCTTCACCATGGCCCACCAATGCCTTGTCGAAAGCCATCATCGCGGCGCGGATGCGTTTCACTGGCCAGCCGATCACCAGGGGGCGGAGGTAAAGCTGGAGCGCGGCGAGCGTGCCTTCCGCTGTGCCGGTGAACACCTCCCACGGGGCAGCCTCACCCCAGCCGACGATGCCGTCACTCGCGGTCAGCTCCACGAGCACGCGCTTGACCGTGCCCATCACGTTGCCGACGCCTTGCAGGCGCTTCATCTTGATCGGGCTTTCGATGAGGAAAAGCCGCATCCGCTCGATGGTGGTCTCGCTCACAGCAAACCTCCGTTGACGTGCCAGATCTGTCCGGTGACGTAGGAGGCGGCAGGCGAAGCCAGCATCGCGATAATCGCCGCGACTTCTTCCGGCGTGCCGCGACGGCCCATCGGGATCATCGCTTCCATGCGGGCGATGGCCTCCGGCGCCAGTTTGGAGCCCCTGCCCTCATCCTTGCGGATGAGGCCTGGCACGACGGCGTTGACGGTGATGCCCTCGGGCGCAAGTTCCAGCGCCATGGCCTTCACGAGCGCTTCGAGCGCTGCGCGGCTTGCGGTGGTTGCGGCAAAAGGGTTCATATCCGTGCGGAAGGCATGCGCAACGAAGGAGGACACCGCTACGATGCGCGGATGTTCCGAGCTTTTCAGCAGGGCGCGCGCGCCCTGCGCCAGCCGCGTGAAGGCCACGACGGATTCCTCCAGCACCTTGCGGAAGGGCTCGGCTTCAAGCGCCATGACAGCACCACGGTGTGCGGCGCCCGCCACCGCGACGAGCACATCAAGCCCACCGAGGGCTTCGCCCGTTTGCCCGATCAGCGCTTCGGCAATCCCCGGCTCAGAGAGGTCGCCGAGACAGGTGAAAACCGTCGCCCCCTTGGCCCGTGCCGTGGCGGCGACGGCCTCAAGCCCTGCCTGATTGGCGCGGGTGTGGAGCATCAACCGGGCGCCGGGTGTGGCAAGGGCTTCGGCACTGGCGCGACCGATGCCGCTCCCCGCGCCGGTGATCAGGGCGCTTTGCATCACGGCGCCGTTTCGGCGGTTTGGTGATGCCCGCCGCGATGGAAATGGCTCAGAAACGCCTGCGTCGCCGTCTCGCGCGGCGCGTCGATCACCTGATGCGCCGGGCCTTCCTCAGCGACGATGCCATCGCGCATGAAAATCACTCGGTCGGCCACTTCACGCGCAAAGGCGATCTCGTGGGTCACGATGACCATGGTCATGCCCTCGGTCGCCAGCTTTTTCATCACGCCAAGCACCTCTCCGACCAGCTCCGGGTCGAGCGCGGAGGTGGCTTCATCGAAAAGCATCACATCAGGCTGCATTGCGAGTGCGCGGGCAATCGCCACGCGCTGCTTCTGGCCGCCGGAGAGGCGGGCGGGGAATTCATCCGCCTTGTCCGACAGGCCGACCTTTGCGAGCAGTGCCAGCGCCAGCTCGCGCGCCTCGGCTTTCGATTTCTTGCGCACCGTCACCGGCGCTTCCATCACATTGCCGAGCACGCTCATGTGCGGGAAAAGGTTGAAATGCTGGAACACCATGCCGGTATTCGAGCGGAACCGTGCGAGATCCCGCGTGCCCGGCAGCTTGGTACCGGGGCCGAAGGTGAAGGCATCCTCGCCGACGCGGATCTGGCCACCGTCCGGCGTCACAAGCAGGTTGATACAGCGCAGAAGGGTCGATTTTCCCGAGCCGGAGGGGCCGATGATCGCCACCACGCTGCCCGCCTCGACGCTGAGCGAAATCCCCTTGAGCACGGCGAGATCGCCGAACTTCTTGTTCAGCCCGGAGATCTCGATTTTCGGCTTTTCCATTGTATCACCCGCCTCAATCGTTCCGGGCGAGCGCTTCCTCGCCCTTTCGCACCAGAATGGTCAGCGGGTAGAGGATGACGAAATACGCCACCGCAATCGCGGTATAGACCTCCAGCGGGCGATAGCTGTCATGCGCTGCGACCTGTCCCTGATAGAGGAGGTCCGGCACCGCCAGCACCGAGACCAGCGAGGTGTTCTTGAACTGGATGATCGACTGGTTCATCAGCGGCGGCACCATCCGCTTGAAGGCCTGCGGCAGAATGATCCGCCGCATCGTCTGGAACGGCGTCATGCCGAGGGCTGCGCCGGCTTCGGTCTGGCCCGGATCGATCGAGACAATGCCGCCTCGGATAATCTCGGCGTAAAACGAGCCACCATAGAGCGAAAGCGCCAGCATCGCGGCGGAAACGGCGGAAATCTCAATCCCCGAGAGCACCGGCAGCGCGTAATAAAACCACACCAGCTGCACCAGCACCGGCGTGCAGCGGAACAGCTCGATATAGGTGTGGGAAAGGATGCGCAGCGGCGCCCATTTCGAGAGCTTGGCGAGCGCGGCCAATTGCCCGATCACCAGCCCGAGCAACACGATGCCGACCGTGAAGGCTACCGTGACGCCGAGCCCTTTGAGGAACAGCCAGCGATAGCTCCAGAGAAAGGCGAAATCCCATTGATACATGCGTCAAACCTGTTGTCCGCTCGCCGCCGGAAAGCCGGACGGCGAGGGGACGGGATAGGTGGGCGGAGGCTTAGAGCGTCACGCCGGCGGGCATATCGGCTTCCGTAATGCCGACCGATTCCATGTTCTTGATGATAACCTGCCGGATCAGCCCGAGGCCGCGGTTGAACTCGAGCCAAGTGTTGACGTAATCGCGCCAGGTCTTGTCCGCTTCGCGGCGGAAGCCGGCGTTGGAAGTGGTCGCGAATACCGGGGCCGGCACCACGAGTTCGCCAAGGCCGGGGTTCTTTTTCAGCATGGTCATCGAGAGCATCAGCACGATGCACTGCGCATCTGCACGTCCGGTCATTACGGCGGCGGCGGCTTCATCGACCGCCTTGAACCGCAGGATCTGCGCCTTCGGGCAGAGGCGAGTTGCGACCTGATCCTGCGATGAGCCGGCATCGACCGCGATGCGCATCGCGGGATTGTTGAACTCATCCCAGGTTTTCTTGCCGAGGCCCTTCTTGGCGATCATCGTGAAGGCGTTGTTGAACACCGGCACCGAAAAATCCACCACTAACGCGCGCTTTGGCGTTGGGTTGAGGCCGAAGAAGATATCCGTTTTGCCCGATTGCAGATCGAGCACTGAATTACCCCAGGTGGTCTCGGTGATTTCCAGCTCGACCTCGAGTTCCTCGGCGAGCGCTTTGGAAAGATCAATGTAGAAACCACCCCACTGCCCGGAGGTGATATCCTTGTTGTAATAGGGCGCTGCGCCCGCGACAGCGCCGATCCTGAGCTTTTTTGTGCGGCGGATGCGCTCGAAGGCGGTCTCCCCCGCCGGCGCGGTCTGCGCCATGGCCGAGGTCGCGGAAGCGGCAACGGCGCCAAGACCGACAGCCGCAACCCCTGCCGCTGTCACGAGATTCCTGCGAGAGACCATGGTGCTTTGCCTTCTGTTGAGACGTTAGGACATGCTGGGCGGGCCAGCCGGGACGGGTGCCCGCAATTCCCCAATGTTTGATGGTATCCACCTCGGAATCAAGCGGGATTTTTGCAGCGCCGCAGCAGGATGTGCCGCCGGGCGATGGGGGGGCTTACTCTCGCCCTGCCCCTCGGACGGCCACCGGCTTGACGTGGAGGTCAGGATGTCAGACGCATAGGCTCCAGAGCATGCTGTATGCAGGCCAGATACAGCAGGCAAACGACAACAAGAAGGTGCATCCGCATGACTCGCTCCCGCCTCGCTTCCGCCGCTGGGCGTCCTTACAAAGGCGTTTTCCCGGTGGTCCCGACGATTTTTGACGCGCGTGGCGATCTCGACCTTGAGGGGCAGAAGCGCTGCCTCGACTTCATGATCGACGCCGGATCGGACGGACTGTGCATTCTGGCGAATTTCTCCGAGCAATTCGTGCTCTCCGATTCCGAACGCGAGGTGCTCACCAAGCTCTGCCTCGAGCATGTCGCGGGCCGGGTGCCGGTGATCGTCACGACGACGCATTTTTCCTCACGCGTCTGTGCCGAGCGCTCGAAGGCGGCGCAAGACATGGGGGCGGCGATGGTGATGATCATGCCGCCTTATCATGGCGCGACCTTCCGCGTGCCGGAAGGCGCTGTCTACGACTTTTTTCAGGTGGTCTCGGATGCGATTGGGATCCCGATCATGATTCAGGATGCGCCAGTGGCGGGTACGCCGCTTTCCGCGCCATTCCTCGCGCGCATGGCGCGGGAGCTTGGAAATATCGGCTATTTCAAGATCGAGACGCCTGGCGCTGCGACCAAGCTGCGGGATTTGATCGCGCTTGGTGGCGACGCCATCGAAGGACCGTGGGACGGCGAGGAAGCGATCACTTTGATGGCGGATCTCGATGCCGGCTGTACCGGCGCTATGACCGGCGGCGGCTACCCCGATGGTATTCGTGAGATCATGGACCCATGGTTTGCCGGCGATCGTGCTGCCGCCCGCGCGGCCTATGCGAAGTGGCTGCCGCTGATCAACCATGAGAACCGGCAATGTGGGCTGATCACCGCCAAGATCCTGATGAAGGCCGGCGGCATTATCGCCTGTGACGATGTCCGCCATCCGCTCAGGCGTCCCCACCCGGCCGCAGAGGCGGGCCTCCTCGAGCTTGCGCACGATCTCGATGTAATGGCGTTGCGTTGGGCACGTTGAAGCAGGAGCGGCGCCTTATGAGCAAGACGAGAACGGTGACCACTGCGCAGATCCTGTGCGGAGGCAGCACGATTGCAATAGCCTAGCTGAGCGCGTCGTTGTGGAGCGGCGACGCTGTCAAAACGGGGCGAATATCCCTTGCGATCTTACACCTGGGATTTGGAGGGGGCATTCTATAGCGCTCGCATGGCCCGTTGCGGATTTGCTCGCCGTATAGGCGCCCATTGGTTCCAGCCCTCAACGAGCTTGTGTTCCTTGCCCCTAGTTTTGCCGATGAGTGTCCAATCGGTCCCGCAAACACGACTGATTCGGCCGGTGTGTAGGTAGGGCAGAGCCATTCGCTGTGACGGAGGGCGATCTTGTTGTCTGCGGACAACATCTTGGATTCGTCGCTTCATGGTGTAAGAATTCGTTAACTCATAATCGCTTGCAAAAAATCGTGAATCAGGTCTCTTTCTCAGACGGAAATTTTCCGTCTGACGGCATATTGCCGTTTTGGGAGACACGAAGGCAATGAATCGTCCTGATGTTGGTGGACCCAGAAGCCCGACATTGTCACGCATTGCCGGCCATGCCGGAGCGCTGTCTTCACAGTTGAGCTCCCTGAACGCGTCATTGTTTCCTCCTCTGGCGAAGAAGCGGTTGCGCTCGTTTTCATCCGGAGAAGTCGCCAAAATCGTGGGTGTCTCTGACGGCTATCTGCGCCAGTTATCCCTTGACGGGCTTGGTCCGTCGCCAACTATTCTGCACGGTGGTAGACGTTCGTACTCTCCCGAGCAGGTCCTGGAGTTGCGGCGGTATCTGGCGCAGGCGCGCCCTCGTGAAGCACTGGACTTTCTGCCGGTGCGCCGGGGGGACGACAAATTGCAGGTGATTGCGGTTGCCAATTTCAAGGGTGGATCAGCAAAGACGACAACGGCTCTCTATTTGTCGCAGTTCCTCGCCCTCAAGGGGCACAGGGTGCTCGCGATCGACCTTGATCCACAGGCCTCGCTCTCCGCGATGTTCGGATACCAGCCCGAACTGGAAATTGGCGAGGGTGAAACCCTGTACGGAGCTCTGAGATACGATGACGAGCGCCGGCCCATGTCGGAGGTTGTCCGGCCGACCTATTTTAACGGGATTTCCCTTGTTCCGGGCAATCTGGAACTGATGGAGTTCGAACACAACACGCCGCGCGCCATGATGGAAGGAAACCTTCGGGGTGGCGATATTTTCTTTCGGCGGGTTGATGCCTGCATCCGGCAAGTTGAGGATGATTTCGATGTCGTCGTGATCGATTGCCCTCCCCAACTGGGGTATCTCACGATGGGCGCGCTGAACGCAGCAACCTCTCTGCTCGTGACGATTCATCCTCAGATGGTGGATGTGGCCTCGATGTCCCAGTTCCTTCTGATGACCTCCGATCTGATGTCGGTCATTGAGGAGGCTGGCGGTTCGCTCAACTACGATTTCATCCGCTATGTTATTACGCGGCACGATCCGAATGATGTTCCCGAAGCCCAGATTGTCGCCCTGCTGCGTAATCTTTTTCGAGACGATGTTCTCAGGGCTGCGGCTTGGAAGTCCACAGCGATCGCCAATGCCGGGCTGACCAAGCAGTCCCTTTATGAGTTGGAGAAAGGCCTAGTTGGGAAGGGCGCTTATGATCGCGCTCTGGAATCCGTCGACGCCGTGAATTCCGAGTTGCTGGGTCTGATCAGGGAGGTTTGGGGTCGATGAACAAGCGCACCGACAGAATTCGCTCTCTCTTTGCCCAGCAGCCTCCGGATATGTTGTCTGCTGACAACAAGGCTTCCGAGATTGTCCGGGTCGCATCCGGCTCGGTAAAGGCCGTCAAGGATACCCTGTCTGGCATAGAGCGTGAGAATGAAGAGCTTCGGCAGCGGCTGGCGGGGCAGGCGGCCATCGTTGAGATTGATACGGTGCTGATTGTCCCTTCGCCGGTGGCCGACAGGTTCGTTTCGGATAAGGATGCATCGTACGAGACCCTGAAGAATTCCATCCAGTCACACGGGCAAGAAGTCCCTGTGTTGCTCAGGCCGCATCCAACCGATGCGGGTCGCTTCCAGATTTCCTATGGCCATCGGCGCGTTCGCGCGGCGCGCGAGCTTGGTATTCCGGTCAAGGCGACGGTTCGTGATCTGAGTGATGACCAACTGGTTGTCGCCCAAGGGCTGGAAAATGCCGCACGGGAAGACCTCAGCTTTATTGAGCGGGCCCTGTTTGCGTTCCGGCTTGAAAATCAGGGGTTTAGCCGGAATGTCATCCAGGACGCGCTGGCCATTGATCGCGCAGAAGTGTCGAAGCTGATTTCTGTCGCCAGAGCCATCCCGGCAAGAATTGCTGAAGCCATCGGCAAGGCTCCACGTATCGGGCGTGGTCGGTGGCTGGAATTTGTAGAGGCGATCGGTAGCCCATCTGCACGGCAACGCGTGAACGAAATCATCGAGGAGAAGACGTTTCGCGTGCGCTCTTCCGATGATCGTTTTGCTCTGCTCCTTGCTGCAGTGCTTTCCCCGAAATCCGATGTGATGGTTTCGGCTCTCCCGATCAAGACCACAGACGGGCGCGTCATCGCTGCTTTCAAGGTGACGTCACGGGGAAGTGCGCTGCACTTTTCAGCCGATGCCCCGCCGGGATTCAGAGATTTCCTTGCAGAGCAACTACCTCAACTTTTCGACGCCTACGCCGCTCTGGCCAAGGCCAAGACTTGAGCTTATCGGGGCGGCTCCGCCGCGCTGATCTGGACATCATCAACAGAAGGACAAGCTGACAAAAGAAAAAGGCCCCCGACGTTTCCACCGGAAGCCCTCTCTAAGTTCGCACCTTGAGAATCCCACTTCCGCGAATCGCTGTCAAGAGTCCCTGACGGGAAACTGCCATTTCGGCGGCCGGAATTCTTTTGCCTGATTGAGGGCAAAAATGATGACACATGGATTAGCAACGACGCCCTTTGGGCGGCGAGCGCTTTCGCTTGGCCTGATTGCGACGCACCAGCAGGCACGGGCTGTGGCGCCGGAAAAGACCGTCCACAAGTGGAAGGTGTTTTCCGCGATCACCGAAGCGAAGGACAAGCTCGGCCTCCCGGACCGGGCGATCGCCATTCTTCAGGCGCTGCTTTCGTTCCACCAGGAAACGACGCTGACGGCAGGCGATCCGCTGGTGGTCTTCCCTTCGAACGAGAAGCTATGCCAGAGGGCGCATGGTATCGCCCCGGCGACGCTGCGGCGGCACCTTGCGATCCTTGTGGAGGCAGGGGTCATCCTGCGACGCGATAGCCCCAACGGTAAGCGCTACGCCCGGCGCGGGGAGGGCGGGGCGGTGAGCCTCGCCTACGGGTTCGAGCTGACGCCGCTGGTGGCGCGCGCGGTGGAGTTCGAGGCGCTGGCCCAGGAGGTGCAGGCCGAGAAGCGGGCGATGCGCTTTGCTCGCGAACGCATCACACTCGCGCGGCGCGATATCACCAAGATGATCGCGCTCGGCCTCGAGGATGGTATTCCCGGCGATTGGGGCGGGCTTCACAACCAGTTTCTGACGGCTCTCGGCGGCATCCGCCGCTCATCGGGGCTTAGCGAGTTGGAAGCCGGGGCAGGGGATCTTGAGGCGCTGGCCGCCGCAATCCAGAACCATCTGGAACTCTTCGTCAATTCGTCAAAAACAAGCGCCAATGAGTCTCATTCTGAGCGCCACAAACAGATTTCAAAATCTGACCTTTACGAATCTGAACCTGCTTTCGAAAAAGACAGGGGTAAACTCGACCTGCTAGCAGTGGAGCTTACCGAGCTCGCCGCAAGAGTGCCGGCAGACTGCACCAGCATCGGTACACCCCTAGGCATGGTGCTGGAGGCTTGCCCGGATATCCTCGAATACGCGGGTGACAGCGAGGGGAGGGGACAGGCCACCGCCGGAGGCACGGAACCAGCGATCCGCAACTGGGCAGTATTCCTCAAGACCGCCTCCCTCGTTCGCGCCATGCTCGGGATTTCGCCGGGTGCCTGGCGCGATGCGGTCGAAACCATGGGCGAGGTCGATGCGGCGATTGTCGTCGCCGCGATCCTGCAAAAGGGCGATGAAGTGCGCTTCCCAGGAGGGTATTTGCGCGCCCTAACCGAGAAGAAGCGCGAAGGCCAGTTCTCTGTCGGGCCGATTCTGATGGCGCTGATCGGCACGAAGCTGAAGGCGATGCGGGGCGGGAGGTGAGGCTAACGGGCAGAGCGCTCTTCTGGCGGTCCGAGCCGCTCCCCGCGCCTGAGCAGAATGCCCTGATGCCCGGCGATGCCAAGCTCAATGCTCTCGGCGATTCGTCGCGCCCGCTCGATGAAATGGTCGCGCGCGGTGGTCGAGCATACCTCGCGCGCCGTCTCCTCGAACAGCGCGAGCCAGCGATCGAAATGCGCGGCATGGACGGGGAGGGGCAGGTGTCGCGCCATCGGGTTGCCGTGATAGCGCCCGGACATCAGTGCTACGGAGGACCAGAAGGCGCACATCTGTTGAAGATGCGGTGCCCAATCCCGGATTCTCGACTCGAACACCGGGCCAAGCAGGGTATCCTCGCTCACCTTGGCGTAGAAGGTATGGACGAGCCGTTCGATCATCGCGTCGTCGATTCCTGTTCGCTGACTTATCTCTGCGGCAATCTGTTCACGTCGTTCGGACATCGGAATTCCTGCTTGGATTTAAACTGGTATCTAAAATACTGATTTAAATCTTTGGCGCGGATCTGGCAATTGCTCGCTCTGCGGAACACCACCTTATGCGTCAGGGATCGACGCCAGGAGCGCCGCGACATGGTCCGGTCCGACTGGCACAACGCCGGTGGGGTTCAGCGCTTTGATCGAGTAATACCCCGCCTTGATGTGGTCGAGATCGACTGTTTCCCGCATGCCCGGCAGAGCCAGCACGCGCTTGAGGTAGGCTGACAGACACGGATAATCAGCGATCTGCTTCCGGTTGGTCTTGAACAGGCCGTGATAGGCGACATCAAAGCGGATCAGTGTCACGAAGAGCCGGATATCCGCCTCGGTAAAGTGCGAACCGAAGAGATAATCACCGGGCAGCCGCGCTTCGAGGCGGTCGAGCATCGCAAAAACACCGGCCACTGCCTCGTCATAGGCGGCTTGCGAGGAGGCGAAGCCTGCCTTGTAGACGCCGTTGTTGAGAAGGTCGTAGACCTCGGCATTGAGGGTATCAATGTCTGCCGCGAGATCGGCGGAGTAAAGGTCCGGCGTGCCGGGCACGAGATCCGCAAAGGCGGTGTTGAACATCCGGAGAATATCAGCGCTCTCGTTCGAGACGATGGTATCTGTTCGGGTATCCCAGAGCACCGGCACTGTCGCGCGGCCGGTGAAATCAGCGTCGGCACGGGTGTATAGTTCGTGGAGGTGCCTCGCGGTGTGGAGCGGGTCAGCCTCGGTTCTGGCATAGCCGCCGAAGGTCCAGCCTTCGTCGCTCAGCACTGGGTTGACAATGGTCACGGGGATCAGCGCTTCAAGGCCCTTGAGCTTGCGGGCCATCAGCGTGCGCGAGGCCCAGGGGCAGATCAGCGCGACATAAAGCCTGTAACGTCCGGCTTCGGCTTTGAAACCGCCCTTACCGCTGGGGCCGGGGGCACCATCCGGCGTGATCCAGTGGCGGAAGGAGGAGGTTTGCCGCACGAAACGACCCTGCTCGTCCTTGGCCTGCACAGGCTGCCAATGGGCTGTCCATTTTCCGTTCACGAGCATGGCCGGTTTCCTTGAAAAAGAGAGGCCGCGCCTGTGGCGGCATTGGGCGAAGTGGATCAGGCGCGCTTGCGGGGCATCAGCGCATAGGCACCATCGCCGAGGGCGGCGAGCGCGGCCTGCACGAGCGCCCACATCACCGGGTACTCCCAACCGCCGTTCGGGTTGGACCAGTTGAAGCCGGCAGCACGATGGCCGAAGAAGGCCGCGCCAAGGAGAACCGGCACAAGCGCCGCCGAGACGAACTGCACCTGGATGCCGAGGATCAGTGCCACGCCGCCGCCGATCTCGGCCAGCATGGTGAGATAGCCGAGTGCGCCGGGCAGACCGATCGATTCAAAATAACCGGCGGTTCCGGCCGGGGTGAACACGAGCAGCTTGATCAGCCCATGGACGAGAAACAGCGTACCGGTGGTGACGCGAAGTGCGAAAATGGCGAGAGGGGCGGTTTTGCTATCGAGCATGGGAAGTCTCCGTGGGGAGCGTCAGTAAGCGGGTTGGCGGCAGAGCTGACCTGATATGCACCTTGTCCCTTGCAGCAAAAATGGCGATGATGACGGAATACTTTCGCCGATTTGTTCTGAATAGGATGTGCAATGGATATCGTGGCGGGCATGCGGGTGTTCGTGGCAGCGGTCGAAACCGGATCGTTCTCCAGTGCAGCGACCCGGCTCGGCCTCTCGCCCAAACTCACCTCGAAGTACATGGCTGCGCTGGAGGTCCGGCTCGGAACGCAGCTTCTGCTGCGCACGACGCGGCGGCTCGGACTGACGGTCGCGGGCGAACAGCTAATGCTTCAGGCGCCCGATTGGCTCGCCCAGCTCGACGAGATGACTGGCACGCTGCGAGAGGCGCGGAGCGGCCTTTCCGGCACGTTGCGGGTTTCCGCGCCGGTGACCTATGGCGAACTGCTCGTGCAACCCTTGCTGCGACAGTTCCGTTCTGCCCATCCCGATCTGGTGATTGATCTGCGCCTTTCGGATCGCTTTGTTGATCTCGCCGCTGAGGGTATCGATGTCGCGATCCGCATCGGAAAGCTCGATAGTTCAGCGCTGATCGCGCGCAAACTGCACCACACCGGCCTCGTGATGGTCGCCGCGCCGGCCTATCTCGCCGCGCGGGGCCGGCCGCAGCGCCTCGATGATCTGGCTCATCATATCTGCATCCGCGATACCAGTATGCGCGGCGATGGCGCCTGGCCGCTGATCGATGCCGGAGGGCTGCGCCGCATTCCCGTGACTGGGCCGTTTCTCGTCAACAGCGCGCGGATGGCGCGGGATCTCGCGCTGGAAGGCGAGGGGATCGCGCTTTGTCCAGATTACCTCGTCGAGCGCGATCTTGCGGCCGGACGGCTGGAACGTATCCTCCCGGATACTTCAGGTCCGCTGCTCGATATCCACGCGGTCTATCTCGGGCAGCGGCGGCTCGCGCGCAGGACCCGCGCCTTCCTCGATTTCCTCGTCGAAGCCCTGCCGAAAAGCGTCATTGCCGCATAAAAAGCGCACGGGACGGGCGCCTACCGCCACCACCGCCGGGGCGGAAGACATCGATCAGGCTCGACACGACACGAATTGCATCACCGGGTTTTGCCGCGGCTCACGCCATCATCTCGCGCACGAGCGGGATGACCTTTCGACCGTAGAGCTCGATGCAGCGCATCATCTTCTCGTGTGAGAGTGGACCGGCGCTGTATTTCATGTCAAAGCGCGCCGCGTCGAGCGCGGTTGCAGCAGCTGCAATCTTGCGCGCGACGGTTTCGGGCGATCCGCAATAGAGTGAGCCCTGTTCGATCTCGCGCTCGAATTCGACGCGGGTCATAGGCGGCCAGCCGCGTTCGCTGCCGATGCGGTCGCGCATGCGCTTGTAGTCCGGCCAGAGCTCCTCGCGCGCCTGCTCATCGGTCGCAGCGACATAGCCGTGTGAATGAAAGCCTACCGGCAATTTCGGCTGACCGAACTGGTCGAGCGCGCGGTGGTAGAGATCGACATGCGGCACGAAGCGCTTCGGATCGCCGCCGATGATCGCGATCATCAGGGGCAGGCCGTATTTTGCTGCGCGAATGATCGATTCCGGCGTGCCACCAACGCCGATCCATGTTTTCAGGCGGCGGCCCTCGACGGGAGGAAAGACGCGCTGGTTGGTGAGCGGCGCGCGGGTTTCGCCGCGCCATGTCACTGGCTGCTGCTTCAGAAGTTCGACGAAGAGGTTCAGTTTCTCCTCGAAAAGCTGCTCGTAGTCTGCCAGTTTGAACCCGAAAAGCGGGAAGGATTCGGTAAAAGAGCCGCGCCCGACCATGATTTCCGCGCGCCCGTTCGAGAGCGCATCGAGCGTAGAGAAGCGCTGGAAGACGCGCACCGGATCATCTGAGCTGAGCACCGTGACGGCAGAGCCGAGCTGGATTCGCTGCGTGCGCCCGGCAATGGTTGCGAGCAACATGTCTGGCGCAGAAACCGCGAAATCATCGCGGTGATGCTCGCCGATGCCGATGAAATCGACGCCGACCGCATCGGCCAGCACCGCTTCCTCGACAACGTTGCGGATCACTTCCGCATAAGGCAGCGGCGTCCCCCCGGCGCTGGCGGTCACATCGCCAAAGGTATCGACTCCAAGTTCAAGAGGATGGATCATGTCAGTGCCTCACGGGATCACGGGGCGCACAATGCGGGGCTTTTTGAAACGCTGCTTGTCTCAAGGGCGCGGCTTTTCCTAGCTCAAGTTTTTCGGCGCATGTTTTGTCGGGGTTTTGCTTTTTGTCTCGCGCACATAAGCCCGTTGGCCTGGAGACTTGGGAGCGCCTCTGGCACTGTCGTTCCATAACTAACCTTATGCGAAAGATCTGTTCGGGCGCGGCATCTTTCAGCGCCCGAAGAAGCCTGCCGGAGGTGCCTTGGTGTTCGTCATGTGGCTGAGGCCGGGCTCTGGTCTACCGTGAGCCCGATGGCCTTGCCGGCGAGATCGAGGAAGATCGCGCGCTCGGTCTCGCTCAGGCCGGCGAGAATTTCCGCCTGCAAGGCGATGACTACGGGCCGCGTCGCCTCCAGAAGGGCCTCGCCCTTTTCGGTCAACCGCACCTCGCGGGCGCGACGATCCAGCCGGGAGACGGTACGCGCGATGGTGCCTTTATGCTCGAGCCGGTCGATCACGCCGCCGATGGTCGCGCGATCATAGCCGATTTCCGCCGCAACCCGCGCCTGATCGATCCCCGGCGTGGCGGCAATGGCGCTCATCGCCGCAAATTGCACCGGCGTCAGGTCCAGCCCGAGTGCCTGCATGCGTGTGGAGAACGCCTGCGTCGAATGCTGGTGCAGGCGCCGGATGAGGTGCCCGGCCATTCGGTAGACGTCCATGATGCTTCCTCTCTGGGTATAAAAATCAAAAAACAACGTGGAAACAATACAATACGGAAAATGATATGTCTACATATTTTCTAATTGACGAAAACGGTATGTAGACTTATCGTTTTTCAAAATCGAGCCATCAAGGCTCATGGCAAAGCTGCCGGGAGAGAAACGATGCAGTATTACATGGATGGATTTCGTGGCGGGAACCCGGCCCGGAAGGTGGCGGCGGACAATCACCGTGATCGCTCCGAGAATTCGCCCCTGCCCGCCAAGGTCGACGTCCTGATCGCGGGTACCGGTCCCGCCGGGCTGTGCCTTGCTGCGCAACTCTCGCAGTTTCCAGAAATCAGCACGATGATCGTCGAACGCAGCCCCGCCAATATTGAGAAGGGCAAGGCGGATGGCATCAACACCCGCACGATGGAGATGTTTCAGGCCTTCGGTTTCGCCGAAGCGGTAAAGCGCGAAAGCTACTGGGTGAACCAGACCGCGTTCTGGATGCCGGACCCCGCAAACCCCGGCCATATCCGCCGGATCGGCCGGGTGCAGGATGTCGCGGATGATTCTTCGGAGATGCCGCATATCCTGATCAATCAGGCGCGCGTGCATGAACTCTTCCTGGAGGTGATGCGGAATTCTCCCTCCCGCCTCGCGCCGGATTACGGCTGGGGCGTGCGCAGCCTTGAGATCGACCCGACAACCGAGGATCACCCCGTCACGGTCACGCTGGAAAATACCGGCGTCAACGCCGGCGAAACGAAGGCCGTCCGCGCGAATTACGTTGTCGGTTGTGATGGCGCGCGCTCGGTCGTGCGGCAGGCAATCGGCGGTGAACTCCACGGCGATGCCGCGCATCAGGCCTGGGGCGTGATGGATATCCTCGCCAATACCGATTTTCCCGATGTACGGCAGAAATGCCTGATTGCCTCGGCGCAGCAGGGCAATGTCTTGATTTTGCCGCGCGAGGGCGGCTATCTCTTCCGCATGTATGTCGAGCTGGACAAGCTCAATCCGGATGAGCGCGTGGCGGATCGCCAGTTCACACAAAGCGACATGATCGCGGCGGCAAACCGGATCATGAAGCCCTATACCATCGATGTGAAAGAGGTCGTCTGGTGGTCGATTTATGAAATCGGCCATCGCATGACCGACCGCTTCGATGATGTGCCTGAAGGCGCCGCCGGCAGCCGGGCGCCGCGCGTCTTTACCGCTGGCGATGCCTGCCACACCCATAGCCCGAAGGCGGGTCAGGGCATGAACGTTTCCATGCAGGATACCTTCAACCTCGGATGGAAGCTCGCGCATGTGCTTCAGGGCCGCGCTGCACCAAAGCTGCTGCACAGCTATTCCGCCGAGCGCTGGGCGGAAGCGAAACGCCTTGTCGATACCGATCACCAATGGGCACGCATCATGTCCGCGCCGCCGGGACAATCCGAGCTCGACAGCGGTGACGAGCCGCGCATCGTCGAGCACTTCAAGGCGAACCTTGAATTCACCGGCGGTCTGGCGGTGAAATACGACCCTTCCGCCCTCGTCGGCCCCGCGACGCATCAGACGCTGGCCAGTGGTCTGGAAATTGGCCGCCGCTTCCATTCGGCGCCGGTTGTGCGGCTCTCCGACGCCAAGCAGATGCAGCTTGGCCATGTCGCCGAAGCCGATGGCCGCTGGCGGCTCTATGCCTTCGCCGGCCGCGATGATGCCGGTTTGCCGGGCTCAGCGATCGCAAAGCTCGCCGATTGGCTTCAGAACGATCTGGCCTCACCTGTCGTGAAATTCGTTCGCCCCGGCGAAGATGTCGATGCGCTGATCGACTTCCGTGCGATTTTCCAGCAGACCTTCGAGGCCCTCGCCTATGAGCAGATGCCCGCGCTGCTGCGCCCGACAAAGGGTCGTCTTCAGCTTCAGGACCACGAGAAGGTGTTCTGTGTCGATCACAAGGGCTGGGGCGATATCTTCGAGATGCGTGGCATCAACCGCACTAAGGGCTGCATGATCCTTGTGCGCCCGGATCAGTATATCGCACAGATCCTGCCGCTCGATGCCTCTCGTGATCTGGCGGCGTTCTTTGAGGTGATCTACCGGACACCCCACTAGGATCGGCGTCTGTCCTGGTGCTCATTAGGGCGTGTTCAACAAACTTGAAAAATGTTGAACACGTCGCTATGTTCAACGAAAATCTTCAACGTTGAACACAAAACATGCGCCAGAATCTCTCAACCGTCGCCCATGCCGCCTACCATGATCTGTTGCGTTCGCTGAAGGACGAGGCAGTCTCGGAAATCCGTGGCACGCCGGCCCGCGTCGTGCGAGGCGCGAAAGCCTATTGGTATGACACCTACCGCATCGGTTCGGATGTCCGCAAAGCCTATATCGGCGAGGATACGCCGGAGTTACGCGAGCGCCTCGACCGCGCGGTGGCGATTGCCGCGATGCGCGAGGAGAGCCAGCGCCACCGCTCCCGGCTCATCCGCATCCTGCGTGCGGAAGGGTTTTCCGGCGTCGATGCCGCGACAGGTTCCCTCCTCAACGCGATGCAGAAGGCGGGCGTTTTCCGGCTCGGCGGCACGATTGTCGGCACGCAGGCGTTCCGGCTGTACGAGGCGGAACTCGGCGTGCGCTATTCCTTTGATCAGGCGGCGCAGACCAATGATCTTGATATCGCGAGCTTTGAGCGGCTCTCGCTCGCCCTCGCGGATGTGGTTTCCGAGCCGCTAGGCGCGGTTCTTGGTGATTTTGCCTTCGAGGCCGTGCCGTCACTGGACCGCGACAAGGTCTGGCGCTGGAAGCAGACCCGTTCCGATCTGCTGGTTGAATTCCTGACCCCTTCCTTCGAGGATGCTGAGGCGCTCAAGCCCCTGCCCGCGCTCGGGGTTCACGCGCAATCGCTGCATTTCCTGAATTTCCTCATCGCCGAGCCGATCCGGGCGGCGGTGACCTATCGCAGCGGCGTTCTGGTGCAGATCCCGCGTCCCGAGCGCTTCGCGGTGCACAAGCTGATCGTCGCGGATCGTCGGTTCGAAGGGTCGGATAGCCTCAAAGCGGTGAAAGATCGCGCGCAGGCCGCCTTTCTGATCGATATCCTCGCTGAGGATCGGCCCGACGATCTCGTCGAGGCCTATGAAGATGCCGCCGCGCGCGGGCCGCGCTGGCGCGAACGGCTGGCCGCGACCCTTCAGCGCCTCCCGGTGACGCGGGCGCGGCTTGAGGCGGCGGGTATTCGGCCCTAGCGATGGAAATACCAGCTCATGCCGAGCGCGAGCCAAAGCGGGGCCGGCGCGGCGACCCAGAGCAGAAGCCAGGGAAGAAGCTGCGCGATGCGGCCGAGAAAGCGGACAGGGGCAGGAGGGGTGGGAGTAGCAGACAGGGGGATCGGCGTGGTCATGTCAGGCCTCGATAGAACAGGCTGCACAGGATGACGGCGAGAATGCCGAGGCGGAACCCGTATTTCGCGGCGGCCTGCAATGCGAGCGAAACGGGGTCGAGACGGGGTAGCGGCATGGTGCGCGCTTCGCGGTGCATGCTGCCGAGCACCGTCAGATAGAGCGTGAAGGCCATTACTGTGCCGGCTTCCCCGAGAAGGGTGAGCAAGGCGAGTGGGCTCATCGGATCCGTGTTCATCGTACTTGCTCCCCGCAAAGGGATTCATGCTGTCGCTGCTCCTCCATGCCAGTTAGCCGTGCAGGCGCGATGCGGTTTCGTCCGCCGGAGGTATCGTCGCCCAGTGGAACCGGATGTTTGGACATACGGATCTCCTTAAAGATGTATATTATATGCTTATTTAAACGAGATGCTGGTAAAAGCAATATGTTTGAGGCATATTTAATCGCATGCGTCTGACCGCCCATACCGATTACGCCCTGCGGATTCTCATGTTCGCCGCTGCGCGCGCCCGCGCGGGCGGAGACGCTACGCGGTTTTCGGTGCAAATCGCTGCGAAAGCCTATGGGCTCTCACAGAACCACGTGATGAAGATCGTTCAGCGGCTTGCGGGCACCGGCTATCTCCGGAGCACCCGTGGGCGTGGCGGCGGGCTGGAACTGGGGGTGAACCCTGCCGAGGTGCGGCTGGGGGCGCTCGTCCGCTTTCTCGAACAGGACCAGACGCTGGTTGCCTGCTTCGGCTGCGAGGAGCCCTGCCGTCTCGGCGGGCAATGCGCGCTGGAACGTGCCCTGCATGAGGCGCTTGAGGCGTTTTACACCTCTCTCGATCGCTTCACGCTGGCCGATCTGGTGCTTTCGCCGCGCGTGCTAGCCGGGCTGGAGCGCCACCTAATTCTCACCTGATCTGCCGCGTCGCGCGATAAATCCGCGTGTAAAGCTGCCGAGTATGCGAACAGACAGGCTCACGGCTTTGGAATTTCGAAAAATTTCCTGAAATTTTGGCAGCATCAATACTCAGTAAACACTCCTATGTTCCCATGTCCTGAATACTGCATATTACCATAGGGGCGTGTCGTGAACCAGATAACTGATGCCGAGGCTTGGCAGTTACGCCCGTCACCCAGGCATGATGAAGCGTTCTATGCCGCACTGATCGAGGCGCTCTACGGTACGCCGAGCACGGTTATCTTCGGCATGATGATGATCAACGGTATCGTGCTGAGCGCCTATTACCTCAGTGGCGATCCGGTAATCCTCTGGATGGCAGTCAGCATCGGCGTTATCAACGCCTATCGCGCGGCTGCCCATTGGGCCTATTATCGCTATGCTCGCGGCAAGATTCTTCGCTCGATCCAGCGCCCCTTTGAATTTTTGGCGCTCAGCGGCGCTTGGGCCACGGCTTTCTCGATCGGCTGTTTTGGCGCCTATACTGTTCTCCATCACCCGTTCGAAGCTGCCTCGATCCTTGGCGTCGCCCAGACGATGGGGTATCTCGCAGGCATCTCGGGGCGCAACTCGACCCGGCCCTATATTACCCAGGTGCAGATGGGGCTTGTCTCGATCCCCTTTATTATGGGACTGATCGCCTCAGGGGCGGCTGCCTATCAGTTCATCGGCATCGCGGTAGCGTTCACGTTGCTGGCCACGGTTTCGAGCGTGCAATCGATCTACGAGGTGTTTCTCTCGCGCGTCTTCACGATGCGGAAGATGGAATATCTCGCCAACCACGATGCCTTGACCGGGCTTGCGAACCGCTACGCGCTCCGGAACAAGATGCGCGAATGGCAGGCTGCGGGGCATTCGTTTTTTCTGGTTTCGATTGACCTCGACAATTTCAAGGATGTGAACGACCTCTTCGGTCACGAGATCGGCGATGCGTTGCTCAAGGATGCCGCCAAGCGCATCAGTCGCCACTTTACTGCGTCGGCGGTCGCGGCCCGCATCGGCGGCGATGAATTCCTGATCCTGCTGCCGGGCAGCGATATCGCCGGCGCCGTCGCGGTTGCCACCGATGTGGTGAATGATCTGACGTTGCCGTTTGTCGTCAACAATGTCCGCCTGAGGGCCGGCGCCAGCATCGGCATCGCGCGGAGCGCGGGGCTTTCAGTCGAAGCGGCGATGAAGAACGTCGATCTCGCGCTCTATCAGGCCAAGGCCAACGGCAAAAATCAGGTCTGCCTCTACACCCCCGATCTCGGGGCGAAATACGATGAGCGCATCAGTCTGGAGCGGGATCTGCGCAGGGCGGTTGAGAATGGCGAATTGTCGTTGGCCTACCAGCCCATCGTCAATCCGCGCACGCAGCGGGTCACCTTGGTTGAGGCGCTGCTGCGCTGGAAGCATCCCGAGCGCGGCTTTATCTCGCCCGTGACCTTCATCCCGATCGCCGAGGCTTCCGGGCTGATCTCGGTCATTGGCACTTGGGTGATGCAGACGGCCTGCCAATCCGCCGTGAGCTGGCCGAAAGATGTCGGAGTCAGCGTCAATCTATCGGCCAAGCAGTTCCGGCGCGACCATGACCTCGTGGCGATCGTCAAATCCTGCCTTCAGATCTCGGGTCTCCAGCCGGAGCGGCTGACGCTGGAAATCACCGAATCCATCCTAATCGACGATCATGACCATGTAATTGGGACGCTGGAGAAAATCCGCGCGCTCGGCGTCAAGACCGCGCTCGACGATTTCGGCACCGGCTATTCCTCGCTCAGCTATCTCAGCTTGCTGCCGCTGGACAAGATCAAGCTTGACCGCAGCTTTGCCACTTCGATCACCACCTCGGAGCGGAGTGCG
>NKIW01000023.1 GCA_002256205.1 Rhizobiales bacterium PAR1
GGTTTCCATTGAGAATTGACCCGGTTTGATGCTGTTTCCCGCGTTGTTGGCGGGTGGTCAAGCGGATGATTTTTCCTTTCGGGTTATGGGTATTGCAGCGCTGGCCTTGAAGCGGAAGCTGTCGTTTCCTGTTTCAAGGATATGGCAGTGGTGCGTGAGCCGATCGAGCAGTGCAGTGGTCATCTTGGCATCCCCGAACACACCGGCCCATTCGGAGAAGCTGAGGTTGGTGGTGATGATGACGCTGGTCTGCTCGTAGAGCTTGGAGAGCAGATGGAACAGGAGAGCGCCACCTGATGGGCTGAAGGGCAAATATCCGAGCTCGTCCAGGATGATCAGATCGAGACGGAGTAATCGTTCGGCTAGTTGCCCGGCCTTGTTCAAAGCCTTCTCCTGTTCGAGAGCATTGACCAGATCAACCGTTGCGAAGAAGCGAACCTTTTTGCGGTGATGCTCGACGGCCTGGATACCGAGGGCTGTGGCGATATGGGTTTTGCCAGTTCCTGGACCACCGATCAGCACGACGTTATCGGCACCGTCGATGAACTCGGCGCGATGCAACTGACGAACCATGGCCTCATTGGCCTCGCTGGATGCGAAGTCGAAGCCCGCCAGATCCTTGTAGGCAGGCAGGCGCGCAGCCTTGATCAGGTAGGCGATAGAGCGAACCTCGCGTTCGGCCATCTCGGCCTTGAGCAACTGGGAGAGGATCGGGATGGCAGCATTGAAGGCGGGGGCGCCTTGCTCGATGAGATCGCTGACGGCCTGAGCCATTCCATACATCTTGAGGCCGCGCAGCATGACGACGACGGCAGCACTGGCGGGGTCATGACGCATGGCGCATCCCCTTCACCCGCAGGGTATCGTAGCGCTCGACATCGGCTTGCGGCTCTTTGGTCAAGAGCAAGGCTGGCGGAGCGTTGACGGGGGGAACCGTCGGTGCCTTGCCATCCACCAGTCTATGGAGAAGGTTCAGGACATGCGTCTTGGTCGGCACGCCAGCCTCCAGCGCCATCTCGACCGCGCAGAGCACAGCCTTCTCATCGTGATGCAAGACGAGGGCAAGGATCTCGGCCACCTCTCGGTCGCCGCCAACACGCCTGAGCAGCCGGGCCTGCAACTGCCGGAATGCATCAGGCATCTCGCTAAACGGTGCCCCGTTACGAAGTGCTCCAGGCTTGCGCTGGATCACCGCGAGATAGTGCCGCCAGTCGTAGATCGTCCGCCCCGGAAGATGATGAGAGCGTTCGATGATCCGCGCGTGTTCGCATAGGATCTGCCCCTCTGCGGCAATGAGGACCCGATCCGGATAAACCCGCAAGCTCACCGGGCGATTGGCGAAGGAGGCCGGCACGCTGTAGCGGGTGCGCTCGAAGTGGATGAGGCACGTTGGCGAGACCCGCTTTGTGTGCTCGACGAAGCCATCGAAGGGCCGACCTGGTGGCATCAGGCTGGCAACCTCGGCGGAATGCACATCCGCGATCGTACCAGGCAAAACGCCATGCTGGATCTCGTTCCATTGCGCGAGGCACCGCGCTTCAAGCCAGGCGTTCAGGGCCGCAAGATCGGGAAAGCGCGGCATGGGCTGCCACAGTCGCCGACGCGCGTCTTGAACATTCTTCTCGATCTGCCCCTTCTCCCACCCGGAGGCCGGATTACAGAATTCGGGGTCGAACAGATAATGGCTCGCCATCGCGGCAAAACGAGCATTGACCTGCCGGGTCTTGCCGGTGCCGATCCGATCGACGGCTGTCTTCATGTTGTCAAAGATCCCGCGTTGGGGCACGCCGCCCAGAACCCGGAACGCCTCGTTCAGGGCGTCAAACAACATCTCATGCGTCTGGAGCAGATAGGCCCGCACGACGAACACTCGAGAGTGCGATAGCTTGGTGTGCGCCACCTGCAACTTGGTCCGTTCACCGCCAAGGATTGCCCAATCCTCGCTCCAGTCGAACTGGAAGGCCTCGCCCGGCGCAAAAGCAAGGGGAACGAAGGTGCCCCGGCCACTGCTCTGTGCCTCACGTTGCCGTTCCACCTTCCAGGCCCGCACGAAAGCGGCAACGCGATTGTAGGAGCCGTCATACCCCAACACGACAAGGTCGGCGTGCATCTGCTTCGCCGTCCGCCGTTGCTTGCGTCCCTTGCCCGCCTCAACCCGAAGCCAAATGGACAGCTTCTCGGCGAACGCATCCAGCTTGCTTGGCCGATCCAGAACCTTGAACTTCGGCTCGATGATGCCAGCACGAAGGTATTTGCGGATCGTATTCCGGGATAACCCTGTCCGGCGTTCGATCTCCCGGATCGGCATTCCATCGCGAAAATGCCAGCGCCGGATAACGCTCAATAATGCCATGTCGATCACTCCATGATCCCCCGACCCAAAAGCCAGGGGGAAGGTCAGAACATGGGTCAGTTCTCAGTGAAAATTTGTCAGCGCA